>NZ_FLKH01000012.1 GCF_900086715.1 Gracilibacillus timonensis | reverse complement strand
CGTTCGTCCTGAGCCAAGATCAAACTCTCAATATAGTTTGTACTTGTGCTCGCTTTTGACAAGCTAGCTTTTTGCTTTTCTTCTTACACATACTGGTTGTTTTGTTCAGTTTTCAATGATCAATGTTACGTTGTCGTTTTTACAACGAAATATAATATATCATGTTGAAATTAAGAAGTCAATACCTTATTTTCAGCTTTTTAATATGTTTGTAATATTTCGCCGCTCAAATGACGACAAGAAATAATATACCATAATCACAACAACTGAGCAATAGTTTTTTTAAAGTTTTTTCAAAAAGTAACATTACTTTTTGAAATGTGGATTCTCTTCGTTTCTATATCAAGCATCTTAAAAAAATAGCAAAATTATCTGCCACACAATACGCAACAGGTTCAAACTCATTGGATTTTTCATGAAACCATATACAAACAGGTGGATCGAACAATCTGTTATAAAATCTAAGCAAACAAAGTCACCAGTAAATACACTAGCTACCTGCAATACCTCCACCCCTAGCAGATCTTCATTATCAGTTGACCTTTCATCTATATAAGTTGAATGAAATAATGCTGCTTGTCACACGTTTTTGTTACATTTATAAGTTCAATAGTAAAAAAATAACGGTAATAATCGTCCAAATAACAATAGCTGCTAATAAAAAACCAATCCCATTCTTCGCTTTGATGGATGTTTCCTTCCTTACTTCATTCAGTTTCAATAAGAACGCCCCTACTTCTTTGTATGTACACAAAGACAAACAAAGCATTTTTCTATTTTCTCTTCATCGAAACAAAATAAAAACTATATCCCATCAGATATAGTGTCAAAATGGCGTTTATTCAATTTTCATTTTTTGAGGAATATATTTCTGAATTTCCTCTTTATTTGCTACACGTGTATACAGCTGAAAAATCGCCTTATATCGTTCCCGCATCGATTGCTTCACGATGTTATCAATACGCGAATCACCTAAATCCAACAGCAACTCTTCCAGCTCGCGCTTAATAATATATTGCAACTCTTGTTGTTCCTTTTCATTAATCAATAAACCTAACATAGGCTTCACTCCTACTATTTACTTTATGTAATAAACTACCCAACGTTTTATCTCTTATTCCTTTTTTTCAACCATTTCAAACATAATTAGACAACATATCAGCGTGTCTCCATGCATAGGATAGGACAAGCCAGCACGTCAAAGGAGGAAAAGTGAATTGAGACGTTTATATATTATTAGTATAAGGAAGACATTATTATTAATCCTGCCTATTTCCTTTTTCATTGCATTGTTTTTATTTCTGGAATCTAATTATACATCCATGGTCTTCTCAAGCAAAGAAGAGCCTAGGGCATTACAAACTGGTAGTGAAGAAAATAACGCCATCGCTTTGACATTTAACATCAGTCATGGGGATGAACAAGCACTCCCTATTTTAGAAAGATTGAAAAAAGAGGACGTGACGGCTACTTTTTTTCTTAGTGGTGAATGGGCAGAGCGACATCCTGACATCGTAGAGAAAATCACAGAAGGCCAACATGAAATCGGCATGTTAGGCTACGAATATGCGTCTTATACCGAAATGGAGACAGCAGACGTGCAAAAAGATATCCTCAAGGCAAAAGATGTTTTTCAAAAATTGGGGTTGGACGATACTTATCTACTTCGTGCACCTAACGGACACCTCAATGAAGAAATCATTTCCTTAGCAGAGCAGCAAGGCCTCAAAGTCGTGCATTGGAGCTTGAACCCTAATGATTGGACCAATCCCGGCACGAAAAAAATTGCCGAAGATATTCTGGAGAATGTTGCGAATGGCGATATTATTCTGTTACACGCCTCTGATAGCGTCAAACAAACCGAACAAGCACTGGAACTTGTTCTGCCTGAAATCAAGAGCAATCAATCGCTTGTCACTATTTCTGAATTAATCAGTCAGGCAGAAACCAAACAGGAAATATTAGAGTAAAAAGTTGCTTCGCTTCAAGAAATTGCTTTCGTTTAACTTTTATTTCATTGTATAGAAAAGGAATAGACGCGATGGTCTATTCCTTTTCCGTTAAACGATGTAATATTAATAATTGATAGGTATTGCACAACACCAAAGGTACAATCATGAGCCACGCGTAATCGCCATTACTGGTTCTTAACCCTGGTACCCACTCAATCGAAGTAATCACAATCATAAAAAACAGAGCTGGTATAAATGCCCGGCGCTGTGTTTCTTTCGCCTTGATCCAGGCGATTATCAAACCGTAGATAAGCAGTGCAATGGCCGTCAGTACAAACATCCACAAGCTGCCATTTTCAACACTTCGATAACGGAAGTAAACCAGATCAAACAAAGCAAAAGCAATCAATCCTATTTGAACAATCGGCCAATAGCTGCGGAACAGACCTAATGCAAACTGGTTTACTGTCAAATAAGCAAAAAAACCCATCTGACTGATCAGACTAAATACAAAACCAAGCGCCGCAAAAAAGATAAACAAACCCAATACCTCAAACCAATCAAATGGACTTATGTATTCTGCATATACTGCAGATTTCACGAAAAAACTAACAATTAGTGTGGAAACGCCACCTAATAACAAGGTAGTAAAAAATAATCTCACCACATTACGACTTTTCAAAACAATATCCCCCTACATTGATCACTCTATGCATAGTTTAACACGTCTTTTAGTTTTTTTCTCTTGCCATACATAATTCATTATAAATGACTCCATATTATAAATACAGATTATTTTTAAGAAAGGTAGCGGTAATCCATGTACCGATTCATTTATATATTACTCATTCTTACCATATTAGCAGGCTGCGGGGGCTCCGATACAGAAGCGCAGGAGAGAAATGATTATGAAGGCGTCAAGCGAATGGTGACAGATATCCTAAAAACAGAGGAAGGCAAGCAGGCCATCAATGAGGTATTGGCCGCCGATGATATGCAGCAATCCTATGTTATTGAAACAAAAGTCGTCAAAGAAGCCGTCACCGAAGCCTTATCCTCTGAAGAAGGAAAACAGTTTTGGACCAAACTGTTTCAAGATCCGACGTTTATTGAATCATTTGCCACAACCTTACAAGAAAAACAAACGGAAGTAACCCAAAATTTAATGAGTGACTCAAATTACCAGAAGAAAATGATGGAAATTTTGAGTGATCCTGAAATGGAAAAGCAAACACTCACCTTATTAACCAGTCAGCAATTTCGGGAACACCTTGAAAAAGTAGTAGACGAAACCCTGCAGTCACCCGCCTTCCAAGCACGAATGGCAGAACTCATAGCTCAATCTTCTCAAAACTCGCAATCGGGCGGGGGCGGTGGAGGAGAAAATGATGAGGGAGTAGCTGGAAAATCGGAGGAAGAAGAAGGACACAACGAACAGGATAAAGAAGAAATCGAGAACAGCGCCGGAGGATAAAGTACACAACCTAAGGCAAACACCTTAGGTTGCGTATAACAACTCGCTATTCAAAACTGTTTTATTATCTGTTTGGCTACTTCAATATATTCTTTCCCATTTGGATGATCTTCCTGATAAATCGAAGGGGCAAAGACATCCTTTTCCTGATAAGGCTGCTGCAAGGACAGACGGCCGATCACTTTAGTTTCTAGTGTTTCCGCCAGCTTATCGCCTCCTCCTTTACCAAAGACATACTCCTTCTCTCCGGTGACCTGGCTTTGGAAATAGGCCATATTTTCCAAAATACCGAGAATCTCGTGATCGGTATTAATCGCCATTTGCCCAGCACGTGCCGCTACAAATGCCGCGGTTGGATGAGGAGTGGTCACGATCAGTTCCTTAGAAGATGGAATCATATTGTGCACGTCAAGCGCCACATCTCCTGTACCCGGGGGCAAGTCTAATAAAAGAAAATCAAGTTCTCCCCACTCCACTTCTTTAAAAAAGCTTGTCAGCATTTTCCCTAAACGTGGACCACGCCATATAACTGGAGAATTATCCTCAACAAAAAAGCCCATCGACATTACCTTGACACCAAAGCGCTCTACCGGGATAATTTTATTTCCATTCAATTTCGGGCGTTCCTCGACACCCATCATATCCGGAACACTAAAACCATAAATATCCGCATCAATAATACCTACCTTCTTGCCTAAGCGTGCCAATGCTACTGCGATATTGACCGTAACGGTGGATTTACCCACACCACCTTTACCACTGGCAATGGCCAGGAAGTTTGTCTTTGAATTTTTGCCAAGAATAGATGTATCTTTTTCCTCTGCTGGCTGATACTTTTCAATTACTTCATCCGGGAGCTGAGTGAACCTAAGTCCTACTGTCGCCGCCCCTAATTGCTTAATCTTCCCTACCAATTCCTGCTGAAGCTGCATTTGCTCCGCTGTGTTGGTCTTAGCGATTGCCAATTTCACACTGACATGATTTTTGTCGGTTTTAACGGAAACGTCTTCAATTCCTTCCGTTTCTTTGAATGTCTTATGTAAAAATGGATCCTTCATTGTTTCCAGAAGTTCCATGACACTTTGTTCTGTTATCACTATCCGTCACCTCATTTATAAGCTGTAACATTCTATTTGATAGTATAACATAAAGCAGCGCTTCCTTCAGCAAAGAGGCTTGTTATTTAGCGGCGGCAAATTGCAGAATACCTTGGTAAATACTTGCTGCCATTTTTTGTTGATAGTCAGGAGAAGTAAGCAATGCCCGTTCCTCTTCATTGGATAAGAAGCCAATCTCTACTAGTGCTCCGATTGCCTCAGCATGTTGTAGCAAATAGATATGCTCAATCGCTAATGCCTCCCGTGTTGTATTTTCTAAATGGTGACGAATCGTTGATTGAATTGACTTCGCCAGTACTTCATTCTGTTCCTTTCCAGGATAAAAGAAGACCTGTGCCCCTCGCCATTGTTTAGCTGGTAATGCATTCAAATGGATACTAAGAAAGAGATCCGCTTCGTTCTCCTTAATAAAAGCCACCCGTTGATGAATATCCTCTGTTTTCCGGCGAGATAAGCTCGTCGTACCTTCTTCCGCCAAATCATAATCCCCTTCCCTTGTTAAATAGACGATCGCCCCTGCTTGTTGTAGATAATCTTGCAATTGATGACTGACAGCTAAAGCAATCTCTTTCTCTTGTGTTCCATCCGATCCTTCTGCCCCGCCATCTGCTCCACCGTGACCAGGATCTAACACAATCGTTTGACCAGCAAGCGGAAGTGACCACGTCTGCCATGAGTCCGTCGCCTGCTGTATCGGATATTGGACAAGAATAATTAACAGAAAGAGACCCATCAGCCAAAACATTACCTTCAAGGTTTTTGACATTCGCTTTTCCCCTTTCACAGCGCTTCATGGTTTGCTATATACTATATGGGACAAGCGAGAGATTTATGCTTGGCGATTATGCCCTCCCCCGTCCGTAGAGCAAAATCGAAACATTTCGATAGCATTCAGCATTTTTTCGAGACGTAATTTCCCTTTTTAAAACCACACTACACCTTGATATTACAACTTAATCACCAAAAAATACTTTGACAAGACGAAACGCATCGTTTATACTAAAAAGCGAAACGTTTCGATATGCTACTATCAAATGTAAGCGATTAAAAAGGGAGGGCTTTTCATGTTAAAACACAGAATTATTTGGTTTGCACTAACCATCATCACCGTTCTATTTGTAAGCGCTTGCGGTTCAGATGATGGAGACACCTCAACAAGCGGAGAAGATGGACCTTTAAAAGTATGGGGTATGGGGGAAGAAGGTAAGAAGTTAGCAGTTATCGCCGAAGACTTTGAAGAAGAAACCGGTATCCAGGTAGATGTACAAGCCTTGCCATGGGATAATGCTAAAGATAAGCTACTCACTGCTGTCGCTTCAAAAAAAGGCCCGGATATCTTGCAAGAGCCGTCCACCTGGGTACCGCAGTTTGCAGAGTCTAATACCTATCTGGATTTATCTGACTACTTTGGAAACGAGGACTACCCTAACCTCAAAAAAGAAAATTTTAACGAATCAGCAATGAAATCGGTAGAGCTTGACGGAAAAATACAAGCAATGCCCTGGTTCGTCGCCGTAAATGCCTTATTTTATCGTACGGACATCTTAGAAGAAGAGGGATCTCCAAATGGTCCGGAAACACAGGAAGAAATGTTAACACTGGCCCAATCATTAAGCGAAAGAGGCGATGATCAATTCGGTCTTGGCATCCCGCCTGAAGATTTTAATTTAATGTTTACGTTTGCCATCCGCCAAGGTTGGACTTACGAAAATGATAAAGGAGCAGAAAACTTCAAAAAACCAGAATTCAGAAAGATGATAGAACTTTATCAAGAAATCTTTCAAAACGGCTTAAGCTCGGTGCAAGATCAAGGAAAAGAACCAATGCAGGCATTAGCAGATGGCTCCAATCCTATGTTTTTTTCTGGCCCATATATGGTCAGTCTGCTTCAAGAACAAGCACCCGACATTGATGGTCAATGGAATGTACGGGTAGTACCTACAGCGGAAAATGGAGATAATTTTATCGGCGGAACCCAATTAGCGATTTTTCATAATACGAATAAAGCAGATAAAGCCGCACAGTTCCTGAATTATATGGCCGATCCAGAAACGCAAGTCAAATGGTACGAAGCGTCTAATTCGCTTCCCGCAGTTAATGAAGCATGGGAAGATCCAATTCTTGCCGAAGACGAGATGTTAACGGTTTTTCAAGAACAAATGGAGCATACCCAATTACCCCCAAACATTCCGGAATACGAACAACTCGGTGAGCAACTGGTCAACTCGATGGAGAAACTTATTCGTGGTACAGCAGACGTAGATACGGTAATGGAGGAATATTACCAATCAGCGTCCGATATCTTATCTGATTAAGGCAAAGGCTCATCAACAAGAAACCCCTGAACTCTCGGAGAATTCGGGGGTTTTTCATTATTGTTCATCAAACCAAGGTGAATTGCTGGATGTGCCGTATTGGCTTACATCCTCCCAGCTATTTTCTCCATCATCACCAACTGTTTTGGTGATTCGTGTGGGTGTATCTGTGGCAGGCGGCCTTTCTTTGGCATGCTCCACACAACAATCGGCTGTCGGAAGGGCCTCTAACCTTTCACTAGCAATAGGTTCCCCACAGACCTTACAAATGCCATAAGTACCTTCTTCCATTGCGTGAAGAGCCTCATTAATATCGGATAGTTCTTGCTCAATATGTCGTTGCAGCGCACTATCCTTTTCCTTGTCAAACAGTTCACTTCCTGTATCAGCTGGATGGTTGTCGTAATCGGATAGTTCCTGGCTGAATTCGTACGTACTTTCCATGCCACGTCTTTTCCTTTCAATTAATTGTTCTTGCCGGTCTATAAGCTGTTGTTGTAGTTTCGCTATATCCAACTCGCTCTCTCCTTATTTCCATTAATACTTATATTGTATACAGCTTCGACCGAATCATTCTCTGTTATTATAAGGAAAACTGATTTGTTGAACCAGCCAGCCAAAACTAGATCTTCTTTCAACGTGTCATATTATGACGGCCATCTCCTGTTAATTTTACTCTTTTTTGGCCGTCACTCTTAAAATGACGGCCATTTTCCGGGGATTCTTCTCTTTTTTGGCCGTCATTTCGACAAATAGGATGACCACTCCCCTCGAATCCCACTCCATTCCGCCCGTCATCACGACTCTACTCATCCCTCAAAAAAAGAGACACCGCCCAGCCAGACGAATGTCCCTTTTAATCATTATAATTTTGCTAGTTCAGCTGCATATTTCTCCTCCAGCTTTCTTGCACCTTCTTCTCTTCCTGTTTTTCTTAAGTGTTTTAAATACCTTTGTAGATTCTCTGGTTTTGCGTGATACGGGCCACCTTCCTTGATAACCGTCCACATCGGGTCTACATCATACTTCATCGTGGTCATCATCTCATCATGCCACTCGTTCAAGAGATAGACCGCTTCTTTACAGATATCCCGTTTCTCTTCAGCAAGGTTAACTTGCTCGTAAGGATCGTCCGCTAAGTTAAAGAGCATTTCCTTATCAAATAAGTGAAAGCCATCATGATACGTACGGATATATAACCAATCGTCGAAACGAACACTTCGCTGGCAAACATGAGCATTCTGGGAGAACACGAGGTAATCCCTGCCAGCTCGCTCCCCGTTCTTTAACACCGTCGCATAACTTTGACCATCCCATGAGGCACGAGGTTTTTGTTGGAACAGTTCAGCCAAGGTAGGACCAAGGTCTAAATGATAATGCAAGTCTTCATCTACATGACCCGCTTGCATACCCGGCCACCGAATAATCATCGGCAAACGACAAGTCATTTGATCGGCTGTACCATGCTCCGCATAGATACCAAGCTCCCCAAGATTCTCACCATGATCGGCCGTGATAATAATGATGGTTTCTTCTAATAAACCTTGTTCTTCCAGTTTGGCAAATAACTGACCAATGTGTTGATCGAGAAAATGAAGACCTGTGTCATAACCATCTATCACACGTCGCAAGCCTTGTCTATCCGTTATTTCACCTGGCTGACGCGGAAAGCTCGGCCGTTCACTATTATCATACATATTAATCTCACGGGCCGAGTGCGGGCCAATACTTTCTAAATGCTCTGCCAGCACCTCATCTGTAATCCATTCAGGCAGTGGTTCCTCTTTAAAAGGATCGCCAAATGATTCAGGCGCACGATACGGGGTATGCGGATCCCAATAATTCACATACAAAAACCAATCATCTTGATCTTCGTGACGATCTAACCAATCCAGCACGGTCGGCGTCACTTCTTCTGCCGACTCATCGCCCGTCTTTCCAGTGTTGTACATTTCGTTAAAACCAGCATAAAACTGCCAAGAGGAATGTCTTTCAGCAAAAGGACTGACCAAAGCCGTCTTCATTCCTTCTTGACGAAAGACGGTTGGCAAGCTATCCGTTTTCAGAAGATCATGAAATTCACGGTTTTCTCCTTCCAATCGCATATCACCTGCTGTCCCACCATGACCAATGTTACCAGTATGTATCCCAAACCGTCCGGTCATCAACGCATTACGCGAAGGAGCACAAGGCGCATCGGTCGTATAATAATTGGTAAAGCGAACCCCTTCTTCTGCTATTTTGTCAATATTCGGAGTCGTGTTACGGTGATAACCGTAACACCCCATATGATCTGGCCTAGTGGAATCTAAATCCAACAACAATACTCTCATTATCTTCCTTCCTTTCGTCTTTTTATAGTGATCATGTGTTACACATGGATGATCCTTTACTATGTATGCTGCCTGAATAACCACGTATACAGGCGTTTCTCTTGGAAGGCCGGAACCCACGAGTCATGCCCTACCCCCGGGTAGACCGTTAACTGTACCTGGTTATTAAAACGCTTTAAATAATCTATCATCGTCGTTGTTTCTTCTACAGGAACGACATCATCTTCTTCACCGTGAAAGGCCCAAATTGGTAAATCTTGCAGTTTTTCCAACTGTTGCGGTATATCTTTTTTAGAAAATGTTTGCGGAAACTCTTCCGCACGATGTTCTGGTAACCGAAGCGCACCACAGACGGGCACCATTGCCGCAAAACGCTCTGGTTGCTGCAAAGCAAGATTCCAAGCTCCGATCGCTCCCATACTTAAGCCTGTTAAATAGATACGTTGCTCATCCACCGGATAATGCGCTATCATTTCATCTAATAAGCCGCTGAGGACTGATAATTCTTCTGTCCAGTAAGCATCCTCCCCACATTGTGGAGCTACAAAAATAAACGGAGCGTCTTGATTCTCGGGCTCAGTCATTTTACTCGCAAAACCATGATAAGTTACCATTTCTAAGTTATCACCACGCTCGCCTGCGCCATGTAAAAATAAGACAAGCGGCCATTCCCCCTGCTCTCCCTGTAAAACCTGTTCCGGCGCGTGAAATAAATAAGGCAATTTCTTATCTTCCTGAATGAATACTTTCTCCGCAAGCATTTACATCACCTACTTCCTATAGATTGTCTTTCTTGGGCAAGTACGACGGATTCCCTAACCACTAACTCAGTGGGTAGCTTATACTGTTCATTAATCTGTTTCCCTTCCAACAATTGAAAGATAAGATGAACAGACAAGGCACCTACCTCATATTTTGGCTGTTTGATGGTGGTTAAAGACGGTGTAACAAATTCCGCTAATTGAATATCATCAAAACCAATGATCGAAATATCCTCAGGCACTCGAATTTGATTTTCTTTAAATGCCTGCATTCCTCCAATTGCCATCTCATCATTACCATAGAAAATAGCCGATGGCAATTCCCCTTGAGCAATCAGAAGCTTGGTAGCACGATAACCGCCTTCCCTCGTAAAATCTCCTTGCAAATTCCATTTGGAATGCTCGAACAGATTATTTTTCCTAAGCGCTTTTTGATAACCGATTAATCGTTTCTTGTTATCGTAAGAATCGACAGGACCGCCAATATAAGAGATTTGTCGGTGTCCCTTATTAATCAAAAACTCCGTCGCCTTAAAACCACCGTCTTCGTTGTCTACTTCCACATGATAGACATGCTCTCCTTGCACATTTCGATCCAGCACAACTAACGGCAGACCACCTTGTGAAGCTTGTAAAGTTATCTTGTCACTAATGTTATTAGCAAGAATAATCGCACCATCCACCCGTTTCTCCATCAAAAATTTTACGGCAGTGGACTGTTTTCCTCCAATGGAACTACAAGCGATCAGGTCATAACCATTTGCTGTGGTAATATCCTGAACTCCTTTAATCAACTCCGAATAAAACGGCCCAGATAGGTCACTCAGAATAAGCGCGATGGTATTCGTCTTCGTGCGCTTTAGATCGGACGCGATACCATTCTTTCTATAATTCAATTGTTTGGCCGCTTCTTCTACCTTTTGCTTGGTCTTCTGACTTACCCGGCCATTATTATTGAGGGCATAGGAGGCAGTGGATACTGCTACTCCTGCCACTCTTGCTACATCTTTGATTGTCGCCATAATATTTCCCCCAACCATGTTATATATCGAAAAAGATCACCATCAACATTCTTCAGTAAATATGTATACGTCACACCAAGCAGCCCTCACCTATAGAGAACATCCTTCTATCGATTGCACCGGACTATTTTTAAGATTCAAACCGTTTGTTGAAACGTTTTGATAAATATCCTCTATTTGATTTTCAGAAATAGTTAACTAGCTTCTTATCCAACAACAGTTACTCTATTTTCCATTATAACACTACCTTGAAAATTATGCATTATATAAAGTAAATGAAAGTATTTCACATCCTCTTATTTTTGACAGGAAACAACTTATGTTATAGGATGAAACTGTGTCGAAACGTTTCTTATTTTTCTTTTTGTAAGCGATGTATTTATCACCTATTTTATCAAAGGAGGCATACGAAATCATGTATAAATTAAAAAACCTGAAAAGCAGAGCAGCAACGGCTGAAAATAAAAATGCAGAGGCTGGTGCGGGTGGAAAAGCTGGAGGTGGACGAAAGGGCTCTCCTTGTATCAGCCCATTGAAACAAGGAGAAACCTATACCTTATTAGATACAGACGGCCCTGGAATGGTACGTCATATCTGGTGCACCCTCCCACCCGGGTCGATCGATCATATGCGAAATGTGATTATCCGTATGTATTGGGATCACCAAGATCAGGCAAGTGTAGAAGTGCCACTAGGGGATTTCTTTGGAATTGCTCACGGCCGCCAACGAAATATATTATCCAGCTGTGTCACGATGCAGGATGGAAAAGGCTTTAATTGCTGGATACCCATGCCATTCCAAAAGCACGCTCGCATAACGATAGAGAATGATGCCACGCGCGATGTTGACCTATTTTTTTATCAAGTTGATTTTACGCTAGGCGACCAAGTGGAAGAGGATGACGGTTATTTCCACGCCCAATTCCGTCGAGCCAATCCTAACCCACTCCACGAAGACTATACCATTATCGACGGAGTACAAGGAAAAGGAGTTTACTTAGGAACAGTACTGGGCGTCCGCTCCTTATACCGCGATGCTTGGTGGGGCGAAGGCGAATTGAAATTTTTCCTCGATGGAGATGGAAAATACCCAACCATCTGTGGGACAGGGACAGAAGATTACATCGGATCAGCATGGGGACTTGAAGAAATTATCACTCCTTATCAAGGCGTCCCTCTTGCCGATGAAAACACGGGATTATATTCGATTTATCGTTTTCATGTAACGGACCCTATTTATTTCCAAGAAGATTTGAAGGTGACCGTGCAGCAGATCGCCTATGGATCCAGCGGCAAGGCCAAAGAACATTTCGGCGAGGAATATCGTGGTTATCGTGCAGCTGGCCCACCGAGCGATAATGACTTCGCCTATTTCGACTTGAGCGATGACTATTGCAGTACTGCTTATTGGTACCAATCACTCCCAACAGCACCTTTCCCAGCCTTACCAAGCAAAACGGAACGTTCGGCTGACTTGCTAGAAGAACAAGAAGGGACAGATCTTAAACGCTCTGATATCTAAGGAGGTTACACTAATGCGCATACTATACATCGATATCGATTCAATGCGCCCCAATCATATGGGAGCATACGGTTACCACCGAAATACCACGCCAAACATGGATCAAATCGCAAGACAAGGAACGCGCTTTTCCAAGGCATACTGTGCCAGCTCCCCTTGCGTACCATCACGAGCTTCTTTTGCCAGCGGGCTATTCGGCATCCATTCTGGCGTCATGACACATTGGGGACCAGGCTGCGACTTCCGCTACACAAGCGATCCTGACAGACCTATGTTTATGCGTCTTTTACGGCAAAATGGATATAAATTAACCACTTTTTCCTCCTTTGCCGATCGCCATGACGCTTTTTGGTATATGGCAGGATGGAATGAGGTCCATACTCACTCTTTGAAAAAAGGGGATGAAAATGCAGACGAAGTACTCGACGCCGTTTTCCCATGGCTAGACCAACATGGCCAGGAAGAGGATTACTTTTTGCATATTCAATTCTGGGATCCACATCGCCAATACACGATGCCCGAATCCTATGCAACGATGTTTGAAAAAGAGGCTGCACCAGCTTGGCCAGATGAAGCCGAAATAACTAAACAACAGGATAGCTATGCCCCATATGGTGCGAGAATGTTGTTCCCAGGCAGTAATAAAAGCCCTTTTTCTTATTTACCAGACCGCATTCAAGACAGGCAAGACTTTATCCAGTTTGTGAATACTTACGATGGCGCAGTTCGTTATCTGGACGATCAGCTCGGATTATTGTTTGATAAACTGGAACAATTAGGAATCATGGAAGATACCGCCATTATCATTAGCGCAGACCACGGGGAAGCCATGGGTGAACATAGCGTATACGGCGACCACACCTGTGCCGATGAGGCGGTTCATCATATCCCGATGATTATCAAATGGCCTGGTCAGACTTCCGTAAACCAAGAATATCATGACTTGGTTTACAACGTTGACCTTATCGCAACCATTTGTGACTTATTAGGAATTAGCGTCCCCAAAAAGTGGGATGGGTGCTCTTTCGCTGGATTGATTTCTGATAGCGAAGCATATACACCAAGGGAATTTCTCGTCTGGGATCATGCTTTATACAGTGTCGGCCGTTCGGTCAGGACAGATAAATGGCTGTTGATGCGCACCTATCACCCCGGCGTCGTACCACTCGAACCAGTCGAGTTATACGACATGAAGAACGATCCTTATATGACTAACAATTTAGCGCCATCACAACCAGATATAGTAAAAGATTTGGATCATTTATTAATGGAGTGGTGGCATGAACAAGTCGGTCAGCCTGGTTCAGCCCCAGACCCGCTGCCTCTCATCGTAGAGAGCGGTCCATACAAATATATCCAAGAGCAGCAATGGGCCGATAATCTCCGAGAAGTAGGCCGTGAAGATTTACGTCAAAAGTACTTAGAGGCAACCAAGCAAAACAATCATTGATTAATCTCTTGTTAAAACGGGTATGGAAAACTAGCCGATACAGTAAGACTGTTATTCATCAACAGGAATATTCTTTCTCCCTCGATGGATAGCAAGACTTACCAAGATGTTTAGCACTTCTTGCCCCCACTCAATTTCAAGCCTGCCACTTCTGGCGGCTTGAAGTTAGAGCTCGCGGGTAGTTAACGATTGGATAAGTCGACATTCGCGAAACCTTTTTTTCATCATTTTGGAGTCGCGAATGTCTACACCCAAACAATCAAGATCGGAGGGATTTCCGATGTAATGTAAAGCTTCAGCTTACCAAGATAACTGTAAACTGAATGGCAAAAATCCAGCATGTGTTAAATCCATTTTGTAACGCTTTAATCGAAACGTTTCGCAACCAAAGCACTCATTTTCTACTAAAAAGAAATGGCTTATTCTCATTATTTAACACTAAAAATAAAAGAATTAATCCTTTATAATCACTGTTTTACCGATATCCATCATCATTAGGATGAAAAAAACCAAAAATATTTTTTGACAATTTACGAGATTTTGTTTACACTTTAACTGAAACGTTTCGATATTTATTTTTTCAGCTTGTTAAACGATTTCATTAATAAAAGGAGTGGAAGCACCATGTTTAAAAAGAAATGGATGTTATTTGCACTATTTATAGGAAGCGTGCTTATGGTATTAAGCGCTTGCTCGTCTAATGATTCGGACACATCATCCGGAGATTCTGATGGTCCATTAAAAGTATGGGGAATGGGCGGAGAAGGTGAAAAGCTAGCCGTTATTGCAGAGGATTTTGAAGAAGAAACAGGTATTGAAGTAGATGTGCAATCCCTCCCGTGGGACAACGCCAAAAACAAACTATTGACCGCTGTTGCATCGGGTGACGGACCGGACGTATTACAAGAACCAGCTGGCTGGATTCCAGAGTTTGCAGAATCCAACACATATATGGACTTATCTGAATTCTTTGGCAATGAAGATTATCCAAATTTGCAAGAGGAAAACTTTAATGAGTCAGCGATGGAATCCGTAAAAATTGATGATAAGATTCAAGCTATGCCTTGGTTTGTCGCAGTGAACGGGCTATATTACCGAAGTGACTTATTAGATGAGGTTGGCTATCCAAACGGACCGGAAACACAAGAAGACTTGATTGATGCTGCAAAACAATTAAGCGAACGTGGTGACGATCAATTTGGAATGGGTATCCCTGAAAAAGACTTTAATATGATGTTCGCAGCCGCTGCTCGTCAAGGTTGGACATTCGAGGAATCCGACGGAGCAGAAAACTTTAAAAAGCCTGAATTCAAGGCCATGTTCGAATTATATCAAGAAATGTTTGAAAACGGTTATGCACCCGTCCAAGACCAAGGAAAAGAGCCAATGGTCGGCTTACAAGATGGTTCCCTGCCAATGTTCATTTCAGGTCCTTATATGGTAGATCTCATCAATGAACAAGTACCAGAGTTAGAAGGTCAGTGGAATGTGAAAGTACTACCCGTCGCAGAAAATGGAGACACTTATATTGGA
The DNA here is from genome assembly GCF_900086715.1 of Gracilibacillus timonensis. Classification (GTDB taxonomy): domain Bacteria; phylum Bacillota; class Bacilli; order Bacillales; family Amphibacillaceae; genus Gracilibacillus; species Gracilibacillus timonensis. Next base: position 2,202,324 of record NZ_FLKH01000012.1, on the reverse strand, counting down.
GGAACGCAATTAGCTATCTTCCATAATTCCAATAAGGCAGACAAAGCAGCGCAATTCCTTGATTATATGGCTCGACCAGAAACACAAGTTCAGTGGTTTGAAGCCTCTTACTCCCTCCCAGCTGTAAATGAAGCTTGGGAAGACCCTGCTCTAGCAGATGATGAGATGTTGAGTGTATTCGAAGAACAGATGGAGAAGACACAATTAGCTCCAAGTATCCCTGAATACGAACAGCTTGGTGCAGAATTAGGAAACACGATGGAGAAGATCGCCCGTGGTGCGATAGATGTAGACGGCGCGGTTGAAGAATTTTACCAAGAAGCGGCAAGTATCTTGGAAGACTAACTCGTATGCAACGCATTAAAAGTAAGGTCTAACCGTAAACTTATTTAGCCTGTTAGACCTTACTTGATACTAAGAGAGGAGGACCGTTATGAACATGAAAAAAATAGCTCCTTATATTTTCATTGGTCCTGCGGTACTGTTATTGTTTGTCTTTACTTTTCTGCCGATCCTGCTGGCATTGGTCATCAGCTTTACCGACCTTAACCTGACTGGTTTAGCGGATTGGTCACAGATTGAGTTTATCGGGTTTGATAATTTCATGCAGTTATTTCAGGATGGTGTATTTAGACAAGCCATTGTTAACACATTGGTCTATGTAATTATTGGCGTCCCTTTGGCCGTAGGAAGCTCTTTTGTTATCGCGTTACTGCTTAATTTTATAAGCACTGGGCTTTCTTCCTTTTTCCGGGTGATTTTTTACATGCCTTCTGTAACCAATATTGTCGCTATTGCGGTTATATGGAGCTTCTTATATAACCAGAACTATGGCTTGTTTAATTACTTACTTTCGGTAATCAATGTCGATGCCATTCCCTGGTTGGAAGAGCCTACTATTGCAAAATTATCACTTATCTTAATGGCCGTGTGGAAAAGTAATGGCATTAGTATGTTGATATTCCTAGCTGCGTTACAATCCATTCCAAAAATGTATTATGAAGCAGCTGATATTGATGGCGCCAACAGATGGCAGAAATTAACGAAGATCACACTGCCTTCGATGCGTTTTGCTACCTTTTTCGTCGTCGTTACAACCTTAATCGGCTGGTTCCAATTTTTCGAGGAGCCTTTCGTCATGACCGAGGGTGGTCCATTGAATGGTACCAATTCTATTGCCCTCTTTATTTATCAGGAAGGTTTCCAATACAATGAGTTCGCTTATGGATCGGCGGCATCGTTTGTACTGTTTGCCATTATTATTATTGCAACAATGATCCAATTCAAACTTCGTAAGAAAGAAGACACTCTATGAGGTGGGAACTATGGAATTAAAAAATAATTTTGAAAAAACGATGGTCATTTTGATTTTAGTCCTTGGAAGTATTCTTGTTTCTGTTCCTTTTATTTGGATGATTCTAAGTTCCTTTAAGCAGGAAATCGAAGTGGTGTCGATTCCACCTACCTTCTTTCCAGAAACAACGATATTTTCACATTACATTGAGTTATTTGAATCACTAAATTTTGGAGTCTACTTAGTAAACACACTCATTATCGTCTTGTTCTCCTTTCTAGGTTTACTCCTTAATACGATGGCTGGCTATGGCTTTGGTAAATTTGATTTTAAAGGTAAAGAGATATGGTTTGGGATTGTGCTTGTTACCATGATGATTCCTGGTCAGGTAACGATGATTCCAACCTATTTAATCTTAAATTTCATGAACTTAACCAATACGATGTCTGGTATTATCCTGCCTGGATTGATCGCCGCCTTTAATATTTTCCTCATACGGCAATTCATGGTGACGATTCCCGATGGATTAATTGAGGCAGCGAGATTAGATGGCGCAGGAGAGTTCCGAATCTTTTTCAGGCTAATTATTCCATTGGCAAAACCAATCATTGCCGTACAAGCGATTTTAACCTTTATCGCTTCTTGGAATAGCTTTATTTGGCCATTAATTATCGCTAATGACGAATCACTCTACACCTTATCGGTTGGACTTTCCTTGCTCAAAGATGCCAATACGACAAGTTATGCCTTACAAATGGCTGGTTCATCCATCATGGTTATTCCAATCTTGATTGTGTTTGCCATTTTCCAGAAATACATTATCGAAGGATTCAATGTATCTGGAATTAAGTAACATCCTTGGGCATGCAGACTATATCCCTGCATGCCCTATCATTCGAAGAAACCCATAGATTTGATCGTAAAATGGAGGATTGTTATATGTCGAAACGCGACTTATATGAGCTTTTAAATCAAATGACACTACCTGAAAAGGTTGCCCAGCTTACACAGTTGGCTACTCCTTTCTTTAAGGGCAGCAGTAAACAAGGAGAAATAACCGGCCCGATGGCAGCAATGCAAATAACCGATGAGGATATTCCCAATATCGGTTCGGTACTCGGCGCTTCAGGTGCGGAAGAAATTCGCTCGATTCAAAAACAGCACTTAGCCGAAAGTCGTTTGGGCATTCCTTTGCTTTTCATGTCGGATGTTGTTCACGGCTTTAAAACCATCTTTCCTATTCCACTGGCCATTGGCTGTTCCTGGAACCCTGCCCTTGCCGAGGAAAGCGCCCGTGTAGCCGCAAAGGAATCGGCAGTATCTGGTATCCACGTAACTTTTGCACCGATGGTCGACCTTGTCAGAGATCCGAGATGGGGTCGCGTAATGGAGACAACCGGTGAAGATCCTTATTTAAATGGCGTATTCGCCAAGGCGCAAGTTCGCGGTTTCCAAGGTGATCATCTGAAAGAAAGCAAGGAACATGTAGCCGCTTGTGTTAAACACTTCGCCGCATACGGAGCAGCAGAAGGCGGACGTGATTATAATACGGTCAATATGTCTGACCGCCAGCTCCAAGAAATGTATTTGCCAGCTTATAAGGCAGCCCTGGATGAAGACTGTAAGATGGTGATGTCTTCCTTTAATATAGTAGACGGTATTCCCGCTACAGCCAATCAAACTTTAATGAACGGTCTGCTCCGTGGAGACTGGGATTTTGATGGTGTTATGATATCGGATTGGGGCGCAGTAAAAGAATTAATCCCCCACGGAGTCGCTGCTGATAAAAAAGATGCCGCTAGAAAGGCATTAAGCGCAGGAACCGATATTGAAATGATGACCGACTGCTATGCCAGCCATTTGGAAGAATTGGTAGCAGAAGGAGTTATCGATGAACAGACCATCGATCAATCCGTTTTGCGTATCTTGCAGCTTAAAGAAGAGTTGGGACTATTTGAAAATCCATACCGTGGCGCTGATCCCGTACAAGAAGAACAGATTATCATGTCTGCCCCTCATCGAGAAGCAGCCAAACAGCTGGCCATCGAGAGTAGCGTCTTGTTAAAAAACGATCAAACCTTACCATTACAGAAATCACAAAAGGTCGCACTGATTGGCCCTTTTGCCGACAATGGGGATATTCTGGGACAATGGTCATGGCAAGGTTCTAAAGAAGACGCCATTACGCTAAGACAGGGGTTGGTCAATAAATTACAAGAAGAGCCGCTACTCGCTGTCGGCAGTGATATTTCAGAGATAAACGCCACTTCTTTAGAACAAGCATTAACCGTTGCTCAACAAGCGGACGTTTTAATCGTAGCACTTGGTGAACATTCAACAATGAGTGGTGAAGCCGGATCCTTAACCAATATTCAACTTCCGCAGGCACAACTCGACTTATTACAGTCCTTAGCAGAGCTAGATAAACCCATTGTCAGCATTTTATTCAACGGGCGACCTCTTGATTTACATGGAGTTATCGAGCATTCCCATGCAATCATTGAGGCGTGGTTCCCAGGTACAGAGGGCGGCAATGCTTTAGCTGATTTATTATATGGAGACGAGAATTTCTCTGGCAAACTAACCATGTCCTTCCCTAACAGCGTTGGGCAAATACCTGTGTACTACAACCACTACAATACCGGCAGACCGAAAGGGGCACCAGATGCCCAGGTTAGATATGTATCTCAATATCTGGACAGCCCGAATGGACCATTATTCCCATTTGGCTTCGGCTTAAGCTATACTACTTTTGCTTACCAAGAACCTGTATTATCCACGGATCAATTGACGTCTGATCGTACACTTAACCTTACTGTTAAAGTCAAAAATACGGGCAATTGGACAGGAACGGAGACAGTGCAGCTTTACCTACGTGACTTAGTGGGTGAAGTAGTCCGACCGGTCAAAGAATTAAAAGACTTTAAACAAGTGAAGCTCCTCCCTGGGGAAGAACAGGAGATTCACTTTACCTTAACGGAAGAGCAACTCCGCTATTACCATTCCGACATGAGTTACAGTAGTGACCCTGGTGATTTCGAGGTGTTAGTAGGGCCAAACAGCCAAGAAACCGTTAATACATTTTTTACGCTTATTTAATATAGAAAGGACGGGACAATCATGACCACACAGCCTATCGCAACTTTTAGATCCGACCTACTAGACTTCTCTTTCTTAAACAGTGGAGATATCTATGGCATTCAACATGAAAATATATTAATCAACCAAGTATTATCCAATAGCCTGGATGGATCGTTACAGAATATCTACTTACGTGTCGTGCAAACAGATGGCCATCTTGCTTCGGCTCCACTATTAGGTGTTCATTCCGACAGTCGTTTCTCGCTAGGGGAAAACAAAGCGAAGTGGACGGGAAAGTTTGCCGGGGTAAATTATGAAGTGATTTTCCATCTGCACCAGTCTACTTGGTTCTGGGAGGTTAATCTATCTGGTAAGGACAAACAAGTAGACTTGATCTACGGACAAGATCTTGGTTTAGCAGGCAAAGGAGCCGTTCAAGCAAACGAATCCTATGTATCTCAATACATCGATTATCACGTATTCGAGAATGCCCAGCAAGGTTACGTCGTTACTGCTCGTCAGAACCAACCACAAGATGGGCAACACCCCTATTTACAACAAGGAGCATTAGACAAAACGGTTGGTTATTCTACCGATGGCTTTCAGTTTTTTGGCTTATCCTATAAAACGACGAATCAGCCAGAGGCATTAAATCAGGAGCACTTAGCAAACGAGGTTTATCAGTATGAATTTGCGTACACCGGTCTCCAATCTGAACAATTAACGCTAAAAGGTGAAGAACAATTTGTCTTTTATGGGCATTTCCAGCCGAACCATGCTCAAGCCATTACTGAATTGACTTTTACCGAAGAGATTCAACAAGCGTGGCAGGAAGTAAAACAACAAGCTTCGGCATACAAGGATCAAGCAGGGATAAGCTGGTCCAACGATTTTGCCGAGCCACTTCAGACCGAGACACTTACGACAGAAGAGATTGCCACTTATTTTCCTAAACGCAAGGTAGAAGAATACCAAGAGGATCAACTGTTATCCTTTTTTACAGATACGTATGAGCATGTTGTGCTAAAAAAGAAAGAACAATGCATAGAGCGACCGCATGGTCATATCCTATTAAGTGGAAATAACGATCATGTACGCGAGGATGTCTTTACCTCCACTGCTTATATGTACGGCATCTTTAACTCACAGGTATCAGCCGGAAACGTAGAGCTCAATAAATGGATGACGAATTCTCGCAATCCATTGAATCGTTTCAAAACAGCAGGACAACGTCTTTATGTCAAATTAAACGATAAGTACCAGCAACTAACCATGCCATCTTTGTTTGAGATTGGTTTTAACTATACACGCTGGTACTATAAAACAGCGGAAGACATGATCATGGTTACTAGCTTTACCACGGTTGATCAACAACAAGCACAGCTTCAAGTAGAATCAGCGTCCGGAAAGGCTTATTCCTATATCCTGACACAGCAATTGACCGAAGAATTTCTATCGACAATGCAAACAACAGACGATTCCTTTTATTTCGAAAAGGAACAAGCAGACGCCGTTTATCCAGGATTGCACTATCAAATGCAGATGACAGGAACAGAAGTCACTCTTTACGATGAGCGCCGATTAGCTGCTAATGCCCAACCAGGAGAAGCCACTTTACTTGTCATGGAGCTCTCCGCTGCCAATCAATTTACCGTCATCCTGCAAGGTGATGTCAAAAAAACAGTTCCAACGTTGGTATCCCACGATTTTGCCCAAGAAACGGAACGATATCGCGATTTTTACCAACAATTACTGGGTGGCTTCCATTTAGACATAGACGGAAAACAGCAATCCGCTGTGGAAAGATTAAATATTCTGGCATGGTGGTATACCCATAATATGCTGGTTCATTTCTCCAATCCACACGGTCTTGAACAATATGGCGGAGCCGCTTGGGGCACGAGGGATGTCAATCAAGGACCACTGGAATACTTTATGGCGACAGGCAATTACCAAACCGTGAAAGATATTATTCAAAGGGTATACGCCCATCAATACGCCGATCAAGGTGATTGGCCGCAATGGTTTATGTTTGACCGCTATACTTCCATCCAGCAAGAAGAAAGTCACGGGGATATTATCGTCTGGCCATTGAAGGTAGTTGGTGACTATCTTGAAGCCACTGGGGACACCTCCATCTTAGAGGAAGAACTGGCTTACATGGATCGCGAAGAAAAACAGTTCACCGACAAGAAATATACGCTATGGCATCATATCGAGAAACAGATGACCTATATAAAGCAGCATTTTTTACATGGAACTCATTTGCCCGCCTATGACGACGGGGATTGGGATGATACATTACAGCCTGCTAACCCAGCCTTTAAAACGAATATGGTCAGCTCCTGGACAACAGCTCTGCTCTATCAATCCTTGACCAAATTAGCCAAGATAGGTGAACAACAAGGCTATCCGCAAGCTGACGAGTGGAAAGAACTAGCTCAGGCGATCAAGCAAGATGTCACCACCTATATGTTAGATGATCAGGTCATGCCAGGATTTATCTATATGGAAGATACGCAGCATCCAGAGAAAATCTTGCATCCAACAGACCAGCGCACCGGGATTCAATATCGCTTACTGCCTATGCAACGTTCGATTATTAGTGAACTGTTCACCAAGGAACAGGCAGAGGATCATTATCAATTAATCCGAAATAAATTGTATTTCCCAGATGGTGTACGCCTAATGAGTCAGCCTGCTCCATATAATGGCGGCGTCAGTACTCATTTTAAACGGGCAGAGCAAGCCAGTAATTTCGGTCGTGAAATCGGCTTACAGTATGTACATGCCCATATCCGTTTCATCGAAGCCATGGCCAAACTCGGCAAACCAGAAGAAGTATGGCAAGGTTTAGCGGTAATCAACCCAGTTGGTATCAAGGATGTAGTAACCAACGCAGAGCTGCGCCAAAGCAATACCTACTTCAGCAGTTCAGATGGTAAGTTCGCCACTCGCTATCAAGCAGCGAAAGACTTTGACAAGCTACGAACCGGCGAAGTTGCTGTCAAAGGCGGCTGGCGGATATACTCCAGCGGCCCGGGAATCTATATCAATCAGCTAATTACCAATGCCTTAGGTATACGCGAAGTACAAGACGGTGTGATTATCGATCCCGTTCTTACCGATGAATTAGACGGACTGCAATTCGATTTCCATTGTTGCAGCAAACCTGTCACCTTCATTTACCACACATCAGCAGCGGAGCACAAGGTGATAGTGAACGGACACAGCATCGAAACGAAAACATTAGTAAACCCATACCGTACCGGCGGGTTTCAACTAGATAAACAGGAGATCCAAGCATTATTAAGCGATGATCAACCAAATCGTGTAGAGATTTATCTGTAAATAACACAACGACCTGTTCTCCTTTTCTAGGGAAAACAGGTCGTTGTTTGTTATATGAATGAAAAAGAGAGCGTTCCCGCGAGGATTCCACATTCTCCTACTACATCTTTCTCATTATTCATTCTGTTTCTCATTGTTGCTCTATTTCTTCGACAAGCTGCCTAGCTGCTTCCGGACTCAAGGTGATCTTGCCTCCCCCAAGCACTAAGTTGTCTGAATTGACTTCACCAGTTACAATACAGGCATGTCCCGGTGTATATTTCTGTAGAATAATTTTCTCTTCATCGACAAAAATCTCCATCGGATCCTTGATATCGATCTCTAGTGTTCTACGCAATTCTTTTGGAATCACAATTCTCCCCAGTTCATCTACTTTTCTGACAATACCTGTGCTTTTCATCCTATCCCTCCTTCGTTATGTTCTCTCTATCCTACCACAAAATTCTATTTTTGTTAAATAAATCGGAGGGAACTGCAGTGACACTGTGTTCAGAAAAAATCGAGAGCTTTGTTAGATTGATAGCGGATTCATTTTATTCTGTTATTAAAAATACTTCAGATTCATTTGCATTTGTCGTATTTTCGATTGGAAGAAAGATTGCAGCTACTTCTTATTCAAATATTCGATTTAGTTCTAAGTTTAATCCCGTTAACGTTTCAACAGAAACCGTGTCCTCTTTTGTAAAAACTCCTTGAAATTTGTACTTCTGCCCCGCCAGCCAATGTATTTCTACTGATTCGTTAATCGGATCAACAATCCAATATTCCTTTACCTTCGCCTGTTCATACAACTGATATTTCTCCCATCGATCTAACTTCACAGAGGAAGGTGAAAGAACTTCGATAATCATATCTGGTGATCCATTACAACCTTTGTCATCTAGTTTATCTTGCTCACACACAACCGACAAATCCGGTTGAACGACATTATTTACATCACTATCCTGTTTATCCTCAGCTAAAAGGCGAACATCAAACGGTGCAAAAAATACTTCACAATCCTTATCTCGCAAAAACACTGAAAAAGCAGTAGATAACTCTCTTAGAATCTGCTGATGTCTACGTGAAGGAGCTGGAGACATATTACATATTTTCCCATCTATTAACTCCAACCTTTCCCCTTCCTCCCAGGTTAGATAATCAGCGTATGAATATTTCCTTTTTTCGTTGGGAATGGCCATTAAAAATCATTCCTTTCCGCTTTTACTTTACAACTATCATATCATATTCAAACACGTTAATCATGTTCTGGCGAAGGGATTAAGGAACGTTTATCTTTTTCTCATCAAACCATTACTCCAGTATATAAGAAAAACCGGGCCAAATTCGCCCGGTCCTTTGCCGACCACTCAAAACAGCCACTGAACTGGCGATAAGATAGATTATGTTAAGTAGCCCACTTTCCTTAGTGGTGAGTTTGACCGGATTTTTTGTGCTAGGCGAGCGCTGCGGGAATATGCTGCGCTTTCCATGGGGACGGCTTCAGCTAACTAAAAAGAAAAGCACTTTTTAGTGGATCTTCAGCTCGTCCTGTTCCCATAGGAGTCTCCGCATATTCCCTCCGCTAGGTAAAAGTACAACAATGGTTGTTACTGCTAGAATGAAGGGTTCTAGGTACCTAGACAGTGTTGTAGCGAAAGGAGAAAATCGTCAGCTGATTCTTCGGTTGCGTAATGATCATGCTACAAATATAAAAGTCATAACGTAGGATCAAACCGTTCTCAGAAAAAGGTTATGCGGTTTGCTTATTGGCAGAAATATAGTGTCTAGAACACTTCATCTTCGCAACCATTCGATTGTAGTGCTACTACCCAGCGGAGGAAATAGGTGGAGACTCCTGCGAGAAAAGCGCAGTGTGAAGACCCCGCAGGAAGCGTTCTTTGCTGACGAGTTATCATGAACGAAACTAGCTCCTTACTTGTAATTTCGTAGGTTAATCTGGTTAGACTGACTACTAAAGAAACAAAACCAAATGAGAGCTACATTACGAAAGGAGCTAGTTATTATGAAGGATACCACTAAATACGTTGGATTAGACGTGCACAAGGGAAAAATTTCAGTTGCTATTGCAGAGGAAGGGCGAGAAAAACCAAGATATTGGGGAGTCGTCCCTCACAAGTATGAAAGCATTAGAAGGTTAGTAAAGAAATTAGGCGATCCTACATCCCTTCGAATTTGTTATGAAGCGGGGCCAACAGGCTACAAACTGCACAGATTCTTTCTTAGTCTTGGAATAGAATGTGATGTCATTGCTCCCTCTCTTATTCCCCAAAAGCCTGGTGAGAGAATCAAAACGGATAAAAGGGATGCTGTTAGACTCGCTCAACTATTTCGTGCCGGCGAATTAACATCTATTTATGTGCCGACCGAAGATGATGAAGCTCTTCGTGATTTAGTTCGGGCAAGGGAAGATGCAAAAGAAGATGAGTCAAGGGCAAAACATCGGTTAACCAAATTTCTGTTACGGCACCATATCTATCCTCCAGAAGGGGTAAGAACGTGGACCTATAAGTATCGGGAGTGGTTAAGTACTTTGACATTCGAACGGTCTGCTTCAAGCACTGTCTTTCAGGAATCTTTTCATCAATTACAGGAGATTGAACAGCGTGTAAAAAGGTATGAAGAAGAGATAAAAACACAAGCAACGGAAGGTGTACATGCCCAAAAAATTCAGGCACTACAGGCTTTGAGAGGGGTGGCTTTAATTACAGCTACAAGCCTCGTAGCTGAGATTGGATCATTCAAAAGATTTGTTCACCCCAAACACTTCATGGCTTATGTTGGATTAATTCCAAGTGAGGATTCAAGTGGTGACAGAAGAAATCAAGGGAATGTTACCAAAACAGGAAATCGACATGTGCGTCGTCTATTAATAGAATCCGCTTGGAGTTATCGTTATCAACCGGCCGTAAAAGGGCAGCTGAAAAAAAGGCAAGAAGGTCAGAGTGCCAGTGTTCAAGCAATATCTTGGAAAGCACAAAACCGGTTACACAAAAAATATTATCGATTATTATCCAGAGGAAAAGAAAGTGGTAAAGCGATTACCGCAGTAGCGAGGGAATTAGCAGGTTTTATATGGGCAATTACGCAAGAAATGGAGGATGTTCCTACGTCTAATCTCTAATAAATGATAGAAGCCAGCATACACGTTTTATGAATAAAAATAGAAGAATGAGAATAGGGCCCGAAGGCAAAGAAAAAAACCGGAAAGGAAAACCCACGTGCCTCCTCTGTGCCATTTCTGTATAGAATAACGCACGTCACGAGTTAGTGGAAAAGTCCTTTATACGGAAAGATAAAATGTGAAAACCCACGAATATCAGAATGCAAACCGCAGTAGAGATTTTTGCCTTCGTGCCGTGTTCTTATCCATCTATTCCAAAAATGATGAAGGAGGTAAGATGATTCCTTCTTTAACTAAAAAGAGTGTCTCACCTCTTCGAATGGTAGTAAAGAAGAGCACTTGACAACCATTCGAAGAGGTGAGAAATGATCGCTAAGTTAAAGAAGAAGCTAGTCTAGCCAGTAGGCTGCACATATAACACCCAGAAAGTAAAGAAGCCAAAAATCGGTTCTCTTCTTAAAGTTTGTCAAAAATAGATTAAAACTTAGTGCAGAGTGGGAGGCTTGACAGTTTCGTTCATATCAGGAGGCTGAGCCAAGACATGGAGGTTCGCAGGCTAAGATCACGACCTCCTGTCGTAACGCCTGCACTTGCATGTCCTATGCATCGAAGCGGAACCTATTTTCGGAGCGTTTCCTAGCATTGACAAACAATCAACTTTACTACATGGAATAATGGAACTAGATACTTTACATCATCCATCTTATCGGTATCACCATTCGTTCAAGATCAAAATCGGTCCACATCCTTTCATACTCAGAATTTTATACTTTCTTATCTTTCAAGAAAAAGAGAGCAGTCATCACTGCCCTCTTCCTCCTTTAAGATGCCAATACGTTTAACGATTCACGTTTGAATGCTGGTAAATCACCCGGTGTACGGCTAGTTACTAGTTGATTTTGGCAAACAAACACTTCTTCATCTTTGAATTTCGCGCCGGCATTTTCCATATCGACCTGGATTGACTTAAATCCTGTAGCACCACGACCGTCTAACGTCCTTGCTGTAATCAACAACTGAGGACCATGACAAATCGCAAAAACCGGCTTCATCTCATCCATGAAATGCTTGGCAAACGCCACAAAGCGGTCATCCGCCCGCAGTATATCCGGAGAAAAACCACCAGGAATAAATAGGGCATCGAAATCACCCGGTGATACGCCGTCTATCCCTTTATCAATGGTAATTGTCGCCTCGCCTTGTTTTCCTTCTACTTGCTTACCAGCTTCTTTCTCAATCGTTACGACTTCATGACCTGCATCCTGAAACGCCTGTGCAGGATCTGTATATTCCACATCTTCAAACATATCGGTAATTACGGTTGCAATTTTAGCCATTATCATACACTCCTTTTTGTAATCTAAGGTTAGTATGCCCTACATTGTCCATAATACCACGAGTAGGAAAGGACTAAACATATTCACCTTAGATCGTTGATTAATCCGGTACACTGCGTTATAATTTCTTCCATTCTAATCATTAGAGGTGAGAAAGATGGAGCAGGTTACTTATTCCGTTAATCAAGAAGACACTCTCTATGCTATCAAAGGCTATTTACCTGAAGCACAAACCATCACCATTGGAAAATTAGGAACATTTGATTTTGACAAAGGATGGTATGTATATGTCGGCAGTGCCAAACGCCATATAACAGCAAGGATTCAGAGGCATCTGCAAGTCGAAAAGAAACAGAGTTGGCATATCGATTATTTGCGGCCATTTTTGCGGGTCGAAGTAGTGCAGACTTATCCCGGAGAAGAAGGGGAGTGTGCACTTTTTCAGCGTTTAAGAACAGAACTTAATGCCGTTATGCCTGTAAAAGGGTTTGGGTCGTCTGATTGTAGGTGTTATGCGCATTTGTTTTATGTAAGGAGAGGGAGTTTTTAATGTCGCACGCACAAGACGAGATGGGATAATTTTTTCATCCTGTATTAGTCTTTCTTAAATAACGGTCTCGGGTACTCCTGATCTTTGCGTTTACACAGTCACATTAACCCTTTTTATAATTTCTCGTGCGTGGGTTAATGGCGAGCTTTAAAACATACCCATTTTCTGGGCTGAATCTTTGTAAACGATAGCTCCATGAATGATAATAAGTTTTTAATTGGAAATATTCTTTTGAAACACTTTAAGGAATGTGGTATTCTTTTTTATGAGGACACCTCTTCTGTAGTTTGTCGGTTGGTAACTTCAATCTACAAGAAGGAGGTCTTTTTTCTATCCGCACTTGGATATTATTGGTTAATTATTACTCGCGATCTAACAAAGAAAATATAAGAAGGTTATGTTTATACATTGATCGGTACCATTCATAAAATAAAATATTATTAAATACATAGGAAGTGATCTCTGATGGCAACTATTGAAGACGTAGCGAAAAAAGTAGGAGTATCCGTAACAACTGTGTCAAGAGCATTAAATAACCACCCTTATGTCTCTGAAAAAACACAAAAATTAATTTTTGAGGCTATGGAAACCATGAATTACACGCCAAATAGGATTGCACAACAACTGAGAGGAAAACAAACTAAATTAATTGGAGTAATTATCTCGAGAGTTACTAATCCTTTCTTCTCATATTTAGTTGATGCCATTGAGCAAGTGGCTTATAGGAATGGCTACCAGGTGGTAGTGTTGCAGACACTGGAAGATAAAAATAGAGAAATTAATTTTTTGCAAATGTTACAAGCAAAACAAATAGATGGTTTGATAATGACAAATGCAGAAAATAGCTATAAAACATTAAAAAGATACATAGATTTGAGTAAAGTAGTCATTTGTAATCGATACACAGCTAATGATGAAATGCCTATTATTAAAATTGATGAACACCTAGCTACTCACGAGGCTGTAACTTATCTTTTAACAAAAGGTTATACAAACATTGCATATCTAACCGGAGGGTCCATTCAAGACACTGACTTTCGTTTGCAAGGTTTTATATCTGCACATCAAAGCTTTGGAGTATCTTACAATGAAGAATTATTTTTTCCAAATATCTTAACTATTGAAGATGGTAAAAACTGGACTAAAACTATCTGTTCCTTTCCAAAAAAACCAGATGCCGTATTTGCTAATGGTGATTTAGTTGCCGCAGGAGTAATTGGTCAATCATATGATGAGAATATAAAAATCCCCGATGAACTTGCGGTATTAGGCTTTGATGACCAGCCTATTGCTTCTTTGGTTTATCCAAAACTAACCACTATTCGTCAACCTATACAAGAAATGGGAGAATACGCAGCGGAGATCTTATTTTCAAAATTATTAGGAACTAGGGCACCTAAACAAATAGATTTAAAAACATCACTGATTATTAGAGAATCAACGTAGACTATGTTATAACTCAAAAAGGGTCATAGTTAGATCTCACTACCTTGTTCCGGCGAGGATACTACTTATAAATATAATTCAATGTTCTAACCAATATCAAAAATACATCAAAACTAGTTACCACTTCTAAAGCCTTTGATATACAAGTAAATTCTACTTATATATCAAGGATTCTTAAAATAATCATATGAAAACGATTGACATATGAAAACGGTTGACATATAATTATTTTTGAGAAATCACTTCATGAAGTTATATTTTTTTATTAATGTTTAAGGGGAGGATTTATACATGAAAAAAATGGTTAGTTTATCTATTTTATTTTTAAGCGCTTTATTTATAGGCGGTTGTTCAAGTAGTGGCGGATCTAGTTCAGGTGAAGATATTTACATCTTTAATACAAAAAGTGAAATAAGTGATTCATTAGATCAATTAGCATTGGATTATGAAGAAGAAACTGGTAAAACGATAAAGACATTTTCTCCAGGGTCTGGCGCTGATGTCACAGAAACCATGAATGTTGAGATGAATTCCAACGCTGCGCCTACCATTTATGCAACAAACAGTTTAGTTACTTGGGGACCTGATGATGGTGATTTCATGTACAATATGCAAAAATCCACAAACGATGAACTGCAACAATTGGCGGATGAAGTTCCAGATAATCTGAGATTAAACGTAGACAATGATACAAATTTCGGAATACCATACACGCTTGAAGGTTATGGTTACATTGTTGATAAAAAATTGTTAGCAGATTTATTTCCGGAAGCTGATTTTGAAGCATTATTTGAGGATCTTCGAACAGTAAACTACGAAGAATTCATTGATTTCACAGATAAAGTAGACGCATTTATTCAAAACGATGAAACAAGTACTATTTCTCTAAATGGCAATGAGTATAGCCTAGCTGATGAAAAAACAGAATTAACATCTAATTTAACCGGTATCTTTACAGAAGCTGGTGCTGAGAAATGGACCTACTCTGATCACATGATTAATGTTCCAATGAATACAGTATTTGAAAGCTACTCCGATGCTCTTTATTCGGAACCAGATGATTTCGAACAAGTTAAAGGAGCACTTATTAAATATATGGAAGTTTTAGAATATAATACTTCTCATGCAGCAGGCGATGAAGGACCTATGACACGTGGTTCCGAATTCATTAATGGTACGGTTGGTAGTTATGATAATTCATTGCAATTATTTTCAGAGCATAAAGGATTATTTTTAAAACAAGGGAACTGGATATATCCCGAATTAGCAAAAATAAATGAAGAAATGTTACCATCTTTGGATATTATCCCTATTAAAATGCCTTTTGAAGATGATGATATTCATTTAGATAATTGGACTGTCGAAGACTATAATCAAACCATTCCTACTTTTGTTCCAAACTACTGGATTATTAATAAAAAAGCAGATGAAGAACAAATTGAAGATGCAGAAGATTTTATTGTATGGTTATATACTTCTGATCGCGGCTTAGAATTCTTGAGAGATCAAGCTGGGTTTATACTATATAATGATATGGAAAATGTAGACAGTGTTAATACACTTAATGCTGCAGTAAGTTCTTATTTAGCTAGTGGAAAAACAATGACAAATCCATTTAATGCTTCACCAGGTAATTTCTTATTTAGCACAGGTGACATTTTAAAAGAAAACTATATGAATACAGAAGAATGGGATCCAGCTACCTACCCTGACTTTGCTGATCAAGTTATTCAAGACTGGGTAGAGTTAAAGCAAGATAGTCAGTACTAACTTAAGCTTCAATGAACCCTTCATTTGCTATTCAATGAAGGGTTTCCATTTTCAATTACAGGAGGCATTGTAATGAATAATGTTTACAAGAAATGGTTTATTCCTTTTTCTATACCTGCCGTATTACTTTTTTTGTTCGTTGTTGTAATCCCATTTATTATTGGATTAATTTATTCTTTTTCAGCATGGAGAGGTGTATATTTTGCTGGGGGAGAAAATGCTTTTCAGGCTTGGGTTGGTTTTGAAAACTATATTAGAGCATTTAATAATGAAGATTTTCGACAAGCCTTTATGTATACAATTAAATTCACTTTATTAGCTGTCGTAGTAGTAAATGTGGTTGCATTAATATTAGCTTTATTAGTAACTAATATCGGAAAAGCAGTTGGTTTTTTCCGAGCTACTTTTTTCCTACCTAATCTATTGGGTGGTTTAGCATTAGGCTTTATTTGGCTGTTTATATTTGAAAACATCTTTTCTATAGTACTTTTTGGACCAGATGGTTTAATTCCTTTCTCAGCTCTTACAAATATGACACAAGATAACACTAAAAATCTTTTTGCTCTGTTACTTCTTGTTGTGTGGCAAATGGCTGGTTATATGATGATCATTTATATTACAGGCTTAAACAACATACCTACCGAATTATATGAAGCAGCAGCAATTGATGGAGCAAATGCTTGGTATAGATTCACAAAAATAACCATACCAATGCTTATGCCATCATTTACCATTGTTCTGTTTTTAGTTCTCTCAAATTGTTTTAAATTACTGGATCAGAACGTCGCATTGACTAATGGTGAGTTTGATACACGTATGCTAGCTTTGCAAATTCTTCGAGTCCCTAGTGATACATCAAACAATTATGGTTTAGCACAAGCACAGGCTGTTATCTTTTTTGTTGTTGTTGCAATTATTGCCTTAACACAAGTAGTGATAACCAAACGTAAAGAGGTGGAGATGTAATGAAAAATTTATCGAAATCTGGTAAAACTACAAATACACTAAAGTATGTATTGTTAATTATCTTAGCAATATACACATTATTTCCAATCAGTTTTCTAATTATAAATTCTTTTAAATCACAAAGTGCGATTGTGAGTACGCCTTTTGCTCTACCGAAAACGTTGGATTTCGCCTATATTCAGCGAGCAATAGATGAAATTAATTTAATCAATTCATTTACGGTAACTGTACTAATTACTGGATTTTCGATTCTGCTTATTGTAGCTGTCTCATCAAGTGTTGCCTGGATGATGGTAAGGTTTAAGAGAAAAATATCATCATTACTATTACTAGTTTTTACATCATCTATGCTCATTCCTTTTCAGTCTGTCATGTATCCATTAATCAATATGTTTGATAACGCAGGACTAAAAAATGGGCTTGGATTAGTGTTTATGTATGGCGGCTTTGGTCTTAGTTTGTCTATATTCTTGTATCATGGTTTTATTAAAAATGTACCACTTGCACTTGAAGAAGCAGCCATTATGGATGGTGCTTCTGTGTTTCAAGTTTATTTTAAAATTATCATGCCGTTGGTTCGTTCAACTACGGTTACCGTTATAATTTTGAACACCATGTGGATTTGGAATGATTATTTGCTACCTTTCTTAGTGATTGGAAATGGAGAGAATAAAACTTTAACTCTATCCATTTATTTTGCTAAAATACAATCTGGGCAATATGGAAATGCTTGGGACCTAATCTTCCCAACTGTACTAATTACTATCATTCCTATCATTATTTTGTTTTTATTTCTACAAAAATTTATTATTCGAGGCGTCTCAGATGGTGCGGTAAAATAGGAGGTTTCAATAGATACTATGAATTGGTGGAAAGAAGATATTGTTTATCAAATATATCCTAAAAGCTTTAAAGATAGCAACAATGACGGTATTGGAGACATAAAGGGAATTATTGAAAAATTAGATTATCTAGAAGATTTAGGTATAAATACTATTTGGATTTGCCCTTTCTTTCAATCTCCTATGATAGATAATGGTTATGATATATCAAACTATTATCAGGTGGATCCCATGTTTGGAACAAATGAAGACTTGTATGAATTAATAGATCAAGCAAAAAAGAAAAATATAAAAATTCTATTTGATCTTGTAGTTAATCACTGCTCCGATCAACATGAGTGGTTTCAAAAAGCTATTGCAGAGCCTAACTCTAAAGAACGAAATTATTTCATTATAAAGAAAAAAGAAGAGATTACTAATTGGCGTGCTATTTTCGGTGGGAATTCTTGGTCTCCATTACCAAATTCTAACGACGAAGAATATTATTTTCATGTTTTTTCTAAAGAACAGCCTGATTTGAATTGGGAAAATCCTGAATTACGTAAAGAAATATATAAAATGATCAATTTTTGGCTGGATAAGGGAATCAAAGGTTTTAGAGTAGATGCCATTACCTATATTAAGAAAAATCAACAATTCCCTAATTTCGCTCCAGACGGATTGGATGGCCTAGCTCATGTAGATAAAGGAAGTATTAACCAACCCGGTATTGAAAGTTTTCTAAAGGAAATGAAAACAGAGACATTTGACAAATATGATTGTATGACTGTAGGAGAAGCAGTCGGTGTACCATATAAGGACTTAGAGCAGTATGTTGGTGATGGTGGTTGCTTTTCAATGATATTTGAATTTTCTTATGACAATCCCAGCATGCCTAGTCAAGGTAATTGGTATGACTATAAGCAGTGGACTGTTGATGAATGGAAACAAAAAATTTATAAAGCTCAAAAACACATTTCCAAAATTGGTTGGTCTCCTACCCATATAGAAAACCACGATAGTCCTCGGTCTATCAATAAATTTTTACATCCAGATCAAATTTGTGGTCATAGTGTGAAAATGTTGGCAACTATCTTTTTCTATTTAAGAAGTACACCTTTCATCTACCAAGGACAAGAACTGGGGATGTCAAACGTACATTTTAATTCGATTGATGATTATGATGATATATCAACCCATGATCATTTCCAAAGAGCTCTAAATGCTGGATTTAAGGAAGAAGAAGCACTACGCTTGATTTCACCAAGAAGTCGTGATAATGCACGAACACCAATGCAGTGGTCAAATAGTAAATATGCTGGTTTTTCTGAGGTGACACCATGGCTAAAAGTAAACTCTAATTATCAGAATGTGAATGTAGATCAGCAGCTTAATGATCCTAAATCAATATTAAATTACTACAAAAAAATGATTGAGTTACGTAAACAAAAAAAATATTGTTCTGTTTTGGTATATGGTGAATTCTCACCTTTGTTCGAAAATATGAAGAATATTGTCGCTTATCAACGAACCAATAATGAGCAAACCATCTACATAATCAATAATTTCCAATCAGAATATTGTGAAATAGAAGTTGAAATGCCTTTTAAAGTTTTATTAAATAATTACACCGATATTACTGTAAGTTCTCAGCGATTAATTTATTTGAAGCCATTTCAGAGTTTAGTGTTAGATATAGAATAATAAGAAAACGAGATATTAATCTAAAAGAGAGAATTTTAGTGGTTGTCACGGAGTATCTGCAGGCATGATCTACGAGCAAAAATTGGTAACAAATGATTTCATATACGCGTACCATTGTTTCATGCCTGCCACTCCATTTGTAATTTCCAAAAAATATCTCATGTCACCTTACTAAATAGAGGAGATACATAAAAAACACTCAAAATGATTACATTTGTTTATCTACTCCCCTATGATCTCGAAGCAGAGCCAGCTGCTGCAAAAATACTGGCATGGATGGAATCTATCGTTGCTTTAACCGCCTGAGGAACTGGTAGATTCTTACTTCGTTTTTTTATTTGTTTTTCAGCTTGCTTTGCTTCTTTTCGATCGGAGAAGACGATGCGAATGAGGTTGCTGACATGGACGAATGACATCAGCACCACGATGCGTTCTTCTTCTTTTGCTAATGCTTCGTGCTTGTTGATTTTTTCTAGAACCACCTGGAAGCTTTTCTTTGTGGTTTGGATAAAATCCGCTCGATCAAACGTGTAGGTATACGATGAAAAAACACCCAAAACTCGTTTTTCCTCCATACTGCCTACCCCAGCATGGTCTAATTTTATCGCCATTTCTCGTGGGAGATTTTTATGTGTTCTTTTTAAGGCGGAAACCCAGTATTTTGGTGTTTTCTTCTTTTTATGTTGCATCACCGTTAGGCTTTCTTGCAACAACGGATCAGCTACTTCTGAATCAATGACTCCTAATTTAGAACGCTGCATTTCTATTTGCCCTTCCAGCACAAGCTCTGCCAGCAATGCACCACTTAGACTGTAGGGCAGTGTGGAAGAAGCTCGTCCATAGGGTCGCTTGGTTTTGGGATCTATCGATAATAAGAAAAGTTGTTCAGCTAACAAAGTCATGCCATCTCTCCTCTATCATTACTTTTGCTTCTTTAACTTTATACCATAGAACGGAAATAACAAAACATGGGCCAAAGCAAACAATAAAACCACGTTAAAGAATGGTGTATCATAAAAATGAAACCAGTCCGTAAACAGTTTTGTCTGCAGCATTTTATCACCAAAACTACCAAATGCAATATCCTGCACAAGGGGTGTACCATCCACAATCAGCAATAGAACATTAAGAGCTAGAAAAAACCCAATTTGAATCAACCAATTTCTCATGCACCTACCACCTTTTTCATTTAATAGGAGAGACGTTGTTTATCAAAATGCTTTTCGCTGATAAATAAATTGACTAACCAACCAGGAAATCAGATAAAGCCCAATTGTGATGACCGCACCACTAAGATAAAGCGTAGCAGTAGATATGCTTGTGAAAAAATTGATAATCCCCTGCAAATCAATCTCTAACAATTGGATAATTGGACCTGAAATAAACACGAATACAATGAAACTAATCACCACTACCGTACTTATGTAACCACGTTTCAATATATAAAATAACGGAAAAGTCAATGCGCCAAACAGCAAAAACAAACCTGCGCCTAATGCTATATCAGTGATGGTATAAGATTTATTGAATAAAGAAAAGAGAATACAGGCTACCCCCATCGCTACCACCATATACACAACCGCTCCCATATATTTTGCAGCAATGATTTCTTTTCTTGTATATGGTAAAGAATTCAGCAGAATATTCGTTTCTGCGGATTCGTCATACGTATAACCGTTCATCGGAATGAACATGCCAACGATAAAGAAAAGCAGAAATGCAGGAAGATGATCGCCGAAAAAAATAAAAAACAAAATAAACGGTAAAAAGATAAGCAATTGTATTTTCTGTATAATCAAATCCTTTTTTATTAAATTAAACATAGGCATGATCCGCTCCTTTCGCATAAAACATAATATCCTCTAGCGTCGCTCTTTCCATTTCAACGCGATTACCAAATAATACTTCTATCTTACTCGCATCATCTGTCAGAGCCTGAAAACCATCAGCAGAACGCTCCACTTTTATAAAGCTTTTTTCTGTATCCGGATCGAGTAAATCTACACTTCCTTTGACTAGCGCGTAACGCTCTTGCACATCCTTCAGCGAATCATGAAAAAGAATATTCCCCTTTTGAATAAAGGTAATATCATCCGCAATTTGTTCTAAATCACTGGTAATATGGGTGGAGAAAAACAATGTTCGACCGCCATCTTTCATCATAGCTTGCAGGATATCGAGCAATTCTCTACGAAAAACGGGATCTAAGCCTGCTGTCGGTTCATCCATCATAATAAACTCTGCTTCATGTGACAAGGCCAGCGCCAAGGATGCCTTCATCTGCATTCCCTTGGAAAAGGTCTTGATCGCTTTATTTAATGGCAGCTCGAACTTTTTTGTGTAATCAGCAAATTGTTTGTCGCTCCAGCGCTTGTAAGAAGGGGCTACGATTTTCTTGATATCCGCTAAGTTTAAATGGGGGTAAAACACATTGCTATCATAAACAAAGCCCAATCGTTCCTTTATTTCTTTTTCATGGTGGGCATAATCCAGTCCAAATACACGTATTTCTCCCGCATCTGGTTGTAAGAGATGCATCATCAGCTTCATGGTTGTGGATTTGCCCGCTCCGTTTGCTCCAATAAATCCGGTTACGCTGCCTTCTTTTATTTGCAGATCGATATTTTCTAAGGCGAATTCCTTAAAGCGCTTGGTGACGCCTTTAAACTCAACTATATTTTCCATCGGTATCACTCCTCGTTTATGCGCATTTTTGTATATATGTTATATAAACACTATAAACTATATATACAATATACACAATGTTTTGTTATTTTGTCAATCGAAATGGATAAAAAAAGAGACCTTAACCTAGGTAAGATCTCCTCCTTCTTTATCGTTATCTATTTTTCACATAAAACATAATGTCCTCCAACGAGGCTCTTTCGATAACCACATGATCACCAAAGACTTCCTTGACTCCTGCAATATCATTGGTTAAAGCCTGAAAACCACTAGAGGAACGATCGATGTTGACAAAATTCGCTTCCGTATCCCGGTCCAGTAAATCCATGTTGCCTTTCACGAGGGCGTACTGATCGCGTAAATCATCAATCGATTGATGAAAAAGGATCTCCCCTTTATCAACCAACGCAATATAATCTGCCAGTCGTTCTAAATCACTAGTAATATGGGTGGAAAAGAATATACTTTTTCGTTCATCCATCATCACTTCTTGAAAAATATCTTGCAGTTGCCTGCGAAAAGTAGGATCTAATCCCGTTGTCGGTTCATCCATCACAATAAGTTCGGCATCATGTGATAAGGCCATCGCTATGGAGGCCTTCATCTGCATCCCCTTGGACAACTTTTTAATCGGTTGATGGAAAGGCAGTTCAAACTGATCGACATATTTCGCAAATTGCTGCTTGTCCCAATGCTGGTAAGCCGGGGCAACGATTTTGCTAATGTCTTTAAGTGATAACGATGGATAGTAGATATTCTGGTCATAAACAAAGCCAATACGACCCTTAATCTCCTTGGCATGCCGCGTATAATCCAGTCCGAATACATGCACTTCTCCTTCATCTGGCTCCAAGAGATTCATGATCAATTTTATCATCGTAGACTTGCCCGCTCCGTTTTCGCCAATAAATCCAGTTATGTAGCCTTGCTTGATCTGTAAATCTACATCTTCTATGGAAAATCCATTAAATGCTTTAGAAACACCGCGCAACTCGATCACGTTATCCATCCCCATCACTCCTCGTACAACAACTTCAATAATTCTTGTAGTTCTTCATAAGGTAATCCAATTTCTCGACTATTAGAGATCACCGCATGTAATTGCTCTTCAATAACTCGCAGCTTTTTTTCACGGATTACATCTAAATTCTGTTCTGCTACAAAAGAGCCTTTGCCAACAATCGAATAGATAAATCCTGACCTTTCCAATTCTTCGTATGCCCTTTTGGTTGTGATCACACTGATTTTTAAATCCTTGGCCAGGCCTCTAATCGAAGGTAGAGCCGTTCCTTCTGGCAATTCTCCAGACAATATTTTTGTCTGGATTTGTTTTAGTATTTGCTCATAAATGGGTTCTTTTGAGCTGTTTGATATCATAATTTGCATGTCGATACCTCTTTTTATACGTTGTTATCTATCCCTATACGTCTTATTATTGTATGTATATCACATAATCACTATATACACTAGTTAACCATCATTGTTTATCTATTTCAAGTTAAAAAAGGGGCTAACGTAAAATCCCTCATGGATTTCGCGATAGTCCCTCTTCTCTTATAGCGAGCCAAAATCAATCCCCGTCAACAGATAACTAACCACGATTAAAAACAATAAATAACCAGTCATCGTCCAATAGAGATCGTATTTCGGCTGTTTCATATTCACGACAAACAAGTAAATATGCAATAAACCATACAGCATTAAAGCAAACACATAGGTAATCACAAACAGGTCCACCATCAAAAAGCCAAAGAAAAGAATAACAAGACAAAATACCAAAGCAAATGGGACATTCACAATCGCATATTGGGTGAGCAATTGCTTATGATCCATCATGCGATCGCCGAAATAGCGCAGCAGCAGATAGACGGAAAGATAACCAATCACAAAGGTAATCACCCATGAAAAGAAGGTGGTTAAGACAAAGACAAACCCTACATCTTCAAAAAAGCTTAATAAACCGTCAAAACCAAATCTATAAAAAAGAAAACTGCAAATACTAATTAACAGGGCTAACACCAATAAGATCAAGCCACTTGTTTCCAGCCGAACCGATTGACCGGAGCTCACCACCTTGTGCGGTCGAATAATAGCGTCTAAGGCAATCCCTTTTGTCTCTTTCATACTCGCTGCAAAATCAAAGTTTAGCGAGTTGCTTTCCTTGGAGGCTTGCTTTTGCTCCTCGCCACCTTCTTGTTCCGCTTGCGTCTCATGAACTGGTTCCTGCTCACTTGTTTCTTCCAGCTCTTCTTGCTGTTTGTTCTCCTGTTCCATTTTATCACTCCATTTTCAGTTATTTGTACGACTCTCTCTTTATCATGCCTATGTATCCCCATATAGTTCTTATACCTAGTATTTACGAGCGATAAACCAAAAAGTTTCAACATCTTGACAAATTAGCCCCTAGTTACTTTATTTGGTACAGGTTTAGCTTGAAGTTGATAAAGGTAATGGAGTTAAGTTAGACTGCCTCCGGTATGTCCCAGTAGCTATCATGACACCCTTGTTTAAAAAAGCATAGTCATGTTTTTCAACTAACTACTAAATAGGATATAATAATTACAGATAGAACATATACTAAAAAAAGCGCTCTTTGCTGCAACACCAAATGCTAGTAGTGCATAGCCTTTCAAGGAGGCAGCTACACAATCCTGTAGTTATAAAATAACCACCATTTTGCTCGCTAGGCTCATCAGTAGTTTTTTGTTCAAATGACAATATCGCTATAATCAAACTTCCAAAAGATGAACCTATTGCAGCTTCCATCTCGTCTTCTACAAAAAAAGAACCCGCCCCTCTCAAATTGGAAGGAACAGATTCTTTGTTTGAAACCTATTGATTTGCTTGCTCGGCCATCTCTTCATCCACGGCTTCCTTATAGCCCATTACCGACGTCACATAATGAATATCGCCATAGCACGCCTCCAGCTCCTCTGCCTCAGCACGCAAACAGGTATAGATGGATTCATCCTTGCCGGATTCCTCATACATATGCTGTGAAAAGGCAATTGCTGCCTCTTCCGAATAGGCTCCTTCTTGATCCTCTTGAACATAATTAATAAAACCATGTCCAAAATTATAGGACTGCACGGCTAATTTGACATCACCATCTGCCTTTTCCAATGCACTTGAAAAGTAAGCTACACCCTTTTCAATCGATTCTTCGACATCCTCAATACAGCCTCGCTCTCCGCAAAAGCTTTCCGAAGATTGCATTGGATCCGTCCCTCTTCCGCCAGACTCCTGCATCATCATGGCCAAGATCGTATCGACATGCTCTTCGACACCCTCTTGTTCGGCATACTTTTCGACTAACGGCCGATGCTCCCACAATGATTCACTTAATCTTGGCAAATGTTCTTCCTGATCTGCTTGTTCGGATGATAGATTGTTTATCAAAAGGGAAACAAACACAAGCACCGCAACGGTGATCAAGCTAGTCCACACGAGGTACTTGATGGCCTCTCCCCATCTTTTCCTTTGGTTCCGATTCATCTGCCTTGCTCCTTTACCGACTTACTTATCCGTAATCATAACACCTATTGAACAAAAGCGCACTTTTCATGGCTTGTTGGGCAGATGAAGCAAGACCTAGTTAAGGGCTTAGCCATCAGGATCGGGATTCTCACGGTTTGTACTGGTCAACCTAGTCTCCCAGTACCTCATCGAGGATTTTATCGGCATCACTGTTTAATAAGTTACGAGGGATGGTTTTATCAATGGTTTTATTAAAATAATCCTTCAACGGTTCTACTTCATTCTTTTCACCAACGAGATATATTTGTTCCCAATTTCGTTGGCCAGCCCTTTTTTCCATCTTGGCAACCAACGCTTTAAACCACCGTTGTTGATGTTCTTTCACGCGTGCTTTGAATTCATCTTTTTTGGCTCCGCCTTGTGTGATATCATCACCCTGTGGGCCTTGGTGTTGGCGCCAATCATTCGTGTTCAGATCCAAGGTATAGTGCGAGTGATCCACCAACGTCCCCAACTCTGTTTCAAGAACGGCAACTTCGTCTTGTTGAATGACGATGATACCTGTGTAAGGATACGCCTGCTCCAGTTTTTTCAATTGGTCGAGGGCAGGTTCATTCTCCCAATGAAAGGCTGTTTCGACGGGAATATGCAAAGCTTGTGTAAACCATAAATCTTCATCTGCCGTCCCGAAAAGAACGAAACCTCTAAATAATTCTTTTCTCGCTTCTCGATCATAAACCTCTTGCTCCACCTTTTGCCGAATCGTCTTGGATTGATTTTTTTCCTCATGGGAGCTGCTTTCCTTTGTTGCATCTGCCAGGTCTTTCAATCCGTTTTTTAATTCGATTTTCCAGGCCCCTCCTTGTTGTTCAGGGTCTCTATGGTCGGTATTCAGATACACAGAAAGTACCTTTTGCGGTTCCTCGTAACTGATTTGTTTGAGTTGCTTGATTTTATCTTGTAAAAGCATGAACTAACTCTCCTTTATATTTTTTATATCTTCTGCATGGTAAGAAGACTTGTTCAGTCGTTGTTCCCGCTGTTAATGAACCCTAAACATCTGCAAGACTCATCGTTTTTCTGCTTTTTCGTTTCATTTTATACAAAAAGGGAAAGGATGATAAGGCGAGAGGAAACTTTATGAGAAAAGAGGGATAACGTGAAAAACACCACATTCTGGACAACCGCTCGCGACAGTTTCTGGTTTTTACCTGTCGTATATGGGGTATGTTCTATCATTGCAGCAGGAGTAATCACGACACTGGATGTTTGGCTCGTCCCTAAAGCGTCCGACAGTATACCGAATATCTTACTAACCGGCCAAAGTATAGCAAAACAGCTTTATGCTGCCTTAATTACAGCGATGCTGACAATGACAACGATCAGCTTCTCAACGATTATGGTGATGCTGACAACCTATTCATCCCAATTTTCCCCTCGTGCCTTACAGGACTTTATGCAGAGCAAGATCACCCAGCATGTGTTGGGTGTTTACACATTTGGTTTTCTTTTTGTGCTCATTAACTTATGGTTATTGACAGAAACAAACCAACAAGATTTGCTTAGTCCTTTTTTCACGGTTATCATTACGATGATTTCACTTGGCTTTTTTATTTTGTTTATCCATTTTTCTGCACGATGGGCCCAAGTAAACTTCTTAATTGGCGTCATTCGTAACAAGACGTCCGCATTAATCAGCGAAACATTTGTAGAACGAACGTATGGAGAACATCAGCACTGGGAGCCTTCACAAATAGATACGATCAAGGAAAAGGATAGACAGACCATTTATGCTAGGCAATCCGGTTATATTCAGCAAGTCTATTATAATTACCTGATTAACTGGGCTAGTGTGAATAATATGGTGTTAGAATCCACTTTTCAGGTAGGTGATTATGTCCCGAAAGGTATGCCCGTTTTTCACCTTTGGACTTTAGGCGACAAAAACAATAACTTACCCGAACACGACGATTTTTTAGTAATCGGTGATGAACGGACTGATCTGCAGGATATTGGCTTTTCGATTGGAAAATTGGTGGAGATTGCGGTAAAGGCACTATCACCCAGTATGAATGATCCGAATACGGCGATTAATTGTATTCATCGCATTGGTGGTTTGCTTTCCGAGTTAGCGGATCATTATTATCCCGTGACCTATTTTTCAGATAAAAACGGCGACTTGCGCTTCATCATGGAACAAGAAAACTTTCGTGATTACTTATTTCTTAGTTTTTATCAAATCAAACATTATGGAAAAGACGATATCTCCGTTATATATAGCATGGTCGACACATTATACAAGATGGCTGTCGTCAGTGAGGCGGCGATTCAAAAAGAAGTATGGAATTTCACGCAATACACCTTGGAAGCCGTCGATAGTAGCAATCTCTCAGCAATGGAGTATCAACATCTAAAAGATATCACCGAAAAATTCGCGCATTTCTGCGGGGAAGAATGGGATGGGGAAAAGGCAGAAGGATGATCACTCGAGTTCTTCCTTCTGCGGGTTGTTTAGGGTGGTGTATTTTGAATTTAAAAAAGCCTACTATTCCATGAGCGCCATAGTCCTACTCTACATTGATATCAAATACAAAAGTAGCTTCGCCATCAGGCCAGATTGCTTCCATAAATATAAACACCTGTCTTTGATGGCGTGGTAATGGTATCATCTTCTATACTCACTTCGGTCGATTGTTCATCCTCTGACCATTCCAAAACGGTAAGAGATGGTTGATCTTCTACTGCAATTTTTATCTCCGTATTCTTTGGCAGTGTCCTATTTTCAAAATCGTCAGCTACTTCCTGTGCAGATTTCTCTCCAACGGAATAGAGGTCTACTTCCTCTCCATCTGAGGAATAATTCGCTGTTATCATTTCATATTCCTCTTGTTCCACGATAATCTTTCCTGAAACCGGAATTTGATCACTTTCTGAGGTGCAACCTAGCAATGTTGTACAACCGATGACACTTAACACACTGATCACAAACGTTCGTAAACTCAATGGATTCACCTTCGTGAACTACTCCCACCACTTACCACCCTTGCGGGTTGCTTGAAGTGGGGGCTTCTTGGGTAATCGCCACTTTTGGTAGCTAACGAAATTGACCAAGCTAACCCTCTTGTTCCAAGAGTTTATATCATTTTTAGGCAGTTGCCAATAAGCGAATTCCTTCTTTTTTGATATTGAGTGCTGAATTGTAATCCCTATCAATGTTTAGTCCACAAGCACATTGATAAGTACGTTCTGATAATTCGATTTCTTTTACTGAACCACAGTTCGAACAAGTTTTTGTAGAGGGAAACCATTTATCTATTTTGACAAGTTGTTTACCTTGTTCTTTTAGTTTGTACTGTAAGAAAGAAGTGAACATTCCCCACCCATTATCAGCGACACTTTTTCCAAACTTTAGTGCCTGTGACATCCCTTTCATGTCTAAATCTTCGATCACAACAGCGTCAAAGTTAGACACTAACTCCTTTGATTTATGATGGAGAAAGTTGTTACGTTGATTTGCAACTTTTTCTTGAGTTTTAGCTACCCTAATACGTTGTTTATTCCAATTTGCAGAGCCTTTCTTTTTACGAGAAAGCTTGCGTTGTTCTTTCGCTAATTTCTCAAGCATTTGTCGATAAAACTTGGGGTAATTGGCTTTCTCACCCTTACTATCTACAAATAGTCCATCCATCGCAAAGTCTAAACCAACAACTTTTTCAATTTCTTTGCTTTCAATCTCCTTCTCGTACTCTGTAAGAATAGAAATATAGTATTTTCCTGATGAAGTCATAGATAAGGTACAAGATTTGATTTTGTATTCTGAAGGGATTTCCCTATGTTTCTTGATTTTAACCATTTTAAGTTTAGGTAATTTGATATGACCATCCAACAACTGAATATTTCCATTTACTACATTCGTTGTGTAGCTTTGTCTGTGTCGTTTACTTTTGAATTTTGGAAACTTGGCATTCCCCTTGAAGAAGGCTTTATAAGCCTTATCTACGTTTAATTGTGCGTTCGCCAGCGCTAAAGAGTCCACTTCTTTCAGCCATGCAAACTCCTTTTTATATTTAGCAGGAGTTGGGTGTTTCAAATTTTTCAGTGCTTCTTTATCATCTTTTAGTTTTTCGTATGTTTCTTTGCGCTCTGCTAACATTTTGTTGTAGACAAAACGAACACAACCGAAAGTTTTGCGTATCATCAAAGCCTGTTCATCTGTTGGATACACCCTGAATTTATACGCTTTGTTTTGTTTAGCCATATCAAATCACCTCACTTTATCCCTTGATTTTCAATATATTTTTTCACCACTTCAATAGGTGAACCGCCAGTCGTCAACAAACAAAAACTTCTTGACCAAAACATTTCTTTCCATAGCTTTTTACGAACATGAGGAAACGCCTTCTTGATAAGCCTTGAACTTGCACTTTTGTATGCATTGATGAATCTCGATAATTCACTGTTAGGTTGTGCTTTGAACAAAATATGAACATGGTCAATATCCTGGTTCCACTCGACCAATGTAATATTGTATTTCTCACTCAAGGACACAAATTTGTCTTTAGCATAGTCTTAAACTGTGTCATCAATAACCTTTCCACGATATTTTACAACCAACACAAGATGATAATACATCAAGAATACTGAATGATTATTACTATCTAATTTCATTGTCAAATCAGCCCCTATTTCTTATAATAATGATTATACCACAATGAGAAAAAAGACAAAAAAAAGCCTTTGGGCTATCGCCCAACCGAAATTCATCTCCCCCTTACCGTTGGGCTATGCCCTTCACACGCCTTGAAGGGGGAGACTTCTTTCGGAAATACGTTAAAAGAAATATTCGATCAATCATACCAGTCTAAATCTATCTTAGTAGGAATATGTTTATCGGAGTATGCTCCAATATACGTATGATACCTATTTGGGCTTCAGTTAAGAATCCTTGCTTACTCCTCCTTAAAATTCTCCGGATTTCCAACCAACCCTTCCCTCGCCGCCACCTGTACTGCCTCCATACGGTTTTTCACTGCCAATTTTTTAAATATACTCGTCAATCGATGCTCGATGGTTCGATCAGAAACAAATAAGTCTTCTGCGATAATTTTATTTTTATAGCCTTGGGAAACCTTCTCTAACACTAACAACTCTTCCTCTATTAATCCATACACATTGGATGTAACGTGTTGTTTAGCCGAGAAAGGAAAAATGGTATAACCAGCTACAATCAAATGGATAAATGGCATAAACTCCGATTTCGGCGCTTCCTTACTAACCACACCTCTAATACCCATTTTCGCAAGAGACTCCGGTGTATGCTGCTTCGGAAAACCCGTACAAAGCACTACTTTCCGTTGCGGATCATGCTGCAATAATTTCTGCGCTAACGTCAATCCTGTCATGCCTGCTAAATAGAGGTCCAGTATATATAGGTCAAAGGATGCTTGTAATGATAAAGCCTCCTCCGCTGTCGCTGTATAGGTAACAGAGAATTCTTCATTAGCTTCCAGCATGGATTTGGTGCCTTCTCCTACTAACTGATGATCATCCACAATTAACACGTTTACCATACGCTCACCTCGGTATCGTTATTAAGATTTGTACTGCTCTTCTTGTATCTGTTTTCAACTCCATGCTGCCATCGACACTTTCTACTCTGTTTACGAAGCTGTTTAACCCTGTCCCTCCTTCTTGTAGTGCTTCTTTATCATCAAAACCCTTGCCATCATCCAGATAATCAAGGTAGACATCTGCTGCTGTTTGCCACACATGAACGGTTACGTGTTTAGCATCTGCATGTTGCATCGCATTATTCAGCAGCTCCTCGACCAACCGATAGATGACTCGTGATTTTTGATGATGCTCAAAAGGTTCCGCCTCTATTTCCACATCATAGCGAAACTGAAAAGCAGTCGTTTGCTGAAACTGCACACCTAACTTCTCCAAAGAAGCAGCTAACCCTTGTTGCGATAAGGTAGCAGGCATCATATCTTCACAGGTTTCTCTTGTTTTATCGATGATTTGCTTTACTTTATTTCGAAGTTTTTGTAGCTCTGGTTGATTTTTTTCCTCGGCCAACCTTTCTAGCTCTCGAGAAACATAGATTTGATCTTGTAAAATCGTATCATGAATATCTTCCGCCAACCTGCGTCTCTCTATTTCGCCAAAATGAAACAGAAAACGCGAAGCCTCTGGGGATGTATCCCCTTCCTCCATCAATTGCCTCACCGAGCGTTGATTGCTTCTAATGATCTCATAAGCAAAACGCAGATAAGAAACCAATTGTACCAGCCAATCCTTATCCTCTTGTTGAAAACGCGCTTTACCTTGTTGCTTTCGTATCCATAGATAATCCCATGTATTGGACTGTTTAGCTAGGCAGATACCCATCCTATTTTCATGCTCGATCATGATAGGGCTCCCTTGATTCGCAAGCTGTGAAAAAGGGACCTCTGCAAAATCCGCCTCGCCGATTAGATATTCTCGCTCTAGTTGATCCGTTTGCTCATGGTACGTTAGAACCGTGACATCCACTCTCTCGAACTTTCTATTTATCTCGCGTATCGCCACGTTATCAACCTCTTCTTTGGTCAGGCAGTGTTCCAGTTCGTTCACCAATTTTTCGATAGACTGCACCCGATTGTTCCTGTCTCGAAATAAGAGGTTGCGCAGTCGATAATCGAACTGCTCCTTGATAAAGAAAAATAAAATATTCAACAATAATAACGGGAGAAAGACTTGCAACGTATCCATCAGGTTAAGATCGACATGAAACCAAAATAAAAAGAACAGCAGAAATAACGATTGAAGCAATGCCAGACCACTGTAATAAATAACCCGATTCATCACTAACCTGATCGAAATCATTTTTTTAGCCAAAATCAAGTAGGTATATCCTATTGGAATAATAAAGAAGGCCCAGGCCGTAAGATAGGCATTCACCCATGGCTGACCAAATAAAGACGGGATCACGTGTAAGAGAAAAAACGGAAAAAAAGCCGCAACGGGGACCCCAAGCATCCACGATAATAGCGAGCGTTTTGGCTGGTTTTTATGTAATAGTAAATAGATGACTTTAACTAGTGGTGTGCCTATATTAATGAAAAAGTAAAGGATAAAAACAACTCTAGCAACAGCGTACAACGTATTGGAGAAGTGAGCAAAAACATAGAAACCACTAATTAAAGCCAAAAGAATTAGTCGTATATCATACTTCTTGGGATGATTCCTGCGCACTAACCGATGATTCGCTAATATTTCATGCATAAACTTCTGGAAATACCAGCCGCATAATTGAAAAGTTATAACAAAAGGGAGCACCGTTTCAGAGACACCAACACTTCGGCCTAACGAAGAGGTATATGCTATAGAACCTGCTAATAAAAAATAAATAAGGAAATTACTAGACTTACTATTGACTTGTGTGTTTATAATATAGGTCATGAGGGCTATTATTGTTGAAAAAACAAGTGGTAAATATAATTCATCCAATAAGCTGCCATATTGAGAAAGCAGCTCAAACATCAAGTAAATATGGATGAAATAAAAGATAGCTTTAATGACCTGATATTTTTTTATTCTATCCATTAGTCCTTTGCCCCATTTCTTTTATCCTTAAGTAGAAAGGAGGTAGATTAAATGATTATGGAACTAGTTCACGAAAAGTTAGATAAAAAGTCATCCAGTCTTAACCTATGGAAAAATGTTAATAATCACAATATCAAAGTGAATTTAGAGCTGACGACAGAAGATTGTAAATTTATTGAAAATGTCGTAACAGTTGAAAAAAACAACAGTGAACCCACTCCTAACCTTTGGTCTTAAAATAATTACGCTTTCGAAAAGGGGTGCAATGATTGTACTCCTCTTAACAATGCTCATGTATACATTCATCCATTCTCCGCAACCGTTGCAATCTGTAATAATCGCTCTTCCTGTATTGATGATAAACCCAGTTGCTCCACTGCTTGATGAAACTTACGGATAAACACTTTTTCCACAACAGTACAATAGAGCAATGCGTCTTCATTCATCAAATCCCGATGAACGATAGAAACATCCTGATTGGATGAACTGTTTAGGTAATAATCCTGAATCACTGTATATGCCTGATTGTCAGTATTCAAGTAATATAGAATCGGTAAGGTTCTTTTCTTATGTAATAGATCATTTTTGCTGAATCCTTCCTCCATATCGTTCACATCATTTCGCAATTGAAAAATGACGCCTAAATAATTGGCGTACGCTTTTATCTTTTCACTAATGGATTCTTCGATATGCCCTGCACCAAGTAGACATGCTATAGCGATTAATGAACCCGATTTCAAAAAGCACATATGGAAATAATCATCTTCAGTGAGTAGTTCATTCTGCAAGTCTATCTGTTGCCCATTAATCGATTGCAAAAGAAGCTGATAAATGTCTGCCTGCGGTTGACCTCTGCCAAATTCTGACACTTCTTGTAAACAAATAAGGATGATTCCTACAACTATATTGAAATTATAGCTATCTTCTACTTGAGACCAAGGTACATTCTCATGGGCATCTTGATCCTGAATGTCATCCATAATATCTCCCGCCAGTATAAGCAGTTCAACGATGGTCAATACTTTTACTTTTTCCTGCTGATCTTGATTTGTTCGAAAAATATCATAATGAATACCTGCTATTCTTGCAAATTCCAGCGATTCAGCAAATTTGTAGGTAACATAACGATTGGCTAAGACCTTCATACTATCTTCTGAAAAGCCTCTATCAATAATCACCTTTGCCATCTCTTGTAATGGTTCTTTATCCATTTATACCACCTAATATCTACCATAACATATATTAGGTCTTTTGCACACCTTATTCTGAGAAAAATACCCAATAACTAGATTTCTTTCTTGTGGAAATGACAATTTCTTGCTTTTTTGCGGTTTTTACGTCAGGATTGCGGTTTTCCGACAAGTAAAAATGGGTGTTGGGTTGTGGTTACAAAGGCATATATTTATGTTAGGCTTTTAGTAAGGTTGATGGGCCCTCAATCTTGTTATTACTTTTTGGGATTATCTGCACAGGTTATGATTTAATATTAGACAAATGCTTAAAGTATAATTGTTTGTCTAAAAAGTTTTATGGTGGTAGAAAAATTTTAATGGATTATGTTTGAAAGATCATTTTTGAAAGGAGTTCCTAAAAATGAAAAAAGTTTTATTTACTATTGTATTACTATTGTCTTTCTCAGTACTTTTTTCGCAACAAGTATTTGGTTCCGAAACAGACCGTTTTGTTATTGAAAATGATTATGTGTTAGATACAGAAACAGGAGACAAGTATATTGATGGAGTACAAGTTACTAATGGTAATTCAAACAACTTATCTCTCGAAGAACTTAAGCAATTATTTGAAGAACAGGAAAAAGAAAAGAATATTGATGAAAATAGAAAAGAGATCGTTAAAAATGAAGAGATTTCTCCTAATGCACTCCCATTTGTCTATGTATTTAATCAAACAGGAACATTGAATAGAATCGGGAGTAGTAAAAAAGTAAGCGCAGATTTAGCATGTCCTTCCAGTGGATCTGATTGTTCCATATCAGTTAGTAAGGGGTGGAGTATTTCAGAATCTTTCAGTTTAAACTATGGGCATCCAGTAATAAGAGCAGGAGCATCTTTTTCCTGGAACAAATCAGTTACTAGAAGTACAAGTTACAATATGACAATACCTTCTGGAAAGAATGGTCATGTTAGATTCTTTCCATATCTCAACAGAACTTATGGTTATGTAAAAACATATAATGGAAACACAGTAATAAGTAATAGGTATGTTTATGCAGATTCACCGAAAAAAACTGCTAACGGACAACCGGATGGTACATTCTTTGTACAATTTTAATCAAAGAAAAAATTCTTAAATTTAGGTTAATAATCTCAAAAAAGATATATTTATATACAACAACTTGCCAAACCCTTATAATAAAGTGCTTCATTAACAATTTTAGGTTAAAAATGGCAAGTTGTTGCCTTTATTATTGAGCATACTACAGACTGCAAGTACTATTGTTAATAAATATCATTATCATCAAATGACAAATATTTCAATAATACTGTATCTAATACGTTACAATATATGGTTCCTCGCTATTTGATGTTGAAAACATAACCAAAAGATAGAACTGTAGTCGGTTTGACATGGAGCATCTCCATATAAAACCTCCCAAACTCTCTTCCGCTCCGATACTAAATAGCGAGGAAGCTTAACTCTTAGTGGATGCTTAAAAAGTTTGATGAAAAACAAGAAATTCAATTTGTTGTGGACCTGAGCAAT
This sequence comes from Gracilibacillus timonensis, assembly GCF_900086715.1. Taxonomy (GTDB): domain Bacteria; phylum Bacillota; class Bacilli; order Bacillales; family Amphibacillaceae; genus Gracilibacillus; species Gracilibacillus timonensis. The sequence continues at coordinate 2,166,410 of NZ_FLKH01000012.1, read as the reverse complement.
TTCTATTAGTAATATTCTACCTAAGGATGTTTATTTTAGTTTGTAATATGAAAGACTCTCAGAACTGGTTACATAATGAATCACCAATTATTAGTAATATTTCACAATTATAATACATAGATCATAATATCATATTAATATTTATAATACTTGATAATCGCATTCCGAAAATTCAAAAAATAGGTGATGATATGAAAAAGACTATTTTATTTTCGCTCATTTTATTTCTGTTACTAAATGGTTGTACAACAGAGGAAAACAACGAAAAAACTTATCAGACGCAACAAGCCGCTATTCATAATATTTTTAACCAATATCAAATTAGTGGTTTCATAGTACTGATCCACACAACTGATGATCAGCAACTCTTTTTCGCTGAAAATAATGAGACCTTTTTTGCAGGTGACATAAAAGAGCAAGAAGAGGGATTTGTTCCCCGCAAACTAACGGCTAATATCGCATTAAATAACACTACTGGTGCAACATTCGAGATTCCTATAGAAGAACAAGACTACCTACTCATTATAACTTCCGATACAAAGAAGGGGAGTTTCTCTGTGCCAAATTCTGATTATTACTTTGATCTTGTGACAGAAGAAAATCATCACAGTGTTGTCGATGATTTTAGTGTTATCTATAAAGATTCCTTATGATAGAGGGAAAAGGATATTGAACATGAAAAAATTACAGTTTGGTACTGGCATACTCCTTTTTTCAATCCTATTTCAGTTATGTAGCTATGGAATGGATTTCGTATCACTTACTATTGGAGTTATTGGATTAGTGTTTGTTATATATGGGTACCTAAGTAAATCAGAGTAAGACATAAGGTAGCTCTCAGCACACTGATGACCTTGCATCACTCGTTTTTCTGGGAAGCTATTAATGAACCTTATTGATCAGCGGAATTCTTTTCCATAAGACAACTTACTATCTTTATAAAACGCCAGTAACATTCCACGAGAATCCTGGCGTTCTTTTTTCCGAAGATAAAGTATTTCGGTTTTCCGAAAAAAGCACATAAATTTTGCGGAGAATACCCTACAAAGATGTGATATGATTTAATGGGGACTGCAAAACAAAGAAAAACATTTATGCAACATAAAAACATCCATTTTCTTTGCCTTGGAACTTGGATGGCTCATGTAGTGTCCAAACGATTATTCCAAAAAAGCAATCTAGTACATAAAGTTCGGCAAAAGGAGTGAGTATGTTGCGTATGCAAAATAGACTCCTTTTTATCATTGGTTTGATTCTACTTATCGTAATTGTCGCTTTACCATTCTTTTTTTATGTGAGTTCGGGGTATATATTTATTTTATTCATTCTTTGCGGCTTGTCCATTAGAGTCAGCTTCAACAAAACTCATGATAGAGGTGAAAGACATGAGCACCCACAGCCGAACAGGAGAATTCATGTTACTACGAATAGTCTAAATAGCTTTATTTGCAGAACACTTCCTATCAAGATATATCGATTATCATTGGTTATTCAACATTTTTATTACCGTCCCAGTGGTTTACATATTAATCAAGAGCTACGCATATCCATCCAAAAAAAGACCAAGAAGAACCAAAAGAAAGATAAGATACTAGCTAATGCTAAAAGCTCTCTATAAGAAGCCTGGCCAAGCGAAAAACAGGAAAATGAGGTAATGTTATCATGTCTAATAAATTCTTAACAAACGTGATGAGCTTATGGTTTCCAATACTCATTGCTGTATCGTCCATTTATTTTTTGTCCCAAAAACTGTACATATTTGTTTTCGGATTGATCTTACTCGGTATTACGATGGACGACAACACGCTGATTGGGAAACCAAAGGACCAAAAAGCTGATGAAAATCACCCGCTGTTGGAGCGAAAAGCCCATGATCTAACCCTTCGATTGATCTATTCTCTGCTTATTATATTTATTGTCATTCATTATTTCTTTATCCAACTGGAAGCGGGGTTTGTCTTAGCGCTATTGCTGCTTATGATATATAGCTCATCCATGATCGGAACATTCTATTTACGCATGACCTCTTCTGCTTGAAGTTTGCCGTTATTTTTTCCTGACAAAAGAAACGGAGTTGCTTACATGAAAACGAAAGTATATGTTGTTTTAGTCATTATTTTGGTTTTAAATGGGCTTCGTTATTTAGAGGAATACATCACAGATACAGCTAATTGGTATTATGGCGTTATGCTGGCTTTAAATCTGCTGGCGATTTGCTTGGTGGTATTCAGCAGGAAAAATCAAAACCCTTGAATCAGAATGCAAGAGCATTGCACGAGGTTGACTGTAGCGCTGAAGGAGGTTAACACATGGGTAAAAACAAGGTAGCGCTTATTTGGCTTATTATTGCTATTATATTGCTAAGTATAGGCTTTTTGACCAAGTGATATTTGAACATGCAGCCTGTCGTTTCTATTTTAGTTTAACAGAGCCAAAAAAAGGGTATACTAATGTTAGAAATTGAATAAATTAAAAAAGAGCAAAGGCGTTTGCGCACCTTAAGTCCTACAATAGCCTTGTTCCCTACAAGGGGGCTGGCACAATTTCAGAGTATTTCCACCCTATTAATGAGCCGAGAACTCAAGGGTGGATTTTATTTTTTATGGTTTTTAAGCTATTGTCCTATGATTATACCATTTTCTAAGCTGTTAAATCGACCTAGAACGAAATTACTTTTGATTTACAGGTAACTACTTAATTGCAGAATTAGCCAAGGCTTTGAAGGCCCAGATTTGATGGATGAATTTCGGAGGGCAAAAGCTAAGGTCAGACCAGTAGTAGAACAATTAATGGAAGAAGCAGTTCTGGCAGCGGAAAACCTAAATAACGATGACGATGATCAGACAGAAACTCTATTCGGTGATGTAAGGGAGTGACTACCCTTGTTACTCATTAAAGGTCTCAAAAACAGGAGAAGATGAAAATGAACACCTTATTTAAAGAATTTTTATCCATTGCCAAGCATTTAAATAATGAATTCGGAATAAGTCCGCTATTATACGGTTCACTCGGCTTAGGAATGATAACTAATATCGATTTTAAGTCAAAGGATATTGATATATTAATTCCTCATAACTATTTAAATGAAGATTGGAATAAACTAAAACAAGCAATCGAAAATTTGGGATATTACTTAGAAGACGTGAACGAGCATGAATTCTGCAATGGGAAACATAAAATTGGTTTTTCCTATATAGAAGATTTAACTGAATTTGCACAAATCAATATAGATGAAATAGAAGAAAAACGACAGGAAAACATAACATATAAAGTATTGAATCTCGAGCAATATGACAGGGTTTATCAAAGATCTGCGCAAGATGGTTATCGAGTACATTATCGAAATAAAAAAGATGGCGAAAAGCTGAAAATAATCAAACAGTTAAGGGAATCCAGGTCCTAATCTTCACCCTTAGGAAAGACCCAATGTTTTCTGAGGATTTTCCGCCATTGTTGCGGTTTTCCACAATCTACTATTTAGGGGACACGAATGTATATTTTTGTGTTACACTTTTCATAAGATTTTGTTATATAAAAAGCGATCCATATGATGAGAATTTGCTTTCTATCATGACTAAAGGTGGTGCATACATGCCTCGGGAGAAGAAGTTTAAAATCATCTCATGGTCTTGTTTCTTAGCTTGTGTTTTGTTATGGGTACCCAATCTGGTTTTTCAAATAGGTGCAGGGTTTTGGATGCTAACGTATGTGATAGGTCCTATTGGTATTACCTTTGGGATACTCAATAAAAGTGCCTTATTAATTGTTTTAAATGCGGTGATGAGTGTCAGCTTTTTTCTAGTGATGTTTATTGGCAGTCTTGTGGAGGCTTACTTATAATCTATGGTGAGACAAATCCGGCTTGGTTATAAAAATGCCTAGCCGGATTTTATGGTTTACCTGAGAGCATTTGTGAGGTTATCCTAAGCAGCTCAAAATAAAAAAATGGGTGTAAAAAACACAATAAGTACCACGATTAATGGCATAACGGTAAGACGTGTGAAGGAATCCCCCTTGATCCTACATAGTTCTACGGGATTCTGTGCCGGGGCATAAATCCAATTCGCTAGTCGTCCCCACTTATCTTTTTGTGTAATGTCTGGTACTTCTACGTGAAATTCATCTAACTTGTCTCGAAGTTCATGAGGAATCTCTCTTTTACTCATTCGCTTACCTCCAATACTATTTTTAATTTCCCTAGCGACGTATGCAGCCTGGACTTCACGGTACCTATTGGAATAGCAAGAATTTCTGAAATATCCTTTTGAGTCATATCGTGATAGTAGGTTAATATAATGACAGCCCTTTGCTCGTCGGGAAGTTGTCGTATAGCTGCCTGGACAGTTAGCTTATCCTCATGTGAGAAAGTGTGTCTTTGTGATTCTGCGTATAGAAAAGGCAATATTTTTTCTAATCGCTGGCGCCTTTTGAGCCGATTGATCATAAGCTGATAAGCCATACGAAATAAGTAGGTCTTGATACTGGATTTCTCCTCGTCAAATTGTTTCTGATATTTTTCAAACCGAATAAAGGTATCCTGCACCAGATCTAAGCAAAGCTGTTCATCCTGACAGTAGCGGTAAACAAAGTGATAAATAGGCGTTTTGTATGTCATAAACAATTTTTCCATGTCCATCTCGTTAGTTGAATTCATCAGACCACCGCTCTTTGATGCCTTTAAATACATAAGCAATCCGGGTTGTGAACCAGACAAAAGTGATTAGGGAAAACACAAACGTTTGATGGATAAAGAATTGTATCCAAGGACTGTCAATATTGTCACCACGAAGTAGAAAGATAAAAAGGCCTAATATGCATAAAAAGGTATACACCGCTGCTGCGACAATAACATAATCCCATCTCGTCCATTGAAAGTAAATGTCCGATTTGTGAAAGTCGATATCCCCCCTCTTATCCCGCACCACTTTCTTATTCATCGTTAGGATCAAGGTTGCAAATGTCGTTCCCAGAATAACTGCTACGATCGTACTGATTAGCCAGCCTAAAGCCATATCTCACCATCTCCTTTTTTTCTTTTCACTAACTTATACAGCTGGATAGAAGAAATGGTTCATTTTATTTTATGGAATTTTTTTAAAAGGGTGGATGAGAAGCTGCTCATGAATACATGTCGATTTTCCGAAAAAAAGCGCCAACATTTTGTGGAACATACTATTCCAAATTATGTTATGATGAAGCTAGCTATGTTACATTTCCGTTTCGCAAAAGTTAACACTATTCTATTTTATCGAAAATAGGCAAGAAAACCTCCATCTTCAAGGAATGTGAAGGGCGTTAGCTCAATGAGTAAGTGGGGGATGAATCGCCTTCGGATAGGGTGTGGCTTATGCCACGTTAACTATCCGACTTATCGAGTGCATATTGAATGAGATATATAATAGCTTGGGTACGAGTTGTAAAACCCTTCTTTTCTTTAAACGCATCAATACGCTTCAACAATTCTTTTGGATAACGCATATTTAATACTTGTGACATTGTGAATCCTCCTTGTGGATTAAAATGATACACGATATAATGGTTGTATATCATAATAATACATAAAAAGGAGATGAAAATCAATGATAGTCAACAAAGCATATCAATTTCGTATCTATCCAAAAAAAAACAAGAAGTTCTAATTGCTAAAACAATCGGATGTTCACGTTTTGTTTTTAATCATTTCTTAGCTAAGTGGAAGGACACATACAAAGAGACTGGCAAAGGCTTAACATACAACGCTTGTTCTGCTCAATTAACACAACTAAAGAAAGAGTTAGTCTGGTTAAAAGAAGTGGATAGTATAGCTGTTCAATCCTCCCTTAAAAACCTTGCCGATTCATACACTCGTTTCTTCAAAAAACAAAACAAAGCACCACGGTTCAAGTCTAAAAGGAATAAGGTTCAATCTTACACAACTAAGCATACAAACGGTAATATTGCCATTGTGGACAACAAAATCAAGCTACCTAAACTCGGATTTGTTCGTTTTGCTAAAAGTCGTGAAGCGAATGGTCGTATTCTCCATGCGACTGTTAGACGTAACCCGAGTGGAAAACATTTTGTATCTATTCTTGTTGAAACCGAAGTACAACCATTAGAAAAGACAGATGCTTCTGTTGGTGTTGATTTAGGACTAAAGGATTTCGCTATTCTTTCCACTGGTGAAGTATTTCCCAATCCAAAATGGTTACGCAAACTAGAAGAAAAATTAGCAAACGCACAGCGTATACTTTCAAGACGCATTAAAGGTTCTTCCAATTGGCATAAACAACGAATGAAGGTTGCACGTATTCATGAAAGGATACAAAATTCCCGTAAGGACTACTTGCACAAAATCTCTACTAAAATCATCAAAAACCACGATGTAATCGGTATGGAGGATTTGCAAGTGTCAATTATGCTCAAGAACGACAAATTAGCAAAAGCAATCAGTGAAATATCTTGGTCACAATTTCGTACCATGTTGGAGTACAAAGCCAAATGGTATGGAAAACAGGTTGTAATCGTTGCTAAAAACTTCCCTTCCAGTCAACTTTGCTCTTGTTGTGGTCATAAAAACAAAGACGTTAAAAATCTCGCACTGCGTGAATGGGATTGCCCTTCTTGTGGAACTTATCACGATAGAGATATTAACGCAAGCACAAATCTTAAAAATGAAGCGATAAGACTTCTAACCGTCGGTGCGACGGGGTTAGCCTAATCAATAATCGGTGGTTACACTGATGTTCTTAGGAATCCCCCACTTCCATTAGGCCGTAAGGTCGAATAAGTGGCGGGTAGTTCAATATAGTGCAGTTTATCGTAAAACTTAAAGAGAAAGGAGAAATCCTGTGTTTAAGAAAATATATGTTGTAGTGCTCGCCTCATTCATACTGCTATTCAGTCTGATTGCCTTGATCCTTCCAATTAACGATAAGCTATTTAACCTAGTGATCGGTACTACCGCCATTTTCCTTTTAACTGGATGTATACTTGATCAATTCCAGAAGAACAACAAAACAAATGGTTATTTATTTTCAGCACTGCTTATCCTCATTTTTATCTCATATATATTTAAAGAACTTGTCTAGAACGATCATAAAGAATGGAGGTGATTGCGATGGATTATACCGTGGTTAGCACATTAGCAAGCCTGGTGATGGTGTTCAGTTTAGTTTATCTTATTGTCTACCTTCGAAAGGGGCAGCAAGGCCGGAAAAAAGAGCGAAAATACAGGATTATTTTTTCATCCGTTCTTATTATCTTATGTATTGCGGTACAGGTTTTTGTGTGGCAAATAGCGTAAGGAATATGGCGTCATTCAGTTAAGGTTCTTTTGGAAGCGGTTGAAAAACGGGCCACTGTTCGCAAGGCGTAGGTTAGGCATATGCGTGGTTATACTCATAAAAGAGAATGGATCAAGCAGATTTTAAACTTCTTTCTGAAATTTTTTTAATTTTTTTGAGAATCGATATACTCTCTTGATTATCCTACACACCTCATATATAATAAGTGTGTAGGAGGTGCGATTCCATGAAAAGAAAACAATTTCATATGACAAATGAAGATGAAAAGCTCTTAAAGGAATTGGCTCAAACGAAAGGATTGTCCGAAGCGGAAATTGTGAGAGAATCTGTTCGGGAGTATGCTGTAAACAATCTGCAGAAAAAAAATCCGTTATTGGAAATGGCAGAGGAAGCGGAGCGATATACGGTCAACTCCAAAGGGGATTTGTCAGTGAATCACGATTTCTATTTACAGGAGATAGATGAAAATGAAAAAAAATAGATGCTTTATGGATACCAGTGCATTCCTTGCATTAAATGATAGCACTGATCAATATCATGCAGCGTCGCGTAAAATGGCAGCAATCTTACAAGACCATGAGCTCGTTATCTCGGATGCTGTTTTGACAGAGACCTATAACCTTTTAAGATATCGTTCAGGCTTCCACATGGCGCGTTACTTCCTTGAAACAGTGTTAGCCGGATCTCCGTTTGTATTTGCGGACATCACCATGGCTACCAGAAAGACCACCTTACAAATTCTCGAAAAATATAGCGACCAGAAAATTTCCTATTGTGATGCGTTAAGTGTTGCGATTATGCAAGAACAGCAAATCCAACATATTTTTGCTTTTGATCATCATTTTGAAATAATGGGAGCTCAACTTATTCGGGTATAAAAGGTTGTTTCTAATAAAAGAGATACAACCTAGCGGATTTTAAATCTATTTCTGAAAAAAAGAAAAAAGATGTAAGAGAAGTTGGATCGATACTTATCTGTGGCTATACTAATAAAAGAGAATCGATCAAGCAGATTTTAAACCTATTTCTAAAATTTTTTTAATTTTTTTGAGATCGGGTGAGTAGACATCATCCTAACCTCATTACCCACTAAAAAAACCTAACCATAACGCCGTAGCCATCGCAAGTACAAGCAATTGTTTCTCATTTTTGGTGAGCTCCTCGATATCGTCTATATCCGTTTGTTGAACGATTCGGATAGCATACAACAGGATCAGGACCGCGCCGATTGCTGCAATAGGGCGCGTAAAAGCAATCCAGACACAGAGCGATCCAACTATCAGAAAATAAAGAATCGCAGGGAAGATCGCCCATTTGGAACCAAAACGATCGATCGCCCAGACGACAGATGTTCGCTTCATCGGTTTTGCCTGACGATCTGCTTCTCGATCAGGGATATGATGAAACATAACCCACGCCATACACCAAACCGCATTGACGAGCGCGTTTTGCCAAGCCCATACCGGAAGATGGTCTAAAATCACCCACGACATAGCGATACCCAGCAGCAACATCGCCGGGAATAAGCTGAGCCATTCACCGGCAAAAGGGAGATAAGAAAGCTGCAATGGACGCATCGAGTAAGAGACGGCTCCCCATACTCCAACCAATGTTAAAATAGCAAATTCACGATAATCGAACACAGCAAAAAGAAAGGATGCCAGTAGCAAAACCAGACTCAACCAAAGCCCTAACTGCTTTAACATAGTGATCGGCAACGTATTGGTTTGAATCACACGGCTTCCTCCCGATAATATACCGGGACTAACCTGATCGGTTCCCGATTGATGATCGGCAATATCATTAAGCGCATGGGTTAAGCCACCGTGAATGACAATGGCACCGATAAGCAGTAGCATAAAGGTACTCCCGACAGAAAACCATGACAAGGAGTAATGCATCATCAATGGCAAGGTAGCAGACAACAGTGCTGCTACACTGGAAAAGATGACGGCTACCAAGCGTAAAAGCATACCGATTCCTTTGAAACTGCGTATCGCTTGAACGGGAGTCATGACAAACCTCCTTTTTGCTTAGATAATATCCAAGGGCTGCTTACTTGTTGGTTCTGGAAAAGCCTTATCCAGCAGTTTTAATTCCTCATCACTGAGTTGAATCGCTGCTGCGTCGATATTTGCTTGCATATGTTTGACATCACTGGATTGGGGAATGGCTAATACCTGATTATGCCGAATCACCCAAGCCAGCATCACTTGAAACACGGTGACGCCATGCTGTTTCGCGATTTGTTGCAGTACCTCTTTTTTATGAACCGGCACCCCGCGTTTATCACCTTGTGCGATTGGCGAATAAGCAATCATTGGGAGCGATTGCTTGGCTTGTAACGGCAGCAAATCATACTCCATTCCTCGGCTTCCTACATGGTAGAGGACTTGATTGGCCGCACAATTCCGTCCTCCCTCTATACGCCACATGTCCTCGATATCCTCTGCGTCAAAATTAGACACGCCCCAGGAGCGAATCTTGCCTTGCTGCACATAGTTCTCCAAGTCTTGAATCGTTTGTTCCAATGGCGTACTACTCTTCCAATGCAAGAGATACATATCTAGGTGATCGGTTCCCAGACGTTGCAAGGAATGCTCAAGTGCGCGTCCAAGACTTGGATCCTTGGCGTGGTGAGGATAGAACTTCGAGATTAAGAAAATCTGCTCCCGGTCCAAATCTTGAATCGCCTCACCAACTAAGCGCTCAGCATTCCCATCTCCGTACATTTCTGCAGTATCGATGACTTCCATGCCATTTGCCAAACCATAACGAATGGCTTCTATTTCCTGCTTCCGATGGGCAGGATAGTCCCCCATATGCCACGTTCCCATACCAATAGGGAAACGATCTTTATGTAGTAATTGCACCATGCTGACACATCCCTTTCGCCTTGTCTGATTATTCTTTCGTATACCCTTAGCCGAGCAACATTAAACGAAGGAAGACCCCTCTAAAACAACCATTTCACTACAAGGAAAATGAAAACGGTAACAAATACATGAATCATAATAAATACAGCATATCCTTGATTAAACTTTTTATCTGGATTCATACGGTAATATTTCAGCACTAAGTACTCGCTGGAAAAACAAGACATATTAACGATAAATAGAAAAAGCAACGTTACCAATACCGGGTTTTCAGCAGATAAAAAACTGGTCGAAAAAAGCATCATGGTTAGGATAAGGTGTGTGTAAGAAAAACGGTAATCCTTAAATGTAATAGGCCTTTGCTCCGTTTGACGATTTATACTTATGCTTTCCTCTACCGATTTTTCTAGAGTAATGATTTCTTGCACATCACAGGAAAACATGTCTGCCAATTTGAGCAGGTTATTGGTGGATGGTTCTGACTGCCCCATTTCCCATTTGGATACTGCCTGCCGACTAACCTCTAGCTGTTCGGCTACATATTCTTGGGACAGCTTTAAGGATTTTCTTTTCTTTCTTATATTGGATCCAAGTGACATTCTTTATTCCCCTTTCCCTTTTGTCACTCTTATCATAATCATTTCGCCGGTTGCAGACCACCAACTAATCCGCAACTATTGGTTGCATCAGGGATTTGTTTCTGTTTGTATCTCTTTATAAAAGGATAGGATATCAACATACTGCTCATCTTTTTGTCGAAATCCACCAGGGATGACACCTAACTCGGCAAACCCTAATTTCTGGTATAAATGAATGGCCCCCTGATTCGAAGCGACCACGGCATTGAATTGCAAAATCCGGAAACCAAACGCGCCAGCAACCTGTAGCGAATCAACGACTAGCTTTTCACCGATATGCTTCCCTCTCTGTCCGAATTTGACACCATACGAGGCATTGGCAATATGGTCGCAGCGTCCGACATTATTGGGGTGTAGAATATAAAGTCCCAATATCTCCCCTTTTTCTTCGGCAACGCCTGTATAGGATTGTTCTGCAAAAAAAGACGCAGCGGCCTCCATCGTCAATAGATCCTCTTGTGGAAAGGCAATTCCCTCTTCAACAATATCATTCCATATCGTGCTCATTTCCAATAAATCATGTCTAGTATACTCCCTTATATGTATCGTCATTTCTATCAGGCCTCCTCCTTTTATTTTAACAAGCTAAACGACGAAAAACCAGACTACTGTAATAGCCTGGCTGTATCATTATACGCGTTCATATCAATAATCCGCTGATTGCGACTGCCGCGAAAGGCCAAGGTTAGATCCCGTTCCTCCATACGAAAAGGACCATCCACCAACACGTCCACATATTGCAGTAATGCTAATTGATCTGGATTTTTATTTTCCAATAATTGTTCGATCGTCCAGCCGGTATATGCCCAAATATGTTTGCCGTGTGCCTTTAGCTGTTTGGCGATCCTGGCGGCTACCTTTGCTTGAAAAAAAGGATCACCGCCGCTCAGAGTAATGTCGGTTAAAGGATTAAGCGCCTCGCCAACCACCTGCTCCACCGACATCTCTTTCCCATTTCGAATATTCCATGACCTCGGATTATGACAGCCCGGGCAAAAATGGGGACACCCTGCGAAAAAAATGACCGTGCGCATTCCCTTGCCATCGACTACAGAATCATGATAAATAGATAAAATCCGAGCAGTATCCATTAGCGATGTTTCACCCGATCCTGCTCCTCAGACGCCTTGGCCGTATTCCATTTGTCCATGGTTCCAACTAGATAGCCAGTAATTCGACGAATCCGATCAAATTGCCTTTCATCGGTAGTGTGGCAGCTTGGGCATTCATTATCAATCATCCCAGTATAGCCGCAATCCTTGCAACGATCAACTGGGTGATTAATACTGCCATAGCCAATCCCGCTTTCAGCCATTGTTTTGACCAAGGTATCCATCGCTTGCAGATTTTTGCTCATATCGCCATCCGCTTCAATATACGTGATATGACCGGCATTGGTATACGCATGATAAACGGCTTCACGCCGGATTTTTTCGATAGCTCGGATCGGATAATAGACCGGAATATGGAATGAATTGGTATAATAATCTCTATCCGTCACCCCTGAAATATTGCCAAATGTCTCGCGATCCTGTCTGGTAAAACGTCCGCTTAGTCCTTCAGCAGGAGTTGCAATCAACGAATAATTTAAATCATACGCTTCCGCCGCTTGATCACATTTTTGGCGTAAAAAGGCGACAATTTTTTCACCCAATGCCTGTGCCTGATTCGATTCACCGTGATGCTTACCGATAAGAGCTACGAGACATTCGGCCAAACCAATAAATCCAACACTGAGACTGCCCTGCTTCAGCACTTCAGCTAAATTATCCTCTGGCTTTAGCTTGGCACTCCCTGTCCAAACCCCTTGACCATGTAAAAAAGTGAAATTATTCACATATTTAGCTGCTTGGAATCGATAACGATCATATAACTGACGAATCACCAGATCCGTATAGTGATCTAAACTATCGATAAAATCGGCATAGGTTTGCGTAGTGAGGGCTATTTTTACCAGATTGATGCTCGTAAACGATAAATTCCCGCGGCCAACGCTATTTTCTTCACCATGACGATTGCCCATAATTCGAGTCCGGCAGCCCATATATGCTACCTCTGTAGCCGGATTCCCTGCTTCGTAGTATGGTAAGTTAAAAGGGGCATCCATAAAACTAAAATTAGGAAAAAGTCGCTTGGCCGTCGTTTCCAATCCTAGCTGATACAAGTCATAGTTCGGATCATTCGAGTAAAAGTTAATCCCTTTTTTCATTTTAAAAATCTGAATTGGAAAAATCGGTGTTTCCCCTTTGCCCAGCCCCGCTTGGGTAGCCAATAATAGGTTCTTAATAATCATGCGTCCTTCTTTGCTTGTATCTGTCCCATAATTGATCGAGGTAAAAGGTACTTGACCACCGCTACGAGAATGGAGACTGTTCAAATTATGAATAAACGCTTCACAAGCTTGATAGCATTCCGTATCCGTCTCCTGCCAAGCCAGCTCTTCCAAGGCCGATTCGGTTAGCGGGAGCTGATAGTGCTGTAATCGAGTTAATCGCTTTTGATACGATTTTTGGACAAATGGGGCCAAATCATAATCAAAGGCTTGAAAACTCTGCCCGCCATGCTGCTGGTTCTGATTGCTTTGAAAGACGATCGCTGCTAGCGCCATCGCACTCATAATGGTTTGCGGTGAGCGCATATAGCCGTGCCCTGTATTAAATCCTTGAGATAATAATTGACCTAGTGGTATCTGGCAGCAGGTGACTGTTCCCGTCGGCATGTAATCCAAATCGTGAATATGAATATAGTTGTCTGCCATCGCTTGATGAGCTTCGTCGCTCAGCAAGTGTTGTTTGGCATAATACTTGGCACTTTCGTTGGCGAATTTATTCATCTGCCCACATGGAGATCGCCCGTCTACATTAGCATTTTCCTGCAGCAAATCCTGATTGGCACTTGCTACAATCTCTTGAAACGTCTGCATTAACTTTTCACTGTCATGGGTAGGTGCTACTTGTGATTCCATCATTCTTCCTCCTCGATTTTCGCGTTCACGTAACTATATGTAGTGTTTTTTATTAAAATATCACTATATATAGTTTAATCGTAAATCACTGGGATAAGAAATTCAAATGGACATTTTATGACTTTTTGGAGTTATGAACAGATCATCATCCTTTAACTCTTGGTTAGATCGAGTCTTATGGACAAAGCGGGGCGGTTTTATCTGTTTGATCGATTCATTCTTACGGACAGTATTTCGTGATTTAGTGATTTTTTTGTCTGTTAGATTCATTCTTACGGACTGTATTTCGTGATTTGGTGTTTTTTTGTCTGTTAGATTCATTCTTACGGACAGTATTTCGTGATTCGGCGGTTTTTTGTCCGTTAGATTCATTGATATTGTATTAGTAGAGTAGACAAGTTCGAGACATGTCCACTATAATAGGGAATTTAATCAACAGGAGAGTGGGCGGAACAGATGAGAACTTATAGTTATGAATTGAAGAAAGAAGTAGTGGGGAAATATTTTGAAGGACATGCCATTCGAGACTTAGTACAAACATATGATATTAGTGATGGAAGAGTGGCTAGACGTTGGGTACAAAGAGTTCGAGAGGGAGGTTATGAAGCGCTTACAAACAAGAAGCAACCTAGTGACAAACAAAGGAAAAACCTGGAGACAAAAGCGAAAAAGAAAGAGCTAACTAAAGACGAAAAACTCGAGCGTCAGGCGCTCCAGATTGAATTATTAAAAAAGCTTTTGGAGTTGGAAAGGGGGTGAGAGAACAGAAAGAGCTACAGTTTGCTTTTATTGAAGCCAATGCCAAGGATTATCCGGTGACGGACTTAGTGGAGCTAACCGATGTATCGAGGGCAGGTTATTATAAGTGGAAAAACCGTGGAGGCGGCAGTATGCAAGCGAATCAAGATGAACAATTGTATAGCTACTTATGGAAGTTGCATCAGGAGCATCGTGGGACACTGGGGAGAAAACGAATGAAAATAGCTCTGAAGGAAACCTATGATATTCAGGCGGGAGAAATGCGTGTAGCTCGTATCATGCGACAATATGGCTTGCGTTGTAAGATTCGACAAAAGCGCTATGTGAAACGTCATGACAGCCATCATAAAGTAGCGAATATCTTGGATCGTAACTTTCATGCGGAAAAGCCAGGATGCAAATTTGCCATTGACATCACCTACTTGCCTGTCCAACAAGGGGTTAATAAATTTCTTTATTTATGCGCCATTAAGGACCTGTTTCATGATGAGGTGGTAGCTCATGCCGTGGGACCTCGTCAAGACATGGCATTGGTCTATGAGGCTTTAGAGGGCTTAAAAGAAAAAACGTTTGTGAAAGGCGCCATCCTACATAGTGATCAAGGCACACAATTCACAAACGCTGGTTATCAAATGCGTGTCCAAGAGATGGGTCTCACACCATCCATGTCCCGCAGAGGCAACTGCTGGGATAACGCATGTATTGAAAACTTCTTCAGTCACGCAAAATGTGAAATGGCCTGTTTCTTTGAAGACGCAAAGACAGCATCTGAAGTGCAATACGCGATAACCGAGTACATTCACTATTACAATCATAAACGAATCCACACCAAATTACAAACAAATCCTGTGCACTTTATCGAGCGATGGGAGGGTCAATGGGGCACAAGAGGAACAGCGAAAGCCACAGCGTAGCTGCTTGTCCTTGCCAGCTATGCCTCTTCTTAGCGATTCGCTGTGTTGGGACCCGGGACCCGACCAGCGAGAGCTTAGAAGAGATGGGTCATGGTACGCTGCATGCGCGAATCGACAGCCCTTAAAGGCTTTATTTTTCCCGATTCGACATGCCTACCTCACCACGACCCCAAATAGCTGGCAAGGATGGCGGATAAACGGCCTACGTATCATCAGGGTAAGAAAAAATGACGGACAATTTCGTTTGTCTACTTGACAGATGCATGTGCACATTCTTACGGACAACATTTTGTGATTCGGCGGTTTTTTGTCCGTTAGATTCGTTCTTACGGACAAAGTTCAGCGATTCATCAGTCAAGTCCATATTATTGTGTAAAATACATTTACATGTTTTTATCCGGTTAGGGTATGGTGAATGTGTGGAGGAAGGAGGGGGTACCCCCTCCTTCCTCCACACATTTTCGCGCCGACGCTGGCGGGCTTTTAGGTACCTTTCAAGTATATTCGATTGCCTCGGTCTAATTGTTCTTCGATATCCATGAGGACGGCCCCAATTAACCGAAAAGCGGATTGAGTGTTAGGAAATATGCGAATCACTCGTTCTCTTCTTCGGACTTCTCCATTGATTCTTTCCACATTGTTGGTGGTCCGTAACTGCACGTGATAATCAACGGGTTCGTTCATAAATTGAACCGCATCATCAAATCCTTCTTCTAACAATTCTCCTACTTTCGTAAATCTTGGCTGATCTTCATACGCCTTCAAAAACTGATCTTTTAACGCTCGCGCTTCCTCTACACTGCTCGCGTTAAATACACGTTTGATCCATCTCTTGGCCTCCTCTCTCCCTTTTTTCGGCAAGGTATCGAACAGATTCCGTTTGAAATGGACCGTGCAACGCTGCCAACTCGTACCAATGAACCGTTGTTGAATGGCTTGTTTTAACCCTTCATGGGCATCCGAAATAACCAGTTTGGGCGACTGGAGACCTCTCGATTGTAAACTTTCCAAGAAACGGCTCCAGCTTTCCTTCGACTCGGCATGCTGAACTGTCATCCCGATGATTTCCCGTTTCTTTTCTTCGTTGACCCCTACCGCAATATACACCGCTTTAGAGACCACTTTATGATGCTCTCTTACCTTGATATACATGGCATCGGTATAGATATAGGGATAATACTTCACATTCAACGGGCGATTGGCCCATTCCATGACCAGGGGATCCAATTTCTTGGTGATATTCGATACCATGGATTTAGACACCCCTTCTCCACAGAGCGCTTCCATGATATTGGTGACCTTTCGAGTAGATACCCCGTTCACCACCATTTCCAGCATCGATAAGACCAAGGATTGATCGGAGCGTGTATATTTTTCAAACAAGGATGGGGAAAATTCCCCTTTCCTCGTTCGGGGAACATGTAATTTTAAGGTTCCCACAGGTACTTTATAATCGCGCTCATAGTAACCGTTGCGATAGTCCTTACGCCCTTCGGTTCTTTCGTAAGATGCTGCCTCTAGGTAGTCATCCCGTTCTTTCTCCATGAACGAATTCAGCACAATCACTAACGCTGATTTCATCACATCTTCTAAATCCGATCCTAATACTTTTTCTTTTAATTCTTCAAAATTCAGTTTAAAATGGATATGGGTCATCGTTCATTTCTCCTTTATAAGTTTTTAGTGGGATAAAAACATTATAACAGGAAATGAACGAGGCCTTTTCCTTTTTACACAATTATATGGGCTTAATCGATTCATCAATTTTTTGTCTGTTAGATTCATTCTTACGGACTGTATTTCGTGATTTGGCGGTTTTTTGTCTGTTAGATTCGTTCTTACGGACAAAACTTCGTGAGTCGGCCGTTTTTTGTCCGTTAGATTCATTCTTATGGACTGTAGAACAGGATTTGCTCTCTTTCAGTCCGCGAGATTCATTCTTATGGACTGTAGAACGGGATTTGCTTTCTACAGTCCGCGAGATTCTTATGGACCTAGGAACGCGATCCTTTCTCCTCACTTCACGAGATTCATCCTTGCAGGCTATGAAATATGGCTTCCACCTCTCACGAGCAAAAGGCCTGCACACTCTCTGAACAGGCCTTTCTCTTTATTATCCTTCTGTTCTTTTTCTAAATCTTTTCATAGCCAACAATACAACACTCACCAACAAGAGCCCCCCACCTGCTGCCAGCCAATTAAACATATTTGTTGCGGTATTTGGCAGCTGTTCTTGTGAAGCCCCCGTCTGTGTTTCGTTTTGGTCTGATTCTCTGACGTCACCTGATTTTTCGTTATCTGTGTTGCTTATCTCTTCTGGATTCGTTTCTTTCGGTTGATCTGCTGAATTTTCGTCAGAATCTACAGGGAGCTCCCCACCTTCATCATCAATCGGTGGTTGATTTTCTTCCTCATTCGATGTCTCTTCTTCATCCGAATCTTCCTCCTGAACCTCGGCTAATACACCATAGATAGAGAAATGACTGACTTCTTGGGAAATCTGTTGGCCGTTTCTCTCGCCACCTAGTTTCTCCCACTCGTTACTCTCTTCATTGAAATGGTAGATAGCCGCTTGCTCTACTCCATCATTCACACCCATCGTTAAGATAAAGTTTCCTTGATAATCTTCCTCACCTTCTGGATAAGTGAAAATAAAATCATAGACTTCACCTGCAAGTTCCAACCCTGCCATCTCTAAATCTTTCACTTTTTTGACTTGTAAGGTTGTCCCTTCTGGTAAATCTTGCGGTAATTGAATGGAAGTGTTAGTACCTTTTATCGCAATCATATCCCCTGGCACCACTGGTTCGGCCTCTTTGTCTAGTTCCACTTCTGGAGATTCTCGCTCAGTAGTGTCTGTCGTGACTTCTACCGGCTCACTGGATGCTTGATTTTCAGAAGGGTCTACTGCTACTAGTTGATAAGAATAAGCAATGCCTGACTCGACTTCTGTATCGATATACGTTGATTCTTCCCCATCCACAACAGCAATCTCTTCGCCATCACGAGATAGAATATATTGTTTAATGCCAGCCAAGTCTTCCGCACTAAAAGTCAGTGTAATCGCATCTTCACTAGCATCTATCACCTCTAGATGAACATTGGCAGGGGCGGTCGTATCTTTGACATGAACCGTACGTGTGACAGAGGTACTATTACCAGAGCTATCTTGTACCGTATAGTTAAGCTGATAGATGCCTGCTTTCATTGGATCTACTGCTCCACTAATCGTAATAGCTTCTGATACATCACCTTCTATTGCGTCTACTGCGGTTGCACCAGCTTCCTGATATTCCTCACCGAGTTCCACTGTGACGGTCTCTTCACCATCTAGCGTTAACTCAGGCGCTTGGGTATCGACCACTTCCACATAACGAGTGACTGTCGTTGTCAAACCTGCACGATTCGTTACTTGATAAACAAGCGCATAACTGCCCGGTGTAGACTCGTCCACCTCGCCCGTTATTTCGATTTGATCCGTAAGGTCACCATCTTCTTCGTCTTCTGCAGTAGCTCCAGGTTCTTCATAGCTTGTGCCAGCTTCTATCATCAATGGATTATCACCTTGCAAGGTAATCGATGGTTGTGTTGCTTCATATACCACCACTTCACGAGTAACAGAAGTTTGATTACCAGCTGTGTCTTTGGCCGTATAAACTAATTCCTGCTGGTCAATTTCCTCTGTATCGATAGCACCTTCTACCGTGACTTCTGGCTCTTTTGTAAAATTATCTGTCGCCTCATATCCCGGATCTTCGAAGTCTGTACCTTGCAGAACATATAATGGATTATCTCCATGCAAACTCAATTCTGGCTTCGTCCGGTCTATCTTCACGACTGCCTCTGCCACTTCACTTACATTTCCTGCTTGGTCAACGGCCCGTGCATAAACAGTGGTTTCGCCTTCCTCTGTTATAGCAATCGGCTCCGCATAACTTAACCATTCACCTTCTGTATCACTTAATTGATATTCTACCACACGTTTATCTGACTCCCCTGTGATGGAAACAGAAACACTAGCTGCATTGCTCCAATCACTTGTTTCTGGTTCAATCATTGGTGCAGATGGAGCGGTACGCTTGATTTGAGCCGTTGCCTCTGTCACCCCACTCTGATTTCCGGCATTATCTATTGTACGTGCCTCGATCACCGTCTCTCCTTCTGTTGTAATCGCAAAAGCATCTTCATATGGCTGCCATTCACCTTCTTTACCCATCCGATATTCGGTATAGGCAACACCACTTAGTGGATCATCCGCACTCTCTATATTCACTTCCACACGATCCGAAGATGTCCAGCCATCTTCTGACAATTCGACAACCGGATTTTCAGGCATCGTGCGATCTAACTTCACAACCGCTTCTGCCACATCACTTGTATTACCCGAAGCATCAACAGCACGTGCATAAACAGTGGTTTCGCCTTCTTCCGTAATCTGCAGATCGCCATCATATGATAGCCACTCGCCTTCGGTACCATTCAATTGGTACTCAGCTGTGACATCATCTCCTGTTACCTCTATAGAAACACCGACAGATTCGGCATTGCTCCAAGCCTCGTTATCTACAGTCACCTCGGGTTCGCTTAATTCGATCTCTTCTACAGTATGTTGCAAGGCACCTATTGTCGGATTGTCTGAATCAATAGGGTTACCTAGCATATCCTCTGACCCCATGCCATCAATAGCCGTTCCTGCACCAATGGCTGGTGAATCATCCTGTAATTGAAATGCTGCGATGTTTTGATTCCATATCTCTTCATCCCAAGTATCCATCTCTGTATAATCCGGTCCATTGCTCACAAATTTCGGATCTTCATGAATCAGCCCTGGATATGGATTCGGGCTTCCATTCAGTTCTAACAACTCGGCTGGATAGATCAGGTTATGCGACATATTCGGTGCCTCAAACGATCCTGGCTGCTGTGAGTATGCTTCGATCTCTCCCTCAACAAAAAGGATATTGTTCTTAAAAAACATGTAATCGATCGGATTATCTTTGACAACATACTCGGTGGCCACTTCTTCTCCGACATAAATGGTATTATTATAAATCTGCGTACGGTTATTCATCACATAAAATAGTTCCGTGCCTTGACCGTCATTATAGCTGATATTATGACGGAAAACATTATTTTGGCCAGCACTGCTCATCGTTAATAGCAAGCCGCCTCGGTTGTTGCGGGTATAATTATACTGGAAGACACTATCTGTCGTTCCAATATCAAAATCAAAGGCTTCACCATCATTATAACCGTACACACCATCCGTTACTTCGTTATACTGGATGACCGCATCATGTGATTGGTATAACCAAACACCGGCATAGTTGCGATTATTGTTATTACTGCTGTGGCGACGCACAATGTTCTTTTCGACCAAGCCACCTGAACCTACCTCGGCCATTACAATGGCATCACCAAACGTATCCTTAATCACGTTCTTGCGAATAACCACATCACTGCTGTGAATCGAACCTGTATCACTGCCATTGCGACGTGTTTTGGTTCTAACACCTTCAATCGCTACATCATGAATGTGCGAATTCTCTACTGAAATATTATGAAAACTTGATTCGATATCGGTCACATTTCCCTGCTCATCACGGGTATCTGAAGAAAAGATAATCCCACCAGAAAGCTTCTCCGCATCGACGCCAGAATTGACATCATGAACATGGACATTGTCGATATGAACATTCTCTACATCCCCTTGACCACCTGCGATTACGATAATACCAGCTCGTGCTGCTTCCGCTATTTCTTCCCCATTATTGGTTACTTCGATATTCTGAATACGCCAATGGGACAGGTCATATAGATGAATCGCTCCTTCTGAGTAAATACTTCCTGTATCTGCATTAGAGATACCATTTCCTTCGATTTTCGGCATGGCCTCTCCTTCTCCATAGGCGTCGATTGTAATTGGCTGATCTGCCGTGCCGGAGCCATAGGGTCGGAACTGCCCTTGCCAACTACCACCACGTTTGAATAAAATACTCGAGCCTGGCTGAAATTGAACATGATTTAATCTTTCAAGGGATTGCCATGGAGTATCTTCTGTCAATCCATCATTTGCATCATCCCCCGCTTCACTATCGATGTAGTAAACCGTCGATTCTCCCTGTTCTAATCTAGTAACCTTCAAGGTCTTTTCCGTTTGATTCCCCTCTTGATCAGTTGCTGTTATCTCAATCAAATTCTCCCCTAATTGCAAAGGAAGATCATAGAGATGATCCGCTTTCTCTGCAACTGCTTCTCCATTAACCAACACTTCCGTTTGGATGTCAATCGACTCATTTACACTCGTCGTCTCGATTTTGACATCGGTGAGCGTATCGGCTGTATAGGTCTTTCCATCTTCTATACCTTCTATGTTCACCTCTGGAGCTGGCAGACCTTCCACCAATTGAATCCGGGCTGCCTTGTCTTGATCCTGCTCTTTACTATTGATGAAAACCCCTTTTTGATCGTGACCGTTATCAATCGCTAACACCAAATGTAAGGTCCCTACCCCCTCTGTTTGCTGCAACTCTTCATTGATAAAAGCAGAGATATCCAATTCACCATATGTGTTATTCTCCGTTCGTTCATAAGAGGCTTCTGCTACCAATTGCCCTCGCTCAGGCGCATTATTCCATGTTACGTTTTCTTCCTCAAAGCCCTCCACTTGATAAATCGAGACAAGCTCTGAGGTACGATCATTTCCCATCAATTCATTGATATAAAATTGAATTGTGGCTTCTTTAACATAAGGCGCGTCATAATCCGACAAGTCAAACGATAAATAGGTTTCCCGTTGATTACTGTCGTCACTTGCCGCCTTTTTCAAATCTAGATTACCACCATTATGGTTTTGATCCGGACTACGGTAATCAGTATACGTATCTGCTATAACAGGAAACGCCGTCACTGCTTCCCATACCACTTCCACTGTCTGCGTAACAGACGTGTTACCTGCCGCATCTTCTGCATAAACCTCGATCGTGTTCTTCCCTTCCTTTAATTGGATCACGTTGACTCCCTGCTGTGCACCTTCCACTTTGTCACCATTTACAGTCAGATGAATGGTCGGCTCTTCATCGTGATTATCTGTCGCCTGTATATTCACATCTACTTCCGAATCCGTTACAGTAGCGCCATCTTCCACACCAGTTACCTGCACACGAGGAGGCAAGGTATCTTGATATTCATCCTGGAAAATATGCAAATATGGCGTGTAAACTCCATTATCTTGATAGGCCGAATAGAAACGGATTCCGCCTTGATCATTCTCCTCTTCCACGCGAAGCACAATGCCAAAATCTTTATCTGGATTGGCCTGTAAATGTTCCTTGATAGCCGTCACATCTATCTCTACCCATGTATCAGCATCCTCTTCCGTAAAAGTCTGTTCTCCGATCATCTCGGCATTGTTTAACAAATCATCGGTATTATTCCATGTCCAATTCTCTTCACTTAAATCCGCTTTATCTGTTAGTAAGACTTGGACGGTATCTTCTTTACCATCCCCTGTATGTTCATGTAAATATAAAGACAACATCACAGCAGCTGTCTCTTCCCAATTGGTATCGCTAGGGATATCGAATTCTAAGTGACTACGTCTGCTATAACTTTCATTTCCCGCCGTCTTCGCCTCTAATATCTCTCTAGGAATCGAATTAGAGCCTGTTTCAGCTGATTGATCGGCATAGCTGCCACCTCTCACGGTAGCTCCATATAGGGCCTCGGCCTTGATCACGGTATCATCTGCGGGCGCTGCTGCTACTTCTTGATAGCCGATCGCAAACAAAAACAGTATACATATCATACTCAAAACCAGTAATTGCTTTCCTCTTTTCACAGTAAAAAATCCCCTTTCTTATGACTTCACAATCTAATTCCCTTAAAATTGAAACCGCATACATACAAATATATCCCCCTTCCTTACAGCGGCTTTTGATTAACGCTTCGATTATAACACCGCTACAAAGAAAATAAGGGAAATCAGTCGCTCTTAGTCAAAACCCTACATAACTCGGTCAAAAACACACACGCACTAGCCTATCTTTCCTCGATCAAAGGATCTACCTTACTGGAAATAGCAAACATAACTGTTGTGCCACCCCACTCATTAGGCAGGATATCGATATCTGTCTGCTTATACGTTAATTTCAAACGTTGATAAATATTCCTCATCCCAATATGGTCAGATGTATAGTCCTCTGTTTGAATATGCTGTAATATCTGGTGACGGCTTGCCTGATCCATCCCTACACCATTGTCACTTACCTCGATCACGACATCGTTTAACTGTTTCGTCACCTGAACTTCGATCACTGGTGCCTCCGGCATGTCAAAGAATCCATGAATAATCGCATTTTCAATAATTGGCTGCAACAGCAATCTCGGCACCTTAAAAGACTCCAACTCCTCACTAATCGTTGTTCGTAATTCAATCGGTAAGTCACTGCGCAATTTCATAATTTCGATATAATCATATAATAGATTGCATTCTTCCCTGATCGTCGTTAGCTCTTCCGCACGCATATTCGCGCGCAACAGCCGGGTTAAGGACTCAATTTTTTTACTATGGACCGCATCATCCTCTAACAACAAACTGCACTTAATCGAATTTAATGTGTTGATCAGAAAGTGTGGTCGAATTTGGGCAAATAAGGCACGCAATTCCAACTGTCGCTTCTCCGCTTCTTCCTGTTTCACCTTCTCTAGCAGGTGATTAATTTGATCTAACATATTATTAAAGGCGCCCCCTAATAAACCAATCTCATCCTTCGTCTCCACCGGATAACGAACTTGTAAATCACCCTCACCAAACGCTTCTACCGTATTTTTCAACCTATGCATCGGACGATAAATATTTCCCGCGATAAAGAAAGACATTCCTAAGAACAACAATATACAAACCGCAATGATAACCGCGTAAAAAGAGAAAGTCGAGGTGATCTCGTTCATGATATCGCCCGATGGCACATAATAGACCAGTTCCCAATCCGTTGATGGTATAGCCGCCTTGGTAATGAGCAGGTCATCCTCTGCTTCCAATGCCTGATAACCCGCGGAACGAACCAACGACTGCCCCTCCTGATCCAACAGTTGAAAAGCACCGCTCTCCACATCACGAAATAACTGAGCAAAATAATCCGCCGAGATTCCCAAATAGAGAATGCCCATGACTTCATTAGCTACAAAATCCTTGTAAGCCCTTACTGCATAAAGCCTAGGAGACGTCTCGCCAACCCCTGCCAGATTCAGGTCTTCTGCCGGCAAAAAATAGGTTTGATTCGGATTAATCTCCGCCATCTCCTCTTGAGTCAACCGTGGATCGAGCCTGTTATGTAATTCCTCATGCGTCAGTCCATTGTTATTTCCCATCATCAGCAGTTGCTCTTTGTTCATATAAAAGGTTTCTGGATTCAAACTGGAAACACTGGAAAAGGCGATGCTTAAATAGTCCGAAATCTCTTGGTAATTCTGATAGATCTCATAAGAAGAAATCGTCTCACTGTCCGCAATATTCTTCATATGATCTAATATATTCGTTTGCGGCTTGCCATACAAATTGGTCGTATCAATCACTTCATCCACCATATCATTAATATCGGAGGCCATCATATTGACGACATTTTTGTGTGTATTTTCTACCTTTTCAATCACCAAGTCCTCAATCAGAAAAAATGACAGGACCGAGGCAATGATTAAAGGGATAATAATAAATATAATCATCGTCGATTGAATTTTTTTATAAAAAGAGGAATGCAATAATGTCTTCATGATGTATCATCTCCCCAGCCATATTTCATCCCACCATTATAACAGATAGAGGCAGCCCGTGAGGCTACCTCCATCCCTTTTCATTTATTGATTTCGTTCAATAATCTGATTGGCTTGATCGACCATTTCTTCTTGTGCTTCACTAGCACTGATTCCATCCAGGATATATCGGCTAAAGCCATCCTCTAACACGCTCTTGAGTTCATTAGAATAGGCAGTAGAGTAGGCCGGATCATATGGTATAATGACATTATCATCATAAACCGTTGTTTGTAATGTCTCTTGATCAATCAAGTCGGATTGATCTTCTACCATCGTTTCCAATACTTGATCTTGATCGACGTTTCTGGAACCAGGGAAGTCCGAAATAACTTCTACTTGTTCCGCCATATACTTAGCGAACTTATATGATTCTTCTTTATGTTCCGAAGATTCACCAATACCTAGATAATGGCCGCCCATATAAGTCGAACCAACTTCTACATCCTCAGAAGATCTAGGAAGTGGCGCAAATACGGTTTGAAAATCGTGTGGATAGTTTTCCTTGTCTTTAATCATATCAATAATGAAGGAGCCAATCGGCAGCATGGCCGCGTCACCATTAAAGAATTCACTAGCATAATGGGTCTCTGACGCCACTACATCCTGAAACTTACGCACAGATCCCTCTTCTTCCATTTCACGACGTAATTCAAAGAAATCAGCAAACGTTGCATCATCAAAGACCGGTTCTTCATTTTCCGTCAAATAAGGGTGTGGTAATTCCGAATATGCCGGAAAACCTGCGAATTCACCCCATGTATGGAAGTAAGCACCATACTGATCTTCATTCGTTAATTCAGCTGCATACGTTTGGAAATCATCCCAAGTCCAGCCCCACTCCGGCATATCTAAGCCAGCTGCATCTAAAGCGTCTTTATTAATGGCCACAAACCAAGGCTGGGATAAATCCTGAATACCAAATGTTTCACCCTCATACTGTGGTGCGACATAGTATTCTTCCGTCGGATCAATCGAATCCGCTTCCATAAACTCATCTAACGGTGCCAATACCCCGCGAGAGGCACGCTCCAACAGAAAGTCCACATGAGAGAAAGCCACGACATCGATCGCCTCACCAGTCCCCACTTTAATATCTAATTGTTGATAAAACTCTAAAGAATCATTACTCGTTACAAGTGGTTCATAGTTTACCTCAATGTCTGGATTTTCTGCCTCAAAATTTTCAATAATCTGCTCGACTATATTTTCTTTCTCGCCTGTTTCCCAAGAATAGTAGTTGATCGAAACCTTGCCATCGTCTCCCTCGTCGGCATCGCCACCACTTGTACTATCATCATTTCCGCCACAAGCCACTAACACGAATAAGAAACTGGCTAATAGTAGGCTAAATATACCTTTTTTCCAACTCATATGAAACCCCTCCAATTTTTTATTTATCCTGGTGCCACCAGACAGCAGCACCTCGATATGTCTTGTTTATTATAAAAAAGTACGTATAAGAAAACTGTGTCTTATTTTGGGCATTGTGTGAACAATTTACACTACCCCTTCACGCCGCCAATCGTAATACCATCGATAACATGACGCTGCAAAATAAGAAAAACAATAATTAATGGTAAAATAGCTGATACAGCCGCCATCATCGTAGTCGCATAACTCGTACCAAACTCACTGGAGAGTAGTTGCATCCCCAAGGTAATCGTGTATAAATGATCGCTGGACAAGAAAATCAATGGATTCTGATAGTCATTCCATGTCCAGATAAACTTCAGGATACCAGCCGTTGCGATAATCGGTTTAACCATTGGCAACATGATCTTCCAATAAATACGAAAGAATCCGGCACCATCCATTTTAGCAGCTTCAATGTATTCATCACTAATCCCCGCCATAAATTGACGCATCAGAAACGTCAATGGAATTGAGAAGGCCATCATCATGATCAATGCCGTATGGGTATCATAAAGCCCCAGCCAATTCATTAGGATAAAACGAGGTACCAATGTTGATTCCGTCGGCACTAGGAAAAAGGCCAGCAACACAATAAACAAGGCATTTCTAAACGGAAAATGTAATTTAGAAAAAGAGTACGCCGCCATCGAACTAATGATAATCGTTAACAAGGTTGTAATCACGGCAATCTTGATTGAATTCCAATAGAATAAATCAAACGGAATATCTTCTAGCCATACGGCAGAAAAGTTATTAAAAAAATTCCATTCACGCGGAATCCATTCAATCGGATAGGTCATCACATCTTGTTCTACCTTTGCAGAAGAGGAAAGCATCCATAACAAAGGAGAGATAAACAAGAAGGCAAACATCCCCATCACAATGGTTCCTATTACTTTTGACATTTTTAATCGCTTCATCATTCACCCTCCTTCTAGACTTGCTGCTTCTGCGATTTAGCAGTCACAATGGTAATCGCCGCTATGATCAGGAATAATACCCAAGATAAGGCGGAAGCATAACCCATTCTGAAATTTTGGAAACCTTCTTCATAGATATAATACACTAACACGTTTGTTGCGTTGTTCGGTCCACCTTGCGTCAAGAAGGCAATCACATCAAACACCTTAAACGAGTTAACAATTGACGTAATCAATAAGAAAAAGGTCGTTGGCGCCAGTTGAGGAATGGTAATATACCAAAACTGTTTCAGTTTACCTGCCCCATCAATCTGCGCCGATTCATATAATTCTTTAGAAATACCCGTAATACCAGCAATGTAGATCACCACATTGTAACCCACCACCTGCCAGACCGAGATAATAATAATTCCCCATAACGCCGTATCCGTACTACCGAACCAGCCCGGAGGATTCTCCACCCCAATGGAGGTCAAGAAGTTGTTCACCACTCCTAAAGAAGGATGAAATAACACAGAGAACACAGAAGCAATCGCCACCATCGTCGAAATATAAGGGATAAAAAAGGCAATCTTAAAGAAATCCCTAAAATAGACGACAGAAGAAATGGCAATCGCAATCAACAATGCCAAAAAGATACTGGCTGGCACATAAACTGCAGAAAAGATCAGGTTATTCTTTAAGGTTAAGAAGAACTGCGGATCTTCAAAGAGGAAACGATAATTTTCCAATCCGATTAAGTGGATCGAACCTAAACCACTTACTAAATCCCAATCGGTAAAACTTAAGTATAATGAAAAGAATAAAGGAAAAATCCCTAAAATAAAAACCCCAATAAATTCAGGAACTAAAAACAAATAACCACTTACCGATTCTTTGAGCTTATTATTCCAAAGGCTAGTCCCTTTTCGTCCACGATTATGCACTGCCGCTTTTTCACTCAAGCTCTATCACCTCACATTTGTTTTGATATATTCTAATGTAATCGATATAAACCCAGATACCCATTAAGAATTTATACATCTGCGTGCACTATTTTGACTTGATGTATTCGCTCTCTGATATAACTCTTCGGATGGTCAGAATCCAACACACCTTGGTCAAAATCACACACAAAGAAAGTAGGATGATTGATTTATACTGAAGAAAAAGGGGGAATGGTACGATGGTAGCAAGTGGACCATTTAAACTAATATATGTATGCTGTGAATGGGTGATGCGGCTCGTGTATATCAATGTGCTTTGGGTACTGTTTACTTTGGTAGGCGGCATTATCCTCGGTATCTACCCAGCTACCGCCGCCACCTTCACCGTTGTAAAACAATGGTTACGAGAAGAAGATGTATCCATTTTTCGCACGTTTTTTCAGTCTTATAAGTCACAATTTCTCCGTGCCAATCTAGCTGGTTTGATATTAACGGTGACAGGCGCCTTAATCGTTATTAATTTTCAGCTGGTGCATCTCGAGAATCAAACGGCTCACTTCCTATTTTTGATGATAATGTTTGTGATTGCATGCTTCTTTGTTGTCACCTTAATCTACATCTTTCCATTGATGGCTGATTATTCGTTAAGCCTTAAAGATTATTTTACGCAAGCGATTCTGATCGGGATTGCTACCCCTTTCCGCACGCTGATGATCGTCGCCTTTCTATTCGGCACAACCTATATATTCCTATTGCTGTCTACCTTGCTCGTCCTGTTTGGTGTCAGCTCGGTCTGTCTGACGATTGCTTATTTTACGAGTCGATCCGTTCGGAAAATTGAGGGGAAGGCTGCTAAATATCGAAAAGCGCAATGTGTGTACTTAAAAGTGTAAAGATTGGTAACGGTACTAGCGGGATAAAATCATGAGTCTATGTTGACTCTCATATTAATGTGATTTTCACTCAGTTACTCCAGAAGGCTTGCGAATTAGCATGCCTTCTTTATCGTGGGGAGTGACTAGAAATTTCAAAAGTGTAATGCTTGGAGTTAAACGGTATTGTTTTTTACAAATATTAATTATGTAAGCAAACTTTTGTTGTGCAAAAAAGTAGCTCTTCTGT
Organism: Gracilibacillus timonensis; assembly: GCF_900086715.1. Classification (GTDB taxonomy): domain Bacteria; phylum Bacillota; class Bacilli; order Bacillales; family Amphibacillaceae; genus Gracilibacillus; species Gracilibacillus timonensis. Next base: position 2,136,778 of record NZ_FLKH01000012.1, on the reverse strand, counting down.
TGGATTATGCTCCTCTCTCTTCATTGACTTATCCCAACCTTTATGTCACTTCAACTTTTAATTCATATATTATTAAAATTCATTAAAAGTAATTTTCCCAATTAACCAATTGAAAATTAATCTAAAATAACTATTAATTCTTTTTAAACAGTTGGATAATGGTAATTATATGTTATAATAAAACTAGTTCTAAAGATTTAATTTAATCATTTCCAACATGCAAGTGATTATCTGACCTAATTTGATAAAGAATAATCTTCAATTTTATTGATATACCATTTATTACAAAATATGATGAATTTACATTAGTTAAAAAAAGGAGTCCTATCATGCAATACATAGAAGCAATAAAAAGTCTCAATAAAAAATATTACCTGACTCCGTTTCTTCTATTAATATATGCAATGATTTTTTTGCAAATTTGGGAACACTGGTCAAGGTTCATCACGTTTGATAGCAAAGATGCAATGGATTACATTATATTTATTGTTTCTTTATTTAAAGTCAATTCGTTATTTTTTATTCAAATACTCTTCTATCCACATGCTAATTTCTTTATCCAGACAACAAAAATTTATAAAAAGATTTTCGGAACGGCTTGGGGTAAAATAAAATCCGGATTTTCTATATACACAAATATTGGTGAAAACATCCCCGATGATATTTATATGCGTGGTTCAAGTGGTACTAGATATACTGTAAGTTCAGGGTATAAAACAAAAAGGGAAAGAGTTAGTGAGGCACGCGGTGTATATTTATATTATCTTGTAATGAAATTTATCTTTAAAGATTTTATTCTTCGATTATTTACACATTTTGGGGTTTTTATTATTAGTCCCATTCTATTTCTTATTGCTATACCTTTACTTTATAGAAATGAGACTCTTGAATATACAGAGAAATAGATTCATATATTTATAGTTACTTTTTTTAGGGTAGATTTCAGGATGGTCAACACAATAAAAACGTCGTTTACTACGTACGTATACGTTTAGAGTTCTTTTAAAATAGAAACCAAGAAGTTAGTATTAATTTCTTGGTTTTAAATAAGATCAAATAGTCTATCATTTTTTAGATCAATGTCTAAAAAATAATATCGAAAAGCGCAATGTGCGTAACATTGCGCTTTTTTTAGGATTTGGATGCTATATTTCATACCATATTAAAATGGAAGCGATCCCTCTTTATTTATAAATACGTACACTTGTTAATTACTTATGATCATGTACTTTTTTCAAGATCCTAGATGTAGTGCCTTTCAAATTAAAAGCTTCCGCGTAATCTCTAATTGGACGCTTGATATGGTCAATTACAAACCTTTGCCCATTTATATTTGCTTCAGCTAGATTTTGATATAATCTATTAATTTCTTCTTTTACTTCTTCCTGATTAAAGGTATAATGACCTGCAATATCTAATATTTCGTCCGATAATGCTTCATCCTTCATAATGTCATCAACTGATAAGTTAACTTGATCATCTTCCATCCATTTACGCCAGCGTTCACTCTTAATCGCTTGAACCAAAAGTACATCTCTTACGCTAGACTTTTCTATAATAATACCATATTCATATAATCTTTGCTCAACTTCTGCTAATTTAATATAAGCCCTTGTTTCTTCTGTGCCATATTGGGGAGCAACATTTACTGCTGTTATATTAGATGGAACATGTTCTAACAAAGAAACATCGTCTAAATAATCTCCATTATGCTCTTTTAAACCTACGCTATACTTTTTAGCCATTTCTGCTAAATCATTAGCATTGTTAAAATTAAATGTTCCTGCTTGAATTGTTTTTCTCACTAGGGTCCCTGTCTGTCCAACAATAAATGTAGGCATTGGTAAATCACGTTCTTGTAACTCTTCTTGTAAACGCATGACAAAAGTTTCATAGACTTCCGTTGATGTTAAACCGCCGTTTGTTTCTTCCGTACCGACTTCATAGCCTATTTCAGGTAGATTACGAGCTTTTCTTTCCTGTTCACAGTACTCGATTAATTCTACCGTTCTTGAAATAACTTTTTCTAAGGGGACTACCTTTCCTCTTTCAAAAGGGTCTTTTGTCGGGTCAATCATTAGCAAGTCAAAGCCTGATTCAATATCAGCAAGGTATGATTTTTTCCCTAAAGCCATTGCTTCTTCTTCTTGCAGGTGATCGTTCCTTTCTTTATCGCGTTGCCATGGACCTCCATGATCACGGCATACATAGGAAAGGCCATTAAAATTAGTCAGTTCTGCTATATCATTAATTGCTTTCATAAAAGTCTGTTGATTCCATCCATTAACATAGCCTCCACCTAGCTCATCCATATCAACCTGATTTCTGCTGGCAATAAACATGATTGGAAAATCTTCATCTCTCGCCAATTCAAAACTAGCTTGTAACAAATTGGATGACATAGGACCAATTCCAAGCATGGTTGCCCCTTCACCTGTTTTTTGTAGTTCTAATAGTGAATTAACTGCGCTTTTAATAGATACTTTTTGCATTGTTAGCCTCCTTAATTCTCTGTGTTAGTTGTATCTGAATTTTTCTGATTATCACTCTTCGATTCATTTTCAGGTAAATTTGGTTTCGTAAAATGAAGAATTAATGCTACAATTACTGCACCAATTGCCATAGATATCAAAAACCATAACTTTCCATTAACTGCAGCAATAACGATAGGTCCTCCATGTGGCACCAAGGTTTCCACATTCTGCATCATACCTATAGCTCCACCAACGGCACTGCCGATTACAATGGCCGGTATGACACGTTTCATATCCTTAACTGCAAATGGGATAGCTCCTTCTGTAATCCCAATCAAACCCATAAATCCTGCACTTATACCTAGACCTCGTTCATCGGGGCCATATTTTTTCCTAGAAATAAAGGTAGATAGAGCTAATCCCAATGGAGGAATAGCAACGGCAATACGATGGGCTCCATTTGGACCAAATACTCCTTCTGCCATTAAAGCTAAGGTAAAGGCCGTTACCGTTTTATTAATAGGTCCTCCCATATCAATAGCTGTGAACCCACCAAGGAGTAATCCAAATAATAAAGCACTGCTTCCATCTAGTGTAGAAAGTAAACTTACAATTCCATCTACTAACCCTGATAAAGGATTTGCCAAAACATAAATGTAAGTAACACAGACAACGAATACTGTGATAACAGGAATAATAATGATAGGCATGATGGTTCGAAGGGTATTTGGAACTTTCCATTTTTTAATGAACAGTGCAACATAACCTGCTGCTACCCCTAAAATCATTGCTCCTAGAAAGCCTGTTGAAATTCCTTCTGTTCCAACTGGGTTATTAGCCAAATAACCTGCTATCATTCCTGGTATAAGTCCTGGTTTACCAGCTATCGAATAAGCAATATATCCTGCTAATAATGGAATCATCATTGCAAAACCAGCTTCACCGATTGTATTTAAATTTTGAAGAAATGGGTTGGTAACTTCCATTCCATCATCTGTCGGTGTACCACTAGCTAACGCAATAGCTAGAAAAATACCTCCGACGACAACCGCTGGTAACATATAAGAAACACCTGTACTAAATGCTTTCTTTAAATCATCACCAAACTTTTTCCAGCTCATTTTTCAACCCCCTATAGGTTTTCTAATTGATCTAATGCCCCACTTACATTTTTAATAACTACAGAAGGATCCAATGTTAGCACTTTACCTTGCTCCTCTTTTTCCTCAAAACGTTCATCGCCTTCTATTCCTATAGAAATGGCAAGCAAGACGGCATCTGCTTCATTAACTTCCTCTTGACTTAGTTCATTTTCTGTCCCCATTCCTCCCTGGGTCTCTACCTTTACTTCGTAACCTCTTTTTTTACACTCTTTTTCAATGGCTTCCTGTGCCATATAAGTGTGTGCAATTCCAGTAGTACATGCTGTTACTCCAACAATTTTCATCTTTATCATTCTCCCTTTTCATTTTTCATTAATTTCCACATTAATTTTGTTTAATAATTGATAGGCTTGTTCTTGCGTTTGGCATTGAAAAAGCATATCCCTAAATTCCTCATCGATCAATTTCTTACTTACCTCTGATATATATTTTAAATGCGTTTTATCTCCACCGTGTTTAGGGACCCCGATTAAAAATATATATTTAACGGTTCCATTTTCTCCCTCATCCCATTGAATTGGTTGTTGTGTACTCATGAAAGAAATAAATGGTTCTAAAACCGTTTGAGATTTTCCATGCGGGATAGCAATTTGAAAATCAACGTTGGTTGAAACTTGATTTTCTCTTTCAATCACTGCATTTGTAAACGCACTTATATCTTCAATTAAGCCTTCTTTCTGTACTTTCTCAGATAAGAATCCAAAAACCTCGTTTTTTTCAATAGCTTGAACCCCTAAAAAAATTAATTCTTTCTTAATCAATGGTGACTCCTCCCAGTAAATCAATAAATTCCTTTTCGTTAGAATGGAGAAATATATTTTCAACCATTTCTTTGGTTTCTACTAAGCTGTAAATGTCTTTTAATAAATCCTTAACCTTTTTTACATCGTGTTTGGACACACTAAGAAATATGATAACTCTAATATATTGCTCATTCCATTTAATGGGTGTCTTATTAACATAAATACCAATAATCGTTTCATTCACAAATTGCGGATGTCCGTGAGGTACTGCTGCTCCTGTCGATAACTCTGTACCGCCCATTCTTTCTCTATTAATCACCGTCTCACGATAGTCATCTGTTACATAATCTAGTTGATGTAATTGTTCCGTAACTTGATTAATTAAATCCTCAGCAGAATCAAAGTTGCTATTAAAATCAATAAAAGATTGATGCAAATATTGAGCAATATGCTTCGTATTTGGCTCATTATGTGAAGGAGCCTCATCATTAGTTAAGACAAAATGTTTGTTATAGAATTGCAATACATTTTTTCTGTCTTCATCACTAAGTAATGGAGACACCACAATAGTTGGTTTATTTTCTACATTGAGATATGTTGTAGATATAATAAAATCTATATCTTCCATATCCATTTGTGAAAATTGGCTAAGTGATACAACTTCAATAACATCTAAAGGTGGTAATATTTTCTTTACTCTATTTAATAGTAAACCAGATGTTGTAATACCAGTAGGGCAGATGATAAGCACTCTTTTACTGGCTTGTAAGCGATCAATTGCAGATTGGAAGTAAATCACCAAAAAACCTATTTCATTTTCTGTAAAATTTAATTTCAATTCTTCCTCGAAACTACTCATGACCAACCAAGTTATATTAAACATTAGACCAAATTCTTGCTTTATTTGTGATAAAAAAGGATTTTGTATAAAAATGTTGTTCTCCATTCGATATATCATGGATGGAAAATGTTTAGCTAACTGCTCTCGGGTTTGCCTATCGTTTGTTAAATTTACTCTTAGGGTATCGCTCATTTTATACAATACTTGTTCAATTACCGGTTGATAATCCTCACGTAAGATAACTTCTGTCATCTTATTAGCTTCCATGTGTTTACTTAAATAGGCAACATCACTTGAGGTAAATTCAACCTCTATTAATTGCGACAATTTATGCAATAGCATATATGGAACTGTGTTTTGATCAAGATCTATATTATTTGGCTGTTCTATATGATTACCATGTTTCAGACGATAAACTAATACAATAACCCGATTAAGCAAATTGTTAACATAATACTCTGCAACTACTTCTACATTGTTTTTAGTAAAATCATAAATAATTTTCTTACATGCGTTTGTTATATCTCTCCCGTATAAGTGTTCAAGATATGCAAATTCATCCTCTTTCTGAGTGTTAAAAATAGTATACTTATTCTCATAAGATTCATAAAAAGAATTTAATAATATGAAGGTGTTTTGAAATGCTTCTTCAGAACCTTCTAACCTTGTGCCTTGCATATCGCTTACAAGAATTGCTGCTGTTGAATCCAGAAAATTATCTTTAATAAATTTCAAATCTGCACGTATAGAGCTTTTACTAACAAAAAATTTGTCAGCTAATTGTTGAAATGTCACTGTTTCATTTTGAAATAACAACTGTTTAATAACAGTAAGCCTTCTTTCCTCTGTTCCTATAAAACTTGGTGACGTTTTTTCAACATTGTCTACTTCTTTCTCTTTTTTATGGAGGTAAATGCCTACTCCTTTTTTTCTTTCTAATTGAAAGCCTAAGTTCTTAATATAACTATTAATTTTATCCAAATCCGAATAAATAGTTCTAGTGGTTACATCTAATTTTTTGGCAAAATATTCGACTGGCTTTAAGTTGTCTTCTTTCATCAATAGTTTGATTAGGCTTATTTGACGTTCCGTTAATTCGATTTTGATAACCTCCTCTTATACATTAGTCAACCATCTGCCGAATACCCATCTAGAACCAATATCGCTTACAATTACATTTTAATAAACGTAGTTATCGCCGTAAAAGACATCTTATTTCAATAACTTCTTGAAAAAAATTAAACGCTGTCATTTGATATTGGTTAAATAAGTATGATTGGAAATTTTATACAATAATCATTATCATTACCATGTTTTTTATTTGATTAATTACTATAAAAGTGGTATTCGCTAGCAATAACTACTACCAACCACACATTTAATTCTCACCACTATGTCAAACACACATTTAATTCTCACCACTATGTCAAACACACATTTAAGACGACTTGTTTATAAACAAGTCGTCTGGAATCGTACTTCTTAATTACTTTCTTTATTTCATAACATCTTCTACTAATTGAATAATATTATCTACATTAAAACCAAATTTCTCAATCAATAGATCACCATTCGCCGAAGCCCCAAAACAATCGATAGCAATTGTCTTTCCTTCGGAGCCAACATAACGATCCCATCCAAATGAAGAAGCCATTTCAAGCCCAACTCTCGCTGTAACATCTTTAGGAATTATTTCATCTTGATATGCTTTATCCTGCGCTTCAAAACGATCCCACGACGGCATACTTACTACTCGCACATCAATAGCTTTTTCCTCTAAAACATGTTTTGCTGCAACCGCTAATTGAACTTCTGAACCAGTGGCTAACAAAAGGACATCAGGAGTTTCTTTCTTAGATTCACTTACAATATAAGCGCCTTTCTTTACACCTTCATAGGCTAATTCTGCTGTATTAGCCAGGGTTGGGAGATTTTGACGAGTCAAAACAAGAGCTGTAGGTTGGTCGGTTGACTCCAAAGCTAATCTCCATGCCGCTTGTACCTCATTTGCATCAGCTGGACGTATTAAAGACAAATTAGGCATCGCACGTAAAGCAGCTAAATGTTCCACAGGTTCATGCGTTGGTCCATCTTCACCGACTGCAATGGAATCATGGGTAAATACATAGGTTACCGGCATTTTCATAATAGCAGCCAGCCGAATGGATGGACGTAGATAGTCACTAAATACAAAAAAAGTTCCACCATAAACATGTAAACCACCGTGTAGTGCCATCCCATTTAGAGCTGCTCCCATGACGTGTTCACGTACACCAAACCAAATATTTCGTCCCATATAATCAGATTTTGTAAAATCTGCACTCGCATTAATTATTGTTTTATTAGAACCAGCTAAGTCGGCACTTCCGCCAAAAAAGTTTGGAACAGCTTTAGCTACTGCGTTTAAAACCTCACCAGAAGAGGAGCGGGTAGCAATGTTAGAGCCCTCTTCATAGACTGGTAGATTTCCAAACCAGTTTTTTGGTAACTCTTCCTTAATGACACGATCAAATTGTTCACCTAACTCAGGGTATGCTTCTTTATAAGCTGCAACTTGTTTATGCCATGCTGCTTCTTTCACCGATCCATCGCCGATAATTTTTTCTTGGAAGTGAGCATATACTCCATTCGGTACATGGAATATATCGTAACCCCATTGATAATTTTCTTTCGTTAATTTTACTTCATCTGTTCCGAGTGGAGCTCCGTGTGCAGCACTGGAAGCAGATTTATTAGGAGAACCATAACCAATAGTGGTTTTAATCTCAATTAATGTAGGTTGTTGTTGATTTTGTTGTGCCTCTTTAATGGCTTGACGAATTTCATCCACATCATTTCCATTTTCCACACGTAATACTTGCCAACCGTATGCTTTAAAGCGTAGTTCTGTATTTTCAGAGAATGCTCGGTTTAAGTCACCATCTAAAGAAATATCATTTGAGTCATATAATGCGATGAGCTTACCTAAACCTAAATGCCCTGCCAAGGACGCTGCTTCATGAGAAATTCCTTCCATAAGATCCCCATCACTTACAAGTGCGTACGTGTAATGATCAACAATATTATACCCCTCTTTATTATAAATAGCACTAAGATGTGCTTCAGCCATTGCCATACCGACAGACATAGAGATACCTTGACCTAATGGGCCAGTCGTCGCCTCTACTCCATCTGTATGATGTACTTCTGGATGGCCTGGAGCTTTAGAATCCCATCGTCGAAATGCTTTTAAGTCAGCCATAGATACATTGTAACCAGAAAGATGTAATAGACTGTAAAGCAGCATCGATCCATGACCAGCAGATAAAATAAAGCGGTCGCGGTTGAACCATTTTGAATGTTTTGGATTATGAACCATAAATTCTGTCCACAATATATATGCCATAGGAGCAGCCCCCATTGGTAAACCAGGGTGACCAGAGTTTGCTTTTTCAATTGCATCGATGGATAAAGTACGAATGGTATTAATGGATAGTTCTTCTATTGATTGTGACATAAGTATTCTCCTTTCACTTTAGCACGAGTTATTAAACTCAAAAACAGAAAGCCCCTTATAACAATAATCTTAGCACTCATTTGACTTATTTCTTCTGCTTACACTGATCCTTTGATTCGGTTTAATAACCAAGCTCGTTTAATACTGTCATTTACAATCAAATTTTAATAAATTCAGTTATTCATGTACAATACTTCTTATTTCAATTAGTTCTTGAAAAATATAAAACTATTACTAACTTTCTTTAACGAAGGAATCCAGTTAAAAAATGTAGGTATAAGGAGGTTTTCAAAAAACCATAAAAAATGATGTAATAGATTGCTATGTTGATGAAAGAGGGGATTTTATTAAAATCAACCATGTTGATCTAAACTCATAATCACAATAATGCACAGTAAAAACTTCTTGATTTTATCAAACTTTTAACACAATATTAAAAAAGCGCAATGTGTGTGACATTGCGCTTTTCTTATACGAATACTTCCTTCGCCTTAAACTCACCAGGACTGTATCCGGTATGCTTTTTGAATATCTTAGAGAAATACGTTCGATCGGAAAATCCTAACTCACTTGCCACCGCCTCAATTGTCTTGCCTTCCAACAGCATATTTTTGGCGATACCGATCTTATACTTTTGAATATACTCCGTAAAGTTTTCACCGGCTAATTTTTTAAAATAACGAGAAAAATAGCTAGGATTCAAATAAAGATAGCCGGCCATATCCGCTGAAGTGATATTACTTGATAAGTACTGTGTGATATAGCGGTCAATCTCTTGCAACTGTAACTGACCAGTAGAAACCTGCCGTTTATTCTGTTCATAATAGACAGCACTTGCTTCCAAAAGATTCAGCACATCCTTGATCCGCAAAGCAGTAGTGATATAAAACTTAAAATCCGCTAACTTTCCTGCTTTGTGCTGATTTACTTCCATACTGGCCAGACAATGTTCACCCAACTCTTTGACCAAGCTCGGATCTACCTTATGTTCCGTCGATAGATGATCTAATTCTCCCAATAGTTGTTGGAATTTTGATATATCCAACATTTGAAGCGCTTGCAACATCTGCATTTCAAGCGACTTCAACAATCGCCGTGAATCCACACTCCACTCCTCTGTCATCAGTGCCTCCATCTTATCGTTTGTATAAAAGGAATAATTATCATCATTTCGTAAAGCTAAGGCACCATTCCTAATTTCTTCCTTATTCAGGCGTTTCGGATGATAGATGGCAAATACAGATATTCTCAAAATTTCTTTCACCTTTTCAGCTAAAGTCATCACATAATCCTGCAGTTGCTGCAGATGATTGGATGATAAAGAGTAGCGAAAGTTCAAAAACAAGTAGATATTTCGATCATTATCCATTAGTGGCGTTACACCTTGAAAATCCTTCGCTATCTCCTCGGCAATATTATACATGCCGTACTTAATAAGCGGGATATCCTGTTTGTCATAATACGCAGCAATCTCAGCATAATGAAGCAATACCCTGCCGATATAAAAATGTGGGAACTCCCACTTAATCCCTAGCTTTAATCCATCTTGAATGGTCTGTTCGATAGGATTACTATCCAGCAACTGTTCCAAGAAATTCTGACGCAGCACATATTTATGCTTATGCAAGGTTTCTTTAAAGGATATCAAGTCATGTTGCGATTGTGACTGCTGGATATGCTGCTGTGATTTCTTAATGCTAGCCGTCAGCTGCGCCTTATCCAACTCATCTTTCAATAAATAATCATCTACGTTTAATTCCATCGCTTTTCTAGCATAATCAAAGCTCTCATGGCAGGTTAAGAAGATAATGCGCACATCCGGTTTTATTTTTTTCAACTTTTCAGACAGCGCCAGCCCATCCACTTGAGGCAGACCAATATCAGACAAAACAATATCCGGCAATTTCTGCTTAAATCGATCAAACGCTTTCACAGAAGAGTACTCAGAAGCACACACCTCTACCTCGATATCCGTTTCCTTAATTAATTTCTCTAAATACCGAAGCATAGGCACATCATCATCGATTAACATGATTCGATACAAGCTACCCCCTCCTTTTGGCTTAGCAATTATCCTATTTATATAGATCTATGCCTATTGTAAACCTTTTGAGCGGGAAAATTAAGTGATCTTTTTTACCTTTTGTGTATTATTTTTACCTTGAAGGGATATGGGAAGATTGATGTTTTCAACATGAAGATTATTCCGCTACCATCGTTGCTGCCAAATCAATCTCAAAAAAAGAGAACGAAACAAGCGATCCACTTGTTTCGTTCGTATATTAATGTTCCAATGATCTCCGAAGCTTCGTTACTTCACCCAGTTCAAGACTCGTTAATTGCACTATCTCTTCATCCGAATAATCCCTAGCTAAAAGCTTCTTAGCAAAATTCCGTCCTGCTTCTTCTATGCCTTTTTCTCTTCCCTTACTCATACCTTGCTCGATACCTTGTTCGACACCCTGCTCGATACCTTGTTCGATACCTTGTTCGATACCTTGTTTCATGCCACGCTCCATACCTTTTTCTGTTGCTTCTTTCTCAATGTCTCTAATCAGTCTGCCAAATGTCGGGGTATCTCTGAGATCTTCCATTCCCATGATTCTTTTCTCCTCCTTCTTATTTTGTGTGAGTGTGATGGACAACGACTCGTAAAATTGTTTCTGTAATGCTGCTGGGAGTTTCATGATATAATCGATAAAATACAATAATGCGGAAAGATACTTGGGACGGTGTGCGTATTTGTCAAATACCAGATTGGTCAGCTTCTGTTTATAACGTAACCTGGCTTCCTCTCTTTCCTTCTGTTTCTGCCTCTCGCTCTTCTTTTTCTTATCTGTCACGGTGATTTTTTCACTTGCGTAGATGCCTGCAAGCACCACTAAAGCAAAGGGGTTTGACGATTTTTTTAGTTCTTCCACATTTTGTTCATGAAATCGATAGGTGTTGTATTCATAAGTTAAGGTGGTACCATAAAAAGAATACTTAAATCGATCTCTGTGGTCTTCTCTGCTCGCATCCGTTAATAAAGCAATAGAGTATATATCGTGTTGATTGTTTTCGTAAATGCGGTAAAAATATTCAAACATGCGATCCGTAAATTCTTTATCCCCAACGGCCTGCACTTCAATATGGACATGGACATATTGATTTTTCCCGTTCTTTAATTTCACTTTGGCTAACTTATCAGTATATCTTTTCCCCATTGCGGTATCCAAAATGAAGGGAAGAAGTTCCGTGCCTGCAAAGTCGACCCCTGCTTCAAAATCAATTTCCGGGTATAAATCAGGTGCGAAAAAGTCCATGAATTCTTGAAAGAGTTCTTCAATTATCTTTTTCCATAAGCCATCATAATCCGGATGCGTCGTGCGATATTGATTGGTATCTTCTTTTACTGCGGTTAACATTAGTATACCATATCCTTCCTTCATCATAAATTTGTTACCATCATGACTTCCGATTACTTAACGGCAAATTATTAGAATACTACGGATTTACAGATGAATTAAAAAACAACTTTGTCATTTCCCCACCGTTTTGGATTTAGAAGAAGTGAAAGGTGCAGATGTTGAAAAATTCCTTCCGGTTGTACTAGGTGATATGGAATACGATAAGAACGTCATAATTGAACAACTTCATGTATTTACATTTAATCAGATCATTGGTTATGTAGAGACATCTGTCAAGTTGGGATTACACAAAATGAAAGCGATGCTTACGAAATAGTGTTAAAGTAAGAGGTGCTTTAAAGAAAGGATTATTTATCCTCTTTTTCTGTTTCCTAATACCAAAAGGCCCTAAACAGATTCTAACAGCAGGAGCAAGATATTTTGAAAACAGTAAAACACTCGCTCCTATCCATCGTATTATTCGCTTTATTCATCTGCTTATAATCCAATAATTGTTATAAAGTTACCATTTCGTATGGGATATTGTTGAGTTATAACATTTTATTTACTTTTTGTTTATTTAATAACAGTTTTATACCTTCTTTCGTTTCTTTTCCACCTGCCCAAATCACTTTCCACTTCCCTTGAGACTTTCGCTTTCTATTTGCTTGACTCCCCATTTTCCAGCTACATACGTAACTTTTCCACTTTACTTTCCACACCCTAAAACATCTCCATCTGTTCCGCACCATCCGAGTGATCGCCTTTCACTTTGTACCCTAACGAATGATATCCCTTCAGGCGACTTTCATAACTATTTTGTAAGATCGGTTCCTGATGATCAATATAATCATACACCCGCACTTCTGATTTATCCTGATGAACTCGGTGCAGACGACCAACGTACTGCTGTAAAGCACCCTTCCATGAAATGGGATAGACTAAGAATAAACAGTCCAGCTTATCATCATCAAAGCCTTCTCCGATATATTTGCCAGTCGCAATAATTAGGTATTCGTTATCTTCTATACGATTTAATCTGCCCACTTGCTCCTTTTTTTCCTGTTCCGTCAGGTTACCGTTTAATACAATAATATTTTTCACAAAGCCTTTAAACATGCTTTCTAATAGGTTAATATGCTCGATTCTTTCCGTCAGGATCAGCGGTTTTGCACCCTGATCCAATGCAGCTAATACATCATTAAAAATCTGTTTATTGCGCGCCTCATCCTGCACTAATTCCGAACCTAACGCCATAAAGGTCTTTTCCTTTTCCCCTAACTCGCTTTTAAACGACGTATACCTCGGAATTAAAATATGCTGAAATGGATGGATTTTGGCTTGTTTTTTCGCAGTTAGTTTATAAATAATCGGTCCACATTGCATATTGGTAATAAACTGTAAGCCATCTCGTCTTGATGGGGTAGCTGTCAGTCCATACACATACTTGGCTTGCACCTTTTTCAATACCGCCTCAAAACTAAAAGCGGAAATATGATGACACTCATCTACAATCACTTGCCCATACTCAGTGACAATATCCTTTACTTGCCTGTTGCTGTTCAAGGTTTGAATCGTTGCTATATCAATGATATGAGAAGGCTTATATTTTCCTCCGCCCATTTGACCGATACTTGCTTCCTCAACATCCAAAAAGGCTAACAGCTTTTCCTTCCATTGCTGCAATAATTGCTTACTAGGAACGATGATGAGGGTATTGACGTTCCTTTTAGCAATTAATGAAGCAGCTACTACTGTTTTTCCAAAGCCCATCGCCGCTGCCACAATACCATTTGTATGATTCAACAAACAAGATAACGCCTCTTCCTGCTGAAAAGTAAGTTCGCCTTGAAAAGTCGTCGATAACGGCTGTCCTTGATAGCTTTCGTCCTGTACCGTCCACTCAATCGATTGATGTTGAAGCAATTCGGTTAAAGCAGGCCAACACCCCCGCGGAAGAATGACATGTGCTGCATCCTGTTCTGAACAATCCAATACCTTAGGAATACGGTGCGTCGATCGCCGCTGCGCCTTTGCTTTGTAATAATTCGGATTACTAAAGGAGGCCAACTTGAGAATCTCCTCTAACAAAATGACGGAAAGCTCGCTTTTGTTGATATAAATACCATTTTTCAAGAGGAGGTTGACTTGCTGCGGAATTCCCTCCTCTCTAATGATGTCTGCTGGTGGTACCTCTTGCTGGCTCGATGAGAGCAGATCATTTATTGCTGCTACATTGATTTTGTCTAAACTTCGTAAATACTCCCATTGATTCGCAATAACCTGGAACTGATCATCGATAAAAACACTATTATGATGGTGTCGCGCTTCTTTTTGCAGTGGTAATGCAATGAGATTGCCTAGGCCATTATCTTTTCTTCGATCCTGAGTAGGAAACATGCGATCAAAAGAAGGCATCTTGGTCCATTGATAGCGCTTCAAGGTTTCCTGAATGAAAAAATCGCCCAATTGACGAGCTGTTTCTGCAGGGATTGGTTCACTAAAAAATATCCAAACATGACAGCCATTACCTGATCGCGAACGCTCCATTGCTGCTGGTACTTGATATTGTTGACATACCTCAAACAAAGCTCGCGATTCTTTTTGCCAACCTGCCTTATCAAAATCCAGGGCTAAAAACCAGCATGTATTGTCTTGTAAAAGCGGATATAGTCCAATAACTTGTTCTCCAGTAAGGTGATGATAGATGGTTTGATCCGTTAATGGAATATACTGTTTGCTTGGATGATTGGAAGCTTTTCTGGTTACTGGTGAATAACCAGTTTCGCCTTTTTGGTTTTCCCAACGAATCGCATATACATCATTCCGACCTTTAAAGAGGTCCTTAAATATAGCTAATCGTCGTTTAATCTCCTTGTTGTATGGATGGGTATTCTGTTTATTGGTGTGGAATGGGATATTGTGCTGTTTTAGTAGTTGTTTGAGTTGATGGTTCTCTTGTTTGAGTCGCTGATTTTCCGCTTCAAATGCTGAGAGCTGTTGTTGTAGATTGTTTTCCATGGAGGAGCACCTCTTGATTATTTGTGATTGTTTTTATCCAGTGTATCCAATAGATTAATTGCAAACACATTATGGGAGTCAATAAATCTCATTCCTAGTCATATTGTTTCCTTTATTTGGTCTATATTATAACAAATAACTAATATTACATAAAAGACTTCAGCAAAAACAAAACGGCAGCTAAAAATTCAAAGCCCGAACTCTTTTCCATCCATTATTAAGATAGAAGGAATTCGAGCTTTAATATTGAAGGTCAAAAAACGCATATGGACTCCATATTGTTCTCATCAATATAAAGTATTGATTTTCCCAACTCACCATTCACTCTAACAATCTCCTATTCCGATACGCTGTGGGGCTGATCTGATATTTCGTTTTAAACTTCCGACTAAAATGAGACGGGCTTTCAAACCCCGATTCCATTGAAATATCCATCATCGGCTTATCTGGATATATTTCTAGCAGATACTTCGCTCGCGTTAATCTTCTATTCATTAAATATTGCATAATCGTTTGGCCAGTAATATCTTTAAAGATTCTAGACACATAATATTTACTTAAATGCAAGGTATCTGCTATCTCATTTAATGTGATCGTACGCTGAAAATTCTGATCCACCCAAGCAATTAATCGGTTGACATGGCGAGTCTTTTCATCATCTGCAATCGGGGTATGTTGAAGCTTCTGATAGCTAAGTTCATAAATAATAAACAATAGCCCAATAAAGCGATGGATCATTTGCCCTTTCAACAAATTCCGCTCCGTCTCAGATAAAGTGGAACCATTCAAATATCTCTTTTGGACATCCAATTCTTTCATTATCGACACTATTTTATCAAGAGTGGCCTGATCCACACCTCGCAACAAAAAATGATGTAGCTTTTCAAAAGGTTCTAAAAGCATCGGTACATGCAATTGCTGAAGGATCGGATCTATCCATTCGGCAGAAAATTCGATCACACTTCGCACATAGGAGATACCCTGTTTTGGGTATGGACCATGCAAAGTCGAACCATTCATAATAATGATGTCATTCTTCTCTAATTCCATCACATCATCATTAATCACATATTTACAATCTCCTTCATGAAAATAGTAAATTTCATACCGGAGATGGGAGTGTTGGAATACTTTATCTGTATAAAGAGCCAAAGAAGTGTTTCTATATGTAATTTGGATGGGTTCTGTTGTATTGTCCATGCGTTTATCTCCTTTTGTGGGAAGTTATTCGCTCTGCTCGACGTGAAAAAACTATCCTTGAAATTATTCATAATTGTTTCACAGAATAACTTTTGCACAAAGCCAAACCTACGTATTACAAACTTCTTTTCATTAAATTGAGTCAGCATGGCAAAAGTAAAGTTATTTTAATCCATTATTTATAATCCATACTCTTATTAACTTATAGAAGTATGAGATATCTTTTGGTCTGTTATTTTAAATGAATGAATTTTCATATAAAACTTGTGAAATCCATAAAATGATAAATATGTTATAAGTGAACCCAAAAAAAATGGTATCAAAAATGTCAGCATGTAAAAACTTAAATACATGATAAGAACAATTATTGCGCCTAATACCAGTGTGAGGAGTGGTTTCCCAAATGTCAACAATATAGCAAACTTAAAAGTATCTTTTAGTTTCACATGTATATGAACTGTTAATGAAAAGAAGTGTAAAGTAAAGATAAATGAAAAGATAGCTACTACGATAAACAAATATATAAACCAATTAGCAAAAAACGTTGTAAAGTAATAATAATCAGCAAACAGTACGATCCACATCAGACAAATCAATGATCCGCCAACTGCACTTCTTATATAATTTTCCTTATAAAATCTTAAGTAGAATTGAAATATCTTTATCTCTTCACCATATACCCACTTACGAATTACTCCATACAGAGCAGTTGTAGCTGGAAAAAAAACAATAGGAGTTATGAGAAGTATAGTAATTCCTAAGGTAATAATCTGGCTAACATTTTGAGCGAATATTATACACAAAATTAAATAAACAATAGGAAAATTAAATAAAATCCACAATAAATTTGAACCAGTAAATATGGTGATCAAGCTTGATATTCTATATAATCCACCTGTAAAACCGTTAATCTCCATATTATTACTCCCCCTATGCAACCCCTTAAAACAAGGTTTTTTAATCACTCTTTTCCCTAACTGTTTCTCATTATTGTTATTCTAAACCTTAAGAATTGAAGTTTTTATCCATCTAATCCCACCCGTTCATATTGCCAACTTGGGGCTTGATACTTCTTCAATAACTCTAGTAACTTAATTTCATAATGTTTATGCAATTGTGAATTAGAAATGGGAACGCTTTGTTCTGGGTCTTCCCTAAGATTGTATAATAAATGATCTTTTGTAGCATGGTGATGCTGATAAGAATTTTGAGCAAGACGATAAACTGGTATATTTGTCTGCGAAAGAAATTGACCCACCTCGGCTACCTCATAATCTTGCAAGTTGTTATCTGTTGCGACAGGGACAGCTGTATGATGATATACAGCGCTATCAGGAATAGGCTTTCTGCAATAAGTAAACCGACCATCTGTTAGGTTAATATCTTTACCAAAATAACCATATAGCACTGCATCATGATGTGGTTCGTCACATTCAAATAAATGTGTCAAAGATTTACCGTGCACATGCTGAGATGGTTTTGCCTCGTGTAAACGAAGCAATGTTGGCATAAGATCCATTGTTGAAGTAAGTCCAGATACACGACCGCCGTTCATTAAAGCCTCAGGGATGTATGTTATCAATGGAATGTTTACTAACTTTTGATAATCAAACATATAGTTTTTGGCCCAGTATCCATGATCGCCAAGTAAATACCCATGATCAGTGGTTAAAATAACCGCTGTATCATGCCACATATTCCATTCATCCATTTTATCAAACAACTTACCGAGCCATTGATCAGCCATCGTCAGCGTACCTGCATAACATTTGCGAATATGATCGATCGCCTCCCAATCTGAATCTATTGGTTCATATGGTGGCCAATCGAAATGGTATTTACCTGCCCACGTATCATTGTATAGTTCTTTATATTTGGTTGGACATATGAATGGTTCGTGAGGATCAAACAATTCTAAATGCAGGTGCCAGTTGTCCTCCTTATGATTATTTTCAATAAAATTTATCGCTTGCATAAAGCATTGTGGTGTAGGGTAATCTTCATCTAGTTCAGAGTCCATAAAAGCACGATTAATCCAATCCTGCCGTCTATTTTTCCCTTTATATTTTGGAATATCAGGGTCTTTTACTTTCGGATGCCAGTTATCGCCCTCTTGTCCACGTATGAATTCCCAAGTGTCAAAGGGAGTATGGTACCCCCATCCCTTTTTTTCAAAGTAATGATAGTGATCTGTTATCAAATGACTGTATACATTAGACTGACCACGAAGTTCATCGGGATAAGTTTCATCGAATGGCTGTAGTGGACACCATTGTGACTCAAGAAAATTAAGGCGACCGGTCATAATTTCACGACGGGCAGGAATACAAGGTAGTGAACCACTATAGTGATTATCAAATACTGTACCTTTTGCAGTTAAACGGTCAATATTAGGAGTGTGAACCCATGAATTTCCGTAACAACTGAGATAATCGCGGTTAAGCGAATCCATTAAAATAAATATAGTTCTCAAGAGTATCACCTCGTTTATCTTGTATTCTTATTCTGATATTCATTCTTTCACGAATCGGATTTCATATAATCACAATGTAGATTTTAACTCTTTGTTATGAGTTTCTGTTAAATACGATCCTACAATTTGTTAAAAAAATGTTCACTTTACCTGAAGAGATTAATCAAACATTGCCATATCATGTTCTCATGACTGTAGATACTTCAAGTAAAGTGAATCAAAAACTTTAAATATTTATCTAACGGTTAATCTATAAAGTGAAAATCTTCGCTCATACATTTACTTCTGCGCCTGTTGTTGCTCTACGATGTCATAAATATCCTTAGCTAAAAAAGCTGAATCCTTGTTTTCATCATACCAATTAGTCCACCATTCCTCTGCGTCTGGACCTTTACCGTTCGCCCATACTTCTTTAGCATCTTCCAATGCTTGTTCTACGGAATAGTCAGAGCCACTAACAATAGCTTTCACCCATAAGTCATTGATTGCATCTCCCGTTTGTCCTATCGTGATATCCAGCTCTTTAGGTAACTGAGGCATATGCTCAGAATGGGTAATTTCAGAATAAGGACGATCTAAATCAAAGTATACCTCTTCTCCCATTTTATATAATTCAAGTCCTTCCTTCTCAATGGGTATATCTTCATTAAACATTGTTTCGTATCCGCACTTATCTTCCGTCACAAAGCTAGATGAAGATAACATAGCAGCATCGGTCATATAGCCTACTTCTTCCTTGTGCTCACCATCTATAATCTTCGGACACCCATTCTTGTCAAGCTCGTGATGCACACCTTCTTCCCCGTAATTCAACATTTCTGTTGTCGATGGTTTCACTAGAAAATCAACCAAATCAATAACATCTTCGGGATTTTCTGCTCCCCTGGAAACAGCAGCAGTCATTTGCACCGGATTTTGAAAGGTAGGATTAAATGCACCTGCTGGGCTTTCTGGATAAGCAATTGGGATAATTTCTGCTTCAGGTACATTTTGCTTCAAAGATTTATACTCATTTTTTGCAAACTGATCCCATTTTAAGAGAACTGGATAAATACCCAACTTACCAGTAACAAAATCCTTTCTTGCCTTTTCACCATTACTATCATTCAGATAATCTCGATCCACTATGCCTTCCTGATATAAGCGCTTTCTGAATTTGGTAGCGGCAACCGCACTGTCCCAGGCACGTACTATTTGATTATCACGCATAACAAAGCCCATGTTTTGAAAAACTTGATCTATAGTACGGGCAGATTGATGGCTAATTGCAATTCCATAAGTATCATCTTCCTCATTGTTATCTGGATCCTGTTCAGTAAAAGCCTTGGCTACTTCATATAATTCTTCAGTTGTTTTTGGAACTTCCAGATTCAACTTATCTAGCCAATCTTTTCGAACAAAAATGGCTCGTATTGGAGTGACCTCATTCATCCTTCCCAAATAATAAAGCTTTCCATCACTTAACGTTCCGGCTTTTTTCAATGAAGGATATTTCTCAAGCATTTCCTTATATTCGGTGCTATGATCTTCAATTATTGAATCCAAAGGCATTAATTGTTTTTGTTGATACCAAGTATCTTTAGGCCCTGCGCTGTATTCAAATAAAAGGTCAGGCGCCTGGCCAGAAGCAAATAAAGTATTGAACTTCTCTGTAGATTCCCAACGTGGTATAGGTTGATATTTTACATTGGCCGAGACATTTTCATTGATCCATTTCGTCCAACGATTATCTTCTATCGTACCTTCTACGGCAGGGACTTCACCACGATCATAAATCGAAGCTGTAATTTGATGATCCCCATCATTGTCTACAGTATCCGAACTCTCCTTCTCTGAACAACCAATTAACACTAACCCAAGCATCAAACAAAGAATCATCACCATAAATAACCATTTTCTTTTTATTCGCATGCTTTTCCCCTTCCTAAATTTAAGTGTGTGAATTCCGCATATAGCTAATAGGTTTCGTTTCATCTGCAATCAAGCACATCATTCAACCTCTAAAAAAGCTTGCACCTCAAAAGTTAATAGTAAAAGCACAGACCAAAATTACCTTCTAATGACCCAAAAACCAACTACCCTTTTATAGATCCAATCAACACACCTTTCACAAAATATTTTTGCAGAAAAGGATAGATTAATAACATAGGTATGACCATAACCATGACCCCTGCCGCTTTAACAGATTCTGGTGTCGTGTTTTGTATATCTTCCGGCATAACCTCATTTAACTCCTGCATAACCGATTGACTTTGCACCATCTGTTGCACAAGGACAGACAGGTTATACTTGTCTGTTTGATTGATATAAATTAGTACATTCATAAACATATTCCAATAACCCACGGCGTAAAACAAAGATAATGTAGCGATCATAGGTACTGAAAGTGGTAGAATAATCTTCATTAACAACCTAATTTCACCACATCCATCAATTCGTGCCGCTTCTTCTAATTCTTCAGGCAGGTTTTCAAAGAAACTTTTCATCACAAGCATATTATAGGTACTGATTAATCCCGGAAGCCAAATGGCAAAATAAGAATCTACTAATCCTAAACTTTGTACTACTAAGTAGGTAGGAATCATTCCACCTCCAAATAACATAGTGAAGACCATAAGTAACGTGAATTTTTTCCTTGCATAAAAATACTTGCGAGATAATGGATAAGCTGCCAGGATTGTAAAAAGCATGCTCAATCCCACGCCAACGACTGTAATAATCACACTGTTTTTGAATGCACTTAGGATTTGAGTTCCTTCTATTAAAGTTACATAAGCATCAAGCGTCCATCCTTTAGGCCAGACGGAAACAAGCCCTGACATTATGGAGTGTGAATCACTTAACGATAAAGCGGCCATGTGAACAATTGGGAATAAACAAGTTAATGAGATAATCGATAGAAAAATATAATTAGCTACATAAAAAAACTTATCGCCTAGTGTTGGTTTCATTATAATTACCTCCTAAAATAATCCCTGGTCGAACTTGCGCGCAATCCAATTGGCAGACAACACCAATACCAAACCAACTAATGCTTCAAATAATCCCATTGCAGCACTTAAGCTGAATTGTGAACCCTGTAAGCCCACTCGATATATATAGGTGCTTATAACATCTGCCACATTGGAAACGACTTCATTTTGTAATATATAAACTTGATCAAAGCCAACCTCCATAACATTTCCTGTTGCTAGAATAAATAATATAACAATTGTGGGACGTATTTGTGGGAGAGTAATATGCCAAATTTGCCTAAATTTATTGGCCCCATCCATGCTTGCCGATTCATACAGGCTTGGATTAACCATGTTAATAACCGCCAAGTAAATAATCGTGCCAAAGCCCATTTCTTTCCATATACCAGAGCTTATAAAAACCCCTATCCATGATAATGGTTTATACAAAAATGGATAAGGTTCACCAGTCCATTTTTCTACCCATTGATTTATAAAACCAGATTCCATGGAAAACAAAGTTAACACAATACCACCGATAATTACCCAGTTAAAAAAATGAGGTAAATAAACAATCGTTTGTATAGTCCGTTTGAAAAATATTTTTCTTACTTCGTTTAACAATAAGGCAAGAATAATAGGTGCTGGAAAACCAAGTACCAATTGCAGAATACTTAGCATAAATGTATTGCGAATAATATTTATTGTCTCCGTTTGAGTAAATAAAAGTTCGAAATTCTGAAATCCTGCCCATGGACTGCCAAATATTCCATCAAAGAAGTTGTATTCTTTAAAGGCAATAACATTCCCCATAATGGGTGCGTACTTGAATGTTAAATAGAAAGCGATGACAGGCAAAAACATCATTAATAAAGGGATATTTTGTTTGAAACGCTGTTTTCTTTTTAATTTTGCAGAATTTTTTCTTATCATTTCCGCATCCACTGACTCTATGTTTGTTTGCATATCTTGTGTAGGCTGCATAGATATATTTCTACACCTCTTTTCTAAAATGCTTTTCTTCTTCAAATACTCAGGATTTCTAATCATCTCATAGGCGATCACTCCCTAATTTTTGGTCAGTTGCTATCTCTACAAATTAATTCTACATAATTATGGTTTTTGTTTCCTTGAATTATCAACTGTAAAACTTGAGAAATTTACTTTTTTAAGAAACATAATTTATGTGAATATTGATTTCTTTTTGTTCTTTAGGTGACGCTTCTATGCTTTGAAATTATAAAAAATAACCGTTCCTTTTTATAAGTAACGGCTAGATTAATCATTTAACTATCTGGCAGGGTATTCTAATTTAAATGAATCAATTTTTACATTTCAAAATTCAAAGATGTCAATTAGATTTAAATGTGGTAGTAGAAGTTTGTACAATATTTTCTTTCCCCTGATTGTGTTTTTCGGCTTGCGTGCGATATTCTCTTGGCGTCTTTTTCGTTAACCGTTTAAAAACTGTGGTAAAATAGTTAGAATCATCATATCCTACCGATTCAGCAATTTCAAAAATTTTCATATTTGTATTACTTAACAATATTTTGGACTTATTAATTCTAAGATTGGTAATGTAGTTGACAAAACTTTCTCCTTTTTCTAGTTTGAATAAGTTACTGAAATAATTTGGACTCAAGTGAACATAATCAGCTACCTCCTTCAGACTACAGTTTTCCATATAGTGATCTTCAATATAACTTATTGACTTAGCAACGAGATTTTCGTTCTTTGTTTTCAACCAAGTATTTAATTCGTTATAAAACAGCTCTCCCTGCTCCATAACCCACCCTACTACTTCATCCATTTCATTCAATGGCTGAAGCTGATTAATCTGAATACCGACACCTACCTCTAGATCTTTCATTACAAACTCCTTTTGGATAATTTCATAAAATGAAAGTACAAGAATTAAAACCTCTAATTTTGCCTTTTCAATAGATAAGTTTTTTATGTTTTTGATATAGCTATCTACGTAACATTTCACTTGATCCACTTGCCCAACCATTATTTTCGACAAAATTTCACCTTGAACAGCTTCTATTTTATTTTGATTTAAGGCGAGAACCTCTAAATTTGAATTCGATATGGGTTCCCTTTTAAGATTAGCTCTTTTCAAAAGATTATTCGTATCTATCCTAATATTATTCTCCAAACAATCAGGTAACTGTAATAAATCTTCTATTGGATTTGTATGATGAATTTCGATCGTAATCCCAGTCACTTCGTAAATCACTTTTTCCAAAGTTTGATTGAAATTAGAAATAGAAGAAGACGGATCTAGAAAAATAGCATACATATCATGTAATATGGGTAGCATAATGCCTCTCAGATCAAATTTCCCTATCAGTTCTTCTGTAATTTGTGATATGGAAAGTTGCAACAAACTCAGATCTTTATGCCGATATGCCTTTGATTTTGGAAAATAAGTTACTACTTTACATAGTAGAAGTTCTTTTTGTAGATAATATTTCTTTATCCTTTCCACTCTTGCTTGATCATATGGCAATCGTAACATTAGCGATCGAATCGTATTTTCTTCAATTAATCGCCTTTCCAATAAAAGATTTTCTTGGTGCTTCATTTCTTTTATTATAGTATTATAGGTTTTATCAAGCACTTTAAGTAATTCTTTCTCAGAACAAGGCTTTAGCAAAAAGTCTACCACACCATATCTTATTCCTGCTTGCGCGTACTCCAAATTCTTGTAGCCTGTCAGCATAACAACCTTTGTTCTTGGATGTTCATGATGAATTGCTTTAGCCAAGTCAATCCCGCTCATATTGGGCATTCGGATATCCGTCAAGACTAATTCAGGTTTTAAAACCTTTGTTTGCTTAATAGCTTCATGTCCGTTTCTAAATGCTCCAACTACATTCCAGTTCGTTGCATTCTTTTCTATTAACTTGGTTAACCCTCGTCTAGTTGTGACTTCATCATCCACAATCAGTACATTACATATCATCATTTAGGATCTCCTTTTCCATTATCTATCTGATAAGGCAGAATAAGCTTCATTGTTGTTCCTTCTCCATACTTACTTAACATCTCTAATCGATAGGGCTCACCATAAACCAATTCAATACGATTAATAACACTTGCCATTCCAATTTTCTGTCGCGTCTGATCGCCTGAAGCGTTCAAACTTCCTTTCCATAATTGTTCCAGTGTTTCGGGATCCATACCACTACCATTGTCGATTATTGTGATAATTAGTTGATTTGAACAGCGGTATGCATGTATATCAATAAGCATATTTGTTTCTTTATCACGAAATGCATGCACGAATATGTTTTCCACCAACGGTTGCAGCAATAATCGGATTAACAGACAGTGATTCACATTTTCCTCAACTCGAATGGTTGTTTCTAATTCTTCCTTAAAACGATGTTCCTGTATATTCATGTAATTTTTAATATTATCGATTTCTTGTTCTAGTGTTACCCATTCATCCACAGGCTCCAATACATATCTGAGCATTTCCGATAACGAAACGACGAGTTTTGCTGTCTCTATATCATCCTTCAAGTATACGTTCCAATAAATCGTGTCCAGTGTATTATACAAAAAGTGGGGATTTAATTGAGCTTGAAAAGCTTTCAACTCTGCTTTCTTTTCATTCAGCTGTCTTTCATAAACTTCTTTAATTAAAGAATTGATATTGACAACCATGGAATTAAAACTTTCTCCGATAAATGCCAGTTCATCTTTGGTTTGAACTTCAATATGTGTATCGAAGTTCCCTTTCCGTAACTGTTGCATTCCGTGTACAAGTAATTTCAGAGGTCGCAAGAATTGCAAACTGGTGAAGATAACAAGTACTACTGCTAAAACAACTGCTAAGATCCCAGAATAAAGAGAAATCTTAAAAATGACCTGACTTTCTTTTTGTATATCCTGAAGGGATGTACGGCTCACTAGTGAAAATGAAAATTTATTAGCTTTACTTTTAGTAAACAAATAAGGAATGTCCTTCACAGTTTGTATTTCTGTTTGATTTAATGTATGTAAAAATGAGGGATTAATATGTTCAGGATTTTGTTCATTCGTATAAAGTAATTGATCTCTCTGATCAAACAAATAAAATCTCTCAGATTCCTTTTCAGTCAGTGTATTCAATAATTCTGAAAATACAGCTTCATTAAAAATCATAACCATCATGCCATAAGTTTCTAACTTTGATGTTTTCATCAACTTTGAAGCTACGATAACTTTCCATTCTTCTTTTTTCTTTGAACTAGGAACATTCAATTCTTTCCATATAACCTCGCCATCTGTTCCTTGCAGGCTACTTACTATTTCGAGGTAATTCTCTTTGCCTAGATTATTAATGGGATCGCCTTCTTTAATATGAATGCTTTTTCCTTTTAAATCATAAAAATATAATGCCTTAAGTTGAGGAATATTAAATTTTACGGTATTTAAGAAATCATCCATTTTTTCTGAATCTAAATATTGCTCATATTTACTTCTGCTATCTTCAATAGATGATTTCTTAATAATTTCTTCAACATTAGAATTAAAATCAATATAGTTTGATATTCGGTAAATACTTTGGATACGAAGTTCCAATCTTTCGAGCGCTTGCTCATTAATCATTGAAACCTGCTTGCTTAATTCTTCCTCAAAGATATGAAGATAGATACGGTAAGAAATATAACCACTTATACAAAAAACAATTAGAATCACAGCTGATAAACTAACAATTAATTTCATTTTAAAGCTTGATTTCACATTGAAAAATTTCCACTGAAAACGAGCCAATCTTATCACCTCTATTTTATAATATTCACGATTTTAGCTATCATCTCCTTTCGCAATAAATTTGCCTACATGTTGAGTAGATAAGTTTTTATATTTTAAGCGCTTTCAATAAAAAGAATTCTATAACGAAGAACGAATCACACTGAATATATCATTAACTCTATCTGTCCAATAGATTATAAATCATAAAACCCGAATTTGACAACTTTGTGGAAGTAGACTCTAATAATTGGTGAACGATTCCTTTTTATCAAATATTCAATTAAATTTTGGCCTCTATAAAACAAAGCTATTTAATATTTATCAAAGAATAATACAAGCAAAGGCGGTCATTCCATTTTTTAAACAAAGCAACTAGATTGACTCCGAAAAACGAAATGTACAGAAAGAGAGAAAAAAATATTTATTGGAACTAAGAAACTGACTGTGAAGTATAAGATTAACCATTTTTTGTGTCAGAAATCCAAAATCATAATTTAAGTCAAATGAACTAATACTCCCGAAGAGCAGGATTAAGAATAATTCATTATTTCTCTACAAATTAAAACCATTGACAAAAAAATAAAAATGTATTAACATTTATGTAACGGGTTACATAAACCCTATTATTTTTACTCAACATGTAACGGGTTACACATTGTTTTACAAGGAGGAATGTTATGGCAACAATTCGAGAGGTTGCGAAACTTGCAGGAGTTTCCGTTGCTACAGTGTCTCGTGCATTAAACCAAAACGGATATGTTAATGAGCACACAATGAAGAAGGTTCAAGCGGCTATTCAAGAATTAGATTACCGACCAAATGACGTGGCGAGAACACTCTTTAAAGGGACATCGAACATGATTGCCCTATTTGTTCCCGATATTATGAACCCTTTCTTCCCAGAACTAGCTCGTGCCGTTGAGGATACTGCTAATAAGGCAGGCTATACATTTATTCTTTGTAATACGGATAATAATCAAGAAAAAGAAACCCAATATTTGCACACCTTGTTACAAAAAACAGTTGGTGGCGTTGTAATGGTATCCAGTTCTATTGCTTCCGAAACACTAAATAAAATCCAAGTACCAATGGTAGCACTAGATAGAAAGATACCTAATTTAACGTCCATTACAGCCAATAACTACGACGGGGCAATCGAAGCTGTTCGTTATTTGCAAAAAATAGGCTGTAAACGAATTGCTCATATCAGTGGACCGAAAGATACAACAAGCGCGGTTGAGCGTACAACGGGATATTTAGAAGCGATAAAAAATGAGGAATGGTTTTCCAATGATTTCATTGTAGAAGGAAATTATACCTTTGAAGGTGCTTATCAAGCAACTAAACGTATACTACAAGAACGTCCAGAAATTGATGGTGTTTTTGCTGCCAACGATTTGATGGGAGTAGGTGTGTTAAAAGCTGCAGAAGAATTAAATTTGCGTGTCCCTAAAGATTTATCTGTGATTGGATTTGATGGAATTGAACTAGGAAAATTCGCAAATCCAACACTCACCACGATGGGACAACCAATTTATGAGATCGGAAAGCGAGCTGCGGAAATAATTATTGAACAAATAGAGAATAAAGATAGCAATATGGACTCCGAGCAATATACTGCTCAACTAATCCGCAGACAATCAACAATGTAAAGGAATGAATCGTATGGGAAAAACGCCACGCGTCTGTGTTATTGGAAGTATAAATATGGATATGGTGACCTCAACCAATAAAGTTCCAGGACAAGGTGAAACCGTCCTAGGTGAATCATTCACAACCTATCCTGGCGGTAAAGGTGCCAATCAAGCGATTGCAGCAGCTAGATCAGGGGCGGAAGTGACGATGATAGGAGCTGTCGGAAAGGATGATTTTGGTCAAAGCTTAATTAATCGATTCCAACAAGAAGGTATTAATAAAGAAGCAATAGAATTGATTTCCCATGAATCTACAGGGGTAGCAACTATTCTGCTTTCCGATGGAGATAACCGGATTATCGTGGCACCAGGAGCCAATCACCATGTAACTCCAGAACTAATTGAAAAAAAGAAAGATATGATCTGTGCTAATGATATTATCCTGATGCAATTTGAAATACCTATGGAAACGATTGAATATACGACACAACTTGCAGCCCAACATAACATACCAGTTGTGATTAATCCTGCCCCCTTTCAGGAAATCCCAGGAAGGGTATCCGAAGCAGCAACATTTTTCACACCCAATGAGCTGGAACTGCATGCGATGAAGGAAACCGTAAACATTGAAACAATGAAAGAGAAAATAATGGTGACAAAAGGAAAAAATGGTGTGGATTTTACGTTATCCACTGGAGAGAAAAAAACAGT
The DNA here is from genome assembly GCF_900086715.1 of Gracilibacillus timonensis. Lineage (GTDB taxonomy): Bacteria > Bacillota > Bacilli > Bacillales > Amphibacillaceae > Gracilibacillus > Gracilibacillus timonensis. The sequence goes on along the minus strand of NZ_FLKH01000012.1, from coordinate 2,107,930 downwards.
ACATGCTTATAGTGCAAATGTGAAAGACACTACCGGAGCGGGTGATACCTTTAACGGTGCATTTGTCACAGAATTCGCAAAAGAACAAGATATTGAAAAGGCCATAGCATTTGCTAATGCAGCTGCTTCGTTAGCCGTTGAAAAAATAGGGGCACAGGAAGGCATTCCGATGAGAGAGGCTGTACTAGAGCGAATGAAAGAAAGAAATGGGTCATAAACAAAACTTTTGTACCGCAATTCATGGTGGGAAGGTCGCACTTCCCTATCACCATAGTAAATAAGTGAAAAGTAATTGAAAACGCTTATTTCAGCTTATTTATCCGTTAAGTTTAGCATTATAAACATAAACACCCAAGGAGGAATTTTCAATGAATAAAAGACCAATTATTATTGATACTGATCCAGGAATTGACGATGCCGTTGCACTGGGGATTGCATTATATAGTGAGGACCTTGATGTTCGTCTAATTACCACGGTGAATGGAAACGTCAATTTAGAAAAAGTCACTTATAATATGCTCCGATTAATGAAATTCTTTAATAAACAAACACCCGTAGCTAAAGGAGCTGGAACACCACTAATAGTTGAACCAGTTGATGCAAGCGATATACATGGGGAAACAGGCATGGACGGATATGAATTTGAAGAACCAGATAACAGCTTACTTTTGGACGAGCATGCCGTGACAGCTATGCGTCGAGAAATTATAGAAAGTAAGGAACCAGTGACACTTGTACCAATTGGACCTTTAACCAATATTGCATTACTACTCAGAACTTACCCTGAAGTAACGAAAAATATTGAAGAAATTGTACTAATGGGAGGCTCCACAAGTAGAGGAAATTCTTCTGTGATGGCTGAGTTTAATATTTATGCTGACCCAGAGGCAGCAAAAATTGTGTTCTCAAGTGGAATCCCTCTTGTAATGGCAGGATTAGACGTTGGATGGAAGGCGCTTGTTTATCCAGAAGATAGTGAAATTTTAAGAGATATGAATAAAACAGGTAATATGATTTACCACTTATTTAAAAAATATCGTGGAGGAAGTTTTAATCATGGCCTGAAAATGTACGATAGTTGTGCTATTGCTTATCTTCTTAAACCGGACCTATTTGAAACAGCTCATACCTTTGTCGATGTAGAATTAACAGGAGAATTAACCAAAGGAACAACGGTTGTCGACTTGAAAGGTAAGATGAATAAAGAGCCAAATGTAAACGTATGTATCGACATTGACCCTGTAGCATTTAAAAAATGGTTTATAGAAAGCATTCGAAAGTGTAATTAATTTGTCATCGGAGGGGAAACATCATGATGGAAAATATTATAATGTACGGCTCAGCCTTATTGGCTGTTGTCGTCATTGTCTATATGCTGATAAAAAAATTAGATATTAAAATCGCCCTGTTTTTAATGGGAATCATCTTACTGATCATTAGTCTGCTTATGGGGAAAGAGATCGTATTTGAAGACTTTCAATCAACTGGTACAGCTCTACTCGATCCCTTACAAGTCATTGTAGAACAATTTAAATCCACTCTTAGTTCAGCTGGATTAATTATTCTTATCCTTGGAGGATATACTGCATATATGTCTTCCATTGGCGCTAATGATTTAACCGTGCAAGTCTTGACAAAACCGATAAAAAACGTAAAATCTGTATATTTTTTAGTACCCTTAACCTTTTTATTAGGGAACTTTCTTTCTTTAGTTATTCCAAGTGCATCGACGCTTGCAATACTTTTATTAGCTACATTATATCCTGTGTTAAAGCAAGCAGGCATGTCCACATTAAGCATCGCTGCAGTACTTGCAACTTCAGCAACGATTGTACCAACACCACTTGGCAGTGATAATGTTGCTATTGCACAAGAACTTGCTAGCTACGCTGCATTTGATGGTTTAACAGTGTCACAGTATGTTTTCAGTTACCATGCGCTAGTTTCCATTCCAACCATTCTCTTCATAGCGCTAGTGCATTATTTCTGGCAAAAGCATAGGGATAAGCAAGGCGACACAGGTGACTCAGACGAAGAAGTAGAATTGAAAGACATTGAAAATATTGAAGGTGGAAAATTATTTAAAACCATTTATTCCATTTTACCAATATTCCCAATTATCATTCTATTGATTTCTTTCCTTTTAGAAATGACAACATCTGTCTCTGTCACGATCAGCGTTGAAATAGCTGTATTAATTTCCTTTATCATTGCGATTGTCAGTGAATTAATACGCAACCGAAATACAAAGGAAGTTCTTGGAAACACCGAGAAATTCTTTTCAGGTATGGGTAATATGTTACCAGTAGTGGCTTTGCTTGTTGCCGCTTCTGTGTTTGTTGCAGGACTACAGTCTATTGGTCTAATTGACACGCTACAACAAGCTATGGAAAGCACTGGTGGAAATGGAAGTGGTATTATTCTTCCACTCATTCTTGTAGGTGTTACTGCACTTATTGTCTTACTTAGCGGTAGTGGCATTGCACTATTTTTCGCCATGGTTCCACTGGTTGTACCACTTGCCCAAGCAGCAGGAATCGATCCAATAGCTATCAGTGTGCCAATGGGATTAGCAGGAAACTTATTCCGTGCTGTATCTCCAGTAGCAGCAGTTGTTTTAATTATAGCAGGAACTTTGAAAGTAAATCCCATCCAAATTATTAAGCGTACTGCTGTGCCAATGGTGTCAGGTGTCATATTTATGTTCGTCTTATCGATGATTCTATTTCTGTAAATGGATAGAATGATACGCAATTAATTGATAAAAGCTGCTTTCTGTTGAAGGCAGCTTTTATCTGGTTTAGTTATCTTTACTAAAAAGCCTTATCCCTTCACCGCACCTTCCGCAATCCCAGCCAATATATATCGCTGAAAAAATGCATAAAAGATGACGATTGGCAACGTGGTCATAATTAATGATGCTAGTATTTTCGGCCAGTCATTGACATACTCTCCAAATAGCATATTTACTGAGAGAATCAACGTATAATCATTCACATCGGTTAACATCAACAACGGTAATAAGAAATCGTTCCATATCCATAAGATATCTAAGATAGCGACTGTCATTAGAATGGGTAACAGTAAAGGAAAAATAATTTTAATAAAGGTTTGAAATTCCCCCGCTCCATCAATTTTTGCTGATTCCTCTAATTCTTTTGGGATCGTCTTGACGAATCCATGACAGAGAAATATTGCCATATTAACGCCCACACCAATATAGATCAACCCTAAACCACCAGTAGAACCTTGTAAACCCAATGCCTTTGCCGATTGCGTCAATGTAATCATAATAGAATGAAAAGGAATAAGCATCGAAGACATAAACAACAAGAAGAAGATATTACTCATCCTTCCGGGTGTCCTTGCTAGCTTATAGCCTGCCAACGCCCCTGCCAGCACAATACCAACCAGTCCGACAACTGTAACTACCACGGAGTTCATAGTTACCTGCAATAAGTTCACTTGGGAAAAAGCCTGCGTATAATTTTCAAAATGTAATTTCGATGGCAGTGCCAGCACATTACTAAATATTTCTTCTTGAGACTTAAAGGAATTGACCACTACCATATAGATAGGGAAAAATGAAATCATCGCAAAAATAATCAACAGCACTGTACTAACCACGGATAAGGTTCGTTCCTGTCTCACGATTCCACCTCTCTCTTTTTCATCACTCTTACTTGGAAAAATGTAATAATCATTACGATGCCAAACAGAACCATTGCCTTCGCATTAGCATAACCATATCTGAAATTACCAGAGAAAGCCTCTTCATAAACGTTTAGCGCAATCACCTGTGTACTTCTTCCAGGACCTCCATTTGTCATACCATATACTAAGTCAAATATTTTAAAGGCTTCATTTAATGTTAAAAAGACACAAATTGTAATAGCGTGCATAATCATTGGAATCGTCACATGAAGCAAGTTTTGCAATGGTGAAGCACCATCGATTACTGCTGCTTCCTTTAGGTGCTGTGGTACGCCTTGCAATGCTGCAATATAAATAATCATCATATAACCAATTCCACGCCATAAAGACACAATTACAATGGAATAAAAGGCTACATCGGCATCCCCCAGCCATCCTTGATCCAACATCGATAACCCATACTTAGATAATTCGGGTAAAACAATCGTAAAGATAAACACCCACATAAATGCACTAATAATTAAGCTGACCATGTTCGGCATAAAAAATACCGTCCGGAAAAATCCCTTCATGCGCGAACGTGATTCAATCATAACTGCTAATAACAATGCGATAATATTTTGAAACACTAACACCACTGCGGTATACTTCAAGGTAAACCAAATCGAATGCCGGAAATCTGGATCTTGTGTAAAAGCTTCTACATAATTATCTAATCCAACAAAACTAGTGGTCCTTGCCAGACCATTCCAGTCAGTCAAACTATAATAAAAGGCACCAAATGCCGGAATAAACATAAAAGCCAGATAAAACAGCAGAGCCGGCCCAATAAAGATTGTCCATGATAACAGCTTTGATTTGTTAAATTTTCTTTTTGTTTTTTGCCTAGGTAAATTGCTAGCATCTGTTGCAGAACCCATTTGTCTTCCTCCTTTACGATATATTGTCCTCACGTATATGGGAAAGAGTGGTGATAAAGGAAGTACCCCTCTATCACCCACTCCTTGATCAATTATTCAGCTTATTCGCTTCTCTCCATGCTTGATCTAATGCCTCAATGACACCTTCTTGATCCAAGTTGCCCCCCAAGTAAGACTGGAAAACTTTTTCAGATTCTGATTTTACGGCATTTGGAATCGATGGATCTAGATAATTTTTCCCTTGTTCCACTTGCTCTAGTGCTTCTGTTAACCATGGATAAGGTTCAAAATCATGAAAATCGGTTACTGGATTGAATTTTAAATCTTCAAATAATTGACTGGAATCCTCTTCATCCAACATGTAATTAACTAGTGCAGTTGCCACTTCTTTGTGTTCACTTTGACTGGATACAGCCAGGGAAGTAGAGACACCCGTATTAATCATGGTAGACTCCGGATTATCGTTTATTGGCAATGGCGCTACTCCAAAGCTAAAGTCTTCATTTGCTGCTAAGATCGTTTCCGCATACCATGGCCCCATCACCCACATGGCTGCTTCACCATTGGCAAATTTATTACTACCTTGGTCAGGATCTGTTTCAAATGGCCGCTCCGTACCATTTGCATTCTGCAGATCCATGATGTCAAAGAAACCTTCTAAATCTGCAAAGGAACCTTCATCATTATTCATGTTCTCAATAAAATCAGGCGCATTGGTGTTCACTTGTCCCCCCACTTCCACTGGCAGATAAAGTTGTGGTACTTCTGGATCTTGATAAGCGGAGATAAAAGGTGTAATCCCTTCCGCATTAAAGGTATCCACTACATCCTCCATTTCAGATAACGTTTGAGGCAATTCAACACCGTGCTCCTCAAACATATCCTTATTGTATAAGAACCCCCAATGTAAACTTTCCATTGGAGCTGCTACTACTTGACCATCATAGGTGACAGCATTTCTTGGTGTTTCCAACAAATGATCTACAAAAGTTTGATCAGATAAATCCTCTAAGTATCCGGCTTCTGCATATCGAGGAATTTCATTGATGGCGTGCAAGGAAAACACATCAGGACTGTCATCTGAAGCTAAACGTGTCTGCAATATCTGCGAAGCCTCATTTGAACCAGGCATCTCTAATTGAAAGGTAACTTTTACACCATTCTCTTTTTCATACTTTTCAGCAAATTGATCAAAATAGTTCTCATAGATTTCCTTAAACCTTGGTTGAGGTAAGAATACCTTCAACTGTACTTCATCACCAGCTGAGGCTTGTTCCCCGCCAGAACTACTAGACTCTCCATCTCCACATGCTGCTAACAAACCTAGAAACAACAACACCACGATGCTTATTAGTCTCTTTTTCAACTTGAACCCCTCCATTTTCTATTAATTATGAATTCGTTTCCATTATAATAAGAAAGCGTTTTTATTTTTATTGATAGAATTAATTTCCGTTTTTGGACTTTTTTAATTCTCCCGGCGGAAAACCAAATACCTTCTTCCAAACTCGATAAAAGTAAGATACATCATCGTAGCCAACATAGGCAGCTGCGTGTTTAATTTTCATATTGTCTTTAGCCATTAACTGCTTTGCTTTATTCATTCTTTGTTTTAGAATGTATTCCGTTACATTTACTGCAAATTTATCTTTATATGCTTTACTGAGATACTCCTTGCTAACATGAAATTCTTCTGCAATATGCCTCAATGTCATAGCTGGGTTGCGATAATTTCGGTCAATATATTCTTTCACATCTGTTATTTGTAAAAAAGAGTTTTCTTGTTTAAAATCCATTAAATACCGCAACAACACAACAAACACTTCTTCCATTTGAGATAATGTGTCCGTGATACGGTTGTCTAGGTTTAATTCTACTGAATGATGAGAAAGCTCTAGAAATTGCAGGGATAGATTGTGTTGATATAACTGTTCTTCCACATAAATTATTAATTCATAATGCAGTTTTCCATGCACAGACTCTGTCACATCCTGATATTTTTTTAGTGCTTGATCTAATTCATCAAATGCTTGAGATAAACCAGTTTGATCACGTGCTTCAATAGCGGTAAACAATCGCCATTTGAATTCTTGCAATAAAGGAATAATCGATTCACCATAGTCAGAAAAGGATAAAGGTTTTTTGAATAGACTTTTCTTTCGCTCCAGAACGGCCTTTTCTAATGCCTTATTCAGTTCTAAAGGATTTACAGGCTTTAGTAAGTAATCTACAGATTGAGAACGAATCGCATGTTGCACATATTTGAAATCATCATAGCCGCTAATCACAATCGTTTGTATATCTTTATACTGCGCCGTTAGGCTTTCCAATAATCTAGTCCCATCCATCGTAGGCATATTCATATCAGTAATTAACACATCAACCGGATGGTCACGCAAATAATCCAATGCCTCTTGTCCATTGAAAAAATGTGCAACAACCTCCATATTATATTTTTCCCAATCTGCTAATTTTTCGATAATATCCCAAGTAGCTTTTTCATCATCTACGATTACTACCTTCCATCTCATTGTGCATCCTCCTCTAAAATAAGTGGTATTCGAATAAGAACTGAAGTCCCTCCCCCTTGCTTACTGTACATATGAATGCCATAGTCATCCCCATAGATTATTTTCAGGCGATTATTAACATTTTGCAGTCCAATACTTTGCTTGACATAGGATAAGTCTTTATGGTGTCCTTGTAATGATGCTAGAACTTTTTGCAATGTCGCTGGCTCCATCCCTTTTCCATTATCTTCAATCAAAATCTCTACTTCCTCTAATACAATTTCTACTGTAATGGAAAGCCGCCATTTCTGATCATCCGAGGCGAAGGCATGCGAAAATGCATTTTCGACGATCGGCTGTAAGGTTAAAATCGGTATAGTACTGCAGCTTACTTCCTCATCCACATATAAATCCAAGACAAGACGATCTTGAAACCGCTGCTTTTGAATATACAGATATTGCTGTAAATGTTTGATTTCATCATCAATGGTGACGACATCTTTGTTGGCCCGCAGTGTATAACGGAACATCTCGCCTAATGCTTGAATCATGCGATATACCTGCTTCCCTTCATTGGACAAAGCTCCATTACCAATCAGTTGTAAGGAATTATGTAGAAAATGCGGATTTATTTTATGCTGAAGCGCTTGATACTGAGCTTGTTGTTTTTCTAGCGCGTGTTTATATTCAATCTCAATTAAATGCTTCAATTGGTGAATCATATCGACAAAATTCCGTTGCAGGATAGCAATTTCATCCGATCGATTTTGGTCAATCTCCATAGTAGTTTGAAAATTATCGTGAACCACTTTATCCATTTCACTCGCTAATACACTGATTGGTCTGGTTACTTTCCAGTAGAAAAACACGGAAAAGCCAATGATCATAAAAATAGCAATTACTCCAATGAGTATACCGAACTGAATAATAGACTCCCCACTTGCCAGCACAGATTGTTTTGGGATCAACTTTAAAATGTGAATATTATCATGAACAGCCTGCTGAAAGGCATAAAACGATTCTAATTCTAAAAATGTTTCTTGATACAATTGGTCATTCTGTGCTAAATCCGTCAGTTGGGATTCCTTCGACTGATCGGCAAATGGTTGATGGACAATCTCTCCATCCCCATTTACTACTAAAATAATGTCTTCTTCTTTTCCTTGTAACATTTGGAAGGCGCTGGCCATCACGCCCCATTTCACGGATAACGATATCGCTGCAATCCGTTCTCTCGTATAAAAATCATTGACGTTCCGCTTGATGGCAAAAGCCTCTTGATTCATATCGACTAGAAAACGACCCTCATAGTCAAGATTTTGCCATTCTGGTTCATGATAATGATAAGCAGTTTGATAATCGGTTAAGGACACCAATCGCTCATCCCATATGGTGTAAGTCTGCACTTGTTTGATATTATTTGGATTACTATTAAACAGATTAATCATGCGTCTTTCCATGTATTGTCTCGCTGCAAAGATCTCACTATCATCCGTAGTAAGTTTTAAACTATTCACAAAGTTCTCATCAAATAATAAGGAATAAAGCAGTTCGTCATAATCGGTGATTTTTTCTTGCATATAGGTCTGTGCCATCTCCATAGCTGCTTGATTGGATCGTCTCATTTCTTTATATGACTCATTTGTGGCGAAATAAAAGGCCATACTGATAACAATAACTAACAAGGTAATCAGCGCTATTACAACGGTCCAAAATAATTTATAATGAATATGATGACGTGTATGCGTAAATAAATGTTTCCATTTGTAGTTCAATAAAACTGCCTCCTTCTAATGAGCATTTCTTATTATTCACCGGAAATGAAGAAAAAAGCAGGACACCACGTTGAGCATCCTACTTCCTCCATCATGTATGTTGCATATCCTAAAGAAACCCTTTAACTAATCAATATTAAATAAGTTCGTTATTAACCCATTATCACGAAAGGAACTATTTATCAGTTTAAAAAAAGCGAGGGTGGTATCTCTTTGATTGATTGGAAAGAAGCTGCGATTAACTGTCAACTAATTCTTGCATAGCCGAATAGATACACTGAGAAAAATAGCTTCTGTATGTAAGATTACGTATGTTCGTTTACTGATTTTAGACATCATATTTTGATTCTTCCCATTAGCTTGAGACAATCTTCGATAATTTAATTGCACATGTGAAAACTTCCTATCATTGCTCATCACCTTCCCTCATTGCAATATTTGGTTCATCCCATAGACCAACTTCTTAAAAGGTACAGCAATCACTATTATAAGCATACCTATTAATACTATATCATCCTAGTACACAACCATTTATCATCAAACCCTCATTTACGACGCGAAAAGACAGCGTTTACATTATTGTCCACAGTTCTAGTTTATCTAATTTTCTTTGGTAATCTTATGCACCATTTTAAGCTTAAATATTGGATTATTTTAATTACGATAAACCTCACTGATTTTTCAAATAAAAACAAACCCTACTATATAAGTTGAACTTATAAATGTAACAAAAATGTGTGACAAGCAAGTCCTTACCCGCAATATTTCCTAATAATACCTCGGAATGGTCATTCACACGTCTTACAGCTCTGCTGGAAGGTAGCACCTATCCGATCCATGAGACATTATTTCATTCAACTTATATAGTGATGCAGTCGGTCGTTAACTACCTATTTTTTAGAGAATATACTACTGTTTAAAACTATAGATGATAGAATAAAATGAAAACATAGACGTGTTCCCCATCGTTTCTTACGATAACATTGTATGAATACGTTATTAACCGCATAAGTATTTATACAAGGAGCTGCGCTGAATATGATTACAATTATGTGCTAAACTTATCTATCAAAAAAGGGAGTAGGGGATTTGAATGAAAGATTTTTTCTTTAATCTTAGATACCGAAGGCTCTTATTGAATATTTCGTTTAGTTTATGTGCCCTTGTAGTGATACCTATTGTTTTTGTTGGGTTATTTGGGAATTGGCATAGTCAGCGTGTGTTACAACAGGAGATAGATAAGTCAAGTTTACAAGTACTGGAACAAACTAGAAGGCTAATGGATTATCAATTAAGCAATATTGATTCTATGTCGATTCAGTTAGCTAATAGTGATACCTTAGCCAAAGTAATGGAGATGAGGGATCTAGATCAGATGAAGCCACTGATCTATCAAATACAATATCACCTTAGAGATTTTTATATAAACTCCCCTTATATTGACTCCCTCTATGTTTATTACAAAAATATTAATATGTTGCAATCCGCTATCACTGGTTTAGAACCAATAGCTCATTTTGAACAAAAGAATATATTATCTGCATTTAATAAAATGAATAACGAAAAGCAATGGTTCTTTTCAGACGGAATAAATCCAAATAAATCAAAAAATCCACTTACGGTCACATTGATTCGCCCCCTGCCATTGGCAAGCGAACATAATACTGGTGCTATCATTGTAAATCTAAACCAACAGGTATTGTTTAAAAGTCCTTCAGCAGAATTAATGCGTGAAGGAGAACAAATCTGGATGCTTCACCCTAAAGGGGAATATGGATTTGACATTAAAAGAGGGGAACCACTTACTGCCCAAGAATTAAAAACGGTTCACCCACAGTTAGGCAAAGAAATGAATAATTTCGATGATCATTACCGAGGAAAGAATTATCGATTTTCTATCATTACTTCTCCTCACACTGGCTGGAAGTACATTTATCTGGTCCCGACAAAGGTGTTATACGCCCATACAAAAGTGAATAATTGGTTTATACTAATGCTGTTAGGAATTTCCATTATCATCTCTTTATTCTTTGCTGTAATAATTGGAAAGCGCATATACAAACCAATTCAGTCTTTAGTACAAATGATTGGCGCAAAACAAAATCTATCCGAAAAAAATTTAAGAATGTCTAGTAAAAGAGAATTTCCATTTATTCAATCAGCCATTGAAGAGTTTTCCGAAAGAAAAGATGAATTGGAACAAGAAGTACAAAAGAATTTACCAGTAATGAAGCAAAATTTTTTAACTAACATGTTGCAGACAAAAACGGATAACCACATCGAACAAATACGTAAGTTGAGAAATTATGGAATCGATTTCTCATCTGAGGGGAAGTATTTTGTAAGTATTATAAGTATTGATAAATACGTGGATTTCGTAGAAAACTATACCGAGATTGACCAAGACCTTTATCGTTATTTTATCGAAAAAATTTCCGAGGAAATATTAACAGAAAAATTTCGAGTAATCTGTATTAATAATGACAACTCGGATATAGTGCTTATAAGTAATCATTATAAAAAATCCAATCAAAAGCTCTCACATGAATCTTTGCTACAGCCATTTGAAACGATTAGCAAACAAATTGCAACTCATTTAGATATTACTGTTTCTATTGGTATAGGAGAAGAAGTCGGATATATTGGTCACATTATACATTCATATCAAGAGGCATGTCGGTCATTGGAATTAAGAGCCTACAAAGGAAATGGCTCCATTATTGGTTCATGGCAGTTAGCCTCTGATAAAAATAGGAATGATAGCATCTTTAGAAAAAGACGAGAGCTGGAATACTCCATGATAAATGCCTTAAAGAGTGCAAATTTCACTATCATATTACAATCGTTAGATGAATTGTTTACATTTATTAAAACCTTTGATAATTATCCTTTCTCTTTCGCTCAACATATGATTTTAGAATTAGTTACTTCCATCACACATAAAAGCTCGGAGCTAGGATTAAAAGATAAATCAGATGAAGAAGATTTAGATTTATATCATACAATCACACAGTTTGATACATTAGTCCAATTAGAAAATTGGGTAACAAAGTATATGGAAGACCTTATTGATGTACTAAAAGCACAACTAACGAAAGAAGATCTCGACATTTCCACTCAAATTATGGAGTACGTTAAGAAGAATTATCATAACGAAATATCATTAAATGGCATTGCGAATGAGCTCAGCCTAGACTATGCATATATTAGTCGCTTATTCAAACAGAAAACTGGAATGAAATTTATGGAGTACGTAATATCCTTACGTTTAGCTAAAGCAAAGGATTTATTAATTCATAGTTCACTAAGTGTAAAGGATATCGGAAAGTCTGTTGGCTATGTAAATGCACACAGTTTCATCAGGATATTCAAAAAAAATGAAGGGACGACTCCTGGGAAATATCGTGAAAAAAACAATCCAAAGATGTTAGATCCAAAAGATATTTATTAGTACTATAAAAATCAGGGCAGGTCCATCAGTAAATGGATTTTCCCTGATTGTTTTTCTGACATGTTGTCTAGGGAGATCCACGATGTCAATTTTAGTACATACTGTATACAAAACATATGTGGACGAACATGCATGATGTCAAAAAAAGCTCATTTACTTTAAATATTGATTGATCTACTATATGTGATAACAAAATACGAAGGGAGGATGACATTCGAACCACCAAAAAGTAAGCGGATTCAATGAAAAAGGGAGGGAATTAGTAACATGGCAAAAGGTAAAAAAATAAGCATGATTGCGTTTTTATTTATTATCTTGTTAACTCTGGTGATTGGATGTTCCAATCATGACGCTCCTTCATCAAATACCGATAACGCAAGCGGAAATTCAAGTGGAAACGTTCAATTCCATCTAGGAGAAACCATTAATCCAGAACAAGTATCTAATTTTAATCCTTTTTTAGTCAATGGTAACTGGCAGACACTATTTGAATATATCTATGAACCATTATTTTACTTTAATCCTGTCAAAGGCGAATTAATGCCTATTTTAGCAGAGGATCTTGGTACGTGGTCTGAAGATCAAAAAGCGTACTCTGTTACCTTGCGTGAAGGCGTGGTCTGGCATGACGGAGAAGAATTTTCTGCGGAAGATGTCTTATATACTTTTAATGCTATCAAAGAACATAAGGTATTGGATCAATATCAGATATGGAATGATAAGAGATTAAAGGAGATTAACGTTGATGGGAACACGATCACCTTTCATCTAACAGAAAAGTTTCCCTCACTGCCCTTTTATCTTTCAACGGTAGAAATTGTTGGGGAGCATAGTTTTGGAGATGAAGACCCTTCCACCAATCTGAACAAGGAACCCATCGGAACAGGTCCATTTACCTTTAATAGTGTAAATGAAAGTGCCATTATACTTGAAAAAAATGCAAAACATCACAGCAATGTTCCAAAGATTGATGAATTAGTGATAAATCGCTTCAATAATGCTTCAACACTTACCTTGTCCTTAGAAGATGGCTCTGTTGAAGCTTCTACTGGCACAATCGCCATGCCAAGCATTCCGAAATTATTAGAGAATCCAGCTGCAGAAATGCAGGTATATCCTGGTTTAAGTGTGTTCAGTGTCATCATGAATAATGAACGACCCGGTTTAGAAGATCAAGCGGTTCGAAAAGCAATCCAATTGGCCATTGATCGTACAGCATTAATCGAAAAAGCAGAGATGAATGCCGTCTTCCCAGCAAACCCAGGATTCTTGCCAAAAGCTTTTAATGAAATGGTGGATGAGACTATATTTGATAGCCCTGAGTATCAATACAATATCGATCAAGCGGTTCAAGAACTTGAAGATGCAGGATATAGTAAAAATGCAAATGGAGTATTTGAAAAAGATGGAGAAGAGCTATCTTTCACTTATAATATGGCCTCGAATGCACCCGCTCAAAATAAAGAAGGAACCATGATTACACAATGGCTGCAGGAGGTTGGTATCCAAACGACGGTGAAATTAGTAACTTGGCCGGAATTAACAAAACTGGCTATGTCTGGCGATTTTGACTTACTACAAAATAGCATTGCATTTCCACCTGATCCTCAGGCTGCTTTAGAAGTTTTTCATAGCCGGATGACCGCTCCTGAAGGGGAAAATACACCAGGATTAAATTATATGAGATTTAGAGATGATGAGGTTGATGGTTGGTTAGACGAAGCCTCTGTTGCTGACCCTGAAACACGTCAAGAATTGTACAAAAAGATACAAAAACGCATAGCCGATCAAGCACCTGTAGCAGTTATGTACAACGTAGGTGGTCATATTCCGTACCGTGTTGATAATTTTACAAACTATAACGAAGAAGTTCCTGTCTATTCAGCACTGTCGTTGAGTCAAATTGAGCCAAAGTAATGGCATTTGGGGCGGTAAATATACTGTCCCAAAAAGGAGGTAGTTATTTTGGGATTGAATGCAGGTTATATCTTAAAAAGAGTCGGCTTTGCAATGATGACATTATGTGTAGCAATAACGGTGAATTTTCTACTCCCTCGACTAATGGGAGGAGACATTGCAGATACAATTGCTTCTGAAATGTCTTTAGGTTCACCAGAAGTTGCGGCAGCACTTAGGGAGCAGTTCGGTTTGGATAATTCCAGTTTATTTTATCAGTATAAACAGTATATTATACAACTATTTCAAGGGAATATGGGCGTTTCTTACGTCAACTATCCAGCACCAGTCACAGAAGTAATGATCAACGCCTTACCTTGGACATTAGGGACCGTTTTAATTGCTACCATATTTAGTTATGGAATAGGTTGGATGATTGGCATAAAAGGAGCGTGGAAATCTGGTTCTTTATTTGATAATGGTTCCTTATTTGTCTCCTTTTTTCTTAACTCTGTACCCTATTTTTGGATTGGCATTATTATGATTATGATATTTTCTTTCCATTTGGATTGGTTTCCGCTTGGTAAAGCAATACCACATGACTTTGATAGCTTAACGTTCATGGGGAAGGTAACATCGATTATTCACCATGCTGCCCTACCCGTGGTTTCTATGATTATTGCCTCTCTCGCTGGTCATATTCTAGTGCTTAGAAATAATTTAATGAGCGTCCTATCTGAAGATTATATGCTTCTTGCAAAGGCGAAGGGATTGTCTAATAGAAGGAGAAAATATGTTTATGGAGCAAGAAACGCTTTATTACCATCCTTTACGGGATTAATGATTACGTTAGGACATGTGATTGGCGGTGCGCTTACCATGGAAATTGTATTTTCATATCCAGGTGTAGGATTAGTGACCTTTAATGCGATCTTAAACCATGATTTCCCGCTAATCCAAGGCGCATTTTTATTTATCGCAATCTCCGTAATCATCGCTAATTTAATTGCTGACATTATGTATCCCATTATTGATCCAAGAGTAGCTTTGAAATAGGAGGGCTTATATTGGAAAATTTTAAAAAGACCTTAACATATATTTGGACACTAATACCAGGTGTGAAAGGCATGTTAGGGTTAGTCATTATCTTTCTCTTTATAATGATTGCCCTATTTGGTTCCTATATTGCACCATATGAAAAAAATGATATTGCATTTGAGGCATGGCTTTCTCCTTCTTTTACACATTGGCTTGGGACAGATAGCTATGGACAGGATATTTTATCTCAAATGATTTATGGGACGCAAACATCACTGCTAGTAGCCATAATAGCGGGGTCAATTACAACCATAATCGGGGTTCTAGTTGGTGTCATCGCTGGTTATAAAGGTGGTTGGATTGGCGAGGGACTAATGAGGATAGTCGATCTGTTTTTAATTATCCCAACATTAGCATTAATGATTATTTTAGCTTCTTTTTTGCCATCCATGGGAGTTACCAATACGATTTTAATTATCGGTTTGCTTAGTTGGCTATATATGGCTAGAAGTATTAGAAGTCAAACGATGTCTGAAAGGGAGAGTGGTTATGTAGAAGCTGCAAGAATGGCAGGAATGAAAGATTTTGAAATCATGTTCCGTGAAATCATGCCTAATATCATCCCTGTGATTCTAGCAAACTTGGTATTAGTGATCACACAGGCAGTATTAGCTGAAGCAGGGTTGAGTTTTTTAGGTTTAGGAGATCCAACAGCTGTGAGTTGGGGAACCATTTTGTCCCTTGCTCATGCAAATAATGCCGTACTGTTTAACGCTTGGTGGTGGATTTTGCCTCCCGGATTGGCAATCGCCTGCTTGTGCTTCGGTTTTATATTAATTGGGAATGGTATTTTAGATCGCTTTCAGGCTAATAGAGGTAATGCCGCTTTATAGGATAGGGTTATGATAAAGGAGGAGAAACATTGGGAGATATACTGGAAGTTCGTGATTTATGTGTAGATTACGATTCACCCAGAGGCAAGGTCAGGGCTGTTAATAAGGTCAGTTTTGCCATTGGTAAAGGTGAAATTTTCGGTTTAGTAGGGGAATCTGGCTGCGGAAAATCTACGACTGCCTTTGCAATAAGTCGACTATTACGCCCGCCAGCACAAGTTTCAAGCGGTAGCATTCAATTAAAAGGGCAAGAACTGACCCATTTACCAGAAAAGGAATTTGACCATTTAAGATGGTCTAATATATCCATTATATTACAAAGCGCTATGAACAATCTAAACCCAGTGATTAAGATACAAGACCAACTAATAGACGCTATACTTGCCCATAAAGACATATCTACAGAAGAAGCTGTGAAACAAGCAGAATATTTATTAGGATTAGTAGATATAAGTGCCAATCGTTTGAACAACTATCCACATGAATTATCTGGTGGTATGCGTCAGCGAGTAGTCATTGCCATGGCATTAGCACTTCGCCCTGACTTAATTATTATGGATGAACCTACTACCGCGCTTGATGTTGTCGTTCAAAACGGAATCATCAAAAAGGTGTTGGAGTTGCAGAAAGAATTTGACTTTTCCATTTTATTCATCACCCATGATTTACCTCTAATGTTGGAAATATGTGATAGAGTCGGAGTAATGTATGCTGGAAAATTGGTCGAGGTAACTAAACGTGAGACTTTATTGAGAGAGGCACGACACCCGTATACTCAAGGGTTATTAGAATCATTTCCACCGCTTAAAGGAAAGAAAAAACGTTTGAAGGGAATTACTGGGCATACACCGGATTTAGTTACGCCACCTAGCGGCTGTAGTTTTCACCCTCGATGTCCTTTTGCTATGTCTACATGCAAACAAGAAGAACCGCAAATATTAGCTGATAACAAAGGGATCGTTGCCTGTCATCTTTACGGAAAGGAAGGCGATGGCTTTGAACAACTACAAGCTGCAAGTGAAGGAAATCAATAAAACCTTCTCATCAGGTGTCGTTTTTAAAAAAAATTCATTTCAAGCAGTAAATAAGGTTAGCTTTAATCTTAAAAAAGGAGAAATATTAGCAATTGTAGGAGAATCAGGGAGCGGAAAAAGCACAACTGCCAGAATGATAACCAATTTAATTAAACCTAGTTCTGGAGAAATTTTATATGATGGAACGAATATTAATGAAAAGAGTCTAAGAAAACAGCTTCCAGAAAAAATTCAAATGATCTTTCAAGATCCATTTGCTGCACTTAATCCTAACCATACAATTGGATATGCGATTGGCAGACCATTAGAATTAAAACGTAAAGTACGTGGTTCCTTACGGGAAAAGGTTTTAGAGTTACTAACTCAGGTAGGATTGACCCCTGCTGAGGATTTTATTGATAAGTATCCATTTCAAATTTCAGGCGGTCAAAAACAACGAGTAGTTATAGCAAGAGTTTTAGGCTTAGAGCCTGAAGTAATTGTTGCAGATGAACCAACCTCGATGCTTGATGTATCTATTGGTATTGACATTATGAATTTACTACTGGATTTGTGTAAAGAAAGAGATCTTTCTTATATATTAATTACACATAATTTAGGAAGTGCACGTTATATGGCTGATCGTATTATGGTTATATTTGCAGGAGAAGTAGTTGAGTTAGGGGATACCGAGGAAGTAATCCATAACCCTAAACACCCTTACACACAGCTGTTATTACATTCTTCTCCTGACCCATGGAAATCCACCAAAGAAGACATCGAAATCGTCGAGTCAGCTGATACATCTTTACCGGAACACGGCTGCCAATTTCAATATCGCTGCCCCTTTGTGACCGAAGCATGCAGAACTACTTCCATCCCGTTATATGAGAACGGTAACGATCGCCAAGTTAGATGTAATCTTTATGCGGAGGAAGACTGATATGAGCAAACCAAATTTCATTATTATTTATGCCGATGATTTAGGATATGGTGATCTAGGATGTTATGGATCAAAGGAGATTCAAACACCTTATCTAGACAAGCTAGCAGACTCAGGGGTTCGCTTCACAGATTGGTATTCTAATGCTCCTGTTTGTTCTCCATCAAGAGCTTCATTATTAACTGGACGTTATCCTGGTAATACTGGGGTCAATCAAATACTTGGTGGTAAAAGGGGAACGCATGGCTTACCCACCAATCAGTTAACATTAGCAAGCGTATTAAAAGAACATGGTTATAACACAGGAATCATCGGCAAATGGCACTTAGGTGTCACAAAAGAGCATGGACCGAACGCCCATGGTTTTGATCAGTTTTTTGGATTTTTAGCAGGTTGTGTTGATTATTACTCGCATATATACTATTGGGGAAAACAAAGTGAGGAGAATCCTGTACATGATTTATGGGAAAATGAGGAGGAAGTATGGTGCAATGGTCGATATTTAACAGAAGTTATTACAGAAAAATCCGTGCAATTTATTAAAGAATCCAATGAGGATCCTTTCTTTCTCTATATCCCATACAACGCTCCTCACTATCCCATGCATGCGCCACAGAAATACATGGATAGGTATACTCATTTATCCACTGATAAGCAGGTAATGGCTGCAATGATTTCGGCAATGGATGATGGGATTGGGGAGATAGTTAATACCTTAAAAAAGACGAATAAATATAAAAATACGGTGATTTTTTTCTCGAGTGACAATGGCCCGTCCACTGAATCTAGAAACTTCTTAGATGGAACAGAAGATTTATATTATGGCGGTTCGGCTGGGCTTTTTCGTGGACATAAGGGGAGTTTATTTGAAGGAGGCATCCGTGAACCAGCTATACTTAGCGGTCCTTCTCTCATACCTCAAGGTCAGGTTTGTCATAAGGTGGGGATGATGATGGATGTATTCCCCACATTCTTAGAACTTGCTGAACTAACCGTTCCAGAAGGCCATGAAATGGATGGTTCGAGTATTTACAAGATGATTCATGAAAAGAAGGCTCAAGCGCATGAACAGGTTTTTTGGAAATATAATAACCAACTAGCTATTCGTCAGGGTAAATGGAAGCTTGTGATAAATGGTATGTTAGATTTCAGCAGAGAACAAGTCGATAGTATTCATCTATCCAATTTAGCTGAAGACCCTAGCGAACGACATAATCTTGCAGACCACTATCCGGAAATAGTTCAAGCGTTAACAATAAAGATGAAGAATAAGCAAACAAATAATACATGAAGGGTGATCAAGTTTTGAAAGCCATTATACTGATGTTTGATTCGTTAAACCGCCATATGCTACCACCTTATGGGTGTGATTGGGTGAAAGCGCCTAATTTTGAAAGGCTTGCGGAACGAACGGTTAAATTCACCAATTGTTATGCTGGCAGCTTGCCCTGCATGCCTGCTAGACGTGAAATGCACACAGGAAGGTACAATTTTTTACACAGAAGCTGGGGACCATTAGAACCATTTGACGATTCTATGCCGGAATTACTAAAGAAAAATAATGTACGCTCCCATTTAATAACAGATCATTATCACTATTGGGAAGAAAATGCCTCGACGTATCATACAAAATTCTCAACATGGGAAGGCGTACGCGGTCAAGAGGGTGATACATGGAAAGGAGATGTGGGGAATCCTACTGTACCAGAAACGCTGAATGATCGTGATCCAGAAAGGTGTCGTCAAGATTGGGTGAATCGGAAGTACATGGCTGTCGAGGAAGATCATCCTCTTACACGTACTATTGAACTGGGACTGGACTATCTAAACAAGAATTTCCAAGAAGATAACTGGTTCTTACAACTGGAATGCTTTAGTCCACATGAACCTTTCTTTAGCCCAGAAAAATATAAAGCATTGTATCCTCATGAATATCATGGACCGCATTGTGACTGGCCCAATTATAAGCAAGTGGATGAGCCACCAGAATTAGTAGAACACATACGGTATCAATATACATCCGTCGTTAGTATGTGTGATCATTATTTAGGTAAAATCATCGATAGGATGGACGAATTAGATTTGTGGAAAGATACCATGTTAATTGTCAATACAGACCACGGTTTTCTCCTTGGGGAACATGGTTGGTGGGCAAAAAACATCATGCCGCATTATAATGAAATTGCAAACATTCCTTTATTTATTTGGGACCCTCGCAGTGAAAGAGCAGGAATGGATAATGAACAACTAGTCCAAACCATTGATATTGCACCGACAATTTTGGATTATTTTGGAGTAAATATCCCAGATGATATGACAGGAAGTCCTTTAAAAGACGTTATTAAGGTGGGAAAAAAGATACGTAACGCCGCCTTGTTCGGAATTCATGGTGGTCATGTAAATTGCACGGATGGAAATTATGTATATATGAGGTCACCGGTCAATGATGAACATCCATTATACCAGTATACGCTCTTACCTTTATTTCATTTTAAGCAAACACCAGTTGAAATTCTTCAAAATTTAGAGTTGATAGAGCCGTTTACTTTTACGAAAGGATGCAAATTATTGAAAATTAAAAGTAACTCTCCCTTTACGAAAGGGGGCCATTTATTATTTGATATTCAACATGATCCCAAACAACAAACGCCCATTAATGATATAAAAATTGAATCCCAAATGAAGCAGTATATTGTGGATTTAATGAACCTACATGAAGCACCAAATGAGCAGTATGAACGATTCGGCTTAAAAAAACAGTCTGAGGAAGTGTAAAGACAGCTGTTGACTTTGTATCAACCCCCTAAAAGTTAAATATCTCATTCTAATTTTTAGGGGGATTTATGGATGATAATACGGAAAGTAACATCATCTTATACTAATTGGCTCGAAAATGCTTTTTTAATCGATTTTTCACTCTAATCGATTATGCCCTACCCCTTAACCTGCGGCGATTCCGGATGCAATTCCATAAACTCAATCCGATTCCCGTCCGGGTCCTTCACCCAGCATTGATAGTTTTTATCCAGACCTTGTTGTGGTTCTACATCCAAGGTTACACCCTTTGCTTTTAGGTCAGTGACAAGCTTGTTCATATCATCTACTTCTAGGCATAAATGTTGATAGCCGATCGTACTTTCATCTGTTGGATTACGTTTTTCCCCACCATAAAATAATTCAATAAATTGTCCCTCGCATACTTTCACATAAACAATCCATGGCTCTCCCTCTGGATTATTTAATTCAAATAATTTTTCGAAGCCCAAGTAATCACAATAAAAAGTTAACGATTCCTCCATATTCGCCACTGTATATGCCGTGTGTCCAATTCTTTTGATCATTGTTTATTCCTCCCATTTGTGAAATTTCTATCATTCTCTGAGCGAAGTAGGCGTCATTCCCCCTTTACATACTCCACCATCCATTGTTTTGTCGTACTGCCCTCTACCATTTTTGCAGGTATACGAATATCATTAATCCCGAAGTCGCCCTGATACATTTCCAGCAATCGGTTTAATGCCTGTTGACCAATCTCTTCTTCCTGCTGTTGTAAATGGGTAAAATTCCATTCGATGATGTTTCTTGGCGGGCTATCGAAACTAACAATCGATAGATCATCGGGAACCTGCAAATTTAGTTGTTCCGCGGCTTGTTTTGCTAATAAAGCAATATTATACTCTAATGCAAATAATGCGGTAATCTGAGGGTGTTGTTGTAAATGCGCTTTAATCGTTTCGATGTCTGTTTGCATCTCTTCTACATGGGTCGGATACGGACTTTTGATATCGGTACACCACAATTCACGGTTTACCACCATCTTCTTTTCTACGATGGCCTCTACCACACCTTTAATCCGATCCTCAATAGCCGTTGTCGTATTATCTTTCGGTATTAACACACCTATACTTTCATGACCAAGGTTCATTAAATAATTGATTCCCTCTTTCGCTGCTTTTTCATTGTCTGTTGAGATCGAGGTTACTGCCAAGCTTTTATAGGCCCTATCAATTAATACTAACGGGAATTGATCGACAATCATTTTAAGAATTTCACGGCTATAATGTTCTGCATTTGCAGGAGAAATAATCAGACCATCGACGCCATAATCAAGCAATTCCCGGATTGCCTTGTCTTCTCTCTCTGGTTTGCTCAGCGACCGTTTTAAAATAATATGACATTTATCCTGAGCAGCATCCTCCAGCCCTCCGATTAGCCGATTGCCAAAGCTATCGTCAAAATCGGTTACAATCAAACCAATTAAGGGTGTTTTTTTGTTACCATTATTTCTTGGCATGGTGTTACCACTCGTATGATTAGAAACAAACGTCCCTTTCCCTCTCGTTCTCGATACTAATCCTTCATCTGTTAACTTTTCCAATGCCTTTTTAATCGTAATGATACTAACATCAAAATATTTTGATAGTTCTTTTTCGGAGGGGATCTGATCTCCCACCTGATATTTTGCTGTAATAATATCTTCTTTTAACGATTTATATATTTGCTCGTATAAAGGTTTCATATGCCACCACCTATTCATCAAACTCCATATTCCGTCTCAAAAATTATAAAACATATATATCTTTTAGTATAAGCCTAGTTTCCATGTCTAATCAATGAAAAGACTACCTCTTCCCCCTCTATTTTTGCGATAATCATGTTTATTAGAAAAGCTTACTCTATCCCCTTCACATTTCATGGCGTATGCCAAAGAAGATAGATTTATTCACCCTAATCTATTCCTCATATACAAAAATTATAACATATTATTATTTTTAATATAATATAATGTATTGACATATGACATTATATTTAATATAATTCACTTGAAAACGCATACATTTTAAAACTAGAAAGGAAGTGAGGCAGGAATGCATGCAGAAGCGGAAAAAGGTGTGTATCGAGACCAGGATAGTAAACCGCGCAAAAAAAGTCTTTGGTTAAGAATATGGCAGCACCGCTTATATTATTTATTTATGTTGCCTGGGATTATCTGGTTTGTCATTTTTTCTTATATACCGATGTATGGTTTAACCGTCGCCTTTAAGGATTTTAATTTTGTCGGAGGAATCACCGGTAGTGATTGGAGCGGTCTAAAATATTTCAAAGAATTCTTTAATTTCTACCAATCCTGGGATATTATCCGTAACACGCTAACAATCAGCTTGATGAAATTATTGATAGGATTTCCCATGCCTATTTTGTTAGCTTTGTTTCTTAACGAGGTAAAAGTCTTAAAATTTAAAAAGACTGTCCAAACGATATCTTATCTACCCCACTTTATTTCATGGGTGGTAGTTGTTACCATATTACAGCGAATGCTCACACCATATGGTGGTCCAATCAATGAGATGATCGCTTCCCTAGGATTCGATAAAATTCAATTTTTAGGGAATCTTCATTATTTTTATCAAATCATTATCCTTTCTGATATTTGGAAGGCAGTCGGCTTCGGAGCGATTATTTATCTAGCAGCTATCTCGGGGGTTGATCAGCAATTATATGAGTCGGCCAAGATGGACGGCGCTAATCGCTTCCGGCAAATGTGGCATATTACCTTACCTTCGATACGACCGGTAATGGTGATTATGTTCCTGCTAGCCTGTGGAGGCATTATGACTGTAGGTTATGAACAATTGCTACTGCTTAATACACCAGCTACTGCTTCGATTGGCACGGTTTTGGATGTGCATGTTATTCAATCAGGTTTGGAGCAGGGCAGGCTAAGCTATGCTACAGCCGTGGGGTTATTCCAAGGAGCGATAGGTGTGATTTTAATTATCATTGCCAATAGCATTAGTAAAAAAGTCAATGACACATCATTATGGTAAGGAGGTATCGCGCAAAATGAAGAGAAATTGGTCGGTGTTTTCCATTGTCAACTATACATTATTAGCTGTTTTTGCCTTCTGCACCCTCTATCCATTCATCTACATCCTAGCCTATTCATTCAGTGATGGTGCCGAGGCAATGAAACATCCTATTTATTTTTTTCCACGCGGATTCACTCTTGAAAACTATATTCAAATCTTTCAAGATAGCACCTTTTTAAATGCTTATGTCATCACCGTGTTACGAACCGTTATTGGTACTAGTTTACATGTATTCCTGTCTGCATTATTTGCCTATGCCCTTACCAAAAAGGGGTTACCTGGAAGAACATTCTTTACTTTCTTTATTTTTATACCTTCGATCTTTAGTGGAGGAATGATTCCCAACTTTATTTTATTTCGAGAGCTGGGATTAATTAATAACTTTTGGGTCTATGTGTTTCCGTTTTTGTTCAGCTTTTTCCACATCATTATTATTCGTACTTTCTTTGAACAGCTGCCAAAATCACTGGAGGAATCGGCACAAATTGACGGCGCAAGTAACTTTCGCATTTTTATGACGATCATTTTGCCGCTATCAAGACCAGTATTAGCAACAATCGCTTTATTCCAAGGCGTTTTTCATTGGAATGATTGGTTTACCGGTGCTTACTTTGTTACCGATGAAGCATTGCGGCCTGTGCAGACATTACTTAATGAATTATTAACGGAATCCGAAGCATTAGCCAATGCCGCTCAAAGATCCTCACAGTCCGGCACTACCGTAGCATCCGGTATTATTAATGTCACTCCAGAGTCACTGAGAATGGCAACATTAATCGTAGCAACCTTACCGATTATCTGTATATATCCATTTCTACAAAAATACTTTGTCAAGGGGGTTATGGTAGGTTCAATTAAAGGATAATTTATTTCGTTTTCCAAAAAACCTAAAATGGGGGAAAGAAAAATGAGAACAAAAGTAATTGTGTGGTTGATGGTGATGCTCAGTTTTACGCTTTTGGCGGCTTGTAGTAACGAAGATAGTTCTGGGGAAGGTGATGGTGAAGTAACGTTAAAGGTATTGCACAACTGGAATGGCTCCGGTGGTAATGCACCAGAGGATCCCATGAATAATCCTGTTGCAGAAAAAATCAGGGAAGAAACAGGAGTCAGCTTGGAGTTTGAATATACCAATGGCAGCGAGGTAGATAAGCTGACACAGGTATTAGCAACCGGAGAATTTCCGGATGTCTATATCGGTCCAGCCTGGGGTAAAGAATCAGAGTTATTGTTAGAAGCAGCGAACGATGGCCTCTTGCATGATTTAACACCGTATATTGAAGAACATGAGAGATTAGCTGAAGTAGTGAAAGAAGAGAACATGTCTGTTTCTTTGTACAATGATATCATCAGTCAGCAGCAAGGCGGACAATTCATTCTTCATTCTATGTATCCATCAACAGAAGAAGATATTGGGGATTGGTTGTATGGCTTATATGTCAATCAGGATATTGCTAATGAGGTGGGGATTGACCCAGATTCGGTGCAAACACCTGATGACTTATATGATTTTCTGAAGGCAGTGAAAGAAGGTGGATTTGAAGAAAGTGGCAATGAAGTTTTCCCTTTAGGAGCTTATGATAACGGCTGGCCATTAGATATTACCTCTGAAATGTTTGTACCCGTAGCAGGTGCAGGCAGTTGGTTTATCGATGAAGAAGGTAATGCTAGATACAACTTTATGACCGAAGAGTACGAGGAATGGGTATTATTTATGCGAAAATTAATGGCAGAAGGATTAGTGGATCCAGAGGTATTCTCACATACAGGAACAATTGCTCGCGAAAAAATATCTCAAGGAAGATATGCCGTCATGCCGAATCAATTTAATGGTATGTGGAATGACGCAAAACAAGGTGACTTAGAAGAAAAATATGTACCTTTAGGACCGATGGAAGACTTTAGCGGTGATCGTTATCGTACCGAATTTAATGTGCAGGGCAGTCAGCTTATTGCTGTCTTTGGTGACGCTTCCGAGGAAAAACTAGAGGCATTTGTCCGCTTATTTGATTATTTATCCAGTGATGAAGGTTATATGCTTTCCAAGTTTGGTATTGAAGGCGAACACTATGATTTAGAAGATGGCGAAGTAGTAGCTAAAGAAGAAGTTATCGAAAAGATAAATGATGGTACTTTGAAGGATGAGGGAATAGACAACGCTTATTTAACACTTTCCGGTATGGATCGCGTAACGACATTAGGCGGTGGACCTTTGGGGCATCAAGCGAATAAACAATATCAAGTACAACAGGAGTATGCTGAGATCGTCAGACAAGACGGGGTTCAACCTGTGACTGGAATAGATCCTTATTCTGTCTTAAGGGATCACCCTAATTTTGAACAAATTGAACCGGTGACAATTGTGATGGGAGATGTTGTGCAACAGGCAATTCATGCAGGTTCAGATGAAGAGGCGCTTAGCATTATTAACGAAACACGTGACGCCCTCCGCAATGCCGGAATTGAAGAGGTTGCTGCAGAGATCACGGAACAAGCACAAAGTGGAACAGAATTTATGCGTTATCGTACTTCCAATTAATACCTTGCTTAAAGAAGCCCTTTCCAATATAGAAGGGGCTTCCTATTCCAAATAGAAGGACGTGAAAACATGACGACTGCATTTAGACCCCCTGCCGTTCCTTTGTTAACGGTAGATCCTTATTTCAATGTTTGGAGCGGTAATGACCACCTCTATGATAATCATACCCACCATTGGACATATAACGAAAACGGAACAACTGGCATTCACGGTATGACGGGCATGATACGTGTCGATGGTAAGGTGTATCACTTTATGGGCAAGAAAATTCATGACGACATCGATCACTTAGAGCAAACACAGCTTACGGTTGATCCATTAACTACTAGTTATACATTGGAAGGAGCCGGAATCCAGCTTCAAGTAGAATTCATGACGCCCCTTCTGCTTGATAAACTGGATCTGCTGTCTCGTCCGGCTTCCTATGTCGCATTTGAAGTATCATCTAATGATCATCAAACACATGATGTGCAGATTTATTTTGATGTAACTGGGGAATGGTGTGTGCATGACACCGAACAAAAGGTCACTTGGTCGAGATATTCGTTAGCAAATCAAACCGAAGTCATGAAAATGGGCACTCAAGATCAACCGATATTAAAACGAACAGGAGATGATACCCGGATTGACTGGGGCTACCTCCATTTAGCACTGCCTGATGCACAGCATAGCCATTCGGTGATTGATTCGAGTGATGTGCGCAGGAAATGGGCGATCAATGGGCGCTTAACTGAAAAGGATCATTCCCATACGCCAAGAAGCGTGGATGAGGATTGTCCTGTCATGGCAACTACGATAAATTATGACACTGTTAGTCAAGACAAAAAATCCAACTTTATCGTGCTTGCTTATGATGATATTTTTTCGATCGAATATTTTCATCAACACCTTCCCGGCTACTGGAAACGAAACGGACAGGAAATATCTGACGTTATCCAATCAGCCATCACGGAATATCACGATATCAGACGAGAATGTCAAGCATTTGACCAGCAATTAAACCAAGCCACGACTGCAGCCGGTGGAGAGGACTATCGCGATATCACTGCCCTCGCCTATCGACAAGCAATTGCAGCACATAAGCTGGTCTTAGATGATAATGGGGAGTTATTATTTCTGTCTAAGGAGAACAACAGCAATGGTTGCATTGGGACGGTCGATATCAGTTACCCATCTACTCCGCTGTTTCTCCTTTACAATCCTGACTTGGTTAAAGGAATGATGCGAGCTATCTTTCATTTTGCGCGATCACCTGAGTGGCCGTTTGATTTTGCTCCACATGACGTGGGCTGCTATCCAGTTGCCAACGGACAGGTCTATGGTGACAACAAATTAGAAAACCAAATGCCAATTGAAGAGTCCGGCAATCTATTAATCATGATGGCCGCCGTCTGTTTGGCTGACGATCAGACCGATTTCGCCGAGGAAAACTGGGATTTACTCTCTCAATGGGCCCAGCACCTAAAAAATAATGGCCTTGATCCACAGCATCAACTTTGCACCGATGATTTTGCCGGACATCTTGCTCATAATGCCAACCTCTCCATCAAAGCAATCATGGGAATCGCCAGTTATGGTCTGTTATGTGGGTGGATTGGTAAACAGGAAGAGAAGAAGCAATGGTTAGCATTAGCTCAGGACATGGCCAATGAATGGGAACGCATGGCAGATGACAAAGATCACTACCGCTTGACCTTTAACCAGCCAAACACATGGAGCCTAAAGTACAACCTAATTTGGGATGATATCTTCTCATTGAATCTATTTTCTAAAGAGGTAAAAGAACAAGAGGTTAGCTACTACCTAGCGCAAAGAAATCGCTACGGCACACCATTAGATAGTCGAGAAACCTATACGAAAGCGGATTGGCTGGTATGGGCAGCGTCCTTAGCGAAACAACGCGAGGATAAAAGGGCTCTAATCAAGCCGCTCTGGCGCTTTTTACATGAAACATCAGACAGGGTACCTTTTTCGGATTGGTATGACACCAAAACAGCCAAGCGAATGAACTTTAAAAACCGATCCGTCGTAGGTGGTGTCTATATCCTCTTACTTTTACAAGCAGACTGGAAGAACAATAAAAAAGTTAATCTGGAGGGACAGGATGTATAGTATAAACAGATCGGAAGAACGTACAGGCTTTCAGGAAAGGGTGCCTTATCACCCAGCGATTGATTTACAAACAGATTTTGTCATGGTTTACGGCATTGACGATTCGATGCCCCAACGAATTCAGGAATGGCAGCAAAAAGGCTATATCACCCATCTAATGACTGGCGTTGCTTGGGGAGAATATCAAGATTATTTATATGGAAAAGTAGACGGGAAAAATCACTGGGAGGAGGCACAAAAGAACCGCCTTGGCGATATAATCAGCCACGGTAAGGACGTACCCTACATGGTACCAACGATTGCTTACACCGATTTCCTTACGCAAAGAATTAAAAAGGCCGTAGATGCCGGAGTAGAAGCTATTCATTTGGAAGAGCCAGAGTTTTGGGTAGAAGGCGGGTATTCAGAAGCCTTTAAAAGAGAGTGGCAAATTTATTATAAAGAACCCTGGAAAGCCCCTCATGAATCGGCAGACGCTCAATACCGAGCTTCCAAACTAAAGGCTTATCTATACAAACGTTGCCTAGATCGGCTTTGTGGAGAATTGAAAGAATACGCACTGGTCACCTATGGTCGGGAGCTTCGTTTCTATGTGCCTACACATAGCTTAATTAACTATACACAATGGCGGATTGTCAGTCCTCAATCACAATTACTTGATTTACCTACCATCGATGGTTATATTGCTCAAGTTTGGACAGGGACATCACGCACACCAAATGTCTACAAAGGAGTTACCAAGGAGCGTACCTTTGAGACGGCCTATTTAGAGTATGGCATGATGCAAGAACTTGCCCGCGGCACCGATCGGAAAATCTGGTTTTTACATGACCCGATTGAGGATAATCCAAGTTATGACTGGGAGGATTACAAACAAAATTATATCAAGACATTAACGGCATCACTGTTTCATCCTAATGTCTGGCACTATGAGATTTCGCCATGGCCGGATCGTATTTTTACTAAATCCTATCCCAAAAAAGACGGCACAGGCAAAGAGAAGATTCCTGCAAGCTATGCCGCAACCTTGCTGATTCTGATGAACACCCTACGAGATTTAAAGCAGGATTTCATCGAATGGGATGGAAACCAAGATACCATCGGCGTTTTCCTTTCTGATTCCGCCATGTTTCAACGTAGTCCGTTGGATAGCTCCAACGAAGAGGTATCACAACGCTATGATGGAACAAAAGTGGATATGCTGCAGACCGATACAGCCATGGAGTTATTACACTGGTCCGATTTTTATGGATTAACCTTACCATTTTTAAAGGCTGGGGTACCGATAAGACCTGTGCAATTAGATAATATTAGACGATTCCCATCGTATCTCGATCCTTATCGCACCTTAATTTTAAGCTATGAGTATATGAAACCGGAATCACCAGATATCCATCTTGCCTTAAGTCAGTGGGTGCAGGAAGGCGGCTGTCTCATTTATGTTGGGGATGACAGTGATCCTTATCATCAAGCAAAAGAATGGTGGAACCAAGGGGAGAAAACCTTCACTAATCCGGCAGCACATCTATTGGAAGTCTTAGGGATAGATCAGCAATCAGAGCAAGATATGCACGCAGTCGGAAAAGGCGTCGTCCATCTTCTGCGTAAACATCCAAAGCAATTTGCGCAAAGTGCAGAAATGGCAGAGCAATTACTAACAGCAGTAAAAAGAACCAAAGAAGCCGGCAAGCAAAACGATATCTGGGAAGAACAAAACTATTTATTGATTAGAAGAGGACCTTATATTATCAGTGCCGTTTTGGATGAGTCGGTTTCTGAACAAGTATTACAGCTAGACGGTTTGTTTGTCGATTTATTAGATGATCAGTTAACCGTCCATAAGACCATCAACGTTTCTCCAGGTAAGCAATCATTTGTGTATGATTTACAGCATCAACAAGATAGCCAACGCTTCGAGGTCATTGCCGCTTCCTCTCGAATAGAGGAAGCAGAAGTAGAGCAAGGGCAGTTCACCTTTTTAGCAAAAGGACCACTGCATGTACCCGGCGTCAACAGAATAAAGTGTCCTGAAGAACCGAAGAAAGTATCTATTGCCACACAACCGGGCAAATATCAGGAGGCAGATACGGAATGGGAGCCAGACAGCCACACGCTACTGCTTACTTATGATAACCACCCGGATGGAGTAACGATTCAAATTACTCTCTAAATATCCACTCAACTTTAGAAGGTCGGAGGGTCAATCATGCCATACGAACAAATAAGATTAGAAAAATTACATCGAATGAAAGATTTTATTGAAGCGAACATTTACAAAGAAATTGCTCCCTTGCGAACAGAAGCATGGGTAACCAAAGAGCCTGTCTCTTTTACTGAAAAAGAGACAGGCCACTACCTCACCCTGGCTGCTGGCGACAAATGGGGAGAGCTTTGGGATTGTGCCTGGTTCCATTTTACCGGGGAGGTTCCTTCAAGTGCTCACGGAGATAAAATTGTACTGTTAATAGATGTCAATGGGGAATTGTGTGTCGTCGATCATGCTGGTACTCCAACTCAGGGCTTAACCAATGTCAATTCAGAATTCGAACTCGCACTAGGCAAGCCAGGAAAAAGAGTGGTAGAAGTAACAGATCAAGCCTTAGGGACAGAACAAATCAACATATGGGCGGACGCTGGTTGTAATGATCTGTTTGGTCATTACAGATCCGGTACTTTAAAAGAGGCGACGATTGCTAGCTGTGATGAAGAGGCACTGGCCTTATACTATGATGTAGAAGTATTGTTGGAGCTGGCAGAACAGCTGGAGGATGACGCTGTCCGCAAGGCGAGGATCTTACAGGCTTTATATGATGTTTCCCTTTTGCTAGTCGATTGGTCACCTGATCTCATCAAGCAGGCTCGCCATATATTGGCCGTACCACTTGGCAAACAAAATGGAGATGTCGAATTGACCATCAGCGCCATTGGCCATGCCCATATCGACTTAGCATGGCTCTGGCCAATCAGGGAAACGATTCGTAAAGGAGCGAGATCCTTCGCCACTGTACTTCGGAACTTGGAAAAGTATCCTGACTATATCTTTGGCGCTAGTCAACCCCAGTTATATCAGTGGATGAAGGTATACTACCCTAAGCTGTACGAACAAATCAAACAACGAATTGCCGAAGGGCGTTGGGAAGTACAAGGTGGTATGTGGGTTGAACCTGATTCGAATATCCCTAGCGGAGAATCTCTCGTTCGCCAGGTCATACATGGAAAAAGGTTCTTTGCGGACGAATTCGGTAAGGATGTGCGCACATTGTGGGTGCCTGATATATTCGGTTACTCCCCTACTTTGCCACAAATCCTGCAGCAAGCAAATATTGACTATGTCATGACGCAAAAGCTCTCTTGGAGTGAATATAATGATCATCCGCACCACACCTTTTATTGGCAAGGGATAGATGGCAGTAAGATCTTGACTCATCTACCGCCAGAGGATACGTATAACAGCCCTGCCGCTCCCAGATCGATTAAGAAAATAGAGCGTGAATATTACGACAAGAATATTTCGGAACACAGTCTTATGTTATTTGGTATTGGCGATGGCGGCGGCGGGCCTGGTGAAGAACACTTAGAACGCCTGGAACGCGAGAAAAATTTGTTAGGGCTATCGCCAGTAGTGCAAGAAACATCGATCGAATTTTTTGATAAGCTAGCAGTCTCCGCTGATCAATATAAAACTTGGGTGGGAGAGCTTTATTTAGAGAAACACCAGGGAACACTCACATCTCAAGCACGTAATAAGCGATTCAATCGTTTGCTGGAAATCGCCTTACGCGAGCTAGAATTTGCCGCTACGCTCACGATGATCAAAGGAATCAAGCCATATCCCGCCAACGAGCTGGATACCATCTGGAAAGAAGTGATGCTTTACCAATTTCATGATATTCTGCCCGGCTCCTCGATTGGACGTGTCTATGAAGAATCATTAGAGCGATACCACAAGATGTTAAATCAAGTAGAGAGATGGATAGAAGAACATTATCAAGCACTAAGCCGGCATTTAGGACTATCTGGGGTTACCTTTTTCAACTCATTGCCTTGGTCCAGAGAGAAGTGGGTATCCAATCATGACAACTGGAAGAAAATCACCCTTCCACCGATGGGATACCACTCGCTAGGAGAAGCAGCAAACATGGATGATCTAGCAAAATCCCCATTGCGAGCAGAGCCTGAGTTGTTGGAAAATGATATTCTAAGTGTCTCTTTTCAACCAGATGGTACGATTCGTTCTATTTATGATAAAGAAAATCAACGAGAGACGATCGCAGCAGGCAGCTCTGCTAATCAGCTAACTATTTATCACGACCACGGCGATGGCTGGGACTTCCCATCCGATTATCGATCAACCATCCATATGCAGCCTGAGTTACTAACGGTTCAATGCCATACCGAGGGGCCAACGGCGAGTATTAATCACATCTATCAATATGGGAACTCGACCATCGAGCAATCCATCTGTTTAACACTAAACAGCCGCCGTCTTGATTTTAAGACAAAAGCAAACTGGCAGGAGTCTAATAAGATGTTGAGAACTTCTTTTCCACTCCACATAAGAAGTACTCATGTGCATTGCGATATTCAATTTGGCTATATGGAGCGCCCGACACATCGCAATACTTCCTGGGACTTTGCTAAGGACGAAATCAGCGCCCATCAATGGATCGATATGTCTGAGCCAAACTATGGTGTTGCCTTATTGAATGATTGTAAATACGGACATCGCGCCGAAGGAAATGAGCTGGATATAAATCTATTACGAAGTTCAGGCAGCCCTGATCCAGATGCCGATCGAGCCGAGCATGCATTTACTTATAGCTTCTATCCGCATCAAGGAGACTTTATTGCTGGAGATGTGTACAAAGAGGGGTATGAATTAAATGTTCCTGTTCGTTCTACAGAGCTTGAGGGCGCACAACAAAATAACAACACCTCTTCTTTTGTACAAATAGAAGGAAATCATGTGATGCTGGCGACATTGAAAAAGGCAGAAAACGATAATGATATTATTATTCGATTGTATGAAACATCAGGCAGTCATTCACAAGTGCAGTTGCTTTTAAATATCGATGTAGAAGAAATCATCGAGACGAATTTGTTAGAAGAACCTAAGCAGGCCATTGATTTGGGTCAACCTATTCGTTTTCAGCCGTTTGAGATTAAGACGTTTAAGGTGAAGTGGGAATAATGTGAAATGAATAGTCATTTTTAAAACACTTGCACATTATTTCTCATTTATACTTCTTAACCGTCTAGCAGCAACAGTATAATATTTAACAATGACCATCCTGACTATAAGATTTGCCAGGATGGTTTTCATTCATTAAAACAAATTAGCAAATAGCACTTGTTTGTTGCTTTTTTCATTAACCACTTATCAACTGTCTTATATGGAGCAGTACTACTGTTTTAATAGAATCAAGTAATTGTTCACTAGTAGCCATCGTTTCCTCTCTAACCCCAAAATAAAACTTAATCTTTGGTTCCGTACCAGATGGCCTTAGACAGAACCATGAGTCATCTTCCAAATAAAACTTTAATACATTAGATTTCGGAAGATGAATGGTCTCTTGTCTCTTCGTAGCACTGTCTGTCCTTATCCTAGACTGATAATCCTCTATAAGAACTACCTCCTTACCAGCAACACTAAGAAGGGGTTTGCTACGAAATGCGTCCATTATTTTCTTTATTTGTTCGTTCCCATTTTTTCCTTTCAGTGTTAAAGATTTCATCGTTTCCAGATAGTAACCATACTCCTCAAAAATATCGATTAACCCTTGATAAAGTGTTCTTCCTTTTGATTTATAAAAAGCTGCTACTTCTGCAATCATTAAACATGATTGAACAGCATCTTTATCACGAACAAAGTCACCAATCAGATATCCGCAACTTTCTTCATAGCCAAATAAAAATTGCCTGTCCTCATCTTCTTCCAATTCTTTTATTTTCTCACCTATAAATTTGAAGCCTGTTAGGGTATCAAGAGTCTTTATACCATAAGCATCCCCAATTTTTCGTCCAATTTCTGAGGTCACAATCGTTTTTAGCACGATACTATTATCCTTTAACGTGTGACTCGCTTTCTTTTGTGTGATTAAATAGTGAAGTAGGATTGCTCCAATTTGATTTCCCGTCAATACTTGATATATCCCTTGATTATTTTTTACTGCTACACCTACACGATCAGCATCTGGATCCGTTCCCAGCAATATGTCTGCGTCTAATTTTTCACCATATTGAATTGCTAATTTAAAGGCTGCATGCTCTTCTGGATTGGGCGCTTCCACGGTTGAAAAGTTTGGATCTGGCAGTTCTTGCTCTGGGACTATTTTTATATGCTGAAATCCAATAGCTTTTAAACATTCCCTCACGGGTATATTACCTGACCCATGTAATGGAGTATAGACAATCTTCAAAGCTGAGGCAGTTTCATGGATAATGTCTTGACTGATTACAATCGTTTGCAATTGCTTCTGATACGCTTTATCTATTTTATCACCTATTATCTTCAATAAACCAGCTGCTTTTAACTTTTCTTCTTGCGCTACTTCAACATCCAATTCATTTCCTACTTGATTTATTTTTACCATTATTTCTTCAGCAACAGACGGCGGAATCTGTCCTCCATCCGCACCATATACTTTAAATCCATTATATTCAGGCGGATTATGACTCGCTGTAATCACAATACCGCTGTATGCATTTAAATAACGAACAGCAAAAGATAGCTCTGGTGTTGGACGTAAAGATTGAAACACATAAGTTAAAATACCATGTTTTCCTAATGTTTTTGCTGCTTCCATAGCAAATTCCGACGATTTAAAACGGGAATCATAGGCTAGCACAACTCCTCGCTTTTTAGCTTGATCACCACTTTCTATAATGTAACTTGCCAAGCCTTCTGCTGCTTTACGAATCGTGTACATATTAATGCGGTTTGTACCAGGACCTATCTCCCCCCGCATTCCTCCAGTACCAAATGCTAATGCTTTATAGAAGCTATCTTCTAATATCATAGAATTACTTTCTAGCTCAATAAGTCTTACCCTTAATTCTTCATCTAATCGTTCACAATGTTTCCATTTATTATATTGTCTCTGCCACTCCATCACTAGTCCCCTTACTTCGTTGGATCAACCCTTAATTCTTTCTTTACATCTTCTTGTCTATGATTTTTCACACTAATGAGTCTAGTATTTCTTGAAGGCTTAATTCTGCGCAAGCCATGGATGTATCTGCCACACCATAGTACATCCTTACTACATCACCTTCTACTAACGCACCACAAGAAAAAACCACATCTCCAAAGAAGCCTTTGGTTTCATAATCTGTTTCTGGCTCTAAGAATGGCTGTCGCGAGCGAGCAATTACCTTAGTCGGATCCTGCAAATCAAGCAAGACAGCTCCCATGCAATATCGATTATCTTTTGAAGCACCATGATAAAGTTCAAGCCATCCTTTATCTGTTTTAATCGGAACGGCTCCACCACCGATTCGACCGTCATCCCATTGCCCTTCACGCAAACCTAGTAGAGGCTTATGATTTCCCCAGTATAATAGATTTCCAGATTCTGCTATCCAAATCTCTGGTGCACCAAACGACTTAGGCACCGGGCGATGAAGAGCGTAATATTTCCCATTGATTCTTTCTGGAAAAATAAGTACATCTTTGTTTTCAGGAGCAAAAATCATTCCATGACGTTCAATCTGAATCCAATCCTTTGTAGAAACTAATGATTCACCAACTCCCATAGAAGAAACGGCACTAAAATAGATATAATACGTATCACCAATTTTAGTTATACGAGGATCCTCCACACCAAACATATCCAATTCATTCGATGGATATAGGAATGGATCATTGTCCACTGTAAAATTACGACCATCCTTACTTCTTGCAATACGAAGATAAGAAATCGATGTTAAATACTTATATTTGTTATGCTTTAAAATAGATCTTGGATCAGTAAAATCATAATCTTTGTTATCAGCATTCAACTCCATAATTTCTAGACTGCCTTGTTCTATATTATAAATTGGTACTTTTACTAAATTTGGATTTTTATTAATAGGACGTTCCGCTACTCGTAGTAACATAATTATTTCTCCATCGTACTCCGTTATACCAGCATTAAACGCCCCTATAACTTCAAAATCTTCACGGTGCGGTCTCACATCCTTTGGGGTAATAACTGGATTTTCTTCGTATCGATATATTTTCATTACTTATTCTCCTCATTCTCATATTGTATAAAGGGATCTTGTATAGTAACTGTTTGTGCCTCAACATCACTAATTCCCGCATATAAAACTGCTGTTCCGTTTGATTTTCGAACCAGCCCGCCACTAAAAACCACATCCACTAAATCAGTTCTTTTCGCCGGTCCATCGATAAAATTGGAACGAAGTGCAATAATTTGTAAATCAGAGTATTCTAAAGTTTCAGGATTCAGTACAAAAACCATAGGGAAATATTTACGCTTTCCCACTTTATCAAAGGAAGCTATATGTCCTAATATTCCTAATAATCCGTTAGACAAGACATGCATTTCATTTCCTCCACCCCATTCTTCATCTTTGAACTGGCCCGTCAAAAGTGGTGCTACTTCGATCACCTCTAGAGTTAACTGATCTAGAGAAGAAATTTTCGAAAAGCCAATTTTACCCTTTCCTCCTTTCTTACCTTGAGGACGAGTAAGAACACCAATGGAACCATTTTGTAACTCTACAAGGCGCAAATCTTTCATTCCATCTGGACCTTGTGCAAAACGCTTCAAAGATGCGAGAGATTTTCCTTTATAAAAAATCGTACGCCATCCTAATGCTCCTTCAATGGTTGGTGAAGGAAAGGTTTCCACACCACCTAGAACAAGCTCACCATCTATTCTAGTAACAAAAGGATCTTGCAAATCAAAGATTGGTGCTCCTTCCCGTGGTATCCACCTTCCATTATGTTCTACAAAAAAGTACACTTGAGAATCTTCACTATCTCTTTCCTCTACTCGACCGGCAATAATGAAATCTCCTTCATCCAAAAAAGGAGCAGTGATATTATAAACATCACGGCCGTCCACTCCAGAAAATAATAATTTTTCCGGATTTGTTGGCTGGATAGTTTGTTTAAATTCATCTACTAACACATCGCACGTTTTTAAATCGTTCTTTATTAGTTTTATCATTTATTTCTCATCCTTTTCACAATGAATATCTTATAAAAAACTCAACAGAAGCTCACTTTATCATGTACACCTTTCTTAAACTAAAAAACCATAAGAAAACCATTATCTTATAATCTATTTCAACGTAAATTGCATACCCTCTTTAAATCGTTTGGCAAAGAAAAGGAACAAAATAACAATAGGTAACGTCAATAAAACGGAGGCAGCATACATTGGGCCTGGATACCCTCCATAAGGACCGAACATTTGAGAAATTAAAACGTTGAGCGTCAACATTTGGTCACTTCGAACAACAATCATATCCCATAGTAATTCCGTCCATCTTTCCATAAATAGAAATAAGAAAATAACTGTCGTAATAGATTTAGACATAGGAACGGCAATCTTGAACATAATTTGTAAAGTAGATGCCCCATCTAATTTAGCCGATTCAATAAATGTATCTGGAATTGAACGAAAAAAGTTTGTATACATAAAAACAGCCCATAAACTCAACGCTTTAGGAATAATCATCGCCCAATACGTATCAAATAAACCAACATTTTGTACAAGTAAAAACAGGGGCACAAGCAAGATCACAGCCGGAAAGAACATTTGAAATAAGATCACATTATTGAGAAATATACCACCCTTGAATTTTATTTTCGCTAAGGTATATGCGACAACGATACCCGTTATCATCATAAGAAAAGTCGATGCACCAGAAACAATGACCGTATTAAAAAAGGAACGCAGCCAAGGCCTAGGAACGACAGCTTCTTGAGGATTAAACAACCACTCATAAGAACGCAGTGTGAATTCTGTAGGTATTAGCACTCTATCAATCTGATCCCATGTTGCAAACGACATTAATACCATATAAATATAGGGAAAAATCATTAACGTTAGTAAAGCTAATGCAAACACATACTTAAAAGTCTGCCATTTATTTTTTTTAGACCATACCATTTCGTTTCCCCCACAGTTCTAGTAATTTTTTAAATACATAAATAGAGGCAAATGTCACAATTGAAGCAATTAACGCAACGGCAGAGGCATAACCTGCATCCATGTTAGAAAAAGCTTGGTTATAAATTTCCATCTGCCACGTATTCGTTGCATAATTAGGACCTCCACCGGTTAACTGGTATACCTCTGTAAAAATCCCAAAAGTAACTCCTACAGCTAAAATAATGACTGTATAAAGCGATGGATACAATAAAGGTAAAGTAATTTTCCAAAACTTTTGCCATCCTGATACACCATCAATTGCAGCAGCCTCATAGACTTCACCATTAATACTTTCCAAACCTGCAGTTAAAATCAATGCATAATAACCAGAAAATTTCCAGGCGATCATAAACGCTACAATTACAAGGGCCGAAAATGGGGTTCCTAACCAATCAATATCCAAACCTATTCCTCTTAAAAACTCATTTAACGGACTATTATAGGATAAAATCCCTTTAACGATAAACGCCGAAACAACTCCAGAGGCTAAGTATGGTAAGAAGAAACCTACCAAAAATATTCCTTTTAACCTTGGCAACCCTTGGACTGTTAGAGCTACCACTAGCGATAGAAAAATAACCATTGGTACGTAAACAGCAAGAAACCTAAACGTTACAAAAAAAG
The DNA here is from genome assembly GCF_900086715.1 of Gracilibacillus timonensis. Classification (GTDB taxonomy): domain Bacteria; phylum Bacillota; class Bacilli; order Bacillales; family Amphibacillaceae; genus Gracilibacillus; species Gracilibacillus timonensis. The sequence continues at coordinate 2,068,520 of NZ_FLKH01000012.1, read as the reverse complement.
CTGATTGAACTCCCGGATGCTTTAACGCTTGGATAAAATTATTTAACCCTATAAAGTCATATGTTGGAGAAATAAGATCCCAATTTGTAAATGCTAAATAGACAGACCAGACTAACGGAATTAAGAAAAAAATAAATGTGTATAATAGGTAAGGGCTAGCAAATAGCCAGCCCAACCTGTTGTCACTTTTGTTATTCATTTTGGAGTTCCCCCTCAATAGCTTGTTTCATATCCTTCCAAGCCTGTTCAGGGTCTTTCTCCCCTCTAACAACTGGATTAAACGCTTGCTCCCCTATTTGTGTTTGTATATCATTGTAGTTAGGATTATCAATGGGTGGTACTCCATTAGGAACTGCCTCTGCATATGGAATTAATGCTGGATTCTCTTCTAAGAAGGCATTAAATGATTCATTAGATGTCAAATCATCACGTGCTGGCGGCATATTTGTTTCCTCAAACCATTGCAGATCCCTCTCTGGATCCGAATATACCCACGTCAAAAATTCCATGGCGGCCGCTTGCTCCTCTTCTGTGGCAGACGCATAAAATACAATCCCCTTCGCATCGGCGAATGTTTTTACATTATCTGTACTCATACCATCTGGTACTGGTGGTCCTGAAAGTTCAAAGGTTTCCCCATAAACCATTTCTGGAAACTGTTCACTCCAATAAGGGAAAGACCAAGGTCCAAGGTCAGAAAAAATACCTAACCCCGTTTCAAATGGGTCACTTGCTTCACTAGTTAGTAAAGCATTTTCACCTTCTAGTTGAGACATAAATTCCAATACTGCCTTACCCGCTTCGTCATCAGCAATTAGTTCGTTTCCTTCCACGAAGTTATTACCGTCAGAAGCTCCGTTGTACAACATAAAGAAATCAAACCATCTAGTCCAACCTTCAGGTGATCCTAAATCAGGTTTAGCCCAGAGAAATTTCTCATTGTCAGAAGCCTTTAATGCTTCTACCACTTCTAAGACATCACTGTAATTTTCAGGGATATCATCAAAACCTAAATCCTGTAATATATCAGTTCTCCAGGCAAATAACATAGCATTAGAATAAATAGGCAATACATACTGGCTTCCATCTGAAAATTCCCATGATTCAATCGTTTCAGCCATATTACGACTTTCTATCAATTCATCAAACCCTTCTACCTCATTTAACGGAACAAGCGCTTGACTATTTGCTAATTGAGCAGCGAAACCACGGTTAATATTTTCCGAAAATGTCGGTGCTTCTCCACCCGCAATAGCAGACTGAACAGATGCTTCAGAAGTCGGAGATTCTTGCATTTGACTCACATTCACATGAATATCATCATTTTCTTCATTAAATTCATCCGCAACTTTTTTCCAAAACGCTTCTTGCGGTGGGTTAGTCGCTGCCCAAAAATCAATTTCTGTTACACCTGGCGTACCACTTTCCGAGTCTTGATTTCCCGTGTTATTCTGACAAGCCGCTAACGTTGACAATGCTAATATTGCAGTTAATAATAAAGATGCTGCTTTTCTCATTTCTTTGACCTCCGTTTATTATTTTTTGAGAAACTTAACATGAGTTCTCTTCATTAAAATAACTGCTACCTACACAACATATATAATTTAGTAGATAAAGAAATGATGGGTTAGATATGATATTTTTTAAAACACTGGCAACATCATACCTCTTCAACTTTACAATAACTTTACAAAATTATAATAATGAAAAGAAACCGCTTAAATAACTTTACAAAATTAATTATAATGCTACCAAAATAAATAGTCAATAGATTATATAGAAATTTTTATAATGTTGAATGATTTCATTTCAAATAATGATCTTAATAGCCATTTAAATAATCAAGAATAATTTATACACAGTCTTCTCGACAAAATGGTGATAATTTGTTACAAAGAAAGTAAGAGTAGCAATTATCCTTTTTTATTTTTCTTCAACTACATATTTCATACACATTATTTTCAGGTATTAATTGATTTTGTAAAGTTACAAATGGAGTTTGTTTTTTGTAATCTACTATTTGTTAGTATAGAATAAAGAGGGATTCTGATAATACACTTTTAAATCTTAAATATAGGAGAAACAATTATGCCAAAAAAGGTTACGATGCAAGATATAGCAGACAAATTAAATATTTCAAAAAATGCAATCTCACAAGCTCTTTCTGGTAAACCTGGTGTCAGTGATTCTACTAGAGCATTGATTAAAGAAACGGCTAACAAAATGGGGTATCAATACGTTCCTACTAAAAAATCAACAAAAATGAATGAACAAAAAGTGATTGGATTAATAGCTTCAGATTTTGCTTTCTCACAAAAAAATTTTTTTGGAGAGATTTATCTATCAATTGAACGAGAATTAAAGAAAAGGAATATGCAATTAAAGATTCAGTCCATTGATCACCATACACGAGACAATTTGCTATTACCTTCATTTTTACAAGATCAGTCTGTGTCAGGGATGTTAATCATTTCACATATCAGCTCGGAATATATTAACCGCATTATTGACACAGGAATTACAACAGTAATGGTTGATCATCACCATCCCTCAAATGCTGCAGACGCTATTCTCTTAAATAATAGATTTGCAGCCTATAAAGCCGTTCAACATCTCATAGATTTGGGGCATACCAATATCGGCTTTATTGGTAATGTAGAGTTTTCGCCAAGTTACCAAGAACGTTGGGAAGGTTATTTGTTAGCACTTCGAGAAAATGGACTGCAGTTTAAGGAAGAATTTATGGTGTTAAACGTTCATGAATCTAGAGAAGCTATTAATGAGAGGTTATGCCAAATACAGCAACCAACGGCATGGTTCTGTGTAAATGATGGATACGGCTTCTTTGTATTATCAATCTTACAAATGAAGGGGTACCAAGTACCATATAACATATCTATTTGCAGCTTTGATAATGGAGAGTTGTCCCGCTTAACAACTCCCAAAACAACAACGGTGAATACCGATTTAACTTTATATGGAAAGAAGGCCGTTGAACAGTTGATATGGCGTATGGATCACCCTAAGGAAGAGCTTCAGGAAATTCTGTTAAATACCCACCTTATTGAACGGGAATCCACAGGGCCTGTGCCAACAATTAATCGAAATAATCATTACAAGTTATAAATGCATAGAAAAAATGGGATCAAAGAACAAATAAAAATGTTCTTTGACCCCATTCACCTTTCCTTCAAGTCGTAATCTCATTATCCTCAAAATTCTCAATCGATTTTCCTTTTTCATAAAAGTGTTTGACATTCTCTAAAATCCCTTCACTGGTATAGAATGGGCTGGCTTCCGTTAAGGGTAACTTTACGGTACGTTGATAATTAGCCGATTCGTAAATGGCGGTAATCAACTCCAAGGTTTGGCGCCCCTGCACACCATCAACCAACACTTGACCATTATGTTGAATGGCTTCCAGCACATTTTGAATTTGACCTGCGTGGCCCTCATAGGTAAGGGCAGGATCGTTTTCGTATGCCTCCGTTAAGGTCTCTTCTAGTGGCTGATTCTCTTTAGGAAAGCCATTCTCTTGCGCAAGCGACGCCTTGACCTGCCAAGGAACAGAAACGCGCGCCTTTTCTCCCTGGAAAATCAATTGCTGCTCCTCCCCATGGTGAACAACGGAACTAGTGATTTGAGCCAGACTACCACTTTTATAACGGCCTATAGCTATGGAAATATCCTCTACCTCCGCATTATCATGGGCTGTATTGCTTGTCACTGCGGTAATCTCATCTGGCAGTCCGCGCATCCATTGAAAAATATCGATATGATGAACAGCATGGTTTAGCGTGCAGCCACCACCTTCTTTCTCCCATGTCCCACGCCACCATAAATCGTAGTAGCTATGTCCGCGCCACCAAAAAGAATCGACCTGTGTGTGTAACACATCCCCAATCAGGTCTTTTTCCAAGAGATGTTTCATCCGCATCATCGGCGTCGTAAAGCGATTCTGCGCCACAATTGATAGGATCTTATCATTTCGTTTCGCAGCTTCATTCATGGCGTCACATTCCTCTAGTGAAGAGGCCATTGGTTTTTCGACCAGCACATGTTTCCCTGCATCCAAAGCTTCAACCGCTAAGGAAGCATGGGTGTATGGCGGTGTACAAACGGAAATTAAATCCACCTCTTCCTGAGCCAGCAAATCCGTCATATTGCTATACACCGTGGAAGATAAAGAAAATTCCTTTTTTACTTTCTCCGCTTTTTCCGGATAGATATCGCACAAGGCGACAATCTCGCATTGATCTGGAAACGTTAAATACCCTTGAAGATGAGAAGGGCAAATCGCCCCTGTGCCTACTACGGCTATGTTTAACATGTGAACCTCTCCTTTTGTTTGAGAACCTTCTTTCAGGAAACTTCCCAATTGTTAGATAGAATCTATGTCACTACCTTTTAACCTATTCCCCTCATGTTTGAAAACGAAAAAAACCAAAATTAAAATTCGAACCTGGCAGAAAGAGAAAAGTTACCTGCTGCACACCACTAATTTTATCAATATCAAAGGTCTTGGTTTGATAATCATCGGTTTGAATAAATTCAATTAATTGCGTGCTTGTTTCCTCCCCATCAAAAAATTGAACATGGATGGTATTTTTATCGATGGGTGAGTGTCCGTTTATCTCTAGCTTGCTAGTGCCTTGCTGGGTAAAGTTGAAGTCATCGAATACTAATGACACATTATTCCCAATTTGCTCCACCCTCTCTTCGTCCATGACAAACGTGTCGCCATAAATATGATCACAGTCGGCTGCTTGATTCTTTTGAAAGGCACGGTTTATCTTTTCAAACACAAAACCCTTGATATGTACTTTTTGCTGTAGGACAACACAAATCGACGTGATACCTGTTAGCTTTTTGGCAAGCTGGTAGGTTGCTGATTGATACACATTCCACTTCGATTCTTTTTGATATACGACATCGGCTAATAACTCACTTCCTTTCTCCCCCGGCACTCCTTCCCATATTTGTAGCTTATACGGGTCATTGGTTAACGCAAAAATAGGGATTGTTATGACATCGGCACCAGTTGCACCAAAGTCGATATCATGAAACCCTACTTGTGTCTCTCCATCACGGCTAGTTGCCACCCCGCGTTCATTGCCATTTGTTACCCCTCCTTTGCTATAATCAAAAAATCCTGCTGAAATAAATTGATATGGGTTATGATAAGCCTTACCTAAATTCTGGGCTGAACATTCCAATTCGGAAATCAATTTGACTTTGTCCGTACCATTCTTACTGGTACAACGCACACGAAATTCACCATCTCCTAGTGCGGTGACCTTTGCCGTATGACCATCTGCTTCTATCTTCGCCAGTTTCGATTCGATGCCCGTATCGGTAACGAGACTCCATTCCACGTCACGATAAAATGTATTTTTGGGAAATAAGGATACTTCAAAATAAATTTCATGCCTGTCTTGATCAAATTGTTGTCCATTTTTACTCGCTATTTCTAATTTCCGAACCGGTATCTCTTCTTTTTCTCCCATTAAAATCGGGGTAGCTTGATTCTCTTCCAATGCTTGCACACCGATTACCTCATCAGTAGCTGGTTCCGCTTGAAGTGCTAATGCGGCATTCGCCATTCCCTTCGAGCGAACTTCCAGATGAATAGGACCAGATTTTAATGTGGCAGCAATAATCGCCATGAGCTTCCCGCTAAACAATCGCCTGCTGGTACCCTTATATTGGTCATAGTCAGTACTATCACCATTATCCAGCCCCACCAACCTACCTGCTCCCGTCACAGAAACGTCTACGCGATTATTCGCATTTTCAACAGGATTCCCTTCCTGATCATCCATGCCAATTTCTACAAAAATAAGATCCGTTGCATTGGCAGTTAATGATAGTTTGTTTGGTTTTAATCGAATCTCCTGTGCGTCACCAAATGACCTTTTGACCTCTGTGGCAATAATCTGTCCAGTTTCATTATAAGCCGTTGCTTTTAGTTCGCCAGGTTCATAGGGAATCTGCCACCATCCCGTTAACTGCGATCCCTGTTGGTAATTGGTGGAAAACGTTCCAAGCGATTTTCCGTTATGTTCTAATTCAATAAGCGGGGCGTTGGAAGCCACTCGAACATCAATCAGTTGTCCTTGGTTAAAATCCCAATACGGAAAGATATGAATCATCGGCTTCTCTCGATAATCAGTCCATGCCGCTTGGTATATATAATAAGAATCTTTCGGAAATGTAGCGGTATCTATCTGTCCTAAGTAAGCATTCTTGGTATGATAAGGAGTCGGCTCTCCGATGTAATCAAAGCCGGTCCATATAAACTGTCCAAGTGAGAATAGTGCATCTCGCTCTGCCAGAATACAAGATTCCACCGAATCAGCTCCCCAGCTGGTAGCACTGTTTCCCAAGGCAGAGCATTGCTCATCATCATCTGCTAAGATACTAGCCTGAAAAGGAAAATGATAAATACCCCTGCTTTGAGCCGTGGAGGCTGTTTCGCTTCCATATATCACCCAGTCCGGATGTGCTTGATGGTGTTGATGATAATATTTCTCGGAATAATTATAGCCAGCAACCTTCACTATATCGGCACATTTCTGGGCATTTTCCCACGCCATATAATTTGATCCTATCGTAACCACGCCATTTTGCTTGGGGTCAAATTGCTGGACGTACTCCATCAACTGTCTGGTTATTTTCTGTCCACGTTGATCAGCATGCGTATCATAAATTTCATTCCCTATACTCCACATCATCAGACTTGGATGATTACGATCTCTTTTCACCCAGCTTGCTACATCCTTGTAAGACCATTCTTTAAAAAAACGAGCATAATCATACGGAGTTTTGGGCCTTTCCCACATATCAAAAGCCTCACTCACAATTAGAAAACCCATCTCGTCTGCTAATTTCATGAGCTCCTTTGCTGGCATATTATGTGCTGTACGAATAGCATTGACTCCCATTTCTTTTAACAGCGATAATCTTCTGGTTACTGCTTCTCTGTTAAAGGCAGACCCTAACGCACCAAGGTCATGATGTTCACATATCCCATTTAATTTTAGCTGACGGTCATTGAGGAAAAATCCCTGATCTGGATCCATGGAAAAGGATCTAAAACCAATATCCTGCGTGACTTTCTCCGCGATCTCTCCATTTACCATAAGACATGTTTCTAACTGATAAAGATGCGGGTGGGCAGGGGACCAGAGCTGTGGGTCTTTTACTCGCAATGATTGCTTACCCGTTTGATAACCCATAGACAGATTGGCTTGGTGGTAACTGATCCATTCCTCACCATCAGATAACCGGTGAGCTAACACCGCGTCTTCTTCCATTACCAGAGATGTTTCTATCTCCACCTGCCACGCTTCCTGCTGCTTACATGTAGAAATATAGATCCCATCTGTTTCAATATAGTTTCTATCTCTTTTCTTTAACCACACATTCCGATAAATCCCCGCCCCTGGATACCACCGGCTATTCGGGCTTTGAAACACGACTTTCATTTTGATTTCATTCTCTCCATCACGTAAAAACGCTGTTATATCATGCTCAAAGGCTGAATATCCGTATTTCCATTCTCCTACCCACTGGCCGTTTACAAATAAAGTAGAATCCATATAGACCCCATCAAAATAAAGCAAAAATTGGTCTGCTTCCGCTTTTGAAACGTGATACACCTTCCGATACCAGCCAATACTATTCTCATAAAGATTAGTCGTATTATAGATTTGCCAATCATGCGGTATATCAACGGGCTGATAGACCAATTCTTTATCGCTTACTACTCCCAAGTCACTTTTGGCAAAATACCATTGATCATTGAACAGCTGCTTTTGATTCATTTTGTATACTCCTTTCTTTATTTCATACGAACGCTTATGGAATCCACTCCGTCCTATACCGCTCACTTAAAATAAACACCGACCTACCTATAAGGTACTCTGATTCGTTCAGGATCCAATCGTTCCCAATCTAATTTTAAGAACAGCTACTGCTACACTTCTGAAGAAAGCGTTTTGATTCCTTTCTCTACTTCTGGTTCATCTCCATTTATGGCCTTCTTTTCCATAAAATGATTCTTTATATCCTCTAAAACAGGGGCTGAATTAATTGTCAGGAACCAGGCAACAAGACTTGCTATAAACAAGATAATAAAATCGGAAATGAAAAACATACCAACAAGCGTCAAAAAACCAATCGCCATATTTCCTGTAGTGACCTTTATCTTGGTAAACATATAATAAACAGCTAAACGATATACATCTCGAACCCTAAAATGAAAATGTGCCGTAATCATTAATGCATACAAGGAAAAGATGGATAATAACACTAATAAGACAAGAAACAATCCATTCATTGCCTGATTAAATACCGTGTACTCCTGCTGAAAATATTGAATATCTATGATAAAAAGAAAAAATACGATTAAAATAGGAAGCCACACCTTGCTTACATCCACAAAATTTCGTCTATAGACCTTCATAAATGTTTTAATCAACGACTTATCCGTTTGATCAGGAGACAAGGAAAGGAGATAAAAGGTGGTACTGCAAGCCGCCCCAGTCGGAATCAGTGACAAAAAATAAAATAAAGCGTTTGAAATACTAGGTATGAACACCATGAAAGCAAGTAAAGCTATGATATTACTAACAATAAATAGAAAATTAAGTGTTATAAGCCAAAAAGCATATCGTGAAAATGAATAAAAACCGCCGAAATGCTGTGAGTTACCGTTCATTATCTTCACTCCTCTGCTAAAAATTAGCTAGCGGAGTACAAAATAAACGTCCTCCGCTAGTAATTGTTTACTTACTGTCTTGATACACTTGATTCGCAAGATCTACATAGCCTTGCATGTTTTGGGATTCTAATTGTTCGACATAAGCATCCCACTCTTCCATGCTTCTGTCTCCCACTATAAACCTTAATGTGTTTTGTTCTACGGTATCCTTTAAAGGTGTGCTCAATAAGGACGACTGCTCCAATTGTGTTGCGTCATATGGAATCGGCGGGTCAGGAAGAACTAATTCTTTCGTGTCTACCATCTGATTTTGAAACTCCACCTCTTCTTCCGTAAACATGGAATGCAATAATTCCGTTGGACCTCCATAAGCCCAGTTTCCTTGTGAGAAACCATAGTCAATCTGGAGATCTTCCTCTCCGTCAGGGTTCATTCCTCTAAAGGTGATATGGTCAGCTAATTGGTAGTCGCCAGCATCATCCTTAGAATATGTCTCACCCTCTACACCCCACTTAGCAAATTCAGAACCTTCATCACTATATAACAGCCAATCGATAAATTGTAAAATTGCTTCAAAATTTGGATCATCCGCCATTTGAGCAGAGAACATAATACCATTCTCTAGTTTCGATCCAGCCATTAACTGGCCAGCTGGCCCACCAGGTACCATGATTTTCTTAATTGAATAATTGTCTTCTCCTAAGGTTTCATTCATAGTCGTACGGTATTGTTCCAACGTTTGTGCATTCGTATTAATGACAAAAGACTCGCCGCTCGTAAATTTTTCAATCGCTGGTTCATCCTCTTGTGTGACACTCTCCGGGTCTAATAAGTCTTGTTCTATTAATCCACTAAAGTATTCCACTAATTGACGATATTCCTCCGTCGCAGGCGCAAAAATAAACTCATCGGTATCTTCCTGATAGCTAAGCATAGAACCTAATCCCCAGCCTGCCATGGTATCAAAACCGCTAGCAGCAATATTTAAGGTACTGTTGAACTGAAAACGATCATTGAAAGGATAAATATTTGGGTAGGCTTCCTTCATCGCTACCAGCATCTCCTCCACTTCTTCCCAGGTAGTTGGTTCCTCCAAGTTCAGTTCTTCCAGTATGTCTGTTCTAACGGCTAAACTATAATCCGGCCATACATTTTCATGAACACCTGGTAACACATAATACTTCCCATCTTGTTGTCGCAAATTCTCTAAGAAAGGATCAATCTCCCATTCTGCTACTCTCTTCTGATAGTTTGGCATTAATTCCACATAGTCGCTAATCGGCAGGATTGCTCCAGAAGCCACAAATTGCGTTTCTTCACCTGGATATGTCTTGGGAATAACATACGGCGCATCCCCACTGCTGATAAGCAGGCTCCTTTTTTCCGTATAATCACTCATTGGCACACTGGTAATATCAAGTGTTACGTTTGCTTTCTCTTCTAATGCCTCAAAAAATAACCAATCGTCTTCTAAAGGATAATTCGGATGATCGCTAAACAAAGTAGATATGGTCAGTGGCTCTGTCGATTGAAATGAATCCCCTGCTTCAAAGTCTTCCATCGCTGCTCCTTCTCCAGAAGTTACTTCATCGGCAGGATCCGCGTTCTCACCAGATGAATCCGAATCATTACAAGCTGCTAACATGATGGCAAATAAGGCGATAATTAACCAACTACCTAACCTCTTCATGCTTTTTTCCATAATTTTAACCCCTCCTGATTTTTTGTACATTGATTTCTTTGCATTTCGACAAGTGTCTTTTATTTCACCTCCTCTAGCGTCTTTAGCCCTTAACGGAACCTAACATAACACCAGAAACAAAGTATTTTTGGATATAAGGATAAACCATTAATATCGGCAAAACGGTTAATACCATGGTGACGGATTTAATATTAGACGATATTTGCACCATATTATCAGCACTGGTTGCTCCAGCCCCTACAGCCGTCTCGGCCCCTTTGATCATATTCCTCAAATAAATAGATACAGGGAATAAATCCTTTTCTGTGAAGAAAATAAAGGCAGGGAACCATGAATTCCAATGTGCTACTGCATAAAACAACATCATGGTTGCCAAGATTGGTTTGGATAGAGGCAGCACAATTCTAAATAGAATGCCAAAGGTGCTGGAACCATCCATAATAGCCGCTTCCTCTAGTTCTTCCGGTATATTTTGAAAGAAAGTACGCATAATCAACATATTAAACACACTTATCGCATTCGGAATAACAATCGCCCACATACTGTTGCCAAATCCAAGCGAGGTTACCAGGATATAATTAGGAATCAACCCTCCATTAAAAAACATGGTGAAGACAAAAAACAGGGTTAGAAATCTTCTTCCTTTTAAACGTTTTTTGGATAATGGATACGCAATCATTGTGGACAGCACTAAAGAAATGACTGTGCCGACCACCGTATATATCACTGTGTTTTTATAATTGGTCCAAAACATGTTATCCGACATAATCACCTTATATGTTTCCGTGTTAAACCCTCTTGGCCATAAACTCACTTGCCCGGAGTTAATATAAGATTCTGAACTAAATGACTGAGCCACAATGTTGAAAAATGGAAATAATGTTACAAATACGATGAATATCAAGATACTTATGTTAAAATACTTAAAAACCTTATATTGCCATGTCTCTTTCATCCCTTTTCCTCCTCACCATTGATCCCTTTATTACCACAAGCTATTGTCGGTAATTCGTTTGGAAACATAATTAGCCCCCAATACTAGTATTAATCCAATGATCGATTCAAATAACCCAATAGCCGCACCATAACTAAAGCTGCCTGATTGCAAACCTACACGATATACATAGGTCGCTATAACGTCTGCCGTTTCATAGGTCAATGGATTATAGAGTAATAAGACCTTTTCAAAGCCAATTTGAAGGAAATTACCAATATTCAGTATTAACAGTACAACAATGGTGGGTAGAATACCTGGTATGGTGATATGAATCGTTTGTTTCCAGCGATTCGCACCATCAATTCTAGCTGCCTCATATAACTCATCATTGATGCCAGTCAAAGCTGCTAAGTAGAGAATAGCTCCCCATCCAAGCGACTGCCATAAATCTACACTGACAAAAACCGTTCGAAACCATTCGGGAAGCTGCATAAAGCTTATTCTTTCGAAACCTAGGTTAGCGATCAATGCATTTAACGGACCACTTAGTGATAATACTTCAAAGACCATACCTGCAACCACCACAACTGAGAAGAAATGAGGCAAGTAAGACGCTGTTTGCACAAAACGTTTAAACAATTGATTCTTTAATTCATTTAATAATAAGGCAAAAATAATCGGTGCTGGAAAAGTAATCACCAGTAGCAAGAATGCCAAAATAAATGTATTAGCAAAGACTTTATAAAACACAGGGTCATTTAAGAACATTTGAAAATATTGAAGTCCGACCCAATTTTCACCAATGATGCTTCCACCAGGGACAAACCTTCGAAAGGCAATAATATTACCGAACATCGGGCCATACTTAAAAATAATTAAGTAGATGATGGGTAATGTGATCAAAGAATATAATTGCCAATCCCTTTTCAAAACAGATCTAATGTTTTTGTATCTTGGCTCGGACATAGCCGCAACGCCATTTTCTGAATGGTTCACACGATTCATTCTGGTCCCTCCCGTTCAACATTTTTACACTAGTAATACTAGTATACTAATGTAATGAAAAAAATAATCTGTAGGACAAGTCTATGCTCCAAACAGCCATTCAACATCCTTACAATATTTCACTTGCTTTTCCATCTGATACAAACGCTTTCATTTTTCTTTAGCTTAGTTTACCTAATCAACAAACTTAGTAAAATCATTTATTGATAAAAGGATAGTTGCTGCTTGCGATATTCTTTGGGCGATAACGACTCTTTCAACTTAAAATAGCGACTAAAATGGGCAGGATTCTCAAAACCACTTTCATAGGCGATCTGTTTAATCGTCTTATCCCCGTCATTCTCTAATAAATACTTGGCATGCTTTAAGCGGCAGATCATCACGTATTCCATGACGGTAAATCCCGTAATCTCCTTAAACACATGCGAAACATAGGATTTATTAAGACTCAACTTGTTAGCGAGCAAACCGATGGTTATTGGCTCATGGAAATGGGTTTGCACATAGTTTATGATTCTCTCGACATGATTTGTTTTTCCTCTGCTTTTTAACGGAGGAGAAATCTTTTCCATCAATCCATTCACGTTCACTAGCAGCTGTCCGATTAATAATTTCATTTCCCAGATCCTATTCTTAGCATCCGGTTCTTCCGATCTGTTTAATTCATGGATTTTTTTCAATATCTCTTCCACTCTATGCAATCCTATGTCATCACCAGTTCGGATTAAGTAATGGCTGCGTGAACCAAATGCCTCTAACACTTCTTTAGCCTGAATCGTATCTAGCATGTCTTTAACCAACTCAGGTGAAAAATGCAAATGACTTCTTACATACTCACACCCAGAAGGTACATTTGCTTTATGCAGGGTTAAACCATTCATTAATAAAATATCCCCGGGAGCTAACTCATAACATTCATAATGAATGGCATACCGGCACTTACCATGATGGAACATATATATTTCAAAGGCATCATGGGAGTGCATATGTTGCTGGTCAGGTTTGGAAGAAGTTCTATACTCCACTGAAAATAATTCTTTCATCTACCTTCACCACCTAGTTTTATTATATTTTATAAGTTTGGAACTTTAAATAACTAGGACTGCTTATTTTGGTTAATTTATATTCTGAAAGTGTTTTTTTGAACAGATAACAGGGGAATCCTGTTATTTAACGAAACTTATTTGACTAGATCAAAATGAGGTTTCAGACGATGGAATCAAGAACCTTACTATTTTTACAATGGAAAACGACTTTATTCGTTTTCCATTGTTATTTCAGATAAATCACCCCTTTACCGAACCAGCAGCGATTCCTTCGACAATACGATCACTTAAAATAAGAAAAGCAATCAAAATAGGGATAATACTAATAATCAGTGTAGCACCGATTGCACCCCAGTCGGTTAAATATTGACCAATGAAATTTTGGATGCCAACGGTTAACGTTTTATATTGATCCGAACTGATAAACGTATTAACGAAGACAAACTCGTTCCAATTATAAATCATATTAATTATGGCCGTTGTTGCCAATACAGGAGTGGTCATCGGCAAGGTAATTTGGAAAAATATTCGATGAACTGAACAGCCATCCACTACAGCCGCTTCCTCTACCTCACGCGGCAATGTATAATAAAAGCCTAGTAAAATCATAATGGTCAATGGCAGATTAAATGCCGTATACGATAATATAATAGCCAAAGGGTGATCAATGAGGTTGAGTTGTAAAAAGAAATCAAACAAAGGAATTAAGGCTGAATGGATGGGAACCATTAAACCAACCATAATTAAGCCTAACACCAGTTTGCTTAACTTCCACTTCATTCGCGTAATAGCAAAGGTTACAAAGCTTGCCAATAGAACCGTTAGGGCCACCGAAACAATAGTGATCCACACACTATTAAAAAAATATAAATCAATATTTCCATCCGTCCACACTCTCGCATAATTATCCCAGCGCCATTCTTGGGGCAGAGCAAATGGCGAGAGGCCGAATACTTCTGCATTACTTTTCAATGAAAAGAAGAATAACCAAATTAACGGATAGATTTGAAAAATGGCAACTGTGATTAATGCGATATAAAGACTAATGATTCCGAACTTTACCCGGATCGTCCGTTTTTCTTTGCCAGCTTGCTGCTTCATGTTCTTCATCCTCTCCTGCTTAATATTGCACTTCTTCTTTGGAGGCTGTTAATTTTCTTGTCAACCATGTCACGACAAGTGTTATCAGCAATAAAAAGAAAGCTATCGCACTTCCATAACCAAATTCATAACTTCCAAAGGCTTTCTTATACATATAAGAAGCGATAACCTCACTTGCACCATTTGGTCCACCACCAGTCATCACATAAATCAGATCAAAGTATTTTAATGAACCAACGATAGCTAGGACGACAGTTACTTTAATAACTCCAGCTATTAGAGGGACTTTGATTTTATAGGCGATCTGTACAGGATTAGCTCCATCGATTTTGGCTGCTTCGATCAATGAATCTGGGATACCTCTTAAAGCTGCATAATAAATAATGATATAGAAACCGGCATATTGCCATAATATAGCCACAAAAATGGCATATAGCACATAATTGGGACCTGCCAGCCATGCGGGTGGACTCTCTATTCCTAGTCCCATTAACAAACTATTTAACATCCCATTATTAGGATCATAGATTTTAATCCACAGCTGGGCAATCGCTACAGACGATAATAGCATAGGAATTAAATATATCTTCCGAAAAAGATTGGAACCTCTGATTTTATCTGCCAACACAAGGGATACAATCAAATATCCAATCAGACTCAGCGTGGAAAACAGGGCTAATAAGAAAGAATGTCTTGCACTTTCCCAAAACTTTGGATCCTGAACGAGCTGCACATAATTATCCAAACCAAGAAACGTCATTGGTCCTACACCATTCCACTCCATCAGTCCATAATAACCGGTGAGTAACATCGGACCATAAACGATGACGAAAATAAGTATTAAAGCTGGCAATGTATATAATGAAATAATCCATTTATTGGACATGACCTTATCCATTTTGTATGTCTCCCTTTTATAATGAGTTATGTAACGAACAAAAATTTCTTACATCAACGTTGCTGTTGTTTGAAAGCTTCTGAAATAGTTTCTTTATAGCTTTAGAAATACCTTGCAAATTCCGCCCGATCCTTTCCTTTATACGATCGAAACTAGATAAGTCTATCGATAAGACGGCTTATGTAAAGTAGCCCACTTTTCTGAGTGGTGAGTTTGATCGTTTTATCTGTGCGAAGCAAGCGCTGCGGGAATATGCTGCGCTTTCCACGGGGCCGGCTTCAGCTAACTAAAAAGAAGAGCACTTTTTAGTGGATCTTCAGCTCGACCTAGTCCCACAGGAGTCTCCGCATATTTCCTCCGCTAGAAAATGGTTCGACAATGGTTATCACTGCAAGGATGAAGGGTTCTAAGTACATAGATAGTATGGCAATAAAAAAGAAACAAACTGTCAGCCGATTATTCCGCATCGTGATGGATCCATGCTACAAAATAGTTCTTCCATCTATAAGAATAATAACAGCTAAATCGTTCCGCAAAAGAGTCTCAGGTTTGTTTGTGCCTGGAGCTCTTCATCTTCATGTTAGCAGTCTATTCGATTGTTGTACTACTACCATCGAAGGAAATAGGTGTAGACTCCTGTAGAAAGCCTTAGAATAGCGCAATGTGAAGACCCCGCAGGAAGCGGTCTTTGCTGACGAGCAGGCTAAGATCACGACGACAATCGCCACGCCTGCACTTGCATGTCCTATGCATCGAAGCGCAACCTATTTCCGCAGCGTCTATTAGCACGGACAAACACTCTACTTTACTATATGGAATAGTTGCGCTACTTTACATCATCCCTCTTATCGACACCTCGGTTCGATCAAGGTCAAAATCGTTCCACTTCCTATAATATTAAGAATGTGATTTCTTATCTTATTAGAAAAGGACATATTCGATGGCATGAAAATATGCCCTTTTTCTATTGAATCTATGCTTTATTCTTCCGCAGCCAAGGCTTCTTCTTGCTGCTGGGTAAACTCTTCTGGTGTCACCGCCCCACCAAACAGCGCTTGAATCATATCCAAATGTACTTCAGCCACACCAGGACTCATTTGCACATCAGCATAAAGCGTTAAATTGGAAGCTTCATTTAAGTCATTTAAGATATCAATATACATTTGTGGTAATTCAATTCCATCGGTATCTACTTTGGTAGCAGGTATTACACCAGCGTCTGTAACAGATTTTTCGCCCCATTTTTCAACAAAAAAGGCTACAAAATCTTTTGCTTCATCTTTCACATCCGAATTTTCTGCTACAAACAGACCGACACCAGGACCACCAACATAACTGTTTGTGTCTCCTTCTCCACCTTCTACGGTTGGAAACTTCATATATTCTACGGCGTCTCTAAGCTCCTGTGGGTTATCCTCATTCGTTGTCCATTCCGGTAAATCCCACGTTGCCATTAGATACATTGCTGCTTGTTCATTAATAAAATATCCCTTCGCTTCATCATTACCTAATCCATTAAAACCATTAATAAAAGCGCCCATGTCTACCAATTCTTTCACTTCTTCTGCTGCTTGAACCAACGCTTCGTCTCCAAAACTGCCACTGCGATCAATCGCACTATTTAACACCTCTGGACCACCAATTCGATCTGCTAGGTACATATACCACATCGAACCTGTCCAGCGATCTTTATTCCCTAATGCAATCGGTGTAATACCCTGATCAATTAACGTTTGAATAGCTCCCTTTAGTTCCTCAAACGTAGTGGGAACTTCAATGCCATTCTCATCAAAAATTCGTTGATTATAATAGATAGGTGTGATGTTCAACTCAAGTGGTAAGCTGTAAGTGGTCCCATCTATCTCATACGCTTCTGCCGTCCCAGCAACAAAGGAATCATTCAAAGGCCCATCTAACAAATCGTCTAACTCAGCAAATTTATCACCGCTTACATAAGGCTCCAGAAATCCAGCTGGCCATGCCATACCTACATCTGGTAATTCATTGGAAGTAGATAATACCTTTAATTTCTCTTTATATTGCTCATTTCCTAATATTTCTACATCTACGGTCACATCTGGATTCTCACTCTCAAATTCATCAATAATACCATTTACAATTTCATAATGCTGCTTGGAACTTCCTTCCGGCCACAAATGCATAAACTCAATCGTCTTCTGTTCTGAATCGCTTTCATTACTGCCATTAGCTGCGTTGTCCGAATCAATATTCCCTCCACAAGCAGCGAGTACAAATAAACATATAACGGTTAATAAATACAAAGCCTTGCTTTTTATTCCTTTCATGGTAACCCCCCTAAATGGTTAGTAGTATGTTCACTCATAAGTCTAGCACCATAGGCTTTTCTACGTAAGGTAACAATGATTGGGTAAAATACCACACATTTTAGGAATCGCTTTCATTCTGTTTGCGATAAACATGAGGAGTTACATTTTCGTATTGTTTAAACAGCTTAATAAAGTATTTCGACGTCTGATATCCTATCTGCTCCGCGATTTCTGTATTCGTTAAATCGGTCAATAACAATAATTTTTTGGCCTCCTGTATCCTTCTCCGCGTGACATACTCGCTAAATGTCATATTGATCTCTTCTTTAAACAATCCACTTAAATAACTGGCATTTAAATGTACCTCTTGCGCCACTTTTTTCAATGTTAGTTCCTCGCTGTAATGCACTTCAATATAATCCAGTGCCTCTTTCACAGCTCGATTATATTGATTGTCTTTTCTTGTTTCCATCCATTTTTTGTCGACAATTCGTTCTGTTACCCCTGTTTGTTCCCTTTCTTCTTCTATAAAGGCTGCCTTATGGATGGCTTCCATAAGCTTGTCTTTCGATATCGGTTTGAGCAAGTAGTTAACCACCCCAAACTGTAACGCTTGATGGGCATAATCAAATTCAGAATAAGCCGATATAATAATGACAACGGGTTCCTGCGTTTTCTCTCTTAATTGTTGCAATAGCTCTAATCCAGAGATTTCCGGCATTCTGATATCGGTAATCAAAATGTGTACCTTCTGCTCGCTCATGAGATTGATTGCTTCTTGTGCATTGGCTGCGGTTATTACCTCAAACGAATCAATGGCTGCTTTTTCCACCGTTTTCTTGATGCCATTTCTACTTCTGGGCTCGTCATCAACCACTAGAATTACTTTTCGTGCCATGTATCATTCGCTCCTTTTCGTGGAATGTCAAAGCTTACTATGGTACCTTTGTTTTCTTGACTGTGTATATGAAGCTTATTTTCCTTTTCTCCATAAAATAACTCCAGACGCTTTTGTACATTCTGAAGTGCCATGCCTAATCCTTTCTGCTTGTTAACATCCCCGTCTATCAGTCGTCGAACATATGCCAGCTGCTGATCATCCATTCCTGGGCCATTATCGATCACTTTGATCCGAAGGCTATCGCGTTGTTCCACTTCCTCTATCCAAATCGTCACGTTACAATCACTCACCATGTTACCAGCGCCATGCAGAATCGCATTTTCAACCATCGGCTGTAGCATTAGTTTCGGGATTCTCACCTGTAAAGAAGCGGCATCCACCTTTTTCTCCCATCTCAAACGCTCGCCAAACCGCATTTTCATAATTTGCATATATTGATCAATATGATCTAATTCCTCTTTAATCGTCACCCATTCATCTTGATTCTCTCTTGTAATCGTATAACGGAATAAGTGTGACATCGCTAATACAACATCGGCCAAATCTTCTTCCTCTCGCTCATCCAGCGACCAATATAAAGCATCTAATGTATTAAATAGAAAATGGGGATGAATTTGAGCTTGTAAGGCCTTCAGCTCGGTGCGATTCTTCATGATCTCTTTTTCGTAAACCATTTGCACCAAATAATTGGTTTCGGCAGCTAATTGATTGTAGGTTTGATTCAATTCATTAATTTCATTGGTGGAAGGTGTCTCTGGATTCGGTGCCATTACTCCTTTTCCTGCCTCACGCATGGTTTGTGTCAGCCTCGTAATCGGACGTGTGATGAACGTAGACAAGAAGAAAGAAGCAATAAAGAAAATGATGAGTCCTATAATTCCAGCAAAAATAATACCAGCTTGAACACTAGACATCCCATCCGTTAATTGACCAACTGGTGTTAAAAGATAAACGGTCCATCCTGTATCTTGCGAAGTATGCTGAACCAGCATAAATTCCTCACCAGCAAAAGATAGTGATTCCGACTCCGCTCCCAATACTCGATCTACTGAATATGGAAAATCCGAGGTGACTATCTGATTATGCTCATCTACGATGATGGCATAATCACCAGATGCTTTTTCATTATGCGTCTCATTTAATTGAAAATAATTACGATTAACCCTTGCGATATTATAGCCAGCATGCTTGAAATTATCATCCATTAAATTGATTCTTTTGCCTACCAAAAAATAATTGGCATCTAAAGGATCTTCTCCCATCCAGACAAGTTGTCCCATCGCTTCATCAGCTTTATCAATCCATTGCGGCTCTACTCTCTCCATTAAATGAGTCGAATCAATTGGAATCACACGTCGATAATCCTCCCCATAAATTTCAACAGAGTATATGCCATCTGCATTTGCCTGAATAAAATTAATCGTACTCATCAATGATTGTCTTTCATTAAAGGTAGCCTGGATGCCATTCGATTCACGATATAAAATAGACTGGAGTTCTTCATTCGTGATGACTTGTCTGGTCACCGTGTTTACCTGCTCCATTAATGAATCATATCTTCCGCTGGACTCGATCGCTGTCTGTCTAATCTGCTCTTCGGCATTGTCCTGCAACAAATCAGCGACTAGCACGTAAGTGATAGCGCTTACGACAATAAGAATAATAAACATAACCATTAGATATACAACCAGCAATTGATTGCGTAATGTATTCCATTTTTTTAATAGATTCAATATATATCACCTCTATTACCCTCTTTGTTTAATCAATAACTTAAGTTATGGTCCTATTATACTATGGAAAAACCCAAAAATAATATAAACTAACTAAAAAAGATAGTGGAATAATCGTCAATCCTATTTTTTAAAAACTTAGTTTGTTGATTACACAATCTAAGTTTTTTATGCTATACTAGTATGTAAGTTTAACAAATACATTAGAAAATGAAAAGGAGTGGAAAAATGGCAACGATTACAAACCCTATTTTAACAGGATTTAACCCCGATCCAAGCATTTGCAGAGTAGGTGAAGACTATTATATTGCAGTATCCACCTTCGAATGGTTTCCAGGTGTAGGCATTTATCATTCGAAAGACTTAAAAAATTGGCGACTGGTCTCTCGTCCCTTAAACAGACGCAGTCAGCTTGATATGAAAGGTAATCCAAATTCTGGGGGTGTCTGGGCGCCGCAATTATCCTATACCGATGGACAGTTTTATTTAATTTATTCCGATGTAAAAGTAGTGAACGGCAACTGGAAAGATGGACATAATTATTTGGTGACAGCTACTGAAATAGATGGTGAATGGTCGGAACCGATTTATTTAAATAGCTCTGGTTTTGATCCCTCTTTATTTCATGATGAAGATGGTAAGAAATATTTGGTGAATATGAAATGGGATCACCGTGTAAACCACCATAACTTTTATGGTATCGTATTACAAGAATACGATCACACGCAACGTAAGCTAATTGGCCAGCCGCACATTATTTTTAAAGGAACGAATGTGATGTTAACGGAGGCTCCACATCTCTACAAATGGAATGGCTATTATTATTTATTAACAGCAGAGGGCGGCACCAAATTTGAGCATTGTTCCACGTTGGCTCGGTCGAAAAATCTTCATGGACCATATGAGGTACACCCAGATAATCCATTAATCACCTCTTGGCCTTATCCAAACAATCCGTTACAAAAGGCCGGACATTCCTCCATTGTGGAGACGCAGACTGGGGAATGGTTTCTAGTCCATTTAACGGGAAGGATATTGCCAAAGGATGGGCAGCCGATTCTAGATCCGCGCGGCTTTTGTCCATTAGGCCGGGAAACAGCCATCCAACGTTTAGAATGGAAAAAGGATTGGCCTTATGTCGTTGGCGGGAATCAACCCAGCTTGGAAATTGAAGGGCCAGATCTGCCAGAAGTAAAATGGGACGCTGACTATCCGATAAAGGATAATTTTGATTCTCCAACATTGAATTTACATTTTCAAAGCTTGCGCATTCCGTTACTTGATGCGTCTGCTTCGTTGACAGACAGGCCAGGACATTTACGATTATATGGCAAAGAGTCGCTTACTTCACGATTTACTCAGTCGTTTATCGCTCGTCGCTGGCAACATTTTCAGTTTCGTGCTGAAACCAAAGTGGCTTTTCGTCCTACCGATTTCCAACAATCTGCAGGTTTAGTCAATTATTATAATACAGAGCATTGGACCTCGCTGCAAATTACCTGGCACGAGGAAAAAGGAAGAATACTAGAGATCATGTGTTGTGATGACTTTCAATTTTCTCAGCCGCTGCAAGGTCAAGAAGTGATCATCCCAGAAGAAGTGGAATATGTTTATTTGCGTGCCGATATTACAACAAACACCTATCGATATTCTTATTCCCTTGATGGCGATCACTGGCATGAACTTCCAGAAACGTTTGCATCCTATAAGCTGTCCGATGATTATATCAAAGGCGGCGGATTCTTCACTGGTGCCTTTATCGGTATGCAATGTCAGGATACATCTGGTCAGAACCAAGCTGCCGATTTTGATTATTTTATGTATCAGCCGAAATAAGAAAAAAACAGAAGGAAGCTTGGTTCTTAATCAGAAACGTTTCATAATCTCAAAAGCTTTGTTGTTCGACGTGACGTTTATTTCAGGTCAAAGCCTTTTAAGGGGTCGACATTATATCGTTTTGCTTATAAAAGAACCGAGCGTGATGGCTCGGTTCTTCTCATACATCATCTTCATTTACAAAAAGTCTCTTCTCAGTTCCTCACCAGAACGTGGCGAAAGGTGACCTAATGTCACATCGTACACCGTTTTCGCACCGAATTGCTTTTCTTGACTTAACCGATAAGCTGCTCTAGCATAGGCAACAACTACACTGGCCGTAAATTCAGGATTACTATCTAATTGAAGGGAAAATTCATAGATTTGTTTGTTACCTTCCCCTGTATTACCACCACGGATGACAAACCCACCATGTGGTGCCTTGGAGTGATTTTGCTTTAATTCTTCTTCTGTAATAAAGTGAACCTCTGTTTCATAATCGGCAAAATAATGTGGCATCGTTTTGATTTCTTTTTCAATTGCTGCTGGATCTGCTTGTTCCTCTGCAACCACATAACAGACACGACGGTGTTTTTCAGAAGTAGCTAGTTCCGGATTGTTGCCGTCGCGCACTTTTTCAATCGCTGGTTCGGAAGGAATGGTATACTGAACACCATTTTTCACCCCATCTACTCTTCTGACAGCGTCCGAGTGGCCTTGACTTAAACCTTTACCCCAAAATGTGTAGTTCTCTCCGTTTGGTAGAATCGCATCCGCCATTACCCGGTTAATCGAGAATAAACCTGGATCCCAGCCTACCGAGATAATCGCCGTTTTGTCATGTTTTGTGGCAGCTTCATTGACAGATTGATAGAATTCAGGGATCTTGGCATGGGTATCATAACTATCTACAGTATGGAACATGCTTGCAAAGTGCGGCGTTTGCTCCGGCAAGTCTGTAGCTGATCCGCCGCAAAGCAACATCACATCAATCTCATTTTGATAATCGCTTGCCGCTGATATATGTAATGCCTTCACTCCAGTTTGACCAAGCACAAGGCTTGCTGGATCCCTTCTGGTGAACACTGCCACTAATTCCATATCAGGAGTTTGCCTGATCGCTTTCTCCGCACCTTTACCTAGATTACCATAGCCTACTATTCCTAGTCTTATCTTATTACTCATATTGTTTTCCTCCTCGTTTGTCAGATAATCTACGTTCTCTTTCTATTTTACTTTAAATCGCTTATAATGAAAAATCATAAAACGCTTTCTACTATGGAAATTACCATTTCTAATGTTACGAACCGACTCTTTTTGCCATACTTATAAGTAACAAATGGTGGGAGGAATTAGCCAATGAATACCGAACTGCAGCAACAGGTTCAGGATTTCTTAGTTCCAACATTGCATCCTGCCTTTATTTTATTATTTGGCTCCTATGCAAAAGGGCACCAGCGCTCCGATAGCGATCTTGATATGGCCTTTCTCTGTAAAAAAAGATACCCCTTCCGCCTATCCGACATTTTTAATTGCTCAAGAACTGGCAGATTTGTTGAAAGCAGATGTGGATATAATTAATCTAAACGAAGCATCAACAGTGTTTAAGGCTCAAATATTTTCATCAGGCATACTCATTTATTCTGAAGATGATACCTTTTTTATGAACAGCGCATGCTGGCATTGAGCATGTATGTCAGACTGAATGAAGACCGCAAAGTTGTTTTGGATAAAATCGATGAGAGCGGGACGATATATAAATTAGATGATGATTGTGATGGTCAAACTTTTTTCAGCATATAACAAATGTTATAAAATCATTTATAATAGGAAACCCTAACACTCCATTAGAAAAATAAGTTTTTCACTTGGATGGATAGAAATGATTCATTCTAATGGTATAATGGGGTTAGTAAACAATGAGGTGGTGTTTCTTATGCCAGAACAGCAAAACAAGGAATTTAAACGCAAATACGGTTGGATTGACAAATGGGTAAAGATGACTGGCGAACGGGCAAGAATCGATGCTAAAGCAAATAAAACATATATTATCTATGAGAAAGAGGGGAAACTTGTAAAAGAATTCCCTGACGGTACCATTATTCCTTTTCACAAAAAGGCTGACGTTTAATGTACTCGCAACGACCAAGTAACGTTAAACAAAACATCGAACGAGTTGCAATGAGAGTAAAAAATGGCGGGCATCATATTCAAACTGCAGATATTCTCCGAAGAAATGAAGCTTCATTTAAACACCTTTATGAGTATGCTCCTATTATCGATAATCTTATTCTAATTGACAACAGTAAAGAAAATGGAGAAACTGTGTTAGAAATTAATAGTGGTAAAATTACCTTTGAGACCGATCATTTACCTAATTGGGCAGTTCCTTTAAAAGAACAATTTAAATATGATTCGTAATCTTACTGATGAAAAAGAAGTTGGACTAATCTCCAACTTCTTTCTTTATACAAAAACCCTCTATTTTAGTTATCCACAATGAAGAATTGGAGGTAAATATGACACATTACCTAAACCCCCGCATATGCCATAAACCCGCCATCCACCGGAATACACGCTCCTGTCACAAACCCGCTCGCTTCATCATCCGCTAGCCATAACAAGGTCCCAAGTAAATCATCTGGTGAGCCCAGCTTTTGCATCGGTGTATGAGCGAGTATTTTTTGCATTCTTGCGGTTGGGGTGCCATCCTCGTTCGTTAGCAGTCCGCGATTCTGATCGGTTAGGAAAAAACCAGGGGCAATCGCATTGACACGTATATTCGCTTCTGCCATATATACCGCCAACCATTGGGTGAAATTATTGATTGCCGCTTTGGCAGCACTATAAGCAGGCACCTTGGTCATCGGACTGACCGAACTCATCGACGAAATATTAATAATCGTCGTAGTCCTTTCCACCATCCGTTTGGCAAAAATTTGCGTCGGAATCAAAGAACCGATGAAATTCAAATTGAATACCGAAGAAAATCCTTCTGTTGTCATATCAAAAAAGGAACGAATCACTTCATCTCCCTGAGCATTTTTTTGAAAAACTTCATGGCTGGTCGTGCCATTGGGATGATTGCCACCAGCACCATTAATCAACACATCACACGGTCCGTACAGCTGGAATACCTTTTCTTCTGCCGCGATTACATGATCGCGTTCTAATACATCACAAGCAATCGCAACAGCCTCTCCACCGTTATCCTTAATCTCAACCACTACTCGCTCTGCTTTCTCAAGCGTGCGATTCAATACAGCCACTTTCATTCCCTGTCGAGCTAGTTCTTTGGCCATGGCGCCACAAAGCACCCCGCCTCCGCCCGTTACGACGGCTACTTGATCGGTTAAATTCGAATGTGTTGGCAACATTGCTTATCTGCTCCTTTCGCTATTTAATTGATTGGCATCCCATAATCCTTGTAAGTACATCACACCAAGCGCTCGATCATAAAGGCCATAACCTGGGCGGCATTCCTCCTCCCAGATATGCCTGCCATGATCCGGTCTGACATATCCCTGATAATCGATATCATACAAGGCCCTAACGATCTGATCAATGGGCAGGGACCCGTCTTTGGTCAGATGAGAGGTTTCAATAAAATCCCCATTGTCAAATAACCTGATGTTACGTATATGAGCAAAGTGGATGCGATCCTGCAGTTCATGAATAATCTCAACCAGATGATTACTTGGATTCACCCCTAGTGCCCCACTACACAACGTAATACCGTGATAACGGCTATCGACTAAATCGACGATTTGCAGCAAATCTTCTTTTGACGTAACTATCCGTGGTAAACCAAAGACTTCCCATGGCGGATCATCCGGATGGATCGCCAATTTCACATCATGCTCTTCACAAACAGGAATCACTCGCTCTAAAAAATAACGGAGATTGCCCCTTAAATCATCTGCCGATACCGTTTGATAAGCGGCAAATAATTCTTTTAGAATGCCTAAACGCTCCGGCTCCCAACCTGGCATCGTATAATCTGGATTACCCGCGATCATGTCCACCAATTCCATCGGATCAATGTTATCGACCTTGGTCTTCTCATAAAATAAGGCGGTGGAACCATCAGGCAGTCTGCCATGTAAATTGGTTCTTATCCAATCAAATACTGGCATAAAATTATAACAAATTACCTTTACTCCGACCATCGCCAAATGCCGGATCGTTTGAATATAGTTATCGATATAGACATCCCGATCGGCATTTCCCAGTTTAATGGATTCATGAATATTTACACTTTCTACCACTTCTAAATGAAACCCAGCCCTCTCGCCTGCCTGTTTTATTTCTTGCATGCGTTCCAACGGCCAAACATCGCCCGCCGGAATATCATGCAAGGCCCATACTAAACCTTCCACACCAGGAATTTGTTTTATTTGGGGTATTGTCACACTATCATTGTCTTCCCCAAACCACCTAAACACCATCTTCATCTTGTAATCTCCTTCATCTCAGTAAATTGTCCTTCCCTTCTCATCAGGCACTCCTGATTTACGATAAAAATACGTATTTACTTGATCGCACCACTCTCTTGCATTCCTTCTCTGCCATTCAAAACGTTCATGTACCTTGGCATGCCGTGTGTCATCTATTACACTATGGAGTGACTCCCACTTCATGATTAACTGCTCTACCTGTTCTACACCTGCAAAATGGGTATCATAAATATGCTGAATAACCGTTTTGCCACTTTTTAATGTATACTTGTATGGTACATGATGAAAAAATAATAAGACCTCCTCTGGACAAGACGTTAGCTGATTAAATATCGACTGATTGGGTTCCTGATATTGGGCTGTATAACCCGTTCCTGTCTCTCTCGTTCTATCCACTCCCACCCCATCACGATCAGCAAGATGGTAGGTGCCCCACCTGGAATATTCATAACCATCGACATTTGGCCCATAATGGTGTCCTGGATTGACCATCCAGCCTACGCCTAGCGGTGCCGTATAATTTTCATAAATCCTCCACGAATCCAGAAGTATGCTGGCTAACGTCTCTATAAGTAGCGTTTGACTGCCAAAGGTCTGTACGATCCATTCTTCCGCAATCGCCCCTGCAGATAATTCCGGATTCCAAGCCAACCGGCCATACCCATACAGATTAACTTGAGCCAATGTATGTCCCGTCCAGTTCTCATCATCACCGATATTAGCTACTGCAGCCAATCCGCTATATTTGTATGGCTGTATCTTCCCAGCCATCATTTCTGTGATAGTGGACCCCTTCCCCCTGATATAGGTATCAAACTGCAATACCTCCTTCCATTGGGGAGTCAGGTAACAAAGGTCTCGCTGCTGTCCTGTATACTCTTGGGCAATCTGAAACTCTACTAGTTGATTCGTCTGTTCCATCGCCCCAATCAAAGGAGAAACCGGCTCCCGAACTTGAAAATCCATCGGTCCGTTCTTAATTTGTAAGATCACATTTTCTCGAAACCTGCCATCCAACGGCTTAAAATGATCATATGCTGCTTTTGCCCGATCGGTACTGCGGTCACGCCAGTCCTGCACACAGTTATACACAAAACAACGCCAAATCACCTTCCCTTGAAAAGGTGCCAGCGCTTCTGCCAGCATGTTTGCCCCATCCGCATGATCTCGATCATATGTAAATGGCCCCGGTCGATGCTCCGAGTCTGCCTTCACCACAAAGCCACCAAAACCAGGAATATAATCATAGATTTCCTTTACCTTCTGTTGCCACCACTGCTGCACTTGCTTCGCCATAGGGTCCGCTGTTGCTAAACCATCGATAGCCATCGGACTGGCAAAGTTTATACTCAAATATAGCGAGAGACCATACGCCTCAAAGATATCCGTGATTTCTTTTATTTCCGGTAAATATTTATCTGTAATAAAGTAGGTCTCCTCTTTCCACACATTTACGTTATTGATAGCGATTGCATTGATCCCCACGGAAGCTAAATATCTAGCATAATCTCTTATTCTCGTTTTATCTTTGACTATCGCACCATTATGGTAAAAAATAGATTTCCCTGCGTATCCCCTTTCTACACTGCCATCCAAGTTATCCCACTGATTTAACATTCGCAAGCTATTTTTAGGATCTTCTAGATTATTTAATTGCGATACATCATAACCCAATTGGAGTTGACGTAATAGATAAAAGATACCGTATAATAAAGCTTTATCCGTCTCCCCCGTAATAATCAGCTGTTCATTACGGAAAACGATCAGAAACCCCTCGTCAGAAGCTTGTTGAATGGTTTCTATTTGTTGATCATCTAATAATACTGCTATCCGATCAATGGTACCGACTACCATACTCTCTTCCATATTATTCGTGAACCTTGGTTGTATGCCAAACATACCTTTCAGCCCACGTATCAGCTCTGCGGAAATAGAGGAAGCAATGGGCGATGTATTCCAAATAGCTATTTGCTGGAACTTGGGCAGATTCTTTCCTTCTATTGGCCGATACTGCAGCCACATACGATAATCAAGTTTGGTTCGCATAACACCTTCACTCTCCTTTTCAAATTAAGCAAAAAAGTCTGGATTGGCTTCTTTTAATGCCCCTTTTTCTACATCGACTAATCGGAGATGTTCGATCGTTGTTTCTTCTGCCAAATCGACATCCTTGTTTGATATCGCTTCGAAAATACGGCGGTGCTGGGACACAACAATCTTCCAGTCATGATTAACGGCCAGGCGTAGTAACCGGAGCCGGTCAAACTGAATATTCATCCGCTTCACCATATCCCATGTGCGAAGTTTACCACACCCCTTATATAGCAATCGGTGAAATTCATCATCCAACTCAAATAAACGTTGAAAAGAACCCTTCTCTAAGGAAAACTCCTGTAGCGTCAAATTCGTCTCCACTTGCAGCAGCGCCTCTTCACCCATGTTCCTTGCCGCCTCTGCCACAATCGCCTTTTCAATATTTTCACGCACAAATCGACCTTCTTCTACGGAGTTCAAATCAATTTTGGCTACAATGGTCCCAATCTGTGGCAATATTTCCAGCAGACCTTCTTGATTTAGTTGTAAAAAAGCCTCACGAACCGGCGTACGACTCACCTCTAATTTATCGGCGATTTCTTTTTCAGACAGCTTCATTCCTGGGGCAATCTCCCCAATCATAATCTGTTCTTTGGTTGACCGATAGACATAATCCCGTGATGAACCCTTTTCTCTCTGTCTTGGATAAGCCATGCTTATACCTCCTATTTCATACTAGTATGGTAGTATCATTATACGTTCTTTTTTTTATAAATTCAACATCGGAATACATCATTGGGAAAGACAATCGCCTGCCTTTCCCTAAATAAGCGTGCTTTCATATAGCCGAGTTAATCATAATACCAAGTACCAGACAGGATAAGACGGAAAACAGCACCTTCCTTTCTCCTCTTAAAACAAAAGCAAGACAAACCGACAACAGCACTGCCCCTGTTACAAGCGAAGGCACAGCAAAAGCCGTCAATAGATCCAACAAGAAAAAGCAAACCAATAAACCAACTGCTACCCTTTTTGTCCAAAACAACAGGTTCCATGGCAAAGGCTCTCGGACTGCCCAGGTACCTAATAACTCCTTCGCCTTCACCGGCTTCTCTCTGTTCTCATTAAATCGCACATAAGCTGGCTGTAAATATGGCGCATTTCCATTCAGCGAATCAATCCCCCAATGAAAATCCCTGCCACACAACGGAAAACTGCTGATAATAGCTTTTGCCGCCGTCTCCTGTTCAAATGGCGGTTCCAATTTAATATCGCCATCATAGGAAAAGTTGATCTTCTGTCCTTCCGCCGCTCCAAAATAATCCTTCCAATGATAGGTTCGTAGACTAGAAAAAAGAAACTGCCATTTACTATATTTTTGCAGGCGAGCCATACTAGAATCCACCTCGACCCAACCGTCTCCTTCTATATATACTTCATTCCAAGCATGTCCATTCATTTTTCCCAGTGCCCAGCACCCATAAATAACTCTGCATGGGATGCCGATCGAGCGGCAGAGAGCTGCATATAGTTGCGAGAATTCACCACAATCCCCTTTTCCCAATTCGCAAAAGCTCTGCACTCCTCGTGCCTTGGGTGGATAAACATATTTAAAATGATCAACCACATATACAAAAATGGCTTCCGCTTGCGCACGTGGGTCTGTCTGATTCGCAATGATCGACTGCGCTAACGCCCTTGTCTCCTCATCCCAATAACATAAATGGGATGACCTGACATAAAATTGCTTTTCATCTGAGCTTAGACTTACTTTTTTTGCTGAACTCGGATTTATTTGATACGTCACCGTGAGTTCAGACTGTGGCTGAATCACAAAGTAATGCAACTCGTTATAACAGCTAGATGTTTGCTGAGATGGCGAAAGGTTGGTTTCCAATAACTCTGCCTGTTCCGGAATTGATAACCACAGTTCTGTTGCATGTTCGTCTTCGTTTCTATAGCGATAAGTTACCTGATGTTGCTTCCTCATGACATCACCTCTTTTTCATTCAGCGGATACACGCTTTATCACCGCGTTAAGGGTTCGTAAGTTTTCCGACTATAGGAGTGGTATCCCGTAGTGGTTTTGGAAAACAACGATCCCTAAACATCCTGATAAGTCTCACTTTATTATAACGAAAGTTCCGCTACATCTCAGTAAAAAAATCTCCACTCATTTTGCTTGAATCAATTGTTAACATCCACTACTTCCTTTATAGTAAATAAGTAGAACAAATCAGAAAGGTGATCCATATGAATGTAGAGACTTTTGTCGAGAATTATTATGTAGAGAGAAAAAATACAGACTCCTTAAAATGGGACTTACTTGAAGAACGCTTTGGTGACGCCGATCTCCTACCCATGTGGGTGGCAGATATGGAATTCAAGGCACCAGATGGTGTGTTTGAGGCGCTGACGGAACGTATCCAGCATGGTGCTTACGGTTATTCCTTTGTACCTGACTCTTACTATCAAGCCTTTTCCGATTGGATGGAGAAGTATTTCGGCTACAAGGTGGACAAAGAATGGTGCAGACCAGCTACTGGTGTGGTATCGGCATTGTACTGGTTTATGAACTGCTTTACGGCGGAAAAGGACGCCGTGCTGATTACACCGCCTGTCTACTATCCTTTTTTCAGCGTGGTCAATGACCTGAACCGTACACTCGTCACCGTTGATATGACGGATAATGATGGTCGTTTTGAGTTGGATTTCGATCAGTTGGAACAAGCCATCGTCGACAATAATGTTAAACTCTTCCTGCTCTGCTCACCGCACAACCCGGCAGGAAGAGTCTGGACCGAAGACGAGCTAGAGAAGATGCTAGCCATCTGTGACAAACACGATGTCCTCGTGATCGCGGATGAGATTCACCAAGATTTTGCCTTGCATCATCACAAGCATATCCCGGCACCACTCATAGCAGATGGTAAATATAGAGACCGTATCCTGCTCGTGAATGCCGCTTCTAAAACATTCAATCTGCCAGGGCTAGTCCATGCCAATATTGTAATAGAAAACCCGGCACTGCGGCAAAAGTTTGATGACTATGCCAATCAACATATCATGAGCGAGAAAAACCTGCTCGGCCATATTGCTACAGAAGCAGCCTACCGAACGGGCAAAGAATGGCTCGATGGACTTCGCCATGTGATTGAAGCGAACTACGATTATGTTAAAAAAGAACTAACTACTCATATACCGGAAATTAGAGTATGTGATTTGGAAGGCACTTATCTGCCGCTGATTGATTTGAAAGGATTTCTAGATCCTAACGATGTAAAGGAATTCGTCCAGGACAAATGCAGGCTTGCTGTTGATTATGGGGAGTGGTTTGGTGCCGCTTATAAGGGGTATATTCGCTTGAATTTGGCTACTCATCCTAAGTTAGTCAAAGAAGCGGTGGAGAGAATCGTGAGGGAATACGAGAAGTTGTAGGTTATACCAGATGAGCTAAATGATGAAAAAAATTGAAATATGCATCCATTTCAATTCTGATGTATAATAAAGTTAAATCAGTATATAATAAAAACTCTCGGTGGTGGTGCACCGAACGTTAGTGTAATAGCCCTTCAAGGGGGCGGCTACACAAACCCATAAGAAATAACCACTGTTTGCTTTGCCAGGCTTAGGTGGTTATTTTTTTGTTCAGGTGACAGGATGATCATTAGTGTAGCAAATGCCACAGCAAAGCAAACATGAGAGATTCATAAACTGTCATAAGGCGACGCCCCCTTTCTTGCTACGATGGAAAGGTGGAATTATGAAGGGAGTGTGCCACCACCACGAAAAGCTGGCACCGAGAGTGATTACTTTTCCAAAAGTATAGGTGCAGGAGATTAGGTAAAATTTAGAATCAAAATAAATCCCCCTCGAGTAAAAGGTAAAATTTATATAGGCGGACGCGGTGTTATAATAGAAACTATCATACTTTTATCATAGTTTGTATAGGAGGTGAATTAATTGGACGGAATAAACTTTTTCACTTTTGCTCCAATTTTAGCTGGTCTATTAACAGGTATCATTGGAATTGTTTTTATAAAAAAAGACGCTGCAGGAGAAGATGTGGATAAAGGTTTTTCAAAAAATTATTTTAGACTACCTTATAGAAAAAGAATGATTATAAATTTAGTAGCTTATCCATTAATCATCGTGACATTTTTTATTATTTACCTTTCTTTTGATTTGAGCCCCTTATTAAGCTTAATCGCCTCCTTAATATTACTTATTTCTTTTTTTACTGAACTTATCTATAACTATAAGAGGTGGAAAAAATATGAAAGAAAAGGATAAAAACTTATTATATATATAATAAGTTTTTTCATGGCAAGCGTTTTACACGATCAACCAATTTCAATCACACTTTTAATAAAATCATCTGGTTTCGTAACAATATGCTCATAGGCTTGATCCACTTCATCTAACGAATGGACATGGGTAATCATATCCTTCATATGAAATCGCCCATTGTCCATCAAAGTCATCATTGCTTTCATTGCTTCAACATGTACTTGGTTTCTGCGTTCATGCGCATTAATCACGGTAAGTGCCTTCCAATTCCAAAGCTGCATGTTCACATTTCTTATCCCTTGATGACTTTGATGATAACCGACAATGGATAACACACCATGAACCGCTGCCAATTCCCCAGCCAATGCTAACCCTTGCGGTGAGCCGGTGGTATCCACACTTACATCTATTCCTTGGCCGATTTCATCCCAGTCTGTCACTTTGTATGTATCTGGAACTTCATGAGCAAGATATACCTCATCCGCCCCAAAGCGTTTGGCATGATCTAAGCTTTCTTGCCGGATATCAATAGCAATTATTTTACCAGCTCCCTTATGCTTCATAAGCTGCATAAAGCCTAAACCCATAAAACCTAAACCAACAACAGCTACTGTATCACCCAAATTCACTGGCGTACGATTGGCACCACTCCATAAACAAGAAAGTGGTTCACCGATAGCGACCATGCCTTCTAATTCATCAGGAATTTTTATCACATCCTGATATTCGGCTACTGCGTATTCTGCAAAGGCTTGATTAAACAGCCCTGTTACCCGATCTCCTTTACAGAAACCTTCTACATTACTTCCTACCTCTTCAATGATTCCCATTCCTTCATGACCAAGAATTGTTTGTTCCTGCTCGATTGCCCCTTGTTGCCAGGGATGTAGTTCAGAAGCACAGACACCACAGTATTTCACCTTGATTAGCACCTGATTATTCGTGATTTCCGGGCGAGGTACTTCCATTATTTTATTCGTTTTTGCGCTGGTTAAAATGGAGGCCTTCATGTTCATCCGCTCCCTTTCCTACATGGTCGATTGTTTTCTTCTGTTAACATAACATATTTAGGCGTGACTTTTCACCCTGCCCTATCTATTTTCAAAAAAACGTTCATCCAATTCATTTCTTATACATTTTTTTCACGTAGCGTTACAATATATAAGTAAGGAGGAATAAAAATGACGAAATTTAGTGGAAAAACAGCCATTATTACTGGCGGGGCAAGTGGTATTGGATTAGCCATATCAAAAGAATTAATGGAAAATGGTATTCAAGTCGTTGTAGCAGACATTAATAAAGAAGCGATTGATACCAATACGAAGGAAAATGAATTATATGAAGGCGAAGTGGTCGATGTTACCAATGAAGAACAAGTGGAAACCTTTGTGAACCATGTAGCTGATAAATATGGCAGCATCGACTATTCTTTTCACGTTGCTGGTGCCAATAAATCAGATCTTATTATTGATCAAACATTAGAAGATTGGAACTTTACCGTCAACCTAGTGCTCAACGGTGTTTTTTTATTTACCAAACATGTGGGTAGAAAAATGAAGGAGCAAAAACATGGTAAAATGGTAAACGTCTCTTCTTTAAATGCACATGTACCGATGTTTTATGGAGCTGCCTATTCGTCTGCCAAAGCAGCCGTTGAAAATTTAACAAGGAATGCAGCTTTGGAATTAAGCGACTATCACATTAATGTGAATGCTATCCTACCTGGATTGGTAGCCACACCTTTAACCAAAGATATGACAGATAATGAAGAAATCAATCGAAGATTCATGGAAAGAATTCCTGCAAAAAGGGCAGGTGAACCTAGTGAAATAGCGAAGCCAGCCGTATTTCTAGTGTCGGATGACGCTAGTTACATTAACGGAACTTCTCTTGTAATAGACGGTGGCTGGGAAGTAACTGGTTATCCTGACATGAGAGTATAATAAAGCTACAGATAATAGCGGATAACGTCATCAAGCAATGACGTTATCCGCTATTTTTTATGATAGTGAAATCATCCTATCACGCCATATTCCGATATAATGCTTCGGTAATCTCATACTGAAGCTCTTCACCAGATGTATATCGCTTGATCTCTTCCAGCATAAATGCACCTAACCGAGCTCTTTCGTTACCTGCACTCCCTGCAATATGAGGAGTCAACACCACATTCGGCAGAGAATATAATGGCGATCCTTCAACTGGCGGCTCTGGATACGTCACATCTAAAACAGCTGTTATATCTGGACGCTTTTGCAATACCTCTATCAATTCCTCTTCTCTCACAATCGCTCCCCTGGCTGTATTAATAAAGGTTGCCTGTTGTTTCATCGATTGGAAATGTTCTCTCTTGATCATTCCCTTTGTATCAGGCAACAGTGGGCTATGCAATGAGACAACATCTGACCTTTTAAACATATCCTCCACGGAACATAATTCGACATCTAACCGCTCGGCTTCCTCCGCACTGACAAATGGATCATAAGCCAATACTTTTAAGTCAAAATGCTGCAGCAACTCGATGACTTTCCTGCCAATTTGGCTCAAAGAAATAATGCCAACTGTCGATTGATAAGCGCCAACAAGAGACTGATACATGCCATTTACATAATTCTTTTCTTTCAATTGTCTGGATAGCTCCCAACCATTTTTTAAGGAAAATAGTATCTCGCTTAACGTGAATTCTGCGACTGGAATCGCATTGGCTTGATTAGCTGTCGTAATCTTGATTCTTCTCGACCAAACCTCTTCAGACAATAACTTCTTCATCGTTCCCGCCGCATAAAAAATGGCTTCCAACGATGGGGTTTTGTCTAAAAAAGCTTGATCAAATACCGGGGCTCCCCATCCTGAGAAAATGACGTCGACCTCTTGTAATAACTCAACATGTTCTTGGCAGTTACGTTTGGTTAATGGGGGCCCGATGATATCCACATATTGCGCAATCTCCTTTTGTACAGCAGGAGAATACACCGTTTCAAATAACTGATCATCCATGATAAACAAAGCTTTTTTCATGTTTTCACCCATTTCTCTTCATTATTTGTTGCTTTTGACATATTTTAATCAATGGACCAATCATCAAAGCAGAAATGATCGTTCCTTCCCGAATACCTTGGACAGTTCCGAAGGCTAGTATTGAAATAACCACTGCCATAACCACTAAACCAACATCAAAATAAAGCTTAACCTCACCAAACTCCTTGGTAACTTTACTGGAAATGGCTTTTACAATGCCTTCAGCCGGGTTATTTATTACCTGTGCCTTGATCTGCAAAATCGTACTGTGTGTGATAATGACACAGCCAACGATCACCATGCTTAGCTGCAGCCAATAGTCGGTCTGCGGAAAAAAGCGAATCAGATAAGACCAAAAGTCAATTGCTAGCCCCAACACTGGGCCTACGATGAATTGCAAATACTGCTTTTTGGGAAAGTCTTTGCCTAATAATAGGATTTCCACAAAGACAAACAGGAAATTAAATAACATGGTCAGCATGCCAAAACTTATGGGCAGATATAGACTGAGCACATAAGGAGGACTCGTAATCGGCGTCGTTCCCAAGTGCGCCAAAGTAACCAAGCTAATACCCAGCCCCATACTGAAAAGGCTTAGTAAAAACAAACCGTAAGACTGAATCAGATGAACATGCGTCTTCCCAAAAATTTTTAGATGACTAAAATGAATCATGGTTGTTTTTCGTGATGTTTGATATTTTTCCATACGTTTAGCATACGCTGCTTTCTATTTAATGTCTTATTGCTAAGAGAATAAATTCTCAATTTCGGAAATACAATCTTTGCGCGATGGATTAGCAGGTATGTAAAAAAGGAAACGTCGTCAACGAATTAAAACTGTTTGGACGTTTCCTGTACGGTGTTGCTCTGTTATTCCATATTTTTTGTAAGTAATGGCACCTTTTCTTCGTATGTGGCAAGCAGTTTTTTATTATGTTGATCAGAACCTGCAATATTTCCACTTAAAAACACAGGAGGAGTTTCTCCAGTTTCAAGAAGTAGAGACACGACCTCTGCCAGTATAGCCTGCAAAATGGAGATACCAATTACAGACGATGATGGAGCAAATGTAACCCCTGAAGCGGAATCATATAATGTCGCATCGCCCACTGGCACATGGTTATTAATCACATAATCACAGGCATCTTTCAAATACCAGCCATCTTCATGTCTGGAAGATTGCGACTGCGTATATGCCGTACTCGTTAATGCTACCGTTGTGGCTCCCTGTTCTTTCCCGTAAAGGGCCACATCCACTGGAACCGGATTGATACCTGACGTGGAAATCACAATCAACACATCGTTTTCTGTGATAGGATATTCCTCTAAGAAAGGACGAACATAATGATTCTTCCGCTCTTTTTGTGAGGAAGCAGCGCCTCCTTGATGAAGCATCAATTCTTCAATCAAAATAGGAGCTATCGGAGCTAACCCGCCTGCACGGTAAAAAACTTCTTCCGTTAAAATATGAGAGTGTCCGCATCCAAATAGATAGACGACGCCACCTTTATTTATTTTGTCCGCAATCACTTCACTAACTTGCTGCATGGTATTTGTTTCTTTATCAAAGACATTGGCTAACTGCGTTTGTATGTTTTGATAATAATTAGTTATCATGGAAAGCCTCCTTGAATAATGAATTTAGCGATCAGACATGTTCTGTAAATATAATCACCTAAGGCTTATTATAATACGTGTTCAAAAAGCTCGACGAAAAGGACCAAGAAGTTCAAGGCGGTGCAGTTTTGAGTACCGGAACGTATGCTTTTAATACGTGAGGAACGGAAAAGCAAGCCAACGCAGAAATTCGATGCGTCATTTTTGTTGGGCTTTTTGAACATCCTTATTATACTCGATTCAGCCGGTCATTATATTTTTCAAGTAACGATTCATTGTACTCTCTACCGCCTTCGATATTAGCGCTTTTCATAATAGGTGGTTCTATTCCCTTATTCACCAAATTCTCAATTGCCTGTAACACCACGCTATCCAATAAATACGCTGCTGCGATAGAGGAAGTAGCACCGGTCTTCATGCCATACTCTGGTACGTCTATCGCACAATCTCCCGGATCGCCGCAATTATCTAACGTCACATCAGCAAATTCATATAGCTTCTTACCGCTTGAGTGAAGGCTTTTAGCATTTTGAGAATCCGTTAAGTTGGTCACCACAATAAGCTTATTGCCTTGTTCTTTGATATATTTGGCCATATCTATATGCAAGGGATTTTTTCCAGAGTTGGATATAAAGATAAAGCAGTCCTCTTTTCGTTGGTCTACTAATCGAATAAACGTATCACCAACCCCTTCAATTACCTCAAACCAGCCATTCGTACCATAAAATTCTTTAATCGCTTTGGAATTAACGAATCCTCCTGCGCGGCCAGCGACTTCAATGGTCGCTGCGAAAGAATGACCTGAACCGAAAGCTTGAATGATTCCCCCTTGCTCTACTGTTTCTGTAAGAATGTCGGCAGCTTTTTCTATATTCTCTCGTTGTTCATCCCTTATTTGTTGTAAAATCCGATCAATTTTTGCGTAGAATTGGTCGACATAACTCACTATATACACCCCTCATTTATCGCTTTGCTTTTTTCAAAAATACTTCAATGCTCGTTTCTGGATCTTCGGGCACCATTTGAGCCGTTACGGTTATGCCGGAATCCATTAGTGTTTGAATGGCCTGCTCTTCCTCTTTTGTCAGGCTGACCGACTTCTTAATTTGTATCGTATCGAACCGGTTGGAAAGGTTCCCTACATTAACTTGAGGCAGCTCCAATCCCTCTTCCTGCAGTCGAACCAAGATCTCCGGTGATTTTACAACTAGCAATACCCGCTGTCCTTTGTAATTGCCTGCCTTAATATTGGCAACTGCTTTTTCGAAAGGCAGAATCGATGTATTGACACCAGCTGGTGCTGCCATTCGTAATACGGCTTTTTCATCATCATTTACGGCAATAATATCATCTATGATCATAATTCGATTTACGCGAAGTCCAGTAGCCCAACGAGTAGCTACCTGTCCGTGAATTAAACGGTCATCCACCCTTACATGTACAATTCCTTCCATATCTATCTCTCCTCGTATAATATATTGGTCATGGGAGCCCCTTTTGATGGACTCCCAACCCTGTTAAACGTTGAAACATCAAGCTTAGTTGGTGAATATGTGTAAGTTATAAGCAATGATCCCCAATGCCATAAGAATAAATACCACTCGTGTAGAGTTTAATTTTTTTCTGCCAAGCATCCAGTATGTTACCCCAACCACTAGCACTGGTCCTAATGAAGGTAAAATTTGATCTGCCAGTTCCTGTATGGATAGCGTTACTTCTCCTTGCTGAAACTCATATCCAAATGTTGCTGTAACAACGGTCGGTATCAATGCACCAACAACGGTAATCCCTAATATATTAGCAGCTTGCGTTAAGTTTTTTAACCTGCCGCCAATCTCTGTGACCAATCTGACACCTTCTTGATAACCTGACCAAACGAAGAAACGCATCGCACCAAGACGGATTAGACCAAACACAATCCAAAGAACAAGACCGATTGGATTCCCTTCCAGTGCTAAATAAGAAGCAATGGAGCCGACAATCGTCGTTGGAATAACAAAGAATAGCGTATCACCAATTCCAGCCAATGGCCCCATCATACCAGTCTTTAATGAAGCCACGGCTTCCATCGACTGAATCCTTTTCTCTCTTTCCAGCGCCGTATTCACACCTAATATCAACGGCGCCATCGTATTATTGGTGTTGAAAAATTGCATGTGCGTCATGGCCACGGTCTTGCGCTCTTCCGGATCTTTATACAAGCTTTTTAACAACGGCAAAATACTAAAATAGTAACCTAAACCTTGAAATTTTTGATAGTTCCAGCTGGCTTGTCCAAAGAAAAACCATCTCCAGAATACACTTCTTAATTCACGATCCAGTTTTCGATTTTTACTCATCGCCCATCCCTCCATTCGCTACTGCTGCGTTATTGGGATCATTGGAATCATCATTGTTTTTCGTCAATCGTTGATAACCTAGAATGGCCAAGGCTAATCCAATCAGTGCAGCTCCTAATACGGTTATATCTAAGTAAGCTGCTACTACAAATCCAATGATTAAATAAGGAATATTCTCATTTACCGGTAAGTATCGTAACAATATAGCTATACCTAATGCAGGCAGCATCCCGCCGGCAACTTCTAAACCACTCATCAACCAATCCGGCATATAACCAACGATACTTTCCACAAACTGCGAACCGAAAATAAGCGCCAATGCTACAGGTATCATTCTGGACAGGGAGGTTGGCATTATGCCCCAAAGCCCCATCCTCGAGGCCCTGTCGATATCACCCTGCTTGATAAACCGCTCTGCTCTATTTTGAAAATACGTATTGGTAAAACGGGCTAGTACATCCAGTTGCACCATCAATAAACCAATCGGAATAGCCAACGATATCCCAAACTGAGCGCCTTCACCTGAAAAAATGGCAAATGCGGTACCAATTAAGGCCCCTGTCATATAATCAGGAATCGATGCCCCACCGAAATTTCCAACTCCTAATACCAGTAAGTTTAATGTACCTCCGACAATTAAACCGGTCTCAATATCTCCAAGAATCAATCCTGCAAAGAAACCTGCCATGGTCGGTTTTACAAATCCCATGGTTGTGTTATTTCCATCGTAAATTGCAAACGCTGAGTACAACGTTAACAAAAGTACTTGCCACCAAGCGATATCCATCTTTATTGCCCCCTATTCATCTAAATCATTATTATTCTGTTCTAATGGACCGGCCTTAAAAATAGCTTCCTTAGAAGACGTAATGACCCGCTCAAGGTCAGAGATTGTAAAGCTGCTGTCGTCCATAAAAAGCGTTTCAAGAATTAACGGTAAGTTGACTCCGCTTACAACATGAACAAATTGCTCCAAATCTAATTTATGAACTAGTGCAACGGCTTGATTGTAAGGCGTTCCACCCTTTAAGTCCGCCAAAACAAGTAATGCTTGATCTGTATGTTTTCTTTCTTCTAAATAAGATGTCAACGCAGTGGAAAATTCGCCAACGCCCGTTTCCGTCAATTCGATCGTATGGAGATTTTTCTGCTCTCCTGTAATCATATGAACTGCTTCTTTCATACCACTTGCTACCCCTTGATGGGATACTAATAAAACATTCATGGTCTCACTCCTATAAAGGCTCTATTTTATTGCTGAAATACTCCCAACGCTTGTAAGTCTCGATATATTCAACCACTCTATTACCCGGTAGATAGGTATGTCTGCGGATAAAAGCAGTAGGCTCATCCTTTTTAATCTCAAGTAAATCACTTTCTCCTGACGGGATTGGGAAACAAATCTCGGTTACTTCGGTCGAATCCGCCTGGAACAAATTAATTTGAAAATCTTCTTTGATCTTTTCATAGATAGAGGAAAAGGCTTCCAAATTCTCTACATCCTCTTCTCTAATGAATTCAGCCAAAACATACGAATACTGTACAAGTAATGGTATGTTGTCAATCATACGTACACGTTTAATTAAATAAAACGGCTCTTCTTCACTAATATTTAATTCTTTGGCGATCGATGGATCCGTCATTCGTTCCACCGTTAATACACGAGTAGACTCCTGCATTCCTTGATACTTTTCCTGATCTGAAAATCGCACAACCTTCGCCTTTTTCCCTTTCGAAACGTAGGTCCCTTTACCTTGATAGCGCACTAAATAGCCTTCCTGCTTCAATTCCTGTATGGCCTTAATGACAGTGATGCCGCTTACGTTATATTCCTTTTTTAGTTCTGCTTCGCTATAAAATTTGTCACCTGGGAGAAATTGTCCGCTATTAATCTTGTAAAGAAGACTTTGCTTTATTTGCTGATACTTTGGGATAGAAATAAGATAACCTCCTAACCAGTTAACCAGTTAATATATTAAGTTGCTGTAAAAATAATGATATCATAGTTTTATGATTTATGATACCTTTTTTTAATGCCATGTTTTTCTATAATGAACCTAGTTATCTTAACTTCCATTCAGAGCACGCAGCGCTTGTACATCTTCCTGTAATTGACTTATACTATCCCCTTTTACAAATTCCATCATAAGGTATCGTATACCATACTTATCTTCCAACTGCTTTAGATATTGTTTCCAATCAGAAATACCTTCTGAAAATAGAAGGAATATATAGTAACTGCACTATATGAATAGATGACATTACTTATATATTCCGAGCGTGACATTTTACATATAACACAAAAGTTGATCTTATAAATCCATTTATTCTTTAAAACAAAAAAAAACGAGGAAATATGCCAAACACACTAAATGTTCAGCACTACTCTCCTCGTCCATATTGGTAATCCCTACACCCTGACAAACGCCTTAATCGTAGCGATCGTCTTCCCTTCTGAAGGTCCATGCGGTCTAATCGAATAGTTCTTTATATGCTCAGGTACAATAAACGTCTCCGCATAATGAACAGTAAATGGCTCGAATTCACCATTGATACTTTCTACAATAGCTTCTTCCCCCTCTACTAGATTTAGCACGTTGACGCTATCATGTGTCTCATGATATACAGTGGTGGAAAACCAGTGTCGTCTCGTTTCAATAAATTCTAGCTCATGTAAGCCTGTCTTCTCTTCATACCACCCTTCTCCCTTGGCTATTAATTGATTGGGAGAACGTAAATGGTCTTTTACCCATTTTTCATCTCTTGCCCATTGAATAGAATTTAACCCATGATGTAAATGTATCGGCCTTGGTTTTCCATCTAAATCGACTCTTTCCCAGTCCCATAGCTTAAAAGTATAGATATTAGGTGTCGAACTAATTTCTAAAACGACAGAATTTTTTCCTTGCGAGTGAATGGTCCCTCCCGGAATGGAATAATGGTCATGCTTTTGGATGCCCATA
Organism: Gracilibacillus timonensis; assembly: GCF_900086715.1. Classification (GTDB taxonomy): domain Bacteria; phylum Bacillota; class Bacilli; order Bacillales; family Amphibacillaceae; genus Gracilibacillus; species Gracilibacillus timonensis. The sequence continues at coordinate 2,025,651 of NZ_FLKH01000012.1, read as the reverse complement.
CGATGAATAAATTTCTCATCATCAAATGTCTTATTTCCTGCCTCTGCCTCTTTTAAATCCTCTATCATTTCATCCTTCTTTACATTTTCTTTCACCCCTAAGTAAACAACGGCTTCTTTCTCTGCCTGTAAGACATAGTAGCTTTCATCTTGCGTATAATGCGCTCCGAATGCCTCATGAACATACTCTGTCGTTGGATGTACCTGTAAACTGAGATTTTGTCCTTGGACCGTGTCTAAAAAGTTAAAGCGGATCGGAAATTCCCTGCCAAAGCGGCCGTACACTTTGTTTCCTAACAATTCTGTTGGATAATAAAAAACTAGATTATTTGCAGGCAGCTCAATGGTGCAATCGCCGTACTGTAAATAGACACTATTCTCTTCAGGAACGCCATTGAAACTCCACGCAAAGTTCACTTCCTCTTTATCCAAGTCGAATGCCTCTCGCATCCATTCTCCTCCCCACACTCCTGGAGCAAAAAAAGGAACGAGTCGGAATGGCTGCGAAATTACTTGGGTTAATCCTTGTACATATTTTTCTTGAGAAATTAATTTAAGATGATCTATCTGGTTCCCATCTATCCAAAAATCAACTTTATGTAACCATTTTTTTTTCAGACGATCGGCTAATGGCCATTCAAAAAAATAAGCACGTTTATGTTTTCGTGACATCGTGTCCTCTTGATTATTTGCTTTCCAATTCGACATACCTCGTCGGAATCTTTGCTCGATTTCCCATCTTGTGATATCTGCATAAATAAGAACGCCTTCTTCTGCAAGGAGGCTTGCTCCTACGCCATAAATAATCATACTTTTCTTCTGATTGTTTCGAATTTTCTCTTGGACCGCTTTTATTTTGTTATTATCCAAAAATTCCTCCAGTGAATGCGGGGAGAAGCTGCCAAATACGTCATCATCGGTTAGATTATTTTTTATCATATCCGTAATGGTCTCCTCATTGTAAAATAGATTCTCGGTACAAATCGCTTCATCTACAGGTAAAGGTTGAATGATATCATGATATAGTTTCTGTATGTCTACTCCTGGATAACATTCTATCGCAATAAGACGATGTTGCATGGCCAGCATTTCCAGCTGTTTTACAATCGATTTGGCCCCTTCCCATACTCCTTTTTTATGCTCAGAAACAACTACGGTAGGGTATTTATCAAATGTTGTCATTCCAACTTCTCACACTCCTGTTTAATGGAAAAACTTGAGAGAAAATATTTGTTCCCTCTCAAGTTTTAACTCATCTTTTATACAAAATCAATTCTTATGGAAGAATGGTCCCTTTTTGTTGAATGTTCGTGGTGTCATCGCTAATATTAATGGCAACCAACCCTTCATTTAACACTCGGCAAGCGTTAATGGCCTCCTCCGCTTGATTGTAACGGTTGGACGTCGCAATATAGTATGAAAACTCATAGAAACCTGCTAAATCAACATTAAAATTAGTTTCCCAAAAGTTATTCATGATCCAGCTGTAGACTGGTTCTTGATTTTTTTCATGATTTTCTGACTCTGATAATTCCATTAAATGATGTTTCAAGCTTCCCATACTAATTAAAGGAACATCTGGTAACGCAATAGCGACACCTTTATGTTGACCTACATAGGCTAATCCATCTTGTAACAAATAAAATTCCTGATTGGTATAAGGGAGCTGATCAATACCTGGGCGGACCATACAGCCCGTTTTCTCCACATATAATTGCTCCTCCTGTCCCGTTGTAAATGGAAGAGGGGCATATAGATTTTCCGGTTCCCAATAGCTGTCTTTATGAATTTTTAATGTTACCGCAATTTTTGGTAAGTCATGGTAAACTTTTAATTGAACGGAATAATGTTTGGTTCCTTCCAATACATAATAGAGTTCCACTAGGGAATAGACATCCCCGGTTTCGTGCAATTGTATATCGCTAAGACTTGCTGCATATCTTTTGGTGGATATATTTTTTCTGTTTCTTCCCATTACTCTTCTTTCTGCCGTTGGGGTTGTTTTTATTTCCGTTTGCTCGTAAATTCCCATAAAAGGGGCATATTCCAAATCATTTCGAAGCAATTCCGTATGATCACTTTTGTCAATGATACTTTTGATTCCCACTGTTTCATCCAGTGTGATTTTATAATAAGTTGTTTCTAGATTATGTGGAGAGACATGATGTTTGCGCTTTTCTAAATCTACTGGTTGAATATCTTGAATGCCTTCTGCGCCGATATGGGCATAGTTTTTTATCGTATAGTAATCTGGCTTTTCTCTTAGACGTATCTCGACATTTTTCTCTTCTTTTGCTTCCAGCGTAATCACAAATTCACAATGGTAGCCATTGCTTGCCGTTGGGACGATTTGATATGGCAGTACTTCCTTGGTAGCTGAATCAATTACTTCCAGACGGGTATTCAACTCTTCGTCTCTTAACTGCATCTTATCAAATTTTTCCCAATGACCAATGAATACCGTTGCTGTATCTGTGACCTGCTCTACATGAGGGTTGATTACCTTATACTTCTTAGGACGATCAGGAATAAGGGAGACCTCTCCATTCTCAGCCAAGATGACATCTAAATGTTCCGAAATGGCTTCATCCGCTTTTGTTGCATAGCCCGCTTTGCGTTGCTGTAAGCTATTCACCAGACTATCCCAAGGTTCAGAAACAGAGGTGGAATAGCCCCACGTATGCTCTGCATATCTCAAACTGTTGTCTACATATTGTGCCATTTTTTTATTGTCATCTATCTTCCACTGGGGATCTAATTTATGACTTAATCTATATTTCCTTTGGGCTTCGCGGAACTGTTTCACGCCAAGTGGAGTAGAACCTACACCATCTGCCCACCAGTCATTCCAGTCCCCTCTGTAAGTTGGAATATCAACATTGCTTTCACGTAAAACGTCAAAAAATTGTTTTAACGTTACCAATTCGATCTCTATATTCGCTTGATGTTTTTCATTCCATGCCTCAATAAACTCGATGATCCTTGCGTTTGGAGGGGCATTATCACTAATAACCCCTGACGCCATGATGGGAACAAAAGAAAATGGATAATCTTCTTTCATTAAATTTTCGATATATCGATAGATTCTTTTCTCTGCGACTTGAAAAGGCTCTGTATGCATGTTCAAGGCCAGTTCATCACGTATCGTATAACTGGTACCCCCATTCGGAACGATTCCTAATTCATTTCCGAGATGATAGTGTTCTCCTACCCAGACTAACACCTTATTCCCTTCTGGCGATTCCCAATAAAATGGGGTTTGCTTTTGATTCAGCGGAAATAAGCCGTGGTGTGGATGGATGCATGAAAATAAATTTTCCACTCCATTTTGATACAATGATTCTGCATAGCCCCAGGCATACCCATTAATATCTGCTGTCATGGCGCTAGTAGGTCTGTATCCTAAAGACTCCGTTCGTTCTAAACCTTCTTCCAATTTTTGATTCAACACTGCTTGATCAACGAGTTCTGTCATATTTAAATAATTTCCAGATACATCGATTTCTCCACTCTGCACATATTTTTTAAAATCGTTTATATAGACTTGACTGGCCGAATTCATAAAATTTTCGACTTGCCACGTATTCTCACACGTCCAGCGAAACCCTTCCCACTCTGGAGCACGTCCTTGGTGAATCAAATTCAAAATATCAATCGCTTGCTTGATAAAATCCACATGGTAGCGTTCAATCTTTTCCTGACGTTCTGTATAGCCTATATCGGTATGAGAATGATGAACAACATAGATTTTCATTTTCTTTGGCATTATTATCCCTGCCTTTTCTTATTTTATTTCGATGTGGTTGGGAAACCATAATTGAAACTTTTATTTAAAACTAAAAAGATAAAGAAAGTTGGTATGGAAGCCAGAATAGCCGCTAGTAGAGCAGAAGGGACATCATTGGTTCCTGCAGCTCCATTTAGTAAAGACAAGGAACTCATAATAGGCCTTGCCTCTGCTGATTTCGACAGCGTCAGACCAAATAGAAGGTCATTCCACACCCATGTAAATTGAAATAAAAAACATGCAGCAATCGGCGCTTTCGCCATTTTCATAAAGATACTTACAAAGATTTTAAAATCAGTAGCACCGTCCATTTTGGCAGACTCTACTAGCTCTTTAGGAATCGAATAAAAATAGTTTCTTAATACAAATAAGCAAAAAGGGATACAAAGCGCTGTGTAGACGGCTAAAAGCCCTATTTTGCTGTCATACAGGTCAACATTTGAGTACATGCGAAAGATAGGAATAATATACATTTGAAATGGAAAAATCGTTCCGCTATATATCAACATAAACCAAAACATTTTCCACTTTATCTTTAATGCCGAAATAGCATAAGCTGCTAAAGAAGCAAATAAAATAGCCAATGTCGTTGCGATCGCACCATATAACAAACTATTCAAAAAACCCATCATAAAGTCGATACGAGTATTGATATATTCAAAATTTTCCAAAACCGAAAAACCTTGCGGAAAGTCCCAAAACTCACCCAAATTATATTCTTTCCTCGTTTTTACACTGTTTACCACGACAAACAAAAATGGGAGAAACCATAAAAAAGCAAAAAACGAAAGTAGTATGTTAATAGTTAATCTACTATTCTCCGTATAGGTTTTCATAATGTACTCTCACTCCTCCCCTTTAAACGTATCGCGCAATAAGAACCATGAAATAATTAATACAGTGACAGATAACAACATGGCAATTGCCGACCCATAGCCTAACTGATTATTCACAAATGCCTCTTTATACATAGTTACTGCCAATGTCTCTGACGTTCTGAATGGGCCTCCATTTGTCATTACCCAAATGGTATCGAATGATTTAAAGCTATTAACTAAAGACATGAGTAGTACAATAAGCATAATAGGCTTTAATAACGGGAGGACTACTCTTGTATATAATCTAATACCCTTCGCGCCTTCCATGATTGCCGCTTCGATCGGTTCTTTTGGAATCTGATTTAACCCTACGATAAATAAGATTAAATTCAACCCAATTCCTTGCCATCCACTAGAAACAACCATAATCACTGTGTTGACATAAGGCACAGTGAGCCAGTCTTTAGCTAAACTCTCAAAACCCATCACCCCAAGTAAATGCGGTAAGCCATACGTGCTTAAGATGGTGGTTAAAATAATCCCCGCAATGGTTTGAGACAACGCATTTGGTAGATAAAATACAATCTTAAAAAATGATTGTGTTTTGACATGTGTAATCGCAATCGCAAAAATCAAAGCGATGGAGACCGGGATGAGCAAGGTACCAATGACCCAAATTAATGTGTTGAGAGATGATAATAAAAAATTGGGATCTTGGAACATTTGAATGTAATTTTGAAATCCAATAAACCTCATCTCATTTAATCCATCCCACTCTGTAAAGCTTACAATTAACGAGAAGAAATCAGAATATATACAAAAAATAACAACTAATATCACAGCAGGAAGTAAATATAAATAGGGTGTCATTTTTTCTATTTTTCTTTTCGTGGAAAGTTTGGACGAAGGTTTAGATTTTATGATTTCCATTCTTTAAGCCTCCTTCATTATGCAAGGTGTTGTCGAAAATTTCTTTATTAAGATTTACGCTTTGTTGATGAAACCCTTTTTATTTGATCAAAAGGATCATTGGATACAAGCTCGATAAAGATGAATCATTCCATAGTTAAACTTAATCGCACGGAACAATGGTTTACACTAGTCAAGATTAGGACCATTGAATTCGATTACATTTTTTCTTCTTGATATGTTTTACATAAACCAATGCTTTAGCCCCGTGCGATAATGTTTACAAAGCCTTCAGAAGATATTTCATTCAATAGTTTTAAAACTCTGCTTCATCTGCTACCTTCTGAATATTTTCTAATGCATTTCTAAGACTCTGTTCACTTGGATTATAGAAAAACTCCCATAAATTTTCCGTCGCCGTATCTACAATATCCGAAGGTGTTGCTTCGTAATATCGTAATTTCAAAGTATAGTCATCACTATTGGCCACTTCATTAATTTCATCACTTATGGCATTTCCTGTTTGCACACCTTCTACAAATGCTGCTTTAGATTCTTTGGCATAAATTTCAAAGCTGTCTTTTGTCTCTATTTCTCTCAATACTTTCTTGGCATCTTCTTTTTGAGAACTTGCTTCTGAAACAACTAAAGGAGACGCTTCATAAAAAATGGCTGGTTTCGTAGAGCCGTCCATCGAAGGTACAACAAACATGCCGTAATCTTCATTTGCTTCCATATCATAATCCTCTTCTAATCCCTTGATGAAGATCGGCGGTTCATACGCCATGGCAGCATCACCTTTTGCAAACTGTCTGGTTTGGTTTTCAGCTTTTACCGGTTCACCGAAGTATCCTGCTTCAATCATGGATTGCCAAACACTTAATGCCTCGACAACCTGCTCATCCTCATATGACACATTACCCTCTACTAAATCGGTATAAAGGTCAGGATCATAAGCACCAAGGAATAGTTGCAGCCAAACAAAACTAGCCCATCCATCATTTTTTACGGCTAATGGAATGACCCCTTCATTTTTTAACGTTTCGGAAATTTCTAAGAAATCATCAAACGTTTCTGGTGGTGATAGATTATACTCATCAAACACATTCTTATTATAGAAAACGACATTATATAAAACAGATAATGGGGCTCCATATATTTTCCCATCTACTGTGAATGCCTCAGCTAATTCTGGATTAATTCCTGCATCAATATAATAGTCTTCCCATTCATCCGTTAAATCAGCAATTTCACCAGTAGCCGCTAAATTATTTAAGCGATAACCACTCCACCATTTGAAAATCCCTGGTGAATCTTCTTTCCCTAAAGATTGGGAAGCAGCTGTTTGATAAGCTTGTCCATCGGAGTAACCCGTGAAATTTATTGATAAATCATTTTTTTCTTCCATTTGTTCGGATATTTGCTCAATAATTGGCCCATCATCGGCTAAGTCTGAATAATAATCGACAGCATTAGCGCTACTCCCACTATTTCCTCCACAGGCAACTAAAAGAACACTTATACTCATTACTAAAAAAACGAAAAGTAGATTTTTTTTCATTTTTAGCAAACCCCTTTCTCATTCCATTCACCTAAATAATTCTTATGAATTAAATATTATCCTGATTTTTCAGAAAAAGTAATCAAAATTCTTTATAATATTCAAATAACCCTTTAAATGTGCAAAGCTCTGTTTGCCTACTCCACCTGATTGGTGTTTCATTATTTTCTGAATGTTCTACTAAGCTATTTTCATAATATGGATATATTTTTGCTATTTCCCCGCCAATAACGATAACCTCAGCTTTAAATTGATGATTTATCATGGCAAGTACTTCACTAAAATAACGTCCAAACTGGTTAAATAACTCGATTGCCCTATCATCTCCTAGCTGGTAGCTTTCTATAATTTCATCTATGTTTTCAGATAATCCAATTTCGTTGGCTATTCGCATGATTCCTCTGTGAGAAATATAGTCATCAACAATCGAATCATAAAATGGCAGCTTATAAATCCAGCCATTAGGAGGTACATCAAAGCGATCCGTAATAATCTTGCCATTCTCTAAGAAAGCTGAACCTACTCCATTCCCTACTGTTAAGAAAAGACCTCGGGTGACTTTACTGTCGAATTGGCGATTTTTCCATTCTCCTATCGCAAACATACTTACATTATTTTGGAAAAAGAAAATGGCATCCTTTGAAATTCGATGACAAACCCTCTTTCGCATTAAGCGCTTCCAGATTTCTGTTCGAATATTAAGCCCATAAATAGAATTAAATTTATCGACGTCTTTCACATAACAAATCCCATTTTCATAATCAAACGGGCCGGGAAATGCAAACCCTATTCCTTTAATGCAATAATTTTTGTCTAAGATTCTGTTAATTTGATTACAGATAATATTGGTTAAATTGTCTAAAATCACTTCTGCAGTCATCCGACTCTTAGCTGGGTAAAAAGAAAAAGAAGATTCTATATACTCCCCTTGGTGATTGAAAACACCTCCCTTGATAAATTGTCCACCTACATCAAATGCTAAAAAATAATTATTCATCATGTCATTCATCCACCTTACTAAAAATATATAGTATTGCTTAACGTTTGTATTTGTAATTTGAGGCCTTGTATTTATAAGAATCGGACACATTACCCCAAAATGAATTGAATATTTTTTTAAAAATAGTATATTATCATTAATCAGATAGTTATTGTCCAGTCGTCTGTGAAGTTTTTTATCACACGAAAACTACCTTCATGTTAAAGATCATTTTGTCATAATAAAGCAGTCTTATTGAGGTGTTCACGTCCATTGTCTCTTACCTAGATGCCTAAGTTCTAGATGCGGGAATGATGGATATTGCGTTTTACGTCCACTGAACAACTAATAAAAGCCAAAAGGATGAATGTTACTTATGAACATTCTTATTGAGAACGCAATCATCAATCAAGGAAACCACTATCTCAATCAACATATTCATTATGTAAAAGGTAAAGAAATGAATCTATCCCTTCACCATTGGGGCGGAGGAACCTTTTCACAAAATGATTTCTTTAGTAAACATTATGAAGTGTACTATATTTTAAGCGGCGAAGGTACCTTTATGTTTAATAAACAAGATTATCCCATCATTTCTGGCGATTTATTTCTTTTAAAGCCATATGCAGAATGCCAGCTAATAGATAAATCAAACCTGACTATGTTATTTTTTACGTTTGAACCCTTTTCGTTAATGGAAACCAGAGAATTAATGGATTTGTTTGATCGTATAGAAAATATCGAGCATTTCGAACATTTTTTGTTGAACAATCAATTTAATGTGGGGTTATTATGGAAAGAAATGCTGCTTCAAAGCAGTCAACAAACTTTATTTACTAAAGAAATCACCCAGTCGCTGGCATATACTCTCGTCCAAATTATTATGCAACATTTTTATCAGCAAATCGTAGGTATAGAGAGGGATGAGTTAAAGGAAACAAAAGTGCTGGAATCCAATGAAATTATTTATAATGCCAAATTATTTATCCACGATAATTTAGACAAACATTTAAAATTAAGTGACGTAGCAGATCATCTTCATGTGTCTCACCGTCATCTTTCCAGATTATTTACACAACATATCGACGTTACATTTACACAATATGTACGTTCCGAAAAAATAAATAAAGCGGCTATATTATTAGCTACGACTGATTTACCCATTAAAATAGTGGCGCAACAAGTTGGCTTTGATACCGTTCATTATTTCTCCAGTGTCTTTAAGAAAGTAATGGATATTCCTCCGGGAGAATTCCGATCGAGATTACAAGCAGATTAAATAACCATAAAATTCAGCAGAGAGGTGAATAACTTATGTCAGACCGCTTAATGCTTGCCTTGGATGTAGGTGGTACATTTACGAAAGGATGTATCATTGAACATCACCAAATTCTCACTTCAACTATAAAAAAATACAATACCTATTCCTATTTAGATGCGGAGGCCATTCTTAATAATTTTAAGCGAATCATCGAAGACCTTGTTTATCCATATATAAGAGCTCACAACAACCAATATATCAGCCAATTAAATATTGGATTCACCTTTCCCGGACCATTCGATTATAGAAATGGGATTAGCTATGTAAAAGGCGTCGGAAAGTTCGATGCACTATACGGTATAAATATTCATGAAGAAATACGGAAGAGACTACTAGCTGCACAACTTCCAGTAAATGATCAGATTAATATTCGTTTTGAGAATGACTGTCATCTATTTGGGATTGGCGTCAATGAAGAATTTCCAGCGGAAAAACTAATCTGTTTAACCATTGGCACAGGTTTGGGCTCTGTTTTTTTAGATCAAGGGAAAATATTAACAAGCAGAGAAGACATTCCACCAGAAGGCTATTTATATCAAATTCCATATAAAGATTCCATCGTGGATGATTATTTTTCAATACGAGGCATCCTCCAATTAGCATCGTCTAATGGAATTGATACAATTCAGTACAATACGGTGAAAGATATCGCACTTCTAGCAAAGGAAAAGAATGAAGCAGCTATTCAAACCTTCGATACTTTTGGAAATAACCTTGCGGAGATGCTAGAGCCTTATATTCAGTCTTTTCAACCAGATAAAGTCGTAATTGGAGGGCAGATTTCTAAGAGTTTTCATTTGTTTGGCAATGCTTTACAAAAAGCAGCCCAACAACATAAAATAGAAGTGATAGCTTTAAAAGACGCGCTTTATTACACTTTTAAAGGGATTGATGTGATGTTTAGCGGGGATGAGTGAACTACTCCCACCACTTCCAACCCTTACAGGTCGCTTGGAGTGGAAGCTTCTCACTTCCATGACGAAAGCAATCTTTCATCTCCATGAGCGTTACTTCAGGAAGTCCCTACCCTAGATGTCCGACAATTCGGAGTTTCTTTCGCACCTTAGATATTTTACGCATGGAAGGATATCGCTTGGTTTTCGCATTTTTGTTTCTCCATGCAACCTTATATATCTAGCTATCAAAGAACACTTCATACTATTATGGTAACATATGTTTGGTCAATTGACACGTCTAAAGACATACCTGACCGAAAGCCAATTCATCTCCACCCTACACATTGGACTAAAGTCCTTCACATTTCTTGAGGATGGAGACTTCTTGGCTAAAATACGTTAAAAAGGGAAGGTGGCGGGTATGAATTTAGAAGATTTATGAGTACGGCGGACGATTTTTACCACTTGTGCAATCTTTTTTACCACCTTTTGCGGAGAAATTTACCACTTATTGCGGAGTTCTTTACCATACATAAAGAGACAAGCCAATACAGTGGAACCAACTGTTCATTCATGATATAGCAACGATCCCACCACCCTTGACCTTGTTTGTGTCCGTGGTAGTGGTTTAATGGCGGATGGAAAAAAAGCAGCCTTTAGGGCTTCATCCGCTCAAATAGCGTACCACGGACAATCACTTCTAAGTTCCGCTGACGGGGCCCCGTCCCCTTTCAGCGATCACTAAGAAGTGGCACGACGGTCAAGGGCAAGCAGTTAACACTGTGGTTGGTAAGTGCTTATTCTTCAGTGGTAAAGACTTCAGCAACAGGTGGTAAAACTCTCCGCATTTAGTGGTAAAAAAGATTGCAAGGCTGGTACATATTGAATGCCATACTCAGATTTACAATCATTCATTACAGTTATTAGAGATAAAAGTATTTCTAACGCAGCTCGTTCTTTATTCATTAGCCAGCCTACTTTAAGTGCAAGGATTCATAGGTTGGAAAACGAACTGCAATTTAAATTGATCGAGCGCAGTAATAGAGGAATTCAACTCACGAAAAAAGGAATGTACTTTCTTCCATATGCCACGAGATTCTTAGCTAGTATTAATAATGTCAACACTGTTTTAGAACAGGATGAACAACAAGGAAGAAAGCAAACGTTCCAGCAGGTTGTTGATAGGGATAATAAATTAATTATTGGGATCGATAGTTGGCTCGCACCTACTCTTGGCAAGCTAATCCTTCAACAATTAAAGCAGTATAATGTAAATAATTATCGCATATATTCACACCCAAGCTCGATTATCAAATATTTATTTGGCCTGAACCAATTTGACATCATGATTATATACAATGACGAACACAAGGAATATGAATTCTCCACTCCAGCTATTGAGGATCAAGAAGTGCTGTTGTACAGTTCTGAACGCTCCGATATGCAGAGTGACTTCTATCGTAATACATGGAAATACTGGACACTTTTTTCTTCAAAAATTATAATGTTATTAAATGATACATAATGTTGATGGAGCTTTCTCTTGAAAAGCAAACGAACTAAAGAGAGTATTACAAATAAAGATTTTTTTGACTTGTTCAACCTTTTTGTCACTCGCTCCATCAGTTCATGCATTCTTTGGGCAGGATAAGTTGAAAGCATTTCAATTTTATTTCCTAAATTGATATCCTTCATGGAATAAATATAAGCGTCTTACATCTTGTACTAAGTAATGACCACTCATCGATTTTCAGACTTCCATTGCCCATCTAATGGTAGTTCTAGTCTTGATATCTAAGTTAATATAGAAAAGCTTTCAACTTTCGCAACAGAATTAGTGAAAGCGTTACCCAATGCATACAAAGCAATAACTGTACCAGTAAAGCATTTACCAGCCATTTCACAAGCAAGAAATCTGGTTGAAGTTTTGCAGACAAATCTTAACGGCTCTTCACCAATTGCACAGTAGAAGTGGTAGTATTGTTTATCAGCTATTATCCTTAATGAAATTTTCCCATCTTTTATTCTTTCTTTATAGGCTATTTGCTTGAAATCTTCCGCCACTCTCTCTACAATAAGATAGTCTCCTTGCTTTGTTTTTCTTTTACTAATAGAATAATAAAAATTGGATGAAAGATAAAATACTACCCCCGCTTCATCATCAACTACACTTGTTGCAAAATAGTAAGTTGCATTTATGGTACAAATAAAATCAGCTTGTCTTACACCTACAAATGTGGGTTGCAACTCACCATCAAAACTACTACTATTCGGGTATAGTAAAAGCCTTCCATCCACTTTATGATAGGATGAATTTTTAGGCTTTCTAAGGAAAAGCCATTGCGGTTCCCATATTTTCTGCTTGAAATTCGCATACCAATTTTGTCTTACTTTTTGCTGTTCACTCAATTCTCCTTCATTTTCTAAGGAAGCTTTCTTATTATTAACTACAACTGGCCACTCGTCTCTCCATTTTATTGGTGTAAGGAAAATTTCTCTTCCCAAATGAGTCATGGTTCGCCTAGAAAGTCTAGTGCCCAAATGTATCATCCACCAATTTCCGTTTTGATCTTCTACTAAATCTCCATGACCTGTACATTGTACTTCTTTTGAAGTATCATGTCTGTTAGTTAATATAGGATTTAATGGACAACTCTCATAACCTCCCCAAATGTTCCTACTTCGAGCCACAGTGGCCATATGATTAGAAAAGGTTCCACCTTCTGCTGTTAGTAGATAATACCATTCACCAATATGGTAGAGGTGAGGTGCTTCCAAAAAACCTCCTCCAGTTCCAGACCAAATAGGTTTAATATCAGTTATTAACTCTCCAGTTGATATATCAATTTCCGCCATAGAGATTTCTTCTTTTTCTTTATGTTTACTATAATTGGTGCAAAAATAGGCCTTTGTTCCTTCGAAATATAATGATGGGTCTATACCACCCATTGATACCCACATAGGATCAGACCAATCTTTATAAATATCATTAGTTGTTATGATAAAATTCCCATAATTTTGCATAGTGGCAGTAACATAAAAAACACCGTTCGAATATCTAATAGTAGGAGCCCATACTCCACCTGAATCACTAACATTATCAAAGGATAATTGGGAAGACCTATTTATACAATTTCCTACCTGTCTCCAGTTAATCAAGTCCACACTATGATATATAGGTATACCAGGAAAATACTCAAAGGAACTTGCAACTAAAAAGTAGTCATCATTTACTTTGCAAATACTCGGGTCCGGATTAAAACCTTTAATAACCGGATTATAATATTTCATGATATCAACCTTTCGTACACTATAGGATAACTTTTATAATTTCAATACTTCCCCTATCTCAACATCTCCTAATTGGTAATGTAATACCTGATTCTTTTATACCCTTTACTACTAAATTTGCAATTTTAAAGGCACCAAATTCAGAAAAATGTGTATTGTCCTGAATTCCCTTAGGAAAGTTCTTGTATTTTCCAGGAGCAGCCCACATAAATATATTTTTTGTAAGATTTTTTCCGATTTCTTCAAAATATTTTTTACTTTGATAAGCAAGATCGACAATAAAAACCTCTTCTTCTTTCGCAAGTTGTTTTACAGCTTCGATATATTTTCCGTGAGTATTGTTAATACTTCCATCTTCGTTGAAGTTTCGTCTATGCATGGGGGTTACTACAACCGGAATGGCTTTTTTCGCTCGCGCTATCGCAATGTATTTCGACAAATAATTCTGATAAGTAGTAAAGGGATCTGTATAACGCTCGTCTTCTTTCTGATCATTGTGCGCAAATTGTATAAAAAGGTAATCTCCTTTGCGTATTTTTTTTTCAATTCGAGTTAAACGACCTTCTTCAATAAAGCTTTTGCTACTTTTTCCTGATCGTGCGTGGTTAGAAACTGCAATCCTTTCATCTAAGAAGTATCCAATCATTTGGCCCCATCCGGTATAAGGATATTTTCCAGATGCTTGGTCAGTTACCGTGGAGTCTCCTACCAAGAACATAGTAGAAATACTTGTAACTCTCTCGATCTCGATACGCTGGACAACAGGATTTTTTCCCGCAAAAGCGAGTTTTAATTGTCCATCTTCAACATTTACTGCAAAAGTTTTAGTTATCGTATTACCTGTTAAAGTTTTTACTTCGTGAAGTTTTAATCTACCAAGTCCTTCTTTGACAGTTGTTACAGTTGGCTTTGATTCGGATCCTAAAGTTAAAATAACTTTATAATTTCCATTCGGTACATCCATCATGAATGTTGGAACAGAAGGTATAAAATAGTCTCCTGGCCAAGAATCTCTTAGTTCCTCATTAATTGATAATTCTCGTGATCTAACAAATCCATATCCTCGTTCAGAACTATAGTCCATATGCTTATCAAATTTAATTTCATGTTTAAATTGCATTCTTTCATCCACCTATATATTATTGTTTAAATTTATTAATATTAAGGAAACACTTTTATAAATTGCAATCATTTATTCTATTGTTTACGGTATATATTTAATGTAACTGGACCAAGCAAACCAGATATTAACCGTGCATCATCCATTTCGTTTGCTCTATTGTTAGTAACATCAAAAGTAATTTTATTAACTCCACTCTTTAGATAAGATGGATTAACCTTAAAACGATATGGTGCCCACATTTTCACTCCAATTTCACACCCATTTATTGTAACCCTTACAATTTCATATACTTCACCCAAATCCAAGTATACTTTTGAAATGGAAGCTAACTTTCTTACACAAAACTGACTTTCATAAACTACAGTTCCCGAAAAGGATTCCATGCCATCCCACCGAATCCATGACTCTAGTTGATAATTAGGTCGGCCATCAATGAGCCAATTTCGTTGGATATCTATTTTCTCTGATTTATAGCTAGTTTTTAATACTTCTTTCATTACTGGTTGTATCTCCGTATCAATAGCTAACACAATGGATGATCTTCGTTCGATTGTTAAAGGTACCACTATATGATTATCTTGACATTTAAGAGAAATTTTTTTAATTGTACCATTCCATGCATCCCACTTTTCGACACTTCCCTGCTCCTTCAGTAGCAAAGAGCCTTTATAGTTCTCTTCACCTTCATTAACGAAAAAATAAAATAATTTGTCTTGCTTTTTTATTTTACTAACTCTTATGTCGTTGCTAGAAGGAGAAATAACTACTTCCTCTAGATGGTCTGTAGAAAGTATCTTAAGAACATCACCAACATTCTCGATCTGTTTAGCTCCATTGATCGTATTCAACTCATATTCATCCGAGAGAAAAATCACTTCTCCTCCATTTTGAATAAATTCCTCCAGTTTGCCTATTGTAACTGAATCTAGTTGTAACCCACCTCGTTCGATAATTATAGTTTCGTATGATTGTCTTTCAATTTTTATATTTCCATCATCTATATAAGCTGATGATAAAAATAACTCTTCTTCTAAGTAATTAAACTCAACTTGATTTTCATATAGTATTTTTGCAACTTCCCATGGCAAAAAGTCTTCTTCACACAGAATAGCTATAGTTGCTTGATTAGTACTATCTGTCATTAACCAGCTAAGACGTTTCATGTATTGGGCAAATAGACTGTAGTATGGCCACCATAAATTATTTGGACCAACATCTGGTGGACGTTCATGGCTTCTTTTTTCACCTCTAATAGAATAATAAAAGGCATGTGGACAGAGAAGGTTCACACCCCGAACTAACAACCAATCAATATACCATTTCATATCACCTGGGCTAAGCGCCCAAGGGCTTTCTTTACTACAAACTCCCAAAAACTCGTTTAGATTCCTTCTCCTCCCTCTATGTCGTGCAGCATCTGCTGAACATTTCCCAGCTGTAGAATGTTCCCCTTGTAATGATTTTCCATCCTCAGGTGCAATCCAACGCCACACAACATCTTGACCTGGTATTTGAAAATAGTCAAGTAGTCCTATGTCGCCACTTCGCGCAGGATGACCCGTTAACGCAATACCATGCTTCTCACACCAGTCACTGATTTGTTTGTAATAAGATTCTGATAGACGTTTATTTATAGTTTTTTGATAGGCTCGTCTAATTGTACTTGTTATCTCTCCTGCATCAAACCATAAGCATGCTAAATGGACTTCCTCATTTCCTTGTTGTTTATAATATGAAAGTAAATTTCCAGACCAAGGCTTTAACTCCAAGTCAGATCCTCTTCCTAAAATATCTGGTTCATCAGTAAACATTGCAAATACAGTATTCCCAAAGTAGTTTTTCAACCATTCATAGTATGTTTTGTGTGTAATTTCAATAAACTTAGCAACTGCCTTTGGATTTAGTAAGTCAGCAGAAGGTGGGGCATTTTTTTCACCATCATCTTCATCAAAATGGATACCACGTATATGGCCACCAGAGAGAGTTTCAAAAAATACCAAAATAGACCAATTACCATCATCAGGTGGAGTAAAAGAAACCCTTCCATCTTCCATTTTTAATACTTGAGATGTCGAGAGATCTATTGTATTAGCTGAAAGTTTTTTAACAGCTTGAACTGAAACAACTGATTCTTCACTATTTAATTCAATATCTAAATCAGTGCTCTCTTTATAAGGGTACTCAAACATTTTTAATCCTCTACTAGCATATTCAGGATTATTTTTCACCACCAATCCTTTGGCTGAACCAGATGGATACATTGCTTCATCGTACAAGACAACAGACATTTCCAATCGATTAGCTTCTTCTACCGCTGTTAAAACCATTTTCATATAGTTAACTGATAAATATTCAATTTCTTTTGGAATACCGATTCTTGGATGGATAACAAATCCTGTTACCCCTTTATTATGAAAATCGTTAATTTGTCCAATAATTTCTTTTTTCGTTAGATGATCGTTCCAAAACCAGAAAGGAATAGGGGTAAATTCCTCTGGTGGGTCAAGAAACTGGTTGTGTAATATATTCAATATTCTATCCCCTTTCTATAAATATAACCCAAGTGATTTTCCATTATTTCACTTATACCGATGTCACCTTTGGATATAATTTGATCGACATTGCGTGTCTAGTGACACTTTATAATTCACAGAATTAAACTTTACCAATTACATCATTCTTAATTTGTTTCCTGTTTTTTGTATTATGGGGTGCATAGCTGTAATGAAATGCTACACGTATTTCTTTACCAGTGTTTTTCTGTTACAACATCACACCCAAGTTCAAATCGTCTTAATTATATACATATGGTGTATGCGATAAAAAAACTGTCCAGCCATCTGTATATTATATGTTTAAAACAAAAGTTGCCATTTAGCATTAGTTCACCTCTGGGTAATTTCATATTGTAGGATGTTAATCCTATTTTTATCTTAATCCGTAATTATTGTTTACTGCAATTGAACTTTTTTGATGTAATCATAAAGTATAATTTGTAGAATTTTGATATTATAATACTTTTTTATTGAATTATGTCGAATATCGCTTGGAAACAAGGTAAAAAAGCATGGTACTTGTCTTCACTTCTCAGACTAGACCATGCTCCCAACTAAATTTTTCTATTAATCTCTCTAAATTGGCTTGGAGTGATCCCCTCATACTTCTTGAAAATCCGATTGAAGTAGGTATGCTTATACCCTATTGATTCAGCAATATCTTTAATTTTTGTATCTGTCTCCAATAACAACTCTTTCGCTTTCGTAACCCTGATATTCGTCAAATAGTCAATAAAGTTCCAACCAGTAAACTCTCTGAACACTTTACTCAATATAGAATGGTGTATGTTCACTTGGTCTGCACAGTATTCTAACGATATTTCATCATTCATATAATAATGATCAAGAATATCTGTTACTTTATCTACAATTATACGAAGACGCTGATTTTGCTTTTGAGATAATTCATCAATAATCGGAATAACTACTTTATCTTGAAACCATTGACTGATTTCATCTGTATCTTTTAGCTTATACAATGATTCGTACAGACTTCCGCTTTTTTCAACAAAATCCTCAATTAACCCAGATTGTAATACAATATGATAAACACTACCTAGTAACTTTAATGCACCTTGTTTCATCATAGCTTCGCTAACGTTATTCTGAGATAACTGAAGTAAAAATTGGCTTACAAGGCTTATTGCTTCCTCTTTTTTCCCCAAACGAATAGCATTAACAATTTCCTTTTCAATGTCAAATGGGTACTCGAAATTTTGATTATATTCTAATATAGCATCCATTCTCTTTACCTCAATTATTTGATTTCGTTCTTGTAAATTTCGAAAGTTTAAAGCGGCTCTTGTGTCCTCAAAATAACTGTGGACCTGATTTAATGAGTCTAACATTTTACTTATTCCAACGTAGGTATCCAACTTACAAATATTATTGATATCTTTAATTAATTTTTCACTAAAATGAAAAACTAATTCATCTATTTCATCAGTATTTTCTTCTTCTGAAAAAGAAAATAATATCCCTAAAGATAAGTTATGAAAATTAATAACATCTCCATCCAAATTAAAAGAATGCATTAACTCCTCAGCAATGTTCACTGCCAGAAAAGTTACTAATCCTTCATCTCCTTCGGAAAACCTATGCTTCAATTTTGTGAATCCGGTCATTTGTATAAATAGGATCATGTATTTTTTATTATTGCCATTCCAACCAAATTGTTTCATTCTTTCTAGTAAGTCTTTTTCACGGTAAGCATATAAATGACCTTGCACTAGTTGCAGTAGAAATCCTGCGCGTAAATGAGGGAGTTGTTTTCTTAAACGATTTTGTAAGTCTTCACTTTTTGTTGATAGCTGATTTAACTGAGTTTCAATCAGTTCAAATTCATTTTTGTAGTGAATATTATTTCTACCTATTTTACTTGTTATATTTTCGATAGGATCATATAATTTTCTTGAAAAAACAATAGAAAGAAAAATTGCAAGAATAAATACGATTAAAAACAAATAAATGAATAATTTTGAAATAAAAACAACTGGAGCAGTAATATTAGTCATCGGGGCAATTGAAACGTAGTACCACCTTTGATCTAAACGTGAAAAATAATCATAAGTAACTGTATATTTGATATTATTATAATCAAGTACGAATGGTTTTGAATTATCATCTCTTTCGTTTATTTCTTCCATAACAGTTCTTTGAACTGGATCAGGATTGGTTTGATTTTTTTTCCCAAAAAAGTACTGGTCGCTGCCTTGCAGTAAGAATACAGATCCATCCTCATAAGGAGATTGCAATATACTGTCAAATTTTTCATTTTCTAAAAAAACGATTAAAGATCCAAATGGGTTGCGTGTAATATTATCCAAGTTATGAACCACAACTAATGGGGCGTATTTATCTTCGTAACCACCTTCATAACTAGCTAGGGTATCATTCCAAAACATCTTTTTATTATTTTTTAAAAGTTGATTGTAAACCCCAACTTGCGCTTCCTCTAAGAACCAATAACCGTTTCTCGTATAAATCATTGGTTCGGGTCTATTTAAATATAGTTCTACCCGACCAATAAGTGGATTATATCCTTCCATCAACATGAGTCTATCTAAAATATCATTTACGCTTTGATAATCATTCACCATATCTAAATCATTATAATCTTGTAAATTGGCTTGATATGCCCAGTTTGCCACTAATAGTTCTAAATCTGTAAACTGGTCTTTTATAGATTCAATTCTATTAGATAAGATATTTTGATGAACTGTTTCTAGTTCATTTTCCATTTGAGATTTACTAATGAAAAAGATCAACATGCTAAATATAATCCCTGGTATACTAGCTAGTAACAAAAAAACAATTAGATTCTTCCGATAGTTACCATTAATTCTTGAATAGCCTAATAGTTTCTTTACCATATTTTCTTTCAATCAAATCACCTCTGATAACATGGAAGCGCATTATTTAAATTGTATCATAGTCGTTTTGATTACGAAATAACCCTCGTTCACCTTTTCCATGATAAATAATTCATTTGCAATGAGCTATTGTTAATATACGATCGCAAATCAAGCCAGCATATTATTCTCTTGAATATATGTTATTAAAACCTGACAGCTCATACAACTTTACCGTTTCAATATAATTTAGACTCCACTGTGATATACCATTAGTATTTACGAACTCAACCTCTTGAATTTTACGGATATATTCTTGATTTTCTACATCTGTATATACTACGTTTCCCTCTTTGTCTATCTTGCCTGGCGTATTGGAATTGAATGCTGGCTTGTCATTTAACATATCTATTGATTGTTGCATACGAGAAGGATTCTGATACCAGTATCCTGCAAACGCCAACATACGTATAGCAAATCTCACGCCTCCCCATGCAATATCGTTACTTTCATTAAATAATCCATTTGAATTTTCTTTCCTTTCCTCAGGTGTCATAGCATAATAATCACCAAACTGTGCTAACATATCCTTAAATTCTTCATCTTCCAATAAATCAGCCAGCTCAAACCACACCTCTGGACCGCCAAAACAGATCACCATATGATATTGGTAATTTCCCTCACCTATATAGTGCATATATCCTGTGTGTGAATCATAATCAAATTTCGAACCAGAAGAAAGACGATTGGGAGCCTGTTTGATGCTATTTAAACCTGACATGATCTTATCAAGGTACTTCACATCTCTAAACCGTTCCCAACGGGTCATCCAATTGGATACAAAAGAAGACCAGTCCGGACCTGTTCGAGCTGTACCACCATCCTTATCAATCAAAAGATTCTTCCATGCAAAATCTGCATCTTTAACAAAATCCATAATATCCCCAATTCTATCATCACCAGTCAAATAATAATAAAATCTATGGTGACCAGCCATTGAAATACGTGGTTCCTTGGAATCACAACCCCAATGGCGTACATTGTGCCGACTGCCGAGCATAGCATATTTTCCGAGATGGTATATGTCCACCTCACTCGTATGTCGAGACATCGCACGTGCAAAACGATATATGTTATAGTCACCCGTGCGAAGAAATGCAAGCCAGTTGACATAAGTGTTACAAAGCTCTGTGTTCTGCCATGCAAATCCACCTACATCATACCGCCAACAGTGACGCACTGGGTCGTACGTATGCATAACATCACCATAATCCCAAAAACCATACCATTTGCGTTGCTCCACTTCTCTCATATAAAATTCCAGGAATCCGATAAATGCTTTTTCATGCGCAGGATTCTTGTACTGTTCTTCTTTAGGCTCACACCAATACGTACCGAATACCTTAGTGTCTTCATAGGCAGATAAGTCAGCTATAAGTAACGAATCCGTCTGTACATCGTCAGCAAAATCTATGATTTCATTCTTCCCTGGCATCTCATCAAACATTTTTATAAATATCTCATTGGTATTAGCAATACCTTCTGGATGATTGTTTATACCACCGTATGAAAACTCATGTTTGTTCGTATCATACGACCTAAAATCAAAAGATTCGGCATACTTGCTCCAAAGCCAGACTGTCATTGTTGGATTATCTTCAGTAGCATCCGTTATTTCAAGTGCCCTCGGACACTTTTGCCAGAAGTCTTTAACTGCAGTTGAGAGAATCACACTTTCGTCGCCAAAGAAAACAGCGCCTCTAGACCGGTTTCCTTGTGCTGCAGGGATAAAAGCACACCCAGATCTTGTCTTTTTTTCAATACTGTAATGATCGCAGGAACCCTGATGGAGACGGAAATTCCCCCAAGAAGCATTATCCCTTACATTCTCTAGAAAACTCCCTTCAGACACCGGATCAATTTCTACAAATTGACCATGCACCTGTTGCCTTTCATATGCAGGATGAGTTTTCTTTTCCATATACATAGGTTGCACAGCTTCATAGAACATACCAGTATCACCACTAAAGCCTACATGACGGTTCCACATCTCCCCACTTGCTTGTAAATCAAACTCCACCGCAAGCCCTTTCAAGAAATCATTTTCGCAATCCGCGTCATAAACAAAACTGTGTACCATTTTAATCTCGTCACTGTCAGCGTAAAAATATAGCCTAACTACAAATGGAAAAATTTGATTTTTGTGATTCACGTATTCGTGTTTACCTTCAATTTTTACAACTGATCTTATTGGCCCTTTTTCTTCTAAAGTAATTTTCTCCGTATAACCTATTAGCTTTTCTATCATAATATTTTCTAAACCGTGCTGCTCTTCTCTGTTTTCAATAAATGCTGTTAATTTTGCCGATACAGACTTTTGATTGGTGTGTTTACGCAATAAAGAAGAGATTAAAACCTCCCCCTTCTGAATAGTACAAGAAAGTAGTTCACTATCTACAGTTACAGCACCATCCACAGTTTGAAATGCAGTAATGACACTATTAATTTTTATTCCTTGACCTTTATTAATTTTATAAGATTTTCTAGTGTCGAGTACGCCACTATGCAATAGCCATTTAACAGAACCATCCGGCCAATATGCATTAACTTTGGTCTGTATAGGCTCAATATTTCCCGTCTGATCTATCAACGACACCGATTCTTCAGGCAACAAAGCACCTTGCGCCCACGGCGAACCAAAGCTTACTGGGGTTCTCTTTGCTTTTCTTGGCGTTAACCAATCAAAATCTAATTTTGACATAATTCTTTTCCTCCCTTTATTTTAAATTAGTTTCCAGCTTTGTACATCCCAGCTTTTTCTGGGATGTGTTACAGCACATTCAGCGATTACAAATAGAGTGAGCCTCTATCCACGTTAGCTTCCTCCCTTTTTAAAACCACTTCGTCCGACCAAGGGAGTCGTATGTCTAAAAAACGGATGAGTTCAGGTATCTTTGGCGCAGCTCCATCATTACTCGCCTAAGTCAAAAATTGAACTTAGGATCTGCTGTGAGTCTTCTTTCAACAAATCATAATTTTCTTCTAACAGAGTTAATGATTGTTTGAGCATTTTTCAGGCTCTGTGCACTTGCGTTAAGTTCTATTACACCCTCATTATGATTTGCTTGAATAATCACTAAACATTTTCCATTAAATGCAGAGCGTTTTTTTTCTTTGAAAGATTGATTACTGTCTAAATTACCATTATCCAGACCAATAATCTTTCCTTCACCTTTTAATTCAAACGTTATATCATCTTCTGCATACGGATAACATATTCCCTGCTCGTCCGTTACGCTTACTTCTACTAAGGAAACGTCACGAGCATCAGCTACAATTGTTGTCCTATCAGGAGTTAGTTTAATTTGTTTAGGTGTTCTAGATGTTTCCATTTCATGAATGCTTACCTTCTCATTATCAACATAACCGATAGCCTTAATAGTTCCTGCTTTATACGGTAGGTACCACGTCATCATACGATCCGGAAAATCATTTAGATACTTATCACCCAATAACTCATTGTTTAAATACAATTCGACCTTTTCACAATTTGTAAAGGTAACTATTTTAATCATCTGGTCCGTAAAATGAGGGAATGTCCAATGTGATGCCATTTTTGGTGCATTCCAATGCAATTTTTCTAATGGCTGTTTGATACTATCATCAAAAGCAGCAATATGAACCATTGGCTCCTCCCTCCATACGCTCTGTTGAAAATAAGATAAAGGCTTTCTATTTCCACATGTATTAATGATTGATGCTGCCCACCCTTTATTTGGCCATTTCACAGCCTCCCCGACGTAATCAAAACCGGTCCATAAGAATTGACCAATTACATAATCGTTTTCAGCTACATCGAACCATGGATTAATTGGTTCGAAGGCTTTATAGAAATGTTTGTTTCCTCGAAAGAAAGGGTAGGTTTCGCTTCCCAAAATAATAATGTCGGGTTTTCTTTTTTTCAATTCGGCATACCATTGCTCTTGGTAATTTAAACTTGCAATATCCATGTGCTCTACCATACTCATAATCACATCAATTTTCTCTTCAAATACTTTAATATCATCCACTTCTCCAGGTGGCCTAATAGCACAAGTAACTGGTCTTGACGGTTCTTTCTCATGTACATAATTTACTAACATTTTTAAGGTATCAACTGTTTTCTGTGATCCTTGATCTTCTACTTCGTTCCCAACACTCCACATAATTATGGAGGGATGATTTCGATCCCGTAATATCATAGCATCTAGATCTGTTTTCCACCAATTTTCAAATATTTTTCCATAACTGCGAGACCACCATTTATCAAAGATCTCATCAATTACAAAGAAGCCCATTTGATCACATAAATCAAGTAACTCCCTGGTCGGAGGGTTATGACTACATCTTATTGCATTACACCCGATTTCCTTAAGGGTTTGAAGTCTACTTTCTAACAATCGTTCTGGCACTGCAACACCTACACTGCCCGCATCATGGTGAAGATTTATTCCTTTTAATTTTACTTTTTCTCCATTTATAGTCATTCCGTTTTCGCTTGAAAACAACACTTCTCTAATTCCGAACGAGGTAATATATTCATCAACTACTGATTCCTTCACAATCAAACGACTCACTGCATAATAGAGAGAAGGAGAATTCGGTGACCATAGACGAGGATTTGTGATTACAAATGATTGTTTAGTAGTATTTGTTTCTCCTGAATTTAAAACGACGTCTTTTGATTCACTTGTAATCAGCTGGTAGCTTTTATCATATATATGAGTTTCCAATGTGAAAGACTTAGCAGAATGATAATCATTAGTCACAGTTGTTTCTAACTCAACAGTAGCTTTTTTTTCTGAAATAACCGGAGTCGTAATTGCAGTACCCCAAGTTTTAATATGTAAGGGATCACTAATAGTAAGCCAAACATGTCGATAAATTCCTGATCCAGTATACCATCGACAGTTTGGTTGATCTGAGTTATTTACTCTTACTGCAATTACATTCTCTTTTTCCACATTAATATATGGTGTTAAATCATAACAAAAACCTACAAAACCATATGGACGTTTATCAATATAGTGACCATTACACCATACTTCGCTGTTGTGATAAACACCGTCGAAATGAATAAATACTTTTTTATCTTCAGCCTTTTCAGGCAAATAAAATTTTTTTCTATACCAACCTATTCCACCAGGTAAGAATCCACCACTCGCGCCACTTGGATTTAATTCATCAAATGGGCCTGATATACTCCAATCATGTGGGACATTTAATGTTTGCCAATTTGAATCATCAAATTCAATTTTATACGCGTCTTGTGGATCTCCCTTACAAAAAGACCAATCAAAATCCATTGTTAACTCTTTTCTTAACATAATTTTTTCACCTCATGTGTATATGTTTAGTAATAACACCCTCTAAAATCCTTAGAGGGTGTTAGAGTTAAATTGCTTCTATATTTATTTTCTACTTTGATACAAATCGTTTATCTCTTGTGTAACTTGTTGCATCCCTTGATCCTTTTTTAATTGTTCAACAAAATCATCCCATGCTGTAATCGGTTCATGACCAAGAATAATTTTTATTTTTATATCAGTCATATTTTTACGTATTTCTGGTAAATATTTCTCGCTTGATTCAGTAACTAAGCCGGCAGCTACTGGACCCACACCAGTTTTGGATTTCTCATCAATTATCTCTTTATATACTTCTTTTGCATCTTCAGGGAAATCGCTCTTGTATCCATTTCCATAAGGATCCGCTACAAAAACAATTTGGCTAAAGTTACCTAACCCATCTTCTTCAACTTTTTCTTGATCTATCTCAAGTTCACCATCTCCATTTAAAGTATGATGTACCCCTTCAATACCGGTATGATGTAATTTAAATATATCATCTTCCATCCATGTATCAAGCATACCTAAGATTTCTTTCATTTTTTCTTCTGGGACTGTTTTCGGAATGGCATTTCCACCATTATATCCTGTTCCTTTTGGATTATAACCATTAATGTTCATAACAGGTTGAAAATCAGTTAACTCATAATTTGAATCATTTTCAGATATTATATCGTAGAAATATTTAGCAGATGAGGCAGTTTGAATCATAACTCCTGCATCTCCACCAGAAAACATATCTTCTTTTTGAGTATTTGTGAGTGATGCAAAATCTTCTGCAATTAAACCTTCTTCATACGCTTTCTTCATATACTCAATTCCTTCTCTCATTCCTGGAAGAAAAGCAGAATAAATCAACTCTCCATTTTCTTCCTTCCATTCCCCTATTACTCCTGTAAACATAAATTCAAAATTTTCAAAATCACCCATAGAATCATCCCAAATCGCTCCCGTAAACCCTGTTGTATCATCCTTACCGTTCTGATCCGGATCCTGCTCGCTAAACGCTTTCAAAACTTCATACAGTTCTTCATCCGTTGTAGGCATTTCCAAACCAACATTTTTAAGCCAATCTTTCCTTAAAGTAAAGAAGTATGAGCCTTCAGATGGACGTGGTCTAGGTACGAAGTAATTCGCGCCATTTAGACTACTAAGTTCCCATGCTACCTCAGGGATTTTATTTTTTAAGTTGGGATAATCATCTATATATGATGAAACATCCCAAAATGCCCCTTGTTCAGCAGCATCCATAAATACAGGATTTGTAAATGGATCTTCATTAGGTATCAGCACCAAATCTGTGAGTTCTTCTGACACCATTGCAACATTGAATTTATCTTGATAATTATTTGAAGAATTCCATTGAATATTTAATTTAGTGTTTGTCTTTTCCTCTATGGCCTGTTCGAGAGCATTATCATCACTAGGTGGTGTCGCACTGTAAAATTGAGTCATAATACTAATTTCCGTTGAATCTGTATCTTTTTCAGAGGAAGTCCCTGAATTCGTTTCATCACAAGCCGATAATAATATTACAAATAACAATACAAATAAAAATTTTTTCATTTTCTTTCAACCCCCTAATATTATTTTTCATCGTTCAATTTTCAATATATTTGATAGATCCAACCATCACCTCCCTTCTTGTAGTAATGAATAAATAAGAGGAATGAGTGCAACCATAGTATTACTATCTGCTAATCTCTCTTTCCAAAAACAAAGAGAATATCCTTACGTTCCAATATTCAGATAATTAAA
Source organism: Gracilibacillus timonensis (assembly GCF_900086715.1). Lineage (GTDB taxonomy): Bacteria > Bacillota > Bacilli > Bacillales > Amphibacillaceae > Gracilibacillus > Gracilibacillus timonensis. Next base: position 1,998,415 of record NZ_FLKH01000012.1, on the reverse strand, counting down.
GCCATTTTTTCAGTCTAGACAAAATAATTTATCTCTTTAAGTGATCAATAAGTTCACAAGTAATTGTGATAATATTCATTTAATCAATGTATTTCTACTGTCTTGACTCATATACTTCGTTAATCTCTTTAGTAACTTGTTGCATCGTATTATCATTTTTCAAATCTTCAATAAAGTTGTCCCAAGCAGTAATAGTTTCATGCCCAAGTATAATTTTCACTTTTAAATCAGTAATATCTTTCTTGAGTTCAGGTAAATAAGTATTGGAAGATTCTGAAGTCAGTCCTACGGCTACAGGAGCCACGCTGGTTTTTTCTCTCTCATCTTGAATTTCTGAGTATTTCACCTTTAACTCCTCTGGGAACTCAGGTTTGTAGGCATTCCCATAAGGATCCGCAACGTACACTATTTGGTTATAATTACTAATACCATCTTTTTCAACCTGATCACTGTCTACAACCTTTTCACCGTCTTCGCCAATTGTATAATGAATTCCTTCGATACCTTGATGTAAACTAAATATATCATCTTCCATCCACTTATCAATCACTGTTAATATTTCTTTCATCTTATCTTCAGGAACAGTTTTGGGAATAACAAGTCCTCCATTGAATCCAGTAGCTTTTGGATTATAACCATCAATATTAATAGCTGGGGTCAAATCTGTCATTTCAAAATCGGAATTACTTTTTGAAATTTCATCATAAAGTAATTTAAACCCTCCTGTATTATCACTCTTAACTCCTGCCTTACTGGCCATGAAAATTTCTCTGGATTTCTCTGAAGTTATAGAAGCAAAATCTTCTGGAATTAGTCCTTCCTTATAGGCATCCGTTATAAATTCAAGTGCATCTCTAATTTCTGGCAGTAAATCTTTATAAACAAGCTTTCCATCTTTCTTTGCCCACTCACCATTCACTCCAGTAAATACATCTTCAATTAATCCAAAGTCACCCATGTCTTGATCATTAATAGGACTAGTAAATCCTGTTGTATCATCTTTTCCATTTTGATCTGGGTCTTCTTCTGTAAAGGCCCTCATTACTTCATAAAGTTCATCCACTGTTGTTGGCACCTCTAAACCTACATTTTCCAACCAATCTTTTCGAAAAATAAAAAACCAATCACTTTCAGATGGACGAGGTCTGGGCATTGCAAAATTTGCACCATTAATTTGGGTTAACTCCCACGCTGATTCTGGTATATACTTTTGAAGATTAGGATAATCTTCAATATAAGGCGTTATATCCCAAAATGCTTCCTGCTGAGCTGCTTGAACAAAAACAGGATTAGATAATATATCTACATCTGGTACTAATACTAAATCTGCAAGTTCTCCTGAAGCAATTGCAACATTAAATTTGTCCACATAATTTTGGGCAGAGGCCCATTGTATGTCTAGTTTGGTATTTGTTTCTTCCTCAACTGCTTTTTCAACTTGATTATCTGAAGACGGTGGGGTTGAGCCAAAGAAGTGAGTCATAATTGATATTTCTATTGGTTGACCATTGACCTCACCATCATCGCTATCATTTAGATCATTTTCAAGCGTTTCATTTTTGCTAATATCATCACTACATGACACCAATAACATAGAAAAAATTAACAATATAAAAAATGATATATTTCTCATCTTTTTTCCTCCCTAAGTGAAGTAAAACTAATAATTAAAAGCATTTTACACATATATTACTCTTTGATTGATCCTATCATCACACCCTTAGCAAAGTGTTTTTGTAAGAATGGATAAACACACAGAATTGGTACAATCGCTATAATTACTGCAGCCATTTTTAACTGTTGACTGGGTGGCGGTGCAATTGTTGGGTCGGCTCCACCTAGGCTACTTCCTGATGAATCAATTAACATGTTCTGAAGTAAAACTTGTATTGGCCATTTACTTGGATCATTTAAATAAAGTAATGCATTAAAGAATTGATTCCAATACTGTACTGCAAAAAACAATCCAAAGGCTGCAATTGATGGTAGGGATAGTGGTAAAATTATCTTTATCCATGCCGTGATCTCATTGCACCCGTCAATTAATGCCGCCTCTACTAATGAAGTAGGTATACTATCATAAAATCCTTTCATTAGTATGACAAACCAACCACTAGTTAGCGAAACAAGGATGACAGCCCATAGACTATTAAGCAAACCCAATTCTTTAACCAGTAAATAATTCGGAATAATCCCAGGAGTAAATAAAATCGTAAATAGTACGAGCATTAATATAATTCTTCTACCCATAAAATTTCTCCGTGACAATGCATATGCAAATGATGACGTAATAACTAAACTACATACAGTACCGACTACCGCTAAAAAAGTACTAACACCGATTGCTTGTATAAATGTAGGAGCAGATAATAAGTATCTATAAGCATCGATCGACCAATCTTCTGGCCATAATATAATTGTTTTTCGAACGAATTCTGCTGGTTCTGTAAAGGAAACAACAAAAACATAATAGAGTGGGAACATGGTAACTAAAGCTACCAATCCAAGAAAAATAATATTGGTAATATTAAAGATTTTTTCACCTGAACTTAGTTTCACAATAATTCATTCCTCTCTTAGTAAATTCCTTCTTCTCCAAAACGTTTTGAGATTTTATTTGCAACAACAACGAGTACTAACCCTACTAAAGATTTAAATATACCTACCGCTGTACTATAGCTAAATTGCCCCTGCTGGATACCCACTCGGTAAACATACGTATCAAAAACTTCAGCTACTTCAGAAACCGCACCATTATACATAAGAAATATTTGTTCAAACCCTACTTCTATTACATCACCTAAACGAAGAATTAATAGTATAACAACCACGTTTCGAATCGCTGGTAATGTTACATGCCATATTTGTCTAAATCTATTCGCTCCATCTATTTTTGCTGCTTCGTATAATTCAGTGTTTACTCCAGCAATAGCAGCAAGGAAAATAATTGTACCCCAACCTACTTCCTTCCAAATCGATTGCCCAGTTATTAAGAACCAAAAAATATCTGGATTTGTGAGAAAATCAATTTTAGCAAAACCAAGTTCGTTAATAATAAAATTAACAATCCCATCTGATTTACCTAACAGAATAAAAGATAGACTTGCAATGATTACCCATGATAAAAAATGCGGAAGATAAACCAAAGACTGTACTGTCCTTTTGTAAAACTGACTCCTTAATTCATTTAATAAGAGTGATAGAATAATTGGTAATGGAAAGAAAAATATAATATTTAAAAAACTAATCGCTAGCGTATTTCGAAGTAACATCCAAAAATCGTCATTGGTAAAAAATCGTTGGAAATGTTCGAATCCTATCCACGGGCTTTCTTTAAATCCAAGATATGGAGAGAAATCTTGAAATGCAATTGTGATACCATACATAGGTAAATATTTAAAAATCAAAAAATACATGATACCAGGTAGCGCTAATAAATATAGGTATCGATCACGTTTTAAATTTCTAAAAAATTGAATTTTGTTTTGTTTCTTTAACATTTTGTTTTCTTTGATTTTACTTTGATTCTGAAGAGATAAGCCATTATCACTCATCTGTACTCACTTCCTTCCTGTATTTTCTATATGATTAATACTTTTCTTAGAATACACGATTTTGAAACCGCTTAAATTTCATCGTGATTCACACTTAACATCTTTTACAATTTCAAATTTAGCAAGATGATTAGTTCCTAGCAATCATACTCTTTTGACAACCCTTATTATAACTCTTTGCACTTTTTTAATTTTATTATATTATTTTTATGTATCTCTTTTATTTCCTGTTATAGAAGCATTTCAACCGATTTTCCTTTATATTAAACGAGCGCTTAATATTGTTAAATCATTGTTTTAAAATTAGCTAAAATCTCATAGAAATAGACACTCGTAAAAATTAATTGCTAACTATATAAGTTTAATTAAATAATTTCTCACTGATCGGATAAGTGCTCTGTATCCATTTACGCGGTATGGTGAGATAACTAAGGAATAAATAAATGTATTCTCTGGGTTATCTCACCATACCGCTACCTTTCAACAGAGCTGAAAGGCAGGTGAATAACTATTCACACGAATGGATCAAACGAGGTATTATCAGGAAATCATGCGAGCAAAGACATACTTGTAACACATTTTTGTTACATTTATAAGTTCAAATTATATATATGACTTTTAGTTCGCAATTTTCGCGAAAAAGAAAGCCTGTAAATTATTTACAGACCTCTTTGTACTCAATTTAACTGTATCTATGCCAAATCATTTTATGAGATTTATTACTCTACAAACTCTTGATATACTCTTACTTTATCAATATATGATACACCAGATGTATCCGTAAAAAATTTAACCTCTGCAATATCTGTTATGGGTGTTGCCAACGGCTCTTGGCTCAACATTTTCGTATCGTTAATATATAAATCAAAGGTATCAGTATCAGTATTAATACTCACATTAATCTCAAACCATGTTCTACTCGAATAGGATTGCAATGTTACCCACTCCTTGTTCGAGTCCTTGTATACAATATTACCAGAACTATCAAAGGCCATTTCTACTACCGTATTTCCTGAGCTATCATATACGGTTGGTGCTCCAAACCAATCATCCCTATCTTCTTTATAGACCCTAGACTCTAATTCAACGATACCATTCAACGGAGATAAGGCATGCTTTGTGTAGGCCTCATTGGACGAAGGTGTCTGTAACCCATATCCCGTTTGGCCATTGTATAACAAATCGCGTGTTACTTGAGTGTATCCATTAGCAACTGGGCTATTATCAGACCCAAAGTCAAACTTGAGATCCACAGATGGATTTTCTTCAGTTTCTGTAACTGTTATACCATTTACACGATCACTTAAATCCAGATTTAATTGACCGTCATTTATCGTTGTTGTGAAAGTATTCTCTGAAAACTCACCCTCATCAGAATGGAATGCGCCTTCATCAACACCTTCAATAGCAATACTTGTTTCATTCCACGCTTCATTATCTCCTGCAATGATTGTTACATCATACTGACCATTCGGAACGTCCACTAAGAAAGAATAATCAGAACTGATTATAAAATCTCGACGAATATCATCAGGGTCTCCACGATCTCGATAATCGAATTGTGAACCAGCCCCTTCAATTTTAAGGCTAGTATCTAACTTTCCAGGGTTATTATCAATAGCTACATCCCCTTGATAATCCCAACCTGAAGGGAGGCTGTTAAACTCTTCATTAACGGAATAATTTGTAGTTAATTCAGGTAGAGAATCAGCCACTTGTATCCTCACTGTTTCATACGCATCGATATCAACTACCACGTCATCACCGTTTGTTGTAAACGATTTAGTACTGGTTGATACCCAATCGGCATGCTCATCATAATAACCTTTCGTCATTGTAACAGGTCCATATAAAAGTAAATTTTTTAATTCAAAGTCAGAAGCCGTTTTACTTGCAAGGGCAACTGTTTTATCATCTTTCTCTACAGCAATCCCCACGCCCTTATTGTCTGTTGTGTAGACAACATCTATGCCACGGATTTTTTGTGTGACGGTTGTTGAATCTTTTGCAAGCTCATTAAAAAATTTCAACTCAGTACCACCAGCAGCTCCTGGTTGTTTCGTCGCTAGATCATACCACAACTGTTGAAGCCATAAATTGGTTTTCCTGATGTGTTCAATATTACTATTGGATACTTCCGGACCATCTTCCCCATACTTATAGAGACCCATATAGTTATCACGGCTGAGATATTGATAGATGTTATAAACTGCACCACCAGCAATCGTAGAAATATCTAAATAATCAGAATTCGTATTTTCACCATTTGTTTCCATAATCATTGGAAGATTATGACCGTAGTTATAAGGATAATATTGTTTATCATCCCAAAGTCCTTGTCCAAAACGAATCGCCTCATCTGTTGTGTGGATGTAAGGATCATAACCTACAAAGTCAATACTTGTCGTTTCACCATCAGCTCTCGCTTCCTCATTCTTGTACAAGAAATAGAACTGTGATGAGTGGAAATTCATTCTTGTCCAGACTGGATAATCTGACTCTTTAACAGCATCACCTAGATTTTGCGCCCAAATATAGAAAGTGTCATATATAAACCTATTTTCTGAAGAATAACCTCCAGCATCATATTGCTCTTCGGCGTATGGATCGTATGAACGACCACCGTGAATCTCACCACCTGGTTCGTTGTTGAGTTGAACTCCTACTACAGTTTTTTCATCCCCATGTTGATAGTTATAGTCAGCAACATGATCAAACAGAGTTTTCAAAACTGCATACTCCTGTTGCCTCAAATTCGGATCATTTTGTGACATAACAAATTCATACACGACTTTATCAAGACTGACATTTGATGATTTATTACGTAGTACTTCACCCGTTGAAGATTCCGCCTTTTGATAATTCCGAAGTACATAATACGGCACTCTGAAGTCTACTGTTCGTTTACTGGTATTTGATCCAAACCACATGAGTTCCAGTTTTATATCTGCTTCTGATGCCCACTCGATAAGTTTATCTACCTTAGACCAATCATAGACATCCTCTCTAGAGATAACAAGCTTTGGTGCAAGTGTGGTTCCAGTAACACCATCTATGGAAACATCGACATTATTATCTACTTTCAAAACAAAACTAGCCTGCTTTCCGTCTGTATAAGCATGACTATTAAGAAAGTCAGTTACATCAAAGTCATAAGCTGCTACTTTATTAACAGGATCGTACGTAGCGGTTCCACCGATATCAAAATAATCACTACCTTCTGTTCCCTCAAGGTCATACCCATCATGAAAAGAAGAACTATTATTCCAAGTCATTGTCGATGCATCCCAAGAATCGTCTGACACCCCGTAAAGATGCAAATCGGCAGTACCATTATCCATATCATTCACATAAATTCTGATTTTCGCAGCGTCAGCATCTGATCCTGATATATCAGAAAAGTCAAATTTAAAGTATGATAAAGCCTGCTCACTCTGATCAGAAGTATCATTCTCAACCTTCATGGAGTCACTTGACGAAAAATTGGTATTCGCATTAGCTCCTCCTGAAATATAAGTTGATTCATTTGCTGTGTACACTTGGTCAGGTTGAACCATCGACCACAAAAGCTGTGAATTAACCACGGTAAAACCATCATCCGCTGCCTGTTGATATATGTCTTCAAACTGCTCGTCTGTGTAATCCGTTTCATTCAAGATATTATCGTATCTTATCTGTACACCATTATAAAAAAAGGGTTCTCCACCTACTTTCATGACTTCTTTATCAGAAGATGTATCAACATTAGAAACGTCCGAAACTGTTTCTCCATGTAAAATAGTAGAAGCCGATGGTAAAGGCATTATTCCGATCAATAAAATAATAGCACACGAAATAACAATTATATTCGTTCTAATTCTTCGTTTTGACAAGATATTTACCTCCTTTTTATTAACTGAATTCAATCTTTTTTGCGAGTCAATATACCATAAGTAAAGCAAGCGTTTTCATTTTTTTAGGTTATAAGAATCTTTGTTATCATTTCATCGCCCCTTCTTAACAAAATATAATGTTACTGTGAAAACAGAGATGTTTGTTCAAGATGCATGACAGCAGTCATTTATAAAGCTATCACCTTTAATCCTTGACGAAAATAGCATTTTTTTGAATTACACAAAAAAAATATTATATTATTTTATATTTATAACACTATTTTAATACATGTTCTTGAAATGCCTTCACTTTGATTGGTTTTATACAAATAACTTTTATTAATTTATCAGGAAGAAATATGATGGATTTTTTATTAAATGTTAGATTTTCTCATAAGTCATAAGAGAGACTATTATTGAAAAGATTTGTTTTATTTATTGGAACAAAAGAGAATAGAAATTCGACTACTTTTATAAATTATAGTGCTGATTACATTTAAGTTTGTTAATGGTAAAAAAAAGAACTCTTAAACCATGTTTAAACAACTAGTCATAATTTAAGGTCTTTTTTTACAAAAAATATGTATTGATATAAATTCTGGATTCCCGAAAAAACATTATTTTATAACGAGAGGAGAACATGGACTTGTCGCGATTTGAAGACAGTCTCGTTGTACATTCCGGGAATGCAAGATAAATGCCCAGACATTACTTTTTAAAAAACTACAAATTCTAATATTTAATCATCGTGCAAGCAGGTCTAATTTTTTGTACTTGCGGTAAAAGCCTGAAAATGCGAAATAAGAAATGATAGCCCCAGTAAAAAATGGAATAAGAAAAGTAAACTCTTTTAAACTTATATATATAAAAAGTCCACTGATTAAACTAAGTTCAATTGTCAGAATTGGATTCCCTAATGTAAAAAACATTGCATTCTTAAGTGCTGTAAACAATGTGGTTTGTGCGTGAACAATGATTGAAAAAAATTGAAGAGAAATAACAAATAAAATGAAAGTCAATAAAATAAAAAAAGCCAGAAACAGACCATTTTCATTAGTGTTTAGATAAAAATAACAGTTGATTGCAAGTAAAGTCCAAATAAACACAAAAACAAACCCTCCTAAGATACTCTTCTTATATTCTTCTCTATAATATCTCCAGAATGAGCTTAATATGTTGATTTCGTCACCCATCACCCACTTTCTTACTATAGCAAACATAGCTGTTGTTGCAGGAAATAATAACAATGGTGATAGAATAAAAATAATTATACCAGTTAACACTAATTGGCTTACAGTCTCAACTAATAAAAGATTATATACAAAAAACCATATCGGCAGATTAAAAAAGAACCATAACAAGTTAACCGTTGTCAATCTTGTTATCCATAACGATATTTTATAAATAACTCCTATAAATCCACCTAATTCCATAAGAAACACTTCCTTTCAATTATCAATCATATTGTTTAAGAGAGCAATATCTAATTACATTTACTTGACATCTTAACCACAAGTATAGTTTCCGTCAATAATACATTTTTGATTTAAAAAATAAATAAATGAGTACTGCAAAGAATATTAGGTAGTAAACCAATTTAGCAACATTTTATGGTTTCGCGTTATTTAGTATCGAAATAGAGACGAGATGATTGGCAAAGCAAGGACTAGAATATAACCCATCTCAAAATCACTCTAGTCTTTACTCGAATGGTTAGGTCTGTTTTCACCTTTCCCTTGTATGGATGGAACAACTACCCTGATTCTTACTGGTACTCTAATTAAAATGGTGCATGAGCAGATCAAACAGCTATTTTTGGTAAGAATAGGGAGAATAAGAAGCAGCAGCTTGGTATAATTGGATAACCTTATGTAACAATATTAATTGCTATCTTCATAATGACGAATCGAAGTTTGTTTTTATGAGGATGATGTTAAGATAAAATTAAACATAAGAAGATCTTACTATCCAATGACAGCACTGATCTCCTTACGAAAATGATAGAAAGTTTGATATAAACATCCAAAATATACCAAAACATTTTCACGGTTGATATTAACCCCTACAGTCTAGTAAACATTTTTTATTTCCTAATTATTACTGATTATACTCTTCGATAACTTGCGTTCCTCCAGCTTCTTTCCATTTTTCAATTGCTTGATCGAAACCGTCATTATCTATTTGACCAAGAAAATATTGATACGTTGCATCTGTCATAATTTGCGTTAATGTTTCTGATTGAGCAGCCCAGGTTTCTGATTCTAGTGAGGTAGTTGGATCATGAACCAAATAATCATTATTATCCATGTATAATTCATCTGCCTTTGTTCGTGGTTCATAATCAAAGAAACCTGTGTAGCGGCCATTTGTGTCAGGCTCGCCAATTTCTAATGAAGTATATGGTAGTATCTCACGGTTAAAAGCTTCTCTATTTTCTTCGATTACCTTTCCTTTTCCATCTATCACTTCATAATGTTCACCTTCCACCCCCCATAATAGGAGATTCGCTCCTTCCGGTGTCATCAAATAATCGAAAAACGATAAAATACCTTGTAGCTTTTCCTCTGTTTCAACAGCTGCTTTTGGAAAAATCAGCATACTTCCATAACCAGGGATTGCTCTTGTACGATACTCACCATCTGGTCCTTCGATATAATGGTGTACGTCAAATACAACATCTGGATTGATTGCCAGTGCATCTTGATACATAGCTTCTACATCGCCCATTGTTCCAATATATACTCCAGCTGTACCATTTTTAAGTAATTCCTGTTGATCTACTTTGCTTGTTACAGGCGCATCTTTATTGATATAGCCATTATCAAATAATTGCTTAAAATAATCCATGGCTTCTCGATATTCAGGAAACATGAATTGTGGTAGTAGCTGACCGTCCTTTTCACCCCAATTATTAGGAGCTCCATGCCATGTAGCAAAGTTTTCGAAGGTCCCTAAAATTTCTCGATCAGTTAATCCAATTGTATCGTCTTTGCCATTGCCATCTGGGTCATCTTCGGTAAAGGCTCTCATCATTTCATATAACTCATCCACATTTCCAGGTGCGTCAAGACCTAAATTATCTGCCCAATCCTTTCGATAAATGAGCCCTTGTCGGGACAATGGTCTACCAGCATATAAGGTATATATTTTGCCATCCACCGCCGTGTTTTTCAAAATATCCTTGTTGAGTTTCGATAAGTTTGGATAATCATCTAAATAAGGACCAATTTCCCAATATTGATCATCTCGAATGGCATCCTTTTGTTGATCTAAAGTGACATCTTTTAACAGAAAGACATCTGGAAGATTATTTGTGGCAATAGCGGTATTTAAACTTTCTGCATAATTGTTATCTGGCACCCACTTAATATCTAATTCGGTGTTCGTTTCTTCCTCGATTAATTCTTCTAAACGTTCGTTTGGAACTTCCGGAACATGTAAGTTCAACATAATCGAAATTTCCTGTGGTTCCGAGTCACTAGCTGCTTGCTTATTTTCTGAATTGCTTTCCTGTTCGGCGCAGCCCAAAAGCAATCCCCCGGTTAAGATAATGCAGCAGAAAAGAAATACTATTGACCGTTTTTTCATTATCATTTCGCCCCTTTTATCAGAAATGTGATCTCTCACCCGTCCTGAAACAGTGAACATGTAATTTATTCCAGATTAAGATTCCCGATACATCCGCTCTAGATAACGCCTTCCCTCATCAATATAAGGCTCTTTCGTATTTTCCATGCATACCTCCATAAACGGTTTATTTTTTTTGATCCATGCAAACAGAAGATCATAGCGCAACTTCCCCTGTCCGACCGGAACCATCTTAACCTTATGATCTTCTATGATAAAGTCTTTGGCATGCACTGCTACGATTCGATCGCCAAACAAAGCAAACGACTCTTGAAAAACGCCCTCCTGATCGTGACAGTTATCAGGAGTCATATAATTGGCAGGATCAAATATTACTTGCAGCTGAGAGGAGTCAATCTCATCGAGTAGTCTTTTCATTTTCGCAGGTGTGTGAATGGGGTGGTTCACACCACCCTCGATTCCTACGGTCACTCCCCATTTCCCTGCTTCATCGGTTAATATACGAACACTTTCAACGACTTGTTGAAAGGCCTCCTCGGTAAAATTGCCCTCGGTATAGCCCATTTTTTCATGCACATTCCCTGTCTCTGAAGCTACGATACTGCAGCCAAAATCCCGTGCCAAACGAAGATGCTCCTTAAATCGATCAAGCAACTTATCCCGCTGCTTTTCATCTGGATGTATCATATTAATATAGCAGCCTAAAATCGCAATATTCACTTCATGTTGATTAAAAACATGTTTGATATGCTTAGCGTAACCTGGGCTAAGCGATCCTGTAACTGTAGAAACATTCTTTATCGACTTAGCCAGCGCTAATTGCACAGCGTGAAATCCCTTTACGGAAACTGCTTTCGCTATTTGATCTAGTTGATCATAAGCCAAATCATGTGCCCTTATACCTAATGGAAGCTGCATTTCTATCCACCTCTTTCCTATCGTTTATCTTGCCAGCCATCCACCATCAACAACCAGTACATGACCATTCATATAATCAGAGGCTTTACTTGCCAAATACACCACTGTACCCATCAGCTCACTTGGATCTCCCCATTCTCCAGCAGGAATACGTGCCAATATTTCAGCATTACGCTGCTCGTTTTCACGGATAGGTGCTGTATTTTTTGTAGCAAAATAACCTGGTGCAATGGCATTGACTTGAATGCCATTGCCTGCTAGTTCATTAGCAAAGGATTTCGTCAAACCAGCTACCGCATGCTTACTTGCGGTATATGGTGGAATAAACTTGCCGCCCTGAAAGGATAACATCGATGCAATATTAATGATTTTGCCACTTTGTTGTTTTACCATCTCCACTGCCGCTGCTTGACTAAGTAGATACAACGCATCCAGGTTTAGTGCCAACACATCATCCCAATCCTTTTCCTGGTATTCCAGCAGTGGATTACGGCGAATGGTTCCCGCATTATTAATCAGTATATCCACTGCACCGAAGGCTTCGTGACAAGCCGGAATAACCTGCTTCACTTGATGTCTGTCGGAAAGATCTGCTTGGTAAAAAATCGCCTTGCTTACTTTGTCCGCTAATGCTTCTTTCGTTTCCTCCCAATTGGTACCATGTGTCACAATGAAGACATTGGCACCAGCCGCGGCGAGGGCTACGGTATAAGCCCTACCTAAACCCGTATTTCCTCCTGTAATGACGGCGGTTTTTCCTGCTATTGAAAAGTAATCTAATGAAAAATCTTGCAGTTCTTTTCCCATGTCATCACCTCCTAGCGTAATGCATCCATGCTAATATGATCCATATCGGTATACGTGATGTTTTCGCCACACATTCCCCAAATAAACGTATAATTACTCGTAGCCGTACCACAATGGATCGACCAGCTTGGCGAGATCACGGCTTGTTCATTCTTCAAAATGAGATGTCTTGTTTCTTGAGGCTCCCCCATAAAATGAAAAGCTCTCGTATTTTCTTCCATATCAAAATAAAGATATACTTCACTTCTGCGATCATGAGTATGTGCTGGCATCGTGTTCCAGACACTTCCCGGCTGCAACATCGTTAGTCCCATTTGCAATTGACAGCTTTCACAGACATTTGGATGAATATACTGATGAATCTTTCGTTCATTTAATGTTCCTTTTTCGCCTAATTCCAAAGGCTTGATATCCTTCTTGGCAATTTTTACGGTTGGATAGGTGTAATGTGCTGGTGACGATAATAGATAAAATTTGGCTGGTGCTGCGTCATCATCTGATCCGAACCAAATCTCTTTTGTGCCACGACTCACATAAAGACCATCATGCTGATTCATTTCATAACGTTCGCCATCTAAGGTGACATATCCCTTGGCACCAATATTAATAATGCCTAATTCTCTTCGCTCGAGGAAATAATCAACTCCTAACTGTTTATCCAAGGCAACTGTTAGCTCTTTGACAGTAGGTGTCACCCCGCCAAAAATCATCCGATCCACATGCGCATAAGTTAGTTGTACACTTCCTGATTCAAACAATTTTTCCACTAAGAATTTCTCTCTTAATTCTTCGGTAGTATACCTCTTAATCTCTTCTGGATGATTCGCGTAACGTACATGCATCATCAATTCCTCCCTTTTATATCATTTGCACTTGTTATAGACAGCCAATGGATGGCCGATCTGATCTAATGCTTCCACGCATAATTTACAATGGGCCTCTGCCCCTGCCTCGGTTAAATGGGTATCATCCATCTCACCCTCAGGATAATTTGGGTAGAGCCCTGGCGGCAACTGCATAAACAAAGATTTAGACTGTTCTGCACCTAGCTCGTTTAATAACTGACTCGACCATTGCAGCATGTCGATACAGTCAACCCTTTCTTGTGCCGCCAGCTTTCTAACTGCTAATGGATAATAACCATGGGTATGTTCTAATATACCATGTTCATTGAATTGTCTTCGTGCGATGGGTGTCAATAATATCGGTGTTACTTGGGCAGACTTGGCGCGCTGGATAAAAAAGTGTAAATTGGCCTGATAGCTAGAAAATGGCTTGGTAGCTCGTTCTGGGTCAGATTTTTGGTCATTGTGGCCAAATTGAATAAAGACATAATCACCTGGCTGCCATTCTGACTCCATCTCCTGCCATCTCCCCTCCGTTCGAAAGGATTTAGAACTCCTTCCAGACATAGCATGATTTCGTATACTTACCAGCGGCTCTAAATAATGAGTTAACGTCTGTCCCCACCCCATCCGCGGATATCGATCGCTTCCATAAGCAGACATCGTAGAATCACCCGCTAAAAAAAGCCGAATAATGGTCATCCTAACACCTCTCTCTTAGCCCGGCTCAACTGCACACTTGCTAAGATAAAAGCGCCTACTCCGTGTAAATCATTGGTACTTGTCTCACGCTCTACATAGTAATCATAAGTACCAATAGAGGTTCCGATACAAATATCATGCAATTGGAATCGACCTTGTTGTTCCAATTCCACTTTCTCTTCCAACAAACCTTGATAGGCCTTTTCTGCTTGTTGTAAAAAGGATATGTCTACATAACCTTGTTGAACTGCTTTAGCAATGGCATAGATAAATAAACAAGAACAAGAGCTTTCTAAATAATTGCCAGCGCCACCTGGCTTATCGACGACTTGATACCATAATCCTGTCGCTTCATCTTGAAATGAAATCAATGCCTTGATTAATTGCTGTACCACCTCTGTCAATTCGAATCTCTTTGGATGATCAGCTGGGAACATTTCTATCAAGTTTGTCGTCACCATTGCATACCAGCCTAATGCCCTCCCCCATACCTCCGGTGCATGACCTTTTTCCGTTGACCATAGGGCTTGTTTACTTTCATCATAGCCATGGTAATAAAGGCCATTTTCTTTCTTCGTATGTTTTCGCATTAAGGCTTCCTGTTTCATCACTACATTCGTTAGTTCCGGCTCATTAAAGAGCTGACCATATTGTACAGTGAAAGGACCTGCCATATATAAACCATCTAACCACATTTGATAAGGATACTTATCTTTATGCCAGAATCCACCTTCTTTGGTTACATTTAACGTATTTAATAAATGTCTGAGTTTGCTAGCAGCGATTTGATATTTGCGCTGATTCGTCTTTTGATACAATGACAACAATAATAATCCTGGCTGAATCGCATCTAATTCACTTCTGGCAAAATAGAAATTCCCTTCCTCATCAATCAATTCATCTACATACTCCTTACAGTACGCATAATAGTGCAACTCATCTGTTCGATGAAAGATATCCAACACACCGCAAAGAAATACACCTTGATGGTAATGCCAGCGATTAGCTGGTGGTAGTTCCATTGGCTGGTATTGTGCCATCAATGTATCTGCTGCCTTTTTCGCCCAGTCAAGTGCTGTTAATTGTTGGACGACCATATACTCAGTCCCTCCCTTGATATTCAAACCAATCAAAATCGGCATAGCCAGCACTTTGTTTGCCATTCCCAGAACAGTACATTCCAATATAAGCACCTACGAAGCCACTAGCCAGGTCTGTACTCAACACTCTCCCATCAACATCTCTCGCAAGCAAATGTCGCTCTGCAGGATCTATCGCATAGCTAAAGGTATAATCCTGCCCATTGCCTTCTACGGATAAGTACACACACCAATCTTCTAATGCTTGTGTGGCAATCAATTGGTCGCTGCCAGCTTCTCTTCTCACTAGCTTTAACGTCGGCTGTTCATTTTCCGTTACCATTTCCACACGAATTTGATAACCATGATTCTGTAATAACACCAGGCCAGCACTATCTGTCGACTGAGCTGGTTTAAATTCCATTGCCAACTCAGCATAAAAATCAATATGCTGCTGCCGCCTCCCTACAAAGGATGGATTCTCTTCTTCCATAATGGTTTCTTGTTTTGCCTTTAGACGTAAATAACCTTTTCGCTCGGTTAAGGACCAAAAGGATTCTCGAGGCGTACGAATAAAATTCCACTGATCACCCAGCCTTTCCGATTCAAAGGAGTCATGTAACGGTTGCGCAGGCCATTTATGTTCCGGCAAGTTGGGAAAAGCCATCTCTGGTTCAACCAGCCCACTGCCCGGATTCACAATCGGCCAACCTTCTTCCCAAATAAATGGAACGAGAAATGTTTCCCGACCCAGATTTCGATAATAACCGCCGAAGGGTCTGGAAGCTAAGCAAACCATCCACCAGTCACCTGCCTGTGTCTCTATGATATCGGCATGCCCAACATTTACAATCGGATAATGTCTACCTAAATGTCGATGCGTCAAAATCGGATTGGTTTCCGTCATTTCATATGGACCTTTTACCTGCTTACTGCGTGCGATCGTTACTGCATGCGTATGTCCTGTACCGCCCTCTGCAATCATTAAATAATACCAATTCCCTATTTTATATAAATGCGGAGCCTCCTGTGCGTGAGCATTCTTTAACGCACCATCCCACAAACTATATTTCTCACCAATTAGTTTACCAGTCTCCAGATCTAACTCCTGCAACCATATCTCGTTATGCTTCTTATATCGCTGGCCTGAAGGTGGTTTACGATTCCCGGTATAATACACCTTACCATCATCATCAAATAGCAGTGATGGGTCAATTCCAGGCGCATCCTCAAGCCAAACCGGATTAGACCAAGGACCGGCCGGATCACTCGCTGTTACATAAAAATTCCGTCTCGCACCCGTTGGACTAACCACAAAGGTAGTAATCATATAAAAGGTGCCATTATGGTAGCGAATCGTTGGGGCATATATCCCTCGCGAAAAAGGGGTCTGATCCAAATTCAATTGTTCTGGTCGATCCAACACATGACCTAACTGGCGCCAATTCACCAGATCTTTACTATGAAAAATCGGCACACCAGGAAAATACTCAAAACTGGAAGTGACTAAATAATAATCCTCTTCTACTCGACAAACCGATGGATCAGGGTAAAACCCTGGTATAATTGGATTTTTAAACGTTTTCATTAAATTTCTTCTCCTTTTTTGCAAGATTTAAAATATCATATGGTGATTCGTTCATTTCCACGTACATTAGAAATCCTCTTAATCTCCGCTCACTAAATCCTCCCTGATTGGAGTAAACACATCTAACAGCTTACTTTTGGTTAATGCCGTTACACCATGAATGGCATTAGATGGAATCTGTAATGATTCTCCTTCCTCCATCACTGTTTCTTGCTGGCCAACCGTAAATAGCAGCCTGCCTTCTAAACAATACGTTAATTGTTCATGCGGATGACTGTGACTGGCACCTTGTGCCCCTTCCTCAAAAATCACTTCCATCATCATTAAGTCTTTTCCTGGCTGATGGACTTTACGCTTTACGCCAGGTTCTGCTTGTTCCCACTGATTTAGCGTCATGCCACTACCTCCCTTCTATTAATGAGTACAGGCAATATGCTCTGCAGCGCCATCACTCCTAAAATGATAAAGCCAGCGGTGTGAGCATCTATTTCTTGTGAAAATAGCATAAATATTAATATCCCCAAAGCTCTCCCAACATTAATGATCGTTTCACGCAACACGATGGACTCCACCCGAAATTCGGCGCCTAATGGAAGTCGATCAAGCCATTGGAAGTAATAAGCCGCATAAGCATTGGCCTGTAGGGGCTTAAACATATTTTGTGTAACCATAAACAGTACCACACTCCAGACCGCGATCTCCCATGTTAAAAAAGTTCCTGAAATAAAGAAGCCAATAGCAGCAATCCACAGATATTTAATCGTTTGGTCAATATTCGCAAAACGAGAAATAAGGTAACTCATCGCAATAGATATCGTTAAGAAACCGGCATTTAAATAGCCTACCATTCCCTCATCTTCAAAGATGCTGTAGATAAGAATCGGTGGAAGATACATCATGATCCCTTGTGGAAATCCAATAATAAACCAACCGATTAACGCCGAACGAAAAGCTTGCTGACGTTTAAGTATTTGAGGAAGAAATTTCATGTAGTAGCTGCGATGCTTAATACGTTCCTTTTTTAATCGAAAACTCCTCATCGTAGCTAAAAGAAATAATAGAAATGCCAGCGAAAATACCAATAAATAGCCCATTAATCCTTCAAATAAACTAATGATAAAACCAGCTAAGACAGGTGCTAGTAAATTAGAGGAACCCATGACCATCTGATTCCATCCCAAATACCGATGACGATTTTGGTTAGAAGAAACCTCATGTACAATCGTAAAGTAAGCCACCCAATACAAACCTTGTGCA
Source organism: Gracilibacillus timonensis (assembly GCF_900086715.1). Lineage (GTDB taxonomy): Bacteria > Bacillota > Bacilli > Bacillales > Amphibacillaceae > Gracilibacillus > Gracilibacillus timonensis. The sequence goes on along the minus strand of NZ_FLKH01000012.1, from coordinate 1,980,205 downwards.
ATACCACGCCATAAAGCGAACCAATAGAAATGATTCACAATCCCCTCTTGAACCAAGATAATCAATAAATAGAACAGGGCCGTCATCCAGATACCATAACGATAAAGCGAGACTGCCTATTCGTAGGACTTCATTATCTTCCACGAATGGTTAGCGAGACTTATCAGGATGTTTAGCGTCCGTTGCCCCGAATTAGCCTCTTTTATTTTTCCAGTATCCTGAAGTGGGGCTTACGGACGGTTAACGCTGTGATAAATTATCGTACGCCCTTTCTTCTTTGACACCTTGCCAATTACAAAAGTAGTGACAGCTTGTGATAGAATAGCTATAAAATTGTACGCTCCGTTCACCCATAAACTGTTCGTTAAACGCCATAAATATAGATTTACAAAAATAATGGATAAAGCACCGCCAAATTGAAAGATGGCATGGTTCATCAAGACGTTGACCGCATCCAGTGATAATCTCTTTTCTTTATCCAATTTCCATACCTTATCCAAGCTATACACTTCTTTCTATTCACTGATTGAGACGCCCTTCTTTATCCCATATCTGATGTAGTCGCTGGTGAATCAATGTCGCCTGAGTCGTTGCATTCATATCACCTTCCGCTAACCCCAGCCCTAATTCCACAGGTGCTGGCATACCAGGATAAGATTCATCCGCTTTTACCTGTGCTACATTGGGGGCTTTTACAGAGTGGCCAATTTCTCTAGAGAAAGCACCATCTGCTTGCTTTAACTGCTCCATGTTATCTATTGTCATCTTGACTACTTCCTCTAGCGTTTGCTCTGACACGTGCACGTTTAGATAAGATAACAAATCAATCGGATTTCGGATATAACACATATCAATCGCGATCTCGTTATGTAGACAGTCCCATATCGATTGATAAATTTTCCCTTGATTGGGTAACGCAATCTGATATTTCCGGTAAAAAGTGTGGAGTTTAAAAGTTCCTGAGATCCTTACATACATGGACCCTTCTCCCCATAGTCCTGTCACCTTATCTTGTTTTTCTGCTAGATAGTCCGCAAAAGCCTGCACATAAATCGATTGTATTTCAGCATCCATCTCCGCTACATACACCATCGATGAAGCCAATAAGTCACAACCTCTCCAGCTGTTAACCAGTGAAATCTGCTCCCACTTCGCCCGATAGTCTTCCAATGAAAAAGCATAGGAAGGTGCTTGCCTTTGCTGAACTGGCAGTGGATATAAAGGGCTTCCTCCCAGTCGTCTCAAACTATTGACGGCATAATTCAATGCGCGGTGTACCATCACTTCATCCTGCTTCATCAATGGATGCGGATCATAGAAATAACCCGTGTCTGGCTGCTGTCGTTCTTGAAAAAAACGAATCAACGCTTGCCTAGGGAGCATATCCAATGCTTTTGATCTACTTAAAATATTAATTGCCTGTGCCGTCGATTCAATATCAGGAGGATACGAACGCTTCCTAGCAGCACTCTGAGCAAAGTAAAATCCTCCTGATTCAGGATCATACCGCTGTAATACCCATGGCACTACATCTTTCAGTAAATGATCTAAGCGCTGACCTGCTTCTTCACGCCAGTTTTTCATCGCTATGTTTCTCTCCTTTTTGATTAACCTTTAACAGAACCGAGAAGGGCCCCTTTAGCAAAATACTTCTGTAAGAATGGATAAACTAATAGTACGGGAATCGTTGCAACGACAATCGTCGCCATCTTCACCGTCACTTCTGGAGGCGGGGCATCTGTGTATGCTTCTGCGTCATAATTCATCCCACTTGCCAATACAACAATTTGTCTTAATAGCACTTGCACAGGCCATTTGTCTGCATCTGCTAAGTATAGAATGGCATGCATATAGGTGTTCCAATAAGTGACTGCATAGAATAATGATATCGTTGCTATTGCAGGTAACGATATCGGAATAACAATCCGAAACAAAATGCTAAAGTCATTGGCTCCATCAATTTTAGCTGATTCTTCCAGACCTGATGGCAAATTCATAAAGAAACTTCTTAGAATAATCATATTAAAGGCATTGATCGTAACTGGCACTACTAATGCCCATAACGAATCTAACAGTCCTGTTTGTTGTACTACTAAGAAAGTCGGAATCATACCACCATTAAATAATAAAGTGAATACAATTAAAAAATTCAACGTTCGTCTGCCAACTAGATCCCTTCGTGACAGGCCATAAGCAGTAAGAACCGAGAAGAACATACTCCAGATCGTTCCTCCAACCGTTACCATCACGGAAACTCCTAATGCTTTAAAGATTGTATCTGTAGAAAAAATATACTTATACGCCTGCAAACTGAATTCTGTCGGAAACAATAAAAATTTTGTCCTTGCAATCTCCGCGCTTGTTGCAAACGAGCTCCCTACCACATGAATAAAAGGCAAAATCGTAATAATCGCAAGCAAACCTAATAGAAAATAATTAAAGAAATCAAACACACGGCTCCCCGCAGAAATCTGTTGTTTAGCCACTCCTCTTCACCTCGTTTCCTGTTATCTTTTTTAATAGATACCTTCTTCGTTAAATCTCTTCGCTAACCAGTTTGCAAATACTACCATAGCTAAGCCTACGCCTCCTTTAAAGAATCCGACCGCTGTACTGTAACTGAATTGACCTTGCTGTAAACCTGCCACATAAACATAGGTATCAAAAATCTCCGCAACATTTCTATTAGAAGAGTTTAACAATAAGTAGACATGCTCAAAACCTAGTTCCAATACGTCACCAATTTTCAGTATTAATAAGACAATGATGACATTACGGATTGCTGGCACGGTAATATGCCACATTTGGCGAAAACGATTCGCTCCATCCATTCTAGCCGCTTCATACAATTGCGGATCAACTGCTGTGATAGCAGCTAAAAAAATAATCGTCCCCCAACCTGCTTCTCGCCAAATAACCTGCAGGATATACATAGGTCTAAACCAATCTTCATTTAAAAGGAAATTGACTTTCTGTAAACCTAATGATTCTAAGATAGCGTTTACAATTCCGCCATCCAGTGTTAACAATACATAACTGATAGACACAATAACTACCCATGACATAAAGTGCGGAATATAGACCAAGGTCTGTACACTACGTTTGAAAAATTGGTGTCTCACTTCATTTAGCATAAGGGAAATAATGATAGGAATCGGAAAAAAGATAAAAATCTGCAGTCCAAAAAGGACCAAAGTATTCTTGAAAATCATCCAAAATTCTGAACTTGCAAATAATCGTTGAAAGTGTTCTAACCCTACCCAGTCACTCCCCAAAATTCCTCTATATGGTTTATAATCTTGAAATGAAATGACTAATCCATACATAGGGAGATATTTGTAGATAAAAAAATAGAGAAAACCAGGTAAAATCATTAAGTAGATTAATTTGTTTTTCTTAATATTACGCCATGTTTCCGAACGTTTCATGTTTCTAATCTGTTTCCGTTCTTTTACGGTTAGTGTAGAATGCTCCATAAGCCAAACCCTTTCTTTATCAATTTCTGTTGTAAAAAAGAACGCTAGGTTTTACAAGTTATCAACTAGACCTACAATAAAGTGTTATCCATCACCATAGACTCTATTATCCGTATAGGAGGATCACATCAAGAGAAAATACGAACAGATCACTTGGTTTCTATAAACCATTACACCGGATAGAAGGACTCTGCCTTGTAATGTAATGTTCACGCCATCTGTTGATACTTCCCTCTGCCCTAACAAAAGCGTAATGGAAAGGATACATGACGTAAATAATCATTATCTTACTAATCCCAAATAACCTTGATATCAAGCCTTATCGCAAATTTTTTGTTCAAATATCCTTACGTTACAGATCATGATTATCCATTCTGTTGTGAGGATAGGGAGGGCTCTCAAAATGTTCATTTTAAGAGCCCGCTTTTTTCTTATTGTGCCGCGTTATACTCTGCGATAATATCCTCTCCACCATCTGCTTCCCATTTATCAACAGCGGCATCGAAACCTGCTTCATCAATCTGACCGATTATATAGTTATACGTAGCATCTGTAATGATTTCTTGCAATCTTGCACCGTCATTCACATAGGTTTCTGAATATAAAGCAACGGTTGGATCTTCGATTAAATATTCTTCGTTCTCAACGGTTAATTCTTCAGCCTTTGCTTTGATGTCATAGTCATGATACCCTTCGTAACGTCCATTCGTTTCAGGCTCGCCTATCTCAATTGCTTGATATGGTTTGACTTCTCGATCCGTCAAAGCTTGATCGTCTGAGGGTGAAGCTGCACCATCCACCACTTCGTAATGTTCTCCTTCAATACCCCAATAGGCATAGTTCATTACTTCAGGTTCCATCAATTGATCAAAAAAACCTAGAATTTTCTTTAGATCTTCTTCTGTCTCTACAGAGCTTTTCGGAAACATAAGCAAACTTCCGTATCCCGGAATCGACCAAGTGCCGAACTCGCCATGCGGTCCTTCCACAGCATTTTGAACATCAAATTTGGCATCTGGATTGATCGCTACTGCGTCATAGTTGATACTCGCTACATCGCCCATTGAACCAACGTAGATACCTGCTGTTCCATTCTTAAAAAATTCCTGTTGATCTGTTTTACTTGTTACAGGAAAATCCTGATTAATATAGCCATTTTCATGCATTTCTTTGAAAAAATCCATCGTTTGTTTGTACTCATCAAACATAAACTCTGGTCTTAATTCGCCATCTTGCTCGCCCCAGTTATTCGGTGTTCCAAACCACGAACTAACCGTTTTGAAGGCACCATAGATCAAGTCACTTCGGTCCGTAACTCCAAATGTATCATCTTCTCCGTTTCCATCTGGATCATCCTCTGTAAACGCACGCGCCATTTCCATAAATTCATCGGTCGTAGTTGGTGCCTCTAAACCTAAATTATTTGCCCAATCTTTACGATAAATCATACCTTGACGCGATAATGGTCGCCCTTGATACAAGGTATATAAATTACCATTTACTCGCGTATTATCTACTACATTCTCCTTCAATTTAGATAGATTATCGAATTCATCAATAAATTGACCTATTTCCCAAAACTGCTCATCTTCTATTGCCTCTCTAAACTGAATAAAAGAAGCCTGGTTTTTCAAAAACACAGCCTCTGGCAAAGAATTGGTTGCGAAGGCCGTGTTCAAACGATCATCATAGTTATTATCAGGTACCCATTGAATTTCGATGTCTGTATTGGTTTCTTCTTCAATCTTTTCTAATATCTTCTCATCAGGTACTTCTGGTGTATGCAAGTTGGCCATTACAGTAAAAGCAAATGGTCCTCCACTGTCATCGGCCGAATCATCCGAGGAACTGCTTCCTCCTTCACTTGAGCTGTCACTGCTATTACATGCTGCTAAAACAAAGATGAATGTCAACAATAAGACCGTTCCAAATAGCTTTCTCCAATTACTCAAATTAACCACCCTCCAAAATATTTATCATTTTGTACCGCATTGATTGATTTTGGGTACATTTCCTATAGTAATGAAAACGCTTCACTTTGTATATAATCACTTTCTCATAGCTCACTGCATCCGTGATGATAGCTCATGTTTCATTAGAGGTTTTTTGTAGAATAATCATCTTTCTATTAGCCCACAAAAAGAGATGACATAATGATTATTCTTTTGCTACTTATCATCACGAACCCTTTTGTAGCAACGATTACAACTTGCTTAGATGATGATTACACCATTGAAAACGCTTTAATTGATTGTTTACGAAATCAACATTACAAGGTATTCTCTTATTATATAACTTTTAAGATTGGAGGACGTGCTATAATGCAACTAACTGGAATATGGGGAGGATTCTACCGTATCAGTGTCTGGGTTACTCGATTTGCTTGGCTGAATTTATTATGGGTTGCCTTTACTTTAGCAGGATTGATTTTATTAGGACTGCTTCCCGCTACTTTTGCCATGTTTGCCGTTGTTCGTAAATGGGTGGTTCAGGAGTATGATATTTCTATTGTTAAAACTTTTTTCGCTGAGTACAAAAGCACATTTGTTACATCCAACCTGTTGGGACTTGTGTTATACGCTATCGGTTACATTTTATCAGTCTTTCTAAACTACACTGGATTAATGGCAGACTCCAGTGTATATCCGATTTTATTTGGTCTATTTGTGATTGCTGCTTTCTTTTATACCGTGTTACTTCTTTATATTGCCCCGGTATATGTCCATTACCAATTAACTTTCTGGCAGTATATCCGTTATGCCGTTTCTATCGGTGTGGTAAACTTACATTATTCTATTTGTGCATTAACCATCTTAACAGGAATCTATTTTCTATCTTTTTATTTACCTGGAATTACCCTGTTTTTTAGCTTCAGCGTCAGTGCTTATACCAGCATGTTCATTATCCATATCGGTTTTAATCAGTTATTAAAAAAACAACAAGAACAAACAAAAGAGATTAACGTGTCTCCATTGTAGCTGTTATGCAAAAACCAGCTATAATGACCACTAGACCTGAGACACATGATGAATAAACCTTTTTTTAAACAGGGAAACGGACTCGAAAAATCAAACTTCATGCAATATGCAGTTGGACGAACAGAGCTGACATTGTCCATCCAGCTTAGCTACTGTAATTAAGTACACAGTTGATGATAACTCCAGACAAAGGAAGTTCACTATGAAAAAATTATCTACTCGGCATTATTTTAAACTTATTGCCTTTTTATTTATTTTAAGTACCGTACCTGTTATTATCACTGGCGGTCTGTCTTACTGGCAATCTTCTAAGGCCATCGTGGACTTCTCTAATGACGAGAAAAAACAAAATATCTATCAAATTCAAACCAATGTGGAGCAAGTTCTGCGATATATTGATCTATCTACTACTTATTTTGTCCGTTCTGGCCAAACACAAGCCTATCTAAGAGAAGATATGCGCGCCAATGTATTTAGTGATTTTCATCAGTTACGGAAAGATTTAAACCATTTACAGACGATTGAAACTGGAATCGAAGATATTATTTTGGTTAGCTTAGACAATCGTTGGCTGCTAAATAACGACGGACTCGTGCGATTAGATAATCAAACGTATCAAACGATCTATCAAGATTACCTGCAGATTCCTAATACATCAGCATGGCTAGTCGAAGAGGCAGACAGAATCGGTCTTCCCAACGCAACGAAAAAAAGTTGCTCTCAATATATTAATCTTGTTAAAAAACTGCCACTTTTATCATCGAATAATACAGGTTTGATTTCTGTGATTATTCCCAGTTGTGAACTCCGGGAAATTATGGCACAAAGTAATGATAACGAGTCTTTCTTGATCTTAGATGAGGAGAACCGTACGATCGCACAGAGCAATACCGAATATACAGGGGAAACAAGCCAGATACCTCAAGATCTATTTGAACACATTGATAACAATGCACTCGAAGGAGAATTTGAATACCGTCTAAATAATGTTGATTATAAGATCTCTTATCAAACATCAGACTATAATAACTGGACTTACTTATCCTTCGTCAAACTAAGTGACTTACACATGAAATCCAGTTCCATTGGCTGGCTCACATTCTGGATTGTGATTGTTCTCTTAACTACTTCTTTATGCTTTGCTTTTGTCGGCAGCAAAGTTCTATATCGCCCAGTCAAAAAACTACAGCAAATTATCGATGCCAACCACCATGAAAAAACAGATACAACCGCACCTGTTAACGAATTCGACATGATCGAATCCCACATTGAACGTCTATTAAATCAGAATCATCTGTTAGAAAAACGAGTGCAAAGCCAAGTTTCACAGTTGAAACAATTATTTATGATGCGTTTATTACAAGGTAAAGTATCAAAAGGAGAAATACCGCTTAAAGTGAAAGCATTTCAGTATGAACAAGACTGGACTTCTTTCTCGATCTTTTCTCTAAAAATAGATGAAATCGATCAACAGAAGTTCAATTCCAACGATCACGATTTGGTCCTATTTGCGATTAATAACTTAATGGAGGACTTGCTTTCAGAGAAAGAGCGCTTAACACCTGTTGTCATCAATGACACGCAGATAACCATAATTATGATGAAATCAAACAATGCAACGGAATATTCCCGGTTACTAAACCAAAAGGCGGAGTTGATTCAATCCAAAGTCAAAGAACTACTTCATTTATCAGTCAGCATTGGTATAAGCAAGGCCCATCAAAAACTGGAATATGCCCATATTGCCTTCAAGGAAAGTAAAGAATCACTTAAGTATCGGTTGAAGATGGGTGAAGGTTCTATCATTTTTTATGATAATTTGAATAGACGTTATTCCAATGTAGCACCTTACCCTGTTGCGATCAAAAACAAGATCTTGGATGCGATTAAATTATGTGAGAAGGAAATTGCTTTACAAGAATTAACCAAGTTCTTTGATTATCTAGACCGACATGACATTCATCATCAACAGTTAGAAATTATTCTCTCTCGTTTCCTGTACGAGTTATACGAATTGAAAGAATCACTGGGAGCATCCGTCGAACAGTTTCAAACAACAGAAATGATTACACATTTTCAAAACCTTCGATCGATGGAGTCTATTCATGATTGGGTAAGCTCAGAAATTATTCTCCCACTCATTCAGAATATTGAAGAAAAAGATGATTCCAAGAATCGCAAAATTTCGGATAGAATAATCACTATGATTCATCATAACTTTGATAAAGATCTTTCACTTGATATTATAGCTGCTGAGCTGCATTATAACCCTAATTATTTGAGCAGCATTTTCCAAAAAGAAGCCGGTTATTCGTTTAGCGAATACTTGCTCCGTTATCGCCTAAATAAAGCGAAAGAATGGTTAGTCTCCACCAAGATGTCTGTAAAGGAAATTGCACAAAGGCTGAAGTATAATAATTCACAAAACTTTATCCGCTCCTTTCGCAAAATGGAAGGCACAACACCTGGGAAGTATAGGGAGCAGTATCGAGGGAGGGATTGAGTATGAGGTAAAACAGCAAAAACTAAAAGAGGAAGTTTACATCATCATAGAGCTTCCTCTTGTTTTAAAATTGTTTGTACAGTTGTAAGTGATAGCTTGGACGGCTTTTTTTATAAAACAATTTAAATTCTTTATTTAATGAAGAGAACAAAGATTGCTTCCTGAAAAATTCATTCATACTGTAAATTTTATTTTGCAAGAGTTTTATCCTTGTACATATAAAAGCTAATTTATTTACAAACATCATTTTATATTCGTATAATCTATCAAGTGTCTCACTATTATAAGCTTTCTATTTACATGTAATTCACTCCAAGTCGGCAGGCCAATGAATTTCAACTCCATTGTTTATGAGTAACTGCTGATAAGCAGACAAATGGTTCTTCTCTACACGAACCTGATGAGGAGAAATATCATTATCAATAGCATAGGCTATTAAATAACCAACTGATTCGCCAATGTTCCATTCTGTTGGGTGGAGACGGTAACAGCTGTTAGTAATTTGGGTGGTTCCAATATTTTTACAAGCTGGCAGTAAATTTTTTAATCTTACTGGTAATAGTGCGCCTAAGGGGATTTCATATGGTTTACTAGGGATATAGAATGTCCTGTTTGTAACGGTGGTATGATGCATATCCAAGTGATAACTTCCCACACCGACACTATCCTCAAATGTACATCTCTCATTTTCTGTTATAAAGTCCTTACTGACATCTCTTTCTGTTATAGTGTAAACGGCTTTTATTCTTCTTGATTCACGAATATAAGGATATTTCGCTAGCCCATCCTCTGTACCTAACGCTGTAGTTGCTAAACGGAGTTCTGGATATCCGCGCCCGCCACCATAACGAGGAGCCTCTGTCTGGAGCCAGTATAGTAGAGAAAGGCTGAGTTGTTTTGCATTTCCCAAGTGTCTTTGACGTTCTTTTTCGGAAACATCTATAATCGAGCCTAAAAAGTAATCATTTTGTGGCCAATTAATTAGCGATATATCCCCTTCATATAAATTTTTAGCTAAATGTCTCGTATCGATCGCTCGACGATAGGTAAATAAGTCAGCTATTTTTTTACTGTTTGGTAAAAGAGTAAATTCCTTTAAGCTAGTTATGTCTGCAGAGTTTACTGCATACCAGCTTAGTAACGGTTTATCTGAATAAGTCGGTATGAATGTTTTCCAAAAATCGTACTGTGCTGGTTTTGGAATGACGAAGTCACCGTTTTCCACATATTCTACGGCAAGCACATAGGTAATCGCTTGTATATCTGATGGGTTAGGTTGATCTAAGGCATGTGGTTCTCCTGTCTCTTGCTTAGCCTCTGCTCCAGTTACATATTCTGTATTAGTTAAAGGAAGAAGCTCTCCACACTCCGTCGCATCAACAAAATAAGGAGCGGTGAGTTTTATTATCTCCTGAGACAATGATTGTTGTTGTATATTTATCGAGGCAACCTTATCATTACTCATTTCTGCTTCCATCAGTTTACTATTCAAATGTATCATGACTTGGTTGCTGTTAATATAAGGTGCTAACATATCTTGCAACACACGCAATGCAACTTTTGGTTCATGGGACAGTCGACTGACCCATCCATTTCCTGGATTGAGAAATGGATCTTTTTTTGCCTGATCTGTTAGAGGGTAATTGTTTTTATAATATGCGCGAATTCGATTTCGAAATTCTCTATATGTTTTTGTACAGCCAAACTTTTCAATCCATTGGTGTTCATCTGGAGGAACCGCTTGACTGGTTAGTTGACCACCTATCCAGTCTGTTTCTTCTGTCATAATTACCCTTAATCCCATTTTGGCGACCGCTAGGGCAGCGGCACATCCCCCTAATCCTCCGCCTACAACGATAACATCAGCTTGTTCTTGTTTCATCAACTCACCTCTCCTCCGTTTTTAATGCGGAGACAAATGTTTTTGTAATGAGCTGTGGTCTAGTGATTGCTCCGCCCACTACTACTGACCAAGCTCCCAGCGCCAACATTTTTTGAGCCTGTTCTGGTGTATGAATCTTTCCCTCCGCAATCACCGGAATATCATAGACAGTGACGAGTTGTTTAACAAGATTAAAGTCTGGCCCCATTTTATGTGCTGTTTCTTCTGTATAACCTGATAGCGTAGAAGAGAGGATATCCACGTTACACGTAGCAGCATACTCAGCATCTCGTTCCGTTGCAACATCCCCCATAACCAGCGCACTACTATGATCATGGATGTAATCCACCAGATCTTTTAATGATTCTTGACTAGGTCGTGGACGATTGGTCGCATCTAATGCAATCACCTCTGGATTAACAGGGAGAAGCTCTTGTATTTCTTTAACGGTTGGCGTAATAAAAACTTCACTATCGGAATACTCACATTTCACAATAGAGATAAGAGGAAGGCCTGTCTGCTCTTTGATTGCACGAGCATCTGCATATGTATTACATCTGATGGCTTTAGCTCCACCCTCCTTTGCAGCCTGTGCCATTTTCGCCATCATATTTGCACCATGAAGCGGCTCATACTCCAGTGCCTGACAAGAAACGATAAGGCTATGACGGATAGTATTTAAAAATTGTTGCTGATCCATATATATTCCTCCATTATAATGTTAATAATGTTGTACCTCTAGCTCTATACCGCATTCAAACATTCTGTTCCATGGGGCATAAGTCTGAATATTTATCGACGTCTGGTTAAAACTATTTGTGATTGTTTCTCTGAATCGTTCCAATAATAATTTATCTCTGGTCCGATCAATCATCTCAGCCTGATCCTTCAAATCAAAATAGGTTAATTGATAAGCAGGTAGGATTTCCTCTGCTAGTTTCATCCTCAGCTCTGCCTGATAAAAATAATCGTCCAATAAATGATAAATAATATTTTCTTTAATCTTCAATGTATTGGTGTGCGATAGCCCGAGTACCCCTTGGGAAATCGTAGTACCCAGTGTATTGCCATTCGTATTCCATCCTTTATATGACAGCATTTTATCTAGTATACCCGCTTGATCTAACCGGATAATTAATTCATGGTCCCCACCGTTAGCATATGCTGAATCAGCAATGATCAGCTGCTTCCCTTGGCAAACGAATCCTTTCATATTCTCTACAAACATAGATAGATTTCGAAAGCTATCATAGGTTATATCTTTCTGATACTGTTCCCATGATTCTTGCATTATTTTCCCTGGCGTGTTATATGCAAGGATTAAATCGGCTTCATCCGGATCATCCGTCAGTCTACAGCCAGCTGCCATCGTATGTGCCTTCAAACTCTCATAAAAAGGACGATCCTCATATAGTGGAATAAGCTGAGCACCCAGCGTACTGCTCCAAATAGGATAAATGGAAGGAGTACTATGATAATAGTCATTATAAGCTCTAGCCAGCAGAGTAGCACCAACTTCATCGGCACCTGGATATATATGCACCTGATTGTATAACTGCAATTCTCCACGCCTTTTTAAAACGGCATGTTGATCTTTGGCAGTATAACCAAATTCAGCACTGTCATCCTGAGGAATCGCTAAGAAGGTCACGACACCATCCTTCACAAGTTCTAAGACACACTGATTCATTCGGGAATTAAACCTTCTTCGTCGTTCATAATTCTCGATGTATGTGTTTGGCAGAGAATGACTGATTTCCTGTAACTGTCTGCTTTCTTCTTCTGAAATAAGGTGTTTTTCTTCCTTATCCGTTAAGTATGCGCGCAAAAATAATTCCCGCCCCCAATCAGCATAATAATCAGGCTCCTCATCATTTGAGCTATACTTTGGTGTACGCATAATCATATTAGACGCATAAATTGATATATTGGGAAATTGACGTTGAAAATCTCGTAACCGTTTTAACCACTTATCCCCTGTTTTTTTCTCCATTTCGTGCAGTCGTGATGGTATCAAGCCGCCATAAATCAGCATATCTAAGCTCAATATTAAGGAATCAACTTCACTTGCATTATCTATTATCCAACTCCATAAACGCTCAACAGCTGCAGGTGTTTTTTTATTACTTAAGAGATGTATTGGCGGCATGACCAATTCCAGATCCCGTGATGAGTTTGCTATTCTTTTGACAACCAGTGTATTACATGGCCTTTCATCAATAGGAATATATATTATTCTCATCTCTACTCTCCTTTACACGTTAGACTCATGTTGATCCACTATCATATCCAACTCTTGAAAAAGCGTGTCAATCAAGTATAAAATGGAAATCTCTCGTATGGAATGAGTACCTATTCCACTATCATCCGGAATATATAGGGATAAATTGGTGTTCTCTAGTACTGGCGATCCTTTCTGGCTGGTTATGCCAATTGTTGTGGCACCTTCAATTTTTGCCGTTTTTAAGAACTCTATAATTTCTTTATCATGACCAGAGATGCTCAATCCGATAACTACTGACTGTTTCCTATCTAAATTCGAGGAAATATTTAACTGATAGGTACTTGAAAAAACATCAACGGGAATACCTAATGTCATAATACGATATTTGATTTGATTCATGATCAGGGCCAGTTCCTCATTCCCAAGTAGGAAAATATATTTCGCTGACATTATGGCTTGCATGATTTGTAACATCTCTTTATTTTGGTTTAACGTTTCAATTTTATCTAATATATTAAAGTAATCCTGCTTTATTTTTATCAAGCTATTTGCTTCCGACTTGTCGTGAATTCTATTTCCTACTAACGCTTCTTTTGCCATAAGACGAAGCTGACTATAAGAACCGATATTCAATTTCTTACAAAATCGGGTAATCATGGATTCAGACACATTAATTTTGTTTGCCATTTGTGAGATGGTATGATTTGGTACATCTGTTAGATTCATCGTGATATACTTGGCTATTGTTTTTTCCCCATTTGTTAGCTTATGTTTATTGGATTCCATCATGGTAGTGATTTTATTGAATGGCTGAAGCGATTCTTGCAACAAAAAATGACGTAAAGCACCAATCATTCCTGCATCATTAAGGTTTCCGGCAATTTCAATCTTGGTTTTCTGCAAAATCGCAGGGATAACGTCTTTCTCTAATTGTTTCATAATCAGTGGGTGCAAAAATTCCTTTTGATTGGTAATTCCACCACCTATAACAAGCATTTCTGGATTCATAATATAAATAATGGTGGCAATACCTTTTGATAAATAATAGATTAACCTGTTGATTTCCTCGATACAGATTTGATCGTCATGCTGTGCCATTTCAAATATTTTTTTACCATCTAGCTCAGACGTGGTACAATTCTTCCGTTTCGCCACATTTTCAATAAGTGTCTTTGTAGCGGCCAACTCCTGGAATTCCTCTCCTTCAATGGGGATATATCCAATTTCTCCACCGCTGAAATGATGGCCCGTATGTAATTGATTATCAACCACATAGCTACCACCTATACCTGTACCTATCGTTAAACAAAACATACTTTTGGCGTCTTTACCTTTCCCAATCCAAGACTCAGCTAAACCGACACAATTCACGTCATTCTCTACCCCTACCGGCAAACCAAAAAAATCCTCTAGTTCTTGCTTTACATGTATACCGGTATATTCAGGAATAATTTCTGAAGCATATAAGATAACTCCCTTCTTAGAATCAACTTGGCCAGCTGTACTAATGCAAATTCCACTTATTGTGTGGTCATTCATTAGCTCTTTTCCAAGCATCTTCACCTTATTTAACACTTCTTTACCACCTAAGTAGGCATCGGTTAAGTGTTCATTTTTTGTGACAAATTGCCCTGTTTCGGTAAGTACACCATATTTAATGAGTGTTCCCCCTATATCAAACGTTAAAAAATTCCTCATAATTATTCTCCTTACCATCGGTAGTTCATCTACTTATCATGTTGTTAGCTTTATTGATCATCGCAAACCTCTTATCTAAACGCTAATTCCTGTTTCGAGTATATCAAAAAATGGAATAGAGGATGCAGATGATGAGCTGAAAATGTAAGATTTACTATAACTGACTTATCCCTTTACAGCACCATCTGTTTGCCCAGATATGAAATATTTCTGCAGCCATAAAAAGATGATTAAACTAGGAATAGTCGTTAAAATAGAAGCAGCACTTATTAATTTTAGGTTTCCACCATCAAAATTCTGAGACATTTGTGCCAATCCAATGGATAAGGTGTACATACTGCTTTCAGTTGTATTAATTAGTGGCCATAAATAATCTCCCCATGTAAACGTAAAGGTATAGATTGCCAATGCAATTAATGTTGGTTTAACTAAGGGTAATGCGATTTTCCACCATACCTGAAATCTATTTGCACCGTCTAAATAAGCAGACTCCTCTAAATCCTTTGGGACAACTAGGAAGGCCTGTCGCATAAAAAACACACCAAAAGCTGTTGATATTTGCAGCACGGTTAATCCGATATGTGTATTTCGGAGACCCAGTTCACCGGCAATTTGAAATAATGGTGCCATAAACAACTGAAAAGGTACCGTCATCGTAGAAATAATTAAGATGAGCACCAAGCCTCTTCCTTTAAAATCAATGCGAGCTAAGGCATAGCCGGATAAACTACTGAATAATAAATTAAATACTACAGCAATAGCTGTTACGATAACCGTATTCCAAAAATATAGAATAAAATCTGTTTGTTGAAATGCATTAATATAATTATCTAAAGTTGGGTTACTAGGTAAGACACCGTCATAAATACCTTGTGAGGCCGGCTTTAAGGATATAATCAATGTATATATAAATGGACCGACAGTAATAGCAGTAATGATCAACATTACAATGTAAATCCAGATCCTTTTACTGATAGAATTTGATTTCATTCTTTTTCACCCCTTTAACTTTTTAGGTCTTTTTCACGACCGCTAGTGAGTTTCATTTGTAACAATGACCCAATAATAGCCATCGCTAATAATACCAGACCAGCTGCAGAAGCAATGCTAACATCAAATTCCATAAATTTATCGTAGATATACATAACTAGAGTGGTTGTGGCTCCAGCAGGCCCACCATTTGTTGTAAGAGCAATTTCTTCAAAAACTTTTAAACCATTAACAAGGGTTAAAATAGACACCAACGTAATCGATGGTACTAACATCGGAATGGTAATTTTAGTGAATTGCTGAATAGAATTAGCCCCGTCAATACTAGCCGATTCATATAATTGCTTAGGGATAGACTGCAAATTTGCTAGATAAATGATCATATAGTAGCCTAATCCCCTCCAAACAGTGATAAATGCCACAGCTACAAGCGCCGTTGATGAATTAGTCAAAAAGTTCATTGAAGAGTCAATAATTCCAATGGAAAGCAGAATGTTAGACAGAGTACCATTTTGAGCGTAAAGCATTTTCCACATAAGTGCTCCAACAACGATTGGTGTAATAACAGGAATATAATACAAGACTCTAAACATTCCGACGGCTTTTATTTTTTGATTGACTAAAACAGCCAATATCATCGGTAAAAATATATTTAAGGGCAATACAATAACGATATACAGAATAGTATTACCAAAGGCTTCCCAAAACAATTCATCAGTAAAAATCTCTCTAAAGTTCTCTAATCCTACAAATGTACTTGTTTCAGCAATTAATTGATAATCTAAAAAACTCCATCTGAATGCTTCAATAATCGGTATAAATAGAAACGTAACCAATATAGCAATAGACGGTAACAGAAATAACCAAGGAGCTACATTGTTCATAACATCTTTGTTGTTAAGGATTTTTTTCATTTGATCCCCTCCCTTGAATGAGAGAGACTAGCAACCATAAGAAGCTAGTCTCAAAATTTTTCATCAAAATGTTGGGGTTATGCCTGCTTCCTCAAATGAGGCATCCCATTCTTCTGCAATTTTAGCCAGTGCTTCTTCAGGAGTTAAATCTCCTTGTAAATTTTCGACGTAAACTCTTTTTATAATATCTCGTAATGCTGCATTGTTCTCGATTTGCGGAATTAATACCTCAGAACGTTCCAGTGATTTTGAAGCTTCAAGCATACCTTGAGCTTTCGGTGAATCTCCAGGATCGGTAAAAAATTCATCTTCTAAAGATTCGGTAGTGGATGGCAGTACCGTTCCAGCAATTTTTGCAAATTCAAGCTGATTCTCAGCGTTGGTAACAAACTCCGCTAAAGCAACAGCAGCCTCAGGGTTATCTGTCTTTGCAGGTATGGAGAAATTCATAACAGCTACATTAACCGGGGCCTCTGGATCATTCAATGGCTGATCAGCTCGAGCATTCTCATAAACATTTGGCGCGCCTGATTCTATTGGCCCTAAGAAAGTTACGCCTGTTTCTGTTAAAGAGATATTTTCAGCCATAAATAATTCCTGCGCTGTACCAAAAGATCCTTCGGCATTTTCTTGCGGCATAATCCCTTCCTCATACATCTTCTGGGTTAAGTTAAAAAATTCAATTAAGGATTCATTGTCCTCAATCACTGTTACACCATCTTCTACGATAGGTTCACCATTTGCCAGCGTTATCATTTTTTCCATAATGGTTTCGCCTGTATTAATTATTTGAAAATAAGAAGGATTCCCGGTTTCCTCAGTGATTACTTTAGCAGTATCATATATTTCCTGTGTACTTTGTGGCACTTCATCTATCCCAGCTTGTTCAAAGTGGTCGTTGTTATACCAACTGACGGTGGTTGTCAGATACCAAGGAAGAGCATACAAACCATCAGCAAAGTACCCAGCGTTAAATGGTCCTTCTAAATAAGAGTTTTGTGTTTCTTCATCAACATGATCTGATAACTCCAACAGCCCACCTTGATCTGCAATGTTGACCATAAAACGTGGTGCTAAGTTAACAACATCTGGCACATCATCGCCCGTTAACGAAGTGAGTACATTTTGTTCAATTTCATTTTGTGGAATATCTTCTATAACAACATCTACATCTGGGTGCATTTCTTCAAATGCTTCTTCAATATCAGTAAAATAGCTGTCAAACGGTTCTCCTGACAGCGAGGCAGTCCACATCACCACTTCACCTGACAAACCATTGGACGATCCCGATTCATTTGATGACCCGGAATTATCCTCCTCACCACAAGCTATCAGACCAACCATCAGCAAAAAAAGCATGGAAAAACAACTAATTTTTTTCATGAATATACCCCCTTGGATAAAATTAAGCATTTCCAATAAAGAAGAAATCGCTTCCTTAATTGCAATTGTACTAACATCGATGACAAAAAGCAATAGATTTTAAAAATAATTTTTAAAATCTATATTATTATGAAAATAATTTTTAATTAGTAATTTTTGCAAGCAGCGCTATTCACACATTTTCAATATATGTAAATAACCCTTACTACCACATCGGTAGCAAGGGTTACTTTAATAATTTATTTACTAAAAAAGAGGCAGTTCTGCATTATCCAAGTATATAATCAATTTACTACTAAACATGATCTAGCCACTTTCATTCCACAGTGTGCTGCTTTTATCAATTATAAATAGGACGTGTGTGGATGATTTAGTTGGCTAATTCAAGTCTTCCTCCCACTCTTTGATATCATTAATAAGTTCCTCTACAATTGAAGGATAGCTTTCTTTTAAATTAATTCGTTCGCCAGGATCATCTTTGATATTGGATAAATGCACGGGATCTGGCGATTCTTTAGTATTGTATAACCTTCCATTCAGTACGAGCTTCCAGTCTCCTTTTCGAACAGCATATTGATCACTCTCGGCCCAAAATATTTTTTCATGTGGAGTAGCTGATCTATTTACTGCCATATCAAATACACTCTCACCATCTATTGTTCGATCTTCAGGGATTTCCTCATCAGCTATGTCAATAAAAGTAGGGAAAATATCCATCATTACTCCCAATTCATCACTGATTTGTCCGGATGGAATTTTTTTTGGGTAACTCAAAATAGCAGGTTCACGTATTCCCCCATCAAATAAACTGTCTTTATGCCCTCGAAACTTACCTGCGCTTCCACCATAATAGACATCTTCTGTCCCGTCTAAGTAATTTCGGGATTCTGTTGAAGGACCATTATCACTGGAAAAGAAGATAACGGTGTCATCTAATAATCCATTTTCCTCCAATGTATTCATAATCTCACCAACACCATCATCCATAGCTGAAATCATTGCTGCCATAATGCGTTTATCTGCTGGTAAATCAGGAAACCTGTCCAAATATTTCTGTGGAGCATGCATTGGATAATGAGGAGCATTGTATGGTACGTACATCAAAAATGGTTCTTCCACATGACTTTCAACAAATTGAACAGCCTTCTGTGTAATTATTTCAGTCATATACTGTCCGTTTCTCCAGACTTCATCTTGATTATGCCAAAGGTCATGGACCGGATTGGTGCCATTAGGTCCATCCCCTTGTTCCCAGTAAAAGATATGTGAGTAGTAATCTACACAACCTGCCAAGAAGCCGAAGAACTCATCAAATCCATGAGCATTTGGGGCATTGTCTTCAGCGACTCCTAAATGCCATTTCCCAAATATCCCTGTTTTGTATCCCCTATTTTTAAAGTAACTAGCTAGTGTGATTTCATCACTAGGAAGCCCTGATGTACCTCTTTTCCCTCGAAGAATTTCACTCACTCCTGTACGTCCTGGATATCGTCCGGTCATTAACGAAGCACGTGAAGGTGAGCAAACTGAAGAATTTGAATACCAATTGGTAAACCTAACACCTTGCTCTGAAAGTCGATCTAAATTCGGGGTTTTTACATCATTAGATCCATAACAGCTAAGATCTCCATAACCTAAATCATCTGCATATATTATAATAAAATTGGGCTTTCCCATCTTTATCCCCTTTCCATAATTTTTCTTCGTGATATTCATATAGATTTCTATACTAAAGGGCAGAAATCACCTAGCTTCATTGTAGAATCAACATTTAGCAAGGTTATTCCTGCCGATGTACTACTTATGGGTGTATAAACTATGCATGATCAAGCACAAATATAATAATTATTCATTTGCTTTTTTATTTATTATAAGATTTTCTTATAACATTATCTTCTCCTACTGTTCTTTCAACATTTATGGCAAATTCCTTCATAACTTCTTCAGCACTTTGACCTTGTACTGTAATTTTTTCCATTGCCTCTTGGATTTCCATTGCCACCGTTGGATAATTCGGATCAGAAGGTGGGTATATTGCAGACTCCAATAGATTCAAAGCGATATCAGCATTTGGAGTGTTTTCTTTAAATTCACTGGATTCCAGAGCATCCTCTCTGACTGGAACTTGATCTAAAATACCAGCGATTTCAATAGAATTTTCTTTTGTTAATGCATGTTTAATAAATTCTTTGGCCAATTCAGGCGACTCAGCAGTAGATGAGACTGCAAGTGATGATGTATTTGTTATACCTGCATTACCATTACCATTCTGCTTAGGCATAGGAGCTAATTTATAAATATCTTGACACTCTTCACATTCTCCTGGTGATCCTTCCACCCATGAATTGGTAATCCAAGCGCCTTCTAAAACCATTCCGACTTCTTCATTTGGCATCCATTCATATTGAACCGTTTGCCATCCATTTGGATTTGTTAAAACTTTTGGAGTACCATTATATTCTCTTGTATCCTCAATCCACTTAAAAGAATCATATAACCCTTGGCTTTCAACAATCCATTTACTATCTTCAAAAATCCAATCATCTGTTCCACTTAAAAACATTAAGAAAGATTGTAGCACAGCTCCCTCTCCGCTTGCTTTTGCAGACGCATAATAGATTGGGTACTTTTCCTCAAAGTTTTCATCTATTTGTTGCATAGCATCCTTTATGTCATCCCATGATTCAGGATCCCATGTTTCACTATTTTCAGTTATTCCAGCTTCATCAAACATATTACTGTTATAAAACATTCCCCTCACAGTGGCCGATATAGGAAGTCCATATAACTGATCATCTGCAATGTATGGTTCTGTTAATGAATCAACGATTTGATCATACCCTGACCAATCTTCCCTTACGCTATCTATACTTTGAAGATAACCAGCGTCTATATCATTTTTCAAAGAACTAAAAACTTGAAAAACAACATCGAATTTTTCTTGAGATTGTCTCATTAAAGCTATTTTTGTACGTTGATCCTCTTCGTTATTCCCAGAAATAGGGACCAATTCAACTTCCACTTCTTCATTTTCCGATTCGAATGATTCCTTTAAATATTCAAATACCGAATCCCAAGTATTGTTAGACACATAAACTACTTTTAATTGGTTCTCACTTTGACTAGAATCGCTATTGTCACTCGAATTACTACAACCCATTAATATAAGAAATAAACCTACTGTTATTGTTATAGATAACATTTTTATTTTTTGCATTCCATAAACCCCTTTACTGTAATGTTGTAAATATAACACTTCATTTAGAAACTACTTTTAAACATATATCTCTTTATCATTTTAATTATTAACCTTTTGTTGCCCCTCCCATCGTGAAACCTCCTGATAAATATTTTTGACCCACAAAGTACAAAATTACGGGAGGTAAGGAATAAAGCACGCTATAAGCTGCTAATGCACCATAGTCCACTCTTCCGTACAATCCAAAGAATTGAAAAATATGTACAGCAATCGGTAATTTTTCTTCCGATGTCAAAAGAATGAAAGGTATAAAGAAATTCCCCCATTGATTCACAAAATTAAAAATAAAAACTACAAAAAAACCAGGAACAATCACCGGAACCACAATTTTACGAATTGCTTGTAAAGCTGTAGCCCCATCTATCCACGCTGATTCCTCTAATTCAATCGGAACAGAATCGATAAAATTTTTCATTAACCATATGGAATAAGGTAAGGATCCTGCTATCATAAACATAATAACTCCTGTTAAAGTGTTAACTAGTCCCATATTTATAAACAAAATATAAACTGGCACCATAATGGCTACAATAGGTAATCCTGTTAAAAACAAAATAGTTAAAAGAAATGTATTTTTAAACTTTAATTGGTATCTTGACAGCGGATATGCAGCCAAAACCGATATAATAACCGTGAAAACAGATACTGTAACACTAATATACAATCCATTGAAATAGGCTAATTGATTGGCAGCATCGGCTATTGTTTGAATGTAGTTCCCTAATGTTAATTTAGGAAATTTAAATTCTAGTGTTGCCCCCGAATCGAAAGAGGCAACGATCACCCAAAGTGCAGGAAGCAAAAATAATATGGCGATACCTATTAAAAAAATGTACGAAATATATTTTGAGTTTAATACTTTATTCATCTTTTTGTTCCTCCTATAATTGGGACTTCGTTACTTTCAAGTATCCTAGGCTCATAAAAATACCTATCAGCAGTATAACTAAGGCTATCGCAGAACCATATGCTAGATCACTTCCAGTAAATGCTTGTTCATACATAAAAATTGATAAAGTAGTCGTTTCTAAACCTGGACCTCCCCCGGTTAGAGCATATATAAGCCCAAATACTCCCATAGTCGTTAGTGTATTTAATATGGTTAATGTGACAATTTGATTCTTAAGCATAGGAATGATGATTGATACTAGCACTTTAGCTTTATTAGCTCCATCAATCGAAGCAGCTTCCTCTATGTCATGAGGTATACCGTCAAAACCTGCCTGGAAATTCATCATGGAGAAAGCTGTACCTCTCCATACATTTGCAATAATAATACTAAGCATTGGATAACTAAACAGCCAAGTTACTTCAGGTAAACCTACTGATGATAGAATGGTATTGAACATGCCTTGCTCATCTAAAAATGCCATCATCGCATAAGCGGCAACAATTTCAGGCGCTACCCAACCGAGTAAAACACTTGTCCCTACAAAACGCCTAATATGAATATTCTTACCTCGAATTAAATAGGCTATAAAAAATCCTAACCCTTGAGCGGCTATCAGTGACCCAAATAAAAAGAGCAAGGTATTGATGGCCGCGGTATAAAACCTTGGATCGGTGAACATTCTTATGAAATTTTCAAAACCTACAAAGTTATAGTTTAAGGAAGTAGGACCCGTCAATTTAAAATCTGTAAAGGCATAAAAAATAGACACAAAAATAGGACCAACAAAAAAAATCAAAATAATAATGATGGAAGGTGACAAAAATAATAATGATTTAAAATTATTACTTGTATACAATTTCTTATGTTTAAATGAATTAAATCTTTTAGTAACAGCATTCATTATAGTAACCTCCTGAAATAAACCGGTTTTATTCGAACTAACTATCGCTAGGTGTAAGAAATCGCTTAATTTTCATTCCCCCTTTGACCAAACACAGGATAACGATTTGTTTCTATTATCGCTACAATCAAAATTTACAGATCCGATGATTCACATAGCTCACTCTTCTTAGATACAGTTTGTCCATCATACAGTGCAATATAAAATATAAATTCACAATATAAATCTATCACTATTGTAGTTATACTATTTAAACTCAATAGTGAGTTGCAACAACATCAATTAAAGCGGTTTAACCTTTCATTAAACCGGTTTAATGAAAGCGATTATTTTACATAGTACATGATATAAAATTTCTTGTCAATAAAATATTTTTTTAGATTTGCCGATTTTTCCCCTTAGAATATGGAAAACACCCTGGGTTTCGAATTCATTATCAGCTTTCTTCTCATCGAGCTTCTATCATCCCTGAACATTTAGAAGGCTGACTGAATTAGATTATTGTGTAGGAGATGTATTAGGTAACGTAATTGTGATAGTTAATACATATAAAATCTCTTTAGAAGTATTTCATTCTCATAGGTAGGGAGAAGCTCTCAAAACGTTACTCTGATGAATAACCATTACTTTTGGGGATGTATTTAACAGTAAATTCCAAAGTTCTCTTCCTGATAAATAGGAATGAATAAACTTTCTATTATCATTTTACTCTTCAAAAATAAATTAATAATAAACGCTTTTGACAATTAGTTTGGGGTAATGTATTATATTATCTAACCATTTCGTTAAACCGGTTTAACAACAAAAGAATTATTTTTATTAAGCTCCGTTAAAGTTTAATGTTGATTTATAAATATGAGATAAAATCTTATACGAAAGATTTGTGTGTTATTGCTATAGTAAATTCCTAACATTCTCAGTTTAGTATACTAGATTCTGAACCAAATTCTACGTCGTAATTTATTTTTGATTATAAAGAAATTAATATTTAGTCTATAAAGGTGGTTAACGATATGTCTAAAATAGATGATGTTGCTAAAAAAGCCAACGTTTCTAAAGGAACCGTCTCAAACGTATTTAGTGGAAAAAGGCCTATAAGCGAAAAAGTAAAAAATCAAGTATTGGAAGCAGCTAAAGAATTAAATTATACACCTAGTCATATTGCAAGGAGTTTAGTCACTAAAAAAACCATGACCATATCCTTGAATATTCCATATTCAAAAAATTTACCTTTAAGTAATTTTCATATCAACCTAATAAACGGAGTTATCATGGAAGCCTCATCACATAATTATCGAATTCTTATTGATACTTTATCAAGAGAAAACCTAGAACTTCAATACATGTCAAGAGAAGCCGTTGATGGTGTAATTTTATTAGACCCACGTGAAAATGATTCTCGAATGAAATATTTGCTTGATTTTAATATTCCTTTTGTCATTATTGGACAGCCTTCTGAGGAATATATTGCCCAATCCATTTATGTCGATAATAACAATAAAGAATTAGCAAAAAATATTACTTCCTTTTTAATTAATAAAGGACATAGAAATATACTTTATTTAAATGCTCCATTAAGTATGACCGTGTCAACAATACGTCAAAATGGTTTTTTTAAAGCTTTTAACGATGCACAGGTTAATCCAAACAATTCGAAGGTGGTTTTCAAAGATTCACTGGACATAGATCCTAGTTTATATGGCTACAACAAAGTAAAGGAGTTTTTTAGTAAAAATAGAGATGGTTATACAGCAATCATTGCCGACACCGATAAAGTTGGTTTAGGCGCTTCTAGAGCATTAAAAGAGTTAGATTTGGCGGTACCAGAAGATGTTTCGCTTTTGGCATTAAGTGATGATTTGGTATTATCTCATGAACTAGCCCCTCCCTTATCTACCGTGGATCTAAAAGGAAGTGAACTAGGAAGCGAGGCAGTTAGATTATTATTCGCTCAATTAGGCATAGGTAATTATAAAAAAATTCAAACTAAAATTGTAGAAGGTAAATTTAACATTAGAGGATCCATTCATACAGCAAAAGAATAATAAGTCTTATTTAATAAACGTCTCTAGTTTAAATGAGCCTAATTATAACATGAAAGCAAGAGAGGAGAGAGAACATGATACGGAAAGTACATGTGGTATTTAAAACACACTTAGACATAGGCTTTACAGACCTTGCCAAGAATGTAATAGATCAATATATGAATCAGTACATACCCAAAGCTATTACCCTTGCAGAAGAATTGCACTCCAAAGGAAGAAAAGAAAACTTTCTATGGACCACAGGATCTTGGCTTATTCATTATTACTTAAAAAATGCCACCGTTTCTGATCAAGATAGAATGAAACAAGCGATCAGAAATGGCTATATCACATGGCATGGATTACCATTCACCACACATACGGAACTTCTAAATGCTGACTTATTAGAATATGGGTTATCTATAAGCGATAAACTAGATGACCAATTCAATAAAACTACAATCTCGGCTAAGATGACCGATGTACCGGGACATACGATTTCAATGGTTCCTTATCTCGCTCAACATGGTATTAAGTATCTACACATCGGTGTTAATCCAGCCTCACATGTCCCAGAAATACCAAAGCTTTTTAGATGGAGAGCAGGATGTGGGTCAGAAATAATTGTAAACTATGCCAGCAGTTATGGTGAATTTGTTGAAATAGATGGTTTGGAAGATGTCATGGTATTTGCACATACTGGTGATAATTGTGGACCTTCATCACCAGCAGAAATTCAGGATTGTTTTCACGAATTGGAAAAACAATTCCCAAATGCAGAGATTCAAGCCTCAACAATGGATGAGTTTGCGCATAAGGTTCTAGAAATAAAAGATAAATTACCAGTCGTTACAGAAGAAATTGGAGATACATGGATTCATGGTACAGGTACTGACCCATATAAGCTAGCCTATTATCGCGGATTTAATCGTTTAAGATCGAAATGGTTAAAGAACGGAACACTAACTAAAAACTCTGATGAATATGAAATGATAAGCGAGAATCTTGCTCTTGTAGCTGAGCATACTTGGGGGATGGATCTGAAAAAATATTTACCTGATTTCACCAATTATTCAAAAAATGACTTCCGAAAAGCTAGGAAAGAGAATTATTTTGACGAACAAATGATGACTTCCAAGTATCAGTATATTGGCTCTTTCGCCCTTGACGAAATGGATGAAAATTCAAAGGTACTTTTTAATAAAGAAAATCCCACTTACAGCTATGAATTGTTTGAAAGCTCATGGAAAGAGCAAAGAGCTTATTTAGATAAAGCTTTGCAATCATTAGACTATAGTAAAAAAGAAGAAGTAGAGAAAATGTTAACGGAATTAACAAGTCAACCAAAGCTGTTCAAGAATGGGAAAGGGTTACACCTGCAAAAGATGTATAAGCTTGGAAAGTTTCAAGTTGCATTTGATATTAACGGTGCAATATCTTACCTACAAGATGATAAAAGAAAAATTTGGGCAGATGAACATCATCAATTAGGATTGTTTAATTATGAAACGTTTGGTCCGGAAGATTATAATTACTGGTTTAAGCATTATATGAGGAACCTAAAAAGTACCCATGTATGGGCTGATGCAGATTATGGAAAGCCAGGATTTGAATATGCTGAACCAAAGCCCAAACATAAGCTATTTAATCCTTCCGTGATGTCTATTCAAGTTGAAAAAAAGAACGACGTTGATTCTGTTTGCGTTACTTTGAATTTACCAGACACAGCAGTTGAATTTTCTGGTGCCCCCAAAGAATTGATATTAAAGTATCAATTCCATAAAGAACAGAGTAGCATTGATATTTCCTTATTCTGGTCCCAAAAGGAGGCAGTCCGACTCCCTGAAGCTAGCTGGTTTTCATTTATACCGATTGTTGATAATCCCAATTTATGGATGTTAAATAAGCTTGGTTCTAATATTTCACCATTACAAGTTGTTAAAGGCGGAAACCGGAATCTACATGCAGTTGACCAAGGTATGTTATATGAAGGAGCTGACGGGAGAATTAAAATAGAAACACTTGATGCGGCACTTGTTAGCCCGGGAGAAAAGAAACTTCTTCAGTTCGATAACGAGATTGCTAATTTAAATGGTGGCATGCATGTTAATTTGCATAATAATATTTGGGGAACTAATTTTCCGATGTGGTATGAAGATAACGCAAAATTCCGTTTTCGTCTAATGTTCGAAGCGAATACAATTTAAAGATAAATAGAGGAGCAGCCATTGAAACTGAGACAGATGGCTGAACCCCTAACAGTATTACCTTCAGATTATGAATCAAATTATGCTTGGCAAATCTTATTGCAGAATCATATGTATGACATTTTGTGCGACTGTAGTATTAATGACACACATAATGAAATGATGATCCGATTTAATAAGAGTAAACAAACGATTGAATCTATTATAGTCAAATCATTACAACCAATAGTAGAATGAAACACATCTCAACTGTCAGACAAAGTAATGAATCAATAAAGTTTCACTTCATTTGTTTTCCTTTCATAGACACAGTTAACTTTTGTTACATTTTAACCATAAGGAAAAAATAGTGAAGTTGTTTGTTAAGCGTAGATTATTTTTGGTGAATTGTCGATATTTGATTTTACAAGCACAATAGGCTTTTTATGAACACAATCAAAACCATCAGTATGAACAACTGGTGGTTTGTTCTGTGGCTTGAAGCTCTTATTATTCTTTAAATACAACTTTCAAACAAATTCACTTTTTATAAATCACTCTTCTTCATCCATACCTCACCTAATGAAGCAGAGGCTGCGCCATTTCCCCAATCAAAAATAGTAAACTCGCCAACTTTATTTTTTGAACCGCTGTTGGCGTGATTAAAATTCTCCATATGAAAGCCATAGTCCATTTGATTAAAGTGTGGGTGGGTTGCTTTATATAACTTCATGACTTCTTCATTTTCTGGACAATACATCATATAAAAAGAAGCTTTCATAGCTAATAAGCCACGATATTTATATCTATTTTCACCTGTTATTTGATAATAATCCAAGTAAGTTAATGCAAATAAGCTTTGTCTGGCGTCATTCCATTCATCATCACTTGTCATGACACCGAATCCTCCAATAGTCGGGATTTTAAAAAATGGAGGCTGCCAAATTTGCTGAAATAAAGACATCTCTGCCAAAACTTGTTCTCCACAGTCTAAGTAAGCATCTTTGTTTGTAGCTTTATATAAGTCTTTTAAGGCCTCAGCTGTCCAATACATGCCCAAATTACATTGATTGTATAAACCGCTCCTCGCATCTATTTCTTTATACTGTTTGCCGCTCCACTCCCCTGAGCAAGACCAATAGGTTTCAAAGTCTTCCCATTTTCCTTCAGAAACAACGTTCTCGCTCACATATATACCTGCCCTTTCTGCTGCATCTATATAAATGGGGTTAGGATCTATCTCATAAAGCAAACACAATAACATCACATGTACCGAAGTCTCTGGACTTTCTAGTAGATATTCAGATTTATCAAGGTCTGTGGGTCTAACCCAGGCTGGAAAATTGCCTTCAGGGTACTGTAACGATAACAAACGTTCTACATATATCTTTACATAGGTTAGGATAATTTCTTCTCCCTCAATATCCCGATACCATTTTAACAGCCAATAGCACGTCCATGAAGCATCTAATAAATGGACATAATCCTTAAGACCTGAGTTAGGCTGTCTATCAGAAGACATCCGCCACCTACCACTTTCCCATTGATTATCTGTCCCCGCCTCATAGCAACCTGGAAACAAACCATTAAATTGTGGTGCACTTAGGGTGAAACGTAAACTTTTATTGGCCTTGTCTTTTAAATTCTCATTCTGCCAATATCTTCCCCATAGTGCATAACCATACGTACTTCTTATGCTAGAAAACCATGCTTGATTGCAGATGCTTTTCCTTTCACGCCATATTTCTTCTGCACCTTCTTCTGGCTTCTGATTTGCCGTAACAATAAATACGTGGGAACCTATCTTGCTGCCATCTTGATCAAATTCTTGCCAACAAACTGAATCCCAATTACAAAAAGACCAGTTATAAGTATGTTTCACATAAGGTTTTAAGGCATGTAAGCTATCTAGGGGATTCTTTTTAACATCCTTTACCTCCCTCTCTGTACAAGCAAATGTTTCCCATAAATATTTTTCTAAAGGGCGATAGTCTCGTTTCCTGTTCGATTTTACTTTCTTCCACTGTGCAAGATAAAACTGAAACGTTACTTCATTTTCGATATCATTTTCTTTCGGGTGTAACTGGTAATACACATGACCAGTTGCTTTATAATGGCTAAGGCCGTACATAAAATAGTGCCCATGCTGTACATAATCCATTACATGTGGAATCACCCTATTTTCTTTGATATCATGAATATCTGGAATCAGGGCACACATTCTTGCTTTATCTTCCACTACCATGCTTGGGGAACGAAACACTCTATCTCCAATCACCATATTAGGTTCTGGGGATAAGTGTGTTTTCCATGTGCACTCATAAGCATCTTCTATTGGCATGACCAATTGTATACCGCTCATACTATGATGGCGTGTCTCTACTTTCACTTTTATTTTCTCTAATACATCCACATCTTGAGCATGTACTTGGGTTATTTCAACCTTGACCTTGGCATGGTCTGTTGTATCAGCATATAATTCGTTGGTGTGACCCAATGTCATTAGTTCGTATAGCTTCCACTCTTTATCTTCACACCATTTTATTTTGATATCTTTATATTTTAATAAATCCATTCCTTCACGTATCCCCCTTTCCTAAAAACATATTCATGTGCGTAACAGCTTGCTTGTATCCTAGACGAATCAATGAGCAACAGAAATCCCCTCAAAATATTAATAGACGATTAGTGAACATTGGTACTTCTCTCATTATTTAATACCAGTCAATGCCATCCCTTCAATAAAGTAACGTTGTGCTATAAAGAATATAAGAATAATCGGTAAAGTAGCTATAGTTGCTGCGGCCATGACCAATGGCCAGCTCTGAACATATAATCCCGAAGATAAAGATGAAATTAATAATGGTAATGTCTTATAGCTTTCATCTGTAATGATTACTAAAGGAAGGAAATAGTTATTCCATGAAAACATAAATGTAAAAATACCTAAAGCTGCTAATGGCGCCTTCATAATAGGCAAGACAATTTGTAAAAATATTCTAATCTCACTAGCTCCGTCAATTCGAGCTGCCGCCATTAATTCGCTAGGGATACCCTTCATAAACTGCCTCATTAAGAAAATACCAAAAGCCGTTGCTATATTAGGTGC
Source organism: Gracilibacillus timonensis (assembly GCF_900086715.1). Classification (GTDB taxonomy): domain Bacteria; phylum Bacillota; class Bacilli; order Bacillales; family Amphibacillaceae; genus Gracilibacillus; species Gracilibacillus timonensis. The sequence goes on along the minus strand of NZ_FLKH01000012.1, from coordinate 1,949,786 downwards.
AATCAGCCCTGTATAAGAATTCAAAAGTTCAAACTCTCTGAATAACATATATATAGGAATCATCGTAATTTGAAATGGGATCATCATCGTCGCCAGCAATAAAATGAAAATAACATCTCTGCCCCAAAAATCAAATTTAGCAAAAGCATAGCCTGCCATACTGTTTAATAGTAGTCCCAATATGGTTGTTACAATTGCCACGTAAAAGCTATTGAAGAAAATACGGCCAAAATTGGCTACATTAAAGGCCTTATCATAATTTGCCCATTGCAATATATCTGGTATCCAGGTTGGCGGGAAGGTAAATACTTCACTATCTGCTTTTAATGAAGTAGAAATCATCCAAATAAAAGGCACTAGCATCGTCAAGGCACCGATCAGCACGATAACGATTAAACATATCCGACCAATCCATTCTGCATTCTTCACCATTGTAGTACACATCCTTTCTAAAATTAGCGTTCAAGTCTTGCGTTTATACGATGATAAGCAAGCGTCAGTACCAATATCACAATAAACAGCATAACTGCAAGTACAGAGGCATAACCGAAGTTAGTTTCACTAAAGCCTTTCTGATAAATATAGAAAACAATGGCATAAGTAGAACGAGCAGGTCCGCCGCCTGTCATAATATTAATTTGATCAAATACTTGAAAGCCGTTAATGATTAACATAGCTACAACAAAAAAAGTAACAGGGGTGAGCATTGGCCAAGTAATAAATCGAAAAGATTGTAGAGGAGAAGCACCATCAATACGGGCAGCTTCATATAAGCTATTATCAATTCCCTGCAATCCAGCCAAATAAATAACCAGGTTAAAACCAATACTCTTCCATATATTAATTAAGATTAGTATGGCCAATGCTTGACTGGAATCTCCTAAGAATTGTTGTGCTGGAATTCCTAACCCTGATAGCAAAGGATTAATCGGACCGAGTTGTGGATTAAATAACCACAGCCAAACAAAAGAAACAGCAACCATAGATACTACTGTTGGTAAAAAGTAAATAGCTCTAAACAGATTAACAAACGGAAACCATTTTTGATTTAGTAACACTGCTAACACTAGGGAAATAAACACAGTAGGGATTAATGAACCGAACGCAAACAGAAAAGTGATCCATAGCGATTTATAAAATAACTCATCTTGAAGCACTAATTTATAGTTTTGCAATCCGATAAATTCAACTGGACTGATCGCATCATACCTTAGAAAACTAATGACTACCCCCGCTATCGTTGGCAAAATTACAAAAATCAAAATAATCACTAAAGCAGGGGAAAGAAACATCCATGGGGTCAATGTTGCTTTGGACCACTTTTTTCTTTTAGGTACAGACATTACTTTTGCATGTTGCATATCGCCAACTCCTTTATTTAAAATCCGGGGTACACGATAGAAGAAACCCCGGATTTACATTTTTCTAGTTCTGATTAATGGAAGCATTGATGTTTTCTGCCGCTTCTACTAAAGCCTCTTCGGGATCAGCACCTTCTGTTAAGACAGATTGAATGGCATTGTCGATATGATCTGCATAATAATTTTGATAAGGACTAATCCATGTTTGATCTAACCACTGATTATCGAATAGATCCTTTAGATACCCTAATTTTTCATCAAATTCCTCTTCCGAATCGATGCCAGGCACATCCGCCTCAGGCACTCCCGTTACATTTCTAAATGATTCTTCATCTTCTAATGAGCTTAATGCGGCTGGAGCTGCTACCCAAAGAGACTGCCAGTACACATCCAATTGTTCTTTTTCTGTCAAAAATTGAATCAGTTTCCATGCTTCATCTGGATGGTCGGAGTCTTTTGAAATTCCGAAAGAGGAAGACATCGACCTAGATACTTTCTCTTTTCCCTCCGGAAAGCTAGTAGCCTTGTAATTAAAATCTGGTGCAGCATTCTTTATGGATGGCGCCATCCATGTTCCATCAATATACATAGCCGCCTGTCTAGCTTGAAAATAGGCATCTGGGCCCATCTGCGCTTGATCACTAGTAGATGTCGTAAGTTGAAAATCAACCACTAGGTCACGCCAATATTCCAAAGCTTCAATGGATTCTGAACTATCCACTGTCGACACAGTTCCGTCTTCATTCCATATATTTCCGCCATTTGCTAATACAAAGTTCGCAAAATTATCTGCATTCCACCCCATAACAAAGCCGTAACGTTCTATATTACCGTTATTTCCTTTAATCGTTAGTTTTTCCGCATCTTCTAGCATTTGCTCCATCGTGTAATCATGATTCGGCTCCTCTAATCCCGCTTCGGCAAAGGCTTCCGGATCATAGTACAATACGGTTGAATTGGCATCTTGAGGGATCGCAAATGTTTGGTCATCTTTCTGCATGGACACCCACGAAGCTTCAGGGTAATTGTCCATATCCAAATTCTCGCTCTCGATGTAGTCATCTAACGGGATAAACATACCTCTGTTAATAAATTCTGGCACATTGACCCCCGGCGACCTCATGACATCAGGCAGATCATTGGCAGCCCCTAATGTAAGGTATCGGTCTCTTAACTCGTCATAGTGTAAAAATTCTACTTCTATATCTGGATTTTGCTCCTCAAATTCTGGTATATAAATATCTGTATATAACGCATTCTCAAAAGGCATTCCCCATACAGACAGACTTATCTGTACCTTGTCTCCACTTCCACCGCTTTCTTCTGAACTGCAAGCATAAAGAAAAGTCATTAAACACAAAATAACAGACAGGAAAATCATTTTTGTATAACTCTTTAACCCTCTATCCATTTTGAATCTCCTCTTTTCATTTTTTAATTGATCTACTATTTACTATTTTTTACATTATTTTTACCTTTTTCAACGTTTTGCTCTAACATAGGTAATCGTTTACACACCTCACGATAACTACCACACTCATAGTGATAGTTATCGATAGGTGCCAGTGCCTAAATAATCTCCAATCCATCCTTATCAGGCAGTGCAGGAAATGGCTGATGTGGATCACTTTGATACCAATAAGCCACCGAGGCAATATCATCTTGCAATGGTAAATACCTGCCTCCTGAACGCCAACCGAGGGCTTGGATGGTTACTTTTAACTCCTCTTCAAAACGAATCGGATCCATGATATGCCATCTGTACATGCCAAACCGTTGATTCGCTTGGTAGAGACCATCTGGTTTAATGACTTGCGGCATACCTAAATACGCGGTTGAAAAAGTGCCATATTCTCCTTTCGGCTGCTCAAAATTCCAAGCACCACCAAAATAATCTTCTGTGCCCGTCCCACAAATCGTAGGGTAATCCATGTCTCCATCCATGTAGAATTTTATTTCACCTTCACCCCACCAGCCGTTATTATTTACTTGCCATGCCATATACGTACCCACATAGTGCCCTTTTCCTTTGATACCATCTACAATCGTATGCACGTCCTTATAAGGCAATGGGTTGCTTCTGCGCCACTGTGCATGAAAATAGGCAACATCGTTTGGAATGGTCGTTAAACTGTAATCAATCTGATAATAGAGCGGGAATGTATCCTCACTTATGTTCTCCACAGTAATCTTAGCTGACTTCCTAAAAGGCATCTCCCAGTATGCATTCATGCCACCTGCTGGATTCACGGCAACAGGGATGGAATTTACATTACATCGTTCATTCCACCCATTGCAAAAGAAATCTCCGAATGGTACTTCTACGGATGGATGCTCTGCCCCATCCCAATACATCCTTATAATCAAAGACCTCCAGTGCGCAGGGAAGCATGTCATCCAAATATGCTGAATAACACCTGGACCTTCTATTTCGGCAATTACATACGTTTTGTTTGCGTCGATATCAATCGATGGTGACACTTTCCAACCCTGCCCTAAATCACGAGCACAGTTCGCACCGGTTCCTTCTGTAGCCATTCCGCCTTTTCCTTTGGCGCCATCCATATTTTCGGCACTGATGGATCTCGTTTTAGCATTTGATAATCGAGACAGATTGCCTAAACCCATTCCTAATCCGTTAAATTCACTCATATTACCATTCCTTTCTATTATTTATTGCATCGAAGCCTAAAAGTAAACCCTTACATTTCTCTTAATGATCATTTATTACCATTATTAATAATCAAAACATTTCTTCATATCTTCTGGATTAAATGGTAAGGTATCAGGCAGCGGCAAACGATTCTTTACTGGTAAAATAGGGGCAAAATCACAACCTGGTTTGGTTTGATACCAATAGGCCGTACTGGCATAATCATCACTTCTGTTGTTATTGTGTCCATGTTCAATCGTTACTTTAATCGATTGATCAAACATAATCGGATCTTGTATATGATATCGATAAGCCGAAATCTTGCCAGACCAGTTAGGCCCTCCACCTAAAATAATACCGTGATAAGGCGTGTTTTGTTCCTGCTGAGGACACCATGCCGTATTAAAATAGTCTTCCATGCCTGTTCCGTGCAAAGATGGCGGCCATGGCTCTCCATCTATAAAAATCATATCATCTCCTTCCCCATACCAGTTCCATTCTTGTGTAAAACGCAGGTTATGAATATTTAAGTTACAGCCAACATAGTGCCCTTTTCCTATAGTATCTAATAATACATAATTCTGTTCTCCAGTGGTGTTTTTACCACCAAAACTGTACAAGGCATTCGATATGTTTTCATCAACTCCCTGCGTTCGTTCCCGACGCCAAAGGGCATGGAATCTTAAGTCACTATCTATTTCCTGGTACTGTTCATAATCTACATAGAAATAAAACTTGATCGGTGCATCTGCATTGCTTTCGATTTCTATTCTCGCATTATTAGCAAATGGCATGGAAAAAAAGCAATTTAACGAACGTCCATCTTCCGGACTCATTTGTAAAGGGGCCGACCAAAAGTTTTTTGTAATACCATGCCCCATGCCAAAGAAATCACCAATTGGCGCCTGCACACTCGGACTTGTTTCCCCATCCCAATACATTCTAATTACCACTTTTCGATGTAAAAATGCTTCGATGTCATCATGTAAAGGCGCCATCGTCATCCAGATGTGCGTGATACATCCAGCACCTGTTAATTCACAGATATCTACTTTTTCACCAGGGTGAATCGCAAAGTAATCACGATTGCCACCGGTTGTATCATAGCTTGATGCCCTCTTTCGTTTCGCATCACGTTCGCGATATAAATCCCTCATCGACGTTCCCAAGAATGTCATTCGTTAACCTCCTTCATGATTGTGATAATTGTTTGCCTAGACTACCACCCGGATGATATAAATGAAAATCCTCTTTGGTAAACCTTCTCATCTCACAGAGTGCTACCGCAAGGGCGTCACCGATTACTAATACAATAGTAGAGCTGGTGGTAGGTGCTACCCCAATATGATCCGCTTCTTGCTCATATTGATAAGTAAGTGCATATTCGCAGGCCATTGCTAATGTCGATGATGCGTTAGAAGTAATGGCTATTTTTTCTGCTCCTATTTTCTCTAAAGATGGTAATAGGCTTAACACTTCCGAAGTCTCTCCACTATTGGAAATCAAGAGCACCACATCATCCTCTTCAATCATTCCCAAATCGCCATGCACCCCTTCTGTACTGTGCACAAAAAATGCCGGAGTTCCTGTACTTGCAAAGGAAGCAGCCATCTTTTTACCAATATGTCCTGACTTACCTACCCCTGTGATTACCACCTTTCCTTTACAGTTCTTTAATACATCGATAACAGGTTCATAATCCTGCCCCACCTGTTCCAACAAGATTTCGATGGCACGAGCTTCTATAGCAATTGCCTTTCGGATAAAATCTAAATTAGACATACAATCCTCCTTTCCAATTGACGTTATTTTTCCAGCTTCGGATTAAATACTTCCTGCGTAGGACCGTTGACATGCAGCACTAACCGGTCCAATATAATGTTTCCAACTTCTATGCCCATCTCGTAGGGGGACTGTTTCACACTAATTTTCCCTTCTGGATTGATCAACTGTGCTACTTCTGTTTCGCCATATGAAGCTAAAAACATATCTTCAGGTATTTTTAAATGTAACTTATCCAATTGAAGAATCACGCCGGTAGACATGGTGTTATTAAAAGACAAGATAGCGGTTGGCCTTTGCTGCAAGTTCATAAAGTAATCTACCGCACTTCTACCGTCTTCCACACTAAAGTCTCCATTAAAAATTAATTCATCATGTTGTGTCATCGCATAGTCTTCCATTGCTTTCTTATACCCTGAAAAACGTTCCGCACCAGTACTTACATTCAACGAACCATTTACCACCCCAATCCGTTTATGCTTTTGCTGTATCAGATAGCTGGTTAATTGATAAGCTCCTTCGAAGTTATTCTCTACAACAAAATCCATCTTTTCATTACCGGTTTCTAGTCTTCTATCTATCAAAATAACGGGTACATTGTTTTCATGGATACTGCTGATTAACTGCTCATTCCTGCCAGAGGTAGCTATAACAATCGTGTCTACACGATGTTCTAATAACAGCTTTAACTGTTTTTCTTCTTTATGGGGATTTTCATCACCACTCATAAATAAAAGATTATAGCCTTTTTCTTGTACGACATCCTCCATCCCTTTCGATATTTTCATAAAATAAGGGTTGGAGATATCTGGTATAATCACACCAATAAGATTTGTTTTATGCATCTTGAGGCTTTTGGCTATACTGTTTTGACGATAGTTCAGTTGCTTGGCTACTTTTAGAACCTTTTTTCGGTTATCATCACTTGCATAACCCCTGTTGCTTAATACTCTGGACACCGTTGCAGTGGATACTCCTGCTTCCTTTGCAATGTCTTTGATTGTTATATTTTTTTTCATGATAAACCGCCTTTTTCTGTAATCGATTACAGCTATAATAATATAAAATGCGGTTTTTTTCAATGTTCAATGTTCGTTGATCGATTATTTCCTAGTTTTAATCTCTAACCATTTATTAACTTTTAAAAATCATTGTTTTTTTGATAGCACCTCCTTTCATCAAACGCTTTCCTTTTGAGTTATAAATGCTTCTACCATATGGTTATATGGCAACGAAGGTATAGCTCCTGATTTTGTAACAGTCAATGCCCCTACCGCATTCGCATATCTAACGACCTCCTCTAATGGTTTTTTTCTAGCCAAGCCTACTGCTAATGCCCCGTTAAAAGCGTCACCAGCAGCCACAGAGTCTAAAGATTCTACATAAAAAGCAGGAATATGAGCGACTCCATTTTTATTGACGACTACAGCACCCTTATCTGCTAGTGTGATAATCACATTGGCTACTCCTTTATTCAATAGAAAACGCCCTGCTTGTTCGGCATCCTTTAAATTTTTTACAGATATGCCAGTTAGGATCTCCGCCTCTGATTCATTAGGGGTAAGATATGTGATTTTCCTTAACAAGGCATCACTCAGCTTTGCAGCTGGAGCAGGATTTAAAATAACAGGCGTTTGATATAAATATGCCCAATTAACAGCTTTTTCGATGAGGTCCATGTTCATTTCTAATTGCAAAATGATCATATCCGCCTCCTGGATTAAATCAGTAACTTCGTCCAATTCATCAGGACGGTATGTCGTATTAGCGCCAGGGACAACAATGATACGATTATCACCATGTTGATCTACTGTGACAGAACCAACCCCTGTAGGATGGATAGGGTCTCTTAGCATATAATCCGTATTGACACCTTCTTCTTGTAGCGTTCTAATTGCCTCATGGCCAAATTCATCTACACCTAGTTTGCCAATCATCGTGACTTTTTCGCCTAGACGCGAAACAGTTACAGCCTGATTTGCCCCTTTTCCACCCGGATATCTTGCAAAGCTATCACCGATGACCGTTTCCCCGTTTTCTGGTGCTCTCGGCGCCCTGACCACTAGATCCATCATAAAACTTCCGATCACTAAAATACTCAATGATATCTACTTCCTTTACATTGGAATAAAAAACTAACTTAAATGTGTAATCGTTCTCACATTTTTATTAAAAAAACTCTATTTATTATAGGTAATACCTATTCAACAGATAATAAATAGACAATATCTTCATGGCAGGAATCAAATAAAGAATCAGTAAACGATTACAGATATCATACTATATAATTTTTGTAATAGCAAGAGTTTTTTTTACAATTATATTTATTTGTTTTTGGGTGTAGCGTGCTTTCTGCGATTAATGCTGTTCAGTGACAGTGAACTCAATCACTTTCTCATTTTTTGTTCATGTGAACATGCAGTGTTACTGTATATCAGATTTTATTTTTACCCTATGCAATTTATCTTTTATGGTCTAACTGTGTTATATCGTCTTGTCGATCTTTACCGTATTTATAACCTATATGCATGCCTTTCAATTGATAAAATTGTGAAGTAAGTATTTTTAAACAATTAATAGAGTTAATCAATATTTCCCCTTCTAATCCTCAACATGTATTCATAACTTAAAATAATAATACATTTTCTTGTTTAATTCTTTAATTATATTTTTTCTGGAGTTTTTCAATAAGCGCATTCTTAAAGGGAGGTGAAGGTGGTCATTATATATTTCAACTTGCATTTATTAAGTTCAAAGGGGAGGGAAAATAAGTGAGGAAAACTGGCTTAGTTGGTATGTTTTTATTGTTATCTTTATTTTTGACAGCATGTTTTAATAACTCTACAGGAGAAGTAACCAGCGAAAACAACGTTGGTAATTCTGCAGAAGAAAATATAGACAGTAATATTCTTGAACTTAACTCGATAACAGTTGAGGAAATACAAGATTTTGCAGAAGCTCCGGAGTTGTCTGAACTTGTGGAATCAGGTGAATTACCTAAGGTTGAAGAGAGGCTGCCAAAAAAAGGGGATATCATGATAGAGCCTATTGAAGAAAGTATTGGACAATATGGAGGAGACCTTATCACATCGTGGGAGGGAGCCGATTCTAAATGGACAGTTGGTAAACCTACTGAGGAAGCGCTTTTTCGCTTTAATGAAGAAGGTGATGACATTGAACCAAATGTAGCAAAAGGTTACGACGTTAATGACGATGCCACCGAGTACACCATTTATTTACGTGAAGGAATGAAGTGGTCAGATGGAGAACCTTTCACTACAGATGATGTCATATTTTATTGGGAGCACATGCTAAAAAAAGAAACTTTCGGTAAATCAGTGTACGATGCCTACTACACAGTTGATCCTGAATCAGGTGAAAGACACATAGCTGAGGTGACTAAAGAGGATGATTATACATTTAAGGTTACACACTCGTTTCCAAGTCCAAATTTTCTAAAACGTCTGGCAATCGATAACAAGTGGTTTTTTGCGCCAGAACATTTCCACAAGACTATTCTACCGGAATTTGTTGGGGAAGAGGAAGCAGAAACGATTGCAAAAAACTGGGGATACTCTGATGTGAAATCATTATTATCAGAAACAGGGTATTATTATTGGATGAATGAGGAAATACCTACCCTGCGCCCTTGGGTGGCAAGTAACGATCCTCATAGTGAAGAGTTTATCATGAAGCGAAATCCTTATTATTGGAAAATAGATCCGGAAGGAAAACAATTACCATATGTTGATAACTTCATTGCATCAAAGATACAAGATCCTAGTCAAGCTGTGCTTGGAGTATTAGGTGGAGACATCAACATTGGCACCTTTGAAATAGGAAATTTCACCGTATTAAAAGAAAATGAGCAACAGGGAGACTACCGTGTTTTGACATGGCCTACTGTTGGTTTATCTAGCACTACTATTCAACTAAATCAAACAACACAAGATGACAACCTCAGAGAATTAGTGCAAGACATAAAATTTAGAGAAGCTTTATCCTTCGCAGTGGATAGAGGACAAATCTCAGAAATTGCAACAAATGGAATTGCAGAACCTAATCAAGCAGCAGTACCAGAGGGTGTGGTAGGTTACCAAGAAGGTTGGGAACAACAATGGGCTGAATACGACACGGAAAAAGCAGAACAACTTTTAGACGAGATTGGAATTACAGAACGAAATAACAACGGATTCAGACTTTATGACGATGGATCTGTGGTCACGATAACCATCATGGAACCAAATCAAGATAATTCTGAATTTCTTGAATTAATTAAAGATGCCTATGAAAATATTGGAATTAAAGTGAACCTGAATTATGTAGATGAAGGCACTTTCCAAGATAGAAAATATAGCAACCAAGTAGATGCGACTACTGAAAATCCAATGGTAGTTAATGTAGCCTTACGTCCAGAAGTGCTAATTCCCCTACGTGTGCTTGTTCCCTGGCAAGGCGATTATGGTTTATATCGAGAGAGTGACGGAGAAAAAGGGACAAAACCAGAAGGTGATGTTGCTAAATTACTAGAATATTGGGATAACATAATAGCCTCTACTAGCGAGGAAGAAGCAAGTGAATGGGCAGATGAAATATACAAGTTGCATATGAAAAACCAGTGGATTCTTGGCTATTCGGGTCCTACACCGCATTTAATAGTGGCAACAAATAAGTTACACAATGTACCTGAACAAAGAATGTTTGCTGATGAATTTAGAGATCTGGGGCACGGTCATCCAGCACAATTTTATTTCTCAGAATGATACTTCCAAATAGATAAGTGAGGAAGTCACTCTTCACTTATCTAAAATCACTTATAAAAGGATAGGTTGCATTATGTTTCAATATATTATTAGAAGAGTACTTTTAGTAATACCAGTGTTGATTTGTGTATCCATGATCGTTTTCTTTGTTATTCAATTACCACCTGGTGATTATGTAACACATTATGCAGCGCAAATGTCTGCTCAGGGAGAAAATATGACACAGGCTGAAATAGAAACAATGAGAGCAGACTTAGGTCTAGATAAACATTGGGTAGTTCAATACTTTTTGTGGATGAAAGATATTCTTCTTCATTTTGATTTTGGACATTCATTTAATTATAACGAACCAGTTACTAGTGTAATTGATAGATACATGGCTCTCACATTAATCGTATCGCTTACAACGATGGCTTTTACTTACCTAGTAGCCATTCCTATTGGTATTTATACAGCGGTAAAACAATATTCTTTGTCTGATTATTTATTCTCTGCGATTAGTTTTATTGGTATGGCTACGCCTAACTTTTTATTTGCAATAATATTGATGTATTATTCATATGTCAATTTCGGCGACCCTCTACTAGGTCTTTTTTCCAGCGAATATGAGAATGCCCCTTGGACTTGGGAAAAAATCCAAGATTTAATGAAACATATGATCATACCAATAATCGTTATCGGTACTGCCAGCACTGCGGAATTGACCAGAGTAATGAGAGGGCAAATGTTAGATGAGTTAAACAAACCTAATGTGGTAACAGCAAGATCAAAAGGAGTTTCAGAAAGAAAAATATTATTGAAATATCCCACAAGAGCTGCCTTAAATCCTGTAGTAAGTACGTTTGGATGGACTTTATCAAATATATTTACTGGATCCACGATTACAGCTATTGTATTAAATTTACCTATTCAAGGACCAGTAATGTACAATGCTTTACTCGGTCAGGATATGTACTTAGCTGGTACGTGGTTATTATTCATGGCAGTACTGACAGTACTTGGCACGTTAATATCGGACATCCTATTAGCTTGGTTAGATCCTAAGATTCGAACTGAAATTAAAGGACTGTGATCTATGAGAAAATCCAATTTTTTTAATAAATTAAGAAAAAGGATAAACCAACACAAAAACAATGAGGCCCATGAATTTGTTGTAGAAAAGAAGAAGAATAAAGAATATTATAGCTCTCAATGGAATCTAATTTGGAAAAAATTAAGAAAACATAAACTCGCTAGAATTAGTCTCCTTTTATTAGCTTTATTTTATGTAGGGGCTATATTCGCGGGTTTTCTTGCACCTCAAGGTACACAGCAATATGATAGTGATTATTCAAACGCTCCACCAATGTCTATTCATTTCTTTGATGAGGAAGGTAATTTTCATTTAAGGCCATTTGTATATGGTTTAACCTCAGAACGCGATCCAGAAACATTAAGAAAGAACTTTATCCAAGATAAAAGCACTAAATATCCCATTCATTTTTTTGTTGAAGGCCCTGAGTATAAACTATTTGGTCTGATTAAAAGTGATATTCATTTATTTGGTGTAGAAGAACCTGGGCAAATCTTCATACTAGGGACAGACGGTATGGGAAGGGATCTGTTTTCTCGTTTAATATTAGGCAGCCAAGTATCCTTAAGTATTCCTTTAGTAGGGGTGGCTATAAGTCTCATTCTAGGCTTCATCATAGGTGGTATTTCAGGTTACTTTGGAAAATGGGTGGATGTGATTATTCAAAGAGTTATAGAAATCTTTCGATCATTCCCCACATTACCATTATGGATGGCACTGTCAGCAGCTATTCCACCTGATATTCCAGTGGTTCAAATGTATCTATATATTGTTATTATCATAGCTTTTATTGAATGGACAGGTTTAGCCAGAGTTGTTCGAGGTCAATTCATGTCGTTAAAAAATGAAGAATATGTGTTGGCAGCAAAAATTGCAGGTGTGAAAAATTCAAAAATAATTATAAAACACTTACTTCCTGGAATATTTAGTTACCTAATAGTAGCTATTACCTTAGCCATTCCCGCCATGATTTTAGCAGAAACAGCTATGAGCTTTTTAGGATTAGGCATTCGCTCACCAGCAACCAGTTGGGGAGTTTTACTACAAGAAGCGCAAGAAATTAATAACGTAGCATTGTACCCATGGAAACTAATCCCATTGTTTTTTGTTATCTTATCCGTTCTATGCTTTAATTTTTTTGGTGACGGATTACGAGATGCAGCAGACCCTTATAAAAAGTAATGTTAAGTTGAAACAAATAATGATTAAGCGAGGGATAGTATGGATGTAAAAGAAAAAGTGGTCAAAGAAGACAACCATTCTCCACTGCTGTCTGTAGAGGATCTGAAAATAACCATTCAACAAGATGATTATGAATTAAACGCAGTAGATGGGGTAGATTTTCAATTGAAAAAAGGGAAAACTTTAGGACTAGTTGGAGAATCAGGTTGTGGAAAAAGTTTAACAAGCCGATCTATTATGCAATTAAACCCGAAAGTATGTGAAACTACTGGGAAAATTTTATATAAATCAAAAAAAGATAAATCTTTAAATAATATTGACATCTTAAGTTTAAAATCAACCGGAAAAAAAATACGAAATATAAGAGGAAAGCGAGTTTCGATGATTTTTCAAGAACCTATGACAGCTTTATCACCATTATATACTATTGGTAATCAAATAATGGAAAATATTTTAATACATCGAACAAAGAATAAAAAGAAGGCTAAAGAAATAGCGTTGGATATGCTACGAAAAGTGGGTATATCCAATGAAGAAAAAAGATTCAATCAATATCCACATGAATTTTCTGGAGGTATGAGACAACGAGTAATGATTGCTATGGCGTTAGCTTGTAATCCGGAATTATTAATAGCCGATGAACCCACTACTGCTCTAGATGTGACCATTCAAGCCCAAGTAATGGAATTAATGAAAGAGTTACAAAAAGAATTTGAGATGGCGATTCTCCTCGTAACGCATGATTTGGGCGTCATCGCAGAAATGTGTGATGAAGTTGCGGTAATGTATTTAGGTAAAATCGTGGAAAAGGCACCAGTAAAAGAAATATTCAACAATCCCAAACATCCCTACACCATTGGATTAATTAAATCAATGCCTCGACTGGGAGGAAATAAAAATCAAAGGTTAACATCTATTGAAGGAACTGTCCCACTAGCCATTAACATGAGAAATAAGTGTGGCTTCTATGACCGATGTATTCATCGTATTGAAGGGCTGTGTGATGCGCAAAGCGTTCCTAATTATCAAGTTAGTTCCGACCACGAAACAAGATGTTTTCTTTATAAACCTGAAACAAAGGAGGATCACGATGGCTAAAGAGATCCTTAATGTGAAAAATATAGATAAAGAATTTAAAGCAAAATCCACAAAATTATTCAGCAGACCTAAGCCAATAAAAGTCTTAAAAGATATATCCTTTGATTTATACGAGGGAGAAACATTAAGTATTGTTGGAGAATCGGGTTGTGGTAAAACTACCTTAGGTAGATGTATAGTCAAAGGTATAGATGCAACTTCAGGAGTGGTAAACTACCATGCAGAAAAGAATGAAAAAGTGGATTATTTGAATATGAATCGGGAAGAGTATAAAAAATATAGAAAAGATATTCAAATGATTTTTCAAGACCCTTACTCGTCACTCAGCCCTAGAATGAGTGTATACGATATTATTGCTGAACCGCTCATTACAAATTTTAATTTAACTAAGAATGAAGCAAATGAAAAAGTGGCAAACATCGCAGAGAAAGTTGGATTGAATGTTAATTATTTAAAACGTTATCCTCATGCTTTTTCTGGTGGACAAAGACAACGGATTGCAATTGCAAGGGCACTGATCACACAACCTAAAGTCATTGTTTGTGATGAAGCAGTCTCAGCATTAGATGTATCGATTCAAGCTCAAATTATTAATTTGTTAATTGATTTGCAAAAAGAATTTGGAATCACCTATATTTTTATCTCTCATGACCTATCAGTAGTTCAAACGATTTCGGATAAAGTTGTGGTAATGCATTTAGGAAAAATAGTAGAAATGGCGTCCGTAGAGGAAATTTTTAATCATCCAAAACATCCTTATACAGAGGCATTGTTGTCGGCAGTACCAATCCCAGATCCTAACGTTGAGAAGGAAAGAATAATTCTTGAAGGAGAAGTACCAAATCCTGCAAATCCTCCATCAGGCTGTGAATTTCATCCAAGGTGTCCATATAAGACAGATAAATGCACTATAGATATTCCAAATTTAGCGCAAATAGGTGAAGATCAAGAACATTTTTCAGCTTGTCATTATGCAAATGAATTAAAACTCAAAGGGGCGAGAATAGAAGATGCCACAAATGAATAACCAAAAAAAGAAACTAATTATTTTTTTAGATTGTGGAGATACTCTTATTGACGAAGGTACAGAAATTCGTAATAATGATGGTATTGTCATAAAAGCTGAATTAATACCTGGTGCTGGCGACACGGTAAAGAAGTTAGCTGAGGAAGGCTTTACATTATGTATGGTAGCTGATGGTAATGCCCAATCTTTTAAAAACATGATGTTAGACCATAAGTTATACGATTATTTTACGTCTATGATTTATTCCGAGAACGTAAAAGCATTAAAGCCGAGCGCTAGAATGTTTAAAGCCGCGATAGGAGCGTTAGATTTAATGGAAAAAGATATCCCGAGAATTATTATGGTAGGGAATAATTTAAAGAGAGATATAGCAGGAGCTAATAGACTAGGAATAACATCTGTACATTTAACCTGGACGACACGTTATGATAAACAGCCGCAGGAGAAGGACGAGGTACCAGATTATACAATTAGCAAGCCGACAGAGCTCATCGATCTAGCGACAAAATTAAATAAAGAGTTAAGTTAGTCGAATTTTTCAATTTGTCATTTGGGTCTGGAATAAATCAAAACTAAACCTACACCGACGTATAAGTAAAATCGATGTAGGTTCTTTTAATTCTTATTTACTTTTCTGAGGCTATCTACCAAGCCACCTTCCCCATCACCACCCCATGTGCTGCACCAGTAGCTGTTGGGATCGTATTACATCTTTTATGTAAACATTGATAACCTAAGATAGCAAAAGCGACGGCTTCCTTAGAGTCGGCACTGACTTGTTCATCCTTAACAGCGTGCACCTGTATCGGGTCGGCAAGGTTGGCTAGTTGTTTCATTAACGTTTGATTATGGACGCCTCCTCCACTTACAATAACCTCATCTACTTCGTCATGTTTCTTGACTGCCTCCATGATTGTGACAGCGGTTAGTTCAGTAATCGTAGCTAAACGATCGATTTCACGAATCCCTCGTTGTTGTCCTTTTTCCCATAGTTTATCTGCGTACGCTTCGCCAAAGTCTTCACGCCCTGTTGTCTTTGGTATTGATTGCTGATAATAATCATGTTCCAATAATGTTGCTAACCAAGATGGCTCGACCTTACCAGTAGCCGCAAGCCTGCCGCCTTTATCATAGGTTTGTACATGGTTGGTGACTCGTTTGGTAAAGGCGTCTATCAGCATATTTCCAGGACCGGTATCATAGGCCAATACTTGTTCTTGCGTCGCACCTTTTGGCAGGAAGGTGATGTTGGCAATGCCGCCTATATTTAAGAGTACTCTGGTTACTGTCGAACTAGCATAAAGCATATAATCCACATAAGGGACTAATGGCGCCCCTTGCCCGCCAGCTGCGATATCTCTGGTTCTAAAATCACCGACCGTGGTAATCCCTGTCTTTTCCGCTACCACACCAATATCTCCAATTTGTAAAGTGGAAGGCACATGACAAGGCACCTTGTCTGTTACATTCGGTTCATGATAAATCGTTTGACCGTGTGAACCTATCAAGCTTACCTCTTTCTTGTTCAAACCCTCTGATTGGATCAAGCTAATAGCCGCATCAGCAAATAATTCGCCAAGATACATATTCATGCTGGAGATGCGTTCTATTGTAGCACTATCCGGATGACAAAGCTGTAAAAGTTCGCCCTTCACATCCTCCCTATAGTTGGTCGACTGATATCCGACTTGTTCCACTCGCAGGGATCCGTCCATCTCTGTTATTTTTACCAAAGCTGCGTCTATTCCGTCTAACGATGTTCCAGACATTAAACCAATAGCATAATGAGAAACTACCATATACATGTCCCACCCTTTATCATGTTTCCCTACTCGTTAACCTTTTTATAAGAAACATATTTCTTCCATGGCTGATATCCTAACTTTTGATAAAAAGAAACCAGCCCTGTCCAATCAATAACAATATGATCAATGCCTCGATTTCGTAAAGCTTGAATACCTGCTTCGACAATGGCCAGTCCGAAGCCTTGACCTCTTTCCTTTGCGTCCACACCTAAGGGACCAACGCCTCCTAGTTCTTGGTCAAACAATGGGTCCCAGTAGACATTTTGTGCAATATACGGAGATTGCGCATCATTTACACGGCAAAAACCGATGATCTGATCTGCTTTTTTTAGAATGACAAACTCTCTTCCAGTACCACCCTTTTCAAAATAATGCATCGCCTCATATTCCCAACGTCCTGGGAAGCATCGATGTAAAAAGTCGAGAAAGGCCTGCTTATCTGATCGTTCTAATAATTGAAACGACATCTCTTCTCGTGACTTGTCAAAAGCCTGCACTTTCCAGTCATCCGAATAGGATTGAAGCAAATCATATTCCTCACCTTGACCGATATAACCTGCTTTCTCGAACCACTTGATCGTTTGCTGATCTTCAGCAGGAATGCCCGGAAAATAATGATAGGGATCTCTTCCTAACAATATCTGCTGTATACCGGTTGCCTGCAAACGCTCTTCTGCATGCGCTAACAATTTGCCACCTATACCTTGTTGACGGTACTCCTGATCCACCAATAATACTTGAATCCAGCCGGTATCTTTTGGCATCGCGACATCCAGCTTTTCCTGCCAATACTTTGCGATCACCATTCCGATCACACAATTTTCTTCATTGACTGCCAACCTGGAAGCTTGAAAACTAATATTCTGATCATCCAAACTATTTTGTTGAAATAAGGATTGTCTCATTGGAAAAGCAGGTAGGTTATCATTCCATAGTGTGAGCATATCGGTCATCCGCTCTTGATCTATCGCTATCAATCGCACGATGTATCCCCCTCTCGATTATTTAATGCTGCCATAACGGCCCCGTAGACAGGCGCTGCTTCTAGTATTGTCAGTTCCAGCATTGGCTTATGTCCATCTATTACCTGTCTTATGGCATCTTCCAACAAATCGAAGCGCTTAAATATACTGCCGGCCAGCACAACTGGGATCGCTTGATTTTTTGGATGATTGGCAAATAATTGTTGTGCTAGTTGAAGTACGCTCTGGCCTATGTAAGCTCCATTTCGGTCGATGATTGCTTGTGCAATGGGATCTGCCTCTTCTGCAGCGCGAAAAACGGTTTTGGCAAGCGTTGCAATTTCTTCTTTCGGATTGGTTGCCTGATAAATAAGTGGAATCATATCTGGTATATGACTTATTTGAAATTGTTGACGGACTATATCGTAAAGCAAGGTTGGTGGACCAACTTGATCATGCACAGCAAAAACAGCCTTCAATGCCTCATGTCCCAAACGATAACCACTGCCCCTTTCCCCGATAAAATGCCCCCAACCACCTACTCTCTGGCGTTTTCCTGTTTCATTAATTGCATAGGTAATCGAGCCAGTGCCTGATATTTGTACGATTCCGGGATTGCCCTCTGTACCTGCATATAAAGCGATCAACGCATCATGATCTACTGTCACCTGCATAGAAGCCGGCACAAGTGATATCAATACGGTTCTTATCTGTTGTTGCGCATCTGGATGACCAGCACCAGATACTCCTGCATATAGAGCAGTCACCTGCTGATAAGCATCTAGGTGCGATTGTTTTAGGTCACTTAGTACGATCTGCAGCGTCTGCTTTAACTGAGCAGGTGTGACAATATTGGGATTAGAAGCACCCGCAACAGCTCTAGCTACCTCTGTTCCTTCCTTATCGGCCAGCACAGCTATTGTTTTTGTACCGCCACCATCGATTCCTATCACATATTTCATAGCCTTCCCTCACTTATTCTTTCGTTTTTGATAGGCTTGCGTCTTTTCTTGCTGCTGTTTCAGTTCACCAACGGCATCTCTTGTGGCATCTAAATATTGAACGGTAGGCTCATATTGTGAGGAAGCTACACACATAAAGATAATATCAATTACTACCACCCGTTTTTAATTTTTAGGTATCGTTATCAGAGGTCGCGCGAGTAATGGCATATCGCACAAATCCATCTGCTTGATGAAGTAATTCTTTCGCCTCTTCATAATTAACATTTGCTTTTATCATGACAATAGCAGGCTTCACCTCTAATTGTGCTTTTTCCAATGTTGCTGCAGCTTCTTCCAGCGACACTTCTGTTACGGCAGCAATAATATGCTTTGCGCGTTCCTTTAGCTTATAGTTACTCACCTTGACATCGACCATCAAATTTTGATAAATCTTACCGGCTTGGATCATCGTGGTGGTGGTCAGCATGTTTAACACCATCTTGTGTGCGGTTGCTGCCTTTAATCTTGTAGAGCCTGTTAACACTTCAGGTCCTGTCACCACATCTATTTTGATATCAGCGTATTGACTTATCTTGGCGTTTTTATTACTGCTCAAACTGATCGTTTTTGCACCGAGTTCCTGCGCATGCTTTAGCGCCCCTGCCACATACGGCGTTCTTCCGCTAGCGGCAATACCTACTACTACATCCAGTTCTGTTAACCCTCGCTCCTCCAAATCAGCCGCTCCTAAGGCAGGATTATCCTCTGCCCCCTCAACTGCTTTCATGATGGCCTGATCTCCTCCAGCAATCATCCCTTGTACTAGATCGGGTGGTGTACCAAACGTAGGCGGACATTCTACCGCATCCAGGATACCGATACGTCCGCTTGTACCTGCCCCTACATAGAGCAGTCTTCCTCCCTTGGTAAATGCTGCACTAACTATTTCCACCGCTTCTGCAATCTCAGGCAGTACCCTTTCCACACTTTTAGCAACACTTTGGTCCTCCTGATTAAATATTTTCAATATGTCATATGTGCTCATATGATCGATTTCCATTGTGCTCTCATTACGCTGTTCTGTCGTTAACGTTGTCAATATTTCCATGGTATCATCACCTACTTATATAGAAGATAGTTTTTTCTCGCGCATGTCAAAATAGGTTAATCCTTCAAAATACAAAGATAATCCTATTATTTAAATTTCTCCTACAATTAATCACTTTATTAACTACCATCATTTCATCTTATAGAGGATTTCAAGAAATACTTTTATATTAAAAATCTACTGATCTCAAAAACAATATTTTTATTCTAATTGTTTTATATAATAATATGTTAATTTATTATACAAACATTATTAATCTACTACGAAAATAAATTAAGTGTATTCTTACATATTATCCATTGAATCTTTAAGTAAGTCATTTTCCAACTAGTTTATTGACTTCTTTCTTACTTAAAACACATCTACTGGAAGTTCCCCTGCTGTTTCTATCTCTCCAATAATCGCTCTTAGCGCCATTGTTACTGCTGGATAGGTTGATTCGTATGTGCAAATAACAGCGTCCGCCTTGGAAAAATATTTAAGATCATATGGAGACTTCATTGCCAAACCTACGATTTTCACAAAATTAGTTTGACATGCCTGAATAAGCTCTTGCCACTTAATATCCAGTGTAAGCCCCACCGTTCCAAAAATAATATAATCAACATTCACAGATTTCTTAATCACTGCTTGCATTTGGTCTGAAGATGGCTGTGCTGACAATACCATTGTTTCTGCGTTTGGTAGATATTCTTTTATAATGGGTGATAGTATAGTATCAACCAATTGATCTTCTGCCTTAGATTTTGTTAAGCTAGCTACTTCTACAACAAGCACTTGTTTATTTTCAACGTCTAAAGGTAATACCTGCTCATTTTTTTCAACGGTGACACTGCGCTGGTAAACTTGACTGGCTAATTGTTCATGGTCGAAGCCTCCAATTAGTTGAGGATCATATTCCTGCTCTTTATCTAGTTTATAGTTATCAATCAATTCATTAATACGCATAATGGATTGATTGATCCTACCTTTCTTTATATCACCCGTCTCAACTGCTTGTTGAATCGCTTGGATTGCTTCTACTTGTTTAGAGTAGGTGTGCGAAATAATGACTAGATCTGCTCCTGCTTGAATAGCTTGAACAGCTCCTCTAGCCGTACCTATTGTATGTGATATCGCTTCCATCTCTAAGCAATCTGTTGTTACCACACCACGAAAGTTGAGTTGATGCCGTAATACATTTGTTAATATGTGTTTAGATAAGGTAGCCGGCAGATCGTGTTGTGATTCCAGAGCTGGAAAGTGGATATGAGCTGACATCACCACATCTGCGCCCGCATTGATACAATCTTGAAATGGTTGTAACTCCTCCATCCTTAGTCTTTCTATATCATGAGTTACAACAGGCATTTCAAGATGAGAATCAACCTCTGTATCTCCATGACCCGGAAAATGTTTAAGGGTTGTAATGATCCCCGCTTCTTGCAACCCCTTCATAGCTTGCTTACCAAAACTAGAAACTTGATCAACTGATTCACCAAAAGATCGAACACCTATTACTGGGTTATATGGATTACTGTTAATATCCAATACCGGGGCAAGATTCCAATTGATTCCTAACGCTCGTAACTCCTCTCCTGTAGCATAGCTAATGCGAAAGGCGTAATCTGGTTGCCGTGTGGCTGAAATTGCCATCGATCCAGGAAAAATGGTAGCTTCCTCCCCCAATCTTCGAACAATGCCATTCTCTTGGTCTAAACAAATTAATAATGGTTTTTGATATCCCGCTACTCGAGCTTCTTCTTGCAATGCGCTTGTTAATTTTTTTAGCTGTTGGGTATTATCTATATTACGGCTAAACAATATAACACCTGCTACATGATAATAATAAATAAGGTTTTTGATATCTGCAGAAACCTCCTTACCATGAAATCCAGCAATGATAAGCCTGCCAATTTTTTTCTCCATACTAGACATATAATCACCTTTTCCGTGATTCATCACATTTTATTCTAATATCATGTTATCATATTACACACGAAATTAAAATAATAATTCAATATATTTTATATTTTAACGAATTATTATTTTAAAAAATAGAAAAATAGCCTGTTATGAGGTGAGCTACTCATAACAGGCTATTACATCAACTATTATTTCATTTAGTTTTCAAGCCCTTATAAGACCTCATTGATCAAAATCTATATAACATACTCCCCGCAAAAAAATAGAACAGTCCGGTAATATACTCCTTGAAAATTCAAAAAACATACTATTTCTCATTCATCTATACAGGAGCGAATGATATTATGCACTGCAGCTCTCAAATTTAATATATGCTCCGGTATTCTACCAAAATGTACTCTGTTAGTTAATAAAATAACATGTAAGGAAATGCTCGGGTCAAACCATATGCTAGTTCCAGTAAAACCAGTATGACCATAGGATGATTCAGAAAATAAATCTCCACAAGAAGACACGGAATTATTATTAAGCAACCATCCTAAGCCTCGGAATTCATCACTAAAAGAGGTGAAATTTGTTTTCGAGAGCTTTAAAATAGCAGGAGATAAGATTTGAATTCCTTTAAACGTTCCTTCCTGTTCAACCATTGCTGCGTAATTTTGCAAATCACGAACGGTCGAAAATAGTCCAGCATGCCCACTAATTCCACCCATTGATTCAGTGTTTTCATCATGAACAATTCCTAGCTTATAGGAACCAGCTTTCTCATCATATTCAGTTGCCGCTAACCTATTGGAATCCTGTGTGGGCTTAAAGCTTGTTTCGTACATTTTTAAGGGTTCAAAAAAATTAGTTCTTACAAACTCTTCAAAACTTTGATTTGTTACTGTTTCTATCACTTGATATAAAGTAATCATTCCTAAATCACTGTATATCACCTTTGTACCAGTTTTATACTCTAATTCTTGGTTATAAATATTTTTGATAATCTTGTCTTTAGTTAATAAATGATTTAGATAATATTTTTTATGAGACGGTAAACCTGATGTATGTGTTAGTAAATCCATTATCGTTATATCTTGCTTACCCTGTTGCGCAAACATTGGTAAAATACTAGCAACTTTTTGATTTAAATATATCTCTCCTATCTCTATCAACTTTAAAATAGCAGGCAGAGTTGCTGTCACTTTCGTTAACGACGCTATATCAAAAATCGTATCTAATTGCATTGGCCTCTGCTTTGGATAAACCATCCTATATCCTACCGCTTCTTCCATCAGCATTTTACCTTGAAACGAAACACTAATCACTGCACCAGGGATATGCCTCAAATTTACTTCTCTTTTTATCAGGTTCACTACCTTTTCCCTCATCTGCCACATCCTTTCGGTTATTATGCGGTTCCGCTATTCACATTCTATTTATAGATTATAGTATTACTTTACAACAGCTATTTATCAGTTCTCATTCATTTAATTTAAATAAGATATAATTACAAATTCTTTCGTGAACTTTTCCCTTTTTCTGTTAACAAACTTATCGCTTTTCTTGTTGCCTCTAGATGTTTTACCGTATCATCATATTGTAAGGACGCAACACACATAAATAAAATATCTATCACTTGTAATTGTGCTAAACGTGAAGATGTTGCTGCACTGCGAAAAGTTGGCTCCGTTGTAGCTGAGGTATACAGATTAATATCAGCTATTGCCGTGACTTGGTTATTACCATATTTCGTAAGGCTAATAGTAGTTGAATTGTTTTTTTTCGCTAATTGAAGGAGTTTAGCTACCTCCATTGTGTTTCCTGAAAAGGAAATGCCCACAACAACATCTTCTTTTCCCGCATTTGCTACTTGAGTAGCAGCCATATGCAAATCTGTATATGCAGTACTTATTTTGTTTATTCTAAGAAATTTTTGATGAGCATCTTGAGCTATAATGCTTGAAGCACCAACACCAAAGAAATGGATCTTTTCAGCTTTTTGCATTGCTGAAACAGTTTTATCAATGTCTATCTCGCTTAGTAACTCTGCAGTTTCTTTCATCGTTTCAATACTATTACTCGTCATTTTATTTATAATAGACTTCGTTTCTTCTTTAGGTTCTATATCACTATACCCATCTACATTCCCTTTTTGTAGATCACCTGCTATACGTATTTTTAAATCTTGAAATCCGTTTAAGTTCAAGGACTTACATAGACGAATTACTGCAGCTCCGCTAGTAGAACTTCTCTTACCGAGTTCCATCGCTGTTAGCTGAATAGCCTCATCTGGATGATTAATAATATAAGTAGCTATTCTTTTCTCAGAAGGCGGGAGTGCAGCTAACATTTCTTTTAAAATCACAAGTCCTCCGTTGACAGACATAAATATCAACTCATTTCTATTAATTAAATATCTTTTTTCATCACACTAAAGGTACGACTTATTTCAAAACCTGTTTTTTTATATAAATATCCAGCTGTAGTTTTTTCGCCAGTCCATAAAAACCATGCACCATGGAGGCCCTCAGCTTTCATCTGATATAAACAAAGATTCAGCAAAATCTTTCCTAATTTTTTACCTTGTTCATCTGGGTCAATGCCGAATGGGCCAAAGCGTTCAGGTATACCTTCGTAGCCTCCATATAAGCAAAAACCGACTACTTTATCCTTATTTTTAACTATCAAAATTCGATTTAACGGAAGACCACGGAGAATTCCCTCACGTATAGCTCTCCCCCAGTCAGGATTAAATTTATTATTAGCAAATTGTATCACTTCATATAAATCTTTATCTTCTGCAAATTTAAAGCTATAACCTTCCTCTTCTCTTTTACTTAGTAACTCCTGTATCTCATTTGATAATTTAAAATCAATTAATTGTTTATCCATTGCAATAGGTGAATACATTTTTTTAAAGCCTTTAGATTCCAAAAATTTATATGCTGCAGGATAAGCTCCCTCGTCTATACCTGGCATAATATAATTAGGAGCATATGAAGCAAAAAACACGTTCTTTCTGCCATTTTTCCGCAGAAAATCTATAGCTTCATTAAGCAGTGTGGTACCTATGTCTTGATTCCTGTATACTTTTTCAACAAAAAAGAAAGGTATCCAGCCATTATCAGGTTCCAATTCTGTACCTGCCATGGGGGTGAGTCTTCTAACGGCATATACTACCCCTTTTAAATTGGTATCATCAAAAGCTAAGCGCAGACCTTTAGGATCAAAATTAACATCAAGTAAAACGAGATTCCGAAATCTTTCTGAAGTGATTGGATCTCTCCAAAGAGTTTTATTCCATAGCTTTACAATCTCTTTCTCATCTCCAGGTTTGTAATATCTATATTTGATCATTATAATTCCTCCCTTAAATGACAGCAATGCGTATTGCTTCAAACTATCTACGGATTAAAATTTTATTTTACTACATTTATCCTTTTTGCTACACTCTTAGAAATATTTATCTCGATCTTATGTTTCCCGTTTACTTTTTTAAATCATAAATTAATTTATTTATATAATAAGTACGGCTCTTTTAGTTTTTGAAATTTTTGCAGTATTCCATTGCAAGATCTTAAAAAAACCTCTGTTTCACCTTTCAGAATTAACGCTCTTAATTGTTTAGTACCAGCTAACAGATCAAAAAAATATTTACCTTGGTCATTTCTCTTAAAATAAAAGTGGTTTGGATATATCTCCGCCACAGTCTCAATTAGACTTAGTCCCACTTGTACAGAGTTAAGAACCTTTCGATCCTTAATATGTAAATGTATACCTTCACATTTTTCATTTTCATATTTTTGATAAAAAGGTGCAAATGTAGTAGGTCGTGCTAATATACCCGGATTCTTCTTTTCATTAAACTTTTTCGCTAATAACTGACCATTTATAAAAGGTGCACCTACTATTTCAAATGGTCGAGTTGTTCCTCTTCCTTCTGATAAATTAGTACCTTCGATTAAACAAGTTCCCGCATAAAGAGTACACATATCAATATTAGTAGTATTAGGAGATGGTGAGACCCAAATCAAGTTCAATTCATCAAAATATTTTTCTCTATCCCATCCTTGCATAGGTACTACTGTAAGTAAACAATTATATCCGAATTCACATTTAAACAATTGGGCAAGTTCACCTACTGTCATACCGTGTCGATTTGGAATAGGGAGTAACCCTACAAAAGATCTTACATCTGTTTCCACGATATTACCTTCTATCTTACCTGAAATCGGATTAGGCCGATCTAACACTACAAAATGTTTATTGAATTTTTCACAGGCTTTCATCATATATGCCATGGTATAAATAAATGTATAATAACGAGAACCAATATCCTGCAAATCGAATACTACCACATCAACAGGATCCATCATTTCTTTTGTCGGTTCTTTTTTTTCGCCATACAAACTATATACCGGTAGGCCTGTATAAGGATCAGTACTTGAACTTACTTGTTCACCTTCCTTTGCCTCCCCACGTATACCATGTTCCGGTGAGTATAATGTTGTTAGGTTTATTGAAGGATGTTTATACAATAAATCAATGGCTGGAATCAACTGTTGATTAACACCTGTAATATTAGTTAATAATCCTATACGTTGCCCCTTAAATTCTTTAAATTGTTCCTCAATAAAAAAATCTAAACCTATTTTCAAACCACATCACTCGCTTTTACTCGATTTTTAATAAATACTTTCATTGATAACCAAGGTATTTCTCTGCTTAGCAAATTGTATAAAACTTTCTTGAAATTCTATAAAATCTCACCTAGCAGCACCTTGACACAACATAATTGTAAATATTGACTTAGGATAGTTAGGCTAGATAACGAGAAAGCTAACCTCATTTCCAACTTCAACAAAAGAAAAAAGACTCTAATACACTTTGGCTACCTTGCTGAGCAAGCTTGTTATTACAGTCTTTTCTGATAAATCAAGGTAGCCCGCAATGTTTTTATTTTAGGATCAATCTTTTGTGATAATTCTGATCACTGATAAGTAGTTTTTTGATATTCTTTTAGTTTACCTACCAATCATTGCACTTCAGCCCAACGATCATAGGCAGCTTGATGTATTTCAACCAGTTCCTCTATACCAAGACTATTAAGCGTCTCCACGTACTGATCCCATGCTCCCTCAATTGACTCTGAACCTGTAATGAATTTTGCCTCCATTTGCTCTACGTAACTATCAATTTCTGTTTTTAATGCATTAACTCTCTGCTGTTCATCAATAGTTAAATATACTTGTGGATAAGGAGTTTCTGCATAAGGGACTAATTCTTCGTTTGCCCAATCATAAATTTCTAAAATGGCTGGGTTACCTCCTTCTTTTTCATAAAATTCTTCAGTTAAGTTCATCGGTACTAACGTTCCTACTCCTGGAGCATGTTTAGCGTTGGTTTCCGTTGTACTTAAACCGCTTTCAGATAATAATACCCATTGGTCATCATCGTTCCATTCATAAGTCTCTCCTTCTATTCCTAGTCTAGATAAATATGTTCCATCTTCAGAATACAGGTAATCTATCCAACGCATGGTTGCTTCAGGATATTCATTTTCCGAGGTTATGGCGACTCTTCCTCGATATATTTCACTATTACTAATAGTTAATTTTTCATCATTGGTAGAACTAGTCATTGGTGGTAAGATCGGATAGTTTAATGCTTCTTGCGGATCTTCAAAGCCTACCATAACAATTGGCCAAGTTGTAAAAATACCGGTACGCTCCCCTTTAGCAACAAATTGTTCCCATGTATGAGATACTATTTCATTATCTAGTAATTGCTCTTCATATAGTTTGTTAACAAATTGCAAATATTCTTTGTATTCATCTTGTACCCAAGCATAATCTACTGTTTCATTCTCTTCGAAAATTCCCTCTTCTTGGACAATTCCAAAATTAGCAAAAAGACCTTGTCTTAACTCTTCTAAATCAGTTGCAGTTATTGGTATTACCTCACCTACGTTACCCGGATCTTCTTCTTTAAAAGCTTTTAACATTTCATAAAAATCTTCCATAGTAGCTGGTTTATCCATTTCTAGCGTTTCTAACCAAGGTCCATTCATCCATAAAATTGGTGTTTTTGAGGTCGGGGATTGGTCAATTCCAGGTAAAGCATATATATGGCCATCCGGTGTCGTGATAGAAGCACGTAAATCAGGGTTTTCATCTAATAATTTCTTTAAATTTGGTGCATAATCTTCAATCAATCCCTCTAAAGGAATCAATAATCCTTGTGAGCCATAATCTACTTCTTCACCAGCTGTCAATTCCGCTCCATAATATACATCTGGTAAATCCAAACTAGCGAAAGAAAGTTGTTTATTTTGTTCAAAGTCATCTCCCGTGGATGTTTTATACTCAAAACTTATATTCATTAAATCCTCTATTTCATGAAAGAATCCCATCTCACTCCATTCCGGCTGTATTGCAGAACGTTTACCCATAATTTCTAAAGTAATTGGTTCATCTACAACAGGGAACCCTTCGGTATTAAAATTATCAGCTGGCTCATTTGACTCATCTCCTGCCTCTTCATCATTTGAACAACCAACCATTAAAATGAATAATATAAATAACGAAAAGATTAATAATTTATTTTTCATTTTATTATAATCCCCTTTTTAAAGTTTTAATTATAAACAGTTGAGCACCTATCTTTCTATTCCTTCAAGGATCCAATCATTACTCCTTTCAAAAAGAATCTTTGTAAAAATGGATAAACAATTAGTAACGGAGCTGCTGAGACAATCATTACTGCATATTTAACAATATCAGCTATTCTTGAATGCTCACTCAAAGCTTCAGCAGAACCTGATTGTTGCATTAATTCCGTAGTTAACTGCTGTTGTACTAATATTTCTCTTAAAAAGAGTTGTAATGGAAACAAACTTTTATCCTGTAAATAGATCATTGCATTGAAATATTGATTCCAATGACTCACACCATAAAACAATGCCATAACCGCTATAATAGGAGCTGATAAAGGTATTACTATTTGGAAAAATGTTCTTATTTGAGAGGCACCATCCATCTCAGCAGCTTCCTCTAAACCTCTAGGTATGGTCGCTTTAAAGAAAGTCATGGTAACAATTATATTCCACATAACTGCAGCATTAGGAAGTACCATTGCCCAAATAGTATCAACAAACCCTAAATCACGTACCAATAAATAAGTTGGAATTAACCCCCCTTCAAAAAACATTGTGAATACTAATAAAGCCATGATTATCTTCTTTCCAATTAATTCTTGTCTAGAAAGCGCATATGCCATTGGCAGTGTTATCGCTAAATTAATAAAAGTACCAAAAAGCGTATAAAATATTGTATTACGATAACCTAACCATATTTCACTATTTTGAAACACCCTTCCAAACCCTTCGAATGTAATACCCCTAGGGAAAAGCCACATTTGTCCCGAATTTACAAACTGGGGGTCACTAATGGAAGCGCTGATAATATAAATCAACGGATAAGAAATTAATAGTATAAAAAACCAAACTAAAAATTTATTACAGACATCAAATACTTTGTCTGTTTTTGATTGTTTTATTGCCATTGTGAATTCCCCCTGCTTACCATAAGCTTGTTCCTGTTCTTCTAGCCATCTTATTAAAGAAAATAAGAATCATAAAATTAATAATGGCATTAAATAATCCCACTGCAGTAGAATAACTATATTGCGCATGTAACAATCCGGTTTCATAAACATAAGTTTGAATTATCTGGGAAGATTCTAAATTCAACGCATTTTGCAAAAGCAACACTTTTTCAAAACCAATAGACATCATATTCCCCATATTTAGTATTAAAAGTATGATAATAGTGGGCATTATGCTAGGTATGTTAATATGCCAAATACGTTGCAATCTTGAAGCTCCATCTACTTTAGCAGCTTCATGTAATTGAGGGTCTACCCCTGCTAAAGCCGCCAAATATATAATTGCCCCCCAACCAAGGTTTTGCCATTCATTAGACCAAACAAAAATGGATTTAAACCAACTAGGTTCTGTCATGAAACTTATAGGTTCAAAACCTAGTAATTGAATAAAATTATTTATCACGCCTGTAGAAGGATCTAAAAAAGCTATAATCATACCTGCGAAAACTACTACTGATATGAAGTGAGGGGCATATGTAATAGTTTGAGCCGTCTTCTTGAATTTTCCATCTCGTAACTCATTCAAAGATAAAGCAACAATTATTGAAATTGGAAATAAAGCTAGTGCATATAAGTTTATTCCTAGTGTATTTTTGATTAAATCCCAAAATTGGAACGAGTTAAAGAACCGCACAAAGTGTTCAAACCCTATCCATTCACTTCCCAAGATTCCATCAATAGCTCTAAAGTTTTTAAAAGCTATTTGTAAACCATACATGGGATAGTACTTAAATATTAAAAAATAAATTAGCCCGGGAGTGAGCAGTAAATAAAGTTGCCAATTTATTTTCATTTTACGCCAATTAAATCTTTTTTTCTCTCGAGCTTTACTGCTTACACTCTGTTCCACCAATCAGTTCAACCCCTTTCCTTACACATGTGAACTCTACATTAATTTTCAGAATGTGAGTAACTTTAATGAACTTTATCAAAATACAAAAATGTGATTTAAAGAAAGTTACCAATAAAGTAATATCATTTAATAAAAATACAATGATTAAACAAGAAACCATATATATAAGCACATTACATAAATTATATTGGAAATCCCATACTTTTTTGTAATACGACAAGTATTTACAAAAAGGTAATTATAAGTCATACCCAGGTATTCCATTACCTTTATGTACATTCGTTCCTGTGGGTGTTTTTAAAGTCTGAGCATATTTAACTCGAGCCACGCAACCCCTAACGGTACCCAGCGCACTATAATAATCATAATATCTAAAAGAACTGGAGTTCATGATAAACCAATATTGGGACAAAGCTTTTAAATATGTTTCAAATTCATCTGACACATCTACAAAAATATCTGGTACATAACCTTCCATGTCTTCCCAATTTTCGCTATGTAAATATGGATAGTAATGTGGTTTTAATCCAGATAGATCAAACCCTGCTAACCCAGCTTTTAATTGGGCCGCTTGTATTAACCTCGGACATAGTGCATGATCTGAATGTATACTATTTTCCCAATGTGTAATGACAATTGTAGGTCTTAATTCACGCATTAAGGTTGCAATATGACTTATTAGTTCCTCACTGAATGATAATTCTGCGTCTTTATAATCTAAAGTAATACTTTTACCACCTAAAATTTCAGCTACTTTTTCTGCTTCCCTGATTTTTTGTTCACGATAATCTTCTACAGAAATATGTGGAGGATTACCCTTTTCACCTGCTGTTAAATGTAAAAAAGTTACTTCCCATCCTGCCTTTGCATATTTATTTGCAATCGCACCTGCCTGAATTTCCCCATCACCACAATGAGCTCCTACAACTACCAAGTGTTTTTTATTGTCCACTTCTCACCATCTCCTTTGTAATTTGTATAAAAGAACAGCTCGCTATTACATGATTATTTTTCTATTCATAATCAATTGATCACAATGCTGTCTTTTAAAATTTAGTTTATGGTTATCTAAACTAACGTTCGAGACTATGTTTACTCCTTGATCATTGTTAGCGCTTACTCATAAACTTAGCTATATCCTAACACATTTTTTTAATTAATGAAACATTAAATTAATATTTTTTTATTTTTTTAAAATTAAATTTCAATTATTCCGTCTATTAAAGATAAAGACTAAAACTATGAAATTTCCTGTGTTTCTATACAGTAGAAACTTTGCTTTTATGAAAGGAATATAGTAATCCTGTAGTACAATTACAAGCAGCTGTAAATTATAGGGGGAGGTAATAGTTTGCAAACGATATTACTTACATAATTCTTCACGAATAGTTCATGCTGTCTGTTTTTAC
Organism: Gracilibacillus timonensis; assembly: GCF_900086715.1. Taxonomy (GTDB): domain Bacteria; phylum Bacillota; class Bacilli; order Bacillales; family Amphibacillaceae; genus Gracilibacillus; species Gracilibacillus timonensis. The sequence continues at coordinate 1,918,212 of NZ_FLKH01000012.1, read as the reverse complement.
TAAATATAACTTTCAACTAAAATCTTTGCCCCGGAAAATGTTTCAGTGTGGTAATCACACCCGCTTGCTGCAAACCTTTCATGGCTTGCTCCCCAAAAAGAGCCACTTGTTCCGCTGATTCGCCAAAAGACCGAACGCCTATCACTGGATTTTGCGGGTTATTATTAATATCCAATACAGGAGCAAGATTCCAATTAATCCTCAGCGCCCGTAGCTCCTCACCCGTAGCATAATAAACCCGACAGGCAGCCTCTGGTTGTTCTGTTGCCGCAATCGCCATTGCCCCAGGAAAAATGGTCGCCCCCTCTCCTAATCTCCGAACAATGCCATTCTCTTGGTCTAAGCAAATTAACAGCGGTCTCTGATATCCTGCAATTCGAGCCTCTTCCTGTAACGTGCTGGTGAGATCTCTGAGTTGCTGTGTATGCTGAATATTGCGACTGAACAATATAATACCGGCTACACGATAATGATGAATCAAATATTTGATATCCTCCGAAACCTCGGTTCCATGAAATCCGACAATCATTAGCCTGCCGATTTCTTTTTGCCTGTTAGACATGTAAACACCTCCCCCAAAATGAAAACGCATTCTTGTAATCACATATTACCATATTATATTAAAAAATAAAATAATAATTCAAAAATATTTTATTTTTATTGAATTTATATTTTATAATAGAGAAAAAAACCTGTCATTAGGTTTGTTATGTTTTATAACAGGTTAAATGAATGAAATAATATTTCAAAGTGGATTGAGATTTTCGTTTTAGTGTGTTAGCGTTGTGCAATAGAGGTTGCTCTAGGAGAGAGATTAAAGTATGAAAAAATACTTATGACGTTATGCAATGTCATAAGGGTTAGCTTAAAAACGAGAAACGGGCATTATTTCGTACTTTTGAGTGAATTATCCTTGTAGCATTCTAAAATGGATTTCGGCCAATTTTGCGGACCTATATGTTGAGGCCATCCCAAGTCATCCTATATTTCTTAATTTTTGTTTGTGATTACTACCTTCTATGTGTGTGTTGTGTTTATCCCGCATATACTTCATTAGAGAATCTATCGTCTTAACATCTGGTAAAGGCCAAACTCATTTATTTTCTATGAAATACCAAAAACACTCCCCTTTTCCAAGCGAGAGTGTTTTCGAGGCTAGTTTTATTTATTTTGCAATAAAATCGAAACTTCCTTATCACCAGGTTGTAATGTAATCGTTTGATCACCGACTACCTCTATTTGACAAGCCTTATCTATCCCATTCACCTGTATGTTCAATTCATCGCCTGTTCGTTCGACTGCTATGGATCCGATACTATCACCTTTTGCATTTACCAAGTTTCTAGTTACACGGTGACCTTTTTCTATTTGATACATTTTAAACGTAACTCTATCCGTGTAGTCATATACGGGTGACTCTTCATTGCCGCCAACTGGCAATACCGTGTTGGGCCGAACAAAAAGCGGTAAGCTAAAATAATCATATGTTTCTTTTATCCATGTCCCGCCTTCAACCGTTTCACCCGTTAAAAGATGCGTCCATTTACCTTTTGGCAAGTAAAAGGATCCCATGCTCTCTTCATTAAAAATGGGGGCAACGAGAATCGAGTCTCCTAACATATATTGACGATCTAACGTTTCACACAGCGGATCATCTGGAAATTCCATGATCATAGAACGCATGACAGGTACACCCGTTTTATTATTTTCTACTGCTTGACCATATAAATAAGGCATTAGTTTATTTTTTAATTTGGTAAAATGACGGGTCACGTCTACTGCTTCTTCATCAAACAACCAAGGAACGCGGTAAGAATGACTTCCATGGAAACGGCTATGGCTAGATAGTAATCCAAATGCTGTCCAACGCTTGAATACATCTGGGGTTGCTGTACTTTCAAAACCACCAATGTCATGACTCCAATAACCAAATCCTGACGTAGTTAGGGATAGACCACCTCGTAAACTTTCTGCCATGGCGTCATATGTAGAATCACAATCACCACCCCAATGCACAGGAAATTTCTGACCACCTGTTGTTGCAGAACGGGCGAACACAATGGCCTCGTCGGCCCCTTTTTCTTCTTTCAATAAATCAAACACAACGTCGTTAAACTTGTAGGAATAATAGTTATGCATTTTCTCTGGATCTGATCCATCAAAATAGACCACATCGGTAGGAATACGCTCACCAAAGTCCGTCTTGAATGAATCTACTCCCATATCTAATAAAGATTTCAATTTCTCTTGATACCAGCGACAGGCATCCGGATTTGTAAAATCAACAATCCCCATTCCAGCTTGCCACAGATCCCACTGCCAAACATCTCCGTTAGCTTTCTTGATCAGATAGCCTTTTTCCATTCCCTCATCAAAAAGGGGTGACTTTTGTGCAATGTATGGATTAATCCAGACACAAATCTTTAACCCTTTATCTTTCAATCGCTGTAACATACCTTCTGGGTCAGGGAAATTACGACGATCCCAGATAAAATTACTCCATTCGAATTCTTTCATCCAAAAACAATCGAAGTGAAAAACGCTAAGCGGAATGCCACGCTCTGCCATTCCATCGACAAAATGATTAACGGTTTCTTCATTATAATCTGTTGTAAACGATGTAGATAACCATAAACCAAATGACCATGCTGGCGGTAATGCTGGTTTCCCTGTTAGTTCTGTATAACGGCTAACTACCTCTTTTGGCGTTGGGCCATTAATGAAATAATAATCTAGATATTCGCCTTCGACACTAAATTGAGAGCTTGATACCGTTTCGGATCCTAACTCATAGCTCACTTCTTCTGGATGGTTTACGAACACGCCGTATCCTTTACTACTCAAATAGAACGGAATATTTTTGTAAGATTGTTCGGAACTAGTCCCACCATCTTTATTCCAAATATCTACAGACTGGCCATTTTTCACAAATGGCGTGAATCGTTCACCAAGACCATACAAATGCTCTCCTACTCCTAGACGTAATTGTCCTCTCATATAGGTTTTATCTGCAGGTCCATTAATCCATGCAAGACCTTTGCTCTCCGTGCCTGTTAATATACTATTTCCATTTTTGAAGGATAAGGAAAAATCTTTTTTTGTTATTTGAAGTGTCAGCTTTCCACTCGTAAACGTCACATGATCCACCGCATCTTCTACCTTAATTGATTTTACTTCATCCGCGACATCGAAATTCGGATAAGTTGCTTTTCCACCTTTAAAATGCCATGTTTCTACACGGATCACTTCATCTATTGGAGTGGATATTTGAATCGTCAACAGCGGTCCGTCTAATGTATCTCCTCGGTGATTGATATGCTTACACGGTGCGTATAATATTACGTTGCCATCTTTCTCTTCTATTTCATGAATTATTTTTGGAAAATGAATGTCATAACCTTCTCGTACCATCCAATTACCATCTGTAAATTTCAATACGGTTCCTCCTCATATACTATTCATTTCGAATTAAGGTACTTTTATTTCGCTTTATGAATTTTATTCTTTATATTTTTAACTTGGGTTTCTATTCTTCACTTGATATTCGAACCAATCAAAATCTGCTGCTTTTCCACTCCCAGACATATCTTGACAACAAAGTCCCACCATGGCACCTGTGAACCAACCATGATAGCATGCCTCGTCTGACAGTATACTTGCGTCCAGTTCTGGCCCTATTTTTTCATATCTTTCGCCGTTATCGGAATAGAAGAATTGCAGCTTTTCAAATGCAACCTTTACTTTTAAAAAGATTTCTGCTTCACGAATCGGAATAGGCTCTACTGGATATTCAATTTTGCGATTCTCACTCTTCATAATGCTCAGGCATCTGCCTATTTCTTCATCAAACGTAATGTGTACATAATAAAAATTATCAATATCGTACAAACAAATTAAACCTGCCATCTGTTTAAAATGTCGAGGTTGAAATTCGATTTTTGTACCTGCCTCCATTTCAAATTCCGTCCACCTTCTTGCGATAAGACTTTGGTTAAATCTTGACGACAAACCATCTCTTCCAAACAGTCGAAGGTACCCTGGACGTTCCATAAGGGAATAGTTTTGATCTGTTAATGGTTTTCTTAAACTCTGATATTCCAAATTTAACTCCGTTGTATCAAAATGGTCGATGGAATTCTTTATTGCAGCGGAATGTTCAGCTACACCATTCCATACAATCTCTTTTTCCGGAAGGTTCGAACCATTTTCCAACTGCAGCCAACCATCCTCCGTCCAATATACTTTTTGCAGTGCAGTTTCTCTGCCGAGTGTATACCTCCGTTTACCAGGGAGCTTTATATGATCATCTGGATTAGTGGCTTGCAAGGGTCTTCCACACAGGTGAACAATATACCATTCGTTATTTGGCGTTTGTACTAAATCAGCATGACCTGCCTTTTGTATAGAATGTCCTGGAACATCCCTTGAAGTTAAAATAGGATTTTTCTTATATGCAACATAGGGCCCCCAAATACTTTTCGAACGAAGGATGGATTGTCCATGCCCCTCGCCAGTTCCTCCCTCCGCTGCAAAGAGATAATAGAAATCCCCACGCTTATAAATATGTGGACCTTCTAAATATCCGTGTTCTCCTTGATAAATATCAACCATGGTGCCTACCATTTTCTGTTGATTCGGATCATACTCCTGTAGTAGCAGTCTGCCGCCATATTTTTGAGGAACTCGATGATCAGTAACCATACTGACAAGATACTTCTTACCATTAGGATCATGAAACATGGATGGATCAAAACCAAAACTATTCAATGCGATCGGTTCAGACCAAGGCCCTTCTATACTTTCTGAAGTAACTAAAAAATTCTTCGTATCTTGCATATTACAATAAAAAGATGATACTACTGTATATACTAAATAAAACAAACCATTGTCATAAGTTAAGCATGGCGCCCATATTCCCTGGGAATCCCCTACTCCCGTTAAGTCCAATTGTGACTTTCTAGTTAATGGGTAAGGTAGTAACTCCCAATTTTTAAGGTCTCTAGAATGGTGCAACCGAACTCCTGGCCACCACTCAAATGTCGATGTTGCGATATAGTAGTCCTCTCCTACCCTAACGATAGAGGGATCAGGGTGAAAACCTCTTAGAATTGGATTTTCTATTTTCATACTATCACCTCCATTTTCTGAACGTAAAAATTCCACTCCAATTAAATCTCTATTGTCTGTAAAGCCATTATGTATATACATGAGGCCTGATACCACAAGTGCGGAATCAGGCCAATCATCATCGTTAATTCGTACCCCAAAGCTCCATTGTATCTTTCGTTTTTTGTGTCATTTCTTCATTAGCCTTTTCAATATTCATTGCTTCCAATTCTTCAATCATTGCATCCCATGAGGCATCAAAATCTTCTGGTGCACCTAGAACAGCTTGCGTGATTCTTTGTTCTGTTAAATCATCTGCTTTCTGTTGAATGATTTCCAAATCACTACCTGATTGAATCGTGTAGTTTGCAGCCGCACCATGCTTGGAAACACCTAATTCTTCTGGCTCTGGGAACCATTCAATCCAGTTGTCGATACCGTATTCAGCTGTTACTTCTTTTTCGGCTTCGTTAAAGTTATCAATAATGTCTTGCTCAGAATCAGGTGTAATGGGTTGACCATCTGAGTCTAGTGCCCCATTACCCCATTGTGGGAATGGATAGACATAATAACCTACACCTGTTTCTTTTGGATAGTCAGCATCCGTATTTTTTCTTTCCCGATCATCTTCATGCATCACACGTTTGCCATCTACCACGTCATAATTCTCACCTTCAATCCCCCAATTAACCAAGATTTGTGCCTCTTCCGAAGCCATCCAATCGAGGAATTCAAATGCTTCATCTTGATATTCACTAGTGGAAGAAATGGAAATACCCCAACCACCAGCAAAGCCATAATCTTTCAAACCTTGAGATTTGTATTCTTCACCTAAGGTAACTGGTAAAGGTGCATAGGTCCTCCACTCTTTCCCATCCGCTACAAGTGCCGCATCTGCATCTCCAATGTTCCAGCTCTGATCAGCAATACTCAATACACGGCCAGAAGAAAGTTTAGAGATATACGTGTCATAGGTGTGTGTAAATGATTCCGGATCCAATAACCCTTTATCATTCAATCCATTTAACCATTTAAAGTATTCTTTAAGCTCTGGTTTTAAGAATTTATAAGTCGTTTCCCCTGTTTCATCATCAATGGCCCATTGTCCATCATCAGGGATTCCCGCTGCAAATCCTGATGGGTTACCAACTGTAATTAACCAACGCCAGTCACTGCCTAATAAAGATAGTGGAATCGTTTTTTGGCCATCAATTTCTGGGTACATTTCATAGTAATCCGTAATGGCCGCTTCAAAATCTTCTAATGTGTTTATTTCCGGATAACCAAGTTCACGCAGTACATCTAATTGGATTTGGAACGTACCACTCGTTTCCCAACGCGCTTCTTCAACACCATACGTACCAACATTATAAATACTTGGATCATCTACTGAGTTACGTAAACGATCAAGCTGGTCTCCATACATCGCCTTGAGATTTTCACCTTTCTCTTCAATCATATCATCTAACTTAATAACTCCCCCTGCTTCAATCAGTTTGCCGATATCACCTTTGGCAAAGATTAAATCGGGATACTCACCACTTGCAATCATCAGTGGAACGGTTTCATCATTACCCCCTACCGGATAGTCCATTTCTAATTTAATACCTGTTTCTTCGGTGATTTTTTGTGCAACTGGATCATCAAACGTCTTTTCTTCCCCATCTGCATTAAAAAACGTTAATGTAATTGGTTCATCCGATGAAGCATTATCATCAGATCCACTACCGTCATCATTAGCATTTGAATCATCGCTACAAGCAGCTAACAATAATACGCCTAGAATAAATAATAAACACAAAATTGGCAGCTTTCTCTTCATGTTACTTTCCCTCCATTTTTTTATAAATTGTATAATGACTTGCATTTATACCTAGCTTTTAACAGCACCAATAGTCAGACCTGTTACAAAATACTTCTGTAAAAATGGATAAACGACTAGAATAGGTACCGTTGCAATAATCGTGATCGCCATCTTAATCGATTGTGGGTTTGTTTGTCCCGCAACGACTTCCGCATTTTGAGACGTTATATCACCACTTGAAATATTAGCATTATCCAGGATCTTCATTAACTCAAATTGCAGTGTTGTTAATGCGTCATTACTTCGAGCGTATAAATACGTATCAAACCAATTATTCCACTGACCGACTGCCAAAAACAAGGCAATCGTTGCAATCACTGGCAGACATAATGGAATAATAATACGTGTGAAGATAACGAAATCATTGGCTCCATCCATCTTCGCCGATTCTTCCAGTGCTTTTGGTAAATTATCCATAAAGGAACGGATAATAATAACGTTAAATGCGGATAGCAGCATAGGCCAAATGTACACCCAAAAATCATTGATTAACCCAAGCTCGCGAATTAACATATAATCTGGGATTAACCCTCCACTGATAAACATCGTTAATACTAATAAAAAGCCGACAGCACTGTTGAATATGAAATCTCGTCTACTTAATACGTAAGCAAGCATCGTACTCGCAATAATACCGGTAATAGTACCTACTACGGTTCGCAAAATCGACATTAAAAACGCTTGAAACAATCGATCATTACTGCCAAAAATCTCTTGATAGTTAGCAAAGGTAAAATCTCGCGGCCAAATATGGATTCCACCTCTGGCCGTATCCACCGCATTGTTTAGTGAAATCGCTAAAATGTTTAAAAAAGGATACAACGTAATAACTAGAATAAATATCATAAATAACGTTAGTACGATATCAAATGTCGTCCACTTTCTTTTGCTCATCTTGAATGCACTCCTCTCTACTAGAATACACGACCTTCACCTAACCTTTTGGCAAAGCTGTTACAAATTAAAATGAGAATGACACTCACCACAGACTTAAATATGCCAATCGCGGTACCAAATGAATATCGGAACATACCAATACCATAATCAAGTGCGTATAAATCAATAACAATCGATTTTTCATATACAATATTGTTACCTAGTAACATCTGTTTCTCAAATCCAATATTAATTAAGTTACCAATATTCAGAATAAGAAGGACAATAATAACTGATCTAATGCTCGGCAATGTGATATGCCACATTTGACGAAATCTACTAGCCCCGTCTACTTTAGCAGCCTCATATAATTGCGGGTCAACACCAGCCATAGCAGCTAAATAAATAATGGCATTCCATCCTGTTTCTTTCCAGACATCAGCAGCGGTAACAATTCCCCAGAACATTTCAGGTTTAGCCATAAAATTAATAGGTTGATCAAGAATCCCAATCGAAACTAGAAAATTATTAATAAATCCATCCGTCGATAACATGGTAATAACAATATTTGCTACAATCACCCATGACACAAAGTGTGGTAAATAAGAGATCGTTTGGGTCCACTTCTTTAACGCCATAAATCGTAATTCATTTAAAAATAAAGCAAATAATATAGCGGTTAATGTCCCGAATACTAATCCGAGCACTCCCATTCCCAATGTGTTTTCAAGTGCACGGTAAAACATTGGTTCATTAAATAGCTCTTTAAAATGCTTCAACCCTACCCACTCTTGTTCAAAAATACCAAGTTGAGGTTTGTAGTCTTGAAATGCCATCGTCCAGCCAGCAATTGGGATATACTTAAAAATAATTAACCAAATAACAAAAGGTAATGCCATCAGCAATAAAGCCTTTTGTTTACTTACTCTTTTCCAGAACCCTCCATTACCAAGTTGATTGGATATCTTATCACCTTTTACAGAAGGAAAGCCTGGCTTCACCTGGGTGCTTAGCACAGGGTCCGATCCAGATGGGTTCTGTTGTCCCTTTGTCGTATGTTCATTTCGACTCATCTTTTTCTCTCCTCACCTGTCAAACTTTGATTGTAAGCGTTTTTCTCTCTGTATTTATTATATTAGAAACCGCTTTCCCAAAAAACATACCAAACGGGATATAAAAATAGGTAAAAAAGAGAGGTAGGGATATACACATATGTCATTGGAGCGTACTTCTTCACTTCAAAAACGCGGAACAAGTAAGTTTTTTCTCGCATGGTTTCCTGCTCATACTTCGTTTGATCCATTCGCATAAATGGATCAAGAGCACCTATCCGATGATTTCATTCAATTTATATAATCAAAAACGTGGATTACTTGTTGGCAAGATAATAATGCCTTGAGCTCTGTATGCTAGCAATTCATTCGATTGTAGTATTACATCATCTGTCTTATCGGTAAAGTCACCCATGCATAGGGTCAAGAAAACCCCGCTGCCTATAAAAAGAAGCGAGGTTTTCTTCCCTATAAATCTTGCATTTTTTGTATAAGCTGATTCACTTTTTCTGTTTCTATGAGGAAATCTGGTTGGTTATCTCCTTTACTAACCGCATATTGACTATCTGACATTCGGATAAACTGAATCTCTTTCGTGATGTCTCCCAATATATACTGTATGGTGACCTCTGCCTCCGTTGTATGGATATCCTCTTCTATTTCTTCGTCCACGCTTAGTGCAGCCAATTCTTTATAAACATCTCGAAATGCATCCATATCCAATGCGTCATCCTCTTTATAAACCGTTGTTGCTACCTCATCATCTGCTATTTGTTCATGCTCCATCATAATAGAAGTGTCCTCTTCCGGCGTTTCGATGATTAATTCATCGACCACCTCCAGCGCTACGATTTCTACAAAATGATCGATCATATCAAACGCCTGATAGCTATACGGATCTAATAAATCAGTAGAAACAGTATACACTTCTTCCGACTCCTCTAGCCTGACATAATAATGGTTATCGGCCGCTGGGTTTCCGATTATCAACGTTTCAGCAGCTTCATCATTTGAAAAAGTAACAGAAAAATTAGAATCGGCAAAACCATAATCCCCTTCGTCCATCACGGTTTCTGAGGGTACTAATTGATCTATTCCCAGTAACATAGCCTCCATTTTCGAATAAGCTATACTGTATATCCCATGATAGGGTTCATGCATATACCAGCCACTAATATGTGCACGGGCTTCTTCTTCAGAAAAAGGTGCTGCATTTCTCATCAAAAGTTCTTCCGACCCATTATTAATTCTTATTTCTTCTACTGTTTCCGAAGACAAAGATAAGATTTTATTGTCGACGAGTTCCTTTTTTTGCAAAGGTATTGTTTCAATAACTGCGCGATCAACGAGATAAATTTTATCTTGCTCTTGTTGTTTTATATAATAGCGGTCCTGCTGAGCATTTAATTGACCGACGGATATTTGTTGATTTTCCCCTTCTTCATTTACGAATGCTACCATTACATTAGGAAAATCAAGATTTACTTCCTTTGCTTCCACTTGAGATTCTTCACCCGTCATTTCTCTCATCGATTCTACAAAATGATTGATCTTTTCTTGATCTGCTGGTCTGTCTGTCCCCTCTATACGCCACGCATTATCTTCTTTTTCTAACGATACATCTTCATTAGCATATACCTTCACACGATTGATTTTATCAAAATCATTGATGAGTTGACCTTCCTCTGCTTCCTCCCCTCTTGTTGTTTCTTCATTATTTGTCAAAAAATAGATAGATGCACTTGCCACGATAATCACTATGAGAATGGTTAGCATAATTGTTGTTTTCTTCATAAATAAAATCCCTCTCATTTTTGTCCTAGATCCCGTTCCATTAATTGTAATGCTTTTCTCATGTTAAACATTAAAAAGTAGGCAACTATACTCATACAAAACCAAATCGTAATACCTGGTGCAAAGTAATAAATAATGACTAAGGAAACGAGGGTAGACATATGAAATAAAGTTGTTTTAAAATATCGGAAAATAGCGTAAATAGAAACAAGGTACAAGTTTTTTAATTTCACTTCAAATCTAGTTAATATCGGAAAAGCATACAACATAATAAACAATGAAAATAACAACATGATCAAAAATACTGGTGATAACATAGCAAAATATTGATTGGCATAATAAATATCGATGATTAAAATAGTCATGACCGTCCATTGGACAAGCCAATATTTCGTGCCTATTTTGAAATTTTTCTTATAATATGCCCAAAAATCTTTCGTCGGCATTAAGTCCTTTTCTCGAATTAGTTTTCCCATACTGGCATATAACGCTGCAAAAGCTGGGCCAGCAGGTAGTAATGCGATATAAAATAATAATATATTAGCAACCGTTACCTCAAAAAGAAGGAAGACAATCAAAAATAAACTATTGGCGATCATAAAGTGTAAATTGATCATCATAAAATAATAAATATATAGAATCCCTTTATATAATGGTCGATCTGTGGCTAGTTGTAACATGCCTATCCCCCCTCGTCACTTGAATGCTTTCCTATACGTCTTTTGAAACTCTTTTGGACTCACACCGACATTCTTTTTAAATTTTTTATAAAAATAATCATGATTGGTGTATCCCACCTTCTCTGACACTTGGTACACCTTCCAGTTCCCTTCCATTAAAAACTTTTTGGCTTTTTCTGTTCTAATCCTATCTAAATAGTGATAAAAGTATTCACCGGTTTCCTTTTTGAATTTTTTCCCTAAATAACTGGGGTTATATTTAAATAAATGAGCCATTTTTTTCATATTTAAGTCTTTATAATAGTACTGTTCTACATAGTCCTGAACCTTTTCAATTATATTTTCTGTATTACTTATAAAAGCGTTCATTTCAGTGGAAGTAGTCCATAAAAGTTCTTTTATATTGGAGAGTAATGCTTGCAAGTTATCTGCTGAAGAGATGATGGAAATAACATGTTCATTACTAGGAATCTGTATATCCTTGTTTTCATACTGTAATTTCTGATAAAGACTTTTAACCATATCTAGCACTTCTGTTATCATACGATCTTTGGAAAAGCGTGTAGCTTGAAAATGTTTCTCTAATAACTGTATATGCCTTTCTATTGCCTTTTCATCTTGAAATTCAATCGTACGAGTCATCGTATTCAGCCATTCATCCCTATTAAATCCTGTTTTTGAGATCTTTTCTACATCTTGATCTGTTAGAATAATTGCTTTGCTATGACTATATCGTAACGCTTCAAGACGAGATAGTTGTTCTATGTTGTCCTTCAGTTTATCGATTCCACAGGCCCCTTCTAACAATTGAAATTGATGAGCAATATATGCTAAATCGTGACTGATAGCTATTATAGACTGCTTCACTTCTTCTAATGTTTGATTTCGAAATAATAAATATAATTTGTGTTCATTCCAAATGTATCTGTATACTTTTTTTGCTATAAAAGGCATGTGTTTTTCCAACATAGCCTCTTCATTAGTCATCAGACTCGCCAAATGAAAGCTATCTGCTTGAAAATAACTGCTCCAATCGGAATCAACTTTTTTCCCGAACAAAAAGTTTTCCCATTGTGACGCTTCATTTAATTCCTTAAACTCCTGTAACTGTTCATTTAATTGATTTTCTTTTAACCACTTCATTCTAATCTGTTGGATGAGAGGAATTAATTCTTCTTCATCTACGGGTTTTAGTAAATAAGATTCCATGCCCAGACGGATAGATTGTTGCGCATAAGAAAAGTCAGAATGGCCAGATAATACAACAAACTTACTGGATATTCCTTCTTTATTTGCTTGTGAAACGACCTCAATTCCACTGAGGCCAGGCATTTGAATATCTACAAATACAAGGTCGGGGCGATAAGCCCTGATTTTCTGCAAGCCTATTTTGCCATTTTCTGCAGAACCGATTACTTGATATCCGTATTTCTCCCAATCGATGACAGAGGCCATTCCTTCTCGAATGAATGGTTCATCGTCTATAAAAAGAACCTTCAACATATCCATGCCTCCTCTTCTTAAAGATGATCTTCTTTTATTTTTGGGATATGTAAAATCATGGTTGTCCCTATACCTTTAATACTTTGCATCTCTAAACCATAGTTATCGCCATAATGTAACCTTATTCTTTGATGTACATTATGCAAGCCAATTTGATTCCCATCTGAGTGGTAATCTTCATCATCTATGATCGCTTGCAGTTCCTGGAGTTTCACTTTGTCAATCCCTACACCATTATCTTGTACTTCAATTCGTATAACATTATCATCCTCTTCCATAATAATGTTGACAAATCCTGCTGTTTCTTTTTGTTCTAAGCCATGAATCATGGCATTCTCTACTAATGGCTGAATAAGTAATGGAAATATATAAAAAGAGGTCACCGATTCTTCGATTTTCATATTATAAGAAAATTTATCTCCAAACCGAAGCTTTTGTATTTCTAAATAATTCTTAATTAAATCAATCTCTTCTGTCATTGGAACAGGACGATCAGTGCGTTCTAAAGCAGAGCGCATCATTTTGCTTAGCATCTTTACTAACTTTGCTACTTCGGGATCTTTGTTAATGACAGCCTTCATGCGTATCATTTCTAATGTATTGTAAAGAAAATGGGGATTGATTTGGCTGGCAAGCATTTTAAAATCCATTTCCTTTTGTTTTCGCTTCCATGTTTCTTCTTTGATTTTATGGATATAAACTTCATCTATAATATTTTGGACACTCTTTGAAGTAGTTGCTAAATCTTGATATACTTCACTTATTTCATCATGACCTTTTATGCTCTGGTTCACTTGGAAATTACCCTTGGCCACTTGATACATGGTTTCTCTTAATTTTTCGATTCGATTATGAAAACTACGGATGAATATACCTATTAATATAAGTGATACCGATAAAACACTGATAATGACAAGAAAGCTTTGGGCAAATATTCGATTCGGCTCTTCCATTATTTCTTCAACGGGAATAATGGAAGAGATTTCAAATGTATTGTTTATGGATTTGTTTGGTCGGAATTGGTGCACATTAATTTTCACTTGTTCCTCTCTAAACTCTGTATCAATCACCTTGTTCTCAACGCCTTCCAGCTCACCCATTAAGAAAATAGGATGTTCCCCAATATTATTTCCGCTGGTATTATAGACAATCGTCTCTTCATCTAATGAAATAATCGCTTGATAAGGTTCTCCTTCAAATACAGATTTCAGCATATCTGGTGAGACCGAGATGGCTAAGACCCCTAAAAACTCATGGTTATTACCATATACAGCTCTTGTTAACGTTAATAATTCCTCTTTCGTCCAATAATCTTCTTTATATACCCAGGATAGCTGGCCGCTTTTCGAAAGGGCTTCTTGATACCATTCACTTCCCCGTATCCATGCATCTGCATGAATAAAATGAGAATCCGTAATCATCTCTTTTTTCATAAAAAAATGAATATTTTCGATTTCATCATAATACTTTAAAAAATCATCAAATACCGGATATTGATTATAGGCATTATAGGTGTCTAAAGGTGTTTCGTACTCATTATAGAGCAGCGTTCGCAAATTTTGATTAAGATAAACCATGTCCGCAATACTTATCACACGATTAAAAATCGTTTCCAAACGTAATTCTATCTTGTCAACATTCGCTTCTGCTTCATTTAATGAATTATTTAACACAATATCCCTTGTTCCATAATTTAAATATAGCCCTACTAGAATAATCGGAATAGCTGTGACAAGGAGATAAATACCTAGTAATTTATGCTTCACTTTTAAATGTTCCATGAAATGAACTATTTTTCTCTTAAAGAACACTTTCTCGCCTCCTGTCACAGCTAGTATTCATTATTCCTATTTTAACGAAGGAATCTTACCTTAGTATGATAAAGTGGAGCACCATTTGTCACTTTAATGTTTCACATGAAATATTGTAATCTCATTCCAAATGGAAGAATTTTTTCTATCGGTATTCCAACCGCCTTTCATTCAATATATAGCAAACCTTGTTACAAGTTTATTTCTACTGATTTCATGTGACCTTTTGCAAGAAAAATCGTTCGTTGATTTTGATCTGCTTCAGGGTACAAAGGTAGATAGAATTTAAATTCTTGGTCCTTCTCACTCATTAAATGAATCTTTACTTTTCTTAATGCTACATTCCATGTCATTTTTTCAACCTTCAATTGGTTTGGTAAACGAACACCTTCCATTTCACCTTGTGAAATCGACTCAGGTACTGCACCCAATAACGTAAGCGTGCCATGACTATAGTCGACTAACATTTCATGTACCACTTGTGGCAGCGCCCCATTTCCATCGACATTAAAGATTTCTTGATTATTATAGTGTGACATCATTAAGGAAGAGTAGAAACAGTTATGGTCGACTAGCAGGCGAAAAATATCGTCAACCAACTCTGGCATATGAAATTGTGTGGCACATAATGCCGCGTGCATTCTTCCATGGGTAGATGATGTGTTGCCTTCTTCGTTCATAAGCCAAGCTTCCAACCGTTTCTCAAAAGCTATTCTTGCTGCTTTCCATAAGGTTGGATTCGTTTCCTCACTGAATTCACGGCTTTGAAATATTGGATATAAATGAGAAAAATGACGATGGTTATAATTTTCGCCTTTTTCTGGGGTTAACCATTCTTTTAACGCACCTTCCTGGTTGATTTGATAACCTGGTAGTTTCTTAATCATTTGCTGACATTTTACTATCGTTTTACTTGGATACCCTAATACTTGATACGCTTCACTTAAATTTGTCAGCACTTCCTTGGCAACTGCCACATCCTGTGTCGCGTTATCTGCTGCTCCATTTTCTGCAGAATAAGATGGTGTAAAGCGATAGGTTCCATCAAGATCTTCTATCAGAAATTCCTCATAGAATCGCACAATGTCCTCTAAAAAGGGAACAACTTCGCCCTGTAAGAAAATCTTGTCCCCAGTAAAATGATAATATTGATCATACCAATGTGCGAGCCAACCTGCACCACAAGTCCATAAATGAAGTGGCCATTCCTCATTCCAATGCACATGCCTTCCGCTATTACTGGAATGTATAGCCGCCATCACACCATTTGACCCATAATATTTTTTGGCATTCTCACGAAAGCCCGGCATAAGTTCCTTTATTAGACGGAAATATCCTTCCAGTCCTTCGAGTAAATGACTGGAAAGCGCAGAGGTTATCGATAATTCCACATTCGTATCAAAAGTAAAATCTCCACTCCACGCCGGATCGAAGGTGCCTGTCCAAATGCCTTGTAAATTCGGAGTTAATTCACCTGCGCTACATATATACATGTAACGCCCTGCATCGTACATTTTTTCTAACAGAACAGGTGTTATTTTTGCTTTTTGCTTCGCTTTCGTAACTAACGACCAGATTGGTTGTATTCTTTCCTTATCAGTTGCAAGGTTAAGCTGAACACGCTGGAACATTTCCTCATGGATCTCACAATGTTTTTTAAAAAGTGTATGATAATCTTCTGACTTCACTGTCGGTCTTTTGACCACCATACGTTGTGTTACATCTTGATACGGCACAATCTCTATTCGGATTAGCGCAGGCCGATCACTGTTCATTTGAAAGCCTGTTTTCGCCTCCAGTTTGGTTACTCCTTCGCCAATTATTTCCATCCTTATATCATAGCCACCTGCACTATGTAGATAGTTAAAGTGTGTATGGATGGTTTGATGATCTAGGATACTGGTCTGTTTCATTTGTTTATTTTGATAGTCCTCTAAATAGACGGTATAATTACCGGGACTTAAAGCGTGAATGATTTGGTTACAATCTTGTGACACAAAGGATTGACGGTAAAAGGATTGCTGATTTGCCGTATAAGATACCGTTAATTCTCCTGTTTGATAATTGATACTTCGTTTATAGTCTTGATAGACTTGATGATCTGTTTCGATATGCAAATGAAAACCTGGATGAAATGGATCACTCATCGTTAACCCTTGATACCCAAGACTCTTCGCCTTTTGGTAATAAAACGAGACTGCTTTCTCATACCCTTCTTCACGAATGATCTCTCGGAATTCCTTCAGGTATGGTGCCATATCAGGTAATGCATAGCTATTTCCTTGTGGTAGATACAGCCGACAATGGTTGCCAATCAAAATATCATGACTCGGGTCACCAAAGACCATCACACCATGGCGGCCATTTCCACTGACTAAGGCATCTTCCCATTTTAATGCAGGTTGATCAGTCCAGATACCTCTTTTGGGTAATAGATGTTGCAAACTACTCATCCTTCCAATATTTGAATGAATTGCATGGAAACACCCCTCATTTCAAAAATGATGTCGAACGTTCCCTCCTCTGGTATGTCCAAATCGACAATATAATCTTCCCATTGATCCGTATTTATATGTTGCACAGCCGCTAACACTTGATTATCACGGTCGCTTATAAGCGTTCGTAATTGTGCCTGTCTGCCGGTTGCTCTTATTTTTAATCTTGCGTTAGCTTTCGCATATACATTCCGAAATAAAATCGACCCTTGTCTATCAGCTGTTACACATGGTCGCTCGAATTCACCTTTCGTTAATAAGATATTCTCATAATCATCATAGTTCTCTGCTGGTGTTATTTCCGTAAGTGTTCGTCCAGTAATGATTTCACCTTCGACAGCAATCGGCTGGAAATGATAGACGAATTGTTCACTTGATTTACCAATATGGAACTGAACGTTACCCTGCTCAAGCAAGAACTGATTGGATCTAACATCAAACACTTTCAGTTGTTCCACATCAATGGTAAATAGGATGCTTTTTTCTTGGTAGGGCAATAAATGTATTTTTTCAAAAGCGACTAATTGTTTATTCGGCCTTGGGTAATAACTATTCTTTATACTGGCATAGACTTGAACCACTTCATCCCTATTGCTATCACTTTCATTTTTTAATGTGCAAGTTATGGATACTATATCGTTAGCCGTTATCACTGATTTATCAACATCGAAGCCTCGATAACTAAGCCTACCATAACTTAGTCCATGACCAAAGGGATAGAGAATATTGTCTTCTGCATATTGATAGGTTCTTTTTCCTTTGCGAATATCGTAATCGGTAATAGCAGGTAATTGATCTACATTTCGATACCATGTCATACTTAGTTTACCAGAAGGGTTATTCTCTCCAAATAAAGTGGCAGCTAGACTATTTCCGAGTTCTTGCGACCCGTGCGAACTATATAAGATGGCCGGGATATGTTCTTCTTCCCAATTAATTGCAAAAGGGTAGCTTCCAATCACTACTAATACCATATTCGGGTTTGCTTGATAGACTGCTCGAATTAATCGTTGTTGATAGTCTGCTAAATCAATATCGGGGCGGTCTTCCGTTTCCTTCCCATTAATCATCGGGTGATTCCCGACACAGACAATAGCTACATCGCTTTCTTTTGCTTGCCTTACCGATTCTTCTATTCCGTTTGTTACGATTACTTTTTCAAATAAAGACGCATCGTTTTGGCCCACCACCACTTCATCATTTTCCATCGTTATCGGTTGGCCCTCCCAATTATAAGGCTTGAAAAACCCATTTTCTTGCGTATGTACACGGATTTTTTCACGATTAAACCAATCAAATATTTCCTCTTTGGTAGCTGAAAAGACATTCGATTTATTCATTTGGGTCAGATAATGATTGGTTTTTACACTCTTAAAGACATGCCAGTCATTTCCCCAATCTTCATCTACTAAAGTAGCATGAGCTGTTTCTTGTTGACTCGTTACGACCCACTGGCTTTTTTCATTTATCGTTAAATATTTTTGCGAGTTGGCTTCTTTCCACATGATGCGATCAAATCCATTGTGATAAGAGATATCGATGTCAGCTGCGTATTTTTTCACACCTGCTAATGGCGTTACTTTATAAGGCGGGAAACCCGTATACCAATCTCGAAACACATCGTCAGCTGTTGGACCAATCATTGCTATCTTTTTCGTTTTTTCTTTTGACAATGGCAAGACGTGCTGTTGATTTTTTAATAATACAATGGATTCGTCAGTGGCTTTTCTGACTAGTTTACGATGTTCCTCACTGCACATCCGATCTTCCGACACATCATGATAGGGATTCGCACTATTAGCTTGATCAAAATGTCCTAAGCGAAAGCGCACATTTAACATACGTCGTATCGCTCTGTCGATATCTGAGGAATCGATCAATTGCTTATCCAGCGCTTTTTGGGCTGCTTCTTCGACGACTTCCTTACGATCAACGAAACAGTCAATACCTTTCCTCAGCGCGTCAGCTAAGGCTTCTTCAAATGTAGCATAATATTGGTACTCTTCTACATTTAGCGTCAATGCGCCACCATCTGAAACAATAAAACCATCCATTCCCCACTCATTGCGGACAATTTCTTCTATTTCATTTATTTGCATACTGGGAATACCGTTAACCCCATTATAAGCTGTCATCATCGATAAAGCTTTAGCTTCTTTAAAAGCAGGTTCAAAAGCTTTTAGATAGTATTCTCTTCTATTTCGTAAATCGATACTATTGGATGTATCTTCTCTTCCTTTTTCGTTATTATTTCCATAGAAATGCTTTGGTGCTGCTACTAGTTTGACATAAAAAGGGTCATCACCCTGCATTCCTTGAATCAATGCTTTAGATAATTCACCCGTCAAATGAGGATCTTCTCCATAAGCCTCCTCGGTTCGTCCCCATCGAGGGTCCCGCTCCATATCGATCGTAGGTGCCCAAAGCGTTAATCCCGTTTTCTTATGTTGTAATTGATAAAATATTCTTGCCTCGTCACCAATGACACTGCCAACTTGATGAAGCAGTACTTTATTCCAAGTACTAGATAATCCAATTGGCTGTGGAAATACCGTCGTTTTACCACCGTTACGATCCACCACGCCATGTGCGGCCTCTCCACCAACAGCATATTCTGCTATACCTAATCTTGGAATAGCACTTTGTTTTGTACTCAACAATGATATTTTCTCTTCTAAAGTTAGCGCTTCCATTAAAGTGGTCAACCGTTGGTCTAATGGAAGATGTGGAGAGCTAATCTTTTCTATGAGGTTCAAATCATCACGTCCTTTTCATATGTTTATCATGAATCGTTGCATGCAGCGAATAAGTAATTTGCACATCTATGGATAGATAGCGCTTTCTATTACTGAATATATCACATGTATTCCATGATAAATACATTAAAAAGAAGAGATTTTTTACTGTGAAATATCGACATGGTTATATGGGATAGGCGTTTGCAGTAGTATATGTTAGTCCAAGACAAAGCCCTGGTGATATGTTTCACCAGGGCTTTGTCTCAATGGATCGTGGATTTATTTTTGATTATTTGGGGTAGCTAGTTGTCTAACTTATAATGATAGTTTCCTCTTTACTTGTCTGAAACTTCCTTTTGAACTTGTGAGTAATACTTACAAGTTGCTGTTTCTTGAATAATTCAACATTAACTATATTTTAAGTTCATTCCTTCTAAAACTAGACCTAATGGCTCCTCTGGATAATTAGGCTCTGCCAATGTGATGTTTAAAGGGACAATCTCATTCGCATTCACGGAAAATAATCCGATGTCATCTTCTACCAGTTGTTTGCCTGTCACCACTTTAGTCTCATTACCAAGTTCGATCTGGTAGGTTGTTTCCTTCTTTTGCACTTCACCTTGTACCTCTAACCATACACATCCCGCCTTTTCTGTAACGATAAACGCCGTATGACGTATCGTTGTTTCTTGGAGTGTATTATAATTTCCACGATCCGCAAAGCCGTATCCCATATAGATATCTGTTAATGCAATGGACCAGACACCATTTTCATCTGCCTCCACCGTTTTTTCTGGTATCATTCGCAATTCCTCTGCCAATTCAACCTTGATAACGGTTTGTATATCATCGATCGGTTGATCTGGACACTTAACAATTAGGTTATTGTCTTCTAAGCTCCATTCCAACGGATTAGAAGAGCCATCTTCTACTACTTGTATGATATCCGTTGCCAATCCAGGTAATGTTATGACACCATCCTTTGGTCTATTTATCACATGGAGAAATAAATCAGTTTCATTCACGGTCACTTCTCCCCAAGCTTGTCCTCCAAATTTAGTAGCTGATGCCCCTAAGATTGCTTGAGGGTGTCGATTGATCCATTCGCCAATGGTCAGCAGTACATCTTGTTCGAACGATACAACCGCCCCATCGCCACGCGGGCCGATATTTAATAAATAATTGCCCCCACGAGCTCGAACACTAGTTAATCCAGCAATCAAATCACGCACTTTTCCGGAAAAATCATGACGTTCCTGCCATTTGCGATAACCCCATGTTTCATGATAGATCGAGGCTGGCGTTTGCCACGGGGCATCTAATGTATTAAATGGAACTTGATTATCAGCCAATGTACGAAAATCACCTTTGTTATTCCAAATTCTACTATTAACAGCCGCTTCTGGCTGAAGTTCATGAACCATACTAGAAAATTTTATACTCTGCTCTAATGTCGGGCTGGACATATCAAACCACACTTCTGCAATCGGTCCATAATTGGTCATTAATTCACGTAATTGCTGTTCAATCACCTGTTCCATGGATACTGGAATATGGTTATTGTTATTATCATCAAATGCATGCCCTTGATGCCAATCCACAAGAGAGAAATAAACACCGAATTTCAAATCTTGCTTGTGGCATTCTTCAGCTAATCGTTTAAGCGGATCTTGACCATATGGTGTCTGCTTTACAATATTATAA
Organism: Gracilibacillus timonensis; assembly: GCF_900086715.1. Taxonomy (GTDB): domain Bacteria; phylum Bacillota; class Bacilli; order Bacillales; family Amphibacillaceae; genus Gracilibacillus; species Gracilibacillus timonensis. The sequence goes on along the minus strand of NZ_FLKH01000012.1, from coordinate 1,896,589 downwards.
TCTGTGGTATCGGTATCAAACATGGCAAAACCATCATGATGTTTACTAGTAATCACGATGTAATGCATACCCGTGTCTTTTGCCAATTGACAGATTGCCTTTGGATCGAATTGATCTGCTGTAAATTGTTTTGCAACTTCCACATACTCTGTTTCAGGAATTTGATCCCACATTTGGATTTGTTCACTGTATCCAATCTTGACAGGTTTTCCATTTCGTTCCCCTCCAAATGCCGAATAAAGCCCCCAATGAATAAACATTCCAAATTGCAGGCGTTGCCATGCTGCGAGCGATTCATTCATGTTCACGTCTATTTTTCCTGAAATACCTTTCATTGTTTTTGTCATATTGATCATCCTTTCTTTTGTACTATTCTACCGTAAAGAGGCTGGCTATTGTTGTTTTTTATGGGAATAGTTGTAGATTTATATTTTTGTGCTACGTGCATTTCTTCAAAATCATCACTTTTATACATCTAACTTCACATCATCCTATATCGTTTGAAAAATTAGATGTTTGTTTCTTTATACATTAGCAGTTCTTCTTTTCTATATTTCCTTGAAGCCCCTATTTTGCCCCTATTTGTCCCTATTTTTGTCCCATTAGTCTTCTTGGCCTTTAGGGTGAAATTCTAATTATGTCCCTATTTGTCCCTATTCCCTTGGTCATAGGTATATTTAGTTCCCGCTCCTCTTCCTACCACTTTCACACCATCATGTTCTAATTCTTTGATCAAGCGTTGTACTTGTTTACGGTTCATACCTGTTAATTGTCTTATTTCTTTGTTAGTTAAACTTCGATCTGTTTTTAGTATTGACAGTACACGTTGTTTCCGTGTCTAACCTTTGCTAGTAGGGTAAAATGCTAAATTCTGGATGTAAATACCCGATCCCATTCTTATCAATGGATTATTACCTGCAATGTATCGTTCTAATTCATACAGCGCAACTGATATAGCATAAGTTTCAGCATCCTTGTGAGAATAATCCGTATTACTTGTAAGAATCATTTTAAATCATTATTCTCAACAAATACATCAAAATCATTAAATCTATCTTCCTCTACACGCCGCTGATTATACTTTTCGTATTCTGCACTTGCCAATTGATCGGCCACCTCTTTTGCTATTTTCCCCGCATTTTGAAGTATCTCTTGTTCATCAAACTCCAAAAAAGCGTCCAGTCTTGTTTTCCAATCTACCATATACATTGGTTTTTTTCTTTCTGCTTGATCTTCTGCATAGTCTAAATATCTAGTAACCATTCGATTTAATGCTTTCAGTTCCTTTTCATTCAAATAATTTTTGGCTGTCGTTACATCATTCTTGCGTACCCCGTCGCCTTTCCATGATGTTAAACCCATATTTTTATTTTTTGCATTTGCTCTACTCGCAATCAGCTCTGCTACTGTTTGACCATGTATAGCAAAGTGGAGTTTATTCTGTACAGTTGCAAAAAACTCTTGTGTGATTTTAGCTTTACTATCATAATCTATAGAGGTAGCATAAATGTCCGCAATTTTTTGATAAAATCTTTTTTCTGAAGCTCGAATATCGCGAATTCGTTCAAGCAGTTCATCGAAGTAGTCTTCTCCCAAATTCCGTATTTCTTTCAATCGTTCATCATCCATTGTAAAACCTTTAACAAGATACTCATTCAAGCGCTCCGTAGCCCATTGGCGAAATTGGGTACCGCGGTGTGAACGAACTCGATAGCCGATTGCAATAACCATTTCTAAATTGTAATGTTTTGTCTGTCTCTGGACTTGTCTTGAGGCTTCATTTTGAACTTGTAAGTAATACTTACAAGTTGCTGTTTCCTGTAATTCTGCTTCTTTATAAATGTTTTTTATATGAAGTGTAATATTCTGTGGAGAGGTTTGATATAATTCTGCTATAGCCTTTTGCGTCATCCAAACTGTTTCATTTTCTAATCTAACATCTATTTTTGTGTTCCCTGCTTCTGTTTGATAGATTAAAATGTTGGTTTCATTTTGCATCTTATTCACCCCTGTATGTCATTTTTGTAGTGCTTTTTTCGTTAACTTTTATTCAAAATTTGTCACGTATTTTAAGCCTTATCTGAGTACTATTATTATACCATTTATCAGCCATTAATTAAATAAAAATAAGAATGTTTGTTCCCAATAATGCTTCTTCTGATTTTAGTACTCACGAGTGTTATATAATTGATCGTGGCAATACATACCGCATAACCGTGTTATAATGGCTCAAAGAAAAAAGTAGCCTGAATCATTTTGAAAAAGCTTATTTCATCGTATACCGAGCGAAAGGAATGTTTGGATCAATGAATTAAGAGAAACACTGAAATGCCGGAAGAAAGATGAACTTAAGAAGTTGATTGTAGAAATGTATAAGACCATTCCGAAGAAAGTAAGGACATCGATCGATTAATCGAGGATCCAGAGACGTTTAAGAAGGAAAGAAAAAATACAAAGCAGACGCCAAAACAGGTGGATTTTCCTATTCTTGAGCAGGAAGTACAACAATTGATAAAAGATACTCATGCCCAAAACTATGTCGCTCCGAATCGAATAATTCCGAAAAAGGAATCTCTTTTACCAGCGACCCAAAATATGAAGAAGGCAAGTGGTAATTGCTCCAGATAAATGGATTTCTGATTCCTTGGAACTTGCCATCAATAACGACACTGATATGTATACATCAACGGATATGCTGCTGGAAGAATTGGCGGATACGATCAAAAATTGGAAAGATGAGAGAATCAGCAAAATACAAAGTAATCAACGATATAAATAGCCTAGTAAGGATTATTTTTATGACCCAGAGTGTGCTTGGCAAATATTGAACCAAGAGATACGTTGAAGAAGACTTAAGGCGGGAAAAGGTGTTTCCTGAGAGGATGGGTTATTGATGATGGAATGCCCTAGTAATCAGTTTCATTCCGCTTTTGGATAAAATAGTAATGCTAGTACACTCTTGATGGCATACTTTCTCATAAGGACACCTCTTCTGTAGTTTAGTTGCGTGCTAACTCCATTCTACAAACAAGGTGTCCTTTTTTAAGATTATTCGTTAATCAACACTCGTGTTAATTCCCTAATTTACGTTCATGCACTCCTTCAAATGTCATTTCTACCGGTTGAATAGTCCCGTCATCATTAAAGTAAAGACGATCAATACATACTTCTCTATGGTTAACATCCGTTTCTGACAACGGTCTTCTATGATAGATAATATACCATTCATCTTGACCAGGTATTTGAATCATCCCATGATGACCCGCTCCTGTTGCAACATTTGAATCTTGCTTGAGAATTTTACCTACCCTTTTGAATGGACCAAGTGGAGACTCTGCAATTGCATATGCCACCGAATAATCTGGACCGCCCCATCCTCCTTCCGACCACATGAAGTAATATCGGTTTTGCCGTTTTATCATACAAGGCCCTTCCACGAACAAATCAGGAGTAATATCTTTGTAAACCAATCCATCATCAAAAACGTCAAGACTGATCATATCTTTGTTTAATTTAACTACATTACAATGGCCCCATCCTCCATAATATAAATAAGCAACACCGTCATTATCTATAAAAATGTGTGGATCAATAGGCTGTGCCCCATGATGAATTTCGCCAATCAATGGTTGACCAAGTGCATCTTTAAATGGTCCTTGAGGGTGATCAGCAACCGCTACACCTATCCCTCCAATCTCATTATTACTTTGTATATCGTTAGCAGCAAAATAATAATAATATTTTCCATCTTTTTCTATAGGAGATGGTGCCCACATTGCTTTTTCTGCCCAAGGGATATCTTTCATTTCCAGTATTCTTTCTACTTTGTTCCAATCCATTAAGTTTTCCGAATAAAAAGCGTCAAAAAAAGTTTGTTCTTCATACGGCGCCGAATAGGTTGGATAAATCCAATAGAGATTATCAAAAATTCGTGCCTCAGGATCTGCATACCATCCAGGTATAACCGGATTCCCTGATGTTGGTTTACTATTATTCATTGTGAATTCCCTCCCATTGTTGATTAAAAACTTATTAATTTTGTTTACGTAATATGACTAGTATAATAAATTTTTATGGTTTTCACACACTTAACGTATACTTCCAAGCATTGCTTTCTAACCTTTAATACCTGAGAAGCTAATGCCTTTAACAATTTGTTTCTCAAATAACAAAAATGCAATTAATAAAGGGATGGAAGCTATAGCATTTGCAGTCATTGGTAACACATAAGTTTGCGTATAGGCTGCATTAAATACCGGAAGTCCAACCGGTAAGGTGTATAAATTTTCTGACAAGATCGATATAAATGGCCATAAGAAATTGTTCCATGATCCAATGAATGTAAAAATTCCTATAGCTGCCAAAGCCGGCTTGGACAGTGGTAAAACAATTTTATAATAAATCTTCAAATGGGAGCACCCATCAATTATCGCACTCTCAATGACCTCTTTCGGCACTCCATCAAAAAAACTTTTCAATATGATGATACCCAGCGGTGAGGCAATCATTGGCAGTATGAGGCCTGTATAACTATCTAATAAATTCAAGCTCTTCGCCACCTCATAAAGTGGGATAATAGTGGCTTCACCCGGAATCATTAAGCCTAATAAAAAGAAAATAAAAATGAAATGTTTAAAATGAAACTTCATTTGCGATATGGCATAAGCTGCTAAGGACGTAAAAATTAATGTTAATACTGTACTAATTACGGCAACCATAAGACTGTTTAACAACCAGCGTAAAATAAGGCTATCAAAAAGCAAGTCTATGTAGTTTGTGAATGTATAGGGTGGTAAGAACCAATTCAATGGATCCGTTGTCATAAACCCATCAGGTTTTATAGAAACAAACAACATCCAAATGATAGGGAATACAAATAAGATAGCAACGATTACACCTATCATTATCTTAATACCTATTTTAGGGTCGCGATTTCGCTGTAAAGCAATAGATTTCTTTTTGTTATTTTTCGAATCTAGGTTACGCTTATCCACATTAGCCCTCCTCCGATTTTTGATTTCTCAATTGGATGATCGAGAGAATTAATAAAATAAAGAAAAGCGCATAAGACATTGCGGCTGCATACTCAAGGTTATTTTGCGTAAAGCCGACTTCATAAATGTACTGTATTAATGGTCTTGTTGCACCGCCTGGACCACCATCAGTAATCAATAAAATTTGCGCAAACACTTTATAAGATGCCAAGATTTGAAGTAATAATATAACTCTACCGATAGGAATTAATTGTGGTAGTGTGATGTATCTAAACATCTGCCATCTTGTCGCACCATCGATTTCACTGGCTTCATATAATGATTTAGGTATATCCTGTAATCCTGCCAGGAAAAGAATCATATTAAATCCAACTGTCCACCAAAGTGTAACCACTACTATAGTTACCCAAGCAAGTACTTTATCTGCCATCCAAAACGGCTCTGCATCAATACCTATAGACTGAATAAATGTATTTACGAAACCGTTGTATGGTTGTAACATAAAGATAACAAGAAAAGAAATAACCGAAACAGATAAAATACTCGGAATAAAAAATGAACCCCTAAAAAACGTTTGAAACTTTGTATCTAAGTTGGCTAATAATGCTAATCCTAAAGAAAGAAGAACCATCGTTGGGGTTGTAAGAATCACAAACAATGTTGTATTCCATAACGTTCGCCAAAAATGAGGATCACCAAACATTTTTTTGTAATTTTCAAATCCAACAAACTCCAATTTATTAACCAAATTCCAATCATAAAGACTCATTTCCAAACCTTTAATCACTGGAAAAATAGTGAAAATCAAATATACGATAAAAAAGGGCAAAATAAATAATAACGCCCTCATATCTTGCATTAACCACTTTCTATTCATAAAAGACCGGTCCTCCTAGCGTTCCTTATTTACGTTTAGTGCATTTTTATATCCGATAAAGATCAAGAAATGGCTAGTCCTGCTAGAGCACAGAATTTCTAGAATCGCCCGTCAGCCAATAGTGATACACTAATATTGTGCTTTGACTGACGGACTTCTACTAGTTAAGACATCTACTCATTTATTAATTCCTTAACCTCTGTTTCTAAATCTGAAAATGCTTCTTCGGCAGTAGCCTCATCTGACCATAACTTGTCAAGGTTACGAGCAATAATATCTTCTAAGCCACGTGCATGAACTGTACGGTCTGCAAAGTTTACATAGTCAGCTACTTCTGAATACTCACTGCTATTTGGCATTTCTTTGAACGCATCTGATTCGACAACGGTTGTCTTAGCAGGAATATGACCAGCTTCAGCCCAATCCACACCATTATCAGTAATAAAGTCCATAAATTGGACGGCTACCTTCTGTACTTCTTCATCTGTATCTTGGGAATTAGGTAACACTAATGTGTGGGAATCTCCCCATGTCCCGTTCTGTTCAAATACATTTGGAATTGGCAGTGGAGTAAAATCAAGCTCTTCGCTTTTTTCAAATAGACCCGTATCCCATACCCCAGAACTTACAATCGCAGCGTTTCCAGATTCAAATTCCGATGAAGGGCTAGCTAAATTTAATGGAATTAATTCTTCATCAAAGAAGTTTTTTATATAGTTTGCTGCTTCAATACCTTTTTCCAAGTCAAGAACATACTCTGGATTATCAGGGTCTTCTGATACTATTCCTTCACCACCTAGTTGACTATAGTAAGCCCACCATAACCAGTAAAGACCACCGCCCTCACTTCCAAAAGCAAATGGGATTTTGCCATCTGGTAAATCTTCTTTAAGCTGTGTTAAAAATTCAATGAATCCCTCTGGTGTTTCCTCCATTTTAATGGAGCCATCATCATTTAATAAGTCCGCTTCTCGTAAAAGCTCATTATTTTGAAACATAATTAATGCATGAGTATCCATTGGAACTGCGTAGTGCTCACCATTAAAGACCGTTGCATCCAAGATATTTTGATTGAATTCATCCCAGTCCAATCCTTCTTCTGAAGCTAGTTCATCCATCCCTACAATAAGATCTCCATTTATTAATTCAGACAACACATGGGTATGAGCAACAGCAATATCCGGACCTTCTCCTGCACTAAGACTGGTAATTAACTTTGTATAATATTCTTCGTTATCTTGAAACACGCTATTTACAAAGATATCTGATTGATCATCATTAAATTTCTCGACTAATCCCTCAAAATACTCGCCATCTCCACCACTAAATGGATTCCATAAAACAACTTCTGTAGCCCCTTCAGGAACCTCGCTATTACCTGAATCTTCTGAAGAACATGCCCCCAACAAGATAGAAGTTAATATTAACCCCACCAATAAAATCATTATTTTTTTCATTAAACCAATTTCCCCCTTCATTATTTTCCAATGAATCCGATTACAATTTGACATTTAAGGTTACAATAGATTTCTTTTATGTACTGTATAGTTTGTAACAGTCCTCCCTTCACTCACCTAGGTCTAGGATTTATTCCTATAACCTCGTCTATTAACTTAAAATGGAATACACATATTTCACCCCACTTTTTGTTGTATTAAAATTATTATAGTTTATATTTTATAAACTGTAAATAAATAAGTTTATGATTCGTAAATTTATGAGTTTTAAAGACTAGCTGCTTGTATAATTTGTTGTAGTAAGAAGAGAAGGAGCTAGATTATGTTCAAATTCAACGAACGATTGCGATATATTCGAGAGGAAACTGGGTTCGAACAAAAAGAAGTAGGAAAACGATTAAATATGACAAAGAGTGGCTACAATCATTATGAATCTGGCAGAAATCAACCTTCTATAGAAACTATTATTAAAATAGCGGATATTTTAGACATCTCCACTGATTACTTACTTGGCAGGATTGATACACCATACCTTCCCGGCAGCTATACTATTAACGATGACTTATCATTGAATGAGACAGAAATGTTAGTCGTAAAGGAAATGAAAAAATCATTGATGGATAAGGTTAGCGACCAGCCTGTAGAAAAAGTGAAGCGTTTGGAGGAATATTGGGATTTTATTGAGAGTAAGCATGAGTAGGGCCCTAGTGAGGTTTTCACTAGGGTTTTGTTTGGATCGTTTATGATTCAAAATTATATAAAACATCCCTCTACCAATACTCAAACAACAACAAATGATAATTTTAACTATTCTTATCGGAATCAAGTTAACAACGCTAACACATTATTAATCAATATTTATTTATTGTTATTCGATAAATAACGTGCTAAAGTGATTATATCATTAAATTAGCGGGGTGCTTTACATGAATGTAAAACTAGGTTCCACTTTTTTCTTAAAGGTCATTGCTATTCTTATTGGAATTGCGGTGCTTATGTTATGTGTATATTGGTTTCCTGCAGCAGCCAGAAATGATGCGATAGAGCGCCCAGGTGATTATTCGCTGTATCCACTTTTGGCATGTGGATATGGAATCTGTATAGCGTTTTCTGTAGTTTTATATCAAGTATTTAAACTTTTAACCTGTATCGAAAAGAACAATATCTTTTCTGAGTTATCTCTTCAATCTTTAAAGCTAATAAAAAAATGTGCTTTCGCTGTCATTTTCTTCATTTTGTTAGCAATAGTTTATTTAAGGGTGCTTGCTCAATTCACAGGTGATGACTCGGCAGGTCCGATATCACTAGGTCTAATGGGAATTTTAGCAACAAGCGTCTTCATAGCTCTTGTGAACGTTCTTCAAAAACCTTTAAAAAGTATCTTAGAAGAGCAGCCAAAAAACGATTAACATTTTGAAAAAAGAATGAGGGATGGCATTTGCCTTACAATCTTTTTTACCACCAAATGTGGAGAGTTTTACCACCTTTTGCGGTAGGCTTTACCAATTCAACACATCCTGTATACTTAATGTGCATGCCAAGCAGCATGATATTGGTAATAAGCACGCATATTAAGTATACAAAGATATTAAATTAAATCAAAGTGGTAAACAACTTGTCGTTTGCTAGTATGATTATGCCATTCAATTGATCCAGTTCTGCCATCTTTTTGACCCACAGGTGACCAAAAACTGATCCACATATGACAATAGTGATCCATCCAACTGAAGAATAAGCACTTATCAACCACAGTGTTAACTGCCTTTGCCCTTTACCGCCGTGCCAATTCTTAGTGAATGCTGGAAGAGGACGGGGCCCCGCCGGTAAAGCTTAGAATTGATTGTCCGTGGTACGCTATTGAGGCGGATAAAGCCATAAAAGGATTGTTTTTTGCTATCCCCTAATAGTTGCGAATCAAAGATCAAAGAGCTTGCAGTTAAAGAAGTTTTCTAAACGGTTTTACTCCCATCCTCTATAGCGATAACCTCCCTTACTACTTCTATGAAAGATGATATGATTGGTGAAAGCCACTTTTCTTTATGCCAAGCCATATGAGTATATACTTGTAAATCTGAAAGTTGCCATGGAAGAGCAACAAGATCACCGCGTTCAACTTCTGCTTCCACTGTGATTTCAGGAAGAAAGGCAATGCCGATTCCCGAAATGGCACATTGTTTAATGGCTTCGGCATTTTGAAACTCCAAATAAGTAATACTATCAATGCCCTTTTTCTCAAATGATCGATCAAACATGGTTCGATAGGGACAGCCTTTTTCATTCACCAGTAATACTTCTTCGTGAAAATCTTCCTGATGCAGTACAGATTTTTTCGCAAGCGGATGATCAGGTGCAACGAACAAGCGGAAAGTTTCTTCCAGTAATGGTTCTACAGCAAGTCTCGTTGAAAGAATGGTTTCATCCAGCATAAAGACGACATCCGCGGTACCATCAAAGAGTGTTTGTTTGAGTTCCTGATTTGGAACGGAACGGAAAATAAGTCGAACTCCTGGATAGCGGGAACGAAATAACTTAAAGACAACCGGAAGGCGATAGGCGCAAAGAACCTCGTTGGCACTTATTGTAAGGGTGCCGCTAATATCTTCGTTGTCATGAACGGCATGGCGAGCTTCATCTAATTTGTCTATAACACTTTGGATATGAGTTAAAAAGCGTTTACCCGCAGTGGTGAGAGCGAGCTGCTTGCCCAAGCGGTCAAAAAGAGGAACACCAAGCTCCTCCTCCAATGCTTTGATTTGCATCGTCACGTTGGAAGGGACGTAGTTCAGCGCGTCCGCAGCCCGACTAAAATTTAAAGTGGAAGCAACAGTGCGAAACGTTTCCAGTTGGCGCAATTCCATTATCTTTTCCTCCCTTTTTATTTTCAATATTATTGAATACTACTTTTAATTTTGTTCACTTTTGTTGATAGTATCATGGGTTTATACTTAGTACAAGAAATGCATTTTAGATGTGTTTCATTTTTGAAGGAGGCGACCATACAATGGATTATGAGATTTTTGATTTGGGTGACGTAACCTTACAATCAGGAGTAACGTTACCGAATGCATTTCTTGCATATAAGACTTATGGAGAATTGAATGAAAAGAAGGATAATGTAATCGTCTATCCAACTGCTTTTGGTGATCAACACGTTCAAAATGAATGGCTGATTGGAAACGGGATGGCACTAGATCCGGGGGAATATTTCATTATCATTCCAAATTTGCTGGGGAACGGGCTATCTTCGTCTCCTAGTAATACTCCTGCTCCATTCGACAAGGCTAATTTCCCTCAAGTAACCATCTATGATAACGTCACATTACAGCATCGACTGGTGACCGAAAAATTCGGTATTCAAAAGATCGCTCTGGTAGTTGGATGGTCAATGGGAGGTGTTCAATCATTCCAATGGGGGGCAAGCTATCCCGACATGGTGGAACGAATTGCTCCTTTCTGCGGAGGCGCAAAGACTTGGCCACAAACGTATATAGTTCTAGGCGGAATGAAAGCTGCGCTAATGGCTGCAATTGGTTTCGATTCAAGTAAATTAAACCAGTTGACATCTGCAGACATGCGCGCTGTTGGTCGTGTCTATGCAGGATGGGGCTTATCTCAAACCTTTTACAAAGAGGAGCTTTATCGTGAGATGGGCTATGATTCATTGGAAAGTTTTGTTAATGGAGTTTGGGAAGATAGTTTTATGAGGATGGATCCACACAATGTCCTAGCCATGTTATGGACTGGACAAAATGGAGATATTAGTGCAAATCCCGTCTATAACGGAGATTTCGATAAGGCGCTTAAAAGCATTAAAGCAATTGCCAACGTCATGCCAGGAAACACGGATCTTTTCTGCACTGCGGATGATAACGAATACGAGGCTAAACATATCCCTCACGCTGTTTTTAACCCTATCGATTCAATCTGGGGCCATTTTGCCGGCCGCGGAATCAACAGTGCTGATAATAAATTTATTGATGACAGTTTGAAATGCTTATTGGAAAGTTGAATTTGCTTTAGAAGAAACCATTTTGATTAGAAGATAAGCATTAAACAAAGTAAAATGGTTTTTTGAACATAGCAAACTAATGATTAGCAAACAGTTTATCTTTTTAACCAATGGAATAGGTATTAAGCTACTCCTTATCTAGCGCAACTCCATCCACTGCTTTACAACTATTTGTGGTACGGGTCACCGTGGTAATTTAAGAGGCAAAAAAACAGCTTTGGAATTAATCGCCAAGGCTGTTTTTACTTAAACAATAGTTATACAGACAACCATTCTAGCATATAGATACCAGTAGGTAGGCCGAATTGTAAATATAGAATCAAACTATTGGTTTAATAAAGATTTGAAAAATTTGTTATGCGTAACATAATAAGTATTTTTGAAGCAAGTGGAGTTCATTGCCTGTTTCTTTCGAATTGGTTTTGAAAATCAGGAATATATTGCCATGGGTATCACTAATATTGAGGGGCTAGAAATTTTTGTTCGGATTTCTGGAAAATCTAATTGCTCATCAATATTTTTATTCATTGATAGGAATAAGTCTTCAAGTGTCCTTTGCTTAAATAATTTGAACCCAGTATTCCTGAACAAGTTTATATCATCATCTGAGTCTTTTACAACTTTTACTACCTTACCAATTACCGAATAGTTACCATCAATAATTTCATTCATATTATTGTGAGCAAAATAATCTAAATAAACAGGAATGACAGCCTTTAATTTTTCAGTATCATTAATTGTGCAAATTAAATCTATAATCCCATTCTCCACTAGCCCCTTTCTCATCACCTTAATCTGTTTAAGAATTTCTTGATCATTATTCTTTTTCCCACCCTTTGCATTCCCTTGAAAGCTCATTGCAATGACACCTATTTGTTCGAATGAATCTAACATTGAGACTAATGGATTCTTTTCTAATTTACTTTTGAACCTCACAAAACTACCTGTTTCTAATTCTTCTAAATGTTCTTCACTTGATATGTCTTTTATTAAATCATTCTCATCCAAATATGTTACTAGCTTTGAGAATAAGGATGTTGGTGTATGTACCCTTTCTTCATTGGCACTTTTCTCATCCTTACTATTTTTTTCCTTCCCAAAAGCGGCTTTAATCTTCGTTTTTACACCATAGAGACCAAACCCAACTTCTCCTTCCGTACTTCCAGTCGTAGTGGTACCTTTTGTCGTTGATATGTTTAGATTCGTAACTTGTGCAAATCCATCCTCAATTACTGCTAGTAAGTCGAAAACTATCTTTTGATTTAGATAAGTAGTAATTGGTAATACATAACCTTTTTCTGGCTCCTTCACTAAATTACCCCCTATATATTCATAAATCCCCTTCCGTCTCCTGTAATATAAACACAGGCTCTTTGAAACAATTTTAGTCATTTTATATCAATTTCATATTTCAAAAATCTCTTTATTAAGAAAACAGCATTGGAATTTTTTCCAATACTATTTTCTCCCCCAGTCACGGAATATTACAATATATCTTTTAAGGCTCTCCATTCCACATTATTCATATTTTCCGTATAGGTGGTATTATTCAAAAATAAGTTTTGATCCTTATCTCTGACAAATCCCCAATTCAGGTTGTTTTTACTAGCATAATTTTTAAATGCTTTAAATTTAATCTCTGACCGCTCATCAATATTCTTGCTCCTGCCTTGTACCTCTCCTCCTTTAGTTTCTATAATCCAAACGTCTCCATCTTTTAACTTGACAATGTAGTCAGGGTAGAACAACCATTGATTCTCCAGTCTATCAAGATATACAATTGATAAATATTGTTGTCCTGTATCCCCGTTTTTATAAACCCATTCTACTGAACTGTTTCCTTCACAATATAGTTCAAATAACTGTTCACTTGTCGAACGTAATCCACTAACTGTCATTTGACTTGTGTAATTTCTGTAAACATTTGTTAAATATTCTTCAATATGAAGATTGGTAGAGTCAAACTTGACAAAATCTTCTTCTGGAAGTGTAAATGTGCTAATTTTAGGATTGATCTCTATGCCTTGCATTTGATAAGTTGAACCAGCTACCAAAGTTCTAAAGTCATCACGTATTCTACTTGCATTATTAATAATAAATGCATACCATTCACTCTTATTTAAGTTTAGGAGCTTTTGTTTTTTTCGTACTTGATTAGAAAATAGTGATAACAGAACTGCACGAACGTTTTCATGTGACATTTTAACAACTTTTTTCATCATATCAATTGAGTGCATCATATCTATTCCATGCAAGTGTGTATTTACTGCATATGAAACTTCCCTATAAGTTCCTTTTTCTCTAATCATCAGCTCTTTATATGTAGTAAAACGCCCTTGTCGATACTCACCTAATATTCGATTATCCATTTCAAAGCCATGAGTCCTTAAAATATCTCTATTTTTCTTTTTATCCGTAGTGAGTTTATAAGTGTCCATAAAATAGTTGTAAATCAGCCTATAAACATCTGCTACACCAACGGAATCATAATCTAAATCACGGTTTTCCTTTGGCAATTGGAAAGACTTGTATTGAGGTTTCAGAAAGAGCTTAGTTACTTCATAGGAAGAATCCATATTATTTATTACTGTTTCTTTATATTTTTCATCAAACGTATACAAATAACAACAGTCTAATATTTCTTTTTCATAATGTTTTGCTTCAGGCATTCTTCTTATACGTCCAATAGTCTGAATCTCAAAGTCATCGTCCATTTTCTCTCGTAACTTTACTAAGATATGAGAGCGAGGACAATCCCATCCTGTCGCAATAGCTTGTTTAATGAGAAGGAATGATGGATACGCATTCTCTTTTTCAATTCCTTCTAAATTAATTTTGTCAGAAGCATCTGCCATCCACTTCGCAACCATTTTATTCTCATAAGAATAACCCATATCAGATAGTTGCTTTTCTACTTGCTTAATTTGTACATCTGATGATGAAGGGAATTGAATGAGTACCAATGGACGTATATTTTTACCTAAGTTTTCATATTCCTTTAGGATTTCTAGTCTTTTTTTATCTGCAAGTTTTAACAAAACTTCCGATTCAGTAGATATTTCCATTTCACCTTGTTCATCATTCAATGATAGACCTTCGTTAATGTACATAGCTTTCTTAATCAATCCTGATTGAATGACCTCTTCTTCTTTTATTTCATACCAATTAAAACTCGGATTTTTCTTAGCGGTGGCTGAAACACGGATGATAGTTTTTGCCGAAAAAGCATTAATGATGTCCTGTGCCTTTGCCGTATTGTGTGAATGTTCCTCATCAATGATCACAATAAAATTTATGCCATTTCTATGTGCATTCGCAATTTGTTCAAACAGATTTTTCCGTTCGTTTTCTGTAATGGAACGGTTATTTTTCTTTGTTACCTGTTCCCAATTGATAAAGGTTGTTGTACCTACATTAAACCCATCGTTAAGAACATCTTGCATATCTTGTGTACGTAAATGTGGGGCTAATTTTTCCATCTTTTCCTTTGATTGCTCTTCTAACTCTCCACTACCAGGAGTAAGCCATACAAAAACTGATTTATCATTTGGTACAAACTCTAAGTATCTGTCAATATATGCAATTAATATAACTGTTTTCCCACTACCAGTAGGACTTTTCATCGTAATTGTTTTATTTTTATTTATATTAGTCGACTCTTCAATAAGATAAGAAACCGAATCTTCTTGGAAATCAAAAAGACCCTTTGGCAGCAAAATCATAATTCCCCCACCTCTCTTAATTCTTCTGTAAAGTAGTAATCAGGTATTGTTACCACTTCGATTTCTATTTCTTGTATTTTTCTCATATCTTCAGTCGTAAAAAAGACAAAAGAAGGTTTGAATATTCTTTTACACTTTTTTAAATTCTTTATATAAAGAAGAATTTTATCTTTTTCTTCATCATTTTTTAGAACAATATAGGTTTGTTGGTCTAATCTTATTTGATATTCTAATTGAATCATTTCGGTAATATGTTTCATTAACTGTTCTGAAATATAAAGCTCACCATCACTACATCTATTAATATAATCAGTTTTATAATACTTTAAGTTTGCAGGAACTGGTTTTGTCTTCCCATTCTTTTCCAAGACACCATATAATTCATAGATTCCTTTTTTAAAAGAGGTTTTAAACTTGGTGTATTTATCATGCTGTTCTTTTTTTATGGTTTCAACCTTTTCAAATATTTTATTCACATTTTTTAAGTCGGTTTGAGTAAGTTTCTTTTCAAACAACAAAACTTCTTTTTTCCCCTCAAAGCTATAGCCTTTTATTGTATTCTTTAATCTTGGGTAAGTCACCGTTTCACAAATATTATTTTCATTATTCGTACATAGAATAAAGTTCCTTTTCCCTCCATCAAATTGGTTTAATTCAAGTACAGCCTGTCCTGTTGTTCCTGAACCTGCAAAAAAATCCAAGACCATTGCATTTTTATTATCAATTAGTTGAATCAAATGTTTTATTAACCGCAGTGGCTTTGGGTTATTGAATTTCTTTTTACCTACTACCTGATTGATTTCTGTTGTTCCTTCTCCATTCAATATATCTAATATTAAATTCTTATAAGGAGCTGATCGGTCAATCGAATTACCTTCATTATCTACATACAAATAGTTTTTATATTTAACTGCCCAACCTGACTTTTTATTTTTACTCTTCTCAAATTCAATATATCCATTTTCTAAGCCCCACTTAACTTTTTCCTTTCCCCACTTCCAAGTCCAACCATCATTCAAAAATTCAGTTCTTCCATTTGGATAAGTAACCGTACCGTCAGGACATTCTATGCCATAATTTAGAGAATCACTATATCTTAAACCACCTCGGTCTAAGTTATCTGGGTAATAAGGACCCCTTTCCTCTACATAAGAATCCGTTCTTCGATAACGTTTTTCATCAAATGATTCTTCATTTCTTGCAAAAGTCTTTTTCCACAATTCTTTGTCTGATGATTTAGCATAAACAAGAATATACTCTGTTATAGTGGCTATTCCATTCGCATCAGATGCACCTGTTTTTCGTTGCCAAATCATGCTTGTAACCATATTTTTCTCACCAAAGATTTCATCACACAATAATTTTAATGGACCGTATTCATAATCATCTATAGAGATGAAAATTACTCCTTCTTTCGACATTAGTTGCCGAGCAACCTTTAAACGCTTTTCCATAAAAGAGAGCCATTTACTATGTTTGAAACCATCTTCTTTAATAACAAATTGATCATTATATTTAAAGTCTTTATTTCCTGTATTGTATGGGGGATCAATATATATGACATCAACTTTACCAGTATGTGTTTTATTTAATAAGTACAGACTATGAAGATTATCTCCTTCAAGTAGAAAATTGTACTTTTCTTCCCTATTATCATGTATTTCTCTTTCTTTAACCTCCTTGAATACTGGAATTTGCGTTTCTAATTCTTTGTCTACACGTTCTGCATGTTCTTCCCAAACAAGACCAAATTTTTTCTCCGTTAAATAATTCTCTATTTCATTGATTGATATAATAGATTTATCGTCAGTATGTAGCTTTCTAATATTATCTAGGAATTCAAGCATTTTAATTCTTCTATCTTTTGATAAGTTTGTCCCCATCATTTTCAATCCTTTCTGCAGAATCTTCTTTTTTTATTGAATAAATCGTACTTCTAGCTACCCCGGTCTTTCTATGTATATCCATCACACTTGTTCCGTTATTTAATTCTTTAATAATCTCGTTATATATAATCCTATCCTTACCTATTGCATCTGAATGATATTTTTTCTTTCTACCTTTGTACTTACCTTGCTTTTTTGCTATTGCTATTCCTTGTTTTTGAGCTATCCTAATGCGTTCCCGTTCTTCTTCTACCATCCAAGATAACAATGAGAGAGTTAGATCTGTTAATAATTGTCCAATACCTTCTAGCTCCTTATACTTTGTTGTATCAAGGATTGGCATATTTAATACAACAATATCTATTTCATCTTTTATTAATGATTCCCATTCATTTTTTATTTCTTGTTTGTTCCTACCAAAACGACTTAAGTCATGAACTACTAAAATATCTCCAAAACGTAATTTCTCTCGCATCTTTTGATAAACTTTTCTATCTACAAAGTTCTTCCCTGATTGTTTCTCTGTAAATATTTTTTCACATCCATATTCCTCTAAATCTTTAACCTGCCTTGACAGGGATTGATCAGATGAACTGACTCTCGCATATCCAATAATCATTTTTCAAAATCACCTCATTATCCGAAGTAATTATCGTACAGCCCTAATGATACACTTCAAGGGTTAGTTTTACAATGTTTTTCTGCGAAGTCTAAGGGTGTACCTAAAAAGGACAAATAAATATAACAGCAAAAAGCCCTACAATCAAATCTTGTAGAGCAACCATAAAAAAAGAAAGTGACTAATTCTACTGCTCCGTTATTCTAAACCTTATTTTAATTGCTTGAAATGCCAATCGGCTATTTTGCCTATCTAGGTTTCGGAACAACTCTGAGATAGTCAAACTAGGATAGTTATTATAAAGATTGTAACCAAGAAGAACCAATGCTCTAGCACCGCTTGAAATAGATGCACGATCATTGTCTATTTTGATCATTCTTTCTTGAAAATCATAGAAGAGATTCACTTGTTTCATAATTTCTTCATTACCTGCAAAAATGTAAAATAATGATTTTCTTTCTATATCATTCGGATGTGTTCCATCTTTCCCCAATAGACATTCGTAGTTATCTTTGTGATTCGGAAACATGAACATAAAAATCCCCTTAATTCTTTATTGGTACACTCTGTACTATGCAGTTATGTACAGAATGATAACGCTAATAATGGGAAACTTAGCATAAATGAAAGGGTTCCCCTTTTATTATGTGAGGAACCCTTTCTCATAGGTTGTATATAGTTGGGATTGTTACATCAACCACTTTTCTAAACAACTTAGTTGCCATCTCTACCTTTTCCCTTGGATTGTCTAAATCCAATATCGGAAAAACTAGCCTTTTTCCCTCGAAAAAGATAGTCTCAAAATTCTCTACATCCTTAAATTGACTTACTACTCTTTGAAACAACTGAGATTGCCATTCATTTTCTAGCCTTATTGCAATTTCACATGCAGCCAAATTTATGACAAAGCTGAAGTCTGAATAACCTGAACCAAAAACGATAGAATTTACGGTTAATTTTTTGGATCGGTGTACATTAAGAAGATACGGAATTTCTTTTCTGAGAGTAGATAGGAGGTAGGAGTTCATCGCTTCTGAAGAAGTAGAATATAGTGGAAAGTCCGGTGCTGATATTACGGAATCCTTAAAGCCTAATGGTATCCCTCCCCACTGTTTTACAATGCTTAATTTTGGTAGCACAAACTCTCTGTGATTAAAATGGTACCAAATGTCTGAATCCTTTTGTCGATTTAATTTGTTCAGAGTTTTTGTGTAACCATTTTGGAAGGTCAGAGCTAAGATTTTGATAGACTTTCCTTTGGCATGTAACTCTAGCAGTTGTTCTATCGCAACTAGATACTCTTCTTTAAACCTAGAAGCAATCCAGATAAAAATCCCACTTTCATTTTCGTTGGTTTCAATTAAGTATTTTACCTTATCAAAATGAACTTCGTCTGAACATCCTAGTTGGCTTTCGATGTAAATTGGTGAGTTATGCTCTAAGTCATGACCATAAACATCAATCCTCTTTACTGAATCATATTCTAACTCGAGCAATTCTACTTCTCCTAAAAAAGGCTTCAATATCTGAGGGTTTCTTTGTAGGATAAGGTTAAAGATAAACTCCTTTTTACTTCCATTTTTGCTCATTTAACATTCCCCCTGTGAAGGAGAGACAATGCTCTCCATTATTTTAGTTATCAGTAGCTATCCTCTTTCTATATATCTATTCTTTTGGAAATGCTACTTTAAGTAGGTACTCAAGGTCTATTTCCAGTACCTGTGACAATCCATAAACGATACCTACATTAGGATTTCTCCGTTTATGATTTTCAATTCTACTTATATAACCATCACTAGAATGGACAGCTAAGGCGACTCTCTCAATTGTGTAGCCTAAATCTTCTCTTCTTTGTTTGATGAGATTTGCAAATTCTGGAGAGACCTCTCTTGCAGAACTTTGATTACTTTTCATTTCTATCACCTTCAATTCAATAGTTTTTGTCAAGTGGATTATCATCATTTGACTAATATATTCTAGTATTCGAGTCAACTTTTAATAACCCTAAAGTTGTTCTACCTCAGAATTGAAATGGATTTTTAACCACGGAAGGTGATTTTCTACTTTTGGGAATTAAGATAGGGTTTATGTTGAGGGAATTTAGTTGTTTGAGGAACTTTTTTCGGTAGTACGTGGAATACTTTTCCTTAACATAATCAAATCCATGCTTCGATATTTCGCATAAAAACAATAACAACTTTTCCCTTTCAGAATCTTTCAGTTGGCTATTGTTGATTATCGTTCGGGCCTTATTGATTTTGTAGAAATCTCCATTAAATAGTATTTCTCCAAAATATTTTTCCATATATTCCTTGAATAGCTCGTCTTTAAAGTATTCTTTAAGACACTTTTCTTTCCCCTGTCGGTATTTCTTGTATTTTAGATGCTGATTAAGGATCCTTACTTCCAATCGCAACACAGAATCCTCATACCACTCTACCTTACCTCTTTCCTCTCTGGCCTCGAGGTCCTTATCGTACACACAGCTAATTATGCTTTTGCTGTTGAAATATAATGTGGTTTTATATCTCAAATCCTTTTCCTGATGACAATGTTTTGATGTAGTCTTTCTATATAAAGAGAGTAGCAGTTCTCTTTCTACCATAGGTATTTGTACATCTCGACGATAATCCAATCTAGTCATACAAATACGGTCGAGGAAAGACGCATCCTGAAAAACAAATAAGATAAATTCATCAATCTTTCTTTCAGTTTGGACATAATCGCTTTCTTGAATATTTGATTTATTCAAGAGCTTAACAAAATCAATAGTGAAGAACAGCCTCACTTCATATTTTTGGATAACCCAAGCAGTAATCCCATTAAATTTCTTTTCAATCTTAGATTTAAGCTGATCTAATGTTATGCCTAAATTTCTTTCGATTAAGTATGCTTCATCTTTTGTTAAGTCGATATAAAAACGTGCAGTGTGTAACAATCTAATTCCTCCTTCAAGTGTGTAGCGGGAAATTCATAAAACTTCTATTTTCTCTATAAATCTCCTATTTTCTCTATCATTCTCTTATTTTTACAGATAACAAAAGGGCTTTTTTCCCGTAAACCACCCATATTTAATGTATTTATCAACCACCTGATAGGCAATTGACTTTGGCATACTATTCAAGAGGCAATATATTTATTCATCATTGTTAAATTGAATGTTGTTTCTATTTTCTGATTCCTTCATGAAAGAAAGTAAATAAATAATTCCAGGAGGTAGAACCAAATAAAGTGGACTTAAAAAATGAAGGTCTTTAATATAGTAGATAACAGCTAGTTTCAAAGTTAAATAGAACATCATAGAAAGCATTCCTGTATATAAAAAAATATGAAGGTAAGTGGGGCTAGAATCGATTGTACAAAAATAGAGCCCTCTTGGTACGATAGAGAGTGTCATCGCGATGACCTCGAAATTAGATACCAAGGAGGACTCCTACCATGGATTCTACACAAAATAATCGCTTAGAGCAAATCACAGACAAGACACTTATTATCGGAATAGACGTGGCCAAGGACAAACATGTCGCGCGTGCCATAGATGATCATGGACGCGACCTGGCTAAACGATTGGTGTTTGAAAATAGTCTAACAGGTTTTCAATCATTGTTGGATTGGGCAGAGCATCTTGCTGAGCAACAACAGCGCCCCCATTTTATGTTTGGGATGGAACCAACAGGACATTACTGGCTCAACCTGGCTTATCATTTAAAGGCACAAGGGTTGCACGCTGTGGTTGTTAACCCAACGAAAGTCAAACGCACCAAAGAGTTGGATGATGACTCGCCAACGAAAAACGATACAAAAGATGCGAAAGTAATAGCACAGGTAGTGCGGGCAGGACGCTTTCATGAACCGATTTTACTGGAAGGTCTTTATGCTGAATTGCGGGAAGGGATGAAACTCCATGACATAATGGAGAAAGATTTGACATCTATAAAAGCGCAGGTACAGAATGCGCTAGATCGCTATTTCCCGGAGTTTACAACTGTTTTTAAAGACTGGACGAAGAAAACACCGATCCATTTCTTGAAAAAAGGTTATCTTCCCGTTGATATCGCCTCCTGTTCGGAAGAGGCTTTACTGGCGGAAATCAAAGAAGCGGCGAAGCGTGGCGTTGGAATCAAGCAAGCTCGATCCCTGAAACATGCGGCTGAAACGAGTGTAGGTATGACCGTTGGACTGACCATGGCACGAGAGGAAATCAGCTATTTAATCGATCAATATGTAGCTATAAAGGGACGTATCGAGGCTCATGAAGCACGATTGGAAGAACTTGTTCTCCAGGTGCCCGGTGCCCGTCAAATGATCGCGATAAAAGGGGTTGGTGTCATGACCGTTGCCGGGTTTTTCGCTGAAGTAGGAGATTTATCCAATTATCAAGATCCACGCCAAATCATTAAATTAGCGGGACTTAATCTGCAGCTGAACCAATCAGGCAAATTCAAGGGTCAAACAACGATTACGAAACGTGGTCGCCGTCGATTAAGATCTATACTGTACCTTGCCGCACGCCCTTTATCAGCTAATAACGAAGGTTTCAAACAGCTGCATCATTATTATAGAAATCGCCCGGACCATCCACTGACAGGCAAAGAATCGTTCGTAGCACTTGGCCGAAAGCTTATCAAGATCTTTTATGTCATGGGTACGCGCAACTGTGCATTCGATGGAGAACGCATGATGAGGGATATCCCTTCATTGAGATCCCTGCAGAAAGTAGCTTGATGAGACAGATTGCAGACAGAAACGCGTGAATGCTTGATACAGGCGAATGTAGGATAGCTTGTATAACAGGCTATGCCTCCACCAAAACCAAATAATGCATGATATACAGGAATGTGGCGTGATACAACAGAAAATACGCTGTCTATTTGTTTAAATTCGATGACATCTGAAGCACGGATTAGCCGGTCGGTATCTACTCCGTTAGGGCATAGACCCACTTAGAAAGCATATCCGGCATCCACACATGGTAAGGTTGAACAAAGGAATCTACGCGCACGACGCCGAGAAACATGGGAGGATCCACCGCCATGTTGAATGTGGAGATCCAAAGGTGCAATCATACGGTATATTTTACTTAGTTTTCATAAATATGGATGCTAAGTTCGTGAGGGGCTACTTATTATTTCCATACTTAACCCCCCGGGCGTATACTTTCCTTCACCTTAACCAGATAGCTTCACCAAATGTGGTAGAAAAAGATAGAAAAACAGCGATATTTTAAGGAAATCAAAATAAATTGAGGGAGGAAGGGCATTGTGAAAGACGATTTCTTCTTAGACCCAAGAGGTAAAATTAACGATATAATTTTTGGAGAGAAAGATTCAAAAAAGGTTCATGCAAATAACTTTTTGAATATGTTTGTGGATCTAATTTTAGAAAACGACAAATTGAAAAATAAGATTAAAAATGAAAAGATGGTGAATGAATAATGGCAAAGGCAGTAGGATATTCAAGAGTGAGTACCGGTAAGCAATTGGATGGATTCTCCATCAGTACCCAACATGATATGATACAAGATTTCTGTAAATCAAAAGGACTAACCTTATCAAAAATTTACGATGAGGGTGCGGGATCAGCGAAAAGTATTGAGAATCGGGACGTATTTAAAGAGATGATATACGATGTGATAGAAAACAACAAAAATCAAAAAGTATACGTCGTATTAGCTAAACTTGACAGATTATCAAGAAATACTGTAGATGGTATTCATGTAGCTGATTTGTTAAAAAGCCATGGACATTGTCTAGTATCAATAGTAGATGGTTTTGATTCAGATAACCCCTATGCCAAAACATTGCTAATCAACAAATTTGCACAATCAGAGCAAGAAAGAGAGAATATTGTTTTAAACGTAAAAAATGGTATGAAAAAAAGAGCACAACAAGGTTTGTTTAATGGCGGGAAAGTGTTTGGTTATAACTCTACACTATCGAAGGAACTAGAAGTAAATAAAGAACAAGCAAAAGTCGTTCAATTTATTTTTGATCGATACACAAATGATGATTGGGGATATAAAAAGATTGCCCATTTCCTAAATACACAATACACTGAAGCAAAAGCCCAAAGAGAATGGGATGTTATATCCATTAAAACCATAGTTACAAACCCAATTTATGCTGGATTTATTCGTTGGGGCGAGAAAAATGATGAGAGAAAGATTTACATCGGAAAACATCAAGCAATTATCAGTAATGCACAATGGGAAAAAGCAAAGCAAATATTTGAAGCCAAAAGCTATCATCCTATAAAGATACACAAAGGTTCATACTTCTTATCTGGCTTACTAAGATGTCCAGATTGTGGGTCTTCTATGGTTCAGCACAAGTCAAAAGGCGGTAAATATTTATATTATCAATGTAGCAAAAACAAGACTAAAGGACTTTGTAAATCAAACTTAGTCAACAAGGAAAAGGCCGAAGCAAAGGTCCTCAATGAATTATCCTCAAAATTACAATCCCCAGATTATGAAAATCTCCTTTCAGAAAAAATTAAACAGCAAATAAAACTTGAACAAATTCCAGTAAAAAAACAATATTCCATGATTGAACAAGAAGAAAGAGAACTTCAAAATAAAATTGACGAACTATTTGACTTATTTACAAGTCATACAATTCCCAAAGAAACACTACAAGATCAAGTATCAAGATATGAAAATATGAAAAATGAACTAAAAACCCGTAAAGAAAATATCGAAGCAAAACTTCATCTATCCTCTTCTCAAAACACCACATTTATTGTTCAACAGGTTTTAAACAACTTTGAAAGTTTCTTTTACTCACTTGATGATACTGAAAAAAAAGGACTTCTTAGAGAGATTATTTCTGATATACAAATTGAAGAGGTGGATACAGGTGGCAAAAGGAAAAAACGCCAGATTTCTGAAATCCACTATCACTTTGATGAAAATATTTTGATGGAAATAGCTTCTTAAAGTTAGGGAAGGATAACCTCCTTTCCTTTTTTGCGTCTAAGTCTTAGAATAAATTTGAAAGGAGGCTATTTACTTGGAAGAAATCAAAAACGTAGCAATTTATTGTCGTGTAAGTACAGAAGAACAAGCGACTGAGGGTTACAGCATCTCCGCTCAATTACAAACCTTACGTCAATATACACAATTATATGGATGGAAAGTAGCAGAAGAATACGTTGATGAAGGGATATCTGGTAAGAACATTAAAGGTCGCCCTGCTATGCAAAAGTTGGTTGCGGATGTTGAAAAGGATAAATTCCAAGCAGTTCTTGTATGGAAAATTTCAAGGCTTTCTCGTAATATGTTGGACACCCTAACACTATTGGATAAATTTGAGGACTATGGGGTGAAATTCATTTCCTACTCGGAAAACTTTGATACTGGAACACCTATTGGTCGTTTAGTTGTACAACTTATGGCTTCAATTGCAGAGATGGAACGCAATACATTATCAGAAAACGTTAAACTTGGTATGAAACAAAGAGCTTTGGAAGGATTATGGAATGGTGGTGTTGTATTTGGTTACAATCATTCTGATAAGAAAAAACTTGTTATCAATCATAAGGAAGCAGATGTAGTGAAGTTAATCTTTACTATGTATGCAGATGGCAAAGGACTAAGAGCAATTTCCAATCACCTAAATAAAGCAGGTTATAAGACTAAACGTAATCGTTACTTTTCCATCAATGGTGTAGCACAAATCCTTGACAACGTTATCTACATTGGAAAAATCAGATGGTTACAATTCGAGAATTGGGATACAAAACGAAGAAGGGGTAAAAATCCTAATCCTATCCTTGTTGACGGTCAACATGAAGCCATTATATCGGATGAATTATGGAGTATTGTTCACTCAAGAAGAAAAAGTAAATCCTTTAAACAGCGTCAATCCAATGAACCTTTCTTACTAAGCGGCCTTTTACGCTGTCCTGATTGTCGGCAAGGAATGGTTCCATCTATCACTTCTCACACTCGGAAAGACGGAACAAAACGAAAACATCGTTATTATGTTTGTGGTGATTTCCACAATAAAGGATCATCTGCGTGCAGAGCAAACTCAATTAAAGCGTATGATGCAGAGGATTCAGTTATAAATAGAATCGAAACAATACTTTCTAAGAAGAAGTTATATAAAACGCTTCATGATATAAACTCAAACTCCGTTGATTCACATAGTCAGCTCAATAAGGAATTAGAAAATATCGAAGAACGCTTGTCCGAAATAGAGTCATTACAAGACCGTTATATGGAAGCATTTGAAAAGAACACCTTACCGACAGCAATTCTTCAAGAAAGACTACAGAAAGTCAGTAATGAAAAAGAGGAATTGCAGCAAAAGAAAAATGAGATATCCGTAGAGTTAAGCTCTACCGATTCAAGGATTATACAGCCCGAACTAATTGAATTACTACTAAAACAATTTCTCTTAATGTATAAAAGTTCTTCAAGGGAGAATAAGAAGCGGTTGCTTCAACATCTTATTAACAAAATAACGATCAAACAACAAAAATCAAAGTCACGAACAATTAATGAAATTGAACTCGACTTTGATTTTACAGAAATCAACATATCCAAGACCTTTATTCTTATCCATTTGTTATATCGTGAAACGGATAATGAAAACTTGTTTTCAATACCCGCTTCCGACAAAGAATTACCACCTTATCTACAACAATTTTTGCCTCTATTTGTGGTACGGTTCCCCCTTCAATATCCGAAACCCCCGATAAACCTGTTCCACCAACACCAATCTCATCAACTGATGCGGAAACGTCATCTTCGAAAAGGACAACGCATAATTACTCCGCTCCTGCACTTCCTCGCTCAATCCCAAGGATCCGCCAATCACAAAGGCGATCTTGCTCTTCCCGTGGACCATCAGATTTTCTAGTTTTTTGGCGAATGTTTCGGAGCTGATCATGTCGCCCTTTATTTCCAGGGAAATAACGTATGTATCTAGTGAGATTTTGGATAGTATTCGTTCGCCTTCTTTGCGTTTGATGGCTTCTTGTTCGGCTTCGCTCATGTTTTCTGGTGCTTTTTCGTCGGGTAATTCAATGATCTCCACCTTGGCGTAGGCAGTTAAGCGCTTCATATATTCTTCTATGCCTTGCTTTAGGTACTTCTCTTTTAGTTTGCCGACTGCGATGATAGATATTTTCACGCTGGTGTCATCCTTCCTGCAAGTCTCTTATATCCATTATACCAGATAAATCCCATTATCAGTAAGAGTTTTATAAATTGATTTTGCTGGCTGAATCCAGTAATCTAGTAATTGAGAACACTTCTATATGGGAGGCGAGAATATGGAGAAGATCATTTTCATCGAAACAGGTACGGGAATTGATGTACACGGACAGAATATCACCAAAGCATGTATTCGCGCGGTTGAGAATGCGCTTCACTATAACTCTATGCCTGGCATCAAGGAATACTTACCCGGTCAGGATTTACACAACATGAGGGTTAACGTCAAACTGGCGGTGCCTGCTGATAAGGAATTGGTGGATACCGATCAGGTGAAGCAGGAGATTCCTTATGGGATGGTAACGGTTGAAGTGATCGATGGCGGGATGGCTACGACATCGGGTATTATTCTGGAGGATCAAGCGGATAAGAATGACTTGATGTATATGGTCAACGCTGCCGTAGAAGTAGGTTACTAATCGATTTAGAGGAGGACGAGGATGAATTATCAAGCAGATCCAAAGCGTTATGAAAGCGCGGTATTTAACCGCTGTGGCAATTCTGGTATTCAGTTACCGGCGATTTCCTTTGGTCTTTGGAACAATTTCGGGGACGAGGATACCTTGAATAATCAGCGCAGGATGTTAATGAGAGCGTTTGATTTGGGAATTACGCATTTTGACTTGGCCAATAATTATGGTCCGCCTCCCGGGGCTGCGGAAGAGAATTTCGGACGTATCATGACGGAAAGCCTGGCTCCTTATCGGGACGAGCTGATTATCTCCACGAAGGCAGGGTTTCGGATGTGGGACGGGCCTTACGGGGATTGGGGCTCTCGTAAGTATTTGATCTCCAGCCTTGATCAGAGTTTAAAGCGAATGAAGCTGGATTATGTTGATATCTTCTATCATCATCGTCCGGATCCAGATACACCGCTAGAAGAAACGATGGGAGCGCTGGATCAAGTGGTCCGTCAAGGTAAAGCGCTGTATGTTGGTATTTCCAACTATGACGCGGAGCAGACGCAGCAGGCGGCGGAGATCTTGCAAAAGCAAGGAACGCCTTTTATCATCCATCAAGCGGCTTACTCTATGCTTGATCGTAAACTGGAAGAGGGACTGTCCGATGTCTTAACCGAGCACGGCGTTGGCTGTATTGCCTATGTCCCATTAGCGCAAGGGCTGTTAACGAGCAAGTACCTTAATGGTATTCCTAAGGATTCCCGGGCGGCGAAGGAGTTTATTCCGTTTTTAAATGAACGTGATATTACTTCTGACAAGCTGCAAAAACTGAAGGCGCTTAATGAATTGGCGTTGGAACGGGGACAAACTTTGGCACAAATGGCACTGGTGTGGGTGTTACAGGAGAAATCAGTGGTTTCTGCTTTAATTGGTGCTAGCCGTGTCAGCCAGATTGAAGAGAATATGCAAGCATTGGAAAACACGGACTTTAGCGAGGAAGAACTGGAAGCGATTAATAATATTTTGGCGTAAATATAAGCAACTAGGCAGGCTGCTGGGTGTCAGCGCCTGCCTTGTTTTTCATTTCAATTACACCCGCTCCACCTTCACCCACGCCCGCTCCTCTGCTGATTGCTCAATCGCCTCCAGCAGTAGTTGGTTTCTCAGACCATCTTCAAAATCTGGCTTGGGTTGATAATCCTCGGCAATGCCCTGGAGAAATTCATGCATCAGGTTGATAAAGGTATGCTCGTAACCGATAATATGTCCCGCTGGCCAGTAGGCACCGGCATAAGGGTGGACCTCTTCGGTACAGTTGATCAAACGGAAGCCTTGCTCGCCTGCTTCGTCATCATGGAGATAGAGCTCCAGGTTATTCATATCCTCCATATCCCAGCGGATCGAGCCTTTGTCCCCATTGATTTCAAATTTGTTCTTGTTGCGGTTGCCGTTGGCCAAACGAGTCGCTTCAAATGTACCTAGGGCGCCATTCTCAAATCGGGCAATCACAGCTACGGCGTCATCAACGGTTACCTCGCCCATTTGATCGGAGCTTCCCTTGGCACTTAAGCCGCCGGTCATGTCGCCGAGTGGGCGTTCTTTAATAAAGGTCTCCATGGTACTGGTCAGTTCGCTGATTTCGCCGTTCAAAAAGCGAGCCAGGTCTAGGCTGTGAGCGCCGAGATCCCCGAGTGCTCCGGAGCCGGCGATATCCTTTTTTAATCGCCAGACTAACGGGAAATCGGGATCAATAATAAAATCCTGCAGATAGTTGGCACGGTAATGGAAGACACGGCCGATCTTGCCTTGATCGATTAACTGCTTGGCGAATTGGATTGCCGGAGCGAAACGGTAATTGTGGCAGATCATATGCTTCACTCCACTCTTCTTCGTGGCTTGATACATACGCTTGGCGTCCGCTGCATTCATGGACAGTGGTTTTTCGATGATAAGGTGCTTGCCTGCTTCGATGGCGGCCAAGGCAATTTCTAAATGGGTATGGTTCGGCGTGACGATATCAATAACATCGACATCCTCACGCTCGATCAACTTACGCCAGTCGGTTTCATAAGATTCAAAGCCGTAGCGTGCTTGCGCTTCTTTTACTGCTGCTTCATTACGGCCGGCGATAACCTTAAGTTCTGGTTTTAATGGCGTATCAAAGTAAAAAGGCAGATCCCGATAGGCATGGCTGTGAGCCTTCCCCATAAATTGATAACCGATCATGCCGATACGAATCGGTTGCTGCACTAGGCCCACCATACCTCACCTACCTTTTCCTTAATTAAGGCCTCTTGTAATAAAGCGACGGCCTTCTGGAAGCCTTCTTCCACGGACATCAGGCTGTCTTCATGTTCAATGCTGACGGCACCTTCATAGCCGGCTAATTGCAGGGCGCTGATGATGCGTTTCCATTCTTCGATGCCATGGCCAAAGCCGACGGTGCGGAAGATCCAGGAACGATTTAGCTCATCGGTATAAGGTTTGGTGTCCAGCACACCGTTTGCTTCGGTATTCTGCTTATCGATTGCCGTATCCTTCGCATGAAAATGGAATAGTGCTTGTTCTCGGCCTAATTCCTTAATGCTGACGACGGGATCCATCTGCTGCCAGTACAGGTGGCTTGGATCAAAGTTGACACCTATCTGATCCCCGCATTCCCGTCTTAGTTTTAATGCCGTTTCATTGTTGTAGACGACAAAGCCTGGATGGGGCTCAATTGCCACGCGCACACCGTGCTTGGCAAGAAAGTTATTCTGTTCTTTCCAATAAGGTAAGACCCGCTCGCGCCATTGCCATGCCAATATCTCTGGATGGTCCTCTGGCCAGGCTGCGGTGACCCAGACGGGATATTTGGAATACGCTGACTCTCCAGGACAGCCGGAAAAGGTAACGACCGTATCTACCCCGAGTTTCTCTGCCAGCTGTACGGTTTGTTCAAATTGCTGATGGTGCTTATTTGCGATGTCCCGATTGGGGTGCAGCGGGTTGCCGTGACAGCTCAGTGCGCTAATTGTTAAACCACGGAAGTCGATGGCCTGTTGAAAGGCTTCCAGCTTGGCTTGATCTGCTAATAATTCCGCGGGATTACAATGGGCATTGCCCGGATAGCCGCCTGTTCCGATTTCTACTGCTTCCAGCCCGGCCTGCTGTACGGTGTCTAGTGCCTCTTCCAGGGGCTTGTCTCCAAATAATACAAGAAATGTTCCTAATTTCATCTTACTCCTCCACCTTTCTTTGTTTTAAAAAAGTTTCATCAAATCCGATTGGCAGTGACGCTGGCCGTGGACAACGGCTTTCTGTTTGATAGTGCCTGCTAGTTTCGGACGATTCCAGAATGCCATGCATGATATCTAAAACATGATAAGCCAGCTCGCCATCGATCCGCGATCTCCGTTTGGTTATAATCGCATCGGCCATCTCCGCTACACCTAAGCCGCGACTGTTGTCGGCAAAGCCGTAAAGTAAGGGGATCTCACTCCATTCCTGACTGTTCTTGCGCCGGACACAGACCGGACCGCCAAATGTATTGGGATCTGGTACCATGATACTGCCCTCCGTACCATAGATTTCGAGATTCGGCAGATGGTGATGCCAAGTGTCAAAGCTGGTAACCAATGAGCAGACCGCTCCTGATTCAAAGTCCAGCACGCTATTAATCTGTGTTGGGGTTTCGACGGTGATCGTCTCACCAAACTTTGGCTCACTGGTAATCGTGCGCTCCGGATAGGTGATCTGTGCCGATCCAGTAACCCTTTTGATCGGTCCCATTAGGGCAACTAAGGCCGTTATATAATAAGGACCCATATCAAATAAAGGGCCACCCCCGCGTTGATAATAGAAGGCAGGGTCTGGGTGCCACCGCTCATGCCCTGGCACCATCATAAAACCCGTCGCAGAAATGGGTGTACCAATCCAGCCATCCTCGATCAGCTTTTTACAAGTCTGCAGCCCCGCTCCCAAAAAGGTATCGGGTGCATTGCCGACATAGAGACCCTTTTGCTGGGCGAGTTCTAGTATCTCCTTGCCATCTTCTCTTTCCACAGCCAGTGGCTTCTCGCCATAGACATGCTTGCCATGTTCCAAGGCCTGCTTGGCAATATCGGCGTGAACGGCAGGGATCGTTAAATTAACCACCAAATCAATCGTTGGATCGGCTAACAATTCCTCTGTCGTATAGGCCTTGGCGATACCAAACTCCTCGGCCCGCTCCTGAGCGCGCTCAATAAGCAGATCAGCGATGGCCACTACCTTATAGTTTGCAAAGCGCTGCTGATTTTCTAAATAAATCCGGCTGATATTACCACAGCCAATGATGCCAACCTTCAATGATTCCATTACACTACCCCTTTTCTTTTCTTTATCACACACTTACCGGCTGGCCCAGACCATGCCCTTTTTCATTAAATCGAGGACCTCTGGCATCCGCACAATCTCTGCGACATGCCCTAAGGAGCAGTAGTACACCTTACCCTTGCCCCATCTCTTCGTCCATACCACCGGCATATCGACTTCGCCATTGGTTTGATAAGGGCCCTCTGCTACTGGAAAACGGGTGGTCGCATGGACATGAACGGCTGGATCGACATGCATATAATATTGCTCAGAGACCACGGTAAAGTCGGGCATCCCTTCTGTTAACGGATGATCGGAATCGAGGATATGCACCTGATATTCAACCCCGTCATTCCCTGGATGGGCGACCCATTGACCGCCCACCATAAATTGATAGTCTACCTCCATCCGGAACGAGTCACCCATCCCGCCATGCAAACCTGCCAGTCCTGTGCCAGCTTCGATCGCTTCCATTAATGGTTTTAGCTGTTCCGGTTCGATCGTGCCTTGCGTCCAGTTCGGCACAATCAAATCATAGACCGTTAAATCCTCTTGACGCAGCGTATCGAGTGTATCGGTAATCTTGACATCAAACGCTTCCTCCTCCAGCAACCTTGCTAGAATGTCGGCTGATGCTTCCGGCTCATGGCCTTGCCATCCCCCTTGAAATATAAGTGCTTTTTTCAATGTGTTCACCTTCCCTTTTTTCTATATATAGTGATGGCCTGTTATGCCTTCTGCTGTGCGTATTCGATATTCTTAAAGGAGCGATACCCAAACCACATCAGATTCAGGCAGAATAAGCTGACACAGAGCAATGGTATCAGTCCAGAAACGAACCAATACAGGCTAAATACAGCGATACTGCCAATGATCATCATGATGGTGATCGGAAGGTGTGAAAGTCCGATAAGTAAGGCATACTTAAACGATTGCCATAAGGAAATATCAAAATGGACGTATACCGGAAAGAAATACAACAGCATAACGGCATACAAGGCCCCCAAACCAAATGTAATACCTAACAGCAACTGAAACGTCCATTGCGGAAACTCTTTTAACAAGATCATATCCATACGCAAAATATATGCGATCGCTAGAAAAATCAGTCCACAAAGGTTGGCTTTCCAGAACTCTTGGCGGAAATACCGCCAAAAGGCTGGAAATATAGCGTAAGCGATCAATACTCAAGTGTATAGAAAAATCCCCAACCCTGCGATAAACTGTTCTAGAAAGAGGAACAGAAGGGTTGGGGAGATTTATCCTTATTTCTTGTTTCATGGCTTTGGCAGCGTTCTTTCCTGGCAACGTTCTTTGACGTGGGAACGCCATGGCAAATAAGCCTTCCAATCTTCCTCATTGGCTAAGGTGGGAAGGTTAGGAAGTTCTTCGAGTAAATAAGTGATATATTTTTCGGGAACGAGGTTATTTTGTTTCGCTGTTTCGATGATACTCATGATAATCGCAGCGGCTGTCGCTCCTTCATAGGTGGCGCTGAATAACCAGTTTTTTCTTCCCATCACGAAGGGTTTGATGGCGCGTTCGGCTCGGTTGTTATCAAGCGCTAGTTTCGCATCTTTCAAGACCGTGCGAAACGTGGACTCGTATGTCAAAGCATACTGTATCGCTTCGCCTAACTTGCTGCCGGATAAAGGATCTTGTTCCCGTAACCAATCAAAAAAGGCATCCATTTTGGGTTTCAAGATGGTTTGGCGTTTCCCNCAGCCTTTCCTCATCGGATAGTTTGGACCACGCGCGCTCATACGTGAAGAATTGGTCACACCTCTCGGCTGCTTGTCGACTCAACGCATCGGCGGGACAATCCTTTGGCATCGCGTCTATGAATTTGCGACGAACATGCGCCCAACACCCGACCAACTCTACGTTAGAAAGGGCTTGATAAGCTTTCCACATATCACAATGGATGTACCCTTTATACGTACCAAGAAAGCTTTGAGCGACATGGGCTCCCCGACTTGGATCGTGATGATAGAGCGTGATCGGCTTTTCACTATGTTTGGCGCTTAAAAAGGTCCAAAAATGCGTATTCACGGTATCACTTTCCAACACCCGATACGTTGTTTCATCGGCATGTAACATCGGCTGTTGAAGTAGCGTGTCTTTCAACAGTTGATAAAAAGGGGCTAAATAATACTCCGACACTCGTATATGCCAATTGGCAATTTGTTGGCGCGTAATGGGTAAACCAATGCGGTGCCAACCTTTTTCTTGACGATAGGCAGGTACTTTTAACTCAAATTTCTGATGCATCGACTGGGCAATAATCGAAGCAGAACCCAAGCTATTATCGATAGGCGCTTTGGGAACTGGTGCTTTGATAATCTTATCTTCTGGCCCTTGTTTGGAACAGGCTGCGCACTTATAAGCGTGTTGGTAGTGCACTTGTCGTTGAAGCTTGGCAGGAAGGTAAATGACTTCTTCTCGCACGGCATAGCTCCCGATGGCGTCCAACGTTGCCTCACACGTGGGGCAAGTACAGGCTTCTCCCTCCAGTCGATGGTGAACAGGCTGCTCCGGAAACTGGTCTAAAATGGCTTTTTTTCTGCCTTTTGTTTTCTTCCGTTTCGCGGTAACCTCCTCGATGTCCTCTTCCACGATAGGAGGGGCTTCTGGTGCATCAAAGAAGGTGAGTTGATGATCAGGAGGTAGTGTTTCTTTGGATTTACCGAAGATTTTTTGGGTGAGGTAAGCGACTTGTTCCCGCAACAATGTCAGCTCATTCGCTTGTTGAGCGAGCTGAGCTGTTAATTGTTCGATTTGTTTCACTTGTGCTTCGTTGATTTTTAGTAATGTCTCCTCGGGACTCATACGCGTTTCTCCCTTTTATTTTCTAACTATATTATACCATAAAAGGGATATAAAAGCACTCTTTATTTAATAAAAGGCGCGAGAAGAAGCGATTTGTATCGGTGGATCAATCGAAAAACCACGGAGTAGCCAATCCACTTGTTGACTGGTCAGTTCCCGGGCTTCTTTGGTCGTTCGAGGCCATTTTAATTGCCCATTTTCAAACCGTTTATATAACAGCCAGAAACCTTCTCCATCCCAATGCAACATCTTGAAGCGATCCTGCTTGTTTCCACAAAAGAAAAACAACGCTTCTTGAAAAGGATCTAAATGGAATTGGGATTGCACCGTATAAGCCAACGAATCAATCCCATACCGCATGTCTGTTTTTCCACATACAATATAAAACCCTTTCGCTTGCTTTAAATTAACAATCAAATAGAAAAACCTCCTGTATCTTTGTCTTACCATAAGTGTATAGGAGGTGATGCTGCATTTATAGATACTTGGTTATTGATCGCTTACAATATAGCCATATCTTCATTCCCATGTATCCATTGCCGCAAAACCGCGAATAAGCTGACGGTTGCCGGCATAAAGCCAAATACGACCAGACCTAAGATCGTAAAACCTACCCATAATAGATTGAGATAGACAAGTCGAATCACCCAAACTCCTGCTTGATAAAATACCTTCATCAAACCATGTAACTGCACCTCCTCCACCCCTTTCCCCTCAGAATAAATGTCCTAACCTTTTACCGCGCCAATAGCAACACTGCCAATAATCCGCTTCGAGAAGATCGCAAACACAATAATAATTGGCAGGACGGATAAGGCAACACCTAGGTATTGAACGCCGTAATTCGTGCCATAATAGCCCTGCAGCAATTGCACTAAGAGTGGTAGTGGATACTTTTCATTGGAAAAAAGGAGCACTAATGGCCCGATAAAATTGTTCCAAGATCCGATAAAGGCGAATATCCCTAATGCCGCTAACGCTGGGGCTAACATGGGCAGAATAATGCGATTAAAGGTTCTGAATTCACTAGCACCATCCACCCTTGCCGACTCAATCACCTCATCGGGAATGGTCCCATCAATAAACTGTTTAACAAAGAAGACGGCAAAGGCATTGGCAGCTGCTGGTAAGATTAACGCCAAGTGTGTATCCAACAGGTTCAACATATACATAATTCGAAACGTCCCCACCAGCCCTAATTGCTGGGGTACCAT
Source organism: Gracilibacillus timonensis (assembly GCF_900086715.1). Taxonomy (GTDB): domain Bacteria; phylum Bacillota; class Bacilli; order Bacillales; family Amphibacillaceae; genus Gracilibacillus; species Gracilibacillus timonensis. Next base: position 1,861,023 of record NZ_FLKH01000012.1, on the reverse strand, counting down.
CATGGTCGCCAATACAAACCAAAATAAGATTTTGTTACCACGAAACTTATATTTGGCAAAGCCATAGGCATTTAAGGCGCCAAAATAAAGGGTGAGCGCCGTGGAACAACCGGCAATAATCATGCTGTTTAGAAACCCCCGCCAGATATCAATGTTCTCGACCATGTACTGATAGTTGTCCAGCAATGCTTCCCCCGGCCAAAAAATAAATGACGAGGCAATATCGGCGTTGGTATGTGTCCCGTAAACAATCATGATATAGAAAGGAACAATACAAATGATCGCCAGTAAAATAAGACAAATATGAATCATCACATGACTAGGTTTTATTTTTTTCATCCTGGCTGTCTTCTTCTCGATAACTTCCGCATTGAGCTGTGCCATAATCCTATTCCCTCCTTAATTTTGTTGATTTTTCGTTCGGATATTCATCGTGGTAAACGATATAATCGAGAAGACAACAATAACCAGGAATAACCCGAAGGCAACCGCTGAACCGTAACCGTATTGATAACGGGTAAATGCCGTCTCGTATAAATACATCACACTAGTTAATGTCGCATTATCCGGCTGTCCTGATCCATCCGTTAAGGTATATGGTTGATCAAAAATCTGCATCCCGCCAATAATAGAAGTCACCACTTGGAAAAGGATAATCGGTCTTAATAGCGGCAAAGTAATCCGAAAGAAAACCTTTATCTTGGAAGCGCCATCCATTTCAGCCGCTTCTAGTAGGTCCCTTGAAATACCCTGCAGACCAGCGATATAAATAATCATCGAGTAACCGAAATACTGCCAAAACAGAATGGAGGATACGAGCCCTCTCATAAAATAAGGCTTGTCTGTCCATTGGATCGGATCACTGATAATCCCCATAGCCATCAAGAACTGATTAAAGCTCCCCGTCTGCCAGCTGAAGATTAAGGCCACCAGTAAGCCCAATGACGCCGCCGTAACAATGTTTGGAAAAAAGAAGACCGCTCGGAAGAAGCTCTTCCCTTTGACAAACTTTTCATGCAGAATCACCGCCAGCACTAAGCTGATCGTTAGCTGTGGGATAACCGAAACAATCCAGATCGCTAATGTATTGAACAAGGTTTTATAGAAAAAGAAGTCGCCTAACAGCCGCTGATAATTTTCAAATCCTACGATAACCGGACTGGTAAAACCGTCCCAATCGGTAAAGCTTAAATAAAAGGAATACAGGATCGGATATAAGCCAAATACAATAAAGATAACAAAGAACGGAGCGATAAACAGATAGCCATAATTATCTTTGCGCAATGTCTTTGAAAACATATTTTTCCTCCTCCGCAACACCAAATGGCTGCTATTCTACTTCTATTTCCGGAAAATGGTGACCGACTTCTGTCTTAAATGATTGAATCATATCTTCTTTGGACTCTAACCTGCCGTTCAAATAATCATTTACCTTCTCATCCCATAAAGCGCCGATATCATTGTCGTACGGTGTCTGTGGAGAAGACGGCACTTCCTGTCCTGCCTCATTAAAGAATTTAAAGTAATGCTGTCCTCCCAGAAAATCAGAGGTTAATTCCGGAGCTAACTCTTCATTGATCTCTTGATTACTCAAGAAGTACTGTTCTGTCTCCGCCAATTCTTTCAAAAATTCTCTATCCGTCGTATAAAATTTCATAAACTCCCAGGCGATATCTTTATTCTCACTCTGGTTATACATCGCCAGAAAGGTACCACCACCGCTAAAGGCCTTCGGTCCATGGGTCAACCCCCATTGACCGGATGTCTCCGGTGCATTGCTTTCAAAGATATAAGGCAAACCCCAAGTAGGCTGCGGGTAAAACATAACCGTCCCCTGCTGCATAGAAGCCGTCCATGCTGGTCCCCATGCCTCATAATTGGCAATAATATTCTCTTCTCTAGCTTCTTTGGCAAGCTCTACGACATTCTCTCTCACTGGGTCAATTACTAGTTTCTCATCTACCACCCATGGCTCTGTGATATCATCATTTTCAACTGTGCCGATATCATTCCAGTTAGACAGGGCATGGACTTCTCCATCACTTTCATCGACAACCTTTTTGCCAATCTCCATAATCTTATCCCAGCTGGAGATCCGTTCACTCACCTCATCCGGATCATCCGTGCCTAAATACTCCTGCGCGAGATCACGGCGATAGAAGAAACCTCCCGGCGTTCCTTGATAGCCCAATCCTCGAATAATACCTTCTTCATCCCTCTCGAAATCTTGAATATAAGAATATTGCTGTTCTAGTATTTCTTCTGCGTTATACGGTGCTTGGGACAAATCTTCCAGTCTCGGAATTTGTCTGATCTGAGCCCAGTAACTTTTTTCTACAAAAAACACATCAGGTACATTCTTTTCCACCTGTAAAACGGAAATCAGCTTTTGTACATAGTTATCATTGGTGATAAATAGCAAGTCTACATCAATCTCTGGGTGTCTTTCCTGAAATTTCTCTACCGCAAAATTGGCCTCATCTGTGAAGGTCCAGATTCTTAATTGTTTCTTTTCTTCAGCAGATGAGAAAGTACAACCAGCAAGTACAGTGATGCCTATTATCAACATCAGAAAAACAAATAATGAGCCGTTCTTTCTCATTTTCACCCCACCCTTATGATTATTTCATTGCAAAAGATGCCCATTCCACTCCTTTCCATGTTTATTTCCCACCCAAAGTATCCGCTTTCAATATTTGCACCAATAAAAGGATTATATTTGTTTTGAATAAAATAACTTACTTTGTTCATTCGATAAACTTAATTTTGGAGTTTATCCTAATTAATGAAATTTGTCAAGTGTACATTATATTTCTTTGTTAGTCTATTCTATTTTTCATATGCTGAAGTATGTCATTTTTTTATGGGTAAGATTCTTAGTAATAGTTTGATAATACTGCCTGCATAAAAATCCTTTATCCTGGTTGGAGGTTATACACCATCCACATCAGAGTAAAGGACTGTGACATCATACAGTTATATACACTATCATTTATATTATTTGTTTATTTTTCACCGATCCATTATTTCTATTTGTAAAATAATCTTGGAAAAAACTGAATCTCTATTATCCCTTTTCATATATCTCACAAGCAACTACGACATATTTCCACACTGTCTAGGGGATCTCTCTTCTTTCTTTCTTGACCTACCATTTCTCCCATAGTAACACCACCTGTTCTCAATTTTATGTTAATACAAATAGAAAATTAGTAATAAAGTTACCTTCATTTTATACTTTAAAGTTCTAAAAGTAAATATTTTAACGATTATTAATTCTAAAACACCATTATTTCTGAGATTTTCCGCTAACCACGTTACACTAGATTTATATGATCGTTAAAGGAGTATTGCATGATGGATAATAATAGAATTGGTGTGCAATTACGGGCTTTGAGGAAGGCTCAACATATGACAACACAAGAAGTGGCAGACAAGGTAAATGTGTCGCAGTCTTATATCAGCCGTTTTGAAAATGGTAAGGCGTTACCCGATATTGGGATGCTGGAGAATATTCTAACGGTACTTGGCTCCAACCTTTCTACTTTTTTCTCCTCGGAACTAGAAGAAATGCCTGAAGACCTTATTCAACTAATGCATACCGTTAAAACATTAAGCCCGGACGCGCGAAGAAAGCTTAACGAATTTTTACAGCTGGTCAAATAGTCATGTTAATAAAAGACAGACAGGAACCCTGATTTTCCAAGATTCCTGCCTGTCTTTTGTTTGTGAATATCACGTATGCGATACAATGAACGCTGCATTGCCCTCCAGCTTATACTGATCAATCGTCGCTGGAATAATAAAATGATCGCCTTTTTTAAGCTGATTTTCTTTTCCATTTGTCGTAATCGTTGCATTGCCTTCGATCACGCTCACTTGCAGAAAATCGGCTTTCCGTTCTAGCTCTGCTTCGCCAGCTAACTTCCAGTGATAGACGGTGAAATATTGTTCTTCGACTAATTTTCTTTCCGTAAGGTCTTGCTTGTGGATAACCTGTTGATTCAACTGCGGTGTTTCATGTGGAACAGTGGTTACCGCAATCGCATCTTCCAGATGTAACTCCCTCGGATTACCTTCATCGTCCGTGCGATCATAATCATATACCCGATAGGTAATATCGGAGCTTTGCTGCGTTTCCAGAATGACAATGCCCTTGCCAATCGCATGGATCGTGCCGCTTGGTACATAGACAAAATCACCGGCTTGTACCTTCACTTTGCGCAGCAGTTGATCCCAAGCACCCTCATGGATCCACTGCTCTAACTGTTCTCGTGTTTCGGCATGGTGGCCGATAATTAATTCGGCGTCCTCTTCCGCGCTTAATACATACCAGCATTCTGTTTTGCCATAAGCTTCACCGGCTTGCTCTCTTGCATAGTGATCATCCGGGTGAACCTGCACTGACAGATTATCATTAGCGTCTAGAATTTTTATTAACAGTGGATAAGCTTCATTGTTATCCACAGATTTCTTGAATAATTCTCCATGCTTTTCCCAAGCTGTTAATAAGGACTCATCTTGTAAATCTCCATTAATGATTTGACTTGGTCCATTTTCATGCGCAGAAATCGCCCATGCCTCTCCCGTATGTTTGTAAGGAATGGTATAATGAAACTCACTATGAAGCTTCTCACCGCCCCATATCCTCTCTTTGAAAATGGGCTGCAGAAAAATTGGCTCTGTATACATAAAAAAAGCTCTCCCTTAATTTATTGTCTTTTCTATTTAAACGATACTATGTTGCTCGCGGAAAATCAATCAATATTATCAACATGTGGACGGCTTTTTGCATGTATCACTTATCCACATTTTTGTACACAATGGCTGTGGTTTTATGCTTTTTACCCACATATACACATAAATCCAGGAGATTTAAACAAGTTATCCACAAAGTTATGAACATACTCACAAAAGTCGTATGTATATCGTATCGGAATTAATGTTCTCCACCATATATAGCTAGTTATCCCTAGTATTATCCACACTTTGTGCATAACTTATAAAAACTGTGGACAAACATTGGTTTGGGTTTGTCCACAGCTGATTTAGTAGGCGATGGTTGTTAATTGTACTGTTGTTTCTGCCTGTTCACCGTCACGGTAATAGCTAATCGTTAAGTCATCGCCTACCTCTTTATCAGAATAGAGATGCTTGCGCAGATCAACGACATTGTTGATGGGATTGCCATCTAGGGCAACGATCACATCATAGGCCTTTATACCACCTTGAGCAGCTGGCGAGGCTGGCTCCACACTTCGGACATAAATACCTGCATCTACCTCGCTCGGTAGATGTAAGGTGCGCTCCCATTCCGCTTGGGCAATATCCTCTAGAGAGTATGCCTCTACTCCTAAATAGGCTCTGGTTACTTCACCATCTTGCTCTAGTTCCTCTATCACAGGGATAGCATCATCAATCGGAATAGCAAAACCAATTCCTTCGACAGCAGACTGGGCAATTTTCATCGAATTGATTCCGATTAGCTGGCCCTTCATATTTAATAAAGCCCCACCACTATTACCTGGGTTAATGGCGGCATCGGTTTGAATAACTTCTGACTGCCAATCGGCGCGGCCGTCCATATCAAAATCCTGTGGAATTGCCCGCTGTTTTCCGCTAATGATCCCTTGTGTGACGGAACCAGATAAATGCATACCTAAAGGGTTGCCAATCGCAATTGCTGGTTCCCCTACATGCACATCACTGGACTGACCCATTTCTATCGCCCGAGTTGCATATTCAGCGTCCATTTCAATCACAGCTAAGTCGGTGTACATATCACTGCCAATTAAGCTTGCTTCCACTCTTGTTTCATCTGAAAGCACAATCTCTACCTGATCGGCACCTTGAATAACATGATGATTGGTCACAATATAAGCAGTATCTCCGTCTATCTTGTATATCACTCCTGAACCGGTGCCTTCTTCTCCATTTCCTTCTTGTTCCCATAAATTAAATTGATTCTGGATGTTAATCACACCTACGACGGCAGGGGCAATGTCACTGACAATGTCAGAAACGGCAGAGGAAATATCTACCTCTATCTGCTCCCGAGTTGTGGGAGGGGAGGTATTTTCTGATGGTGTTTCCGCAATGTGATTATCTTGATTGCCAACGATAACGGTGTAGGGAAGGAGGTTATGATTCACTAAGGCTGGTAAAAGCACCGCAAACAAAAAAGCACCAAGGACGATACCAATCACAAACGGCATCAACCAGCTTTTTTTCTTTGATTTCTTTCGGGTTGGAGATTGATAATGATCATCGTAATAGCCCATTACATCACCTTCTACCTTGTTTTATTAGAGGAACAAAGGCAGGGAGGCGGCTGCTTGTCCGCCTTCATCTGCTCTTAAGAGGGATACCGATTAAATAACCTGATAAAGCGGTGTCGGCACCTTGGGATCAGTGTCGTGCAGCATAAGTTTATTACCAATATCAAAACCATACTCGGTTAAGCTGTTGGTTACCGACATTCTTGCTAAATCCTTCATGTTATTATCTTTGCTTAAATGAGCCAAATAAATACGCTTGGTTTGATTATCAATAATATCCTGTAGGGCAAAGGCACAATCTTCATTGGAAACATGCCCACTATCACCTAGAATACGGCGTTTGACGCTCCAGGGATAATGTCCCATCCGCAGCATTTCCACATCATGGTTCGCCTCAAATATCAGGGCATCGGCAGCCTCTACGGTTTTCTTGATACGTTCCGATACATAGCCTAGATCCGTAACAAGTGCTACCTTCTTACCATGATGATGAAAAGTGTAAAACATTGGATCTGCTGCGTCATGGGAAACCGCAAAGGACTCTACATCCATATCACCGAACGTCTGGACCGTTTCCATATCAAACAGGAATTTCTGGTCCAGTGCAATCTTGCCTATCGAAGACTCCATCGCCTTCCATGTCTTTTCATTGGCATAAATCGGCAGGTTATATTTTCTAGCAAAAATGCCTAACCCTTTAATATGGTCACTGTGCTCATGTGTGACCAGAATCCTCGATAGGCTGCTGGGATCGACATGGATCTCAGAAAATAACCGCGTCATTTCTTTTCCACTTAAACCAGCGTCTACTAAGATCCTCTCTTTTTCTGTTCCTATATAAAAAGCATTCCCCGTACTGCCTGAAGCTAGTACACTAAATTGCATCGTCATCTTACTCCACTCCATCTATTTCTTGAAATTGATTGATTAACTCTTCGAGAAATTCATCCACCTGTTCTTCGTCCCATGAATCATCAGCCGCCTGCATATCTACACTGCTGCCGCCACTAAAGTATTGATTCGTCTGTGTGCGCATTTCATCAATGAATTCACTGGTATTACGCGCCGTGATATGTCTTTCAAAGGCATTCACATAAAAATATTCATCCTCATTCACTTCAAATTCCCAAGTAGGGGCAAGCACCTGCACGCCATTTGGCAGTGGAAGCAAGTTGTGATAACCCAAGGTCACTTCACTGGTAATCTCATCACCGGAGTTAATATAACCTCCCCGGGAATACAGCACATCCAAGGCGGCAAAAGGATGATTGATTTCCTCCTCTTCTTGTGGCTCAGGAGTTTGCGCCAGACCAGTCTGTAAGTAGTTCACAGGCTGTCCTTGTTCATTTTCCTGGACAAGAATAACGGCACTGTGGTTGAAATAAATCGGCCGCTCTAAGTTTTGAAAGTAAATATGGGTATTGGTTTCTTCATCCTTGCCAAAATAACTATACTCTTCAAAATGCCAAATATAGTTGCCCACGGCTTCCGGATTTTCATCTATATCTACATCTAAGGGCTCATTAAATCGTGAAATAATCAAATGATTATCCAATATCACACTGGATTGTTCAGGCAACGCATTGATGGCCTCGACATCTTCTCCGCTTAATTCTTTTTGCTCTGCATACAGCATCGCTTCTTCCACGGGCGGATCGGATGGCAGATTATCCAATCCATTGACATTATTACGCAGGTTCTCTTCCTGTGGGACATCTTCGGTCAACTCAATATTCGATCTTGGGTTGTTGATAAAGTGGTGTAAGAGGAAAATATCCAAAACAAGAAAACAAAGGATAAATAATGTCTTAATTTGTCCCCATTGCATCTGGTTTCCCCCCTTGGTTCGCTGGCGCTACATCACTAGAAATGTACTCCCAGCCACTATACGTTTCTACACACCACGTGGGAATCAAGGCGAAATATTGACCACCTGGCTGCTGTTCCAGCTTATAGCCTAGTTGAATATCTAATATTTGACTCCAATCAAAGCGCTCCGACTCATCCAGATAATCTTTCAATTCTCCACCTGTCATCAAATCCGTTGCCGATCGTTCATAGGATCGCGTCAAATTCATTAATGGACGACTGTAGCGGTAAACACTCTGGTTCTGATACATAATGTTAATACTAGCTAATCCCTGTGTAGAAAAAACTGGATAATTGTCATGTGTCAGGCGAAATTCCACCGTTTGACTAACATCACTTAAACCGGACAAACGATAATAAGTGCCCTGTCCCATAAACCAGCCATTATGCGAGTTAATATGGCTAATCGCACTGCTCAATAGATAATCGGACGGATTCATCGGTTCTTCTAAATCGGCATCCTGTGCATCAGAAATCGAGAAGTTCGTGTATTCCATAGCATAATCACGAACAGCCAGTTCCCGTTGACCATCACTATATACCGTACCACCCTGTATATCCGGTGAGCTAGCAACCGTTGATGGCTTACGGAAGAAAATATTCAAAAAGTTAGTTGAATCGGCATTGATCGTTTCAAAACGTACCATCCGGCCGTTAATTTCTGGTTTTTTTGGTATATAGACGGTTCTGTCATTATTAATCGTCGCCTCTATCAATTCGGTAAGATCGTTCTCTTCCCGCTGATTCATAAAGTATTCGATGACTTGATTAATATTCTGAACACTTGCCGTGATATCAACGCCACCGTCATTTTCATTATCAAAAATAATCTGGTTGTTCGACAGATTTTCATCTAAAATAATATAGATTCGTTTAAATTTGCCATCAAAACGCATCGTGTCATCCACAGCTGGAAAGATATCTCTAATCGAAGAAAAAGGAATATCCGTTGGAAAAACGATTTCTGCTACCTGGCTGTAATTACTACGTTCGAATGCATTCTCCTCTGTCATTATCTCAAAATCATAGATCGTCCAACTAGCAATATCATTAAATATATCCCTTTCCACCGTTTTATCTTGGAGAGCGAAAGGTGCGTCACCATCATGAAGTAATAATTGGTTAGGCCAAACAAGGTTCTGCTTGTCATCCGTGGTGCCATTCATCTGCGCGTCCGCTGCCATATCACTATTGGACGTCTCATAATCTCCTTGGAAAGTCCATAGTCCTAGGGTTAACAGCAAGCTTAGCGCAACTAAGAAAACGAGTAAGACGGTCTTGAGAAATTCCACATTCAATTTCATTGCTGATTACCTCGCTTTCGATTCGGCAACGGAAGCGTGAAGTAAACCGTTGTTCCTTTTCCTTCTTCACTGGTGGCCCAGATTTTCCCGTGATGGGCATCGACGATTTCCTTGGAAATAGCCAAGCCTAAGCCCGTACCGCCCAATTCACGTGAACGTGCCTTATCCGCTCGATAAAACCGGTCGAATATCTTATCTACCTTCTCTGAGGCAATCCCTACCCCTTGATCACGGATGCTTACCCTTACGCGGTGTGCTTCTTTGACCACGTGAAAGGTAATCTTGCCTCCCTCTGGGGAGTATTTAATCGCATTGGAAATCACATTATCCATTACCTGGGTAATCTTATCCTGATCCACCCACACATAAATGGATTCTTTCGGGATATTCCGTTCAATACGGATTCGTCCTTTCTCATTCATTTCAAACCGGTCCAGGATAAGGTGAAATACCGGTGTCATATCGATGATTTTTTTGTACATCACCTTTTCTTTATGATCCATTTTCGATAGCTGCAACAGATCATTTACCAAGCGAATCATCCGTTCCGTCTCGGTCTGTGTCACACTCAAGAATTTTGGCGCTAGTTCCTTATTCTCTAAGGCCCCGCCATCTGTAAGCGCCTCTAAGTAACTACGCATCGTCGTTAACGGAGTGCGCAATTCATGCGATACATTGGAAACAAACTCTTTTCGTTCTCGTTCTACTTTCTCTTGTTCCGTTACGTCACTAATCACCGTAATTAATCCACTGAATTTGCCATCTTCATCTTCTACGATCGAGAAGTTCGCCTTAATCAAAAAGAGCTCATTGTCATCACTAAAGTCAATCGTTAAAGAGCCCGTATCTTCTAATTCTTCTAGTTCGATGGCTTTATCCTCGATCTGCAGCACATCCATGATGGGTTTTCCTTTGACTTCATATAAGGACATGCCAATTAATTGTGTTGCCGGGGCATTCATTAAGGTTACCAGCCCACTCTCATCGGTGGCAATCACCCCGTCGGACATATTGGAAAGCACAGAGCTCAACTTACGTCGTTCTTCTTCAGTCGTCTGATTGGCCAGCTTCAGCCTGTCATTCATATCATTAAAAGTCGAAGCAAGCTGCCCGATTTCGTCCTGTCCATAGACGTTTACCTTTCGAGAAAAATCACCACGAGCCATGCCCATCGCCTGTTTACGCATTTCTGTAATCGGTTTGGTGATCGACCTAGCTACCAGAATACCGATGATAATCGAGACTACTACGGCCAAAATTGTACCATTTAAAAAAATCTGGTTAATTTCCCGCAGCTGGTCATAGACCTCCTCAACAGAGGCCTCGACATAGATGGCCCCGACTGATACATCACCATCCGTAATCGGCAAAGCCCGCACAAAAACCCGATCGTTAGTTTGCTTATTTCGCCGGATGGCTTCATCTGCATTGCGATATTGAAGGGCATCGCGGATACTGCTGTTGCCTGATATCTTCTTGCCAATCATATCTACTTGATTGGACCCAAGCACGCGGAACTGTGAATCAACCACCTGTAAATCGGAGAACATCTCACTGGAGTAGCGCGAGGTAATATCCCTTACTTCCTCTGTCAAACTCGGTCCTTCCGAATCTTCCGTCCGTTCTTTACGAAAAGGCTCTTCCAAGTTAGATACCAATACTTGCAAGCGGTCCTCTACGTTCTGTTTATGATTCTCTAACAAACTCTCTTCTAGCTTCTGACCAAAATAGGCGCCAATCACCTGGATGGCCAATAATAAGAACAAGGTTAAGACAATGATAATCTTGACACGAATCGACTGAAAAAAACTAACCTTATTCATCGAATTTACTCCTGTTCAGGATTCCGCAGATAATAACCTACACCTCTTCTAGTCACAATCCATAATGGATTACTAGGATTATCCTCTATTTTTTCCCGAAGACGTCTAACGGTTACGTCCACCGTGCGGACATCGCCATAGTAATCATAGCCCCAGACGGTTTCCAATAAATGCTCACGTGTCATGACCTGACCAATATGGCGCGCTAAATAATGTAATAACTCAAACTCACGGTGGGTCAATTCGATGTATTCGCCCTCACGCGTCACCGTATAGGCATCGGGATGAATCACCAAGGAACCGATAGAAATATCACTGTTATCCCGTTTTTGATTCGTCGGTTCTACCTGTAAACGACGCAGATTAGCCTTTACCCGCGCAATTAATTCCCGATTGCTGAACGGTTTGGTTACATAGTCATCTGCCCCCATCTCCAATCCAAGTACCTTATCAATCTCAGCATCCTTGGCTGTCAACATAATAATCGGCATGCTGTGGGTTTTACGAATTTCACGGCATACTTCATTGCCATCTTTATTAGGCAGCATAATATCTAACAAGACAAGATCCGGATCTTCCGAAGTCGCCTGTGAAATGGCTTCATCACCATCGTAAGCCAGTACCACCTCATAGCCCTCTTTCTCCAGATTGAATTTCAATATATCAGCGATTGGCTTTTCGTCGTCTACTACTAAGATTTTCTGACTCATAAAAGCACGTCCTTTTTTCTATAATTTTATCGCAGTGTAACTGGCTGTATGACTCCCTTTTCTAGAACGAAGAAAACTTGGAGATGCCAACCGCCATTAACTGCCCAATTGGTTCAACTAACATTCATGATAGGTTTGGTAACAGACTAAAATCGCAGCGTCTTGCCCTTTGAATGAAGTTTCACTTTTTCCTATACTACTATTCTAACCGAAATGAACGGAAATGTCTTATTCCTTCTATTGTCTAGTGTGTTTATTTTTTCATAGGGTTATATTTCCATTTCACCCTAAAAAACATCGATATGTACGGCATGCTTGATCTGGTAAAAAACCCTTGCTACGATAATGGTAACAAGGGTCTTAGGTGTCTGTCTATCTAGTTTAAAGGATATCGACTGTATTTACCAATAATCCACCTTTATTTTGATTGGGAAAAGCGCACAGGAAGCGATCTTGCTGATGAGGAGGCTAAAGCCTTGTCTCGAAGGTTCGCAGGCTAAGATCACGACCTCCTGTCGTAACGCCTGCACTTGCACGTCCTGTGCATCGAAGCGAAACCTATTTCCGCAGCGCTGCCTAGCACCGACAAACGATCAACTTTACGATATAACATAGACGGACTCGTTACGTTCCATCATCCAACTGATCGGTTTCGCGATTCGTTCCAGGTCAACACCATTCCAAGTCCTGTTATACCAAGAATTAGTACTTTCTTTGGAATGAAATCTCACTTTATTTAAATTTTTTTGCAAAAGTTGAAACTTTTTTAGTAAGTGATACGTCTATTATAGTAGATTCCCCTTTTGATAATGGCTCGGTTTCGACTGAGCTATTGTCGATTTTTTTATGATTCGTTAACTAGAGCGGAAATCCGTTATTTTAAATCTTTAATTTTCATTTTTTCATCAGCATTGTTTCGATATTTAAATTTATTAAAGTGGTCATTAATGTAAAAAATAAGAACGATGACAAGTAGCATTAAAGATGGGAAAGCTCCTAATGTGGCACTTACGGTTAAGGCAAGACCTGCGGAGATTATCCAGGTAATTATAGGTAATACCCATAAGTTCACCCCGAATTTTTTTACTAAAATCATTTCCAACGCTCCTAATAGAAATCCAATGAGTATTATCATCACTCGAAGATCTGGACCCAAGATTAATTCATCCATTCTCTTTCACCCTTTCTTTATATTTTTCAATTAGATGTTTCGCCGTTTCATAAGTAAATTGATCATCCAAAGCGAGCTTTTTAATATAATGTACATAGGGGTCTTCTTGTTTTTCATCGACTAGCTTTATTCGTTCCATTAAATGATCTAATCGATTACGTACGGTTGGATAAGAAACGGTATATATTTTTGACAATTCTTTAAGCGAGCCAGAACTTAATATAAAATTCTTTATAAATCGAATCTCTTCATCTTCTAATTGAAATATCCAATTACTTTCTTTTGGCATGTATGTTTCACCACCTGTTTAAACTTATTTAATTGAATAAATAATTAATATTTTGCACCTTATAAAATAACTTCACATCAACGAGACAAAAGATCACTTAACCAAAAAGTAATCACTATAATGCAGAGCTTGATTATCTTAGAATGGCAATATATACACCCCTATTTTCAGGTGCAAAAGTTGAGTGAATAAGAAAAACACAAAAAGCGCATAAAAATATAGGAAAACCGCTTCGTAATGGATACGAAGCGGTTTGTTATGTTAATTACTATAGACACTGCGAACGACGTTGGTTTGAGAACGGTCTGGTCCAACAGAAAAGATTGATAAAGGAATACCAGTAAGTTGGGAAATCCGCTCTACATAATGACGAGCATTTGCTGGCAGTTCATGCAAGCTCTTCACACCCGTGATATCCTCGGTCCAGCCCGGCATTTCTTCATATACTGGTTCACATTCTGCCAAGGCCTTTAAGCTGGCAGGAAATTCCTCGATGATTTCCCCACGATATTTATATGACGTACAAATCTTCAATGTCTCAATACCTGTTAGTACATCAATCGAATTCAATGACAAATCAGTGATCCCGCTGACACGACGAGCATGGCGGACAACTACACTGTCAAACCAACCAACACGGCGCGGACGTCCAGTGGTTGTTCCGTATTCACGGCCAACTTCACGAATCTGATGGCCTATTTCATCATCCAGTTCTGTCGGGAACGGACCATCACCGACACGAGTTGTATAGGCCTTGGATACGCCAACCACATGATCAATCTTGGATGGCCCCACACCTGAACCAATCGTTACCCCGCCGGCAATCGGGTTCGATGATGTAACAAACGGGTAAGTACCCTGGTCAATATCCAGCATAACCCCTTGTGCCCCTTCAAAAAGCACTCGTCGACCTGCGTCAAGGGCATCATTTAAGACAACCGATGTATCGACCACATATTTCTTTAATTGCTGACCATAGGCATAATACTCGTCAATGATGTCTTCAACTTCCATGCGCTCGATCTCGTATACCTTTTCAAATAAACGGTTCTTCTCTTCCAAATTGCTTTCCAGTTTCTCACGGAAGGCATCCTTATCCAATAAATCGGCAACACGGATACCAACGCGCGCTGCTTTATCCATATAGGCAGGGCCGATCCCCTTGCCTGTCGTACCAATTTTATTAACGCCCTTCGCCTCTTCTTGTAACATATCTAATTTGATATGATACGGCAAAAGCACGTGCGCCCGATTACTGATTCGTAAATTATCGGTGTTTACCCCTTTATCATCTAAGTATTTTAATTCCTCGACCATCGCCTTTGGATCAATTACCATACCATTTCCTAGTACACACACCTTCTCTTGGAAAAATATTCCTGAAGGTATTAAGTGTAGTTTATATGTAACACCATCAAACTTAATCGTATGACCTGCATTGTTACCACCTTGATAACGTGCGACTACTTCTGCATTTTGTGAAAGAAAGTCGGTGATCTTTCCTTTCCCTTCGTCTCCCCATTGTGTTCCAACAACGACTACTGAAGACATAAACGGCACCTCCGCCTTATTAATTTATTCACTCCGAACTAATTTTACCAAGCTTATCCGGCAATGTCAATTAAATTACGAACAATATGAAGTGCATTATCAAAAATGTTCGTGAATATATACTTTTTTATGTATCTTAAGAACTGGTTTATCAATGAAGATAGCAAAAGCCAATGACAGAACGATTTTGTCCTGTCATTGGCTTGGTAGGTTACTGCGTTTACTTGTTTAATCTGTCATCCGTTTCCTAAACGTGATAACAGTCAAGGTGATGGATACGACAACCCAGGCACCGATAATGGCAAACGGTTTCGTTAATTCAGACAAGCCAGCTCCCGAATCCTCTAATCCTGCGATTTCCTCCAACTGAATTCCTGGTGTATATGCTAATATCTCTAAAAAGCTGTACTGATCTGCAAATGCCATGAACATGTTTCCCATGCCAAAGATAAACATGACTGGAAGGATATAGACAGAGGCCTCAATAACACTTTTGGTGATCAATCCCATCCATGTTCCCAATCCAATAAAGAAAATAAGCGTCAGCACAACCCCTGCTATTAGGGCGCCTCTTCCTGCCAATGAAAAATCCATAAGAAACATACTAATTCCCACAACAACAACAGTCATCAGAATACTGACAGCACTTTTCCCTGCCAATATTTCTGTTAGCGTAGCCGGAGATAACATCAGTCCTCGCAAAGTGTTTTTCTCTTTCTCTTCTGCTATCATCGCGCACTGCAGAAAAGCAGCCACCAAGGCAAGTGAAATACTAATGACAAACAAATGCATCTCGATGGTTACCTGATCCATTCGTCCATATATCACCGCGAAAATAAGTGGCATGATTGCTGTAGAGGACACATACATATTTCGATATAAATCCTTAAAATCCTTTTGAAAAATGGCTGTAAATCGTTTGACGGAAAACGTCATACCAGTTCCCTCCCTGTCACTTCTACAAAGATATCTCCTAATGTTGGTTCTTTTGTATAAATACGCTCCACCATTTCCCGGGAAATATATTGTTGAATTTCCTCAGCACTTGATGCTTTTAATGGCAGTTCTAATGTAGTGCCGTCTTTTAATTCTATCTCAATCAGATCTTCCCGATATTGTTTCTTCAACTGTTTTGGTTCATCTAACAGCTGAACAACTCCTTTATTTAAAAAGGCAACCTGGTTACAAATATGGTCAGCCTCTTCCATATTGTGAGTAGTCAAAAAGATCGTTGTTCCTTGTCTATTTAATTCCTTCAGACCACGATGGATATGCTTGGAGTTAGCCGGATCCAATGCGGAAGTCGGTTCATCCAAAAATAATAACTCCGGCTGATGCAACAGAGTTCTGGCTAGTAATACACGCTGGATCATTCCCTTAGAAAGCTTGGAAACCAATGTCTTCTGCTCCTCTTTCAAATTAACGGCTTCCAATCCCTCTGTAATTCGTTGAAGCGGTACGTCATATAAATCGGCGTAAAGTTTTAAGTTGTCATAAATCGATAATCTCGTATACAAACCACTATTATCCGTAACTACTCCAAATCTTTTACGATATTCTGGTGTATTTAATTTAGCGGCCGGCATGCCAAACACGTTTGCTGTACCGGATGTTTGCTTCATTTGCCCTGTTAATATTTTGATGGTCGTTGTTTTTCCGGAACCACTAGGTCCTAAAAAACCGAATGTTTCTCCTTTCTTCACTTGAAAGGAAACGTCTTGTAATGCTTGCTTTTTACCAAAAACCTTCTCTAAGGATGTCACTTCTATTATATTCTCCACTTCCAAAACCTCCTGCATGGGATGACTTGCTTGTGGTTATAGCATAGCTTCTTTTAGACCAATATGCAGTGGTTTTTAGATAAATGGAGGGAATTTGAGGGTGAGTAGCGATTATTTCCGAGTCAATAAACCTTCATTCGTAGTGAATTTATCTTTTTTACAAAATGCCATCAATAAACAACGTCTATCTGGTCTGATACGGCATTCAAAGTAAAATTGTTCCACATCCTATAACATCAAGAATACTTTCTTATCGCACAAAAAACCGCCAACATAAGGGGATTTACTCCTTATCCTGGCGGGATATCACCTTCTTGATAGCGGTGGTCAAGATCCACGAATTTATTAAATTCTTTGACAAAGGCTAAGTCTACGGTGCCAACTGGACCGTTACGCTGCTTGGCAATAATGATTTCAATGATATTCTGTTTCTCTGACTCTTGATCATAATAATCATCTCGGTATAAGAAACCAACGATATCGGCATCCTGCTCGATACTTCCCGACTCACGCAAGTCCGACATCATCGGACGCTTGTCCTGTCTCGATTCTACCCCACGAGACAGCTGTGATAAAGCAATTAATGGTACATTAAGTTCCCTTGCCAACCCTTTTAAGGAACGGGAAATCTCTGAAACTTCCTGCTGGCGATTATCCGTGGAACCCATACTTCCCTGGATTAATTGCAAATAATCGATCAAGATCATCCCCAAGCCATGTTCTTGCTTTAACCGTCGACATTTCGAACGAATTTCACTGACGCGGATGCCTGGGGTATCGTCAATATAAATACCAGCATTTGATAGACTCCCCATCGCCATGGAAAGCCTGCTCCAGTCTTCCTCTTCCAACGCCCCCGTCCGCAGACGCTGTGCATCGATATTTCCTTCGGCACAGAGCATACGGGAGACAAGCTGATCTGCCCCCATCTCCAAACTAAAAATCGCGACGTTTTCCGATGTTTTAATCGCTACATTTTGAGCAATATTCAAGGCAAAGGCCGTCTTCCCTACCGACGGACGTGCAGCAACAATAATTAAATCATTACGCTGAAATCCAGAGGTAATTCGATCTAAATCACGGAATCCTGAAGCAATCCCGGTTACCTCGCCGCTATTCTTATGAAGTTGATCGATATTATCATAGACCTCGATTAACACGTCTTTGATATTCTTGAACGAAGAGGCATTTTTTCGATTCGAAACCTCTAAAATACGTTTTTCGGACTCATTTAGAACCTCGGCTACTTCGTCTTCCTTGCTGTAACTGTCGGTGACAATATCAGTAGCCGTCCGTATCAACCGGCGCAGGATGGATTTCTCCTCTACGATACGGCAATAATACGAAATGTTTGCAGCCGTTGGTACAGCATTTGCTACATCACTTAGGTAAGAAACGCCACCAACGTCATCCAGCTGCTGCTTATTTGCCAATATTGTTGTAGTTGTTACAATATCGATTGGCTCTGATTTATCGGCTAATTCCATCATCACACGAAAGATAATTTGATGGCTAGCGCGATAGAAATCCTCTGGCATCAATATTTCCGAAGCACTAGAAATCGCCTCTGGTTCTAAGAATATAGCCCCCAGTACCGCTTGCTCGGCTTCCATATTATGTGGCGGCTGTCTCCCAACATCTGACATTACTTGTACACTCCTTCACCAGGCACAGGTACAAAAGGCGTTTTGCAATACCTTTTGCCCACAGGACTTCACCGTGTCTTTGCTGCCTTTTTAACGAAGCCCGTCACTTGTGCTGTGACAAGACTTCGATTCTTTCATTCGTTATGCTTCTACCACATGTACACGGATCGTTCCTGTTACATCGTGATGAAGCTTTACCGGCACGTTGGTATAACCAAGCGCACGGATAGGCTGATCAAGCTCAATTTTACGTTTATCCAGCTTGATATCATGTCCTTTCTTCAGTGCCTCGGCGATTTGTTTACTAGTTATTGAACCGAATAAACGACCATTATCTCCTGATTTAGCGGTAACCTTCACTTCGATGTCAGCTAAGTCTTTTTTTAATTGTTCTGCTTCTTCGACCTCTTGCTGTTCTTCTTTCTTTGCTTTATTTTTCTTTGCCTCAAGTGCTTTTAGATTAGCGGTATTTGCTTCGACGGCTTTGTTATATTTTAATAAAAAGTTACGAGCATAACCATCTGATACGTTTTTTACTTCGCCTTTTTTCCCTTTTCCTTTAACGTCTTCTGTGAATATGACTTTCATTCTTCATTTCCTCCCTCATAAAATTCATCTATGATTTCTTTTAACCATTCATAAGCATCGATTACGGCCATTTCATCTAATTGAGTGGCAGCATTCGTTAAGTGCCCGCCGCCATTCATTTTCTCCATAATCACCTGTACATTCACATTACCCAAGGAACGGGCACTAATACCGATTCTGCCATCTTCACGCTCTGAAATGACAAAGGAGGCCTCAATACCGCTCATGGTAAGCAGGATATCTGCCGCTTGTGCAATCACAACAGGACCATACGTTTCTCGTGAATTTCCTACCGATATCGCAATATTATCACGATAAATATTTGTATTTTCAATTAATCTGCTTCGCTTCACATAAATATCCAGATCTTCCTTCAAGAACTTCTGCACCAGTACAGTGTCCGCTCCTCTCGATCGTAAATAGGAAGCAGCATCAAAGGTCCGAGAACCTGTTCTTAAGGTGAAACTTTTCGTATCGACAATAATTCCCGCTAATAAGGCCGTGGATTCCAGCATATTGAGCGCTAGTTTATTCGGTTGATATTCCAATAATTCCGTTACTAGTTCACTGGCTGATGAGGCGTATGGTTCCATATAGACTAATGTCGGGTGATCAATAAACTCTTCTCCACGCCGGTGATGATCAATCACCACGACATGATCTGTCTTGGCAATTAACTTCTCTTCCTGCACCAAAGCTGGTTTGTGTGTATCCACAATGACAAGCAAGGTATCCTTAGTAATCATCTCCATCGCAGAAACGGGATCAATAAAACGGGACCACAGCTCTTCATCTTCCCTAATTCCTTCCACTAAACGCTGCACCCCTGTGTTCACATCATCCTCGTCTAATACGATAAATCCTTCTGTATCATTGGCCTCCACAATTTTCAATACCCCGATGGATGAACCAATCGAATCCATGTCTGGCGCTTTGTGGCCCATGATCATGACACGACTGCTTTCTTTCACTAGCTCCTTCAAGGCATGGGAGATGACTCTTGCCCTTACCCTTGTACGTTTCTCAATTGGATTTGTTTTCCCTCCATAGAAACGTGTCTTGCCCGTCTCTCCGTCTTTAATGACCACTTGATCGCCGCCGCGTCCCAAAGCCAAGTCCAGACTCGATTGGGTCAGCTCGCCAAGATCCGGTAACCGCTCGTTGCCTAGTCCTACACCAATACTCAAGGTTAAGGGGATATTATTATTAGAAACCTGTTCACGTACCTGATCTAAAATTTCAAATTTTGTTTTTTCCAAATTTGCCAGTATCTTCTGATTCAGCACCGCCATAAATCGTTCTTGGGATGTCCGCTTCAAATAAATACCGTTTTCGTTCGCCCATTTATTAAGGGCAGATGTCACTTGTGAATTGATATAACTCTTCGGTGTATCATCCATATTTTGCGTGATCTCTTCATAGTTATCGAGAAAAATCGTTGCTAATACCGTTTTTTCATTTTGATAACGCCAGTAGATTTCCATCTGTTCGGTACGATCAAAGAAATATAACAAGCGTTCTTCTTTCTTGTGGTATACATAAAAATCATATTGGTCTATCTTCAGCCAAAAATGCTCTTTATCCTCTTTCAGATAAGACAGAATATCCGCTGATAATTTCTCCAAATCCATACCGACCAACGATTTCGTTTGAGAAAATTGCCACATATAAGGGTTCGTCCATTGGATTTGATCATTTTCATTATATAAAACAATTCCCAGTGGCATCTCTAACAAGGCTTCCTCGCCCACTTTTTTGACCCGATAAGAAAGCATCGATATATACTTTTCTGTCTGATTCACTAATTGTTTCTCTCGTTCGACGCTGTAATATAACGAAACAGCATAAAGAACCGTCATCACAATGCCAATTATCCAATGATTGTAAAAGAGAAAAATCAATAGGATAAAAGCCAGGATATAAATCCCAATAATATGCCATCCCATGATAGCCATCCTGTCTTTCCATTTTGACATGGTCGTCAACTCCTAACAAAGATACCCGTACTTCTATTTTTGCATTCTATCTCGTAATGCAAAGCCTAAATCAATTATACCTAAGATTCGCAGCAAATAAAGACCCATCATCGGAAATAATATCGTTGTAATAATTGCAATCACTGGTAAAGCCCTTGACTGCCCCTTTACATGGGTATAAAAGAAAATAAGCGATAAACCCTGCAACGCAATCAAAATACCAAGTAAATGGTAAAGATTCAATATTGCAGCACCAACTAAAGGTCCCATCCCATTTCCTACAAACAGCGTAAACAGCAACAAAATGAAGTAAGCCCACACGATCGCTTTTGGAAATCTAAAATGACGAAACATAGGGAAGGTATATTGATTCTCGATCCGATTGCCTCGGTTCAGCCATTTGAAGGTAAACCATTCTGTGATAAATGCATAAATCATGGATAGGAGAACTAATGCAACGGGGAATAGCTGTATTAAATTATTTAATTGTTGTTGGATCAGTTCAAAGTTCTGTTCTTCTGCTCCTAATGCCCCCAATAAATTCTCCGTCATCTCCATCGACTCATCTACTGAATCCATAAATGTATCCAAAAGTGAAATATTTAATACCAATTCAATAAAGAGATAGATAGCAAGAAACCCCAATACAAATCCAACCGTTCCATTTGCCCAAATCTCATAAGGATGGCGTTCTTTTTTCAACGCCCAGCCGATCGTCCCTCCACTCAATAAGGCAAGCATGGTAAGCGGGATTGATAATGCCGGCTGAACCAGAAAGGAAACAGCAAGCAGCGCTAACATGGCTATCATAAAATGAGGAATCGGATAGTTCTTAACAAGAAGAACTACTGGAATCGGTAAAAGAAATACCATAATAACCTGCAACGGTAAAAAAATAGACACCAGCAGCAGGACAAGAAATATACCGAGATACATAAAGAAATCTTTCTTTATCGGCTGTCGCTCCATTTTGAAACACCTCTATCACTTCAATTTATGCGAGAAAATCACCAATCACTTTCTCTACTTGGAAAAAGCACAGCGATAAAGCGCTGTGCTTCTCATCGAACACTTTTACTATCCTTATTATATATGAACTAGCTTGCTGCGACAAATAAAGTGGCATATCAATCCCCCGACAAATATATGCACAATCTCCGATTATTCAGTATAATGTAGGCAGGAATCAAAAGAGGAGGCAATCAAGATGACAAAGACCATTATATTTGACTTAGATGACACCCTGCTATGGGATAAAAAAAGCGTCAAAACCGCATTTGAAAAAACCTGCCAGTTAGCCGCGGAAAAGTACGATATGGATCCCGAACAATTAGAGAAGGCCGTTCGTGAACAGGCACGCACCTTATACCAAGGCTATGAAACCTACGAATTTACACAGATGATCGGGGTTAATCCCTTTGAGGCCTTATGGGGAAATTTTCTAGATGACCATACCTATTTTAAGGAAATGGCGGCCATTGTACCGGACTACCGTAAACAAGCTTGGACAAATGGCTTGAAGCAAATTGGTATTGATGACGAAACACTTGGTACCTATTTAGCGGAACAATTCCCGGAAAAACGTAAGGAAAGCCCATTTGTTTATGAAGAAACCTATGCCGTGCTTAAAAAATTACAGCCTGATTATCAATTAATCATGCTTACCAACGGATCACCAGATCTGCAAAATACCAAACTAACGATCACTCCGGAATTGCGACCTTATTTTGACCACATTATTATCTCGGGTGATTTTGGCAGGGGTAAACCGGACCCAGCCATCTTTAAGCATGTATTGGAGGTCGCCGGCGTTACCAATGAAGAGGCCTTGATGGTAGGAGACAATCTGATGACTGATATCCTCGGCGCCAACCGAACAGGTATTAAGAGTGTCTGGATTAATCATGAGGGCAAAACAGCGGAAGACGTAAAGCCTACATATGAAATTTCGCGTTTGGAGGAGTTATTAGAAGTTCTCTAGATATTCAAATGATAAGCGGGAAGCCTGTTTCCAGATTTCCCGCTTTATTCGTTTGCTGATAGCAAGGAAGATTGTTCCACATGAAACATCACTTTTTATGTAATGCTTTATGGCACAACAAAAGAAAATCCAACACGTAATCCCTTGATTGCCCCAGAGTTCTGTAAAAATAACTACGAACAAGAACCAACTTTTTACGCTCTCCTCGATTTTTAACCCATTACATCTACTTTACCTGTCAACGGTAAAAGAAAACAACGTCCCTTCATTTACTACACTGTTGATGGTCAATCCCTTTCCATAATGCTTTCTTAATCGCTGTTCCACATTCAGAATACCTACACCAGTATGGCTTGTTGATGATTGTGTCAGCACCTGTTGGACCTTCGTTTGGCTCATCCCTACGCCATTGTCTTCCACTTCAATGACAGCCTGAGACTGATTTTGTATCTTATAACATCGAATAATAACCGTACCACTGCCTGGCTTTTTCCTAATTCCGTGTTGTACCGCATTTTCCACTAACGGCTGGATAGAAAGAAACGGAACAGTAACATCTGCTGTATCTCCAATTTCCCATTTCACCTGCAGTAAATCACGAAACCGGACCTGTTCAATATATAAATAAGACTGGACAATACTTAACTCTTCCTCTATAGGAATAAAACGATCCATTTGCTGAAACTGAAATTTACTTCTTAAAAAATGACTAAATTCGTTTAGTAACTGTCTCATTTCCTCCACATTGGATTCACTCAAGGCAATGACAGCATTCAGCGTATTAAATAAGAAATGCGGCTGTATCTGTGCTTGCAGCCAAGATGTTTCTAACTGCAATTGTTCCTGTGCTACCCGTTTTAAGGCAATCAACGAATCCGCTCGTGCCCGAAGTTCAACGGCTTCCACCGGTTTGGATACATAATCATTGGCACCTGCAGCAAAACCTGTTTCCATATCAACCGTTCCGCCAGTCAACAATAATACCGGTAATTCGGTCAATGAATAGCGTTCTCTAATCTTTTGCGTCAATGTATATCCTGATATTTCGGGCATCATAATATCTGAAATTACCAGATCCCACTCCTGCTTTGTTAATTCATCTAATGCCTGATAACCGTTTGAAACAAGCTGTATCCGATAGGCATCTTCTGAAAAAACACTGTTCATCGCCAGTAAGTTAGCAGGGGTATCATCAATCACCATGATAGATGGTAACGTCCCCGTCTGAGGATTGGAATGTATTGGTTCTTCATGTTCTTTCGGGCTTATCGTTGTTAGTACTTCTTCTCTGGATAGGGAAATGGATTCCTGTGCAGAGGCTAGCTTTAACGTGAAACGGAAGGTTGTACCTACTCCTTCTTTAGAATCCACCTCTATGCTGCCGTCATGGAGTTCTATTAGTTGTTTTGTAATACTTAATCCCAAACCAAAGCCGCCTTCTTGCAAGCCATGCGGTGTATGTCCTTGTTCATAGGGTTGGAATAATCGTTTTAGTGTGTCTGGACCGATACCAACTCCCGTATCTGTCACACTAATGACTGCCTCTTGTCCCTTCACATTGGCCGAAATAACGATACTTCCCTCTTTTGTATACTTGATAGCATTATCGATTAGATTAAATAAAATCTGTGTTACTCGATTTTCATCTGCATATATCGGCGGAAACTCCTTGCTGATGTCATTAACTATTCGTAAATGTTTGACATCCAACGAGAATTGGAGCAGATCCAAAACTCCAGTCACGATCGGTTCTAATACGATGGGCTGCTTATTTAACCTTGGTTTACCATGCTGGAGATGTCTCGCCTCCAGTAAATCAGTCAACAGAAGCCGTAGTTGTCTTCCCACCTTTAGGACCGATTGTAATTCTTCTTTACTCCGTAACGATAAAGTTTTTTCGTCCCTGTTTAACACGGCCTTCGATAACAATAACATACTATTTAACGGATTACGAAACTCATGAGATGTATTGGCTAAGAATTGATCTTTCTCCTCATTCATTCGTTTTAAACTGTTTGCTAAGCTTTTGGTTTCTTCATACATTTGAAAATAACCCTTAAACCAAACAAACAGGTAACAAGCTGCTGCAATAATGAAATCAAATGGATAATAAAGCAAGTGGATTCCCAAAGCTCTCCAAGCTATCACCCAAATAAAATGATGGATGACGGCAACAAAGCTTAAAACTAAAAACAAATTAGTGCTTGGATGTTGCTTATAGGCACTTACAATAGCAAAAAAGGTCACACCAACCGTAAAAAAAGAAAGGAAATAGTAGACCGGAAAAAGCATAAGGATTTGTGGTATGGATAAAAACATGGTAACAACGGCCGTTCCTAGAATAGCCATTGTATAGTATGGGATCATTTTCCGCCAGTAGGGTAATTCCTGATGATTGGTACAGTTGAGCAAGGCATAACAACCCAATAGATTCAAGGCATTTGCCAGCCGAAAATCCCATTCATAGGAAATATAAAACAACTGATGAAACAATTTATCTCCCGTACTCAAAAGCATGGTCATTACTAAGCAAAAGGTCACTAATGAAAAGAACAGCAAACGTTTGTCCCGATTCCCGGTTAGATACAAAATCAAGGTATAAGTAGCATGCGTCAAAAGAATAACAAGCATGAGAATTTGAAGATAGTGAGAAAGCTGCACTTCATTTGAAATAGATGGCTCCATCCCAAATTTAATCGAGCGAGCAATCCCGCCATTTCTCGTATCTTTAAAGTTGGCGGCTTGAATTACAATATCAATAAGACCCTCTTCATCCGCGGTAAAAACAAGGTGTTGCGGTATATTCTTTGCCGTATATCCTTCTTCGCTTGTATTAATCACACCTGCAGATGCCAGCCTCCGACCATTAACATAGATTTCTGTTGCACTTCGAATACTTGGAATGTATAAACTATAATTGACAACTTGCTCGGGATCAGTCCTAATTTTCAGGCGGTACGAACCATAACCAAAAGTAGTATGTAATTGTTCTTTCCAGCCCCCAGGTACCTCGATGGGCGCCGGGTTAATATTTGATAGTATGTTTTCCTCCATAATAAATTGAGAGGGGTAGAAATCCCACTCTCCATCTAATAACCATATCTCTTCTTTATCCCTATCCCATGTCCGTAAATCTAATTCACCTTCTTGAATATTTGACTGCGTTTCATACACGAAATTATTCATCCAAATAAATCTCAAGCTCACCAGACAGGCAATAAAAATAAACAAAATAAGTGTCAGGCGTACATAACTTTTCATCTATCTCATCACTTCCAACGTTCTTTGTTTCACTATATTATAGCATATGGTTAGGGAAGTGAAGGAAGTTAAAATGGTGTAAACCTATCGTCCGTTATGATCTTAAAAAGCGTTTATGTACTTAGAAATATATAGAATTGGATATATTTTTTATGGATGAAGAAAAACAGGTAAAACCTGCCCGCTCCTTTACCGATCACTCCAAGTTGTTACTGAACTGCTGATAAGATGGATGATGTTAAGTAACGAGTCCATCTTATCGGTACTCCGGTTCGTTCCAGATCAAATCGCTTCAAATCCTATTATATCAATGATTTTAAACTTTCTTACCTTACTAGAAAAGACCTCCTCGAACAGATTAAACAGTTCGAGAAGGTCTTATCCTTTACAATTGCATAGCTGTTAATTTTTCAACCTCTTCCATTGCTTGCAGGGCGGCAATCTCTTCTTCTTCTAGGAATTTATCAATCGTTAAGATCATAATCGCTTCCCCGCCAACATCTGAACGACCTACCTGCATAGCTGCAATATTGATGCCTCGCTCAGCAAACATATTACCTACCTTACCGATGACACCCGGCTGATCATTGTGCTTAATAACAACTAAGTCACCCTCCGGTACCACATCGACACTATAAGTATCGACACGAACAAGACGAGGACCTAAACCATTCAGCAATGTCCCAGAAACCGAACGGGTTACATTCTTAGTCTTTACTTCTACGGTTAATAAGTTGGTAAAACCTTTCGTAGTAGAAGACTTATTTTCATTCACTTGAATACCACGCTTTTCGGCGAGATAAGAAGCATTGACATCATTGACATGATCACCTAAGTGACGTTTCAATAAGCCTTTGATGGTATTACGGGTTAATGGTGCCACTTCCAATTCCGTTAAATCACCTGAATACGAAATATTAATCTCTTCAATAACGCCATTGGTTAGATAGGTTAAAAAAGTACCCATTTTTTCTGATAGATAGAAGTATGGCTCAATCTTATTCATGACCTCTTTCGGTACGGCTGGTAAGTTAACCGGGTTCTTCGCTACACCGTCGGTTAAATAACGAACCACATCATGACTGACATCAATCGCCACCGATTCCTGTGCCTCAATCGTACTTGCTCCCAGATGTGGTGTCGCAATTACTTCCGGAAGTTCCAACAAGCGATGATCCGTTGCTGGTTCTTCTTCAAACACATCCAAAGCAGCACCGGCTACCTTGCCTGATTTAATCGCTTCATACAAGGCATCTTCATCAATAATACCACCGCGGGCACAGTTGACAATACGCACGCCATCCTTCATTTTGGCAAAGGCATCTTTATTAATCAGATGTTTGGTATCTTTAATAAGTGGTGTATGAACCGTGATAAAATCTGCGGCCTCAATCACATCTTCTACCGAACCATAGTCTATTCCTAATTTATCGGCACGATCCTTGGTTAGGAATGGATCATAGGCAATCACACTCATACGCTGGCCTTTGGCACGGGCTGCTACCTCTGCCCCAATACGCCCCATTCCGATAACACCTAACGTTTTCCCTTTTAACTCTACCCCAACGTATGTCTTACGATCCCATTTCCCATTTTTCAATGCATGGTAAGCCTGAGGTATCTTACGGGCTAAGGATGTTAACATCGCAATCGTATGCTCGGCAGCAGAGTTGGTATTTCCATCCGGTGCATTAACGACAATAATACCTCGCTCCGTCGCCGCACTCAAATCAATGTTATCAACCCCAACACCAGCACGACCAATAATCTGCAGTTTGGAAGCTTTACTGATAATATCACGTGTTACCTTGGTTTGACTTCTTACTAAAAGGGCATCATAGTCGCCAATCTTGTCCATCAACTCATCTGCAGATAACCCTGTATCTACATCTACCTGGATGTTATCCGCTTCTCTTAGTGGCTGAATACCGTCTTCACTTAATGGATCACTGATTAATACCTTAAATGTCACGCTTGTCCCCTCCAACATATATATTTTGAAAATTTAGATAACTAGTTCGTGAAGTTTTTCACTTATAAATCGACTTTCTTAACAACTAACTTTTATTATAGCACTTTTTCTCGTTGATAAATAGCAGGAAATCATTTGATTGTTTCTATCATAGCAAACCAGCACACTTTGTCAATATATAATATAATATTTTCACATTAATGTTCGTGTTTTTTAGGATTTTAATTAGATTTATGTGATCCATCTTTGTTCATTTTGGTTAATTCACGAACATTAAAGGGATCTAATCAAGTATTACTCTTTCTCAAAATAAAAAATCTATCTATTTTTAACATAAAATTCCCCACTAATTATAACGAATCACATACGCATCAAGAAATATCCTGGCCAGCACCTGTAACGGAAGCCTTGAACGCACTTCATAATCAGGGAAATAACTCTTTTTTGATTTATACCCCAACAGATTAATATCACATAACTGAAATAAGCTACTTTCTTTATTAGTTGTTAAGGCGATTGTCTTTACATTATTCTGTTTACAAAACGTAGCCGCCTCTACTAGCTCATCTGTTTCTCCGTTTAAAGATACAAAAATCACCAAGTCATCGCGGGTGAATTTTCTCGCCTTAATACGAATTATATTGGGATCATTATGTTCCTCACAATGCTTTTCTAGTAATTGTAGTTTAAGAGCCATCTCTTTCGAAATGTGTTCGGAAAATCCGCGTCCAAATATCGTGATTTTTTTACTGTATCGAACGGCATTCAGGGCATCCTCTATAATCGACGAATCTAAATAATTCAAAGTATTCGTTACTTCTTCCTGGTTTTTGAAGATGGCCGTTTGGATTTGTGAGTCTATATCCTTTATTTGCTTCAAGACTTCCGGAAATTGCTGGGATTTCTCTGAGACAAAATGAAATTTAAAATCGGTAAATCCTTGATAATGTAGCTTCTTCATGCACCGAACAATGGTAGAAGTGGATACATTGGTGGCTTCACTCAATCTTGTAATTGACATGTCCCCCATTGAGGCATCATGTTCTTCGATATATCGTAATAAATGTTTATCACTACTACTTAACTCATGGTAATAATGCTGCATGCGTTGTTGGAAATTCATCATAAAACACCTCTCATGAAATGATTTTCACTCCAACTTTACTATACCACATATCTTGCAAACATTTTCATTATCTTATGTGTCATAATACGAGTAAGAAAGGGTGATTGTTATGATTTATACTTGCACGTTAAATACGGCTATCGATATGTTCATTGAAATGGAGGACTTTCTTCCCGATAAGGTCAATCGAAGTATCTATGATGAATTTCAGCCGAATGGAAAAGGAGTGAATATCTCCATTATCTTGAAAAAACTTGGATTTTCATCCACGGCCATGGGATATATAGCCGGATTTAGCGGTCATTTTATTCAAAAAGAATTAACAAACTTGGGAATTCATACGCATTTCACAGAGGTGGAAGGGTTTACTAGGATTAATGCGTTTGTGAAATCCAATCAAGGGGAGTATAAAATTGTCAATAGAGGCCCCACTATCACGGACACAGCTATCCAGCAGTTATTAAATAACATCCAAAAGTTAACCGAGGAGGATGTCTTATTTGTATCCGGTAGTCTGCCACAAGGATTGGGACCCTCGATTTTGGTTGATATCGCTAAATTGGCAGCAGATATCGGCTTTTCGCTTATTTGGGATGTGAGTCACCCTATATTAAGTCAGTTACTCCCTTATCAGCCCTACTTAATCAAGCCAAATGAGGAGGAACTACAAACCTTGTTTCCGGAGCGTACACTCGATTCCGAACCAGCACTGATCGAAGCAGCGCAGCAACTACTGGCACAAGGCTGCCAAAATATCCTGCTCTCCATGGGGAATGAGGGGGCCTATTTTATTAACGAATCAATGGTGCTTCATTGCCCTGCACCAAGTGGTGAGGTGATGAATACCGCCTGTTCTGGAGATACGATGCTGGCTACTTTTTACAGTACCTTACAGGATACCGGCCATACTGCTTATGCCTTACAGAAAAGTGTCGCTGCTGGTTCCTCAACTGCTTTCCAAACAGGGTTAACCAACTTTGAAGATGTTGATCAATTAATGGAGCAAATTGAAGTAAAAGAAATTAATTAAAAATAAGAGGTGAAAAAAATGACGTATCGCTTTTTAGGAGTTACTGGCTGTCCAACAGGTATAGCACATACTTTTATGGCCGCTGAAGCGTTAGAAAATGCGGCCAAGGAAAAAGGGATTTCTATCAAAGTAGAAACCCATGGCCAACGTGGAACAGAAAATCAGTTCACAGCACAAGAAATTCAAGAAGCAGAAGTAATCATCATTGCCGCTGATAAAAATGTAGACATTGATCGTTTTCACGGAAAAAAAGTAATCAATGTGGCTGTATCCAAAGGGATTAAAAATCCAGAAGAATTAATCGAACGAGCTCTATCCGGCGATGTGCCTGTCTATAAGGGAACAGGCGAATCCACGGCATCAACCGAGAACAACAGACCGGACTCCGTCAATTTGTGGCACAAGATCTACGTCCACTTGATGAACGGAGTATCACACATGCTTCCTTTTGTCGTTGCAGGTGGTGTAATGGTGGCTATTTCCTTTATGTTTGGAATTTATTCTGCCGATCCAGAATCTTCTCAGTATAATGAAATAGCGGCCATCATGAATACGGTAGGCGGTCTAGCAATGGGACTGATGGTACCAGTATTAAGTGCTTATATTGCACAGTCTATCGGAAACCGACCTGGCTTAGTGATCGGATTTATTGTCGGGATGATCGCCGATACGAATGGTACTGGTTTTTTGGGCGGTATCGTGGGCGGTTTCTTAGCAGGTGGCATTATTTTATTATTAAATTATTTGCTCAAACGTTTACCAAAATCACTTGATGGGTTAAAGGCCATATTCCTCTTACCTGTATTCGGTATTTTTCTTGGCGGATTTTCCATGTGGTATCTATCCGTCCCAATGGAAGCTATTAATCAAGGAATGATGGACTTTTTAGCAGGTTTCCAAGATTCCAATCCACTCTTATTGGGATTAATTGTTGGTATTATGAGTGCATTTGATATGGGTGGTCCCGTGAATAAAGCTGCCTATGTCACAGGCACTGCCTTGTTAGCACAAGGAAATCACTTCTTTATGGCTGGGGTATCCGCCGCATGTATTGTCCCGCCGTTGGCAACCGGTTTTGCCGTACTATTTGCTCGTCGTTTTTACAGCCAATCAGAGACAAGCGCAGGATATGTGAATTTCTTATTAGGATCTACCCATATTACCGAAGGAGCTATTCCTTTTGCTGCCAAACGACCTTTAACGATTATTCCTATTTTAATGGTCGGTTCATCGATTGGGGCCATTTTAACCTATTTATTTCAGGTAGAAGTACCAGCTCCTCACGGTGGATTTATCGTCTTACCTGTCGTCACACACGCCTTATACTGGGTGCTTGCTATTCTCATTGGTGCAGTTGTGGCAGGTCTTTTAATGGCATTTGAACAAAAACGCCACCAAGAAAAGAATAAGCAAGAGCAAACATCGGCACAAACCAGCAAGCAAGTCGGACAACTTTTAGAAAGTAAGCAAATCTTCTTGCAAGAAAAACTGAATTCAAAAGATGACGTACTACACTTTATTGCTGACAAAGCAGTGGCATTAAACATCGCTGACAATGCTAATGAAGTATACACAGGGCTGCAAAAGCGGGAACAGGAAGGCAGTACTGGCATGGAAAACGGGATTGCCATTCCTCATGTTGCCAGCTCCTCCGTTCGAGAAGCCAAATTAATCGTAGTCCGTTTGGAGCAAGGAATGGATTGGCCAGCACTAGATGAACAGCCAACAACCTTTGTTATAAGTATCTTAGTTCCTGAAGGCAATAGCAATGAACACCTAGATATTTTATCCAATTTATCGAGAAGATTAGTTAATCAAGACTTTGTTGACACACTTAAACAGTCACAATCAGAACAGAAAATCAAAGAATTATTAATTGGAGGCATAGAACAATGAAAAACTTATCAGCATTAATAAATGACAAGGGCATCATTTCTGCACTGGCAATTGACCAGCGGGGTGCATTAAAACGAATGATGGGAGAAGCTATATCTGGAAAGCAAATATCTGCTTTTAAACAATTAGTTTCCGAGCAACTGACTCCGTATGCTTCTTCTATCCTACTTGATCCTGAATATGGATTAGAAGCAGCTGGTAAACGAGCTCCAGACTGCGGATTGATTTTGGCTTATGAACAAACTGGTTATGATAAGCAAGAAGCCGGGAGATTTCCCGATTTGATCACTAATTGCTCTGTGAAAAACCTGAAAGCCCGTGGCGCCGATGCGATTAAGTTATTAATCTATGTTGATGTAGATGAAAGCAAGGAAATTAATGAGATAAAAGAAGCTTTCGTGGAACGGGTTGGCAGTGAGTGCATTGCCGAGGATATTCCATTATTTTTAGAGATTCTGACGTATGATGATCGCATCGGTAATGAAAAGGGATTGGAATTTGCCAAAGTTAAACCGAGAAAAGTCATTGAAGCCATGCGATTATACAGTCAAGCAAGATTTAATATAGATGTATTAAAAGTAGAAGTTCCTGTTAATATGAACTTTGTCGAAGGTTTTGCAGAGGGTGCGACAGCCTATACACAGGTAGAAGCCCAAGCCTTTTTCAAACAACAGACAGAAGCAACCGAATTGCCTTTTATTTTCTTGAGTGCAGGTGTCACACCAGCATTATTCCAAGAAACATTGCACTTTGCAAAAGGTGCTGGCTCAACCTTTAATGGGGTTCTATGTGGAAGAGCAACATGGAGCGGTGCAACAGAAGCATTCACCAAAGACGGAGAAGTTGCCTCTACCGAATGGCTAAAAACAGAGGGAGTTCGTAATATTCAAGCTTTGGATGAAGTCGTACAAGAAACAGCAACAGCTATTTCTTAAGTTATGT
Source organism: Gracilibacillus timonensis (assembly GCF_900086715.1). Lineage (GTDB taxonomy): Bacteria > Bacillota > Bacilli > Bacillales > Amphibacillaceae > Gracilibacillus > Gracilibacillus timonensis. The sequence goes on along the minus strand of NZ_FLKH01000012.1, from coordinate 1,827,829 downwards.
AAAAGGCTGGGAATTCATCATCCCAGCCTTTTTTATCGTTATTTGTATTGTAGCTGGAAACCACTCCAAATTCTTCACTCTCGCCATCTCGAAAATGAACTTTATACCTTTATGTAGGCTAAATAACATGAAATTCATGGAAAATCGATACTACAAAGCTACACCAAATAATCCACACAAACACGATCTTGCACACATTCCTTAACAAAAGCAGCTACCCGCACATGTTCCGGATGCACTTGATAGTTTTGCAGTGCTTCCTCTGTTTCAAAGACACTGTCCAAGATAATATCGCGGTCACTTGTTGCCAGTGGTTCAATGATGACATCGATCGAAATAACCCCTTCGATTTGATCCTTTAAGCCTTCCAGTTGTTGTTTGATCTTTTGCGCATTCTCTTTTCGTTCTTCTTCACTAACATGATCACGATGGTTCCATTGTACAATATGTTTAATCATAAGCTTTTCTCTCCTTTATTCTACTGCATTTATTTTACCACAAGCCCAGTCCTGCTGTACCTAGATATCCCTTCTGTACCGCATAGACTTCACTTGGTCAGTTAATTTACTTTCAAACGAACTAACCTCTTGTTGGAATTCAAATCCTCTTGCTTCGTAAAAAGGAATGGCCTTCTGATTCCCTTTTTGCACAGACACCCATTGTTCATGGGCACCAAAATCCTTCTGTTGATTGGTTATCGCTTGCAATAATTTACTTCCAATCCCTAGATTACGCCTTATTGGGTCCAGATACAGGACGAAGACTTCAGCAGATTTCTCACTTATCAATCCGCCTCCTCCTGCTCCGATCACCTGATGGTTCTCTAAGGCAACAAAGTAGCCACCCCAAGCTTGAGTGACTTGCTGCACCTCTTTAGTTACCCGTTCTGTATGATAAAATTCTTCACACCTGCGTTTTACATAGGCGTCAGGCAATATATCCTTCGAGGCAAATCGATAACCAGCTGTACAAACATCGATAATGCTAGCTACATGCTGCTCATCTGCTAATTGGATCTTGGTCATCGGGTTGATCACTTCCTTTCCTTATTTTGATGTAAGAAAAACTGGCCAAACTCCGATCGTTCCTTTATTACATATAAGTTGAACTTATAAATGTAACAAAAACATGTGACAAGCAAATCATTGCTCGCATTATTTCCTAATAATACCTCGTTTGATCCATTCGTGTGAATGAGGAGATAACCAAGGAATAAATGAATGTATTATCTGGTTATCTTCTCATACCGCGTAAATGGATCAAAAGCGCCATTCGGTCCATGATACATTATTTCATTCAACTTATATAATCAAAAGAAAATGCTGACTACCGAAAAGGTGGATTATGTGAAATAGATCACCTTTTTTAGTGCGTGCCAAGGTATAGGAAACACGATGAGAACGTTCTTTGCTTGAATAGCTTGTTGACTTATGCCTCGCGGGTAAAAGTGGAACCTATTTCTGAAGCGTTTCCTAGCGCAGACAAGCAATCAACTTTACCACATGGAACAGATGGATAGGCTATTTTACAATCCATCTTATCAGCACTATTGTTCGTTCAATGTTAACATCTTTCTACATCTTATTACCAAAGACTATATGTTTTTTCTTGCAAAAAAAAGCTTGGGCATTAGTCTCCCAAGCTTTTCTTATTATTCACTTGCATAAGGCAATAGTGCCATTTGACGAGCACGTTTGATTGCTCTTGTCAATTTACGTTGATATTTTGCAGAAGTTCCTGTTACACGACGAGGAAGAATTTTTCCACGTTCGGACACGAAACGTCTTAGCAAATCAACGTCTTTGTAATCAATGTGTGTAATCCCGTTCGCTGTAAAGTAACACACCTTACGACGCTTTGCACGTCCACGACGAGCTGCCATAAGTATAACCTCCTTCTAGATTAGAATGGTAAATCATCATCAGAAATATCTACAGGCTCTCCACTGTCTTGGAATGGATTTTCATTATTGCTATTTCCCTGATTGTTATTTCCTTGATTATTATTGTTGTTATATTGATTTTGGTTTTGATTAAATGGAGCTTGCTGCTGGTTCTGATTATAACCTTGTGATCTTTGAGAGGGTTGTCCACCACCAGCATTATTTTTTGGTTCTAAAAACTGGATAGACTCAGCCATCACTTCTGTAATAAATACTCTCTTGCCCTCTTGATCATCAAAGCTGCGGGTTTGAATACGCCCGTCTACACCGATAAGACTTCCCTTACTCATATAATTAGCAAAGCTTTCTGCTTGCTTTCTCCATACCACACAGTTAACGAAGTCTGCTTCGCGTTCTCCTTGCTGATTTGAAAAAGGTCGATTACAAGCAACCGTAAAGTTTGCGACGGCTACGCCATTTGGTGTGTAACGTAAATCTGGGTCTCTCGTTAACCTGCCGACAAGTACGACACGATTTAACATCAGAACCACTCCTTATTATTGATCATCTTCACGAATTGCCATGTAACGAATAATATCATCAGAGAAATTAGCCTGACGGTTGAATTCGTTAATAGCTGCCTGATCACCTGCGAAGTTGATAATTACATAGTATCCATCACGGTAATCTTCAATTTCATAAGCAAGACGCTTCTTGCCCACTTCTTCTACTTTTTCGATCTCCGCACCATTGTTAGAGAGAATGCCGTTAAAACGCTCAATAAGAGCTGTTTGCGCCTCCTCTTCGATATCTGGGCGGATGATGTACATAATTTCGTATTTCGTCATCCGTTTGCACCTCCTTTTGGTCTTAGCGGCCCCTTGATTTTTCAAAGAGCAAGGAGTAATAGTTTTTTATTACTCACAATACAATATTATACCAATATTCTATTTGTATTGCAAACCTTTTTCACAAATCGGAGACCCTTCTTCGTTACACGTTAAAGCGGAAATGCATGACATCTCCATCTTTCACCAAATAGTCCTTACCTTCTAATCTCATGTTCCCTTTTTCTTTGGCTGCTTGTTCGGAACCAGCTTCCATTAAATCATCATAAGATACGGTCTCTGCCCGAATAAACCCTTTTTCAAAGTCACTATGAATAATACCCGCTGCTTGCGGTGCCTTAATCCCCTTCTTAAAGGTCCATGCGCGCACTTCCTGTTCTCCTGCTGTAAAGTAAGTTGCCAATCCTAATAGTTGATAGGTCGCTTTGATCAATTGGTCTAGTCCGGACTCAGCAATTCCCAGCTCTTCTAAAAACATTTCTTTCTCTTCTCCGTCTAATTCAGCGATCTCAGATTCTACTTTGGCACTGATAACAACCACTTCTGCTTGATCTGCCTCCGCAAAATCCCTTACTCGCTGTACATATGGATTATTATCCACTTCTAATAACTCATCTTCTCCCACATTCGCTACATATAATACCGATTTGCTAGTGAGCAAGTGGAGTCCTTTGACAAGTTTTTGTTGTTCTTCCGTAAATGATACGGCTCGTGCTGGCGTTTCTTCTTCGAAAGCATCGCGAAGTTTTTCTAATACGTCAAACTCTGCCATTGCTTCCTTATCTTTTTGTTTTGCCATTTTCTCGACACGTTGTAATCGTTTGGTCACTGTTTCTAAGTCCGCCAAAATCAATTCGAGGTTAATCGTTTCTATATCAGAGATCGGATCCACTTGCCCTGACACATGGGTAATATTCTCATCCTCGAAACAACGAACGACATGACAAATAGCGTCAACTTGACGAATATGAGATAGAAATTGATTCCCTAACCCCTCCCCTTTACTAGCACCTTTAACAATTCCAGCGATATCAGTGAATTCAAATGCTGTCGGGATCGTCTTTTTTGGTTTCACAATTTCTGTTAACCTTTGTAGACGATGATCGGGAACCTCTACAATTCCTACATTTGGATCTATAGTACAGAATGGATAATTTGCTGATTCTGCACCTGCTTGCGTTATTGCGTTAAATAAAGTCGATTTACCCACGTTAGGTAAGCCAACAATTCCTGCTGTTAATGCCATCTTTAACCTTCACTCCTTAAGGATTGCGTCCATATGAACGGATCAGTCATACCAATTATAGTGATACTTCTAACGATTGACAAGTTATTAAAAATAAAAAATCAAGGTTCTACACCCCTTGATTTCCGTGTTTTCTCTAGAAAGAAATCTTTTTTTCTAATCATTTAATACCGTCAAAATATGAGTTTGTTTCACGTGGAACATTTTTTATTTTTCTGCTGACTCAATAACTCTCTTCATTTTTTGTTCAAACTGTTTACGTGGAAGCATCACGCTATGCCCGCAACCTTCACACTTAATTCGAATATCCATCCCCATCCGAATAATCTTCCATCTATTCTCTCCACATGGATGAGCTTTTTTCATTTCAACAATATCATGTAATTGAAATGCTTTACGTTGCATGCTTATCACCTCAGTCTTACCCTAATTTCTCCTACTATTATATTAGATTTTTTTATAAAAAGGAAATAGTAACACTGCACAAAGCAAATATAAATTAACAATACCATATAATGGGTATAAAAAGGCAATTAAAGTAGAAAAACCAAAATTGGTTAATGGTAATAATCCCACTAATATCAATAAAGCTAGTACCCACATTCTGGGTTGAAATATGGATTTCAGTCTGGTAACCAAAGCCAACACCCCAGAAATCGCAGTCGTAAAAATAGCAAACCACAGCAAAATAGACATAATAATATACGTATACGGCGGATAATGCTTTAAGATCGCAAATAATGGGATCTCATACAAAACAATAATATCCGATAATTGAATCAAACTATTATTATATAAAAAAGACGTTACACCAAGGATCAAGCCACTGCCCACACTCGCAATCCAAATCTCGCCATTTGATTGGATTTGATCGCCAATTGCCCCTAAAACAGCGATAACAGATAGAATATTTAGTGCAGTAAACGTAAAAGCAGCGGTCCAATTCGATTGCTGATCCAAGGATAATGGCAGAGACAATTGTTGATCCAGCGAAAAGAAAACTAATAAAGACAGCAAGCCCAACATTAATAATGGCATCACAAACACATTAAATTGCAACACACCGGATAAGCCTTTGACAAATAATAGCACGGTTAATATCACTAAGAAGAGTATTCCCAACCATTTTGATAACTGAAAGGCTTCAAAGGTTGCCCCACTCCCCGCAATCATAATAACCGTTGTTGATAATAAGTAAAAAAAGATAAGCACATCATAAAAGCGTGCTACGGGTTTTCCTAAAATTAGCTCTAGAATAGTAAAGTAATTTGTGGTCTGATGCTGATAACTAAGCTTCATAACAATCAAAATGCTGCAAGTAAACAAAATGGTAAACAATAGAATAGCTAGTCCACTTTCATGACCAAAAAATTGCCAAAGCTCCCTGCCAGATGCATACCCAGCACCTATCATGACTCCTAGGATTAAAAATAACCACTTTAAACCTGCTTTCCACATATCTTATCCTCCACTACATTGAAATCTGTTTAGGAATTTTCCTATAAAAAATTGCTATAGAATAAGATATGCGACAGCTAGTCAAGCTATGCTGAAAATGTTACACGACAAAGACATAACCAAAGTATAAAAAGATAAAAATAATGATAGCAGGTAAGAAATCACCTATTTTAAAGCTGGTAATCCGCAGAATATTTAAACCAATGGCCAAAATAAGTAGCCCGCCAATCGCGGTAACCTCCATAATAAAACCATTTAGCAATTCTTGTGGCAGCCATTGATTGATCTGAACCGCCAGTAAAGCAATACTTCCTTGATAAATGACCACTGGAATAACAGAGAACCCGACGCCGTAGCCTAACGTAGTCGTTAACACCATCGCCATAAAACCATCCAAAAATGCTTTGGTGAACAATACTTCATGATCCCCACGCAACCCCCCATCTAACGCGCCGACAATGGACATCGCACCAATGACAAAGATTAAACTGGCCGTAATAAATCCTTCCGTAATCGATTGTTTATCGTTCGTGCTAAACTTCTGCTCTATTTTCTGCCCAAGATAATTCAATTTATCCTCGAGATGAATCGCTGTACCAAATACTCCTCCTGTTAGCAAACTGATAAGAATCAAGATAATATTTTCAGCTTGAATTGCCATTTGTAAGCCTATCAAAACAACGACTAATCCTATTCCTTGCAAGGCAGCCGTCTTTATTCGATCAGGAATATTGGAAAAGATCAATCCTAGTAATGTGCCTATGATAATGCATAACCCATTTACTAATGTACCGAGTAAAGCCATGATTTTTCTCCTTTTTACAGATTACTGTTTCTTACTGGACGTATCGAAATCTATCCTTTCTCCCCTATCACAGAAAAACGGCCTGATTGTTCCACGTGAAACAACCAGACCGTTTATTTATTCCATCTTATCTAGGATTCGATTCAAGTCATCATCAGAAAAAAATTCGATTTCGATCTTTCCTTTTTTCTTACCTTTATTGATGGTCACATTGGTACCAAAGTACTCTTTTAAATGATTCTCTCTTTCGGCAATGAAAATATCCTTTTTTACTTTTTTCTTTGGCTTTGGTTGTTGATGGTTTAATTCATTAATCAATGTCTCTACCTGACGGACATTTAGCTTTTCTTTAACAATACGATTAACGATTGGCTTAAGTTTTTGCTTATCCTTTAAACCTAATAATGCCCTGCCATGCCCCATTGAAATCGAGTGATTATTAATCAGTACAATAATATCATCAGGTAAACTCAGTAAACGAACCAGGTTAGCAATATGGGAACGGCTTTTACCTAATCGTTTTGCCAATTGATCCTGTGTCGTTCCTAGTTCATTGATTAAACGCTCATAGGCTGTTGCTTCTTCAATAGGAGTCAAATCTTCCCGTTGAATGTTTTCTAACAGAGCTAACTCCATCATCTGTTCATCCGTTAATTCCTTAATAATAACAGGAATCGTCTCCAGATTCGCCTCTTTAGCTGCCCGATAGCGGCGCTCCCCTACTACGATCTCATACCCTCTTATGCTATTACGCACAATTAATGGCTGCAGAATGCCATGCTCTTGAATCGATTCCTTTAATTCTTCAATCGCATCGGCTTCAAAGACTTTACGTGGTTGATATGGATTGGGACGACATTTCACTAATTCTACTTCTTCAATCTTTTCCCCATTTTGGTCTTCTATTTCTGTAAAAAAGGCATCCAGTCCTTTTCCTAATCCTCTAGCCACCAGCAATCACTTCCTTTGCTAAATCGATATAGACTTCTGCCCCTCTCGATTTAGAATCATATGATATTATCGGTTTTCCATGACTTGGTGCCTCACTTAAACGAATATTTCTTGGAATGACCGTATGGTATACCTTGTCCTGAAAATATTTCTTCACTTCATCAATTACCTGAATACCGAGGTTCGTTCTCGCATCCAACATCGTTAATAAAACACCTTCGATCATCAAGTGTTTATTCAAATGCTTTTGTACCAATCTAATTGTATTTAGCAGCTGACTTAATCCTTCTAAGGCATAATATTCACATTGAACGGGAATAAGTACGGTATCAGAAGCAGTTAAAGCATTGATGGTTAGTAAGCCCAAAGATGGTGGACAATCAATAATGATATAGTCATAGCTATCTTTGACATTGTCTAATGCTTTTTTTAAGCGAACTTCTCTTGATATCGTTGAGACCAATTCAATTTCTGCTCCTGCTAATTGAATCGTGGCTGGTATGACCTGGAGATTACTAACATCTGTATCCACGCATACCTCATTTACCTCTGCATCATCCACTAATACATCATATATGCATTTATTTACATCTGCCTTATTGATACCGAAACCGCTTGTAGCATTTCCTTGTGGATCTATATCTACCACTAATACTTTTTTGTGTAAATCTGCCAAACAAGCACTTAAGTTAACGGAAGATGTTGTTTTGCCGACGCCACCTTTTTGGTTGGCAACGGCTATTATTTTCCCCATGGTGTCACCTACCTCTTGCAATTCTCTCTTTTATTTTACCACTAATTCTGTTTATTTCAGAAATAAATGTTGTTTTTAAACCATAAATGATTCAAATGATTCAATTTGCTTGTGGATTTCCAACAGTCCTCGAAGTCTTATCTGATCCCTTTTCATGTTGTTCTCTCCTTTTCCCTTGCAAAAAACGACCCATCTTTCTAACTGATAAAGATGGGCAGCATGTACTTATTTTTTCTTAGGAATTTTGATGGTGATTTGGTAATAGTCCTCATGGTCTTGCTCATTGGTTTCCAAATCAATTCCTGTGTCGGAAACCATGTTTAACGACTGCCTTATAGTATTCATTGCGATACGCATGTCTTTATTAACCCCTTTCAAGCGGGGTTTTTTCTTCGGTTCTTTCTTATCTGCTGTCATCAGTTTTTCGATCTGATCTTCGGTTTGTTTCACGTTTAAATCTTTTTCGATAATCTGCTGTAACACCTTACGTTGCAGTTCTTCGTCTTTTAAAACGATCAAGGCTCTGGCATGTCGTTCCGTAATTGTTTTTTGTAAAATGGCTTGCTGGACTTCTTGAGGAAGCTTGAGCAGTCTCATTTTATTGGCAATGGTAGATTGGCTCTTGCCTAATCTCTGTGCTAATGCTTCTTGCGTTAATTCATGCATTTCAATCAATTTCTCATACGCAGTTGCTTCTTCGATCACGGTCAGTTCTTCTCGTTGTAAATTTTCAATTAGTGCTACCGAGGCAGTTTCCTTATCAGTCATTTCGCGGATAATGGCGGGAACAGTCTCCCAGCCAAGACTATTGGCAGCACGCCAACGCCTCTCCCCAGCTATGATCTCATAAGACTCTTCCTCTTCATCCAGCTTACGTACCACAATTGGCTGTATTAAACCATGTGTATGTAATGTTTGAGCAAGTTCTTTGATCTTCTCCTCATCAAAAATAGATCTTGGCTGAAAACGATTGGCTTCTATTTTAGCAACATCAATATAGACAACCTCGTCTTGCAGTTTATCTAACTCTTCGGTTTCGATTTCTTCGGTTTTATCACCAATTCCAAAAATCCGACCAAATGGGTGTAACACAACAAACACCACCTTTTTCTACTTCACATCATTCCATTATAGCTAAGTTTGCTCTCCTATCTATGAAAGCAGACCCCCGATAATAAACCCATTCTCCCCTCTTTGTCTTCAAAAACAAAAGGGAAAACTTGCTTAATTACCGTTAAGCAAGTCAAAGAAGCCGTTAGATATTCCTTAATGTTTCACGTGGAACATCTCTAATCATCTGTTATATCCATTTTATCATAAAAATACGAAAAGCGATAAAAAATATCAATAATTTTTCAAGAAATATATATGGCTTCTGAAAAATCAATATTTCCCCATTTATTGGTGTATTCATTCTATAAGTGCAAATTTATCTTTATAACGGATGTTTATTGGGAACGCCAGGTTTTCTTGGATATTTCTTCGGTGTTTTGCGTTTTTTATCAATAAAAACAATATTTCGTTCGCCATTATTCGCTGGTAAAGAGAATGTCTCTACCCTATTCACGACTCCACCTAGTAGTTCAATGGCATCTTGCGCTTGTGCTAATTCTCCTGAAGCATTGGCTCCCTTCATGGCAATAAAGGTTCCACCAGTGCGTAACAAAGGAAGACATAGTTCCGATAATACGGATGTTTTGGCTACTGCCCTTGCCATCACCACATCGAATCGATGCCTAAATTTATCATTTATACCAAATAACTCCGCTCGGTCATGGTAAAAACTTACCCCCTCCAGACCTAGTTGAGCGGCCAAATGATTCAAAAAGGTAATTCTTTTTTGCAGGGAGTCAACAATGGTCACCTTTACATGTGGGTATAAAATCTTAAGGGGAAGGCTAGGAAAACCTGCCCCTGCCCCCACATCACAAAGGTGCAAATCATTGGTGAAATCAAAATAAAAGGCGGCCGTCACCGAATCGTAGAAATGCTTAGCATACACCTCTTCTTTTTCGGTGATGGCGGTTAGATTCATTTTCTCATTCCATTCTACCAAAATTTGATAATATTGTTCAAATTGCTGGATTTGTTTTTCTGTAATGGTTATCCCTTTTGTTTGTAAATGATCTTGAAAAGCTTGCAAATCCACGGCGCCACTCCCCTATTTATTCATTAGATACTTTGGCTACATTTCCTTGTTCAATATATACTAGTAAAATGGAAACATCGGCAGGATTGACCCCGGAAATTCTCGAGGCTTGTCCTACAGACAATGGACGTACCGTTTTTAATTTTTCCCTTGCTTCGGTGGCAATTCCACTTATATCATCGTAATCAATATGGTCTGGAATAAGTTTGTTCTCCATTTTCTTCATACGATCTACTTGTTGGTTAGATTTGGAAATGTATCCTTTGTATTTAATCTGGATTTCCACTTGTTCTTTCACTTCTGCTGGCAGCTCTTCTTCCGGTGTGGCAAAGCGTTCCATCAACTCATAAGTGACCTCTGGCCGTTTCAGTAAATCATAAGCCAAAATGCCATCTTTTAATCGAGTGCCGCCGATTTCCTCCATTGCTTGCTGTAGCTCTTCTGTTGGTTTCAAACGAACCTCACTTAAACGCTCCATTTCTTCTGCAATTAATCGTTTTTTCTCTTCAAAACGGGCAAACCGCTCTTTTGGTATCAGCCCTAAACGATAACCGATTTCTGTAAGACGAAGGTCGGCATTATCATGACGTAATAAGAGACGATACTCCGCTCTGGACGTCAATAAACGATAAGGTTCATTGGTTCCTTTGGTCACTAAGTCATCGATTAGCACACCAATATAGGCCTGAGAGCGATCTAGTATACACGTTTCCTTATCTAATACTTTGGCAGCAGCGTTAATTCCTGCCATTAAGCCTTGAGCCGCCGCTTCTTCATATCCAGAGGTTCCATTGATTTGACCTGCTGTAAACAAGGAATCAATATTCTTCACTTCGAGTGTCGGCCATAATTGTGTTGGCACTACGGCGTCATATTCAATCGCATAGCCTGCCCGCATAATTTCTGCCTCTTCTAGCCCCGGCACTGTTTTGAGGATTTCGCGCTGGACATACTCTGGTAAGGAAGTGGATAACCCTTGTACATATACCTCTTCTGTATTTCGTCCTTCTGGTTCCAAGAATACCTGGTGTCGCGGTTTATCATGGAAACGGACAATTTTATCCTCAATCGAAGGGCAATACCTTGGCCCCGTTCCTCTTACGGCACCTGAATACATTGCTGATAACCCTAAATTTTCATTAATGATTTCGTGGGTTTTTTCATTGGTATACGTTAACCAGCATGGAATCTGATCCAATATCTCTCCCGTCGTTTCATAGGAAAAGTGTTGTGGATGCTCATCACCAGGCTGTATTTCTGTTTTTTCATAATTAACGGTCCGATTATTGACTCTTGGTGGTGTTCCCGTTTTGAAGCGGACAATATCAAATCCTAGTTCTTCCAAGTTTTCTGCAAGTTTGATACTAGCGCGTTGATTATTTGGACCACTTTCATAAGAAATATCACCAAGCAATACACGTCCTCGCATAAAGGTACCTGTCGTAATAATCACCGATTTTGCTCGATAGAATGCTTTGGTTTCGGTAATAACACCTTGTACCTGACCCTCTTCTACCACCAATTCCTCTACCATTCCTTGTCTGACGGTCAAATTCGGTGTTTCCTCTAACAATCGTTTCATTTCTTGTATATATAAAGGCTTATCTGCTTGCGCACGTAAAGCACGAACGGCAGGACCTTTTCCTGTATTCAACATCCGCATTTGGATATAGGTTTTATCAATGACTTTACCCATTAAGCCACCCATTGCATCGACTTCTCTAACGACAATCCCTTTGGCAGGTCCGCCAATCGATGGATTACATGGCATAAAGGCAATCAAGTCTAAGTTTAATGTTAATATTAATGTTTTTGCCCCTCTTTTGGCAGCGGCATAGGCGGCTTCCACACCTGCATGTCCCGCTCCGATGACAATCACATCATATTGACCAGCTTCATAGTTGGACATAGCTGATCCTCCTTTTATCTCCGTTTGGTTATTTTCCTAAGCAGAATTGAGAAAATAATTGATCAATTAAACTATCCTGCACGGTATCTCCGACAATTTCCCCAAGTAATTCCCAGGCTCTCGTCACATCTATTTGTACTAAGTCAATCGGCATACCAGCTTCCATCGCTTGATCTGCCTCTTCCAGTGCCGCTAGTGTCTGTTGTAATAATTGGATATGACGAACATTCGATACATACGTAAGATCACCTGACTCAATCTCCCCTGCAAAAAAGGTATCGGCAATGGCTGTTTCGAGTGCATCCATCCCTTTATCTTCAATTAAGGCGGTCGTGATCACCTTTTGTGTACCAGCTAATTGGTTTACTTCGTCAATATCTAATTCCGGTTCTAGATCGGTTTTATTGACAATGACAATATACTCTAATCCTTCTACTGCTTTAAACAGGTTACGATCTTCTTCTGTTAATGCTTCGCCATAATTAAGAACAAGCAGAATCAAATCGGACTCTTTTAAGGCCTTGCGGGAACGTTCGACACCCATTCGTTCAACAATATCTTCTGTTTCACGAATACCGGCCGTGTCTACCAGCCGTAGTGGCACGCCTCTTACATTGACATACTCTTCAATTACATCCCTTGTCGTTCCCGGAATATCAGTGACAATCGCCTTTGACTCCTGAACAAAGGCGTTCAATAAGGAAGATTTACCGACATTTGGTCTGCCGATAATCGCAGTGGATATACCTTCACGTAAAATTTTTCCTTGCTTAGCCATGCTTAATAGTTGTTCTACCTCTTGATAGACTACCCTTGTTTGTTCCTGAAGCATTTGATGGGACATTTCTTCTACATCATCGTATTCCGGATAATCAATGTTAACCTCTACATGGGCGACGGTTTCAATCAGCTTCTGCCGCAGTTCTTGCACAAGTTTCGATAGTTTTCCATCTAGCTGTGTTAAGGCTATATTCATTGCTTTATCAGTTTTGGCGCGAATCAAATCCATCACTGCTTCCGCTTGCGATAAATCAATCCTGCCATTCAAAAAGGCTCGCTTGGTAAATTCACCAGGCTCCGCTAAACGTGCACCCTGATGTAATACTTGTTCCAACAATCGATTCACCGAAGCCAGACCGCCGTGACAATTGATTTCAACGATGTCTTCTTTGGTAAACGTCTTAGGCGCGCGCATAACGCTCACCATTACTTCTTCAATCATTTCTTTACTGTTCGGGTCCACCATTTTACCATAATGGATCGTATGGGAATCCACTTGCTTAAGGTCTTTCCCTGCAAATAATTGATTGCTAATCGTGACAGCTTCATCCCCGCTTAAACGAACAATCGCTATCGCGCCTTCCCCAATCGGCGTCGAAATCGCTGCTATTGTATCCTGCTCCACTTCTTCACCTCCATCTGACACCTATTATCTATATCTTATCTATTCAGATTAGTTTTTGTATCACTAACTTATTAGAATAGCACATAACTATGCCCTTTGAAAAGATATCCACACCTGTTTTTTGGGATTTTAGCAAAAATATTTATCCACATGTGTATAAATTTTCTTGGATTTAGTTATCCACAAGGGATTTTCTATTCATTAGCCGAAGATACGTATGCGTGTTTGTGGATAATTTTTATAAATAGCACTTAGTGCAAACGGAGTTATAAAAAGTATTAATATTCTAATTTGAAGGCTCGCTCTTTCTCAAAAATCACAAAATAAGGAGGGGGTATTCCGATTATACTGCTCTTTCACTTTATGAAAATCCTCATTTACCGTTTTGCCTTTCTCGCAAAGAAACGGTAGAATGAAGGGAAAAATATCGAAGTGCAATCCAGCGTTGCTCGGACGAATCCATTTGTTTTCGTGGTTCTTGCTGCTATCTACGCAAGTGAAAAGATGAATGAACGATAAGCTATCTTTTCACACACATTCATCAATGGTCAAAATCATTCCAAATCCTATAATACCAAGGATTAATAGCACTTTAATCTTATCAAAATAGATGATTTCACGTACTAAACAAACATCCCAATGTTTTCTTTCCTAAAAAAAACACGTAATCCTTAGAATTACATGTTCTTCTCTCAGCATTTGCTTTATTTTGGCTGAATAATGATATACCGTTTTAGCTCATTTCCTTGTGGATCTGTCTCTATGTCCAACCGTTTGTGAAATAGGGGTTCCTTACTCTTCTTAGCTGCTTACATACTGTACCCTTGTGTTGAATCACTTTCTTTTCAACAAATTAGTTTTTGCTGCGTTAAAGAAAACAACCTGGATTGGGTCTTTTTACTTTTGTTAGAAACCATTTCTTGCGATTTTATTTTCCTCTTCATATTATTTTAAAGCGGGTTCCTAATTTTATTTATACCTGAGCAGCCTTCCTTTTTTCCGAACGGTCTATAACTGCGGCTCCAACAATATCTCCCGTAACATTAGAAGCTGTTCCACCCATTCCAAGGATGGCATCTACCCCTCCTATTAATGCAACGATTTCCAATGGCAGCCCAAACATTGTTAGTACTGCCGATAGGGTTACAAGTCCTGCGGCAGGAACTCCCGCCGTACCTATCGATAAGAGCGTTCCTATTAACACGATGATCAATAAATCAGTTGGTGACAGATTCAAATCGGTCACATTTGCTGCAAAAACAATAGAAATACCCATACGAAGGGCACCGCCATCCGAATTGAACACGGCTCCTAAAGGTAATGCGAAATTCGCTGTTTTTTTAGAAATACCTGCTTTCTTGGCCGCTTCAATGGCCACGGGGAGAGAAGCAATACTGCTTGAGGTGAAAAACGCCGTCGTATAAGCTTCCTTCGTATTTCTGAAAAATTGAAAAATCGATGTTCCCGATAACTTCAATAAACCCGAATAGATAAAAACCCAAAGCAATATAAGTCCAAGATAGAAAACCCCTGTCAGTTTCAGTAAGGATTGCACCGTCTCCCACCCATGGCTACCGAACGCAGAAGCACTGATGGCAAATATGCCGATAGGAGCGTATAAAAGAATACCTCTTAGAATCTTAAAGAACATTTCATTCAATGCACTGAAAAAAGTATCCAGAACCTCACCATATTTCTGTGACTTTTCTTCTTTGGAAAATTTCATCAGAGATATCGACATACCTATAATAACAGCAAGAAATAGAATGGACATCAGATCACCAGAAGTGAAGGCCTCAAACATATTTTCAGGTACAATTTGCAAAAGCACATCGGAAACATGTGGTGTATCTGGCTTCTCGACATTTGCATCAGGCAAGGTCATATTAACCCCCGGTTCGAAAAAAAGAGCCAATCCTAAACCAATCAAAACAGCAGCGGCCGTTGTAACAGCATAATAAAAAATCAGTTTGCCCCCAATTCTCCCCAGCTGTTTTACATTCATTTGATTGACAGCCAACACCACAGCCAAAAAAATGATCGGGATGGCTATAAGGCTAAATAAATGAAGCAGAAGTGTTCCGAAAGGTTGTAAAACCTCAGCCTGTTTACCGAAAATGACTCCTACGATAATGCCAAGTATAAAACCAATTGACATTTTAAGTATGAAAGATGAATTTTTATATTTATTCCAAATGTTAATCATTGATATTCACGCCTTAAGGTTAAATTTCTAAATATGTATTGATAAAATCAACTACGATCTATATGTACTATTACCGGTTGACTTTTCAAGGAATTGTTTCATTATACCACAACAGAGTGTGATAAACTTTTCTATCTAATAAAAAAAGAACACGTAATCCAAAGAATTACATGTTCATCACTTACCATTTTGCTTTATTTTGGATGAATAACGACATACCGTTTTGGTTCATTTCCTTGTGAATCTGTCTCTATATCCGACCGTTTTTGCAATACCGTATGAATAATTTTCCTTTCATACGATGGCATTGGATCCAGTTTAACCGTTCTGCCTGTCTTCACTGCTCGATCGGCATTCTTTTCAGCTAGTGCTACTAACGTTTCTTTTCTTCTATCACGGTACCCCTCTGCATCGACTACCACCGTGTAATACTTCTCAGCATACTGGTGCATTGCCAATTGAGCTAAGTATTGAATGGCGTTTAGAGTCTGTCCCCGTTTCCCAATCAATACGGCAATTTTCTCACCTGATAATTCAAAAGTAATATGGTTTTGGTCGATATGCATGGATACATCTATCTTTTCATCAAATGCGTTCACCATATTTTGTACGTATTTCTCCAGCTTTTCCGTTGGATCATCATGCTTGGTCACCTTGACTATCGCCCGTTTGGAACCAAACAAGCCCAATAATCCTTTTTTTGGTTCTTCAATTACCTCTACTTCGGCCTGATCCTCTGTGATGTTTAACTGCTTTAGTGCTGATTGGATCGCTTCTTCAACCGTTTGTCCCGTAGCAGTTATTTGTCTCACTATTTTTTGCCTCCTGTACTTGCCTCTTGATTTTTCATCATTGGGTTTCTAACAAGTAAGGTTTGCCCTACCATAAAGAGGTTACCTACTACCCAATAAAGCGCCAATGCAGATGGTAAGAAAAGAGCAAATATCCCGATCATTACTGGCATAATATAAAGCATCATGGTCATCTGAGGCATCATAGAATTTTGTTGTGCCGTTGTTCCAGCCATCATCAGCTTCTGTTGTAAAAAGGTGAAGAATGCTGCTACAACTGGCAAAATATAATATGGGTCTGATTGTCCTAGTTCAAACCATAGGAACGGATGATCTCTTAGTGCTTCCGTTCTCATTATCGCATGATAAAAGGCGATTAAAATCGGCATTTGTACGATAATAGGCAAACAACCAGCAAGTGGGTTGACACCATTCTTTTGAAATAGTTCCATCGTCTCTTGTTGTAACTTCTGTTGTGTTTGCTGATCTTTGGAGCTATATTTCTCACGAATTTCCTGTAACTGCGGCTGAATGGCCTGCATTGCTTTAGAACTTCTTAATTGCTTAATGTTTAAGGGTAACAAAATTAAACGAATGAGAATCGTTACAACTATAATTGCCAGTCCATATCCATATTCTCCATGAAAGAAACTTGCTACCTTTAATAGGAACCACGATAAAGGATAAACAAAATAACTATTCCAAAATCCTTCACTTTCTGAGGTGATGTCCTGATCAATCTGAGTACATCCTGCTAATAGAGCTACTAATACAACTAAGCCCAATACGATAACGAGCTTTTTACGCATCCTGATCCTCCTTAATTCTTTCCCAATCACTGTTCATCGCTTTCCATTCTACCACTATATCCTAACATTTAGCTAGTCATAATTAAGAGGAAATCAGAGGCAGGTCATGGAACATGCTGCAAAACAAATAAAAGTTGCACGAATTTATCCATCCCAATGCTTGATAACATATTTCTGTACTACGCTAGATGGTGCTATCGCTTCCTCAATAAACCTGTTTTATAAAGCAAATGATTGACACTTTTTTTTATTTGATGAAAATCTATATCTTTCACGGGTTGTCTCGCAATGATAATAATATCATACTCATTCTTCACTTTGGTGTCTAACTCGACAAAGACCTGTCTGATATAGCGCTTCACTTGATTACGCACTACTGCATTACCAATTTTTTTACTCACCGATAATCCTATTCGATAATGTGCTTGTTGATCCTTATGTAAGTAATAAATAACCAGTTGCCGGTTCGCAAACGAAGCACCTTGCTTAAACACTTCTTGGAACTCTCTATTCTTTTTTATTCTCCATGCTTTCTTCATTTGCGTGCTCCTCCAATAAAGGCTTTCCATGATCTACCTTACATGGAAAAAAGACCACTGAGCTGATCAGTGGCCTATGCGGATAATACCTTTCTACCTTTCTTACGACGACGAGCAAGAACCTTGCGTCCATTTGCTGTGCTCATACGCGCACGGAATCCATGAACTTTCTTACGTTTACGATTATTTGGTTGAAATGTACGTTTCATTATATATGCACCTCCCTGAGGAATTTCAAAATTTCAGTCCATTTAGACAGTCTTACTTATTATATGTATAAACTATCATCTCTGTCAATGATTAGTTTTGAAAAATGGGCTGATTCTTTATGTTAACAAGGAAGAATATAGCTTAGAATGGCTAGATCAAATGAAGTGGTCTTACATTTTCTGCCCCCGCAAAGCCGATTTACACTATGTTAAACCTTATCACCATTTATCAGAAAAAAACCTGTGACAAGCAAGTCTTTGCTCGCATTATCTCCTGTTGTGCAACAGTATTCCTCGATCATTGTTATAGTACAGAGAATTGTGGATAACTACCCCGGCAAAAAAAGAGTTTCCTCACTGTTTATCGACAAAATATGCACAAAATCAGAGGTTGTGTACAAAAAACGTGCACAACTTGTCGAACTTGTGGATAACTCTGGATAATTCATTGCATTTTCCGCTTTTTTTTGATATTATATGAGTGCTCTGTTTTGTTAATAAGTATGAAGGCTAGCTGATTTTATCCACAACTTGTGGATATTGTGTGGACAATTATACACATCATGTTTATTAGTTTATACACAACGTTGTGGAAAACTTAATTTTTAGGTTTTCCTCTTTTTTGTCAATGTATAACGATCCACAAGATATAAACTAATTAAAAAATGAAAGGAGGAATAAACACGTGGAAAATATCGAAGAATTATGGAACAGTACCTTAAGCTTAATTAAGGATAAAGTGAGTAAACCAAGCTTCGATACATGGTTAAAGAACACATCTGTTGCAGAATTACAAGATGATACAATTATTATTTCAGCCCCTAATGAATTCACGAGAGACTGGTTGGATTCAAAGTATACCGCTATTATCGGTGAGGCGCTCTATCAGGTTACTGGAGCAGAATTAGCTGTTAAATTCATCATTCCGGAAACAATGGACGATGCAGCTAAAGAAATGACACAGATGAAGAAGCAGCCTCCGGTTGCAGCCCAGCAATATGACAGCTCTGCTAAGTCGATGCTGAATGATAAATATACCTTTGAAACGTTTGTCATTGGTTCAGGTAATCGTTTTGCTCATGCTGCCTCTTTAGCAGTTGCCGAAGCTCCTGCCAAGGCTTATAACCCTTTATTTATCTATGGGGGCGTTGGATTAGGTAAGACCCACTTAATGCATGCCATTGGTCACTACGTCTTGGAACATAATCCGAATGCAAAAGTTGTCTATCTATCATCAGAGAAATTCACCAATGAATTCATCAATTCTATTCGCGATAATAAAACCGTGAATTTTCGCAATAAATATCGGAGTGTAGATGTCCTATTAATTGATGATATTCAATTTCTAGCGGGAAAAGAACAAACACAAGAAGAATTTTTTCATACCTTTAATACGTTACATGAAGAAAATAAACAGATTATTATCTCAAGTGACCGTCCTCCGAAAGAGATCCCAACCTTAGAAGACAGGCTGCGTTCTCGTTTTGAATGGGGACTGATCACCGATATTACGCCACCTGATTTGGAAACAAGAATTGCGATCTTAAGAAAGAAGGCAAAAGCAGAAGGACTGGATATCCCAAACGAGGTCATGCTTTATATCTCCAATCAGATTGATACCAATATTCGTGAGTTAGAAGGGGCCTTGATTCGTGTAGTTGCTTATTCTTCCTTAATTAATCAGGATATTGACGCACCTTTAGCAGCGGAGGCGTTAAAGGATATTATTCCGACATCACGTCCAAGGGTGATCACGATTCCGCATATTCAAGAAGAGGTAGGCAAACGTTATAACGTCAAGCTGGAAGAGTTCTCTGCAAAAAAACGGACGAAATCCATTGCCTTTCCACGCCAAATTGCGATGTATCTCTCTAGGGAATTAACGGATTTCTCCTTGCCTAAAATCGGGGAAGAATTTGGGGGAAGAGACCATACAACCGTTATTCATGCCCATGAAAAGATCTCAAAACTAATGACAACAGATGAGCTGCTTAATAAAGAAATTGAAGAGATTAAGGAGCAATTAAAGGCATTGTAAAAAACACGTTCTACTGCCCTGTGCATAATGTGGATAAGAAGGACAAGTTTGCGAACAAGTTGTACACATCTGGATAACTTTTTAGAATCCCTATCCACTGAGGTTATCCACATATTCACAGGCCCTAGTACTATGATTACTATATTTTATTAATAATAAATAAATATATTCCTCAAGGAGGAGAAGCATGAAAATTATCATAAATAGAAATAAACTAATGGAAAGTATTCAGCACGTAACGAAGGCGATCTCTTCCAAAACAGCGATCCCCATTTTGGCTGGTTTAAAAATACAAGCAAATCAAAATGGAGTCACTTTAACAGGAAGTGACTCAGATATTACGATTGAATCTTTTATTCCTAAAGAAGAAGAAGGGATTCAATTTATTGATGAATTAGAGGCTGGAGAAATCATCGTTCATGCCAAATACTTTCCCGAAATCATTCGCAAACTGCCATCAGAAACAGTACACATAGAAGTGAATGAACAGTTGCAGATCACGATTCAATCCGGTCATGCCGAGTTCCATTTAAATGGTCAAGATGCTGAAGAATATCCATTGGTTTCTCAGATCAATTCGGAAGCGAACTTTGAATTATCAATCCCTTTATTAAAAACGATGATTAAACAGACTGTATTTGCTGTATCGACTTCAGAAACACGCCCGATTTTGACAGGGGTTAATATAAAAGTAGAAAATGAACACTTACACTTTGTAGCAACAGATAGTCACCGTTTGGCAGCAAGTATGCTACCATTAACAGAAGATATTGCTCCATTTCCATTTGAACAAGTAGTAATACCTGGGAAAAGTCTAAGTGAATTAAGTAAAATTCTTGGAGATACCGATGAGAAAATTCAAGTGAGTATTAGCTCCAATCAAATTGCTTTTCAGACAAAACAATTGTATTTCTTATCACGTTTATTAGACGGTAAATACCCTGAAACTTCCCGCTTGATCCCAGATGAAACCCAAACCGTCATTCAAGCAGATACCAAGGCATTGTTACAAGCGGTGGACCGGGCATCTTTACTGGCAAAAGACAATCATAATAATGTGATTCGTTTGCAAACCATGGATGACCATACTATTGAAATCTCCGGTAATTCACCTGAAATTGGAAAAGTAGAAGAAGAAATCACTGTTGCGAGTATTGATGGTGATGCTTTGAAAATTTCTTTTAGTTCTAAATATATGATTGATGCACTAAAAATCATGGAAACAGAGCGAGTAAATATCGGGTTTACCGGGGCCATGCGTCCATTTATTTTAAAACCAACTGATCATGATCAAATTTTACAGCTTATCTTACCAGTAAGAACCTTTTAAACCATACATCAGAAGCATAAGGTGGCGATTGATGACCCGAATCGTTATCTTATGCTTTTTCAATACGGAAACAATGCTCCCTCTTCTCTACTGCTCTCTCCTTTTACAGAACGATATAATTCGTTATATGCGTTATTGTTCGGCTTTTCTAGAGAAATTACCGAGCTTTCCTTTTCTATTTCACAAATGTTTAGTAGAATAGGAAGAAGGGCTATACTTATATCAATACTAACAAACGACTATCTTCACTCGAGAGGGTTTCTGGAAAGCCTATTAGCCAAAAACAGAAACAAAGCTAACAATAGACGGACATCGCAAAGGATTAAGTGCATGTCTTGTTTTCTAATAGAAAAGAAGGTGAATGTGTATGAAAGAGACGATCGGTATTACAACAGACTATATTCCACTTGGTCAATTCCTCAAATTAGCCAACATCTTGGAATCTGGCGGGATGATTAAAATCTTTTTACAAGAAAATGGGGTTTATGTTAACGATGAACTAGAAACACGTCGCGGTAGAAAGCTTTATCCAGGCGATGCCGTCTATGTCGAAGATGTTGGTACGTTTGTAGTAGAAAAAGAAGCATAAATTCGAAAGGGAATTCGAATGTATATAGAACAATTACGTTTATTAAATTACCGGAATTACCATGATTTAACGGTTACCTTCGATGATAAAATTAATGTCATTATTGGTGAAAATGCCCAAGGGAAGACGAACTTAATGGAATCTATCTATGCCTTGGCCTTCTCTAAATCACACCGTACGACAAAAGATAAAGAATTAATCCAATGGGAGCAAAACTATGCTAAAATAGAAGGTAGTATTGTAAAACGGAAACAACGCTTCCCGTTAGAAATACAAATTACAAATAAAGGTAAGAAAGCAAAATTAAATCACCTGGAGCAGAAACGTCTTAGCGATTATATAGGTGCCCTGAACATTGTCATGTTTGCGCCTGAGGACTTGAACCTTGTAAAAGGGAGCCCGCAGATTAGAAGGCGTTTTATTGATATGGAGATTGGTCAGGTTCAGCCTGTCTATATTTATCACCTTGGTCAATATATGAAAATTCTGAAGCAGCGGAATCACTTACTAAAACAAATCCGTCAAAGGAAGACAGAAGACCTTACTATGCTTCGGGTATTGACAGAGCAAATGATGGAACATGCCGTCGTTATACTAGAGAAACGGCTTTTGTTTATGACACGATTAAGGAAATGGGCGAAGCAAATACACAAAGGAATTAGCAGAGATTTAGAAGATTTAGACCTGCAGTATGCTGCCACCGTTGACATTTCTGAAGAGAGTCAGAAGGAAAAAATAGCTGTCACCTTACGTGAGGCTTTTGAAAATATAGAGCAGAAAGAAACGGAACGAGGAACGACCTTAATTGGACCTCATCGAGATGACTTGGTGTTTTTTGTGAATGGAAAAAATGTACAGTCGTTTGGTTCACAAGGACAGCAACGAACAACGGCATTATCGCTGAAATTAGCGGAAATCGAGCTAATCCATCAAGAAATTAATGATTACCCCGTATTACTTCTGGACGATGTCTTAAGTGAATTGGATGACTACCGCCAATCACACTTGTTGGATACCATTGAGGGGAAAGTCCAAACCTTTATTTCAACGACTAGTATCGATGGTATCCATCATAAGCAGTTAGAAAAGGCTGAGATATTCAGAGTCAACAAAGGACAAATAATAGAGTGAAAAAGTAGGGATACTATGTTTATTCATATTGGAGACGATCAGGTGATTCAATCAAAAGATGTTATTGGCATTATTGATTACAACCTCGTATCTTCTTCAACGATTAATGAGGAGATGCTGGAGCAGCTAAAACAAAAGAAACAAGTCGTCGTTTCGGATGAACCTTTGACAAAGGCAGTTGTTATCACTTCGGACAAGGTATATTACAGTCCTTTATCTGTACTGACGTTGAGAAAACGGACAAGTATGATCTCCACCATCAGCCGGCTCGAAGATTATTCGGAATGGAACGAAGAAGAGGAAGAATAAAGATTATTAATGAGAGAGAATGTAGGTGATTTGATTGACAATGGAAGAGAATACGCCAGTAGAACAATCATATGGTGCGGAACAGATTCAAGTTTTAGAAGGCTTGGAAGCTGTACGTAAACGGCCTGGTATGTACATTGGCTCTACTAATGAGCGAGGGTTGCACCACTTAGTATGGGAAATAGTAGATAATAGTATTGATGAGGCCCTAGCTGGTTATTGCGATCATATTGAAGTATTTATCGAAAAGGATAATAGTATCACAGTGATTGATAATGGTCGGGGTATTCCAGTAACCACACATGAGAAGACAGGACGCCCGACAGTAGAAACGATTATGACGGTACTGCATGCCGGAGGTAAATTCGGTGGTGGCGGTTATAAAGTATCTGGCGGTCTGCATGGTGTAGGTGCCTCTGTTGTTAATGCATTATCCAGTGAACTGGAAGTATTCGTGCACAGAGATGGAAAGATATATCATCTAAGCTTTGAACGAGGCAAACCTAATAATGACCTGCAAGTGATTGGAGAGACCGAAATTTCTGGTACCAAGACTCATTTTAAACCAGACGAGGAGATCTTCACAGAGACAACAGTTTTTCATTACGATATTTTAGCCACGCGTTTGCGCGAATTGGCCTTTCTAAATAAAGGATTAACGATTTCCATTCAAGATAATCGAGAAGAAGAGAGTAAGCGAGAAACATTCTACTATGAGGGCGGTATTCGTTCTTATGTAGAGCATTTGAATCGATCCAAAGAGGTATTGCATGAACCTTTTTATGCGGAAAAAGAAGAAGCTGGTATTCAAGTAGAGGTATCCTTGCAATATAACGAAGGGTTTGCCAGCAATATCTATTCTTTTGCGAATAATATTAATACGCATGAAGGCGGGACACATGAGGCCGGCTTTAAGACGGGATTAACCCGTGTAATCAACGATTATGCCAGAAAAAATAATCTGTTTAAGGAAACAGATCCTAACTTATCCGGTGACGACGTGCGAGAAGGACTTACGGCAATTATCTCTATTAAACACCCTGATCCGCAGTTTGAGGGGCAAACGAAGACCAAACTAGGAAATAGTGAGGCGAGAACAATCACGGATTCGGCTTTTAGTGACTTGTTTTCTACCTTCTTGTTTGAGAATCCGAATACTGCGCGGATTATTGTGGAAAAAGGGCTGATGGCTTCGCGTGCCCGTATGGCAGCGAAAAAAGCCCGTGAATTAACGCGACGTAAGGGAGCATTAGAAGTCTCTAACCTGCCCGGTAAATTAGCTGACTGTTCCTCCCGTGATGCTACGTTAAGTGAGCTGTACATCGTAGAGGGTGACTCGGCAGGTGGCTCTGCCAAACAAGGACGTGACCGTCATTTTCAAGCGATCCTGCCTTTAAGGGGTAAAGTGCTGAATGTGGAAAAGGCACGGTTGGATAAAATTTTGTCTAATAATGAAATTCGTTCGATCATAACCGCACTTGGTACAGGGATTGGCGAAGAATTTGATATATCGAAGGCTCGCTATCATAAAGTCGTGATCATGACAGATGCGGATGTTGATGGAGCCCATATTCGAACCTTACTGTTGACGTTCTTCTATCGTTTCATGAAGCCGTTAATTGATTATGGTTATATCTACATCGCTCAGCCCCCTCTTTATCAGGTTAAGCAAGGGAAAGTGGTACATTATACCTATTCTGATAAAGAACTGGATAAATTATTAGCCGAATTACCGAAACAGCCGAAACCAGGTCTGCAACGATACAAAGGTCTGGGAGAAATGAATGCGACCCAGTTGTGGGAAACGACAATGGATCCTTCAGGCAGGACGTTATTACAAGTAAATCTGGAGGATGCCATGGAGGCAGATATGATTTTTGATATGCTAATGGGGGATAAGGTAGAGCCGAGACGGAATTTTATACAGGATAATGCCGTCTATGTGAAAAATTTAGATATTTAGATGATGTTCACTTCTTCCTGCAGTGAAATAGGAGGTAATTAAATTATGGTGGAGCATAATCGTCCACAAGTGCAAGAAATTAATATAGGGCAAGAAATGCGTACATCCTTTTTGGATTATGCCATGAGTGTTATTGTCTCTCGTGCGTTACCGGATGTGCGTGATGGCATGAAGCCTGTGCATCGCCGAATTCTATATGCATTAAACGATCAGGGAATGCACGCGGATAAGGCATATAAGAAATCGGCTCGGATTGTGGGGGATGTCATTGGTAAGTATCACCCACACGGGGATTCTGCTGTCTATGACGCGATGGTCCGGATGGCACAAGATTTTAGTTATCGTTATATGCTGGTAGATGGGCATGGAAACTTCGGATCTGTCGATGGTGATCCTCCAGCAGCTATGCGTTATACAGAGGCAAGAATGTCTAAGATTTCCATGGAAATGCTGCGGGATATTCAGAAAGATACGATTGACTATATGGACAACTATGATGGTTCGGAAAGAGAACCTAAGGTGCTGCCGGCGAAGTTTCCTAATTTGCTCGTTAACGGGGCTTCTGGGATTGCAGTAGGTATGGCCACAAACATCCCTCCGCATCATCTAGGAGAAACGATTGATGCCATCTTAGCGATTAGTCATCAACCAGATATTACAATCGCTGAATTAATGGATGAATATATTCAAGGTCCTGACTTCCCAACAGCAGCGCAAATTTTAGGGAGAAGTGGTATTCGCAAGGCATTTGAAACAGGTAAAGGTTCGATTACGATTCGTGCCAAAACTGAGATTGAAGAGAAAGCTAATGGAAAAGCAACGATCCTTGTTTCTGAGCTTCCTTATCAAGTGAACAAGGCCAAACTAATTGAGAAGATTGCTGAATTGGCTCGTGATAAACGGATTGAAGGTATTACTGATTTGCGTGATGAATCCGATCGAAATGGTATGCGGATGGTTATTGAGTTACGTCGTGATGCCAATCCAAATGTTGTATTAAATAATCTTTATAAACATACATCATTGCAGACAACATTCGGTATCAATATGCTGGCATTAGTGGATGGACAGCCAAAAGTATTAAACTTGAAGCAATGTCTTGAGTATTATTTAGAGCACCAGAAGGAAATCATTATTCGCAGGACTCAGTATGACTTAAATAAGGCAGAGGCACGTGCACATATCTTAGAAGGTTTACGTGTTGCCTTGGATCATATTGATGCGATTATTACGCTAATTCGTCAGTCTCAAACGACTGATATTGCCAGAGAAGGGTTAATGACCCAGTATGAATTATCAGAAAAGCAAGCACAGGCTATTTTAGATATGCGTCTGCAACGCTTGACTGGTTTGGAACGAGAGAAGATTGAGGAAGAATACAATCAAATCATGGCCTTAATCGATGAATTAAAGGCGATCTTAGCCAATGAAGAAAAGATCCTTGAAATTATTCGGGAAGAATTACTTGAAATCAAAGAAAAATATAGTGATGACCGCAGAACCGAAATCGTAACAAGCGGTATTGATCTGATCGAGAATGAAGATCTTATCCCGGAAGAGAATATTGTCGTAACTGTTACCCATCGCGGCTATATTAAACGCCTGCCTGCTTCTACTTACCGTGCACAACGCCGTGGCGGCCGAGGAGTACAAGGAATGGGGACGAATGATAATGACTTTGTGGAGCATTTGGTTTCCTGTTCTACCCATGATACAGTGCTTTTCTTTTCCAACAAAGGAAAGGTGTACCGTTCGAAGGGATATGAAATCCCCGAATTCAATCGAACGGCAAAAGGGCTTCCGATTATCAATTTACTTGAGGTAGAGCAAGGGGAATGGATTAATGCTGTCATCTCCGTTAGTGAATTTCATGAGGACTGGTACCTTTTCTTTACCACAAAGCATGGTATTTCTAAGCGTACTTCGTTAACCCAGTTTGCTAATATTCGCAAAGGCGGCCTTATCGCGTTAAACTTACGTGATCAGGACGAATTAATTTCTGTACGTATGACAGATGGTACAAAGGATATCCTGATTGGAACAAGAAATGGCTATGTGATTCGTTTTGAAGAGCAGCAAATTCGTGCAATGGGACGTACTGCCGCGGGTGTAAAAGGTATTTCTTTACGTGGTGAAGACGAGGTCGTATCGATGGAAATTATGGAAGAATCGCAATATGTCTTAAATGTGACCGAGAATGGCTATGGTAAACGTACGATTGAGGAAGATTACCGACGAACGAATCGTGGTGGTAAAGGGATTTTCACGTGTAACATAACCGAAAAAACCGGACAAGTGGTTGCGGTGAAAGTGGTAACTGACGAGGAAGATATTATGATCATGACCGTGTCTGGTGTGCTGATACGTATGCAGGTTGAAGGAATCTCTATTACCGGAAGAAACACTCAAGGGGTCCGTTTGATTCGTTTACAAGATGATCAGAAGGTGGCTACTGTTGCCAAAGTGGATCGGGAAGAATTAGACGAATTGGAGGAAGAAGAGTCAGAGTAAAGCGAAGGGCGGCGATTCTGTTGCAGGTGCATCCCGGTCAATTGCAGGATGGGTGTGTGATTACCAAGGATGTTGTAGGTTTAAGTAAACATCCGATTATGAAGCGTAACACCATTGTTTCTGAAAAACATATACAAGCATTACAGCATTTTAATATAGCTGTTGTAGAGGTATCAGAAAGCCTGGCTTCCGGTAAACCCTTTGTTCCAAGCAAAAAGGTGAAACCTGCACGTCAGGAACCACAGCTTCCCACTAAGCCTGTCTTTCATACGGTATATGAGGGCACCGTAGCGGCATATAAAAAAATGTTCCAGGGCTGGCAAGGTGGAATAGGCATCGATCTTCCACAAGTGCGTCAGCTTCTGAGTCCTTTATTAGCGTATGTCAGGCAAGGTGATTTTTCAATTTTGTCATTATCTAACCAGGCAACAGCAAAGGACTACTTTTTCCATCACGGGGTGAGTGTTTCTTTGCTGGCTGCTGATCTTGCGAAACGTTTAGGCTATAAGCAGGAATGGTTTCAAGTTGGCATGGCCGCCTTTCTAATGGACAGCGGCATGGCCAAACTACATAACAATTTCCTGGAGAAGTCAGCGGCATTAACGGAAGCAGAATGGAATGAAATAAAGCAGCATCCTGTATGGTCCTATCGTATGGTAGAGCATGTTTCTTTGATGGCATCAGAAATGAAATTGGCAGTTTTGCAGCATCATGAGCGTATGGATGGGAGTGGTTATCCACTTGGTGTAGAGGGAGCTATGGTGCATCCCTTTGCCCAAATTCTTGCCGTTTCCGATGTCTATCATGCAATGACAACGGGCCGAGTCTATCAAAAGCCACAGACGCCTTTTCAGGTTGTGGAGGAGATCCAGAAACAAAAACATCATCAATTGGATTTTGCCACTGTAGAAGCATTTATGGATGTGTGGGAGCGGCAAATAGCAGGTGCGCAGGTATTGCTTTCCAATGGCGAAGCAGCCACGATTGTCTATCTGGATAGGCAAAATCCTTCCCGACCGATCGTTCGCCTATTACATAATGACCAAATTGTGCAATTGACAAAAGATCAACACCTAGCAGTTGAGGAGATACTCTAAACTTTTACGGGGCCTTAAACAGCGAGTATCATGTATCCATTATAATAGGATAATGAATGATGAACCGATAGAATACGCACTTATCAGATAAAAACTCGGAGGAAGCGGCCATATGCCACTCCCTCCGGTTTTTTTATCTCCTAGCTTCTAGTGAGAATACTGATCTTGCAGTTGGTCCTCTTTCTCCTTCTGCTCTTTTGTCTTCCATAACTGAGAAATTTGTTCTAATGACTTGTTTTTGGTCTCTGGAACAATCGTCATAACGAAAGTAAAACAGATAATATTAATCACAGTAAACATCCAGAACGTAAACGCATTACCCATATTGTTAATTAATACAGGAGTAAATTGTCCGATCGCCCAGTTGGCGCCCCACAAGAACATTGTTGCGATGCCCACTGCCTTGGCACGCAAATGATTTGGAAAGATTTCCGGAATCATAATCCAAGGAATTGGTCCCATGGATACACAGAATGCCGCCGTGAAACCAGCAATCATCACGATTAATAAGACACCGGCATTAGCAGGGTCGAAATAGAAGACACTGCCAATCAGGAACATAAAGATAGCCATCAAGCTGGAACCAATCGCCATCAATTTCTTACGCCCCAGCCTGTCAATGAGAAGAATACCTACAATCGTAAATACCACTTGCACACTACCAATGATACTGGTAGCCAGAAACTCGGTATTATTTTCAAATCCAACACTTCGGAAAATATCAGGACCATAGTAGTTGACGGCATTCATACCGATCACTTGATTAAATAAAGCAAGAAAAATACCTACCCCCATTGCTTTCTTTAAGCCTGGTTTCCATAACTCCTTAATCGAACTACTGTCTTCTATCTCGATGGAGGCCTTAATTTCTGCTATTTCTTTTTCGGCAATTTCTTTACCATTGATTCGTTGCAAAATAGAAAAGGCTTGATCATTGTCTTTTTTCTGAACTAAATAACGTGGGCTTTCTGGGATAAAGAACAGAATAAAGAGAAAGATGATCCCTGGTACTGCTCCATAACCGAGCATCCACCGCCAGCCGATTTCTAACCCCCATTCATGGGTACCACTATTGGCCACCCCATAGTTAATATAAAATGTAGCTGAGATACCAAGAATCGTAAATAATTGATACATCGAACCTAAGCGGCCGCGAATGGCTGGCGGGGCGCACTCACTAATATAAGTGACAGATAATGCAGAGGCAAAACCAATACTTAAGCCCCCGATGATTCGGGCGAAGACTAACATGGTTACACCCGTGGCCAATGCCGATCCTAAGGCAGAGATAATAAATAAGACCCCGGCTACCATGAGGATCTTCTTACGTCCCCAACGGTCGGCTAAAAATCCGGATAAGGCGACACCGATCACACCACCAATCATGACACAGGAAATAACCCAGCCTTCCATGGCGGGACTTAATCCGTAGACTTCCTGCAAGTAACCAATCGCTCCTGAGATAACAGCTGTATCGAAACCATACAGTAAACCTGCCAACCCAGCTGCTGAAGCGATTAAGATAACATACCAAAGTGAATGTTTCTTTTCCATTCTGAATCCTCCTCTGATGATAAAACTAATCTGTTTATTCGATTAAAACGCTGTCAATCAAATAAATAATTTCTTTGTTAGTTCCTAATTTATCACGTTTATATTGGATTCAGCGGGTAACTATCTTCACTTTTTTGTTACATACTAGATTTTTTTGTTATTTGATCTCATTTAGCCGCTAAAGTATTGTTTGCGATAATCACTAGGGCTGTATTGTGTAGTCTTTTTGAACACACGGCTAAAATAGTTTGGATCCTTGTATCCAACTGTTAAGGCAATCTCCTTCAAAGAATAACGAGGATCTAATAACCATTCCTTCGCTTTCTCCATTCTTAGGCTGGTTAGATATTCGATAAAAGAAATCCCTGCTTGCTCCTTAAATAGTCTGCTAAAATAATAAGAACTTAAGCCAATTTCATCCGCCACTTCTTCCAAGGTGAGCTGCTTGTTGTAGTGTAGCTGGATATATTCTTTTGCTTGATGCAGTACGCCTTCTATACTGAAAGAACGCCATTCACTCAGATTCTCCATCACCTGCGCCAGCTGCTGTCTGGCTGCTTCTTTGATTAAGATGATATTATCCAATGTGGCTAAATCTATCACGCTAGGAATAGAGATACCTATTTTTTGGAATGTTTGTTGTAATACCTTGAAAAAATCTTGAATCGTTCTGCTGATCAAGTCGATTCGATAATTCGCTTGTTTTTGGACCAGCTCTACATATTGATCGAACCATTCATTCGCTTGTCGTTCATCCCCTATCCTAATGGCGTGGAGTAATTTCTTTTCCAAATCGATATCCGACTGTTGAGGGACGGCTGTGGCCATCTTTTCCTCAAATATAGTGTAGGACGAACTTGGATTGTCTTTAGCGTATTGCAATGCCAAGATCGCCTCTTCATAGGAACTGGAGAATTTAGATAAATCATCTTTGTGTCTTCCTACCCCAATCTGCAGTTGTTCTTTCTCAAAAGACGAGGACAAATGATGAACGGCCTCTACAATGAAGGATCGATTGTTAACCTGTTCTCCATTCACTAGCACAGGGACTTGGTAACCAAGCAGTGGTCCGATAACATGCGGATAGGGTAACTCCACTAATACGTTCTTCAACAGTTGATACCAATGTTTTTTTTGTTCTCTGGTAAGAGATGTATCAACGGAATGGAAAGAGAATACAACCACAAACATCGATGTATCATCAATCTCTAACCATTCTCCCAAGGAAGCCGAATCCAAAGCATGTACGTGATCCATCATCAATGTTAAGATGAATTCCGTTTCTATAATGGCGTTTGCTTGCTCTAAACGTTGATTCCAATATTTTTGATCGGTTAATTCCTCCACCATGCGGTCAAATGCTTCTAATACTTCTGATGGTTTATTTGGTTTCAATAAATATTCTTTGATGCCAAACTGCATCGCCCTTTTTGCATACTGAAAGGTGTCATAGGCAGAAACCATGATACACTTCACATCGGGAAGCTTTGCCAAAATTTGCTCCACTGCTTGCAAACCATCGACTTCCGGCATTTTGATATCCATAAAAATAATGTCCGGTTCTTGTTCGATCGCCTGCTCGACCGCCTCTTTACCGTTTTTTGCTTCTGCTGCAATCTTTATTCCTGTTCGATTCCGCTCTAATATTAATTGAATCGCTTCTCTTTCAATTGGTTCATCGTCTACCAGCATTATCTTTATCATGTAGTTCGCCCCTTATCTAGCGTGATTCTCACCGTTGTTCCTTTACCTACTTCAGAGACAATGGCTACATCACTGGATTTATCAAAAATCTTTAATCGTTCCATTACATTGCGCAAGCCGATCCCAGTGGAATGCCCTTTTTGTTCCCTATCTGTCTCTTGATGGTTCAAGATTGCTGCTATTTTCGCTTGGGACATCCCTTTGCCATTATCTGAAACCTCAATCACTACTTGCCGAGCAGTTGAAAAAATAGCGAGTGTAATAACGGCGTCTTCTGCCATTTCCTCGATGCCGTGGACAAAGGCATTCTCAATCAGTGGTTGTAAAGTCAAACAAGGAATGGCAACATGCAAGCAGTCTTCTTCGATATTCTGTTCAAAGGTAATCCTGTCTCCAAATCGACTTTGCTGGAGGAAGAAATACTCATTGACAACCGCTACCTCATCCTTCAAGGATGTTTCTCTATCAAGATTGCCGAGATTATAGCGCAATAATGCAGAGATGGAATGGATTAAATCACTAGTTTTATCGGCTCCTTCGATATAAGAGGTTTTCGAGATAACGTTCAAGGTATTAAATAAAAAGTGTGGATTCACCTGATTTTGTAAACTTTTCAGCTCCATTTCTTTTAGCAGCTGAGACATTTTCGCCTTCTCTTTCATTTCGCTGATGGCCTCGACAATATTGTATTTCATGCGGTTAAATGTATCGGTTAGGACACGTAATTCATCACGCTGAGATACTTGTACATCCGGGATATTATAGTGGCCTTGCGAAATTTCTTTGGAGGCGCTGGTTAGTTTTTCAATCACCTTGGTCGCTCCATTGGAGAACCATAAAGCAAATAAAATACTTAACAAGATAATCGTTAGAAAGACGAAAGAACCTGTTTTTTTAGCCTCTTCTATACGCTGGTTCTCTAGTTCAATGATATGTTGATACTCTGTCAATTGTTGATTAATGAATTCCAGTGTTTTTTCATGAATGTAATCGGCGGTTCTGTCTGTTTCATTTAACGACGAGGCGTATTGCTCAATATGATCCTGCTCCACTAACGTTATCGTCTCATCTGCATATTCTTGAAAACTAGTTAAGAGGGACAAATAATTCTGCTTGTCCATACTGTCACGAATCTTTTGCTCGAAATCCGTTGTGAGTGTCTGCAGCTGCTGCTTTTCCTGTTGATAGGCTTCTTTATTATTTTCCGTTGGTTCATGCACGAATATTTGTAATGACTGCAAAGTAAGATCCGTGCTATTGGTTAACTCGTTTAAGAGAAAATAATGCTCGGAATTTTCTTCGTGTAAGCTAACGATACGCTGTGTATGCCACTCACGGATGAGAAAAAGGGCAACCATCGATACCAAGATAACAAGAAAGTAAAGGAGTAATTTCGTCCGCAGTTTAATCATACGCATCACCGAGATCTTCTTTCTTTAAAAAATCAATTGGAGTATAATAAGTATCTTGAACGTCTTTCCCTTCCATTACATCCAGCATGAGCTCGACACTGGTGTAACCAATGTTATAAAATTGTTGTTGAACTAAGACGTCAATCTTCTCCTGCGCTAGTAATTGAAGATTTTCTTCCAAGGTATCAAAGGCCATCACGTATAAGTCATCTTGGATGTCTAATGATTCGATGGCCGCTACCATACCGATACCATCTAATGCGCTGGTACCATACAATGCCGTGATTTCTGGATGATCTCGCAACATGCTGTATGCCTTCCCTTCAGCGGTGGTTCTGCTTATATTGGATTCTTCGATGGCAACGATATCTACCCCTTCTTCTTCCACGACATCTTTGAACCCCTTGACACGTAGTTTGTGATGGTCATTGGTGAAACTGCCGGTAATAATACCTACCTTTTCATCTGGACTTAAATCATTTAGGAGCTGTTCCCCCGCCTGCCGCCCTGCTTGGTAATTATCTGTTCCAATATATGCCGATCGACGACTCTCAGGGGCGTCTGTATCAATCGTTATCACCGGTATTCCTTGTTCGACCGCTTTGTCGATGACCGGGAGAAAATCGTCATTTAAGGCTTGTACAATAATGCCATCGACTTTGGATTTGATTGCCATATCCAACAGTTTTAATTGTTCATCCGGATTGGAGCGTCTGGGACCATTATATTCAATGGCTACATCATATTTTTCTTCTGTGTCTTGTGCACCTTCTCCGACTAGTTTCCAATAATCATGATCCATTTCCTCGCCAATTAAGACAAAATGATAGGCTGGCATCTGCTCTGTAGTGGCTGATTTTTCTGTTATTTCCTGGTCTGCTTGCTGTGCTTGTATAAAAGAATAGATTGACAAACTAATCGTTGCAACTACGCCAATGATAAGGAGCGAATATATATATTTCATCCAATGCCTCCTCTTATAAGATAAGTTTAGTGTATCATAACAATATACCGACAAAGCACAATGACCTCATCGATCTTATCCTCCCGTATCGTATAAGAAAAGATGGAAAAAACCCGACCTTTCCTTTATCACTAATTAAAAATAGATACAGGCTCCCGATTCGTTCATGTTAAAATCGTTCCCTTTTCTAATGATCCCAAGAATTTTATCCTTCTTTGAGTATAAAAAAATCAAGACGATGTAACCTCTTACATGATTGATTTTATCCTATCGTTAGACAAAGCCCACTTCACTGCCAATAAAAAAAGGTTGAAAAACACCGTAACATGTCGTATTGTAATTAACAATAGTTAAGGGTGTAAAGCCTGTGAAATAGGCGAAAGTCACCATTATTCTCCAATCTATTATTCATTCACATAGTGATTACAAAAAACAAGGAGGCATATCGATGAGAACGGATAAATTCAGTAAAGAAGGATTAACCTTTGATGATGTACTATTAGTACCAGCAGAGTCTAATGTATTGCCAAAGGAAGTATCGGTACAAACCAAGTTATCGGATAACATCACACTTAATATCCCATTTTTAAGTGCAGGTATGGATACGGTGACCGAGGCACAACTTGCTATATCGATTGCGCGACAAGGCGGGATAGGGATCATCCATAAGAATATGTCCATCGAAGATCAAGCCGAACAGGTAGATCGTGTCAAACGCTCAGAAAGTGGTGTGATTACTAACCCGTTCTTCCTGACTCCGGAGCATCAAGTGTTCGATGCCGAGCATTTAATGGGTAAATTCCGTATATCAGGTGTGCCTATTGTCAACAATGAAGAGGAACAAAAACTTGTTGGCATTTTAACGAATCGAGATCTCCGTTTTATTGAAGACTATTCAATTCGGATTTCAGAAGTGATGACAAGTAAAAACTTAGTCACCGCACCAGTAGATACAGATCTTAAAGAAGCGGAAAAGATCTTACAAAAACATAAAATCGAAAAACTTCCTCTCGTCAATCAAGCCGGTGTGTTAAAAGGATTAATCACGATTAAAGATATTGAGAAAGTGATTGAATTTCCGCATTCGGCGAAGGACAAACAAGGTCGTTTATTGGTTGGTGCTGCAGTAGGTATAACGGCAGACTCCCTGACCCGCATCGAAAAATTAGTAGAGGCTGGGGTAGATGTACTAGTTATTGATACGGCACATGGTCATTCAAAAGGGGTACTGGAACAGGTGAGCCGTGTGCGTGACCAATATCCTCATATTGATATTATCGCAGGTAATGTAGCAACAGCTGAAGCAACCAAGGCTTTAATTGAGGCAGGCGCCAATATTATCAAGGTTGGTATTGGACCAGGTTCGATCTGTACGACTCGTGTTGTCGCAGGTGTAGGTGTGCCACAAATTACTGCGGTGAATGATTGTGCGACAGAGGCGGAAAAATACGGTGTTCCAGTCATTGCAGATGGCGGAATTAAGTATTCCGGTGATATCGCGAAGGCCATTGCAGCTGGGGCACATGCCGTTATGTTAGGAAGTCTTTTTGCCGGAGTATCAGAAAGCCCTGGTGAAACAGAAATATTCCAAGGCAGACGTTATAAGGTATACCGTGGCATGGGATCGGTCAAATCGATGCAAAGCGGATCCAATGATCGTTACTTCCAAGACTCCCAAGACGCCAAGAAATTGGTGCCAGAGGGTATTGAAGGTCGTGTAGCCTATAAAGGACCGTTAGCCGATACGGTTCATCAACTGCTCGGTGGTTTACGTGCAGGTATGGGTTATTGTGGCGCTGCAACGATCGATATAATGCGCAATGATGCCTATTTCATCCGTATGACCGGTGCTGGACTTCGTGAGAGTCATCCCCATGATGTGCAGATTACCAAAGAATCACCAAACTACTCCGTAACATGATGTTTTTCATCAATTGAATAAAGCACAGCGGCTGTCTTACAAGTCTTAATAGAGAACTTCAGAAGACAGCCCTTTTTTTTTGCCAGATAAGAAAATAGGAACACCATGAGTCCATCAAAATAATTTTCAGTTAGGCACATAGCGTTATTTTCTATTTGTTGTAGTTGTGGTAAAATAATTTCGTATGAAAAATATCGTTGGAGGTAGAAAGAGTGAAAGCAACAATAAAAAAATTAAGTATATTAACGATGATTACCGTATTGACCATTACTGCATTTACCATGAATGCTGTAACCATTAAAGGGATAGAAAACATAGAGACAACGGCAGAATCAGCCATTGTGGTAGATGCCGATACAGGAAAAATACTATATGAAAAACAATCTGATTTAAAATTACCTCCAGCTAGTATGACGAAAATGATGACTGAATACCTGGTCCTAGAGGCGATAGCAAACGGAGATATAAATTGGGATGATACGACCGAAATCAGTGATTATGCCTATTGGCTATCTTCTGATCCTGGCTTTTCAGGGATTGGTTTAACCCAAGGAAAAGATTACACCGTGCGTCAGTTGTACGAAGCGATGTCGATTATTTCTGATAATGGGACAACCGTTGCCTTAGCAGAACTAGTAGCTGGTTCGGAAGGCGAATTTGTCCAGATGATGAATGACAAGGCAGAAGAACTAGGTTTAACCGATTATAAATTTGTTAATTCAACTGGACTTGGAAATGCAGATTTAGGGGAGAATGCGCCAGAAGGAACCGATCCAAATGCTGACAATTTACTGTCGGCAAAATCAGCTGCCTTACTTGCCTATCACTTAATCAATGATCATCCAGAAGCCTTGGAATATACCAGTATGCAAACAACCGAATTGGATAATCGTCAATTGGAGAATCTGAACTGGATGCTGCCATGGGACAATGATAATTTTGCCCAATATGGTTATGAAGGAATTGATGGACTGAAAACAGGACATACCGATGCGGCGGGATATTGCTTTACCGGAACGGCGCAACAGGGCGATCGACGTTTAATTACGGTTGTCATGAAAACTGGTTCAGAAGGGGAACGTTTTGAAGAAACGCAAAAATTAATGGAGTTTGGCTTTTCTCAGTTTGCATCCACCGAATTATTCCCTGCTGGTTACCAGTTAGAAGATCAAACGACCTTGCCGGTTGCTAAAGGGAAAGATAACACGGTAAATATTGCAGCAGCTGAACCTATTTCATCGATGATTGCGGATGAAGAAGAGGAGCTGTACTCCGTCGAATATCAGATGGATGAAGATAAATTAACGGCAGATGGCAGTTTAGAAGCGCCTATTGAGTCGGGTGAGAAGATTGGCGAAGTAGTACTTAATTATAACGGAGACAGCGATTACGGCTATATTGATGAAACAACCGGGGGGCATCGCGTCGACTTAGTGACGACTTCTGGTGTGGAAAAAGCGAATTGGTTTATGCTTTCTTTAAGCGCGATTGGCCATTTCTTTAGTGGCTTATTCACGACCGTTGTTGATTTTGTAAAAGGTTTATTTGATTAATCCCGATTAAGCCAGTTGGCATTTAAGCCCTATCTATTATATAATAGATATAGGAACTGATAATATATAGGAGGAACGAGATATGTCTAAAGTAGGTACAGATAGAGTAAAACGCGGTATGGCAGAAATGCAAAAAGGTGGCGTCATTATGGACGTGGTCAACGCCGAACAAGCGAAAATTGCCGAAGAGGCAGGCGCTGTTGCGGTAATGGCTTTGGAACGAGTGCCATCTGACATTCGTGCCGCTGGCGGTGTAGCACGGATGGCCGACCCAACCATTGTAGAAGAAGTAATGGGCGCTGTATCGATTCCAGTTATGGCGAAAGCGCGTATTGGTCATATCGTCGAAGCACGTGTATTAGAAGCCTTAGGCGTTGATTATATTGATGAAAGTGAAGTACTAACCCCTGCAGATGAGGTTTATCACCTCAATAAGCGTGAATATACCGTCCCGTTTGTATGTGGCTGCCGCAACTTAGGTGAAGCTGCTCGTCGAATTGGGGAAGGAACTTCGATGCTTCGTACCAAAGGTGAACCCGGCACCGGGAACATTGTAGAAGCAGTACGTCATATCCGTGAAGTCAATGCACAAGTGCGTAAACTGGTCAATATGAATGAAGACGAAGTGATGACCTATGCGAAAGATTTAGGTGCACCATATGAAGTCTTATTAAATATTAGAGAAAACGGTCGTCTACCGGTTGTAAACTTTGCAGCAGGTGGTGTAGCGACACCAGCCGATGCGGCTTTAATGATGCAACTTGGGGCAGATGGTGTATTTGTAGGATCTGGTATCTTCAAATCAGACAACCCGGCTAAATTTGCTCGTGCTATTGTGGAAGCAACCACGCATTATGAAGATTATGAATTGATCGCTAAGGTATCCCAGGATCTTGGAACAGCCATGAAAGGAATTGAAATTAGCAATATTGAGCCTGCTGATCGTATGCAGGATCGTGGCTGGTAAGGAGTTAGTTAGCAGATGGTAAAAATCGGTGTATTAGGTTTACAAGGTGCAATCCGTGAACATGTTCGTTCGATTGAGACAGCAGGAGCGGAAGCAGCAGTAATCAAGCATAAAGAAGAATTAGCGGACATTGATGGCTTAGTTTTGCCAGGCGGGGAAAGTACCACGATGCGCCGTTTGATTGATAAATATGACTTTTTTGAGCCATTAAAGGCATTTGGACAAGCGGGTAAGCCAATCTTTGGCACCTGTGCCGGACTGATTCTATTAGCCAATCAAATTGTTGGACAGGAAAAGCCGCATTTGGGTTTGATGGATATCAAGGTAGAGCGCAATGCCTTTGGCCGTCAGCGTGAGTCCTTTGAAGCGGAATTAGCGATTAAAGGGGTGGCAGATGATTTTGAAGCGGTCTTTATTCGAGCGCCGCAAATCGAGGCTGTAGGTAATGAGGTAGAGGTGCTGGCAGAATATCAGGGCAGCATTGTAGCAGCCAAGCAAGGGCATTATCTATGCAGCTCCTTTCATCCCGAATTAACCGATGACCATCGCTTGACTGAATACTTTGTCAAAATGGTGGAAAAGTAATATAATAAACATAGGATAAGTAAAACGACGATAGGAAATAGTAATTTAGGCAAACTATCTCAGAGAGCCGATGGTAGCTGAAAATCGGCATAGTGCCTAAGTGAATCCATCCTGGAGTGGTAGATGGAAAGCAAAGTACATGTACCCGGTGCAGACCGTTATCGACTGAAAGAAGCCGGGAGAAGTCTATTCTCCAATCAGGGTGGTATCGCGGGAAAAACTCTCGTCCCTGCTATGAAGACCATAGCAAGGGGCGGGAGTTTTTTTATAGAGGCACTTATCAGCTGTAATCAAAAAAAGGAGGCACTAACATGCTGGATAGGAAACTACTTCGCAACCATTTTAATGAGGTGAAAGAGAAATTACAGCACAGAGGAGAAGATTTAACCGATTTGGATCGCTTTGGTGATTTGGATGAGAAACGTCGCAAATTGATTTTGGAGTCGGAAGAATTAAAGGCGACACGTAATGAGGTGTCCAAACAAATCTCTCAATTGAAAAAAGAAAAGCAGGACGCCGATGATAAGATTGCTGAAATGCGTGAAGTCGGTGATCGAATTAAAGCGATTGATAGTGAGCTGCGAGAAGTAGAAGAGACGTTAGATTTACTTATGCTCTCTATCCCTAATATCCCGCATGAGTCTACACCGATTGGCGAAACCGAGGATGACAATGTGGAAGTCCGCAAGTGGGGACAGCTGCCTTCATTTGATTTTCAGGAACAAGCACACTGGGATCTGGCCACGTCCCTGGATATTCTCGATTTTGAACGGGCAGCAAAGGTGACAGGCAGCCGTTTTGTCTTTTATAAGGGATTAGGTGCCCGCCTGGAACGTGCTTTGCTAAATTTTATGATGGATTTACATGCCGATGAGCATGGCTACCAGGAAATGCTGCCGCCATATATGGTGAACCGTACCAGTATGACCGGCACAGGGCAGCTGCCAAAATTTGAAGAGGACGCCTTCAAGATTGAAGGGTGGGACTATTTTTTAGCACCAACCGCAGAAGTACCAGTGACTAATTATCATCGAGAAGAAATCCTCAAAGGAGAAGAGCTACCGAAGAAATTCACCGCCTTTAGCGGCTGTTTCCGTTCTGAAGCAGGCTCAGCCGGCCGTGATACAAGGGGATTGATCCGCCAGCATCAATTTAATAAAGTAGAATTGGTCCAAATGGTCAAACCAGAAGATTCTTATCAAGTGTTAGAGGAATTAACAGGACATGCGGAGAAGGTACTCCAGCTACTTGATTTACCTTATCGCGTTCTGAGCATGTGTACAGCCGATCTAGGCTTTACCGCCGCCAAGAAATACGATATCGAGGTGTGGATGCCAAGCAATGACACGTATCGTGAGATTTCTTCTTGTTCTAATTTTGAAGACTTCCAAGCAAGACGTGCTGGTATTCGTTTCCGCCGTGAAGAGAAGGGGAAACCCGAGTTTGTCCATACCTTAAATGGATCAGGACTGGCGATTGGCCGTACCGTAGCCGCGATTATCGAAAATTATCAGCAGGCCGATGGTACGATTAAGGTACCAGAGGTGTTAGTGCCATATATGGGGAATAAGACAGTGATTGGGTAAAAAATGGAGAAGAAGCCTTGTTGGATGGGGCTTCTTCTTTTAATATAGATGATATAGTAATGTCTAACCGCATGTTTTCTTTTTCGAAGTAGGATAAAGTAAAAGTCTAAAAACAAAGGACTAAATGACAAATATCGCTAATTACTTTTATATTTTTTTGATATGGAGGAAAATTTATTCTTTTCAGTCTGTACTTTTCAATCTATAGACTGATATTTTGGGGATTTAGAAGAAATAAAAACGCTGCTAATTGAATCCATTTCATAATAGCTATCTACTCAACTAGCGTTCATTTAGTCGTTTAAATAATTTGGCTCATCTACAAAAGCAGCCAAAATAAACCCACATTCCGTGCAGTATTTAGCTGTTATCGTTGAAGAAGCTCCTAAATCAGAATTTAACGGAACTTTATCATGCCATTCTTTCCTTTTCTTTTTAGAGTAAATGTATAATTCAGCATTGGAGGCTCTTATTATTCCCTCTTGTAGCTGCTTGCTTCCACAATTAGGACATTTATCATACATAATAGCTCTCTCCTTTTTGAAAAATGGATGAGTTTTCTTTGGAAATATTTTATTGTTATGTTATCAGATAAAAAGGAGAGATTTCAATAAAACATAAAGTACTTTAGTATTTTTTGGATAATGGTCGTTTGGCTGTTCGGTTTAATGCAGAACTTTTTAAATCCTCTTGACTTGCCTTTTTCGCTGTGCTATATTATTACTTGTCGTCAGTAATTCGGAGGAGTACCCAAGTCCGGCTGAAGGGAGCGGTCTTGAAAACCGCCAGGGGCTTCACGGCTCGCGGGGGTTCGAATCCCTCCTCCTCCGCCATATAATGAAAATAAAGCAATATACATATATAGAAAAAATCGCTATCCTTATCGATAGCGATTTTTTTTCATGAAAAACACTTGCCCCTCACGTTACGTTAGGTGGTAAGATAGTATGTAGAATAGGAGGTGTCATCTTTATGGATTCGGAAGCTTTTACAGTTAGTGAATTTGCCGCCTATACAGGGGTTTCTGTTCGCACCTTGCATTATTATGAAGAGAAAGAGCTGATGCAGCCTAAACGCAATCAAGCGGGACATCGCATCTATGACAAAAACGATGCCATGAGACTACATCAAATTATGACGATGAAATTTCTTGGGTTTCCGTTAGCCGCTATCAAAAAATATTTACAATCAGATGCCTTAGATCTAGGCTTTAAGGATACCTTACTTTTACAGCAGTCCAAGTTAAGAGAGGATAAAGCACAGATTGAAACGGCCTTGGAAACGATTCAACGAACGGTTCACCTGATGGATCAAGAAGAGGAAATTGACAGTGATTTGTTATTTAGTCTGGTGTCAGGCATACAATCAGAAAAGAAACAAGAGGAAATGACTAAGCCAATGATGAAAGAAGAGATATGGTCGAGGTTATTCGGTTTAACGATAATGGAAAAGATGGAATATGAGCAAAAATTGCTGCAATTTTTAAAAGAGTTGAAGCGATTAACAGGCAGACCGCCAGAAGATCCAGAGGTGACCGCAGTGGTCGAGGATTATTTTGATTATTTATTGGGGTTATTGAAGCTCGATAGAATACAAGATGTGGAAGGTATTTTCAAAATGGATATCCATCACGAGGAAAACGAAGAGCAAATCTTGCAGTTTTTGCAAGAGATGGAGAGGCTATCCTATATTCCTTTCAATAAAAAAGAAGAAGCTTGGCTTGGGGAGGTCTTTGATCATTTTTATCAGAGCAGTGCGGACCAATCGTAACCCTTACAGAAGTCAGCGAGGGCCATTTGATATATGTTAAAACTATACACTAAAACATTCAAGTAACAAGACGGAATGGTATCTAAAATAGACGGTTCTATAAGCAGTATGGATAGCAAAGTGAGCACTTGCATGAATGTTATATGATAAAGGAAAAGGATCACAGAAGGAGAAATGATATGGAGAATCAATCGGTTAAGGCGTTTATGTCACTTATTTTTTCATTAAAACTACCAACGTTTATTTTGGTGCTTGGGCTGATAGGGAGCGTGTTAACCACTTTAGTTGGTTTAACGATCCCATTACTAACAAGGGAATTGGTCGATGGATTCTCATTCACAACGATTAGTGCCGGATTTATTGCGTTAATTGTCGGCATTTTTATACTGCATGCGCTGATTGATGGATTTTCAGGCTATGCCTTAGCCTTTGTAGGACAAAAGGTGGTTGCTGGCCTGCGTGAAACCATCTGGATGAAGCTAATTCGCCTGCCTGTTCGTTATTTTGACCAACA
This sequence comes from Gracilibacillus timonensis, assembly GCF_900086715.1. Classification (GTDB taxonomy): domain Bacteria; phylum Bacillota; class Bacilli; order Bacillales; family Amphibacillaceae; genus Gracilibacillus; species Gracilibacillus timonensis. The sequence goes on along the minus strand of NZ_FLKH01000012.1, from coordinate 1,784,370 downwards.
GCCGAGCGGGGAGTCGGTCAGCCGGGTTATCAATGATACAGGTATTGTTAAGAATCTCGTCTCTCAACATTTCCCCCAGTTTATCTCGGGATTGATTTCGATTATCGGTGCCGTCGTTATTCTATTGATTATGGATTGGCGAATGACCTTAATGATGTTAGTTGCTGTGCCATTGACGGTATTAGTGATGATGCCTTTGGGATCGCGAATGTCGAAGGTTTCCAGAAAACTGCAAGATCAGACGGCATCTTTTCAAGGTGAGATCCAGCAGACAGTCAGTGAAATCAAGTTAATGAAATCATCAACCGCCGAAGATATGGAAGTAAAAAAAGGGATGAAAGGTATCCTTGGTTTGCTTAAAACCGGTCTAAGAGAAGCCAAAATCTTTGCCGTTGTTGGTCCGTTTATGTATATGATTGTCATGTTTGTGATCGTCGTGATTATTGGATATGGTGGGATTCGTGTCGAAGAAGGCACAATGTCTACTGGCTCTTTGGTCGCCTTCTTACTTTATTTATTCCAGATCGTCTTCCCGATTACCACGTTTGCGATGTTCTTTACCGAATTGCAAAAGGCAAAAGGGGCAACCGGACGAATCATGGAAATTTTAGAAAAGGATGTCGAAGAAACACATCAAGGAGTGGAGCGTTCGATCGATGGTCTGCCGCTTCACTTTCAAGGGGTGGACTTCGCTTATGAAACAGGGGAGCCGGTTATCAATAATATGTCTTTCTCGGCGCAATCGGGAGAGATGATCGCGTTCGCTGGTCCAAGTGGCGGTGGAAAAACAACAGTCTTTGGCTTGATTGAACGCTATTATCAGCCTACCAATGGGCAAGTTCTAATTGGTGATCAATCGATCAACGAATTGTCGATGCGCTCCTGGCGTTCCCAGCTTGGTTATGTTTCTCAGGAAAGCTCGATGATGTCGGGGACAGTAAGAGAGAACTTGACGTATGGTTTAGCGAATGCGAATGAGATCACAGACCGACAGCTGTGGGAAGTGGCAAGAATGGCTTATGCCGAACAATTTATTCAAGAACTTCCCCAAAGCTTAGATACCGAGGTAGGTGAAAGAGGGACGAAACTATCAGGCGGACAGCGTCAGCGTATTAATATTGCGCGTGCCTTTCTGCGCAACCCGAAATTATTGTTACTGGATGAAGCAACAGCCAGCTTAGACAGTCAATCGGAGCAAGTCGTACAAAAGGCACTGCATCGTTTGATGGAAGGCAGAACGACCTTTGTTATTGCCCATCGACTAGCAACGATTGTTCATGCCGATCAAATCATTTTTATCGAACAAGGAGAAATTACCGGAAAAGGAACCCACCAAGAATTAATGGAGCATCATGCGTTATATCGCTCGTTTGCTGAACAGCAATTGACGTAAAAAAACAGCCTGCACACAACTTTTCCCAAATGGTGTGCAGGCTTTTCATCGAACTTATTTCAAAATTAGAACTTTACATTTTGCTTGCTGAACAATTTGACTGCTGACACTTCCTAGTAGAAATTTACCTACTCCACCTAGTCCTCGACTGCCTAATACAATTAATTCGATCTGATTTTCGTCTGCATACTCGACAAGTTTGGAGCCTGGATTACGAAAAGAATAATCCAAGAGGACATCTGAGGTGCATGGCAGTCCTTCTTTCTCTAATTCGTTTTGAATGCGCTCCAAGCCGGGGCGGGCTTCTTCGGCGAGGTCGTTCATAAAACTACGTGCCAGCATTGCATTTGTTGTTGGACCACCATGTGAAACCACCGTTACCACATGTATCACAGCATTCTCAACGAGCTGTGCCTGTCTTTTGGCCTCTTCTACTGCTTTTTCACTTAATTCTGAACTGTCATAAGCAACTAAAATATTGGTCGTCATGAGAACACGCCCTTTCCTATCTGTTGTTCTAATGTTAGTATAACATATTTATGGAAATAATATGAGTCTCTGTCATTCTATAATTATATTGGGGTTCATTTGCAAAATATCTTGCTTAGTCGATTGATATGGTGACCTAAAAGAGATTTATTTCAGAAGATAAACGGATAAAGCATGTGGAGAAGCCAGGCGCTGCTACTCTACATGCCTTAGCTGTACTAGATTTCTTTTTTAGCCTGCTGGATCAGCTCGATCATCTCCTTGTCACTAATCTGCAATTTCTCTGCCTCTTGCACCAAGCCGATTACGTAATCTTCCATAAAGGCCTGTTTTCGTTTTTCGATCAATACTTGTTTTGCCCCTTCTGCAACAAACATTCCGACCCCCCTCTTTTTAAATAAAATACCTTCATCTACTAATTGTGTAATCCCTTTGGAGATGGTGGCGTGATTGATTTTATAAAATTGAACTAGTTGATTGGTAGAGGGTGCTTGATCCCCTTCTTTCAACTGATCATTTACAATTTGATCCTCTATCTGTTCTCGTACTTGAATAAAGATTGGTTTATTATCATGAAATGAAGCAGACATCGCTCTGTTTTCCTCCTTTCTTGGATGATTTTCACGTGAAACATTATCATAAAAATCACTAAGATCGTCGAGAAGTATCCCCGTTTATAATCGAATCGTTACATCTTTTATCAAGCGGTAATTAGCAGCAATCAAGGTCAGGAACAGCAATACCGAAAGTAGATGAGCGAGAAAACCAGTAATCACCCAAGTGTCGGGGAGCAGCACGATCGGACCAACGTGAAATAGATTGACATACAACATTTTCATGAGACTAGCTAATAATAAACCAGCTGCAACAAATAAAAGGCCAATGAACCAACGGAAACGATAGAAACCCAGTCCGATCATCCACCCCATTAAAAAATAGGAAAAATGAATGAGTGTGTAGCTGATGAATTGTGTTAATACCTGAGCGATGTCACTATTGCTTACTTGATCCGTCCAAGGGATCGCCATACCCATGACAGTAATGATCCATTCTAACAGCACGATCATCAGAATAAAAGCAATAGACAAAAGGATTGATAATAAGATAGAGGCAAATAGGGCCGTCTTGAAGAAATTTCTGCGAGTGATCCCTAATTTAACGTAATAATCAAGAAAACTATAGGTGCACAATATCCCTACAATCAACATAAAAATAGCGGAAGCATTGTTGTTTATCATAAAATCATCAAGTTGAACGGATTCAACATAGTTATGGAGCAAAGTGAGTCCCAAAAAAATCAAACATAAAATCACCAGGAACCATACTGCCCATTTTGCCTGTTCTGCTAATACTCCCCAGCCTAACTTCTTGGATCTTGCCATGGTTTGATTCATTCTTCTTCCTCCTTCGTGACATGGACGAATAGGTCGTGTAAGGATAAGGAACCTACTTCCAGTCCAGATGATTTTGCCTCTTGTTGTTGCTGATTGGACAAGGCACCATAAACCATTACCGATTTCGTTCCCCCCAAACGCTTCTCGTTGATTATCTCTAAAGAGTGTGTAAAGTGATCAACATCTGCTTGAGCTCCGGTTATGGAGAAGCCCTGCTCGATCACCTCTTCATAGCTCCCTTGCAGTAATAGTTTGCCTTCATCAATCATCACCACGTCATCAAACAAATATTCCATTTCCGACACCAAATGGCTGGAAAAAATAATTGTCCGTGGGTATCGCTCTTGTTCGGTCAGTAACTCCTGATAAAACAGTTCTCTTGACGGGGCATCCATCCCAAGATAGGCCTCATCAAAAATAGTAAGCGGTGCGCGGCTAGCTAATCCAATCGTTATTTGGAAGGCTGACTGCTTTCCTTTTGACAATTGATTGATGGTCTTCTTATCCGATATCTTAAATTTTTTGATTAAGTTTCTGGCATAGTCCTCGTCAAAATTAGGGCGGAAATAGTTCATTTCTTTGATCACTGTATCTATTTTGCTGTAGTCATAGGTATAATCCTTGTCATAGATAAACACCGTCCCTTCCATGATTTCCTCGTCATCAAACGGATTCCTTCCATCAATCAACACAGTGCCTTGCTTAGCCGGTCGAAATGAGGAGAGAATGGTTAATAACGTCGTCTTACCTGCCCCGTTTCTGCCTAATAGTCCATGGATTTTATTAGGTGCTAAGGAAAAGTTTAATTGATCTAGAGCCTGAAATTGCTTGTAGTTCACCGTTAAGTCTTTTACCTCTATGGCATATCCCATCTAAATTCCTCCTTTGTATTATACTGATATGGTTATATACTTATGTGTATAACTATAATAGTGTGTAGGTTATTTGTCAAGGAAGAATAATATAAAAGGAAGCGCATTTACGAAAAATAATAATTTTCACTTGAGAAATATTATTGACAAATGGAAAGAATCCGTGTAAATTAGCATTAGATAAAAAAGTTTCCTAAAGGAAAAAGGAGAGTGTCAAATGACTAATTGGAAGAAGATAGGGTTAGGGGTTCTTTTAGCAATGTTTGTATTATTTTTAGCAGCATGTGGATCCAACGAAGATTCATCAGCTGATGATTCAAATAATGCAGAAGAAACAACCGATGATGCTTCAAACGGATCATCTGAAGAAGGATCAGATGATTCAGACGAGCCGATTCAAGTATTAACGACGATTGCTCAAATTGGTGAGCCGTTGTCTGTTATCGGTGGCGATCATGTAGAGGTAGAAACTTTAATGGGACCGTCTGTTGATCCCCATTTGTACAATCCAACAGAGAGTGATATTAATAAAGTAAACGACGCAGAGATGGTTTTCTATAGTGGTTTACACTTAGAAGCACAAATGGAAGAAATGCTTCAATCCATCGCTTCTGAAAAACCTGTATTGGCATTAGGAGACTCTGTCCCTGAAGATCAATTATTAGAAGATGAAGAAGGAGCAATTGATCCCCATATTTGGTTCGATATTGATTTATGGCAACAAGGCCTGGAATCAGCTGTAGAAGAATTGAAGGAATATGCTCCTGAACACGCAGATGAATTTGACGCCAATATGGAAGAATATGCTGCACAACTTGATGAAGTAAGAACAGAGGCAGAAATTCTTCAAGATATCCCTGAAGACCAAAGAGTACTAGTAACAGCTCACGATGCATTCGGTTATTTCGGCAATACACATGATATGGAAGTAGTTGGGCTACAAGGCATAAGTACTGAGTCAGAAGCAGGGGTTTCAGATATTACGGATACCGTTGAATTAATTGAAGAGTACCAAGTACCTGCTATTTTTGTCGAAAGTAGTGTAAACCAAGATACGATTAATGCCGTAATTGAAGGTGCCAAAGAGAATGGCCTAGATGTATCGATCGGTGGTGAACTATACTCTGACGCTATGGGCGAAGAGGGAACAGAAGAAGGTACTTATATCGGAATGTATAAATATAATGTGAATACGATACACGATGCATTAACCGGAGGAGGAAATGATAGTGAATAACTCCATTATCGAAGTGGAGCATTTATCAGCCGCCTATCAAAAAAACAAAGTATTAACTGATGTGAATTTTGAAGTGGAACCAGGTACATTAACAAGTATCGTTGGTCCGAACGGCGCTGGTAAATCCACTTTAATCAAAACCATGCTAGCCTTGCACCCGTCCTTGACGGGCGAGGTTAGCTTCTTTGGCGAAAAATTCAAAAAAGCCAAAAAAAAGATAGGTTATGTACCCCAAAGAGGATCGGTTGACTGGGATTTTCCAACCAATGCCTTAGACGTTGTCACTATGGGGTTGTACGGAAAAATTGGATTTTTCCGTATTCCTACGAAAAAAGATAAACAAAAGGCAATGGAATCTCTGAAAAAAATGGGGATGGCTGATTATGCCACCCGTCAGATTAGTCAATTATCCGGTGGGCAGCAGCAGCGGGTGTTTCTCGCTCGTGCCTTGGTGCAAGATGCCGATTTGTATTTTATGGATGAGCCGCTAGCCGGAGTAGATGCTTCTACCGAGAAAGCCATTATGGCTATCCTGGAAGAGCTGAAAAGAAAAGGCAAGACCGTTATGGTTGTTCACCACGACTTGCAAACTGTACCAGAATATTTTGATCATGTATTATTTTTGAATCGTAAGGTTTATGCTCATGGTACAGTGGAAGAGACATTTACCGAGTCAAATATCGTAAACACTTACGGCGGTAATATGTCTTGGCTAGGAAAGGAAGATAGAGATGTGGTCCATACTACTTCATAGTAATACGATATGGGTAATGCTTAGTACGACCATATTAGGCATTGCTGCCGGTGTGGTAGGCTGCTTGGCTTATTGGAAACGGCAAAATTTAATGAGTGACGCCTTGTCACACGCGTCATTGCCCGGGGTAGTAATCGCCTTTTTGCTGATTGGAGAAAAGGACCTATTATTACTAGTGATTGGTGCAGCAGGTACGGCTTTAATCGGAGCTTTATTGATTCAATGGGTAACCACTTCCAGTCGTATTACCGAGGACACGGCCATGGGCATTGTGCTATCCGTATTTTATGGTTTCGGTGTGATGCTGCTATCGATTGCCAACCGATCGGCAGGAGGCAACCAAAGTGGTTTGAATAGCTTTATTTATGGGCAAGCCGCTGCCATGGTCAGGACAGACGTCATGACCATGATCATCTTAGCCAGCGTTGTGATTTTGATTGTTGCAGCTATCTTCAAAGAGTGGAAGCTGTATTTATTTGATGCGGGCTTTGCTCAAGGATTAGGCCGGTCTATTAAAGGAATGAATATACTATACACACTGGTACTAGTGGTGACGATTGTGATTGGTATTCAAGCCGTCGGTGTTATTCTAATGGCTGCTATGCTGATTATTCCATCGGTTAGTTCTCGCTACTGGACACATTCGTTCAGGAGTATGATTTGGCTGTCTGGTTTATTTGGAGGTATAGCCGGTGCAGTAGGTACATGGATTAGCGCAACGGGAAGCGGATTGCCGACAGGTCCGTTTATTGTGCTGGTTTCAGCAGCCTTCTTTTTAATAGCGCTGCTGTTTGGTAAAGAAAAAGGAATGATCATTCACGCTATGCAGTTTAAATCGCAACAAAAACAATTTTCGGGTAGAAAGAAGGAAGCGTCATGACATTTACAGCTTGGATCATTTTAACGGCTGCGTTAGTCGGCCTTTCTTGCGGATTAATGGGTGTGTTTTTAATCTTACGTAAACAGGCGATGATGGCTGACGCTATCAGTCATACCGTATTATTAGGTATTGTTGTCGCTTATATGATCACCCAGCAGGTAAGCGGCATGGCTATGCTGATTGGTGGTATATTAGCAGGGATATTAACGGCCTTCCTTGTGCAGCTATTGCATTCCATGAAGGTAAGGCACGATGCCTCTTTAGGTATTGTGTTTACGACTTTGTTTGCGATCGGAGTGATATTGATTTCCACTTCTATTGGTAATGTACACCTCGATGTCCAACATGCACTGATGGGAGAAATTACGTTTATTCCTTTTGCGACAACTGCTGTACCACTGTTAGGTGATGTGCCGAGAGCGACCTTGTTATTAATGGTGGTTTTCCTTGTCGTGTTGTTCTTTATTATCGTCTTTTATAAAGAATGGAAAATTACTTCATTTGATCCGGCTTTAGCAGCGAGTTTAGGCTTACCTGTTCTCTTATTGCATTATTTATTTATGACACTAGTATCGATTACTACCGTAGCCTCCTTTGACGCAGTAGGTGCGATTTTGGTGGTGGCGATGCTAATTACACCAGCAGCGACAGCATATCTCTGGACGGATCGATTAATTGTCATGTTGTTCTTGAGCGGTGGCTTCGGCGTATTATCCGCCTTTGTCGGTTACGCTATTGCTTCCAGATTAGATACATCTATCTCAGGTGCGATGGCTTTATCTACAGGTATATTCTTTATTATCAGCTTTCTGGTCTCACCAACGCATGGTTTACTCGCGAGATGGGTGAAACCGAAAGAATTAGTGTGATATATAGGTATTCGAGTAGTTAATGACTCGAATACCTTATTTTGTTTGGAGGCATCTGGTAGTTTTCGTTATAATAGAACCAATCATGATAAAAAAAGGATGTGTCGTATGAAAACAGTAGTTGGATTTTTAGGAGCAGGTTCGATGGCAGAGGCAATTATTTCTGGTATGGTTGCCAATGCAGTTATCCCGCCTGAACAGATCTATGTAACCAATCAATCCAATCGAGAGCGCCTGGAAGAGCTGCAGCAGAAATATGATATCCAAACCACTACCTCTAAGCAAGAATTAGTCGAAAAAAGTGATGTCGTGATCCTTGCCATGAAACCAAAACATATCAAAGAAGCAGCGGCCGAACTTAGGGATTGGCTGACAGAGGAGAAAGTAATTGTTTCGTTATTGGCGGGAATCTCTACCTCTTTTATGGAACAACAGCTTGCCTCGGGTAACCCGGTGATCCGCGTGATGCCGAATACATCTGCCATGATTGGAGAATCGGCCACCACTATCGCTGCCGGACAACATGTGACTGAAGCCCAAGTGGCATTAGTTGAGAAACTTATACAATCGATTGGTACAACGACCATTATTCAAGAAAAGGATATGGATGCCTTCACAGCAGTAGCAGGAAGCGGGCCTGCCTTTTATTATTTTATGGTAGAGGCCATTGAAGAATTTGTGGTGGAGCAAGGTCTTGACCCTGAAACGGCTAAACCCCTTATCCAGCAGACCATCAAAGGGGTAGCAGAAATGCTGGCAGTTTCGGAAGACTCTCCAGAAATGTTACGAAAAAAAATCACCAGCCCCGGCGGCACAACCGAGGCAGGATTAACTACTTTAGCTGATCATGGCTTTCAAGAAGCCATCCTTACTTGTTTAGAAAAGACCGCCAATCGCTCCAAAGAAATGCGGGAAATGTTCGAGAAGTAAGATTTTCAACGAGAAACATTGCATTTTTCACTGATTTTTATTATTATAGTGAAGGTGAGCAATGTTTCTCTAAGTACCATGACCTCGTAGCTCAGTAGGATAGAGCACTTCTCTCCTAAAGAAGGTGTCGGAGGTTCGAATCCTCTCGAGGTCGTTAGATCAAACGCTTGTCCTGCAAGGGATAGGCGTTTTTGTTTTGTTTAGAAATAGTATAGTTTTAGCTGTTTTGTTGTCCATTTTGAATAACAACATGCAGAGTTTCAGAGATTGTATATCACCAATCCAAAAAAGCTTTTCCAAGAGCCGATAAGCGATCACATGCTATCAGAGTTTGTATACAGCGATAGGTCTTTAAAAGAGATATATGAGGTAGCACAAGTATAAGCACATTAATTTAATAACCACCATTCATCACTATGATTATCTAATGGCGAAATAAAAAAGCACAAAAAAATAGGGGGTTACAGCCTCAAATAGTACCCAACCTCAAACTAGAAAATGAGGGGCACAATAGCACCCAAATTAATGGGGGCAATAAAAATGTGAACCCAACTTAATGGGTTAAATGGATATAATACGATTTTATCACATTTGCAAAAAAATACAAGTGATAAAATCCTGTGATAGTCAAGAAACAATCAGCAAGCTATATGGTGTGTATTTAGCCCAAACTAAGCATTTACGCAAAACGGAGTATTATCAAAGTCAAGGAAAATCACAGTTGCTAGACATTGCTACAAAAGCCATTACAACAACCTTTCAAGCGACCAAACGTAAAAAATCAAAAACTTTGCTGGCTATTTTAAGGGTGTTTTAAATCGCAGGTAGTTCAATAGCACTATCTAATGGATTTTATGATAAACTGAATAAAGTATGAAACAGGTAAGATGTGTTTCATGCAAAATCCTCCTGGAAGGGAGGTGTACTTTCCGGTGAGTAGGAAGACGCGCAGAAAAGAAAAACTACGAGCACGCCGTCGTAAGAGAAAGGATATGGTTGAAGACTTAATCAATCTTTGCAAAATCATATCTCATATCAAAGACTGGTTTTCGTAGGCTTTCCCGTCATGTGGTTTCACATGGCGGTTTTTTGCATAAAAAAAGAGCTGATAATCAGTCAGCTCTTTTTCGCACTCTCCGATGTGCAGAATGCGACGCGCATTTTCTTTACACCTTCATTCTAATCTAAAACGGATTATCTGTCAATGCGACTATATATAGCCGTTTAAGGAAAAATAAAGGTTATACTATACTATTCCCTTCGTACAAAAAAGTATGCCTGTTTTCTCACACAAAATGATAGCTCAACCGCTATGACATGATAGGTGACCCATTTATGCCATAGGGTGATGGCAGCCGCAATATTTTTAAATACATCTATCCTTCTTTCCTGTCTTTGTTTATTCTGCTTTTAACAGGTCATTTGTTACTTCTTGTTCAATTCGTTCATGGTCTTCTCGAATGATACCAGGAACTAAAAATAGGTCAATAATCACCCATAGTCCAACGACACCTATAAGTAAGAATCCGATTAAAATAAATGCTGTAATCCATCCAAGAACCGTTAGTACTAACTGTGTGATACCAGAACCTGTTTTCCCTAGATAAAACCGGTGTATTCCCAAAGTACCTAAAAATATGAGGAGTAAATATGCTACGGCTATATTTTTGCCTCTTTTTTGTACTTCGGAATTAACATACAATTTGTCTTGCGTAGATAATGTTCCCATGTATTATCTCCTTTACCTATATATTCTTTAAGACACCATTGTTATTTTACACCTTAGCTCACCATTTTGTCATTTGTTGTTGTTTAGGAAAAATGTATTATCCTCTTTATATTCTTGAGTATTTCCTTTATAACTAATAGTATTAAGAAGTGGCGATACTACCTAAGATTTCTCCTCTTCCTTCTTTTTCTTCGCCTTGTCTGTGACATACATGAAGTAGCTCTCCAACTCTTTGATTTCTTCAGGACTAAGCGCTTTCCATCTCTCTATATCGTAGAAAGCAGCTTGCTCCATGCCTTTTTCCTTTATAATCTTATCGATCTCAACTATCGGATCAACGTTATTCTCGGGGTAATCCGACGCTGCTCTACCCAAAAGATAATCCGTAGATACATCCAAAAAATCAGCTATTAATAAGAGTGTTTCAGGATCTGGTTTTCTGTCGCCGGATTCATAACGGGATAATTGAACATTGGATATTCCTAATGCCTTCGCGAGCTGTATTTGCGATAAATCATACTCATTTCTTAAGGATTTAATGCGTATACCAAGTGTACTCATAGGTCTCTTCCTTTTAAAATTATTGGTTATATTCATTTTAACACTTACCTATATGGCAATTAATACTTTTGTCAAATCGGCAAAAATGCATTGATTTACCTAATTGGTAATGGTATATTACTATTAAGTTGCCAAATAGGAAAATAAAGTGATGAAATGAGAAGGGGGTACTGTTCGTAAGCCCAAAGAACCTTATCTGTTTTAGGAGGAATAAAACATGCAATTATTAGATCTATTATATAAACTGGAAATATCCAAACGTACACTGGAGATAGCGAACAGTTTATTGGATGATGAGCTATACACAAGAGAGGATGCCGCTAGGGATTTGATTATTATGTTACAGCGATCCGGATATATTCAACAAACATTGGTACAGGAGGGTGATGATTCTGACTAAATAGGGAGAAGTGAAACGGAAGCAACTCCTCAATAAATTTTTGAATGGTCTTCGTTGCTGCATTTGTTAACTTCGGAATAAATACTTTGAAAGGGTTGCCAAAAATAAAAGTAGATGCATAGGGTGGTCCAATGACATTCATTTCCAAAATCTCAAATAAGGTTTATCATATACTAATCTTTATTCTGTCCTTGGCAGTTATCATCCTTGGTAGTTACCAATTTACAGTAGGTGCTCCCCATCAAACGATCCCTATTATTTCCACGATACTTTTAGGTTTTATTGTTTTATTATTGATTGGAAAAATAATAAAGGACAATAACGTTTCAAGTAAATAGAAGAACGATTATGAGAGATATAGATGATCTGACCTTGGCTGGTATTCCAGTGTACTGTAAGAAAGGAAAAAATGGCGGTATTTACTTATTAAATACAGTGCAGGTGAATAAACCGCCTTTATCGAAAAAAGAATGGCAATCGATGGAAAGCAGTTTACAGAGCAGACTTCAAGTACTTGGGGATGACGCTACTTTTAACGCAATTTTAAAATTAAATAAAGTAGAAGGAGTATCCGACTTTGACATCGATTTATCGCTTTCCAAGGGAAACATCGAACGGAGAAAACATGTCTTTGATTTACTTGCGGCTATACGGAACCAGCGACTTATTTGTTTTGATTATATGAATGCCCAAGGGGAGGAATCACAAAAAACAACGGAACCCTACCGGATCGTTTTTAAGGAGGGAAGCTGGTATTTAGATGCTTATTGTTATACAACAGAGCGCTTCAATGTCTATAAGCTTGCTCGAATAGCTAATCTGGATACAAAGGGAACATTTTCCAGAAGGGAGTATCAACCTATTGCCTACAACGGGGGAGAATGGATGGACAAGGACAAAGTTTCTGTCCAGCTGTTGGTGAACAAGAGGGTGTTAGATCAATTTTTGGAGCTGCTAGGAAGAGATCATGTGAAAAAAATAGATGATACTTGGTATACGATGATTTATCCATTAAAGGATCATGTCTACGGATATAATAAACTGCTTGGTTATGGAAAATTTGTCAGAGTAATTTCACCAGCTTCTTTTCGAAATCATTTTATTAAATATATAAATGAGGTTAAATCGTTTTATGTTACCACTTGATTTTAGTATATAGCACAGTTATATTTCATCGTTTGCTGACATGGCAACTCACAGATTATAGTGCATCAGATGGACAATGAAGAGGATAAAATTTATATTTTTTCTGAAAAATCGTGATATACACCTCTATACCAGTGTTCGGCGTATATTAGCTGATTTTTATCGATTATTTTCTAGCGTCTATGCCTTGCTTTCTAATGTGATTGCGTTACAATATATTTGTAAGGGATTACAACTATCATTGTATGCGTTAACATTTTGGGAGAGGTGATTTAGATGGATATGACAAAGGTGCCTGCAAGATCCGGTAACCATAATGTCGGGGATCTGGAAACACTGAAAGAAACGTTTGACTGGGGAGAAATAAACAAGGCGTTTAGCTGGAATGAAACGGGAAAGGTCAACGCTGCCTATGAGGCGATTGATCGTCATGCAGAAAATCCAAACAAGAAAAATCAGACGGCGTTAATCTATTCTGCGCCGGACAGAGAAGAAAGTCTAACCTTTGAGCAGTTGAGTAAATTAAGTAATAAAACAGCAAATATATGGAAGAAATACGGTATTGAAAAAGGGGATCGCGTTTTCTTATTTATGCCACGTGCACCTGAATTTTATGCTTGTTTCTTCGGTATTCTCAAAGTGGGTGCGATTGCCGGTCCGTTATTCGAGGCATTTATGGAGCAGGCTGTTCGTGATCGCTTGGAGGATAGTGAGGCTGCCATGCTGATTACGACACCGGAATTGTTACACCGCGTGCCAGTGGATGAATTACCGGATTTAAAAAAGGTTGTTTTGGTTGGGGCAGATGAAGTAACCGAGGACGGGTATATTGACTTTGATAAAGAAATGGAAACAGCATCTGATTCGTTCGCTATCGAATGGGTAGATTTAGAAGACGGTATGCTGATTCACTATACTTCGGGCTCGACAGGTAAACCAAAAGGGGTTTATCATGTTCACAATGCCATGGTGCAGCATTATGCAACCGGGCAGTGGGTACTTGATTTTAAAGAAGATGATATCTATTGGTGTACAGCAGATCCAGGTTGGGTAACCGGAACCAGTTATGGTATTTTTGCGCCTTGGTTAAATGGGGTTACCAATGTCGTTAGAGGGGGCAGATTTACGCCAGAATCTTGGTATGAAACGATACAAAATAATAAAGTAACGGTTTGGTATACAGCGCCGACGGCTTTGCGTAAATTTGTCAGTGCTGGCGAGGATGTCGTGAAGCAATACGACCTATCAAGTTTGCGTCATGTCTTGAGTGTTGGGGAGCCGTTAAATCCAGAAGTTATCACTTGGGCCTTACGGGTAATGGATTTGCGTATCCATGATACCTGGTGGATGACGGAAACCGGTGCTCAGCTGATTGTTAACTTGCCGTGTATGGAAATTCGTCCGGGATCGATGGGGAAGCCTGTTCCAGGAGTCAAGGCTGCCATTGTCGATAATGAAGGGAATGAACTGCCGCCAAATCAGATGGGGAACTTAGCCATTAAGCAGGGCTGGCCAGCGATGATGCGGGCGGTTTGGAAGAATCCAGGTAAATTCGAGAGTTATTTTATTAATGGTTGGTATGTATCTGGAGATAGTGCGTATATGGATGAGGACGGTTATTTCTGGTTCCAAGGTCGCTTGGATGATGTGATCAACACTTCTGGTGAAAGGGTTGGCCCATTTGAAGTGGAAAGTAAATTGATTGAACATGAAGCCGTTGCGGAAGCGGGTGTCATAGGTAAACCGGATCCAGAACGTGGAGAGATTATCAAGGCGTTTATCACCTTAAATCCAGGCTATGACAAGTCAGATGAGCTGTTAGAGGATATCCGTCAATTTGTTAAAACAGGGTTAAGCGCCCATGCGGCACCTCGTGAGATCGATATTACCGACAGTATTCCAAAGACGCGTAGTGGTAAAATCATGCGTCGTTTGCTGAAGTCATGGGAATTAGGTTTACCAACAGGCGATACCTCTACTTTAGAAGAATAAGAGAAGAACCGTCTCCAATCTGTGGGAGGCGGTTCTTTGCTATCAAGCTTCTAAACTACCTTTTGGCCCGAAAAATTCATAATAAATATGATCCGGCTCTACTTGCCAACTAGTTAGTGCCTGGTTAACCGTCCGCATAAATGGCGTTGGTCCGCAAAAATAAAAGGACGCTTCTTTATGTGGGAGAATCGATTGCAGGAATGCCAGATCAACAAATCCAGTTTTATCGCAGCTGTCTTGCTGTTCTGGTTTTTCATAAATCGTGAATGCCTTGACTTGTGGGTGGTTAGCTGTAATGTGATTCACCGAGTGTTGCAATGCATGAACCCGCTCATTTTGTGCCGCATGGATATAATATACCTCTCGTTCCGGCTGTTCGGTGACGACCGTTTCCAGCATACTGGTTAATGGTGTTAACCCTACTCCGCCACTAATCAATACTAATGGCTGTGCTTCCTGATTTAATATAAAATCCCCGGCAGGTGCACTGACTTCTAGTGTATCCCCTTCTTCTATGGAGTTATGGAGAAAACGAGAGACAACACCATCAGGATTCCCTGCCATTCCGTCTTCTCGCTTCACACTAATACGAAAATACTCGCGATTGGGTTTACATGACAGGCTGTACTGCCGTTGACAAGTGTATGGTACACCTGGTATGTCCACTTTGATCGTAATATATTGTCCTGCTTGATAATCAGGCAATAATCCTTCATCAGCCGGTTGTAAGTAAAAAGAGGTAATCACATCACTTTCTTTTTCTTTTTTCACGACTTGGAAGCTACGGTAGCCCGTCCATCCTCCATTCTGATCTGCTGCTTCATCATATAATCCCTTTTCCACTTGAATAAAGACATCAGCAATCACGTTATAGGCCTTGCCCCATGCCTCGATAATCTCATCAGTCGCCGCTTCTTGCAAGACATGCCGCATGGCCTTTAACAAATACTCTCCAACGATCGGATAGTGCTCCGGCTTAATGTTGAGACTGCGATGTTTATGGGCAATTTGTTGGACCACTGGCAGAATATTTTCTAGTTGATCAATGTTGGCTGCCGCGGCATAGACGGCATTAGCTAATGCTTGTGGCTGTTCACCTTTCCGTTGATTGGATTGATTAAAGATATTTTTCAGCTCAGGATGGGCAATAAATAATTCCTGATAAAAATGGGAGGTAATGGCTTTTCCGTGTTCCGCTAATACGGGAACGGTTGCCTTCACCGTGTTGATCGTTTGTTGATCAAGTGTAGTAGACAATAGAAACACTCCTATTTTAAACATGTATTTTTTATACATGTTTAATTATACAAAAGGAAGACGAGGTTTTTCAAGTGTTTGGTGGAAAATAATTAGCGCTAATCTCTTTTTTTCGATAGAATGAAAGCAGGAAGGAGTTAGGCGATGCGATTAAAAAAATATACCGATTACGCCTTACGTGTGTTGATCTATGCTGGGGCAAGCGATCACAAGGTAAGTATCAAAGAAATCTCGGATACCTTTTATATATCTGCAGAACATATTCGTAAAGTAGTCCACCAATTGAGCGTCAATGAGTATATTGAAACGACCAGAGGACGTAATGGAGGAATTAGGCTGGCACGTGATGCCGATACGATTAATATTGGAGCGGTGGTGCGCTTAATGGAAAATGATTTTTATCTGGTAGAATGCTTTGATAGTGAGCATAATCAATGTGTCATCACACCGGTCTGTAAATTACGCACGGCATTGAGTGAGGCGATCCGTGCCTTCTTTGAGGTATTAAATCAATATACGCTGGCTGATCTGATCGAGAATAAGGACGAGCTGCAAGCATTAATGGGAATAGAAAGGGAGTAGCCATGAGAATAGGCTACCCCCTTTTTTACCGTTTATTAATATGAAACTGATCACCTAGCAACAGCCAATTTTGTGGAAAGGCCAAGCCCAGCTTCCAATAGCTGATGCCGCGTAATTGTTTTTCCCGGATCAGGTCAAATTTGGCTTCGATCGAACGGGCATCTTCAAACCAGACCTCATGTCGGTTACCATCCTCATCGGTATAGAAGAAGTAAGGCGCCTGAGCTTCTTCATCATAGAGAATGGCCTGATTATAGTCCCTTGCCAATTGAACAGCCTGTTGCGGGCTTACCGCCTGGGCGTATTCTCCTCCTGGTTCATAAGGGAGCGTCCAGTCATATCCATATAAATTTTGACCTAACAGGATTTTATTAGCGGGCATTTCCGTTAAGGCGTAGTTCACCACATCCCGTACAGGTCCTATTGGTGACACAGCCATTGGCGGACCACCGCTATACCCCCATTCGTACGTCATTAATACTACAAAATCAACGATCTCCCCATGTGCCTGATAGTCATGCGCCTCATACCAATTACCCTGCTGTTCGGCACTTGTCTTAGGTGCCAAAGCCGTAGATACAAGCAGCCCTTCCTGATGAAGTCGCTCGGTCGCCTTTCTAAGGAATTGGTTATAATCTTCTCGATTTTCTGGTGGTAAGAATTCAAAATCAAAATGAACATCACCAAAGCCGATCTCTTGTGCTGTTTCGATAATTTGGTCCAGCATTTGGTCTTGAACGGCTTCATCGGTTAAAATAATCCTGCCCAGCTCTGCACTAAAACCCCCTTCTTCTAAGTTGGTCACTGCCAACATTAAAGTGACGCCGTTTTCTTCTGCAATGGCGGCAAATTGATTGAGTGGCGGTGCGATTAAATTTCCTTCTCGATCGACACGATAGAAGGAAGGTGCCAAATAGGTAAGCTGCTCTGCATGTTTTCGTGCGGCGCTCTCTAATGCATTGGAAACCGTATCACCAAAAGGCTCAATGTAGGCATTGACATCAATCGTTGTTTTGGGCTGTTCGGGGATATATAACGTCATTCCAATCGAAAGCGGTTGGTACATGTTGATTTGATTCACTTGAGCAAGCTCGGTAACGGATATGTTGAAACGCTGCCCAATCGTATATAGGCTATCTCCCGGCTGAACGGTGTAAAAGCGGCCATAAGTTGGGATGACAAGCGTTTGTCCCACAACCAAAGTCAGTGCTGGATCGATTTCATTCGCAGTGGTGATTGCCTCCGTTGAAATCCCAAATTGGTTGGCAATCTGATATAGACTATCTCCTTGTTTCACTAGATAAATTTGCACAGAAATGTTCTCCCTTCTCCTCCTGAATAAAACCCTCTATATCTATGTTTATGTCGGAGCAAGAAGAGATAGAACGACGATTATATCGGACTGGTGTCTACTTTGAATACTTCAGACATCAGTTTTAATGCCTCATGATTATGCCGATCGGTGTTAGAGGCCACACAATTTTCTGGGACATGCAAGGAATATCCACGCATATGAGCGTCATTGGCGGTGAATAATACGCAAATATTTCCGGCAATGCCGGTCATAATCAATTGCTCGATACCCAAATTTTCTAACAAGGAACGTAACGGAGTACGAAAGAAACCAGACATCTGTGGTTTCATAATAAAATAGTCTTCCTTCTCCGGTATGCCCATTTCCACGACCTCGGCATTCTTCGGCGTTGTGCAGGCTTGGGCGATCTGTTTATAGTCGGTTTCCCATGTATCGTAATGATCATTCACATAAATGATCGGATAGTTTTTCTCCTTGGCATGACGTTTTAATTTCTGAATGTTCGGCAGGATCTCTTTCGTATTTTGTAGTAAAAGATCTCCTTCATAAAAGTTAAAGTCATTAATGAGATCAATGACTAATAAGGCCTTTTTCATCCTTCACACCTCCAGTGGTCTTATTGTGCAAGATACCCCATAATCAAGTATTTCATGCATCCAACGCTTGCACTTTGGCTGTTTTTTTTGCAAGATAGAGGGTAAGGAATAGCTACAGAAGGGATGGAAGTCATGACGGATCAAGCATATATGCAAATGGCATTAGCAGAGGCGGAAAAAGCAGCCGTATTAGGAGAGGTACCGATCGGAGCAGTGATTGTGCATGAAGAGGAGGTCATTGCTACGGCGTTTAATCTGCGAGAAAGGCTGCAAACGACGAACTCACATGCGGAATTGCTGGCGATCGATAAAGCCAATCAGGTACTCGGCAGTTGGCGTTTAGAGAATTGCACCTTGTATGTGACCCTTGAGCCTTGTCCGATGTGTGCTGGGGCTATTTTACAAGCACGAATTCCCCGTGTTGTCTATGGGGCGAAAGATCCCAAGGCAGGCTGTGCGGGTTCATTGCTAAATTTATTGGAAGATGAGCGCTTTAACCATCAGGTAGAAGTAGTGGCAGGTGTTGAGGAAGAGGCAGCCAGTAACATGTTATCGGAATTTTTCAAGCAGTTGCGATTGAAAAAGAAGGAGAATAGTTGATGTTTCATAAGAAAATCGAGCAAAAATCCACCCGGTCCTATACCGACCACTAAACGTAGTCACTGAACGGCCTATTCGTTCAAGATCAAATCATTCCAAGTCCTATTATATCAAGGTTTATAAACTTTTCTAGCTTATAAAAAACAGGATAACACAAAAGTGCTATCCTGTCTGGTTAAACGAGTGATAAAAACTCAGGTAATTGTTGTTCATGCTTATCAAGCTTAATCTGCTCCGGCTTGATGCCTTGTTCAAGCAATACTTCAATATTCTGTACAAGGAATTCATCACTGCCGACAACATAGAAAAGTCCATCCTTATCTATAGCAAGATTTTTCACTTTATCATAGTAGTCTTTGCGATTATCGACAAACTGGGATGTGAATTTCTTATCCGCTGTTGTTTCGAAAATTGTTGGAAATAAGAAGTCTCTTGATGAATCGATATTCAAGGAATGAATGTGAGTGACATTGTCCGCACGTTCCAAATAATCCATGATAAGTGGTCGGAACGTTGCCAGGCCGACACCTGATGACAGAAGGTACACATTTTTGTCTTCTCTTCTAAGCGGTACATTGGAATGCGTCTTAAATAAGGCCACTTCATTGCCGACTTCTAGATTTTTGAGAATCGTTTTAAACTCGGAACATTCGTCTTTAATGCGTGTTGTAATACCGATGGCGTTTTCATGCGGTAAAGTAGAAATGGACATATGACGAATCAGGCTGCGATTTGGTTTATCCCCGGCATTAAAACCTTCTAATGCGAAATGGGTATGAGCTCCTTCTTCCCAGGTAAAGCCTTCTGGACAGTCAAGAAAGTACGTTTTCACCTCGGGGGTTTCATCAATAATCTTATTTATTTTGGTCCAATATATCTGCATGGTATCTCCTCCATTATTTTTAATGTTATTATCTACTATACAACAAATGATAATAATTCTCAATTAATCGAGATTATTTTTATTCGGAATATGCAATCTAAGTAAATTTGTGAAAATGTGAACATTTTAAGAATAAACCATGACAACTTTTTTAAATGTGAATTGTTTCACTTTATCAGCGGCTTAAAACGCGTTATAATATAAATAAGATACATTTGTGAATATTTGAACAAATGTAATCAATGGAGGAGGTATAGGAGATGAAAGTAGCAGAAGAAGTTACCAAAAGTGTCCCTTGGAAAGGCTTCCGTGAAGGTAAATGGCAAAAGGAAATTGATGTGCGTGATTTTATTCTACAGAACTTTACGTTATATGAAGGAAAAGAAGATTTCTTAGCAGACGCCACCGTTGCGACGAAGGCATTGTGGGATCAGGTGATGCAGTTAACGAAAGAAGAACGGGAAAATGGCGGCGTATATGACTTGGATACAAAAATCGTTTCAACGATTACATCTCATGGTGCTGGTTATTTAAATAAAAGCAAAGAAAAAGTAGTAGGTGTACAAACAGATAAACCATTTAAGCGATCGTTGCAGCCATTTGGCGGTATTCGAATGGCAGTAGCGGCAGCGGAATCGTATGGTTATCAAGTAGATGATGAAGTAGTGAAAACATTCACAGAACATCGCAAAACACATAATCAAGGTGTGTTTGATGTATATACACCGGAAATCCGGGCAGCAAGGAAGGCAGGTATTGTAACTGGTTTGCCAGATGCATACGGCCGTGGACGTATCATCGGTGATTACCGTCGTGTGGCACTATATGGTGTGGATCGCCTAATCTCTGAAAAGAAACAAGAGCTTGATAGGATTGGTGATGGCACGATGACCGAGGACATCATCCGTGATCGGGAAGAAACAGCAGAACAAATCCGTGCTTTGCAAGAATTAAAACAACTAGGAGCGGCTTACGACTTTGATATTTCACAGCCAGCAACAACGGCACAAGAGGCTTTCCAATGGCTATATTTTGGCTATTTGGCAGCTATCAAAGAACAGAATGGCGCCGCGATGAGTCTTGGGCGTGTATCGACGTTCCTTGATATCTATGTTGAAAGAGATATCGCAAATGGTAACCTTACTGAAAAAGAAGCACAAGAACTAGTCGATCATTTTGTTATGAAACTACGTCTGGTAAAATTCGCCAGAACGCCTGATTATAATGAGCTATTTAGCGGTGATCCAACTTGGGTAACCGAGTCACTCGCAGGTATGGCTGAGGATGGGCGTCCGCTAGTTACAAAGAACTCGTATCGCTTCTTGCATACGTTAGATAACTTAGGCCCAGCGCCAGAACCAAACTTAACCGTGTTATGGTCGACACAATTACCAGATAACTATAAGAAATATTGCGCTAAGATGTCGATTAAAACAAGCTCGATTCAATATGAAAATGATGACTTGATGCGGGAGCATTATGGTGATGATTATGGTATTGCCTGTTGTGTATCCGCCATGCGCATCGGTAAACAAATGCAGTTCTTTGGTGCACGAGCCAATCTTGCTAAGGCATTGCTTTATTCGATTAACGGCGGTGTCGACGAAAAACTGAAAATGCAAGTAGCACCAAATTATGCACCCATTACCTCGGAATATTTAGACTATGACGAAGTAATGGAAAAATACGATACGATGTTAGATTGGCTATCCGGATTGTATGTCAATGCTTTAAACATTATCCATTACATGCATGATAAATACAGCTATGAGCGTTTAGAAATGGCACTGCATGATCGCGATGTCTTACGTACGATGGCATGTGGTATTGCCGGACTGTCTGTTGTAGCTGATTCCTTAAGTGCGATAAAATATGCAAAAGTAAAAACGATCCGTGATGAAGATGGCGTTGTAGTAGATTACGAAATCGAAGGGGATTTCCCGAAATACGGTAATAACGATGATCGTGTTGATGAAATTGCCGTTGATCTGGTGAAAGCCTTTATGAATAAAGTAAAAAAACATCACACGTATCGCAATTCGGTACACACCCAATCGATTCTTACGATCACTTCCAATGTGGTTTATGGTAAGAAAACCGGTAATACACCAGACGGACGTAAGGCTGGTGAGCCATTTGCACCAGGTGCTAACCCATTACATGGTCGTGATCAAAATGGTTCCTTAGCTTCTCTAAGCTCCGTTGCTAAAATGCCATACGATTATGCCCAGGATGGTATTTCTAACACATTCTCGATTGTGCCAAAGGCATTAGGAAAAGATGAAGATACAAGAAAATCCAACCTTGCTGGTATGTTAGATGGTTATGCCATCAAGCATGGTCATCACCTAAACGTCAACGTATTTGACCGAGAGACCTTACTTGATGCGATGGATCACCCAGAAGAATACCCACAGCTAACGATCCGGGTGTCCGGTTATGCGGTCAACTTTATTAAGCTAACCAGAGAACAACAAATCGACGTGATCAATCGTACGTTCCATGAAAGTATGTAAGTAATCCATCAGCGGGAGTACTCCCTTCCGCTGATGAACCATCTTTTTAGATAAAAGTAGTATATGGGGTTATAGACGAGAGGGTCGTATTTTTACGATCGGTTCCAGTTTTTTAACAATAAGGGGAGGGCGAGCAATATGAACGGACGTATTCATTCAATTGAAACATGCGGAACGGTAGATGGACCTGGCTTACGCTATGTGATTTTTACACAGGGGTGTTTATTACGTTGTAAGTTCTGCCATAATCCAGATACTTGGAAAATTGGAGATGGCAAAGAAATGTCGGTAGAGGAATTGGTGCAAGATATCCAGACCTATCTACCCTTTTTCCAAGCGTCAAATGGCGGGGTAACGGTAAGCGGGGGTGAACCGTTACTTCAGGCGGAGTTTCTCGTGGAACTATTTACCGAGTTGAAAAAGCTAGGGGTGCATACGACCATCGATAGTTCGGCCGGCTGCTTCAGTCGCTCGCCTCGCTTTATGAAAAATATTGATAAATTAATGGAAGTCACCGATTTGATTTTATTAGATTTAAAACATATCGATCCCGTCGAGCATAAAGAACTAACCGGGGTTTCCAATGAGCATATTATCGATATGGCGCAATACTTGGATCAAAAGGGTGTCCCTGTTTGGATTCGTCATGTGCTGGTACCAGGCGGCAGCGATAATGATGCCTATTTACAACGATTGTCTGATTTTATCGCTACGCTGAACAATGTAGAGAGAATAGAAGTACTGCCTTACCATAAACTAGGCGTATACAAGTGGGAAAACCTTGGCCTTGATTATCTGTTGGAAGGTGTAGAACCACCAACGGAAGAACGTGTCAAAAACGCGGAAGATATTTTAAATCGGGTGAAAGTGGTGTAAAAAAGAAGCTTATCACAGCTTCTTTTTTACTTGTTATTGTCTTTTCATCAAAATAAATAACCACCCTTAAGCACGACAAACAATCAAGGTGTGGTTATTTGTCATTCTGATTGTGAAGTTGCTTCCTTGAAGAGTTGCTATATTGAAAATTTTGAAAAATAAAAAGTAAACATATTTCAAAATAATTATACATAAGCGAATAATACTGATTGAACAAAGGAAAACATCAGCATCATTCATTTTTTACTTATTCTTTTTTCATATATTTTTATTGAAATATATAAACTTGTTAAGATAATCATTCCAATAATTGCAATGAATAGGCTAACATTTTCTATAGCAAATATGGAAGCAGCATTATTTTGATAATTAATAAAGAATGCTATTATTAAGACTGTAAAGGCTGCCATAGTTGTCATTAAATATCTTTTTACTGATGACTTCATAAATCTTATCCTTTCCGAACTATTAGACTTTTATATTCTATTATATTAATGCTTAGAAGTAAATGCACTGGGGGAGGCATTGATAAACCACCTAATGATTAATCTTATCTTTAAATCCCACAACCATAGTCCTTTTCCTTTAATCGGTTTTTCCTTAGGTTTATCAAAAATTCCACAACCTACTAAATAAGCACCTGGTATAATTATAATAAAACCAAGCCCAATTTCTATATACCCCTGAAAATAAGAGAAAATAGAAGATACAATTAGTAGCAAGCCAATTAACAAAAGATCTATTCTTCCTAATTTAGCCATCCTATCATCTCCTTATAGTGTTCCTGATTTCCTTGTATATGTATAATATTAACGTATGATTTCATCTCTTCCAAAAAATTTTTTAGTTTGTGAGAGGTTACCTCTTGCTTAATGGCGTTCTATGTCCTTACCTTAATGCTTTTTGGGTTTCGCCCTCCTAATCAGGTTGAGGGAAGTGAGGCTGGGGTGAGTGGGCGAGAGCCAAGAGGCTAGCCCCTACTGTGTCACTAAATAAAGCTAAAAGCAAAAATTAACTTGGGATAGTTAATTTTAAGTCACTGCATTAATAATCAAAAAAGGAGAGGTGCTTATTATATATTATAGCCTCTCCTTCTTATTTTTCTTCTAGCCTGTTGATTTTCTGTAATCGTAAACGAAATAGACTCGAAATTTTTCAATGAGAGCACAATGGGTTTTGGCTCCATTACTGACGGTTGGAACAAGGAACATAGTGGCATCGACTTAAAAATACTTTCTGCTATGCGTAGGAGTAGGGAAAAGTAAGTATCCCTTTAGATTATGCTAATAATCAGTTTAAACGATTCCCTTCATTTTTTATGACATACGGCCAAAATGAGATGGCAGATGCATAACTCATGTGGTTCCAGATCCCAACGCCCACCTCATTTCACATCTATTCTAGCTGAAATCATTTCTGTGCATTCAACCGGAGTGCTTTTCCAGTCTCCCTTCTAATTGTTTATGAGTTTGACTGCGCTGTATGGGTCTTATTAACCAAGCAACTAAAATACTAATTGCCCAGGACCCGATGTTAACAAGAAACATTAATACATTTTGTGGCATAAAATAGAGAAAAACGGCGCTTAAGAAAACACAAAAGAATAAAACCAGTAGGATAAACACTAACACATGAAATTGTTTTTTGCCCTCCATAAGATATTGGCGCAACTCTTGATTCGTTGGATGTACAACTTCTTTTCTGTGTTCTAATCCTTTTTCGATTGCTCTATTTGTTAATTGGATACTTACACATCCCAGTGCTATCCCTAACACACCAGTAATAGCTAACATTGTCAAGGGACTGAATGTCATACCAAATGACACATTTTTCATTAAGGCATAAAAAACAATCGAAACAAAGCTTGTAAAAAATATCGTGGATTGGCTTTTTCGTTCTGCAACGGAAAAGAACTCATTCTTGTTAAAATCAAAGTATAAAAATTCATTGACTTTTTTATTTTGATAAATCGCTACATAGGACCTTGACACACACGGACACCCTTTCTAACTGGCTCCTGAAAATGGAAAGGAAAACTTTATTCAATCAGAGCGCTTTCCAGTTTTCCTTCTAATAATTTATGGGCTTGGCTTCGCTTGATTGGTCTTATTGCCCAGACAGTTAAGATACTACCAGCCAATATCGCGATATTAAGAAGAAACATTAAGATATTTTGCGGCATAAAATAGAGAAAGATCACATTTGAAAAGACGAGAAAAAATAAAAAGCATATCATAAGAATGAGTCTTTTCGATTGTTTTCTTCCTTCAAAAAGATACCTACGTAACTCTTGATTGGTTGGATGTATGACTTCTTTGCTTCGCTGCAATTCCTTGTCACTGACACGGTTTATTAATTTTATACTTACAAACCCTAGTATGATTCCTAACATATTAGCAATAGCTAGCATTGTCAATGGATGGATTGTCATACCAAATGACACATTCTTCATGATGGCATAGGTAGGAATGGAACAGAAACTAGCGAACTTAATGATTGATTTGTTTAATTTTTGTGTATATGAAAAAAACGATTGTTTGCTAAAATCGTAGTATACAGAATAATTAGCTTCCTTATTTTGATAAATGATGACATAGGATCTTGACACACGGACACCCTTTCCAACTTGACCTTGCTATTTCTGGTTTTCGTGAAATGGAATGACATCGTATTTGTTTTTCACTCATTCAGGTACACACATTTATCCTTCATCGATTCGACAATCTGCTAATGTTTCAGATTTAAATTGCATGCTATCAGCTTCCGTTATCGGGCGGATGACCTGACACGGGACGCCAGCAGCAAAGGAATTCGCTGGAATGTCACGCGTTACCACGCTTCCAGCACCAATCACACAGCCATCTCCAATCGTAACCCCGCCACAAATCGTTACATTGGCTGCTAACCAGACATTATTCCCAATACTTACTGGCTTAGCGTAACATAAAGCCTTGGTCTCGCCGTTTTGGTCGATCATTTGTTGTCGCTCCGAAGCAATCATAGGGTGAACCGGTGTAACAATGGTAACATTAGGTCCCAAAAGCGTATGATTTCCAATCGTAACTTTGGCATCATCTTGAACCGTTAGATTATAATTAGCGAAGAAATGATCACCAATTTCGGTGTGTGTTCCATAGTGAAAAAAGATAGGACCTTGCATATAACAATGCTTTCCTACCTGTCCAAGCAATTGCTTGAGGATACTTTGACGTTCTTCTCCTTTTTCTTCGGAAGTATCGCTATATTGACGACTTAGCTTATGAGCATGCTGTTTTATCTTTTTTAAATCAGGGTGTGCCGGACTAAATAACATTCCGTTAAAAATACGTTCTTCTTCTTTCATCGTTTATCAGCCTCTCGTTTTCGTTTGGAATCCTTATTTCGATCATTTTCTTATTGTATCAAATGAAGCCAGAAGGGTATAGGAATCTAATATATTTGAAAGTGTTATACCACAAAAATCGTCTTCATTGCCGGGGGGTCATGCACTATAGTATAGTAAGTTAAAATAGTAGTTTATTACTAGTGAGAGAAGATTTTAATGACGAATATGGAATATGAAATTAAAGCGCTTCCGTCTTATCGTGCAATGGGTTTGCTATGTGATGTCTCTTTTACTGAAATAGAAACGATAACAAAAGTGATTGAAAAGTCCATAAGCAGAGCGGAAGAGTTGGAAGAACCATGAAATTACTCGAGGCTCTTTTATGATGGGAAAGTGGTAGTGATCATTGCTCTCAAACATATAAGAGAAGCAAAAAGTAAAATTATTACACTAGCTTTATCTTGGAAGGAATGCTAAAGTGAAGATAATTCTAAATAAAGGGAGTGTTCTATTGCTTACCGTACCAGTTATTCAAGAAGAAAAAGCAGACTACATGAAGCATGATCGACTGACAAAAAAGTTGATACAAGAGTTTTTTGAAGAGTTCATCGAAGGATTTTTCCCCGATCTTCACCCCTACATTGATTTCTCCAACGTCACATTCCTCGAACAGGAAGTCTACTTGGATTATCTCGAAGGCTCCAAAAAGGAGATTGATGTTCTTGCTGAAGTAAAATTACATCATGAAGAAAAAATCTTGCATATTCATACCGAAGCACAATCCACTCATGAAGCGGATTTCCCCGAAAGAATGTTTCTCTACTTCAGTTATCTTTACGCCAAGCACCGCAAACCCATTCAACCCATCGCTGTTTTGAGTTATAATAGGAAACAAGAAGAACCGACACAATTCAAAATCGATACACCTACTCAAGAAGTACTTCAATTTAGTTATCAAAAATTACAATTAAAACACAAAAACTGGAGAGAATATATCGAATCAGACAACCCAGTTGCAGCAGCATTAATCAGTCAGATGGGGTTTGAAGAACATGAGCGCGTCCAAGTTAAATTGGAATTTTTGCGCATGATTACTCGGATGAAAATCAATCCGGCGCAAATGGAATTCTTGTATGGATATTTCGAGACGTATTTAAAGTTGAGCGAAGAGGAGGAGGAACAAATGATGGAGAGAATGGAAAAACTGCCGGAAGAGGAAAAATATATAGTGATGCAGCTGCCGAACTCTTATTTTGAGAGAGGGAAACAAGAAGGGAAACAAGAAGGAAAAAAGGAAATCGTTTTGAAACTAATTGCAAAAGGCATGTCCATCAGTGAAATAGCAGAAATTACAGAATTAAGCGAAGAAGAAATTGAAAAGCTCACAGCCAAGTAAGCGAAATAAATAGGTTGTTTACTTCCGTTAGAATAAAAAGGGAACTAAAATGATTAATTTTAGTTCCTTGAATACTTATCCATTTATCACACTAAAAAAATCTTTATAGTCGTTAAGATAATAATCGGATCCATGTTCTCTATTTTGAAAGAGACAGGTTTTTAATCCGATTTTTTTAGCAGGAATAATATCTAACATTCGATCACCAACGGCTAAATCAATAGAGTGTTTTTTATGTAGATATTCATAAGAAGCTGGGTTGGGTTTACGCGGAAAATCATCATCACCTGTCACTAGTTCTGTAAAGTATTTTTCCCAACCATAATAATTTAATATTTTCAGAACCTCCTTACGACCACTGTGTGTCATAATTACATTTTTATCGGCATATTTTAATATCTTTTCCACATCTTTAAACGGCTTGAAATCTTCCATTGGTAATTGATTGCTGAGAGAAATAAAAGCTTCTATTTGAGAAGCAGATAATTGAAAATGATTGATAGTATGTGAAAATGAAATTTTTAGATGAGCATATAGGTTATCTTCGGAGATGTCTGGATGTACAATTTGTTTTAATATTTTTGTAAAGACAGGATACGTATCAAAAAGCGTACCATCAAAATCCCATAATATGTTCAATAGAAATTCCTCCCTAAACAAATCATTTATTATTCTGCATTCGCTAAAAAATTCTCGATTTGCTTTACATGATGTGCATCATGTTGAACAAAAATTTTGATAAAGCTTTCAGAAGAAAAAGCTCTCTTACCATTTCCAATCGTAAATCTATCCTTCTTGTCTACTTTTTTAATTTCTTCTAGTATCTCTTTTCTTCTTTCTAGAAACAAATCAATTATTTGTTGAACAGCTTTACCTTCAAGCGATTGAATAGCTTCTTCATTATGGGGATCATGCGCTGGAAAGTTTGGCAGATTTGCTCCGTTACTCATTTGAGATACCATATTATGTAGGTTATAATCATCCCAATAATACATATGACCAATGATTTCTCTGATCGACCAAGCATTTTCCTTTATAGGAGTAATTAATGTTTGTTCATCTCCTTCTTTGAGTTTAGAAACTTCACTTATCATTTTCTCATAATCAGTAAATATTTTGCTCATAACAAGGTCCCTCTCGTCACTTTAATGGAGGTTGTATCAAAATGAAGTCTGTCCCAGCTCAAATCGGACACAACTTCCTGAATGCCTTGGACAGCTTGGATATAAACCTTTTCCAAATCTGCAGCGTGGAGGGCATCCAGCGCTCTTCCAAGTGCATCATCATTAAAATCGTTGGCCTTTCTCCCCGAACCGAATAACAATTCAACATCCTGCCGTTCATAGAACCCCTCTACCTTGTAAAGGGCTTTCCGATCCGTCAGTTGATTGATGATAATTGCAGCGATGCGGGTACCAACGGACGCCTTATAATCTTCCTTTTTTACAGGGGACAGGCCATCTACTCGGTCGATCAGCCCCAGCTCATTGATTAAGTGACGAATAACAGGAGCTGATCCCACTCGGAATAATTGCATGTCAGAGATTTTTTGAAATGGGTTGTTCAATGTCATCACCTCATTAAACTTGTACTTCCCCTTTTCGATATTTTATGGGAAAAATCCTGCAAAAAAAGATATTTAGCTTTCAAATAGGCGCGGAATATGGGCTTTAATGATTATTCCGCATTATTTTGGGGTTGGGCTTAAAGAATATAGTTTAAAAGAGAAAGAAAATAAATTCCCTATGCTTGAGAGATGTCCGGGTTGTCTTTGTGTTGCTCAGAGAAACCTGCATCGGAATGGATATTATTGGCGTTATGGAATAAAGGGCTCTCACCAAAATGTATGGGGGAACAATTGGCTATATTTTGATAATAGCAACCATAGATTTTGGTGTTGAACCATTTTATAAATCTTCGGGTCTTTCAATATCTTCTGTATCATTGATGTTCTGATAATCAAGCTGTTGTGTTAGATTTACCTCCATGTCAGCATTTCCTGCTCGCATGGTATATTCTAACGCAATATTCTCTATATAATAATTATCATTATTGATGTGAAAGACAACCGAAGCGTCCATCACTGCCATCTCTGGTTCAGTTCCGAGATTAAAGCCCCATTCCTCTAACAAATCTGTCGCATCAATTTGATTGCTTGTTTGATATGAAAATTCATATGACTCATCTAATGCTTCAAACGATGTTTCTTCCAAAGGTTCAATGTATTCCAGTACTTGAGCAATTTGTGTATAGTCTACAAAATATAATTCATGCATTTCTTCTACTTGCAATGAGCTTTCTTCCCATTCACTATCCGGTTGCTTTTCATATACTATATCACTGTTATAATATAACTCCATTGAATCTGTCTCATCTTCGCTGTTATAATCACTAGTGATGTACCCGAGTGTGTTCTGTAAGTCAATGTTGAACACATATTCATCATTTTCTGCCTCATTAGGATTGGCAGTTGTAATATCGAGTGTGTAGTTATTGACTTCCTCACTTGCTGCAATCGTTTCTTCCACAACATCCTCTTCAGACATGGAACACGCTGTCATAAAAAATACAATGCTCAACAGAAAAAACATTTTTTTCATCATTCCAACTCCTCGTATATTATATTTAAGCCCATCTTTTGGACTTATTCATTTACTCATTTGACCTACAATAATTTCAAAAAAACACTTGGACGTCTTGTGATGTTCCTAGATAATGGTCTTAAGGATCATTTGGGACAATTCTGTTCACTCCTGTGGCCAACCACATTCAAAGACTGTTTCCCAGTGTACGTGCGGACCTTCCTACTCGCAGGCTGTGCACTCTGTCATTCGAACTTGGATGAATAGTAGCTCCAAGGCGGCTTTCGATACAGAGATAGTACTGATACACGAGGTTGCTGATCGGCGTTCACACTAGGGATATCCCGAGGCGTCCAAGATAGGTTCCAATGATTCTAATTTAGAAAGGAGCAGATTTCTAATAAAGTGATGGTTAATTGAACGCATCGAGCCGTTACTGGCGATAGGAACTCCTACTTATCAATATCATTTTCATTGATTTCTTGAAGGGGAAGTCTTACAGCTAGTTACACTGCGGTAAAGACTATTTCCGCTCTTTCCATTGCTTCATTGGATTTTCCTGTCCCTCATCCAAAGGCATCTGTATCATGGAAAGTGCACGTGCTGATTTTGGCTTTTGTATATCGTCATATATCGTTTTTGCTTTCCCTAATCCAGCTTCGACTGCTTCCTCCATAGAGGCGCAGTAAAATACGCTTTCAATCCCGGCGAAATACATTGCTGTTAAACACATCGGGCAAGGCTCGCCGCTTGCGTACATCGTGTAAGTCGATAAATCATTCGTTTGTAATGCTTGCTGTGCTCGTCGCATAGCCAACATTTCTGCATGTCCGCTAATATCATAGGTTTCATGAAGCTCGTTGACCCCTTCAGCTACCGTATGATCATCTTTGACAAGTACTGCACCAAACGGCTGGCCACCGCCTTTTACATTTTCTACAGCTAGATGTACTGCTCGTTCCATAAATTTGTCCATGTTCCTTCGCCTCCTTAACTACTATCGAAAAATAGTAAGTGTATGCCTATTGCTCTATGAAATCTCCCGATCATAAGCTCCCCTGCAGAATAGAGAAACCTGCCGCCTTTCATCAGTCCTGGCGAGAATATATTGAATCAGGCAACACAGTTGCAGCCGTGTTGCTTAGCCAGATGACTATGAAGGACATCACCTGTTAATGTACTTATCTCTAATTGTTCTTTATCTATAGCTATTCCTCCCGTTCGATCGGTTTATTCGACGGAAGTGATTGGTTTAATATATTTGTTATACAAATAATACATCAAGGAATATAATAGAGTCAAAGACATCGTTTAGGAGGAGTATAATGATAAAAACCGCTTTATTTGATTTTGATGGAACCTTAGCCAATACGTTACCTTTATGTTTTGAGGCATTTCAAAACGTTTTTGAAAAATTTGATAACAGAAGTCTTTCAGATGAGGAAATCATCGAGATGTTTGGCCCTTCTGAAACAGGCATTATTAGAGAGAACTTGAGACATAAGAACAAGCAAGAGGCTATTGAACTTTATTATCAAACATATCGAGAGAAACACGGTTATTATGTAAAAGAAAATGACGAGATATTGGATATGATCGTGTATCTAAAAGAAAAGAATGTGCAAGTGGGGATTGTAACTGGTAAAGCAAGAAGAAGCTTAGATCTATCATTAGAATCACTAGGAATGGCTGAACTCTTTGACGTAACCATCACAGGAGATGATGTCATTCATCCTAAACCTCATCCTGAAGGAGTGGTAAAAGCCATGTCTCTATTGGGAGCCAAGAGGGCTGAAACCATCTTTATTGGTGACAGTGAGGCAGATATAGAAGCTGGAGATAGGGCTAATGTTTATACCGCTGGTGTAACATGGTTACCTGACTATGATCCCAATCGTTTTCCAGATAAGACGAATGATATGTTTGATACCGTTTATGAACTGAAACGTATGATAGAAGGATGAAATATAGCTATGTAATGAAGATTTTGATATTTGATGTAGACGGAACGATTTTAGTTGCGGAAAAAGGGATACTACATTCTTTATAAAAAGGGTTAACAGATGAATACGCAAAAAGAAGCTCTGCACAGACCAAAAAATGTTTTAGCCTTACTAGCTAATTAATCTGTATCCATTAAATCTAATGAAAAAGTCAAATCAATGTTGAGATTTAATCATGATTTAACCATTGACACTGAAAGCGTATACATGGTAAGGTGTAAACAACTAATGATTAAACGTTTCATCAGGATGTGATGTGAGAAAATGACAAGTCTAAAGAAGATAGCAGAACAAGCAAATGTCTCTGTCGCAACAGTATCTAATGTGTTAAATAAGCGGGGGAGGGTAGGTGAAGAAACAAGAAAAAAAATCCTGCGGCTGGCAGAGGAGCTGAACTATGCACCTAATCGGGTAGCCAAAAGCTTAAAGATGAATAAATCACAAACCATCGGGGTAATCGTAGAGGACTTATCTGTCTTCAATGCACCAGAAATTATCGATGGTATTAATGCCTATGCCGAGGAACAAGGGTATTCGATTTTGCTTATGAACCTGCGAATGAAGAAGAAAACTGGCCAACAGTATCCAGATGCGGAGGTTTGCAAGAAAGAAGCATTGCCTATGTTTAAAGTGTTGTTAGCAAGCCAGGTAGAAGGAATTATTTATGTAGGTATCCATTTACGTGATGTCCAAGGAATTTTGCCGGAAAGCAATATTCCTATCGTTTATACGTATTGTGATACCTCTCATGCAGAGGATATGTCGGTGAACTATCATGATTGGCAGGCTGCCTACGACGCAGTAACACATTTAATAACAAATGCGTATCAGGATATCGGTGTAATTACAGGGCTTAAGAATTCTGAATCAACGACGCAGCGGTTAAAAGGATTTAAGCAGGCGTTACAGGATAATCAGCTAGTGGAACAGGAGCAATGGATAAAGAATGGAGATTGGTCCTTTGTTTCGGGTTATGAGCAGGGTAAGTCTTTATTGGAAAAAAATGAGAAACCTCAGGCTGTTTTTGCAATGAATGATGCAATGGCAGCAGGTGTGTTGAAGGTTGCTGCAGAGATGGGATTACAAGTACCACAGGATGTGGCGATTATTGGGTTTGATAATATCGAAGCCGCTGAATATCTAACACCAAGGTTAACTACAGTTAGTTTACCACTAAATGAAATGGGGCGGCAGTCCATTGGTATGTTATTAAAACAGATCAACGGTGCCCCGATTCAGCAAAAGAAAGTTCGCTTGCAATGCCAATTAATTTGCCGGGAAAGCAGTTAAACTTTTTACATCCTTTGATTAAACGTTTAATCAAAATTAGAGGGGGTGGTATCGAACGTTATGTCGCAGAAACAGATAAACAAGTGATTCAGTATGTTCTTCTCACCTAGAAACAGCAGAATGTAAAAATCTGTAACAAAGAGGAGATGTAAATCATGAAAAGGAATAATGTCACTTATTTTTTGTTATCTCTATTGGCAATGATCATGATTATTCTAACGGCTTGTAGTCAAGAAGATGCGCTCGATGGGCAAGACGAAGGGGATACGTCAGATAGTGGAGCAAATGGCGATGCACAGGTGATTCATATGGCAAAATTAGAATCGGATCCTAACGGCATGATGGAGGCAGCCAGGCAACGCTTTAATGAAGAACATGAAGATATGCAGGTGGAATTTGTGGAAATGTCTAATGACGCCTCACAAATGCATGATCAGACCGTTACCCAATTATCAGCAGAATCAGATAACCTTGATATTGTGAATATGGATGTGGTATGGACGGCAGAATTTGCGGAAGCAGGCTGGATTGAGCCACTGGATGATCAATTTACCGAAGAGATGCAGTCAGAGTTTATTGAACGTCAAGTGGATGCGATGACGTATGATGGTCATGTCTGGGCGGTGCCGTGGTTTAATGACTTACACCCTTTGTGGTATAGAACGGACCTGTTAGAAGAGTATGGATTCGAGGTACCGGATACGTATGAAGAAGCAGTCGACATAGCGAAGACGATACAAGAAGAAGAAGGTATTCAAGGCTTTAGTATGCACTGGGGACGTGCGGAACAATTGATTGTTAGCTTTACGGAATTTTTGCATGCGAATAATGGTAACTTTTTCGATGAGGATGGAAGCGTTGTCATTGATAGTCCAGAGGCAGTAGAGGCCCTTCAATTTATGATGGATATGATCGAGGAAGGCATTGTATCCCCTGCTGCAATCGGAAATACAACGCCAGAGGATGCAAGGATTCCATTTACTCAAGGGCAGGCGATGTTTCACCCGAACTGGGGTTATGTATATACCGAGAATCAATCCGATGATTCCCCTGTAAAGGATAAGACGTGGGTTGCTAGTAACCTTGCTTTTGAAGGGGGGCAAAAAGCAAATGCTGTAGGGGGCTGGAATTTTGCTATTTCTACTAATGCAAAGGATAAAGAGGCGGCTTGGGAAGTGATTGAGTGGTTTACGTCTTTTGAAAATCAGAAAGAAGTGCTGCTTGGCGGTGGTCAGGTCGGTACACGGCTTGCCTTATATGAAGATCCCGAGGTATTAGAATCAAATCCGCAATTAGAAGAATATTTAGATGTGTTTGAAGACGCTTCTGTACGTCCTTCACACCCACAGTACTCAAGAATTTCAGATATTTCCCAATCTTATATTCACCAAGCACTATCTGGTGATTTAACGGCAGAAGAAGCGATCAGTCAGTTAGCGGATGAATTGGAACAGGTGGAACAATAAAAATAACAGGTGCCGCATGTAGCGGTACCTGTTATAGGGAGTGATGGAATATGAGATACAGAGCCCTGCCATATATGTTGTTGTTGCCAGTTTTCACTATGATTATTTTGATCGTATTTATTCCTTTAGTGACAACCATCATCTATAGTTTCCAATCTTACCGGCTGACAGATCCAGACGCCCAGTCGACTTTTGTAGGGCTGGATAATTATTTGACGATTTTGCAGGATGGCCGATTTATTTCTTCATTGGTAACGGGCTTTATTTACATTGCTGGAAGTGTAATTGGCATGCTAATTTTAGGTCTGCTCACTGCGCAACTTGCAAATCAGGCCTTTAAAGGGCGTTCGCTATTTCGCGCCTCTATCTTATTACCTTGGGCAGTTGCCCCAGTAGTTGCAGCCCAAGCATGGAAATTTATGTTTGAAACGGACTTTGGCATTGTGAACTATATATTGGAGAAAATGGGGCTGATTGAGCGAAGTATCCCTTGGCTGGTGTCTACAGACCACGCAATGTTTAGTGTGATTCTAACGAATATTTGGAAAACAACCCCGCTATTGACGCTTATTATTGTATCAGGTTTGCAAACCATCTCCAGGGAATTATATGAAAGTGCAGATATTGATGGCGCAGGGGCTTTGAAGAAGTATTATTATATTACGTTTCCTCTGATCCGGCCATTTGTTGCTATGGGTTTAATTTTTACTACCCTGCAGACGATCAATGTAATTGATATTGTGTATGTCATGACGGGTGGTGGACCTGGTGAGGCAACGGAGATATTCACCTTATACAATTATAAAGTATTCTTCCAATACCTTGACTTTGGATTAGGTGGAGCAATGGCTGTTCTAGGTGTTGTTTTAGTAGGTATTCTCATCTTTTTGTACGCAAGAAGCATGAATAAGCAGTATAGCTAGGGGGTACTTCTGATGAAGAAAAAATGGAAAGTATGGTTTTGGCTAGCTTTAATGGTTGTCGTTTTTATTAATATTGTGCCCTATATTTGGACGATCATTACGTCGTTAAAGCAGCAAAATGAGATTTTTAATGTCAAGATATGGCCAGAAAGCTTTTTCTTGGAGAATTATCGACAAGTGCTCTTTGAAAGCGGTTTTCTAAGAAATGTTTGGAATAGTTTTGTCGTTTCCAGTGTGACAGCGATTATTTGTATTATAATTGGTGTACCAGCGGCTTACTCCTTTGCACGATTACAATTTCGTTTAAAAAATACGTTGTTTATGCTGATTTTGTTTATGACTATTTTTCCAGGAATTTTTATTATCAGTCCGTTATTTAGTTTTTTAAGGAGTATAGGTGCAATTGATACGTATTTCGCTTTAATACTACCTTACATTGCCTACTTCACGCCTTTGGTTGTCTGGATTTTAACAGGCTTTTTCCGTACCATTCCGAATGCGATCGAAGAAGTGGCAATTATCGATGGATGTAGTATTCCGAAATTAATTTGGAAAATTGTCTTGCCCTTATCGATACCAGGAATTATTACGGTTGGGATCATTTCCTTTACCTTGTCATGGAATGAGTTCTTGTTTGCCTTGATTTTTACATCTTCCGGCAGTGCTCGTACCGTACCAGTCGCCATCTCACAATTTCAAGGGGTGCATTCTTTGAACTGGGGACAAATGACAGCGGCTGCAATTGTGGCAACGATTCCTATTGTATTGATATCTATTTTATTACAAAAACATATCATCAGCGGACTAACGGCAGGTGCAATTAAAGAGTAATCAAACCAAAGAGAAAAGGAGAGGTATATAAACATGAACAACACAACGCTAAATCAAATCCACCCGATCAAACTCGACAATGTCACCATTCAGGACGCGTTTTGGACCAAATGGCAGCGCTTGATAAAGGAATCGATTATTCCTTATCAATGGCGAGCATTAAACGATCAAATACCAGGAGCAGAGCCCAGCCGAACGATCACCAATTTTGAGATAGCTGCTGGCAGGGTCGAGGGTAAGCATTATGGCATGGTATTTCAGGACAGTGATCTATATAAATGGATGGAAACCGTTGCCTTTTCGCTTCAATTGGAACGCGACCCAGAGTGGGAGTCGGTAATGGATCAGGTAGTTGAATTAATTGGAGAAGCACAGGAAGAGGATGGCTATCTCAATACGTATTTCACCGTCAATCACCCCGATAAGAAATGGACCAATCTCAAGGATGATCATGAGTTGTACTGTATCGGCCACCTGATCGAAGCGGCGGTAGCCTATTATCAAGCAACGGGAAAAGATCAGATCATATCTATCGTAAATCGAGCGGTGGACCATATTGCGGAAGTGATCGGCAATGAAGAGGGACAAATCGCTGGTTATCCCGGCCACCCGGAGATTGAGCTTGCCTTAATGAAATTATACCGCGTTACTAATGATGATAAGCATCTACAGCTTTGCCGTTTTTTTATTGAAGAAAGAGGAAAAAGAAATCCGCAGCATTTTTTCGATGAGGAATGTAAGGCGAGAGGAGTAGAGACTGGGAAGGATTATACCTATTATCAGGCGCACAAACCTATCCATGAGCAGACCACTGCCGAGGGACATGCGGTTCGAGCTGTTTATTTGTACAGCGGCATGGCCGATTTGGCAACTGAATTACAAGATCAAGACTTATTAGACATCTCCCGCACTCTATGGGAGAACACGGTGAACAAGCGGATGTATATTACCGGGGGGATTGGTTCTTCATCTTTCGAGGAGCGGTTTACTGTCGATTATGATTTGCCCAATGATCGGGCTTATACGGAAACTTGTGCGTCGGTTGCTATGATTATGTGGGCGCAGCGCATGGTACAAATCGAAGCAGATGCCGACTATACGGATATATTAGAACGTGTCCTATATAATGGTGCATTAAGTGGTATTGCCTTAGATGGACAGTCCTATTTTTATGTAAACCCACTGGAGGTATGGCCGCATACGGCGAACTACAGACAGGATATGGATACCATTATGCCTGTCCGGCAGCCATGGTTCGGCTGTGCCTGCTGTCCGCCTAATATTGCCAGATTGCTGGCCTCGCTTGGACAGTATGTGTATTCAGCTAATGAAGAAGAGTTGTATGTGCATTTGTATATAAGCGGTGAAACGGAATGTGTGATGAATGGCAGTACTACAAAGGTTATGCAGCAATCTAACTATCCTTGGGATGGAAATATTGATGTAGAGATAGCAACCGAGCAGCCTAACTCATTTACACTTGCCTTACGTCTGCCTGGTTGGTGTAGGAACTATGATCTCAGGGTGAATGGAGAGTCAATAGCCGCGCCAATGGAAAAAGGTTATCTAATAATCAACAGGGTTTGGAATCAAGGTGATCAAATTACTTTAGCATTAGATATGCCAGTAGAAGTTGTTCGCTCCCATCCAAACGTCCGAGCAAATGCAGGGAAGATTGCCCTACAGCGTGGCCCGATCGTCTATTGCTTGGAAGAAAAGGATAACGGTGCGAACTTGCAGGATCTCCAAGTGGATAGTAATCAAATTTTCAAGATAAAGAAAGAAGATGAACTGTTAGGCGGTGTAGTGGTCGTGGAAGGAATCGGGAAGCAAACCGATCAGCGAGAGATACCATCTACTTTGTATTCAACAGTCAAGGCTCCGCTTGTGGAAAAGGAGATAAGGGCGATTCCTTATTATGCTTGGAGTAACCGTGGAGAAAATGAAATGACGGTTTGGATAAGGGAAGTTTAAATCTTGGATATTTAATCTGGAAAAAGGGTCCTATAAAGTGATTCATCTATTCCCTTTATAGGATTCCGGTTATTGATAAAAAACAGATCATTTAGAGGTATGCATTGCATTTTTACGAAAAACAGGTTAT
This sequence comes from Gracilibacillus timonensis, assembly GCF_900086715.1. Classification (GTDB taxonomy): domain Bacteria; phylum Bacillota; class Bacilli; order Bacillales; family Amphibacillaceae; genus Gracilibacillus; species Gracilibacillus timonensis. The sequence continues at coordinate 1,745,179 of NZ_FLKH01000012.1, read as the reverse complement.
ACTAATTATTGCGCTTCTAATCGAGCGCAACAAAATATGTTTTCAAACTTGCCGTGCTAGGTGGGGAGGTAGCGGTGCCCTGTACTCGCAATCCGCTAGAGCGAGACTGAGTTGCCTTGCTAAGGTGTCGTTATTTTACGGTCTGCCTTAAGGGAGTAGTGTTGACGCTCGGGTCCTGCGCAACAGGAACTCGTGAACCATGTCAGGTCCGGAAGGAAGCAGCATTAAGCGAATCCTCCTGTGTGCCGCGGGGAAACCTGGGTCTAGCTATGAACTTGAGTAACGCGTAAGGTGACGCCATCGAGGCTTGGCGCACGGCTTTATACATAACATCAAACGCTTGTAGCGATCTACAAGCGTTTTTTTATATATTTCACTAAAAAAGGCTCTGTTAAAGCTTGTTGTTGATATTTGATTTATCAGAAGTTACAATTAATGACTTTATCATTTCAGGGAATTTAATTCCAAATATAGAAACTTATGATACACTTAGATTATATAAGTTTATTGAATTTATTCAGCTAACTGAGCTGAATAGTTCACTATAGATAAGGTTTTGAAATTCAAAAAAAAAAGTGAAATTATAAGGAGTAAATTAGATGAATAGAGTTGAATTTATTCGTAATGAGGAAAAGAAATACCATGATTTTTGTTACGAAAACTACAAATTATTCGAAGAAGGTTCATGGCTATATAAACCCGTTAAAACAGTAATAGATTTACTATCGATGTTGGAAGGGAAAACTAATATTAAAGTGCTTGATTTGGGTTCAGGAGTGGGTAGAAATAGTATCCCGATTGCGCAAGATATAAAAACGAAAAATGGAAAAGTATTTTGTATAGATTTATTGGATTCTGCATTAGGAAAATTAGAACAGTATAGTAAAGAGTACGGGGTAGAAGAAATAATTGAAACAAAAAAAGCAGATATAGGGAAATACGTAATCCCAAAAAATGAATTTGATTTTATTGTTGCCGTATCAACATTAGAGCATGTCGAATCAGAAGCTGTATTTGAAAATGTTATTCGACAAATGGCATTAGGAACAAAAAGTGAAGGAATTAATTGTATCATTGTTAATTCAGAAGTAGAAGAAATTGATATTGCTACAAACGAGAAGTTAGACACGATGATGGAGGTAAATATAAAAACGGAAGATATGATTAATACATTAAGTCATATTTATGAGGGTTGGGAAGTAGTAAAGCAGTTAGTAAAGCCACTCGAATATAAAATTATTCGTAATGAAAGAAATATATTATTAAAAACAAATGCTATCACTTTCGTTGTAAAAAAGAAGTGATATTTCACTAATGGGATGTTAGTTGAAGAAGGCAATAAAATAAAGGGAACTTCCTCTTTTAAGGGAGTTCCACTTTTTTACTGTAAATATCAACATTGAACTTTAATAGAGCCAATAATTAATTAACCAGTTAATCGCATATTTTCCTTGAATAGGATATGGAGCTGCGCAGTATAATGAGTTAATTCATGAAAATGGCTGATGGACGCACGCCATAATCTTCATATTTTCTGTTCACATGTCATCCATCCCCCACCTGTTTATAACGAGGTGGAAAGGGCGAATGCCGATCAATAAAGCTTCCCATGACGATACAACAAGGTAGTTAAGCGTTCTAAAGCTATTTGATAACAAGTATATCTCATGGTACGTGTGTCGGAAAGGAAGTAGGTATCATACGTATGTTGAAAAGTAGTTGTCATTTGATCAGACATATCTTTTACGATTTCTTCCTCGGAAAAGGTATGCGCTACCCGGCTTTGTTTCCATTCCAGATAAGAAACGATCACGCCGCCAGCGTTTGCCAGAATATCTGGTATGACAATATTTCCTTTACTTTCGAGGTATTGAGTTGCCTCTGTTGAAATAGGTGCATTGGCTCCTTCTACTAACAATTTGGCTTTTACTTGGTCCATATTATCTTTGTGAACCTGTCCTTCTACGGCAGCAAATGCGAGGGTGTCGCAATCAATGGTAATTATGTCATCCGGCTCCATGAGCTCGGCTTCAATACCTGCTTCTTTCAGTTCTTCGGTATTTTTCGGCAGATCCTTGCTGGTCTTGGTGAATTCCGTCAGAGCAGGTATATTCAAACCATCTGGCTGATAAAGGGTTGTCGCATGATCGGATACAGCAACAATCGTATAATGACCATGTCTGTAAGCCTCTTGAGCTACCACACTACCGACATTACCGAATCCTTGTATAGCAACGCGAAGTTTTTCGCCTTGCTTAGCTTTCTGTCGCAGTTCCTCAAGTACTTGCCATTGTTTCGAGCGTTTGATATATTGCTTATTGGTGTGACGTTCAGACCACTGATCTATTAACCAGGAAAAGCTTAAGAAAACCCCTCTGCCCGTAGCTTCTCTCCGTCCTCTAGCTCCACCGTTTAAGACGCTTTTTCCGGTGAATGATCCGGAATAGGGCATACCAGGGCTGATCGTCTTGTATTCTCCTACCATCCAATCAATAATCTGTTCATTAGTCCCGAGGTCAGGTGCTGGTATATCTTGGTTAGGGCCGATATCACGTAAGAAGTTCTGTACATATTTTTTGCTGATGAGGTTGAGCTCTTTTTCAGATACAGAACGTGGATTGATATGAACGCCGCCCTTTGCTCCACCAAAAGGTAATTGATGTAAGGCGTTTTTCAGTGTCATGAGAATGGCCAGGTTTTCGACCTCTTCTTCTGTTACCACTTCACTGAATCGAATACCACCCTTATAATACCCACTGATATTATTATGCTGTACACGATAGGCTGGAATGCGGACGATGCCATTGTCTTCAGTAGAGACTCTGATATAACATTTAATGATTTTATCGGTGGTTTTAATAATTTCTTTGGCAGACATACAAATATGGTGCCGGTCTTCTTGATTGGAGATTCCTAAAAAATTTTCCTGATGACTCAAATTGGTCATCACAGATTCAATTAATGCTCGTGTTTCTTTTCTTTCCAACGATAATTCCTCCTCTTAACCTTTTAAAAGTAAGCGCTACCACGAAAGTACAATAACTAAGGCCTCCATGTCAATCAAAAGGGCGTGGGTCATACGATCTATTAAAAAAGGGCATTAGAAATATATGCATGAGAAAAAAATCAATGCGTTTATTCCTCGCTTAATTATATTTATCACCGTATTGGCCCCTTACTAATAGCAGTCTCACTTTATGCTCGTTTTTCCAGTGTGAATTTGCTACAATATAATAATGAGGAAATTATTTAGTGAAGGGGAGCAATTATGGGCTATCAAGCATTATATCGCGTCTGGCGTCCAAAGAATTTCGAAGATGTAGTAGGACAAGTACACATTACCCGCACCTTGCAAAATGCGATTATGCAAAATAAGTTTACCCATGCTTACCTTTTTTCAGGACCACGAGGTACTGGTAAGACAAGTGCTGCCAAAATTTTTGCCAAGGCGGTCAACTGTCAAAATGGTCCCGATCTGGAGCCGTGTAATCAATGTGACGCCTGTAAAGGAATACAAGATGGCTCGATTGCAGATGTTGTGGAAATTGATGCCGCCTCTAATAATGGAGTGGAACAAATTCGTGATATTCGTGACAAAGTGAAATATGCACCGAGCGTGGTAAGCTATAAGGTATATATCATAGATGAGGTGCATATGCTGTCTATTGGCGCCTTCAATGCCTTGCTTAAAACGTTGGAGGAGCCGCCAAAGCATGTTATTTTCATTTTAGCAACGACGGAACCACACAAGATCCCATTGACAATTATATCTAGGTGTCAGCGCTTTGACTTTAAGCGAATTTCACAAGCTGCCATGGTCGATCGCATGAAAAAAATCGTGGAAGCGGAAGAAATCGCGGTATCGGATGAGGCTTTAGAAGCGGTAGCACTCTCTGCGGAAGGCGGTATGCGAGATGCGCTTAGTTTATTAGATCAAGCGGTATCCTATAGTGAAGATCAAGTGGAAATAGATGATGTCTTGGCCGTGACTGGCTCAGTTTCACAGACCAAGCTGGCCAATGTAGTAAAGGCGATGCAGGAAAATGAGGTTAACCAGTCGATTATGGAGATTGACCAACTGATACAAGAAGGAAAAGATCCCGGTCGTTTTGTCTTTGATCTGATTTATTATTTGCGTGATATCCTGTTATATCAGACGGCTCCATCTTTGAAAGATGTCTTGGAGCGGGCGATTGTGGATGATACCTTTGAACAATTAGCAGCACAGCTGGAAGCGGATTGGATTCAACAGGCGATTAAGGAATTAAACCAGTGCCAGCAAGAGATAAGGTGGACGAACAGTCCGAAGGTATTTATTGAAGTGAGCATTTTGAAGATTTGTCATCAAGGCCAAATCAGGCAAGTGCCAGCACAGATTCCACAAGTTGATCAATTGAATGAGCGGATCAGCCAACTGGAGCAACAGCTGCAACAATTACAAAAGCAGCCTTCCCAGCCGCAAACGGAACAAAGGCCACAGCAGCCACAGCAAAAACGAAGCAACACGTCGTCACGCAATAGCTATAAGGTGCCATACGACCGTATTCGTCATGTGCTGAATGAGGCATCTAAACCGGCTATTCAGAAGGTGCGCAGCCAGTGGTCCGTGTTTATGGAGGCTTTAAAAAGACAAAGCGCTCCAGCCCATGCGACCATTCAGAATAGTAAGCCGAGTGCAGCTTCCGATGAGGTTGTTATTATCGCTTTTCGATATGAAATACACTGTTCGCTTGCATTAGAGCATAAACAAACGATAGAATTAATGTTAGCAGAAACAATGGGTCAGCAGTTTACGTTTATTCCGATTCCTGAATCAGAATGGACTAGCTTGCGGGAAGAATATGTACGGAAGCAAAAACAGTCAGAAGACCCGACTCAGCAAGAAGAATCGTCCGCAGAAGAGGCAGGCGACCCAGTAGTTGATGCCGCAAGAAAACTGGTTGGCGATGATTTACTGGAAATACACGATTAAAAATAATAGATATTCTTAGGAGGTATGGCCATGCGTGGTGGAGGAAATATGAACAAGATGATGAAACAAATGCAGAAAATGCAGAAAGACATGATGAAAGCACAGGAAGAATTACAGGAAATGACGTTCGAAGCAACTGCTGGCGGCGGCATGGTAAAGGTAGTGGCAAATGGAAAGAAAGAAATTGTTGATATTGAGATTAACGAAGAAGTAGTAGATCCAGATGATGTGGAAATGCTGCAGGATCTTATCATTGCCGCAACGAATGAAGTACTGAATGAAGTAGAAGAAACAACCAATGACAAGATGGGTAAATTCACACAAGGATTAAATTTACCTGGAGGTATGTTCTAGGAGGGTTCTTATGTATTATCCTGAACCAATATCAAAGCTGATCGACAGCTTTACCAAATTGCCAGGAATCGGTCCCAAAACCGCCGTGCGCCTGGCTTTTTTTGTCCTAAGTATGAAGGAAGACGATGTGTTGGATTTTGCCAAGGCATTAGCGAATGCGAAGCGTGAACTGACACATTGTAGTGTGTGTGGTCATATTACTGATACGGACCCTTGTCCGATTTGTCAAGATGAGACACGTGATTCATCGGTCATCTGTGTCGTGCAAGACCCGAAAGATGTAATCGCTATGGAGAAGATGAAAGAGTTTAACGGTAAATATCACGTCTTGCATGGCGCGATTTCCCCAATGGATGGTATCGGCCCAGAAGATATTAATGTTCCTTCCTTGATCAATCGATTAAAGGATGAAGAGGTTAAAGAACTGATCCTTGCTACCAATCCTAACATCGAAGGAGAGGCGACAGCGATGTACATTTCACGACTAGTTAAGCCTTCCGGTATCAAAACGACAAGGATTGCCCACGGCCTCCCGATGGGTGGAGATTTGGAATATGCAGACGAGGTCACTTTATCCAAGGCATTAGAAGGAAGAAGAGAAGTATAAATAGTAGGTGAGACATATGTTTCGTTCAAAGAAAGTGAAAAAATCAGAAATGGATCAGGAATTGCTGGACCAAATTTTCCGTGCACGAGAGGAATGGTCTTATCTGGAGGATATCATGAGTCGCAGTATTGAGCCAACAGAACAAGGACAGTTTGATTTAGCGGTTACCAAAGCGAAATATTTTTATTTACTAAGAGAAGCAAAGGTTCAGAACTTATCAGCCATAAAGTGAATGTTGAACCAATTGAGCTGTTACTGGCTATTAGATTACAGCTAGTTACATTACGATAAAATAACCCCTCTCGCCATGTGAGGGGTATATTTGGCTGGCTTGTCTCATATAGATAGAGTATGATTTCTATAGAAAAGAGGAGACAAGCTTATGAATTGGTGGATTATCATTGGGATTGTCGTCTTGATTGGCTTGTTGCTGGTAAAAGGTTTGCCAGTCAACCTAATCCGTGGGAGCGGGCGACTTGTCATGAAGATTACTATTGGGGTCGTATTTTTGTTTGTTTGCAATTTGATTGGTGCGTCGTTTGGTCTATATGTACCAATTAACCTTTTTACAGCAGGCATTGCTGGGGTGTTAGGTATTCCAGGGGTAGCATGTTTGACGGTGTTGCATTTTTGGGTGATATAAGTAGTAGTAGTGCTAATAGGAATGTTTATCGGCCAAGAGCTATTCTTGGCCTTTTTGTTGTCGTTTTTTCATAACAACTCTTTATTTTTCTCGTACGATTGTTTTAAGGAAATAAAGTCAAATACAAAGGAGACAATGCCAACGCTTATTGTCAATCCTATAAAGTCAATCCAGCTTACACCGCCGGATAGCAAGGTATACATCAGATAAAGCAATCCAAAGGTAACAACAAAGGAAACGGTTCTGGATAAAAGTGCCCTTATTTCTTTTTTATAGTGTTTTTCTGTCACAACATCAGTATATTCGATTCCTGATAGTATATATCTTCCTACCATATTAAGAGAGAAAAATCGCGATACCAGAGAATAAACCAAGCACCTGTATCTAAGTCTATAAAATAATGGGTGATTAACATGATGCCTAGATAAAGCAGCAGTATGGTCGCACCTTCAGCGAAAAAAATACAGTATTTTCTTTATACTCATCTTCGGGCATAAAAAAAGATATCCATGATTTCATTATTCTTCAACCTCCTAAAATAATTCATCTAATGTTTTATCAAGCTCATTTGCTATTGCTATACAAAGCTGTAGCGTAGGGTTATATTCCCCTTTCTCGATCAAACCAATCGTCTGCCTCGTTACACCTACTCGTTTTGCTAATTGTTGCTGGGTTATAGACGTTTTTACACGGGTTATTTTCACATTATTTCTCATTTGCTTAACCTACTTTATGGAGTGCAATATATAAATTGCTTTTGTTAATTATATCTGACATTATTAAGTAGCGAAAATCAACGGGAGTCACTTTAAAAATAACGTTATTCTTGTGTCTGGTCTATGTAACATACACTTCTAATGTCTTGTAGTTAAGTTGATGTAAAGTATAATGAAGTTAGAGAGATAAATAGAATTCCCCCTTTCATGTTCGACAAACAAAAATAGGAGTGAATGCATATGACCATTAAGGAAAAAATGAAAAACGGAGAGTTGTATTATTGTAATGATGAAGATCTAATGAAAGAACAGGTGCAATGCTTAGACGTATTATATGACTTTAACCATACTAGACCTTCTGAAGTGGAGAAGAGAGCAGAACTCTTAGATAAATTGTTTGCCAAGGTAGGCACTAATGTTTATATTGAACCACCACTTCATGCCAATTGGGGGCGACATACACATGTTGGAAACGATGTCTATGCCAATTTCAACCTGACGTTGGTAGATGACACGGATATTCATATAGGAAATAACGTATTAATCGGCCCTAATGTGACGATTGACGCCGGGACGCATCCGATTCATCCAGAATTGCGGAGAAAAGCAGCACAATACAACCTTCCAGTGGTAGTGGAGAATAATGTATGGATTGGCGCAGGTGCTATTATCTTACCAGGTGTTCGTATTGGGGAAAATACTGTGATTGGTGCCGGAAGTGTGGTTACAAAAGATCTTCCAGCAAACGTGGTGGCAGTCGGCAGCCCATGCAAGATCATGAGGGAAATTAATGAGAATGACATGAAATATTATAATAAAGACAAGGAAATTGATGAAGGGATCCACTTTAGTTAACAATGAATAGATACATATGCGATATCAAAGGAGGATGTAAAAATGGATTTATTACAAGGTAAAACAGCGATCATTACAGGAGCAAGCAGTGGGATTGGAGTCGGTATTGCAAAAGAACTTGCTAAAGAGGGCGCCAATGTTGTGTTAGCTGCCCGAAGTAAAGCGAAATTGCTAGAAGTAGAGAAAGAAATAAAAGCAGAAGGTAATGGAAAGGTAGTAACGGCCCAGACGGATGTAACCAATAAACAAGAGATAGAAATCTTAGTTAAAAAAGCGGAAGAAGCCTTCCATCATGTGGATTTTTTAGTGAATAATGCAGGCCAAATGCTTTCCGCTGCTGTTCGTTCAGGGAAAATAGAAGAATGGGAAACGATGATTGACGTTAATATCAAAGGAATGCTTTTTGGTATCCATGCTGTCTTGCCAACTATGCTGGAGCGTTCAAGTGGTCATATTATTAACATCGCCTCTGTTTCAGGTCTGGAAGTAACCAAGGTAAGTACGGTCTATAGTGCAACAAAATTTGCGGTTCGTGCCATTTCTACAGGTTTGGAAAAAGAATTGGCTAGAACAGGAGTCCGTGTAACCAATATTTCACCAGGAATGGTGGACACTGCTATTTCTGATGTCACTTCATCGAATAATGATCGTAAAAAATTAGAGACACAGGACATAGCAAAAGCAGTGATATATGCGGTAACACAACCAGACTATGTGAACGTAAACGAAATAACCGTTCGTCCAGTTTAAGTAAGAAGCCAGTATAAAAAACATCCCCGTTTAACCAATATTTAAGGATGGAAATGTTTTTGTGTGTCTATCTATATGGAAGGAAATAGATAGCCTCGGAGTGATGTAGAGCCGAGAAAGAAAAATGAGAAAACCAAAATTTCTATCTATGTTTATGGATTTGATGCCGCGGGAAAATATACAATACCGAGAAAGTTTAAACTATTTTAGGAACAATACCGAGAAATATTGAAAAAATCATTGCATTTCCGCAATAGTTATGGCAGAATAAGAAAGTCGCTTTTTAGCGAGTGTTGAACGCACTGAAATGAATGTTTCATAAATTAAAAAAATTATTGACTTCCTTTTAAGTACGTGGTATATTTAAGAGGTCGCTAAAAACGACAGGGTAACACATTGATCATTGAAAACTGAACAAAACAACCAGTATGTGTAAGAAGAAAAGCAAAAAGCTAGCTTGTCAAAAGCGAGCACAAGTACAAACTATATTGAGAGTTTGATCTTGGCTCAGGACGAACGCTGGCGGCGTGCCTAATACATGCAAGTCGAGCGCGGGAAGGCAGCGGAACTCTTCGGAGGGAAGGTGCTGGAACGAGCGGCGGACGGGTGAGTAACACGTGGGCAACCTGCCTGTAAGACGGGGATAACTCCGGGAAACCGGAGCTAATACCCGATACCCCCTTATTTTCACCTGAAGAGAAGGGAAAAGATGGCCTCCGGCTATCACTTACAGATGGGCCCGCGGCGCATTAGCTAGTTGGTAAGGTAATGGCTTACCAAGGCGACGATGCGTAGCCGACCTGAGAGGGTGATCGGCCACACTGGGACTGAGACACGGCCCAGACTCCTACGGGAGGCAGCAGTAGGGAATCTTCCGCAATGGACGAAAGTCTGACGGAGCAACGCCGCGTGAACGAAGAAGGTTTTCGGATCGTAAAGTTCTGTTGTTAGGGAAGAACAAGTACCGTTCGAATAGGGCGGTACCTTGACGGTACCTATCGAGGAAGCCCCGGCTAACTACGTGCCAGCAGCCGCGGTAATACGTAGGGGGCAAGCGTTGTCCGGAATTATTGGGCGTAAAGCGCGCGCAGGCGGTTCTTTAAGTCTGATGTGAAATCTTGTGGCTCAACCACAAGCGGTCATTGGAAACTGGGGAACTTGAGTACAGAAGAGGAGAGCGGAATTCCACGTGTAGCGGTGAAATGCGTAGAGATGTGGAGGAACACCAGTGGCGAAGGCGGCTCTCTGGTCTGTAACTGACGCTGAGGTGCGAAAGCGTGGGGAGCGAACAGGATTAGATACCCTGGTAGTCCACGCCGTAAACGATGAGTGCTAGGTGTTAGGGGGTTTCCGCCCCTTAGTGCTGCAGTTAACGCATTAAGCACTCCGCCTGGGGAGTACGGCCGCAAGGCTGAAACTCAAAAGAATTGACGGGGGCCCGCACAAGCGGTGGAGCATGTGGTTTAATTCGAAGCAACGCGAAGAACCTTACCAGGTCTTGACATCTTTGGATGTCTCTAGAGATAGGGAGTTCCCTTCGGGGACCAAATGACAGGTGGTGCATGGTTGTCGTCAGCTCGTGTCGTGAGATGTTGGGTTAAGTCCCGCAACGAGCGCAACCCTTAATCTTAGTTGCCAGCATTCAGTTGGGCACTCTAAGGTGACTGCCGGTGACAAACCGGAGGAAGGTGGGGATGACGTCAAATCATCATGCCCCTTATGACCTGGGCTACACACGTGCTACAATGGATGGTACAAAGGGCAGCGAAGCCGCAAGGTGAAGCCAATCCCATAAAACCATTCTCAGTTCGGATTGCAGGCTGCAACTCGCCTGCATGAAGCCGGAATCGCTAGTAATCGTGGATCAGCATGCCACGGTGAATACGTTCCCGGGCCTTGTACACACCGCCCGTCACACCACGAGAGTTGGCAACACCCGAAGTCGGTGGGGTAACCAATTGGAGCCAGCCGCCGAAGGTGGGGCCAATGATTGGGGTGAAGTCGTAACAAGGTAGCCGTATCGGAAGGTGCGGCTGGATCACCTCCTTTCTAAGGATAGAACGGAACACCTCTTACGAGGTGCCACATACTAGGTTGTTTGGTTCAGTTTTGAGCGATCAATCTCGCTCGACCATGTACCTTGAAAACTAGATAAGAAGTATGACAAGACATCAAACAAAACAAACCAACGACTTTTTTACAGTAAGAAGCGGTGAAACATGTATCGTTAAGTGAAGAAGGGCGCACGGTGGATGCCTTGGCACTAGGAGCCGAAGAAGGACGGGACTAACACCGATATGTCTTGGGGAGCCGTACGTAGGCGTCGATCCAAGAATTTCCGAATGGGGGAACCCGCTACTTTTCATCGAGTAGCACGTTGAGCTGAATCCATAGGCTGAACGAGGCAGACCCGGGGAACTGAAACATCTCATTACCCGGAGGAAGAGAAAGCAAACGCGATTTCCTGAGTAGCGGCGAGCGAAACGGAATCAGCCCAAACCAAAAAGCTTGCTTTTTGGGGTTGTAGGACACTCCATTGGAGTTACCAAGAGAGACGTTAGACGAAGAGGCCTGGAAAGGCCCGCCAGAGGAGGTAACAGCCCTGTAGTCGACAACGTTTCTCCTCCGGAGTGGATCCTGAGTACGGCGGAACACGTGATATTCCGTCGGAATCCGGGAGGACCATCTCCCAAGGCTAAATACTCCCTAGTGACCGATAGTGAACCAGTACCGTGAGGGAAAGGTGAAAAGCACCCCGGGAGGGGAGTGAAAGAGAACCTGAAACCGTGTGCCTACAAGTAGTCGAAGCCCTTTCATGGGTGACGGCGTACCTTTTGTAGAATGGACCGGCGAGTTACGATCTCCTGCAAGGTTAAGTGGAAGACACGGAGCCGCAGCGAAAGCGAGTCTGAACAGGGCGACATAGTAGGGGGTCGCAGACCCGAAACCGTGTGATCTACCCATGTCCAGGGTGAAGGTCAGGTAACACTGACTGGAGGCCCGAACCCACGTATGTTGAAAAATGCGGGGATGAGGTGTGGGTAGGGGTGAAATGCCAATCGAACACGGAGATAGCTGGTTCTCTCCGAAATAGCTTTAGGGCTAGCCTCAAGGGATGTATGTTGGAGGTAGAGCACTGATGGAACTAGGGGCCCTCACCGGGTTACCGCATTCCGTCAAACTCCGAATGCCAATCATATTACCTTGGGAGTCAGACTATGGGTGAGAAGGTTCATAGTCGAAAGGGAAACAGCCCAGACCGCCAGCTAAGGTCCCCAAGTATACGTTAAGTGGAAAAGGATGTGGCGTTGCTTAGACAACCAGGATGTTGGCTTAGAAGCAGCCATCATTGAAAGAGTGCGTAATAGCTCACTGGTCGAGTGACGCTGCGCCGAAAATATACCGGGGCTAAACGTATCACCGAAGCTGCGGATTGATCGAACGATCAATGGTAGGAGAGCGTTCTAAGGGCGGCGAAGTCAGACCGTGAGGACTGGTGGAGCGCTTAGAAGTGAGAATGCCGGTATGAGTAGCGATAAAGAAGTGAGAATCTTCTTCACCGAATGCCTAAGGTTTCCTGAGGAAGGCTCGTCCGCTCAGGGTAAGTCGGGACCTAAGCCGAGGCCGAAAGGCGTAGGCGATGGATAACAGGTTGATATTCCTGTACCACCTAGCTCCGTTATGAGTGAAGGGGGGACGCAGAAGGATAAGGAAAGCGCACGATTGGTTGAGTGCGTCGAAGCAGCAAGCGTGTCTGATAGGCAAATCCGTCAGACGGGAAGCGTGAGCTGTGATCGGGAGGGAAATCAAGTACCGAAGTTCCGGATTTCACGCTGCCAAGAAAAGCCTCTAGCCAGGAGACAAGGTGCCCGTACCGCAAACCGACACAGGTAGGCGAGGAGAGAATCCTCAGGTGATCGGGAGAACTCTCGTTAAGGAACTCGGCAAAATGACCCCGTAACTTCGGGAGAAGGGGTGCTTCTCGACCGAGAAGCCGCAGTGAAAAGGCCCAAGCGACTGTTTAGCAAAAACACAGGTCTCTGCGAAGCCGTAAGGCGAAGTATAGGGGCTGACACCTGCCCGGTGCTGGAAGGTTAAGGGGATGCGTTAGCATTAGCGAAGCGTTGAACTGAAGCCCCAGTAAACGGCGGCCGTAACTATAACGGTCCTAAGGTAGCGAAATTCCTTGTCGGGTAAGTTCCGACCCGCACGAAAGGTGCAACGACTTGGGCACTGTCTCAACGAGAGACCCGGTGAAATTATACCATGCGTGAAGATGCGCATTACCCGCGACAGGACGGAAAGACCCCGTGGAGCTTTACTGTAGCCTGATATGGAATGTTGGTACAGCTTGTACAGGATAGGTGGGAGCCGTAGAAACGTGAGCGCTAGCTTACGTGGAGGCGCCGGTGGGATACCACCCTGGCTGTATGGACCTTCTAACCCAGAACCGTGATCCGGTTCGGAGACAGTGTCAGGTGGGCAGTTTGACTGGGGCGGTCGCCTCCTAAAATGTAACGGAGGCGCCCAAAGGTTCCCTCAGAATGGTTGGAAATCATTCGCAGAGTGTAAAGGCAGAAGGGAGCTTGACTGCGAGACCTACAAGTCGAGCAGGGACGAAAGTCGGGCTTAGTGATCCGGCGGTACCGTATGGAAGGGCCGTCGCTCAACGGATAAAAGCTACCCCGGGGATAACAGGCTTATCTCCCCCAAGAGTCCACATCGACGGGGAGGTTTGGCACCTCGATGTCGGCTCATCGCATCCTGGGGCTGTAGTCGGTCCCAAGGGTTGGGCTGTTCGCCCATTAAAGCGGTACGCGAGCTGGGTTCAGAACGTCGTGAGACAGTTCGGTCCCTATCCGTCGTGGGCGTTGGAAGTTTGAGAGGAGCTGTCCTTAGTACGAGAGGACCGGGATGGACACACCGCTGGTGCACCAGTTGTTCCGCCAGGAGCATCGCTGGGTAGCTACGTGTGGCAGGGATAAGTGCTGAAAGCATCTAAGCATGAAGCCCCCCTCAAGATGAGACTTCCCATCTATTCGATAGAGTAAGATCCCTCCAAGACGAGGAGGTAGATAGGTTCGAGGTGGAAGCATGGTGACATGTGGAGCTGACGAATACTAATCGATCGAGGACTTATCTATACATGATGTTGGCTTGTCAGATGAATTCTTATCTAGTTTTGAAAGTATATAAAAAACACTTGCATTTCGTATAAGGCATGCGTTATAATATGTCTTGTCCTTATCGAAAGAAAGTCTGGTGACGATAGCGAAGAGGTCCCACCTGTTCCCATGCCGAACACAGTAGTTAAGCTCTTCAGCGCCCATGGTAGTTGGGGGTTTCCCCTGCAAGAGTAGGACGTTGCCAGGCAATATGATATCAAAACCCCTTATTAGTCATTGGTGCTAATGAGGGGTTTTTGTAAGAATAAATCTAAAAATTCATTTGGCAGAACAATGGTTCAAACTGATTTTTTCAGTGAATGAAAAATTGTTGAAAGCAAACTAGTCAATGACAAAACAGCAGAGTTTTTAATATTTTTCGTAACAGATGTTTTTAAAATCTCTGTGAATAAATCCATAGCTCGTATTTTTTCTTTTGTACTATTTTCTGCCCCACCAACAGTGATTTTCATGATGTCTTTATCCTCGCATTCATTACTTACAATCCTTTTGATAATATCAGGTTGTTGGTGGTTTATCTCTTTCATTAAATCTTTCAATGGGTTCTGTTTTTCTGGATCTGTCTCGGTGGATGTATAAAGGTGATCTTCGCAATATTCTTTTCTTTGCTCATCATTGTTGTGTATTACTTTTGTTGTGACAGCATTCTACCTGTCTTATTTTTCATTTCCAATGTTAAATGGTAGTAATCTAAAGCGGTCTCTTGAAGTTGAGCAAATACACTGGATTGATTACTTTCTATCATCTGTGTTTTCAAGTGTTTTGCAAATGAGGAGGGAAGCCCGACTTAAAAGCATAAATGTAAATAATAAAATGGTTTTTAGTATATTTTTCATTGGAAAGTTTTCTTCCCTTTATGGTTTTAGACTACTATCTATTCTATGACATATGATTAGATAGTATTTGGAAAAATTGATTTCTAAAATAATAAAGGGCTGACATAGCATAAAAAAATGTTATTAGTATATTTGATCTTTGCCCCGCTAAACCGGGTGAATAATTACCTTATGGATACAGGAATTATTTCATTACATTATTCATGAGCTATTGTTCTTAAGTTTTTAATGTTAAAAAAATTTCGTTAAAACCCGATAGTGAATAGGGCGTGACAATAAAAATATGCGTCGATGCCAAACAAACAGACCCTAGGAAAAGGGTCTGTTGTTAAGCGGTATGAAATTGTTTCTTTACAAGAAGCGAAAGAGCCAAAGCTATTACTGGTACAAGAGGTAAAAAGACGGTCCAGTTAACAAAGTAGAAAATAGGAGCTAAGATGGCTATCCCAGCAAATAAAAGGGAAAGCTGAGAATGTTTTTGTACCCCATCAACAAACAATAACACACCGACTATCATCAACATTACTAATAAGATATTTGTGAAAATAACGGCGCACCTCCGAATAAATTCTTCTATTATAAAAATTTTATCAAAAAAATAATCTTATAGTCAATGCAATAGACTGAGTTTACGAAAAGCTTTCCCAGGCAGCATTCATGCCAGCTATCCTTCCCGTGACTAGTGCAGAAGTGATATTATAACCACCAGTATAACCATGTATATCGAGAACTTCACCGCAAAAATATAATCCATCCATACACTTCGATCTCATGGTATTTGGGGTGATTTCTTTGATCGACACACCTCCACCTGTTACAAATGCTTTTTTAAATGGTAGACTGTCATGTACATAGAAACTGAAGTGTTTTAAGCTGTAAACGAAAGAGGATAACGTTTCGTTTGAAAGATTGGCTCCATTAATCGTTGGGTCTATTTCCAGAAAATCAAACAAATAATCTAACAATCGTTCAGGGGCTATTCCTTTTACGCTCTTTCTAAACGTCCTTTTGGGATGTTCTTTCATTAAATGCTGAAGTTGGTTGGTGATTTCTTGCTCGGTTTTATCTGGGCACAAGTCAATGCTTACTTTCACTTGTTGCTCGCCTTGCATAAACAATTTTACGATGAATTGGGAACATCGTAATACGGCTGGTCCGGATATGCCAAAATGTGTAAAGAGCATATCCATCCGATGAGTGATTACCTTTTTTCCTTTCTGATTATAAACCGAGAGGGCAACATCACGTAGGGCAGTGCCTTGTAATTGTTTATTACGAATAAATGCTTCATTGGAAACGATGGGTACTTCTGTCGGATATAACGTCGTAATGGTATGCCCAGCCTTTTTTGCCCATGGATATGCGTCTCCGTTAGATCCGGTATGTGGAACTGCTTTTCCACCAGCAGCAACCACGACGGTCTTGGTTTGGATGTTTTCCTTATCTGCAAGAATAATGCGATGATGACTCTCTCCATAGTCAATCGCTTGAACAGTCGTGTTTTTTCTGACGGTTACGGATAGACGATCTAATTGTTGTAGTAGGGCGTTCACCACATCATTTGCTTGATTGCTAACGGGAAACATACGGCCGTGATCTTCTTCTTTTAAGGCAACTCCCAATCCTTCAAAATAATCAATAATGTCATAATTATCAAAAGTGGAAAAAGCACTGTAGAGAAAGCGGCCATTGCCTGGAATATGGCGAATCACTTCATCGGCAGGCAACCGATTGGTCACATTACATCTTCCACCTCCAGATATCGCTAATTTTTTTCCGAGTTTATTTCCTTTATCGATTAGTAAGGTGTGAGCACCTTGTTCAGCGGCTGCAATAGCTGCCATTAACCCTGAAGGTCCTCCACCGATGATAGCAACGTCGTACATGGTTCATTTCCTTTCCAGAATACAAGATAGATGTATTAAAAGTTTATCTTACTTGATCGTGAATCACAAATATTAAGTCGAAAATCATCACAAATGATGGATAGCTATGTTAGAATATATCTGTTACATTATTTTGATGAATAAAGGTGAATATATGTCAGGCTCAAATTTTATTAGAGGCACATTGTTGCTCACAGGAGCTAGTTTTTTATCGAAATTTCTTGGGATGATTTATGTGATCCCTTTTACAAATATGGTAGAAGAAACGGGGATGACCTTGTATGGATTCGCTTATATTCCATACACCATCTTGATTAGTGTTTCCACCATAGGGATTCCCCAGGCGGTTTCCAAGTTTGTGGCAAAATATAATACGCTGGACGATCATTATACCAGTATGCGAATGTTTAAAGTTGGTTCTCTATTAATGATAGTGACAGGTATTGTCGCTTTTCTAATCATGTACTTTGGCTCAGGATTTTTCGCTTCATTATCCTTAGATCCAGCTACGGAAGATATTAGTTTGGATGAGGTACAACACGCCATGCAAATGATTAGTTTTGCTTTGTTGATTATTCCGAGTATGGCCATTATGCGAGGCTTTTTTCAAGGGAATCAATCGATGGGACCTACTGCCGTTTCCCAAGTTGTCGAACAAATTGTACGAATCGCCTTTTTGTTAATTGCTGTCTATGTGGTGGTTGATGTTGTGGGCGGTACGAATGCAACAGCTGTTGGTTTTGCGGCTTTTGCAGCCTTTATTGGTGCGGTTGCCTCTTGGGTGGTTTTAGGGGTTTATTGGAAAAAAAGACGCAAATTTATTCAACGTCCGATTGATCAGCAAAAAGTCAAAAAAAATATTCCAGTAAAACAGTTACTAAAAGAATTGTTTCGCTACTCCGGACCTTTTGTGCTGGTAGGAATCGCTATCCCATTATACCAACTGATTGATCAATTTACCTTTAGCCACGCCATGGCTGCGATTGGAAAAGAGGCGGAATCTTCTATCGCTTTTTCAGCCTTTAATGTGCAAGGGCATAAGCTGGTGATTATTCCGATTACGATTGCGACAGGTTTATCTCTAGCTATTGTTCCAGAAATTACAAAGGCATTCAACGCCCATCAGCTGGACCGAGTGAAGAAGCAAAGTAATCAAGCTTTGCAGATTATTATGTTCTTTGTCTTACCAGCTGTCATAGGTTTGGTCATTCTGGCAGATGCTATTTATGGCGGTCTGTTTGGCATACGACAGTTGGAGATTACTAGTACTGTTTTTGCCTGGTATGCGCCAGTTGCCTTGCCGTTTGCCTTTTTCACGGTGACGTCCGCCATTTTACAAGGAGTGGAACGGCAAAACTTTACTTTGATTAGTCTGGGAACAGGTGTTCTGATTAAACTGTTATTAAATGCTATCCTTATTCAGCAATTCGCAGCGGTAGGAGCGATTATAGCGACATGGATTGCTTCAACAGTAGCGGTTGGACTTAATTTGTGGCAGATTCGTAAGGCGATTGCTTTCCCATATCGAAAATTCTTTAAGCTTAGCTTATTAATGGTCATATTTACGGCAATAATGGGCATTGTTTTAATTCTGGTGAAATGGGTAATGGGCCTCTTTTTGGATGTGTATGAAAATAGGCTTCATGCCATCATCACCATGTTAATTGGGGTAGGTGCAGGTGGGATTGTTTATCTGTACCTTGGCTATGCATCCACGCTATTTGAACGGATTACCGGGAGAAGGATTGCGATATTGGATCGAATAATTGGACGATAAAACGAAAATGTTGTCAATGGGGGACATGATAGCAATACTTATTAGGCTGTATAATGAACGTTGTCTTCCCCTTAACTTCTTTAATCTTCAGAAATCTTGAAGTGAGCGTCTTATGGACGGTTAGCACTGTTATAAAAGGGAGCGGTTTGTGATGCGTTTAGATAAATTTCTATCGAATATGGGCCAAGGAAGCAGGAAGGATATCAAAGCCTTGGCAAAAAAGAAACAAATTACAGTCAATCAGCAAGTGGTAAAGAAAACAGATATACATATTGATCCAGAGCAAGATCAGGTCTGTGTATCCGATCAGTTGATTGCGTATAAGCCGACTATCTATCTCATGCTTAACAAGCCTGCTGGCTATCTCTCGGCGACAGAGGATATCCAGCAATCTACTGTCCTGGATTTGATCCGATCACAGGATAAAATATTAGAACCGTTTCCAGTAGGGCGTCTCGATAAAGATACAGAAGGGCTGTTATTGCTGACAAATGACGGACAACTAGCACATGATTTACTATCGCCCAAGAAGCATGTGGAAAAAAAGTATTTCGCCCAGTTAGCAAAGCCCATTACGGAGAAGGATCGAGAAGCATTTGCCCAAGGTGTTAGATTAGAAGATGGTTACCTTACCAAGCCTGCTGTATTAACAGAAATACAATCATGCGAGGTGCAAGTGACGGTGACAGAAGGGAAGTTTCATCAAGTGAAACGAATGTTTGAGTCTATCGATAATAAGGTATTGTATTTAAAACGAGAGGCGATGGGATCGCTGTATTTAGATGAGCGTCTAAAACGAGGAGAATACCGTGAACTAATGAAAGAGGAGAGGGAAAGACTGCAAAACAAATAAAATACCAGTATTGAGAGCAATACTGGTCAACAAAAAATTGTTGAATATATCAAGAAATCTTAACTTTTTTCTTTGTGATTTTCCAATGCCCACGATTCGGACTATTTACCAGGCCATTGTAAGCCAGTAAATGTAAATCTCGTTGAACAGTGCGGTCCGTTATACCAAACTCTTCTGCTATTTGACTCGTTGTCACAGGTCCATTCTTTTTGATAAATAAATAGACTGCCTTGGCCCGAGTCAGCATACGGTTGGTGGATTGACTCAAAAAACCACTCCTTCAAAGTTTAAGTTAAACCTTGCAAAAGTATATTCATGATACACTGTATATTTTACACGTAATAGCGTTATATTTCTACTTTAAAATATCCATTATCAGATAATTTTGAAATTGATCAAGTATGATGGCGAGGTGACGTGTGATCAAACATTATTTTATCGCACTTTGTTTCGATGATGAAACGAAAGCATGGATAGCGGAGCAGCAGAGGCAGATCTATTCGATTTTTTCTTATAAGCAATGGGTGAATCCGGCAGACTATCACCTGACGCTCGATTTTTTGGGTGGAATAGGCGATGCCTGTTTGAAGACACTTGCCCACCAGTTAGACACAGTGAGGCATTCCCCTTTTTCATTAACGATAGGGGGCTTATCCTACTTTGGGAATAAGCTGAGTCCGCGTGTGTTGTGGATGAAAACGGAAGAAAAGGACGAACTTCTCCGATTACAAAAAAAGATCCTGCATCAGACACAGACAAAAGAACAGTCATTTATTCCCCATATTACCTTGGCTAAAAGGTGGACCGATCGGTCTAAAAAAGTGGAGGAAACAGCATTTGATCTACTGAAAGATCAAAAACAGCTAATGGTCGACCGTTTTGTGGTCTATGAAATACATCCGGAGCGACAACAAAAATATCAAGTATGGGAAGAATTTCATTTGAAATGAGGTGGTCGGATGGCACAGTTAATTAAACTAGAGAATTATATATCGCGTTATCAACAGGATATTTACCATTATCCAGGTCAATTCACACGTTTGAAGAGAGAGAATTGGCAGCGATTAAAGCTATTATGGGAAGAACAACGGACAACTCAGAAGGACGAACTGATAGAAGAAGAGCCACAAGAATCCAATTTTTTTAATTGGCGAGCGCTGTTTAATCGGCGTTCGGAGGTTGAAGAAGAATCATTTGATCATACAAACTTGCTTCCCGATTCGGAAGAGGAATTGAAACAGTATTTTCTAGATACCTTATATCCTTTTCAATTAAAGTGGGCGTCCACTACCATTAATAAAATGTCCTTCTTGAATCAAGACTATTATACAGATGAACGGTTACAATTCTTTTTGCAGCGGATACCTGATACTTATTTTGTGATGTATCATCCTGTTTTTGAATTGAAAAATGGACCATTGGCCGCAGACATTATTCTGATTACGCCATTAGAAATGGAGATCATTAAGGTGATAGATAGACCCGCTAATCAAACCATGATTGCATTTGATGATCGTTATTGGTATACAGAGGAGAAAAATATTCAAACAAGGATATTAAGCCCCTTGATTAGTGTCAAAAGAACGGCAAAAATCATCCAAAGCATCCTCCATAAATATGGCTTAGAGATGCCGTTAAGAAAAGTAATCCTTTCTGCAACGAATCCGATTGAGTTTGAAAGGGAGCCGTATCATACCTCATTCATTGGACGTGACCAACATGATCATTGGTTATTACAGAAACAGCAATTATCTGCTCCCATTAAACATCATCAGCTGAAAATTGCGGAGGCATTATTGCAGCATGTAGAATCTGTGGCGGTGAAAAGACCGGAGTGGGAGCAAAAAGAATCTCCAGGATTTCATTAATCTCGACAAAATTGGTTATCCAGAATTTCCTAGCGATAAAATTTGTCAAAAATCGATTTTTTACTTGAAATTATACCCGTTTTTGCGTTAATCTATTATTACTATTCCCTTTTTACAAATAGAGAGAATATCACACTATCGAGAGGAATTGAGGGTGACAGCTGTGGAACATATTTTAGGTAAAGATTGGACAGTGCTGCCGGCTGGTGGGTCGACCGGGACGGCTTATTATGCCCAATCACAACAAAAACAGTTATTCTTAAAACGGAATTCATCTCCATTCCTAGCTGTATTATCTGCCCAAGGGATTGTACCGAAACTGGTATGGACGAAACGTTTAGAAAATGGGGACGTTGTGACGGCACAGCAATGGCTTGATGGAAAGGCATTGAATGTAGAGGAAATGCAGCACCCTAAAGTGGCCAAGCTATTGAGTAAGATCCATCAATCCTCGGAATTGTTAGATATGCTGCTTCGAATTGAACAGACAACGGTCAAATTGGACCAAACATTGGTAAGGGTCAAACAATTTGTAAAAGGGAGCAAGTTGAGCCGGAATTCATTGATATTGTATAAAGCTATTCAATATTTGGAAACAAGGTTGTTAGATGTATATCATGATAAGCAAGTTGTCTGTCATTGTGATTTAAATCATCACAATTGGATGTTATCTAACAGTGGAGAGTTGTTCCTTATCGATTGGGACAATGCCCGAGTTGGTGATCCTGCCATGGATATAGGCAGAATCCTGCAATCTTATATTCCGAAGCAGGATTGGGATCAATGGCTGGGACATTATGGTGTAGAAAACACCCACTATTTAATGAAACGGATGCACTGGCATTTATTGGTTGATGAAATCATTGGTTATGTCTGGACATTGAATCGCCGTCAGGATAAAGAAGCTGATTATCATTTAAAGGAATTGCAGCAACTATTAACTCAGATTAATGCATGGAATCTTTAATCTGTGGTAGCCATTCATTGATGACCGTTTGATGTTTTTCGATATGTTGTTGCAAATTGGAACAATTGGTTCCTGTCGAACTATAGTCATCAATTGTCGCTAATAATGCGTATAATGAGGTGTTTTGCATAGATTCCTGTTGTTGCAATGATCGGATCAATCGTGATATTTGTTCACATTCAGAAATCGTTCCATTACCTTCTTCACATTGCAGGCTCAAGAGGTCGTGTAATAAATCTAACTGATGATTGGTTGTTAAGGACATGGTTTATACCACCTTTGCAGAAAATAATCCGTCTTAGTGTGTACGGAAGATGTGGAACCTATACGGAAAATACGTAAACGGCTTTTGCTAGGCTTTAGCAAAAGCTGGTTTTTATGTGATATTTATCTTCACAGAAAAAGGAGAAGACTTATGAGAGCAAGATATAAACCATGGGCTGATGATTATTTAAGGGAGAACGAAGACCTTGTGTTATTTAGTGCAGCAGAGTATAAAGGGAGATGGCGGGAGGTCATCAGTCAAGAACATCCAATCCATCTTGAGATTGGAACGGGTAAGGGCCAATTTATTGCTGGAATGGCAACACAGTACCCAGATGTTCATTTTGTTGGGATGGAGGTTGTCAAAAGCATTATCGTCTCTGCTGTTGAAAAAATCGCTGAATCAGACCTAACCAATATTACACTGTTGAATGAAGATGCACAGAATATTACCTCGTTTTTCGCAGATAATGAAGTCGATCAGCTTTATTTGAACTTCTCTGACCCATGGCCAAAGAATCGTCATGAAAAAAGACGCTTAACATACTCTGACTTTTTGGAACAATATCAACAAATCTTGAAGCCGAGTGGAAAATTAGTGTTGAAGACCGATAACCGATCTTTGTTTGAATATTCATTGGTGAGCTTTTCTCAGTTTGGCTGTAAGCTGGAGGAGGCTTGTTTGGACCTGCATGGGTTGGCAGACCCAACCAATGTGATGACAGAGTATGAAGAAAAATTTTCAACAAAAGGTCATCCGATTTACCGCTGTCAAGTCGCGTTTCCAGAATAAAATCGAGGCTTATCTTTTTAAGTAAAAGTATTAGCAAAAAAGGAGCGAACCGTTGAAGGGTCTGCTCCTTTTTTCTGTTTGTACCAACATGACGACTGTATTTTTGAGATTCTCACGATTTATGGACGTCATTTTAGAGATGATGACCGTATTTTTAGGATCCCCACTGTTTACGGCCGTTATCGGTTCGACTATTGCAAAATTAAATCCAGGAACCCATTTGTGCACATGGTTAGTGTTGTGGAGTCATAGACAGTACGGTGCCACTATAAGCATCTACATAGAACTCGTAGGGAATATGTTCACCATGGACATGTTTGGTGATACCACCATGATAGACATGATAGTTGATATCATGCTGCCTAAATGGTTCTATCCGCATATAAATCCAGGAACCACTTACTTCCGTATGTTCACTAATATTTTTCTTCACTGTGCGCAAGACGGTTTCAGGCTTCAAGGGTTTGTTTTTTTGCCTTGTCTGGCCGATTAGAAACCCAATCAAGCAGCCCAGCATAAAAAGAATGATTGTCTGTTGTTTTTTCATTTTTTCACTCCGTTCTTCAATGAGCTAGTTTATTTTCATCTTAAAGATAAATACTAGCAAAAGGCAAGCAATAAGCAAAGATACTTTCGTGTCACCGCTTTACATGATATATTTAAAGAAAAGAAAGGATGACGTGTAATGAATCCAGAAACATTAGCCTTATTTCGGACGCTAACTGAGCTGCCAGGTGCGCCTGGTAATGAGCATCAAGTTCGCTCTTTCATCAAACAAGAACTAACCAAATATGCGGATGACATTATCCAGGATCATCTCGGTGGCGTATTTGGTGTTAAACATGGAAAAGGACCGCGTGTATTAGTAGCTGGTCATATGGATGAAGTAGCATTCATGGTGACTCAGATTACCGATAATGGTATGATCCGTTTTCAACCCTTAGGCGGGTGGTGGTCTCAAGTATTATTATCCCAAAGAGTAGAAATACATACACCGGATAAAAAAATAGTTGGAGTGGTAGGATCGATTCCGCCTCATAATTTAACACCAGCAGAACGCGCGAAGCCCATGGAACAGAAAAATATGCTTATCGATATTGGTGCAGATGACAAAGAAGATGCTGTCAGATTAGGTGTTAAACCAGGGCAGTCGATAATCCCTGTTTCGACTTTTACCCCAATGGCCAATGATAAGAAAATTCTTGCCAAGGCATGGGATAATCGCTACGGCTGCGGTTTAGCGATTGAACTTTTGCAAGCTCTACAAGGGGAAACCTTACCGAACCAGCTATATTCAGGTGCTACCGTTCAAGAAGAGGTTGGATTGCGCGGGGCGAAAGTGGCAGCCAATATGATTCAGCCGGATATTTTTTATGCGCTTGATGCTTCTCCTGCCAATGATATGTCTGGAGATGACAAAGAATTTGGTCAATTAGGAAAAGGGGCACTGCTCCGTATTTTTGATCGAAGTATGATAACCGATCACGGTTTGCGTGAATTTGTTCTGGACACTGCAGAAAGCAATAATATTCCTTATCAATATTTTGTCTCGCAAGGGGGAACGGATGCAGGGAGTGTCCATTTATCTAATCAAGGAGTCCCTTCCACAGTTGTTGGTATTTGTTCGAGATACATTCATACGCACGCTTCGATCATACATGTGGATGATTATGCCGCTGCAAAAGAGCTGTTGATCAACTTGGTCAAAACTACCGATCAACAGATGGTGGATTCGATTAGACAAAAATAGCCAGAACGTACTTTTCTCGACGATATAATGGAGGAAATCTTGCTTAGATAGACAAACACATAAGAAAAGAAATGGAGGAATGGAAATATGCGACCATTACAATCAGAAGCAGAATTTGATCAGTTGAAAAATAATGAAAAGGTGATCTACTTATTTTCGGCAGATTGGTGTCCTGACTGCAGGGTAATTGAACCAATTATGCCTGAAATAGCGGAGAAATATCCCGATTATGAATTTATCTATGTAGATCGAGATCCGTTTATCGATATTTGTGCAGCTAACGATATTTTTGGTATACCAAGCTTTTTGGCATTTGATCAAGGAAAAGAACTTGGCAGATTTGTAAGTAAGGACAGAAAAACACAAGCAGAAATCGAACAATTTATTGAAGGCCTATCTTAATATGAACGTAAAAGCACAAATCTTGTTAGCTAGGATTTGTGCTTTTTTGGGAAGTAAGAAAGTGAAGATCTTGAAATAGATGAACAAGCATAAAATGGTATGAAATTTTTGTGAGTAGTGAGTTTGGACGTTTTCTTATGCAGGGCATTAAAAATGATCAACAACATTCCTTCAGCACAAATATAGGCTCTTTTCAACATCATACTCAAAGCAAATACCATTTTCGCATGTAGAAACAGCATACCGTTTTTTATTTATTGAAAAAAGTGATACAATACGATTTAGTGTGTTCTTCCGAAAAAAAGGGGGATAAAAAGATGAGTATGACTGCAATCAAAATGAAACAGAAACTAGATGAATTATTTCAACAAGAAGAAGCATGGTCTGTTTCCTACAATAGAGATAAAAATAGTTATCGTGTGGAATGGAAAGACACGAAACAAGGTGTTAATATTGCCATTGCAAATGTTATTGCCAAGCATGAAAGACGAGGCGATGTTGCGCTTGAGGAATTACAATTTCATATCCATGAATCTTTAAAGATGATGCATGAAGAACATCAGTTAGAGGGAAAGGAGACGCGTATTTATCCGGTAATGCGTGCGACCTCTTTTCCGAAAGAGACCAAATCTGGTATACCATTAGTTTATACCGAGCATACCGCTGAAACGAATATTTATTATGCCTTGGATTTAGGCACGACTTATCAATTGATTGATCAACAAATGTTGGAGGAACAAGGCTGGTCTAAGGAGCGGCTAAAGGAGATCTCTATATTTAATATTCGTTCCTTGCCCACCTCAACGAAAAAAGATACCGTTGCAGGTAATGATTTTTATTTTATCGCTACACAAGATGGCTATGATGCAAGCCGGATTTTGAATGAAGCCTTCTTAGAAGAAATGAGTGCCAATACAATCGGTGAGCTGGTGGTAGCTGTCCCACATCAGGATGTTTTGTTATTGGCAGATATTCAGAATGAAGCTGGATATGACATGGTGGCTCAAATAACGATGAAATTTTTTGCGGAAGGTCGTGTGCCGATCACCTCGCTGCCATTTATCTATGAAAATAAACACTTAGAGCCAGTATTTATTTTAGCCAAAAAGAAACCAAAAGAATAAGAGAGGAATTAACGAACATGTTTGTCTATTACAATAAACCAGGAATCGGTAACGTCTTGTTGTTTCCGATGAAAAACAGTGAGAAAATAACCTTTGAAAAATATGGGGATGTCGTACAAATCATCGATGAAACAACACGTGAAATCGTTGGATACAATATCTTTCAAGCCGATCAGTATGTGGATGGATTAGCCAATGGAAAAACGAAATTAACCGAGGGTATACTCCAGTCATTGCAAGAGGCATTTGCCAAAAACAAGGTGCCCAATCCATTAAATGTGGATCTAACACCAAAATTTGTCGTTGGTTATGTAGAGAATATCAGGCCGCATGAAGATGCCGATAAACTCCGTGTATGTCAAATCAATGTAGGAAATGAATCACTCCAGATCGTTTGTGGGGCGCCTAATATTGATAAAGATCAGAAAGTCGTTGTGGCGAAGGTAGGTGCGATTATGCCAAATGGAATGGAAATTAAGCCGACCACATTGCGTGGTGTGGATTCGTTTGGTATGATTTGTTCGCAAAAAGAATTAGGATTACCAAATGCACCGAAAGAAAAAGGGATCTACGTTCTGCCTGCTGAAAAGGAAATTGGCAGTGAATTTATTTTTGAATCCTAAGTGTAGCTGCCTTCCGTCTTCCTTGTTGTGAAATAAAACGATGTTGTAAGTATGGTACACAAACGCACAGATGCTTGTTGTTCAACATTTGTGCGTTTTGCCTGTGTTTATAAATCAAAGATTAGAACCGGACAGACGATCAGCTATTGTAACCAAGTTTTTCATAATAGAAAAAATTGCTATTACAATCACGTGTTTCATGATAAAATAAAAGGTAGAGTGTTTGATTGTATAATCGTACAAATAGTAGGAAGTGAGTGTGAACGTACGATGTGGAAAAACATAAGAAAAAGATGGGATCAATTATTTGTTGAAGAAGAGCGAGAAGAACATCTAAACATGACAGAGGATCGAAGTTCGACCAAAAATAAAACTGTGGAAGCCAAGATGGCCTATCAATATCCTAAACATCAACAAAATAATAATAGAACGCAGAAACAGCAAACAACGTCAAGAAGAAAACCGCAACAAAAGCATACAAACAAAGAAGAAAGACAAACACAAGCTACACCACAATTGGAAAAGCGACAACCTTTTAAGGCGCAGGACGTTCCATCGCCTATTTATGGTTTTCATCATCGTAAAGTAAAACGAAATGAACCAAATGAAGCACCAAAGCCAATGGAACCTACAGTGCCAGAAACACAAGAGATGTCAAAGCCAATGGAATCTAAAGTGCCAGAAACACAAGAGACGCCAAAACAAATGGAGAGCAACTCCATAGAAACACCAAAAGCACAGATGGAGAAAACGAGGTCAGTGTCACGGACAGAGCAAAAAGAAGAAAAGCAATCTGACATATCAACTGAAAAGCAAGCAGTCAAAGAGCATAAGAAAGCATCATCGAGTAAACACGTGGAGATTGCAAAAGTTGCCCAAACAGAGAAACGTCAGCGACCTAATCAGACGAAGAACCAAAAGCCTTTGAATGTTATGATGACACCAAGAGATAAATGGAGAATGAAGGAAAAAGAGAAACGAGAAACATCTACTAAAGTGGAAGATAAACAGGAAGCAACTGTTTCAGATAAAGAGATACAGCCATGTTCTTATTCGGTACCTATGCACTTGTTAGATGATGTCACAGAACAGAAAGTAAATCAGACACCGTGGATAAATGAACAAGCAGAAACGTTACAAAATACGCTTCGATACTTTAACATAAAAGCAAAAGTCGTAGATGTCACTCAGGGTCCATCGGTGACAAGGTTTGAAATCCAGCCCGAACCAGGAGTGAAAGTGAGCAAGATTAAGAACCTAACAGATGATATCAAAATGAACTTGGCTGCAAGAGATATTCGGATGGAAGCCCCAATCCCTGGTAAACATACCATAGGCATTGAGGTGCCTAATGAAAATGCAGAGCCTGTTTTTTTGCATAAAATGTTGGATAGCGAGGACTTTTTAGGACAGCAATCTCCGCTAACAGTAGCGTTGGGGGCGGATATTGAAGGAAGTACTATGCTAACGGATTTGAAGAAGATGCCACATGGTCTGATTGCTGGTGCAACAGGATCTGGGAAGAGTGTCTGTATTAATACGATTTTAATCAGCTTATTATATAAAGCGAATCATGACGAGGTAAAATTTCTTTTAATTGACCCTAAAATGGTGGAATTGGCACCATATAATGAACTTCCTCATCTGGTCGCTCCTGTGATTACCGATGTTAAAGCGGCCACCTCTTCATTAAAATGGGCAGTGCAGGAAATGGAAGATCGCTACCAACGATTTGTGGAGGAAGGCGCTCGTGATATTCAACGGTATAATCAAAAAGTGGTGGAACAGCAACGTCCAGAAGACAAGATGCCATATATTGTCATTGTGATCGATGAGTTGGCTGATTTAATGATGACGGCACCTCAGGATGTGGAAGATGCTATTTGTCGAATTGCTCAAAAGGCAAGAGCGTGTGGCATCCATCTACTAATTGCCACACAACGGCCTTCTGTTGACGTTATCACTGGGTTGATTAAGGCGAATGTGCCGACAAGGATTGCCTTCAGTGTTTCATCACAGATTGACTCGCGGACCATTTTGGATTCTAATGGCGCAGAGAAGCTGCTCGGTAAAGGGGATATGCTGTTTATCGAAAATGGTTCAGGCGAAATGAAACGAATCCAAGGAGCTTTTGTTTCAGATGATGAAATTGAACGGGTTACCAGTTACGTAAAACAAATCGCCTCACCCGAATATTTATTTGAACAAGAACAATTAATTCAACAGTCGTATGTGAGTGAAGAAGTAGATGCCTTGTATCATGAAGCCGTTGATTTTGTGTTAAAACACAATGGAGCGAGTGCTTCTTTACTGCAGCGACGCTTTAAGATTGGTTATAATAGAGCGGCACGTTTGATTGATAGCATGGAAGATAATGGAGTAATATCCGGACAGAATGGCAGCAAACAACGAGAAGTATTAATCAGCAGTCTGGATACAATGAATGAATAATAGATGATTGCTTAGAATAGTAACAAACGAGAACTTTACTGCTCGAACAGAAAGAGCTAACACAAAGCAATTCCTCACATATATTAAAGAAGAGGAATGATTATCTTATCCATTCTATTATTTAGTATGATCAAAATGATTTTGGAGGTTCTTTTTTATGACAAATTACCATTTTATTGGTATTAAAGGGACAGGAATGAGTGCATTAGCACAAATATTAGTTGACTCAGGCGAAGAAGTGCAAGGGTCAGATATTGAGAAATATATTTTCACACAACCTGCTTTAGAACAAAAAGATATTACGATACTACCTTTTTCTGAAGACAATATTAAACCAGAATTGACCGTTATTGCTGGTAATGCCTTTAAAGAGGATCACCCAGAGATTCAAAGAGCGAAAGAAATGGGGGTACCGTTCTATCGTTATCATGAGTTTCTCGGAGAATGGTTGAAGCGGTATATTAGTATTGCGGTTACCGGGTCACATGGTAAGACCTCGACAACCGGTTTATTAGCCCATGTGTTAGACCAAAATGTACCAATCTCGTATTTGATTGGAGATGGAACGGGTAAAGGATCAGAAGATGGAAAATACTTTGTTTTTGAAGCTTGTGAGTATCGCCGTCATTTCTTAGCCTACCAACCTGATTATGCGATTATGACAAATATTGATTTTGATCATCCCGATTATTTCAAAGATGTGGATGACGTCTTTAACGCCTTTCAAGAAATGGCTAATAACGTACGGAAGGGTATTATTGCCTGTGGTGATGATGAATATTTGCAAGCTATTCAAGCCAAGGCGCCTGTACTTTATTATGGATTAAGTGAGGGCAATGATTTTTGCGCCAAGAATATAAAAGTAACAGAGTCGGGGACTACCTTTGATGTGTTTGTGCGTAATGATTATTATGATACATTTGAAATCAATTCATTCGGAGATCATAGTATTTTGAATGCATTAGCAGTGATTACCATGTGTGATTATGAAGATTTCAGTAGTGAGCAAATCAAAGAAATATTTTCCTTTCATGGTGTTAAACGCCGATTTTCAGAGAAGCAGCTAGGTAATCAGATTATTATTGATGATTATGCGCATCATCCACGAGAAGTTGGTGCGACGCTGGAAGCTGCGAGAAAAAAGTATCCTAACAGGGAAATTGTCGCGATTTTTCAACCACATACTTATTCAAGAACCAAGACGTTTTTACAGGAGTTTAGCGACGCATTATCTGATGCTGATGCTATATACTTATGTGACATCTTTGGCTCCGCTCGAGAGGCGCAAGCGAAGTTATCGATTAATGATCTTCAGCGGCTTATACCGAAGAGTAACATATTAGAACTAGATCAAATCGACGTGCTTAATCAGCACAAAGATAGTGTTTTAGTTTTTATGGGGGCAGGAGATATTCAAAAATATGAAACGGCCTACCAAGAAAGTCAAATAAATTGAAACGCTTAAGATTCCCTTATTGGAAAATCAAATGCCAATAAGGGAATTGTTTTATTCAATGTTAAAGTTTTAAACGATATTCTACGAGTGATAGAACTTAGAGAATGGAAACACACGGGTTCTAGACGTCCTGCCAATCCTCCTTTTATTCCCTATTCTTCCTGCCTCATTTGAAGAAATATAAAAAAAGATACCCTTTTCACGTGAATTTTGTTTTTGAGTTGTTTAGAATAGGGATTAAAGGGTATAACATTATTATCAGTTTGAATAATGAAATACATATAAAGGAGTGAATCAATAAATGGACATACTCTTAGCATTAGCAGCAATCATAGCAGCAGTTGCGTTTGCCGCTCTAGTTATTTTTCTAGTTGTTTCTGTTGCCCCCGTTTTGAAAGAAACGAAACGGACATTATCACATGTGGCAGATACTTTAGAAGGGTTTGATAAGCAAGTTAACGGAATTATTGTGGAGTCACAGGCCTTATTAAATAAGACGAATAAGCTTGCCGATGAAATCCAAGAAAAGACGACAAAACTAAACACCGTTGTTGATGGTGTGAAAAATGTCGGTGCCACCTTCACTGACTTGACGGAGTCTGTTCGCACTGTGTCAAAAGCGGTTCATCAAGTAGCAGAAGAAAATAAAGAAACCACGGCACAGGCTATTAAGTGGAGTACAGTTGTGTTAGAATTATTTAAGAATAATAAAAATAAATAAAAAACATTGGAGGAATGCAAAATGACAAATCAACAACAAAATGAAGAAAGCCAAAATATTAATAGTAAGGATTTTTTAATTGGTTCATTGATTGGGGGAATTGTTGGCGCCTCTTTAGCCTTAATTTTCGCTCCGAAATCTGGTAAAGAATTAAGAAGTGACATTAATCAAGGTGCTAATTACGTCAAAGACCGCGCAGGTGAATGGAAAGATGTTGCCTATGAAAAAGGGGCGGAATTTAAAGACGTAGCTTATGAGAAGGGAAATCAATTCAAGGATTATGCCAAAGAGCAATCAGAGCAAATCAGCAACACGGTTGCCAAAAAAACCGAAGAGGTTTCCAATAAATTAAAAGAAACAAAAGAAACCATTCAAGATAAGATCTCTGATAAAGAAGACCCTGAAAAAGCCGCAGAAGAAGTAGCCCAAGCTATTGAAGAGGCAGCGCAAGCAGTGGAATCAGAAGAAAAAAGCAATAATTAATTCAATCGTATCATCAAAGAGCTGTCCATGTCTTTATAGAATGTGGACAGCTTCTTTGTCTATTAAAAAAGAAAGGAATGATAGCGATGGACATTCAACAATTGCGAACAATCGAAGAATTTCAGGAAATTGCAGATAATAATAGCTCTTTTGTGATCATGAAGCACAGCTTAACATGTCCTATTAGCGCAGAAGCCAATCGCCAATTTGAAAATTATCGAGAAGAGGCAACTATCCCGTTATTTCGGTTATATGTCCAAGAAGTAAGAGAGTTGTCGAATTATATTGCAGAACATTATGGAGTAAAACATGAGTCACCTCAAGTCATACAATTGATTAATGGACAGGCGGTTAAGCATCTAAACCATGATAGTATTACCACAGAAAATCTTAAAACAATCGGGTAATAAATAAACGATCTTCATTCAACTTGAACCATTCGATTCATTAAGGGTAGATAACTAGTTTTGCAATGCAGAAAGGCCGTCATCTTGGAAATGACGGCCAAAATCTGCGGGGAAGCGCGAAAAACCGTCGTCATTCTGGAAATGACGGCCAAAATCTGCGGAAAAGCGCGAAAAACGGCCGTCATTCTGAAAATGACGGACAAAATCTATGGGGAAGCGCGAAAAAACGGCCGTCATCGTTCGAAAGGTATATCTTCTCACGCAGAACATAAGCAAAAAGCGTCTGTCATTATGCTTCGATCAATTGTTTTCCTGACCAATTAGAAGAAACCGCTGAACAAGTCAGCGGTTTTCCAATTTAATCTCGATTTGATCATTTGGTTGTAAGGGTTCAAAGAAGGTAGCAGGATTTCCATTCCTCAGTAATTCTACTTTACCAGTGGCTTGGGTTAAATCGAGTGAGATAAAACGGAAGATATCTTGGAATATAAAAGATTTTTGTTTTTGCTGCTGGATTTGTAAGCGATCCTGATCTCTTATCGCTTCATGTAAACGCAGCTGTTCGCCATCTCGATATACCTTTACTAACTCTTGTGACAGCGTTAACGGTCGCTGGTTGTAGATTATCTTTAATTCTACGAGATAAGAAATTTCCAAATCCACCAATATATCGCTCAAGCACGGAGTAGAGAGCGGTTTTGCCTCTAAGATATCTCCATCTTTCAATGTGGAATAAGGCTGTACCTGCGCACCATTTAAGAGCATGGGACTGACGTATTTTGCAAACTTTTGCTCTTGGTTATCAATCCAAACAGTAAAAGTGGAAAATGGATCCCTTTGAATGGAAAAATCGTCTAAGAAATGCTCTAATGTAATGGTCGCTTGATATAAAACAATATCGCCGTCCTGTAATAGATAGTCAGCTGGCACTTCACGTCCATTAACTTTTGTAATACCTGCTATGGAGTAAGGCTCTTCCTGGTAGAAAATCGTGATTGGCTTTGGTTCGCCGATCAATTCCTGCAGGGTCATTTCTGCTTGTTCCCCATCTTCCCCTTGGATAATATCAATCTTGTCACCGTTTGTAATGCTGTCGTCTATATTAGCTGCTTGATCGTTAATATAGATGAGTGGAGGCTTACCAAAGCCGCCAGGAAGCGTTATTTGTTTTCCGTTATATTCAATGATCGCAGCCAAGCCTGGTTTTCCATAGAGTTTCTTTATTTGCAGACCAGCTGTCAGTAAGCCATCCGCAACGGTTAAGTTTTTCATTTCAAATAATCGGATGGTTCTGTTATTCACCATGACGCTTATATAATGAACCGGATTTTGTTTAGCGGCAATGGCAATGCCAATCGGTGTAACAAAATCTGGACCAACTGGCAGGTCATTCTGTTTTGTTAAGGATGGGATCGCTTGAACCTCTCTAATGGCAACGCGATTTTCCGGGAGCTGTAAGCGGTTCGCTAGTACTCTACTAAGTGCAGGTGTTTGACTCCCACCACCAACTAACATCACTGCCTTAGGAGCCTTGCCCCCATTTAATGTGATGATTTCCTGAGAAATGTCATGAGCTAGTTGTTCCACAGCAGGCAAGATATGTTCCAATGTTTCTTCTAGAGTAATTTCTTGCGCAAATCCAAGGATGTCCTCAATTGTTGCCTGATTATGTATAGTAAGTTCTCGCTTGCATTGTTCCGCTTGATGGAAGTCTAATAAATAATGGTCACTGAGTGCTTCTGTAATTTCGTCTCCTGCTTTAGGAACCATTCCATAGGCAGTGACCGTTCCTTCTGATGTTAAGGCAATATCACTTGTGCCGGCACCAATATCGACTAGTGCTACGTTCAAGCGACGCATAGAAGGAGGGATCAACACCTGAATAGCAGCGATTGGCTCCAAGGTTAAGGCTTCTAACCGTAAGTCGGCTCGTTGCAAAGCAGATAACAGCGATTCTACCACCACTTTTGGTAAGAAGGTAGCAATAATTTCGACTTCTGCCGCCTCCCCTTGTTGATCAATTAAAGAACCTATTTCTTCATTGTCCAATTTATAACGGAGGACAGAGTAACCCACACAATAGTAGTGTTGACTGGTTTCCTCCTCCCCATTTGCTAACTGGTATTGGGCTTGCTGTACGGCCTCTAACTCTAACAGTAAAATATCATCCGTGTTGATAATTGGCTGTTTAGAAATGGAGGTGACCGAGGTGACACGTTTGGTTTTCAATGCTCTTCCTGCCGCAGCGACACAAGCCTGCTCCAATTTGATTTGATGTCTATCTTCTAAATGTTGTTTAACTTGTCCAATAATATCCGCAACAGAAACGACATCGTGGATTTGGCCATCTAACATGGATCGTTCGTGATGTTCCAACATATAATAATCGATTAAATGGTATTTGTCCTCTATTTTTTCCATTAATAGACCAATTACCGATCGTGTACCAATATCTAGTGCAAAAATAGGTTTATTCATCTAAAAGTTTCCTCTCTATTTCTAAAGAAATTTGAAATATTCAAAAAAATATGGTCTAAAGGATGACAAGTCTCGTTTTTTTAGCTATAATTATCCGTAATTCTATAGAAAAGTATAACATTCTTTTGATGTTATCAGGAAGTGATTTTTTTACAGTATAAATCATTTGTGAGTGGATGAAAAAAGTCTGTGTGTAGAACTCTCACTATGCAATGGCAATAAACGTCCCTTTTATTCTTGATTTCAAGCAGTAAAAAGGTTAACGATAGTCATAGAATCAATGGTTTATAGTATACTGATAATTTTTTGTTAACTATCAGTGGAAAAAACAGCAGCTATTGTCTATCATGGAAGATAGGCAATGTTTTCAGAATTAAAAATAGGACAAGGGGGACTTTTTTATGAGTAATGAACAATTGGATCAGCTTCGTGAACAGCTTGATCAAACCAATCTAGAAATTCTAGAACTAATAAATAAACGTGCCGAGTTGGTGCAAAAGACAGGCCAGGTGAAAGAGAAACAAGGTGCCAACCGTAGTTATGATCCAGTTCGAGAGCGTGATATGTTAAACTTGATCACGAAACATAATGATGGACCATTTGAGAATGCGACGATTGTTCACTTATTTAAGGAAATATTCAAAGCTGGACTAGAGTTGCAAGAAGATGATCACAGTAAAGCTCTATTAGTATCTCGTAAGAAAAAACCAGAAGATACCGTTATTGAAATAAATGGAGATAAGTTCGGAGATGGTAACCAGCACTTTATATTCGGTCCATGTGCCGTAGAGAGTTATGAGCAGGTGACAGAAGTGGCCAAGGCCATTAAGCAGGAAGGACTTCATTTAATTCGTGGTGGTGCCTTTAAGCCAAGGACATCCCCGTATGATTTCCAGGGCCTTGGATTTGAAGGCTTGGAGATTCTGAAGAGAGTGTCCGATGAACAAGGTTTGGCTGTGGTAAGTGAAATTGTCAATCCAGCTCATATTGAGAAAGCTGTCGATTATATTGATGTGATTCAGATCGGTGCTCGAAATATGCAGAACTTTGAATTGTTAAAGGCAGCAGGTGAAACGAACAAGCCTGTTCTATTGAAACGCGGTATGTCTGCTACGATATCGGACTTTATCAATGCCGCAGAGTATATTAACTCGAAAGGTAATGGGGACATTATTCTTTGTGAACGCGGGATTAGAACGTACGAAAAGGCGACTCGTAATACATTAGACATTACAGCGGTTCCTATCTTAAAACAAGAAACGCATTTGCCAGTTATGGTGGATGTAACACACTCTACGGGAAGAAGAGATCTATTACTCCCTGCCGCTAAAGCTGCTTTGGCCATTGGAGCAGATGGAGTGATGGCAGAAGTACATCCAGATCCAGCCGTCGCCTTATCCGATGCCGCACAGCAAATGGATATCCCAACCTTCCATGAATTTATGAAAGAGCTGTTAAATAAATAAATGCTGAAAACCAGGGAGACTTTTATAAGTCTCTCTGGTTTTTTTAATTGGTTAGAAACTGTAAAATGACAACTTGCGAATAGTGCTGCCATGCCTCACAGCTATCCATACGACAAATGCTAAAGTCATATGCCCTTTTACTGACCAAAAACGGTCTTAAATTGTAACTAAAACCAAAAGTACATAAATATATAGTAGACTATTTGATAAGATAACCAGAAAGTATAAAAACCTTGGTATTATAGCATGTGAAAAGATTTTTACTTAGAATGAATCAAAGGCCGTATTGCCCCTTCAAGGCATTGTATAAAAGGAGGTTTCTATGCTGTGAAGTATAAAAGTGTTTTTGACATTATTGGGCCAGTGATGATAGGACCTTCCAGTTCTCATACTGCAGGAGCGGTTCGGATTGGAAAAGTAGCGCGTGATTTGTTTAATGAACAACCAGAAGAGATAATTATTCATTTATATGGCTCATTTGCTAAAACCTATAAAGGCCATGGTACAGATATTGCGTTGGTAGCTGGATTACTTCATTTTGATACCAATGACCAACGAATAAAATTGTCTTTACAGATTGCAGCCAAAAAACAAATGAAAGTAAGTTTTATAGAAGAAGATGCCATCCCAGATCACCCTAATACGGTCAAATTAGAATTGTTCAAGGGTAAGAAGTCATTAGAGGTAACTGGTATATCGATTGGTGGGGGGAAAATAGAAATCATTGAACTTGACCAATTTCCATTAGATTTATCAGGTGATGGTGCAGTCATCGTTATTCTACACTATGATCGCTATGGAACCATTGCTGCCGTTTCTAATATCCTTGCTGCTCATCGGCTCAATATTGCACAAATGAAGGTGTCAAGACAGGAGAAAGCACAAAAGGCCCTGATGACGATCGAGGTGGATCAAAATATATCAAAAGAATTGATCATAGAACTAAGTAAGTTACCAAATATTTTGCAAGTGACTAAGATCAACGAATAAAGAGGGGAGGAGTGTGAATGTTTCGAAATGTTGCTGAATTAATAGAACAAGCAGAAGTACAAAAGCTTTCCATATCTGAGGTGATGATTCAGCAGGATATGATGGTGCAGGAAAGAACTAGAGAAGAAGTGATTCAAATCATGGAAAAGAATTTGTCTGTTATGGAATCGGCTGTTCACAGAGGCATAACAGAGGAAGTTACCTCACATTCTGGGTTGACGGGTGGGGATGCTAGATTATTACAGGACTATATGAAATCAGGAAAGGCTTTGTCCAATAATGTCATGTTGGATGCCGTAAGCAAGGCAATGGCAACAAATGAAGTGAATGCTGCAATGGGAATGATTTGTGCAACTCCTACGGCAGGGTCAGCCGGAGTAGTGCCGGGTACCTTATTTGCATTAGATAAAAAATATGAACTATCTGCTGAACAAAAAATTAATTATTTATTTACCGCCGGTGCTTTTGGGTTTGTAGTTGCAAATAACGCCTCTATATCAGGAGCTGCAGGCGGCTGTCAGGCAGAAGTTGGTACATCGACAGGCATGGCAGCGGCTGCGATTGTAGAGGTTATGGAAGGCACACCTAAGCAATCCGCAGAGGCAATGGCAATAGCTTTAAAAAACATGTTAGGATTAGTTTGTGACCCGGTTGCCGGGCTTGTCGAAGTACCTTGTGTGAAGAGAAATGCCATGGGTGCTTCTAATGCACTTATCGCAGCTGATATGGCACTTGCAGGTATTAAAAGTCGAATCCCTTGCGATGAGGTGATAGAGGCGATGTACAAGATTGGGCAGCGAATGCCTATTGCCCATAAGGAAACTGCTCTAGGTGGGCTGGCAGCAACGCCAACAGGGAAAAAACTAGCGGAACAAATCTTTTCTGATAAGTAGCAGCGATATGTAAGACAAAACGGTTACTGCTATTACGGTATTCAACAGTGTATTTTATACATTTTTTTATATAAGGAGGTATGGAACGATTTTGACCATGAATGAATCGAAGTACCGATAGGATGGATAATGTAAAGTAGCCTTCTTTCCCGAGTAGTTAGTGTGATTGTTCGTCTTACAAGCAAGCGCTCTGAAAATAGTTTCCGCTAGGGCATAAATCAACAAGAGATTCGAGCAAGGAAAGCTCTCCTTGTAAAGTTCGCTAGTGTATCAATTATTTTAAGAATAATCAGAAAATTGTGTAGTTGTCTATACTGCTAACCCTGTTATTTTCCGGAAATAACAAGAAGATTTCAACTAGAGATTGATAAAAATAAAAAAGGTCTAGACAACTTAAAAGGTATATGGTATGATGACTTTAGTTAAACGAAGCGAATAGAATATCGACTCTTATGTTACTAACATGATTAGGCATAGAGAAGCTGCAGAGGTAAAGAATAGTGAATAACCTTTGCATATTCTCTATGTCTTTTTTTGTGTAAGTAATAAGCGTATCAAACATATTTGATCTAATAAAAAGGAAAGATATTAGCACCTTTATAGAGTGAATATCAAGACAGGTTTTGTTCCTCGTTTTAATGTAACAGAAAGGAGAATACGTAATGTTTAAAAAGCTGTTTCAAAAGTCAGATGAAATCGAAATTATTGCTCCCATGTCAGGAGAAATTGTCTCATTAGAAAAGGTACCAGACCCCGTTTTTGCAGAGAAGATGATGGGAGAAGGTGTGGCCATTATTCCGTCAGAAGGAAACGTGGTAGCACCTATAAATGGCAAAGTGATACAAGTGCCAGATAGTAAACATGCCATCGGATTGGAGGCAGAAGATGGAACCGAGGTGCTTATTCATGTTGGGTTAGAAACAGTTGGGCTAAAAGGGCAAGGCTTTTCTCCCAAGGTGAAACCAGGTGACCGAGTGACAATTGGAACTCCACTACTTGAGGTTGATTTATCCTATATTTCAGAATATGCAGCAAACACTATAACACCCATCGTGATCACGAATAGCAATACCAAAGACAAAACCTATAAGACAACAACGGAGACAAACGTTACTGCCGGAGAAACGGTTATTTTGTCGATTAGTTAGAGTTATCGTTCCTTTATGGGAATTCACAAGTACTTACACGATGATCATGAACTGGTGTAGAATAAGACGAAAGGAGATGATAATAATGAAATTAAAGAAAATATTCAATAATAATGCCATTCTTGTTGTAGATAATGAGGAAGAAAAGGTCGCTATCGGAAATGGTATTGCTTTTGGAAAACGAAAAAATGATCTAATTAATAAGAATAGAGTGGAGCAATTATTTGTGATGAAAGAAAATGAGAAGTTACAGCAACTTTTAGGCCGAATTCCAGAAGAGCATTTTCTTATTTCAGAAGAGATCATCTCCTATGCAGAGAACTATCTTGGTTCAAAGCTGAGTGAACATATTCATATTGCCTTGACAGATCACATTTCGTTTGCAATTGAAAGAATAGAAGAGGGGATTCATTTACCCAATAAGCTGCTAAATGAAATCAAAATATTATATCGTGATGAGTTTGAGATTGGTACATGGGCCGTCGAACATATGCGAGCTAATTGTCAATTAGATATCCCCGTTGATGAGGCGGCTCATATTGCTTTGCATATCCATACGATGAAGCTGCAAGGAGGTGATTACAGCCAGACGATTAAGCATACAGCGATTGTCCGGGAAATGATGCAATCCTTTTTAAAGAAAATGAATCTGGAGATCAAGGAGGAT
Organism: Gracilibacillus timonensis; assembly: GCF_900086715.1. Lineage (GTDB taxonomy): Bacteria > Bacillota > Bacilli > Bacillales > Amphibacillaceae > Gracilibacillus > Gracilibacillus timonensis. The sequence continues at coordinate 1,704,793 of NZ_FLKH01000012.1, read as the reverse complement.
GATATTTCCTATCAACGGTTGATTACTCATTTGCACTTTACCTTATCCAGGGTAGGCCAATATGAGGTGCACGAAATGGATGCAGATATGTTATCGATGATCAAGACGAAATTCTCGAATTCGTATCAAGTTACGCTCGAAGTCACGGATGCTATCACACAAAAATATGGAATTGAGTTTCCACCATCAGAACTAGGCTATATCACGATTCATATGGAAAGATTGAACAAGATGTAAGCAAGCATTTATATTTTTTTAATTATTACAAACTCTAATTCAAAAAGAGGAGGAAAAAAACATGATGAAATACTTTCAAAATCTCGGAAGATCCTTGATGCTACCCGTTGCTGTATTACCAGCTGCAGCGATTTTAATGGGGATCGGTTATGCCATTGATGCAGATGGCTGGGGTGCTAATAATATTGTTGCTGCCTTTTTAATTAAAGCTGGGGAAGCGATTGTCGATGGTCCGGCAATGTCAATTCTTTTTGCCGTGGGTGTAGCATTTGGGCTTTCCAAGGATAAGGATGGTTCCGCTGCGTTAAGTGGTCTCGTCTCTTACTTGGTTATCACACATATATTGTCTGTGGAATCGGTCGCTTTATTAAGTGGCGTGGAAGAAGGAAGTGTGAATCCCGCCTTTGAAAATATTCAAAATCAGTTTGTCGGTATCATTTCAGGGATTACGGCTTCCATCTTATATAATCGATTTAGTCATGTTAAATTGCCGGATGCCCTCGCCTTCTTTAGTGGGAAGCGTCTGGTGCCGATATTAACTGCAGCTATCAGCTTGGCGATTGCCGTTGTCTTATTCTTTATTTGGCCATTTATTTATACTGGATTAGTTAACTTTGGTAAGTTTATCGTTGATTTGGACGCGGTAGGGGCAGGATTATATGGCTTCTTTAACCGTTTATTGATTCCAACAGGTCTGCACCATGCCTTAAACTCCGTATTCTGGTTTGATGTGGCTGGTATTAACGATATTGCGAACTTCTGGAACAGCACAGGGGAAAAAGGGGTAACAGGAATGTACCAAGCCGGTTTCTTCCCAATCATGATGTTTGGTCTGCCAGCAGCTGCCTTGGCCATGTATCATACTGCAAAGACGAAACGAAAGAAAACTGCGGCCTCTTTATTAATGGCAACTGCATTTGCCGCTTTCTTCACTGGAGTCACTGAACCGTTAGAATTCTCCTTTATGTTCTTGGCACCAGCTTTATATGTGGTTCATGCTTTGCTCACTGGTTTATCATTAGCTGTTGCCGCAGCCTTTGATTGGACGGCTGGTTTTGGTTTCAGTGCCGGTTTAGTTGACTTTATCTTAAGCTTTAATTTACCGCTTGCTAATCAGCCTTATATGCTATTAGTACAAGGTTTGGTTGTAGCGGTCATCTATTATACGTTATTCCGTTTCTTGATTGTGAAGTTTAATCTAAAAACACCAGGTCGAGAAGATGACATTCAAGAGGAAGTAGAAGAACCGTCTGCCTCAGGAGATGATGATATTACTGCCATGGCTACTGAAATTTATGCAGCGCTTGGCGGGGATGACAATGTGGCATCCGTCGATAACTGTGTGACACGTTTACGTTTGGAAGTAGATGATATGGACGCAGTAGATCAGGAACGGATTAAAAGAACGGGGGTACCAGGTGTGAAAGTAGTTGGTCAAAATGGTATCCAAGTCATTGTAGGAACTCAAGTACAATTTGTAGCCGACGAGATCAACAAGATTAGAAAAAGATAAAACATTTTAAAGATCAAGAGAACCCTTTACATTTGTCACATCATTGTAAAGGGTTTTTCATGTATTTTCACTAGACAAAAGGGTAGTAGTAGCGTACACTTACCAAATATAAGTAAGCGATTACGTCTATGTGAGGAGTGTATCTTATGAAATGGACCAAGTCATCTGCTAACTTTAAAATAATGCAGTTAACCGACCTCCATGTTGGTGATTTACCATTCAATGATAAAGATCAACAAACCTTGAATCTAATCAAAGAACAAGTAGCGTTTGTTCGACCAGACTTATTAATCATAACGGGTGATCTTATCTGGTCCAAAAACAAAACAGATCCTGCCCAGACGATGGAGCAACTTATCCAATTTTTTAATACCTTACACACCCCGATAGCGATCACATATGGCAATCATGATTCAGAGGAAGGTGTGACCAGAACAGAGTTGCGTGCGATGGAAAAACAATTAACCCATCCTGCAACCAAAAAACACCATTTTATCGTGGAGGATCGGGAATGTTACTGCATAGAATTAACCAATGTCCAGGGTCAGCTGGAAAATGTGCTTTACGTGATCGATAGTGGGGCATATGATTTCTTAGAGGTTGGGAAATATGCATATGTTCACCCCGCACAAGTGGAATGGTTTCGTCGCGTATCACATTATTACAAACAAGAAAAAAAACAAACAACCACAGACCTTCTGTTTTTACATATTCCTTTGCCAGAATATCAGGAGGCATGGGAGAGTGGAGAAACGTCAGGGGAAAAAGGGGAGGAAGTGTGTGCTCCTGCTTTAAATACGGGTTTGTTTACCTCCTTGTTACTAGATCAGCAAGTAAAAGGAGTGTTTTGCGGCCATGACCATGATAATGATTTTACTGCCGAGTTTCACGGGATTACTTTAGGGTATGGAAGAGTAACTGGATTTAATACCTATGGTCAGCTTGATAGAGGTAGTAGAATAGTGGAGTTGCAAGGGAATCACGCATTTCAGACATATATCATATCGAAGGAACAGGAGGATGAAGTATGAGGAATCGTTTAGTGGTGATGAGTTATAATATTCGCAATGATTCACCGGTGGATCATCCAAGTTGGTCGGAACGAAAAGAGCACGTAGGTCAGCTTATTATAAGAGAGAGCCCAGATTTATTAGGTTTGCAAGAGTGTTTATTTCATCAAATAACGGATCTTGAATCATTGCTTCCCGGTTATCAATGGATTGGTTTTGGGCGAGAAGGCGGGAGCAAAGGGGAATATACACCTATCTTTTATAAGAAAGACAGGCTGGAAGTTCGTGCCTATCAACATTTTTGGTTATCAGATTTCCCTGATCAAATCGGCTCGAAAACGTGGGGCAATCAAATTACCAGAATAGCGACATGGGTGTTGTTTAGAGATAAACAAACAAATAAAGATTTTTACCATCTTAACACTCATTTTGACCACGAAACAGAATTAGCAAGAATAAATAGTGCACAGTTAATTGGTAAGCCTGATGAGATTGGTCTGCAAGCCAGCATCCCACTCATATTAACGGGTGACTTTAATGCAAGTGATCAATCAGAGACGCATCAGCATTTGATAGAAGCTGGTTTTGTCGACACTTGGGAGACCAGTGATCATCATGAAAACAAACAATATGGCAGCTTTAACGATTTTCACGATGCCACTGGCGGAAAGACACGAATCGACTGGATTCTGTTGAAAGAAGCAAATTTTCAAGTGCTTACAACGAAATTAGTTGTGGATCAGATAGCTGGCCATTTCCCCAGTGATCACTTTCCAATTACGGTCGAATTAGAAGTGTAAAGGTATTTATTATGGGGAAAGATACTATATAATCCACACTATCGATTGGTTTTGTATAGTAAGAAGAAGAAACACATTCATTTTTAAGGTGAAAGGTCAACTCAAAAATGATCGATCGTAACCCTTCTTAAACGGCAGTTCCGTAGCTAGTTTGGTTTTGCGATAAAGGTTCGAACGGGAGTAAGACGAGTTTTTCTAATAAACAAAGAAAGCATACAATCTTTGGCATAATAGGATTTGAAATGACGTTGACCTGGAACGAATCACGATACCGCCTTATCGGTAGTCAGTATGTTCTTTTGCTGATATAAGTGCCATGAAATCATTTTTTATCGATCGGATAGGTGCTCTTGATCCATTCGTGTGAATGATCATTCACACGAATGGATCAAACGAGGTATTAGCAGGAAATAATAGGAGCAAAGACTTGCATGTCACGCATTTTTGTTAGATTGATACGTTCCACTTATATCGTAATAAAGGAACGGGAGGAGTTGCTTGTATTTTCTAAATGCCCATTGATCATTGACCAATGACGATGAATCTCATCTGTTTTTGTTGGTAAAATCAAAAAAACAGCAAAAATAGTCGTCATAATGAAAAAATTTTCATAAATCGCCCCTTATTAGATTAAATTCATCGAATCTTTTGTTATAATATGATTGATAAACATTAATAATGTAACTATCGATGGATCTTAGTACAGAAATGTATGAAATCGTATCATAGCATAAATCAACATAGGAGGTAGAACAATGAATGTAACTATTTATGATGTAGCAAGAGAGGCAAACGTTTCAATGGCTACCGTTTCACGTGTAGTCAATGGAAACCCTAATGTAAAACCAGCAACAAGAAAGAAAGTATTAAATACGGTAGAGCGCTTAGGATATCGTCCTAATGCAGTAGCACGTGGGTTGGCCAGTAAAAAAACAACGACAGTAGGGGTTATCATCCCGGATATATCCAGTATCTTCTTTTCTGAACTTGCACGGGGGATTGATGATATTGCCACAATGTATAAATACAATATTATCTTAAGTAACTCCGACCAGAATAAGGATAAAGAGTTGCGATTGATCAACAATATGTTCGAAAAGCAGGTGGACGGCCTCGTCTACATGGGTGCTTCCATCAGTGAGGAGCATATACAGCAATTAAAAACATCGCCGGTACCTGTTGCCTTAGCAGCAACTATCGATTCAAGTGGTGCTATTCCTTCCGTTAATATTGACTATGAACAAGCGGCTTATGAAGCAACTTCATTACTTATTAATAATGGTACGAAACACCCTATCTATGTAACAGGGGAAGAAGAGTCTATCGTTAACGAAAGAAAATATCAAGGATACGCAAGAGCTATTAAAGAAGAAAATGGTGAAGTAAATCCTGATTATGTTGTGACGGCTGAATTTAGTTATGAAGCTGGCCTGGAAGCGGCAAATTCCATTATCGACATAAAAGATTATCCAAAGGCAATTTTTGCAGCTACGGATGAAATGGCCTTAGGTGTCATCCATGGTTTACAGGATAATGGCGTGAATGTACCGGAAGATGTGGAAGTTCTCGGTTTTGATAATACAAGATTATCTACAATGGTGCGTCCAACCTTATCAACGGTTGTTCAGCCAATGTATGATATTGGTGCCGTAGCTATGCGTTTATTGACGAAATTTATGAATAACGAAAAAATTGATGAGCAAACGGTCATATTACCACACCAAATTTTAAAAAGAAACTCAACAAAATAACGATTGTGTCGATAATAGAACTAGTACGGCTTTTTAGCCAATCTAGTTCTATTTTTTATGGTTCAAAATGAAATAGACGAGAGACGGCTGGTTAAAAGTCATTTCAGGAAAAAGCTTACTTTGTATAGATTTTCTTAAGGGGCGAAGATGGATGAATAGACGAGATTTATTGACACCAATAGGTATAGCAATCGGTATCATGATGCTGATATTTGGTATTCTTGTTAATGGTGGCATTCGTGGTTTTATCGGATTTGCTGATATTACTGCTGCATTGATTGTATTAGGGGGGCTTACCGCTGCATTATTGGTGAATTTTAATATATCACAGATTAAACAAACCAAGAATGTGATCCAAGCTGCTTTCAAACGAAATGATCAAGATCTTAACGCATTAATTGGCTTATTTGAAAGATTGTCAGAACGAGCCAGAAGAGAAGGGTTACTAGCATTAGAGAATGAATTAGAAGATGTAGACGATCCTTATATAAGAAAAGGAATATTACTGGCTATTGATGGGATCGAGCCGGAAGTTATCCATGATATTATGGATGCCGAAATTGAGGCGATGGAAGAACGTCATTCTCGAGGAAGAACGATTATTGAGAAGGCAGCTGAGTATGCTCCGGCTTGGGGCATGATCGGGACATTGATCGGTCTGGTACTGATGCTACAGAACTTAGAAGATCCAGCTACCCTAGGACCAAGTATGGCGGTAGCGTTAGTTACTACTTTATATGGTACAATATTAGCGAACTTGGTTTTTACTCCAATGGCAGGGAAATTAGAAACAAGAACCAATGAAGAGGTATTTACGAAACAAGTCATCATTGAAGGGGTCATCGGTGTACAATCAGGACAGAATCCACGCATTTTAAAAGAAAAACTGAGTGCCTTTTTATCTGAAGAAGATAAGCAAAAGGCGGATGAAAAGGTGAAGACAGAAGAGGAGTATGCGGAGGAATCATTCAATGAGGCGTAATAAAGCGAAACGTTCAGGGAACAAAGGTGCACCAAAGTGGATGGTTACCTACTCTGATATGGTAACCTTAATCCTTGTTTTCTTTATCTTATTATTCTCAATGTCACAAATTGATATTATTAAGTTCAAAGCGATAGCAGAAGCATTTCGCAGTGAGACAATCTTTGAGAACATGCCATCCATTATTGAAGCGGAATCACCAGCTGAGGAGATGGACGTCTCGAAAAGCGGCAGTGATGATAGTGATGACACAGAAGATAGTGCAACGGCAGAGGAACCGGTCGATGTTCAAGAGGCAGCTGCAAATGTGGACGTGCAGACAGAATCAAATGCAGACCAGCTGGATGAACTATTGGTAGAAGTCAATAATTATTTGGATGAAGAGAATTTAAATGATGTGATCTCAGCAACCAGGACGGAGCAAGGGGTTGTATTGGTCTTGCAGGAACGGATATTGTTTGAAACGGGTGAAGCGGATATTCTTGATCCAGCCGAACCATTTCTGCAAAAAATAAGTACCTTGTTAGTCAATATACCTAATGAAATCAGGGTAGAAGGACATACCGATAATCGTCCAATTGCCAGTTATCGTTATCCTTCTAATTGGGAGCTGTCTGGTGCTAGGGCAAGCAGTGTAATACGCTACTTATTGGGCTCCGGTGACTTTGACCCATCCAGATTTATGGCGGTTGGTTATGGAGATACGAAGCCAGCAGTATCTAATGATGGAACAAGTGGCTGGTCGGCAAATCGACGTGTAGAAATTGTTATTTTGGATACGTTGGAAGGATAAAAAGAAAGGATGAAGGGGTCTCATCCTTTCTTTTTGTTATTGGTAATAAATTTTAATACTTGTTCTTTCATTCGCTGATTCGTCTCCATGATTTCTTGACGTCGTGGGATGGATTTATAGGATGTCCATTGATCCTGCCAGGTATTTGGCAGGGTGCTAGGTGCTTGAGGCTGCCATTTGGCTAACCATACTGGATCGATCGGTCCTTGAAAGGCAGGGTGACCATTCATGATATGCCATAGCTGTGCCCAAGCTCGTGGAACGACCTGCCAAATATCATATCCGCCACCACCTAAGGCAACCCATTTACCATCACAATATTGTTGGGCAAGCTCACGAACCAGAATAGGGATTTGTTCAAAAATGCTTAAGCTACAATGTAAGTGGGTTAGTGGGTCAAGATAATGGGCATCCGTACCGTGCTGGCTTACGATGATATCCGGTTGAAAATAATCAGTGATTTCTCGAATAGCAGCAAAAGTGTCTAAAAAGGAGTCATCTTCAGTAAAGGCATCAATCGGAAAATTGAAGGCGTAACCAAACCCTTCTTTTACACCGCGTTCACCTGTTTTTCCAGTACCAGGATAGAGGTACCGACCTGTTTCATGTATCGAAACGGTACAGACATTTGGATCATCATAGAAACAATGTTGGACACCGTCCCCATGATGGGCATCGGTATCAATGTATAACACTTTAGCATCGTAATGGTCTCTAATAAAACGAATAGCAATGGCAATATCATTAAAAATACAGAATCCTGACGCATGATTAGGAAAACCATGATGTAATCCCCCAGCTAAATTAAGGGAATGTTTTACTTGATTAGACATGACGAATTCCGCGGCAGTGAGTGAGCCATTAACAATATGACGTGCCGCTTCATACATACCAGGAAAGCTAGGTGTATCGGTCGTTCCTATCCCATAGGAGGCAAAGGAAACGGGGTGCTCTTCACCAGCCCGCTTAACGATGTCCACATATTCCTTGGAATGAACCCTTAAAATCGTTTCCTCTTCATAATCACGAGGAAGGATAACATGTTCAGAATCCAATGCCTGTTCACTTTCGAGCAGTTCCTTAGTCAATTGAAGCCTTAATTGATTAAAGGGATGCTGTTCATGAAAGGAGTATTGTAAAAAGTCTTCCGTGTATAAGTAGGCCGTCTCTTTAGAATTCATCTTCTTCCTCCCAAGCAGGAAAAAGTATCTCAAACTCCGTTGTTTCCAAGTCCTGAATAATCGGCCTTGGATTCATCGTTTGAATACGGAACACTAATATCTTATAACCTTCCTCTTTTTGATCAGGATAATCGTAAACGGATACAATTTTGATCTGTCGCTGTTTGAAGTACTGACAGACGTCTGCCAAGACACCAATCCGATCCGGTACCTTAATTTCCATCTGGGTGCTTGGTGTATGTGTACCAGTCAATTGGATAAATGTTTGAAGCATATCTTTTTCAGTGACCATTCCAACGAGTTGTTTATTGCGTACAACTGGTAAACAGGCAAATTCTTTTTGATAAAAGATCATTGCGACCTCTTCAAAGAATTCAAAAGGATGCGTTGTAACAACAGGAGTAGTCATAATTTCTGTAATTGGTCGGGTTAATACCTCGTGATCAACTGTCCCATCTAAGATGGATGGACTGGCATCTCGCACATCGCGATCGGAAACAATGCCAATAACTTGATGATTTTCATCAATAATAGGGAGATGTCGGATGTGGTGCTGCTGTAATAAATGCAAGGCATCCAATATCGTTGATTCTTCTGTTAAGGTAACCACCTCGCGATTCATAATATCTTTAACAAGCATGTCAAAACTCCTTTCTGCAAATAGCGGAAGTCTTCAGGGATTCAGGTGAAACTTCATTCCGCGGATTGTTAGTAGCACCAATTGAGTCTTTACAAACTGCTACGCGTTGATAAAACGCAATTTCTCAAATAGTTCCTCATCCTTTTTTGGTACATTTTTACCAATGCGTACCATTAAGCAGTTGGCAGGATGAGCCATGATTTCTGGTTCATTGGTTGCCGCAGGATATAAGGAACCTGCTCGCATCATCTTTTCCATGATTTTTCGATAATCCCACACGCTTAGTTTGGAATAGTTAAGATCCCAGTGCCAATAATATTCGGTGGAGATAATGATATAGTTTTCCATATTCTCATCTTTCATCGAGGTTGCGATAAGGCGGGAGCCTAGTTTATTTCCGCGATAGGCGGGGGCAACCTCTATGGCACCTAACTCGAGCAAGTTATCTTTCGGGTACTTCGACCAGCGTTCGATTGGATCAGGATGCAGGAAGGTGACATAACCGATGACTTCATCTTGGTTAGTTGCAATAATAATACGACCTTCCTCTAAGTCAGCAATTTCCTGCAAGGCTTGTAATTGTTCCCCTGGTTTACGAAAGGCGGTCAGTTGGTCATTCATCGTCAGTTTGGCAAGTTTCTCCGAAGTTACGGGGCCTTCTACTAATAAATTCCCGTTGCTCGTATCCAAATTCAAAGATTGATATACTTTTTCATGTCGCACAGCTTCTATCACCACCATCTGTTATAATCACTGCTATTTTTATTATACATGAATGACAGCTATAACCATAGCGAGAAGAAAGCGCTTTTTTTATAAGGTGAGTAATCATTAAATCTACATGATAATAGGCACACTGTCAGCGAGAAAGTAGAGTAGCTGAACGAAGAACGATACATCTCCCTTATCCGTGATTCTCGGGGAATATAGAGAGTAAAAAAGTAACAGGACCTCCTCATCGAAGAAGGCCCTGTTACATGTACTGTTGGATGATTGTTATTCCTCGGAATCTTCTCCCGAATCCTCAGCTTCTTCTTGTTGCTCCTGTTCCTGCTGCTCCTGCTCTTGCTTCTTCTGTTCTTCTTCCTGTTTCTTTTTCTCCGCTGCTTGCTTCTTCTTTTCCTCTTCTTGTTTCTTCTGTTCTTCCTGCTTCTTCTGTTCTTCTTGTTTCTTTTTCTCAGCTTCTTGCTTTTTCTTTTCTTCTTCTTTCTTTTTCTGCTCCTCTTGTTCTTTCTTTTCCTCTTCTTCCTCGGAGTCAGAAGAGAAATCACCTTTTACTATTCGGTTGCTGGGTTCTGATTCTTTGCCGAAATAGTCGACGGCACGCACAATATAAACAGCATCATCATCCGGAACTTTATAGGATGTATCGGCAGTAGAACCAACTTGTTTGTAATCGTCGTTATCAGGGTTGCTTGTTTGATAAATGCGATAACCAACTACATCCGAACTACCCGATTTATTCCAACTTAACTGCTGGTTTTCTTCTGATAAGCCACTTGGCGCACTAGGAGCCTCACCGTCATCGCTTATATCCGATGAAGACATATTAGGGTATTGAATTTTTTGCCAGGCACCACTTTTGGTTGCTGTTAGCTGCCTAATATCTTCTAGTTTATCGTATCCCATATCTTTCAGCCACTGAGGGTTGAAGCTGACACCATCACCGTCTGTAAATTCACTTGGTGTGTTGTCACCAGCTAATACAGAGTTTCCGCCAATGGAAGAAACGCTGCTGTTAACCAAGCTATAATCTTTTTCTGATGGTACATGATCTGCGTCATAGATATCTGACTGTACTAAACCTAGTTTGCTACATGCATCGGAAGGTGATAAACCAGAGACAGTACAATACGATCGGCTGACAATGCCTTCGGGTTGTTCGAAGCGCTCAGAAGGTGCCATAATTTCGGGTTTTACTTCTGTAGCAGCGTTGACTAGTCTTGCCCAGAAGGTGTTATTCCGATTACTGTAGCCATCATCTAAGCGTTGATTATAATCATACCCCATCCAGCTACTTAAAGTCACATTAGGGTTAGAGGCGACAAACCATGCATCCCTGTAATCGTTACTAGTACCAGTTTTTCCGGCCCAGTCTACACTTTTATTCGCTAAATTCGCCCTTGCCGCTGTCCCGGTTCCTTGTGTTAGGACATCACGCATCATATCTAGCATGAGATAGGTTGTTTTTGGATTAAAGACTTCGGTTTCTTCTGTTTCATGCTGATAGACCACTTCACCGTCTTTGGTTTCAATCTTATCAATCATATATCCTTCGACGTGCTTACCGTTGTTGCCAAACGTACTATAGGCACTCGTGTTTTGTTCAATCGTTACGTTAATCGAACCTAAAGGCAGTGAATTATAACCACCTTGTTCTTCGGTGAAGTTAGTGAGTCCCATCTTCCATAAGAAATCTGTTGTAATATCAGCGCCTTTAATTTGATCAAATACGGAAACGGCAGTAGCGTTATGCGATCGATACAATGCCTCACGTACCGGTGTTAACCCGTAATAACGTGAAGAATAGTTACCTGGTGAATAACCACTACCGTAGGTTTTCTTCACATCTGCAATAACTGATCCAGGCTGGACAGCTCCTTTTTCAATACCTGGTCCATAGGCGGCAAGAGGTTTCATGGTACTCCCATTTTGTCTAGATACATTAGTAGCATGGTTTCGCTGTGATATCTCAAAATCACGCCCGCCCACAAAGCTAAGTATTTTCCCTGTATTATTTTCCATTAGGACACTGCCGACTTGAACAGGTTGTTGTCCTAATTGTACTTCTTCCTCTGTATCAGGATCTTCTACCATGATCGGTTGATTGGTGTTTACATTTCGTGCTAGTTTGTCTCTGCCATAATTGGTATAATCCTTAGTTACTTGTTGGAATACATCATAGATTTCCTTATCAATAGTGGAATGAATTTTGTATCCATTACTGCCAATTTCTCGGCTTGCTTTAATTTGATATTCTTCCTGTAATACAGAACTTCCTTCCAGATCCTCTTCTGTATATCCATCTTCTTCAGCTAGGACAGTTACTAAAATATCAATGGCACGGTCTTGCAGTTCTTGCATTAAGTAAGGATAGTTCTCAATAACTGATTCTTCTGGTTCTTTGAAATCTGAGACGATATCGTATTCAAGTGCCTCTTGATGTTCTTCCTCTGTTATATATCCTTCTTCCTTCATTCTGTTTAGGACAGACTTCATTCGTCCTAACCCAGGTTGGAGTGCTTCTTCATCTTTCACTCCTCCACCATTTAAAAATGGGGTATAGGCAGACGGACTTTGTGGCAGACCAGCGATAAAAGCGGACTGCGCTAGATTCAATTCAGAGGCGTTCACACCAAAGATACCTTCAGCAGCCGTCTCGATTCCGGCGATATTTTGACCAGAGGCATTACGTCCAAAGGAAACAATATTTAGATAGGCCTCCAAAATCTCGTCCTTTTCAAAAAACTGTTCCAAGCGCATGGCTAAGAGCATCTCTTTCGCCTTTCTTTCAAAGGACACTTCGTTCGTTAGTAATTGATTTTTGATAATTTGTTGTGTTAAGGTACTGCCACCTGTTTTCGTGGAGGCATTGGTTACTTCTTGAAATACAGCACGCATAATCGCTTTTGGCACAATGCCGTTGTGCTTCTCGAAATATTCATCCTCGGTAGCAATTACTGCCTGCTGTACATATTCGCTGACATTCTCTAACTCTGCTTCATCACGAAGTATGTCCGCACTGACTTCTGATAGAAAAACATCGTCTGAAAAATAAAGCTCCGATGTTTCTTCATAGTTATAGACCGCCTGGGTCATTTCATCCTCGCTTTGGATATCCGTACTAGCAACCAATGAGGCGAAATATCCCGCACCTATGCCTGTGGCTAGGAAACCGCCAATCACCCCTACAGCGATAAAAAACAAAAAGATATTCCAAATAATATGATAGCTAATCCTTGATGACCGCTGTATAATTTGTTTACTCCAGATTCTTTTCATGGATGTCCAGCATTTATGAATAAATTCTTTGATGTCCATCTACAAACCTCCCCAATATTCCACTTTATCAACGTGTGAAGAGCCCATAAGTTTTCCTGCAGTATATGTAACAATCCGACATGAATAGGGAAAACAACAGTCTCTAAACCTCCTGATAGGTCTTGCTATTGTTTAGGGGCAAAAGAGTAGCCCCACTAAACAAAGTCTCACTCTATATTATAGCATAGAGAAGAAATAATTTAGACTCCAAAAACCTTAAAAAATATTGCATTTTCGTTACAGATATGCTAATAATGATATAACAAATAAACATAGTTGATGGCAATGATGGCTTGCAGTAGTGATAGATTCCCTTTTGCAGAGAGCTGACGGTGGGTGAGAGTCAGTAAACAATCTATGATGAAGTACGTGCCAGAGCTTCTTCATGAGAGTGAAGACGGTGTGGTCACATCGTTATTTCCTTAAGTGGTTATTCGATAGGAATAGCAACAAGGGTGGTACCGCGAGATGAACTCGTCCCTTTTTCAGGAGACGGGTTTTTTTGATGCTTACAAAAGAAAAGGAGTGTGTTAGGCAATGCATATTTTAGATGATTTAGAAAGAAGAGATTTGATTCAACAAACCACCGATAACGAAGGTTTGCGCAAACATTTGGATAACCAAGTTGTTACGTTATACTGTGGGTTTGACCCGACCGCAGACAGCCTGCATATTGGCCATTTATTACCGGCACTTATGCTGAAACGGTTCCAATTAGCGGGTCATCGACCGATTGCTTTGATTGGTGGAGGCACAGGGATGATTGGTGATCCAAGTGGTCGCTCTACGGAAAGATCATTAAACGCCCCAGAGGTAGTGCAAGGTTTTAGTGAGAGTATTAAAGAACAGCTTGCTGGCATTTTAAACTTTGATCAGGGAGAGAATAGCGCGGTTGCTCGTAATAATGCGGAATGGCTTTCAACGATGACGATTATTGATTTTCTTCGTGACATAGGTAAACACTTTAGTGTCAACTATATGTTGGCCAAGGATTCCGTGGAGTCACGCCTAGAAAATGGTATTTCTTTTACGGAATTCAGCTATATGCTGCTCCAGTCTGTTGACTTTTTGAAATTATATGAAAAAGAAAATTGCTCCCTACAAATAGGGGGGAGTGACCAATGGGGTAACATCACTGCAGGGATGGAATTCATCCGCCGGAAACGTTTTGAAGAAGATGCAGAGGAAGCGGAAGTATTTGGTTTAACGGTGCCGCTTATTACCAAGAGTGATGGTACCAAATTTGGCAAGACGGCTGGCGGAGCGATTTGGTTAGATGCGGAGAAAACGACACCATATGAATTCTACCAATTCTGGATTAATACCGATGATCGTGATGTGCTTCGTTTTATTAAATACTTTACTTTTATTGAATTTGACGAACTAGCCTCGTTGGAAAAAGAATTGGCGGAAGCACCGGAAAAGCGTGTTCCGCATAAACGATTGGCAGAGGAGATGACGAAGCTGGTACACAGTGAAGAAGCCTTGCAGCAAGCACAGAAGATTACCGATGCGTTATTCAGTGGCGAGCTCGCTACATTAAATGCCGTTGAAATCGAACAAGGATTTAAGGATGTGCCTTCTGTGCAAATCGATAATAAAGAAATTGGGTTAGTGGACTTGCTAGTGGAGTCAGGAATATCCTCCTCGAAACGCCAAGCTCGGGAAGATATTCAGAATGGTGCCATTTATATTAATGGTGTGCGCAATCAAGTGACTTCCCATCAGCTGACAGCAGCAGATCGTATTGAAGATGCTTTTACTATTGTCAGAAGAGGTAAGAAAAAATACTTTCTGGTTCGCTTTTAATCTGGGAAAACGGTCGTCATCTTAAAAATGACGACCAAAAAAAGCGAAAAACTGGGAAAAATGGTTGTCATCTCAACAAGCACAAAAACTACACTTTTTGAGAGATCCTCAATAATACATTTTTCGATAGCTTGTAGGAGTCATGCCCTCGTTCTCTCGGAAGACCCTATTGAAATAACTGATATTGGTATATCCGACATCATGAGCGATTTCCTTCACGGTTAATTGTCTATCTTCCAATAGCAGCTGCTTGCTTCGTTGCAGGCGGCATAGGGTAATAAAGGCAACAGGTGTTAACTGTGTAGCCTGTTTGAATAACTTACAAAAATAATGATGACTTACTCCGATTTGGCTCGCCCAATAATTCAAATCAAATGGCAAGGCAGCGTCTTGCTGCATCTTAGGCAGAAGGGATGGAATTCGATCATCCCTTTTTTGTGCATTTCTCGGTATAGCATTGTTAATAAAGGTGGTTACCAGCGAATAAGTAAGTGTAGACAAAGAAACTAATTGAAGCATACTGTGTTCTTCGGCTTCTCGCAATAATTGCTGATGGATCGTTATCAGTTGTTCCATGGCCGTTGTTTTCCATAAGATAAACCTTCCAATCCCTGTCTCGGAGAAAAACATTTGTAGGGCACTGCCATAGAAGTGCACCCAACGCAAGCTCCAGGGATCGTCTTTACTGCTATAATACTTTTGTTCTTGTAAAGGAAAATAAAGAAAGGCATCACCAGCCGTTAAGGTGTACGTCTTTTGATCAATTTCCACGAAACCTGTACCCGAGATAACGAGATGAATACTGAAACTGTTCCAAGATCCTGCCTTTCGATATACTTCATGATCCCACACCTTGTCATACCAGCCTACCGATTCAGGAAGGATCATATAGGCATGATTTTTCAATGTTGCTAATAAAATATGTCGGTACAACACGACACCTCCTTAGGACAATATAGTGTTATCTCATTGCAAAAAGATTCTATTTTTATTTTATACGGAATCCATTATAATAACAATATAGTAATAGAAAGGGGTTTCAAAGATGTCAATCAAATGGGGAATTCTTAGTACAGCCACTATTGCAAAAAATGCGGTGATTCCTGGTATCAAAGAATCTGAGGCCGGCGAAGTCTATGCCATAGCGAGCAGGAGTTTGGAAAATGCAAAACAAACAGCGGAAGAATTGGTGATTCCTAACGCATATGGCAGTTATGAGGCATTGTTGGCTGATCCGGAGATCGAAGTCGTATACGTGCCACTGCCTAATCATCTCCATAAGAACTGGGCGATTAAGGCAATGCAGGCAGGCAAACACGTATTATGCGAAAAACCAATTGCATTAGATGCGAAAGAAGCGGAAGAAATGGCGACCGTAAGTGAACAAACGGGGAAAATAATAGTGGAGGCCTTTATGTATCGCTACCATCCGCGTTATCAGATGATTCAGAAAGTGATCGAATCAGGTGAGATTGGTGACATTCGTGGCATACATGGAACATTTACATTTAATAGTGCTGCGAACAAAGAAAATGTTCGTTTTCGAAAAGCATGGGGTGGTGGATCGATTTATGATATCGGTGTCTATCCAATCAGTGCAGCCCGAATGCTACTCAATGAGGAACCACAGGCAGCAACCGTTCATGCTTTGTTTTCTAAAGAACATGATGATGTGGATATGATGGCTTCGGGTATTTTAGAGTTCAATCATGGGGTAGCGCTTACCTTTGACTGTGGGATGTGGGCGGCTGGACGCAATCAGTTAGAAATCCTGGGAACAAAGGGAAGAATTGAGGTTCCTTCTGCCTTCGTTGCTCATCAAGATGAGAAGGACCATTTCCAGCTACATAGTCAAGATGGTGTGAAGGAAATAACAGTGCCTCACGTGAATCAATATGCATTGCAAGCAGATGTGATTGCTGAAAGTATCCGTACTGGTGCACCGCTTCCGTATCCGATCCATGATGCGATCTTGAATATGCGAGTGGTCGATGCCTGTCTGGAATCAGCCGATAAAAGACAACGCATAGAAATTATGGAAGGATGATTCAAAATGAATACTATTTCTATCAAGGGATTAGATAAACCAGTGACGACATTGATACAAGGTTCTGATTATTTTAAACCAAGTATTTTTGAAAAAGTTTGTCAAGTATTGGATCGTTATGTTGAAATTGGTGGTAATACGATTGATACGGCCAATATTTATTGTGGCGGAGAAAGTGAAGTTGCTTTAGGAATGTGGTTGAAAGAACGTCAAAATCGGGAAGATATCGTTATTTTTACCAAAGGGGCACATCATGATCAGCATGGTCCTCGCGTTAATCCAGAAGCAATCAGGGAAGATTTATTTACTAGCCTAGAAAGGCTTGGTACCGATTATATTGATTTGTATGGCTTACACAGGGACGATCCGAATGTACCTGTACATGTCATTATCGATGCATTAAATGAACATATTAAGGCAGGACGCATTAAGGCAATAGGTGGATCAAACTGGACTACAGAACGATTGCAAGCAGCGAATGAGTATGCCGAGGCCAATGGTTTAGTCGGTTTTTCATTTAGCAGTCCTAATCTTAGCTTGGCAAAGGCTAATGAACCGTTTTGGGCTGGCTGTGTATCCACTGACCAGGAGGATATAAAATGGCATGCAGCATCTCAACTTCCTATCTTATCATGGTCTTCACAAGCGCGTGGATTTTTCACCGGCAGATTCACACCAGAGGATCGTAGTAATGAAGACTTGGTTCGCGTATTCTATAGTGAGGCAAACTGGCAGCGTCTGCATCGTGCGGAGAGTTTGGCAAAGGAAAAGGGAGTAACCGCTATCCAAATAGCATTAGCTTATGTTCTTAATCAAACCTTTCCTACAAGTGCCTTGATCGGCGCTCAGAATGAACAAGAATTGCTGTCTTGCTTAGAAGGCTCTGAGATTTCTTTAACAAAAGAAGAGGTAGATTGGTTAGAAAATGGTGAATAAATATATGACCTAGTGATTAGTTATCGCTGGGTCTTTTGTTTTTTGATGATAAGTTCTACTCTAAAGATTGCGTGTGCTTTTAGATTTTTCTTACTTTTCTTGGCATAGAAACAACCGAATCAGGGTATATCAAAGGCAGATAAGAAAGGAGTGTTTCACAACATGGAGTCAGTGGAGAAGATAATCGAGTGGATCGTAGAATGGGGAAATTTGATTCTCTGGGATTATGTCCTTTTATACTTATTAATTGGGGCGGGGTTATATTTCACCTTGCGTTCCAGATTTGTTCAATTTCGATTGTTTGGTGAAATGTTCCGTGTTATCACGGAAGAAGCCGTCGAAAAAAGCGGAAAGAGAGGAACCAATGCCTTCCAAGCCTTCAGTATCACCGTAGCCTCACGAGTCGGTACAGGTAATTTAGCAGGAATCGCACTTGCTGTGGCAATTGGTGGGCCGGGCGCTGTATTTTGGATGTGGATGATTGCTATTATTGGTATGGCATCGGCGTTTATTGAGAGTACATTAGCTCAGCTCTACAAAATACCTGACAAAGACGGTTTTCGAGGCGGTCCAGCTTATTATATGGAGAAGGCACTGGGTCAAAAATGGATGGCGATTTTGTTTTCTGTGTTAATTACCATTTCTTTTGGTTTTATCTTTAATGCCGTACAGGCTAACACGATTACCGCTGCTGTCGAGCAGGCCTTTGATATCGATCGTGTCTGGACAGGAATTATTTTGGTTGTATTAGCCGGTATTATTATATTCGGCGGCATTAATCGTATTGCTGCTATTGCAGGTGTCATCGTGCCCATTATGGCCGCAGTATACATTCTTGTCGGATTGTATGTGGTTGTGATCAATATTACGGAAGTGCCACATGTATTTATGCTAATTATCCGTAATGCATTTGGTTTAGAAGAATTCTTTGGCGGCGGGGCAGGTGCTGCGATGATGTATGGTATACGCCGTGGCCTATTCTCCAATGAGGCAGGTATGGGTAGTGCCCCCAATGCGGCGGCAACTGCCGGTGTCAGCCATCCTGCTAAGCAAGGGTTAGTTCAATCTCTTGCCGTGTTTTTCGATACATTGGTTATTTGCAGTATTACCGCGTTTATTGTTATTTTATATGATAATTTTGCTACCGCCTCTGAAGACGGTATTCAACTGACACAGATTGCGCTTAGCGCACATGTTGGGGAATGGGCGTCAATCTTTATTGCGATAACCATTTTTCTATTTGCCTTTAGTTCAGTGATTGGCAATTATTATTACGGAGAAACCAATGTTAGTTTTCTTGTACCTCCAGGTCTTTGGCTGAATCTATACCGGGTGTTGGTGTTAGGCATGGTGATGTTTGGTTCATTAGCATCGATTCAAGTTGTTTGGGATATGGCAGATATGTTTATGGCGATGATGGCAGTCGTCAACTTGATTGCGATTCTGTTACTGGGCAAAATCGCCTTCGCGGTATTACAGGATTATGTGAAGAAAAGAAAGGCAGGGGAAGATCCAAGCTTCCATTACACCGATATAAAAGAGCTCAAGAATATTTCTTGGTGGGGGGCAGAAGAAAAGGATAGATAGGGAAGCATAGGATTCGGAGTTTTCCGAATCCTTATGTGGCTTCAAGCGAATAGCTATAAATACATTTTTGTTTCTCTCCACGTTGATACATGTCGTTTTCTGGTGGCAGATCAACCATTTCAAGCAAAGTAGCCCCTATATATTCGCATGTTTTCCGTGAAGCCATATTATCAGGATTGCAAGTGATGAGTACAGCTCCCATTTGGTGCGCCCTGGCAACTTGTGCGATAAGTTGAACAGCTTTTCCTTCGTAATGGTGACCGCGGTATTTCGAATAGATTTCATAGCCAATATGACCACCATAATAGAGTTGTTGATTGTGACCGATACGGATATCAATTTTTCCAATGGAATAACTCTCACCATGTAATGTGATATCAAAATGATAGGCAGGTATCCAATCTTTTTCACTGTTGCCTGGTATCGTTTTATACAGGTGTAAGTCTAGTTCTTTTCCATAAATCCTATCAAAGTCTAAGAATGTAAAAGTCATGGTCTCCTCCTCTCATCGAGTGAACGGATTTCTCGTATTAATGTATCCAGCTTTTGATTCCTCTCTTCTTCTAACTGCCTTATTTTTGTTAAAAATTGGATTAATCTGATGAGAGAATAAATAAAAAGTCCAATGAAACAAAGTATGATTAGTAACGGGAGTGCCGCAGTCAAAAAAGTAAACGTCTCAAACAAAGGAATGACCCCTTTCGTATGTGTTAAATAATTCCATGTTATGGATTTATCATAGCATATCTTAAAGAAAGGTAAAAGATAGGATGAGCAGATTATCATATCTCTTCAAAAATCTCATAGCATATATTGGTGATTTTGAAAAAGAGAATATTCCAAAAGGAGAAGAGACTGATCATCTGACTTAGAAGTAAGTGTCATTAACCATTATTGAAACAGCAATGGTTGAACAAAGGAAGAGGAAGTACCTGCACAAGTGCAAAATGTTGTATTAACAAATCTGTTGGAAAGTGTGGTTCATTTATTTATTGCCTCCTATGCAAAAAAGCCTTGAAATGATGATTTATCATTTCTAAGGCTTTTGGCTTTTCTATATCTCTTATTCCGTTCATCTCGATTAACGAGAATAGAACTCTACAATAAGCGCTTCGTTAATCTCAGCTGGTAATTCTGAACGCTCAGGTAAGCGAGTGAATGTACCTTCTAATTTATCTTCGTCAAAAGTGATATATTCTGGTGTGAAGGTGTTTGCCTCGATTGCTTCTGCAATGATGTCAAGTTTTTGTGATTTTTCACGCAAACCGATCACTTGGCCAGGTTTTACTTGGTAAGAAGGAATGTTCACACGACCTCCGTCTACTGTAATGTGGCCATGGTTTACCAATTGACGTGCTTGACGACGAGTTCTAGCAAGACCAGAACGATAAACAAGGTTATCAAGGCGTGATTCAAGAAGAATCATGAAGTTCTCACCATGGATACCTTTGATTCTGCTAGCTTTGTCAAATAAGTTACGGAATTGACGTTCCGTTATTCCGTACATAAAACGAAGCTTTTGTTTTTCTTGCAATTGTAAACCATATTCCGATAGTTTACGACGTTGATTAGGTCCGTGTTGACCTGGTGCGTAAGGACGCTTGTCTAGCTCCTTACCAGTACCTGTTAATGAGATACCAAGACGACGAGACTTTTTCCATACAGAACCTGTATAGCGAGCCATTGTGCATCTTCTCCTTTATTATATGAATTTGCATAAAATAAGACAGTGTGTTCCTTTTCCGAGCACCTATTTTGTTTTCATGCATCCTCGCCCTAGTAGCAGAGAGTTACACGATGCACCTTAATCAATCTGTTAAGGAACAAACTAGGAAGCTGGTGGTTCACATAGGCTACCTTTTTTACACAAAGTACATTATATGATGAAGACGCAGGAAAGTCAACCACTTTAGCTGATTTCTCTGCAAACCCAAGAAAAACAAGAAGTATATGGCGAGCTTTGGTGCTAAGCTAAGATAATAGATGATTTCGAAAATGATGACCAAAAGGAAGACAGATCATCAAAAATAGTCGTCATTCTTGAATCAAAGGTCTAAAGCATTCTAACACCAGGTTATATACTTTTTTAAACAAAAAACAAGAAACTCAAAAATCAGTGTGGTGTCACTATCTAAAAGGGACGCTTATAAATAACGTTCCAATACAGCCACAAATTGTTCCAAATATTTTTGATCTATTTCGTCGAAACGATCTTTGTTTGGACTGTCTATATCTAAGACACCGTAAATTTCTCCATTCCGTTGAATAGGAACCACGATTTCGGATTGACTAGCCGCATCACAAGCAATATGTCCGGGGAATTGATGAACATCGGCTACGAGTTGTGTTTTCTGCTCGGATACAGCAGTGCCGCAAACGCCTTTCCCGCTCTTAATGCGTACACAAGCCGGAAGACCTTGGAACGGGCCTAATACTAATTCATCTTCTCTCCAAATATAGAAACCAACCCAATTAACATTATCTAGGAATTGATTAAGTAGTGCCGAGGCATTGGACAAATTAGCGATGGTATCGGGTTCGTCTTGAATGAGCGCCTCTAACTGCTTCACAACAATCGGATAATTCTTTTCTTTTGACCCCTGATAACTCTCGGTTTGAAACATAAATCCCCACTCCTTATTTCGTTTTCTTTTGAATTTGTCTTATCATACAATACAATGAATAGTATGACAACTATTCCGTTTACGTCAAAAAATAACGGATTTCGATAAAATAATCAAAAAAATAGTAAATATTTTAGCAAAAAGGGCTAGAAACATGGTATCATAGCTAGTAACAATCATTTCGGTTGAATCAATACATATTTTTTAGTTTTTCGGTTGGGTTTGAAGGAGGAGTTTGAATGGTAGAAGTAGTGATCGGTGCCATCCTTATTGTGATCGTGTTACTCATTGTAGGCTTGATTTTTCGAAAGAAAGTCTATGACAATGTCGATCGGTTGGAAGCATGGAAATTAGATATTATGAATCGAAATGTTACCGAGGAATTGGCGAAAGTAAAAAAATTAAATCTTTCCGGGGAAACACAAGAAAAATTTGAAAGCTGGAAGGATAAATGGGATACGATTGTTACAAAAGATTTACCAGATATGGAAGAATATCTATTAGATGCCGAAGAAGCTGCCGATAAATTCCGTATTAGGTCAGCACAGGACAATCTTGGGCAGGTAGAACGTCAGCTACAGGAAATTGAAACCAAAATTGAGGAAATGTTTGAAGAATTAGACCATTTATTGAACTCTGAGAAGTATGTCCGGAAGCAATTGGAAGAAATAGAACCAGAGCTGAAGGAATTAAAAAGAGAGCTTTTACATAATCGAAGTCAATACAGTCGTGCAGAAGCGATATTTAATGATTCGCTTGCCGATATGACAGATAAATTGTCCCGAGCGACTGAATTAACTAGCGAAGGAAATTATATTGAGGCTCAGGACTTAATGGAACATTTAAAAACCGACCTTGATTTGTTAAAAACAAAAATAAATAATTTTCCTGATTTATTCCAAGCAGTAAAAAAAGATTTCCCTGCTCAAATCAAGGATTTATCTCGTCAAATAGAGGAGATGGAAGAGGAAGGATGTCGCGTGAAGCCGTTTGGTTTTACAGAGGAGTTAAGTGATTTTGAAGATCAATTACGCCAGATGGTAAAGCAATTAAATAGTGGAGAAACAGAAGGAATTAAAGACACATTAGATCAGATGGATGAACGTATTCAGGAAATATCTCAGCTGTTGGATCAAGAAGCGAATGCAAAAACACGTATAGAAAACCAATTGCCGAAAGAAAAGCAGCGACTATCCGAAATCAAAGAACGTATTACAGAGGCTGGAAATCAAATCAAAAAGCTACAGGAAAGCTATTATATTGAATCGACCATCTTGAATTTAATGTCGAGTTTGGAAAAATGGCTTGCTAAAGCAGAAAAAGCTTGCGAGCAACTGGAAAAGAATCTGGAAAATGAAGAGATTAACCATATTGAAATAGAAGAGAAACTAACCTTGTTTGCGGAGGATCTAGAGAAGTTAGATCAAGCGCAAGATGACTTTCAGATGCAAATTAAAGATTTAAGAAAAGATGAAATTGAAGCAAAAGAAGCTATCCATCATCTTAAGCAACAGCTAGTACAGACGAGTAAAAAACTGGATAAGAGTAACGTACCAGGAATTCCATCTTTTATTATCAATGCAGCTGAGGAAGCAACAGAGAAATCGGATCTTGTGCTAAAGCAGCTGGAAAACCATCCATTGGATATGAACCAAGTACAGCAATTGGTTGAAGAAGCCAAGCGTTCCGTCAATTACTTTATGGAACAAACGAATTTACTGATGGATCAAGCGCGTTTGGTAGAATTGACGATCCAGTATGGTAATCGATATCGTCGTCAATATCCGGCATTGTCGCAAGCGTTAACCCAAGCCGAGACGTTATTCCGTGAATATAAATATGACGCTGCCTTGGAAATGTCGATTAAGGCGTTAGAAGAAGTTGACCCTAATGTGATGCAGAAGATTGAGGAATTGGATAAAGACATCCATCATATGGCGAATTAACCATGTGGGCCAATTGGATGAATAAACTCAGTATAAAGGTAGTAAGCATTGCATTGGCTATATTAATGGTCATCACTTGGTCGGTGGTTATCATACTTTATTTCGCGATAGATGGTCAAACCGTTAACTACGCGACCTACCATGTGTTGAATGATAATCAAGGTCATGTATTAAAGCAACCATTTGTTAGGGAAACGAGTACAGACAACATCGAGACGGAGAATAGAGCTTTTGCAGACAGGCATTCTCCACTGCAAAATGTTGAACTACCCGTCCATGATGATCATACTGTATCGATTGATGACATTCTATCGGCGTTAGACATTAACACAGAGTAAAATAAATGATCCATATGAAGAAGATATTCCTGTGCAAATAGGGATATCTTTTCTATGTTTGTTTAGGATAGGATGAAATGACGTATATGACCACACTCAAAAAGAAACTTGGCTTTACATGTCATGGTAACTATGCGAAAGTTGATCAAGTATTAACGGTATCACACTTTGATGCGTTGAAAAAATCGATTTTGAAATAAAAAGAGGGAGATAACATGATTTATTTAGATAACAGTGCCACCACACAGCCCAAAGCAGAAGTTATAGAAAGTTTTACCACGGTTGCTAGTCAATATTTTGGCAATCCGTCCTCACTACATGCGCTTGGAATGGATGCGGAGCGCTTGTTGCGTAAAGCGCGGGAGCAGGCTGCACAGTTGTTGGGCGTGGCGAGTCACGAAATTATTTTTACATCAGGTGGCACGGAAGGGAATAACCTTGCCATCAAGGGGGTTGCCTGGGAACATCAGAATAGGGGGAAACATCTTATTACCTCCAAAGTGGAACACCCATCCGTGCTGGAAGCTTGTCAAGGATTAGAAAAACAGGGCTTTGAAGTCACTTATCTCGACGTAAATCAACAGGGTGTCATCGACATTCAACAGTTGAAACAAAGCCTGAGAGAAGATACGATCTTAGTGTCCATCATGCATGTCAATAATGAGATCGGCAGCATCCAGCCGATTGATGAGATAGGTGACATACTTCAAGGTTATCCTAAAGCATTTTTTCATGTGGATAATGTTCAAGGCTATGGTAAAGTGACCCTTTCTTTAAAAAAGGCTGGCGTAGATATATGTACGATTTCTGGACACAAGATTCACGGACTCAAAGGAACTGGTTTATTATATGTGAAAAATGGTATTCGTCTATTCCCGTTAGCGCACGGAGGAGGTCAAGAAAATCGCTTGCGATCAGGTACCGAAAATGTAGCAGGTAATGTCTCTCTCGTAAAGGCAATGCGGTTGATAACTGCTGAAGAAACCAACAAATCAACAGAATTGAAAGAGCGCCAGCAGCAATTGATGGCACGCTTGTCCACGATGGATGATGTGGTCATTAATACACCAAAACAGCTAAAAGCTCCGCATATTGTCCATTTTTCCGTACCGGGCTTGAAGCCAGAAGTAGTCATCCACGCCTTGGAAGAAGAGGCCATTTATATTTCCACAAAATCGGCTTGTTCCTCCAAGAGTGCTGATGAAAGTGCGGTTTTGGCAGCCTGTGGAAAAGAACAAGCAATCGCCAGCTCTGGTTTGCGGGTGAGTATGTCTTATGATACAACGGAAGCGGAGATCGAACATTTTTGTGAGAAACTAGCGGTTATTATAAAAAAATTAGCAAAGATAATGAGGTAGATACAGATGCAATATGATCATATCGTAGTCCGTTATGGGGAATTGACCTTAAAGGGACAGAATCGAAAATTATTTATCAATCAACTGGCTAAGAATGTGCGGCAAGCCTTACGTTCATTCGCTGCTATACAAATAAATAAAACAAGGGATCGGATGTATATTGTCCTTAACGGAGAGGATCCCGATGCCATTATGAAAAGGTGCCAAACTATTTTTGGTATCCATGATATGAGTTTGGCGATGAAGGTAAGGAATGATGAGGAAGCGATTAAAGAAGCTGGCTTGCAATTGTTGAAAGATAAAGAAGGGGTACGAACGTTTAAAGTAACCACGAAACGCTCCAATAAAGATTTTCCGATTACTTCACAGCAATTCAATCATGTGTTGGGTGGGCATTTACTAATCAATACAGATGGGATAACAGTGGATGTGCATGAGCCTGATTTAGAAATTACGGTTGATATCCGAAAAGAAGCGACTTTTCTTACATCAGATAAGGTTATTGGTGCAGCAGGTTTACCAGTCGGCTCTTCCGGTAAATCCTTACTTTTATTATCTGGTGGTATTGACAGCCCTGTTGCTGGTTATTTAACCATGAAACGAGGGGTGGAGATCGAAGCCATTCATTTCCATTCCCCACCATATACAAGTGAAAGAGCCAAAGAAAAAGTATTAGATCTAGCAGAAAAATTAGCCTATTATGGTCATTCTGTTCGTGTACATCTCGTACCGTTTACAGCCTTACAGCAAAAAATCCATCGCGAAATCCCTCATGGGTATTCGATGACTGTCATGCGTCGGATGATGATGCGTATTAGTGAAGCGGTGGCTAAACAGGAAGGGATTTTATCGCTTGTCACGGGAGAGAGCTTGGGACAGGTGGCCAGTCAGACGATGGAGAGTATGCACGCGATTAATGCCGTTACTTCTTATCCGGTCATTCGTCCATTAGTGACCATGGATAAAAAAGAAATCATCGCTATTTCCGAATCGATCGATATGTATGGTATCTCGATTCGCCCTTTTGAAGATTGCTGTACAGTATTTGTTCCGAAACAGCCTAAGACAAAACCGAAGCTTGAGAAAGTGGAGCAAATGGAGGCGCTGATCGATGTAGAACAAGATATTCAGGATGTCATTGAAGCGGTTGAGACAGTTACTATCAAGGCGAAAGAAGGGGAAACAAACGCCTTAGATGAACTGTTTTAATGACTGGTTAACTAACCAATAACTACCAACGAAAAAGTTGTATGAATTCTCCTCCTCCCGCGCATGATAGTAGTGTAGTCAGGAGGAGGTGAAAGGAAATGGCGACAAGCAATTCTAACAACTTAGTAGTACCTGGAGTAAGTCAAGCTCTTGATCAAATGAAATATGAAATCGCACAAGAATTTGGTGTTAGCTTAGGTGCTGATACAACATCACGTGCAAATGGTTCAGTAGGTGGAGAAATCACTAAACGTCTAGTACAAATGGCTGAACAACAAATGGGTGGACAATCAAAATAAATACATGCAGGATAGTGTTTTTATAGCACTATCCTTTTCTTATGTCTTCGTTTTTGCTATCTTATTAACATAGCCAGTGTAGAATATAAGATAAAGAATGGATGATAAGATGGGGACATTATATTATGGTGGTACCATATATACGATGAATCAAGAGAATGAAACAATCGAAGCGGTATTAGAGAAGAATGGCAGTATTGTAGCTATTGGATCCGTAAAGGAGATCGAAGCCGCTTATCAAACAGACATTGACCATTACCATGATTTACAAGGGGCAGTCATGTATCCAGGCTTTGTCGACAGCCATTTACATATTATTGGTCACGGGGAGAAGTTACTTCATTTAGATTTATCGGCAATGCAGTCTGCAGAAGAAGTATTAGCAGCGGTCGAACGGAAGACGAAAGAATTAGAACCTGATGAGTGGTTGGTTGCAGAGGGGTGGAATGAAAATCAGTGGCAGGATAGCAGGGTTATCGATAAATCAGAACTAGACGCTATTTCGACTGAGCACCCGATGATGTTAACCCGTGTGTGTCGTCACGCCATTATCACAAATTCAAAGGTGCTGGAGCTAGCAGATATCACCAAAGATACTGTCGATCCACAAGGTGGCAAAATCGTACGTAATCAAGCAGGTGAACCGACAGGCTATTTATTAGATCAAGCGCAGGAATTGGTAAAAGAAATTGTGCCAATGATATCTGAGAAAAAGCTGCAGCAAACCGTGCAAGTGGCAGTTGAAGATTTATTACGTCTTGGTCTAGTTGGCGGACATAGTGAGGATTTATTTTATTATGGTGGATTCCAAAGAACATTAGCTGCCTATCAAGCAATTTTACCGACCATGTATAAGTTCCGGGCACATTTGCTCGTTCATCACTTGGTATTCGATGATATGCTGGAGACAGGGTATCGCTTTGGAGATGGAGGGGAATATACGAGCTTAGGTCCGATGAAAATTTTTTCGGATGGGGCATTAGGAGGAAGGACAGCTTGGTTGAAGCAGCCTTACGCCGATGATGAAAAGAATAGTGGTATTCCGATACATACCACAGCCGATTTAGATATCCTTTTTCAAAAGGTGCGGAAATGGCAGCACCCTGTAGCGGTTCATGCCATTGGCGACCAAGCCGTGGAAGAAGTAGCGCGAATGATCAAGAAATACCCTTTAACGAATGGACTTCGTGACCGGATTATTCATGCTCAGGTCATGGATAAGGACGTCTTGGCGCTATTAAAGGAACTGCCAGTCGTGTTAGATATTCAGCCATCGTTTGTGGCCTCTGATTTCCCATGGGTGATCAGTCGATTGGGGGCGGAGAGAGCCGATCGGTCATATCCTTGGAAAACTTATCTGAGACAAGGCATTGCTTGTGCAGGAGGATCAGACGCACCAATTGAGGATGTCAATCCATTAAAAGGTATCCAGGCAGCCGTGACACGACGTTCTCGCATGGATGGAGCGATCTATGGGGAAAATGAGGAGTTGTCTGTTTTCGAGGCAATCTCTCTTTACACGAAAGGCAGTGCATTTGTGATTAATCATGAACACGACAGAGGTGTAATTCAGCCAGGATATACGGCCGATTTCACTATTTTAGAAAAGGATCTGTTTTACCATGACCCTGCATTCTTTCATGAAATAGCAGTGAATACAACGATTGTGAATGGTGAGGTAATGTATCAAAAATAACGCTAAAAAATAAGAAAATTTTGTAAAACAAAGGAATAGATGATGATTCCAGCTTGTTTTATGTTGGAATATATAGAACTTCTATTAAATTGGTGTTGGTCAGGTATTGTTTGTGAAAAAATGAATCCGATGACTGCCCCAAAAAGAGTGATGTTTTTGGAAAACTGGTCATCATCCCGTAAATGACGGCCAAAAAAGGTGGGAATCCGGAAAAAATGTCCGTCATCCCGAAAATGACGGACAAAGCTATATTAGTGAAAAGACGAATAAACAGCTCAAGGAACAACTTAGACAAATCACCGCAGAGTACTAGCTAATTACTAGTAAAAAGCCTCCATGATATGACTGACATGGGGGCTTCCGCTCTTTAATACTATCGTTAAGATAAAAAGGTGCGCTGTACGCGATCCCAGAAAGAGTTGTCCTTTAATTTAACGGTTTTAATCCGTTTATCACTTAATTTCACCGTAAGAGATTGGATATTCTGGATCGAGTAAGCCTCATTATCCAATCCTACAATTGGATAGTCATTCCCATCCTGGATCACTTCCAGTCGCAGAGTGCGATCCTGATTCAAGACGAAAGAGGAACCCAGGGTACGATAATGATTATTATTCATCGAAGCGACCTCACTGACTTGAAAACACGGAATCTTCGGATCAATCACAGCGCCAGATGCTGATTTATTATACCCCGTACTCCCGGTTGGTGTCGCTACAATCAGTCCATCTCCACGAAAGCTTTCAAAATAATTATCATCAATCAGTACATCAATCACAATCGTTTTGATGATGTTTGAACGGACGGTCACTTCATTTAAACATTGAAAAGATGTTTTTCCATTTATCATGACGTCGATGACTGGAAATTCTCGAACCTCAATGTTATCTGTCATCATCGAATCCACCATGCGATCATAATTATCGATATTAAAGTCACAGTACAGCCCGGATTCATCGGCATGGGTAATACCAAGGTATACACAATTTTCACGGAATTGGGACTGTCTTACTGCTTGAAGAAACTCCCGATCTCCACCAAAGCTGATCACAATATTGGCATGATCTGAATTTTCTACAATTTTAAACCCCTGTTCCGTTACATAATCAAAAAGAGGGGTTAGTTTATCCAAAGTTTCTTGATCTTTTTTGTAAAAAAAGAAAATGTTTGATCGACTATCCATACGTTTACCTCCTAAATAAAATACTTCTAAAGTCATTTTATCATGATTTAACATACGTTCCTATTGAAAACTACTTATCGTCCGCTTGCAAGAATGAAGTTTCTTAAAACGTTCATAATAAGTAGACAGAGGTGAGGTTTATGATGATTGCTTTGATCGCTATATGTATGATTGTATTGGTCTTTTTGCTATTATTTTTTTTATTAGCGATAAACCTTGATGTCCACTGGTTATGGAATGAGGAAGAACGCTATTTGAAAGTGAAATGTCACATTTTGCGCATCCCTGTCTATACCAAAAGAATTACCGCCGATCAATCACTTGATTTATTCGTAGATCATCATCAATGGCGTGAACGGATGACGTACATTTTTCATCATGCGGAAGTGAAGCAGATTCGTTCGGAGACAATTGTAGCAACATCAGACCCAGGTCATACGGCTTATCTCTACGTTTTTCTGCAAAGTATTGCGGAATGGCTTCGATCAATACAGAATACAGATATCGCCGTATCCGCTGATTTTGACGAAGAGGTATTGCAAACAGAAGGAGAATGCATGATATCGATGAAATTGAGTCAAACTATTGGAGAATTGAATAAATGGCGAAAGGAGTTTTCACATGGAAGAGAATAGCCAAAACGAACATCCCTTGGAAGGGTTTATGACGTTAACCATGGATCATTTAAAACAATTAATTGAGGTAGATACAGCAATTGGTAAACCGATTGAGTTACCAAATGGAAAGGTAATGATTCCGTTATCACACGTAAAATATGGATTTGCTACAGGGGGAAGTGAATTTATCCCTAAAAGTCAAAAAAGCAGCCAGCAAGAATCCATCATTCCATTCGGCGGCGGGGGAGGAGGGAGTGTTTCTGTAACTCCAACGGCATTTTTACTAATTAGCAAAGATAATGTAGAGGTATTAAACTTACATCAAGGCCAAAATCATGAAGAAGTACCACACAAACTAACGGAAAAAAATCCTGATTTGATTCAACAGGTGGTAGAGTTATTAAAGGAAAGAAAAGAAAAAAAGTAAAAATCCGACCCTGTTGGCATGTAAATAAGGCTTCTCAGTAGACAAATTGAATGACAAGCCCTCATAATATATGGGCAGTTATTCAATTTGTTTAGAGATGGGGGAAAGAGGATGTCATTTGATATAGAAAAAGTGTTTTCAGCATTTGACCAATTCGTGACCACGATTGAAACAACCGAAAACGAGACTTATTTAGATAGTATTACTTATGCCTTACGAGCGATTCAGACGGAAGAGGAATTAGACTTGCCCAATCAAGAAACCCAAGATCGGTTATCCTACTTAAAAAGTGTGTTTCTCACCGATAAACCCGAAAGCGAATCGAGTCGTAAGGTTATCCAGCTCGCATTAATTAAGGGAATGAAAGGATCTGTCCAGCAGCAGCATTTGATAACCCCAGACTCCGTTGCCATGTTTATCGGTTATTTTTTAGAAAAACTAGTAGGTGATCACAAGCAGATTAGCTTATTGGATCCAGCTGTTGGTTCAGCGAATTTATTAACCGCCGTCATTAACCAAATTCAACCGGAAGTTCAGGCTTATGGCAGTGAAATCGATCCAACATTGCTGCAAATTGCGGTAGAAAGTGCCAATGTACAAAGGACTGAGGTAGAATTCTTTCATCAGGACAGTTTAACACCATTGCTACTGGATCCTGTTGACGCCGTGGTTGCCGACCTTCCTGTTGGATACTATCCTGACGATCAGCAGGCTGGTCATTTCATCTTACAAGCAGAAGATGAGCACGCCTATGCACATCATCTTTTTATCGAACAAAGCTTAAATTATACGAAAGAAGCTGGTTATGTCCTATGCCTTATTCCCAATTTCTTATTTACTAGTGATCAAAGTGAGAAATTACAGAAATACTTACGGGATCATGCCCATATACTGGCGATATTACAATTGCCTATGTCTATGTTTACCTCAGAACAACAGGCGAAAAGTATTCTCGTATTACAAAAACAAGGTAAAACAACACAGCCGCCCAAACAAACGTTAATGGCCCAATTACCATCGTTCAAAGAGGTTCAAAAAACACAAAATATTCTATTGAAAATAGATGAATGGTTCCAAAGTGAACGCTAGAAATAAACTGAAAATTAAAAATTTGTGAAGCAAACGTTAACATCAAACATTCCTGTTGCAAACTTATTCTGACGGTGTTTAAATAAGGGTATAAGAGATTATTCAAATTGTTTTGAACATACATGATAAATGATCTTACATTAGCAGGATAATTTGGAAGGGACTGAACATATTGCGTAAAATTCTAGCGGTGAATGCAGGAAGTTCTTCTTTGAAATTCCAATTGTTTGAAATGCCTGAGGAAAAAGTTGTATCTAAAGGTCTTATTGAACGAATCGGTATCAACAACTCTACTTTCACCATAGAGTATGGAAATGAAGAAGATAAAGAAGTAACAGAAATTGCAGATCATGCAGTTGCAGTAAAATTATTATTAGAAAAATTAACATCAGCTGGGGTCATTGAAACTCTGGAAGAGATTGACGGAATTGGACATCGTGTGGTTCACGGTGGTGAAAAATTTAATGACTCGGTTGTGATTACAGAGGAAGTAATTCAAGAAATTGAGGGAATTTCTGAATTGGCCCCGTTGCACAACCCTGCTAATTTAACAGGGATCAAAGCTTTTCGTGAGGTATTGCCAAATGTGCCTGCTGTAGCAGTATTTGATACGGCGTTCCATCAGACGATGCCTGAGCAATCTTTCTTGTATAGTTTACCTTATGAATATTATAAGAAATATGGCATTCGTAAATATGGCTTCCACGGTACATCACATAAATATGTATCCGAGAGGGCTTCGGAGTTAATGGGTATTCCCTTGGATCAATTACGCTTGATATCCTGTCACTTAGGTAATGGGGCAAGTATTGCAGCTATTGAAGGTGGCAAATCGATTGATACTTCGATGGGCTTTACCCCGCTTGCCGGTGTAACAATGGGAACAAGGTCTGGGAACATTGATCCGGCGTTGATTCCATATATCATGGATAAAACAGGACAATCAGCACAAGAAGTCATGAGTATTTTAAACAAGAAAAGTGGTATGCTGGCTTTATCTGGCTTTTCCAGTGATCTTCGAGATATCCAAGAGAAGGCGGCAGAAGGTGAAGACAGGGCTGAATTAGCACTAGAGGTATTCGCAGAACGAATTCATAAATATATTGGCTCCTATGCAGCCCGTATGCAGGGGGTAGACGCAATTATCTTCACGGCTGGTGTTGGTGAGAACAGTATTGACATTCGAGAACGTGTTCTAAAAGGCTTAGAGTTTATGGGTGTATATTGGGATCAAACATCCAATCATATTCGTGGAAAAGAAGCCTTTGTCAATTATCCACACTCTCCGGTTAAGGTAATAGTGATCCCGACGAACGAGGAAGTAATGATCGCCCGAGATGTGATGCGTTTGACGCAGAATACACCAGTGGGACAAGCTTAAAAAGCAAAATATTACGAACGAGGAAGTTGGCCGTTCTCTTTCTATACAAGCATAGAAAGAGAGCGGTCGTTTTATAGTTGTTCTCAAAACGCTAATAACACTCTGGTATGCTTCTCTTTGCAAAATTTGAAATAGTTTAAATAATTAGAATTTTTGAAATTCTTTCCAAGCGGTTGAATTTTTGCGAATTTTCTTATATATTAGAAAAAGATTATGATTTCTTTACATGATCTTTACAAAATATTAAGGGGGAATTTTGATTGAAGAAGTCTAGATACTTACTACTGTCTTTACTCTTTATGTTGTCGCTCGCACTCGTTGCTTGTGCTGGAGATGGAGAGCCAGAAGAGGATACTTCAGAAAATGACTCTTCAGACTCATCAGGGGAAGAGGCCTCTGGTTCTGGAGGAGATTTAGTCATTTCATTACCTTCCGATGTGGTTTCATTGTCACCACAAGGAGATAATGATGTGCCTTCTAGTAACGTCCGTGAGAATATGTTTGAAACACTTACCACATTGAACGAAGATATGGAAGTGGAACCGGGATTGGCAACAGAGTGGGAACAAACGGATGATTTAACTTGGGAATTCACACTTCAAGAAGGCGTGAAGTTCCATGATGATGCTGATTTTAATGCAGAAGCAGTAAAGAAAACATTTGATAGATTGAAGGACCCTGATGTTGCTTCTCCTCGTGCCTTTTTATTAGCGGAAGTAGACAATGTAGAGGTAGTTGACGACTACACGGTTAGATTGACGCTAACTGAACCGTTTGCACCATTGCTGGCAAACTTAGCTCATAGTGGGACTAGTATTATGAGTCCTGAAATCGTTGATGAAGACTATGCTACAGTGGAAGACGGTGGAGATTATAACGAATATATTACCCAAAATCCTGTAGGAACAGGTCCATTCGAATTGGATGACTGGACAGCAGGTGAAAGTGTTACGTTAACTAGAAATGATGATTACTGGGGAGAGCCAGCCAAATTGGATAGTGTTCAATTTAAGGTTGTCTCTGAACAGAGTGCTCGTGTGGCAGAATTGGAATCAGGTGTATCGCATGTAGCGGATCAAATTGGTCCAAACAATATTTCTCGTGTAGATAACCTTTCTGATGCCAGTGTAATCCAAGAGGACAGTGTATCAGTTTCTTATATTGGTTTTAATACTCAAAAAGAACCATTTGATGATCCAAGAGTACGCCAGGCATTAACCATGGCTATCGATAAAGAACAAATTATTGATGGTGTTATGAATGGTGTGGGGATTCCAGCCATTGGCGCCTTAGCCCCGCCGGTATTTGGTTACGATGATTCGATTGAAGGTCTTGAATATGACCCGGAAGCTGCCCAAGAATTGTTGGCAGAAGCGGGTTATGAAGATGGCTTCCAAACAACCATCTGGACTAATGATAATGAACAGCGTGTCGATACAGCTATCAACTTGCAATCTCAACTAAGCGAGATTGGTGTGGATGTGGAAATTGAAGAATTAGAATGGGGCGCATACCTTGAACGTACAGCTAATGGTGAACACGATATGTTTATCTTAGGCTGGTCTACTGTAACTGGTGATGCTGATTATGGTTTATATCCATTATTCCACAGCTCACAATTAGGGGACCCAGGAAACCGTGCCTTCCTTGAGGATGAAGAAGTAGATCGCTTATTGGATGAAGGACGTGTCGAAACAGATCCAGATGAGCGTTTGGCGATCTATTCGGAAGTGCAAGAAAGACTGGTAGATCTTGCTCCGATGTTATATACACATCATCAGCAGTACCTATTAGGGGTAAATGATTCAGTGAAAGATTTCACGATTGATGCTCAAGGTATCTATCAATTAAACGACGCTTATATTGAGGAATAGGTTCTATTTCGCATAATGCAGATATGAATCAACAAAAAGGCTTCTTCTAAAAGTGAAGAAGCCTTTTTATGTATAGAAAATTCGATTAAACAAAAGGAGAGATAGGATGCCATCCATCCAGGTCTATCATTATGATGCTTTCACCACAAAACCCGGTAAAGGAAACCCTGCAGGAATCGTTTTAAACGGAGACGAATTAACTGAGATACAGATGCAGGAAATTGCTTATCAAGTAGGCTTTAATGAAACTGCCTTTTTGGTGGAGTCAGAGATAGCAGACTGTGGAATACGTTTTTTCACACCAGGACATGAAATGAACTTATGTGGTCATGCGACCATCGCAACCATTTATGCAGTAAAAACACAAAAGCTATTAGTCGAAAAGTCAACATTAACGATAGAAACAAAGGCAGGTGTTTTGCCACTAACGATTGATTCTACGTCAGACAAAGAGACAGATATCATCATGAATCAAGCATCTCCCACCTTTCAAGCATTTAGGGGTTCCAGCAGGATCTAGCCAAATCCATTGGTTTACAAGAAACGGAGCTTGACGACCAATTACCGATTGTATATGGCAGTACTGGTACCTGGACACTATTGGTACCCATCAAAGAATTAGCGGTTTTTCAAAAGATGAAACCGAATAATCAGGATTTCCCTTCCATATTGCAGGAAATCCCAGCTTCCTCTGTTCATCCTTTTTGTACAGAAACGTATAATCCTCAGGCAGATATGCACGCCCGTCATTTTTCTTCACCGTATTCAGGGACGATAGAGGATGCAGTAACTGGCACGGCTTCTGGGGCAATGGGTGCTTATTTTGCTACTTATATGGATAAGGGTTTTGATGAGTCTTTAAACCTGATGGTGGAGCAAGGGCATGAAATAAGTAAAGAAGGGATGGTCGGAGTAAAAGTTTCAAAACGCGCAAATACATTGGATGTGAAGATAACTGGAAATGCTGTATATGTAAATGATATGGAGGTAATTATTTAGAGAAGAGATAAGCATATCAAACATGCCACATAAAAACAGCCTGCTCGTTTTGTAAGCAGGCTGTTTTTAAAATATACGTTATAGTGCGTGTTCAAAAATGCCGTTAAATAGGACCTCGTTGGCTAAAACCTCAGGCGTCCTGGGACTGCGATTACTCGCCCCACCGAACCCATTTGTTGCAACGCCGACACTAGTACGTCCTGTACGTCGAAAGTTCAAGGCGGCGCAGTCTCCCGGTACCGGAACGTATGCTTTTCATACGTGAGGAACGGACTCACGCAGGATGTGTTGACTTCTGCGTTGCCTACAGAGCGTGGGCTGTCTTAGTAGAAGTTCCTATATCGCCAACGCAGAAATTCGCCGCGTCTTTTTTTGTTGGTCTTTTTGAACATCCTCTTATACCGTTTTTTCTTGTGCCATAATCTCTTCCATATGATGACAAGCTCCTTTGTGACCTTCTTGCATGCCTTCGATCGTGCGAAGTTCAGGAACTTTGTTTTTACACACTTCGGTTGCGAACGGACATCTCGTATGGAATCGACACCCAGTTGGTGGGTCAATCGGAGAAGGGATATCCCCTTTTAATATAATCCGTTCTCTCTTCGCTTCTGGATCAGGAACAGGAATCGAAGAAAGTAATGCCTTGGTATAAGGGTGTTTCGGATTGTCAAAGATAGACTTTTTGTCACCTACTTCTACAATCTTCCCAAGGTACATCACAATGATCTTATCCGAAATATGACGAACTACTCCCAAGTCATGGGCAATAAAAAGAAATGTCAGGTTAAACTCTCGCTGCAACTTTCTCAATAGATTCAATACTTGAGCCTGTACGGATACATCAAGTGCTGAGACTGCTTCATCACAGATAATCAGTTTAGGCTCAACAGAAAGAGCGCGGGCTATTCCGATACGTTGTCGTTGTCCGCCAGAAAACTCATGGGGATAACGATCAATCTGTTCTGGGTTTAACCCGACCGTTTCGATCAACTCCATTGCGCGTTCCCGTCTTTTTGCTTTTGGAACCACATTTTGAATTTCCATTGCTTCTGTTAAAATTTGACTAACGGTTTGTCTAGGATTAAGCGAAGCATACGGATCTTGAAAAATAACCTGTAAGTCCTTACGTTTCTTTCTCATCTCACGTTTATTTAAAGACAGTAAATCAATACCATCAAAGTCAATTGTACCATCTGTTGGTTCATCCAGGCGTAAGATAGCTCTGCCAGTGGTAGACTTCCCGCAGCCGGATTCACCTACTACACTTAGTGTTTCTCCTTCATTTATAGTGAAAGAGATATCATCGACCGCTTTTACGTGGTTAATGGTTCTGCCAAAGATTCCCCCTTTAATAGGGAAATATTGTTTCAAATGATTAACTTTGAGCAGTTCTTTTTGACTCATTCACATTCACCTCCGGATCTCCATCCCAACGGTCCGTATAAATCCAACAGCGGATTTGTTCGCCGTCTTTGATTTCTTCAAGTGCTGGTAGTTCTTTCACACATAATTCTGTTGCGAAAGGACATCTCGGTGCAAAACGGCACCCCTCTGGCATATTTTTCGGACTTGGTACATTTCCTTTAATCGGTTCTAATTCATCAACATCGGTATCATGACGTGGAATAGAGTTTAATAAGCCAACCGTATACGGATGTTTTGGTGACTTAAACAGGTCATTGACTGGCTGATACTCCACGACTTTACCTGCATACATGACAGCAACATAGTCACATGTTTCTGCCACTACACCCATATCGTGAGTGATCATAATAACCGACATGTTTAATTCCTCTTGCAGTTGTTTAATTAACTGTAAGATCTGTGCTTGGATGGTAACGTCTAATGCGGTTGTTGGTTCGTCTGCAATCAATAATTCTGGATTACAGGCCAAGGCCATCGCAATCATAATCCTTTGTCTCATACCCCCCGATAGTTCATGAGGGTATTGTTTAATACGTGTTTCTGGAGATGGGATACCTACTAATTTTAACAACTCTATCGCTTTATCTGCTTCTGCTTTTTTACCAAGGTCCTGGTGTACATTCAATGTCTCGCGTATTTGTTGTCCAATCGTATAGACCGGGTTAAGCGAGGTCATTGGTTCTTGGAAAATCATCGAGATTTCATTACCACGAATCGACCGAATCTCTTTCTCGCTTAATTTCGTTAAATCGCGATCTTTGAAGTTGATTTCCCCACCTTTAATCTTACCTGGTTTATCTAGAAGCTGCAGAATCGACATAGCTGTAATACTTTTCCCTGAACCAGATTCTCCAACAATACCAATCGTTTTACCCTTGGGAAGCTGGAAGGAAACCCCATCGACAGCTTTTATTTCAAATCCATCGACCGTAAAAGAGGTCTGAAGATCTTTAATATCTAAAATGGTTTCTTTATTCATGAAATATCACCTCACTTCAAAAGTTTAGTCTAGGTTAATTCGTTTGTTTAAGAATTTATAGGAAATATCGACAATAAGATTGACAATGACAAAAACGACGGAAATAACAAGGACTGACGCTTGAACGACAGGGAAGTCTCTTGCTAAGATTCGATCAACAATCAATTTGCCCATTCCATTAATTGCAAAAACAGATTCGGTTAATA
The DNA here is from genome assembly GCF_900086715.1 of Gracilibacillus timonensis. Classification (GTDB taxonomy): domain Bacteria; phylum Bacillota; class Bacilli; order Bacillales; family Amphibacillaceae; genus Gracilibacillus; species Gracilibacillus timonensis. The sequence goes on along the minus strand of NZ_FLKH01000012.1, from coordinate 1,665,816 downwards.
CGGCACCAGCTAAAAGACTTCCAAACTGTAGACCGATGACTGTAACCACCGGGATTAAGGCATTCTTTAAAGCATGACGATAGATAACCGTTCTTTCTTTTAATCCTTTTGCACGAGCGGTTCGGATATAATCCTGTGATATGACCTCCAGCATACTGGATCGTGTCATACGGGCAATCACCGCTGCCCCCATGGTTCCTAAAGTCACAACTGGCAGAATGACCTGTTGGAACGATCCCCAGCCTGTTGGCGGTAATAAGCCAAGGTTAAGAGAGAACCATTGCATCAACATTAAACCTAACCAGAAATTAGGCATGGATAGTCCAAATAGTGCGACTAACATAATACCAACATCAGAGAAAGAATACTGTCTTACGGCGGAGATAACTCCTGCAATTAGTCCAAGGAATACACTAAATATGGTACTGTAAACTGCTAATTCAAACGTAACCCAAAACTTTGGCCAGAGCTCCTGCCCTACAGGAAGACTGGTTCGCCAAGATGTTCCAAAATCCAGCATGGCGGCGTCTTTAAGAAAATGAAAATACTGTACAACAATTGGGTCGTTTAAGCCTAGTCGATTTTCGATCTGTTCAATGGTATCGGCAGGCACGTTTTCACCTGCGATAATTTGTGCCGGGTTACCGGGGGTCAGGTGCATAAGTGAAAACACTAATATTGTAACACCTAGTAATACAGGTATTAATTGTAAAATACGTCTGACAATAAATTGAAACAATTGTCACACCTTCTTCCTTTAATTTTTGTTCGATTTAGGATCTAATGCGTCTCGTAATCCGTCACCTAGGATGTTAAATGCCAATACGATTAACATAATAACCAAGCCAGGGAAAAGAGCAATATGTCCAGCATCCCACATATAGTCTCGGCCATCACTAAGTAAGGCACCAAGTTCAGGAGAAGGCGGTTGTTCCCCCATTCCCAAGAAGGATAAACCACTAGCGGTTAGGACCGCACTTGCTATAAATAAACTGGCCTGTACAATAATTGGTGACAAGATATTTGGCAGAATATGCTTCCCAATAATTCGTAAATCCGAGGCGCCTAATGCCTTCATCGCATCCACATATTCCAGGTTCTTATTAGCGAGTGTGGAACCACGTACAATTCGGGAAAAAGTTGGAATAGCAAAGATAGCAATGGCATAGATTACATTGGTTCTGCTCGGTTCAAAGATACTAACCAACGCTAATGCTAATAAGATACCAGGAAACGCCAGCAAGATATCCATTAACCGCATAATCACGGCATCCACTTTTCCACCGTAATAACCGGATATAACCCCAATGATCGTCCCGACGAATCCGCCTAACACGGTCGCAACAAAACCGATAAACATGGTAATACCAACACCATGAATGACACGAGTGAAGATATCCCGACCGTGTTGATCAGTGCCAAACCAATGATCAGCGGATGGACCGACGAATTTCGCCCCGTAATCTACTGTGTCCGGCTCCATGCTTGTCAAGAATGGTCCGATAAGAGCTACTAGTACTAAAAATATAATGAAATATCCACCAACTAAGGCACTCTTATTTTTAATTAGTTTTTTATAGAATTCTTTTAAGCTTCTTCTCCATGGTCCTTCTGATTTTATTTTTTGACCGGAGAAGCCTACTTGTTCCGTTTTCAATATGTTTACCCCCTTCGATTACAGATACGAATGTTTACTTATAACACTTTTTATTTACAGATTTCAAATTATTTCTGGATTCACCTTATTTATACTATAAAGCGTACCATGTATTCCGTATCTAAAATGGATGGCTTTATAATATAAGTAAAATGTCGCCTTTAATAGCACAGAAAAAAATGCATTTTGATCTGTTAAGAAAAGGTTACAAGTGTATGAAGAAAACCATACTTACTAACTATAGCACAATTAAAAAGAGAAATTAATAAATTAAAAAAAATCGTAATTTTCAAAATTATCATACAATAACGCTCGACGTCATAAAACAAGGGAATAGCTACTTTTCTGGTAAATTAGCCCATTCCAATCCCAATGAAAAAAGGTGTTATTTCACGCGTGCAGAAGTGGGAAATAACGTCGCCTTCTATATGAAAAAAGGAAGATCGCACCCTGGATATTTTTACTATATATGTTAAAATAGAGATCAAAAACATGGGGATCTCCATGCTTTTGATCTCTATGCTATCTTACAACTTCTTTGCGCTAACTTCTTATCACAAGCACATCACATTTGGCATATCTTGTAATGCTCTCTGATACACTTCCAATTAAAAAGCGTTCCACTGCATTCATCCCTGTTGCCCCGCATATAATTAAATCTGCTTCAAATTTGCTCGCTAGGTCTTTTGGGATTTTGATTTTTGGTGAGCCTATTTCAACATGAGTGGTAATATCCTTCACACCACGATTGCTTGCTTTCTCCTTGTACTCATCCAGTAACGTTTTGGCATAGTCTTCGGAGCGTGAAGCCAGACTTTGATCATATACCTCTGGAGCAATGGTGGTAATGGTTCTTGTATCAATGACATGAACCAAAAATAGTTTGGCATCATTTCGTAAGACAACATCTACTGCTTTTTTGAAAGCTAATTCTGAAGCTTCTGATCCATCAACTGCTACTAGAATTCGATCATATTCAAATGCCATAATAAAATCCCCCTTTGAACTATATATTCATTATAACATGTATACGTTTTCTTTGTGTATAGATAAATTTACACTTTTGTTAAAATTTTTTGATAGATGAGGGCGTATTTTGTTAGCACAATAATAGAAAAATAGTCATGATTCGTGTACCATAGGAATATAGAAGTGTTTAGATGAAAGTCATCCAGTGAAAAATGGTAACTTCCACTTGTACGTTGTGTACAGGGAGGAGATTAGGCTTTTGGACATTAAAAATGCTTGAGGGGGAAACATTGTGGGACATGCCTTTATAACAGCAGGAACAAAAGGCTTGGGTTTAAAGGTGACGGAAGCTTTTATTAATAGTGGTCATACCGTCTCTGTTACATACTATTCCGATAAGGAAAGGGCAAAGGAACTTGAGACTGCCTATCCTAATACCGTACTGGAAGTTATTCCATTAGATGTGAGCAGCCAAGAAGCCATAGAAACTGCCGTGCATCAGGCTGTGCAAAAATTCGGTACGATTGATTACTTAATTAATAATGCAGGTCCATTCATTTTTGAAAGAAAGAATCTGATGGATTACACAGAGGGGGAATGGAATAGCGCCGTCCGAGGTAACCTGGACGCTGTTTTTCATTTATTAAAAAGAACGATCCCAGCCATGAGGGAGCAGAGATTTGGACGTGTAGTTAACTACGGTTTTCAAGCTGCACATACTGCTGCGGGATGGAAAAATCGTGCCGCTTTTGCTGCAGCAAAGGTTGGGCTAGTTTCCTTAACTAAATCGATAGCCTATGAAGAAGCGGCGCATGGTATCACCGCAAATATGGTTTGTCCTGGGGATATCACTGGTGAAATGAAAGAAGCAACCATTGATTACAGCCGAATGGTTCCTGATCAAGCAACGCCGATTGGCCGTTCTGGTACAGGAGAGGATATTGCACGCACAGTGATGTTCCTGTGCGAAAAGGATGCAGACATGATCACAGGTTCTGTAATTGATGTAACAGGAGGACTAGATGTGGTTCATCAAACTAGATAAGTTGAACGTCTAAATGTAACAAAAACGTGTGACAAGCAAGTCTTTGCTCGCATGATTTTCTGATCATACTGCGTCAATGGATCAAGAGCGCCTATTCGATCCATGAGAAATTATTTTATTCAACTTATTATAGATAATCTTTTTAAAAAAATTGAAACCTTCTAGGGAGTCACACGTAAATAATAGTATTAAAGGAAATGAGGTGCACCAGTTGGGGTTTTTTGCAAAACTATTCTCAAAAAAAGACCAACCAAAGAAAGTCAAACAAAGGGATGTTCTCTCTATTGAAGTAGGGGATATTCTGGAATATGATTTGGCAGATTATGAAGTGGTTGGTAAAATAACGTATAGGGAAGGTAAATACGTCTGGTACAGCTATCAGCTTTTGGGAGAGAGTAAAACGATCTGGCTGAGTGCTGAGATGGATGATGCGTTAGAATTAGGTATCTATGAGAAAATACAGCTGCCAGATGCAAATGATTTTCCTAGTAAGTTAAGTTTTCAACAAACTGCTTATCATTTGGATGAGGATGGTCATGCGGAAGTAACCGGAGAAGGCAGAAGCAGTTCCCTTACCGGTCAGCGCATTCATTACGCAGAATATTGTAATGAGGAGGAAACCTCATATATTAGTGTGGAGGAGTGGGGCAGTGATGTAGAAGCGAGTATAGGATATCCTATTCAGCCTTACGAAATTAAGATTATTGCAGGTACTAGCCAATAAAAAAACAGGAGGAATGTTCTATGTTTAAATTTTTTAATCGAATCAAAACGGTAGTGAGCTCTGAATTGAATTCCATGATTGACCGTGCGGAGGACCCGGTGAAAATGCTGGATCAATTTATGCGAGATATGGAGTCTGATATTCGAGAAGTAGAGCAGGCAGTAGCTAAACAAATTGCAAATGAAAAGATGTTGAAGCGTAAATCAGATGATGCTCAAAAATTAGTGGAGAAACGTCAAACTCAAGCGGAACAAGCCATTGAAGCAGGTAATGACGATCTGGCGAGAAGAGCATTGCAAGATAAAAACGAACAAGAATCACAAGCAAATACGCTCCGTTCCTCATGGGAACGCGCAAAACAAGATGCAGATCAACTTCGTGACAAACTGGATGAAATGAAAAAAGAATACCAGGATATGCAATTGAAGAAAGATTCCTTGAAAGCAAGGGCAGAATCTGCTCAAACACGTACTAAAATGAATCGCACCATGTCTTCAATTGGTAATGATGACTCCAAACGTGGATTTGAGCGTATGGAGGAAAAGGTATTACAATTTGAGGCAGAAGCAGATACCAGCGAAGATTTATCACAGGCAAGCAAAACACTGGATGATGAGTTTGAAGCATTGGAAAAAAACGGTGTGGACGATGAGTTGGCAGAGTTGAAGAAGAAGTTAGGTAAAGAGTAATTAGTTGCAGTAGAAAGAACCTAAATGTAATTAGGTTCTTTCTACCTGTTTGGCCAAGATGTCAGGAGGTGACCTCTTTGTATAAAAAACTGCTCCTATTGATGTTCCTTCTGCTGGGAGGATTGTTAGCAGGATGCCAAGCAAATGCCTTTGGTGGAGGATCGCTCTTTAATGAATCAGGGGCAATCACAGAATCCGATTTACAAGTGAGCGAATCAAAGCAAGAGACGATTGATCAATTAGAGACAGACAGCAACGCCGATATCGAAGCATTAATTTCTAATCATTTTCCTTTTGTTGATACTGTGTCAGGTGAACAGGCTACTGCCAATGTTTACGGTACATTACAATTTGGTGTAGAGGAACTGGCCACTTTATTAAATGACATTCAACCAGCTACTGAAGTTAGTGATTATAAAGAAGGTCAGCAAATTCTTATTTATCAGGACCAGTTTGTCACATTGAAAGAAAGTGAAGAAGTGGAAGATGCAACACTCGTAGAAGTTGCCAGTGAGCAATTTGTAAGGAATAATTACGCCCCTAGTTTCTTAACGACCTATTTCACGATTAGGATGTTAGATGGTTTGTTCGGCAACAATTGGGTAACGGATCGGCATAATTATTGCAGAAACAACGGCTGTTACGGTGGATATAGCTCTACCGCTAGTTATGATAATGTAACCACCAACCGTAAACGAGGTACCGGCTCTTATCGGGGTGGCGGACCTGGTGTAGGAAAATAATAAAGGAGGGAATGTAAATATGGCTCCATTTGTGTTAACGTTTTTTTATTTTATTGCGGCTATCATAATTGTTATTATAGGACTCGTTTTATTTGAGTGGCTGACAACAAAGTATAAGGATTGGGAGCAAATTAAACAAGGCAATCAAGCCATTGCCCTTTCTGTGGCAGGGAAGATAGTCGGGATTTGTATTGTGCTGGCGTTTGCGATTTACCATAGTATTACCATTACTGAAACACTGATTTGGGGAGCGTATGGTATGGTATTGCAACTCGTCGCTTATTTCATCTTTGAAGCATTGACTCGCAGTTTTTCTGTTGAAGAACAACTGAAAGAAAACAATCTGGCAGTAGGTATCATTTCCTTCGGTGTATCCCTAGGTTTAGCCTTTGTAATTGGGGCTTCTATTACATAATATGTACTTCATCCAGTAGGGGATCTTATGTATGATAACATTTTGCAGGAAAGAGCGTGTAATATTTCGTGCATTTCAAAAGACTTGGGGCTGTTGAGACGACAGCTCCTTTTCTGTTGATAATAAGAAGTTTGGGCTTAAAATGGAAGAAGGGAAGAACAATGGAAACCAAGTTTAAGCAAAGCCAATTTATTTACTGGGCATCAGGGATTGTCTCCATTTGCGGGATTATCTTTGAAGTGCTTTTCGGAGCTCTAGGGTCCTATATTTTAGGAGATGGTGTCAAACAATATACATTGACCATTTCTTTATTTCTTACTGGAATGGGAATTGGCGCCAGCTTAAGTGAGAAAGTGACGAAAGAGCTCATTCTTTCATTTATTTATATTGAATACTTTGTAGCATTAATTGGAGGTTTATCCAGTTTCCTTATGTTTGCGGCAACGGCCTTTTTTGGAAGCGGAACAGATGCGTTGTTCTTATATTCCATTACGTTGATAGTAGGTGCCTTAACAGGAGTGGAGCTACCGATATTAATTCGTAAAGCCAATGAGATAGGTGTGACCCTGCAAAAAAGCACGGCCAGGGTTCTTTTTTCTGACTATGCAGGTGGATTAATTGGCGGACTGTTATTCGCCTTCTTTCTACGACCTCAGCTGGGAATGGTGAAGACAGCCTTTTTAGTAGGTCTAATTAATTTAACCGTGGCGATGGTAGTCTTATATTTATTTCGCAAAGAATTGGCACGCAAATGGATACATACGGTGGTTGGGGGAGTAATTGGTGTTATATTAATCATCGGTTTATTATTTGGAGAAATGATTGCTTTGCAATTTGAAGAGAAAATATATACCGATCCCATCATCCATTCAGAGGAAAGTCCCTATCAAAAAATCATCCTTACCAAACGGCAGGATGATGTTCGTCTATACTTAGATGGCGGGCTGCAATTTAGTTCTATTGATGAGCATAGGTATCATGAATTATTAATTCATCCAGCAGCAAGCATGGTAGATCAGCCTCGCAAGGCACTTGTGTTGGGAGGTGGAGATGGTTTGGCTGTGCGGGAACTATTAAAATATGATAGTTTACAATCGATTACCTTAGTTGATTTGGATGGATCGGTTGTAGAGCTGGCCAATAAAAATCCTTATTTATTGAGCTTAAACGAGGGTTCACTCCAAAACGATCGAGTAGAAGTTATTCAAGCCGATGCCTTTCAATATTTAGAAGGGCAAACGGCTTTATTCGATGTAATCTTCGTAGATTTACCGGATCCGAATAATGAGAGTTTGAATAAGCTTTACACCAAAGAGTTTTATTCCTTAGTACGAAATCATTTGCAACCAGACGGTGTTACGGCTATTCAAGCAACGAGCCCCGTGTTCGCCAGGGAGGTGTACTGGACTATTTCCAATACGATAGCGGCAACAGGGATGAATGTAGAAAATCTGCATATTGATGTTCCCAGCTTTGGTAATTGGGGCTTTGTCTTAGCAAGTAGAGAACCAATGACCATGGATAATATTAGTATCGATGTGGATACCGAATATTTAACCAGTGACCTGCTGCCTAGCTTGGCGATGTTTGGCAAGGATGAAGACAACCCCATGCAGGCAGAAGAAGACAGAGAGATTAATACTTTGATTGATCCTGTGCTTATTCAGATGTACGAAAGGGAATGGCAGTATTATTAACCTCACGTTTAAAACCTTTAAAAATGGGAAAGAGATGAATAAGGATTTTTTAAGAGGAGTGATGAGAGTGAAGGTATCGTTTCATGGACAGTCTTGTGTAAAGGTGGAGGCAGCAAACCACCAGATTTTAATCGACCCTTTTATTACAGGGAATGAGACAAGTGATCTAGATCCCGCTACACAAAATCCAGATGTGATTTTATTAACCCATGGGCATAATGATCATGTAGGAGATACGATTGATATTGCAAAACGATCTGGTTGTTTAATCGTAGCACCAAATGAATTGGCAGAGTATTTAGGCTCAAGGGGGCTGGATACCCACCCTATGCATATTGGAGGGGCACATAATTTTGAATTCGGCAGGGTGAAATTAACCCAAGCATTTCATGGATCGATGTTTCAAGATGAAGAAGGAAACTTGATCTATGGTGGTATGCCAGCAGGGTTACTCTTATTTGTTGAGGGCAAAACGATCTATCATGCTGGAGATACTGGTTTGTTCTCTGATTTGAAGCTGATTGGAGAAATGAATGATATTGACTTAGCCTTTCTACCGATAGGAGATAATTTCACGATGGGACCTGAGGATGCTTTAATAGCGGCCGATTGGATTCAGGCTAAAAAAGTGGTGCCGATGCATTATAATACGTTTCCGCTAATTGCTCAAGATGGAGCAGCTTTTAGCAAACAAGTAAGAACAGGCGAAGGGGTACACCTAGAACCAGGGGGAAGTATTGAACTTTAACATTAGCTAAAGCAATATAACGGAATAAACAAATGGGGATATGAAAAAGAAAACATGTCCCCATTTTTTTATAAGCAAATATATAATCCTTGGTATGATGGGACTTGGAATGATGTTGACCCTGAATGAACGAGAGTACCGATAAGATGGATGATGTAAAGTAACAAGTCCATCTATTCCATGTAGTAAAGTTGATGGTTTGTCTGTGCTAGACAGTGCTCCGAAAATAGGTTCTGCTTCGATGCATAGGACATGCAAGTGCAGGGTTGCAACAGGACGTTGCGATCTTAGTCAGCGGCCTTTATAGAGTCTCCGCCTATTTTCTCCGCTGAGTAGTAGTACTACAATCAAATGAACTGCTAGGATGAAACGTTCATGATACTATATTTCAGCCCATACTGCATAACCTTTTTTGAGAACGATTCGATCATACGTTGTGATTCTCATAAACGTGATCCATTACACAGTCGAAGAATTAGCTGACAATTTTATCCTTTTGTTACAACACTGTCTTGGTACCTAGAACACTTCATTCTTGCAGTAACAACCATTGTTGTACTCCAAACTAGCGCAGCATATTCCCGGAACGCTTGCTTTGCACAGATAAAACAATCAAACTTACCACTCCAGAAAGTGGACTACTTAACACCATCCATCTTATAGGCAGTTCAGTGACTTCTTTGAGTGGTCGGTAAAAGATCGGGAGGAATTTGGCCTGTTGTTCTTATAAAAAGCTATATGAATAGATCCCGTTTTTTCGCCATACAAAAGTAATACAGTTTCCATGTAGATACATAAAACAGTTCAGATCAAGAAGCCGAATAAATAAATAGTTCAAGAATAAATTGAATAATAGGATAATCAACTGTATAATAAAAACATGTGTTAAAATATTAGTACAGATGAAAGAATGGTGAGTTGCAATTGGCTACAAAACATGAACAAATTCTATCTTTTATTGAGTCTCTTGCAGTAGGTAATAAAATTTCAGTGCGACAAATTGCAAAAGAGCTACATGTCAGTGAAGGGACCGCTTATCGAGCCATCAAAGAAGCAGAAAATCAGGGCCTTGTGAGCACCATTGAACGAGTAGGAACCATTCGAATTGAACGAAAACAAAAGGAAAACTTTGAAAATTTAACTTTTGCAGAAATTGTTAGTATTGTAGATGGTCAAGTACTCGGGGGCAGAGATGGATTGTACAAGACATTAAATAAATTTGTGATAGGTGCGATGAAGTTAGATGCCATGATGCGTTATACAGAGAAAGATTCATTGCTCATTGTGGGGAACCGAACAGAGGCTCACCAATTAGCATTAAAAGAAGGAGCGGCCGTACTGATTACGGGAGGCTTTGACACAGATGAGGAAGCAAAGCAGCTGGCAGATGAAAAACAACTTCCGATTATCTCCACAAGCTATGATACCTTTACTGTCGCAGCCATGATTAATCGCGCTATTTATGATCAGTTAATCAAGAAAGAAATCGTGTTAGTAGAGGATATCTATACGGATATCGAGCATACCTGTTTTCTTAACACGAAAGATGTGGTGGATAAGTGGTATGAATGGGAAGAGGAAACAACGCACAGCCGCTATCCGGTAGTGGATAATATGAATAAAGTAGTTGGGATTGTGACATCCAAAGATGTGATCGATAAGGAAAGAGACGTCTTGATCGAAAAGGTGATGACGAAAAATCCCCTAACCGTGATGAAAGAAACATCACTAGCTTATGCCGCTCATATGATGGTCTGGGAAGGAATAGAGATCATGCCTGTGATTGATCAACATCATCAACTGGAAGGATTAGTATCACGTCAAGATGTATTGAAGGCGCTACAGCATATTCAGAAACAGCCACAAGTTGGTGAAACGATTGATGACATTGTTGCAAGTTACTTTGATCAAGTCCCCTCTGATTCTCATCAAATGATCTACCGTGCGGAGATAACTCCCCAAATGACTAATCAGCTTGGAACCTTATCGTATGGTGTCTTCGTTTCCTATGTGATCGAATCGGCCAGACGAATGCTGCGTCAGATGAAAAAGGGTGACTTAGTAGTCGAGCATATTACGGTCTATTTTATTAAGCCAGTACAACTGGAAACCACCGTCACATTTCAACCCCAGATTATTGATATCGGTAGAAAGTCGGCGAAAGTAGATGTGGAAGTGTTACATGAAAAAAAGGTGGTTGGTAAGGCGATGCTAGTGGCGCAATTAATTGATCGCTAACGTTTGGAGAAAGCCCAGAGAGCAGAGCTGAACAGCAGCTGCTCTCTTATATGTATTAGAATAAAAACAGGTAAGTGAGGTTATGAATCGTTTCTTTTCCGCAGTTCTTTTTTATAGTGAAGGTAACGTTTGATACCACCATACCCTTGTACAATACCAAAAAAGAGAAATATAATGGTGATAAATAGTGCGATTTGTGTTTGATAGAATAGATATTGATTAATGCCGAACATACTCATAAAGATACCTAAAACAATTCGTGCTTTGGCATTCTTAATTTCCTGTATTAATGGGTCCGACTCTCTTAACAGAGAAAATTTATAATAAACGTATATGATAATTGATAAGATAATGACAATTGGGAAAACAATCATTGCAATACGGCCTCCAATTCAGCAAGTTAATCGTGCAAATCCTATACTATTTTACCCTTTTAGCTATGAAATTACCAGTATAAACAACCTATCAAAAAAAGGAGATTTTACGATGTCCATTATGTCTACTATTCATCAAAAAATGAAACAATATCCACGTATCATCATTCACCGTCATGTGCGTCCAGATCCAGATGCTTATGGCTCACAGAATGGATTAGCGGAGATTATTAAGTCAAGTTACCCTACAAAGGAAGTCTTAGTAGTGGGGGAAGAAGAGGATTCTCTTACTTTTTTAGCTGGGATGGACCAAGTAGCAGATGAGGCCTATACGGATGCCTTGGTTATTGTCTGTGATACGGCGAACCAAGCACGTATTTCCGATCAACGATACAGCCATGCAAAGGAATTAATCAAAATTGATCACCATCCGATTGTGGATGAGTATGGCGATATTCAATGGGTAGATGTGAATGCCAGCTCGACAAGTGAAATGATTTATCATTTTTATCGGGAGGAGAGAGAACAGGGCTTATATCTAAACAATAAGGCAGCTTCTCTGCTTTATTGCGGTATTGTTGGAGATACAGGGAGATTCCTTTTTCCAAGTACGACAGAAAGGACCTTTCAGTATGCTTCTGAATTGGTAGCTTATGATTTTGATCGTTCCTACCTGTATAATCAAATGTACAAAACAACGGAGAACATTGCTCGTTTGAAAGGTTATGTTCTACAACATATTTCTATTTCGGAAGCAGGAGTCAGTTATATTAAGTTACCAAAAGATGTACTCGATAAATTCCAGGTGGAACCTGAAGAAACGAGCTCAATCGTTGGCATCCTAGGTGATGTGGAGGGAATCAAGGCATGGGCCATTTTTGTGGAGGAAACCGAGGTGATCCGTGTGCGCTTGCGTTCCAAAGGGCCAGTTATTAATCAGGTTGCCGCTATCTATGAAGGTGGGGGGCACCCATTGGCAGCTGGAGCTCAGATTCATAGCTGGGATTCTGTTCCAGCCGTGTTGGCTGATTTGGAAAAAGTTTGTCAGTTTGATTCGTAAGGGGCAGCTCGCTGCGCGGAACTCTGCCAGCGAGCTGCGTTAATCTGCCTTTGTTAACTCGATGGAAAGATAAAGTGTTTCACTGACAACCATGCGAGAGACAGTAGCTTGAAAACGAAAATCGTCAATGCGGATCGTCTTGTTTTCAACCGTCGCGATCAAGAAATCAATCGACTCGGTCATATCTTCTACTTTTTTTCCGATGGCTTGTCCGGCTTCTTCCCTAATCGCTTCCTCTAATTGATGCCTCATCAAGCGATCATTGGCAAGGTCTAATTGTTCTAAGTTCAAAAATTCTATCTCTATCTCGGTAATTTGAACACCTTCTTTGGTTTGTTGGTCCAGTTTTTGGTGATTTTGGACCAGAGTAGTATAGTTCTGATAAAGGTCTTGATATCTTGTTCGTAAAGCTATCTTTTCTTCAATCCATTGCTGTTGCAAGGAACCAAACATATACAAAAAGATAAAATAGCCAATGATGGATCCAAGGGCGACTCCAGCCAAAAATCGCTGCCAAGCTGGTCGTTTATAATAAGGAGGAATATGCATTATTCCAACTCCTCTTGAATCAGCCATTCGATAATTAACAAGGCTGTATGTGCACCGCCCATGGCAATAATGATCAGGAGCAACTGCTTGACCAAATCGATGGTAGAGCCTTCATATAGACCTCTTTCAAAGTTATAAATCGCATCAAATGTACCGCCAATCGCTGCGACAATCGCCCAGATTCGTAGACTTTTCGCAATTCTACTGATATGTGTAAAAGGGGCATCGCCTGTCACAAATGCCCCAATACTACCTATTAAGGAGCCTCCGATCATTACACCGAATGCAATAAAGAAACATTGAATCATCGTTGCCATAAATCGTTCTTCCATTTGCACTCCCCCTCCTGACACAGTGGAGTTGTCCTATTTTTAGCACTTTTAGAACTTTTCCTGTATTATATATATGACGAAAATATTGGAGATATGTTTATCGACTTACAGGAAGCATAAGTTTTGCTATAATAGAGGATAAGGAAACTTATGCTCGTATGTTTGGAGGTGATGAGATGGTATTAGAAGCACAGTTACAAGTGACAACTGGCTATAGTTTATTGCAAAGCACATTACAAATTGACTCTCTTGTCAAGCAGGCTAAACACTTGGGATATCGATATTTGGCGATTACTGATAATCGAACGGTCCATGGTCTCATTGCCTTTTATCAGGCGTGTAAGCGGGAGAATATTCAGCCCATTATGGGAATAACTATACCAATCGATATAAAGGGATCATCGGTACCAGTCCTGGTTCTAGCCAAAAATAACGACGGCTATCAAGCATTGTTGCAGTTGAGTACAAAGATACAGCATGAAGATGGCTTAGAAATGAATGATTACCAACCCTTTGCGAATAATCTTCATACCATCCTGCTAGCAGATTCCATTGATTCGTTCTTATGGAATGATACCTTCGCACACTTTCAAGTGTTGCCCAATACTTATATTGGTATTTCGAACGCATTAGTAGCTGATAAAGAGAAGTTAGCGGCATATCCAATGGAAAAAGTGGCTCTAGCGGATGTGCGTTATTTACATAAACAAGATCAAATGGCCTATAGTTGCTTGCGAGCGATCGATCAAGGGGTAACATGGACGGAAGAAAACACTAGAGAGGTTGAGGGAACCTTCTTACCTGATCCATCTGTATATACTGACCAATTCCAAGAATGGCCAGAGGTAATTGCAGCAACTAATCGATTGGCCAGCCAATGTCATGTCGAGCTTTCTTTTGAAGAAAAGCAGCTGCCCCAATACCCTGTTTCTCCCCAAAAAACAGCCAACGAAATGGTTAAAGAGTTAGCTGTTGCAGTATTACCTGAAAAATATCATCCCGTAACGGATGCAGTTAAACAAAGGTTGGCACATGAGTTAGAGGTCATTCAATCCATGGGTTTCAGTGATTATTTTCTGATTGTATGGGACTTTGTCAAGTATGCGAAAGAGCACGACATCTTAGTTGGGCCTGGACGTGGATCGGCGGCAGGTTCGCTGATTGCTTATTTATTAGGGATTACCGATGTTGATCCGATCCGCTATGATTTGCTATTTGAGCGTTTTTTGAATCCGGAACGAGTCACGATGCCGGATATCGATATTGATTTTTCTGATGAGAAGCGAGATCAAGTGATTGATTATGTGGCGCATAAATACGGTACAGACCATGTAGCTCAAATTGTCACCTTTGGCACGTTTGCTGCTCGTTCTTTGTTAAGAGAATTATTCAAGGTACTGGTGATCCCTGAAAATGATCAATCTTATATTTTGCGGTTATTGCCAAGGGATAGTTCACTGCCGATTGCTGCCATGTTAAAACAATCTCCTGAATTAACAAATTACGTAAAGCAATCCGCTAAGCTGCGTCAGTTATTCAAGGTTTGCAACTGTCTGGAAGGATTGCCAAAGCATGTATCGACACATGCTGCTGGTGTAGTGATTAGTCGAGATGCATTGACGCAGCATACAGCGACGATGCCGTCACAACATGATGTTCCTCTTACACAGTTTGCCATGCATGAATTGGAACGAGTAGGTCTCTTGAAATTTGATTTTCTCGGATTACGCAATCTGACGATTATTGAGCGAATGACAAAACAGATCGCCTTTCATTACCCCAAAAACGACCATTTGGCCGATTTATCGTTTTCAGATAAAGCTACCTTCCAACTGCTGCAAAAAGGGGAAACGAATGGGATATTCCAGTTAGAATCACAAGGGATGCAACAAACATTGCAAAAACTACGCCCTACCGAGTTTGAGGATATAGTGGCCGTCAATGCACTTTACCGTCCAGGACCAATGGACTTTATTCCTACCTATGTAGCGCGTAAACATCGTCAGGAAAAAATAGACTATCTACATCCTGACTTAGCTCCGATTCTGGCAAAAACATACGGTGTATTGGTATATCAAGAGCAGATTATGCAAATTGTACACGAAATGGCAGGCTTCACCTATGGCCAGGCAGATATACTAAGGAGGGCCGTCAGTAAAAAGGACAAAGCATTATTATTAGGAAATAAAGAGGCGTTTATAAAAGGAGCTTTAGGTAAAGGATACACAAAAGAAGTGGCCGAAGAAGTTTTTGACTGGATTGTCCGTTTCTCGGATTACGGTTTTAACCGGAGTCACGCCGTGGCGTATAGTATGATCACGTATCAATTGGCTTATTTTAAAGCGAACTTTTCATTAGTTTTTTATACAGAAATGTTAAATATGAATCGAGGGAATACCGATAAATTATTTATTTATGTGCGTGAAGCACGACAAAAGGGGTTAACGATACTACCGCCGTCTGTTAACCATAGTCTGGCCAGAACAAAAGTAGAGCAGGAAAACATCAGGCTTGGTTTAACAACCATTAAAGGCATTGGTTATCAAGCTGTGCAAACAATGATAGAAGCAAGGGACCGCCAGCCCTTTACTAGCCTGTTTGATTTCTGTCTGCGTGTACCATTAAAAAAGATCAATCGGTCTATTATTACCACATTGATTCTAGCAGGGGCCTTTGATGTTATGCAACAAAATCGGGCGACCTTGATCGCGACCTTAGAGGAGGCCATTGAGCAAGGAGAACTGTTTAAAGAGTTTGGTTTGCAAGGGGATTTCGATATGGGACTCTCCCTTGATATTGGCTATACAGCAAGACAGGAGATGCCGATCATGGAGAAGTTGATGAAAGAAAAGGAAGTACTTGGCTTCTTTGTGTCACAGCATCCATTGGCAGAGGAGCGTCAAGTATTAAGACGGCGTGGTTATCTCAGTATCCAGCAAGTGCTCCAATTTCCAAATAAGAAAATAAAATTAGCTGGCGTGGTGCAAGATTTAAAGGTTATCCGCACAAAAAAAGGGGAAGCAATGGCTTTTGTAACCTTATCTGATGAACTAGCTGAAATGGACGCTGTTCTATTTCCTGTCACCTTCCGCCAAGTGAATGATTGGTTGGAAGAGGACCAATTTGTCTTTATAGAGGGAAGAGTGGAAACAAGAAATGATAAAAAACAAATTATTATCGACAAGCTAGAACCATATCAGCTAGAAGAAGAACCATCACCACAACAAATTTATATCAAAGTTCGCCAGGAAGAGGCGATCTCTCGGTTAGATGAATTAGCTAAGCAATACCCAGGAACAGCCGTTGTTTATCTCTATCATGAACAGGAACAGAAATTGTACAAACTTTCTGACGAATATAATTTAGATAGCAGGTGGCCAGTCATCAAGCAACTTAAACAGTTTTTTGGCGAGGATAATGTCGTGTTGAAAACTCCGCCTGAATAGAAACGCTCTTTACATCATTGGATGATCTGATATAATGTAATAGTTCATTCGTCTGTTTTCATGATGAGATAAAATATTTGAAAAGGAAGTTGCTTTTGGACAGGCAAAACGATCCCACACTGTATAGGACAGGGACCGTTTTGTTGTGGAATGCGTACGGAAATGAAACTCAGTGGCATTCACATTTTATAGCAGGCAGTGTCCTATCACAGGAAGTTCCATGAGGAGTCCAGCACTGACATAAGGCAGCATTTTACATGTGGTGTGGCTTCCAAAGCAGTACCCATAGAAAAAGTACTTATACGTATAGTCATACACAGAAACAGCACTATAAAGTTGCCTCTATGATATAGACAACCCCAAAGGTTCGATAAATGAATTGAATAGATGGATTGTGAGAGTTGTAAAGGAGGAATCTCCATTGTTGAAAGATTTGTTTGGTAACAAGAAAAGAAACACACCCGTTTCTGGAGAAAATGCTAAAAAAGACGTGCCGGAGGGGCTACTACAGAAATGTGCCGGCTGTAAAAAAATCATTTATCAAAAAGAATTTCAAAAAAACTTATATGTCTGTCCTTCTTGTGGGCATCACCATCAAATAGCCGCTAATGAGCGTATAACAGCCTTATTTGATGAAGCCTCGTTTGAAGAATGGGACGGTGATTTATTATCTGAGAATCCCCTAGATTTTCCGCAATATCAAGAGAAGTTAGAAAATGATCGCAAAAAAACGGGTCTTAACGAGGCGGTTGTCACAGGTACCGGAACTATTAATGGTCATAAAACTGCTATTGCTGTAATGGATGCTCGTTTTCGAATGGGAAGTATGGGATCTGTTGTTGGCGAAAAGATTACTAGGGCAATAGAAAATGCACGACAACAAAAGCTACCAATCATAATTTATACAGCTTCAGGCGGTGCCCGGATGCAAGAGGGAATCTTAAGCTTGATGCAAATGGCCAAAACATCGATGGCCATTCAACGTTTCCATAAAGAAGGTGGCTTGTTTATATCAATTATGACCAACCCGACTACAGGCGGTGTTTCTGCAAGTTTTGCCTCGATTGGGGATTACAATTTCGCCGAACCTGGTGCATTAATTGGCTTTGCCGGCCGGCGTATTATCGAACAGACCATCCGTGAGAAGCTTCCGAAAGATTTTCAGACGGCAGAGTTTCAAGTAAAACATGGCCAAGTGGATAAAGTGATATCGCGCTTGAAAATGAGAGAGACTCTGAGCACAATCCTAGATATTCATGGGTTCGGAGGTGAATCAGATGAAACAAGTTCTTGAATTCGAAAAGCCAGTAGTAGAACTGCGTGAGAAGATCGAAGAATTAAAAACAATGACGCAAGATACAAATATTGACTTATCAGATGAAATCGGCAAAATGGAAGCTCGTTTGGCAAAGCTGGAGAATGATATTTATGGGAATTTAAAGCCTTGGGACCGTGTCCAAATTGCTCGTTATGCTGATCGCCCTACTTCGCTAGATTATATTGAGCAATTATTTTCTGATTTTATTGAATTTCATGGTGACCGTTTCTATTCAGAAGATGAGGCGATCGTAGCAGGAATGGCAAAGTACAGAGGTCAGCCGATTACCATTATTGGACAGCAGCGTGGTAAAAACACCAAGGATAATATTAAACGAAATTTTGGAAGCCCGCATCCAGAGGGATACCGTAAAGCTCTCCGCCATATGAAGCAAGCCGAAAAATTTAATAGGCCAATTATTACGTTTATCGATACAAAAGGTGCTTATCCAGGGAAAACAGCAGAAGAACGTGGTCAAAGTGAAGCAATTGCCCGCAATCTAATGGAAATGTCAACTCTGGAAGTTCCAACAATCTCTATTGTTATTGGGGAGGGTGGAAGTGGCGGTGCCTTAGGTATTGGTGTAACGGATCACATTCATATGTTAGAGAATTCTACTTATTCCGTTATCTCCCCTGAGGGTGCCGCAGCATTGTTATGGAAAGATTCTGCCCAAGCAGAACGTGCAGCTGCCTCCTTAAAAATTACAGCACCCGATTTAAAGGAATTAGGCGTTATCGATGAAGTGATCCCAGAACCGCTTGGGGGAGCACATCGCGATGTCGTAACACAGGCCCTTTATATTAGCGAAACATTGGATAGATCACTGGAAGAATTACAAGGCGAGTCAACCGAAACATTGTTAAACCAACGCTGGGAAAAATATCAAAAAATTGGTGATGTGAAATCGCCCATACCTGAATAAAAAGAAATTCCTCCTCATCACAGCGATGAGGAGTTTTTATAGTTACTGCAACCACACTGCGATAAAAGAGCAAGCTGGACAACTATTATCAGTACAATCAATGATGAAGATTTTCACTCCAGAAAAAACTGACTGCTCTTTCATACGTTATCTTTCATTCTGATTGTAATAAAACTTTCAAATTGTGAATAAATGAGCTAAAATAGATAGGTGGAGGGATGAGATTCCTTGTTATTTCATGTATAATGACAATAGTCAAAAGTAAAAAGCTAAAAAGACGACATGACACGTAAACAGAGGTAAAGCAAAGACAGGGATAAAGTAATAAAGCAACACGGTATATTTTAGCAATAAGTCTTTTGCTTAACCATTGGATAAACGTGCAGGTTTTCAACTATTAAAGAGGTGATTGTGTTGAAGAAAATTGGTGTTTTAACTAGTGGGGGCGACGCACCTGGAATGAACGCAGCTATTCGAGCGGTTGTTCGTACTGCTATTTTTAACGATTTAGAAGTCTATGGTGTTTACAATGGCTTTGAAGGGTTGATGGAAGGTAACATCAAGCCAATGGTGCTCGGTTCAGTAGGAGATATTATCCAGCGTGGAGGGACTATTCTGTATTCTGCTAGATCAGATGAGTTCAAGACTGACGCAGGCCAAGAAAAAGCTATTAAACAAATGCGGAAAATAGGTTTGGAAGGTTTAATTGTCATCGGTGGCGACGGATCATTCCGTGGAGCTGAAAAATTAACGCAAAAAGGTTTTCCATGTATTGGTGTACCTGGTACGATTGATAATGATATTGCTGGTACAGATTACACCATTGGCTTTGATACAGCCTTGAATACGATTGTTAATGCTGTTGATAAGATCCGTGACACAGCTACCTCGCATGAACGTACATATGTCATTGAAGTAATGGGTAGAGGGGCAGGTGATCTGGCCTTGTGGGCAGGATTGGCCAATGGTGCGGAAACAGTCATTATTCCTGAGCAGCATGAAACGTTTGAAAGTGTAGTAGCCAAATTAAAAAGAGGGCAAGAACGTGGCAAAAAACACAGCATTATTATTTTGGCGGAAGGGGTAGACAGTGGCGTTACGTATGGAAAACGGATTGAAGAAGAAACCAAAATGGATACACGTGTAACCGTACTTGGTCATATTCAGCGAGGCGGCTCGCCATCTGGTTATGATCGCGTATTAGCGAGCAGACTAGGAGCAAAGGCGGTAGACTTGTTGATGGATGGAATCGGCGGTAGAATGGTTGGCGTAGAAAATAATATTGTGGTCGACCGTGATATCAATGAAGTGTTGAGCACCAAACACACAATTAATATGAATATGTATAAGCTAGCTAATCAGTTATCTATCTAAATATAGTGACTACAGTATTTTTGGAACCACCCGGTAAGTTAATAAAGGAGGAAGAAAAAAATGAGAAGAACAAAGATCGTATGTACGATCGGCCCAGCATCCGAGTCCGAAGAGAAATTAGAACAATTAATAGAAGCGGGAATGAATGTCGCGCGTCTTAACTTTTCTCATGGTGATTTTGAAGAGCATGGTGCCCGAATAGCTAATATACGCAAGGCCGCAAAAAAATTAGGCAAAACCGTTGCCATTTTATTGGACACAAAAGGACCAGAAATTCGTACAGGAGTACTGAAGGATGGCATGATTGATATCGTGAAGGGAAATACCATTTATGTCTCCATGAACGAGATTGAAGGTGATTCGGAGCATATTTCGGTTACCTACCCACAACTGATTCATGATGTGGAAGTTGGCTCTAAGCTGTTACTAGATGATGGTTTAATTGCCTTAGAGGTAGTAGAGATTCATAAAGATACACAAGAGTTAAAGACAGTTGCCTTGAATTCAGGCGTACTAAAGAATAAAAAAGGTGTAAACGTACCAAATGTTAGTGTGAATCTTCCAGGTATCACGGATAAAGATGCAGCAGACATCCAATTTGGTATCGAGCAAGGTGTGGACTTCATTGCCGCTTCGTTCGTTCGTCGGGCATCGGATGTATTGGAAATCAGAGGATTGCTTGAGGAAAATGAGGCAACTCAAATTCATATCATTCCGAAAATCGAAAATCAAGAAGGAGTTGACAATCTAGACTCCATTCTTCAAATTAGTGATGGCTTGATGGTGGCACGTGGTGACTTAGGTGTTGAAATTCCACCAGAGGAAGTCCCGTTAGTGCAAAAAGAAATGATTTTCAAATGTAACAACGCAGGGAAACCAGTGATTACGGCAACCCAAATGTTAGACTCTATGCAACGAAACCCTCGTCCAACAAGAGCAGAGGCATCCGATGTAGCGAATGCTATCTTAGATGGAACCGATGCAATCATGTTGTCTGGGGAAACAGCTGCCGGAGATTATCCTGTTGAGGCTGTTCAAACCATGAGCAATATTGCCCGAAAGGCGGAGACTTCCATTCCTCACAAGGCGGTGCTTGATCTTCGTTCCAAATCTTCCGAGATGACGATTACTGATGCCATTAGTCAGTCCGTCAATCACTCGGCGATGAATCTTGATGCGGACGCCATTCTTACTCCAACTGTGAGTGGATTTACCGCACGTATGATTTCCAAATACCGTCCGGAAGCGCCAATTGTAGCCATGACATTTGATGAACAAGTGAGTCGCCGCTTAGCCTTGGTGTGGGGGGTAGAAACGATCGTTGGCAATTTATTGTATACAACGGATGATGTATTAGCAGAGGCCATTGAACAAGGCTTGAAAACAAATCAATTCCAACGTGGTGATCGTGTAATTATCACAGCAGGCGTACCAGTTGGAGAGAGTGGGACAACCAATCTTATGAAAATTCATGTGATTGGTGATGTCTTAACAAAAGGACAAGGTGTTGGCAAAGGCAGTTCTTATGGACGAGCAGTTATTTGTAAGAATGCAGAAGACGCTAAAAACAAGGTAAAGCCAGATGACATTGTCGTAACGTACAGCACGGATAAAGACATGATTCCAGTGCTAGAGCAAGCGAGTGGGCTTATCACCGTTGAAGGCGGCTTAACATCTCATGCAGCTATTGCAGGACTAAGCTTAGATATTCCGGTAATTGTAGGCGTGGAGAACGCCCTTGATATTATCGAAAACGGTCAGGATATTACGATGGACGCTAAAAAAGGTGACATTTACGCTGGACATGCCAGTGTGTTATAATAAACAAAATACGCAAAATAAAATGAGATAGAATTCAAAAGGAGAAGGTGCGCATCTTCTCCTTTTTGATCAGGAAAGAAAAGTATATAACTCAATAAAGTGTTGATCTTCTCTTCCCCCTTCGTGTGATGAAAAGCTCGTGTCGCTATCCAAGTAACTTTTTTTCAGGCATTTGCGTGGTCGAAGTGGAAAAGTCGCTTGCTTTTCTTACAAACTATTTATGGAGAGTGATATCGTATGTTGCGCTGGTTATTATTGTTAGTTATCCTAATGCCTGCCGTCGAAATCGCGGTGTTTATTTGGATAGGTGGTTATATCGGACCTTGGTGGGTAGGTATATTGATTGTTTTAACTGGAGTAATCGGTCTTTGGTTAGCAAGAAAACAAGGAATAGAAACCCTTAGAAAGACGCAGGTAGACATGAATAGGGGATATGCCCCGAATGCTTATGTATTTGATGGACTCTGTATCTTATTAGGATCCGTTGCCCTGTTATCTCCTGGGTTTGTCACCGATCTCTTTGGTTTTTGTTTATTAATTCCATTCACCAGGGTGCCTTTTCGAAATATGTTTCATAATTTGGCAATAAAATGGTCATCCAAAGGAAATTTTAAGTTTTATCGATGGTAAATTGATGATGTTTGATATAATTTCGGAGCATGTGAAATAATTTGATGTCAACGCTAGCTTTTCCGATAAAGAGCAGAAGCGGCCCAAACCAAATTCCTATGACACCGAAGAGACGAAAGCCTAAATAAATCGTCAGCAATGTGAGTAAAGGATGAATACCTAAGGCATTGGCAATAATTTTTGGCTCCAATATCTGTCTTTGCAGCAGAACAATCGCATAAAGGACAAAGAGCCCAATTGCCAAACCGTAATCACCGGCCATCATTAAATAAAGACTCCAAGGGATGAAAATCAGGCCTGTACCAACAACAGGTAAGAGATCAATCACCGCAATCAAGAGTGCGATCGTCAGTGGGTAAGGAATTTGAAAAATAAGTAATCCAGTGAGAATGATCACGAAGGAAATCATGATCAGCAATAATTGTGCCTTGATATACAGTCCAATTTTCTCTCGGATTTGAATATACAATTGTGTGATTAGACTGATGGAAAAAGGGGCAAAACGGTTTAGGGTCGTATAAGCACGATCCCAGTCCTTACAAATGAAAAAGGTACACAACAAAGAAAAGATAAAAATAGTAATGGAACCAGGTAAATGAACCATTTGTTCAACGAGTCCATTAAACAAGCCCTCCAGTAATGAAGAGAAATACGTGGTTAATTCTACACTCCATTTCGCAAAGGTATCCTCCACCAAAATGTGCTGCTGATTAGGCAGGGCTTCCATATAATGATTCAGTTTATTCAAAATGGGCTGAATCCATGATTGCAGGGAGTAGATGATTTTTTCCAATAATTCATACAGATAACGGGGCAGCCATTCCGATAAATAATAAACACCTTGTAACAATTCAATTCCTATCATAATTACCAAAGCCATCCCGCTAATAATAAGCGATAGGATCGTTAGTATGCAACTTACGATATAGGGCAGCCGAAAACGCTGCTCTACCCATTTGATTATCGGATAAATAAGCAAAGAAAATAATCCGCCTAATAAAAGCGGGAAGAGGTAATGCACCAGGCCATATAATAATAACCCAGCTAAGCAGAGCCAAAACGCTAAATAAAGGCTTCTTAGCAGCATTTGTTTCCAGAGCATATAAGTCAGACCTTTCTGTTTAAGGACGTGTTCAAAAGAGCCGCGTACCCTGTTATAGTAGAGGATTAGCATGGCTTGATGGTGTGTTTGATCATCGTCTAGAGCTATTTTTTTAAAAATCATTGAAAATATGATATGATAAAGATTAGTTATTTGTACAAGCTATGATATAGATGGTCTATTTATGAACAATTTTAATCGTTTTCATTTACTTCATTTTTTCGTTTGTTTATAATAGGCATGGGGATGTTCAAAGCAATATGTAAATAATGGCTTTCAACATAATAGACTAGTAGTTTAGATAAGAAAAGGAGTGGGAACTTATGACAACAGCAAAAGGTCTTGAAGGGATAGTAGCGCTTGAATCGGAAGTTAGTTCTATTATTGATGATCAATTAACTTATGCAGGTTATACGATTGATGATTTGGCAGAAAATGCTAGCTTTGAAGAAGTAATATTTTTACTTTGGAATAAACGTCTTCCTAAGAAAGAGGAGCTGGAGGCACTAGAGAAAGACTTATTTGAAAATATGACGATTTCAGAAGCGATAGTAAATCATTTTCATTCATATGATATACATAATGTGCACCCAATGGCTGCCCTGCGAACGGTTATATCTTTGTTAGGGATTTATGACGAGGAAGCGGATGAAATGTCTGAGGAAGCAAATCGACGTAAGGCCGTACGATTGCAGGCAAAAGTCATTTCTATAGTAGCGGCTTTTTCCCGTATTCGTGATGGCAAGGAAGTAGTGCAACCAAAAGAAGGATTAAGTTATGCTGCTAACTTTTTGTACATGCTAAGAGGGGAAGAACCGGAGGCACTAGAAATAGAGGCAATCAATAAGGCATTAGTGCTTCATGCCGATCATGAATTAAATGCCTCCACCTTTACCATGCGCGTGTGTGTCGCTACATTATCAGATATGTATTCTGGTATTACGGCCGCCATCGGTGCCTTGAAAGGGCCGCTGCACGGTGGAGCAAATGAACGAGTGATGGACATGCTGCTGGAGATAGGTGAAGTCGAGAATGCCGTTCCTTATATCAAAGAGAAAATGGCAAACAAAGAAAAAATTATGGGAATGGGACACCGTGTGTACAAAACAGGGGACCCACGTGCCAAGTATTTAAAAGAGATGTCAAGGGAATTAACTGCCCGTCATGGTATGGAGAAATGGTACGAAATATCGGTTACGATTGAAGATTATATTAAAGCCGAAAAAGGCCTGCCGGCAAATGTTGATTTCTATTCCGCTTCCGTGTACCATAGTTTAGGGATAAAACATGATTTATACACCCTTATTTTTTCCATCAGTCGTTTCTCGGGCTGGACAGCACATATCTTAGAACAGTATGAAAACAACCGCTTAATCCGACCAAGGGCAGAATATGTAGGCCCAACAAACAAAAAATATGTTGACATTCAAGAGCGTTAAACATTTTCTTTATGGAAATGATTTATAAATAATTATAAAACTAGGAGGATTTAAAACATGGGAGACAAAATCACAGTAGAAAATGGTGTCGTTCAAACACCTAATAAACCAATTATTCCTTTCATTGAAGGGGATGGAACAGGTCCTGATATCTGGGCAGCCTCTAAGCGGGTACTAGAAGCGGCAGTTGATAAAGCATATAACGGTGAAAAAGGTATTGAATGGAAAGAAGTACTTGCTGGTGAAAAAGCATATAACCAAACAGGCGAATGGCTTCCTGAAGCAACCTTAGACGCTATCCGTGAATATAAGATTGCGATTAAAGGTCCTCTTACTACCCCAATTGGTGGAGGTATTCGTTCCTTAAATGTAGCATTGCGTCAAAAACTGGACTTGTTTACTTGTCTTCGTCCTGTACGCTGGTTTGAAGGCGTACCATCACCTGTTAAGCGTCCAGAAGATACAGATATGGTCATTTTCCGTGAAAATACAGAAGATATCTATGCAGGGATAGAATGGCAAGAAGGAAGCGATGAAGTGAAGAAAGTTGTTGATTTCCTTCAAAATGAAATGGGCGTGGAAAATATTCGTTTTCCTGAAACTTCTGGACTAGGTGTGAAGCCGGTATCGAAAGAAGGAACAGAACGTCTAGTACGTGCGGCTATTGATTATGCCATTAACGAAGGGCGTAAGAGTGTGACGTTAGTACACAAAGGTAACATCATGAAGTTTACAGAAGGTGCCTTCAAAAGCTGGGGTTATGAACTAGCAGAAAGAGAATACGGAGATAAAGTATTTACTTGGGCAGAATACGATCAAATCGTTGAAGAAAAAGGCAGAGAGGCAGCGGATAAGGCACAATCAGAAGCAGAAGCAGCTGGCCGTCTAATCGTGAAGGACGCTATTGCTGATATCTTCTTACAGCAGATTCTTACTCGTCCAAAAGAATTTGATGTTGTGGCGACAATGAACCTTAATGGTGATTATGTATCCGACGCTTTAGCTGCACAGGTTGGTGGAATCGGTATTGCACCAGGTGCCAACATTAACTATGAAACAGGTCATGCCATCTTTGAAGCAACACACGGTACAGCACCAAAATATGCTGGGCTAGATAAAGTAAATCCATCCTCCGTTGTCCTTTCTGGCGTATTAATGCTAGAGCATCTTGGCTGGAGAGAAGCAGCAGACCTAGTGTTGAAATCTATGGATAAAACCATTGGTTCGAAAGTGGTTACTTATGACTTCGCCCGTTTAATGGATGGGGCAACGGAAGTAAAAACGTCAGGATTTGCTGATGAATTAATCAAAAATATGGACTAAGGAGCTGTCCTTATTTATGGCAATAAGACGGAAGAAAGTATCTGTCATAGGCAGTGGTTTTACAGGCGCAACAACGGCGTTAATGATGGCGCAAAAAGAATTAGCGGATGTAGTTCTGGTTGATATTCCAGATATGGAAGGACCTGCGAAAGGGAAGGCCTTGGATATGCAAGAGGCCGGACCTGTGCAGGGGTTCGACGCATCTATTACTGGAACAGCAGATTATGCGGATACCGTAGATTCAGATATTATCGTGATTACAGCCGGGATTGCCCGAAAGCCGGGGATGAGCCGTGATGACTTAGTTCAGACGAATGCGAATATCATGAAAACTATTGCAGATAATATCGTCACCTATGCCCCTGACTCGTTGGTGATTGTGCTGACAAATCCAGTCGATGCCATGACCTACACGGTATTCAAACAATCTGGATTTGACAAACGTCGGGTGATTGGTCAATCCGGTGTATTAGATACCGCTCGATTCCGTACGTTTGTGGCACAAGAGTTGAGTCTATCTGTAAAGGATATTACTGGTTTTGTGTTGGGTGGTCATGGTGATGATATGGTACCACTGATTAGATACTCCTATGCTGGTGGCATCCCGATAGCAAGCTTACTCACACCCGACCGCTTGGAAGCAATTATAGAACGTACTCGTAAAGGTGGAGGAGAAATAGTCGAACTATTAGGAAATGGTAGTGCGTATTATGCGCCGGCCGCTTCCCTCGTTGAAATGGTAGAAGCCATCCTCAAAGATCAGAGGCGTGTCCTTCCTGTGATTACCTATTTGGAAGGCGAATACGGCTATCACGATCTCTATTTAGGTGTACCGACTATTATTGGTGGAAATGGTGTGGAAGAGATCATTGAGTTAGAACTTACAGAAGAAGAAAAGCAGCAATTAGAGCAGTCCGCTGCTTCTGTTAAGGAAGTTATCCATAAGCTACCTTGATGAAAAAGCCACTATCTTAGATGATAGTGGCTTTTTTGAAAGATAGAAAAGCATAGAATTCTGAGTATGATAGGATGTGGACCGATTTTGATCTTGAACGAATGGCGGTACCGATAAGATAGATGATGTAAAGTATCTAGTTCCATTATTCCATGTAGTAAAGTTGATTGTTTGTCAGTGCTAGACAGCGCTCCGAAAATAGGTTCCGCTTCGATGCATAGGACATGCCAGTGCAGGCGTGGCGATTGTCGTTGCGTTTTTAGCCTATGAACCTCTATGGAGTCTCTACCTATTTCCTCCGCTGATTAGTAGGACTACAATCGAATGACTGCGAAGATGAAGTGTTCCAGATACTATATTTCTGCCAATAAGCAAACCGCATAACCTTTTTCTGAGAACGGTTTGATCCTACGTTATGACTTTTATATTTGTACCGTGATCCACTACGCAGCCGAAGAATCAGTTGACGATTTTTTCCTTTTACTATCATAGTGTCTAGGTACTTAGAACGCATTCTCCTTGCAGTGATAACCATTGTTGAACTTTTACCTAGCGGAGGGAATATGCGGAGACTCCTATGGGACCAGGACGAGCTGAAGATCCACTAAAAAGTGCTCTTCTTTTTAGTTAGCTGAAGCCGTCCCCATGGAAAGCGTAGCATATTCCCGGAGCGCTCGCCTAGCATAAAAAAACGGGCAAACTCACCACTAAAGAAAGCAAACTACTTTACATAATCTATCTTATCGGTAGTTCAGTAACTTCTTTGAGTGGTCGGTAAAGGACCGGGCGGAGTTCAGCCTAGGTTTTCTTATATTAAGTTTTGGTAAATTTATTGTAAACCATTTTTTACAAGCAGAAATAGTCGAATCTGTTCACATTCCTCCAAGCACCGTGTATGATGAAGATAGAGTTAGGTTAAACTTAACAAAAGCAATCAGAGGAAAGCTCATACTAGAATATAGTAAACCTCATGGAGTGCTTGCATCGAGATAACTACTAAACAAGAAGGAAGGATCGACTATGGCAGAGAAATTGTTAATTATTGATGATGAACAGCCGATTGTTACCTTGCTGCAATATAATGTGGAAAGAGCAGGTTTTCAAACAGAGGTTGCCTATGATGGTACAGAAGGATTAGCAAAAGCCAACACAGGAAACTTTGATTTAATTATATTAGATTTAATGTTACCTGGAATGGATGGGACGGAAGTATGCAAAGCTTTGCGACAAAACAAAGTGGAGACACCGATCTTAATGCTAACGGCAAAAGGAGAGGAGTTGGACAAGATATTGGGCTTGGAATTGGGGGCGGATGATTATTTAACCAAACCTTTCAGTCCTAAAGAAGTAGTAGCCCGCGTCAAGGCTATTTTACGCAGGACACGCAAACAATTAGATACTGACACGGAGGATCCAGTGATAAAAATTGCTGACTTGAAAGTATATCCACAACAATATGAAGCTACTATTCATGAACAGCCGCTTACTTTTACAAGAAAAGAATTTGAATTATTACATTATTTAGTACAGCATAAAGGGCGTGTTCTTTCGCGGGATCAACTATTAAGTGCCGTTTGGAATTATGACTTCGTTGGTGATACCAGAATTGTTGATGTCCATATCAGCCATTTGCGTGACAAGATTGAACCAGATACGAAGAAACCCGTTTATATTAAAACAATACGAGGTTTAGGTTACAAAATGGAGGAGCCTCGTCCATGAATGGTAACAAACGAAACACGCTCTTTTTGCGTTATATGGTGGTAAGTGCTGTTATCTTTGTGTTTATTGGTATTGTCATCTTGCAGTTTGCTTCAACAGCAGAGCGGTTTATGGTGTTATTTTCATTAGCGATGGGTTATATTATCTTATTAGTACTTGTTTATAACATATACATTCATTATGTTCGTCCCGTTCGTTCTACCTTGAAAACTGTTACTAGTTTAACAGAAGGGAATTATAATGCCCGCATTTATGTGCCTTCTTATGGCGATGCTCAATTATTAGGGAATTCGATTAATGCATTAGCACGGCATTTACAAGAAGTGTCTATTCGGCAAAAGGTGCAATCTGATCAGTGGTCAACGGTATTGGACAATATGGAAAGTGGTTTAATGCTAATTGATGAACGAGGGTATGTACATTTAATTAATCGTAAATTTTTAGAAATGTTTCAGTACCAATCGAGTGATTGCTTGGGCTATTTGTATTATGAGGTGCTAGCGGATCAAGATATACATAAAGTGGTGAAAGAAACCTTTTTATACGAAGAAAAAGTCAACGGCAATATTACCAATATTACGGAAGGGAAAAAACAATATATCGAAATCGTTGGTGCTCCGGTGATTAATGAATCAAAGGAATTAAAGGGATCGGTATTAGTTTTTTATGATATTACAGAACTAAAACAAGTAGAACAGATGAGAAAAGACTTTGTTGCCAATGTCTCCCATGAGTTAAAGACACCAATGACTTCCATAAAAGGTTTTGCAGAAACCTTATTGGAGGATGAACATGCCGATTCAGAGACACAAAGACAATTTCTGACGATCATTTTAAATGAGAGTAGCCGACTGCAGTCATTAATTCATGATTTGTTGGAACTATCAAAGATTGAAAAAGAGGAATTAAACCTCTCGATTCAATTAATTGAGGTGGACGATTGGATCAGTAAAAGCTTGACGCTGATTGAACAGCAATTTTCAGGAAAGCAGCGCTATTTTAAAGCAGATATCGAACCGGGACTATCTTTTTATGGCGATCCGGATTTATTGCAACAAGTAGTTTTAAATCTCGTATATAATGCGTTGAGCTATACCCAGGAACAAGGAGAGGTTATCTTACGGATTTATCAACCAGACGCAACGATTGTTTTTGAAGTCGAGGATAATGGGATTGGTATTCCAGAGGATTCGATACCAAGAATATTTGAACGTTTTTATCGTGTGGATAGGGCCAGAAGTCGAAACACAGGTGGTACAGGTTTAGGGTTAGCTATCGTTAAACATATTGTTGAGGCACATCATGGCACAATCGAAGTAGATAGTAAATTAGCGGAAGGTTCTCGTTTCAGAGTAAACCTATCAAATAAGTGGTGAGTGATCTCACGAGACTACTTTATATAATTGATCCAGTGTTCAATAGAAAATGTGTCTGGAAGTATACATGGTTTTTAATGAGGACAACATAATATGAGGTCAATAAATCCATGTTTGATCCATTCGTGTGAATGACCATTCACACGCCTTTCAGTTCTGCTGAAAGGTAGCAGTATGAGGAGATAACCAGGGGATAAATGCATTTATCCCCTGGTTATCTCCTCATACTGCGTAAATGGATCAAGAGCATCTACCAGATCCGTGAGACATGATTTCATTCAACTTTCAAACGAGGTATTATCAGGAAATAATGTGAGCAAAGACGTGTTTGCTACTCGTTTTCTTGAGTAAGGGAAAAACAGGTAAATGTATGGCAAAGTAATGTATCTAACTATCAGTTAAAATTTGCTTTCTGTGCAGTGGATCGGTAAACATGATAAAATATAAATAACGTATTTAGTACACAAAGGAGACAGGGATCACATGACCAATAAGCTCATCTTAATAGACGGTAATAGTATTGCATATCGGGCTTTTTTCGCTTTACCACTTTTAAATAACGATAAGGGCGTCTATACCAATGCCGTCTATGGTTTTACAACGATGCTCTTAAAGGTATTGGAGCAGGAAACGCCTAGTAATATGCTAGTAGCTTTTGATGCGGGCAAAACGACCTTTCGTCATAAGGCTTATAAGGATTACAAAGGAGGTCGAGAGAAGACCCCTTCTGAATTAAGTGAGCAGTTTCCTCTTTTGCGAGAACTGTTAGATGCCTTCCAAATCAAACATTATCAATTAGAAAACTATGAGGCAGATGATATTATTGGTACGCTTGCTCATCAAGCAAAGGAACAAGGCATGCAAGTAGAAGTCATATCAGGAGATAAGGACTTACTCCAGCTAGTTTCTGAGCAGATCCAAGTTCGTTTAACGAAAAAGGGAATCAGTGATGTGATGACCTATACAGAAAAAACGTTGCAAGAGGATATGGAGATTACAGCAGATCAGGTGGTTGATTTAAAGGCCTTAATGGGAGATAAATCCGATAATATCCCCGGAGTGCCAGGGGTTGGACAGAAGACAGCAACCAAATTACTTAAGCAATTCGGTACACTTGAAAACCTTTATGACCATCTAGAGGAAGTCTCCGGTCAGAAGTTAAAAGAGAAACTAGTGGAACATAAAGAATCGGCCGTAATGAGTAAAGAGCTAGCTACCATTAATCAAACTTCTCCAATTACCGTATCGATTCAAGACACGGTATTAGAGGATTATCAAGAACAGAAGGTGCAGCAGCTTTTCCAGGAGCTAGGCTTTCAATCGCTCGTTCATCGCGTACAAGGGGAAGAAAGCCCGGAAGAGGAGCAGGAGATTCCAGAGATAGCGTATCAAGTGATAGAAGATGTGCAGGATGATATATTTACCGGTCATGATGCCTTTGAGATTGAAATATTAGGTGAGAATTATCATACGGAAGAAATGGTGGGTGCTGCGATCAGTAATGAGAAGGGGAATTATTTTGTTCCAATCAGTGCCATGGAAAAGTCCACTGCATTTAAGCAATGGGCAGAGGATGCTTCTAGCAAAAAGTATTTATTTGATGCCAAAAAGATTCTTGTGCTTCTTCGTCGATTATCGATCGATATTAAAGGGATTGCGTTTGACACATTATTGGCTTCTTATTTGATCAATCCTTCCGAGAATAATCATGATATCCCGGCAATCAGCCATCGTTTTGGCGAGACAGCCATTCGATTTGACGAAGAGGTATATGGCAAGGGAGCCAAAATGGGCTTGCCCGAAGAAAAAGAACAGTGGCAGGAACATATCGTACGTAAAGCAGCCATGCTTTATCGATTAAAAGAGCAAATGGAACAAGCCTTGGTTGACAACAAACAATTGCCGCTTTTGATGGATTTAGAGCTGCCACTTGCGATGGTCTTAGGCAAAATGGAAGCGGCAGGTGTGCAGGTAGACAAATCCCGATTAAACGAAATGGGGAAAGAATTAACCGAAAAGCTGGATTCCTTGGAGAAGGACATTTATGAATTGGCAGGCAGGTCATTTAATATCAATTCACCGAAGCAGCTTGGTCCGATTTTATTTGAAGAGCTCGGCTTACCAGTGATTAAAAAGACGAAGACAGGGTATTCCACAGCGGCTGACGTATTAGAACAACTGCAAGGCCAGCATGCGATTATTGATAAATTGTTGTTGTATCGACAATTAAAAAAACTCGATTCTACTTATATCGCAGGCTTGACCAAAGTGATTGATCCAGATACTAGTAAGATTCATACCCGCTTTAATCAAGCCTTAACACAGACCGGTCGATTGAGCTCCATTGACCCTAACCTGCAGAATATTCCGATCCGGATTGAAGAAGGGCGTAAAATACGTCAAGCCTTTGTTCCTTCACAGTCAGGCTGGAAGATACTTGCGGCTGACTATTCACAGATTGAATTACGTGTACTCGCTCATATTGCGGGAGATGCGAAACTGCAAAAGGCCTTTAAAGAAGATAAGGATATCCATACCCAAACGGCAATGGACGTCTTCCATGTAAGGGAAGAAGAGGTTGATTCCACCATGCGACGTCAGGCTAAGGCGGTCAACTTTGGCATTGTCTATGGTATCAGTGATTATGGCTTGTCGCAGAACCTTGGTATTCCAAGAAAAGAGGCAAAATCTTTTATTAAACGTTATTTAGAAAGCTATCCCGGGGTTCAGGATTATATGCATGAGATTGTCCAACAGGCTAAACAAGATGGCTTTGTGACAACGATTATGAACCGTCGTCGTTATTTGCCGGATATCACCAGCCGTAATTTTAACCAGCGCAGCTTTGCTGAACGGACGGCAATGAATACACCGATTCAAGGAAGTGCAGCCGATGTGATCAAGCTGGCTATGCTAGAGCTTGATCATCAGCTGGAGTCAGGGAATTACCAGTCAACCCTGCTCTTACAAGTACATGATGAATTAATATTAGAAGTACCAGAAGAAGAATTAGACGCTATTTCCAAGTTGGTCGTCGATGTCATGAGCCAGGCGATTGATTTATCTGTCCCGTTAAAGGTAGATGTAGATTATGGCGATACTTGGTATGATGCA
This sequence comes from Gracilibacillus timonensis, assembly GCF_900086715.1. Classification (GTDB taxonomy): domain Bacteria; phylum Bacillota; class Bacilli; order Bacillales; family Amphibacillaceae; genus Gracilibacillus; species Gracilibacillus timonensis. The sequence continues at coordinate 1,632,031 of NZ_FLKH01000012.1, read as the reverse complement.
AAATAAGGAGATAATGCCATGCCTGAATTACCAGAAGTAGAAACGATAAGGCAAACATTAAAACAGTTAGTATCGAAAAAAACGATCGCTTCAGTGGATATTTTCTGGCCGAAGATCATTCAAGAGCCAGATGATACAGCGGTTTTTCAGCAATTAATCAAGGGACAAACCATTCATGATATTCGACGGAAAGGAAAGTTCTTGCTGTTTGACTTGGATGGCTATGTGTTAGTTTCCCACTTAAGAATGGAGGGGAAATATGGTGTGTTTCCTGGAGATGAAGAGACAGCACTCCATACACATGTCGTCTTTCATTTAACGGATGGTACCGATTTGCGTTATCAAGATGTACGTAAATTTGGCACCATGCACCTGCAAAAAAAAGGGGATGAATTAAACAAAAAGCCCCTTGTGTTACTGGCAAACGATCCCTTGGAACCTCAGTTTTCCTTTTCGTTGTTCAAGGAGAAGATACAGCGCAGTGAGCGAAATATTAAGAATATTTTGTTAGACCAATCCGTCATTGCAGGATTAGGCAATATTTATGTCGATGAGACCCTTTTTTTAGCAGGTATTCATCCCCTAATTAAGGGATCACAGCTATCTGAACAACAAATAGTGCATATCCTGGAAGCGTCGGTTTTAACCCTAAAGGATGCGATAAAGCAAGGGGGCACGACGATTCGGTCCTACGTTAATTCCCAGGGGCAAATTGGGATGTTTCAACAGCAGCTTAATGTTTACGGTCAAACAGATAAGCCCTGTTCACACTGCGAGGATACTATTATGAAAATAAAAATAAGCGGCAGAGGTACGCATTATTGCCCAAGCTGTCAACCGCTGGCATAAGGCTAGCACATTGGTTGTTATTTCACCATATACTAACCGTAAAGTCCTGTATAAAGGAGAAATGATAACCGATGATGCTCCCATTGCTTATTTTGGCGATTAGTATGGATAGTTTCTTAGTGGCTTTTACTTATGGTCTGCGTGGTATAACACTGCCTGTTAAAGAGCTGTTCAAGATTTCGATTACCGTGGCGGCCGTTTTTATGCTGTCGATGTTAGCTGGATCCGTGATATCGACGTTTCTTTCGGTTCGTTACACGGAAATAACAGGTGGTTTTATTTTAACTTGTCTTGGTTTGGTGTTATTCATTTCTTTACTGCTCGAAGGAAAAGCAAAGAACAATGCCCCTATTTTTCTGAGGATCTTAAAAAAGCCGATGACGGCAGATATTGATAAATCTGGAAAAATAAACGGTGTGGAATCTATATTTATAGGGATCGCCTTGTCTTTAGATTCCTTTGGCGCTGGGATTGGTATTTATTTGCTTGGTGCTTCCCCTTATATGACACCGATTTTTCTGTTTATCGTGACCATTTGCTGTTTGCTGGTCGGTGTTCGAGTAGGGAAGACCTTTGCCGATCGCAAATCGCTAAAGAAATTGTCTTTTTTGCCAAGTTGTCTATTAATGATGATTGGTATTTGGAAAATGGTGATTGTCTAGTAACTACACAATCAAAGCCCTCACTGTTAACATGATGGTGATCTTAAACGCAGCGGAGTACTTGCCTAGCATGGAAAAAATGTTGGATGTGACTATCTCATTCTATCTACCCTAGATTAGTGATAAAGAAAGAGGGGCAATTCTTGAACAGGGTGAAAGTTGAATCAGAAACAGGGTGGCTTACTCTGTTTCTGTGAAAAAGAGGAGAGACATACATGATAATTGGTATAACAGGGAACATTGCTACAGGCAAATCACTGGTCAGTCAAATATTGATGGAGGACTATCATATCCCCGTGATTGACGCAGATCTTGTTGCTCGTGAAGTAGTTGAACCAGGAGAACCGGCGCTCCATGAAATTATAACCGTATTTGGCGAAGAAATGTTACAAGCTGACGGAACGCTTGACCGTGGGAAGCTGGGCAAGCTTATTTTTCAGGAGAAGGAAAGCCGACATCAATTAAATAGTATTGTACACCCAGCCATACGGCAACGCATGCAGCAGCAAAAAGAGACATTACTGCAACAAGGACATGCCACCATCGCTTTGGATATTCCCTTGTTATTTGAAAATAATCTGACATATTTAGTCGACCGAACTATAGTAGTGGCAGCGACCGAATCGGTGCAAAAAAAAAGACTAATGGAACGGAACCAGCTGTCTAAAGAAGAAGCAGAAAAACGAATGGGCAGTCAAATGGATCTGGAAAAAAAGAAACAACTGGCTGATTATGTGATTGATAATAGCGGCACTATTACGGAAACCAAACAACAAGTGGCGGCTGTTCTAAAGGATTGGCAAATCACAAGGGTGAATGATTATCCACTTTAAGAGTTGGGATAGGAGAGAAGATGGGAAATGGATACATTAGGCAGACATGTTATAGCAGAATTATGGGAGTGTAACCCAGAACGTTTAAATGATATAGAGAAACTGGAAAGAATCCTTGTAAATGCTGCTTTACTGGCAGGTGCAGAAGTGCGAGAGGTGGCGTTTCATCAATTTGCACCTGCAGGCGTGAGTGGTGTGGTGATTATTTCAGAGTCGCATTTAACCATACATAGTTTTCCAGAACATGCCTACGCCAGCATCGATGTATATACATGTGGTGAAACCATCAATCCGCATGATATTGTGACAAAACTGGTAGATAAGCTAGAGGCAAAAAATGTCTCCAAGCAAGAATTAAAAAGAGGTAGGAGAGAGACCACTTCCCATCATCAATAGACCGTTTTTAGTATGTAATCCCTGCCTGATCCGTTAGGGATGGGGAAATCCCTGCTAAATCTATCCCTCCTTCATGATTTTGATTGTTTTCCTGATAAATCAACGTGTTTAATCGTTTTCTTTTTAAAAACATGTTACAATATAATTAAGTGAGGCATTCATTAGTAGCGATTTTCTTGCTAATGATCCATACAACTTATCAGACGGTATATCGTTCGCTGGCACTGGACGACTTGCAGCTGCTTGCTTTGGGCTGAAAACATAAGAACGAGTGCATGATGATAAAATAATAATACATAATTGGGGTGTTACATTACATGTCATTTAGGGACACGTTAAACAAGAATTTTAATAACCATTCAGAGACGAGAGACAAGCATTGGGATGAGGCATTAAAAACCCACTATTTTAAGACAACCAAGGACAAGGCATTTGATAAATTGGAACCTCTTTTCAAAGAAATGAAGGAATGCCAAATTGTGGGGATGTCCAAAGATCATGGCGAGATTAGTTTCAATTATAAAGCCGGCAGAAAGGTATTTGTCATTATGACGATTATTATGGTAAAGCCATATCGTACAGCAATTGATATCTCAGCAACTACGGAGTCGGCTATTCCATTTGATTTTGGTTACAGTCATCGACTCATCCCCAAACTATATGATAGGATTAAGAAAGAATTAGACTTTGTTGGGACGACAGAATAAATAACATAAAGGGTGATGGATTGTGCGATGTCCTCATTGTCACTATAAGAATACCAAAGTCTTAGACTCAAGGCCCATTGAAGAAGGTCGCACGATACGCCGCCGTAGAGAGTGTGAATCGTGTCATTTTCGTTTCACTACCTTTGAGCGGATCGAAGAGGTACCACTTATAGTAGTAAAAAAAGAAGGCACTCGAGAAGAATACAGCAGAGATAAACTGTTAAGGGGTCTGATCAGGGCCTGTGAAAAACGTCCAGTTGCGTTAGAGGAATTAGAGAATATAGCGATAGAAATCGAGACTGAATTACGAAATCGCGGTACATCAGAGGTAAAAAGTGATGAAATCGGCGAAATGGTAATGGATCGTCTGGTAGATGTCGATGAAGTCGCCTATGTACGATTTGCTTCGGTATATCGTCAGTTTAAGGATATCAGTGTGTTTCTTGATGAATTGAAGGATTTGATACGTACAGATAAGAACGAAGGATAAAGAATAAAGGGGCTATGTATATATGCAACTAGGAGATATCGGAAAAATACTACCATCAGAATTATATATAGTCGAGATGTCCAATGATGTTCCATTATCTTATACCAATTCACTAACGCACCTTTATCAGCCGTTGATAGGAATGGAAGCATTAACCCTGTATCAAACCTTATATACGGAAGCAGCCTTGACAGAAGAATATCAAACCCATCACCAATTAATGTCCTATATTTCTTTACCATTGGATCGGCTGTATCGAGCCAGAAGAAAGCTGGAAGCAATCGGCTTACTGCAAACTTTTGAACAGGAACATCAGGGGAATAAAGCCTTTCATTATTTGCTGCATCCGCCTTTGTCACCAGAACGATTTCTCAACGATGATTTCTTAAATCATCTGCTGTATCATCAACTTGGCAGCGAGAAATATAAGAAAGTACAAGCGATCTTTCGCAAACATAAGCGAACAAGTCAGGAAAAAGAAACAACAGCAAAATTCACGGAAGTTTTCCCATTTGCTGGTGAGTCAGGGGCTCCCTCTATAGAATCGGTAGAATCACGACCAGCCATTCCCATCGATAATGAAGTAGACTTCGAATGGCTGGAGCAAGTATTAAGGCAGCGGATGCTTCCCGTTGACACTATCTTGACCAAACAGGCGAAACAGATTATTAACCAGATGTATGTAGCCTATGAACTTCATAATCAAGACATTGAAAAGGCACTGCTTTGGGCGATCAATGAGGAAAACCAATTACAGATTGAAGAATTCAAGCAGGCATGTATGGATTTGATACCACGTGCTTCGTCGGATTCCTCAAATAAGGTAACCAATCAGCAAAAGGTGATCAGTTCGGCGTCTGTCGCCAAACCGGAAACGAAAGAAGAACAATTTATCGATATGCTGGAGCATATCTCGCCAAAAAAACTGTTAGAGGATCAATTGGATGGACATCAAGCCTCCAGGCAGGAACTGCGCATGATTAGTGATATTATGACAAATCAAGGGCTTAATCCTGGCGTGATGAATGTATTGATTCATTATGTGATGTTAAAGACAGATATGAAACTTTCCAAGGCCTATATGGAGAAGATAGCCAGTCATTGGGCACGTAAAAATGTAAAAACGGTCCGTCAGGCGATGACATTAGCTAAGTCGGAAAACAAAAAATATCAGCAATGGACAACCAATACGAAGAGTAATCAACGATACCGTCAGACGAGTCCCAAAAAAGATATCGTGCCAGAATGGTATAAGAAACAGAAACAGCAGCAACAACCAAAACAAACACCAAGCACCGAAGAAAAAGCAAAAACGGCCAAGGAAGCGGATGAAATGCTGGCGAACTATTTAGCAAATCAGGCTAATCAAGAATAAAGGTGATAAAGATGGAGCCGATCCAATCAGCAATGAAAAAATGGATGAACTCGAATAAAAAAATGCAAGAGCAATTTGTCGCTCAACGTAATCAGGTGATCAATGATCCTGAGATAAAGAGACGATTGAGCGAGCATGTCGAGTTGGATGAACAAGATATTAACCGGCATTTGATGAAATTATATGAGTATCAACAAGCCTCCAAAGATTGTCATGATTGCCCTCATTTAGAAGGATGCATCAATATTCTAAAGGGATACACGCCCCATCTGGATATCAATGGAAAGGATATTTCTTTGCGTTATGAGAAATGTCCCAATAAACTTCATGAGGAAGAACAAGTCCAAAAAGAATCGCTGGTCCACAGTTTATATATTCCGAAGCAAATTAAGCAGGCAAAACTGGAAGACCTTGATGCCTCCAGCTATGAGCGTAAAGATGTGGTCAAACAGATCATTGAATTTGTGGAAGCGAGTAAGGCAGGGGATTTTCATCAAGGTTTGTATATCTACGGGCAATTCGGTACAGGTAAATCATATATTTTAGGGGTCATTGCCAATGAACTTAAAAAACATGATATTCCTACCGATATCATTTATATGCCGGAATTTGTCAGAGAAATGAAGGCCTCGATTGGAAATGACACCTTACAGGAAAAAATAGAACGATTCAAACAAGTACCAGTACTGATGTTGGATGATATTGGCGCAGAATCGATCTCACCCTGGTTTCGTGATGAGGTGCTCGGAGCGATCTTGCAATATCGTATGATGGAAGAGCTGCCCATATTTTTCACGTCCAATTACGATCTCGATCAGCTGGAAAGCCACTTAGCAACGAATAATCGCGGCGATGTCGAGACGATTAAAGCGGGGAGAATTATTGAGCGGATCAAACAGCTGAGCCAGCCAATCGAATTAATGAATCGTTACCGCTAGTTATCATTGTTGCTACCATACTTTTTTACAGGACTTCTGTCTAATCCTTAGACAGGAGTTATTTTTTTGCCTTTTCACCCATATAATATACCAGTTTGATGGTGATAAGGGTGATGATTACTATGGTAATGCAGATTCAATTTACAGAGGAACAAGAGGCTTCCATGTTTTACAAGCTAGTAAAACAAGATGAGCAATGGACAGCCTTTAGGAGGAGAAGTACAAGAAAGACAATTCAAGCTGTTCCGGCGGCTTCGATGGAAGGAGAGGAAGAGACGTGGAAGCTGGCATGCCTGCTCACAAAAGTTTTTACCGAATGGCGTGAGATGAACATGATCCAGCAAATACTTAGGAAAAAATACTATTTTTCATTAGAGGAAGAAATCGAAAGGATCACATTAATTGCTATTTCGCTATTAGATAAAGAGGAGACCTTCTATGAGGAAAGGGTACATCAACATGAATTGCGTGATACGTTAACGGCATTATTTCAGCTACAATTAAATCGAGAAATCATATCCTTTGATTCGATTGTACAGTTCAGACTGCACCCTTACTTTGAACAATTAACCGAATTGGTAGGACTAGCTATTGATGAATTTAAACGAGAAGAGGACCATCAGGCGTTTATTCAATCGATTAGAGAGTTTATCAGCAAAAAACCTCCTGAGGTAGAAGCGGTACATGTCTTGCAAGGCAAGCAGTTCCAGATTTATCGGGATAGCGGGGAACTCTATACGACATCTGATTTTAGAAAGTTACAATCGTTATTTCCTTTGTTTATTTTTGGTTTGGAACAGGAGGAGTGGAATATTTCTCCATTGATTATGCTTAGTCCTCAGCAGATATTTATCTATGGGGAGGATCCGCTCGAACCAAAGACACATACGATGATGAATATTTTTCAGGAAAGGTGTTCTTTTCATGATTCTTGTTATTTCCCTTTTTACCCCAATGACGATCGAGTGACAAGTGGAGAATAGTATGCCGATTTTATTTTCAGAATGAGGATCTTGCTTTTTTTTATCTGAATCGTTATAATAAGTGTCATAGTTAGGATAAAAATGCTTAGATGAGGACAAGATAGTTTGTCTGCGATACGAACAGAGAAGGAAGTACCAGCTGAAAACTTCCTGTATCAGCTACTCCCTATTACCACCTCGGAGCACTGCTAAGGAACGCGTAACGCTACTATTTAGCAGCGATTCATCATCGTTATTGATTTGTTTTCAATGAGCTGCGCATTTGTTGTGCAGAAAATTGGGTGGAACCACGGGTAACCACACTCGTCCCTTTACACGTTAGTAGAGGGGCGGGTGTTTTTTAATGTGAAAATAGGTGCAGAGCATATGAAAATAAAGCAAGTACAATCGATCTAGAAAAGGAGTGCAAGAAAATGAGTCAGATTCATATTACTTTCCCCGATGGCTCCATTAAGGGTTTTGATAAGGGAACAACAGGAGAAGAGATTGCCGTCTCTATTTCTCCAGGCTTAAAAAAACAGGCGTTAGCCATTAAATTAGATCAGCAATTATATGATCTTCGTACACCGCTGGAGACAGACGGCGTGATCGAGATTATCACGATTAAAACAGACGAGGGCTTGGATATTTTACGTCACTCTACTGCTCACTTGATGGCACAAGCGATTAAGCGGCTGTACAATCACGTGCAGTTAGGGGTAGGCCCGACTATTGAAGATGGCTTCTATTATGATATTGATATGGAAGAGGCGATTACCCCAGAAGATTTGCCACGTATTGAAAAAGAAATGAAGCGGATTGTCGATGAAAACTTAGAAATTGTTAGAGAAGAAGTAACACGCGATGAGGCAAGAGCATTATTTGCAGAGATAGGTGATGATCTGAAATTAGAATTGCTCGATGCGATTCCAGAGGAGGAGACAGTGACGATCTATCGTCAAGGGGAATTCTTCGATCTTTGTCGTGGTGTTCACGTACCGCAAACCAGTAAAATCAAAGTCTTTAAACTGTTAAGTATCTCTGGAGCCTATTGGCGTGGCGACAGTAATAATAAGATGCTGCAGCGAATTTACGGAACAGCCTTTGAAAAGCAAAGTCAATTAGACGAATATTTACGTCTTCGTGAAGAGGCAAAGGAACGGGATCATCGTAAATTAGGAAAAGAGCTCGGTATTTTTACCGTATCCCAAAAGGTAGGCCAAGGATTACCGCTTTGGCTACCAAAAGGGGCAACGATTCGACGCACCATCGAACGTTATATTGTTGATTTGGAAGAACGCTTAGGTTATGATCATGTCTATACACCGGTGCTTGGAAGTAAGGAATTGTATGTAACCAGTGGACACTGGGATCATTACAGTGAAGATAACTTCCCGCCAATGAAGATGGATAATGAGGAGTTAATTTTACGTCCGATGAATTGTCCACACCATATGATGATTTATAAAAATGAGCTGTACAGTTACCGTAATCTTCCTGTCCGTATTGCTGAATTGGGTATGATGCATCGTCATGAAATGTCCGGAGCTTTGGCTGGCTTGCAGCGTGTTCGGGCCATGACATTAAACGATGCCCATATCTTTGCTCGTCCTGATCAATTGAAAGAAGAATTTATTCGAGTCGTGCAATTGATCGAGAATGTTTATAAAGATTTTGGCATTGATAAATATTATTTCCGCTTATCTTATCGTGATCCAGAAGATACGGAAAAGTATATCGATAACGATGAAATGTGGGAAAAGGCGCAAAGCTTATTGAAAGAAACCATGGATGATATGAAATTGGACTATGTGGAAGCAGAAGGGGAAGCAGCCTTCTATGGTCCGAAATTGGATGTACAGGTAAAAACGGCCCTAGGTAAGGACGAAACCTTATCGACGGTTCAGCTTGATTTCAACTCACCAGAGAAGTTTGATTTAACTTATATTGGTGAAGATGGAAAAGAACATCGACCAGTCGTTATCCACCGCGGTGTTGTGTCTACCATGGAACGCTTTGTAGCCTTTTTATTGGAAGAATACAAAGGAGCCTTGCCAACTTGGCTCGCACCAATTCAAGCTCGGATTATTCCTGTATCGGCTGATGCCCACACCGACTATGCCAAAAAAGTGGAAGATGAGCTGCGTGAAGCGGGCGTAAGGGTCGAAATCGATCATCGTGATGAGAAAATCGGTTATAAGATTCGCGAGGCCCAAACTGCCAAGATTCCATTTGCCTTAGTCGTAGGGGATAAGGAAGTAGAAGCGAAGGCAGTTAATGTTCGCCGTTATGGCGAGCAGCAGTCTGAGACGATGCCTTTAAATGAATTCCAGGCATTAATTACTAATGAAATTCAGAATAAGGTTTTGCGGAAAAAATAAGTAAACGAAAAATCCGATCCATAGTGGGTCGGATTTTTAATAGACTTAGCAGCATGTGAAGTAACTTTGGCTAATAGGCGACAGTGACGGATTGTTTGAAATGGAATAGTAACATAACGATACCGATAGCAGCGAGAGCAAGCAAGAAGATGCCAATAGAAAAAATAGTGATAAAACCTGTAAAAAGAAATAAGGATATCGCCATCAATTCACCGGGGATATGTTTTTTAGGAAAGCTGATGCCTGCCAATAGCATACTGATAAAGATAAGAAACCAATAGATGATAGCTGGTACGGCAGTAATGACTGCTGGTGAGATCAAATAACTAATCATAAAAGCACTGATCCCCAGCCATAGCACAGCCTGAACGATCAGAAAGAAATGGTCTTGCTTGTGTTTCTGCCATAGTAAATAGCCTGACAGTGATAACAACAGCCATGATAATAAGAATATACCAATCATGTTAATCCCTCCCTCGTTACAGAATCATGAAAATAAAAAGTGAAAGCCTATAACGATGAAGGGGCTTTCCCTTTTTGATACATTCCATTGAAAAAGTCATTCATTGGAAGTATTAGTTATCTTTAATTTCATCAATAGAACGAAGGTGATCAGTACCATCAAGGTAGGCAGTAAATTAGCGGCTAGTAACTCGGTCATCATTAAATCGGCGCTGATAATCTCGGGGAATAAATAGGTGACGATAAGAAATACGACAGCACCAGTCAAAGCGGGTGTGATTGCGATGAAGTTTTTCAACTTGCCCTTGGGTGGATCGAAAAAGGTTCTCAAAATCGCATAAAGGGCTACAAAAACAACAAGAAACAACAGTAGCGTTTGTACAGATTGCAACTTTATTCACCTCCCATATTTACCATAGTATATCATACCTATACAGCGCTTTCAATTTAACTTTACAGGATGATATAAATCATAGCTGGGTCTAAGCGAAGGGATCACTTATCTCCGCTTAGACCCAGTCTCATTTTACAATTCCATTATTCTTTTCTCTGCATCTTGTAAATATCGTTCTAGTTCTTCTGTTGTTAGATAAGGTACGCTGCCGTAAAAAACATGATCGATTACTTCGACGTCATTCCCATTAAATAACCATCCAGATGTCAAGGTGCGAATCGGTGCGGTTAATGGATTTTCTTTTCCGTCTATTTGCTGTGGCTGTCCTGTTGGTGTGAAAAATAAAGCACGTTTTCCTGCAAATTGATCGGCGACTGTTTCATCATCAAAACTGTAGGCAAAGCCATGCTGAAAGACACGATCAAAATACCCTTTCATCATTGCGGGCATACCGTTCCACCAACTTGGAAAAATATAAAGATACAGGTCACTCTCTAGCATATATTGCATTTCTGCTTGCACATCTGCGGGAAATTCTTTATTCTCCCTTACAAAGACATCATCTTCAATATGAATCATCTCTGGCCCCGTTAAGATCGGTTGAAAGTCCATTTTATAGAGATCCCTTACGTTTACTTGATAACCTTTAGCCACTAATGTCTTGGTGATGCGCTCCAATAAGGCATGTGAGAAACTTTCTTCTCTTGGGTGACAAAATACAATCAATGCTTTCATAGCAAGTACTCCTTTTGTTCAATCATTCACAAGTATTATTTACAGGATATCATAAATAGGTAAGGAGTTCAATATAATTATGTGATATTATTCACATTTAAAGCTTTCATCATCATAAGCGTTAGTTGTCTATGATGCTAACGCTTATGGGTAGCTTCAGATTCAGCTATCTCTTTCTTTTTTTCGTAGATGACCTCGATGATAAAGGGGGCCAGAGAAGCTATCAATGCAATATACAATCCATATTCTTTAGGAAGGGAATAAATACAGACTGCCAAAATGATAAATATTAGCAGTTTCACTTTCCAAAGATAAGTTTTTTTCTTCAGCATTGATCAGCCTCCTTATAATAATCGGCTTCTGTTCGTTATAAGCGAATGCCATGATGGAGCGCGCAATTTACTGCGGTATCAATGATTTATTTCATCCTGTCCATCCCAAAATACCTTCTTTATATGTAGTAATTTATTCACATGATAACATGTATAATATTTGATGTCATCTGATGGAGGGAAAATAGTTTCATGATTCATAGGGGTACTATAGAGCCATATTTTTAAAATCAATTTAACACTGTGATAAAATAAAAAAATGATCTATTTAGTGAAGCAAATAGTATCTTGAAATCATGTCTCATGGATCAAACGAGGTGTTATCAGGAAATAATGCGAGCAAAGATTTGCTTGTCACACGTTTTTCTTAATTCTTGTAATATTGTTATTTCCTGCGTATGTGTTTGCCGTAAATAGGATTGCCATTCCATTATTAAATAGGAAAAGGGTTGCTGTAAATAAGACCTAACCAAAAGATTCAATAAAACAAGTTGACAAAGCAATACCTACATGGTAAACTATGTTAGGTAAATTAAATATGATCACTTAAAAGACAAGTAGAAGCACCCGCTTCTCACCTGATTGACGCTTAAGGCAGTTGACAGGTAACAGATCCGAGCATTTAGTAATGAAATGAGGACGTGTGGGTGCCGTATGTGTACCGACGCTTTTTTTATGGAAAAATGACACTTGTCTAGTACCATCGATCATGTTTCATTACGTTTTTATTATATTTCGGAGGTGGCTGATTATTAGCAAAGATATGAATGTCAATGAGAATATTCGTGCACGTGAAGTGCGTCTCATTGATTCTAACGGGGATCAATTAGGAGTAAAATCTCGTCAAGAAGCATTAGACATCGCTCAAACAAGAAATCTTGATTTAGTATTGGTGGCGCCCAAAGCAAAACCGCCCGTATGCCGAATCATGGATTACGGTAAATACCGTTTTGAGCAGCAAAAGAAAGAAAAAGAAGCACGCAAAAAACAAAAAGTGATCAACGTGAAAGAAGTTCGACTTAGCCCAAGCATTGAAGAACATGACTTCAATACCAAGTTACGTAACGCACGTAAATTCTTGGAGAAGGGCGATAAGGTAAAAGTATCGATCCGTTTCCGTGGTCGTGCGATCATGCACAAAGAATTAGGTCAAAAAGTGCTGGAACGCATGGCGGAAGCATGTAAGGATGTTTCAACGGTTGAACAGCGGGCGAAGATGGAAGGTCGCAGTATGTTCCTTATGCTTGGACCAGTAAACGAAAAGAAATAACTCGCTATTCGTGCGCGTAGTTAAATAGATTCTAGTTTCAAGGAGGAAGTAATCATGCCAAAGATGAAAACACACAGCGGTACAGCGAAAAGAATGAAAAGAACAGGTTCTGGGAAGCTCAAACGTTCCCACGCATATACAAGTCACATGTTCGCCAACAAGTCGCAAAAGCAAAAGCGTAAGTTACGTAAATCAGCGATTGTGTCTGCTGGAGATCAGCGACGTATTAACCAAATGCTGCCTAAATAAGGTAGTCAAACGTACAACAAAAAAAGGAACAACAGATTCGTTGATTTATACAGGAGGGGTTTAAAATGGCACGTGTTAAAGGTGGAACAGTTACACGTAAGCGTCGTAAACGTATATTAAAGTTAGCTAAAGGATATTATGGTTCGAAACATGCACTATTCAAAACAGCAAAACAACAGGTAATGAAATCAGGTCAGTATGCATACCGTGACCGTCGTCAGAAAAAACGTGATTTCCGTAAGCTATGGATTGCGCGTATTAACGCAGCGGCACGTTTAAATGATCTTTCTTACAGCCGTTTCATGCATGGCTTAAAGCTTGCTGGTGTAGAAGTAAATCGTAAAATGCTAGCAGATATTGCCATTAACGACGAAAAAGCATTTGCACAATTAGCAGACCAAGCAAAATCTGCTTTAAAATAAGATACTCAAGGGCGCTTCACATGTGAGTGAGGTGTCCTTTTTTCGTGTTAGAACGCAAAAAAGCGGGAACAGAAGAAATTCTAATCTTTTTTGCTGGAGCTAAAGTATATGTATGATGATTGAGAAATTATGTAATACGTGATATGATGTAAATATAAGATGACTAATATTAAATGAATTGCATATACTGATTACCAAAAGGTGGTGATTAGTATTGAGGAGAAAAGGAGGATACAGTATGGATACTAACACTCCTGTGAAAAGATCTGCAAAAGCGGTTAGAGAAGATTTACATGGACGTGAATTAAGAGCTATTTCCAAACAGATTGATATTACTAAATTAAATGATCAAGAGGTATTGCCTGTAGACTCTCTAGGAAACGTAGATATTCAACCGGACCATCCTGATTATAAGTATTGGACGGAAGATGATTGATGAAAGAAGGCTATATTTACCGATTACGGTTCCCATATGAAGAAAGGCAGGAGGCGAAAATGCGTCCTGTCTTAATTATTGTCCTATCCGATGATGGAAATCAAGCTTTAGGTTTAAAAATAACAGGCAGTCCGCGTTACAATAGAATTCCAATTATAAATAGTCCTTATTCAGGGTTAACCAAAAGATCATATGTACAATTTGATCGCTATAAAAAGTTTAAAAATATTCATATAAAAGAAATTGGAGTTTTGAGCAAACAAGATTTTAAGAATATAACACGAACATTTATAAAATATCACGATTTATAAATAAAATAATATTTTATTACATATTTCCTCCCCACTTGAATGATTCCGCTGTGGTAAAGCGAGACTTATCAGGATGTTTATGGATCGTTGTTTTCCATATCCACGATGGATTACCTCCTCTATAGCCGGAAAACTCATGAACCCTTAACGCTGTGGTAAATCGTATTTGATCGTTGATTTGTTGAAATTCATAAGTGAAGTCACCTTTAGATATCCTCTTCTTTTCCATCTCCAGTCATTTTCTTACCTTTCTATATAAGTTAAGTTGAATTAAATAATGTCTTATGAATCTGATAGTGCTCTTGATCTATTTATGCGGTATGATCAGGAGATTATGCGAGCAAAGGCTTGCTTGTCACACGTTTTTGTTACATTTATAGTTCAACTTATGTAGAGAAAAAATACCATGAAACAAAACAATCTCCCAAACCGTATACATCGTTACCAGCATAAAAAATGAGGGATGATAATGGATAAAGGACAAATTCTATTTGTTATATTAATGGGATGGGCTGTGCTTATTTACGGGGGACTTACCTTTTTGATTGCCAAGAAAAAGGATCTCTCCTTAATTAACGGGTTTATCAATCGTTCGGAAGAAGAAAAGAAGTATCTTATGGAAAATGGTTATGTAGATGCCATCGGAAAGCTGTTAACCTATAGCTTTTTCTTATTTTTGCTTAGTTATATTTTAGGGATCTTCCAAGTGCCATATGGCGTATCAATCGGTATAGGCATGTTTTTATTGGTTGTGATGGCTGGTATCGTATGGATCAATCGCTACGAGGTACCAGCTAAGCGTAAAAAAGGCTACTGGATTAATGGCAGTATCGCCGTGGTGACGATTGTATTTGTTGCTGTTTTAACTGGTTATGGATATGTGACAACCGAGATTACCGTAACCAATGATGGCATAACGATAGATGGTATGTATGGGGAAGAGCTTGCTTGGGAAGAGATTCAAACCGTGGAGATGATGGATCAAGCGCCAACGATTACGGCAAGGACCAATGGATTTGCGATGGCCAATCAATGGAAAGGCAGGTTCCTGGTTGAAGAATATGATTCCTCGGTTATCTTGTTTATTAGTGGTGAGCAGACGCCTTATCTTTATATAGAAACCGATCAAGATACGATTATTTTCAACCGTTCAACGGCAGAGGAGACAGAAGAGATGTATCAAGCAATAACGACATATAAGGATGGGGAAACATGATTATTTATTTGGCACTTATTAATTATATCGCATTTATTATGATGAAAAGGGATAAGCGTAAGGCAGAAAAACAAAAATGGCGCACACCAGAAGCCCATCTTTGGCTGGTGGCCCTGATTGGCGGAGCCTTCGGAGCAACATTGGCGATGTTTCAATTTCGACACAAAACCAGGCATCTACTGTTTCGTTTCGGATTGCCGTTGTTAACGATTGTGCAGATTGGATTGATTATTTATTATTTTAACTGAAGGGTAGCGTCATTCTTTTCCTGAAAAAGGATGTCTGCGAAGACAAACAGCCTGTCTGCATAGCCTTTACAGGTATAATCCCCTCCAAACCATCATAAGATGGAAGGGAGGGGTGATGGGAATGACGGTGGAGTTTATCAGTCAATTAGAGGTGAAGGAGAGCTATGTATTCGTAGCACCAGTGTTATTTATTCTCGTGCATTTGTTGCGCCCCATCTTGTTTGTACCAGTCCTAATGGTTTGTGTGACTGGAGGAATGGTATTTGGTTTCGCAGCAGGAAGTATTTATTCCATCATTGGTTTGGTGGTCTCCAGCATTGGGTTTTATTGCTTGATCAAGCTATTACCAATGCTAGAAAAGTCATGTAGGAAGATGGAAGAAAAATGGTTGAAGAATCAAATCCATTTAAACACCCTCCAAATTATGATCTTACGTATGCTGCCATTTATGCATTTTCATTTACTGTCCTTTTGTATTTATAAAAAATCTCGTAATTTTGCTTCTTATTTATGTACCACGCTTATATCCGTAATTCCGGTTGCCATCTTATACACATTGCTAGGGCAATCGATTCAAGCTGTGTCCATTTACTATGCCATACCGATCATTGCGCTAATGCTGTTATTAACATACCTTGTTCGCAGAAAGCAAGCGATCATCAAATGGCACCAATTCTTTTCAGAGACTGCTGCTTAATCTTATGGAAGCAGCAGTCTATTCATCGGATAACGCCACTCAATCTTGGCATGTGCATAACGAATCAATATCTCTTGTTCTAAAAAATACATATCTTGCCGCTCAAACCGATTTAAATTCTCAGGATTATGGATATGCATCACGATGTTTGTCACTTCAAATGCGTCCTCCGTCGCACCTACATACTTTTCCCCTTCAAACAAATATCCTTTATACGCAATAAAGAAATTTCGCTTAATATCATCATTTTGATCTAAAAAATAAAAATCTTTTCGCTTCTGGGCTAGTGCTAGCTTACGGTTAGGGCTAATCCAGTATTGATATCCTGTATATAATAATACAATGATAGCTGCTAAAATTAATACCCGAAAAAGAATGATGATCATCCTTCTCCACCTCCTGACGATAAAAGGGCTCGTTACATTATGTACGAATGAGTGGAAGCATTGGTTTCAAAAATATCATAGAATCATGTTATAATAATAGAAGTTGTTCCAAAGAGAAAAATTCAGCAAGACAAAAGGAGTATAATATGAACTGGAAGACACTTTTCGACATGCAGAAAGAATTGGACCACTATATTTTAACACAACATGACTTGCAAACGGAAAATATTTTTGATAAAAAGGTCTTAGCACTCTTAGTAGAGATTGGTGAACTCGCTAATGAAACACGTTGCTTTAAATATTGGAGCATCAAACCGCCGAGCGAGAAATCAGTCATTGCCGAGGAGTATGTAGATGGGATTCATTTTATCCTATCGCTTGGTTTAGATCTTGGACTGGACACCTATGAATCAGACGATAAAGCAAGCGATCATGATGTAACCACGTTGTTTCATCAAGTATTTCAGGCAATAACAACCCTGAAGGCAGACAAATCGTTGACGACCTATCGAACCTTATTCGATACATATGTAAGCCTTGGTCAGGTTTTAGGTTTTTCTCCCGAGGATATAAAAAAAGCCTATATGGATAAGAATAAGATTAACTTTGAACGACAAAATCAAGGTTACTAAATGGCAGGAGGATGTAGGATATGACAAACAAGGAACAGTTAGACATGTTAAAAGAATTAACGGATGCAAGGTCTATCCCTGGTGATGAAAAAGAAGCGCGTGAAGTAATGAAAAAATGGATTACCCCGTATGCCGATCGGGTGTATACCGACCATTTAGGCAGCTTGATCGCGGAGAAGAATGGCGACGCTAGTGGTCCTAAGGTGATGGTTGCTGGACACTTAGATGAGGTTGGTTTCATGGTGACAAGAATTGATGAGAAAGGCTTTGTCTATTTCCAAACCGTTGGCGGCTGGTGGGGACAGGTTATGCTAGCTCAACGAGTGACGGTATTGACTAAAAAAGGTGATGTGACTGGTATTATCGGCTCGAAACCTCCGCATATTTTATCAGCCGAAGCCCGCAAGAAGCCCGTTGAAATCAAGGATATGTTTATTGACATCGGGGCAACGAGTAAAGAAGAAGCAGCCGATTTTGGGGTGAAACCAGGCGATTCGATCGTCCCGTATTTCGAATTTACGCAGTTAAAAAATGAAAAGTTGTTATTGGCGAAGGCATGGGATAATCGAATTGGCTGCGCGATTGCGATTGAAGTATTACGTCGCTTGGAAGGACAAGATCATCCTAACCGTGTCTATGGTGCGGCAACGGTTCAAGAAGAAGTCGGATTGCGCGGGGCGAAGACGTCTGCTTATACGATTGAACCAGATATTGCTTTTGGGGTGGATGTAGGAATTGCTGGTGACACACCAGGCGTATCCGATAAGGATGCAGATAGTAAAATCGGAGAGGGCCCACAAATTGTTTTATACGATGCAAGCATGGTATCTCATAAAGGTTTAAGGGATCTGGTTGTTGATACAGCCGATCAGCACGATATCCCTTACCAATACACGACCATGCCAGGCGGAGGTACAGATTCAGGTTCGATTCATTTAACAGCTAATGGGGTACCGGCCTTGTCGATCACCGTAGCTACGCGCTATATCCATACGCACGCAGCAATACTGCACCAAGATGATTTCGAACATGCTGTACAATTAATTGTGGAAGTGATCAAACAATTGGATAGTAAAACAGTGAAACAACTTACCTTTGCATAATGGCGAAAAGACGTACCAACTTTTATAAGTTGGTGCGTCTTTTAATGGAACGATATTTCCTTTTTAAAAAGTCTTGCCTTTTACTCTTCCGGTTCTACCCGCAGCTCGATTTCCTCTTCGCCCGTATCCCGAAGTAAATCGTAGCGATACAACTTATACACCTTCGTTTGGTCTGCTTTATCGGTTGTTTTGGTATAATAGAGCCAGTTTTCGTTTGTCTTGGCGTTTTCGCTGGCTTCATCGATATGCAGCCTTTCGCCTTCTTCCTGATTCGTTAAGTCAAACCAAACATAATCGTATAAATAGTTTTCCCCTTCATTAAAGTTTATAATGGTTTGATACAGCAGCTTGTTCTCCTGTTCTAGCAACACAAATTCACTGATAGGCACTTGATTATCTGGTTGGGAAACGACGGTCATTTCCTTAGGCTGATCGATCGCCATTTCATAGATTCTTTCAGTAGCTTCGAACATCGAGTCTGGTGATACATCTTCAAAATCATCCGGTAAAATCATATAAAGTTTCTCGCCATTTTCGGTTATCTGAAGGGATCCTGGTTCATAGGCGTCAAAGTCATGTATCTTTTCAAAGTTGCCATCTTTTGTTAGTGTGTAGAGGGCAGAAGCAAAAGAGATAAAGCCTGGTTCTGGTTCTCCCTCTGTACTGACATGCACCCCGCTTACTATCATGTGTTGCTCCGCTTGATCATAGAGCAGGTTGGTTATATAACCCCTTGCCTCAAGGTTTGTCGTCAGCTCTTCTTCTTCTACGTCATAGGTCAGTACATTACTGTGCACCAATTGAAATTCTTGTTCTCCTGGCGGGGCCTCTGGCGGTCCATTCGTTAGTATAAATGAAACCTCTGATTCACCTGTGAAAATGGGACTCATTATTTTTAGATTTTCGTCCGCTTCATAGAGTTTATGAACGCCGCCATTTTCTCCTTGTAAATAAAGGGTTTCCGTCTCATCTGCTTTCATGACGTACAACGGCTGGTTGTGATTTATATCATATTCTCCGGTAAAACTAGGTTGAGCATTGATTTGAGCATTGTATAAGATACCCGTAACAATCAATCCTGCCGTTATCACGAGAATGATACTAAAGGTAATGAGCAATCCCTTTTTCTTCATCTGGTCGTCCTCCTTTGTTGCAAAGCGATCTTAGGCGTCGAATGATAGGGAAGCAAGTAAAAATGGCAGCCATAGAATAGCGCTGAGCATTCCGAGCGATAATACTAAACTTCCTAAAGAGGTCTTGGGATAGCGTCGAGCTAGTAATACTTGTGCACTATAGAGTATGATCCAACCGATTATCGGTCCCAAAAGATAAAAAAACATAGTCTGCGGTGCGCCAAAGCCGATCGCCATGGCATAGATATAGGCGGCGGGGAGTATGGTTAGGATGCCTAATGTGATATTGACCGCATGAATCACGCGCCTTGTTTTTTTGTTGCTGGTGTTGGTCGGATAAGTGAGTACGGTTCGGTAAAGCAGGAATACATTTAGAATCAATATTAGCAAATAGGCGACAAACAACACGCCATTGTTTCCAGATAAGAGACTCCCATTCCAAAGTAACAGCAGGAAATTCAATAAGAGTGCTAATCCCAGCCACAGCTTTCGGTTAACTGGAAATTCCTTATTCAAAGCGAAAAACAAGACAGCGGAGTGACCAATGATCCCGGTTAATGAATAAAGCAGCACTACCTGTTCCGCCATCATCATATACAGGAATTGACCAATGGTGAAGATAAATCCTAGCAGTGCCAATAGTAAAAGCAGTTCTTTTCGATAGGGGAACATTGCCTGCTGGAATTGATCACCTAAATCTGCTTCTTTACCAAAGGATTTCATTGCCATCTGATTAGCCTCCTTTAAGCCTTTACCTTGTTCTCGGTGCTCATCACGCAAGATCGTTAAATGAATCAGCATTTCCTCATATAAATCGTCGCGATCGGCTTTATTGCAATCTGTGTGAGCGACAATTCGTTCTACGTAGGTTTCTAATTCCTTACTCATAGGACGCACCTTCGTTGATGCGGTCGAGCAAGTTATTTAACGATTGCCATTCTTGTCGTTTTCGTTCGAGTTCTTTTTCCCCTTTGTCGCTTAAATGATAATATTTGCGTCGGGTACTGCCATGCTGACTCCAGTAAGATGTCACCCATTCTTTTCGTTCGATGCGTTTTAATGCGGGGTATAGGGTCCCTTCACTCATCAAGTAGCTTTCCTCGCTAAATTCATGCAGCTTTTGAGTCATTTCATAGCCATATAAGTCTTGATTGGTCAGCAGGGATAGTAACAGCATATCAATACTACCCTTCATCATTTCCTTATCCATTTTGTTACACCTCATTTCTTTTGATTTTTTTCATTATAAATCTTACTACATCGTAATGCAAGGGTGGGACTTTAAAAAGGTTGTGAAGTTTATTAGGTGTTTGTCATATAGAAATGACGACCAAAATTCCAGGGGGGAAGCCGCCGAAATGCTCGTCATACTGAAAATGACGACCAAAATCCGAGGAGAAACAGTCAAAATGGACGTCATTCGGAAAATGACGTCCAAAATCTGAGGAGAAACAGTCAAAATGGTCGTCATTCGGAAAATGACGGCCAAAATCTGAGGAGAAGTCGCCAAAATGGTCGTCATTCGGAAAATGACGTCCAAAATCTGAGGAGAAGTCGCCAAAATGGCCGTCATTCGAAAAATGACGACCAAAATCTGAGGAGAAACAGTCAAAACGGACGTCATCAATCGAGGCCATATGGATATACTTCCGTCTCCAGATATAAAAAAGACCCTCGCTCTTGATAGAGAGGGCTAGCTATGGCTACTACAAGTTTGCAGGTTATCCCAGGTAGGTTCCTAGTACTTTTTTGACATAATTCTGAGTTTCGCTGAATGGTGGAATGCCGTTGTATTTATCTACATTACCCGGACCAGCGTTGTATGCAGCTAAGGCTAGTGTCTTATTGCCTTGATAACGATCCAGCATTTGTTTTAGATATTTCGCACCACCTGTAATATTATCGACAGGGTTAAAAGGGTTAGTGACACCCAAACCTTGAGCCGTACCAGGCATTAATTGCATGAGCCCTTGTGCACCGGCATGGCTGACGGCATTAGGATTATAATTAGATTCCGTTTGAATAACGGCATCGATCAATTTGGCGTCTAGATTAAACTGGTTAGCCACCTGCTCCACAATGGTGGATATATCATTATTAGCATTAGAAACGGGCGCTGGGTTACTGTTTTGTACCGTTATTTTTGGCATAACAGCTGTATCACCAAGCTGACTCCGGATGGACATACCTGTAGCGAGCTGGTCATTCGTTAAGTATGTACTGCTCAGTTGTGGTTGACGGAGAGGAGACATAGCTGTATTAGATTGCAATATTTTCCGGATTGTTTGTCCAAATGGAGAGCTAACCGGACTGGTCGAAGTCGGATTTTGTATATTTGTCATTGCCTGTGTTTGGATCAGGTGATTATATGCGTCTATGTTCATCGTGGATAACCCCTTTTAAAATCAAACTAACTATGTTAAATATACCCTTTTTTATCAGGAAAGGCAATGATTATCAATGCTTTTCTTGTAAGATAGGAAAGTATATCATTTTGCATGAATAAATTCTTATTCAGGAACAGCCGTGTCCAGCTCCAAGCGCCAAACTTTAGAGATTTCACGACACGCCCTACGATAAAGAAGACTTAGCGACTGGCAAGCCAACAGGCGCAGACAGAGCTAAAGTCGCACTTATGCCCTGCGGGTGAAAGTCAACATCGACTCCTCACGTCGCCGTGTTTCCTTTATCTCAGTTGCGTCTCTCCAATCTCTACATTTTTAAGAGGGCGCTTTCCGCTTTTCGTTCATAAATGGCACGTCCAAAGCAAAGTGTTCCATCTTTATATAAATTTTTTTCATTTTTCTCTTGAGCAGCACGTTACGTGTTGCTTTATACTTAAGAAAGTAAAGGTGAGGTGAAGCGATGTATACCATTGGAAAGTTATCAAAGAATTCGGGAGTGACGGTAAGAACATTGGATTATTATGGTGAAATTGGGTTAATCGAACCTACATCAAAGACGGAGGGAGGATATCGCTTATACAGTGAGGATGATGTCATGCGTTTAGAGCGTGTTTTGGCATTAAAATATATGGGCTTTTCACTCGAACAAATAAAAGAAATTCTGGAAGATTCCACTTCGACCTGGCAGGAATCGATTCAACAGCAGCTTGAGTTGATAAAAAAAGAACAAGAACGCTTGGAGACACTAGAAAAATCATTGCTGGGTGTTTCGTATGCAATTGAAATAGAGGGAGAAATTAATTGGCAGATCATTTTTAGCATTATTAAAATGTATCAACAGCATCCAGAAGAAACATTAAATCCTTATGCAGATTATTTAAATAGCCAAGAAATGAAAAGAGTTATGGATATGAATGTGAAGAATATGAGTGAAGAAGATATCAAAAAGTGGATAAATGTTATCCATGATATGAAAGATAACTTGGATCTTGACCCGGCTTCAGAAAAAGCACAGCGGCTGGTAGAGGATTGGTCAAATCAGGTAGAGAGTATGTTTGGGAATGATGAAGAGTTACTTCTAGATATGTGGGGGGCACTGCAAAACTTAAAAGAAGGCATTGTTTTTTATCCCATGAACAAAGAAGTTATTCAATTCATTGAACGTGTCTTTATGGCAAAGGAGGAGGAATTAAAGAATGATACTTGATGTAAAAGGGGTTACGAAGGTCTTTCGTGGTAAAGGTAAATCTGAAAATGTAGCTAATGATCATCTTACATTTCAGATTAAGGAAGGGGAAATATTTGGACTTCTCGGTCATAATGGCGCGGGTAAAACAACATTAGTTAATCAAATAACAGGACTTCTAACACCAGAAGAAGGAAATATAGAGCTGCTAGGTAAATCGGTTACGGCTTCACCTGCCAGGGCACGATCTTTATGTTCCGTGCAGCCACAGTCCCAAGTACCATTGGGCCTTTTAACGCCAAAACAGGCAGTTACGTTGATGGGGAAAATTCGAGCAGGGAAAAAGTTTGACCCAAAGCGAGTAGAACAGCTTTTTGAGGTGTTGGATATCCAAGAGTGGGCGAATACAGAAGGTGAAAAGCTCTCAGGTGGCATACGTCGTCTAACAGCCTTTTGCATGGCGGTGGTTACCCCGGGTGAATTAGTTGTTCTTGATGAGCCTACCAATGATGTGGATCCAGTTCGCAGAGGTTATCTTTGGCAGGTCATACGGGATTTGACTCAGAATGGAACTTCCGTAATTTTGGTAACACACAATGTCTTGGAAGCGGAAAAGGCCGTTAATCGTGTGGCGATTATGGATAAGGGAAAGATATTGACCCAAGGAGATCCAACGGAAATAAAAAGCTTAGTGGAAGACAAGATGCGTATGGAGCTTAGTCTAGGTAAAGAATTAAAGCATATAGAGCTTCCAGATTGGGTACTATCACCACGACAAAATGGCTCCCGTCTTATTTTTTCTTTAAATTCGTCGGAAGTATTAGCCACCATAGAGTGGGCAAAGAATCAGGCAGATAAAGGTATTGTTATGGACTATACCTTGTCTCCAACCACCATTGAGGATGTCTATATTAAGTTAACCTCTAACAAGGAGGCGGTTTCGTAATGAATATTCTCAGCCATTATAAGTATGTGTTTCAGATGCAGTTTATTAGAAATGCCGGATATTTTATTTTTATGGCATTGCTGCAAATTCTGATATCGATAGGAATTGTCATTGGATTCACCTATCTGATCCCAAGTCCAAGTACGGAGACGATCCTATTTTTGGCTACCGGTGCACCGACGATTATTTTGATTACGGCAGGGATGGTGATTTTACCTCAACAGGTGGGTGGTGCAAAATCAGATGGGTATATGGAATTTATGCGGACCTGGCCTGTTAACCGTTCTGTCATTCTTAGTGCAGATACGACCATTTGGCTATTCATTACCTTACCGGGAATTGTCGTTTCCACGATGGTTGCGCATTTTTTGTTTAGTCCGGGATATGATATTTCATGGACGGTAGTTCCAGCATTGTTGATGATTGCATTAACCTCCATCGGTGTAGGGTATGGATTTTCTTATTTATTGTCACCAACGGCATCCATGGGTATTTCCCAGCTAGTTATATTTGGAGCACTGATGTTTTCTCCAGTGAATTTTCCAATGGATCGATTGCCGGAATGGCTCCAATCTCTCCATGAAGTATTGCCGATTTATTCCATGGCAGAAGTGATGCGTGCCTCCTTGGCAACCTCTACTTTTGAAGCGACGATGGGAAATTATCTAAATTTATTGGTATGGTGTATCTTAGGATTTGGAGGTGCTATGTTTATTTTGAATAGGAAATAGGTGTATACGATCAAACAAAGCAACGTACCAGCCATGATACGTTGCTTTATTATTGTTATTGCCCTTGCTGCACGACATGTTCCAATGTTTCCAATACCTCTGTTTTATCTGCTTGATCTACTTCATTCCAGTATAATTCAAATAATACACCAAGCCCTGGCAGCATTTTTTCTTCACCGCTTTGAATAGCGTCAACGATCGTTGCTTCTAATTCGTCGGCGGAATTACCACTGACATTAGACATAATCGCCTTACGTAAGTTTAAATCCATTTTTTCTTCACCCACCTTTTATCTTTAGCTTGATCTTTTCGTTTTAGTTTGACCTACCTGTCTTATAATATGTATGATAGTAACATCAAAATAAGAGGAATGAACCGTATGTTAACATCCGTAAAAAATGAAAAAGTGAAGCAATGGCGCAAATTGCACAAGAAAAAAAGTCGGGATCAAACGAAAACGTTTATTGTGGAAGGATTCCATTTAGTGGAAGAAGCCCATTATAGCGATTGGGAGATAGAGGAAATCATTTACCAAACAGGTGTGGAAGTACCCGAAGCGTGGATTCACTATCCTTGTCATGAGGTAAGCGACCATGTGATGGATGCTGTCAGTACCACCCAAACACCACAAGGCGTTATCGCGGTGGTAAAAAAGAAGCATGCGACAAACAGAGTGATCAAGCGTGCCTTATTAGTCGATCAAGTACAGGATCCAGGTAATTTGGGCACCATGATCCGGACAGCAGATGCAGCGGGATTTGACACCGTCATGTTAGGAAAGGGAACCGTGGATTTATTTAATGACAAGGTGCTACGCAGTACGCAAGGCTCGTTATTTCATCTGGAAATTCTCGAAGTTGATCTATTAGAGGAGCTAGAAACATTAAAAAAAGCAGATATAACGGTGTGGGCAACTGGACTAGACAATGCCAATTATTATCACCAATTACCCGTTCCCAATAAATTAGCGATCATTGTCGGAAATGAAGGGGCAGGTGTCAGCCCAGATTTAATGGAGCAAGCCGATCAGCGTGTCAACATTCCCATTCATGGGCAAGCAGAATCGTTAAATGTCTCCATCGCCGCCGCTATTCTGATGTACGAAACGGTGAAAAAATAGGAAAATGAAAAAGAAACTTGCAACATCACTGGCAGTTGCTTATAATAGGAATATTACTAACATTATTTTAATGGCTGTGAAGGAGTTAGTACATGTGTGACCCATCGTTTGCAGGAAGGAGACACCTTGGATTGGAAGTGTTTCTAACGATCACATATCGAATTTCACTCTGGAGCTGACACTTAGACCTTGTTTACCTAACAAGTAAAGGTGTTCCGGTTTATACCGTTATCTTGATAACTTGAGTGGATATAGCTGGTGATGCTGTATCAACAAGGGTGGTACCGCGAAATTAATAGCCTCGTCCCTTTTTACAGGGAGGGGCTTTTTTTATTGGAAGTCATCGTGTATCAATAGAAGGTATGTTTCAAGAAACGAACAGTCATCCATAAAAGGAGGTAACAATCGATGAAAGATCAATTAGAAGCTTTACAGACAGAAGCTGTAGAAAAAGTTACTCACGCCACGACGTTAAAAGAACTGCAAGACGTGAAGATTGCCTATCTAGGGAAAAAAGGGCCGATAACGGAAGTGCTAAGAGGTATGGGCAAATTATCCAAAGAGGAGCGCCCAGTGATAGGAGAAATGGCCAATACCGTTCGAGGAGAGATTGCTACCGCGATTGAGGAGAAACAAACGGCAATCGAAGCAGCCGAATTAGAGAAGCAGTTGGCAGCTGAAACCATCGACGTCACATTACCTGGACGTCCTGTGCCAATTGGTGGACCCCATATTCTTACCTCCATCATTGAAGAGATAGAAGATCTGTTTATCGGCATGGGCTTTGAGGTTAGAGAAGGGCCAGAAGTGGAAACCGATTATTTCAACTTTGAGGCATTAAACTTACCAAAAGAACACCCGGCACGTGATATGCAGGACTCGTTCTACATTACCAAGGAACTGTTGATGCGTACCCATACGTCTCCGGTACAGGCACGCACGATGAATGCAATTGAGGATAAACGACCGGTAAAAATGATTTGTCCAGGTAAAGTTTATCGCAGAGATACCGATGACGCGACTCACTCTCATCAGTTTACACAAATTGAAGGACTATTAGTCGATAAAAATGTGCGTATGAGTGATTTGAAGGGTGTTTTAAATCATTTTGCCAAGCAAATGTTTGGCGAAGATCGTGAAATCCGTCTTCGTCCCAGTTTTTTTCCGTTTACCGAGCCTTCGGTTGAAATGGATATTTCTTGTAAGGTGTGTAAAGGAAAAGGTTGCAGTGTATGCAAACAGTCAGGCTGGATTGAGATTTTAGGTGCTGGTATGGTTCATCCTCGTGTTTTAGAAATGGCAGGATACGATCCAGCAGAATATAGTGGTTTTGCCTTTGGGATGGGGCCAGACCGGATTGCTATGTTAAAGTATGGCATTCATGATATTCGCCATTTCTATACGAATGATGTCAGATTCTTGAAACAGTTTCACACCAAGTAAGGAGGAGCTAGCATGTATGTATCATTAAATTGGTTAAAAGAATATGTAGATATAGACCAAGTCAGCCCGAAAGAATTAGCAGAACGCATTACGAAAACAGGTATTGAAGTAGATGGTCTAGCGTACTTTGCCAAACCATTGGAAAAGGTTGTCGTAGGTTATGTAGAATCCTGTGAAAAACACCCCAATGCCGATAAACTAAACTTGTGTCAGGTCAATATTGGAGAGGAAAGTCTGCAGATTATTTGTGGAGCACCAAATATTGCACAAGGACAGAAGGTAGCCGTTGCTACACCGGGAGCCATATTACCTGGTAACTTTAAGATTAAGAAGACCAAACTACGAGGTGTAGAATCCAACGGTATGATTTGCTCCTTACAGGAGTTAGGTGTGGAAGAACAATTTGTCCAAAAGGCATTCGCCGACGGCATTTATGTATTTCCTGATGATGCCGAAATAGGTACCAATGTGACGGAATTATTGAATCTGGATGATACTATTATCGACTTAGATATCACACCTAATCGATCGGATGCTTTGAGTATGTTAGGTGTTGCTTATGAAGTCGCAGCGATTTTGGATGTGCCGATTCGTTTGCCACAGTCGAATTATCTGACAACAGATCAAGCAGCGGAAGATTTTCTATCGGTAAAAGTAGAAGCAGCAAAACAAAACCCTTATTATGGAGCGTTCTTAATCAAAGACCTGCAAGTGAAGCCATCCCCGCTCTGGATGCAAAATTACTTAATGGCGGCTGGCATCCGTCCCATTAATAACGTAGTTGATATTACCAACTATGTACAGTTGGAACTCGGTCAGCCGCTACATGCCTTTGATTTCGACAAATTTGGCTCTGCAGAAGTAGTTGTCAGGATGGCAGAAGACGGAGAGAAGATCACAACACTTGATGGTCAGGAGCGTTCCTTGACCTCAGACCATTTAGTGATTACCAATGGCAAAGAACCAGTAGCTTTAGCTGGGGTGATGGGCGGTGCTGATTCAGAGGTATCGGACCAAACGAAAAGTGTCTTATTAGAGGCAGCCTATTTTGAAGGGCCAACCGTTCGCAAGGCAGCAAAAGACTTTGACTTACGAAGCGAATCAAGCACCCGTATGGAAAAAGGATTAGATCCTAATAGAGTATCTTTGGCAGGACAACGGGCATGCCAATTATTTCAAGAGCATGCTGGAGCAACCATCTTTTCGGGACTTGTCGAGCATGATACATTAGATTATTCGGAAAAGATTGTAAGTGTCCAGGCTTCTGTGATCAATGATCGTTTAGGAACGGAGATTAGCGAGGAAGAAATTGCCGAGATTTTGCGTAAATTGCATTTTAATTATGACCAAGATGGAGAAGTATTTACGGTTTATATCCCAACTCGACGCCAAGATATTGTTATTTTTGAGGATATGTTAGAGGAAGTAGCACGCATTTATGGATATGATCATTTGCCATTCACTTTACCTGCGGGGGCTGTGCAAGCAGGAGGGCTAACAAATAGGCAGCAGCTAAAACGTGATATCAAGCAACTCTTGGAAGGTATGGGCTTGTCTGAGACGATTACGTATTCGTTAACGAGCAAAGAACGTGCTACACAGTTGATTAGTCCAGAAGTAGCAGATGAAATGGTCTCTCCAGTATCGCTGGCTATGCCGATGAGTGAAGATCACAGTACCTTGCGTTTAAGTAGTTTGCCCGAATTATTAAGCTCTGCTTCGTATAATACGGCGAGAAAACAGGGGAACCTCGCCTATTATGAAGTCGGTAGTGTGTTTATTTCACAGCAAGAGCAGCTAACGGATCAGCCTGAAGAACGACTGCGTTTATCTGGTTTATTGACAGGAGAATGGGTCAACCACCCTTGGCAGCAAGAGAAAAAAACGGTGGATTTCTATGTTGTAAAAGGAATGATCGAAGAGCTATTTGCAACATTGCAAATCGATGCCACCTATCAACAGGCTAGTTTGTTGGATATGCACCCAGGCAGAACTGCCCAGCTTTTTATTGGAGATCGTCCGGTAGGTTTTCTAGGTCAAATCCATCCACAATTGCAAAAGAGTTATGATCTAAAAGAAACCTATGTGTTCGACATTGATCTGGATTATTTATTAACGATCCACGATAATGAACCGAGCTTTGACAAGATCCCTCGCTATCCGAGTGTAACAAGGGATATTGCGCTTGTCGTTGATGAAGCCGTACCTGCTGGTGCATTGCAGACTACTATTCAGCAAGCAGGTGGCGCGCTATTGCAAGATGTTCAAGTCTTTGATGTTTATCAAGGAGAACATTTGGAAGTAGGTAAACAATCCGTGGCCTTCCGTTTATTTTATCAGGATCCGGATAGAACGTTAACGGATGAAGAAGTCGAAGCCTCTTACCAAGCTATTCTTACAGCGGTGGAAGAGCAGCACCATGCCTCATTAAGGGGATAACTAATGGATAGCCATATCTGAAGTGGGTATGGCTATTTTTTATATAGAAAGAATATCATCTTGACAATAATAGGTGTTCGCAAGGTTTTGACCTAAAAAACGTTTCTTCTAGCCAAGATGCCAATCATGTCAAGCAAATTTGTTATTATTTTGTAGGATAAAAAAGCATTCTCGATATTATAGGTTGTGGAACGATTTTGACTTCGAACGAACCTGTGTGCCGATAAGACGGATTATGTAAAGTAAGGAGTTCACCTATTCCATGTAATAAAGTTGATTGTTTGTTTGTGCTAGGAAGCGCTCCGAAAATAGGTTTCTATTTTACCCACAGGGTATGAGTCAACAAGCGATTCGAACACAGAACGCTCTTATTGTGTTTCCTATACTGCGAGGCATTTGGTTTAGCCTCATGAGTCAGCAAAGATCGTTTCCTGCGGGGTCTTCACACTGCGCTTTTCTCTGTTTGGCTACAAGTGTCAAAAACTAGACAACTTCCCGACAGCGCCTACGCTAAAGAAGACTTGCTAGAAGTGTTGACCTGCACTATTCTTATCTCAAAGTGATCCCTAGTAAGGTTCACATTATTATCTTATCGACACTGTATTTGGAATGTGGCTATCTATCCTGGCAAAAAGGACAAAGAGTTCAACGCGCTTCAGAGTTTTCTAATATATCTTGGAACAAACAGTCAACAATGTGTATTTTTCCATTATGCTAACCTATTATCTTTATTTAATGCTGAATTCTTGTAGTAATGTTCGATATGATATAAAATATTTATATTAAAACAGAAAATAAATATAAATGTTGTTAAGAAAGGAAGGTGTTGGTTGTGCTTGAATTGTCGATGAATGATCCAGAACAGTTGCGAAAGGTGACCCATGCCTTGTCGGCAAAGGTGCGATTACAAATGATTAACCTGTTAAACAAGGACAATCTTAATGTGCATCAGCTATCACAGGAGTTAAACATTCCTGTTTCTACCGCAGCTTCACATGTGAAAGTCTTAGAGGAAGCCTCTTTGATTAATACAGAACTTCGTCCGGCGAGCCGAGGGGCGATGAAGGTATGTACAAGGAATTTCGATGATATACATATTATTTTAAATCAGCAAGTGAAGCAGGCAAGTCAGACAGAGTGTTATCAAATGGAGATGCCGATTGGTCAATTCTCTGATTTTCAAGTAGCTCCTACATGTGGAATGGCTAGCCGAGACGGGATTCTATTTCCTGAAGATGAATCGGTGTATTTCTACAGTCCGCTCAAAAGTGAGGCGCAGATTATTTGGACTCGTAAAGGATACTTGGAGTACACATTTCCTATTATTTTAGAGAAACAAGTAGAAATTAAAAACATTCAATTTTCCTTAGAGATATGCTCAGAAGCACCAAACCATGATCATAATTGGCCCTCGGATATCACGATTTGGGTCAATGGAGTGGATGTAGGTACATGGACAAGTCCAGGTGATTTTGGTGATCGCCCAGGAAAATTGAACCCTCCCTATTGGGCAGAATCAACCAGTACACAGTATGGTAGCTTGAAAACATGGAAAATAACCCAAGAACAAACGATGTTGGACGATATTCGCTTATCCGATGCGACGATAGAAGATTTGCATTTAATGGATCAGAATTTCGTTACCTTTCGTGTAGGAATTAAAGAAGAAGCAATTCATAAAGGCGGATTGAATGTATTTGGTAAGGAATTCGGTGATCATCCACAAGAAATCGTAATGAGAATAGATTATAAGTAAGATGAATAATCCCTTGTCATTAATATAATGGCAGGGGTTATTTAGTTTATACTAAAATAAGAAAAATGATTGGTATCGTAAGATGTGGAATCATTTTGACATGGAACAAATCGCGATATCGATAAGTTGGATAATGTAACGAGTCCATCTATGCCATATAGTAAAGTTGTCTACTTATAACCCCTCTTTATCAGTAGTCAGCATTTTCTTTTGATGTTATAAGTAGAATGAAATCACTTCTCATGGATCTGAAAGGCGTTTGAATAGTCATTCACACGAATGGACCAAACATAGATCAAACGAGGTATTAGCAGGAAATAAAGCGAGCAAAGACTTGCCTGTCACACGTTTTTGTTACATTTATAAGTTCAACTTATATAGTAATAAAGGACCGGGCGAGGGTTGTTCGGTTTTCTTAAACATCCAAATTACAAAAATAATGTATTAAAACATATAATATTCAATTTTTCCATTGACATGTCCGTTTTGAAAACGTATACTTTAGTTAATATTACAAATATCCTATAAATAAACATAATATTTGTAATATAATAAGTTGCTTCCGGTTAGGAGGAATTATTGGTATGAAGGAACGATGGAAACCAGTTTCTGTAGTCGTTTGTTGTCTCTTTCTCTTAACGGCTTGTTCTCATTCTTGGTTATTAAGCGGGGGTTCGCCGAATCAGGGCGGGGAAACCTCTGATGGGAGGACAGAAGTTGTCATGTGGAATTTGTTTGGTGGAGGTGATGCGGAATATATGCAAGATATTGTAAACGCCTTCAACGAAAGCCAATCAGACTATTATATCCATAATATTATGCAGGAAAATGCGGAATATTACACGAAATTACTGACAAGTATGGGGGCAGGCAGGGGACCTGATATAGCGATTGCTCATGACTATGTATTAGCTGAATTCGTTAATCAGGACTTGCTTTTTGACATTGGAGAATTAGATCAGGAAGACGTCATGCAATGGGAGGATTTTAATCAAAACATTCTTCAGTCAACGGTATTTGATGATAAACATGTCGCGGTGCCTATTGATACTCATTCGCAAATTATGTATGTCAATAATGAGCTTGTTGATGGAGCAGGGTTGTTAAATGAGGATGGCTCAATCGATATGGAAGAATCGCCGCAAGGTTTTGTTGATTTTTTCGTCACCTTAAAAGGAGAATTGGATGGGGAGCAGATGCCTTTTGCTTTGTCAACGAATGGAAGTGATCCATTTTGGTTATGGTGGACCTTCTATACACAACTTGGTGGAGAGCATATCCTGTCTGAAGAAAGCATCGATGACACTAGTTATGCACTAGAGGAGGACAAAGCCATCGAAGCAGCTGAGTTGGTTCGAAGTCTCTTTCAAGAACATGAGGTGATTCCATTAAATCAAGCCGATTTTTATGGGAACTTCCAATCAGGAAAGTCTGCAGTAATCACTACGGGTGTATGGGCAACAGGAATTTGGGAGACCACTGATGGGTTAGATTTTACACCGATGCCGATTCCAACTCTTTTCGATGAAGAAGGGGCGTGGGGTAGTTCACATACGCTTATTCTTCCAGCAAAAGATGAGGTGAATGAAGAAGTGGTACAGGGTGCTATTCAATTTTTGGAATTTGCTACAGACCACGGGGAAATGTGGGCGAAAGCTGGACATATACCTTCCAAAGATACCGTAGTAGAATCAGAAGCTTTCCAATCGATACCTTATCGAAGTGATTATGCCGAAGTTGCCGACTATGTCAATTTCTTGGATCAAACGATTTATACCAGAGGTTTACAAACTGTCATGCAAGAAAACCTGGATAGGATTTGGTCTGGTGATATATCTCCTGAAGAGGCTTTTGACCAAATAGAGAGGGATGTAGAGGATCTAATCGATTAATCCTGTTCGATGGTAGGGATCGACAGAGAGGAGTATAAACATGAAGAAATCTTGGAAACAAGAACTAAAGGCAGTACCATTTCTATTACCTTTTTTTATCGCCTATTTCTTATTCACCATTTTGCCAATTTTTAAAGGAATGGAAATGAGTTTGTATGATTGGAACCTGGTAGGGAAATTAGATTTTGTCGGTTTGGCTAACTATGTGGAGATGTTTACGGATAATGACTTTTGGCGTACGTTGTGGAATACGACCCTGTTTGTTATTTTGACAACACCAACTATGGTCATTTTAGCACTCGTGTTGGCTCTGTTAGCAAACTTAAACAGTAAATTGCAAACTTTTTTCCGCAGTGCGTACTTTCTTCCAAGTATTTTGTCGGTATCGGTCATTTCCTTCTTAGCGATATTTATGCTGCAACCTTATGATGGGTTAGTGAATAATGTGATTCAATCATTAGGTATGGATATCGAACCTTTTTGGATGGCTGATACAGTACTTGCCTGGTTTTCCATTGTAGGGGTTACTCTATGGTGGACCGTCGGGTTCAATATGATTTTATACTTAGCAAGCTTACAGGATATACCGGAGAGTCTATATGAAGCAAGTGAAATAGATGGCGCAACCAGATGGGAGCAGTTTAAATACATCACGATGCCACAATTGACACCGATAAGCAGAGTCATTTTGCTATTGCAAATACTGGCTTCTTATAAAGTGTTTGCCCAGATTCTCTTGATTACGGATGGTGGACCGGGTGGTGCCACCAAGCCATTGATTCAGTACATTTATGAGATAGGCTTTACTCAAAATAATCTGGGTTATGCCGCTACGATGTCCTATGCTTTATTCTTTATCTTGCTAATTCTTTCGATTATTCAACTGCGTTTTCAAAGATCGGAGGAGGATTAAATGAGTCAACATCGTTCTAAATTGTTACAAAGAAATAGAGATCCGTATCATGGTTTAAAAATCACGATTGGATGTCTGGTTGCTGCTGTATTTTTGCTACCGATTATTTGGATGTTGTTTGTCTCCGTAAAGCCGGATGGGTTTATGACCTCCAATCCTATAGAGTGGTTTACGCCGCCTTATACGATTGGTAACTATATTCATTTAATCTTGGATAGTTTGATTTTACGTTGGCTGATGAACAGCTTTATTATCGGTATTTTTACCACGGCAATTACGCTGGTGATCACTTCCTTAGCTGCTTTTGCGATTTCACAAATGAAGTTTCGTTTCAAACGGACCATATTTGTATTCTTTTTGTTAGGGTTAATGATCCCAGGGGAGGCAACGATTATTCCATTGTATGAAATTGTGAAGGCGATGAATATGATTGATACGTACGAAGGGCTGATATTGCCTATGGTGGCTTCACCAATTGGGGTCATTATCTTGAAAAGCTTCTTTGACGGCGTACCAAAAGAGATTGTGGAAAGTGCTAGAATTGATGGCTGTTCTTACTTTACACTTTATTATAAAATTGTTTTACCTTTAGCAAAACCAGCTTTAGCTGCAATTGGTATCTTTACTTTTATTGGATCGTGGAATAATTTCTTATGGCCATATCTCTCGATTTTGTCAGAGACATTGTATACCCTTCCAGTAGGGCTACCAGTATTTAATTCGGCCTATTCACAAGCCTATGTATTACCAATGACGGCCAATGCGATTGCTTCCTTGCCAGTCATTGTTGCATTTTTAATTTTTGAAAAACAAATTGTAAAAGGAATTAGTTTTACAGGAATCAAAGGATAAGAAAGGATGGATGAACATGACAACACAATCAACGCACCAACGAACCGATTACCCAAGACCACAATTTCAACGTGAGGACTGGCAGAACCTGAATGGGGCCTGGCAATTTGCTTTTGATGACCAGAACCAAGGAGAAAAAGCGGAGTGGTTTCATAACAAAGACTTTGACCAGACGATTCAAGTGCCATTCACCTATGAAACAAAGGCAAGTGGTATTGGCGAGGAGGCATTCCACCCTTATATCTGGTATAAAAGAGAGGTGGAAATACCAGCAGAACAGGCAGAAAAACGTGTGATTTTACGTTTTCAAGCATCCGATTTTCTGACGAAGGTATGGATTAACGGGAAATATGTGGGTGATCATCAAGGTGGTAATGCCGCTTTTGCCTTTGATATTTCTGATCAGGTGCGATATGGAGAATCCAATCAAGTAGTGGTAAAAGTGGAAGATAGCTACAGCTGTTATCAGCCGCGAGGAAAACAACGCTGGGTGGATTATAATTTCGGCTGTTGGTATGTGCAAACCACGGGGATATGGCAGACTGTTTGGTTGGAGTACCTGCCAACTCAGTCTCTGGATCATGTGAAAATGGAACCAAATATTGATCAGCAGTCTATCGCGTTTACCTATCATGTAAATGGCGAATTGGACAACGATGTGCGCATAGATACGCTGATTTCTTTTGAAGGGAAGTCTATTACACAGACTTCTATCTATCCACAGCGTAATCAAGTGAGCCAGGAAGTAGATTTATTGGCGGATTTTCAAGAGTGGAAGTTAAAACTCTGGTCGCCTGCGCACCCTAATTTGTATGATGTTCATTTTAAGCTATATGTCGGTGAGCAATTGGTCGATGAAGTGACATCCTATTTCGGCATGCGCAAGGTATCGATCAAGGATGGTCAAGTATTATTAAATAACTCTCCGGTGTACCAGAAATTGTTATTGGATCAGGGCTATTGGCCAGATTCCTCGATTACACCACCGTCAGAAGAAGCGATTATAGAAGATATCGACAAGACATTGGCGATGGGCTTCAATGGTGTCCGCAAACACCAGAAGATTGAGGATGACCGTTTTATGTATTGGTGTGATAAGAAAGGGGTGCTAGTCTGGTCCGAAATGGCTGCCACTTATGAATATGGTGATGAGGCGGTCGAACAGTTTACCAAGGAATGGCTGGAGATAGTTCAGCAGCGTTTTAATCATCCGTCTATTATTACTTGGGTGCCGTTTAATGAATCGTGGGGAGTGCCGAATATCTTTACCAATAAAAAACAACAGGCCTTCACCGAGGCGATCTATCACTTAACGAAGTCGATCGATCCAGAAAGACCAGTAATTGTTAATGATGGCTGGGAGCATACGATCTCTGATATCATTGCCCTTCATGACTATGAAGAGTTTGGTCAGGCATTTATCGATCGTTATCAGGATAAAGAGACGATTTTGGGTAATAAGATTCCGCACAACAAAGGAAAGTATGCCTTTGCGGAAGGTTACTCTTACAAAGGTCAGCCTGTGATGTTAACCGAGTATGGTGGAATTGCCTTCCAGGATGAGAAGGGCTGGGGCTATGGTAACCAAGTTGATTCGGAAGCAGCGTTTCTCAAGCGTTATCGAGAGATCACCGACGCGATTAAATCCATTCCTTATATTACTGGTTATTGTTATACACAGACTACAGATGTACAACAGGAAGTGAATGGACTACTCTATGAAAACAGAGAG
Source organism: Gracilibacillus timonensis (assembly GCF_900086715.1). Taxonomy (GTDB): domain Bacteria; phylum Bacillota; class Bacilli; order Bacillales; family Amphibacillaceae; genus Gracilibacillus; species Gracilibacillus timonensis. The sequence continues at coordinate 1,594,997 of NZ_FLKH01000012.1, read as the reverse complement.
CCAAAGATAGCGATGGAGAAGATCAAAGAAATTAACGATGCTTAATAGATAGTACACGTTCAAAAAGTTTGCTGCGTCATTTTTATTGGACTTGTTGAACAATCTCTAAAAGAATTAGGAAAGGGGGCATCTGTAGCAGATGTCCCCTTTTCATACTAATGAAGATAACGCATGGCCTTATCGGTATTAGCAAAGTGCATCTTGGCTATGTCATCCAAGGCTTCTATCCCATTTTGTTTAATTAGATAAGCAGCCGTTTCATCGACTCGGTTGGAAGCCCCTTTTGGAATCGTGATCCCATATTGTTCCGATAATCGATCCATTTCCCTCACAAATCGTGCTCGTGCCAAAATCGAAGCAACGGCAACCGAAGTAGAATAACTTTCTGCTTTTGTCATAAAATAGGTCTTCTCAGCAAGTTTAAGCCCTTCTTGCTGGATATGCTTGAGAAAAGCAGCGGGTTGACAAAACTGATCAATCACAATGCCACGTGAATCTTTTGCCCCTATTTTAGCCAGTAGCTTATCGATCGCATGCTGGTGTAACATTGCTTTTATCTTCCCCTGATTCCAACCTTTCTTCTGTAGTTGATTATACTTTCGATTAGGCAATGTTAATAAGGTATATGGAATCTTTAACTGCACGATTTCTTTGGTTAGGCGTGCAATATTCTGATCGGTAATTGTCTTGGAGTCGGTAATACCCATCGTTTGTAAAGCCTTTATTTGATCTTGTGGTACGTAAGCGGCACTAACGGTCACAGGGCCAAAATAATCTCCTGTACCGGCTTCGTCTGTACCGATATGGGCTTGCTGGAAAATAGCAGTTGGTGGCGCATAATCGTGTTGGTTCACCGTTTTTGCAGAGGATGCTTTCGTACGGAAGGCTAATTCGTTCCATTGTTTTGCCTCGGTTTCTGCTTGATCTCCCTGGAACATCACTTTGCCAGATTTATAGGCGGTAATCGTCGTCATGTTTTTTTTAGCAAGGAAAAGGGAGTTTGGTGGCACCTTGGTAATATGTTGGGCATAATAATCTTTTATTTTTTGTAAATGTTTCGGCGGAATTTGCAGTACAACGTTCGACAAGGTATCTCTTCCTTTCTTATCTAATACATAGTAAAGGATGTTCAAAAAGTCAAACAAAAATGCGCATCGAATGTTTGTGTTGGTGAAATAGGAACTTTTGTTAAGATCGTCCACGTTCTATGGACAACACAGAAGTCATCACCCCCTGTGAAAGTCCGGTACTTAAAGCTACGTCGCCTTGAACTTCTTGGTCCTTTTCACCGGCCTTTTTGAACACACACTAGTAGTATAACAGATAGTTATTACATGCAAATAGTTTTCTAATTGCATGCTTCATGTTAATATTAGTTTTAAGGTTATTTTCAAGAAGGAGGAATCATGGTGTCCCAATCAGATAAATCTCGGACCACCGTTGATATATATGGAAGATCTTATCATATAAGAGGAAATGAAGATGCGGAGCATATTCGGCATGTGGCGAATCTTGTCGATGAAAAGATGCGAGGTATTCATGAAGTAAATAAATCACTAGATACCACTAATTTGGCTGTATTGACCGCTGTCAATACGATGAATGATTACATAAAACTACAAGAAGAGTATGAGGTTCTGCAAAAATTACTAGACGAGAAAGAGGAATAGTGCTGCCATGGTGAATTTAATCATAATTATCCTATTAATTATTGGAATTTTAGTAGGATTAAGAAGGGGGTTTATTTTACAAGCCCTTCATTTAATAAGTTTTATTATTGCGTTTATAATAGCCGCGAAATATTACGACAATCTGGCGGCACATTTGGAGCTATATGTCCCTTATCCAGAGATGATGTCTGATTCAACATGGGCAATATTTGGTGAAACGTTACCTTTGGAAGCTGCTTACTATAATGCCATCGCATTCGGAGTGTTATTCTTTGTTTCGAAAATCGTCCTGCAAATCTTGGCGACCATGCTTGATTTTGTTGCGGATATCCCACTTATGCGTTTTGTAAATCAAATATTAGGGGCTGTACTTGGATTTCTAGAGGTGTACTTTATCCTATTTATTGTATTGTATATACTGGCACTAGCACCCGTTTCATTCGTGCAGGATCATATAGAGACATCCAGCATCGCAAAAAGAATGGTGGAGCATACACCTGTGTTAACAGAGAAGGTAACAACCTACCTATTTGAAAATGATCCATTTAATAATGACGAATAAGGGTACCCTTGCCATGGTTTTAGCAAGGGTATTTTCCACTGTGATAGATTTTGAAAAGGTGAAAAGAGGTTGAGACTATGTCTATTAATAAAAAAGATGTTATCAAACTATTAGAGAAAATCGCAACGTATATGGAGTTAAAAGGGGAGAATCCTTTTAAGATTTCGGCTTATCGTAAGGCTGCCCAAGCCTTGGAAAGAGATGACCGTTCTTTAACAGAGATTGATGACTTTACCAAGTTATCAGGAGTAGGCAAAGGAACTGCCACGGTAATCAATGAATTTGTTGATACCGGCCATTCAGAGACACTCCAACAATTGGAGCAGGAAATTCCTTCTGGTTTGATTCCTTTACTTGGTTTACAAGGTTTAGGTGGAAAGAAGCTGGCTAGACTATATCACGAATTAGCCGTTGTAGATGAAACAACCTTGCGCAAGGCATGTGAGGCAGGAGAAGTACAAGCTCTTAAAGGTTTTGGTGAAAAAACAGAAGAAAAAATCATGGAAGCACTCCATAATATCGGCACAAGACCAGATCGCTTGCCGGTAGCTAGTGTATTACGAGTGGCGAAACAAATAGAGGATTATTTAGCCGATATAGCGGAAATCGACCGTTTTTCCATTGCTGGTAGTATGCGTCGTTTTCGTGAAACTGTAAAGGACTTGGATTTTATTATTGCGACCAAACAGCCAGAGAAGGTGCGTGAAAAACTCCTTCAGATTGATGGACATATGGAAACGATTGCCTCGGGAGATACCAAGGTGTCGATTGTCATGCAAGGAGAGTTTGCCATCGGTGTAGACTTTCGCTTGGTCGCCGATAAGGAATTTGCTACTACGTTACATCATTTTACTGGATCGAAGGATCATAACGTGCAGATGCGTCAGTTAGCAAAGTCACAAGGGAAGAAAATCAGTGAATATGGTGTCGAGGATACAGAAACAGGTGAAGTGGCTACGTTCACTACCGAAGACGAGTTTTATCAATCCTTTGGTCTTCCTTACATTCCTCCTGAAATAAGGGAAGGAAAGCATGAGCTAGACGAAGCGACCGAACCGATTGAATTAATTGAAGCAGCGGATATACGTGGTGATTTACACATGCACTCAACTTGGAGTGATGGTGCACAGTCGATAGAGGAGATGGTCGTACGTGCTAAGGAGAAGGGTTATGAATATATTGCGATTACCGATCACTCCAAATTCTTACAAGTAGCAAACGGTTTAAACGAAACCCGTTTGAAAAAACAGGCAGAGGAAATTGAAAAGGTAAGGGAAAAGCATCCGGATATCCTGATCCTTAAAGGAACGGAAATGGATATTCTGCCTAACGCTAGCTTGAACTTTGATAATGACATATTAAAGACCTTAGATTTTGTCATTGCTTCGATCCATTCCAGCTTTACCCAATCTCTGGATAAAATTCATGAGCGTCTGCTTCAAGCCCTGGAAAATCCATATGTGCATATGATCGCCCATCCAACGGGGAGATTGTTAGGTAGACGAGAAGGTTATCCTGTTGATGTCAACTGGTTGATCGAGAAAGCGAAAGAAACGAATACCGTGTTAGAATTAAATGCCAACCCTAATCGTCTGGATTTATCGGCACAATGGGTGGAAAAAGCGCAGGAACAAGGCGTGGCGCTTGCGATAAATACCGATGCCCACAACTATCAAATGTTAGAGGATATGACAAGCGGAATCGGTACGGCGAGAAGGGGACATATTAAGAAACAAACGGTCATCAATACGATGACAAAAGAAGCACTGCAACAATTTTTAAAAAGAAATAAATAAAGCAGGAGGACTAGCTTATGAACGATCGAATCCTCGATGTATTAGAATTTAAAAAAATAATCGAGTTGTTATTAGAACAAACGGCTTGTTCCTTAGGCTCTGAAAAAGTATATGGATTAAAGCCTTCAACCAACCTTGAGCAGGTAGTGGGCTGGCAGAAGGAAACAGATGAGGCTTATCATGTGATTCGCCTGAAGGGTCATGTCCCGTTAGGAGGAATCGTAGATATCAAGCCAAGCGTCAAACGAGCAGTGATCGGCAGTGTACTAAACACACATGAATGTCTGGACATTGCCAGTACAATCTATGGTGGAAAACAGCTGAAATATTTTATCGAAAATCTAGAGGATATTGAGATTCCTATCTTAGACCAGTTTGCTGAAGAGATTGTACCATTGAATGAATTGGAACGAGAGATCAAGTACTGTATCGACGAGCATGGACATATGATGGACGGTGCTTCTGATAAATTACGTGGCCTCCGTTCCAAGATCCGCACAAGTGAAAACAGGGTACGGGATCGCTTAAATCAATATACAAAGAGCCAAACAAAGATGCTGTCGGATGCGATTATAACCATACGAAACGATCGGTATGTACTGCCGGTAAAACAAGAATATCGCGGTACGATCGGTGGCATTGTTCATGATCAATCCTCTTCCGGACAGACACTTTTTATGGAACCACAAGCGGTAGTAGATCTTAACAATCAACTCCAGGAAGCACGCGTAGAAGAAAAGCGTGAGGTGGAGCGGATTCTTCGAGAGCTGACGGAAAGAATTGCCCAAGATGAAACGCTCTTACGACAAAATGTGGAGGCACTAGCAGCTGTTGATTTCATCTTTGCTCGTGCTAAACTAAGCCACAAAATGAAGGCAACACGTCCGGTAATGAATGATCAAGGGATCATCAAAATGAGACAGGCACGACACCCGTTGATAGCGGCAGAAGAAGTGGTGGCAAATGATGTAGAATTAGGCGAAGACTATACGGCCATCGTCATTACTGGTCCCAATACGGGTGGGAAGACCGTCACCCTAAAGATGGTTGGACTTTGTACATTAATGGCACAAGCAGGCTTACATGTACCGGCACTTGATGGTTGTAAAATGGCGGTTTTCTCAGATGTATTCGCCGATATCGGTGATGAGCAGTCGATTGAGCAGAGTTTAAGTACCTTTTCTTCTCATATGACAAACATTGTGGAGATTCTCGATACCTTCGATGAGAAATCCCTCTTATTATTTGATGAGTTAGGGGCAGGGACAGATCCGCAAGAGGGGGCTGCACTGGCCATGTCTATTTTGGACTATGTAAGAAACAAACAGGCAAGGGTGATTGCAACCACACACTACCCCGAGCTAAAGGCCTATGGCTACAATCGCGAAGGTGTAACCAATGCCTCGGTAGAATTCGATATTCAAACATTAAAGCCTACTTACCGATTGCTTATCGGTGTACCAGGCAGAAGTAATGCCTTTGAAATTTCTCGTCGTCTTGGTTTGCAGGAAATAGTGATTGATGAAGCAAAAGGATTGATAGGCACAGATTCCAAGAGTGTTGAGAATATGATTGCTTCTCTTGAAGATTCGAGACGAAAGGCAGAAACCGATTATGATCAAGCGCATGATCTTTTAATCGAGGCTGAGCAAGTGAAACAGGATTTGGAGAAGCAATGGAAGCAGTTTGAGCAGGAACGAGAGTCTTTATACAAAAAGGCTGAGGAAAAGGCACAGAAAGCAGTGGAGAAAGCAAGAACAGAAGCTGAGGAGATTGTGGAGCAACTTCGTCAAACCCAAACAGCGTCAGAATTAAAAGAGCATGAATGGATAGAGGCTAGAAAACGCTTGTCAAAGGCTAATCCTGAGCTAACTCGCAAACAAGAGCAGAAACAACCTAGCTTCGATGAAAACAAGGCCAAAACATTACAGACTGGTGATGAAGTGAAGCTGCTAAATCTGGATCAAAAAGGCACTATTTTAGAGCAGACAGGTAAGAATGAATTTCAAGTCCAAGTTGGAATTATGAAATTAAAGGCAAAACGCAAGGATCTTTTATTTATCCGCAGAGATGAACCGCAAACCGAGCAGCCAATTGCCACCATTCGTGGCGCAGGATATCATGTCAAGCCTGAATTAGACTTGCGTGGAGAGCGTTATGAAGACGCGATTAACCAGCTTGAAAAATATGTAGACGATGCCCTTCTCGCTGGTTACAATAAAGTATCTATCATTCATGGTAAAGGCACAGGAGCCTTGAGAAAAGGGGTAAACGACTTCGCCCGAAAACATTCCAAAGTATCCGGTTCCCGTGCTGGTGAAATGGGAGAAGGCGGCAGTGGCGTAACAGTTTTTGAATTAAAGTAAACGGGGGAGACGATGGAACTTGTCTTCCGCCACAATGGTAAATCAGCTTAATGCTGTATACGGGTAACAAAGCGACGGTTCAGAGCACATCTCTGTTTATAAATAAGAAAGAGAACTCCATGATAAAAAAAGGGAGGCAAACCGATGCCTGAATTTTGGACAAATGTATACGTGGAGACAGCTGCAAGATATAGTGTAGCCGTCTTATGCCTAATCGTATTTTTGGTTATTTTTGAGTTAGTTACTTCTTATAAGAATTGGGATGAAATAAGACGAGGAAATATAAGTGTCGCCATGGCAACCGGTGGAAAAGTATTTGGAATCGCCAATATTTTACGCTATTCCAATGAACACAATGATACGATTTTAGAAAGTATTGCGTGGGGGGGATTTGGCTTCTTGCTGCTATTATTCGGTTACTTTATTTTTGAGTTTTTGACACCAACCTATAAAATTGATCAGGAAATTGCAGAGGATAATCGAGCAGTTGGTTTTATTTCACTTATGATATCGGTGGGCTTATCCTATGTAATTGGTTCCAGTATCTAACCGAGGGGTGTATTTGTGAAAACATTGGCATATGTCTTGATGATAATAGCGGCAATCTTTCTTATCGTAGGTATTTACTATGTGATGACGGTGTAAGTGCAAGGTCAACATCAACATGCTTTGCTAACCCGAGAAGATAGGAATTTTAAACATCAAATAGCTATCTATATAAGTTGAATGAAATAATTTCCCATGGATCTAATATGTGCTCTTGATCCATTTATGCAGAGCTGAAAGGCGTGTGAATGGTCATCCACACAAATGGATCAAAATAGATTATCGGGAAATAATGGGAGCAAAGACTTGCTTATCTCACGTTTTTGTTACATTTATAAGTTCAACTTTTATATATTGATCTTATCGGTATTACAGTAAGTTAAGGTAGATAGGAGTATATTGCAACATTTTTATTAGAATAAGCAAAGTATTAGGATGATTTATTCAAGGATGATATACTGATGAAGAAAATGGATAGGATGAAGGAGGAAATTAAAAATGGCAATAACAGCAGCAACTGATAGCACGTTTGCAGATCAAACAAGTGAAGGATTAGTATTAGTCGATTTCTGGGCAACTTGGTGTGGACCTTGTAAAATGATTGCACCAGTCCTAGAAGAAATAGATGGGGAAATGAGCGATACAGTACAAATCGTTAAGCTTGATGTAGACGAAAACCAAGAGACAGCAGGTAAATTCGGAGTAATGAGTATCCCAACATTGCTTCTATTCAAAGACGGGGAAGTAGTGGATCAAGTGGTTGGTTATCAACCGAAAGAGGCACTTGTTGAAACAATCAACAAACATGCGTAATGTGATTATCAATCCCTTATGACAAGCTCATAGGGGATTGTTTTTTGAGAGGAGGGGGATTCATGAATCAACATATTAAAGAGAAATTAGCGGTGTTACCAGCCCAGCCTGGCTGCTATCTCATGAAGGATAGACATGGCACAGTGATTTATGTGGGAAAATCAAAGCTATTAAAGAATCGTGTGCGTTCTTACTTTATTGGGGCAAATGATCAGAAAACCCAGCGTCTCGTGCGAGAGATTGTCGATTTTGAGTATATTGTTACCGGGTCAGAGGTAGAGGCACTCATTTTGGAAATGAATCTGATTAAGAAATATGACCCAAGGTATAATGTATTACTCAAGGATGATAAGTCTTATCCCTTTCTCAAAATTACCAATGAGCGGCATCCTCGGTTAATTATTACCCGTAAGGTAAAGAAGGATAAGGGGAAATATTTTGGCCCATACCCTAATGTCATGGCGGCCAGAGAAACAAAAAAGTTATTAGACAGACTTTACCCATTACGAAAGTGTAACAATCCCAAAGGGCGTCATTGTCTGTATTATCACATGAACCAATGTCTCGCATGTGCGGAAAACCCGCCATCCGTGGCAGAGTATCAGGAAATCACACAAGAGATAGCTCGTTTTCTTAAAGGTGGACATCAAGAGATTAAGGCAGATTTAAAGAAAAAAATGTTGACGGCTTCCGAATCATTAAATTTCGAGCGAGCCAAGGAATTTCGTGATTTGATCCAACATATCGAATCCGTGATGGAACAACAGAAGATTACCATTAATGATCAGGTCGACCGTGATGTCTTTAATTACAGCTATGATAAAGGGTGGATGTGTGTTCAAGTATTTTTCATTCGCCAAGGAAAATTAATTGAGCGGGATATATCGATGTTTCCTTTTTTTGATGAGGCAGAAGAGACTTTCCTCAGCTTTATCGGCAGTTTTTATTTACACCATCACCATCCCAAACCAAAACAAATTCTAGTCCCCATAGCCACCAGTACAGAATTATTGCATGAACTGTTAGAGGTAGACGTGAATATCCCGATGCGAGGCAGGAAAAAGGAATTAGTGGAGTTAGCGAAGAAGAATGCTGAAATTGCCTTACAAGAGAAATTTAGTTTAATGGAACGAAATGAAGAACGAACCATTAAGGCAGTGGAAACATTAGGAGATACATTAAATATCGAGACACCACATCGCATTGAGGCCTTTGATAATTCTAATATTCAAGGGACGGACCCGGTATCTGCGATGATTGTATTTTTAGATGGTCAGCCAGCAAAAAAAGAATACAGGAAATATAAGATCAAAGGGGTAGAAGGTCCAGATGATTACGAAACGATGCGAGAGGTAATCAGGCGTCGATATACAAGGGTTTTAAAGGAGAACAAGCCTCTGCCAGACTTAATCGTAGTCGATGGAGCAAAAGGACAAATGTCAGCCGCTTTGGATGTATTAGAGAATGAATTGGGGCTGGACATCCCATTGTGCGGCTTGGCGAAGGATGATAAACACAAGACAAGTGAATTGTTATATGGTGATCCACCTGCTGTTATCGATCTCGATCGACGCTCGCCATCTTTTTATTTAATTCAGCGGGTTCAAGAAGAAGTACACCGTTTTGCTATTACCTTTCATCGACAGCTGCGTGGTAAAAGTGCCTTTCGTTCTAAATTAGATGAAATTGAGGGGATTGGCGCCCAACGGAAAAAGCTATTGCTTACTCATTTTAAATCCGTTAAAGAAATCGAGCAAGCTTCGCTGGAAGACATTATGAAACTGGGAATCCCTAAGCCAGTAGCTGAAAATCTCTGGCAGCAATTAAAAGAAGAGACATAAAGCCCCTTCCATAAGAGGAAAAGGGGCTTTAGTTATGTAAGACGTTTAGTAATATCTGTTGTTTTTTTTCTTCCACGATACATTCGTAGCTTTCGTCCATAATCTGGACCATGGCCTCCGCCAAGAACCCTGCCTCTAATACATAATCGATCTGTCCGAGTGTTTGCTGTCTTGCCTCAATGATCTCGCCACTGAGTTCATATATAAAACCGCGTCGTTTCTCTTGCAGTAGGTGCAGATCTCCCCACCCTGCGTCTACAAAAAATTCCTGAATTTCTTCTTTACTTCCACATTGTGCCTTACGTGCCAGGTTTTTCCCCATAATATACAGGATCAAATCTTTCTCTTGTCCTAGCATATCGGGCAGCCCGATATAACGTATTAAATCATAACCACTGCTAGTAGTTTGCAGATTCGCGAGTATAGTGGCTATGCTGGTGTTCTGTTTAGTCACTAGATTGTTTCCCCTCTCTTGCCTTGGTCAGACTGTACTTTATCTTTAGTTACTATTATCGCTTTTTTCTCTGTTTTCTGCAAATGTTTCTTGGTTATTTTCTTGAACTATCTTTTGTAACCCTTGATTTCATAGGCATAACAGTGAGAAAAAAGAGAATTCTTGAACTGACAAGTGCCATTTTTTTCAATAGATAAATATAAATTGCAGTAGATATTAGAAATAGTAACAAAATCCGCTTTTACCATAAGGACTCTACTTAACATCAATCCGTCTTATCGGTACCCCGGATTCATTCAAGGTCAACATCATTCCAAATCCTATTATATTAATGATTTTAACCTTTCTTGCCTTAAAAAAAGAGCATATCGTGCTAACCATCTTGATGGAGGATGGTTCACAGTGCGGAGGGTCGCTCAAAAAAATATATCGTTTTCTTGACGCTTATTGCGGATAGAAGTACAATAAATGTGGTGCCAATATACGAATTTCTTTGGATGGGAATAAAAAAAGAGTTGCCAGTAACCAAATGAGATCGTAACATAGTGAAATGAGTTGTAAAGCGCTTTAATCAAGCGTAGAAAGAATCGTATGTTGCAAAAACATGATTTTTAAGAGGGGGGTACAAAAAAAGTGGAGAATAAGGAGTTTTTTTATCGCAGGCTTCATTCCCTGTTAGGGGTGGTGCCAATCGGGATTTTCTTACTGCAGCATTTAACGGTCAACCACTTTGCTGCCTATAGTCCAGAAAGCTTTAACAAGGCAGCACACTTTATGGAATCCTTGCCATTCCGTTATGCTTTGGAGATTTTCGTGATTTTTCTTCCAATTTTATTCCATGCGGTATTAGGAGTGTATATTGTCCTTACAGCAAAGAACAATGTACGGCGACACGGGTTTTTCCGTAATTGGATGTTTCTCTTACAGCGTATATCAGGTATTATCACACTTGTATTTATTGCATGGCATGTATGGGAAACAAGAATTCAGATTGGTTTAGGAACCAAGGAGCTTGGCTTTAACATGATGGAAGATATCCTATCAAATCCGTTCATGTTTGCCTTCTATTTACTAGGGGTTGTTTCTACAACATTCCATTTTGCCAATGGTTTATGGAGTTTCTTAGTAACATGGGGGATTACAGTCACACCTCGTTCGCAGAGAATCGCTACATATGCAACGCTAATTGTATTCTTAGCGGTCACCTACATAGGTGTACGAGCTTTATTCGCGTTTGTTTAAATGGAAGTAGTCAAGATGTTAAGGGAGTGAGTAGGTAATGAGTGATCAAAATATGGTGATTGTTGGTGGCGGTTTAGCCGGTCTGATGGCCACTATTAAAGCAGCAGAAGCAGGTGTACACGTAGATCTCCTGTCCATTGTACCCGTAAAAAGGTCTCACTCTGTTTGTGCACAAGGTGGTATCAATGGTGCTGTCAATACAAAAGGAGAAGGAGATTCCCCGTGGGAGCACTTTGATGATTCGGTATATGGCGGAGACTTTTTGGCCAACCAGCCACCGGTAAAAGCAATGTGTGACGCAGCACCTGGTATTATACATATGCTTGATCGGATGGGAGTTATGTTTAACCGAACACCAGAGGGATTGTTGGATTTCCGTCGTTTTGGTGGAACACAACACCACCGCACAGCATATGCGGGTGCCACTACAGGGCAACAACTGCTGTATGCATTAGATGAACAAGTTCGTCGTTACGAAGTACAAGGCTTAGTCACCAAGTATGAAGGCTGGGAATTTATCTCGGCGATTATCGATGATGATGGCATTGGTCGCGGGGTGATTGGTCAACATATTAAATCCCACGAAATCAAAGCGTTTAAGGCAGATGCCTCTATTCTGGCTTCTGGTGGGCCAGGGATTATCTTTGGTAAGTCAACGAATTCTGTTATTAATACAGGATCTGCGGCAGCGACTCTTTATTTACAAGGTGGAGTATATGCCAATGGCGAATTTATTCAAATCCATCCGACGGCCATTCCTGGAGATGATAAACTTCGCTTGATGAGTGAATCTGCACGTGGTGAAGGTGGACGAATTTGGACTTACAAGGATGGAGAACCTTGGTATTTCTTAGAAGAGAAATATCCCGCCTATGGTAACCTTGTTCCACGGGATATTGCCACACGAGAAATATTTGATGTCTGTGTCAATCAAAAGCTAGGTATTAACGGCGAGAATATGGTTTATTTGGACCTTTCTCATAAAGATCCGAAAGAATTAGATGTCAAGCTTGGTGGTATTATTGAAATTTATGAAAAATTTGTTGGGGAAGACCCGCGTAAGGTACCTATGAAGATTTTCCCAGCAGTTCATTACTCCATGGGTGGTCTATGGGTGGATTATGAGCAGATGACCAATATTCCAGGAATCTTTGCTGCTGGTGAATGTGACTATACACAGCATGGCGCCAATCGTTTGGGGGCTAATTCCTTGTTATCCTCTATTTATGGCGGTATGGTCGCTGGACCGAATGCGATTAAATACATGGATGGTTTGGAAACAACCATTGAAGACATTTCTTCTGATGTATTTGATCGTCAACTCAAAGAGGAAGAAGCGAAGTTTGAAGAGTTGTTAAACATGCGTGGGGAAGAAAATGCCTATCAAATTCACAAAGAACTTGGTGCATTAATGACCGATAATGTGACGGTTGTACGTGAGAATGATCGTCTGTTAAAAACAGATGAGAAAATCCAAGAGTTGTTACAGCGTTGGGATCATATCAATATGGACGATACCTCCCGCTGGAATAACGCTGGTGTCATGTTTACTCGTCAGTTAAAGAATATGCTTCATTTGGCTCGAGTGATTACACAAGGTGCTTATAATCGAAATGAAAGCCGTGGGGCTCACTATAAACCGGAATTCCCGGATCGTAATGATGAGGAATGGCTGAAGACAACAAAGGCCAGCTTCGATCCATCTAAAAAGGCACCTGTATTTGAATATGAAGATGTGGATGTGTCACTTATTGAACCAAGAAAACGTGACTATAGTAAGACAAAATAAGAGGGGGTAGCGAAACATGGCAGAAGAAAAATTCACGATGATTGTAACACGTCAAGATAGTCCTGATTCAGCTCCCTATGAGGAGACTTTTCAGATAAACTATCGCAAGAATATGAACATTATTTCTGCTTTAATGGAAACACAGCGTAATCCATTTAATGCAGAAGGACAGCACGTTGCTCCAGTGCAATGGGAGTCTAACTGCTTAGAAGAGGTTTGTGGTGCTTGTTCGATGGTGATTAATGGAGAGCCTCGCCAAGCTTGTGCTACACTGGTGGATAACTTAGAACAACCGATCCGAGTAGCACCAATGACGACGTTCAAAGTGGAGCGAGATTTAGTTGTTGACCGCAGTCGCATGTTTGATGCTTTGAAGAAAGTGAAGGCTTGGATTCCGATCGATGGTACGTATGATCTTGGTGCTGGTCCAAAAATGCCCGAGAAAAAACGCCAGTGGGCCTATGAACTATCGAAGTGCATGACATGTGGTGTGTGTCTAGAGGCTTGTCCAAATGTAAACAGCAATTCTGACTTTATTGGCCCAGCTGCCTTATCACAAGTCCGATTATTTAACGCTCACCCAACTGGTGAGATGAATAAAGGAGATCGCCTGGATGCCTTAATGGAAGATGGTGGGATTTCTGGATGTGGTAATGCACAAAATTGCGTGGAAGTTTGTCCAAAAGGCATTCCATTGACCACATCGATTGCCGCATTAAATCGGGATACTAATATTCAATCATTTAAGAATTTCTTCGGTAGTGATTATGCATATTAAGCATAAAACCCTTCTTCGAGTTCTCGAAGAAGGGTTTTATAAATCTTAACAGACATTTACTTTGAAGCACGAAAAGAACTAATATTCATCAAAACAATAACACAATCCCGCCAAGTAAAGGTACAGCAACCATAGCAATTTTCAATACGAGTGGATGTAATCGTGTGGTGAATTTGGCACCTAGATAAGACCCAGCCATCGTGCCTGCCACTACTTCGATAAATAATTGTAAGTCGAGAAAACCGACACTATAATAACCAAGACCACCAATTAAAGCAATTGGGATAATCACTAGCATCGTCGTTCCGGCTGATTGTTGAATCGATAACCCAAAGAAAACAAGCAAACCAATCTGAATAAATGGCGTGGAGCCAATACCGAACACTCCTGACAATAAACCTGTTACTATACCTATACTTCCCGCCGCTAGCCAAAAACGGGCAGGCTTCGATCGATTATGGCTTGCAAATGTCTGTGTAGCAAAGCGGCCAAAGCCAATCGTAACACGGAGCCAAAGTAAGATGGCAGACAAGATCAACATACCTGCTGTGAACCATTTTAACTCTTCTCCTGGAATAATATTCGCTAGCTGTGAACCAAAAAAAGCCCCACATGCCCCGAATACACCTGTTGCAACACCAATTTTTATCACTGTATTACCTTCTCTTAAGTGACTGAGAGTGCCAGATAAGGAGGAGAAAACCATGGCTGCCAAAGAGGTTCCCAATGCCGTGTGAATCGGAAACCCGAATACAGCACTTAATACGGCAATTATAACCCCCGATCCTCCTGCCCCGATAAATCCTAATAATAATCCAATAACTAACATGGTTATAAAGACAAGCAAGACAAAAATCCCTTTCTCTTTTATCAGTACAAAAATAAGTATATCATAGGAAGAGAGAGGAAGGAGAAACGAGTGCTTATATAGGGTAATGTTGTCCAGAAGCTTGAACGGAACAATGATGAATGGGCTTTCATATCAATTAGGAGAAAGGAATGGTCAACTTATGTTTGAATGTGCATACTGCGGCAAGAAAATAGGTGATAACCAATCTTTAAAAGCGATAGATGTGAAATTCCATAAAGGATTTGATTATTCTAATAGAGAAGGCGAAGTCGTATCTATCTACTTTCACACCTTGAAAAGAAAAGTCCCGATGATTGTTACTACAGCTGATTCCCCTGCCAAGGAACAAGGTCAGGATGGTTTATTTGTGGTTTGTAGTAATCTATGTGGAAAGAAATTGCAGTCAGCATTGCGGCAGGAAATAGTCTAGTATTATATATAAACAGTACTATATAAGTTGAATTAAATAATTTCTCATTGATCTGATAGGGGCTACCTTTCAGCGAGCTGAAAGGCGTGTGAATGGTCATTCACACGAATGGATCAAACGAGGTATTATCAGGAAATCATGCGAACGAAGACTTGCTTGTCACACGTTTTTGTTACATTTATAAGTTCAACTTATATAGTTGTTAAATGAATGATGAAATGTTGCAACAACCACTTTAAAAGGGCAGTATCTAGTTTAGTCATGTATAATCCAGTGTATTAATTATCATGATCCTTGTCATAGAGATCTCGTAGAAAGTCTTTTTTAATTATATACTTAAACAAGATCAAAATAACTGAAACTCCGGCAGGAATCAAGGTGTATACCCATAGTGGGTGATCTGGAGATTCTCCTGAAGGAGCTGATGTTAAAATGAAAAACATCACAATAGCATAAAGGATCGACAATGTGGTAGCGGTAAGGTTAAAGTTTCCCTCTTTTATAATATCACTCCTTTAAAAAACGAATACAAATGATAAGTTCATTGTAATACACTATCATTTGGAAATAACCTTTAATGCCTGTGCTTAAAGATAAAGCAAAATGATGAACACCTAACATGTACGCAAAACAATATTTTTTCTTGAAAGAATATGGGCCGTTTTTTCGCGGAATTAGACGCTTGTAGGGCACCCTTTTGTTAGGGCAACATATGATAAATGGACTGAGTAATTACCCTCTAGTTCAGCGCCCTTAAGTTAGCAAGGAGGGGTTCACATTTGAAGGATAATGACTACAAGCCGAAGCAATTACTAACCAAAAGAGAAAAAGAAGTCTTTGAGCTATTGGTTCAAGATAAAACAACCAAAGAAATTGCTGACGAATTATTTATCTCGCAAAAAACGGTGAGAAATCACATTTCAAATGCCATGCAAAAATTGGGTGTAAAGGGGCGCTCCCAAGCTGTCGTGGAGCTTTTGCGAATGGGTGAGTTAAAGCTGTAGAGTAAAAAGGGTGTTCCAGGGTAGGAGGAACACCCTTTTTCTTGTGAGAAATCACCATACAAATGTCATGCAAAAAATGGGGCAAAAAGCGCTCTGTATTTGTTATTGCAGCTTTCTATAACTATACAGGTATTTTTCGAGAGCATCTATTGGTGTTAGAACCTCTAATCCTTCTTGTCTCAATATTTTCGCTGCATTTGACATGGATAGTTGTGGAAAAGCTATTACGTGTTCGGGCGGTTTTTCTAGGATGTACTGAACAATTGCCTGATCATACTTATCCTTTTCATTCGCCATTATCCAATCGAATATGCCTTCTATTACATGAGTTTGATAATTTTTAGGAATACTGTTTTTGGTATAATCGTTCATTCGTTTCATTGTACCAGCTACGGTTTGAGGGTTAGTGAAATAGAAGGAAGCCTTATTAAATGATTGTAGGCTTCGAAAGAAAAGGTCATCCAGCTTTATAATGGGAATTTCTGAAATAGAAGGATCTTCTATGTATAAAGCATAATTGGTACAAGTGATAAGGATGAGATCGGGGTTTGATTCAGCTATTCGTGCTAACTGTTGTGCTACCAACTTTTTTATCCTCAAGGTTGAATGTTTGGGAATAATGTAAAGCAACCCTGGATCAACATAATGTAATTGCTTCGTTGTCTTGGTAGCAAGTAGTGGCTCCATATAATCGATATTGGAATGATGTGCATGTAAAACAGCTATATTCATCGTTTGCTCTCTCCTCATCCCCGTATTCATTCATTTTTTCTATAAGTTATTGTTCCATCATTTTCATTTGTGTAGAGAAAACATAAAAATGTCAATAGTCAACATCACGCAAATATAGCACAATAGTGTGAGAGCTATATTCTTTCCCGTTATACCGTCTGATTCGTGTTTCCAGCTGCTTTTGTTCATTTGCTTGTTTACTGAAGGTTTGAATAAGCCGGTAAATGCCTTCAGCAGCGATGGACAATGTACCTGCAGCACCTAATTCTGAGCCTAGTAATTCTGTGTCAGACAGCTTGGTATCGATTAACTCACGTACTTCTGTTGCATATTCCCCTTGGATCATAATCAAGTCTTCCTTATTCTTTAGTGCTTGCAACAGTCCAGCTGCACTGTTCACTTCTATCACTGCAGTCTTTTTTTCTAATAGGAGTAACGCTTTAAGCACGGTACCCACTTGTTCTTCCATTGACAAGGCAATGGCACTTACTACTTCTACTGGATAATGAATAACATCCTTACCGGTTAAATCAGCAATGGAATCTGTGTGTAGCCCAACATCATTTGCAAGTGTTTGACGATCTAATTGATGTTCTTGTAAATAAGCATCTACCACATTTGTCATCTTATCACGCTCCAATATGTAAGATTCTTGGTCATTCTTACTTTAGTATAACATATCACTTGGCTACAAATCTGATAAAAAAGTAGGGTTTCCTTGTTAACCAAACAACCATCAGCAAGGAATCATTCCTTACAGATGGTTGCTGTCATCCCCATTACATAATATCTTGCGCTTCATCCAATCATAAATAATCGCATTACATTCCCGATAATGTCTAGTTGGCACCTGATGGGCAGCGAGATGGACATAGGCGACGTCAACATCCTCTATATGTTTACGAAAACCATATTGTGCATGTTGTACATAGTAATCATGGGCGCCGTAAATCAATAGTAATGGCACCTTTACTTTCTGCAAGTGTTTCGTTAAATTGGATGTGAAGCCCAGTCGATAGTGCTGTTTTAATAAAGCAGTATTTGTTTTTTTTACAGCCCGCTCCATCTCTGCTGCTTCTTTGTCTATTGGAAAATGGCTTAGGGCAAGTCCTTTTGCCAGTAGAGGAATCGCTCGGTACGTTGCAATGGTGATGCCGAGCAAGTATTCCAGTCGTAACAATAGGTTCGTTGGATGAAAAAAAGAATCGATTAATATCAAGCCGATTGCTTGTTCAGGATAGTGTAAGACAAACTGTTGAGCAAGTAATCCACCATTGGAATAACCGCAAATAACGGCTTTTTCTATTTTATTTTCCTTTAGGAGGCGTTCGATGTCACTTAGGCAATTATCTAGGGTGATATCTTTTCCGCTCACTCTACTGTTTCCATCACCACGAGGATCGAAGGTAAGTATGGTAAAGTATTGGCGTAATAATGTTTGATAGCGAAATGTAAGATGCCCCATTGCTGGTGGGGGAATAAACAGGATAGGGACACCATGACCTGTCTTCTCATAATATATAGCAGGATTTGATTGCGTAAACATTGATCCACCTCCATTCCATTCCATTACAACAAGTTTGTGCCTTGTGTGCATTTTTATTCTCGGAAAAAAATGCAAAACCTTTTAACAGATAAACCCTTTAGCCATATGTAACAAAAAATGTTATAGTATAGTTAGTATGTGTGTGAAGGAGAGCTGGGATTTGACAAAAGAAATAGAGCAAATTACCGATATCGAAAAGGAATTAAGATATATTGCAGGTATCATTAAACAAAAGGGACGGGAAATTTTACATAATTATCCTGTGACCACTCCTCAATTTGTAGCCTTACAGTATCTTCTTGAGAATGGTGATCTAACGTTAGGTGAATTATCAAAGAAAATCAATCTGGCTTTCAGTACCACCACCGATTTGGTGGACCGAATGGAGAAGAATGATATTGTGAAACGCGTTAAGGACACCAAAGATCGTCGCGTCGTCCGCATCCATTTATTAGATAAAGGTCGAAAAATTATAAATGAAGTAATTGAAAAAAGACAGAAGTATTTAGGAGAGGTTCTCTCGAATGTTAAAGGAGAGGACATGGAGCAATTATCTAGACTCCTCCATTTACTTCACCAAGAAATGAAGCAGCAAAACAAAAATGTAAAAGTGTAAAGAGGCGATGAACGTGAAACAACCAATTGGTGTGATTGATTCCGGTGTGGGAGGTTTGACGGTGGCTAGTGAACTAGTTCGTCAATTACCGAAGGAATCGATCATTTATGTAGGGGATACGAAACGCTGTCCCTATGGACCTCGACCTAGAGAAGAAGTGGTTCAATATACGTGGGAAATGGTCCAGTTTTTATTAGCAAGAGATATCAAAATGCTGGTGGTTGCATGTAATACAGCAACGGCATTTACCTTAGAGCAGCTACGTGAGCAATTGACTATACCGGTTGTTGGTGTGATCCAGCCTGGTGCCAGAGCGGCGATTACCCACAGTAGGACAGGGGAGATTGGCGTCATTGGGACAGAGGGGACGATAAGTAGTAAGGCGTATGTGAATGCCCTGCAGCATATCAATACAGAGATTGATGTGTTTGATCTGGCATGCCCTCAGTTTGTCTCTATCGTAGAACAGGGATTGGTGCAAGGAGAAAAGGCATATCAAGTGGTTTATGAAAGCCTCCAGCCACTTAAGCGACATGTGAACATGGATACCTTGATCTTAGGTTGCACACATTACCCGATGATTAGAGAACTCATTCAGGAAGTAATGGGTCCGATGGTGATGGTGATTTCTTCAGGCGAAGAAACAGCTAGGGAAGTCAGTACGATTCTGGGTTATCAGAAAAAACTTTACCAAGGAAGTGCCCCGTCCCGGCACCATTTTTATACGACTGGTGATGTGCAAGTGTTTGAAAATATAGCCTCCAGATGGTTAAATAAAAGAATAGAAGCCGTTGATCAGATCGAATTGAATACGGTGAAAAACATGTGATGACAAATGTTATCAAAGCTTGCTAAAGAGTATAAGTAAATCTTATGCTCTTTTTTGTAAGGTAGAAAAGTATATAATCCTTGGAATAATGTAGACCTGGAACGAATCAGATACCAATACATTGGATGATGTAACGTAACGAGTCCAGCTATGCTATCTAATAAAGTTGATCGTTTCTCGAGGCGAGATAGCGCAGATAAAATGATCAAACACACCACTCCGTAAAGTCATAGCTCATCATACTGCGTAAATGGATCAAAACGAGGTATTAACAGGAGATCATTGTTTGTCACACGTTTTTGTTACATTTATAAGTTCAACCTATATAGTAATAAAGGATCGGGCGTGGTTCTCCAATCTTTCTTAATCAGCTAAATATATAATTTTCGCTACAAAAGTTGTTGGAATGATTTTAAACATGAGCTCATCGGCAGTTCAATGACTGCTTTGAGCTATCCGTAAAGGACTGAACACATTTTTATCTGGATTCAATCTAGTCTTTCACTTTTTTATTTCTCCTGTTTCCTTTTGCTAATTACTTGGTCTATTTTAGTAATAAGCTCGTATACATAATAGTACAAACCATCGAGGAGGTATTGATGTATGAGGGTCGATTGGATGAAAAAAAGTGTAGGACTAGTATTATTAAGTATCGTATTGCTTGCTGGATGTAATGTATTTGAAGGGGAACAAACACTAGATCAAATAGATGCACCTCCTGAAGATGCAAAAGTAACGGATGATATTGAAAATGTAGGAGAAACGGATGAAGCAGGTGAAGATTTGGACGAAAGTGAAGGCGCAGAAGAAGGAACAGAAGAAGAAACAGACGCGGAGGCAGATGATGAAACAGAGGGGGAAGAGGCAAGCGGAACGTTATCCCATGTTCTCTATTTAATGGATCAAAATGGTCTGGTGGTACCACAAGAGATGGAGTTACCTGCACCAGCTTCCAAAGAGGTAGCCAAACAGGTATTACAATACCTAGTACAAGATGGTCCGGTAACGGCTATGCTACCTAGTGGTTTTCAAGCCGTTTTACCAGCTGGGACCGAGATTATTGATTTGAACCTAGAAGAAGATGGTACAATGGTGGTTAATGTTTCCGAAGAGTTTGCTAATTATCAAGCAGAAGACGAAGATAAAATTATTGAATCCATGACGCACACCTTAACGGAATTCAAAAATGTAGATCGCGTGAAGCTTTGGATCAATGGAGAAGAACAGCAAACAATGCCAGTGAATGGAACACCGTTAACCCAAGGTTACTCAAGAGATGAAGGGATTAATGTCCATCAAGCAACTGGTATCGATTTAATGGAAAGTGAAGCTGCTACGCTTTACTTTCCAATGCAGGGCGATGAAATGGTTTACTTTGTTCCAGTTACCCAGCATATTGAAATGGATCAAGATCAGACGGAACAATCGATTGTACAAGCCCTAATGGAAGGTCCTGCCTTTGACTTACCTTTAGAGAATTATATTAATCACGGGTCTGAGTTAACAGCAGCTCCTACCTTGGATGATGGTACCTTATCGTTAACCTTTAATGAGAATATCCTCTCGAATAGCGAAAAAGGTGTCATTGCTGATGAAGTACTCCAGTCGATTGTTCTCACATTAACCGAACAAGAAGGAGTACAAGCTGTGCAAGTGTCGGTAGAAGACCATCAAGAGGTTATAAATGAAGAGGGACAACCCTATACAGAACCAGTAACAAGAGAAATGGTAACACCTGCTAAAAGTATTTAAAACTATCAAAAGAGATGATATCGTGTCATCTCTTTCTTTTTTTAGGTTATCCAGTGATTTGTTTGCGGAATATGCATGAAATACCCAACTGATACGGAAAATATGTTAAGATAAAAAAGGATGTAAGGAGGAAATGAACATGCGAGAAACGGGAAGAGAAGTAGATCAATTAAGATCCATCAAAATTGACACTAATTTTACTAAACATGCAGAGGGATCTGTCTTAATCACGGTAGGTGACACAAAGGTTATTTGTAACGCAAGTATAGAAGACAGGGTACCACCATTTATGCGTGGCTCAGGAAAAGGCTGGATTACAGCAGAATATGCTATGTTACCAAGGGCAACGGAGACAAGAAATATTCGTGAATCGTCCAAAGGTAAAGTCTCGGGGCGCACCATGGAGATACAACGTCTGATCGGACGGGCTTTACGGGCAGTGGTGGATCTAGATAAGATTGGTGAGAGGACCATTTGGGTCGATTGTGACGTCATTCAAGCAGATGGGGGTACAAGAACCGCCTCGATAACAGGTGCCTTTGTGGCGGTAGTTTTAGCCTTAGGAAGCTTAAAGGATGCCAAAAAAATAACTACATTACCAATCACCGATTATTTGGCTGCCATATCGGTGGGAGTTTTACCTGATGGAACCGAAATCCTAGATTTGGAGTATGTCGAAGATGCCCAGGCCCATGTTGACATGAATGTGGTCATGACCGGAAAAGGAGAATTCGTTGAACTTCAAGGTACGGGGGAAGAGGCTACCTTTACAAACCACCAATTAACTGCAATGCTCGGACTTGCCGAAAAAGGAATGAGGGAAATTTTTCTCCTACAGCAAGACGCATTGCAAAGGTACCTAGAATATATGCCGGAAGTTAAGGAGTAATTAGATGCAGGAATTAATTATTGCAACCAAAAACCAAGGAAAGATGAAGGATTTCAAGGGATTGTTTGAGCCGTTTGGGATCCAAGTATCTTCTCTACTGGATCTGACAGAATCGGTAGAAGATATTGCAGAGACTGGTGAAACCTTTGAAGAGAATGCAGCATTGAAGGCAGAGGCTATTTGTGAAAGATTACAAACGCCAGTTATTGCAGATGATTCAGGTATCGAAATAGATGCCTTAAATGGCGAGCCAGGCGTTTATTCCGCCAGATATGCCGGCCTCAACAAAGATGATCAAGCAAATGTTGAAAAGGTATTACATAATTTGCAAGATATTCCTGAACAAAAACGAAGTGCGCGTTTTGTTTGTGTATTAGCTGTAGCACAGCCAGGGCAGAGAACGATTTTTAAGCGTGGAGAATGTGAAGGGACGATCGCAAATCAGCCAGCAGGAGAGAATGGATTCGGTTATGATCCTATCTTTGTCCCTGAAGGTCTTTCACAAACCATGGCAGAATTGACTCCTGAACAAAAAAATGAAATCAGCCATCGCAGAAAAGCGTTAGATCAACTGAAAAATTGGGTAAAACAGTTGTAAAGGAGTGGAATATATGCCAAAAGTATTAATCATCAGTGATAGTCATGGCTGGACAGATGAACTGGTTCATATTCAAGAACGTCACCGATCAGAGGTAGACGCTATGATCCATTGCGGAGATTCTGAATTAATGCGTAGTAGTGATGAATTGGCAGGTTTTGAATCCGTTCAAGGAAATATGGATTTGGACAGCAATTTGCCAGAGGATATTGAGGTTAAGGTTGGCAAGCTGCATTTCTTTGTGACGCATGGTCATTTATACAACATTAAAGCGACACTAATGACAGTTGCTTATCGGGCGGAGGAAGTTGGTGCTAATGTTGTTTGCTTTGGTCATTCCCATGTTGCTGGGGCGGAAAAGATAGAGAATCAATTATTCATTAACCCGGGCAGTATCAAGCAGCCTCGCAGTGCACATCCCGGTTCTTATGCCATTTTGGAGTCCGATGATAATCTGGAAAATGTGCAAGTCCATTTTTATACCAAAGATGGAAAAGAAATTTCAAGTTTAGCTTATCAGACTTCTTTAAGCTAATTTATTTCTTGTAGAAGGTTTCACTAAAAAATAGAACATGTTACATAAGCAGCTAGTCCAATCGGGCAAGCTGCTTTTTTCATATATATATAGGAAGAGGTGGTGATTTGATGAAAGTAGCCATTATTAGGTTAATTGTATTAGTCTTTGTGTTGCTTAATCAAGCTTTAGTGGCATTTGGTGTTAACCCTCTTCCATTCAGTGAAGAAATGATTTATGAAGGGGTGTCCAGTATAGCGACCATCGCAGCAGGTATCTGGGCATGGTGGAAGGACAATCCTGTTAGCAAACAAGCTAAAGAAAATGACGCATATTTAAGAAAACAGGGTTTAAAATAATGTAATCTTTTCAATAAAAATAGGATATATTATACCATAAAAAATCCCTTGTCAGCATTTTGACAAGGGTTCTCTTTACGTCCCAGGCAGGATTCGAACCTGCGACCCACAGCTTAGAAGGCTGTTGCTCTATCCTGCTGAGCTACTGGGACATGGAGCGGGTGAAGGGAATCGAACCCTCGACATCAGCTTGGAAGGCTGGGGTTTTACCACTAAACTACACCCGCATAATCTGGTGTTTAGGTATGTAATTTTTAACGGACAAGTACAATTATATAAAGGTAACAGCGGAATGTCAATAAGAAATTTAGAAATAGGTTTTTAGAAGGTATAATAAAGGATCAAAACTTAATGAAAATGAAGCATCGAATGGATTGGGTTGCCTGGCTGTTTTAATATGATGGGAAAGTATAAGCAAAGAAAGTAAATAATCCTTGTTATAATAAGATTTGAAATGATGTTGATCTGGAACGAATCGCGATACCGATCAGTTGGGTGATGTAAAGTAGCAGACCCATCTATTCTATGTCGTCAAGGTGATGGTTTGCCAGTGCTAGCAGGAAATAATGTGAGCAAAGACTTGCTTGTCACATAATGTGGAACCAAACCAGGACAACAAAAAGACTTCGGAATTTGGCCAACTACAATAGAATCAGAGCAACAGGATGTGAATGATACGTATGAAACAGGCCCAATTCATTTGACGATCCAAAGTCTTCAAGTAGCTAGTCTAGAGCTGGAAGAAGAATATAAGCAGCAATTTAATGGACGAGAAAGTCTAACCATGGTCACAGGTCGAAAATACCTCAGAGGATCCGAATTGATCCAAGCCAAGGTGTTTTGGTAACGAACACAAATAAGCCGTTAGACGCTAAACCAGCATTATCTGATGATGTAGGAGGCGATTTCAATGGTCAAACAACGAAGGAAGGGAAGGTTTATTTCATACTAGACACCAAGTTAGGCTTATCCGCTGATATAGGTCAAGATGTTTCAGGTCAGGTAACGGAAAAAGGGGAAGTCTACTTCCTGTCTATTCATATCTTAATGCCTCTCCTTCCATGTAAAATATATTTATCCAAAAATTGTTCATATTGGTACGAATAGGTTTTGGGACAGGGTTATCTAAGCTGGTCATTCATCATCTATTTTCCAAATTATATCATATCCAATATGAAGACACAGCAAACAGGCGAATGAAGTGGTAAAGTGATATAATGAATGGTACAGTTGCACAAATCCATTTCAAATTCCCGTTTTGAATGAATGAAAAAGTGGTATAATTAAATGACGTAGAAACAAGGAGGGCTCACGTTGAACCAATCTCATGATCGATTGATTAAATTTTTAGGTGGAAAAAATATCTTATTTATACTAGGAACATTGATTTTAATTGGTATTACCGTGATTGTATACAATCAAATATCTTTTATTTTTCATCCATTTCATATCGTTTTCTCCACGATTTTTCCACCGGTTATTCTGGCTTTTGTCGCCTACTATTTATTGAACCCAATTGTTAATCTGTTAGAGAAATGGCGAATTAAACGGGTATGGGGTATTATATTAATTATTCTCGCATTTTCAGGTATAATCACGGGTATACTATTTATTATCATTCCCATTATAGAAACACAGATAAAGGAATTGGTCTCTAATTTCCCTGGTTATGTAAGCACCATTAACGAAGGAGTCAATCGTTTGATGAGTAACTCCATTTTTGCCAATTATTTTAACGAAGCAAGAAGTTGGGTAGAATCTAATTTAGGGGAGCTTCCTTCTAGGATTATGTCACAATTAGGAAATACGATGGAAGGTGTCGCTAATTTTGCCTCTACATTGACGAATATTATTGTTTCGTTGATCACTTTTCCATTTGTGTTGTTTTTCTTATTAAAAGATGGACAGCGATTTAAAAACTATTGCCTTAAATTGTTTCCTCGTAAATACAGGAAAGATGTCACCAATATTCTGCATAAGATGGATACACAAGTTGGTTCTTACATACAAGGCCAGATCTTTGTCGCTTTATGCATTGGGCTTTTATTATACATAGGCTACCTTATTATTGGCTTGGACTACGCCATTATTCTAGCTGGTGTTGCTGCGATTACTAGTGTTGTGCCTTATTTAGGACCCATTATTGCTATTACTCCAGCCATTATTATATCGTTGGTTACTTCACCTTGGATGTTATTAAAACTAGGGATAGTATGGGCAGTGGTACAATTCGCAGAGGGGCATTTTATTTCCCCAAATGTGATGGGGAAAACGATGAAGGTGCACCCATTAACCATCATGTTTGTCTTATTAGTGGCTGGTAAACTATTTGGAATTGTCGGGGTGATTCTTGGTATACCAGGATATGCTGTTGGAAAAGTGCTGGTAACCTTCGTCTTCAGAAAGTTTAAAGCACGTTATAATCGTTATTTTGATGAAGGCTTTGAAGATAAAGAAGTAGCTGCTAAAGAACAATAAGACGGGTACACCAGAGCACAGAAGCGCTATTTTTATATGCGAAAAACAGCACTAAATAATTGCTCCCTTTGTACCAGAATATTTGTAAAGTCAAGGTGAACGTGATATTTTATGAACAGGCTTCTTAGTGAGACAGAGGCTGTTTAAGATAAGAAAAATAGTGACGGGGGTTGAAAATATGAAAATTATTGTAGCAGGTGGAGACGGTTTTTGCGGGTGGCCCACCGCCCTTTATTTATCCAAAAAAGGACATGAGGTAGCTATTATTGATAATATGGTAAGAAGAAAAATGGATCAAGAGCTGCACTCTAATTCTATTACACCCATCGCGTCCTTGGAAGAACGTGTGAATAAATGGGAAGAACTAACTGGAAAAAGAATATCTACATATGAAGGTGACCTTACGCACTACGACTTTCTCAGTGAAGTATTAAAACAAGAGAGGCCAGATGCATTCGTACATTTCGCTGAACAACGCTCTGCTCCTTATTCGATGATCGATCGAGAGCATGCCATTTTCACCCAGAGCAATAATGTGGTTGGTACATTGAATGTTCTTTATGGAATCAAAGAATTTGTACCAGATTGTCATTTGATTAAGTTGGGGACAATGGGTGAATATGGAACCCCAAATATTCCTATCGAAGAAGGATATTTAGAAGTTGAGCACAAAGGTCGAAAAGATGTGCTACCTTATCCAAAACAACCTGGTTCGTTTTATCATTTGTCGAAAGTGCATGACAGCCATAATATCATGTTTGCCTGTAAAATTTGGGGGATAAGAGCAACGGACCTCAATCAAGGTGTTGTTTATGGATTGGAAACCGAAGAAACTCAAATGGATCCTGTACTTACGAATCGTTTGGACTATGATGGTGTATTTGGGACGGTGTTGAATCGTTTTATCATCCAGTCTACGATTGGACATGACCTCACTGTTTATGGCAAAGGCGGTCAGACACGAGGTTTCTTGAATATCAAAGATACCGTACGTTGCATTGAGATAGCAGCAGAAAATCCTGCTGATAAAGGAGAATTCCGAGTGTTTAACCAATTCACCGAAGAATTTTCCGTTGGTGAATTGGCAGAAAAAGTACAAAAGGTGGCTGAAGAAGAAGGTTATCCAACAGCAATCACTCACTTGGACAATCCAAGAGTCGAGTTGGAAGAGCATTTCTTTCAAGCAGTCAATACGAAGCTGAAAGATTTGGGACTAGAACCTCATTTACTAAATGATAATGTCATACGAGAAATACTACGGACAGTCATCATCCATAAGTCACGGGTTATCGAAGGCAATGTGTTACCACAAGCTTCTTGGAAATAAGCTGTTATTTGTAGCTGTTAGGAGGAGAATCAAGATTGAAAATCGCCATAGTGACAGAAACCTTTGTACCTTCAACAGATGGTGTGGTGACAAGGCTTAAAGCATGCATTCGCTACTTTAAACGCGAGGGACATGACATACATGTGATAGCTCCAGATCTTGGAGTAGATGAGTTTGAAGGAATAATGATAACAGGGATTCCGGCCAGAACACTTCCATTTTATCGCTCTAAACAATTCGCGCTGCCAAATCGCAAGGTGAAAAAGATACTGGAAGACTATCAGCCAGATATTGTCCATGTGGTGAACCCAGCCTTATTAGGAGTATCCGGAGTGCGGTATGCCAAAAAGCTAGGAATTCCGATGATTGCTTCATACCATACGCAAGTACCTAAATATCTCGATTATTATCACTTGTCTATATTTAAGGGTCTCTTGTGGTGGTATTTTCGTAAGCTTCATAATCAAGCTTATTTAAATTTATGCACGTCACATGCTGTTAAAACAGAACTAGAAGAACATGGATTTCAGAGGGTTGAGGTTTGGAAACGTGGTGTTGATACAGAACTATTCCACCCCAGTAAATATGATCAGGAAATGCGTAAGCAGCTAACAGCTGGTCATTCGGATAAAAAATTGCTCCTTTTTGTCGGCAGGCTTGCGGCAGAAAAGGAAATTGAAAAAATCAGGTCGGTTCTCAAAGCATCCGATGAGTTTGTACTGGCGATTGTAGGGGACGGACCACATCGATCGTCGCTTGAAAACTATTTTGCAGGCACAAACACCGTGTTTACTGGAATGCTGCATGGAGAAGAACTGGCTAAAGTATATGCGTCTGCTGATATTTTTGTCTTTCCGTCCACTTCAGAAACTTTGGGGCTGGTAATCACAGAAGCGATGGCATCTGGATTACCGTTAGTTGCAGCCAAAAGTGGACCAACTTGTGAGCAAGTAGAAGATAATCGTAATGGATTGCTATATGATAAAGACAAAAAGGATGATTTTACAAACACCGTCTTACGTTTTACAGATGAAACGTTACGAGAACGATTGGTTCAATATGCGCGGGCTGATATGGCAAACATGAGCTGGGAGCACCAATCAAGACAAGTACTGGATTATTATAAAGAGGTCGTAGTTAAGGAAGAAATGGTCTATGCGGACTAATCACTTGTAAACATCATGTGGTTAACTTTAAAAAGGTATAAAAAGAGGAATTTCATGACAAAACAAAAAGCAAAACGAGGACCTTTACAGTTTCTTCAATTTAGTGTAATTGGGGTTTCTAATGCTGGAGTGGACATAGCAGTATTGAACCTGTTGCTGCTCCTTTTTCATCCAGATAGTCGTATGCTGCTTGTTTTATGCAATTCAATTGCCTACTCTTTAGCAGTGGCAAATAGTTATTTATGGAATGTGAATATTACATTCAAACGTTCAGCTATAGGGAGTAAGCGCCAACGTATCCTTTTTGTTATACAGGGGCTGATTAGCTTAGGAGTCAGCAATCTTGTATTTATTGGTACTAACGAAATATTGGATTATACCGGTGTTCCTAATTGGCTGCGGTATAACTTAGCCAAAGGTTTAGCGATGTTCTTGTCATTTCTGGCTAGTTTTTTTATGGTGAAGTATTTTGTTTTTAAGGATTTCGGCAGTCGCTTTATCAAAGAAAAAGAATAAAAACGACCTTAAATAAAAAGTTGTTGTTTTTGCCTATCTGAATTTTTATTCCGCTATGCTAACGTCAATAAAGTTCAGCGGCTGGAGAGTGTGATTCATCGTTTGATCGAATTTGTTGTATATACTACTAATTGGGAAGAAAAAGGCAGGTGACAATATGAAAAATGACCAAGAAAAAATAGTTATGCTGCCTCAGTGGAGACACACATTGGAGCAAAGGGCAACAGAGGCTATGCAGGACAGCCATTTTCAAGAGGCTTATGAACATTTCCATCAACTGACGGAGAATGGAGTATACTCCCACGAAGTGATGACAGGTAAACTAATTTGTATGATGGAATTGAATATGGCAGAAGAAGCAGAAGAATTATGTGAACAATTAATCGCGAAGCAAGATCAATATTATTCCTCCTATGTGCATATTTATGCGACCCTATTGTTTCAATCGAGCAAATATGAAGAAGTTATGTCAGTAATTGATGAAGTATTGGAAGGAAATTCACCCCATCAAGAAGTGCCCGCATTGATCAAGGAACAGCTACGTCATGTTTACCAATTAAGTGAAGAATTACAGCATCAAGATGATGAACAGACTTTTAATGAAGTAACCGCTCAGTTAGAGCAGGCATTACAAGAAAATAATGACCGCCAGCAATGGTATATGATCAAGCGATTAACCAAAATGGATATTTATCAAGACAGCCCATTATACCGAGAAATGTTGATCCAGCCAACGACTCACCCTGTCGTGAAAACAGCAATGCTTGAGTATTATCAAAAAATGGGAACAGAAGCACCAATACATATTGAGAAATTCAACTTGCAAGATGACATAAGGTTACATCCAACGGAATCGATTATTCCAGCTTCATTTTTTTCGGGTATTATGTACTTTTTAGAGGAATTGCAGCAGGAAGATCCAACAAAATATCAAATGATTCAATTTATCTTGGAGCGTTTCGCATACGTATATACACCATTTTTACCGCCAAAGGATGATTATAAATTATTAGCAGAGTCTTTATTTTATTATGTGAGCAGAAGTTTTCAGCTTTACGATGATACAGATCACCAAACATCGGAAATGAAACAGCATTATGTGGATATGATTACGATGTCTGATAAGTTGTATGCGTCGATCCTTGATATTTAGAGCAAAGAGGACAAGACAGAAATGATTGCAAAATAAAAATACATACATTATTATTGAAAGCAGATGCAATTGTGTTATAATGTAATGGTTGCAATTTGTGTGCGGTTCTAATAGAAAATAAGCGACAAATATACAAAGTTTTATGTTGGAGGGAAATAAGAATGACAGCAAAGTGGGAAAAACAAGAAGGTAACGAAGGCATCCTGACGATTGAAGTAGATGCCGATAAATTTGATAAAGCGTTAGATCAAGCTTTTAAAAAAGTAGTGAAACAAGTACAAGTTCCAGGATTTCGTAAAGGTAAAATGCCAAGAGGGATGTTTGAGAAACGTTTTGGCGTAGAATCATTATACCAAGATGCAGTAGATTTCATTCTTCCAGGAGAGTACAGTGCGGCAATCGACGAAACTGGAATTGAACCAATTGATCAGCCAGAAGTGGATATTGAACAAATCGAAAAAGGGAAAAATCTAATTTTTACTGCGAAGGTATCCGTAAAACCTGAAGTTACATTAGGTGAATATAAAGGATTAGAAGTCGAGGAAGAAAGCACAGAAGTAACAGATGAAGATGTAGATGCAGAGATTCAACAACAACAAGAACAGCAAGCTGAACTAGTGGTAAAAGAAGAAGGTGCCATTGAAGATGGGGATACTGCTGTCATCGATTTCGAAGGCTTTGTGGATGGTGAAGCTTTTGAAGGTGGACAAGCAGAGAATCACTCATTAGAAATTGGTTCGAATTCATTTATCCCTGGTTTTGAAGAACAGTTGATTGGTAAGCAAACTGGGGAAGAAACAGAAGTAGAGGTTACTTTCCCTGAAGAATACCATGCAGAAAACCTAGCAGGTAAAAATGCAACGTTTAAAGTGAAAATTCATGAAATAAAGGCAAAAGAACTGCCTGAATTGGATGATGAATTCGCTAAAGATGTTGATGAAGAAGTAGAAACATTAGAAGAATTAAAAGAAAAAACAAAAAAACGTCTGCAAGAACAAAAAGAAAATCAAGCTGAGACCAACAAAAGGGAATCGCTTGTTCAACAAGCTTCTGATAATGCAGAAGTAGATGTTCCAGACGTAATGGTGCAGTCGGAATTAGATCGCATGCTGCAAGAGTTTGAACAGCGTTTACAGATGCAAGGCATGACATTAGAAATGTATACTCAGTTCTCAGGACAGGATGAGGACGCCTTGAAGGAACAAATGAAAGAAGATGCAGCTAAGCGAGTAAAAACTAACTTGACATTAGAAGCTATTGCAGAAGCAGAGGATGTAGAAGTAACAGATGAAGATGTCGAAAAAGAATTGGAATCAATGGCTTCCATGTATAATATGGAAATCGATCAAATTAAACAAGCACTTGGTGGAAATGCCGCTGCTTTGCAGGATGATTTGAAATTTCAAAAAGCCATCAATGTACTTGTAGATAATTGCAAAACCAAATAAACGCTATAGCGAACAAGGTGCCATCTCTTTGCACCTTGTTTTCTATACAACACGATTACATCCGTATCACAAAGAGAAGAGCAAGACATGAAAAAGAAGCAATACATTGTGCTGGTCAACATATACATAATAGAAGTGAGACTAAGCGTTCGTTATCCTCTGCTGAGAATGGACGATGGACGTTTTGTACCGGAGTTACTGGATCTCGTATCGACATTCATCGAATAGCTTCTCGTCACAAAATAAAATCATAATAAAGGTTTAGCTCATGGTAAACAGTGCAAACTATTTGTAATTATGTCCAAAGCTTGGTAGGCTTTGACATTGATAATGTTTATTGCTTTTGTATTTCGAAACAATTTGATATGATTACGTAAAGATAGGCTTGCTAAAATTGTTTGGTTGTAGCTTAAGCTATATTTATTGAACAAGGGGTGAAAGACATGTATAAATTTAATGAGGAGAAAGGGCAGCTAAAATGTTCTTTTTGCGGTAAAAGTCAAGACCAGGTTCGAAAACTAGTTGCAGGGCCAGGTGTTTATATATGCGATGAATGTATTGAACTTTGCACAGAAATTGTGGAAGAAGAGTTAGGTACAGATGAAGAAGTAGAATATAAAGAGACACCTAAACCACAGGAGATTTGTGAAATTCTAGATGATTATGTGATTGGTCAGGAAAAGGCTAAACGTAATTTATCGGTTGCCGTTTATAATCATTACAAACGAATTAATTCCCCAAGATCAAAAGATGAAGTGGAATTATCGAAAAGTAACATTGCTATGATCGGACCGACAGGAAGTGGGAAAACATTACTCGCCCAAACTTTGGCCCGGATATTGAATGTACCGTTTGCTATTGCGGACGCTACTTCGTTAACGGAAGCCGGTTATGTCGGGGAGGATGTGGAAAATATTCTATTGAAGCTTATTCAATCGGCTGATTATGACGTGGAAAAAGCGGAAAAGGGTATTATCTATATTGATGAAATTGATAAGGTAGCTCGTAAGTCAGAGAA
This sequence comes from Gracilibacillus timonensis, assembly GCF_900086715.1. GTDB lineage: Bacteria > Bacillota > Bacilli > Bacillales > Amphibacillaceae > Gracilibacillus > Gracilibacillus timonensis. Next base: position 1,561,915 of record NZ_FLKH01000012.1, on the reverse strand, counting down.
TCCGTCCATTACACGTGATGTTTCTGGTGAAGGTGTACAGCAGGCCTTGCTGAAAATCTTGGAAGGGACAACTGCAAGTGTACCGCCTCAAGGAGGAAGAAAACATCCTCATCAAGAGTTCATTCAAATCGATACCTCGAATATCTTGTTTATTTGTGGTGGCGCCTTTGATGGGATTGAACAGATTGTAAAACGTCGTCTTGGCGAAAAGGTAATTGGTTTTGGCGCGGAAAGTGATAATCAAGAATTAGATAAAGCTGCCTTGCTTTCAAAGGTACTGCCAGAAGATTTATTACGCTTCGGTCTAATTCCAGAATTCATCGGTCGTTTACCTGTAATTGGAAGTTTAGAACCGTTAGACAGAGAAGCGCTGGTAGATATTTTAACGCAGCCGAAGAATGCATTAGTGAAACAGTATAGTAAGTTATTTGAAATCGACGATGTTGAATTGGAGTTTGGAGAAGGAGCCTTAGAAGCCGTTGCAGAAAAAGCAATTGAACGGAAAACAGGTGCTCGTGGTCTACGTTCCATTCTTGAAGGTATCATGTTAGATGTGATGTTTGAATTACCTTCACGAGATGATGTGAAGAAATGTATTATCACAAAAGAAACAGTAGCTACAGAGAATGGGCGTCCAAAACTGGTTCATGAAGATGGTACAGTTATCGAACTTAAATCACCAAAAGAGAGTGCATAAACATGAAATCCCTTGTTTTTCAACAAGGGATTTTGTATGCTTTTCTTTTTTTTAGGGAAGATTAAGGAAGCAGGAATGTGCGTGTTTAAAAATAGAGTTAATCACGCTGATTTTTGCGTTATCCACTGGACCTAGATAACCTTGACAGAGGTTATCTTATTATAGAAATTTATGTGTCATTTTTATTGGTCTTTTGAACAACCTCTTAAAGGGATTTACAAACCCGAAAAACTTCATTAAACTGATAACAGTGACTCCGTTCCTTTCTTTACTGCTATAAGTCTGAAGAGGAATAACTTACTCAAAAATAAAGCCAGCATGACGGAGGTGTCGTATGACAACCAATTTAATACATATGCCATTAATACCATTAAGAGGACTTATTATTTTCCCTGGAATGGTGATTCATTTAGATGTGGGTCGAGAAAAATCAATTCAGTCTTTGGAAAAAGCCATGATGCTTGATCAACATATTTTCCTGGCAGCTCAAAAAGATAGTGCCTTGGATGATCCGTCACCAGAAGATATCCATCCACAAGGGGCGGTAGCAAAGGTTAATCAAATGTTGAAATTGCCCAATGGAACGGTGCGGGTCTTGATTGAAGGCATATATCGAGCGAAATTAAATCATTTTATCGAGCAAGAGAATCATTTTTTGGTGGAAATTGAAGCCTTAGAGGATATTCATAACAACGTATCAGAAGAAGTCGCTTTAATGCGAGCCTTATTGGAGCAATTTGAACACTACACCAAAATATCCAAAAAAGTGACGAAGGAGACATTAGCTAGTGTCAGTGACATGGAAGAGCCCAGTCAATTGGCCGATATTGTAGCTTCACATATCACTTTGAAAATGTCGGACAAGCAAAAGGTACTAGAGACATTAGATGTAAAGGCCAGACTGCAGCTACTGTTGGATATTATTTCAAATGAAAAAGAAGTGTTGGAATTAGAACGGAAGATTGGGCAGCGAGTAAAGAAGTCAATGGAGGATACGCAGAAGGAATATTACTTACGAGAACAAATGAAGGCGATTCAGAAAGAGTTAGGTGACAAGGATGGCAAAACAGGTGAGATTGCCGATTTACGCAAGAAAATGGCAGAAAAGGAATTGCCGGAGCGTGTCGTCGAAGTAGTAGACAAGGAATTATCTAGATATGAACGTGTGCCGCAAAGTTCTGCAGAAAGCTCGGTTATCCGTAACTATATTGATTGGATTCTTGCCCTGCCTTGGATAGAACAAACGACGGATAATTTAGATCTTGCGCATGCTGAACAAATCTTAAATGAAGATCACTATGGATTGGATAAGGTGAAAGAGCGCGTGCTTGAGTATTTGGCAGTAAAGCAGCTGACTAATTCTCTGAAAGGTCCTATCTTATGTTTGGTGGGCCCTCCCGGGGTGGGAAAAACATCCTTGGCACGCTCTGTTGCGAAAGCTGTTGACCGTCATTTTGTCCGTGCTTCCCTTGGTGGTGTTCGTGATGAGGCAGAAATACGAGGGCATCGTCGTACGTATATTGGCGCTATGCCAGGCAGGATTATCCAAGGTATGAGAAAAGCGGAAACCATTAATCCCGTCTTTTTGTTAGATGAGATTGATAAAATGTCTAATGATTTTCGTGGTGACCCATCTTCTGCAATGCTCGAGGTACTAGATCCAGAGCAGAATCATAATTATAGTGATCATTATTTAGAAGAGACTTATGACTTATCAAAGGTAATGTTTATTGCGACGGCAAACAATCTGGCGACCATTCCACGACCTTTATTGGATCGAATGGAAGTCATCACGATTCCAGGCTATACAGAAATAGAAAAGCTTTTTATTGCCAAACAGCATTTATTACCAAAACAGCTAGAGGAAAACGGCTTAAAGAAGAGTCAGCTACAAATAAGAGATCAAGCATTATTAAAGTTGATTCGCTTATATACGAGGGAAGCGGGCGTACGTGGCTTAGAACGACAATTGTCATCACTTTGCCGTAAGTCTGCAAAAGTGATTGTCTCAGGTGCCAAAAAGCGTGTCGTTGTCACAGAAAAACAACTAGAAGAGCTACTTGGTAAACCACTATTTCGTTATGGAATGATGGAGCTGAATGATCAGATAGGTGCAGCTACAGGCCTTGCTTATACAGCTGCTGGTGGCGATATTCTATCCATTGAAGTAAGCCTTGCGAAGGGTAAAGGAAAACTTACATTAACGGGGAAACTAGGGGATGTCATGAAAGAATCGGCTCAGGCAGCATTGAGTTATATTCGATCAAGGGCAGATACATTAAAAATTGATCCTGACTTTCTGGAAAAGAATGATATTCATATCCATGTTCCGGAAGGTGCAACACCGAAAGATGGCCCATCAGCAGGGATTACGATGGCGACAGCGCTTATTTCAGCACTGACTGGAAGACCGGTACGCAAAGAGGTTGGTATGACTGGTGAAATCACCTTAAGGGGGAGGGTGCTTCCAATCGGAGGACTAAAAGAAAAGTCATTAAGTGCTCACCGCGCGGGCATTACAACGATTATTATCCCAGCCGATAATCAGAAAGATCTAGAAGATATTCCCGATAGTGTAAAGGAAGCAATTAGCTTCGTTCCAGTCGATCATTTGGATACCGTATTAAAGTATGCATTATTGGAGGAGAAACATGAAAGTCAATAAAGCAGAGATTGTGATTAGTGCAGTCTCAGAGAAACAGTACCCTCAAGATCAATGGCCGGAAATTGCCTTGGCAGGTCGATCGAACGTAGGGAAATCATCCTTTATTAATAAGATGATTCAACGCAAGAATTTGGCAAGAACTTCTGGTAAACCTGGCAAAACGCAGACGTTGAATTTTTATAACATTAATGATGCCTTTTATTTTGTCGATGTTCCTGGTTATGGATACGCCAAGGTGTCCAAGAAGGAACGGGCAAAGTGGGGTGAAATGATGGAAGAATATTTCGCTTTGCGACAAACACTTCGTCTAACCGTCTTGATTGTAGATATCCGCCATCAGCCTACAAAAGACGATGTCATGATGTATGAATTTCTGAAGTATTATCAACTGCCGGTGTTAGTGATAGCAACAAAATTAGATAAAATTCCAAAGAATAAAAAAGCCTCTCACCTTAAGCGTGTGATCAACACACTGGAGATGGAAGCAGAAGATACCGTCATTCCGTTTTCCGCAGAAACAAGCGAAGGAAAAGAGGATGTGTGGAACTATTTGAAGCAATATCTGCAATAAGCAGTTAAAATCATGATCGATAATCAGATCTTACTATTGTGCATTACAATGCTCCGGTTACACTGCATTTGAGCTGGTTTCCGGAGCACCTGCACATAAGACCATCCACCTCACCATTATAGCTAGTCATTTACCGTGCTACTTATTTCTTTTTCAATAACAAATAAAATCCAATAGCAATTAATAGTACGGGCCAAAACCTTTCTAACCAGTTCATTCCTTGATAAACCCACGAAAACCAGCCTGGCTGTTGATTAACAAACATGACAAACAAGGAAAGAGCTAACAATAGAAGACCCGGAACTACTCCTTTTTTCGTTTTAAAGGCTCGAATCAAGAAAGCTAATGAGATGATAAGTGTGTACATTCCCCAATGATCAATCCAAAAAGGATAATGAGCCAGACCATGAAAATGAATCCCGAAGCCCAGTAACACGACACCAGGGAATATTTGTTTATATTCTTTGCTAGTAAAGGCATAGATGAGAAAGGCAGCCCCTATTAGTATAAAAAGCGTTGGCCATGAGTAGAAATCGGTTAAAATCGGTAAGTGTAATTCTCGCAGTAAGAAAAATACACCAATACCAATTAATAAATAGGCCATCAAACCATTCTTTTTCAAACGAAACACTCCTAGATTAAAATGATTATTAATTTAAATTTATTTTCTTGAAAAAATATGTTGAATATGCTAAAGTACAAATGAATTGTTAATAATAAATGTACCGAACTTCATTTTACCATAACTCATACGGTAACTGTTCATAAAATCATCACGAAATCATTAGGAAAACATGTTATAATAAAAGTAGTTTTGCTAGTCACTGGTTGATGACGAGAAAAATAACTTCATTACAATAATAATCTACAAAGAATTATTTTTGAGTATTTTATAATGAAGATTACTGGCTAGGCTTTTGTTTTTTTGGGGGTAGATATAGTGCACATTATAGCAGCAGGAATAAATTATAAGACGGCACCTTTGGAAGTGCGAGAGTTGCTTGCTTTTCGTGAAGATACGCTTGTAGAAGCAATGACAGCGTTGAATAAACAGAAAAGCATCTTAGAGAATGTCATTCTTTCGACTTGTAATCGTACAGAAGTATATGCCGTTGTTGATCAGCTTCACACGGGCAGATACTTTATCAAGCAATTTCTTGCCGATTGGTTTGAAATTGACAAAGAGGACTTTATACCACATATCATTATTTATGAAAAGGAAGCGGCTGTTGAACACTTGTTTCGATTGACTTGCAGCTTGGAGTCCATGGTGATGGGAGAGACACAAATACTAGGTCAAGTACGAAAAACCTTTTTAGCTGCTCAACATCATCAACTGACGGGTACGATTTTTAATGAATTATTCAAACAAGCGATTACCATTGGTAAGAAGGCACACCGAAGTACAGCGATCGGGGAGAATGCCGTTTCTGTAAGTTATGCAGCGGTTGAATTAGCCAAAAAGCTGTTCCAAGATCTAAAAAATAAACATGTCATGATTATCGGGGCAGGAAAGATGGGAGAACTAGCTGCTAAGAATGTGTATGGTTCTGGCGCAAATCAAGTAACCGTCGTCAACCGTACCATTGAGAAGGCCCGGCAATTAGCGGAGCAATTTAATGGAGAAGCATGTACGGTTCAGGGGTTGGTTCATTCCTTAAAAGAAGCAGATATTGTGATTAGCTCCACGGGCTCCGATCAATATGTAGTGACAAAGGAAATGTACCAACAAGTGGCATCTGAACGTAGAGGACGTCCGATTTTCTTTGTGGATATTGCTGTACCAAGGGATTTAGATCCAGCTTTAGCAGATTTAGAAGATGTGTTTCTTTATGATATTGATGACTTACAGCATGTGGTAGATACCAATAAGCAAGTACGTCAAACGGCATCAATGGAAATTGAATTATGGATTGAAGAAGAAATCATTGCGTTTAACGAATGGCTGGGTACATTAGGGGTTGTCCCGGTTATTACTGCATTGCGAGAACAGGCCTTATCCATTCAACAAGAGACGATGAAGAGTATTGAACGGAAAATCCCAGAGCTAACGGAACGCGAACGAAAAGTATTGAATAAACATACCAAAAGTATTGTCAATCAACTATTGAAGCAGCCAATTCTACAGGCCAAAGAATTTGCTGGCAGGGAAGATGCGCAAGAAACTTTGGATCTGTTTATGAAAATCTTCAATATTGAGGATCAGGTAGTGGAACAAACGAAACAAGCCGAGCAAGATAAGGTAGTTACCTTGGCGAAAACAAAAGAAAAAGTATTTCAGAAGCTGCAGAATGTATCAACCCATTAAGGGAATCAGGCAGCCTGCTCATAACAATAAGCACAGCTGGATGTAATCAGCTGTGCCGCTGAGTCAGAGAGTAGTGTCTTCTGATTATTCAAAGTGGTTTGGATGATTCCTAACCATTTTTTTATAAAAAGAGAATAAAAACCGAGTTGACGTATCGGGTTTTGGGTAGTAATAAAGGACCGAGCAGAGTTTGCGCGTTTTTTCTTAACCCGTTGCAAACGTGCATATGCTTTCATTTTCGGATCGATGGGGTTTTATGACAACTATTAGCGGGAAAGAAAAAGCATACAGATGCTATACGAATTAATTATGTGAGAAAAAGGATGGATGACATTGCGTAAGGTTGTAGTTGGATCAAGGCGAAGTAACTTAGCACTCACACAATCAGAGTGGGTGATTGATCAATTAAAGGAACGAGCTGGTGACCACTTTGAATTTGAGATCAAGAAGATTGTCACAAAAGGAGATCAAATTCTCAATGTAACCTTGTCTAAGGTGGGTGGAAAAGGATTATTTGTAAAAGAAATCGAAAAGGCCATGTATGACAAGGAAATCGATTTTGCTGTACATAGTATGAAAGATATGCCAGCTGTCATGCCGGAAGGTTTGATCATTGGATCGATCCCTGTACGTGAAGATCATCGGGATGCCTTTATCTCAAATAATCATGTGGCGCTAAAGGATCTTCCGGCTGGTGCGATTGTGGGAACTAGCAGCTTAAGAAGAGGTTCGCAGATATTAGCAGAACGTCCCGACTTAGAAATTCAATGGATCAGAGGAAATGTGGAAACGAGATTGAGAAAGCTAAAAGAAGCGAATTTTGATGCGATCATTTTAGCGGCGGCCGGCTTAAATCGAATGAATTGGGATAAAGAAATCGTAACGGAATATTTGGAACCAGATGTTTGCGTACCAGCAGTAGGTCAAGGTGCGTTGGCGATTGAATGTAGGGAAGATGATGCCGAACTATTGGATTTATTAAAACAGATCAATGATGCCTATACCGAAAAAACAGTAACGGCGGAGCGTACCTTTCTTCATCTATTGAATGGAGGCTGCCAAGTACCGATTGGTGGCTATGCTTACCTTGAGGGAACAGACATTATACTTACTGCTTTAGTAGCGAGCAGTGATGGTAAGACCGTGTTGAAAGAAGTAGTGAGGGGTACAGATCCTGAGCAAGTTGGTAAACAGGCGGCTGATAAATTAAAGGATCAAGGGGCCCAGCAATTGGTTGATGAAGCAATCGAGGCAAACCAAGAATGAACTCGCCTTTAGCAGGGAAGCGTGTCTTGGTGACAAGAGAAGAATCTCAGGCAGCTCCCCTGATTACATTATTACAAAGGAATGGGGCGGACTGCGTATCTGTCCCATTGCTGCAATTTGAACCCCTTTTTCAGCAATTGGAACAACGATGTGAAGAACAGTTGCCGCCATTTGACTGGCTTTTTTTTACGAGTGCAAATACCGTCCGTTTTTTCCATGAATGGGTTCAAAGCGAGACGTATTCCGTTACCAACAAGATTGGCTCTGTAGGTAAGAAAACAACAAACGAGCTGTTGCGTTTAGGATATGACATAGATTTTGAACCATCTGTATACAGTGGTGAGACAATGGCTAAGGAATTTCTGCAGCGATATCAGCAGCAGTCCGTCGCCTTAGTTTGTGGAGAAAGTGCTCGAGAAGATATTCCCAAAATACTGACTGCAGCAGATATTTATTTTAAAAAAATCGTCATTTATCGTACAATAAAAAAGAAAGTATCTAAGCAACGGCTGATTCAGAGTGTTTCTGGTGTAGATGCTGTTTTTTTTACTAGTCCATCGACCGTTGAAGCGTTTAAACAGTCTCTCCCTGATTGGATGTTCAGGAAACTGGCAACACAGCTGACGGCAGTAGCGATTGGGCATACAACCGCCAATGTATTAGAAGAACAGCAATTTTCCAAGATTATATATCCAGAAACATACACTATAGAAGACATGGTTTATGTCTATATACAATATTTAAGAAAAGGTGATCGTTAATGGCAACAAACAATTTTGATCGTCATCGTCGTCTGCGCCATTCACAAGTGATGAGAAGGCTAGTACGAGAGACAGAACTAAGCACAGCTGACTTGGTTTATCCCCTGTTCGTTGTGGAAGGTGACAATATCAGAGATGAAGTCCGATCGATGCCAGGAGTGTACCAGGTATCATTGGATCATTTAGATGGAGAAATCGATGAGCTGTTGGATTTAGGTGTTCCTTCTGTCCTGTTATTTGGTATTCCTGCTAACAAAGATGAAGTTGGTTCAGGTGCATATGATCCGAATGGAATTGTTCAGCAAGCCATTCGCCGCATTAAGCAAAAAACAGATCAGTTATTGATTATTGCTGATACATGTCTTTGTGAGTATACCTCTCATGGGCACTGTGGGGTGATCAGCGCTGGGGATGTGGATAATGACCAATCACTGCCGCTTCATGTAAAAACAGCGATTACCCAGGCAGAGGCGGGAGCTGATATTATTGCTCCCTCTAATATGATGGATGGTTTTGTGACAGAGATTAGAAAAGGTTTGGATAAGGAAGGTTATACACATATTCCGATCATGTCCTACGCAGTGAAGTATGCCTCTGCGTTTTATGGTCCTTTCCGCGAGGCAGCGGAAAGCACGCCGCAGTTTGGTGACCGAAAAACGTATCAAATGGACCCAGCAAATCGGTTAGAGGCTATGCGTGAAGCGCAGTCCGATATAGAAGAAGGGGCTGATTTTCTTATCGTAAAACCTGCCTTAGCCTATATGGATATTATTCGGGAAGTGAAAGATCGACATCCAGTTCCTGTTGTAGCTTATAATGTGAGTGGAGAGTATTCCATGGTAAAAGCAGCGAGTCAAAATGGTTGGGTGGATGAACAAGCCATTGTATTGGAGAAATTAACGGCGATGAAACGAGCAGGTGCAGATATTTTGATTACCTATTTTGCCAAAGATGTTGCCAAATGGCTCCGAAATAGAGAAGGAGGCAAATAACATGTTAGAAAACCAGAAGTCAGTAGATGCTTATAAAGAATCTATAGATTTAATGCCAGGAGGGGTGAATTCACCTGTGCGTGCTTTTAAATCGGTAGGAATGAATCCGATTTATATGGATCATGGAGAAGGTTCTAAAATTTATGATATTGATGGAAATGCCTATATCGATTATGTCTTAAGCTGGGGACCACTAATTCTAGGTCATGCCCATCCACAGGTTGTCACGAAACTACAAGAAGCCGTGGCAAAAGGTACAAGCTTTGGAACATCAACGCTTTTGGAAAATGAATTAGCACAGTTGGTCATTGATCGGGTGCCATCGATCGAAATGGTACGTATGGTTAATTCAGGTACCGAGGCGACAATGAGTGCCTTGCGTCTAGCCAGGGGTTATACGGGCCGGAATAAGATTCTGAAGTTTGAAGGAAACTATCATGGGCATGGTGATTCCTTGTTAATCAAGGCTGGTTCAGGTGTGGCCACCTTAGGTTTGCCTGATAGCCCTGGTGTACCGAAGAGTGTAGCTGAACATACGATAACAGTGCCATATAATGATTTTGAGAGCGTTCGTTATGCCTTTGAACAATTTGGTGATGATATAGCGGCTGTCATCGTTGAGCCTGTCTCAGGGAATATGGGGGTGGTGCCGCCAGATGCAGAGTTCTTAGCGTCTATAAGGGATATTACCAAGCAGTATCAATCTTTGCTTATTTTTGATGAGGTGATGACAGGATTCCGTGTTGGTTTCCACTGCGCCCAAGGCCATTTCGAAATCACTCCGGATTTGACCTGTCTAGGAAAGGTAATTGGTGGCGGACTGCCCGTTGGCGCTTATGGGGGGAAGAGAGAGATTATGGAACATGTGGCCCCGGTAGGCGATATTTATCAGGCAGGTACGCTGTCTGGGAATCCTTTAGCTATGACGGCTGGCCTAGAGACACTGAAGGCGTTGGATCGTTCTTCTTATCAATGGATAAACCAACAAGTAGATCGTTTGATAGAAGGATACCGTTTAGCCGCTGATGAATATCAGATCCCACTACAAATCAATCGAGCTGGTTCCATGGTAGGAATCTTTTTTGCAGAAGAACCTGTTATCAATTTTGAAACGGCGAAAAAATCAGATACCGTGGCATTTGCCAGTTACTATCGTACGATGATGGAAGAAGGTATTTTCTTACCGCCATCACAATTCGAGGGATTGTTCTTATCCACTTCCCATACCGAAGAAGATATAGAAAAAACCATTGCAGCAGTAGAAAAGGCGTTCGCCAAATTAGCAAAAAAATAAGCGTCATCTTCCACACCACCTTGCAGATTAGATTGCTTGGTGGTGTTTTTTTCATAATAAGCAAAGAAAATAGACAATCTCGACCATAATGGGTGTTTGACCAGATAAAATAATCCTATTTTGTGATAAACCCCACCCAAAAACAGTGAACAATTGGAAATATTCACTTTTATGCTATTCTTTCTGATTAAAGTTTATCTGATAGGTGACCGCGTCTTTATCGCATATTTCGAATAGATATTTCTTGCCTCTTGTATCCGTTAACCTCCATCCAACGTTATGTTGATAAGGTGGAAAGCGCTTTTGAATGATTTTCTTTTCAGGGATTTGTACATCCCTCCTATTTTCGTGTATTCTTGTATAATCTCTCAATATGCCGGATTATAGATCATAGAGGATACGGAATCTTTTTTTCAAAGGTAAGAAAGTATAGAATTCTGAGTATGATAGGATGTGGACCGATTTTGATCTTGAACGAATGGTGGTGCCGATAAGATAGATTATGTAAAGTAAAAGGCTATTCCAAGTGATCATGTTGAACGTTTTTTATGTGCTAGGAAACGCTCCGGAAATAGGTTCCGCTTTCCGCGAGCTTGGCTCAGCCTCCTCGTCAGCAAAGATCGCTTCCTGCGGGGTCTTCACACTGCGCTTTTCTCGCAGGAGTCTCCACCTATTTCCTCCGCTGGGTAGTAGCACTACAATCGAATGACTGCTAGAATGAAGTGTTCCAGACACTATATTTCTGCCAATAAGCAAACCGCATAACCTTTTTCTGAGAACGGTTTTATCCTACGTTATGACTTTTATATTTGTACCATGATCCATTACGCAGCCAAAGAATCAGTTGACGATTTTCTCCTTTTGCTATCATAGTGTCTAGGGTACCTAGAACGCTTTCTCCTTGCAGTAACAACCATTGTTGTACTCCAATCTAGCGGAGGGAATAGGTGGAGACTCCTATGGGACTAGGACGAGCTGAAGATCCACTAAAAAGTGCTCTTCTTTTTAGTTAGCTGAAGCCGGCCCCATGGAAAGCGGAACCTATTCCCGGAGCGCTTGCTTTGCACAGATAAAACGATCAAACTCACCACTAAGGAAAGTGGACTACTTAACATAATCTATCTTATCGGCAGTTCAGTGGCTACTTTTAGTTATTCGTAAAGGACCGGGCAAAATTCGCCCGGTTTTTCTTATTATGATCGTTCGCCTTACCCTACCTATCCTAGGAGCTCACTATTTACAAAATCAAATTTACATAATCGATTTTATTTGGAGATCCGTTTTATTTTGTGTTAGCCATAAAAGGATGGTCGTTTTTGATTCTGTTAACGAAATACAGTCATATTACCGATTAAGATTCATATCATATAAAGAGAAACGCATGTATATCGGAGAGGGGGAATGATGTTGCAAGATACCGTTATGTTTCATTTTCAGGAAAGACTGGCCTTCCGAGAAGATCAGCAAATCCAAGAGATGTTGGGGATTGGACTGGAACCTGTCATTACTTTTGATGAACAGGAGCACAGCTTGTCCATTAGAGGAGTGATGGAACTAAAGGGAGAATATATGAGATCAAGTGCCCCAATAGAGCAGAATGAAGAGGATATTCGCGGAACTTATGTAGAACAAGTGGATGTATTGTCTGAAACCGTCAATGAATTTTTTCACAAGCTGTTAATTGATATTTCCATTCCAGCTGATCGAGTAGAATCCATGGACTCAGTAGCGATAGATGTAGAACACTTTGATTATAAATTAAACTCTGCAGCTGAAATGGAAATTGAGGTGAACTTGGCTATCTCTGGCATTCGACAGCAAGTAGAAGAGGTGGAAGAGGAAGTAGAAGATACTTACAGTCTGCCTGCTTTTCGGGAAGAAGAGGAGATGGACGAGGGTGAGGAAAGCTTTCACTTGGAAATCACAGAGGAAGAACTAGAACAGTTTGCAGTGAATCGTTCTGCGGATGTTGCAGACGTACCCCCGTCAATTATGGATGAAACGTCTGCCAAAGAAGCAATACCCGAAAAGGCGGAGGAAGTGCTAGAGCAAGAAGAGGAAATACGTGAAGATAGTATTCAGGAAAGAGAAGCATTGCAGGAGGAAATACAGGAAATAAAGAAAGATAGCTCTCAGGAAGAAGCATTATTGCAGAAGGAAGAACGAATCATAAAAGAAGAGCAGGTATTGCAAAAGGAAAACAATAGTGACGAGGAGGTAGCAGAGCCGATTTCACACAAAGATACCACAACAGAAGAAAAACAAATGGAACGATCTGTTACACAAGAAGAGACAGAGGAGCAAGAAGAAAAGGAACCGACGTTAAGTGTTCAACAAGAAGAAACAGATAGGAAAGCAGAAGCCATTGAAGAAGAGAAAACGACGGCGGAAGACACTGCCGATGCGGAGATAGAAGACTTCGAGGAAGAAGGTGCCGAAGTGGTGGATGTTCCTTCGGAGGAGACACAACAAGTCCATATTCGTTCAGCAGAACAGGATATCGATGAAACTTCTTATTTGTCACAGCTTTTTCAAGAAGAAGAGGATAACAATTATTCGCGATTGAAGCTTTATATCGTACAGCCGGAGGATCAAATCCATCATATTGCTGAACGATATCAGGTAAGTACGCATCAAATCGTCCGCACGAATCGGTTGGAAGAGGAGGATGTTTCAACGGGACAGATTATTTATATCCCACTATCTTCTTAATATGCAGGAAGCAATAGAATCCCTTGTCCTACAAGCAAGGGATTTTTTGTACTAAGCAAAGAATTTTATCTGGTTATCTCATCATACTGTGTAAATGGATCAAACGAGGTATTAGCAGGAAAGCATGTGAGCAAAGACTTGTTTGTCACACATTTTTGTTACATGTATGCGTTCCACTTATATAGTAATAAAAGACCAGTTGAGTTTTGCTCGGTTTTTTTCTGATAAAATGGGAATATAGATAATCCTTGGTATTATACGATTTGGAACTCCAGAAAACCTATATTGTCTTTAGGTGGAGGAAGGATAACAATCTCGAGGAGGTTTTCTAATGAATTGGAACGAGATTCTGGATTCATTTCAACTGCAACCAGAAGAAATCGAACAGGTTACGGAAAAGGTGTATAAGATCAAGGCCAATCAACAATACTATGCCCTGAAACGCACTCCTTACCAGGAAGATGTATTTGGTAAATGGTTAGCCATACAGCAGTATTTGGATCAACAACAAATCTTTGCGTTTGCGCCGATTTTTCAGAGTAAACAAAAACAGCCATTTATCTATGATCAGCAAGCTATCTACTATTTAATGCCTTGGTTGGAGCGCAGCACACAAGAGCAGCCCATTGATGAATATGAAACAGTCATGCATACGATTGGACGATTGCATGGGACAACGATGCAAAGTCATCCAACACAGTCACTGAAAGATAATAAAGATACGATAACGGCACAATTCCAACAAGAATTATTGCAATATCGGGAACAAAGCTTAGGTTATCTGCGTCAAATAGAGGCAAAACGTTTTATGGCACCGACAGAATTACAGTTCTGTATGTATTATCGCGACCTATTACAGATATATGATACGTTGGAAGAATGGCAGAATTATTATGTAACAGAACTAGAAAAAACAGAACAAATGAAGTATTGTTTATGTCATGGTAATCTGCAGCCATCTCATTATGTGGTAGCTAACCCCTATACGTATTTATTGAATTGGGAATACGCCTACATGTCCTCACCTACTTACGATTTAACGGTCTACTATCAATATCTATTTCAGTTTCATGATTGCGATATGAACAAACTGAAGCAGGCCTTCCTAGTCTATTGTCAATATGTGCCGTTAACCAACTTTGAGAAATCGTTGTTTGTTTTACAAATACTATCACCAGCACGTTTGTTACATATGGCTACGGAGCAAAACAACAATCGATTGGATAGTTTGTCATATTCCATGGAACTGGAACGTATTTATCGCACCTTGCTGTTTGGATTCGAGATGCAGGCAAGCGTTTATCAGCAACTGCAAGCCATGGAATAGAGTTAAATCCATTCTAATTGAAAGGCAATCAGAATACCGATTAGGATACCAAGAAGCAATACATCAAACGTCGTTGGCAGCAGTAACGTGCGGATCGCCTGAAAGATTACAAGCGGAAGCATACATCTTTCACAAATTAAAATCCATTCTCTTGCCCATGGAGGCAGGCGATATCGATAATACCGACTCATTCTAAACACCTCTTTTCTTTTTTCAATAACTATGTAGCGATATGATTATATTTTATTCGAAAGGGTATAACATATTAGACGGCTTTTTACATCTTTGTTATACTGTATGCAGTTACATATGGTTATGTGAAAGCAAAAATTTAGTAGTGATCATAATGAAAAGAAAGGAATGAAAGGTATGTCAGAGAATAAACCCAAAATAGTTGTACTTGGTGCTGGATATGCTGGGATGATGACCACTAAACGATTATTGCAGCAATTTGCACCAGAAGAAGCAGAGATTACCCTGATTAACAAACACAATTATCACTACCAAACTACTTGGTTACATGAGGTGGCGGCAGGGACGATTGATGTTAACCGTTCGCGTATAATGATCTCTGATGTGATCAACCCTAAACGTGTTCACTTGATCTATGACACCGTGAAAAAAATTAACAAAGCGGATAAAACAGTACAATTGGAAAATGGTAAAGTGGATTATGATTATTTAGTAGTCGGGTTAGGTTTTGAAAAAGCTACATTCGGTATTAAAGGGATGGAGGAACATGCCTTCTCGATTCAAAGTGTGGATAAAAGCCGGTTGATTCGCGATCATATCGAATATCAATTTGCCCGTTATCGCAATGAGGCTAATCCTGATTCAAGTATGCTGACGATTATTGTTGGTGGTGCTGGATTCACAGGTATTGAGTTCCTCGGTGAGCTAGCGGAACGGATTCCGGTCTTGTGCAAGAAATATGACATTCCGCGCCGGGATGTACGAATTATTGATATCGAGGCAATGGAAACCATTCTACCCGGTTTTGACGAAGAATTATTAAATTATGCAAAGGATTCCTTAGAGGCTCGTGGTATTGAGTTCAAACTAGGTACGATGATTAAAGAAGTAAAAGCAGATTCGGTTATTGTTGGCGAGGATAACGAAGAAATAAAAGCAGGTACCATTGTTTGGACTGGTGGTGTACAAGCTAATCGAATCATTGGTGAGTCAGGCTTTGAATTGACCAAAGGAAAAGTGAATGTTGACGCCACGCTGCGTGCGCCTGGTGATGAAGAAGTTTACATGCTCGGTGATTGTGCGTGGGTAATGAATAATGAAACAGGCAAACCATATCCTCCAACTGCACAAATTGCTATCCAGGAGGCAGATGTGTGTGCTCACAACATTAAGACTTCTATCTTTGGTGGTACCTTACAAGAATTTTCCTTTGATGACAAGGGAACAGTGGCTTCATTAGGTGGAAGTGATGCGATGGGGACGGTTTTTGATGGTAATAAACTATATGGCTTATCTGCCAGTGTCATGAAAAATGTCATTGATGATCGTTACCTGTTCTTGCTTGGCGGACCAATGCTCGTCTTGAGAAAAGGGAAATTCCGTCCATTTTAAAGATTCGCTTTTTTAGAGGTAAATATCAAGTTCTTCTTACAAGGAGGAAAGCAAGATGAAAAACACATTGTTCTATACTTTATTGACAGCATTAGCAACCGTTGGATATGTGCTAATTTCAAGAAAAATGGAAGATAAGCGAGATTTTCGCTAAGTATAGAAAAGAGCAGCTGCCTTGTAAGGTGACTGCTCTTTTTTAGAAGATCAGCATTATAGGATATGGACCGATTTTGACCTTGAATGAACCGAGATGCAGATAAGGTTGGATTATGTAGAGTAGCGCCCTTTCCTCCCTTTGCCTTGTTCTATTTTAATTTCATTGTCGTGCAATTCTCTCCATGGTGTGACCCTCGTTACTTTATCTTCATAGTCGTCTTGCTGATAGGAAATTCAATGACAGGGATTACCTTAGGGGTAGCAGCTTTGACGGGTTATCAGGCCAGCAGAAAGGAATTAGAGGCAGCTCTAATGTTAGGGGCGACCCCAAGGGATTATAAATTATGTCTTTGATTCGGTTATTTTACTAACGATTCACCGTATGATCGGAATGGGAATCGTATTTTTGCCGGGTAGGATGACTGGAGTGATTTTATCAGGTGCCGGGTCTTTAGACGCGATCAAATATCAAATTGTCATCATGCTGGGTGTGGTGGGCAATGTTTCTCTATCGGTTATTCTGTTTTTATATTTTGGCTATAAAACCTTCTTTAATCGATATGCCCAGCTTAAGTGATAGAACTTTCTAACAATAAACTTGACGAATGAACACCCTTTTAGCTACAATAACATATAACGTAATGAGAAATAAACAATGAAATGCATTGATGAGGAAGAGTACTTCACACCGTTCGAAAGAGAGGAAAACCCACTGGCTGAAAGGTTTTCTCGAAAAGGGATGAAGGAAGGTAGCCTTGAGAGCAGCTATGCTGAAAATCGAGTAGGTTTAGCCGGTGGGAACCGTTATTTTCTTGAATGAGTGTATAGGCAGGTTGTCTATAAACAAAGGTGGTACCGCGGAAGTTAACCCTTTTCGTCCTTTTATATAATAGGATGAGAAGGGTTTTGTAATGTCCACAGAAAAAGGAGGAAGAGACATGACACAACAGCCGGAAGTAAATTTGCCGTCAAAATATGATCCTGCTGCCGTTGAGCAAGGCAGGTATCAGAAATGGATAGAGGGAAAATATTTTGAAGCACAGAATGATACCAGTAAGGAACCATTTACAATCGTTATCCCACCGCCAAATGTCACAGGGAAGCTGCACATCGGTCATGCTTGGGATACGACTTTGCAAGATATTATTACGAGAGTGAAAAGAATGCAAGGTTATGATGTATTATATTTGCCGGGGATGGACCATGCTGGAATTTCTACTCAAGCGAAAGTGGAGGCCAAACTGCGTGAAGAAGGTGTTTCACGCCATGATCTAGGACGGGATAAATTTCTCGAGCAAGCCTGGAATTGGAAAGAAGAATATGCCGGCTTCATTCGGAAACAGTGGGAAAAGCTTGGATTAGGTCTCGATTATTCCCGCGAACGCTTCACCCTTGATCAAGGATTATCCGAAGCGGTAAAAGAGGTTTTTGTGAAATTATATGAAAAAGATCTCATTTATCGTGGAGAATATATTATCAACTGGGATCCTGATACAAAAACGGCGCTATCGGATATTGAGGTGATCTATCAAGATGTTCAAGGACATTTCTACCATATGAGATATCCTTTAGTAGATGGTTCCGGTCATATTGAGATTGCGACAACAAGACCGGAGACGATGCTTGGAGATACCGCGGTAGCCGTTCACCCAGACGATGAGCGCTATCAGCACTTAATTGGCAAAAAGGTAAAACTACCTATCATTGGTCGTGAAATCGAGATTGTTGCTGATGCTTATGTTGATATGGAATTTGGTTCGGGTGCTGTAAAGATCACCCCTGCTCATGACCCCAATGACTTTGAGGTGGGGGAACGCCATCAATTAGAGCGAGTGTTGATTATGAATGAGGACGGCACCATGAATGAAAATGCTGGTAAGTATCAAGGCTTGGATCGTTTTGATTGTCGGCAACAGATTGTAAAAGACTTACAAGATCAAGGCGTTCTATTTGAAATCGAAGAACACATGCACTCAGTTGGACACTCGGAGCGAAGTGGCGCTGTAGTAGAGCCTTATTTATCTACGCAATGGTTTGTCCACATGCAGCCTTTAGCAGATGCTGTAATCGATATGCAACAAGGTACAGATGAAGAGAAAGTCCATTTTGTTCCTGAACGCTTTGAGAAAACGTATCTGCGCTGGATGGAGAATATTCGGGACTGGTGTATTTCTCGTCAATTATGGTGGGGGCACCGTATTCCTGCTTGGTATCACAAAGAAACAGGAGAGATCTATGTTGGCAAGGAAGCCCCGGCTGATGAGGAGAATTGGGAACAGGATCAGGATGTGTTGGACACATGGTTTTCTTCTGCCTTATGGCCATTTTCTACTTTAGAGTGGCCGAATTTGGAGTCGGAAGAATTTAAACACTTTTTCCCAACCAATGTACTCGTTACAGGGTATGATATTATTTTCTTCTGGGTATCGCGGATGATTTTTCAATCAAAGGAATTTACTGATCAGCGACCGTTCCAAGATGTATTGCTCCATGGGTTAGTTCGTGCTGCAGATGGCCGTAAAATGAGTAAGTCATTAGGCAATGGGGTTGATCCGATGGAGGTTATCGAAAAATATGGTGCTGATTCACTGCGTTATTTCCTAGCAACCGGCTCAAGCCCTGGGCAGGACCTGCGTTTTCACTGGGAGAAGGTGGAATCGACCTGGAATTTCATTAATAAAATATGGAATGCTTCGCGATTTGCGTTGATGAATATGGAAGGTCTGACGCACGAACAGATCGATATAACTGGAAAAAAATCCGTTGCCGATCAATGGATTCTCACCCGGTTGAACGAGACGATCGAGCAGGTGACTCGCCATGTTGATAAATATGATTTTGGTGAGGCTGGCAGATATTTATATAACTTTATTTGGGATGATTTCTGTGATTGGTATATTGAAATGGCCAAATTGCCGCTCTATGGGGAGGACGAAGATGCGAAACGGACAACACGCTCCATTCTAGCGTATGTCTTAGACGCTACCATGCGTATGCTTCACCCATTTATGCCGTTTGTGACGGAGGAAATTTGGCAGCAGTTGCCACATCAAGGAGAATCGATTGTGCTCGCTTCCTGGCCGACGGTAGACGATTCCCTTTCGAATAAGGAGTCTGCCGAAGTAATGAAGAAACTGGTTGCTATTATTCGTTCGGTTCGAAATACAAGGGCTGAGGTGGATACACCAATGTCCAAAGAAATACCCATTTTAATTCAGGCGAATGATACAGCAAATCAAGAGCAGCTTGAAGCAAACAAAAGCTATCTGGAACGTTTTTGTAATCCAAGTGAGCTAACGATTGGTACATCGCTTGACATTCCAGATAAGGTAATGTCTGCAGTGGTAACAGGAGCAGAGATATTCCTGCCGTTGGAAGGTTTGATTGATATCGATAAAGAACTGGCTCGTCTGCGAGCGGAACACGAGAAATTAAACCAAGAGGTAGCTAGAGTAGAAAAGAAATTAGCTAATCAAGGTTTTGTCAGTAAGGCACCCGCTCAAGTAGTCGAGGCAGAGAAAGACAAACAAAGAGATTATATTGTGAAAAGAGAAAAGGTAGAGGCACGTATTCAAGAGTTACAAAAATAATTAATGAAAAAACCGGGCAAAATTCGCCCGGTCCTTTACGAATAACTAAAAGTAGCCACAGAACTGCCGATAAGATGGATTATGTAAAGTAGCCCACTTTTCTTAGTGGTGAGTTTGATCGTTTTATCTGTGCAAAGCAAGCGCTGCGGGAATATGCTACGCTTTCCGTGGGGCCGGCTTCAGCTAACTTGCAAAAGAAGAGCGCTTTTACAAGTGGATCTTCAGCTCGTCCTGGTCCCACAGGAGTCTCCGCATATTCCCTCCGCTAGATATACGTACAACAATGGTTGTTACTGCAAGGATGAAGCGTTCTAAGTACCTAAATAATTTTGTAGCAAAAAGAGAAAATCGCCAACTGATTTTTCGACTGCATATGGATCGTGCTACAAAATGGTTCTTTCATTTATAAAAACCATAATGTATGATCGAATCATACTCTCAACAAAGTTTATCTAGCATGATGATGGTGCCTAGAATGCTACATCCTAGCAGTCATTCGATTGTAGTCCTACTACCTAGCGGAGAAAATAGGTGGAGACTCCTGTGGGAAAGCGCAGTGTGAAGACCCCGCAGGAAGCGAACTTCGCTGACGAGTTATCATGAACGAAACTAGCTCCTTACTTGTAATTTCGTAGGTTAATCTGGTTAGACTGACTACTAAAGAAACAAAACCAAATGAGAGCTACATTACGAAAGGAGCTAGTTATTATGAAGGATACCACTAAATACGTTGGATTAGACGTGCACAAGGGAAAAATTTCAGTTGCTATTGCAGAGGAAGGGCGAGAAAAACCAAGATATTGGGGAGTCGTCCCTCACAAGTATGAAAGCATTAGAAGGTTAGTAAAGAAATTAGGCGATCCTACATCCCTTCGAATTTGTTATGAAGCGGGGCCAACAGGCTACAAACTGCACAGATTCTTTCTTAGTCTTGGAATAGAATGTGATGTCATTGCTCCCTCTCTTATTCCCCAAAAGCCTGGTGAGAGAATCAAAACGGATAAAAGGGATGCTGTTAGACTCGCTCAACTATTTCGTGCCGGCGAATTAACATCTATTTATGTGCCGACCGAAGATGATGAAGCTCTTCGTGATTTAGTTCGGGCAAGGGAAGATGCAAAAGAAGATGAGTCAAGGGCAAAACATCGGTTAACCAAATTTCTGTTACGGCACCATATCTATCCTCCAGAAGGGGTAAGAACGTGGACCTATAAGTATCGGGAGTGGTTAAGTACTTTGACATTCGAACGGTCTGCTTCAAGCACTGTCTTTCAGGAATCTTTTCATCAATTACAGGAGATTGAACAGCGTGTAAAAAGGTATGAAGAAGAGATAAAAACACAAGCAACGGAAGGTGTACATGCCCAAAAAATTCAGGCACTACAGGCTTTGAGAGGGGTGGCTTTAATTACAGCTACAAGCCTCGTAGCTGAGATTGGATCATTCAAAAGATTTGTTCACCCCAAACACTTCATGGCTTATGTTGGATTAATTCCAAGTGAGGATTCAAGTGGTGACAGAAGAAATCAAGGGAATGTTACCAAAACAGGAAATCGACATGTGCGTCGTCTATTAATAGAATCCGCTTGGAGTTATCGTTATCAACCGGCCGTAAAAGGGCAGCTGAAGAAAAGGCAAGAAGGTCAGAGTGCCAGTGTTCAAGCAATATCTTGGAAAGCACAAAACCGGTTACACAAAAAATATTATCGATTATTATCCAGAGGAAAAGAAAGTGGTAAAGCGATTACCGCAGTAGCGAGGGAATTAGCAGGTTTTATATGGGCAATTACGCAAGAAATGGAGGATGTTCCTACGTCTAATCTCTAATAAATGATAGAAGCCAGCATACACGTTTTATGAATAAAAATAGAAGAATGAGAATAGGGCCCGAAGGCAAAGAAAAAAACCGGAAAGGAAAACCCACGTGCCTCCTCTGTGCCATTTCTGTATAGAATAACGCACGTCACGAGTTAGTGGAAAAGTCCTTTATACGGAAAGATAAAATGTGAAAACCCACGAATATCAGAATGCAAACCGCAGTAGAGATTTTTGCCTTCGTGCCGTGTTCTTATCCATCTATTCCAAAAATGATGAAGGAGGTAAGATGATTCCTTCTTTAACTAAAAAGAGGTGAGAAGTGATCGCTAAGTTAAAGAAGAAGCTAGTCTAGCCAGTAGGCTGCACATATAACACCCAGAAAGTAAAGAAGCCAAAAATCGCTTCTCTTCTTAAAGTTTGTCAAAAATAGATTAAAACTTAGTGCAGAGTGGGAGGCTTGACAGTTTCGTTCATATCAGGAGGCTGAGCGCAAGCCCACGGAACGCGGAACCTATTTTCGGAGCGCCATCTAGCAGAGACAAACAATCAACTTTACTACATGGAATAATGGAACTAGATACTTTACATAATCCATCTTATCGGCATCACCATTCGTCAAGGTCAAAATCGGTCCACAGAAAGTGACTGTTGATAAGACGGGATGATGTTAAATAGACCAAAATAATTTTCACGACAAGAATGAAGTGTTCTCGATACTGAAAAATCCGTCATCGTATATTTTTACATTAAGAGCAAGCAACAACATAGAATGTTCTGTCTATCTGATAATAGGGGTGAAAAAATCATGTCTAACAAAAGCATCCAATCAATGGAAGAAGCACACGACTTTTTTCAACAACGCAGGCAATTAGGCATTAAACCAGGCCTACAAAGGGTGGAGAAGCTGGCTAGAGCAGTTGGAAATCCAGAGCAATTACTGAATGCCGTTCATATTGCAGGTACAAATGGAAAAGGTTCTACAGTTGTCTTTTTAAAGAGTATACTAGAGCAAGCAGGTTATCGTGTGGGCAGTTTCACCTCTCCGCCAAAAGAGACATTCTTGGACATGATCGAAGTGGGTGACCAATCGATTACAGACACTGATTTTATTGATATTTTGCAAAGACTGCTGCCGAGTATTGAGCAATTAGATCAGCAACAGGATCCTCCCAGCGAATTTGAAATATTAACGGTTATCGCCTTCGTCCATTTACAAGCGTCTGCCGATATTGCCATTATTGAGGTTGCGATGGGAGGGAGAGAGGACACCACAAATATTCTCACTCCACTTGTATCGGTGGTGACAACCATTGGTTTAGATCATCAACGTTTTCTCGGAGACACCTATCAAGCGATCGCCTACCATAAGGCAGGTATTATCAAAAAGGATACACCAGTGATAGTGGGCAGAGTCCCTGCTTGTACGATAGAGACGTTTATAACGGAAGCGGAACGGCAAACGGCCCCTTTGATTTGGTTGGAACAACAGCTTAGCGTGGATCAGTATGTCCCACTTGATAGGATAGATCAGGTACAATTAACGATGGGTAGTGATCGATTGACATTTACGAAACAGATAGTGGGTGAGCATCAGGTAGACAATGCCGCACTGGCTGTTGCCGCTTGTCAGCAATTAAAGGAACACGGTTTTACAATAGGAAAAGCGCATATGGAAATAGGATTATCCAATGCCTTTATATCGGGGCGTTTTGAACAGGTGATGAGCCATCCGTTGATTATTTTAGACAGTGCTCATAATCACGAGTCCATACAGGCATTTTGTCGGACCGTTTCGCAACGGGATAACAGTAAATCCCCAAAAGTGTTATTTGCTGTTTTCAAAGATAAACCCATTGCAGCCATGATGACGTGTTTAGCAAGACAGTTTGATGAAATTCTCTGTACAACTTTTGACCATCCACGGGCAGCTAAGACAGAGGAAATAGCATTATCATTCCCTAAGGTACAGACAGTAGACTGGAAACCGTTCTTACTATCATTAGCGCCTATGGATCGATTGTATGTTACTGGGTCCGTTGAATTTGTTACACAAGTAAGAAAGTATTTGTTGAATCACTCGCCCGCGAAAAACGATTAATTTTTTCGCGGGTGTTTCTTATATCCACATAGACAATAATAGTCCATTGTTCTATAATGAAAGGGAACTATCCCTCTCTTCCGTGCACTCCTCTATATTCTATATAAAGGCGGTGTTGCACATTTTTCCCTATGTATGTTTTTGTCTATTAGGACTTGTATTTGGCTCCTTCTTCAATGTGGTCGGAATAAGGGTGCCGCAACAAAATTTTTTAGAGCAGAGCCGATCCATTTGCCCGCATTGTCGGCATGTACTCCGTTGGTATGAGCTAATCCCGGTTGTATCCTATCTACTTCAATTTGCAAAATGTCGTCATTGTCAACAACTAATTTCTCCCATTTACCCCTTGATTGAATTAAGTACAGCCTTTTTGTTTATGTTGAGTTATCATTTCTTTGGCTTGTCCACAGCTTGTCTACTCAGCCTCTTCTTTGTCTCCTTATTGATGATTGTGATCATAACAGATATTCGTTATCTGTTAATTCCTGATCGTTTACTTCTTTGTTTTACTCCACTATTACTTTTCATGCGATTACTAGAGACACCAACTCCATGGTATGACATTATTTGGGGCAGTCTCCTTGGATTCGTGCTTTTGTTGCTGATTATTCTATTGTCTCGTGGCGGGATGGGGGCAGGAGATATGAAATTGATGGCAGTTATAGGGATAGTAATAGGTTGGAAAGGTGTATTATTAACCTTATCTATCGCCAGTTTGCTGGGATTGGTGTTGGGTTATGGTCTTATCGCGCTGCGCCTTATCCACCACAAACGACCGATCCCTTTTGCCCCATTTCTAGCTATTGCCGGATTGGTAGCTTGGTTTAGCGGAGAACCTATTATTGCGTATTATTTATCGTTTTATCCATGAAGTTTCTTTGTTTTGTCGTTAATTGCCGGATACTTTTTTTACTAGACTGACAAAAGTCGTCTTACTTTTTATAGCAATTATGGTAGGGTGATAGAAACAAAGGTGAAACGAGGGAGAAGCATGGAAGAGAAAAATAGTTCAAGATTTCCATCTACAGATCAAGAAGGTAACACAGA
This sequence comes from Gracilibacillus timonensis, assembly GCF_900086715.1. GTDB lineage: Bacteria > Bacillota > Bacilli > Bacillales > Amphibacillaceae > Gracilibacillus > Gracilibacillus timonensis. The sequence continues at coordinate 1,537,029 of NZ_FLKH01000012.1, read as the reverse complement.
GCAAGCGAATCAAGATAATGTGCTGGTGCATAAAGGGTACAGTGATTGGGACAATGGAAGTTATACCCACGTTACAGGTAATCAAGCTTTTTCTTATTCAAAAAAAACTTCTTTTTTCGAAAAGTATAAAGGGTTGCTTATTTCGACGCTTATTGCTGTAATCATTGGCGTCAGTTTAGGTGTGATTATGTTGAAGATATTTATTGATTTAGACCCAGAAGAAGTAACTTTTCAAAGTGGAGGACAGGCAAATGGACAAACTGTGACGACCAAGGCCGAGGGAAACGGTACTGAAAGCACATCAACCTTTGCATCACAAAGTTTTTCCTTTTTTGTTACACAGGCTGGTGTTTTTAGCGAAGAAGCAAAGGCACAAGAATTGGTCGATCGCTTACAAGGGGCAGAAATTAAATCTGTGACATGGGTGGAAGACAATCAATTTCATGTGTTGGTAGGGGTTGATGGGAATGAAGCAGGCTCAAAGGCATTTGCCAGTTCCGAGTTACCTTCTGATATGGAATTTTATGCAGGCAAACCATGGCAGATATCTTCGGCCTCTATGGAAATAACCGGTGCAGATCAGGAGGCATTAACGCAATTGGAATCAATCATCACGCAATTGTTAGAGGGAGCAGATGCTGCAGGGGCAATCGATCAATGGCAAGGAACAGATTCATTGGACACTGCACCAATCACAGAAGCACTGGAACAAATTCAATCAGCCAATAATGAACAAGCGATACAAGCCGCAACTTTAGAATTAATTCAAGCTTATCAGATGCTTTCTCAATAAATAACGGAATAAGTAAAATCTTAAAAGTGATACGTAAAAGTAAGCTATATTCGGATTATACCATTAGCAAACGATGCTTTTCTGATGTAGTGAACGACCACAAATCTGTTTTTCACCATTTGTTGGCAGCTGTTTTTCCTATTACAATAAGATCATTGCGAAAAGGAGGACAAAGAATGAAACTGCCAACAACGATTAAAATGAAAGAAGTACCGAAAGAGGACCGACCACGTGAGCGACTGTTAGAACACGGCGCAAGTCATTTATCGAATCAAGAGTTACTGGCGATATTATTGGGATCAGGAACGCGCCAAGAAAATGTTCATCAGTTGGCGGAAAAGGTACTGCGTCACTTTGAAGGCTTGTCCATGCTGCGAGAGGTAACCATTGAAGAATTGACCAACATCAATGGAATTGGCCAAGTAAAGGGAGTAAACATCTTAGCTGCTGTTGAATTTGGTAAGCGGATTCAAGTATACAAAAAGCCAGAACGTTACACGATTCGTACCCCTGAGGATGGTGCCAATTTCTTGATGGAGAAGATGAAGACGTTGAAGCAAGAACATTTTGTCTGTCTATATCTTAATACAAAAAATCAAGTGTTACATCGACAAACAATTTTTATTGGAGGTCTTAACTCGTCGATTGTGCACCCGCGAGAAGTTTTTCGTGAAGCGGTCAGGCGATCGGCGGCCTCGATAATCTGTGCCCACAATCATCCATCTGGTGATCCCTCTCCTTCTCAAGAAGACATTCATGTAACCAAACGTTTAGCAGATAGTGGCAAGATGATTGGAATAGATCTATTAGACCATATCATTATCGGGGATAATACCTTTATCTCTTTAAAAGAAAAAGGGTATTTATAATAGAAGATCAAAGAAACACACTTGGTCCTTTGTTGCTACATGGAACTGTCGCTGCTTGAACCATCTATTCTGAAAATGATGGTAAAATCCTAGAGAATGATCATTTCATCATTTTATACGTAATAGAGTTTTGATATCTTTTTCCTGTATTAAAACCAAGAAGTTCACTTGGCTTATGTCTGTCTCTACGGCTGTTCTGCAACGTGAAAACGTACAGACAAATGATTCTTTTTAACGAACTTTTTATACATGTATTTATAATACTATCTATTTTGTTTTTTTTTCAGTATAATAGAAGTTACAAGCTATGAATAGCGCCTTATACAAGAATTGCTTGTATGGAGGCGCTCCTTATTGTGACAACATACAATTTCTTGCTTGATCGCTTAGAAAAGCATAAAATAATAGAAGTGAATAACTTGGTTGAGAGGAAGAGAAAGAGTGGGTATATTTAATTTTTCACAAGATTTAGGAATTGATTTAGGTACAGCAAATACATTGGTATTTATTAAAAGTAAAGGGATTATCGTGCGAGAGCCCTCTGTTGTTGCGATAAATAAAACGACAGGTAACATTGAAGCAGTTGGTAGTGATGCGAGAAATATGATTGGCAGGACGCCAGGGAATATTTCGGTTATTCGCCCAATGAAAGATGGTGTAATAGCTGATTATGACACAACTGCTTCGATGATGAAATACTATATTAAATTAGCTCAGAAAAATCGCTCCAGTCTAGCGAAAAAGCCTAGTGTGATGGTGTGTGTACCATCTGGTATTACGATGGTAGAAGAGCGGGCGGTTATTGATGCAACCAAACAAGCAGGAGCAAAGGATGCCTTTCCGATTGCGGAACCATTTGCAGCGGCAATTGGAGCTGGTTTGCCGGTTTGGGAACCTACAGGAAGTATGATCGTTGATATTGGTGGCGGAACAACGGAAGTAGCCGTTATCTCTTTAGGTGGTATTGTTACTAGTCGTTCTATCCGTACTGCAGGAGATGACATGGATGATGCCATTATCCAATATATCAAAAAAACATATAATTTAATGATTGGTGAACGGTCCGCAGAATCGATTAAAATGGATATAGGTTCGGCTCAAGCACTAGAGAGTGATCAAGAGATGGACATCAGGGGGCGTGACTTACTTACCGGTTTACCGAAAACTATTTCGATCCAATCATCAGAGATTACCTCTGCGCTAAGAGATACCGTAGAAGCTATTGTAGAAGCGGTAAAAAATACATTAGAGAGCACACCGCCAGAATTAGCGGCAGATATAATGGATCGAGGTATAGTTTTATCTGGAGGCGGGGCTTTACTCCGAGATTTAGATCAAGTCATTAGTGATGAGACGAAAATGCCTGTATTTGTAGCAGATGAACCGCTTGATAGTGTCGCTATTGGGACTGGAAAGGCATTGGAATATATTGATCACTTTAAAGCACATCCCAATGTTGGCGTGTAATGCGTAACAAATAAAGAAGGTGTTACAATGTTTGACAAAAAGAGAAGACTGTTTATCATCATGATATCCCTCATTATCATTGTTGGATTGATTGGTTTTACTTTGCGAGATCGTACCAATTTAACCATGGTAGAGGACTTTGTACATGACAGCGTGGGATGGGTACAAGAGATCGTCAATAAACCGATCGCATTTACGGCAAGTGTGACGAACAATATAAAAGAAATTCGCAATGTATACCGGGAAAATCAAGTGTTAAAAACGAATATAGGTGAACTAAGACAGTTAGAATATCAAAATCAAGAACTAACACAGGAAATAGAAGAATTAAAAGAGGTACTCGATAAAACGGAATCTGATTTTTTGCAGAATTTCGATACGATTCAAGCCTCTGTTATTGCTAGGAGTAAAGACAAGTTGTTTAAAGAGGTAACGATTAATCAGGGAACAGAAGATGGCGTGGAACCTAATATGGCGGTAATAGCTGGTCATGGAATGATTGGTAAGGTGCAAACCAGTTCCCCTTTCACTTCAACGGTTTTATTGTTAAATGGGTTTGATCGGTCTAATCGCATCTCGGTTAATGTTAATCAAGCAGAGGCTGATAATGATATGTCTGGTTTTATCGTTGGCTATGATGAAGAAAGAGAATTATTAGTATTAGAAATGAATGAAAGCAACCAAGAAGTGGAGGAAGGCCAGAACGTTTTTTCTTCGGGACTTGGCGGGATCTTTCCTAAAGGTTTAGAAATTGGCGAGATTAAAGAAGTGCAGGCAGACCGGTATGAATTGACGACCATGGCCTATGTAGAGCCTGCTGCAGATTTGGCAGACCTAAGTCATGTGATTGTGATTGACCGTGCAATGGATACGGTGGATGAGCAAGCAGAGGAGGAATCTTCATGAAGCAATTGATTCCTTTTCTAATTGCCTTCATTTGTTTTATTTTAGTCATATTAGAAGGAACGTTTGCTGCTATTTCTATTCCCTTTCTTCCAACAGACTGGATGGTTATTTCCCATTTTGTTTTTGTTTTTTTAATATACGTGACCATTTTGTTTGAAAAGGAACATACCTATTACGCCATTGCCTTCTCTGTCATCTTCAGTTTGATTATTGATATTGTATACACGGATGTCATTGGCGTATACATCTTTGCCTATACCTTCACCTTATATGTGATTCGGGTTTTAATGAAAGTATTACAGGCAAATGTGCTCATTGCTATGCTTATGACTATAATGGGAGTTACCGCAGCAGATGCCGTTGTGAATTTTCTTTATCAATTAATCCAAATTCAACAAGTAGATTGGTATTTCTATTGGCAAAACCGTCTCTTGCCAACGGTATTGTGGAATCTGATCATTGGAATCTTATTGTACATGATCTTTTCGAAACGATTAGCTAATTGGTCCGTGATCAAGTTTGACCGTATGGATTAAACAGGTTTGCCATTTGTTAGATGACCGGCAGTTATCTTAGGCAATTTGCGAAGGTTATATAGATGGTATGGTTTTCTTAGTTATGTGGAAGGAACTCTACCTATTTCCACTAGTTTAAATGATAGGACATCCGTAGTGAATGTACATAGTCAGAAAACAGAACAGACAACCATAAGAGGCTGATGGATGGGAAGCGAGATATCTCTATCATTTTCTCGTGTATTTCATCGTCTCGGAAGGAAAGCGGTAAGGGGTTGAGAAGGATGCCAGCAAACAAGCAGGTAACAATAAAAGGTACAAGGGATGGTCTTACGCTTTTTCTCGATGATCAATGTGCATGGCATGAAATCTTACGAGAATTGGAGGAGATCCTCTCCACTAAACATATCACAGAGGACGAGCCTGTGGTGACGGTAAAGGTCGAATTAGGGAATCGTTATATTACACAGGAACAGGAACAGTCACTAACAGAATTAATTCGCAAATACAATAAATTAGAAGTGGGACAGGTTGTTTCTAACGTGATGTTAAGGCAAAAGGCTTTGGAATGGAAAGACGAAACAGACATTCATTTACACAATAAAATCATTCGATCTGGACAGGTGTTACAGGTAACGGGAGACTTATTACTCATCGGTGACGTGAACCCTGGTGGAAGAGTTATCGCAACGGGCAACATTTTTATAATGGGTAATCTGAAGGGTGTGGCACACGCAGGCTATCAAGGGAATCGAGAAGCAATTATCGCAGCAGCGCACATGGCACCGAGTCAACTGCGGATTGCAGAATTGATTAGTCGTGCCGATAAGATGGATGAAGTAGGCGTACCAATGGAGTGCGGCTTTATAGACGCGGAGGGCGAACAAATCATTATGGATCGTATTAGTACGATTTCAAGGTATCGTCCAGATCTTAATGTTTTTGAAAGGAGAATTATGAATGGGTGAAGCTATCGTTATAACATCTGGTAAGGGTGGCGTCGGTAAAACAACAACTACAGCCAATCTTGGAACCTCATTGGCCTTATTAGATAAAAAGGTATGCCTGGTGGATACGGATATCGGTTTGCGGAATTTAGATGTCATTATGGGATTAGAGAACCGAATTATTTACGATATTGTGGATGTGGTCGAAGGCAGATGTAAAGTGTCCCAAGCTCTTATCAAGGATAAACGATTTTCCGAGCTGGCTTTATTGCCAGCAGCACAGACAAGTGATAAAACAGCTTTGACGCCGGAAGCAATGCTTGAAATTATTGAAGAGTTAAAGCCAGATTATGATTACATATTGATTGATTGCCCGGCTGGTATCGAACAAGGTTTTCATAATGCGGTATCAGGAGCGGACAAAGCGATTGTTGTAACTACCCCCGAGAAATCCAGTGTGCGTGATGCGGATCGGATTATTGGTTTATTGGAACAAGAAGATATTGAACCACCCCACTTAGTTATAAACCGAATTCGCAATCATATGATGAAAAATGGGGATATGTTGGATGTTGATGAGGTGATACAGGTGCTATCCATTGATCTAATTGGCATAGTGGCAGATGATGATGACGTGATAAAGGCCTCTAACCATGGTGAACCTGTTGCTTTTCAACCGAAAGCAAGAGCTTCTATCTCCTATCGCAATATTGCTCGAAGAATCTTAGGAGAATCCGTACCATTACAATCTTTAGAGAACAAGGAAACCTTCATGGATAAGGTGAAAAAAGCTTTAGGTATGAAGAGGAAAAAATAGCTTTTGAACTCCGTAACCATTTTATAAAAGATAATTATCTTCACCAATCTTAGTCATCTAGCGTAACATGGAAGAACCTGGCGATTTAGCCTGGTTCTTCTTAACATATTGGGAACGGAACCATACGAAGGCTTCTCAATAAAGCATATAGGAGCAATCAGATGAAAAAGAAAATTTTAGTGGTAGAAGACAATAATGAAATTAACCAAATGCTGAGAGAGCTGCTGTCTAATCACTATCAAGTAGTCGGCGCATACTCGGGAACGGAAGGGTTACTTTTGCTACAAAAGGAAGCACCTGATTTAGTATTATTGGATATTATGCTGCCAGGGAAAGACGGGGCTCAAGTATTGCAAGAAATTCGTAAGGTAAGTCAAGTACCTATAATTATGATAACGGCTTTAGGTGAGAAAAGGCTGGTCACTGAGTACTTGTTAAATGGAGCGAATGATTATATTACGAAACCATTTGATGATGATGAATTACTAGCTCGTGTGCTGGTTCAACTACGTCATATGGAAGTGGAATCAGCAGTGAGTGATGTACAAGCTATTAAAAATATATGGATAGATAGACGTAACTTCGAGATATCACGTAAGGGGGAGCGTTTGCGCCTAGGAAAAAAAGAATTTGAGATTTTGACCTATTTACTTGATCATCCTAACCAGATTTATACGAAAGAGCAATTATACGAAACGATTTGGCAAGAGAGTTATTTGCCAGGAGATAATTCCTTGAATGCGCAATTAAGTAATTTACGTAGAAAAATTGCCACCTTAGATGCTAAAGAAGAATATATTGAAACCATATGGGGGCTTGGTGTGCGTTTGGCGGGTGAGAAGAAATGATTGGTTTTGCCATCTTCTTGGTTGGTCTATGCACTGTGTTTATCTTTCTTTATTATCGACAGAAAAAGGCGCTAAAAAGGTTATTAGAGGATATCGAAACAAAGCGTCTCACGGAAACTAACTTGTTATTGACCAGCCAAACGAAAAATGCCGAAGTCAATCAGTTGATCCACGCATTTAATCAGCTTTTTCATGAATTAAAAGTTACCAAAGTTGCCAGTCAGCAAGAACAAGCAACATTAAAATTAGCACTACATAATATTACCCACGACATTCGCACACCATTGACGATTGCCAATGGTTATACACAACAGTTGCTAAGAAAACAGAGCAACATGCAGCCAACACTACAAAAAGTCCATGGCAATATTCGTATTGTTGCCGATCGCTTAGATATTTTATTAGAGTATCAAAACCTTCTAGAGCAATCAGTTCAGCCTGTGTTTCAATCGGTAAACCTTACGGAACTGATCAAGCAAGAGCTAGTGTTGTTCTATGATACACTTAACGATCGTGCTTTTGATGTAGATGTGGATCTGTTTCATCCCTAATGAAAAATATTTGAATTTCTTTTTATCTGTTGGATCTAATCCTACAATATGAAGTGTTTCCTCAATAACCTTTGTTTCATCGGTAATGCCTCGTAATTTACAATAATAAGCAAGGTTTTTCCAGCTGGAAAGCTGGTCATACGCGACTGGGATTTCAATTACACTACCAGTTCGATGTAAAGCAGTTGTCCAGCTTTTTTCAGATGAGGAGCCGAATAACGATACTCGTCCATTAGTTGGATGGATGAGCTTTACGATCGACTTTAATAAGGTGGTTTTACCTGCACCATTTCTCCCGATCAAACCATAAATTTCTCCTTTTTGGATGGATAACGATACATTTTTCAAGGCGTATTGTTTTTTAAACGATACATTTAGTTGTTTTATCTCTAATATGGTGTCCAATTTGCTTACCTCCTTTTGCTATACTTCTTATTGTACAGGCTGTTTCTCAGATTTTGCTCAACCAATCTTCAAATATTTCTAAAATAATTTATTTTTTATGAATGAGAGCTCCCATGGGGAATATGATGAAATAAATAGCTTATATAGAGGGAATCGATATAGATATTTTTTAGCATGTTTTATGGGTTGTCCACATATATTGGTTACAAACATAAAAAAGGGTTGAGTGAGATGAAAAATAAAGATCTATCTACCATTCGGCATAATATTATGAAGCGAAAACAAAAGAAAAAACGTCCCAGTACGATTCAAGCGTCGAATACGGTTATGTATAAACAAAAAAAGGACAGGCCGTTTTCAGAAAATAATACACCACATGTCCCACAACGTTCTTTTCAAAGAAGATTTCTCATCAAAACATTCCTTGCTACTACACTTTTTTTTGCCAGCACCCTATTATTAACCAATCAGGACGGATGGCTGGAAAAACCACACCAATTTACGAAGCAATTATATACCGTTGAATTCCCTTTTGCTACTGTAAATGCCTGGTATCAAGCAAAATTTGGAGCGCCATTAGCCCTGCAGCAAAAACAGATCAACGAAGAAGAACCACTTGCTCTCCCGGTTTCAGGAGAGATTAGTCAAACCTTTCAGGAGAATGGGGAAGGCGTGTTGATCTCATCCGCTGAGGAGAAAGAAGTCGTCGCTATCCAGTCGGGTACGGTTCTATTTGCAGGTAAGGACCGGGAAACAGGCAATACGATTATATTGCAGCATGAGGATCGCAGTAAATCGATCTATGGCAACCTATCCACGTTGGATGTGCACTCCTATCAATCGATCGAAGCAAATCAAGCAATTGGAACATTTGAACCGGAAGCAGCAACCGATAAAATGTATTTTGCTATTGAAAAAAATCAACAATTTATGGATCCTATCCAGGTGATAAAAGTTGACGATCAGTCGTAAATTCTCCATTATTCATATTCATCCGGTTCTCTTTTTTTTCTTGTTTGTTGCTATCATTACCGGGATGTTGCTGGAATTCACTATTATTTTTGGGATTGTATTATTTCATGAGTGGGGGCACTTTGTATGCGCGCGATTTTTTCGTTGGCGGATCAGACGGATTTTTTTATGGATATTTGGCGGTGTCATGGAAACGGATGAATATGGTTCTAGGCCCATGCACGAAGAATGTCTGGTAACGATAGCCGGTCCCATACAGCATCTGTGGATTTATCTCTTTATTTATATGGCGGATGGGACTTCTTTTTTATCCGAATCGACGCTTCAGCTTATGCTGCAATATAATACCTTTATTTTGGTGTGGAATTTGTTACCGATATGGCCCTTGGACGGTGGAAAACTGCTGCAATTAGGGCTGGAACGTTTGTTTACACTGACATATGCTCATAAGCTTACCATTATCCTATCCTTCGTCACCATCTTTTTAGTGACATATGGTATGTTGCGCTTCTATTCTTTTTCCTTAAGTTTTATGCTGCTTATTCTATTTCTAGGCTGGGAGAATCGCTTGGAATGGAGAAGAGTGTATTATCGCTGGTGGCAGTCCTTATGGCAGCGGTATAGCCGTACAGAACAGTCAGCCAAACAACGAGTGTTAGAGGTATCCTTTCAGACACCATTGTTGCAGGTTTTTCAACGTTTTAAGCGTCATAATCATTATCAATTGAAGGTATTGGATCAAACGGGTGATGTCCATTATTTGTCAGAAAGAGATTGTTTACGTTATTTCTTCGATGAACAGCAGATTCATGCTACAATAGGGGCAGTATTTACAGAATAGAAGGGATATATGATGAAGCTGCATTTTATTACGACTTTATCCGAGAAAATAGGTTTACTGCTGGATGGGGAACAATGTTTAGATATATTTATAGAACGAGAAATACAAAAGGCAAGTTATCGTTCTGTTTATTTAGGCAAGGTTAGGAATATTGATGAAAGTATGGAGGCGGCGTTTATTGACATTGGAGAGGAGAAGGTTGCCTTTTTACCCAAGCGTATGATTCCATTTGTACCGCGTGGTGACAAGCTGTCTTCGTATCTTCAGGAAGGTAAACGTCTGCTGGTGCAGATTAGCAAGGAAGCTTATCAGGATAAGGGGCCTCAGGTAACGGCAGATATCGCAATAGCAGGACAACACCTTGTTTTTCTGCCAATAGCCAATAAGATTACTGCTTCCAGAAAGCTTCCAGAATCAATGCAGAGGCATTGGAAGAATATAGTAGCGAAGGAATTACAAAACGGTGAAGGGATAATTATAAGAACCAATGTTGAGAGCGCAGAAGAAGAAACGATATGCAAAGAATTATGGTATTTGCGGAGTCAATGGACAAATCTTTTAGACAGTGCCTCGAAAGCCGAAGCACCAGTTTTATTATGGCAACCTCCACTTGTTCCTAATCAAATGTTAAATGATTATCAAAATAAATCGTTTGATGATATTACCTTTGACGATCCTAAGATATGTCAAGCCATGCAGCAACTTTATCCCAATCAAGCAGCAAACATGCGGGTAAGCAAGCAGCGTCATCGTTTTGCTGGTAAGCATATTAATCAATGGTTGGTGGAGGCGATTCAGCCAGAAGTACGCAAACAAGATGGTATGGTATTAACCGTGGAGGAAACGGCGGCTTTATCGGTCATAGATATAGATAGTCACGCCTTCAAAAGTCGGCAAAATAAGGCAATGACGACCTTTCAAATGAACAAACGAGCTGTTGTGTACGCTGTTGAGGAAATTCGAAAACGTAATATGTCGGGCATGATTATGATCGATTTTCTCAAAATGAAACCGAAAGAAGAACAAGTTATTATCCAATTATTAAACAAGTGCTTAAGAGAGGACCCAGTCCAAACCAAGGTATTCGAATTTACGGCATTAGGGTTGCTTGAGATGACGCGTAAAAGGGAAAGAATCGGCTTGTTACAGCTGTTGACCGATCGAACATCCGCTTATCGCACGCCATTATCGAATGCCTCCATTGCCTATCAGCTTCAACGTGAACTAGTGGAACTAGAACGGCAAGTAGAAGCGGTGCTTATTGTCATGGAGTCAGCTGTTTATCCGTGTTTCCATCAGCAAAATTTCTCCTATCAGTTGGATGTGTATTACCACATAGATGAAACCATTAGTGGTTATCAACTTTTGCGTGCAGGAAGTCAAACATTGATTAACGAATATATGAAACAGCATCCAGAGATAGTCATTGACAAGTTTAGCTGAACTGTGATAGAATCGTTTTGTTGTATTTGTAGCACCCGTGCTACAACCGCGCAGAACAGGTTGTAAAGCTGTCATAGCTGCCTGTATGGCGAGTCTGAGTGAACTAAGGAGGTGCAGAGAATGTACGCAATTATTGAAACTGGTGGTAAACAAATCAAAGTAGAAGAAGGTCAAGTGATCTACGTAGAGAAATTAGCAGCTGAAGCTGGTGATTCTGTAACATTTGATAAAGTACTTACTGTTGGTGGCGAAGAAGCTAAATTTGGTACACCATACGTTGATGGTGCTTCCGTTACTGCGAAAGTAGAAAAGCAAGGTCGTCAAAAGAAAATTACCGTATTTAAGTACAAACCAAAGAAAAATTATTCACGTAAACAAGGTCATCGTCAGCCATATACTAAACTGACGATTGATGCGATCAATGCATAAGGATTGGTTACATGATTCAAGCCATGATCCAGCGTGATCACTCGTATGTTAAATCATTTACACTGAAAGGACATGCCGAAAGCGGACCAGCAGGCCAGGATCTTGTATGCGCCGCTGTGTCTGGTATTTCTTTTGGTGCTGTCAATGCAGTGTTTGTATTATGTGAAATCGAATTGGAGATCGACCAAGCCGGTGATGAAGGTGGCTTTCTAAAGGTAACCATTCCTGATGGTCTAGCGAAAGAAAAGCTTGAGCAAGCTTCTTTGCTGTTAGAGGGGATGATCGTATCTTTACAGACAGTGGAACGGGACTATGGTCAGTTTATTTCTATCTCTGAAAAATAAGGAGGTGCAGTAATATGCTACGTCTAGATTTACAGTTTTTCGCAACGAAAAAAGGGGTAGGTAGTACAAAAAACGGTCGTGACTCTGAATCAAAACGTTTAGGTGCTAAACGTGCAGATGGTCAAATCGTAAGTGGTGGTGCTATCCTTTATCGTCAACGCGGTACAAAGATTTATCCAGGTGTTAACGTAGGCCGCGGTGGGGATGATACCCTTTATGCTAAAGCCGACGGTATCGTGAAATTTGAGCGTAAAGGACGCAATCGTAAACAAGTAAGTGTATACCCTGCATAAATAAGTTGGAAAAGGCTCTAATCTTTCAAGGTTAGAGCCTTTTCCTTTATCAAGTACTGCTTAATAGAAGTAAGAATCAAGGGGAATTAGAAGCCGATGGATGATTACATAGCGTTTCTATGCTATAATTTGCTTATTGCATGAGAGGTGAGAAATTTGGAAGAACATGATGTTGTCGAGATGCTTCGTCATTATCGACATGACTGGTTAAATGATCTTCAATTAATATTAGGCTATGCACAGTTGGGTAAGTTAGAAAAAGTAGAAAATAAAATTACTGACATAATGGACAGGTCTAATCAAGAGAAGGGATTAGATCGTTTAAATATTCCGAAAACCATGGTGTGGTTGTACCAATTGAATTGGCGTTCTGCTTCCTTTCAACTTCAATTCAAGTCATTTGTTGAAGGGGATACGATATTAATTGACGATGAGGCGGTTTTAACAAAGCTGCAGAAATTATTTCAAATACTTCCCTCTTTTCAAAAAGAATATGAGGAATATCATGGTATACTTCATTTTAAAAAAGAGCATCATACAATACATATTCAACTAGCACTTGGCTTGAACTGGAATGAGCTAGACCAATTAGTGAAAGAGCTTCGTTCTCTTTCATTTGTCAAACAGGTGACAGCAAATGATAAACTTCGGATAGAATGGGAAGAATAAGGAAAGAAGGTGTGAAGTGATGTTTGTCGATCAGGTGAAGGTATATGTAAAGGCAGGCGATGGTGGTGATGGAATCGTAGCCTTTCGACGAGAGATATATGTCCCCATGGGCGGTCCTGCTGGTGGTGATGGCGGAAATGGCGGTGACGTCGTTTTTGAAGTGGATGAGGGTTTACATACACTCATGGATTTCCGTTACCAGAAGCATTTTAAGGCCAAACGTGGCGGAAATGGCATGGGAAAAGGCATGCATGGCAAAAATGCAGATCCACTCGTCCTTCATGTACCTCAAGGAACAACCGTGAAAGATGTTAATAGTGGTGAGGTCATTGCGGACTTACTGGAACATGGTCAACGGGCCGTGATTGCGAAGGCAGGTCGCGGTGGAAGAGGAAATATTCGATTTGCAACAGCCAAAAACCCAGCCCCTGATATTTCTGAAAAAGGGGAGCCTGGAATGGAACGAGATATTCAAATAGAACTTAAACTAATTGCCGATGTAGGATTAGTGGGCTTCCCAAGTGTAGGAAAATCAACATTGTTGTCAACAGTAAGCGCCGCCCGCCCCAAAATTGCGGATTATCATTTTACTACCTTGTCTCCTAACCTGGGAGTCGTGGATACGGCGGATCAGCGCAGTTTTGTGCTGGCAGACTTGCCTGGATTGATCGAAGGGGCTCACCAAGGTGTTGGCTTAGGACAGCAATTTTTACGTCATATTGAACGTACACGGGTGATTTTACATGTGATTGATATGGCAGCGACCGAGGGACGTGATCCCTATCAAGATTTTCTTACTATCAATAACGAATTAGCGGCGTATGATCCATCATTATTAGAACGGCCAATGATTATAGCGGCTAACAAAATGGACTTACCCGAGGCAGAAGAGCAGTTAGCCCTTTTTAAAGAACAATTAACGGAAAAGGATTACCCTATTTTTCCTATTTCAACAGTGACAAATCAAGGTCTTAGGAAATTACTGTTTGCCGTTGCCGACCAACTGGATCAGATACCAAAGAATACGAAACCAATTGAAGAACAAGAGGAACGAGTTGTTTATCGCTTTGAAAAGGGAGAGCGTCCATTTGCCATTACAAGAGATCCAGATGGTGCATATGTTTTATATGGTGAACGCATCGAAAAGCTTTTCAAGATGACCAACTTTGCGCATGACGAATCGATCCAGCGCTTCTCCAGACAGTTAAGAGGGATGGGTGTAGACGATGCTTTAAGAGAGCGTGGCGCCAAAGATGGGGATACTGTGCGATTATTGGAATATGAATTTGAGTTTATGGAATAAAGAGCAAAGCGCAGGCAAAGATCATCCGAAAAAAGGGGAATAACAGGATGTCTGAGAAGAACGAAAAATTTTATTTAGTAAGCGAGACATTTTTACCAGATGGAATGAAAAAAACATTAGAAGCTAAAAAATTATTAGAGAGTCACAAAGTGGAATCGATTCATGAGGCAGTACGTCAAGTAGGTGTTTCACGGAGTGTGTTCTATAAATATCGTGATGCCGTGTTTCCCTTCCAAGATATGGTGAGGGCACAAATGATCACACTGTTTTTCCATCTAGAAGATCATACAGGTGTATTGTCGCGTTTATTGTCTGTTGTATCGGAAGCGGGTTGTAATATCCTTACGATTCACCAGACGATCCCCATCCAAGGAAAAGCAAATGTCACATTATCTTTAAATACAAATGGTATGAAACTAGAGATTGATCAGCTTCTATATGAGTTAAAACAGGTGAAATATGTGAATCAAGTAGAAATACTCAGCTCTGGTGTGTCATAGGTAAGGAGGTACAAAGGAAATGAAGGAAACAGTTGGTTATCTAGGGCCTAAAGGTACGTTTACCAAGATGGCAGTAGACGCTATGTTTGATGATGAACAAAAGAAAGGTTATGGAACGATTCCAGAATGTATAGAGGCGGTTGCGACAGGGAAGGTTTCCTATGCCGTTATCCCTTTGGAGAATACCATTGAAGGTACGGTCAATGTTACTCTGGATTATTTAGCACAGACAGAAGATATTCATATCGTCAGTGAGGTGATTGTCCCCATTCGTCAACACTTAATGGTTCATCCGGACAATGTCAATCAATGGATGAAGCTTCAAGCGATTTATTCTCATTCTCATGCGATTGCACAATGTCATGCGTTCTTACGTCTTAATTTGCCACAGGTCGCCACTGACTCAATGACGTCGACAGGCGCCGCTGCTGAGTATGTCAGTCAACATCCTGAACAAAATATTGCAGCAATCGGCAATCATTTGGCGGCCAAAGAGTACGGGCTGTCTATCGTGCAAAAAGATATCCATGATTTTGAAAGTAACCATACCCGTTTTGTGGTCCTGCATGAGGATACGCAGGAAGTGACATCCAATACATTAGAAGAAAAAGGCCATAAGACCACGATCACGGTTACGCTACCATCTGATCGCCCTGGTGCCTTACATCAAGTCCTTTCTGCCTTTGCGTGGCGCAACTTGAATTTATCAAAAATTGAATCCCGTCCGATGAAGACAGGGTTGGGAAATTATTATTTTCTAATCGATATCGAGCAAAAGCTGGATGAAGTATTGATTCCAAATGCAATTGCCGAGTTGGAGTCCTTAGGATGTAGTGTTACTATATTAGGAAGTTACCCTTATTATTTACACACAGGAAATGGCGTAACGCTTGCGGTTTAATATCGCAGGCGTTTTTTCCTTTCTTCCCGTTTCCTGAGAGAATGAAATGTTTCTAAGCAAGCTGTATGGTAAGCGATCAATAACCAAGTATCTATAAATGCAGCATCACCTCCTATACACTTATGGTAAGACAAAGATACAGGAGGTTTTTCTATTTGATTGTTAATTTAAAGCAAGCGAAAGGGTTTTATATTGTATGTGGAAAAACAGACATGCGGTATGGGATTGATTCGTTGGCTTATACGGTGCAATCCCAATTCCATTTAGATCCTTTTCAAGAAGCGTTGTTTTTCTTTTGTGGAAACAAGCAGGATCGCTTCAAGATGTTGCATTGGGATGGAGAAGGTTTCTGGCTGTTATATAAACGGTTTGAAAATGGGCAATTAAAATGGCCTCGAACGACCAAAGAAGCCCGGGAACTGACCAGTCAACAAGTGGATTGGCTACTCCGTGGTTTTTCGATTGATCCACCGATACAAATCGCTTCTTCTCGCGCCTTTTATTAAATAAAGAGTGCTTTTATATCCCTTTTATGGTATAATATAGTTAGAAAATAAAAGGGAGAAACGCGTATGAGTCCCGAGGAGACATTACTAAAAATCAACGAAGCACAAGTGAAACAAATTGAACAATTAACAGCTCAGCTCGCTCAACAAGCGAATGAGCTGACATTGTTGCGGGAACAAGTCGCTTACCTCACCCAAAAAATCTTCGGTAAATCCAAAGAAACACTACCTCCTGATCATCAACTCACCTTCTTTGATGCACCAGAAGCCCCTCCTATCGTGGAAGAGGACATCGAGGAGGTTACCGCGAAACGGAAGAAAACAAAAGGCAGAAAAAAAGCCATTTTAGACCAGTTTCCGGAGCAGCCTGTTCACCATCGACTGGAGGGAGAAGCCTGTACTTGCCCCACGTGTGAGGCAACGTTGGACGCCATCGGGAGCTATGCCGTGCGAGAAGAAGTCATTTACCTTCCTGCCAAGCTTCAACGACAAGTGCACTACCAACACGCTTATAAGTGCGCAGCCTGTTCCAAACAAGGGCCAGAAGATAAGATTATCAAAGCACCAGTTCCCAAAGCGCCTATCGATAATAGCTTGGGTTCTGCTTCGATTATTGCCCAGTCGATGCATCAGAAATTTGAGTTAAAAGTACCTGCCTATCGTCAAGAAAAAGGTTGGCACCGCATTGGTTTACCCATTACGCGCCAACAAATTGCCAATTGGCATATACGAGTGTCGGAGTATTATTTAGCCCCTTTTTATCAACTGTTGAAAGACACGCTACTTCAACAGCCGATGTTACATGCCGATGAAACAACGTATCGGGTGTTGGAAAGTGATACCGTGAATACGCATTTTTGGACCTTTTTAAGCGCCAAACATAGTGAAAAGCCGATCACGCTCTATCATCACGATCCAAGTCGGGGAGCCCATGTCGCTCAAAGCTTTCTTGGTACGTATAAAGGGTACATCCATTGTGATATGTGGAAAGCTTATCAAGCCCTTTCTAACGTAGAGTTGGTCGGGTGTTGGGCGCATGTTCGTCGCAAATTCATAGACGCGATGCCAAAGGATTGTCCCGCCGATGCGTTGAGTCGACAAGCAGCCGAGAGGTGTGACCAATTCTTCACGTATGAGCGCGCGTGGTCCGAACTATCCGATGAGGAAAGGTTGGGGAAACGCCAAACCATCTTGAAACCCAAAATGGATGCCTTTTTTGATTGGTTACGGGAACAAGATCCTTTATCCGGCAGCAAGTTAGGCGAAGCGATACAGTATGCTTTGACATACGAGTCCACGTTTCGCACGGTCTTGAAAGATGCGAAACTAGCGCTTGATAACAACCGAGCCGAACGCGCCATCAAACCCTTCGTGATGGGAAGAAAAAACTGGTTATTCAGCGCCACCTATGAAGGAGCGACAGCCGCTGCGATTATCATGAGTATCATCGAAACAGCGAAACAAAATAACCTCGTTCCCGAAAAATATATCACTTATTTACTCGAAGAACTTCCTAACCTTCCCACCTTAGCCAATGAGGAAGATTGGAAGGCTTATTTGCCATGGCGTTCCCACGTCAAAGAACGTTGCCAGGAAAGAACGCTGCCAAAGCCATGAAACAAGAAATAAGGATAAATCTCCCCAACCCTTCTGTTCCTCTTTCTAGAACAGTTTATCGCAGGGTTGGGGATTTTTCTATACACTTGAGTATTGATCGCTTACGCTGTATGATTCAGAAGATATGACTACATCAGCTGAGGAAACGATACTATGCTTAAATGTATGGTGATAGTTTATTCCACAATAAATCCCTTTTGTTTTAGTGCTTCAAAGACTTTGTCCAGTTGCTGCTCCTCGTTTGCGACAATCGTATGGTTATGCACGCCATCGGTTAACTCCAATAAATAAGGGGCTTGTTCCTCTTCAATTTTTCTGACAAATAGATCGACGTCCATACGATTATCGAGCAGCAGCGATGCCTTTAAATCTCCGTATATAGGGTGTTCAATGATGACATCTTCTATCGAAGCCCCATGATCTACAATGGTGTATAACTCTTCCCGGGTCTGTGCTGGGGTATGTTTACAGGCTATCACTCGTCGATACGAAGCAGGTGAAGGGTCTTGCTGTAAAAATAAATATCCGTTACTTGTAGCGATAATCGGATAGTTTTGTGCCTTTAGTAAGGAAATGTCCTGCACAATGACTTGTCTGCTGACATTGGAGCGGTTAGCGAGCTCCGCGCCGGTAATGGGGGTGGTACTTGACTGAAGCCAGCCCACTAATTGCTCCCGTCTCCTTTTTCCTATCATCTTTTTTGACATGATGGATGAACTCCTTCTTTTAACTGATATACAGCCTTTTGTTTCTCTATTTTATCATTTGCAAGCAAAAATCGATAGGAATTAGGAACACTATTTTCATTGATGTGCTTATCATACGTTTTTATTACATTTATAAGTTCAACTTATCTATAGTCTGCATCTGGTTTTGGGTAAAGGATCGGGCAGAAATTCCCCAAGTTTCTTAAGCTGTTTTTCTTTATGAGAATAGATGCTGTTTTGAATGATGGTAACATGCATTTATAAAAAATATCGTTTTTTATTCAACATTTTGGGCGTATTGCATATGTTGGTAAAGAAGCCAACGTCGAAGAAGAATACGATTGTTTTAGTCATGTTCTTCTAGGATTAATGTATGTTATGGGGAGGAAAGGAGAGAGAAGTTTGAAAATTCATGTCGTGCAAAAGGACGAAACATTGTGGAATATTGCCCAAAAATATGGTGTGAGTGTGGATGAGGTTATTGCGGCTAACCCACAGATTTCGAATCCTAATATGGTTATGCCAGGTATGAAAATCACGGTTCCTGCCAATGCGAGTAACAAACAACAAGCTGCTACACCAAACAAAGCACAACCTAAAACCCAGATGAAAGAAAAGCAAGAGATGAAGCCAAAACAACAACCATCCAATCAAATTCTACCTGCAATTGAAGAAGATGAACAAGAAAAATGGGAGCCATTAAAAAAGGAAATGCCAGCATTACCGTTACATTTTAATCAACAACCGATACCGCAGCAACCACAACCATCTCAAGAAGTACAATGGGCGCAGTTTACCAACAATTTTGATTTTGAAACACACTTTCATCCAGCACAGAAACAAGAAGAAAAAAAACAGCAGATGTCACCAGCAGAAGCGCCAAAAGAAAAAAAACAACCACCTCAGCAAATGCAGCAACCAATCCCTCAGCCACCAATGCCTATGCAGCAACCAATGCAACAACAGCAGGCACCATGTTATTCACAGGAAGGCATTCCTTTTGGTTACACCAATCATCCATACCAAAAACCAACACCATTGCCAGCAAACTATTCACCGCAAGTAATGGGAACACAAATGCAACAACCTAGCTTTCAGCAGCCGATGCAGCATCCATATGGCAATTATCAGCAACAACCAATGCAGCCACAGTCGATGAATGGCATGCCGTGGCAACAGCCAATGCAGCAACAAGCACCGCCTATGCAACAACAAGGCAATATGCAGATGCAAGGGCAGCAGCCGATGATTCCTCAGCCGGGTATGCCAGGTTATCCAATGGCGCAATTTCCTCAGCAAATGTCAATGTTTCCACCAATGAATGACTGTGGTTGTGGAGACGATCGAAAGGAATAATCATTAGATGACGATTCTTTTCTGGATCGTCTTTTTTTGTATGTAAAGAAATAATCCTTGGTATAATAGGACTTGAAATGATGTTGACCTGGAACGAAACGCGATACCGATAAGTTGGATGATGTAACGTAATGAGTCGATGAAGTAATGCTTATTGTGCCATGTCATTTTCAATTCATCCGAGTTATGATAAAGTATAAAATGAGGAAAACGAATTTGGAGGGTGAGTTAGATGGCAGGACATTCAAAATGGAAGAATATCCAGAGACGAAAAAATGCACAGGACGCTAAACGTGGGAAAATTTTTATGAAACACGCGAAAGATATATATGTGGCTGCCAAACAAGGTGGAGGAGACGTGGAGATGAATCCTAGCCTTCGCTTAGCTGTAGATAAGGCAAAATCCGATAATATGCCCAATGAGAACATTGACCGTGCTATTAAAAAGGCAACAGGCGACCTGGATGGTGCTAATTATGAAGAGTTGACATACGAAGGCTATGGTCCTGGTGGTACGGCAGTGATGGTAGAGGTATTAACAGACAACAAAAACCGAACAGCTTCCGATGTTCGCCATGCTTTTAGTAAATCAGGAGGTAACCTTGGGGAAAATGGCTGTGTCGCCTTCATGTTTGACCGGAAAGGATATTTAGTGATCGAACAGGATTCAACAGCTGCTGATGAAGATACCGTGATGCTGGAAGCGATTGAGGCTGGAGCGGAAGAAATGGAAACTATAGAGGGAGCATTTGAAATCTTCACTAGTCCAGAGGATTTTCAATCAGTCAAGACCTCATTAGAAGAAAGTGGTTTCTCTTTTGCTACCGCTGAAATCACGATGATTCCACAGACACTATCGAATGTCGACGAGACAGCAGGCAATCAAATGATTAAACTAGTTAATATGCTGGAAGAGATGGAAGACGTGCAGGAAGTGTATCATAACATGGATGCCGCTGAAGAAATCATGGCACAACTTTAACGACAGGCAGCTTCTTTTAAAGAGGCTGTCTTTTTGTTTTATAATACGACTGTTGTTCAAAACAAGGAACATGCAACGTGTGAATGATGTAGTCTGTCTTTGCAAAATCGATGTCAACGAATCTTATCAGAAAAAATCTCCTGGATGGTTAAGCTTGTAAAAGCTGGGCAAACTATATAGTAGAAAACCTGATAGGAGGTAATGGTCGATGCGTAAAATAGGATTAGCAGTGATTGGATTGATTGGTGTAACTGTTTTTGCTTTTCTTTTGACGACCAATCACTCAGATAGTAATCAGATCAATGCAAAGGCAGTAGGTGACCTATTAATCTTGGAGATCGAATTAGAAAGACAGTTTATGGACGGGCGAGTGGAGACAGAAAGAAAGCAGAAGTCTATCGCTTCCATGGAAGACTTCTGGGCAGAATATGAAACTTGGCAAGTAATGGAGCAATCGGAAGGTTATATTCGTTTCCGAAAAGAAATAGATGATATTTCCCCTTATTTGAAGGCAAACGGTTATTTTGGACTAAAAAATGGACAGCTCACCATTTTTGAAGGAATTCCTCTACATGAAGCTGCTGTTCAATCTTTTTACCAAATTGATACAGAAGAATTGGAGACGAAATTGTATCAACAACTGGAAGAAGGCATTAAAATCAATTCTAAAGCAGATTATTTAGATACATTAGAGATATTTCGAGTTTATTCAGATGCGAATGCACTCAAAGGTTAATAGCTAGACAGGAACCATGAAGAAGGCTGGGTACTAACAAATATCCAGCCTTTTCTTGTTGTTTAACAAATTGCTTTACATGAGCAATTGAATAGAAGCTTTTATGATTGGTTTATAGTAAACTAATAAAAAGGAGGCATTTTAATGAGTACAATGATTTTTGTTAACTTTCCAGTCAAAAATGTTGCTGAGGCCACTAATTTTTACGAAAAACTAGGATTTACGAAAAATGATCACTTCTCCAGTGATCATGCAAGCAGTATGGTTTGGGACGACCATTTTTATATTATGTTGTTACAACATTCGTTTTACCAACAGTTTCTCAGAGATAAGAAGATTGCTGATACACAAAAAGAAAACGCTGCCTTAATCTGTTTTAGCCTAGAAAGCGCGGAAGCAGTCAAAGAATTTGGACGAGTAGCGAAAGCAAACGGAGGCGATGCTTATCATATCGACACGGAAATACCGGAAGAACAAATGTATGGTTTAGAAGTATCCGATATGGATGGAAACATGTTAGAACCGATGTGGATGAAACAATAATTATGGAATGAAAAGAAGCAATATGGAATGGAACCCGGTCCAATAAGTGGACAAGTAATAAAGATAGGAAACAGTCTGGTACGGATCATCTGGTATGCTCCCCTAGAGTAGTTTGTTTTAATGTCTATCTTAGGGGAGCATACCAGTGTATACTTGATGTTTTTTTGTCATTTAACACCATTTGTATAAGTGGTAAAGGGCCAGTGGATCTAGCCTGTTTTTTTATGAAAAAAAATCAGCTGCATTTTTTAGTTTTCAAGATATCAAAGGACACGATTCTCTCTTAAGTCGACTTGCTAATTTTACTAAGATAAGCTATGATAGATAATGCGAACGTATGATTGATAGTCGTGACCAACATTCATTAATGCTTTCTCCTATCAAAGGTTAATGTTATGATAAAATGGTACGTTATCAGCAGAAAATCTACGAATTAGGAAAGCGAAATGCAGGAAGAATTGGAATGAAGAGGAGATCAGTGGTATGATTGCGTATATAAAAGGGGAAGTAACAGAAATAACGGAGCAAGTAATCGTCTTAGATACAAACGGAGTAGGCTATGAATTGATTTGCCCAAATCCTTTCCGTTTTCAGGCAGAACTTGGACAGCAGTTGAAAGTCTATACCTATCACTATGTGCGGGAAGATGCACAAATTTTATATGGTTTTAAAGATCAAGAAGAGAAGCAATTGTTTTCTCATATACTGAATGTGTCTGGTATAGGACCAAAGGGAGCATTAGCTGTACTGGCCACTACCTCCGTACAGGACTTTGTTATTGCGGTAGAACAAGAGGATGAGAAATTTCTTACCAGTTTCCCTGGGGTAGGAAAGAAGACGGCTCGACAGATGATCCTTGACTTGAAAGGCAAACTGCCATTCACTTATACGATGGAAGAAAATGTCAACACAAGCAAGACAACGACAAAACATAGTGTAGCGATGCAAGAAGCCGTGGAGGCCTTGAAAGCACTTGGATACTCCGAGCGAGAAATCAACCAAGTTAAACCTGTTTTAACGAAAGAAACAGGAGAAACGGCCGATACATATATTAGAAAAGGGTTAGCATTATTGATGAAATAGGGAGAAAGGGGCTTGACAATGGAGGAACGGATTATATCCAGTGAGCTGCAACAAACAGATGTATCAGAAGAGCTCAGTCTCCGTCCACAGCTGTTAAAACAATATATTGGGCAACATAAGGCGAAGGAAAACTTGGCTATTTTTATTGAAGCGGCAAAAATGCGTAATGAGCCACTTGACCATGTGTTGTTATATGGACCGCCAGGATTGGGTAAAACGACGATGGGGCAGATTATCGCGAATGAAATGGGGGTTCAATTTAAGCAGACTTCTGGACCGGCAATTGAGCGTTCAGGGGATTTAGCTGCCATTCTTTCCTCTTTAGAAATGGGGGATGTTCTGTTTATTGATGAGATCCATCGATTGCCACGTGCAGTAGAAGAAATTCTTTATCCAGCTATGGAGGACTTTTGTCTGGATATTGTGATTGGTCAGGGGCCAAGTGCTCGTTCTGTTCAACTTGACTTGCCGCCGTTTACCTTAGTAGGAGCGACAACAAGGGCAGGGTTATTATCGGCACCACTTCGGGATCGATTTGGGGTGCTTTCACGCCTGGAATTCTATGAAATAGTGGATTTATCAGCCATTGTCGAGCGAACGGCCGACATTTTTCAAGTAGAAATCGATAAATCGGCCGCTTTGGAAATTGCCAGACGATCAAGAGGAACTCCTCGTATCGCAAACCGTCTGTTAAAAAGAGTTCGCGATATTTCTCAAGTAAAAGGAGAGGACAGTATTTCGTTAGAGACGACGAAAGAGGCCTTGAACATGCTGCAGGTCGATCAAGCAGGCTTGGATCATATTGATCACAAATTGCTTGAATCGATCATGGATGGTTTTAGTGGTGGGCCAGTCGGCTTGGATACGCTTGCCGCTTCGATTGGTGAAGAATCACAAACGATTGAGGATGTCTATGAACCATATTTGCTACAAGAAGGCTTTATTCAACGTACACCTAGAGGGAGATTGGTAACGGCTAAGGCTTATGCTCATTTTAATCGGGAGGTGCCTGAGGCTTGACGGGATTCGGAAAAATCTTTATTGTCATAGGGATTGCGTTTATTGTGATTGGCTTGGTATGGTCCCTGTTTGGAAGACTGCCAGGTGATATCAGTTTTAAGAAAGGCAATGTCTCCTTTCATTTTCCGATCATGACATCGATTGTCGTTAGTATTATTTTGACCATTATACTTGCCTTGGTTCAACGATTCAAATAAGCAGAAGGAGAAAGCACATGGATATTGAAACATTTGATTTTGACTTACCAGAAGAATTAATTGCACAAACGCCGTTAAAAGATCGAGCCAGTTCCCGCTTGATGGTGTTGGATCGCGCTGAACGAACGATTACGAATCACCATTTTTATAATATAGATTCCTTTTTACGACCGGGTGATTGTTTAGTATTAAATAATACCAAAGTGCTTCCAGCGAGGCTGTATGGAGTGAAGGAAGATACCGGCGCCAAAGTGGAGGTGCTTTTATTAACCCAGTTAGAAGCGGATGAATGGGAAGTATTGGTTAAACCGGCTAAGAAAATTAAAGTAGGTACCTCGATTACGTTTGGAGAAGGGCTGCTTACGGCTACTTGTGTTGGTACGAAAGAGCATGGGGGCAGAGTGCTGCATTTTCATTATCAAGGTATTTTTTATGAGATATTAGATCGATTAGGCGAAATGCCGTTACCTCCATATATTAAGGAACAGTTGGAAGAAAAGGACCGTTACCAAACTGTTTATGCCAAGGAAGAAGGTTCTGCCGCTGCACCGACGGCGGGATTGCATTTTACGGAGTCTTTGTTAGCAGCTTTACGTCAAAAAGGAGTAGAGATTGCCTTTATTACCTTACATGTTGGATTAGGTACCTTTCGGCCGGTTAGTGTGGATAAAATAGAAACACATAAAATGCATGCCGAGTTCTATCAAATGACTCAGGGTACTGCTGACCAGCTTAATCAAGTAAAGCAACGCGGTGACCGTGTTATCTCGGTAGGTACAACATCCACCAGGACCCTGGAGACCATCGCCAGAGATACCGGTGGTCATTTTGTTGAAAGGAATGGCTGGACAGATATTTTTATTTACCCACCTTATTCGTTTCAAGCTATTGATGGATTAATTACCAATTTTCACTTGCCAAAATCGACCCTGATTATGTTAGTGAGTGCTTTTGCGGATCGGGATTTTATTTTAGAGGCTTATCAACGGGCAGTGGATACGCGTTATCGATTTTTTAGTTTTGGTGACGCGATGTTAATATTGTAAAGAGAGGAATACGCATAATGACGGCAATTAGGTATGAACATATCAAGACATGTAAACAAACAGGTGCGCGGTTAGGTAAGGTACATACCCCACATGGCACATTTGATACGCCGGCTTTTATGCCAGTAGGCACACTGGCAACGGTGAAGACAATGAGTCCAGAGGAACTGAAGGAAATGGGAGCCAATATGATTCTTTCTAACACCTATCACCTCTGGTTACGCCCAGGGGAGGATATTATTGAAGAGGCTGGGGGATTACATTCCTTCATGAATTGGGATGGCTCTATTTTAACCGATTCTGGTGGTTTTCAAGTCTTTAGTTTAAGTGATTTGCGTAAGATCGAGGAAGAGGGCGTCCATTTCCGAAATCATTTAAATGGTGCAAAACTGTTTCTGTCCCCAGAAAAGGCTATGAAAATACAGAATGCTTTAGGTTCTGATATTATGATGGCTTTCGATGAATGTCCGCCATATCCAGCTGAGCATGATTATATGAAAAAATCGGTAGAAAGAACCAGCAGGTGGGCAGAAAGATGTTTGGAGGCACACCAAAGGAAAGACAAACAAGGGTTATTTGGAATCATACAAGGTGGAGAATATGAAGATTTAAGAAGATTAAGCGCACGTGACCTCACCTCATTGGACTTTGCGGGATATGCGATTGGCGGGTTATCGGTTGGTGAACCAAAAGATGTGATGAATCAAGTATTAGAATATACCACACCATTACTTCCGTCGGACAAGCCTCGTTATTTGATGGGGGTGGGCTCGCCTGATTCGCTCATTGATGGTGCGATTCGCGGGATTGATATGTTTGATTGTGTATTACCCACAAGGATTGCGCGTAATGGCACGTGTATGACATCACAAGGTCGCTTGGTAGTACGTAATGCCAAATTTGCTAGAGATTTCACCCCACTTGACCCTCATTGTGATTGTTATGTATGCAAGAATTATACAAAAGCCTATATCCGGCATTTAGTGAAAGCAAATGAAACATTCGGTTTTAGGCTTACTACTTATCATAATCTTTATTTTCTGTTAAAATTAATGGAGCAAGTCCGTGAAGCGATTATGCAGGACCGGCTTGGAGATTTTAAAGAAGCATTCTTTGAACAATATGGTTTTAATCAACCAAATGCAAAGAACTTTTAGAAAGGGGGGAATCAAGAATGGAATTTGTTGCAACACTGGGACCACTACTATTGATGATTGTAATCTTCTACTTTTTGCTCATCAGACCACAACAGAAAAAACAAAAACAAGTGCGTCAGATGCAGTCAGAACTTAAAAAAGGTGATAAAATCATTACAATTGGTGGTTTCCATGGAACTGTTCATGCCTTAGACGAAAACCAATTAGTGCTAGTTACTGCTGATGGAACGAAGCTTACATATGATCGTTCAGCTGTACGTGATGTTGTAGAACAAAGCTAATAGAGGAACAAACAAAAATGCCTTGACATGTCAATCGATAATGCCGAGGCATTTTTGTAGTTTAACAGAAAAAGATTTTCACCGTGGAGTCAGTAAGAAAGTGCGAAATAGGAAAAAACGGTCGTCATCTACAAAATGACGGTCAAAGTCCAAGGGAAAAGCGCTGAAGTGGGCGCCATTGCGGAAATGACGACCAAAATCTGAGGGGAAAGCGTCGAAATGGACGTCATCACGAAAATGACGGCCAAAATCCGAGGGAAAAGCGCTGAAATTGGCGTCATCGCAGAAATGACGGCCAAAATCTGAGGAAAAAGCGTCGAAATGGACGTCATCGCGTAAATGACGGCCAAAATCTGAGGAAAAAGCGTCGAAATGGACGTCATCGCGTAAATGACGGCCAAAATCCGAGGGAAAAGCGCTGAAATGGGCGTCATCGCAGAAATGACGGCCAAAATCTGAGGAAAAAGCGTCGAAATGGACGTCATCTCGAAAATGACGGCCAAAAAGAGTGCAAATCACGAAAAAACGGTCGTCATAATCAAAATGACGACCAAAAAAAGTTTTAATCACAGAAAAACAGTCGTCATTTCCATGAAGTATGGAATAATACTATATGCCTTCATGGATAGCATATGGACCAGCTGGAGCTCGAAAAAATAGCGATTTAACTTGCTTCCTCTGGTTTTGCCAAATTCACACCAATAACTGCCCCAATCATGGCTAATAATAAAAAGGCAGCATGATGAACGATTTCCACTACACTGAACGCTTCACCCAATCCAAGAAAACGATAAGAACAAACAATTAAACTAAACAACAATCCAGTAATCAGTCCGACAACAATGCCCTTCTGTTTTGATTTCAGCCCCGCAATAAGTCCGCCGGTAAACAAAGCAAAAAAGCTAAGAAATAATACAGCTAACGAAAGTGTAGATTCACCTAGTGAAGTGAATCGTAATAAAAAAGACAAAATGACGCTAGCGATTATCATCAAAGTGAAGATACAAACAGAACCATACATCGCCCCGGTTATCATTCGCATAGGAGCACCCCAATCTTTTAGTTATTTTATGGTTAGTGAGATGTTAGAACCCCGTTGTCCCACAAAGTTATCGTTGATATTTACATAAGTTTGGAGTAGGGTTCAGATGTTTATAGCAGGACAAAAGCAACAGGCAGCACTGGCAATCTCAAACTAATAACCCAAACGATTGCTTTTCTTTAACTATATGCAGAGCCTGTCTTGCTTAGAAGTGAAAAAGTGTAATATTCTAGCTAGATGAAGCTAAGAATAATGCCTTTCAATCGGGATAAGCTATAGTTAAAGAAAAATAAAGGAAGTGAGTTTATTGGCAATGGAAGAAATATTGGCGTTAATTGCCAGAACGGCCTTTTATTATGTGATTGTGGTGCTTATTTTTCGATTAATGGGCAAACGAGAAGTTGGTGAATTAAGCATTTTAGACATTGTTGTGTATATTATGATTGCAGAAATGGCGGTGCTTACCATTGATGATCTTGATATGTTTTTTGGTTATGGCCTGGTTCCCATGGCTGTATTATTAGTTATTCAACGATTAACGGCTTGGATTTCATTGAAAAGTCCC
The DNA here is from genome assembly GCF_900086715.1 of Gracilibacillus timonensis. GTDB lineage: Bacteria > Bacillota > Bacilli > Bacillales > Amphibacillaceae > Gracilibacillus > Gracilibacillus timonensis. The sequence goes on along the minus strand of NZ_FLKH01000012.1, from coordinate 1,508,378 downwards.
TTATTTCGACAATGGTTTGAAGGGAAGCCATCTATTATCATTTCTCAAGGCAAGATCGATGAATACGAAATGAAGAAAAATCGTTTTAATTTCGATGATTTATTACAGCAATTGCGTGAAAATGGCACCCAAAGCATCAAGGATGTTTCGTATGCCATCCTCGAACCATCCGGCAATCTATCGATTATTGAGAAAGGTGACCAAGAACCCATTCGTCAGAAAATAGATGGACTAGTCCTACCGTTGATCATTGATGGTAGAATCCAGCCCGATGCCTTGAAGCAATTAGGAAAAAATGAGGCATGGCTTCTTGAACAATTGCAAGAGCAAAACTATCGATCGATAGAGAACATATCATTTTGTTCCATTGATGTGAACGATGAGTGGTATATTGATATCAAGAATGAGAGATAGGAATTAATAGTAATCAGGCTATCTTCTGTTTTGATCATGACCGTTTCCATAATGGTTTAAGCTCGTCCCAACGAATAAACTGTAAGCAGAAGAGAAAGATAATATAGCAAGCAAATAATAGTAAGAGTATGGCAGCAAAGGAAGCGAGATTGGTTAAATCAAATGATAAAATTCGAACCAATAGTTCGCCGAGCCAAAATGTCAGCACAATTAAGGCGAGCATTTTTACGATCATAATGGCCGGAATATGGAATCGAATCGCTCGATGTAATGTTATTAAATGAAGCATGGTACCAATAATAACACCAGCACACATCGCAATTGCCGCCCCATAAATACCTATTTCTGGGTTAGTCGTTAACCCGATTAAGACAACAAATTTAATGATCGTAGATATAATATTATTCCACATGGCTTGCTTGGCCAGATCTAATGCCTGTAAGGAGGCATTGAGCGGAAACTGAATATACATAAACAGAAAACAAGGAGCCATTAATTTAAGAAAGATACTGGCATTGGTCGTTCCGTACATGTAATGCAAAATCGTATCAGCAAATAAGGTTAATAAGACGGTTGCAATGGCTCCTGAAGCAAACGACAAACGAATAGCCTGGTGAATTCGATAGTGAATCCGTTTTGAGTGATGCAAGGCCTCTGCCTCACTTAAATTAGGAACAAGCGCTACTGCCAACGAATGGGTGATAAAGGTTGGCAAGAATAAAAGTGGCAGCGCATAACCAGTCAGCATACCATATTGCTTCGTAGCCACCGTAGCTTGAAATCCTGCTAAAGCAAGGCTTTGAGCAACAAGGATTGGTTCAAGAAAATTGGCAATGGAATTCACCATCCGGCTGGCTGTGCTCGGAATCGCGATTGAAAACAGTTGGTATAACGTTTGTTTTCCCGTTTTTAAATGATGCCAAATATTTTTCCTTATTTTAATTCGTTTTTTAGCTTGAAACACCCAAATCATATACCAGAGCGAAACGCCTTCACCAATGATAACGGAAACCATTGCTCCTGCAGCGGCATATTCCACACCATAAGGTACCAAATAATGCACAAGCAAGATCACAAAGCCAATGCGAACTACTTGCTCAATTACTTGGGCATAGCTTTGCGGTTTCATGTTCTGTCTTCCTTGAAAATATCCACGTATAACGGATCCTACTGCACTAATAGGAATCATCGGAATAATAGCCATCATGGGGAGTATGACCCGTTTATCTGTCAGTAGATATTCTGCAATGTACGGGATGCTAATAAACATAATCACAGAGGACACAACACTAAGCGATATGGTAATCGATAGAGAAATAAGCAGAATTTGTTTGATTTTTTGCTGATTATTTTTAGCTTCTGCTTCAGCGACCCGCTTAGAGATAGCAATAGGTAGACCAACTTGTGAGATAGTATACATCAAAAACAAGGTGGGGAGGGCCATATTATATAATCCAATTCCTTCTTCACCCATTATGCGAGCAACTACAATTCGATTGATAAATCCTAGAAATCGTGTAATCATACCTGCTGTAATTAAAATCAATGTTCCCTTTAAAAAATTTTGTTTGGTCACTTTGATCGACCTGCCTTCTCAAATCGAAATTTTTCATATACAATGAATTATATGCAATAGATAAGGACAGGCATGACAAATATGAGATAGATTTTTTATTTTAAGGAAAAGAGCCTTGTAGAATGAACGGAGGAATTATAATGACAAAAAAAGCAGTATCTGCTTGGAAAAGTGAACTAGATCCTGTGCTTGAGAGTAAAGTAGAAGAGTTTAAACTATTGGATTATTCCAAGATTTCGACAGAGGATATTTGGCAATGCTTACTAGCCAAAGTATGGAAAGGTGATCCGGAAAAATCGCTGAATGCGGTGGTACAAGATATTATGCACTTACGATCGAGTATGTATATGACCTTTTTAACACAGCGTACATGGGAGGACACCAATTTACAAGAGTCCCTGGATGCCGTGCTAGGGAGAACAGATGCTTAGCACAGTTACTTGTCGATTTACTAGCATTTGTTGTAAAATGGAGTGGGTTTGTTAATTTAGGGAGGCTTTATAAATGGTAAATAAAGGAAGAATTGTTGCCTTTTTTCTTATTGTTATTATTTTGGGTGCAACAATTGGTACTACATATTCTGGAGTAGCAAGTAAAATTAATCTAGGTTTGGATCTTCAGGGCGGTTTTGAAGTTCTTTATGAGGTGAAACCTTTAGATGAAGAGGAAGGTCAAGAAATAGACCGCAGTGTGCTGGAAGCAACCGTTGCTAATCTGGAGCGGCGAGTGAATTCCATGGGGATCAGCGAACCTAGTTTTAGTATTGAGGAACCTGATCGTATTCGTGTACAGTTAGCTGGAGTAGAAAATCAAGACCAGGCAAGAGAAATGCTGGCTACTACTGCAGAACTCTCCTTTCGAGATGTGAATGACCAAGAGTACTTGGATGGTTCCGATCTCCAGGAAGGAAGTGCAAGGCAGGATTTTAATCCGGATACCAATCAACCGATCGTTAGTGTGAAATTTAAGGATGCCGATCGTTTTGGGGATACAACACAGGCGATTGCGGATGACCCTGAGGCGAGCAATCGTGTCGTGATTTGGATGGATTATGAAGAAGGCGACAGCTACGAGGAAGAAAGAAATAAAGAAGATTCGAAAATTATCTCGGATCCAGGCTTTCAAAATGTCTTACGAACCACCGATATTATGATTGAGAGTCCAACATTCACCGTTGAGTCCGCTCAGCAATTAGCTGATCTGTTAAATGCGGGTTCTCTGCCCGTTGATTTAGAGGAGGAATACTCAACTTCTGTAGGTGCCCAGTTTGGTCAGCAGGCCTTGGATAAAACCGTTTTTGCTGGTTTCTTAGGTGTTTTATTAATCTTTATCTATATGATTTGCTTTTATCGCTTTCCTGGTGTGATTGCAGCGATCACCTTAAGTATCTATGTGTATTTGGTTTTATTGGTGTTCCAGCTTATGAATGGTGTGTTGACATTGCCAGGTATCGCAGCCCTTGTGCTGGGGGTAGGGATGGCCGTGGATGCCAATATTATCACCTACGAGCGGATTAAAGAAGAATTGAAAGAAGGTAAATCCATTAAGGCGGCCTTTAAATCAGGTAATAAGAATTCGTTAAGCACGATTTTGGATGCAAATATTACCACATTGATTGCAGCTTCCGTGTTATTTATCTTTGGTACAAGCTCTGTCAAAGGGTTTGCGACCTTGCTTATCGTAAGTATTGTGTTAAGTTTTGTAACGGCAGTCTTCGGTTCACGTCTATTTCTTGGCTTATGGGTGAAGAGTAACTTTCTTAAAAAGCGTCCAGGCTGGTTTGGGGTGAAAAAATCACAAATTCAAGATATTAACAGCAATGAAGAGGTAGAACCAAAAGTGTTTGGACGCTATTTTAACATTGTAGAGCACCGCAAGAAGTTCTTTAGCATCTCCATTTTATTAGTAGTGGTTGGTATTGTCTGCTTAGCGATCTTTCGTTTAAATCTAGGGATTGACTTTGTTTCTGGTTCACGAGTAGATGTGCTGGCGGACGAAGCGATCAGCTCAGAGCAGGTAGAGTCCTCCTTTGAAGAGTTAGGATTAGAAGCAAGTGCCCCGATTGTTGTTTCGGGTGAGGATGAGAATATGGCGGTTGCTCGTTTTTCAGAAGACCTTTCTCAGGAAAAAGTGGCCGAGGTGAGGAGCTTATTTGAAGAGCAGTATGGCCATGCGCCGACCGTCAGCACGGTTTCCCCAATTGTCGGGGAGGAATTAGCGAAAAATGCTTTATTGGCCGTATTGTATGCCTCCATTGCGATTGTTGTTTACCTCGCTTTTCGTTTTGAGTTTTATTTTGCACTTACGGCGATTGTCGCCTTGCTCCACGATGCCTTTTTTATTGTGGCATTGTTCGCGATTACGAGAATGGAGTTTGATATTACCATTATTGCAGCGATATTAACGATCGTCGGTTATTCGATTAATGATACCATTGTTACTTTTGATCGAATTAGAGAGAACTTAAAACGTAAGAAGAAAATTAAGTCATTTGCGGAATTAGCTAAAATTGTGAACAACAGCTTAATGCAAACATTGGCACGAAGTATCAATACGGTACTTACCGTTATCTTTGCAGCCGTGATGTTGTTTGTATTCGGGGCTAGCGCTATTACCAACTTCTCGTTTGCTTTAATTGTCGGTTTATTAGCAGGTACTTATTCGTCCCTGTTCATTGCCGCCCAGCTATGGTTAGTATGGCGTGGAAGATCGATCAAAGAGAAACCCATTATTTATGCTGAGAAAAAACGTAATGACGGTCCACAAGTTTGATAAAGGCTGGGTAATCCCAGCCTTTATTCTAAGGTAAGAAAAATTTATAATCATTGATGTAATGGGATTTGGAACGATTTGACCTTGAATGAACCGGAGTACCGATAAGATGGATTATGTAAAGTAGTTTGCTTTCTTTAGTGGTGAGTTTGTCCGTTTTTTTATGCTAGGCGAGCGCTCCGGGAATATGCTGCGCTTTCCGTGGGGCCGGCTTCAGCTAACTTGCAAAAGAAGAGCACTTTTACAAGTGGATCTTCAGCTCGTCCTGGTCCCACTGGAGTCTCCGCATATTCCCTCCGCTAGGTAAAAGTACAACAATGGTTATCATTGCAAGGATGAAGCGTTCTAGGTACTTAGACACTATGATAGCAAAAGGAGAAAATCGTCAGCTGATTTTTCGGCTGTGTATTGGATCATGGTATAACTATAAAAGTCATAATGTATGATCGAATCGTTCTCAGAAAAAGGTTATGCGGTTTGCTTATTTGCAGAAATATAGTGCCTGGAACGCTTCATTCTCGCAGCCATTCGATTGTAGTACTTATTCCCCAGCGTAGGAAATAGGCGGAGACTCCTGCGAGAAAAGCGCAGCATATTCCCGCAGCGGCTTACTTCGCACAGATAAAACGGTCAAACTCATCACTCAAGAAGATGGATTATTTAACATAATCCATCTTATCGGCAGTTCAGTGACTACTTTGAGTGGTCGGTAAAGGACCGAACGGATTTTGACCGGCTTTTCTTAATAAGTAGAGAATCGTGTGAAGGATAAAAGTTTTGCATAGATAGATAGAAGAGAAAAGGGTATAGAACAATAGTGAGACTTGTTTGGAGGTGGAGTGGTTATGAGAGGTCAGACATACATTATATCAGCCGTCGTGTTTGCTGTTGTTATTGCTATATTTGCGGTTATCAATGTTGATGCGGTAGAAGTGAATTACTTGTTCGGAACCGGACATGCACCATTAATACTTGTCATTTTATTTTCTGTATTGATGGGGGCATTGATTACGGCAGCAGTCGGCGTCGTTCGTTTGATTCGGTTGCAAAGAGAATTGCGGACAGTAAAAGCGGAATTAAATGCATTAAAAGCAAAGAAAGATCCGATTGTAGATGTGGAAACGGTGGATCCAGAAACTAATCATAGTTTACAAGAGACGAACCATCATAAATAATTTCTGTTTGCTACCCCTGCTACTCTTTTAGTATAATAAGTGAGTCAGGGGTGAAATCATGTTAGAAAGTCAGTCAAAATGGTTGTTTACATATAATCAGGAAAATAAACCGAACACAGAGGTGCTTGCCGCGATAGACACAGGCCCTGTTGTTAAGGAACTGCTCGTACAGCAAGGAATTGACTCGGTGGAAAAGGCAAGACAATTTCTACAGCCTTCCTTAGATCATCTACTTGCAACGAGTGACTTGGCGGGGGTAGATACAGCAGTAGAACGAGTAAAGCAAGCAGTAGAAGCTGGAGAGAGTATTCTTGTTTATGGGGATTATGATGCAGATGGTGTAACATCAACAACGGTAATGATCGAAGCATTAAGAGAAGCGGGAGCCATGTGTGATTATTATATACCCAATCGATTCACAGAAGGGTATGGTCCAAACGAGACGGCATTTAGAGAAGCCCATCGACAAGGCTTTCAGTTAATTATCACGGTGGATAATGGCATTGCAGGAGTGGAAGAAGTAGCCGTTGCTAACGAATTAGGGCTGGATGTTATCATTACTGACCACCATGAGGTACAAGAACAACTGCCAGAAGCCTTGGCAGTCATTCATCCAAAATGCTCGGAGGATTACGCTTTTAAAGAACTTGCCGGTGTAGGTGTCGCCTTTAAGTTTGCCCAGCACTTATTAGGTTATCTACCAAAACAGTATCTTGATTTAGTAGCTGTTGGCACGATTGCTGACTTGGTACCATTACAAGATGAGAATCGGATTTTGGCCTATTATGGGTTGCAGTCACTAGCCCAAACATCAAGAAAAGGCATGCAAGCGTTAATGAGAAAATGTAAAATAAGTGATCAGATAACAGAAGAAGATGTAGGCTTTCGAATTGCTCCAAGATTGAATGCGGTTGGACGTCTGCAAGATGCCAATATGGCAGTAGATTTATTGCTTACAGAAGATGAAGAAGAAGCCGAAGAATTGGCAGGATACATCCAAGAATTAAACACAGAAAGACAACGAATTGTTTCTGCTATAACAGAAGAAGCGATGGCAATCTATGAAGAAAATGAGCAACAAGGCGATGTCATTATCGTGGCCAAGCAAGGGTGGAACCAGGGGGTGCTCGGCATTGTGGCATCGAAATTGATTCAAACCTATCATCGACCGGCCATTGTATTAACAATAGACCCTGAAACCAATCAAGCAAAAGGATCGGCACGTAGTATAGCTGGATTTGATATGTTTCAAAATTGTATGCAGCACCGAGATTTATTCACGCATTTTGGCGGTCATGCTCAAGCTGCTGGGATGACCTTGCCCGTTGAAAATATCAATAAGCTGCAACAAGAATTAATGACATTAGCCAAAATCCAGTTGGCAGAGGATGACTTTAAACCCCAATTAACGGTGACTGGTCATTTGACGATCAGCCAGATTGATTTAGATTTGTTGATGGAATTGCAACAGCTCGCACCATTTGGCATGGGAAACCCAAAGCCTTTATTTCACTTGGAGGCAGCCCCTACTGAGATGAGGCAAATTGGAGAAACCAAGAATCATTTGAAAATAAAATTTGCGGAAGCAGGGGTGCAAATGGATGCCATTGGTTTTGGGTTTGGCTCGTCGTTTCTTCATCTAGCAAAAGATTCCGTAATAGAGGTTATTGCTGAACTGCAAATAAATGAATGGAACGGTATCCGCAAACCTCAGTTAATGCTAAAGGATATTGCCGTGTTTGATTGGCAATTATTTGATTACCGTGGTGTAAAAAATTGGCATAAGAACATAAAACCTACAGCGCAGGATATTACTGTTAGTTTTCAAGGACAGCATGATGGTGAACATGTCCTTTCTAAGGAGCAAGCAGCACAACTAAATCGGTCCACCGATGGACTTTTTCTATTAGATATGCCGAATCAACTGGATGATGTCATTCATTTGTTACAAACCTTAAATTTCAAACGTTTATTTCTGTGTTACCCAACGAATCAAGGCCATTATTTCGAAGCGTTGCCGACACGCGAAGAGTTCAAATGGTTATATCAATCATTGTTAAAAAAAGGTAGCTTTAATTATAAAATAGAGGCTCCTAAACTTGCCCAATTTAAGGGATGGAAGCTGGACAAAATTAAATTTATGTTTCAAGTATTCCATGAATTAAACTTTGTTGGCGGAAATGGTCAGAATATCGTACCGCTGCAGAGTCCCTCTAAAAAGGATCTAACGGAAGCCAATGTATATAAGGAAAGAAAAAAACAGATACAACTGGAAGAAATATTGGTATACTCATCTTATAAGCAATTAAAGTCATGGATCACGAAACAATTGAACAGTGAACAAGAGGAGGAAGTCGTCTATGGATTATAAAAAGTATGTTACCTTAGTAGAAGATTGGCCAAAAGAAGGAGTACAGTTTAAGGATATTACCACTTTGATGGATAATGGTCCTGCTTACAAGGCTGCGGTGGAAGAAATTGTTGAATATGCGGAGAATAAAGAAATTGATTTGGTAGTAGGACCAGAAGCACGAGGTTTTATTGTTGGATGTCCGGTTTCGTTTGCCTTAGAAATAGGATTTGCCCCAGTTAGGAAAGAAGGTAAACTGCCACGGGAAGTCATTAAGGTAGACTACGGACTGGAGTATGGAAAAAATGTGCTAACGATCCATAAAGATGCGATCAAGCCGGGACAGCGTGTTCTTATTACCGATGATTTACTGGCGACAGGTGGAACGATTGAAGCAACCATCAATCTGGTAGAAGAACTTGGAGGAATCGTTGTTGGCTGTGCTTTCTTAATTGAATTAACCTATTTAAATGGTCGTGATAAATTAGAAGGCTATGATGTATTAACGCTTATGCAGTACTAATTATAAGGTTCACGTATTACCATATGCCGAACAAAAAACCAAAGTGATATGCTTTGGTTTTTTTATACAGTAAATAAGATATATAACCCTTACTTAAACAGCAGTTGGAAAGGTTTTGATCGTGCGATGGATAATCATAAATAATTCCATATGCTTAGGTTGCTTGACGGCTAAAGTATCGATAAGGTGGATTATGTGAAATAATCCGCTTTGGGAATAGGTTCTAGACGCTGGTATATATGAAAAAGAAAAGAAGTTGGATACAAAGCATTCTTTGACCTGATATGTGCTCTTGATCCATTAACGCAGTAGGATACCATTCCTAACGAAGGGCTTGGGTGGAGCGTTGTCATCCACACATATTCAACATAATGACCAAGCTACTTCACATAATCCATCTTATCGAGTCAAGCATGAGCATACACTTCTATCAAGATAAAGAATAAAGTGTACTTTTGAAGATCACTCCTAAAGAACATCAATCGTAAAAACCAAATGTGGGACGAACAATTAGAGAAATATGATTTTTATGAGGAAAAATCACGATTTTTCTGTTATGATAGTAAATAAACGTTTTGGTTCGATGATAAAGGTCTACACTATTAGCATATCCATGCAATAACATGTGAAGATAAGTATCGAATAGAAAAGCAGCGAGCATTTCTGAAAAGCTGTATCTAATGTGCAAGTATTACTTAGTAAAAGGTGATTATATGGCAAAGGATAAAATTTTAGCGCCTGAAGATGTATTTCATGAAGCGGAAAGTTATTTAAATAAAGAGGATGTCGGGTTTATTAAACGTGCGTATGAGTTTGCTGAAAAGGCGCATGAAGGTCAATTTCGAAAATCAGGTGAACCTTACATTATTCATCCCGTTCAGGTGGCTGGAATCTTAGTAGACTTAAAATTGGATCCGGAGACAGTTGCAGGTGGTTTTCTTCATGATGTTGTGGAAGACACGGAGTACACACTGGAAGACATTTCGGCAGCGTTTAACGAGGAAGTTGCCATGCTTGTGGACGGGGTAACCAAACTACGGAAAATTAAATATATGTCGAAAGAGGCACAGCAGGCCGAAACACACCGAAAAATGTTTATTGCTATGGCAAAGGATATTCGTGTTATATTGATTAAGCTGGCAGACCGGTTGCACAATATGCGTACATTAAAGCATTTACCAGCAGAGAAACAACGCCGCATTTCTAATGAAACACTGGAGATCTTCGCCCCGCTTGCTCATCGTTTGGGGATATCTGCTATTAAATGGGAACTTGAAGATACGGCCTTGCGGTATTTAAACCCACAACAATATTATCGTATTGTACACCTCATGAAGCAAAAGCGTGAAGAACGTGTACATTATATTGATGAAGTCATGGAAGAAGTCAAAAGACAGTTAAAGGATGTAGATATTAAAGCGGAATTGTCAGGCAGGCCAAAGCATATCTACAGTATTTACCGAAAGATGATGCTGCAAAAGAAGCAATTCAATGAAATTTATGACTTATTGGCCGTTCGAATTATCGTTTCAAGTATCAAAGATTGTTATGCCGTATTAGGCATTATTCATACATGTTGGAAGCCGATGCCTGGCCGTTTTAAGGATTATATTGCTATGCCTAAGCCAAATCTTTATCAGTCGTTGCATACCACGGTGATTGGACCAAAAGGAGCCCCTTTAGAAGTGCAAATCCGTACCCAAGAGATGCACGAAATTGCGGAGTACGGGATTGCGGCACATTGGGCTTATAAAGAGGGGAAAAATGCTTCTCAACAGTCCAATGAAGAGCGTCTGGCTTGGTTTCGGGAGATTTTGGAATGGCAAAATGACGCCACGGATGCAGAAGAATTTATGGAATCCCTAAAGGTCGATTTGTTTTCCGATATGGTTTACGTGTTTACTCCAAAAGGTGATGTGGTGGAACTGCCGAGAGGCTCCGTGCCGATTGACTTTGCATACAAGATTCACACGGAGGTGGGAAACCACACGATCGGTGCAAAGATTAATGGCAAGATTGAACCATTGGATTATCAGCTGAAAAATGGTGATATCATTGAAATGATGACATCGAAGCATTCCTACGGACCTTCCCAAGACTGGCTCAAGTTAACCCAAACATCTCAGGCAAAAAATAAAATTAAACAATTTTTCAAGAAACAACAACGTGAGGAGAATGTATCTAAAGGTCGGGAAATGGTGGAGCAAGAATTAAGGGCAGCTGGCTTTGAGCCAAAGGAATTGATGACGGAAGAACAATTGAAAACCGTTTTGGAGAAATTTAGCTTTACGACCGAAGCGGATATGTTTGCTGCAGTGGGCTACCATGGGATAACAGCAGCACAGATTGTTACACGATTAACCGAGAAAATTCGTGAACAGCAAGAAAAGGATAAGGCAATCGAGGAAACGATTGAAGAGGTTAATGCAAGCGGGCAATCGATGCGTAAAAAAGCGAAAGGGGAGTCAGGGGTACGCGTAGAAGGTGTAGATAACATGCTGATTCGCCTTGCCAGATGCTGTAATCCAGTGCCAGGAGACAAGATTGTTGGGTATATTACCAAAGGACGTGGTGTATCTGTTCATCGCGCCGACTGTCCGAATGTGCAAACCGATCATATCAAGGAAAGACTCTTAGAGGTGAAATGGGAAAATGAACAATCAGAAAAACGGTCTTACCATGTAGATTTGGAGATTTCTGGGTATGATCGCCAAGGTTTATTAAATGATGTATTGCAGGTGATTAATGAAGCGAAAACCAATATTATGGCGGTAAATGGACGATCCGACCGACAAAAAATAGCGGTGATTCACATTAATATTTTGATTCATAATAATCAACACTTAAAAAAAATAGTAGATCGTTTAAAACAAATTCAAGATGTCTATACCGTAGAAAGAACGATTCAGTAAAGGCAGGTTAGGACTAAATGAAAGTAGTGTTACAACGAGCAAAACATGCTTCCGTATCTGTAGACAATCAAGTCATCGGAGAAATAGAACATGGATATTTGGCATTAGTCGGCATAACTCATGCCGATACAGAGGCAGATGTCGATTATGTCGTGAACAAAACCATACATTTACGGGTGTTTGAGGACAGCGATGATAAGATGAATTTGTCCCTAAAAGACGTAGGTGGATCTGTTTTGTCGATTTCACAGTTTACGTTATATGGAGATGTAAGAAAAGGTAGGCGACCAAGTTTTACTCAGGCTGCTAAACCGGATCATGCAAAGCAATTATATGAATATTATAATAAACAATTAAGCGAGAAGGGCATTCAGGTAGCCACCGGTATTTTTGGTGCAAAAATGGATATTTCATTTACCAACGATGGTCCGGTGACCATGATTATCGATAGTGAAGAATATAAGCGTTGAGGGAATTACCTGCTATTCCGTATATACTTGATTGTTCTGGGGAAACTTAGACTATCCTACAAAGTAAAGGAATAAGCAGATGAGATATAAGAATCGGCATCACCCTATAACGGCAGCAACCAATCATTACAAACAACAATTACATCCCAGCAAAGAATTATCCTTTCGAGAGCACCCTCATAACGGTTTGGCTCTGTTAGCAATGGAGATACCTTCTACACAAAAAACAACCAATCGACAAAAACAAGCTTGACAAATCATATCGCAACCAAGTATTATAGAAACATTACAATGAAGGAAGAACCATAGAAGGAAAAAGTAACCAAGAAGCAGGAGAAAAGAGAGAGAATTCCACTGGCTGTAAGAATTCTTACTCACTGCCTTGCGTGAAAGACATTCTGGAGGTTTTATACTGAATAAGAGTAGGTATAAACGTAGACAGGCGTTAACTGTTTGAGTGGAAGTGGTCAAGTAATACTTCAACTAGGGTGGCAACACGGGTAACCTCTCGTCCCTTTTTTACTGGGATGAGGGGTTTTTATATGGTTAAAAAAGGAAAATAACACCATTTGATAAGAAGGAGGAAATGAGTATGAAAGCGCCAAGAGGAACGCAGGATATTTTACCTGGAATCTCTGAAAAATGGCAGTATATCGAAAATAAACTGCAAGAATTGAGTTACAATTATCACTATCAGGAGATTCGTACGCCGATATTTGAACATACTGAATTATTCCAACGCGGAGTGGGTGATACAACTGATATTGTGCAAAAAGAAATGTATACTTTTACAGATAAAGGAGACCGCAGTATTACCTTAAGACCAGAAGGAACGGCCTCTGTTGTGCGCTCTTTTGTAGAACACAAGCTGTTTGGTTCTCCAAATCAGCCGACAAAACTTTTCTATTTTGGTCCGATGTTTCGTTACGAAAGACCGCAGCAGGGCCGGATGCGACAATTTTTCCAATATGGAGTAGAGGCCTTAGGCAGTGATGACCCAGCTATCGATGCAGAAGTGATATCCTTGGCGATGAATGCTTATCGTGTCTTCGGTTTACAGTCGCTGAAATTAGTAATTAATAGTCTAGGGGATAAAGAAAGTCGTGAAAATCACCGTCAAGCATTGATTGATCACTTTACGCCGGTGAAAAAAGAACTTTGCTCCGATTGTCAGTCACGTCTGGAACAAAATCCACTGCGTATATTAGACTGCAAAAAGGACCGAGATCATCCGAAAATGAAGACAGCACCATCCATTTTGGATTATTTAAACGAGGAATCGACAGCTTATTTTGCTAAAGTAAAAGAATATTTAGACGAAATGGGGATTACTTATCAAGTGGACCCAAACTTGGTGAGAGGACTTGATTATTACAACCATACGGCATTTGAGATTATGAGTGATGCCAAAGGGTTTGGTGCTATCACTACCTTATCTGGCGGCGGTCGTTATAATGGTTTAGTGCAGGATCTGGGCGGTCCAGAAACACCGGGGATTGGTTTTGCTTTAAGTATGGAACGTCTATTGATGGCTTTGGAGGCAGAGGGTATTGAATTACCGCTTGATCAAGGACTTGATTGTTACATCGTAGCGCTTGGTGAAGAGGCTAAGCTAAAAGCAGCAGCTATTACCGATCAGTTGCGACTGGCAGGGGTGCAGGCCGATCGAGATTACCAAGATAAGAAATTCAAGGCTCAGTTTAAAGCGGCGGATCGGCTTAAAGCTAAATATGTCTTGGTGCTGGGTGATGATGAATTAGCCAACCAGCAAATAGCTGTAAAGAATATGAAAACTGGAGATCAGGAGACGATCGACATGGAACAGCTTACACAACATATGAAAGAGATACTATAAGGGGGATATGATGATGCGGACATTAGCAGGAACATTACGGCAAGAGCATATAGGGAAAAGCGTTACATTGAAAGGCTGGGTACAAAAACGCAGAGATTTAGGTGAGATCATTTTTATCGACTTACGTGATCGATCAGGTGTTGTACAAATTGTGGTGAACGCTGAAAACGGCAAACAGCTTCATGCGATTGCTGACAGTGTACGCAGTGAATATGTGATCGAAGTGACGGGAGAAGTGGTTGAGCGTGATGCAGAGACGGTCAACCCAAAAATCCAAACAGGTGAGATTGAGGTTATGGTAAGCGAGATTTCTGTTTTAAACGAGGCAAAAACGCCGCCGTTCTCATTGACAGACGATATGGATGTATCAGAAGAATTGCGTTTAAAATACCGTTATTTAGATCTTCGTCGTGAGGTGATGCAAGAAACCTTTCAATTACGCCACCGGACTACACAATCCATTCGATCCTTCTTAAATCAAGAAGATTTCTATGAAATGGAGACGCCAATGCTGACAAAAAGCACGCCAGAAGGCGCTCGTGATTATTTAGTGCCGAGTCGGGTTCATGAAGGCTATTTCTATGCATTACCGCAATCTCCACAGTTGTTTAAACAGTTATTGATGGTGGCTGGCTTTGAAAAGTATTACCAATTTGCTCGTTGTTTCCGGGATGAGGATTTACGAGCCGATCGTCAACCGGAATTCACCCAGATTGATATTGAGACATCATTTATGTCCATGGATGAAATTATGGCAATGACCGAGCGAATGATGAAGAAGGTAATGAAAGATGTGAAGAATTTCGAGGTAGAGACGCCATTTCAACGGATGCCATATGAGGAAGCCATGGAACGCTTTGGCTCGGATAAACCAGATACCCGTTTTGGTATGGAGCTCGTTAATTTATCTGAAGTTGCCAAAACCTCAAGTTTCAAAGTTTTCCGTCAGGCAGTTGACAATGGTGGAAAAGTGAGCGGGTTGAACTTAAAAGGCAAGGCAGACCAATACTCTCGTAAAGATTTGGACAATATGACCGACTTTGCCAAAATCTACGGCGCAAAAGGATTGGCATGGTTGAAGGTGGAAGAAGAGGCTTTAACGGGTCCCATTGCGAAATTCTTCTCCGAGGAAGAACAGACAGAGTTTCGTACCCTTTTTGAAGCATCGACGGGGGATATTCTTTTCTTTGTTGCGGATAAAAAAGAAGTTGTTTTCGATACACTGGGCGCATTGCGTATGAAACTGGCAAAAGACCATGATCTGATTGATGAAAGCACATTTGCTTTTTTATGGATTACGGAATGGCCACTCTTGGAGTATGACGAAACAGAGGGGCGTTATCATGCAGCACATCACCCTTTCACTATGCCAGTAGAAGCTAATTTAGACAAAGTGGACACTGACCCGGATTCCGTGAAAGCTCAAGCCTATGACCTTGTACTGAATGGTTATGAGCTCGGCGGAGGTTCCTTACGTATTTATCAGCGCGACATGCAATATCAAATGTTTGAGAAACTTGGATTTACGCAAGAAGAGGCCGTTTCGCAGTTTGGTTTCTTGCTAGAAGCTTTGGAATTTGGTGCACCACCGCATGGAGGAATCGCCTTTGGCTTTGATCGTTTGATTATGTTATTAGCTGGTCGTACAAACCTGCGTGATACTATTTTATTCCCTAAAACAGCCTCTGCTGCCGATCCCATGACACAGGCACCAAGCGTGGTAGATAACAAACAATTAAATGAGCTGCACCTTAGGTTAAAATAAGTATATTCTTAAAAATGGGCTTGGCTAGATTGTATGTGATTGCTTGAATTTTTTAAATGGTTATGCTATCATTTAGTTAAATAGAAAAAGCAATCCTGATGTGTACGTTGAATTCATGATGTTTTGACCGAACATTAATAACATTGGGAACCTGCTGTTCTTGTGTGGAGTGCATGCCGCTATACTTACGAATCTATTGCGGACGCACAAAGTACAGGACAAGGTACCCACCTGCTTGAAGCGGGATCAAAACATGTTTTCTTCAACGGCACAATTGGGATTGTCTTTTTTTTGGGGCAAATATAGAGTAGACTACGGTAAAAGTAGAGATTAAATCTTTAAGATATGAAAGACCGTATGTAATGGTAATATTAGATAAATAAGCCTTGATACTGATTAAATCAGTATCAAGGCTTATTATTTGGCTACTTGTTCTAAATTTCCATTCTTGTCCATGCGAAACGTGGGTACGGGACGAGATTCTTCTTCATCGAATACAACCATTTTTCTGGCGCGTTCCACGATTTGCATAAATGCCTGATAGTCCTCATTCATGGTTCGTAGTTCCTGCTCTAGCTCTTTTACCCTTCTCTGTTCGTTGGCTAACTCTTGCTTAAGCTTCTCATGGTTTTCTAATACGTGCTGCTGGCTAGCCTGTGAAGACTGAATATGATGGTAATCCTTCTTGATATATTGTAAGTAACGAATCACTTGATCAAGATCAATGGAATACGTCTCCGTATAATTTTCCGTCGGTGCAGGCTGTGTTGGCTGCTGTTTTGTTTGATTCCAATTTAGAAAAGAATAAACCTCTTCCTCAATACTTCGGTCGGCTTCTTTTTCCTGTTTAGCAACGGGTTGCTGTGGTTGTTTTTGCTTAGCCAATTCCCGTTTTTTCTCTTTTCTTTGTTTTTTGGCAATTTGAACGGCTTGTTCATAGCTTTGCCTTACCTCTGCATTCCAACGAAATCCGCAGGCAGCAGAAGTACGATTTAGCTTATCTCCTACTTCATCAAATGCTGTTAATTGTGTACTCCCATCTCGAATATGCCGCAGAACTGTTTCTGCCAACAATAAATCATCTTCGTGGGACCAAGCGTCTTGTCTTACCTTTGTCATGGTGCTTCACTCCTTCATCATTCCTGTTTTATTGTCAACCATATAAACTCTTGCACCTTGTAATCGTCGAAGTCTATTTCCCTGTTAAAATACCAAGTAGAAAGTCGATAGTGGTGCCAGAGAAGCTAGCAATCTTGGTCAGTCCATTGCTTCCACACAAGCAGGACCAATAGATATTTCTGTTTATAGCTTAGTGTGACCAGGAATAAGGAAGAATAAACATTATTTTTTTACTTTTTGATATATTTGTTGTAAATTTTTTTCAAATTTACCTGTATCTTTTGGGTGATAGTATTGCTTATGCTTTAACTTATCTGGCAAGTATTGCTGCTGCACCCAGCCTCCTTGATAGCTGTGTGGATATTTATAATCAATTCCTCTGCCTAAAGCGGCAGCTCCTTTGTAATGGGCATCCTTTAAATGGACAGGGATGTCTCCTGTGTTTCCGGTGCGAATATCGGATAAAGCGTCATCTAATGCGGTTGGTGCACTATTTGATTTTGGTGAGAGACATAGCTCTACAATGGCTACAGATAAAGGAATGCGGGCTTCAGGAAATCCAACTCTTTCCGCCGTTTCTACCGCAGCTAAGGCTCTGGGACCTGCTTGTGGATTGGCTAAACCGATATCCTCATAAGCGCAAACCAGCATTCTTCTTGCAATACTTTCTAAATCGCCGGCTTCAATCAGTCTTGCTAAATAGTGAAGTGCTGCATCCACATCACTACCGCGGATTGATTTTTGAAAGGCGGATAATACATCATAGTGTGCATCTCCACCCTTATCGTGAGAAAAGCTTTTTTTCTGCATGCATTTTTCCGCATTATTTAGATCAATCACAATTTCTCCATTTTGCTGCGGGGTAGAGTAGGCGGCTAATTCCAAACCATTCAGGGCAGCTCGTAAATCACCATTACATGCATTGGCAAAATGATCCTTCGCTTCGTCTTTCACGACCAAAGGTAAGTCACCTAACCCATTTTCTTTATCGGCTATTGCTCGATTAATGGCATCATCAATATCCTGTTTTTCTAATCGATACAGTTCGAAAATATGAGAGCGGCTGCGAATAGCAGGACTAATCTTATGATATGGATTTTCCGTCGTACAGCCGATCAAGGTGATCAGGTTAGATTCTACATGAGGTAAAAGAAAATCTTGTTTTGCTTTATCGAGACGGTGTACTTCATCTAGAATAACCACTAGCTGTCCAGACATTTTCGCCTCTTCTACAGCAATTTCCATATCTTTCTTTCTATCAATGGCAGCATTGAGCATCTTATAGCGGATCTGTAAACTATTAGCGATTCCAATCGCCATAGATGTTTTGCCTGTGCCGGGTGGTCCGTATAGCACCATAGAATGCAACCGATTGGCCTCGACCATTCGTTGAATCATTTCTCCTGTCCCGACTAAATGCTGTTGTCCAATTATTTCATGAATATTTTTTGGCCTCATTCGAAAGGCAAGCGGTTGATTTGGCATGTGAATATCTCTTTCCTTTCCGATATGTATTATGACCAGAACTCCCTAGTGTCTTGTAAAGCAATCAACTTGACAAGGAGTGTCTGTTTTTTTACTATTGTTTAATATGCAAACCATAAAGGATAGCTCTGCCATTATTATAACATTCATGGTATAATACAACTAATATAGGATGTTCAAAATTCAAGAAAAAGACCGCAATGAATGATAGTGGCATTTTTGACGGATGTGCCAACACCTGGAATAATCCTTTTGCTGGATCGAGTAATCGTCCTCCTGGGGCTGTCGCTGAATGATTTTTTAAGCGGCTTTTGAACACAAACTAATAATGTAGCGGATGAAAGAATGAGGTGTAACAATGAAGATTTCAACCAAAGGTAGATATGGATTAACCATTATGATTGCATTAGCTAAAAATAAAGGGAATGGTCCGATTTCATTAAAAACAATTGCCCAAGAACACGGGTTATCGGAGCATTATTTGGAGCAGCTGGTTGCGCCACTAAGAAACGCCAGCTTGGTGAAGAGTATTCGTGGAGCATATGGTGGATATATACTGGCTAAAGAACCTAGCGAAATAACAGCAGGCGATATTATTCGAATCTTAGAAGGGCCGATCACACCAGTAGAGGGTATGGAAGACGAAGAGCCTGCCAAACAGGAGTTATGGATCCGGATTCGAGACGCCGTAAAAGAGGTGCTTGATACAACTACATTACAAGACCTATCCACTTATGGTGAAAAAGGAATACAAGATCCTTATATGTTTTATATTTAATATTGGCACTATACTCTATGGAGATAATGATTAGAGACAGGAAAGTAAAGGATGACAGAAGATGAATGCAATTTATTTAGACCATGCTGCGACAACGCCGGTCCATCCAGAAGTGATCGAAGTAATGATGCAGGTCTATCAGGAGAATTTTGGTAATCCATCGAGTATCCATTCGTTTGGAAGAAAGGCCAGGCAAATACTTGATCGGGCAAGGGCAACGGCAGCTGAATCGATCGGTGCAGATGAACGCAGTATTACCTTTACAAGCGGTGGTACAGAAGCAAATAATATGGCTATCATGGGTGCGGCCTTAGCTAATCAAGCGAAAGGAAAGCATATTGTTACAACCCAAATAGAGCATCATGCTGTATTACACACGGTAAATCATTTAGAAAAGCAAGGATTTGATGTGACCTATTTAGAGGTCAACGAACAAGGTCATATTCATGTGGAGCAAGTCATGGATGCACTTCGCGAAGATACGATCTTAGTATCGATTATGATGGTGAACAATGAGATAGGAACGATACAGCCAATTGCGGAAATAGGTCGGTTATTACACGAGCGCGATGTATTGTTTCATACGGATGCCGTGCAAGCCTATGGCCTTCTTCCTATTGACATCCAAGCATTGCGAGTCGACTTATTAACCGTTTCTTCGCACAAAATTAATGGCCCAAAAGGCTTGGGTTTCCTTTACGCCGACAAAGAATTAAACTTACAGCCTTTGCAATTTGGCGGTGAACAAGAACGCAAGCGCCGTGCCGGTACAGAAAATGTGGCTGGTATTGCTGGCTTTGCCAAAGCGATTGAATTGGTTCAAGAATCGCAAGCTGTTCGGTATGATATCTATCAACAGTTTGCTGAGTTATTCTTGCAAACCTTACGTGCCAAAGAGGTGGATTTTGTGGTTAATGGGGGCAGGCGTGCAAGTGTGCCAACGATTATTAACGTAAGTTTTCCTGGTACGAATGTGGAGACACTGTTGATGAACTTTGATTTGAACGGTGTGGCCGCTTCTAGCGGAAGTGCGTGCACTGCGGGTTCCATAGAGCCTTCCCACGTACTTAGTGCGATGTTTTTAGATGAAGAAGAACGCACCATGAATTCTGTCCGTTTTAGCTTTGGTTTAGCTAATGATGAAGAGAGTATCAGAGAAGCAGCCGATAAGATAGCCGATACAGTAAATAGACTGACTAGATAAGGTGGTGATAACATGAAAAAAAAGCAAGATACCCGCGTAGTCGTTGGTATGAGCGGTGGAGTTGATTCCTCCGTTACAGCACTCTTGTTAAAACAACAAGGCTATGATGTGGTAGGGATTTTTATGAAAAATTGGGACGACACGGATGAAAATGGTGTATGTACGGCAACAGAAGATTTTGAAGATGTCATCAGGGTATGTAATCAATTAGATATTCCGTATTATGGCGTGAATTTTGAAAAGCAATATTGGGACAAGGTATTCACCTATTTTTTAGATGAATATAAGGCAGGTAGAACGCCCAATCCAGATGTGATGTGTAACAAAGAGATTAAGTTTAAGGCCTTTTTGGAGCATGCCTTATCGCTAGGGGCTGATTATGTCGCAACCGGTCACTATGCCCAAATAAAAAGGGAAGGGAATCAAGTGGAGATGTTGCGAGGCGTGGATGATAATAAAGATCAGACCTATTTCTTGAATCAATTATCGCAAGAAGTCTTGCAAAAAGTGTTGTTTCCGCTTGGTCATCTACCAAAATCCGAGGTCCGTCGCATTGCTGAGGAGAATAACTTAGCTACTGCATACAAAAAAGATAGTACGGGGATTTGTTTTATCGGGGAACGAAATTTCAAGGATTTCTTAAGTGAATATTTACCAGCACAGCCAGGTAAAATGATGACATTAGATGGTGTCGAGAAAGGAAACCATGATGGCTTAATGTATTATACAATTGGGCAACGACAAGGGCTCGGCATTGGTGGTCCAGGTGGTCCATGGTTTGTGGTTGGTAAAAACCTGGAAGATAATGTGCTGTATGTGGGTGCAGATTATCATAACGACGCCTTGTATTCAGAAAGTCTGATGGCGGAGTCGTTAAACTGGATCAATGAGCAGCCGATAGAATCTTTTCATTGTACAGCGAAATTCCGCTATCGTCAGCAGGATCATGGAGTAATGGTGCATCCACAAGATGATGGTAAGGTAAAAGTTGTTTTCGACGCCCCAGAACGTGCGATTACCCCTGGACAAGCAGTCGTCTTTTACCAAGGGGATGTATGTTTAGGCGGTGGCACAATCAACGAAATAAGTAAAAACAATCAACAACTGGATTACGTAGGATAACAAAAAGGACAGCGCGTGATATGCTGTCCTTTTTCATATGACAGAAAAGCATGTAATCCTTGGTATAATAGGATATGGAACGATTTGATCTATAATGAACCAGAGTACCGATAAGATGGGTTATGTTAAGTAAGAGGCTACTCCAAGTGATCATGTTGAACGTTTTTAATGTGCTAGGAAGCGCTGCGGAAATAGGTTACGCTTTCCGTGGGACAAGGCTTTAGCCTCCTCGTCAGCACAGATCGCTTCCTGCGGGGTCTTCACAGTCTCCACCTAGTATACAATCGAATCGACTGCTAGGATGAAGGGGTTTAGGCACCTTCATCATGCCAAATAAACTTGTTTAGAGAATGATTCGATCATATGATATGTTCCTTTATAAAGGATGGAACTACCTTATAGCGTTGTTTATCATGATGCCAAATAAGCAGTTGACGATTTTTTGGCTGCAACAAATTCTAGGTACCTAGAATACTTCTTCCTTGCAGTGATAATCATTGTTGAACTACTTTCTAGCGGAGGGAATATGCGAAGACTTGAAAATGGTTTACAGGCTAAAATCACAACGACCTGTTGCAACGCCTGCACTTGCACGTCCTGTGCATCGCAGGACGAGCTGAAGATCCACTAAAAAGTGCTCTTCTTTTTAGTTAGCTGAAGCCGGCCCCATGGAAAGCGTAGCATATTCCCGCAGCGCCTGCTTAGCACAAAAAAAGGTCAAAGTCAACTCCCTACAAAAGTGATTTACTTAACATAATCCATCTTATCGACAGTTCAATGACTACTTTGAATAGGTAAGGAGCCGAGCGAGATGTGGCCAGTTTTTCTGATATGATGGCAAGCATAAAATCGTGGGTAATATGCTTTAGAAAGATATGAGTTTTGAATGAAACGACACTTCGATTCAGTTAAGTTTCATTCAATGCAAATACAATGATATCACGAATGCCACCTTTTTTATCTTATAAGAACAAGATCGCATTCACCCATTCATTAGCCCAATATGAATTTTTCGAAAGGCGAAGGTTGCGGAGGGTGAGCATAGTAGGCTAAAATGAATAAAGAACTCCTGCATTTACTAGCAAATAATTACATCCAACAGAAGGAGGAGACCACACCTATGTCTGACATCGACCCAGGTATTCAGTATATGCAAGAAGGCAAACTAGAAGAAGCGGCACAATATTTTACCGAAGCCATTGAGTCGAATCCGGAAGAACCGGTTCATTATATTAATTTCGGCAATCTTCTATTACATATGAAAGATTATCAACGCGCAGAACGATTTTATCACAAAGCAATAGAACTCGATCCAAAGGCAGCAACTGCCTTCTATGGACTCGGAAACGTATATTTTGAAACAGAACAATTGGACAAGGCACAGGAATATTTTCAACAATCGATTCAAAAAGGGTTGGAGGAAGCCGATCCTTATTTTATGTTAGGGATGACCTTTTTATATAATGAGAAGTATCGTTTATCTCTCCCATATTTACAACGCGCTCAGGAACTAAGCCCGCAAGATGTTGATATTCAATTCCAATATGGTCTAGCCTTGGCACAGTCTCAACAATTAGAACAAGCTAGAGAAGCTTTTGAACACACCCTGCAATTAGAGCCCCAGCACAGTGATGCTCACTATAATTTAGGGGTTATTGCGTTGTATGATGAGGAGATTCGCCAAGCCCTTGAACATTTCAACCTGGCTCTTGAGATCCAACCAGATCACTTATTGGCAGGGAATGGTAAGAAACAGATTGAAAAAATGTTAGGGGAGCAAGACGGATAAAGGAGGTCTTTGTAATGGAAGGAGCCAATCGGAAAAATTATATCAAGGGAGAAATGATCCATACGATTTTCGAAAATAAAGATGAGCATTTTTCCATTGCAAAGATCAAAGTGCTTGAAACTAACCAGTCATTCGAGGAATCAGAGGTAGTGGTAAAGGGTTATTTTAGACGATTAGATCCTGGCGAGACTTACGAATTTTATGGAAAGACGGTAGATCACCCTCGTTTTGGCCGACAATTTCAGGTAGAAAGCTATCAACGTTTTTTACCAGAAACCAAAGAAGGGGTGGTTGCCTATCTTTCGAGTAATTTATTCCCCGGAGTAGGGAAGAAAACAGCAGAGCATATCGTGGAAGAGCTAGGGGAAAACGCCTTATCCACTATCCTACATAATAAAGAATCGTTGAAAGCAGTGAAAGGACTGTCTAAGGAAAAACAAGAAAAAATCTATCAGGTCCTCCAGGAAAATCAAGGGTTTGAACATATTGTCGTGCAGTTATCCCAGTTTGGCTTTGGCTTGAAAATGGCTCAAAAAATGTATGCCGCTTTTAAAGAAGAGACGTTGGATACCTTACAAACTAATCCATATGCCTTTGTGTTTTTAGTAGAAGGTTTTGGTTTTGTGCGGGCAGATCAAATAGCGAGACAGCATGACATCCCGGTAGATCATGCTACCAGGTTGCAGGCCGCTTGTATTTATGTTTTGCAGAATAGTATGCAAGATGGTCATGTCTATCTGCCTTTGGATCAAGTATTATACCAAATGGACCAATTAATAGACGGTGAACTTCATGAAATACCGACGGATAAGATGAGTGAACAGATTATCGAATTGAATAAAGAAAAAAAGATCATCGTGATGGAGCGGAAGGTGTATCTGCCATCATTATATTATTCGGAGACTGGTTTTTGTTCGAAATTAAAACGGATAGCTAACCAATCTATTGAGCCGACGTTTACCGATGCTGAGTTACTTAAGATTGTCGGAAAGATGGAAGAAGAGGAAGCACTAAGCTATGGTAAGGAACAATATCAGGCATTGCAAACGGCCTTATTGGAAAAGATTTTTATCCTGACGGGTGGTCCTGGGACAGGTAAAACAACGGTTATTAAAGGGATTCTCAACGCTTACGCGGCTATCCATGACTGCTCGATGAACAAACATGCTTATGATCAAGATGATGAATACCCTTTTATTTTGACAGCACCAACTGGTAGGGCAGCCAAACGTATGCAGGAGTCTACGGGTGTTGATAGTGTGACCATTCATCGTCTACTTGGCTGGGATGGAAATGAATCGTTTGAAAAAGATGAGAATAATAAACTAGAAGGAAAATTATTAGTCATTGATGAGTTTTCCATGGTGGATATTTGGCTTGCCCATCAATTATTTCGTGCGATACCAAGCGATATGCAAGTAGTGATTGTTGGGGATGAGGATCAGTTGCCTTCGGTAGGTCCTGGTCAGGTGCTGGCAGATTTGCTAAAAAGTAAGGTGATTCCCTCCATTTCTTTGACAGAAGTGTATCGTCAAAAAGAGGGCTCTAAGATTATTCAGCTAGCGCATGAGATTAAGCATAATCAGGTCATGCCTAACACGTTAACCAAAGCGAATGATTTTAATTTTATTGATTGTCCTGATTTTCAGGTGGTGGAGATGGTTACCCATATTGTGCAGAAGGCATATCAAAAAGGGGTGGACCTCAAACAAATTCAAGTGTTAGCGCCGATGTATCGTTCCAAGGCAGGCATTCATCGTTTAAATAAGGAATTACAAGCCGCCATTAATCCTCCACAGCAAGGACGGCGGGAACTTTTATTTGGCGAGAGCGTTTTCCGCAAAGGGGATAAGGTCATTCAATTGGTAAATCAGCCAGAGGATCAAGTGTTTAATGGGGATATTGGAGAAGTGGCAGCGATCTTGGAGAAGGATGAGAATGAGGATCAGGTCGATCAAGTGGTGGTCAGCTTTGACGAAAGGGAAGTAGTCTATCCAAGAGCGGATTTGATCAATCTCATGCATGCCTACTGTACATCTATTCATAAGTCACAAGGAAGTGAGTTTCAGATTGTGATTATGCCCGTGATTCCTGGTTACCACCGGATGCTTCGTAAAAATTTGCTCTATACTGCGATTACACGTGCTAAACAGTCGTTAGTCATCTGTGGTGATAAGCGTGCCTTCCTACGCGGCATCGCAACAGAGGATAGCAATCAACGTTATACATCCTTAGTGACCTACCTGCATCATTTGTTTCAGAAAGAGGAAGCAAAACCTGCTGAAAAATCAAAGGAACTGGTCTTAACCGCTGATGAGAAGTTGCTCGCGGTTGAAATAGAACAGGAAAGCTTCAGTCCATATGACTTTATGTGATGTAGCTATTTCTGATTGTTACGAATAAACATGCGGCCGGGAAGAAGAATCCCGTGCCGCATGAACATTACTTTATTATTTTAACAATTGCAGTAATACGTCAATTGCATCCTTTCCATAGAGCCCTTCCTCACCAGCAGGCGCTATATACTGCATTTCAAAATGCGGAAGAATCACGACTGTTGATTTAATCGGACCGTCTTCCACTCCATGAGCAATACCACCCATTTCTGCTACTGATTCATTCTCGAAAAGTTCTGTCATCTCATCCTCTTCAGCCATTTCTTTTAAAGTGTTCATCATATCTTGATCAGTGTCGATTTGATCGGCACTAATCGATGAGGTGAGCACATTGTCTGCTTCTGAAACAAATTCACAAGAGATTTTACCTGGTTCAACGATTCCCGGTACATCGGATTGCATCGTTAATCCACTCACACTTTCACTTAAAAGGCTTAAGACCTCTTCGCATCCCTTTAATTCTTTCAATGCGTGTGCTTCTCCATCGACAGTAGAGTTGTCCGATTCATCGGCTACTGCTTCTTCAACCTCCGGCATATCATCTGAATCTGAGATATCTGCTGTTTCCTCATCCATGTCTGACTCGGTTTCTGAAGTGGTTTCTTCCGGCACGTCCTCAGATGACTCTGCACTATCCTGATTTCCGCAGGCTACCAAAAAGATAGCCAGTAAAATGAAGTAAAAAATCTGCTTCATTTTAATTCTCCCTCCTATTTAAATATATTGTAACGGCATTGTAACATAGTTAGCAAAATAATGCAGGAAAAATATTGATGAAGCCTTGAAGATTGTCTGTTTAGACGTATAAATCAACTTAAATATGGCGAAAATGAAAGGAAATGATGATGAAATGAGGTAGACTAGTGATTTGTCCTATTTGTCGTGGAAAGAATATTGGTATCATAGGCCCAAATCAATATTATTGTTGGAGTTGTTATGTGGAGTTATCTGTACAGGATAATGTGATTCATTTGCATGAAATAGAATCAGATGGCTCTCTTCATTCATTAGACGACTTATTTTCCATTGAGCAAAGGCGGCTTGAGGAGAATAAAGATGTCTAATGATCGAATTATCAGAAGAATACTACAATTATTTATGTTGTGTCTGGCCATTTTATCCATTTATTTAATTTATATCTTGTTTCCTTTTTATCGTGATATTCTCGTCCTACTCTTAAAGGTCAGTGCACCTTTTCTAATCGCTGGTTTAATTGCGTATCTCTTACATCCGGTTGTGCAATATATTCAAAAATTTCACTTGCCGCGTCCACTAGCGATTGTTAGTATTTATTTGCTTTTTTTTGTGATGGCTGGAGCAGGTATTTATGCCTCTGTGCCTGTGTGGATTAGACAGATAGAAGAGATACAAAAGAACCTGCCGCAATATGTGGAGGCCTATCGTTCCTTTATTTATAATATTTACTCGCAAACTTCTTTTTTACCAGAAGGGTTTCATGATAATCTGGATCGTTTTCTAGAGGGAATAGAAAGTAATATAGGCGAGAGAATCACCGGCGTATTGATGAATGTACCGATGTTATTTGACTTTGTAATTATGATTGTACTTATACCTGTCCTTTCCTTCTATTTCTTGAAGGATTACCAAACCCTGTTAAGAAGGATTATTCAACTGATACCGCCAAAATATCGAGATTTTACGAGAAAATTGGGTCATGAAATCGAGGAAAGTCTTGGTCAATATATTCGAGGACAAATCTTGGTTTGCTTTCTTGTGGGAATTACTAGTTTTGTGTTACTAAAAATAGTTGGTATGAACTATGCGGCGGTATTAGCAGTAATTATGGGATTCACCAATCTCATTCCTTATTTTGGACCGATTATTGGTGCCATACCTGCTCTACTCATTGCCTTTACTATTTCCACAAAAATGGTGCTGTTTGTTTTAGGAATTGTGGTGATCATCCAGTTGTTAGAGAGTAATTTATTATCCCCGTTTATTATGGGGAAAAGTGTCCATATCCACCCCGTTTATTTAATGTTTACCCTGTTTTTTTTATCGAAAGCGACGGGGGTGGTTGGAGTGATACTGGCTATACCGTTGCTTACTATAGCTAAAGTTGCTATTCCTCTTACTTATCGACAAGTAAAGGACGTTGACAGATAGGTAAAATGTAGCTTATAACCTGAGTTTTACAGTAAAAACAAACAAAAACACCCCTTTATCCCTTGATGTAACTGGGATGGAGGGGTGTTGTATTTTGTCCTGTTTTCATGGGGAAAAATCACCTTTTCTTCGTCTGTGCTAAAATCTTTTTAATTTCTCCCAATCGACGATATCTGGAAGAAAAATCAATTTGAAATTGCTTGCCAACAGCCTCCAGAACATCGTCATAATAATCAAATAGATAATAATTCTGTTTAAGCTCTGTACATTCTGCTTTGCGTAAACTGTTTAATAAACGAGAGACACCATATTCTCCTTTCATCTCCATCTCCAATAACCTGGCGATCGTAAGTGATACAAAACAAGTTAGAAAATGTGCCTCAATATGTTCCTGGCTGGAAACATAAACAGGCCGGGTTTCTAAATTGCTTTTCGTGATCCGGAACGTTTCTTCAATCCGCCATAATCCTCGATACATATCAATGATGGCATCATCCGATTCGTTGTATTCGCTGGTAATCAATACATAATAGCCATCCAGTTTTTCTTGTTCCTTTATTTTCTCTATATCGAGCTGCAGTTGTTCTTTTGGTGTTAAAATTTCGCCTGTCTTTTTATCAAAGCGGATGTTTTTAATATAATTACTGGCACCTACGGAAGTGGCACGTTTATAAGCCCCTGGATTGTCGATTAAAGCTTGTGTCTTTTGAAGGATTTTTTCTCTCTCGTATTTGGCTTTTTTCGCATATTTTTCGCTCCAAAAGATGACCTGTTTTTCATGGACTTGTCTAGTAAGTTTTTTTCCATTTTTCGCTGTCACTTGAATATCTCTTGGATATAACCGGGATTTTCGTTTGTATTCCTTTCCGAGCCATTCATAGCCGTTTTCATTCGTCACATAATCTTTTAATGCCTTGTTCGCTCCACGTACGGACATACTGAATACATAGCCGTCTTTGGCAGAGAGCGTATACCAGATGTTATCTCCTGTGGTCATTCCTTTGTCAGCTACGACAACAGCACGCTTGATTCCATAATCTAATTTCATTTTTTTGAGGTTTGGACGATAGGTCATACAATCATTCGTATTTCCAGGGAATAACTGATAGGTGATGGGAATGCCTTGATTATCCATAAACAGCCCCATTTGGACAATTGGATTGGGGCGATGCTCCTTCGATACCCCTTTCCGGCGCATATCATCTTCTTTGATAGTCTCTGTTTCAAAATAATAATTGGTGACGTCATAAAAAACACGGGAGGTATCTCGTCCATAATTTTCTGTTACTTGGTCATGCAGCCACGAAAGGAAGTCGTCTTTTTTCTCGTTATAGAAGCTAAGTGCACGGTAGACATCGGCAAGCTTAAAAGTTGTTCTTTCAAAAAAGAGCGATTGATTTTCAAACGATTGATATTTCGATCCGGGATACAAGAGACGTGTAAAAATCAATAACTTAAAAACTCAACTTTCGCAGCTAGAAAGAAGCATTCCATTTAACTAGCCGTAAAGCTTATTACTGTTCAAATATGGTCGTTGACATTAGAAATAGGTATAAAAAACACCTCAACTTTTGGTATAGTGTAATTGTCTAGAAAACACTACCAATACAGAAGAGGTGTCTCCTATATGATAGCGAATAATGACCACAATAATCAACTACCAAATGAACTTTCTTCCACTTTTAAAGAATTAGACGTGTTTAAACATCTTAGAAAAGCTGGTATTACAAAGTCTGTCGGTTTTACTTGTGCCTATCTTTTTCAATTGATTTTTTGTTTGATCTTTGAAAATAAGAACTGGTATCAAGTACTTCAAAGTAACAAAGCGAATGAATGTCCAGAAAAGAATGCTGTCTATCGTTTTTTAAACAAATCTACCTTTGCTTGGAGAAGGTTTTTACTATTTCTAAGCGCTCATACCATTGAAAAAGTAACCAACTTAACGAGTCATGATCGCCCAAAAGTATTGATTGTCGACGATTCTTCGTATGATCGTAATCGCAGTAAATCGGTTGAATTATTAGCTCGCTGTTTTGACCATGCATCTCAAAAGATGCGCTTTTATAAAGGGTTCCGTATGCTCACGCTTGGTTGGTCAGATGGTGCAACGTTCATTCCCGTGGACTTTTCATTATTGAGCTCAAAGAAAAGCCAAATCAATGGTATATCATCAAAAATTGATAAGCGTAGTTCCGGTTATAAACGCAGAGTCGAAGCATTACAAACCGCACCTGAGCAAATACCAGGTATGGTTGAACGGGCGATGAATGCTGGTATAGATGCTTCCTATGTGCTGATGGACTCTTGGTTTACGTATCAACCTCTCGTTAAGGAGATAAAAGAGCAAGGTTTGGACGTCATTGGCATGGTAAAGAACTTGAAACAGCGTTACCTTGTGAATGGCCAACGTGTAAGCTTAAAAGAACTTTATCGTTTTGCGAAACCAACAGATGGAAAGAAAGACATTCTTCGTTCGATTCATACGACACAAGCGAATGGCATTCCTATTAAAGTTGTCTTTGTTCGTAATCGGAATAAAAAGAGCGAATGGTTAGCTATTCTAAGCACCGATTGTACACTTAGTGATCAAGAAATCATTCGTATTTATGGGATGAGATGGGACATTGAAGTTTTTTTCAAAACAACAAAATCTCTTTTGAAACTCCAAAAAGAGTTCCAAAGTCGTTCGTATGACGGCTTAATTAGTCATACGACCATCGTATTCGCACGATATATTATTCTCTCGTGGCAAAACCGATGTAGCACAGATGAGAGAACACTTGGCGGCATGTTTTATGAATTATGTGATGAAGTTCATGATCTCGATTGGGCTGTGGCACTTCAGCAGTTGATCGACCTTCTTGAAGATGCCTTGAAAATGAGCAACAAAAAGGTACAAAAATTAATCAAAAGTCAAGTCCAACAATGGATTGCTGGCTTACCCAGCTATATCAGGGCTTACCTGCCTATTTCAGTGTGCGAAAGTTGAGTTAAAAATAATATTGGCATCAAAATCAAATTTCCGGCGATGCGAACGATTTTTCCAAAAAGTATCCAGCTTCAGCCGGTGATAAATCTGACTGAGTATCACATGCCCGAAATTTTTTCGGTATGCTTTTCCTTTTTCCATTTTTTCATCAACAGACAGTTCCAATCGGATGGGTTCTTTCTTTTCGTTTTTCGCTCTTTTTAATTCCTCTACACGTGCTTTAAAGTGAGCGATGGGATCATCATATTTTTTCTCCGCTTCATCCAGATAACCTAAGCTTTCCACGGTTACCTGTCTGGCATGTTTTTTCGCTTTATCGTAATAAGAATCGACAATACTTAAATGAATTCGTCCATTCTTTGTTTTTGTCTTTTTTAAATACATGATATCACCTGCTTTATCCCTTATTATATCATATATCGTTATATTACGCTATCAAAATATAACTTAAAATAAATAAAAAAATAAGCTCGTATCATTGATAGAGCAACTGGTTTCAGTGTTAATATAGGTGAGGTAACTGTAAAACAACGGTGATACTGGCTATACCGTTGCTTACTATAGCTAAAGTTGCTATTCCTCTTACTTATCGACAAGTAAAGGACGTTGACAGATAGGTAAAATGTAGCTTATAATTAGCGAAGTAAATATTAAAAACGTGGAAGAACCTGAGTATTGGACAATCATTTCAACAGAGAGGAATTTCTGAGGCTGAAAGAATTCCGGAATGCCCTTATCCAAGAAGCTAGTTTGAAGTGCAGCTAACACCTGCCGGTTACATCACCGTTATCGATGAGAAGATGACAGTGTTTTACTGTAATCAGGGTGGTACCGCGGATATACTCTCGTCCCTGCATTTATTGCATGGGGAGGAGAGTTTTTTAATGGATCCAAGTATTTGATATATGGGAGGCGATAGATATGAAACGATTAACTTCTGCACAAGTCCGTCAGATGTTTCTAGATTTCTTTCAAGAGAAAGGTCATGCCGTTGAGCCAAGCGCATCTTTAGTTCCGCAGGAGGATCCCACCTTATTATGGATTAATAGTGGTGTGGCAACCCTTAAAAAATATTTTGATGGAAGGGTTATTCCGGAGAATCCACGCATTGCTAATGCACAAAAATCGATCCGGACAAATGATATCACCAACGTGGGTTATACGGCGAGACATCATACGTTTTTTGAGATGTTAGGCAATTTCTCTATTGGTGATTACTTTAAAAAGGAAGCCATTGTCTTTGCTTGGGAGTTCCTAACAAGTGAGAAATGGATTGGATTTGATCCAGAAAGGTTATCGGTTACCGTACACCCGGAGGATGAAGATGCCTACCTTTTATGGCGTGATCATATTGGGCTGCCAGAAGAACGTATCATTCGTTTGGAAGAGAATTTCTGGGATATAGGAGAGGGGCCAAGTGGACCTAATACAGAGATTTTCTATGATCGCGGTGAGGCATATGGATATGATGCACAAGACCCTGAGCTGTATCCTGGTGGAGAGAACGAGCGTTATTTGGAGATCTGGAACTTAGTATTTTCTGAGTTTAATCACAATCCTGATGATACGTATACTCCACTACCGAAAAAAAATATTGATACGGGAATGGGTTTGGAGCGTTTAGTGAGTGTAATTCAGGATACCAAAACCAATTTTGAAACAGACTTATTTATTCCGATTATTCATGCAACCGAAAAATTAGCTAATGCCACCTATCAACAGCAGGAAGAAACAGATGTGGCCTTTAAAGTGATTGCGGATCATATTCGTACAGTGACGTTTGCCGTAAGCGATGGTGCCCTTCCTTCCAACGAAGGCAGAGGATATGTACTGCGCCGGTTATTACGTCGAGCGGTGAGATATGCACGACAAATCGGCATTGATCAACCATTTATGTACCAATTAGTGCCAACCGTTGCCTCGATTATGGAGGCCTTCTATCCAGAGGTACAGCGGAAAGCCGATTTCATTCAGAACGTCATTCAAACGGAAGAAAAAAGATTTCATGAGACATTGCAAGAAGGATTACAAATTTTCTATCATATCATTGAGCAGCAACAAGAAGCAGGCAGTGAAGTCTTCCCTGGTTCAGAAGTATTTCGCCTCTATGATACCTATGGCTTTCCTAAAGAATTGACAGAAGAATACGCAGAAGAAGCTGGTTTCACAATTGATGAAGCAGGCTTTGAAGCGGAAATGGCGAAACAGCGTGATCGAGCTCGTAATGCAAGGCAGAAAGTGGACTCAATGCAAAGTCAAGATCGTGTACTAAGTGACCTTCAGGTAGACAGCAGCTTTATTGGCTATCAGCAATTAACCAAGGAAACAACGATCCAAGCACTTGTCGTAGATAAGGAATTAGCAGAAGAAGCAGTATCAGGTGTGGAGGCATTGGTAATCTTAAAAGCGACACCATTTTACGCAGAAAGCGGCGGACAGATTGCAGACAAAGGTACCCTTACTTGTGAAACAGGTGTTGCCGAGGTGTTAGATGTTCAGAAAGCACCGAATGGTCAAAACCTCCATCGTATTCTGGTCAAAGAGGGAAAACTGGTAAAAGGACAGGACATCCAAGCCACAGTGGATGGGCGAAGCAGACAGTTTATTATTAAGAATCATACAGCGACTCACTTACTTCATCAAGCATTAAAAGATGTGTTGGGTGAACATGTTAATCAGGCAGGCTCCTTGGTAGCAAGTGAACGACTGCGATTTGATTTCTCGCATTTCAATGCAGTGAATACGGCTGAATTAATAGAAATAGAGCAAAAAGTAAATGAAAAAATATGGGATTCTTTACCGGTAACGATCACAAATAAGACAATGGACGAAGCAAAACAGATGGGAGCCATGGCGCTTTTTGGTGAAAAATATGGAGAAGTTGTCCGTGTTGTTGAAGTAGGAGATTATAGCGTTGAATTATGCGGTGGTTGTCACGTGCGAAACTCTGCTGAAATCGGATTATTCAAGATTATTTCTGAGTCTGGAATAGGGGCAGGAACAAGGAGAATAGAGGCCGTTACAGCAAAAGGAGCCTATCAATTTGTTAACGGCAAGCAGCAGTTATTACAATCAGCAGCATCCTTGTTGAAAACGAAAGAAGATCAAGTACCCGAGCGTTTGGAACATCTTTTTAAAGAAATGAAAGAGAAAGATCGCTCTATCCAATCATTAAACAGTAAACTATCGCAGTTGGAGTCTTCTTCTATCTTGGATGAGGTGAAAGAAGTAAATGGAGTAAAGGTACTTGCACAGAAAGTGGATGTATCAGATATGAATCAACTGCGTGAAATGGTGGATAAGATGAAGCAAAAATTAGCTTCAGGAATTATTTTATTAGCAGCTGTTAATAATGATAAAGTACAACTAGCTGCTGGAGTAACGAAAGATTTAGTAGAAAAAGGGTATCACGCTGGCAATCTAATGAAAGAAGCCGCAAAAATTTGTGGCGGCGGCGGTGGAGGTCGTCCTGATATGGCACAAGCAGGTGGTAAGGACACAACAAAATTATCACAGGCACTTGCTTATGCGGAAAAATATGTGCAAACCCATGAATAAGTTTGGTAATTTAGTTCAATAACAGGTATAATAGACAAATACAAGCTACCGAAAGAACTATAATTTGGAGGTGCTTCGATTGGATGGAATGGATAAAACAATGAAATTTGATTTTTCTGATGAGCCAGATGAGCAGAATGTAAAGGAAGTGTTGCATGTCGTTTATCAAGCGCTCGAAGAAAAAGGCTATCACCCGATTAATCAGATAGTTGGTTATTTACTTTCGGGGGATCCGGCCTATATTCCCAGACATAATGATGCACGCAATTTAATAAGGAGAGTAGAGCGTGATGAAATCATGGAAGAACTAGTCAAGGATTACATCAACGCTAAAAAACAAGTATGACGAAAATATTAGGTTTGGATGTAGGATCCAAAACTATTGGTGTGGCGATAAGTGATGAATTAGGCTGGACGGCACAAGGGTTAACCACCTTGCATTGGACGGAACCAGAATATGACTCAATCAAAGATACGTTTAAACAACTTATGGAAGAGCACACTATAGATAAGGTAGTTATTGGATTACCTAAAAATATGAACGGATCGATTGGATTTCGCGGAGAGGCCTCACAAGATTTTGCTCAATTCCTAAAAGATGATTTTTCTATTGAGACGGTTTTGTGGGACGAGCGTTTGACAACGATGGCAGCAGAACGGGTTTTGCTTGAGGCAGATATAAGCAGATCGAAACGTAAAAAAGTAATCGACAAAATGGCTGCGGTCATGATTTTGCAAGGTTACTTGGACAGTCAATCGTAAAGGAGGTAGATAACATGTCATTGGAAGAAAAAGAACGGATTATCATTCCAGATGAGAATGGTGAAGAGCATTTGTTTGAAGTCTTATTTACATTCGATGTGGATGAGACCGAGAATGCCTATGTGGCCGTTGTACCCGCAGAACAAAGTGACGATGAAGAAGTAGAAGTCTTCGCTTTTCGTTATGAAGAGAAGCAAAATGAGGACGATCTCGAACTTTTCCATATCGAGTCGGATGAAGAATGGGATATGGTAGAGGAAGTGTTAAACACCATAGCCGATGAGGATCTGACCGAATAATCATAAGAAAAGTAACCTCGTATCCAATCCTGGATACGAGGTTTTGCTAATGGGTAAAATAGTTTAACATCTACAGTGTCATCGTTTATTGGAACGTAGAGATAAATAAATAGGAAAAATGACACGACATAAATGTCCATTATACTACATTGGTTTAGTGAGAAAAGATCAAATGAGGTTTAAAGCTATTTTCCTAAGCTAATTCTTAGGAACACATCATGGAATAAACCAATAAACCATCCAGAATATCAAAGGGAACACGGAGTAATTCTATATAAGTTAGCCTTGTTGATAGACGATATAGAACGATTAGATGAGTGAATGGTTTCCCTTTTATTTAATTTATAGTATAATATATCGGGTGAAAGGGGGAACCCTAAATTGAGTAAAAAGAAAGAAAAACGCCAAAAAACTACATATAAAGAAATTGCCGAGAATCGAGCAAAGGAAATAACCGTTGCCCGTAAGATCATAGCTATTGTATTGATTGCATTAGTTATCCTGATGATCATCGGTGGTTATTCTGCGTATAAATTTATCCAGACAGCCACCACACCAGTGGATCCATCATCTGATGAAACCGTAGAATTAACCATTCCACTTGGTGCATCTAGTTCCGATATTGCCAATCAGCTAGAAGAGGAAGGATTAATTGCAAACAGCCTTGTCTATCGCTTCTATGTCAAATTTAATAATATATCTGATTTTCAAGCAGGGGATTATACTTTAAGTCCATCCATGACACTTAAAGAGATTTCTGATGAGTTGGAAACTGGTACTTTGCAGCAAGAAGCGGCTATGAGAGTTACGATTCCGGAAGGGCGGAACATCGAAGAAATAGCAACCATTTTTGAAGAAGAGGCAGGTATCGAGCGGAATGAATTTTTGAATAGGATGCAAGAAACATCGTATATAGAAACCTTGATAAACGAATATTCTGCTTTCCTAAGCGAGGAAATATTAGCCGAAGAAATTATCTATCCATTAGAAGGTTATTTGTTCCCAGCTACCTATGAATTTTATCACGAGAATCCAACCGTAGATGAAGTGGTAAGACAAATGCTTGATAAAACGAATGAGGTGATGGCAGCCTATCAATCGCAAATAGAGGAGTCTGATTATTCGCCCCATGAAATCATCACTTTTGCTTCGTTGGTAGAAGAAGAAGCGCCATCCAATGATGATCGGAGAAATATCGCAGCAGTATTTTATAATCGTATGAATGATGGTATGAGATTGCAAACAGACCCAACCGTTATTTATGCTCACGGGGAACACATCCCACGGCTTACCTATGACGATTATGAGATTGAATCACCGTACAATACGTACCAAATAGACGGTTTGCCGATTGGCCCTATTGCTAACTTTGGAGAGAGTTCATTATCAGCCGTGCTTGATCCAGCCAATAACAACTACTTGTTTTTCTTGGCGGATACAGATGGAAATGTTCATTATGCGCAAACGTATGAAGAACACCAACAACTGGAAGAACAATATATTCATAATCAAGATTAAAGCAGGGATCGCCCTGCTTTAACCTTGTTTGATACAAGGGGAATGTGGAAACATGAATGAGAGCCAATTAATCCATTACCTAGATAGTCTACCGAAACAGGAGCCGGCATGGGTGAAACAAATGCAACATGATGCCCAAAAAGATCATGTGCCTATCATGGATATACAAGGAATTGCCTTATTGCAACAACTGATTCGACTCTATCAGCCGCAAAAGTTACTAGAGATTGGGACGGCAATTGGTTATTCTGCTTTGCGCATGATCGAGGCTAAAAACAACTTGGAAATTGTAACGATAGAGCGAGATCAAGCAATGTATCAACGAGCTATGGATCATATAGTGGATCAGGGGAGACAAGCACAAATTGAGGTTATCTTAGGCGACGCCTTAGAACTAGCCGTGGAAACAAAGACTAAAGGCAAATTTGATATGATTTTTATTGATGCTGCCAAAGGTCAATATCGACGCTTTTTTGAATTGTATGAAGGTACTTTATCAAAAAATGGGGTCATCATAACTGATAATGTATTGTTTCATGGCTATGTAGCAAATCCTGACGGAGCCCCTAAGCGTTTACGAAACATGGTCAAAAAAATAGATGCCTATAATCGATGGTTATTACAACATCAGGGCTATGACACGGTTATTCTTCCTATTGGAGATGGAATTGCCATTAGTATCAAACGAGAAAATGACTATATAAGTTGAATGAAATAATAGAGGTGCTCTTGATCCATTTACGCAGTATGAGATGAGATAACCAAGGAATAAATGCATTTATTCTCTGATTATCTTATCATACAGCTACCTTTCAGCAGAACTGAAAGGCGTGTGAATGGTCATTCAAAACTATATTATAGGAAATAATGTGAGTAGAGATTTGCTTGAAACACGTTTTTGTTACATTTATAAGTTCAACTTGTATAGTAATAGGAGTATACACGAAAAACAAGCTGCTCTAGTAGGCTGGTTAGCGTTTATAACATATCCGGTCAGGTTAGTAAAAATAGACAAATAAAACGGTTGAAAAATAATTGAAAATCTGAGATAGTAGTGATTAGTAATTAAAGCATTTTCACCAATATAATAAGTGCTATTTCTGTATAAGGATTCATATCATGTACAAGATATGCCTTATCTGAGTGATAGTAATAGTTTGAAGGAGAGTGTAGGGTTATGGCAGAAGAAAAAGAATTTTATATGACAGAAGAGGGTCTGGAAAAGTTAGAAGAAGAATTAGAATACTTAAAAACGGAAAGACGTCAAGAGGTAGTAGAACGCATCAAAATAGCAAGAGATTTCGGAGATTTATCAGAGAATTCAGAGTATGACGCAGCAAAAGATGAACAGGCATTTGTAGAATCCCGTATTGTACAGGTTGAAAACATGATTCGAAATGCCGTTATTATAAAGAATGAGGACGCGAATTCTGATATTGTATCGTTAGGCAGAACGATTACTTTTTTAGAATTGCCTGACGGTGAAGAAGAAAGTTATACTATTGTCGGCAGTGCTGAAGCGGATCCTTTTGAAGGGAAAATTTCCAATGATTCACCAATTGCTAAAAGTTTACTTGGTCATGCAATTGGTGAAGAGATTACGGTTCCCACACCAGCTGGTGAGATGAATGTAAAAATAGTGAATGTAGAATAACACATGTAAAATGGATGTCATGACGTATGGCATCCATTTTGTCATAGAAGTTAGCTGCTAGTCAGGAGAGAAGAGAAAGGTCAGGCCAATTCTCGTTTCTGTTGAAGCGGCTCAAGCTGTTCTTCGATAAAACGCTGTTTATCGGTTGAAATGATTAATTGAAAGACAAGATTCTCGGATACTGGCTCAAAAGTAACACAATCATTTTCATGAAAATGAATGATAAGCAGTTGTTTTGTCTTATCATAGCTGATCATATAAAAAGGGGTTTCTTTCCAAATTGTTGCATCAAAGCTTGTTGACAACATGTAATCACTCCTTAACCATTATCGTTATAGTTATATTCCATAACTATGAACAAATTCCTGCAACGATGACAAAAACAGAAAAAAATCGATCTATTTTCCTAAAGTAATAGCTGGTCGTGGTACACTTGTTTTTTTTTTAGTATAATGACATTGGGAGGGGAAAGACATGTCGGATAATCATGAAACGAATACAAGAAGAGACAGATTTGAGAAGAAAAGAACCAATACAAAATTACTTACATGGTTAAGTGTAATTGGCGGTGTATTAGTTATTGTGATGCTGTCAGTTATTTTTATAGGTAGAGAGAGTGATACTACAGCCGGAAACGAGGAAAATCAGGCAGAAGAATTTGCTTTGGGCTCTTCCAATCAAGAGGCAGATGAACCCGAAAGTCAAGAGAAGAAAGACTTGGAGGTTAATGAAGTGGAAGGTGATGATGAGGAAGAAGAGGAAGAGGGACAAAACGACACAGAAGAAGTCGAGTCTGATGATAGCAATGTGAAGAACGCCTATAAAAGTAATTGGGAAGCCATCGGTACCTCACAAGAGGGCCCTCATACCACTTCTTTTGAACAAGGGTCTACCGACTGGCAGGAAATGAAACAAGCTGTTGAGGTTGCTACAGGTATACCAAGTGAAGCACAAATCGATCAGTGGTTTGGCGGTGCTGGAGAACAAGCCGTAGAAGCAACGGTCTCTCCCGAATCTAATCAAGATGAATTTTACCGTGTCCATTTAGAGTGGGTAGAGGATCAAGGTTGGAAACCGGTTTTAGTAGAGGAATTACATGAAGTGGAAAGAAGATAACGTCTGGGGGATAACAGAATGATAGGTATTATTGGGGCGATGGATGAGGAAGTCGCTTTATTAAAAGATCGTATGGAAGTAAAAGAAACCGTTCAGGCTGCAAATAGTGAATTCTTTGTTGGTATGTTAGGCGGTAAAGAAGTGGTCGTGTTAAAGTCCGGTATTGGCAAGGTAAATGCGGCGATTGCCACTACGATCTTATTTGAAAGATTTGGTCCAAGTATCGTGATTAATACTGGTTCAGCAGGAGGTTTTCATGAGGGGTTAGAAGTTGGTGATATTGTGATATCGACAGACGTGGTTCATCATGATGTGGATGTCACGGCCTTTGATTATCAATATGGTCAAGTGCCTGGGCTCCCTGCCATGTTTAAGGCAGATCCAGTGCTGATTGAAAAGGCGATGCTAGCCGTAAAACAATTAGAAAATGTCCAAGCTATGAAAGGTTTGATTAGTACGGGCGATGCCTTTATGCAAGAGGCAGATCGAGTCAATGCAGTAAGACAAGCGTTTCCCGATCTGATTGCTGCAGAAATGGAAGCTGCCGCAATTGCGCAAGTATGTTATCAATACAGTAGACCATTTGTGGTGATACGTGCCTTATCAGATATTGCCGGAAAAGATTCGTCGGTTTCTTTTGATGAATTCCTGCAAAAGGCAGCAGAGAATGCAGCAAACTTAATTATACATGTAGTACAAAATATAGAAGAATAGCTGTCGAGTGAACGACAGCTATTTTAGTTCGTTTCGATAATATTCATGAAAGACCTTCATTAAGGCTCGTTTTTCAATACGAGAAACATAGCTGCGTGAGATTTTTAGTTTAGAGGCTATCTCTCTCTGTGTTAGTTCATCGGTATTTGCCAAGCCAAATCTGGCAATTAGCACCTCCTTTTCCCGCTTATCCAACACGCGCAGGTATTTCTGAATTTTTTTTAATTCCATGTGTAACTGAATCGTCTCTGTCACATCTTCGTTATCTGCCTCTAGAATATCAATTAAGCTAATTTGATTTCCTTCCTTATCTTGCCCGATTGGATCTTGTAGCGAGATGTCTTTTTTCGTCTTCTTTGTGGCGCGTAAGTACATGAGAATCTCGTTCTCAATACATCTGGCGGCATAAGTAGCCAATTTTGTTCCCTTTCCACTGGAATAGCTCTCTATCCCTTTAATTAATCCGATGGTGCCAATGGAAATGAGATCCTCTGGCTCTTCTTGCGTGTTTTCGAATTTTTTTACGATGTGGGCAACCAGCCTTAAGTTATGTTCGATTAGTTTGTTTCGCGCCTGTTCATCGCCTGCATGCAATCGCTGGATCATTTGTTTTTCTTCTTCAGGTGGGAGTGGTTGAGGAAAGGTGTTTTGCTTTACGTAAGCAACAAAGAATAGGGCCTCCTTACATAAGGCTAACAAACCAAGTAGAATGGACAATACAGCACCTCCTGCGATATCAAACTAGGTATTTGCCTATATCCCATCCTATGCAGTACCGTTGTCCAACGTGTCATACGTCCAAGCTGTTTTTCTATAAGTGTGTTAGATCAATCGAAAAATAATATGAGGACATATGAAACGGGTTGAAATTTGCCCGGTCCTTTCTTGCAAATAAAACGAAGTAAAAAAACTGCCGATAAGTTGGATTATGTAAATCTGACTAGGGACCACTTTGAGATATGAATAGTGCAGCTCAAAGATCCAACCAAGCCCTTCACTTTTACCCACAGAGCATAAGTCAACAAGCGATTTAGGTAAAGGACACCTTCATCGTATTTCTCATACCTAGGCATGGCTTTAGTTAACTGGCAAAAGAAGAGCACTTTTCCAAGTGGATCTTCCGCTCATGCCACGAGACTTGCAAGTGTAGGGGTGTGACTGGATGTCAAAGGTTGGTTTAGCCTGCGAACTACTCATTTTGTCTACGTGGTTGGCTTCTGCTAGGGAGTGATTCCACACTTTTAGCAAGAAATAGCATGGTGATGATCGACATCAGAGCCGTTTGTATGCTTGATTTTTGCTGAAGCTAAGGAACGAAAATCTCATCATCATAATCGGTTTTGTCACAGGCATAATTCAATAAGTTATCTTTTTTCTACTGATGAGAGATGAGATAATTTTTGCATGGCTATTTCTGAGTTTTCCTGATACTTTCATTATAAAAGTTATACGATGATGGATATTTAATGTTTTAAAGGGCATAGAATCCATCATCCTTGCAGTGATAACCATTGTTGAATCATTTTCTAGCGGAGGGAATATGCGAAGACTCGAAAATGGTTTACAAGGTAAAACCGTAACGTCCTGTGCATCGCAGGACGAGCTGAAAATCCACTAAAAAGTGCTCTTCTTTTTAGTTAGCTGAAGCCGGCCATGAAGGTTCGCAGGTTAAGATCACGACGACAATCGCCACGACTGCACATGCATGTCCTATGCATCGAAGCGCATCATATTCCCGCAGCGCTTGCTTCGCACAGATAATACGATCAAACGCACCAATCAGAAAAATAATCTACTAACATAATCCAACTTATAGGTAGTCTAATTC
Organism: Gracilibacillus timonensis; assembly: GCF_900086715.1. Lineage (GTDB taxonomy): Bacteria > Bacillota > Bacilli > Bacillales > Amphibacillaceae > Gracilibacillus > Gracilibacillus timonensis. Next base: position 1,466,108 of record NZ_FLKH01000012.1, on the reverse strand, counting down.
GTTCAAAGTTCAATCAAATTCCTATTATAGTGATTTCTAGTGTATAAAAAAAACGCCGTGAACTAGTCACGACGTTTTATCTTGATTATCGGCATAAGCGTCTTTGGTATGGCCGTCTGGTGACCATGGTTTGATGCCAGCCGTATGGGCTGCTCGGCCAATCATATGAGCAGAAACTGGGGCAGTCAATAATATAAAAATGATGCCCAAGATCAATTTCCCGCTTACGATGTTATACTCTGCATGTAAGAAAATGAAAGCACCAATCATCACACTAGCAATCCCTAAGGTAGCAGCTTTCGTGGAGGCGTGTAACCGAGTGTACACATCAGGAAAACGCAGTACACCAATGGAAGCTGACAGCAAGAAAAACGTACCAAATAGCAGCAAGATAATCACGAAAATATCAATGATGGTTTCAATCGTTGTCCCGGTCAATGATAACACCCTTTTCAATATATTTTGCTAAGGCAATGGTTCCGATAAACAGTAAAATTCCAACCAAGAGGATGACGTCATTTAAACGGGTGGTCACTAAGAGAATGGCACTCAACCCAACCATTCCCATTAGGTTAATACCGATGGCATCTAAGGCAACGGCACGATCCGGATTGGTTGGGCCTTTAACGACACGAAACATTAACAAGGTAATAGAAATGGTAATCACAATCATGCAGACAATTGCGACGATTTGGATTAGATCACTCATCGTGTCACCTCCATAATAGCCTTCTCAAAAGTCTCCTTGATTTCCTTAATCGATGTTTCATCTGATTCGATATCCATTGCATGAATGTAGATGATCTTATTGTTATCTGATACGGCAACGGATAATGTACCCGGCGTTAAAGAAATCAACGACGTTAAGAGCAGAATTTCCCAAGAACTCTTCAATTCCGTGGGATAAGCAAAGATACCAGGATAGTATGTTTGTTTTGGTTTATACACCCATTTTACAATGTCAATATTGGATATAAGTAACTCTTTGACAAAAAGGAGCAATAACTTAATTATTTTCCATACGCGATACAAATAGAAATTAGCTGGTATAAATCGTCGCAGCATAAACAATAATAGTGCTCCGATGATAAACCCTGTCAAAAGAGAAGGGAACGTATAGCTTTCACTTAAAAACATCCACATAACCGCAATGATTATATTTAAGATTATTTGCAGTGGCATAATAATTTACTCCTTTAACACAGATTGAATATATTCATCAGGATTCATTAAGTAGTCACCGATCGATTCGATACTTGGATAGAACCATTCTGCTCCAACCCCTAAGAGTACGGTGAAGAATAATAAGAAGGCAATTGGCCAAGCAAATCCTCGAGCAGCTTTTTTATCGGCAATAATCGTTTCATCTTTCTCTCCCCAGAAACCTCGAACAAAAATACGGATAACCGATAATAAGATAAGCAAGCTGGAGCCAAGACCGATAATGGCAACCACAATATGATCTGCTTCGACAGCCCCTTGTAATAGGACCAACTTACCGATAAACCCACTGAAAGGTGGGATACCAGCCAATACGAGAGCAGCGATAAAGAACATCCAGCCTAATAAAGGATACTGATGCAAGAGCCCTCGCATTTTTCGTAAATCACTCGTTCCAACGAGGTAGGCAATCGCACCAGCCAACAGGAATAACGCTGCTTTAATAAACATATCGTTCACTAAATAATAAATGGTTCCTGTAAAACCTGTAGCGTTATATACGCCGATTCCTAACAGCATGAATCCAACAGCAGGGATAATGTTGTAAGCAATCACCATTTTAATATTATTGGTTGATAATGCCCCTATCGCTCCAAATATCAAGGTTAGTGCCGCTACCCAAACAAAAAACTCATGTGTGATATCACGATTATGCACAAAAATTAATGAGAAGACACGTAATAAAGAATAGATACCTACCTTTGTTAACAAAGCGCCAAATAAGGCCGAAACAACAGGGTTTGGTGTGATATATGGTTTGGGCAGCCAATAATATAGCGGGAATAAGGCTGCTTTGGTCCCAAAGACAAAAAACAATAGAATTCCAATCGTTGTAAGAATGCCCGTTTGTTCCACTTCTCCAATACGCTCGGCAATTTGAGCCATATTCACGGTTCCAACAACGGAATATAAGAAAGCAATCGTGGTCACAAACAACATCGACGAGAATAAGTTAATCAACACATATTTCATCGATTCTCGTAATTGAATGCGTTCGCCGCCTAATACAATTAATCCATAAGAGGCCATCAGTAATACCTCAAAGAATACAAACAGGTTAAATAAATCTCCTGTTATAAACGCACCTGACACACCACTAATCAATAAAAAATAGAAGGTGTAAAAATAAAATGCTTCCTGCTTTTCACTTAACGACTTAGGTGCATAAAAGACACAGGCTAGTGCGATGATATTGGTTGTTAGCACTAAGGTCATCGATAATAGATCAGCCACAAGTACAATACCATAAGGTGCCGACCAATTGCCGGCTTCTAATATAACCGTCCCATTCTGCTGCACATAGTATAATACCCATGCAGCAACAAGGGTGCTGATTATGGTAAGTATTTGCGAGAAAATCCGTGCTGCTTTTCTTTTTTTCGGAAAGAGCGCCACAATCACACCAGCAATCAGTGGTATGACAATTGGTAATACTGCTAAATTACTCATCATCTTCGTTACCCCTTAATTTATCCATATTATCTGTTCCATTTACCTTCGATGTTCGATATGCAAGTACTAACAGTAAGCTCGTTACACCGAAGCTAATGACAATAGATGTTAAAATCAAAGCTTGCGGTAATGGGTCTGTGTAGTTGGAAATTCCATCTTCCAAAACAGGAGGTGCTCCTGTTTTTAATTGCCCCATTGTTAAAATAAATAAGTGAGCCCCATGTGAGATTAGTGCTGTACCAATTACAATACGCAGCATCTGTTTTTGTAATAAGTTATAGATCCCTGTTGTAAAAAGAATACCGGCAAGAATCGACATTACAATTTCCATCTATTCTGCCTCCTTTTTCTTTCGCAATTTAATTAAACCATAAATAGCGAACGCTGCAATACCTAGCACGACGATTTCGAATAATGTATCAATACCACGCATATCGACAAGAATCACGTTTACGACATTATCGCCACCGCCAATGTCATGGGAAACTTCTAAGAAGTAGTCCGAAATTTTGTCAAACAGCTTGGTGCTATGAGCAGAAATGGCAACTAAGGTCATTAATCCGCCAAAGGCTATCGAAATGATGAGATTAGTCGTTTTCTCTGAAATTTTCTCTGTTCGTTGACGCAGGTTAGGTAAGTGATAGAAACAAAGCAGAAACAAGGCAACCGTGATCGTTTCGATGACAAGCTGTGTCAAGGCTAAGTCAGGAGCCCGGTAAATCACAAATAGCAAGGCTAAGCTGTAGCCAACAACACCAAGTATAAGAATCGCTGCCAGCTTGCTTCTAGTAAAAATTGTTGCAATGGCCGCTACTGCCATTGCAATGGCAATCACCATTTCTTCAATCGTTATCACAGCAAGATCAGATGTATCCAACGCAAAGCCATCTGTCAACCACATGACGGTGATGCTGACTGCCAATATCGCTACCAAAATGTAGGACATATAACTACGCAAGGAACCGTTCATATAAGTATTGGTGATTTTAGCAGATGTCTTTTCTGACTGATCAACGAGAAAATCATAACACTTATTAAGGCTTAATTTACCAGGTAAGATGGTATATATCTTGTTCCAATAACGAATGGTCAAGGCAAGAACGGCTCCTACCGCAACCACGATTAACGACATATAAAGTGGTGGGATAAACCCATGCCAGAATTGTACATGTTTCTCTACCGGACTGCCATAAATCGCTTCGGCCGTATGTGCCAAGAAGGAGCTATTGACAAGATTAGGGAATAAACCAATCGTAACCACACCGATCACCAAAATAATTGGCGAAATCAACATGCCAATGGGTGCTTCATGCGGTTTTTTGGGTAATTCATCCAGTTGTTGTTTGCCCATGAAAGTCCCAAATACCAGATACATGGAATAAACAAAGGTAAAAATACTGCCAAATACCGCCAAATAAGGAATGGCAGTAGCAAGTGTACCAGCAATTTGCGAGCTGGTTTCAATCGCTAGTGAAGCATCGAAGAACATTTCTTTACTATAGAATCCATTGAGAAATGGTAAAGGTACCCCAGCCATGGAAAACGTGCCAAAGAAGGCAAGTGTGGCCGAAATGGGCATTAGTGTGAATAACCCGCCAAGTTTTCTAATATCACGAGTGCCTGTCTCATGGTCAACAATACCAGCTATCATAAACAGGCTTCCTTTAAAGGTAGCGTGATTAAGAATATGGAAGACGGCTGCGTAAATAGCTACGCTTGTACCGAATCCCAACATGGACATGATCATACCTAATTGACTGATGGTGGAAAAGGCTAAAATACCTTTTAAATCAGTTTGCCTTACCGCCATATACGAGCCCCAAATAAGCGTGACAATTCCAATACCGCTCACCAAAATAAAGAACCATTCATTCCCCGAGAAAATGGGAGTAAAACGTGCAACAAGAAAAATCCCAGCTTTCACCATGGTTGCGGAGTGCAGATAAGCACTTACTGGTGTCGGAGCTTCCATAGCGTCTGGAAGCCAGATATGGAAAGGAAACTGTGCCGATTTGGTAAAGGCACCTAACAAAATAAGTGCTAAAATCAATCCAAAATAATCACTGGATAAGATAAGATCAGCTTGGCTAATCATGCCTTGGATACTGGTAGTCCCTGTTTCCAAAGTAAGTAAGATGAAACCACCAAGCATACTGAGACCGCCAAAAACAGTAATTAGCATTGACTTTAGTGCACCGTATCGAGAACGTTCTTTAAAGTTCCAATAACCAATTAGTAAAAAGGAAGAAATCGAGGTCAATTCCCAAAATGAATAAAGAACAAATACATTATCAGATAAGACGACACCAAACATGGCTGTCATAAATAATAAGAGGTAGACATAGAACTGGCCTAATCGCTCAGAAGTATCCAAATAAAAAATGGAATATAATGTTACTAGTGTTCCAATTCCACTGATTAACAGCACAAATAATAAACTAAGACCATCCAAATAAAAAGAAAGATCGATATGTAATGATGGAATCCAATTATATGATTGCTGGATAGGAGAAAAATCATTACCGATGTGTGGAATGAAATAAAGGAATACAGCTAGTGGTGCTAACAGGACAAAGTAGCCTGTATGTATCTTTTCTTTCCATTTACTAAAGAAAGGGATAAAAATCGCCAGTAATACCGGCAAAAAAACTGCAAATAACATCTATCATTGCTCCTCCTTGTGTATATGCTCATTTCATGATGGAATATTTTTTTGAACATCCTCTTATATTTTAATCTAAAATTATTACGAAACACAAGGGTAGAGCATTATTATGACAAGATATTTATCCATTATAACGAGAAACTACCTATTTATAAATAAACGAAAAAAATTTTTAATAGTGAGAGGGTGATAAATGGTTGAGGAAAATTATTCTATTGTCTTCTCGTGATGATTGTGGAGAGGCTTTATAATAGTTGGTTAAGACTAAGCGGATAGTATGGTAACTTGTTTTTTTACCGTATAGCCACTCCATATCGGTACATTGTTTAAGGACTAGGCTTTCCTTTCTCATGAAAAAAACCCGGGCACAACCCGCTAGTTTTTTTTTTACTTAAACAAAAAACACTCAGTCTTGGTGACTAAGTGTCGTATTATCTATATCTGTTTGGCGAATTGGATATAATCCATCAAGGAGCGCTTGTTCATTTCTTCTTCTATTAACTGGATAAATTCATGGCTTAAGCATAGTTCATTTGCTTTTTTATAGGATTCAATGAGTAGTTCATCTGATAATTTGTCCATTGTTTTCCCTCCCATAAATAGGTTGTCCTTCCCATGTCATTAGTAAATGTAGCATGAAACGTAAAAAACAACAACAGAACAGTTATCTACATGGGGTTGTTCATAACTTGTGTATAACGTTTGTGGAATAAAGGGAGAAGTCAATCGTTGTCAGTGTGGATAGTGTGAATAAAGTTATCCACATGTCGTGTTTTGTAGTAAATTGTCGCACGATTCTTGGTTCTATCTTTGTTCTTCATGAGGAACATCCTAGTTTGGCTTGGTGTTATCGGCAAATTTATGGAAAATAAAATCCCTTGCGAATGTTAACAAAACATCGATAAGGCGAGTTATGTGAAGTAAAAGGCTAGTCGTTGAATAAAGCAACGGAATGCGACTACTCTATCAACAAAAAACGTAAATACGCCAGCTTGATTTTTATAAAAATTCTTCAGTTTCCTTTGAATAAATGCAGAAAATTGTTTATGATAGACAAAGGTATGTAATTGGATAGTTGAGGTGGACAAATTTGCTTAAAAACTTTTTACCAAATGAGCATGTTCCGCGCGTGTTAGATATCACACCTGATCGTTTACGAGAAAAAGGCATCAAAGGTGTGATCACGGACTTAGATAATACACTCGTGGCATGGAATGTAAAGGACGCAACTCCTGAGATCATCGAATGGTTTCAACAAATGAAAGAGAACGATATAAAAGTAACAATTATCTCCAACAACGATCAAGAACGGGTTAGTATCTTTTCCGAGCCCTTAGAGGCCCCTTTTGTTTACAGTGCCAGAAAGCCGCTGACTAGAGCATTTAAACGTGCAGCAACGCAGATGGAACTAAAAAAAGAAGAGATAGTTGTAGTGGGTGATCAACTGCTAACCGACATACTGGGCGGGAATCGTGCCGGTTTTTATACGGTTTTAGTAGTGCCAATCGTAGAGACAGATGGCAAGATTACCCGGATCAATAGAATGATGGAAAGAAGGGTGCTAGCATGGATGAGAAGGAAGGGCATGATTTCATGGGAGGAAGAGTAGAGGAAACGATCTATTGTGAAGGATGTGGGGCTGTCATTCAAACGGAAGACAAAACAAAGGCAGGCTATGTCCCAAAGGCAGCATTAGCCAATCAACAGGTTATCTGCCAACGTTGTTTCCGCCTGACTCATTACAATGAAGTACAGGATGTAGAATATACTGATGACGATTATTTACGTATGATTCAACAGATTAGTGATACAAACAGTTTGGTAGTGAAAATTGTTGACATATTTGATTTTGATGGTAGTTTTATCTCGGGGTTGAAACGATTAGTAGGCAATAACCCGATAGTTTTAATAGGAAATAAACTGGATCTTTTACCGAAATCAACGAACCATAATAAACTGATTCATTGGATGAAAAAGACAGCCAGTGACTATGGTTTAAAGGTACAAGATGTTTTTTTGGTGTCAGCCACCAAAGGTATTGGTTTTGAAAAAGTGGAACAAGAGCTGGACAAGCATCGTAAGCATAAAGATGTCTATGTTGTTGGCTGTACGAATGTAGGGAAATCCACGTTTATCAATCAGTTAATTCATCGTTCCAGTGGTGTAAAAGACGCGATTACGACTTCTTATTTTCCAGGGACTACGTTAGGGTTTATTCAAATACCGTTGGATGATACTAGTTATTTATATGACACTCCCGGAGTGGTCAATCGCTCCCAATTAGTTCATTATGTAACGGATAAAGATTTAAAGCTCATCCATCCGAAAAAAGAGATTAAGCCAAGAATTTATCAATTACAGGACAAACAAACGCTATTTTTTGGCGGTTTTGCCCGATTTGATATCGAAAAGGGAATGAAGCAGTCATTCGTTTGTTATTTTTCAAATCAGTTAATGATTCATCGGACGAAACTAGAGCAAGCAGATACCTTTTATGAAAAGCATATTGGGGAATTGTTGCAGCCGCCTAGTCCAGCAACATTAGAACAACTGCCGCCGTTAGTGGCACAGACCATTAAAATTCCTAGAGAAAAAACAGACATTGTGATCCCGGGACTTGGCTGGCTAACGGTAACAGAAGGTGGAATAACCGTCACCGTTCATGTTCCCAAGGGTAATCAAATCACATTGCGTCCAGCCTTGATTTAACGGTGTTGGGAGAGGAGAGAATAAATGGGTTATAAATTAGGATTGATAGGAAATCCGATTGGACATTCCTTATCACCATGGATTCATCAGCATTTTTTAGATTTAGCGCAGATAGATGGGGAATATAAATTATATGAAGGGGATCAACATGCCTTGCCACAAGTCATTGAAAAGCTTAGGATTGAAGAGATAGATGGTTTTAATATTACGGTTCCTTATAAACAAGTCATTATCGATTATTTAGATGAAATGGACACGGATGCCGCTTTATTAGGTGCTGTTAACACGGTGGTTCATAGCAATGGTAAATGGAAAGGTTACAGCACAGATGGGGAAGGGTATGTCCGTTCGTTAGAGGAGGCCTTTCCCGGTCTCCTTCATTCCAATACATCGGTATTAGTATTAGGTGCTGGCGGCGCAGCGCGTGGGATTTATCGAGCGTTGATGCAAAAACAAGTAGCCAGAATGGATATTGCCAATCGTTCGCCGGAAAGGGCAGAGGCATTACTTGACCTAAGAATAGGTGATGTGTCTACCAGTGTCATTCATTTTCAAGAAGCAGAGGCACAGTTAAACGATTATGACCTGATCATTCAGACTACCTCAGTAGGGATGAAACCAGAAGTGGAGAGACAAATTATTGCATTAGATAATCTGAGAGTAAATGCAGTAGTGAGTGATATTGTCTACCAGCCCATCATGACACAGTTGTTAGCAGACGCCAAAAGCAGGGGGGCGAAAATTCATCATGGGCATGCTATGCTGCTATATCAAGGACAGCTTGCATTTGAGAAATGGACAGGGAAATATCTGGAAGTATCGCATTTGGTCGACCAGTTAGAAAAGAAACTAAGAGGTGAATAATTTGCAATTAACAGGAAAACAAAAGCGTTTTTTACGTGCTAAGTCCCACCGTATACAGGCTATTTTTCAAGTAGGCAAAGATGGTGTGAACCCAAACATGATCAAACAAATTGGTGAGGCACTAGAGAAACGTGAATTAATAAAGGTATCTATACTGCAAAACTGCATGGAAGATAAAGAAGATGTGGCAGAAGCGCTTGCCGAGGGAGCGGACGCGCAAGTGGTACAAATCATTGGTAATACCATTGTACTGTACAAAGAATCAACGGAACATAAACAAATTACATTACCATAAAGTAGGTGTCAGGTTTGAGACGAATTGGACTATTTGGCGGGACGTTTGATCCGCCGCATTACGGACACTTATTAATGGCAGAACAGGCATATCAACAGTTAGAATTGGATGAAGTATGGTTTATACCATCCTTTCAGCCGCCACATAAGGCCGAGGCTAAAACAACGGCATTGGATCGACTGGAGATGACCAGTGAAGCAATTAAAGGTCATCCAGCTTTTTTAGTAGATCCAATCGAAGTAGAGCAAGAGACAGTCTCGTATACCTTGAACACGGTTCGTGCATTAACGGAAATGTTCCCTGATAATGCCTTCTATTTTATTATCGGTGGGGATATGGTAGAATATCTGCCTAAGTGGAGTGATATTGATTTGTTATTGCAACTAGTCACCTTTGTAGGTGTCAATCGGCCTGGTCACACGCTGGAGACACCTTACCCAGTGAAAGAAGTGCAGATGCCGTTAATCGATATTTCCTCAACAATGATTCGTAAACGGGTGAAGGAAAATCGATCGATTCGTTATTTAACGCCGCCAGAAGTGATTGCGTATATTAATAAAAGACAATTATATTCATAAAATAGAGGAGAGCCTCTTCATGATAAAATCATGGATAGAACAATGTAAGAGAAATTAGGTGAGAGACATGCAAAAAGACAAAGCATTCGAAACGGTGAAGCAGCAATTAACAACCAAACGGTATGAGCATACGGTAAGAGTAACGGAAACGGCTGTCCAGTTAGCAAGGCATTATCGCTTGGATGTAACTAAAGTGGAATTAGCAGCTATTTTGCATGATTATGCGAAATATCGTGATCCGGAAGAAATGAAGCGGTGGATTATTATGGAGAAACTGCCACATGATTTATTGGAATACAACGAAGAACTATGGCATGGACCTGTTGGATCAAAAATGATTGAGCGGGAACTTGGTGTGGATGATCCAGAGATTCAAAGTGCTATTTATTGGCATACCACCGGTAAACGTCATATGAATCTGATGGATAAAGTAATATACATTGCTGACTATATTGAGCCTGGTCGCTCTTTTCCAGGAGTTGAGGAAGTACGACAAGTGGTGTATGAAGATATCGATAAGGCGTGCTGGATGGCGGCTCGAAACACGATTCGATTTTTGATGAGTAAAAACCAGCCAGTTTATCCAGATACGTTTCAATTGTATAACGAAAAACTAGGGAGGAACATGAATGCATAGTAAAGAATTAGCTGATTTGATTGCCAAGGCATGTGATGATAAACGAGCAGAGGATATCGTTGTGATGGATATGCAGGAGGTATCCTTAATCTCCGATTATTTCCTAATCTGTGAAGGGAGTAATGAGCGTCAGGTACAAGCTATTGCACGCGCAGTAAAAGATGCTGCTGAAGAACAGGAGATTCTCGTCAAACGAATGGAAGGTTTTGATCAAGCTCGTTGGGTGTTAGTAGACCTTGGTGACGTGGTTTGTCATATTTTTCATCGAGATGAACGAAATTATTATAATCTAGAGAAATTATGGGGAGATGCCCCAAAGCTCGAAGTGAAGCGGTAAGATGGTCTATACAAAATTGGCCTATATCTATGATATATTAATGGAGGATGCCCCGTATCAAGCATGGCAGGAGTTTGTTCAACACTTTGCTCCTACAACAGGCAGATTGCTTGATTTAGGCTGCGGGACTGGTAAACTGAGCAGTCAGTTTACGGCAGCAGGGTATCTAGTAACAGGGGTAGATTACTCGGAGGATATGCTGGCCTATGCACAAGCAAATACAGAAGGGGTAGAATATATCCATCAGGATTTGCGTGCTCTTGAAGGGTTAACTGACTTTGATATAGCTGTCAGTCTTTGTGATGTGGTCAATTATTTGGTGACAGAACACGATATTCTCCAGATGTTTACCAATGTGTACCATAGTTTAAAAGAAGATGGTATCTTTATCTTCGATGTCCACAGTGTGAGCCATTTTCAAGAAAATATGGCAGGACAAACCTTTGCGGAAATCTATGATGATATTACGTATGTGTGGTTATGTGATCAAGGTTCAGAGCCAAACAGCCTGATACATGATCTCACCTTCTTTTTGCAAGAGGAACAAACGGCTAAATATGAACGTTTTGATGAACAACATCAGCAGCGGACATTCCCAGTCCAGGCTTATCTTGAGATGTTAAAGCAGACAGGCTGGCATCATGTTCAGGTATATGGAGACTTTGAAACACAACCGGCTGAACAGCCAGAAGATGGTCATCGTATCTTTTTTGTCTGTTATAAAAAATAAATCATGGAATATGACAGAGCGAACCATACAGTCTGTTTTGATGGTTCGTTTTTTTGGTGAAGAATCATGAAAAGGCACACGATGTATAGAGAGGTCGCATTGCACGAAAAGATAGTGGATGGCAGGTAATGCAAATGGTAATGGAAAATGATAGAATAACCATAACAAAGTAAGGCTGTTTCTTTACGACAATTAATTAGAAGTGAGGTGAAGACATTGGATAACCTATCAAGAGCAGCTAAAGAGAAAATAGTGCAACAAGAAATCAAAGCATTATGGGAGCATGGGTATCTTACCGAACAAGAATACACACGTTTTAAGCAAGGCTATCGCCAGTATTGTTTGCAATTAAAAGAACAGTCTGATTTACGACAGCGTAAGGTACATATGGAGGAAAAAGAACAAGAGTCTCCTGGCGAAACAGAAATGAACGCGGTATCGTCAACTTCTGACATGGCGAACCATCAGCCTGTAAAACCTAGCAAACCAGCTAAACCGAAAAAAACAAAGGAACAGTTAAGAGAACGGAATATTACCTGGCTGCTTATCCTTGGCGTGATGTTCTTATTAATAAGCGGATTAGTAGTGGCAACGAGTACTTGGGAACAGATGGGTGCGCTGCTAAAGGTGATGACATTGCTTGGTGTATCATTATTCTTCTTGGCACTAAGCGGATTGTGCAGTCGTTTTCTACATATCAAAAAGACAGCGTTTGCCTTTTTAACATTAGGAAGCCTATTATTACCAATTACAATTCTTGCTATAGGTTATTTTGGTTTATTCGGTGACTACTTAACTTTAACAGGAGAGGGAAGATATCTCCTGGGGCTGCTTTGTACCTTAATCCCTTTACCGTTGTATGTAAGGAATGCCCTGGTCACCAAATCAAAATTGTTTATCTGGATTACCTTTATCTTTTTATCCTTTGTGATAGGTTTTTCCTTTGCGGCACTAAGGCTACCCATAGATCTTTTTTATTTATTTATTATGCTGTATAATGCTGCCCTGTTACTGGTTTACCATCGTTTTCATCGTCAGAAACAAATGAAAATGGTACTGTTTTTAAAAGAACTGCCTGCATTTGCCCAACTAAATCTAATCATTTCGACGTTATTGATGTTGATCGTATTTGATCAAGCTATTTTTTACAGTTTCAACGTCTTATTAACAGCCTTCCTGTACATGGCTATGGTATTCGTTTACCAAACCAGGGCTTATCAATTTGTGTTTATTGCTTTGTTTGCTTATAGTGTATATCAATTCACCGAGCACTCTTGGCTTTATGCCGCCGATTTGCTGATCTATGCTTCGCTAGGTATTGGCTATCTGCTTTTTGCCTATATGATGCGCAAGGATCACATCAGTCAAAAGATTTTCTATTATACAAGCGGTGTTATTACGATCTTTGCCTTTATTTATATCAGCTTTCAAGGAATAATCGTCCGCGGGAATTCGGACTCATGGATATTATTAGCGGCCTATTTGGTGATTGCCGCCACTTATAGCTATTTGGCTCATATTTCAGAACGCCAGATTTTTCGTTGGTTGGCTCCGATCTTTTTATTTACGTTCGGTCTACAGCTTTGGAATGTTGCCATCGAGCCTTATTTTGCGGTTGCTCAGTCGTTGTTTATCTTCGTGTATGCCGTTTGTTTATTTTTTTTCGTTGGCGGGAATCAACGCTATTCTTTTTTACAAGCGATACAAACAAGTACCTATTATTTATCTCTAATGGTGATGTTACTAACAATCTTGCTTGAATATATGATGACAAACTATACGACATTAGCTGTATTGTTAGCCTTATTTGGCGGGGTTGCTTTATTTGTTTCTTCCTCTAAGAAGGCAATCGAACGTCAAATAGCGGAATGGGCCCATGCTGTTAGCTTGTTATTGGCGTTCTTGTTTTTTTATCCCATGATGACCGACCATGTTTCAGGATATCAGCTGTATGTAGATATGCCATATCACATGGGTGCATCGTCCTTATTGCTGCTTGCTGTTTGCAAGTTATGGGATAAGCAGGAAAAGGACAGATGGGCGCATACGGCATTTTATGTAGGTCAAGTCAGCTATTATCTCGCTTTGCTACTGCTGGCAGTAAATGATGTAAATCATATGGATGGTTTACGGACCAGCTTTATTTTCATTGGTATTGGTTTAGCGGTATGGCTCGTTCGCCGTTCTAAACAAACGATATTATGGGGGCTGGTTGCCTTATTAACCTTGGCCTGTTATTTATCCATTTATAGTTTGTTCCCATGGGAATCTTACCGCAGCTTTGTGTGGTTTATCGTTTTTGCACCTGTGTTATTACTGGTGATTGATCGAGTGGCTGGATCGTACGAAAAGGCGTTACAACCGTATTTCTTTTGGTTGGCCCATCTTTTTCAGCTGATTGTGCTGGGGCATGTACTGATCGGCAGCCTCTTTTCCAATCAACTGCATCCCGTGATTTTGGTTATACCGGTTATGATCTATCTTTATAGCACATTAACCAAGATAAAAGAGTGGCAAATCAAACTGCAATTATATGCCGCTATGCTGATTGGCTCTTGGATGATCAATGAGCATGCTAGTTACTATGACTGGACGGCATATATCCCTGCTGGTTATATCTGGTTGGGTACGCTGGTGTTCATTAGTATCATTTGGTTCTTTGTCCCAATAATCTGGAAGCGCCGGATGGAATGGTACTGGATTCCTATGGCCAATTTGCAATTGCTGTTGGCTATTACATTTTTGCCGATTGATTCTATTATGCGTCTCGGATTTTTGATTGGTTTTATCATTTTGACATTGTTTTTTATCCATGTACGAAAGTGGTACGCTTTGCTTTTGCTGCCCCTTCTTACCTCGCTATGGATGTGGAGTGAACAGCAGGTTATCATAGAATCAGGTCATTTATTGCTAGTCAGCTTGTTGATGTTTTTGCTGTTAATAGTGGCAGGCAGGTATCTGTTTATGCAATTATATGCAGCAGCATCCGATCGACAGCTTACCGTCGATTGGTATGCAGTGGGTGCCTTACTTTATACAGGTTTCGCCTTGGCGTTATCGATGGACTTTACTAATGTTTGGCTAGAAATTATACCGTATTTGTTGCTTTCCAGTTGGTTGTATTTGCAAATCAAACGGCTAGAAGGGAAAATGGCGCCAAAAGTCTTTTTTAGCTTAGCTGCTTTATCGTTGTTACCTGCTTATTACCTTATTTTGAATGAGTACTTGCGATGGATTGATCCATTATGGCATGCGGAACTGAGGGTATTTCCCATACTCGTACTCAGTTTGTTGCTCTCTATAAAAACATGGCGTCAGTATCAGCAGATTGTCTCGCATGTACAGACGATCATACTTGTCTTTATTACGGTTTACCTTGTATATGATGCGATACAAAGCAGTACGATTTGGGATGCCTTTATTATTGGTACACTTTCTGTCATTTCGTTCTTAGCAGGGATGAAATATCAGATCAAGTCTTACTTTTTCGTGGGTCTGGGAACCTTATTGTTTAATGTAATCTATCAGACCAGACCTTACTGGGGGAATATGCCTTGGTGGGGTTACTTGTTGATCGTTGGCCTATTATTCATTGCTATTGCTAGTTATAATGAATGGCAAAAGCAACAAGAAACAGAAGGAAAGCTGGTCAAGCATATCAAAAAAATGGTAGCACGACTGAAAGAGTGGAATTAATGATGGATACGGGTTTCTTTTGCACATAAGGAAACCCGTTTTTGATAAATCACCATTTCACATGTTAAAGTGAATCTTCCGCACGTGCTTCGCTGCACAGGAGTTGTGACTGGACGTCACAGGCTTAGCCCACGAACTTCTTACTCGTCTATGCTGGCTGACTTCCACTAGGGAATACTTTACGTCTATATAAGTTGAATTAAATAACTTCTCATTGATTTGCTCTCTTGATTAAAATATAATGGATAACTAATCAGGAATGAATCTTCACATGCAAATAATTCCCAGCATAAAAATGTTTACAAGGTAAGCAACAAGGGAAAAAGAATATACACTCTTATTTTTTTTCGGTGAATAAGAAAGTTAAAAAGAGGTGAACAGCATGTTAGAGAAACGATTAGCAGGAGAAAAGGCAGTGGAATTTATCCAAGATGGAATGATCGTGGGCCTCGGCACAGGCACTACCGTGAATGTCGTCCTGCGTGAATTAGCTAAGCGAGTAGCGGATGGCCTGTCAGTCCAAGGGGTAGCCACTTCGAAAACTACAGAAGAACGAGCCAGAGAGTTTCAAATCCCGTTAATGGATGTGGAAGATATAGAAACAATTGATCTCATGATTGATGGCGCAGACGAGGTCTGTACACAGTTTGATCTTATTAAAGGTGCCAAAGGTGCCCTGCTTCGTGAGAAAATGATTGCTACCAGTTCTTCTCATTTTGTTGTTGTTATTGGCGAAGACAAATATGTAGAACAATTAGGTGCTTTTCCATTGCCTGTTGAAATTGTTTCTTATGCATGGAAGGTTACCATTAAGCAGATTGAACAGCTGGGATGTCAAGCGGCACTGCGAATGGCGGAGAATGATATTCCTTACATTACGGATAATGGCAATTACATTGTAGATTGTGCATTTAAACAAATTGCCGAACCATCCATTTTATCAGCAAAGATTAACTCTATTCCAGGTGTAGTAGAAAATGGGCTCTTTTCCAATGTGGCAGATACGATCATTATTGGTAAAAAAGACGGGAAATTAGATATTAAACAAAAAAGAATATGAGTCAGGCACTACTCAATCCTCTTCCTTTTCATTTCCTATTGCTAAGTAGTAAAATAGTAAGTAAACAGCATCTAATTAACAGAAAAGTGGAAGAGGGTTTTTTATGTGTAGTAATATTGGACTTGTTTTAGAAGGCGGAGGCAGTAGGGGGGTATATACGGCAGGTGTGTTGCAATATTTAATGAAGCATCAAATATATCTGCCCTATGTGATCGGCGCCTCATCAGGGGCATGTCATGGTTCTTCCTATATATCAAGACAAATGGACAGAAATAAAAAAGTGTCCATTGATTATGTACGTCACCCAGACTACTTATCCATGCGAAATTTATTGAAAAAGCGGCAGTTGTTTGGAATGGACTTTATTTTTGATCAGCTACCAAATCAATTAGTTCCTTTTGATTTTGCTACTTTTCAACAAGCGAAAGAATCTTTTGTGGTGACAGCAACAGACTGTATGACAGGGGAAGCGGTCTATTATGATAAGAAGCACCATGCGAAGGATGTATTGACATTAATTCGCGCTTCCAGCTCACTTCCGTTGGCAGCGCCAATTGTGCATTATCAAGGCCGGGCCTTAATGGATGGTGGTATTAGCAACCCTATACCTATTAAGCAGTCAATACGTGCTGGGAATACGAAGAACGTTGTGGTTTTAACCCGAAATCGTGGCTATGTAAAGAAACCACAATCCTTTCATTGGTACATAAGCAGAAAATATCAAGAGTATCCCGGTTTATTAGAAGCCCTTAAACATCGGCATATTGAATATAACGAGACAATGGAGTATTTGTATGAAGAAGAGGAAAAAGGAAATATATTAATCATTTCGCCCCGTGAAAAATTAAAGGTAGCTAGGATGGATCGTAACAAACGAAAATTGATGGATTTATATAAACAAGGTTATCAGGATACCGCAGCTATCGCCCCTATCTTACAAGATTTCTTAGCAGGATAGCAATGAAAAGATTACATGTATTTTGGTGTTTTCTGTCACCCTATGAATGCACAGACTGGTGGAGTTCGTTAGATATTCAATAGTTGAGGAGGAGTGTCAGATGAAATATGTCATCATTGGAGGAGTAGCGGCGGGCATGAGTGCGGCTATGGAGATTATGAGGACGGATGAACAGGCCGAGATAACCGTCCTTGAGCGTGGTGCTGTCTATTCTTATGGTCAATGTGGTCTTCCTTATGTTATTAATGGTCTTGTTCCTTCAGCAGACGACGTTATTGCACGGTCCGTTCAATCGTTTCGAGAGGATCATGGTATTCAGGCAGAAATTAATATAGAGGTTACCGAACTGGATGCTCAAGAGAGAAAAGTCTATGCCAAAAGAATCCAAACGAAAGAAGTTGTTAGCTTTACTTATGATCGTTTATTGATAGCTACAGGTGCAGATCCTATACAGCCAAACTGGCCGAGGATAAACCTGGAAGGGATTCATGTGTTAAAGACAATTCCTGATACCAAGGCAATTGTGACCGATATGATGGAAAACGTCGAACACGTTACCATTATCGGTGGTGGTTATATAGGATTAGAAGCGACAGAAAGCTTTCGTTCTTTAGGTTTGTCGGTTACCCTTATTCAAAGAGGGGATCAATTAGCTAAAATATTTGATTTAGATATGGCGCGACAGATTCACGAAGAAGCCAGCAAACATGGTGTTGATGTAAAACTAGGGGAAGAAGTTACCCATTTTGAAGGAGATAAGCGGGTAAAGCGTGTCATAACAACGAATGGTGCTGTTGATACCGATCTAGTATTGATCAGCGCTGGTATCCATCCAAATACCGATTTTCTCAAAGGCTCCGGCCTCCATATGACGGATGAAGGCGCGATTATAGTAAGCCCAGCGATGCAAACATCTTTGCCTGATGTTTATGCGGCTGGCGATTGTGCCACGCATTATCATATCGTCAAACAGCTCAATGATTATATACCATTGGGAACAACAGCGAATAAACAAGGTCGAATTGCAGGGGCCAATATGGCGGGGAGATACCTGACGTTCAAAGGAATCACCGGCACATCTATTATCCAATTTTTCGATCTAACACTCGGTCGTACAGGGATTACGGAAAAGGAAGCCAAACGATTGAACATTCCTTATCAAGCAGAAACGAAAACGGCAAATAATCAAGCAGGCTATTATCCTGGCGGTGAAGACTTACACATCAAGTTACTTTATCACCCTTATACCAATCATGTCCTTGGAGGACAAATCATTGGAAAGAAAGGGGTAGATAAACGCATCGATGTTTTAGCAACGGCTCTATATAATCAAATGACGATCGATCAGCTTCAAGACTTAGACTTAGCATACGCACCGCCTTATAATGGTGTCTGGGATCCCATACAAAAAATAGCGCGGCGTTGGAATCGAGATAAGACTTAAGCTTTCGTTACCATGATACAGAAAGAAGGATCTAGGTTGGATCTAAGGTATGAAGCAGCATATTGGCAAATTCCAATTGCTGTAATGCCTCTACATAATCCTTCTGAATTTTACCATTGACACTTCTCCTTGTTTTCTTAAAGAAATGAAGGACATGCCAATCGTGATACCAGTCATGCCAAAGCGCAGGTGTATGCTGAATGTTTGGCCATATCTCGTTTAAACAAGGGCTGTAGATCGTGGAATATGGATGCATGGGTTTATCAACAGAAAATTTATCTGGCCAGTAGTCACTCCTTGAGCCACTATGTTTCTGTTGCATCGCCCACTCTAAAATTCCATCCGTATAAGTAGAATAACATAGTAATTGATAAAGCTTTTTGCCGAGGATAATACGTTTTTTTAATGAAGCGAAATGGCGAACAGGCAGACCAACGAGAGTCACTTGCTGCTCCTTATGGAAGGGAAATAAGATGTAATTCCACTGCAACAGCTCAGGTAAACTGCTTTTGATCTTTTCAGATAGAGAAGGGCGCCAATGTTTATTTTGCATCACCCGCTTTTCGATATAGTGTTGTTCATTGATAATCAATGCGGTATTGAGTAAGAAAAGGTCCTTATGTACATGGAAATACTCCCACATGACTTGCATGAAAATGGATATTCCAAAATAAGGTAGTAAATAGCTAAGATCTTTTTGATGACGCAAGCCTTCTGCATACAGTAGTAATTGGGGGTAAGCATCTTGAAAGATTAACCAATTGTTTTTTTCTAATAAGTTGAAAAAATAATGTTGCTGCTGCTCAGACAATAGTTGTCGATAATTGCTGCCTCTTAGATCGGTCATATTCCAACCTGCATTTCTAGAAACCATATGCGCAAGCATGGACCAATTGATTTCAGGATAGTCCAAATAAAAGTCTAGATAAGCCTTTGTCCGAGTCAAATTATTAAGATTGGCTGATTTGGTTTTCCTGACGACTAATCGGATGATATGCTGATCTTCGTGAGAAATTTTTGGGAATGCATGCTGATTAGAGTTGTTTAACTTTTGTTTAAGCTTTCTGTATTCGTCTGGGATGGAAAGGATCAATTTGCTTACCTCCTTTTTTATAGAAATGTTTAAAAATAGTGTTGAATTCTTTTGATATTTGTAGTATGATTGTTTTCATACAATTTTATTACATAGTAATTCTTATCCAGAGAGACGGAGGGATTTGGCCTGATGATGTCTCAGCAACCAGTCTAATCATTAGACACGGTGCTACTTCCAACAGATAAGAAGATTGTTCCCTTATAGTAGTAAAGGGCTTCTTCTTATCAGAAGAGGCTTTTTTTTACTGGATAAGTAACTATACCATAACATAAAAGGAGAGGATAACATGGTAGTGCAAGCAAAAACAGCACCATTTCGAGCCGATCATGTCGGAAGCTTATTAAGAACAGAGAAATTATTACAAGCAAGGAAAGAATATCAAGCTGGTCAGATTACGGATCAGCAATTACGTGAAGTTGAGAATCAGGAAATCAGCTATATTGTAGATAAGCAGATTGAAGTTGGTTTAGAGCTGGTATCTGACGGAGAATTCCGCCGTCGTTTCTGGCATACTGATTTCTTAGAACACCTTCATGGAATCGAAGGATATGTCCCGAATACAGGGTTTATTTTCAATGAAGACGAAGAAACAGAACGCTATGATGTCCGTAATATAGGTAAGGTATCATTTAATCCAGATCACCCTTTCTTACAAGATTTTAAAGAATTTAACGCAATCGTTGATGGCAGAGCAGTTGCTAAACAAACGATACCAAGCCCGAACCAGTTATTTAACCGAAGCATCAGAGATGAAAGTGTTTATCCTGATATAGAGGTCTATGCTCAAGATGTGATCCAGACGTATCGTGATGCAGTTAAGGCATTTTATGATGCAGGGGTTCGCTATCTGCAGTTTGATGATGTGTATATTGCTGGTTTGTCTTCGCCTGATATCCCATTCAATGATGGTGAATTCTCACGTGAATATTTAATCGATTTGGCATTAAAAGTGATCAATGCCGTGTTAGAGGATAAACCGGAAGATTTGGTGGTGACCACTCATTTATGTCGTGGTAATTATCGTTCTAACTGGGCATTTGAAGGAAGCTATGACTTAATTGCACCAACTTTATTCGCCAAAGAAAAGGTAGATGGCTTTTTCCTAGAGTATGATGATGATCGTTCTGGCGGTTTCAAACCTTTAGATCATATCCCAGCAGGCGGACCAAGAGTTGTATTAGGTTTAATCACTTCAAAACATGGTCAGTTGGAAGATAAAGAGACCATTAAACAGAGAGTAGAAGAAGCTTCACAGTATGTTCCATTAGATCAGCTTTGCCTAAGTCCACAGTGTGGCTTTTCTTCCACACATCATGGCAACAAACTAACAGAAGAAGATCAGTGGAATAAACTAAAATATATTGTTGCCCTAGCAGAAGAAATCTGGGGTTAATGAATGAAAAAAAGGTTTTGTATCGAATAAGATACAAAGCCTTTTTCGTTGGGGTGGTTTAGAGCCACTAACGACCAAAAAAGAAGGAATTAAGAAAAACCAGGCAACCCCCGTAAAGCGCTCTACTTTACATCATCCAACGTATCGGTATCGCGTTTCGTTATAGGTCAAAATTATTTCAAGTCCTATTATGTCAAGGGTTATATACATTCTTTGCTTATCAAAAAAATAGTCGTCATATTCATGAGTGGTGGATACTCTTTTTGTTATTTAAATAGTTAGTTTATGTGAAGCATCATTTTGCTACGCTTAAAAACTGGCTCGGTTACGCGGACCAGTTTTCAAATGAATTATTTAATTAGAGTGACGAAAAAACGCAGGGGTGTCGACTTTTCAGCGGAATATATTCATACATCAGAAAAAATTTATCATACAGGCAGGAGATAGATCATCTATTGTCGAATGATTATAAAGAAGACCTTAAATGGTTATTGTTTTTTATGAAGT
This sequence comes from Gracilibacillus timonensis, assembly GCF_900086715.1. Taxonomy (GTDB): domain Bacteria; phylum Bacillota; class Bacilli; order Bacillales; family Amphibacillaceae; genus Gracilibacillus; species Gracilibacillus timonensis. The sequence goes on along the minus strand of NZ_FLKH01000012.1, from coordinate 1,444,466 downwards.
AAAGCCTTATCTTCGTAAAATTTGTCATGAGTGGCTTGAATGACATGGCCAAATAAGTCTTCCCAGTGCTCATCAATAGCAGCGATACCCGCACCCGTTACCCCACCTTTCACACACACTTTATCTACTAATTCTGTAAGGCTGAAATGTTTCTCAGAAAGTAATTTTCCGTATCCAGCTAACATTTTTTCCATTAAGACAGTCGCTTGTTCTTTTGATATGTTGGTTTGATCATGGGCGGAGGTAATGAAATGTTCTGCTAAATATGAGAAAAAAGCAGGGCCGCAAGAAACGATGTCAGAAGCTATCCGTACGATAGACTCATCTATTTCTAATGCCTCTGAAAAGTTGTTCCAGATTTGCAGAAGTTGATCTTTTTTAAAGGCCTCCAAACGTGTACCAAAGGTAACTAACGTGACCCCTGCTAATGCATAATTTGTAATGCTTGGAATCATTCTTGCTACTTGGCAATCGACTAATTCCTCTAATTCATCAACAGATAAAGCACTTGTAATGGAAACCAACAGCTGTTTCTCCGTTAGAATGGGCTTCGCTTCCTTCAATACATCTATCATTTCCAAGGGTTTGACACATAGATAAACGGTGTCTACTTTTTCAAGTAATTCCTGTAAATTAGTCTCGACCTGTAAGTTTGGGTATTGTTTTTGGATTTGATACGCCTTTTCGATCGTTCGATTGGTAATATAACAATCTGTTTCCTTGATGGTGGCAGATTCAAGGAAAGCTCGTATTAGAATCTCCCCCATATTACCAGTCCCTATTATGCCCCATTTCATCATTACTCGCCTCCTGGATAGTTGCTAAGACTATCCTATGACATACTTTTCTATTCTATGATAAAGGAATGATGATCATGTCTTGGTTGTTGAAAAATTGGTATATCATACTTATTGCGGTAGTCATTATCTTATGGCTTATTATAAACCCTAGTGCTGCAGAACAGTCCAATCAGGTAAGTGTGGACCCATCAGCAGAAGTGACAACAACGGAAAAGGAAGTAACAGAAGAAGAAAAAGAGGATGAGCCAGTCAAAGAATTGGAACTAAAAATAGATATTAAAGGGGAAGTGAATAAACCTGGTGTATATATTGCGAAGCCTGAAGATCGAGTTCAGGATGTGATTCTGCTTGCTGATGGATTTACCTCAGAGGCCAATCAGTTATCAATCAATTTAGCAGAAAAAGTATACGATGAAATGGTCATTTATGTACCGAATCAGTCAGAAGAGGAAGAAGTTGCTATATCATCTTCTACTCCACCAACACAGGAGACAGGACCACAAGTCAAACTCAATATGGCTTCATTAGAAGAACTTCAAACCATACCCGGAATCGGGGAAGTCAAGGCACAGGCGATCCTGGAATATCGGGAGACAAACGGTTCATTCCAGAAGGTTGAGGATTTAACGAATGTATCTGGAATTGGTGAAAAAACGTTAGAAAAGATAAAAGCGTTTGTTCAAGTTCCATGATTAAGGAGGTAGAGTGAGAAAGCATTTTTGTGATGACAGGAGGGATGTATTGACGGTTAAGGTCAATATCGATAGAATTTTATTAGAGTGTGTTACTTTAAGGGAGAGATGAAGAAATGGAACGAATTTCATGGCATCAATATTTCATGGCACAAAGCCATCTGTTGGCATTACGAAGTACTTGTCAACGGTTGATGGTTGGTGCTACCATTGTTCGAGATAAACGGATTATTGCAGGGGGATATAATGGGAGTGTCTCAGGGAGTGTGCATTGTATAGATGAGGGCTGCTATGTCATTGATGGGCACTGTGTCCGTACCATCCATGCTGAAATGAATGCATTACTGCAATGTGCAAAATTTGGAGCTTCCACAGAAGGAGCAGAGATATATGTTACCCATTTCCCGTGTCTGAATTGTTGTAAAGCAATCATTCAGGCCGGTATTAAAACGGTGTATTATGCAGAAGACTATAAAAATCACCCCTATGCCATCGAGCTTTTTAAAGAGGTTGGTGTATATACGGAAAAAGTGGAATTAGACCATACTTATATTTCATTGAAACCTGAATAGGAGAAGAAAAAGGGAAAGGAGGTATATAACCAATTGTTTCAAAGATTGCACTGGATAATGGTCATATATCTCTTATGCCTTTTTTGCCAAGGGATATCCTTGTATCTGTTTTTAGTGTTATTATTAGCACTTATGATGTATTTATTATTAGGCCATCGTTTACCTACTTTTTATTTGGTTGGTTTATGCTTGTTTGGTCTATGGATGTATGGTCAGATTCCTGCTGTCCAAAGCGAACCTCCACTTGATACAAGTGTAACCACTACTGTCTCCGGTCAGATTACCTCTTACGTAGAAAAAAGGGACACTTTTCTACGCTTTACTCTTTATACAAATCAGGAAGAAAAAGTGCAACTGACTTATTTCCTATCAGAGAGTGACCTACCAGCACTTACAAATACTCTAAAGACAGGGGCAAACTGTTCCTTTGCTGGGAAGTATCAAACAATTCCAACAGCCAGAAATCCCGGTCAGTTTGATTATCAATTCTATTTAGCCAGTCAAGATATTCATCAACAGTTCATTATTGAATCATTGGAGAATAGTTCATGTATGGGACAAGGTCCGATACAAAAAATATATGATTTGCGTGATAGGATATTACAGCATGCGGAGCGGGAGCTGCATTCGTTTACTTATGCCTGGTTTGCTGCTTTGTTATTTGGGGATCGATCGTCACTAGAAGAGGAAGTGGTCGATGTTTTTCAAGATTGGAACTTGACCCATATCATTGCTATTTCCGGTTTACATGTAGGTCTGATAGTTGGGCTTCTTTATTTTATATTGGTATATGTCTGTCGCATGACGGTGGAAAAGTCCCAACTCGTATTGATAGCTATTCTGTTAATTTATCCGATTATGGCTGGTGGGACCCCTTCCGTCTGGCGTGCCTGTTTAATGATGAATGTCATTTTGGTGACAAATAAGCTCCCCATTCGTTTAACGTTATCTGATACGCTTAGTCTTGTTTGTATCCTGTTGTTATTGTATAATCCTCACTTGATTTATTCTTTAGCCTTCCAATTTAGCTTTACGGTCACTTTTGCGATTATCTTATCACGGCAGGTATTATCACATACTTCGCATAACATATGGAATATGCTGCAGATTTCATTTTTAAGTTTGATGATTATTTTGCCGATTCAATTATATCATTTTTATCAATTTCAACCATCCTCCGTACTGATTAATCTTTTGGTTATCCCTTATTTTTCCATATTTGTTTTACCACTATTGTTTATTCTATTGCTTGGTTTGCCTTTTCCATTTTTGCTAACGATTATTGATATGGTGTTTTGGAAGGTACATTCCTTTATCATACACGCAATGACCATACTCGATGAAAGGATAAGTTTTCTTTGGCTAACAGGAGAATTCCCTCTTATTTTGGTGGGGATTTATTATGTATTATTATACGTATGCTTGGTTGCTTGGGAAGGAAACGAGATGAAAAAGGCGTTTCGTTCAGCGGTATTAATTGTGTTTTTATTGGTTGCGGTAAGCATAAAGCCATATCTGGATCCCCACGGCTATGTAACGGTTTTAGATATCGGGCAAGGAGATGCGATCGTTATAGAATTACCTTATCGTAAAGGGGTCTTAATGATCGATGCGGCAGGGACGATGAGCCGTGATTTTCAAACACCTTCTGCAGAAACCTTTGAACAAATCATCCAACCTTTTTTTCAAGCGAGGGGGATTCAACAGATCGACGCGATCATTTTATCACATGCAGATCATGATCATATTGGCAGTGTTCCCTTTATTTTGAATGATTATCAGGTGGATCATTTGTTTAGCAGCCCTTTTTTCGATCAGAAATTATTGGAGCAATACCGAGAAATCAGTCCGAAAACGACAGATCATCAAATAAAAGCAGGGGACCAGGTTGACGTTCAGGGACAATTATTGGAAGTGCTGTATCCATGGGAGGAAAATAGCGATAAGAATGAAAATTCAGTGGTACTAAAGACAAGCTTAGGGCAGCATACATGGCTGTTTACGGGTGATATTGGCAAAAAATCGGAAGCGCAGATATTGGAACAATTTCCATCATTGCATCTGGATGTATTAAAGGTAGCTCACCACGGCAGTAACACGTCCAGTGCAGCAAGTTTTTTACGTGAAACGGGAGCCGATATAGGCATTATATCTGCTGGTCTTGATAATCAATATGGACATCCACATCCAGACGTATTAACAAATCTTAAGCAGCAGTCCATGGATATTTATCGAACCGATACTTCTGGAGCGATAACATATCAATATACAAAAGAAAGTGTAACCATTTTTCCCTTTCTACCATAGAATAAGATAGTATCGCGTCACATTTTATGCAAAAAATAAAAGCGCTTGGGGCTAGACGTAGCTCTTCTTCGATAAAACGTTATTCGCAGGGGCTAATGTTATCCTTTTCTAACAAAAAAACACACAAATGTAATGGAAACTAACATTTGCGTGTTGCACCTGTTCTTGCGCATGTTTTAAGAACCGACTGCGTCAAAAATGACACCAATAAAGAAAATAATCATAAAGAATAAAAAGGAGAACACAAAACCTAATCCAGCATCAAATAGATCGTGACGCTTTGATTGTACATCTTTTTCGAATTCATTCATTGCCAATGCCTCCTTCCATATCAATGTGCTTCTTGATTTTCATCAATATTTAGTATTCCCTTACTTAGCAAGAGTTTACACCTATATATTTAGTCGATACTGGTCAATCTATATAAGAAGAAAATATCGCAGCTTGATTAGAGGCCTAGGACTAATGAAGTTGCGTTCATATAGATTGCAGAGGGATGTAAGCTATTTACTTCCCTCTCCCTTATGCTATGCATAAGAAACAAAAGGAATACAATCATTTGCAGTTAAGAAATAATTCAGTTGCCTAAGTTTCTTTTCAATATGTATTTCTTATTATACAATAAAACATAATTGATTTTTTTTCAACATTTTCTTATCATAAGTATGTTATTTTAAAATGATGTCTACATAGTTGGGGATGAGGATATATGGATTATTTACAGCACATCCAAAAGATGAAACAAGGAACGTTCGATCTGGTATATTATTTATATGGAACAGAAACCTACATGTTGGAGGCCGTAAAGCAAGCAATGATTCAATATGGCATGCAACCGGAAGAACAGGATACGAATTTATCGTTATACGATTTAGAAGAAACCACCATCCAGGAAGTGATTACGGATGCAGAAACATTCCCTTTTCTTGGTGAAAGAAAAATTATTATTGCCAACAATGCCGATTTTTTAAAGGCAAAACCTCAAAATACCGAAATAGTCCATCAGCCAGAGGAATTACTTCGATATTTGGAGAATCCTGCCCCTTATTCGATCTTAGTAATGATTGCACCTTATGAGAAAGTAGATGAGCGAAAAAAGGTGGTAAAGCAATTAAAGAAATCGGCAAGTACTATCGCATGTGAAGCCCTCAAAGAATGGAATGTACAAACTGTCATCCATTCTATTGCAAAGGAAAATAAAGTTTACATTTCGGAGGAAGTAGTCAATTATTTCATTAACGAAATAGGGACAAACTTGATGTTGATTCATTCGGAAATGGCTAAGTTAGCGTTATATGTGGGGGAAGGAAATCACATTCGATTAGAGGACGCCGAGACACTGCTTTCAAGCCCAGAGAATAGTTCTGCACTAAAATTAGTCGATGCCATTATGGAGAACAATTTGGCGAAGGCGGTTAATATCAGCAAAGATTTGCAAAAAATGAATGAAGATCCGATTGCGTTATTGGCGCTGGTAGCTTCTCAGTATCGCACGTTACTTCAAGTGAAATTATTGAAACAGCAAGGTTTTACTCAGCAACAAATGGCAAAGCAGTTGAAAATACATCCTTATGTTGCGAAATTATCGTTGCAAAGGCAGAATAACTATTCCTTGAAAGAATTGGAACTCGCAATAGATTGGCTAGCAGAGACGGATACAGAGATAAAAACGGGTGGAATGGAGAAGTCGTTGGCATTTGAATTATTGTTATATCGTTTGGTAAACATAAGGTCACAGAGTGTATCATAAAGAAAAGGTCGTATCCATTTTGTAAAGTCGAGTTATACGCAAGATTTGTAATAAAAACCACAGCAGTTATTTTTAAACTGCTGTGGTTTTTATTTATGCGCTAAGTTGATTTACTTTCTTTGTTAAGCGTGATTTTTGACGGTTACCCTTGTTTTGATGAACAAGTCCTTTTTGTACCGCTTTGTCAATCTTTTGAACAGCTGTTTGAAGTGCGCTTGTTGCACCCTCTACATCCTTTTGATCAATTAACGCTTCTACTTTCTTAACATAGGAACGCATATCTGATTTTACGGATTGATTTAGTTGACGACGATCTTCATTAGTACGTACACGTTTAATAGCTGATTTGATATTAGCCAATGTCTTCACCTCCATCTTGCTTCATACACCTACTATATATTAGGTCACATGACATTTTATCAAAGCTTTCACAATTTATCAATATAAATAATGATCAAGTCGTAAAAACTTTGTCAAATCGGTTGTTTGTCATCACAAATATTGGAAGCGAAGTATCAAACAAACGTAGTTGGAAAAGCTATTGAAAAAGTGTTCTGAGGAGGAAACAGATTGAAACAAGAAAAATTCGAGGTAAGAACAGATCTAGCAGTCGAGGCAAAGGATATGTATGTAAATCAGGAAAAAAGCAAAAGAAAAACAATCGCTGGTGTGAAGACAAACGAATTTCAGGAAGGGAATATTCAGGTTACCGAAGTGGAGGTGGATGAAGAAGGGGCAGAACAAATTGGCAAAAGTCCTGGATCTTATCGCACCATTTATTCCGAAGCGATCAAGAAGCAAGATACGGTTTCACAAGAGGAAACAGCCACAGTAGTAGCAAAGCAATTATTAGAATTGATGGAGAAAAATCAGATTAACAAAGAAGCAACAGGGTTAATTGTAGGGCTGGGTAATCGGCACGTCACACCTGATGCACTAGGACCGTTAGCCTTAGAAAAAATACTCGTTACCAATCATCTATTTGAACATGAGCCCCAATATGTAGAAGATGGGTATCGAAGGGTTGCCATTATGTCCCCAGGTGTACTTGGTGTAACAGGGATAGAGACGAGTGACATTATTACTGGAGTCATGGAAAAGTATCAGCCGGATTTTGTAGTGGCCATCGATGCCTTAGCTTCCCGATCGATTGAGCGAGTGAATGCTACTATTCAACTGTCCGATGCCGGAATTCATCCAGGTTCAGGAGTAGGAAACAAAAGGAAAGAATTATCAAAAGCGAGTCTTGGTGTGCCTGTTTTTGCTATTGGTGTGCCTACCGTGGTAGATGCGGTGACGATTACTAGTGATGCGATTGATTATGTCTTGAAACACATTGTGAAAGAATGGAAAGAGAAAGATAAACCATCTAAATCGCTCACCCCTGCTGGTTTATCCTTCGGCGATTATTCTCTTTCCGATATGGAACTGCCATCTGCGGAAGAACGAGAAAAGATTTTCGGGATGATAGGAGCCTTAAATGAGCAAGAGAAACGAGCGCTTATGCAAGAAGTATTGACCCCATTAGGACAAAATCTGATGGTAACGCCAAAGGAAATAGACGGTTATATTCAAGATATGTCCCATTTGCTTGCGGCTGCCATTAATGCCGCTATGCATGAAAAGGTAAATATCAAAAATTTTGCTTCTTTTACCAGATAAGTTCTATTCTCTATCTCCTCTACATATGCTCTAGTAAATGTGGTAGAGGAGGTAGAAAATGCAATGAAAAAACCAAGAAGACATGTATTTCTTTTTTCAAAACATCAATTGATCGTTTGGATCTCCACATTTATTACGCTTTTTTTTGCTATGTTTATTCTTATCGGAGCATTAACGAGTGTAGACCCAAGCTATCGGATGAGTTCCAATATGGTAAAAAAATGGACTAGTAATATTTCAGAACTTCATTACCTTTCCTTAATGACGATGGAAAATCGAATCTTCAACAAAGCATTACCTGAGGAAAATCCCCCTATTGATATGTGGAAGATTGCCTTTGAATTAGGCACAAATCTTCGCCCACATGACATTCGCAGTTTGTTAGGCAGAGAAATACCTGGATTTGAAATGTATGATCGTAAAATCTTGATTGCAGGTGAAGGAACTGATTATACCAACCTCACAGCCGAGTCAACACCACCTCTAGATGTCGTATTAGAAGAACGTAATGCCACAACTCCAGAAGAAAAGCAAGGCGATAAGCAAGAGCAGCAACAAGTCGATAAGGATGTGGTATATCTATATAATACACATAATCGTGAATCCTTTCTGCCTTACTTGCCAGACACCAATGAACCGAACGATGCCTTCCATCATGAAGTGAACGTGATGAAAATAAGTGAACAACTAGCCAAAGATTTAGGAAATCAAGGTATTGGAGCGGCTTTTGAACAAACGGACATCGGTTCTTTGCTAAATGAAAAAGGGTGGAACTATTCAACGGACTCTTACCGTGCCTCTAAAGAGGTAGTGGAGGCTGCATTAACCGATAATCGAGACTTGAAGTATGTGTTTGATATACACCGTGACAGTCAGCGAAAAGAAGTCACAACGGCAGAGATTGATGGGGATTCTTACGCAAGGCTGATGATTGTAATCGGTGGAGATAACCCTAATTTTGAACGTAATTTTGAACTGGCTAAACAACTACAAGACTTATTGGAAAAACACTATCCTGGGCTCAGCAGGGGAATTGAAAAGTATGGCGGAGAAGGGCGAAATGGGGTATATAACCAGGATCTGTCGGATAATGCCCTAACGCTGGAGTTTGGTGGTGTGGACAATACCATGGAAGAGCTTTTTAATACATCCGAGGCATTTGCAGAAATTTTTAGTGAATTTTATTGGGAAGCAGAAAAGGTATCCAATCCTAATGAGGAGGAATAGCATGAAATTTTTTCTTTGTATGTTACTCACTTGTCTTGTATTTTCCTTTGGTTTGTATTTAGGCACTACCCATTCATCACCAGCACATACCGCACCAGCAGATACGACAGAGGAGGTAACGGAAACCGACGACGTGGTGAACCGCGAGACGGTTATCGAAGAATTAGAAATAGAAGAATCACCGGCAGCAGATGAAATAGAATCCACTGTTTTGCATCAAACGGCTGAGAGCGGGGCGGCGATTGTACGTCATATCTCTGATCAATTGATGGGAGCAACTTATGCAATTGTGGATGCTCTCTTTTAAATCTGTCAAGAAGCCAGCTATGTCTTGGATATATCTATTGAATATCAGGGAATGGACTGCTATAATCAATGCTAGGATTGTGGACGAATATAGGAGTTGAATGACATTGACGAACATGAGAGATCAAAGTAAAGTCCGTAACTTTTCCATTATTGCACACATTGATCACGGGAAATCCACCCTGGCAGATCGAATTCTGGAGAAGACCAAGGCACTTACGACGCGTGAGATGAAGGAACAGTTTCTAGACGCCATGGATTTAGAACGTGAGCGTGGGATTACTATAAAATTAAATGCCGTGCAGTTAAAATATTCACCAGAAGCTGGCGATGACTATTTATTTCATTTAATTGACACCCCGGGGCATGTAGACTTCACCTATGAAGTATCACGCAGCCTAGCGGCATGTGAAGGGGCTATCCTTGTTGTCGATGCGGCACAAGGCATTGAGGCACAAACACTGGCCAATGTGTATCTGGCTTTGGATAATGACTTAGAAATCATTCCGGTGATTAACAAAGTGGACTTACCAAGTGCAGATCCGGAAAGGGTGAAGCAGGAAATAACAGATATTATTGGAATTGATGGTGATGAAGCTATTCTTGCCAGTGCCAAATCCGGTATTGGGATTGAAGAGATCTTAACACAAATCGTAGAAAAGATTCCTGCTCCATCTGGAGATCAAGATGCCCCGTTAAAGGCATTAATATTTGATTCATTATATGATCCTTACCGCGGTGTTATAGCGTATATTTGTGTGAAAGAAGGATCTGTTAAAGTCGGAGATAAGATAAAAATGATGGCAACCGGCAAAGAATTTGAAGTAAATGAGGTTGGGGTTTTTAACCCAAAGCCAGTTCAGCAAGAGGAACTTTGCGTGGGGGATGTAGGTTATTTAACTGCTTCTATAAAAAACGTAGGCGACAGCCGTGTCGGGGATACCATCACCTTAGCCAATCGTCCTGCTGATGAGCCTTTACCGGGCTATCGTCGTTTAAATCCAATGGTATTTTGCGGACTCTATCCAGTAGATGCCGATCGATATAATGATCTGCGTGAGGCATTAGAACGTTTGGAACTAAATGATTCTTCCCTGCAATATGAAGCGGAAACTTCACAAGCTTTAGGTTTCGGTTTCCGTTGTGGTTTTCTTGGGTTATTACATATGGAGATCATTCAAGAACGAATCGAACGAGAGTTTAATATTGATCTGATCACAACGGCGCCAAGTGTGATTTATCAGGTGATTAAAACAGATGGGGAAGAATTAGAGATTGACAACCCATCGTTTATGCCGGATAATCAGTCGGTTCAAGAAGTACAAGAACCTTTCGTGAAGGCGACGATCATGGTTCCTAATGATTTTGTCGGACCAGTCATGGAAATTTGCCAGAAAAAACGTGGTAATTTTATGGACATGCAATATCTGGATGATAATCGTGTAAATGTTGTCTATGAAATTCCATTGTCTGAAATTGTTTATGATTTCTTTGATCAACTGAAATCACAAACAAAAGGATATGCCTCCCTTGATTATGATTTAATTGGTTATCAGACCTCTGATCTTGTGAAAATGGATATTTTATTAAATGGGGATACGATTGATGCTTTATCATTTATTGTGCACCGTGATTTTGCCTTTGATCGCGGCAAAACGATCGCTGATAAACTAAAGAAGCTGATACCAAGGCAACAGTTTGAGGTACCTATTCAGGCAGCTATTGGAAATAAGATCATCGCTCGAACCAATATCAAAGCGATGCGCAAGAACGTATTGAGCAAGTGTTACGGTGGGGACATATCCCGGAAACGAAAACTGCTTGAAAAACAAAAAGAAGGAAAGAAACGAATGAAAATGGTGGGATCGGTTGAAGTTCCCCAGGAAGCATTTATGGCGGTTCTTGAGATGGATGATGATTGAAAAATATAGTCTCACCTTAATGTTTTTTCCTTCAACAGCTGGTTTTTATAACGACAGCATCTACGTTTTGTTGAGACACAACCAGACTTTCTCACTTGTTTGATAGTCTTCATCATCAATTCAGTAGGGAAATGGGTAGCTAGTCCAAGCGGATTAGCTGCTTTTTTATATACATGGAAAATAGGGAGGGGATGTTAATGATTATAAAACCAGCCATCGTGGACCCTGAACTATCTTTTACAGGAACTCTTTTCCGTTTGAAGCCAAGAAAGATCAAGAAGCTTGTCCAGCATCATACAGGACATCCGACTTGGGATATTTATGATGTGCATAAGTATCATGTCAACGGGAAGGGGGAGTACGGGATTGGATATAATTGGTGGATAGCATTTGATGGTACGATCTATCAAGGACGCGGCTGGCATATCGGCGCTCATTGCCAGGAGTATAATGAGACAACATTAGGAATCGGCTATCAAGGCGATTTTAGTAAACAAACGATGACTGACGCACAACTAATGGCCGGTGCTGCATTAAATAGATGGTTAATCAGCCAGTTAACTAATCTTTCTGTTAAAGATATCGTCGCTCATGAAGATTTGATACGTATCGATTGTCCTGGTCAGCATTTTCGTATGTCTGAATTAAAAAAAGCAGTACAACAGTCCGATGCTCCCAATTAACCCTACATTAATGATAAAACAAGCGCTTTGTAGCCTGTTATCATCGACAAATCCAAGTAAATATTATAGAATAATATAGTGTTATTTGATTGTTTCCCTTGTCCAATGGCAGGGGTTTTTCATGTGCCGTGCGTGTTATAATGTTGTAGCAGGTGTTGTTTGGCAAATGAGATAATGAGCATGCATGTAACATATCACTGATTCCATATTTAAGGAGGACAAGCATGGTTTCTTCCGTCTATATACACATCCCGTTCTGTGAGAAAATCTGTCATTATTGTGACTTCACCAAATTCTTTTACGAAGAAAAAATGGCTGATGACTATTTGGTGGCCTTAAATAATGAGATAAAGGCCTATATCCAGACTCCGAAGCAGCAAATGAAAACCATTTTTGTCGGTGGAGGTACACCCACTGCTTTAAATAATCAGCAATTAACCAAATTAGTTCAAATCATCGAGTATTACTTTGACATTAATGCCGTTGAAGAATATACGTTTGAAGCGAATCCAGGTGATTTGACTTTGGAAAAAATCAACATATTAAAAAATCATGGTGTCAATCGAATCTCCATGGGAGTACAAGACTTTGACAACGATATGTTAGCACAATTGGGTAGATTGCATCGAACAAAGGATGTCTACCAGAATGTAAATGACCTAATCAGAACAGGCATCTCTAATATTAGTATTGATCTGATGTACAGCTTGCCTAATCAGTCCATCAACCATTTTGAGCGATCACTGGAAGAGGCTTTACAGTTTCAATTACCGCATTATTCGGCCTATTCCTTGCAAATTGAACCAAAAACGATTTTCTATCAACGATATATGCAAGGGAAGCTTACGAAGCCGCCGGAAGAAATCGAAGCAGACATGTACGCCCTTTTACGAGAAAAGATGCGTAATAATGGGATTGTACAATATGAAATTAGTAATTTTGCCAAGCCAGGTTATGAAAGTCAACATAATCTCACTTATTGGAATAATCAACACTATTATGGTTTTGGCGCTGGTTCCCATGGTTATTTACCCGGAGAGCGAATTATTAACATTCGGCCATTTCCGAAGTATGTATACGAAGCTAATCAAAGCGGCAAACCGATTCTTCATATTGAGAGGATCAGCCGCAAAGAACAAATCGAAGAAGAAATGTTCCTCGGATTGCGTAAAACAGAGGGAGTAAGACGTCAAGCCTTTGAGCAAAAGTATGGTATATCGATAGAACACGTTTACGAAAAAGAACTCGATCAGCTCATTCAGCGAGAATGGCTAACGATGGACAAACAGACAGTTAGATTAACGGAAGCAGGCAAACCTTTTGGTAATGAGGTTTTCCAAGCCTTTTTAATAGACGATGACGCAAAAGTACGTCTTTAGAAAAAAATTCACCATTTGAATGTATCCTATTTGACAATCATCGCTGGATTTGATAATTTATAAAGTAGATTTAGCACTCAAGTACAAAGAGTGCTAACAGAGGTGATCATCGATGCTTTCAGAAAGGCAAATTCAAGTATTACAAGTCATTATTGATGAGTTCATCCAGACCGCACAGCCCATCGGATCGCGAGCCATAGCCAAGAAGGAGAACATATCTTCAAGCCCGGCGACGATTCGTAATGAGATGGCGGATCTAGAGGAGTTAGGTTTTATTGAGAAGACACATACGTCTTCCGGGAGGGTTCCTTCAGAACAGGGCTATCGTTTTTATGTCGATCATTTAATGATGCCATTTCGGCTATCTAGTCAAGAGATGGGAGTTATTCAGCACGCTTTTACTCGTGGTATGGTTGAATTTGAAAAGGTAGTTCAGCAATCTGCTAAGGTTCTTTCTGATATAACAAGCTACACGTCAATTGTTTTAGGTCCACAAGTGTTTGAAGCGACATTAAAGCAGATTCAGATTGTCAGCCTGTCCGATCATTCTGCGGTAGCGATTTTGGTTACCAACACAGGGCATGTGGAGCATCGTTATTTTAATGTGCCACAAATGCTGAAAACATCGGACCTGGAAAAACTGGTCAATATTTTGAATGATCGGTTAACAGGTATACCGATTATACAGTTAGAACAAAAGCTATATGGTGAGGTAGCCTTGTTATTACAGCAACATACATCTAATCTGGATGTAACCTACAATTACCTAAAGGAAGCCTTGCTGGAAAAACAGCCGGCGAAACTCTATATGGATGGAAAGACAAACATGATGTTACAACCGGAGTTTCATGATATCGATAAGATTCAATCCCTGTTCTCGATTATGGAAAAGGAAGAGGAAATTGCCAAGTTATTACAATCTTCTAGTAAAGGAATTAAGGTTTCCATAGGTCAAGAAAATGAAATGGCGGCTATGCAGGATTGCAGCTTAATAACCGCCACCTATTCTTTAGGTGGTAAGCAGTTAGGAACAATTGCTCTGTTAGGACCTACAAGGATGGAATATTCTAAAGTTGTATCTGTATTAAATGTATTGTCAGGACAGTTGAGTAAAACATTTAACTCATGGTACTGAAATCAATAGCGCAGTAGGTCGTTATCCCTTCGTTTTAGACGTAGCCAAGCGGATAAACGGTCTGCGTTTTATAGCAGGTGAAGTAATGATAAAAGGGTATGGTCTTCCCGTACTCTTTTATCGTGCGTGAATAATAGTTGCGTAATTCTTAAAAATGTGTTTAGCTATACAATGGTTTTATTACAAAGATAGCAAATATCATTAAATGGTTTTTAGTAGGATTAGGAGGTGATTTGTGTGGAAGAGAAAGATGTAAAACAAAAAGAAGAAACTCAACAAGAGGAAAGCGTAGAAGAACCAGAACAAGAAATAATCACGGATACAGAAGAGACACAAGAAGTAGTCAGTGAAGCAGCTTACGAGCAATTGCAAGAAGAGAAAGAAGATCTACAAAATCGTTTGTTGCGTGTTCAAGCTGAATATGATAATTTCAGGAAACGAACACAGAAAGAAAAACAAGCTGATTTAAAGTATAAATCACAGGCGATTGTGACGGATCTTTTACCCGTATTAGATAACTTTGAACGAGCACTTCAGGTTGATGTGGATGACCCACAAGCCAAAAGTGTGGTAGAAGGAATCGAGATGGTTTATCGTCAATTAAAGACCGTACTTGATAATGAAGAGGTTACAGAAATAGACACTAGTGGTGAATTCGATCCAACCCTTCATCAAGCTGTGATGCAAGTTGATGAAGAAGGGTACGAATCAAATCAAATTGTCGAAACTATGCAAAAAGGCTATTTATTAAAAGACCGCGTCATTCGACCGGCTATGGTAAAAGTAAACCAATAAATAGACCTTACATACATTTGTGAAGGAGGATTTTGAAAGTGGCAAAAATTATAGGAATTGACTTAGGTACAACAAACTCATGTGTAGCAGTAATGGAAGGTGGCGAATCAAAGGTTATCCCTAATCCAGAAGGAAACCGTACCACACCTTCTGTCGTATCGTTTAAAAACGGTGAACGCCAAATTGGGGAAGTAGCCAAGCGTCAAGCGATTACCAACCCAAATACCATTCAATCGATCAAACGCCATATGGGTACAGATTATAAAGTGGAAATTGAAGGAAAAGAATATACACCTCAAGAAGTTTCTGCGATCATCTTGCAGCACTTAAAATCATACGCTGAAGACTATTTAGGCGATACGGTAGAAAAAGCCGTTATTACGGTACCAGCTTATTTTAACGATGCGGAGCGTCAAGCAACAAAAGATGCCGGTAAAATTGCTGGTCTGGAAGTAGAGCGTATTATTAATGAACCAACGGCAGCGTCCTTGGCATATGGTATTGATAAAGCAGAAGAAGATCAAACCATTTTAGTATATGACCTTGGTGGCGGTACCTTTGATGTTTCTATCTTAGATATCGGTGACGGAGCATTTGAAGTAATTGCTTCTGCAGGGAATAACCGTTTAGGCGGGGATGATTTTGACCAAGTGCTCATCGATCATATGGTTGCCGAGTTTAAGAAAGAAAACGGTATTGATCTAAGCCAAGATAAGATGGCGGTACAACGTCTAAAAGATGCCGCAGAAAAAGCGAAAAAAGATTTATCAGGTGTGACCCAGACACAAATCTCCTTGCCATTTATCACTGCTGGAGACGCGGGTCCATTACACTTAGAAATGACGGTAACACGTGCTAAATTTGATGAACTTTCTGCTGGATTAGTAGAAAAAACGATGGGGCCAACACGCCAGGCATTAAAAGATGCGGATCTTTCTCCAAGTCAAATTGATAAAGTTATCCTTGTGGGTGGTTCTACTCGTATCCCGGCCGTACAAGAAATGATTCAAAAAGAAATCGGCAAAGAGCCATCAAAAGGAGTAAACCCAGATGAAGTGGTTGCGCTAGGTGCAGCCATTCAAGGCGGGGTATTACAAGGTGATGTAAAAGACGTACTCTTATTAGATGTCACACCACTTTCTTTAGGTATTGAAACAATGGGCGGTGTTACAACGAAATTAATTGAACGTAATACCACGATCCCAACGAGCCATTCCCAAGTGTTCTCCACTGCAGCGGATAATCAAACGGCAGTAGACATTCACGTGTTGCAAGGGGAACGTGAAATGGCAGCTGACAACAAGACATTAGGACGTTTTCAATTAGCAGATATCCCATCAGCACCAAGAGGGGTACCACAAATTGAAGTTTCCTTTGATATTGATGCCAATGGTATTGTAAGTGTCCGTGCCAAAGATTTAGGTACCAACAAAGAACAGTCTATTACGATTAAATCTTCTTCTGGTCTTTCTGATGAAGAAGTAGAACAAATGGTAAAAGACGCCGAAGAGAATGCCGAGGCAGATAAGCAACGCCGCGAGGAAATCGATCTTCGTAACGAAGCGGATCAATTGGTTTTCCAAACAGATAAGACGTTAAAAGACTTGGGCGACAACGTTTCCGATGATGAAAAACAAAAAGCTGAAGCAGCCAAGGATGAATTAAAACAGGCGTTAGAAGGTGAAGATACAGAGGATATTAAAGCCAAGAAAGAAGCCTTAGAACAAGAAGTACAAACCTTAACAACAAAATTGTATGAGCAAGCAGCGCAACAGCAGCAACAAGCAGGTGGTGCTGGTGAAGGACAAGATCAGCAGGCAAATGATGATGTAGTAGACGCTGACTATGAAGAAGTTGATGACGAGGATAAAAAGTAAGCACCATTTGAGACAGAAAGGAAAAAGTCAAAGTCAGTAAATGGCTTTGACTTTTTCCATATTAGCGATAATAAAGCAAATAGTGTTGCTTATCATGATTATTCAATGTTATGATAAGATTTATGCAACCAATGAGCGGGAGTGTGATTTGTCAGTGAGTAAACGAGATTACTACGAGGTATTAGGGGTATCAAAAGATGCCTCAAAAGATGAAATAAAAAAGGCTTATCGAAAACTTGCCAGGAAGTATCACCCAGATGTGAACAAGGAAGAAGGTGCTGACGCTAAGTTTAAAGAGGCTAAAGAGGCTTATGAAGCATTAAGTGATGATCAGAGTCGGGCACAATATGATCAGTTCGGTCATGCCGGTCCACAAAGCCAAGGCGGATTTGGCGGTGGAGAAGATTTTGGTGGCTTCGGAGATATTTTTGATATGTTCTTCGGTGGAGGTCGTCGTCGCGATCCCAACGCACCACAACAGGGTAACGATTTACAATATGCGATGACCTTAGAGTTTGAAGACGTTATTTTTGGTAAAGAAACCGATATTCATATTCCGAAAGAAGAAGAATGTGAAACCTGTCAAGGAACAGGTGCCAAACCTGGTACACATCCAGAAACCTGTAGTCATTGTAATGGAAGTGGTCAGTTAAATGTAGAGCAGAACACGCCGTTTGGCAGGGTAGTTAACCGTCGTGTATGCCACTATTGTCAAGGTACCGGTAAAATCATTAAAGACAAATGTACGACATGCCATGGTTCTGGTAAAGTGAAGAAATCCAAAAAAATCCACATTAGCATCCCAGCAGGTATTGATGATGGTCAGCAAATCAGAGTGGGTGGTCAAGGAGAACCTGGTATTAACGGTGGTCCAGCAGGTGACTTATATGTTGTTATTCAAGTGAAACCACATGAATTTTATCAAAGAGAGGGAGATAATATCTACTGTGAAATGCCGATTACATTTGCACAGGCAGCTCTTGGAGATGAGATTGAGGTACCGACTGTCCATGGCAAGGTAAAATTAAAAATACCAGCTGGTACACAAACAGGGAAAACGTTCCGATTAAAAGGAAAAGGGGTTCCGAATGTACGAGGATATGGTCATGGTGATCAGCATGTTCAAATACGAGTAATTACTCCGTCTAGTTTAAGTGACCGGCAAAAAGAATTATTACGAGAATTCAATGAAATTAGTGGGAATCAGCCAACTGATGAACATGAAGATAGCTTTTTTCAGCGAGTAAAACGCGCATTTAAAGGAGAATAAAGGATCCAGCTTCATCCGATCAGAAGGGCAGCATGACTTTTATGCTGTACCTTTTGGACGGTTCTGTAGCAAATAAAAAGTAAAGTGAGTTGATCTGCTTGAAGTGGACAGAGCTGTGTATCTATACGACAAATGAAGCGATTGAGCCGATATCTAATATTATTCATGAGGCAGGAGCTAGCGGATTGGTGATTGAGGATCGTCAAGATTTGGAGAGAGACTGGGAAGGTCAATATGGTGAAATATATGATCTTAACCCAGATGATTATCCAGAAGAAGGGGTTCGTCTAAAAGCGTATTTACCAGTGAACAGCTTTTTGGGGGAAACCGTTTCAGAGATTAAACAAGCCATTAACAATTTGCTGCTTTATGATATTGATATCGGTCTAAACAAAATCACGATGAGTGAAGTTAATGAAGAGGATTGGGCAACAGCGTGGAAGAAATACTACAAACCCGCCAAGATATCCGAGCGATTTACCATCACCCCAACGTGGGAAGATTATCAGCCTGTTTCATCAGATGAGCTTATTATCGAACTCGATCCTGGTATGGCCTTTGGTACGGGGACGCATCCGACCACGGTTTTAAGTGTTCAGGCATTAGAGCGTTTTGTTGAAAAGGATGATACCGTCATCGATGTAGGCTGTGGTTCAGGGGTGTTGAGTATTGCTGCGGTACAGTTAGGTGCTAACCATGTTTATGCCTATGATTTGGACGATGTTGCTGTTCAAAGTACAAGGTTGAACGTAAAGGTTAACAAGGTTCAGGACAATGTAACGGTTAAGCAGAATAACTTATTAGAGCATGTTCAGGTAAAGGCAGATGTGATTGTCGCTAATATTCTGGCAGAGATCATCTTACGTTTTGAAACAAATGCGATAAATACGCTTAAACCAGGCGGATTATTTATTACTTCCGGTATTATCCAGAAGAAAAAACAGGCGGTTAAAGAAGGCTTAGAAAACGCAGGGTTTATCATTTTAGAAGTAAACCAGATGGAAGATTGGATTTCCATAATCGCTCAAAAGCCTGAAGAAAGTAGGGTATAGGTTGCAGCGTTATTTTATTGAGGCGAATAATTGGCAAGAGCAAACGCTTATCGTTGATGGGGAAGACTTTCATCATATCGTGCATGTGATGCGTATGAAGCCAGGCGAATCATTTATTGCCAGCCAAAACAATGGACAAGCGGCCGTTTGTGAAGTGATGTCCATTACAGATGAAACTATTGAGGCGCGGGTAAAAGAATGGTTAAATGAGACAGTTGAACTGCCCGTATCTGTGACGATCGCTCAAGGAATACCAAAGGGAGATAAGTGGGAGACCATTCTACAAAAAGGTACCGAACTAGGTGCATCCTCCTTTATTCCTTTTCAAGCGGATCGTTCCGTAGCTAAATGGGATCAAAAAAAAGTAGTAAAAAAGCTAGACAGATGGCGGAAAATTGTGAAGGAAGCCAGTGAGCAATCCCACCGCAATGTGATTCCCTCGGTTGATGAGGTGATATCTGTTCAGCAATTAATTGATCGACGTTCCATGTATGATTGCTGCCTTTTTGCTTATGAGGAAGAGACGCGTACCTCTAACTCACAAACATTTGATTATTACCTCTCCAAGCTGAAACAAGCGGAAAACGTTTTGCTTTGCATTGGTCCAGAAGGTGGTTTCAGTCAAGCAGAAGCAGAAGCATTAAAGCAGTCTGGTTTTTCTGCTGTCCGCTTAGGTCCAAGAATCTTGCGTACGGAAACAGCGTCGTTATATGCGCTATCATGTATATCTTATAAATTTGAAGAGATGCAAGGGCAATAGTTACACCATTGATCATTTCAATATGCAAAAATAATGATAGCAGAGAAGAAGCCTCCAAACAATGGGGGGCTTTTTTCGTGTAGCACCATGTTGGTCTTGAACAAACCGGATTTTTGTTAAGCCGGATGCGGGGAAGTTGCCGAGTCGTTATTTTCAGAGATTATATGTGTATAACAATGCCTCTAAACCATATCCACAGATAAAACGATCAAACTCATCACTCCGTAAAGTAGTCTACTTAATTAACATAGTCCCTCCTTATCGTAGTCAGCCGGTTCTTTTGATGATATAAGTGAAATGCAATCGTATCTCATGGATCGGATAGGTGCTCTTGATCCATTTACGCGCTTTGAGGAGATAACCAAGGAATAAATGCATTTATTTTCTGGTTATCTCTCATACCGCTACCTTTCAGAGGAGCTGAAAGGCGTGTGAATGGTCATTCACACGAATGGGTCAAACAAGGTATTATCTGGAAATAATGCGAGCAAAGACTTGCCTGTCACTCGGTTTTTTTTTTACATTTATACGTTCAACTTATATAGTAATAAAGGACCGGGCGGGGGGTTGCCTGGTTTTTCGTATTGTCAACACGATAAAATAACGTTTTAACCATAAAAGTAAAAATTAACCAATAAACTTGACGATTAACAAGTTAACGTATAACATAAGAAATGATATCTTTTTCGTAACAAGGTCTGATCCCTGCAGCCAGACCAAATGCATGGTATTGTCATCGAATGAAAGAATAAATGAAGACCATCCTTCAACAAACACGGATGAAAGTGTTCTCAGAATAAAAGCTATAGAGTTTACAGACGATAAGGGAAGCAAGTGAAAAACGCTTGCATAATCATCTGTTTTCTTCCGTGATGTTGAACAAGCTGTACATAATGGAAGACTATCAAACGAACAGGAGAGGAATTTATGAACAAACGGTTAATCGATTGGCCAACTTTTATTTTTTCATTAGTTATTTTGCTTAGTGTTGTTATTCCGTTAATTCTATTTCCAGAAGCTGGAGCTGAAGTTATCAGTCAAGCCAACGAATTTGTAACAGGGAATTTTGGTATTCTCTATTTAATATTAGGACTTGGTATATTGACCTTCCTGCTTTATGTTGCTTTCAGTAAAAGCGGTAAAATTAAGCTAGGGGGTAGAGAAACAAAAAAAGAATTCAAAACCTTCTCATGGGCTGCCATGCTTTTCTCAGCCGGGATCGGTTCCAGTATTTTATATTGGGGTTTGATTGAATGGGCTTATTATTACCAAGGTCCTCCATTTGGAATCAACCCAGAATCAGAAGAGGCAATTAATTGGGCAGCAAGTTACGGGATCTTTCATTGGGGACCGATTGCTTGGTCTTTTTATACATTACCAGCATTGCCTATTGGATATTTCTATTATGTCCGTAAAAAGCCTGTGCTAAAAATTAGTGAAGCGACAAGACCCGTTATTGGAAAATACGCCGATGGACCTTTAGGAGTACTTGTCGATGTATTATTCATCTTTGGTCTCCTTGGCGGTGCCGGTACTACTTTAGCACTTGGTACACCAATGATTGCGGAAGGGATTAATCATGTTACCAATATTCCTGTTACGTTAGGCATGCAAGCAGTCATTATGTTAATTTGTACGGCTATCTTTGCGTTTAGCTCTTATTCGGGGATCAATAAAGGAATCAAAGTGCTAAGTGATTTAAATATTTGGCTGGTATTTTTTATCTTAATCTTTGTTTTTATTTTTGGTCCAACCCTATTTATTAGTGAAATGACATTCACAAGCCTTGGTATGATTGCCAATAACTTTTTCAATATGGCTACTTGGTTGGAACCACTTGCGAATATCCCAGGAACAGAAGGAACTGGTTTTCCTGAGACATGGACGATTTTTTATTGGGCATGGTGGGTAGTATACGCCCCGTTCGTAGGATTGTTTGTGGCAAGAATATCTAGAGGACGTACCATTAAAGAAATGATACTGGGAACGTTAGTATACGGTACGCTAGGTAGTGTGTTATTCTTTGGGATTTTAGGAAATTTTGGGCTTTATCTACAATTGTCAGGTTCGTTTGATGTGATTGGCTTTATGGATAATTACGGTGCGCCGGCAGCGATTATTGCGATTTTGGATCAATTACCTATTTCATGGTTGATTATTCCGGTATTCACCGTCTTGGCGATTATTTTCTTAGCAACAACATTTGATTCGGCATCTTATATTTTAGCTTCCGTTGCGCAAAGGCGAATTGTTGCTGGGGAACCAATGCGTTGGCATCGAATCTTTTGGGCATTTGTATTAATGATTCTACCGATGGCTCTGATGTTTATTGGAGGGCTGGAGGCATTACAAACCGCCAGTATTGTCGCAGGATTTCCAGTAATCTTTATCATTGTTTTACTTGCATGGTCATTTATGCGGGCTTCTAGCCATGATTTATACCGCCAGAAGAAGGTGAAATCATCAAGCTCGATAACCCTTGATCAGTCTGAGAAAAAGCATGA
This sequence comes from Gracilibacillus timonensis, assembly GCF_900086715.1. GTDB lineage: Bacteria > Bacillota > Bacilli > Bacillales > Amphibacillaceae > Gracilibacillus > Gracilibacillus timonensis. Next base: position 1,421,773 of record NZ_FLKH01000012.1, on the reverse strand, counting down.
TTAAAATGATGATGCTAGAAGCTGATTATATAAAAATGTGAAATAGATAGAAAAAGCATACGTCACTTACAGTTTATTGAGACTGTTAAGCGGATGTATGTTTTTTCTTTTTAATCGATATAGCAACAGAAGAAATGGGGAGTAAGGAATGAAATGCACCGTACGGCTCGTGGCGAAAAATGTAAGGTATCGAGTCCTTGCGATAAAAGAAGAGCAATATATCCTGGATATGGGAGGAGGGTCCCTTTGGAAGATGTTATGTCCTTTTCTTTACTGGCTGCTCCCTAACCATGTCTACAAACTCGAAAATCCAGAAATCGTAAAAGAATTAACAGCACCAGCAGTAAAGAATAAAGTGGGATCTTCTCCGTTTTTATGGACGATTGTAGCATCTATTATGGCCAGTACTTTAAGTCCGCTTGCCAATTATTTTGAGATAGGTATTCCGAAATACATGAATGTAATCATTGTCGCCTTTATTATGGCATTCATTATTTTTCTACTGTCTTCTCTAAATCGCATGTTTAGAAAAAAGATGGATCAATTGGTCAACCTACATCGTTTAACGAAAGGTCATATATAGATCATGCCAGTTTCGTTTAAAATTATTCTCCTGGTTACCTTTATGTATCTTTTTGGAGGTGCCTTGGGTGGACTTGGAATTGCTGCTTTTATTCAAAAAGGTAATTGGCTGATTTTATTATTTTCCGTGTGTATTGTATTGGTAGGAACCGTATTACCTAGTATGGCAACCGTCGTGGCAGGAAAGACAAGGGTTCTGTTCCTAGGCGGCAAAAGACAAGCTGTTTATCCAGAATAAGCAGTATATGTGACGGAAAGGGATTTAGTAGAAGATATATATATATGGTTTCCCTTCGCTGGCTAGATTATATCAAAGCATGCAGAATTAACATCATTCATTTGCCAATGTTCCAGCTGAAGACGTTTTTCTTATAGGAAGTGCATTTCGAGTGGGAAATGTATGGTTATATAGATTGTGCAGAACACCTGACTTGCACAGAAGGTATTGTCTCGATAAGATATAGATGGAAGTATTCATTATGGTTTTGAAAAGGGCCCACTTTACTTAATCGATCGAAAATAAGAAGGTGAGTATTAAATGGATACAAAAACGATGTTGATCACAGGCGCTAATTCAGGAATTGGATTCGCAACGGCTAATCATTTAGCTAAACAAGGTCATCTCATCATCATGGTCTGCAGAAATGTGCAAAAGGGAGCAGAGGCGCGCCAGCATATCATGGATACTACAGGTAACCAAAACATTGATTTGTTAGTTGCTGATTTGTCTTCCCAGCATGATATTAGAAAGCTAGCTGCAGAAGTGGAGGAAGGGTATCCTTCATTAGACGTGCTCATCAACAATGCCGGTGGAGTATTTGGGCAATATCAGGTCAATAGTGATGGATTTGAGATGACGTTTGCGGTTAATTATTTGGCACCTTTTTTATTGACACAATTGTTGCTAAATAAATTAAAGGCTTCCGAGCCAGCCAGGATTGTTAATGTAGCCTCCATTGTACAAGACAAACATTTTCAACCAAAAGATGCTGTCCCCCAAACAGTTTCCAACTATTCGGGAATGCAGGCGTATAAAACGGCAAAAACGGCTGTGCTTATGATGACCTATTACATGAGTAAAGCATTAGAAAACAGTGGTGTTACCATAAATGCGTTACATCCAGGCTTTATTTACACACCTCAAGCCACGCGAATGGCACCAAAAATGCTGAGACCGATAATGAAATTGTTTTCAAAATCACCGGAACAAGGTGCGGATACGTCTGTTTATTTGGCTGCCTCTAACGATATAAAAGGTGTTAGCGGTAAATTTTTCAAAGATAATAAGGTAGAACTGACTGCCCCCGTTTCGTATAATGAAGACATTCAAAAAATATTATATACCAAAAGTATGGAGTGGACGGGATTGAACGAATAGGTATGGTTAGTAAAATGGCTGCGATGGATACAGAACCAACCATCTAATTAAATCTAGAAAAGACAGTTTATGGGATAAAGGAGGGGCAATCAGATGTCGATTTGGGCATTAACCCTTGTCGTGATCTCTGCTACTATCCATGCAACATGGAACTTTTTAGCGAAAAGATCATCCGGGGGCACTTCTTTTGTATGGTTATATATGTTAGTAAGTGCAGTGATCTACAGCCCCTTAGTCATCATAGTTATAGTAGTGGTCGATATCAAATTTGGCTGGTTGGAGCTAGGGCTTATTCTGGCTAGTGCTTGCTTACATTTGCTGTATGCTATAACTTTACAAAAGGGTTATCGAATAGGTGATTTTTCATTAGTCTATCCGATCGCTCGTGGAATTGGTCCAATGATCATTGCCATTACGGCATTTTTTCTATTAGACGAAGAGCTGAATTGGCTTGGGAAACTAGGGATTTTTTGCATTGTGTTCAGTGTGTTTATATTCACTGGCGGGTTACGAATTTTACGAGAAAAAACGGTACTGCCAGCGATTTTATACGGTCTGTTGATCGGTTGTATGATTGCGAGTTATTCGCTGTTGGATAAGTATATTGTCAGCGTGACGGTCATTCATCCTATCTTACTAAGCTATGGCAGTATTGTGGGACAGGTGGTTTTACTGATTCCATTTGCTAACAAGCATTGGCAGAAAATCCGTCAAGATTGGAAATACCTTAAGTTGGAAACAATTGGTGTAGGCATTTTAAATCCATTGGCTTACATATTAATACTAATAGCTATGGTGACGACTCCAGTGAGTTATGTTTCGCCGGTAAGAGAATTAAGCATATTTATCGGTGCGGTACTAGGAGTAGTTTTCTTTAAAGAGAATTTTGGAAGAAGAAGGATGATTGCTGCAGCGATCATGGTGATTGGCGTAATCGCTGTTGCTCTTTCTTAAATAAGTGTTTTATCCAATGGTAAAATCATATTGTGGTGATAAAGGATGTGTGTAGAATGTATGATCAAACACCTGATATTATAGAACGTGTGCGGACGCCCAGAGGGGATATACAGTTGCAAAAACGTGACAGTCACTATGAAATCATAAGCAATGGGACGTTTTTAATGGCAACCTATAATGGGGAATCGGAAAGGCTTTTAGTAAGTGCCGCATTAAAAAATACAAAAGCCCCTCGACATGTACTTATTGGTGGCCTTGGAGTTGGATTTTCTTTAGCCGAGGCATTGCGACATAAACAAGTTGCTCGAGTAACCGTGATTGAGATAGAAGAAGCTATTATTCAATGGAACCGTACGCATCTTGCTACCATTTCAAACCATGCTTTAACGGATGCGAGAACGAATTTGATTCAAGCTGATTTGCTGGACTGGATGAATACAGCGACAGATAGATTTGATGTGATTTGCTTAGATATCGATAATGGACCTGACTGGACAGTAACGAACTCCAATGCGGACTTATACCAAGCGAATACCCTTCGCTCATTGGTCGAATTATTATCTGTTAATGGCGTATTAGCTTTTTGGAGCGCTCATTCGTCGAAAGATTTTGTTCATAAACTCAAAAAATATTTCGCAGAAGTACAAGAAATTCCCGTACCTCAAGAAAAGGGAGAACCTGACTATATCTACCTTGCCAAAGCACCTTTTTCGTCCATGCTAACATAAGGTAATGGGGGCAAAAGAAGCCCCCATCCTCGCTGCATTAAGACGTATGCCGACTGTTTTGTGGACTTTGTCGTGATTGTCTGCGTTTGTTTTTCCAAACGCGATCCTTGTTTTTGGTTTCTGGAAATGTATCTCCAGCTTTCATGGAGATTTGAAGCGGATCTTCCACACTACTGCCTGTCTCACCAACTTCCATATAGACTCCATTATTAGGAGCTTTGTCTCCGCTTTTGAATTGGCTGCCTTCACCCATGATAGATACCCCCCTTATCATTTATTATGAGGAATAATGAACGAATTCATGAATGGAAATAATTTAATAAATGTATGTTAAGTATTTAGAATTTTATCCTTTTTATTCAATCGTATGGAAGTGTTGGATGCTGCAGGGCTCTTTCGTATGATGTTTGGGCTATGCGTTCACAATTATTCTAGGATGGTAATAAAAGAACTAGCAACATTTGTGCCAACAAATTACTGATTGAAACAGGAAAAAAGAATTTCATACCCTTTTATCTGATTGTTATGAAATGGGAGATTCGGGTAAGTTGAAGGATTTTTTATATGATCAATGCTTATATGGTATAATTTTTTCGTGAAAAAGATTGTTCAAAAAGCCAGTCACCAAGTGATAAACGAGTCATATCTGAGTTGACAAGCTTTTTCGATAACTTGTATGAATTGGTCTTTTTGAACAATTTTACTTAGGAAGTAGCTTTCTTCTTTTTTGTCGTTGTTTTTTTCTTTGCTTGCTTTGGCTTTGGTTTGTCCTTTTTTACACGATCCAATGATTCCTGCAGTGCGTCCATTAAGTTGACCACATTATCTGGCGCTGGCTTCGTTCCCCTTCCGATTTCCACTTCTTCCTTATTTTTCTTCGCTTCAATCAATTCAAGAAGTGCGGTACGGTAATTATCCTGATATTTTTCTGGGTCAAATTCGGTGGTTAATTGATCAATAAGCAACGTGGCGGTGTCTAATTCTTTTTTGCCTATATCCTCCTGCTCTGGCAGATTAGGTACGTCGGAAATGGCACGAACTTCATCTGGATAATGAATGGTTTCGACGACGATAGCGTCTTTATATACACGGATAATGGCCAGCTGTTCCTTGGAACGAATCATCATTTTGGCAATGCCAATCTTTCCTGAATCTGTTAAGGCTTCTCGCAAAAGGGCATAAGCCTTAGCTCCCCCTTCATTGGGAGATAAATAATAGCTTTTTTCAAAGTAAATGGGATCAATATCTTGTAATTGAACAAAGTCGATGATTTCTACTGCTTTATCTGCTTGCTCCTGTTTAAGCGCCTCTAACTCTTCGTCGTCTAAAATCACAAACTTATTGTTTGCGTATTCGTAGGCTTTTACAATATCATCATTTTTAATTTCTTCTTCACAATGAGGACATGTTTTTTCATATTTGATCGGTGTTTTGCATTTTTTATGCAGCTGTCGGAGTTTAATGTCTTTATTTTCCGTTGCGGCATGCATTTTTACTGGGATATTGACCAGGCCGAAGCTTATGGTTCCTTTCCACATCGTATGCATCAGTACACTTCCTTTTTAGAGCTTATTTTGCTGCTTTATATGTTTTTTTATGCAATAGTAGTAAATCAAACAAAAGGAGGCATTCTATTGAATAGAGGTGATCACACATGGACTGGATGAAACCAATAGAAAGAACCGATATACCAACAGGTGATGAATGGCTGTATGAAGTCAAGTATGATGGTTTTCGCTGTAAATTAATATGGGAAAATGAAAATATTAGGCTGGTAAGCAAGAATGATCGTGATATGTCCAAACAATTTCCGGAGATAATCGATTGGTGTAAGGCTAATCACACTTATGTCAGCAACAAACTGCCGTTGGTAGTAGATGGTGAGCTAGTTATCTTAAACCATACGTATCAAGCTAATTTCGCTCAAATACAAGTTCGAGGTAGGATGCGAAATACGGATCGAATCGTAAAACAGGCAAAACAAAGACCAGCAACATTTATGGTATTTGATTTGTTAGAAATAAATGGAGATGATGTTCGTCAAGATACGTTATCCCTGCGAAAAGAAATGCTTCAGCAGCTATTGCAGCTCATTCCCGATCACACTTTTTTAAGCTATGTGGCGACTTTTACATCTGTGACAGAGGTGCAAAAAGTAGTCTTTGCTTCACAAAGTGAGGGAACGATAGCTAAGAGGAAAAAAAGCATGTATCAAAGAGGGAAGGACCATCATGATTGGTTCAAAATTAAAAACTGGAGAGAAATTCAAGGAATCGTAACAGCGTACAATCCCAGTAATGACTATTTTACCGTGAAGGTACGTGATAACGATCAATTCATCGATATTGGAACATGTAAATATGGCCCTGAAGATTCTATTCGTATGGTGCAAGCATTTTTTAAAGAAAAAGGAGAATTAGAAAACGGGATATACCAATTGCCGCCTGCGATTACTGGCAATATTCATACATTAGATTTATATGGTGGTGAGTTAAGAGAGCCTCATTTTAAGCAAATCGATCCTTCCGTTTCTAACGAGGATTGTACCTTGAATAAGCTACGATTGGACATGGCTCAATTACCTGCATCTATTGACATCACTAATGTGGAAAAGAATCTCTGGCCTAATCACTATACAAAAACAGATTTACTGGTCTATTTGAGAGAAGTTTCCCCTTGGCTGCTACCATTTCTGAGCGATCGGGCACTAACGATCATTCGATGTCCCAATGGGGTGGATCAGGAATCTTTTTTTCAAAAAAACCCGCCTGATTATGCGCCAGATGATTTATCGGCTAATGGTACGGATATGGTATGCCATCATTTAGAGGAGTTGATATGGCTGGCCAATCATGGGGCAATCGAATATCATATCCCATTTCAAAAAGTGGGCAAAGAGAGTCCAGTGGAAATAGCCTTTGATCTGGACCCACCCAGTCGGAATCATTTTCAAATGGCAGTAAAAGCTGCCAACATCATAAAATCATTATTAGATGACTTAGAGCTTGTTTCCTTCGTGAAAACATCAGGGAATAAAGGTTTACAAGTATATATTCCGATAGAAGAAGGTAGTATGACATACGATGAAGCGGGGCTCTTAACGATGTCGATTGCGAAAACAATGGAAGAAGCATATCCCGACAGTTTTACCACCGAAAGAATAAAAAAGAAGCGAAAGAATTGTTTATATATAGATTATGTCCAGCATGGCAAGGATAAAACACTGATTGCGCCGTATTCTCCGCGGATGACCAAGGAAGCCACCGTCTCCACACCATTGTATTGGCACGAAGTGAATGCAGATCTTGATCCGACGTTATTTAGGATTGGCAACGTGCTGGAACGAGTACGAGAAGGAGGCTGTCCCTTTTCAAATTATCACAAGATACGCAAGCAGCAACGAATGGAAAAGATGTTAAGATTTATCAGAGGCTAACTATTCCAATCCTATTTGGCGTGTATTGCAGGTAGGAAACAAAATAATAGCCCCGTATCATTCAAATTAGTAGCTGGTACTAATAACAAGTGATAAAATAGAAAGGAAGTGATTACTTTAATCGAGGAGGTTTTAGCATGAATACATCTAAGGCTCGAATTACCGCAATCGGTTCATACGTACCAGAAAAAAGGTTGACCAATGATGATTTAGAGCAATTAGTGAAAACCAATAATGAATGGATTGTTCAACGTACGGGCATTCAAGAGCGAAGAATTACTGCTGAAGAGGAATTCACCAGTGATATCAGTTTTAAGGCAGCTAGAAACTTGATGGAACGGTATGATCAATCCATGGAAGATGTGGATATGATTATTGTTTGTACCTTAACTCCTGATTTTAAAACGCCAAGTGTGGCTTCCTTAGTACAGGCAAAGCTAGGTATTAAACATGCCGGAGCCATTGACTTAAATGCAGCCTGTGCAGGGTTTACTTATGGATTGCATGTAGCTAATGGGTTAATAACTGCTGGTTTAAACAAGAAAATTTTGGTTGTTGGAGCAGAAACATTATCGAAAGTCACAGATTATAAGGATAGAACCACATGCATTTTATTTGGAGATGGTGCAGGAGCGGCTCTTGTCGAATGGGACGAGGAGCAGCCAAGTTTTCTTGCTTCGTATTTAGGATCAGAAGGAGAAAGCGGAAAGCACTTATATTGTGCGAATTTATCCCATCGTATGTTTGAGGAAACGTTAGCCGATACGGATAAAATTGTACAAAATGGGCGTGAGGTATACAAATGGGCAGTTGCAACGGTGCCAAAAGTCATGCAACAGGTAATGGAGAAAGCCTCTATACCTTTAAACGAAGTGGATTGGTTTGTACCACATAGTGCCAATTTACGAATGATTGAATCGATTTGTGAAAGAAGTGGCTATCCAATCGATCAGACATTACATAGTTTAGTTGATTTTGGCAACACTTCTTCAGCAACCATACCACTGTCGCTAGACAAAGGGGTAATGGAAAAGAAACTCCAATATGGAGACAAGGTATTATTATATGGATTCGGCGGCGGATTAGCGCACGCAGGATTACTGATCCAATGGACACTTTAATATATTCTTTTTGTACGGTCATTCAGACAGAAAATGATCAAGATTAGTTATGATAGTTAAGAAACAGAAAAAACAGCTGCAATCCTGCTATCAAATCAAGGTTTTATAGCTGTTTTTTGAGGCGTTATTATCCTGTAGCACGAGATAGTGTATTAACCTGACCATAACTGCATTTGACGCTTATCATGCATATCAACCATAATATAGCCATTTTCATCATACTCTATTTTATTTGGCTTGCGTCCAAGTCTTTCAAAGAGTTTATCTTGTTCATCCATGATTTGTTGTAGCTGTTCGATTTCTTTTTCCAGATCCATCGCAATCACTCCCTTAATATATTGAAAAACGCTTAGCGTGTACTTCATAATTTATTGTAACACGAAAATTTTTACGTCAAAAAGTCTTCGCGCCATTTTCTAGTATACATGTTAACGCATGTGAAAACTGTGTATCAAATCATTGAGTTGACCAAGCAGCAAGCGTATAATGAGGGAGGAAAAATGATACGTGCTTAAAGTAATGAATGACAAACATTTTACGGGAAGGAGATGACGATGAAACAACGAATGATTCTTGTCATTACCGCATGTTCTTTGCTGCTGCTAGCCTCTTGCAGTGATAAAGAGGAAATAGCTGAAGAATTGATTCAATATAATAATGAAGTCTGGGTACCTATCAATAAAATGAAGGAAACCGAACTGAACGATCTAGAATCAATGCAGCAAGAACTTGAAAGCGCAGGAAAAATAGAGGAGGCCGCTCTCCTTGTCGAGAACGAAATCGTACCAGTTATGGATGAAGTCCTGGATCAATTGGAATCTGCGGACACAGCAAATAAAGAAGTAGATGAATGGAATGATATGCAAATCGAAGCAGAAGAGCTTGCGAAGGATTACATGGAAGAATCGGTTGATTATTATGAAAGTGATGAGTGGTCAGTTGTGGATCATTTTTTTAATACCGAGGAATTAAAAGCGAAATACATAGATGTGGCAGATTATCGAGATGAATTAATCGATACATATGAACTGGAATATGTCAAAGGTCACGAAGGCTTAGGAAATTTTCGCGATCTTAAACGTGCAGAAGAGTGAGGTTATATTTGACGGATGGGACATATTCTGGCCGATAGTTAAAGGGAGAGATAAGCAATGACTCATTTGCAACAAAATCCTTCGATACATAGGGAAAGCACACCAGGCCTTTATTATTATTCCCCCAAGATAAAACTTACGCTTGTAGCCCTTATTTTGCTGGTGTTCGCCGTATGCAGCTTGGGGATAGCTGTATTTGCTTTTATGGAAGGAGATTGGTTGATTGGTGGCATAGGGATAGGTGTGGCTATCCTCCTTGTCTGGATAGCGTATGGCGGTATTAAAAGAGTGTGGAATGGTGAACCCTACCTCCTTTTAACAGAAGATGAATTAATTATTTATACTTCGAAATGTACGATGCCTATAAAATGGGAGGACATACAAGGATTTCGTATGCAAGAGGTGCATCTCAATAAATCGTTTGAAGTCAAACTATATAAGGAAACAGAATATCTTACGCTAATGTCTCAGCGTACACGACATTTAAATAAATTAAATAAAGCGATGAAGGCATCTCCATTTGCGATTATGTGGGGACAGGTGAAACGGAAAGACAGGGAAGAGGTAGTTCGTGAGTTAGATAGCCGTGCCGTGGCGGCGAATTATACCATTCATGATCAAATGAAGGCCGAGCGCAAAGAAGAAAAACGACGTAGAGAAATCAACAGTAAATACATAGGAAAAGCATATGGATTTGGTCTTATTCTCGCCATGTTTACCTACTTTTTGTTTCATTTATCAAATGCTGTCGATTTGGCGTATATCGTCGTGTCTTTTGTTTTATATCCCTTTGCCAAAATGATTTATGATATACTGATAGGGTTTCGATTTAGTGATAAGATGGATTCTTCCATCTATCTGGCGCAATTTCATTACCTGCTTAACTTTATCGTGTATCTTTTTGGTTTGGTCATTGCACCATTTGGTATTCTCTATTTCGTATGCAAAACCATCTACCATTTTATAAAAAAGAGAAGAGAATGAATAAGACAGGAGGCATTCGCCATTTAACCATGTTTACGATAGATTAGTTGGTTGAGCGAGAATATTTGAAAGATTTGACAGATCAATAAGAAAAAAATTAAACTTTATATATATACATAGACCATTTCAAACGATATTGTTGTGAGGAGAAATCATCATTGAATGTAGAAAAAGATGTAACCATACAGCATAATCCGGTAGGAGCAAATCGATGGGGATTAGCTTTACTGCTAGGGTTACTTGCTTTTCTAGGACCATTGAACATTGATATGTATTTACCAAGTTTTCCGGAAATTGCGCTGGATTTAGATACCAGTGCTACGCTTGTACAAGCGAGTTTAACGGCTTGTTTACTAGGTCTTGCGATCGGGCAATTATTTGCTGGTCCGATTAGTGATGCACAGGGGAGAAAGAAGCCATTAGTGATTGCTACGCTTTTATTTTCTTTAGCATCCATTCTATGTGCGATAGCCCCTAATATTGTGGTGTTGATTACGATGCGGTTTTTTCAAGGGTTAACTGCTTCGGCAGGACTTGTACTGTCACGGGCCGTTGTTCGAGATGTGTTCAGCGGACCGGCGCTTACGAAGTTTTTCTCGTTATTGATGGTGATTAATGCGATCGCACCGATGATCGCACCTATGATTGGCGGTTTAATTCTATCATTTGAATCGACCAATTGGAAAAGCATCTTCTTCTTTTTAAGTATAGTCGGATTACTGATCGTTGCCACGGTAGCATGGAAACTAAAAGAAACCCTGCCATTACATAAGCGCATTCCGAGTTCGGCAGGTGCCTCCGTGAAAACCATGGGCAGTTTGCTGAAAGATCGTTCCTTTATCGGTTATGCTTTAGTTGTCGGTTTTGTCCATGGTGGCAGCTTTGCTTACGTTTCTGGAACACCGTTTGTCTATCAAGATATTTATGGGGTATCCCCCCAAGTATTTAGTGTACTATTTGGTATCAATGGATTAGCCATTATTACCGGTAGTTTTATAATCGGACGTTTCAGTGGAATCATCGCTGAAAAGAAGATGCTGCAGACAGCTGTTGTGTCTGCACTTATCGTCACTTCTGCATTACTTGTCACGACGGTTGTAGAAGGACCTTTAGTACTGATTGTGCTATTCATTTTCATCTATATGACAACGATGGGGATGATATTGACAAGCACGTTTACATTGGGAATGGCGAAACAGGATCATCGCGCAGGTAGTGCGAGCGCTGTTTTAGGCATGCTCCCGTTATTACTTGGTTCCATTTGTTCACCACTCGCAGGCATTAATGAGGCCTCAGCGGTGCCGATGGGGACGGTTATATTTACAACGACACTAATCGGTTTTATTTTTTTCTTTACACTTGTCAAAAAAGAAAAGTGAAAAATGAAGGAGGTACTTCGGCTGTGAGGTCACAACGGTTAGCGATTGATCAGGATTTCGTTTGAAGCGGTTATACATTTTCATCAACTTTTGATTTGGTATGGTTCCTTTGCTAAGCTTTTTTATGCCGATGAACCATTATTTTGATGAGCAGCCTTACGTAAATTTTATAGAAAATATACGTACCTATAATCGTAAGAAGCAAAATAAAAATAGTGAAAATCGTCTCCTTATCCAATGGAAATCCACCTCCTTTTTTAATGAAATATTGTCTACAAAATGATTAACAAGTTTATTCATACACTGATTATATCACGTAACTATAAAAACGATTAGATTAGTAATTAATCATCTTATTTGATCTTTGGGAAGGATAAATATACCTTAGAGTATTAAAAATGATTTAGGACTTATTTTGAAGTATTTGACGACCTATATAGTTATTTAATGGAAAATATACTAAATTTTACATGGACGGAGAGGAATACTCCTTATTTGCGATGAATCAAGTGATGGAATGAATTTATAATATGTCAGGAGATAGACATGAAAAAAGAAGTTATTATCTGCATTAAGTCTGCCACTTCTTCTGCCAATGATTATTTGGGTAGTGTGGAAAGCAGAAGTAAAGTCACATGCTAAAAAAGCTTTGAGGTTGCATCTTGCTCTGATTTTTTTCTTTTTGCAGGAATTGCTGCCTATTACATCACAGCAATCATTCATGAGGGAGGAGAGCTGGATAGCTTTCTGTTTTTTGATACTATAATCAGTATAGGCATCGCGGTTTTTTCATGTTTTTCAGTTTGAGTATTAATTAGGGGGAGTTCAAGTTCTTTTGGATACCGATGATAATTAGTAATGCATGTATGAAGATACCGTTAAGGCATCATTATAGTTGTAAGAAATAACGATACTTTAACGAAAGTGGCTGGAAGGAAGTACATAGGCGTTGAAAATAAAATACGAATTAGATACAGTAATGGAAAGAATCCGATAAACTATGTTAAAATGATAGTCTATGTACAGAAAAATTAAATTTTTCATGAATTGACAGAAGAAAAGCAGATGAGGAAAGTCGTCAACCTTTTTTGGGGAAAGATTTCCTGATCTATGCTATGATGAAAGTTAGCGTTTATTTAATGATACAGCAATGAAAGGATGATATATAAATGGCTGAAAAAATGCCAAAAACCGTAAGCTTCCATACGCTGGGATGTAAGGTGAATCATTACGAAACGGAAGGGATCTGGCAAAAATTCAAGAATGCTGGATACGAACGCGTGGACTTCGATCACCATGCTGATGTGTATGTAATTAATACGTGTACCGTAACCAATACAGGCGATAAAAAAAGCAGGCAAGTCATTCGCCGAGCGATTCGTAACAATCCAGACGCCGTGGTTTGTGTAACGGGCTGTTATGCGCAAACTTCTCCTGGTGAAATCATGGAGATCCCAGGTGTTGATGTAGTAGTTGGGACACAGGATCGCGGCAAAATGATTCAGTATATTGAAGAACATCAAACACACCGTCAACCGATCAATGGGGTCGCCAACATCATGAAAAATCGTGTATTTGAGGAAATGGATGTCCCTGAGTTTTCTGATCGAACGCGCGCGTCTCTTAAAATTCAAGAAGGATGTAACAACTTCTGCACCTTCTGTATTATACCATGGTCAAGAGGTTTGCTGCGCTCTCGTGAACCAGAGAATGTGTTGAAACAAGCTCGGAACTTAGTCGAAGCAGGCTATAAAGAAATCGTCCTAACTGGTATACATACGGCTGGTTATGGGGAAGACATGAAGGATTATAACTTTGCCCAATTATTACGTGAGTTAGAAACAGAAGTGCCAGGCTTGAGACGAATTCGGATTTCTTCCATTGAAGCTAGTCAAATTACCAATGAAGTAATTGAGGTGTTAGACGCATCGGAGAAAGTAGTGCCTCACTTGCATATCCCATTACAATCTGGTTCCGATTCGGTATTGGAGCGTATGCGTCGTAAGTATACAAGCGATTTTTATAAAAAAAGGGTCGCTAAAATTCAAAAGGCATTACCGCACTTAGCAATCACGTCGGATGTTATTGTTGGCTTTCCAGGTGAAACGGAACAAGAATTTCAAGAAACGGTCGATTTCATCAAGGAAATTGGTTATTCCGAATTGCATGTCTTCCCATTCTCCAAAAGAACGGGAACACCTGCATCAAGAATGGATAATCAGGTAGATGATAATATCAAACATAAACGAGTACAAGCATTAGTAGAGCAATCAAATCAACAGGCACTTGCTTATGCCAAGCAATATGAAAATGAGGTAGTCGAAGTGATCCCAGAAGAAACGGTCGATGAGGAAAACCCTAATATGTTGGTTGGTTACTCCGATAATTATCTAAAAGTGAAGTTTGAAGGTACCAAGGATATGATTGGGGAGATTGTCCGTGTGAAAATAAATAAAGCAGGGTACCCATATAATGAAGGTACATTTGTTAGAATCATGGATGACACAACTGTTTTTAATGCCTAGTAGTACATCACTTTATGATTCTCTAATTTTCTGATGGATAACGGTTGACCAATAAAAGTGGTTATATTATAATAATATGCAAACATATGTGTACCGTTCATATGTTGTATTAATTTGTTGTATGCTTCGGAGGGAGGGAAATTTGCATGTCTAACACAACTCGCGTACGTAAAAACGAGTCACTAGAAGATGCTCTTCGTCGCTTTAAGCGTAGTGTATCAAAATCTGGTACATTATCAGAATATCGTAAACGTGAATTCTATGAAAAACCTAGTGTACGCCGCAAGAAGAAATCAGAGGCGGCTAGAAAGCGTAAATTCTAAAGAGGGTGTAATCAGTGGCAATCGTTGAACAATTGAACCAGGATATGAAGCAAGCGATGAAGAATAAAGAAAAGTTAAAATTAGGCGTTATTCGAATGGTCAAGGCAGCGATGCAAAATGAAGCCATTAAGTTACAAAAAGACACATTAACGGATGATGAAGAATTAACTGTTTTATCAAGAGAATTAAAACAGAGAAAAGATTCCCTCCACGAGTTTAAAGAAGCTGGGCGCGAGGATCTTGCCGGTAAGCTGGAAGAAGAGATTACCGTGGTTCAATCCTATATGCCAGAACAGCTTTCGGATGAAGCATTAGAAGAGATAGTTGTTCAGACGATTGCAGAAGTGCAAGCCCAATCAAAAAAAGACATGGGGAAAGTAATGAGCAGCTTAATGCCTAAAGTAAAAGGAAAGGCAGAAGGTGCGAGAGTGAATCAATTCGTTCAAAAGAATTTATCATAAACGGAATCAGATATATTCATTCATCAATAAAAGATCCTTGGCTGTGATAGTCAGGGGTCTTTTTGTATTTTGATGTCAAGTCAAAACTTGGTAAAGTGTCTCCCTATATCGAAAATAACGCACAAAGTCAGAGCGAAAATCAATTCTTTAAGTATACTTCTCGTTTTTTCAATTATTCTTAAGCAGGATAAAATCTCCGCACTAAGCTCACCACCTATATTAGGATGCAAAAGTAATAGTAACGAGATAATGACCTTTCTCGTTACCCTGAAATGATGAAATCCTTTTCTACTGGATAAGAGTTGTGGTAGAATCAAGGTATGGAACAATACGCGAATTTTTTGAAACCTCGTGTACATAATATACGTAACAGTAGGAGGGATTATTAGAGCTGAGAAAGGGGGGACATAGTTGAAAAAGAGGATTCTCTATGTATTGTTTACCACGATGGCAACAGTGTTGTTATTTGGATTCTATTGTCAGCAAACAAACGTCTCGGTTTCAGCCGAGGACAATGGGGAAGGAAAGCTTGTTTATGTTATTCCCATTGAAAATGAAGTAGAAAGAGGTTTGGAGGCGTTTATTAAACGTACCACCACCGAGGCAGAGGAAGCGAATGCCGACCATATTATTTTAGAGATCAATACACCTGGCGGACGAGTCGATGCTGCGGAAAATATCGGTGAGATATTACAAGATTTAGAGGTGGAGACTACTTCTTTTATTACGGTAAAAGCCTTGTCTGCTGGTTCTTATATTGCCCTTAATACGGATAATATTTATATGAAGCCTCAAGCAAACATGGGTGCCAGTGGTGTGATTACTGCTGATGGTAATGCTGCGGATAAAAAAGCTCAGTCTGCGTGGATTGCTAGTATGAGAGGTGCCGCTTCTTCTAAAGACAGGGATCCGTTGTACGCAGAGGCAATGGCTAATCAAAGTTTAGACCTCCCAGAATACGGTGCTCCTGAAGGTGAATTTCTAACTCTTGACGCTAATTATGCAGTTGAAGTGGATTATGCGCAAGGTATCGTCAATCACCGTACCGGACTATTAAATGAATTATCTCTAGCGAATGCTGAAATAATAGAAACAGAAACGACGGTTGCAGAAGGACTGGCAAGGTTCTTAACGAATCCGGTTGTGGTACCGATCCTTTTATCCCTCGCAAGTATTGGTTTGATTGTAGAATTGTATTCACCTGGCTTTGGTATACCGGGATCGATAGGGATAGCTTCCCTTGTCTTATACTTTTACGGACATATTGTAGCAGGACTGGCCGGTTATGAAACCATGTTATTATTATTACTTGGCCTTGTATTAATTATTATTGAGATTTTTGCTCCTGGAGGCATTCTTGGCTTCATTGGAGTGGGTGCAATAGTTGCTGCCTTGTACATGTCGACGGATGATGTCGGTAATATGACAATGAGTATTGCTATTGCACTGATCGCAAGTATTGTCGTGGCGGTTATTTTATTTAAAACGATTGGTTTAGAGAAGGGTATATTTCGCCGAGTAATCTTACAGGATTCTACTTCTTCTGATCTAGGCTATGTATCAACCTCCAACCGTATGGAATTAGTAGGAATGGAAGGTGTGACGGTGACTCCGTTGCATGCTTCGGGAGCAGCTGAGTTTGATGACGAACGCCTGGATGTAGTGTCAGAGGGCGGTTTTATTGGGCCGAATGTTCCTGTGAAGATCATAAAAGTAGAAGGGTCGCGTATTGTAGTAAGAGAAATAACACAATAGATTTTAGGAGGATGTTACATGGGTGGAAATGAAAATATCATTATTCCAATTATTATAATTGGTCTTATCGTTATTGCGGTTGCTATTTTATTTACCTTTATTCCAGTGATGCTCTGGATTAGTGCATTAGCAGCAGGGGTAAAGGTAAGCATCTTTACCTTAATCGGGATGCGTTTAAGAAGGGTTGTACCTTCTCGAGTAATTAACCCGTTAATCAAGGCTCATAAAGCAGGCCTTGGTGTTACGACCAATCAGTTAGAGAGTCACTTTTTGGCTGGTGGTAATGTAGACCGGGTAGTCAATGCATTAATTGCCGCACAACGAGCAAATATTGAATTAAGCTTTGAACGATGTGCAGCGATTGACTTGGCTGGCCGTGACGTGTTAGAGGCAGTACAGATGAGTGTTAATCCGAAGGTAATTGAAACACCTTTTATCGCAGGTATCGCAATGGATGGTATTGAGGTAAAGGCATTAGCACGTATTACCGTTCGTGCCAATATTGACCGATTAGTCGGTGGTGCTGGTGAAGAAACGATTATTGCCCGTGTAGGGGAAGGTGTTGTAAGTACGATTGGTAGCTCAGAGGCTCATACGCAAGTGTTAGAAAATCCAGATACGATTTCGAAGACTGTTTTAACCAAAGGCTTAGATTCAGGAACAGCTTTTGAGATTCTTTCCATTGATATTGCCGATGTGGATATCGGTAAAAACATTGGTGCAATGTTACAGACAGACCAAGCGGAAGCAGACAAAAACATTGCCCAAGCAAAAGCGGAAGAACGCCGTGCCATGGCCGTTGCTCAAGAGCAAGAAATGGTTGCCAAGGTACAAGAAATGCGTGCGAAAGTGGTCGAAGCAGAAGCAGAAGTGCCTCAAGCATTGGCAGAAGCCTTACGATCTGGCAATATGGGTGTGATGGACTACATGAATTATCAGAACATCGATGCCGACACAGATATGCGTGATTCCATCGGAAAACTATCCGAATCTGATCGCGACGAGGATGACTATAACAACTAAAGGCTTCCCATTCTATCCGTATAGATAGTCCTTGAAAGGAAGATGTTCATGGGAGACTTATTTACATTTATTGTTCCGATTATTGCACTGATTGTATGGGTGCTCGGTCTGAGTAAGCAAAAAGAGGATCAACAAAAACAGCAGCAGCGACCTAGAACAGGGCAGCAGCAACAGCAACAACAACAACGTCAAACAACACAGCAACAATATCGTACAAGATCAAACCCGGAAGCGGAAACGAGAAATTCTGGTGATGGTCAGCGAATAGGAAGTATAGGCACTGCTGGCGATCTTGGCGAAAAAGGCAAGATTGGTGAAACCGGAGGTATTGGTGAAGAAAATTATGGCGGACAAAAGCGTGAGCAGATGAGCCAGCTGAAAAAAGAATTGCAGAAGGCTCAGCAAAAGCGAAAGCAAACACAACGTGATAAACTCAGTAAATATGAAGAGTTTCAAGATACCCTTCAAGAAAAAGCAAGCACTAGATATAAGCAGCCATATAAGAGTAATGAATCCTTTGATATACGGACCAACCTTAGTCGCAAAGGAGTTGCTCAAGGCATCATCATGTCAGAAGTCTTAGGACCGCCACGGGCATACAGAAAAAGAAAAATGAATCGTCATGCACGTTAAATCAGAAACCGAATGGAGAAAATTCCATTCGGTTTTTTGATTTAATCCTTGGTATTCCAGCTACTTGCCACAATACGTCTTATCGGCAGTACGTATCAAGTTTCGGGTGAATAATAAAGGTCCGTGCGGAATTTACCCGTTTTTTCATGGGTTAGAAATTATCACATTCGCCCCGATTAGATAACTAATTATCGAAAGGATAGCTGTCCCCAGTTTCGATTTAGAAAAAAATAGCGGATTGATTCATAGTATAAAGTAAGCGATTAATAACCAAGTATCTATAAATGTAGTACCATCTCTTATACACTGATTGTAAGACAAAGATACAGAAGGTTTTTCTATTTGATTGTTCATTTAAAGCAAGCGACAAGATTTTATGTTTTTGCAACACTATTGATACAAAATATAATATAGGTTTAAAAGGCTAAAATTAAATATAAAAATTGAGGATTTTTATATATTTATATGATACTATAGTATTATTAAAAGTATAATATACCCTTTATTGAATATTAATAGTAAATATTCAATAGTAATGGTATAACTAAAAATATCAGGAAAGAGGTGGTAGTTATGACTACTGGTAAAACAGAAATAGTGAAGCAGTTAATTCACAACTATATGAGCGAAGAAGTATCTATGGTAAATCAATTGTATTTTGAGCATCCACATGGTACTACGGTAGGAACTTTTAGAGAAGAAATTTGGAGTGATTGGTTCCAAGATATGATTCCGAAGAAATTTGTAGTAGAGCATTCGGTTTTTTTGATAGATTCGAGTGGTCGAATTTCTAATGAAGTAGATTTAGCTATACTGGATGAAATGTATACACCGTATATATTAAAAAAAGGGAAGATAAAATTTATTCCGATTGAAGCAGTTGCAGTAGCTGTGGAATGTAAAAGTAAAGTCCTGAAGTGCGAGCAATTAAATGATTGGTGCGAATCTGTAAAGAATTTAAAAACATCACGAAGAGGAATCGCTCGTATGCAACCACGAATAGTAGGTTACTCAGACCAATCATCTCAATCAACGACTCAAACGGCAACACGTCCGCTTTTAATATTGTGTTATCTAGGAGAGACAGAAAAAAACACAGACAAACTGGACTTTGATTTTATAGTTCATGCAAAGAAAACACAGCAAGAACAACGAATTCAAATCACAGGAAAGAAAGAGGGTGAGTTATTATCAAGTTACTATGATGAGTTAAACCACTCGCGAGAAGGAATGGAAGAAAACAAATCTACTAAAGTAGAATGGGGTTTAGAAGATAACTACTCTATCGACGATTATCGCGTATGGGACAAAACAATAGGTAAGACAGAAGTCTCTTTATTATCATTTAATTTTATGCTAAACCAAATATTAATGCTAATTAACAATCCAATGTTATTCCCTCATAAAGCATATGTAGATATGTTTAATAGAGGAGAAACAGAAGATGGAGGGAGGGAAATTTGATAGAATCTAAAATTGCAAAAGAAATACTTCATTGTGAGGTTATTAGTCCCATGTTGTCGCATGGAAATCTTGATAATGGATTAAAAACAAAACCGGAACTGCGATCTACCGAATTAAAAGCTCTTATGAGGCAAACTTATCGAATGGCAAAAATGACTCAAACAACAACAGACCTATTTCAACATGAATCGATCTACTTTGGAGACGCACAGAGTAAAGCGTCACCAATAAGCATACAAATGTATGAATCTCAACAGAACAGAAATGCTGATATAGTAGATACCTCATCAAAATTATTTTTCTATAAAGAACAAGGACGACGGAATCCAATTGCACATACGATTCAAAAAGATTCGCTATTTGATATTATTTTGAGATATAAGGGTTATCGTATGGAGGAAAAAGCAGATATGTCCATCC
This sequence comes from Gracilibacillus timonensis, assembly GCF_900086715.1. Classification (GTDB taxonomy): domain Bacteria; phylum Bacillota; class Bacilli; order Bacillales; family Amphibacillaceae; genus Gracilibacillus; species Gracilibacillus timonensis. Next base: position 1,401,510 of record NZ_FLKH01000012.1, on the reverse strand, counting down.
GATGGTACATAAATTTGTTAAAACTATCAGCCATACTTGGCGGGATTGGTGGTAGGAGTCGCCGAGGTAGGGGGTGTTTTATTGTTCCAAATATGTCCAACCATTCTGATTTATTAGACTGGATGGTTCAACAGTTAAACAATTTTAACGATAATTGTCCATATAAAGTGGAAAAACCATCTACTATAAAAAATAAACAAGGTCATACCAAGAGAAATCACCCAATTATTGAGGAAATTCGTTTAGGCAAAGAAGTTAGTAAAGTGGAGGATTTTCTTCAAAGAGTAGATAAAGCAGCCCATGAAATCAAACAAGATACTAATAAGTATCATTACAAACGCACAACTGGATTTGCTGAATCAGGAAAGCGTTTTGCTTCTTCTCTTATTGTAAGCATTACCAAAACAAAGGATGAGAAACTGATACCTGTATATACTTTTGTAGAAGCTATTCAAGGTGGCAGGCCAATAACGGAAACTAATCAAGAACGTGATAATTTTGTAAAAAAAGTGGAGAAAGAAGGGTAATTCATGAGCAAAAATTCCTCTCTATTTTTATTCACCATCGGTCCAGTAAAGGGATTTATTGAGCCATCCAGAAAAATGCGTGATTTGTACGCAGGAAGTTATTTAATTTCCGACCTTATCATTAAAGCTGTTAAATGCTTAAATAAAAATGATAATGTCCAGATTATTACTCCTGGAAGTATTCATGATGGGAATGTTCCGAATCGAATTGTAGGAGTTGTTGAGAATTTTTCCGAAACAAAGAGGCAACAACTAGCAGAAGATTTAACAAATCAAGTAAAGCATAACTTCCATAAGATTTGCCACGATATTTTTAGTGAACATGCGAAAGAAGAGGTTGTTCAAAAAGCCCAGCAGCAATTTGAGAATTTCTTAGAAGTATATTGGTTATTTGAGGATTATGAAGCAAATCAATTTGGAAAGGCTTTTTCTATTGCTGTGACCAAGCTAAACGGCATAAAGAGACTTCGTCGCTTCTCGCAATTACAAGAACCAGCAGGAAGAAAATGTTCTTTGTATTCGGAATATAATGCATTAATTTATCGACAACCTAAAACAAAAGAAAAACTGCCTGCATTTACAAAGGAAGCTACCACATTTTGTGATAGTAAACATAGACTGAAGGACAGAGAAGGATTAAGTGCACTTGCATTTGTTAAACGGATGTTGCTAGATTTTGAAGGAGAGTTACATCACGATCATCAAATTCACTCTGTAGCGTATATGTTGCTGCAAAATCAACTAGCAGAAGAAGCTCTAAAAGACTTGACGTTTCTTAAAAATAACGGTGCGGAAGAAGCGGTATTTGATTTATTAAATGAACAGAATATAGAGGAGCAATATGATCCTGAAAGTATCCAATCGGCTCAAAGAATTTACGATCAAAACAAAAACAATATTAGTTCGTATTATGCATTAATAAAATTAGATGGCGATGGGATTGGTCGGTTGTATCAAACATTCCAGTCGAAAGAAGAACACGAGGAATTTAGTAAGTTTATTAGCAACTTTGCCAATGAGGCTAAAAAAGAAATATTCACTCAACAGGGTGTGTGTATATTTACAGGGGGGGAAGATATACTAGGATTCCTGCCGTTGGACAAGCTCATCCCCACTTTGAATGTCTTACGGGAAAAGTTTCAAGCCATTCAGGTTCCAAATCAACCTCAGGAAAGATTGACCTTCTCGGCAGGAATAACCATTGCGCATTTTATGGATCCATTATATGAAGTTCTCAATCAAACCACTAATTTAGAAGCATATGCCAAAGAAATGGAAGATAAAGATGCTTTTGCCATTGGTTTAATGATGAGAAGTGGAAATACGACTATTTTAAGATATAAATTTGAGGCATTGAAAGAGTTGGACACATTAAGACAAGAGCTGAGTGAGAAGAGTTATTCTGTATCTTTTGTAAAAAATTTAGCAAGAATGCTTATGCAGTTAGAAGGAATAGTTAGTGAGGATAAGCTGGAGATGGTACAGACATTTGTAAGACAAGCATTAAAACGTTCTTATGTAGGAGTAAATAGTAATGATATTGAACATAAATCAGACCGAATTATGAAAATTTATCAAAAAGTAAATGAACATGAAGCAAATGAACAAAAAATGCGAGTCTTCCAAAACACCCTAGACTTTGCTGTATTACTTGCCAAAGAGGTGAAACAATGATCTATTCTATTGAAGCGATAGACAATTTCTTTTTTCGAAATGCTTCTCCATTCGATGCGGGAACGAATTTTCATGCAACAAGCCTTTTTCCACCATTACCATCTGTCTATGCTGGTGCTATCATAACAACAACAGGAATATCTGCACGACAATTAAAAATTAATTTTAACGGGCTTATGGTAAATGGAGATATCATGTTTCCACAGCCATTAGACATGGAGGTGACAGAGCAAAAACAGGCAGCGGACGATATATCTGACGAGAAATATAAATTAGACGTTTTACATCTAAAACCTAAATCGTTGAGCAGTGCAGTTTTACCATATTCTCTACAACTAACACGTCGTCTATCAGGAGAAAAAACAAAAAATCCAGCTGGCGGAGGTTATATAAAACGAGAGGCACTGAACCAGTATATCCAAGCAGGGGATGAATCTTTGTATAGTTATGCACTTTCAGATTTTATAGAAAGGGAAAAGCATACAGGTATCCAAATGGATCCAGCTACAGGCAGGACAGAAGAGGGAAAATGGTATACAACCGAAAGAGTTAAGCCAATTACTAATGATCAATTACATTGTCAATTAGCAGTGGAGATAGAAGGAACGGATGTAAACAGGCAAACGATTATCAAACTGGGAGGAGAATCAAAAACAGCAGTAGTTAACCCTTTAACAAAGCAGTTTTCCATCGATGTACCTGCCTCAAACTGTAAGTATTTCAAATTATACTTAGCTACACCAGCCATCTTTAAAAATGGTTGGCTACCTAAATGGATAAATGAAGAAACATGGGACGGTGTGTTTACACATAGAAATAGAAGAATTAAAGTAAAACTTTTAAATGCCGCAGTAGGCAGAGCAGTTGCGGCAGGCGGGTTTGGAGTGAAGCAAGGAAAGCCGAAAGAGCTGCAATTGGCGGCGCCGGCAGGGACAGTATACTTTTTTCAGATTTTAGAGGGCAGTTTTTTCGATGCAGTAAAGTTATTTCATCAAAAATGTATCAGTGATTATCGAGAAAATTTGGGCTTCGCGAATAAAAAACGAAATCGGCTGCGTTATTGTGATAGGGGTTTCGGATACAGTCTGGTAGCAAAAGTTTCTAGTGAACAGTTGAAGGAGGTAGAATAAATGAATCAATTAAATAGAGCAATGCTTATCAATGTCTTAACATCTCTACATGCAGGAGGTGAAAATGAGCTTGGGGTAGTGGATCAGCCTATTCAGCGCGAGGTGCACACGCATTTTCCAAAAATAGAAACGTCAAGTTTAAAAGGAAGTATACGTCACGCCTTTCAACAAGAGAGGAAAGAGGATGGGAATGACTTGTTTGGCTCGGAAGAAGCGAATCAGGCTTCCCCAACTACTTTTACAGATGCAAGAATTTTATTTTTCCCCATGCGTTCTGCGAATGGCGTATTTGCTTATGTAACTTGCCCCATGGTTTGGGAGCGGTTCTGTCAGGATATGGAGTTGATCGGGGAGAACCAATTCCAAATCTGGTCTCCAAAGGATGAATTAGCTGTAGTGTCCAATAACAGCAACTTAGTTTTTAAGCATAATAAGAAGAAAGTCATGTTAGATGAATATACTTTGGATGTCTGTACAAATTCAGAATGGGATAAATTACTAAATAAGATAGATCAAGTGAGAGTGCGTAATGGATTTGATCCAGTCAAGAACAATACTATTCTAGTTTCAGATGATGAATTTAGTGATTTTGTTCAACTATCTACAGAAGTCGTTACACGAATTCGTATAGACATAGAAACTGGGATAGTAGAGGAAGGGGCTTTATTTACAGAAGAATATTTGCCACCTGAAACGATGATGTATAGTTTGTTGTTTGTGCGAGATGGATATGGACAAGGGCAGGAGCGGGCAAAAGATATATTTGAAGAGTTAAAGAGCAGTAAGTTATTTGATTTATTCCAAATTGGTGGCAATGCAACATTAGGTAAAGGATTTGTCAAATGTTCGTTTATTGGGGGAGATATCGATGAGTAATATCAAGGAAGTACATAATAAACGGATGCAATATGCTTACGATTCGGTAAAGGGATTTATAGAAAGTCATAAGGAAGACGGAAAAGAGTATCGTTCGTTAGCGCGATCGTTTCCGGCATTAATCAAAGCAAATGGTTTGGGCGCTGCCGTTTTATATTTGAAAGGGAGAGAAGAAAAGAATGCACATCACGCTTTATACCGTCGATTAAATGAATGGTATGGCAAAAAGGATGGTAAGCAAGTGGCAAGAGACTTTGAATTATATTGTAAAATTCCATGCATGAGTAGTGAAGAGTATCGGATCTTTACCCGTGAGGTGTTAGAATTATCAATATGGATAAAGCGTTTTGCCGAAGGGATGATCACAAGTGAGCTACAATAAGGAGTTTTTAGTACCAAAAGATACAGAAACACTGATGAAAGATAACCCCAAACATGTAACAGAGATAGAAAATAGTTATTTGCAATATAGAAGGTTACCGAGGATGTTCGATGATAAAGGCAGGACACCATCTGAAAGCATAAAGAATTTGAATAAACTGGGACATGTAACAGAAGCTGCTTATCATAAAGCTAGATATTATAACCGTGTTATCAAACAAGAATTGAAGCAGAAGCTAGTACTGGAATATACGCCAGTGACTAGACTGCTAATGAATATTGGCGAGAACGTTATCTATTCAAATCATACATTAATCGCATTGCATCCGTTGTATGGTGTACCATATATTCCAAGCAGTGCGATAAAAGGAGCGATTAGGCATGCCGTTATCCATGAGAAATATAATGGAGACAAGGAAAAGGCATTGGCAGATGCTGAGTTCTTTATCAGATGTTTTGGTGCAGGAAGAGATGTTACGGAGAATCAGCAAAAAGGAGAACTTATCTTTCTAGATGCATATCCGAAAAGGGATATAAAAAGTTTAGAATTAGATGTGCAGACGGTTCATTATCAAGATTATTATACTTCTCAAGGGGCTAAAGCACCAACTGACGATCAACAGCCAGTACCGATTTATTATTCAGCTGTGGGTAAAGCGAATTTTGAAATTATTATTGGAACCTTAAATGCAGATTTTGAAAATAGTCAGTTAGATATGCTTGGCGAATATGCAAGAATTGCTTTAGAGGAATATGGAATAGGTGCAAAAACATCGAGTGGATATGGCTTAGGACATGTCACAAGCCATGCCAAAGATGAGTGATAGAATCGTATCAGAATGATTTCCAGGAGTATAATATTATGTAAGCAACAAAAGCGGGTGTAAAGTAAAAAAGTAGTTATAAAAAATATCTATATAATGTAATTCATATCACATTATGATGATAAAATTGGTTGAATAGCCTTAACGGAGTTTTCCTTGATTAAAGGTTAACACTGCTAGGGCTATTTGTCATGTGTCCCAGATGTTAGTGATCCATTAAGATTATTTAGAGGGATGCGACGATCAACATGGTGCACGAAGCGAACCAACAGTGGCATATCAATCCACACACCCATAAAAGGATGTGACTTACGCAGCATTTTCCTTACGACAAAGTGACGTTAGATTTCAATCCACACACCCATAAAAGGATGTGACGAAAAGAAGGGCGAAACAAATAGCACATATCAGCATATCAATCCACACACCCATAAAAGGATGTGACTCCCTGGTTTAGATAATTTTCAAAGTTCTTTTGAATTTCAATCCACACACCCATAAAAGGATGTGACGATCAAGACTAAATTAGAACACGCTTTTGAGAATGATTTCAATCCACACACCCATAAAAGGATGTGACGTTCAAAAGAAGGCGACATCGGAAGCCTATAGAATTTCAATCCACACACCCATAAAAGGATGTGACACCGAATACATGCTTTCTTACGAAACAAGAGGCCAAAATTTCAATCCACACACCCATAAAAGGATGTGACGCCGATATTATAAATTTTATTAAAAAATAAGGAGATTTCAATCCACACACCCATAAAAGGATGTGACGGCATAGTAACGTATATCAGGCTCTATGTCTGATAAATTTCAATCCACACACCCATAAAAGGATGTGACCAGTTTTACAAAAAATAAAATAATTAATAGCACGATTTCAATCCACACACCCATAAAAGGATGTGACAGCGCACATTATTGTCTCTTGAACACCAACACTTCAAATTATAAAAAGTGCTAACCGTCTCACTCTATTTCATTTTTCTTCACAATAGCTGTTTCCATCTGACACAAGCCTTATGTTTAGTGAGGTGCTAATCTCCTTAGTATTTTATGTTTGCCTAAGGTTAGCACCAAATAGATCAAATCACTTAGGTATATAAGACCTCTCTATCATTATACTACTTTTCCAAATCTTCTTTCAAATCTTTCTATTCCATTTACCGTAATTTCACTTGATCACTAGGGTAGAAAACAACACGTGAATACCATTTATATTCAGATTAAAAATTTAATTATCATTGCATTGACGAAGCAGTTATTAACATCCAAACTCCATCCTTGGTCTGACTTTCAAGATATCCCCTGCACCGTTTTTCATATAAATACACTTCTTATAGCGGAGGTAAGCCAAGTTTGCTTTACTCACTTTAGCCTATAGTGCTATAATAAATAAGTCTGAACTAAATAGCGGAGGTATATTATGTGGAGAGTATACATCATTGCATTAGCAATTATCTTGATCGACCAAGTAACCAAATGGTTGGTTGTCGTCAATATGGAAATAGGCGAGCGAATCCCATTTATTGAATCCTTTTTCTATATCACTTCTCATCGGAATCAAGGAGCAGCTTGGGGAATTCTGCAAGGAAAAATGACCTTCTTTTATATTATTACTACAGTAGTGGTAGGATTTATCATCTTTTATATTCAAAAATATGCAAAAGATAATCGTTTCTTGGCTATTGCACTCGCTCTCATTCTAGGAGGAGCGATTGGTAATTTTATCGACCGATTATTTAGAAAAGAAGTAGTGGACTTCTTTGATGTTTATTTGGGAAGTTATAATTATCCTATCTTCAATATAGCCGATGCCTCGTTGGTTATAGGAGTTATTACGATTTTTATCCTAACCATCTGGGAAGAAAGAAACAAAAAGAAGGAGAAAACGGCATGATGCAAGGAAAATACATAGTAAAAAAACAGGAAGAAGGAGTTCGGCTGGACAAAGGTTTGGCTGATTGGAATGATGCTTACTCCAGATCGCAAATCAAAAACTGGTTTGATCAGCAATTGGTAACTGTCAACGGAAAAGTTGTAAAGCCAAACTATAAATGCCAGGAAAATGACCATATCGAATGGCACATACCAGAGCCGGAACCATTACAGATAGAAGCGAAGAATATCCCAATTTCGATTGTATTTGAGGATAAGGACTTATTGGTTGTTAATAAGCCAAGCGGTATGGTGGTGCATCCTTCTGCAGGCCATTATGATGACACGCTAGTAAACGCCTTACTGTATCATTGCGATGACTTGTCTGGTATTAATGGTATCAAACGTCCTGGTATTGTTCATCGGATTGATAAGGATACCAGTGGGTTGTTGATCGTAGCAAAGCATGATCAAGCCCATGAACGGTTAGCAGATCAATTAAATGAAAGAAAGATTAAAAGAGAATATAAGGCAATCGTTCATGGAGATATTCCTCATGATTATGGTACAGTTGATGCGCCGATTGGTCGCAGTGAGAAGAATAGACAGTTAATGGATGTTGTCGAAAATGGTAAGCCAGCTGTCACTCATTTTGAAGTAATGGAGAGATTGCCTGGTCCCTACACACTTATCACCTGTAAATTGGAAACAGGTAGAACGCACCAGATTCGCGTTCATATGAGATATATTGGTTTTCCGTTATTGGGTGATCCTAAATACGGTCAACGGAAGACGATGGATGTAGATGGGCAGGCTCTTCATGCCTTTTACTTGCGCTTTACCCATCCGATGACAGGTGAAGATTTGGAATTTGAAGCACCATTACCGGAGAAATTTGCTGGCGTACTTGAAAATATCCGGAAAAGCTATTGACTTCTATGTCGCTTTTTGACATAATTAATGCAATATCATAAAGCCCTTTAAGAACAGTCCCGTGAGGCTGAAAAGGAAACGGATTAGTATATGCATGAAGTATGCTCTTTTGACCCTTATTCCCTTACGGTGAATAAGGGTTTTTCACTGTAAAACAAGCTCCGTTTCAAGAGATCCCACCTATTATCTTAAAGAAGCGAGGTTTTGAGAATGAATAAAAAAGCAAATGTTCTGGACGCGGCGGCGATGAGACGTGCCTTAACCAGAATTGCCCATGAAATCTTAGAACGTAACAAAGGGGTAGATGGCCTGGTGCTTGTTGGAATAAAGACAAGAGGGGTTCCGATTGCTAAACGATTACAGAAACGTATTGAGGAAATTGAGGGTGTACAAGTCCCCATTGGTGAATTGGATATCACGCTTTATCGGGATGATCTGACCCATGTTAGTGAAGAACAGGAGCCGCAGATTAATCAAAAGAATATTATCGGTCAATTAACCGGCAAAAAGGTAATTTTGGTAGATGACGTTCTTTATACTGGAAGAACCGTGCGAGCAGCGATGGATGCCGTGATGGATCAAGGCAGACCATCACAAATTCAGCTTGCGGTATTAGTCGATAGAGGTCATCGTGAACTTCCTATTAGGGCTGATTTTGTTGGGAAGAACATTCCTACTGCCCATAGTGAAATTATCACGGTTGCCTTGTCTGAAATTGATCAGCATGATAATGTCCATATTTATGAAATAGAATAAGGACCTTTAAGCAAGTACAGAGCTGCTTGCAAGGTCGCAAATGGATGTGTTTTATTGGACACGTCTGCCTCTTTGCGACTTTGCAAAGAGGTTTTTTATTAGAATGCGTACTTAATCAGAATAGGGGGAAGGACCATGAAGCATTTTGTGGCGATGAAGGAGCAAACGAAAGAGGACATACTTCAATTAATAGAACGTGCCGAGTATATCAATCAGCAAGGAATTCCTCCATTTTCCAAACAGTACTTCGCTGCTAACTTATTCTTTGAACCAAGTACACGGACGAAGATGAGTTTTGTGGTAGCAGAACGTAAATTAGGTATCGAGACGCTTGATTTTGTTTCAGAAAGTTCAAGTGTATTAAAAGGAGAAAGTATTTATGATACGGCAAGAACCGTGGAGTCAATCGGGGCAAATTTGATTGTGATCCGGCATAATCAAGAATATGCCGCCGCTCAATTAGCCGATTCTCTCGACATTCCTGTTATCAATGCAGGGGATGGTACTGGAGAGCACCCTACTCAATGTTTACTAGACTTAGTGACAATCCATCAAGAATTTGCTCAATTCCAAGGATTGAAAGTGGTCATTGCAGGTGATATTAAGCATAGCCGAGTGGCTAGATCTAACGCTTATGCCTTGTCCACTTTAGGGTGTGACGTGTTGCTGACAGGTAAACAGGAATGGCATGATGAACACTTGCCTTATCGCTATATCACAATGGACGAGGCAATTAAAGAAGCAGATGTGCTGATGTTATTAAGGATTCAGCATGAACGTCATGACCAAGATATCCAGTTAGACCAACGAACTTATTTGGATAAATATGGCTTGACCATAGAAAGAGAAGCAAGAATGAAGGAACATGCCGTTATTTTACATCCAGCTCCGGTGAATAGAGGAGTGGAGATAGATAGTAGTTTAGTAGAGTGTCCACGCTCCAGAATCTTTAAACAAATGGAGAATGGTGTTGCTGCAAGGATGGCCGTCATTGAATCACTTTTAAATTAGGGAGGAATTGTTGATGAAAACCATCGTAACAAATGTGAACCGTATATTGGAGAATGGCAAGATAGCACCTGTTGAAATCTTAATAGAAAAGGGACAGGTCCAAGTAATCGGCTTGGAATTACCAAGAGAGGACGCCACTATCATTGATGGAAAAGGACAACTGGCAGTACCAGGCTTTGTCGATGTCCATGTGCACTTAAGAGAACCCGGTGGAGAGGCAAAAGAAACGATTGCCACGGGGACAAAAGCAGCGGCTCGGGGTGGCTATACGACGGTTTGTGCTATGCCTAATACTCAGCCAACCCCTGATTCAGTGGAAGTACTTGAACAAATACAACAAAAAATCAAGGATACCAGCGTTATTCGCGTGTTACCATATGCATCTATTACGGAGAGATTAGTAGGAAATAGCTTAACGGATATGAGTGCGTTAAAAGAGGCGGGAGCGTTTGCCTACACGGATGATGGCGTTGGTGTGCAATCTGCCGATATGATGCTGCAGGCGATGAAGCGTGCTTCAGCAGTGAATATGCCAATCGTTGCTCACTGTGAAGAGAACACTTTGATTCATGATGGACTGATGCATGAAGGGGAAGTGAGTGCCAAGCTTGGTTTACCTGGCATACCGTCGATTTGTGAATCGGTACAGATTGCGCGAGATGTGCTATTAGCAGAGGCGGCTAATTGTCATTATCATGTCTGCCACGTTAGTACAAAGGAATCGGTACGTGTGATTCGTGATGCGAAAAAGGCAGGCATCCATGTGACGGCTGAAGTTACACCGCATCATCTTTTGTTAAATGAACAAGCGATTCATGAAAATGACGCCAACTTTAAAATGAATCCACCATTACGTGCGTCGGAAGATCAACAGGCCTTAATCGATGGGCTGTTGGATGGAACGATAGATTTTATTGCAACCGATCATGCCCCACATACACAAGCGGAGAAAGCGAATGGTATGGAGGAAGCTCCATTTGGAATTGTTGGTTTTGAAACGGCCTTTTCCTTATTGCACACCCATTTTGTACAAAAAGGAATCTTTAGTTTAAAGCAATTAATCGATTGGATGACCGTTAAACCTGCCGATACATTTGGTTTACCATATGGACGTATAGAGGTTGGCTATTCAGCAGATCTTACCATACTTGATTTAGAGGTGCCAACAAAAGTGGATACAGCTACTTTTGCCTCTAAAGGAACAAATACACCGTTTAACAACTGGCCAGTAACGGGTAAACCAGTGATGACGATTTATCAAGGGGAAAAGGTCTATGAGGAGGAAACAAAATGAAAAGACAGCTAATTCTGGAAGATGGAACCATTTTTAATGGAGATGCCTTCGGGTCTTTGGAAGAGCGAATGGGCGAAGTAGTATTTAATACGGGGATGACAGGATATCAAGAGACACTATCTGACCCTTCCTATTGTGGACAAATCGTCACGATGACCTATCCGTTGATCGGGAATTATGGGATTAATCGAGACGATTTTGAAACAATCACTCCATCTCTTTTTGGATTTGTGGTAAAGGAACATTGTCAAACACCATCCAATTTCCGTAGTGATGAAAACATTGACTCTTATTTACAGGCAAATGATATTCCTGGTATTTCAGGTATTGATACACGAAAATTAACAAAAATTTTACGTAAGCATGGTACCATGAAGGGAATTATCACCAAAGCAGGTGCATCTGATGATCGTGCCATGGAAAAACTAGAGCAAGCACAGCCATTAACCAATCAAGTGGAACTCGTGTCCACCGTGAAGCCATATGTGTCTCCAGGCAGAGGACATCGCATTGTATTGGTCGATTTTGGTATGAAACATGGTATCCTTCGTGAATTGACCTTACGTCATTGTCACGTAACGGTTGTACCTTATAATTATAGTGCTGAGAATATCATGCGTTTGAAGCCAGATGGCATCATGTTAACGAATGGTCCCGGAAATCCTAAGAATGTACCGGAGGCGATTGACATGGTCAAGCAAGTCATACCGCATATACCAGTATTCGGGATTTGCTTAGGCCATCAAATACTTGCACTTGCCTGTGGGGCGAATACGGACCGTTTGAAATTTGGTCACCGCGGTTCGAATCACCCGGTTTATGATTTTGAAACCGAGCGTACGTATTTAACCTCACAAAATCATGGTTATGCGGTCACAAAAGCTTCCGTTGAATTAACCGATTTGGAACTAACACAGATCGCCTTAAACGATAAAACGGTAGAAGGGGTAAAACATAGAACCTACCCTGCATTTTCCGTGCAGTACCATCCAGAGGCTTCACCAGGTCCAGATGACACTAACTATTTGTTTGATCAATTTATGGATAATATCAAAAGCTTTAAAGCACAGAAGGAGGAAGTCTAATGCCGAAAAGAACAGACCTACAGAAGATTCTAGTGATAGGTTCCGGTCCCATTGTGATTGGACAAGCTGCCGAATTTGATTATTCGGGAACACAAGCTTGTCAATCCCTGAAAGAAGAGGGATACACGGTTATCTTGGCAAATTCCAATCCAGCTACCATTATGACGGATCATACGATTGCGGATACGGTTTACATGGAGCCATTAACGGTTGAATTTCTCTCCAAAATAATCCGAAAAGAACGCCCAGATGCTGTTTTAACAACCTTAGGGGGGCAGACTGGTTTAAACTTGGCCGTGGCCTTGGATGAATCAGGGATCTTGGCGGAATATGATGTAGAGCTACTTGGGTCTCGTTTAGACGCGATCCAACGAGCAGAAGATCGAGAGAAGTTTCGGACGTTAATGAATGAAATAAATGAGCCAGTTCCAGAAAGCCAGATTGTCAACACCATTGATCAGGCATTAGCATTTGCGGCAGAGATTGGTTTTCCTCTTATCGTACGACCTGCCTACACCCTTGGAGGAACCGGTGGTGGCATGTGTTACAATCAAGATGAATTGAAGGAGATTACCAGAAACGGATTGGCATTATCTCCCGTTAATCAATGTCTTATTGAAAAAAACATAGCTGGATTTAAGGAAATTGAATATGAAGTGATGCGTGATAAAAACGATCAAGCGATTGTGGTATGTAATATGGAGAATATCGATCCTGTCGGTATCCATACCGGTGATTCGATCGTCGTAGCACCTTCACAGACATTAAGTGATCGAGAATATCAGATGTTGCGTTCTGCCTCCTTGAAGATTATTCGCGCCTTGGAAATCGAAGGTGGCTGTAACGTCCAGCTGGCCTTAGATCCTTATAGTTTCCAGTATTATATTATTGAAGTCAACCCAAGGGTGAGCCGCTCTTCGGCACTAGCCTCGAAGGCCACGGGTTATCCGATTGCGAAAATAGCTGCGAAGATTGCGATTGGCATGACCTTAGATGAGATTATGAACCCTATTACCGGTACTACCTATGCCTGTTATGAACCGGCATTAGACTATGTAGTAACAAAATTTCCGCGTTTCCCATTTGATAAATTTGTGCTCGGTAACCGAACACTAGGCACACAAATGAAGGCAACAGGCGAAGTGATGGCGATCGGCCGTAATTTTGAAGAATCGCTGCTGAAAGGCGTGCGTTCACTTGATATTAGCGGCGAGGACTTTTACCTGTCTAAACTAGAGGCAATCGCTACGAATGACCTGAAACATCGCTTGGTAAAAGCAGATGATGAGCGTATTTATGTCTTAGCCGAAGTATTAAGAAGAGGAGTGTCCACGGAGGAGATTTTTGAATTAACAAAAATTGATCGTTTCTTCTTAGATAAACTGAAAAAAATTATTGATTTTGAAGCAAGCCTGGCTGAAATTCCACAGAACGTTGATGTACTTCGAGAAGCAAAAGCACTAGGGCTATCCGATACACAAATTGCCCGTGTCTGGAACATCGATGTCGATGATGTGTACCAAATGAGAAAATCGGCGAATATTTTACCGGTTTATAAAATGGTGGACACCTGTGCGGCCGAATTCGAGTCAGAGACCCCTTATTTTTATAGTGCATATGAAGAAGAGAATGAATCAGAGGTATCTGATCGCAAAAAAGTACTTGTTATCGGCTCCGGGCCAATCCGAATCGGGCAAGGGATTGAATTTGATTATGCAACGGTACATTCCGTACTAGCCTTGAAAGAAGCAGGTTATGAAGCGATTATTATGAATAGTAATCCAGAAACGGTATCCACCGATTTTAGTGTTTCAGATAAATTGTACTTTGAGCCGTTAACCTTAGAAGATGTGATGCATGTAATTGAATGGGAAAAACCAGAAGGTGTGATCGTACAGTTTGGGGGACAAACGGCGATTAATCTTGCCGAAGGACTGGAGCGACGCGGAGTTCAAATCTTAGGTACCCCGCTGACTGCTATTGATACAGCAGAGGATCGTGATAAGTTTGAACAACTATTACAAGAGCTTGATATTCCGCAGCCACAAGGAAAAAGTGTCCGTCAACTCGATCAAGCAAAAGAGGCAGCTGCAGGAATTGGATATCCAGTATTAGTTCGTCCTTCTTATGTTATTGGTGGAAGTCAAATGGAGATTGTTTATAATGAAGAGGAACTAGAAGGCTATTTGGCAAAAACCAATCATATTAAGCATAAGCATCCTGTCTTAATCGATAAATATTTAACGGGTATTGAGGTAGAAGTCGACGCCATTAGCGATGGAGAAACTACCATTATTCCAGGTGTAATGGAACATATTGAGCGTGCAGGTGTCCACTCTGGTGACTCCATTGCCGTCTACCCTTCTCAGCGATTAACAGAAGAGACGAAACAGACCTGTGTGGATACAACCATTAAGATTGCCGAAAAACTAGGGGTGAAAGGCTTAATTAACATTCAATTCGTTGTCCATAAAGGGGCAGTATATGTGTTAGAGGTGAACCCTAGAGCAAGTCGCACGATCCCATTTTTAAGTAAAATCACGGGCGTAACCATGGCCAATCTAGCAACACGTTGTATTATCGGGGATACCCTTGCAGGCTTAGGTTATCAAAATGGCTTATTACCAGAGCCAGAAACGGTATCCGTGAAAGTCCCTGTCTTCTCCTTTGAGAAGTTACGCAGTGTCGACACGATGCTTGGACCTGAAATGAAATCAACAGGAGAGGCCATTGGACGAGATCATACCTTAGCAAAAGCTTTATACAAAGGATTAACTGCCTCTGGTTTAAAGGTACCAATGGGTGGAGCTGTACTAATGACAGTAGCCGACAAGGACAAACAAGAGGCTTGTCAAATTGCCAGACGCTTCTTTGAATTAGGTTTCCATTTATACGCAACGAAAGGTACAGCAGAGGCGATTAGGAGCTTAGATTTACCTGTAACGGAAGTAGGTAAAGTAGGAGCAGACGGTAAAAATGTCATCTCGATTATCGAACAAGGGGAAGTACAAGTCGTCGTCAATTCCCTAACCTCTGGTAAAAAACCACGTTCAGATGGTTTCCGAATTCGAAGAGAAGCAGTAGAGCATGGTATTGCTTGTTTGACAAGTCTCGATACAGCAGAAGCGATTGTGAATGTGATTGATTCCACTACATTTACTGCGAAGCCAGCAGTTGAAGGGAAGGCTATTGTATTGTGATAACCAAACAACTTATCGAAGTTAAAAGTCACTTACAGATTGCGGAAGACACGTTTGAAATGGTTTTGCAGTCGTCATTAGCTAAAGAATTGCTACCTGGTCAGTTTGTATATATTGCGTTAAAACACCATATGCTGCGCCGACCAGTTTCTGTTGCTGGTGTGGATCAACAAGCTGGAACATTTACCGTTATTTATAAGATATTTGGTGAGGGGACTAGAGCATTAAGCAAATATCAGACAGGAGATCAACTGGATGTGATCTTACCATGTGGCTCTTATTATCCGATTGAGGAATTGACACTGGATCATGCCATGATAGTCGGTGGGGGAATTGGCGTTCCTCCGCTCTACTATCTAGCAAAATCCTTGAAGGAAAAAGGCGTGCAAGTCACTAGTGTGTTAGGCTTTCAAACACGAGATCAAATCTTTTATGAAGAGAAATTTCAGGCATTAGGGGATACCTATATTGCCACGAATGATGGAAGTTACGGTACTAAAGGATTTGTGACGGATATTATTGCAGAAGTAAAGCCGCATTTCGATTATTTCTTCTCTTGCGGTCCGACCCCGATGCTTAAGGCTGTCTCAAGCCAATTAACCGATAGAGAGGGTTATATTTCACTTGAAGAACGAATGGGTTGTGGTATTGGCACGTGTTATGCTTGTGTAGTGCCGTTACAAGCAGATCCAAGCCAGTCTAAGAAAATTTGTAAGGATGGCCCTGTATTTGTTGCAAATGAGGTGATATTGACATGAATTTAGCGACAACTTTACCAGGCTTATCCTTGAAAAACCCTGTCATGCCCGCTTCTGGCTGCTTTGGTTTCGGCAAAGAGTACAGCCAATTCTATGATTTAAGTCAGCTGGGTGCCATTATTGTAAAGGCAGCAACAGGTGAGGTCCGTCCCGGTAATCCTACACCAAGGGTTGCAGAGACAGCAAGCGGCATGCTCAATGCCATTGGCCTGCAGAACCCGGGTGTGACCCGGATCGTCGATGAAGAACTGCCTTTTTTGCGGTCATTTCAGACACCTGTCATCGCAAATGTGGCTGGTAGTACGGTGGAAGAATATGTAAAGGTTACCGAGGAATTGAATCGTTCAAAAGATATTAGTGCGTTAGAATTAAATATTTCCTGTCCAAACGTAAAAGAAGGCGGCGTGCAATTCGGGACTGATCCCGAGTTAGCCAAACAAGTGACTGATCAAGTGAAACGGGCAAGCAGGTATCCTGTCTATGTCAAATTGTCACCCAATGTGTCGAATGTTGTTGTGATGGCGAAGGCGGTAGCAGAGGCAGGCGCTGATGGACTGACGATGATTAATACTTTGACGGGGATGCAGATTAATTTAAAGCAAAGGAAACCGATTATTGCCAATAAAACCGGAGGACTTTCCGGTCCTGCGATTAAGCCGATTGCGATTCGGATGATTTATGAGGTGCGGCAGTCACTGGATATCCCGATTATTGGTATGGGTGGTATTATCACAGCAGAAGATGCACTAGAGTTTTTATTAGCAGGTGCGAATGCAGTGGCGGTTGGGACAGCCAATTTCCAAAATCCGTTGGCATGTCCTGAAATTATCGACGCTTTACCAGCTGTTTTACAGCAATATGGTTTTGCATCAGTGGAAGAAGCGATCGGAAAGGGGCATAACGGATGAAGCAACCATTTTTTCTAGCGTTGGATTTTCGTACGGCTGACGAGGCACATGATTTTATCCAAACCAACCACTTAGCGGGCATTCCAGTAAAAGTAGGCATGGAGCTATTCTATCGTGAAGGACGGCAAATGATTGAATGGCTGAAAGATAACGGTCATCCGATCTTTTTGGATTTAAAGCTTCATGATATTCCAACCACGGTGGAAAAAGCAATGTATAATCTAGCCAGTTTAGGCGTAGATATTGTCAATGTACATGCCGCTGGCGGTTCTAAGATGATCGAAGCTGCCAAGAAGGGTCTGCTAGCCGGGTCAACGAAAGATGTTCCTAAGTTAATAGCGGTCACGGTATTAACTTCTATGGACCAACACACGCTAGAAACCGAATTATATATCCAGCAGTCTGTCGAAGAGGCGGTAAAACGACTTGCCTTATTGACAAAAGATAGCGGAGCAGATGGTGTGGTTTGTTCTGCCCATGAAGTTCCGGTAATTAAGGAGACTTGCGGGGCCGACTTTTTAACCGTAACGCCTGGGATTCGCTTGATCGATTCTAATCAAAATGATCAACAGCGTGTAGCAACACCACAACGGGCCAAGCAGCTAGGCGCCGATTATTTAGTGATCGGTCGCAGTATTACACAAGCAGAAGACCCCAAGGCAAGTTATCAACGAGTAATAGAGGAGTGGAATAATGCTTAAAGCAAAAGAAATGGCAAATGCCTTATACGAGATTGAAGCAATTCAAATTCGCCCCGATCGTTCCTTTGTTTGGACATCTGGTATTCAATCACCGATATATTGCGATAATCGCTTAACAATGTCTTATCCAAAGGTGAGGAAACAAATCGTCGAACAATTTGCGTCTCTAATCGCTGAAATGGACGAAAAGCCTGATGTTATTGCTGGTTGTGCTACCGCGGGTATTCCACATGCCGCGTGGTTAGCAGACTATTTGGATTTGCCAATGGTTTATGTTCGTTCTAAACCTAAGGGGCATGGAAAAGGCAATCAAATTGAAGGAACCATTCAAGAAGGAGCCAAGGTCATTGTGATTGAAGACCTTATTTCTACGGGCGGTTCTTCTTTGCAAAGTGCCTTAGTTTTACAAGAAGCCGGTGCGAAGGTGATGGGAGTATTAGCTATTTTTAGTTATGGATTATCGAAAGCCGATCACGAATTTGCTGAGGCGCAAATTCCTTTCCGTACGATTACAACCTTTGATATTTTAGCAGAGGCTTTGGTAGAGAAGCAGGAAATAACGGAAGCAGAGAAAAAAGATTTGTTAGCATGGCGTGATGATCTCGGGAAATCTTAATGGAATATTTCCCGGGAAACCGCAAATAATTAAGTAATTCGTCAAATGAAGCCAAAAATCGGCTTCATTTTTGTTTTTTATTATAAGGTAAAAAGTATATAATACAATAGAACATTGCTGGTCTTGAAAAAGAATAAGAAAAGGTGGGGCAGGTTTAAGTCTGTTTTTCCTTAAGAAACAGAGGACTGCCACTCCGCTTTGGATTATAATAGTTTATAAGAATTTCTGTTTGAATAATAATATAATCTATATAAGTTGAATTAAATAATTTCTCATTGATTGGATAGGTGCTCTTGACCTACTCACACGAATGGGTCAAACATGGATCAAACGAGGTATTAACAGGAAATAATGTGAACATAGACTTGCTTGTCACACGTTTTTGTTACATTTATAAATTTACATATATACTCCGTAAAAAATAAATAATAATGGCGGTGCTCTAATGATAAAAATGGCAAAGCGTATGAAAGACACAATACTTTATTGGGAGGTTTGGCAGGATGGGAAATACTTAGTCATCCACCATGGTACGGTTGGAGATACTGGAGAATCTGAGAAGCAGAAGGTACCAGCATTTCAAAAAGGACAAAAAATAATGGGAAAGCTAGCAAAAGAAAAAGCAGCTGAAGGCTTCGACTATTTGGATGAAGATAAGTTATTCCAGGTTGTTATTCAGTATACCTACGAAGAAAATGAAATGGAAGCAGCATTCGATCTTAGACAGTCTATCGAAGAACTAATGAATGAATGCTTAGGTTGGACAGGAAATGGTGCTTGCGACGGTGGAGATATTGGGCAAGGAACGGTTAATATTTTTAATTACGTGATAGATGTGAACATAGCTGCAAAAACCATTATAGAAGAACTGAAATATATTGGAATTCTGGAGCAATCAAAACTTGCTTATGTACGCCCAGGCGACGACGCATATATCACTTTATATCCAGAAGAAGCGACATTTTGGTTTGATGTAACTTATGTGAGGAGAAATGGTGGTTAGTAAAAGCAGACAGAATCAAAGACCGCAAAGAACTATGCCTCGTTCTTTGCGGTTTGTTCTTGTAAGATAGGAAAGTTTATAATCCTTGATATAATAGAACTTGGAATGATTTCGATCTTGAACGAATCGCGATACCTATACGTTGAATGATGTAACATAACGAGTCCACCTATGCGATATCGTAAAGTTGATCGTTTGTCGGTACTAGAAAGCGCAGATAAAACGATCAAACTCACCGTTCCGTAGAGGGCTCTACTTAATCCCTCTCCTTTTTCATTTTTTTTATGGTTTCTTAGTTAACGTAAAAAATGCAATAAAACCAATCAACGAAGTAGTGAACAATGCAGCTCCCATCGGAATGGGGGTAGTCTCATCTAAACCGACCAGCGGAGCGATAATGGAGCCCATCAGCATCGGTGACATGCCTAGGATAGCACTGGCGCTGCCGGCGTGGTTTGCTTGGTTTTTCATGGCGAGCGAAAAAGAACTGGTTAATACAATACCAATCGTAAACATATGAATAAAGATTGGTAATACAATCATCAGCAGTGGACCTTTGATTATGGTCATTACTAATAACAAGGAATTAGCGCTTAAAGAAATAATGACGCCTGTTCTTAATAAGGTTCGCTCGGGTATGTAATCACTTAATTTGCCGACAAGGGCATTTCCGGAGATGATTGCCAAGCCGTTAACACCGAATAATAAACTGAAAACCTGTGGTGAAACACCATATAGGTCTTGATAAACAAACGGTGTACCTGCTACATAGGCAAACGTACCTCCTTGTACAAAACAGACGACTATCGCATAACCGACAAAGCTTTTATCGGTTAATAAGGCACCCATCGTTTTAAACGTGCCAATAATCGAAGCCGGCTGTCTTCTCTCAACTGGTAAGGATTCCTTTATTTTAAAGATAACAAGTGACACCAAAAAAAGTCCGAACAGGCATAAGACAAGGAAAATAGTATGCCACGTAGCAAACGGCAATAATAAAACCGCTCCACCACTTATCGGGGCAACCATCGGAGCTACGGCATTAATCACCATTAACATGGCAAAGAATTGCGTTAACTCCCTGCCCGAGAATTTATCTCTTACCATTGCTCTTGATAATACAATACCTGCAGAACCAAAGAAACCTTGTAAAAAGCGTGCGACAATCAACACAAAAATATTAGGGGCTATTGCACAGATTAACGATGCTATAGCAAACAAAGACAAACCAATAATTAACGGTTTTTTTCGACCAACCGAGTCGCTTATCGGTCCAATTACCAGTTGCCCAATCGCAAGCCCGATAAGACAAGCCGTTAAACTGAGTTGCACAAGTGAAGCACGCACCGAAAAATCTTCGGCAATCATCGGGAAGCTGGAAAGATACATATCAATATTAAAAGGACCAATCATTCCTAACAATGCTAATAAAAATGCTAAGCCGATCTTTTGTTTCCAGTTCCATTGTTCCGTTTTTTCTGACATTTTCATCACCTTCCCAATTATTCTATTATAAAGGAAGGGGGTAGGGAAGTATAGTTTTGAGATTGAGAGAATACAAGTGTTAATGTCTGTCCAACTTCTTACTTGCACCTATTAATATCCAAATATGAATTGATTTCTTCATAGGATGCCACGAAACAGAAATAATAATACTGGATTCTCTTACCACATAAACATTATAATAAAATGAGTTAATCTAATAAACATGTTTTATCATAGTGCTAGCTGTCCAGTTAGAGATAAAAAACTCCACGGATGGCAGTCTAGCTTTATCATTTCGTTAAACGGTAGGTGAATAGTCATTGCGAACGATACTTTCTTATTTGGAAGGTTATAAACTGCCAGCAGTGGTAGCTTTTTCACTTATGCTTGTGGAGCTATCAGTAGAATTAACGCTTCCTTTGTTTCTTGGTTTTATGATCAACCAGGGAGTGATCGAACAGGATATGGGGAATATTGTATGGTGGGGCAGCTTGATGATTGGATTGGCATTCCTCTCTTTCATCGCAGGAGTGATTAACTCTTTTTTTGCCTCTCATGTGAGCTTTAGCTTTGGATATGATATCCGACAATCCTTATTTAAAAAAATACAAAGGTTCTCGTTTGCTCAGCTCAATCAATATCCGACTTCTGCATTGGTTACTCGCTTTACCAACGACATCCGTCAAATACAAAACACGATATTTATGGGCTTACGAATTATGGCCAAGGCACCATTGATTGTGATAGGCGGTGTCACTATGGCCGTTATTGTAAATCCTAAGTTGGCAGCTATTTTCTTTATTACTGTCCCTTTGCTAGTGCTGTTCTTATTATGGATATTAAAGCTAACCAGTAAGTTATTTGGTACCGTGCAGGGTAATGTTGATCGAGTCAATCAAGTAATGCAGGAAAATTTGGCTGGGATGCGACTGATTAAGGCCTTTTCTCGCCAGTCATTCGAAAAAACTCGTTTTGATGGTGCTAATACGGCCCTTGCAGACTCGACTAAAAAAACATTTCGTATTGTCGAATCGACTGGTCCGATTTTGCTATTAGTGATGAATTTCAGTTTGATTTTTATCATCTGGTTCGGGAATGCACAAACTCTTGCTGGACAGGCGAATGTTGGTGAAGTAGTAACGATGGTAAACTACGCGTTACGTGTCTCGATGTCAATCTCTATGTTTTCTTTTATCATCATGGGTATCTCACGAACAAAAGCCTCGGCGGACCGGATTGCAGAAGTATTAAATCTGGATAAAGAATCTAACAACGAAGTTCTTGCACCAGCTAAAATAAAAGGAGAAGGAAGTCTTCGTTTTGAACATGTTTCCTTTCATTATC
Source organism: Gracilibacillus timonensis (assembly GCF_900086715.1). GTDB lineage: Bacteria > Bacillota > Bacilli > Bacillales > Amphibacillaceae > Gracilibacillus > Gracilibacillus timonensis. Next base: position 1,379,117 of record NZ_FLKH01000012.1, on the reverse strand, counting down.
CGGAGGCAAAACAAAATACATTGAAGAATATTTCTTTCCAAGTAGCACCTGGCCAGCACTTGGCAATGATTGGCGCAACCGGATCAGGAAAAACTTCTCTTTTCCAGTTAATCCCTAGGTTATATCAGCCGTCCGCGGGAACGATTTATCTTGACGATGTACCTATTGAAGATTTAGATGTCAAGCAATTGCGGGGGCAGATTGGTTATGTACCACAAAGTCCTTTGTTATTTACGGGATCGATTTATGACAATATCGCTTTTGGCAAAAACGATGCCACGATGGAAGAGGTAGTGCAGGCAGCCAAGGATGCACAAATTCATGAGACCATTACACAGCTTGAGGGGCAATATCAAACACGTGTCGGTCAAAAAGGAGTCAATCTTTCCGGTGGACAAAAACAACGTATTTCTATCGCACGGGCCCTTATTCGAAAACCTAGTCTGTTAATGCTGGATGATAGTACGAGTGCTCTTGATTTGGCGACGGAATCGCATTTGTTAAGTGCTTTAGAGCACTATGAATGTACGGTTTTGATCATTACACAAAAAATATCTACGGTAAAAAAATCAGATCTAATTCTCTTGCTTGATAACGGAGAAATTCTCGATATTGGCACACATGACCAGCTATTCGATCGTTCAACATTCTATCAAGCAATTGTTCGTTCACAAGCAGAAAAGGAGGCGGAACATGCGAAATAATTCCTTGAAAGCTCCCTTCCAATATGAGCGCATTGGGTTAGATAACGTAGGGAAGAAACAAACCAAAAAGGCCAAATATATGGGGGCGACATTACGGCGTATTTGGAGATATCTGGTTCTTGAAAAAAGAAAGCTAACCTTGGTTATTTTCATGGTCTTAATCAGTTCTGCCTTTGCCTTACTTGGTCCTTTTTTAGTAGGAAGGGCTATCGATGATTTTATTGTCACGCAACAGACGACTGGCCTTATTACCCTTTTAATTGGTTTACTAATTGTTTATTTGATCCATTCGTTTTCTTTGTTTCTGCAAAATTACTGGATGGTCGGCATCGCACAAAACACCATCCATACTCTGCGTCGTCATTTATTCGAACAGTTTCATCGACTGTCGATATCCTATTTTGATAAACGACAACATGGGGAACTAATGAGCCGCCTGACAAATGATATTGATAATATTAACAACACCTTAAACCAGTCCGTTATCCAAATATTTTCTAGTGTTTTGACATTGACTGGTACGGTTATCGTGATGCTTTATTTAAGTCCTATCTTAACCCTTGTCACCATGTCTATTATTCCTGTCATGTATCTCGCCATGCGTTGGATTACGAAAAGAACCGGACCACTCTATAAATTACAGCAGCAAGATTTAGGTGAGGTAAACGGCTATGTGGAAGAGATTGTTTCTGGTCAGCAGGTGGTGAAGACTTATTCACAAGAAGATTATGTGGTGCAATCTTTTGAGAAACGAAATGATCGATTAAAAAATACTGGTTTTTGGGCGATCACCATTTCCGGTTTTATTCCTAAAGTAATGAATATGCTAAATTTCCTTAGTTTTGGTTTGATTGCCTTAATCGGCGGAATGTTGGTGATTGCCTCTGATAATTCCCTTGTCACGGTTGGTACCATCGTCATTTTTACGGAGTACGCCAGACAGTTTACTCGGCCATTAAATGAACTGTCTAACCAGTTTAATTTGCTGTTATCTGCCATTGCTGGTGCAGAACGGGTCTTCCAAGTGATGGATGAACCACAAGAAGATTTAGACGAGGATGACGCAGAAATAATACATGATACGAAAGGACACATCATTTTTGATCAGGTTTCTTTTGGATATGAATCGCAGAATACGTTAGCCGACATATCGTTTGAGGCCAAACCAGGTGAGACGGTAGCATTTGTCGGTCATACTGGTGCTGGGAAAACAACCATCATTAATTTACTTTCTCGCTTTTACAACTATGACAGTGGTTCGATTACGTTGGATGGCAAAGATATCAAAAAAATTAAACGAAGCAGCTTGCGGCAGCAAATGGCCTTTGTCTTACAAGATGCCTTTCTCTTCCATGGAACCATTCGTGAAAATATTCGATATGGAAAATTGGATGCGACCGATGAACAAGTGCAACGGGCCGCCATTCATGCCAATGCTCACGATTTTATTGAGCGCTTAGAGCTTGGTTATGATACCGTTTTGGATCAAGAGGGCAGCGGTATCAGTCAAGGGCAAAAACAATTATTGACCATTGCTCGTGCCTTACTTGCCGAACCGAAGATTCTTATATTAGATGAAGCAACTAGTAATATTGATACGGTCACGGAATGGAAAATCCAAGAGGCATTAAAACGATTAATGAAAGGTAGAACCAGCTTTGTCGTTGCTCACCGTCTCAATACGATTCGTGAAGCAGACAAAATCATTATGTTGGAAAATGGTAGGATTATCGAACAAGGAAATCACCAGCAATTGCTGCAACAGAAAGGTCATTATTATCAATTGAATCAATAAAATATCCTAAAGAAACAGTCTTTATGCTGAAAAAACCTGGATTACATCCATTCAAAAATGACAACCTAAAAAACGTGGAATCACAGGAAAAAGGCAGTCATCTCAAAAATGAAGACCCAAAATATGCTCATCCCATACGGAAGAATTAGGTGAACTTCTACCTGGCATATCTTGCACGCTCGTAGGTGCACTACCCTGTACACTATATATTCTGTACAAGTCTCCGTATAAATTGACTACATAAAAAAACGCTATATCCCGTTGCTTATACGGTTTATAGCGTCTTGTATGATTCCGACTGGTCTCGAACCAGCGATACCCAAAATTGGTGAGTGATGATTTCTTATCATGTGTGGATAGAGGGCTGATCAAATTTGAGTTATGATACCTGTTGGTTTTGAAACAACATCTATTTTGAGATCACGTAAAAACAAGCTTTGACAAGAATGTAGTTTGAAACTACCCTTAACAACAGAAGAAGCACACTAGGCGACATTTGCAATGGTTGATATGATGTCACCATATTCCAGCGACCAAAGTTAGTCTATTGAACGATGATTTTGATTTATACAGGCTTTAATCAGTTTTCGAGATATATTATAAACAAATAACATCTTAAAACTGAGAGCGGCTTATTATTCGTTTTAAAGTGGTGATATCGGAAACCTAAAAAGGGAATTTTAAGACACTATAAAAAAAGAAATACCATGCAAAGTTAAATGTATTATAGTATGCAATGTATGATATTTTTCCAAGCTGTTTAACACATTTTAAGCGATAATAATACATTTTTGTGCCTAATTTGTGCCTAATAGCCTTTTTGTCTGAAGCACGCATAGATAAACAAAAACGCTCATCCCATACAGGACAAGCGTTTCAACGTATGATTCCGACTGGTCTCGAACCAGCGACCTCTACCCTGTCAAGGTAGCGCTCTCCCAGCTGAGCTACGGAATCGTGATGCTATGGTGATTGATTGTAAAAGGGTGACAACTCCCATAGATATTATAAATATAATCTTGATAGTTTGTCAATCGTTACTTTTTTCTATATGTTTTTTGGTGATAGCTAGTAGATAATAAGGTGAAATTCCCATCATAACAATAACTCATTTATCAGAATTGACAAATGATTCACTTCAAGGCCTTTCACCGATGAAATTGCATAGGGTTACGATGGGGGCGTTTGAGTTGAATGGTGAAGCGGAGTAGCAAATATGTGAAGAAGTACCTCGTCTCAAGGCACTCCTTTCACATTATCCCTGTTTTAACTTTTCCACCATACTGGCATCCGGTGTCACAAACAAGGTTTTCTGATTATCATACGTAACAAACCCAGGTTTGGCTCCGTTCGGCTTTTTTACATGTCTAATTAATGTGTAATCGACAGGTACCGATGAAGAATGCCTCGATTTGCTGAAATTGGCGGCCAGCTGAGCAGCTTCGTGTAAGGTGTTCTCCGTAGGTTGTTCGGAACGAATGACGACATGGGAGCCTGGTATATCTTTTGTGTGCAGCCAAATATCATTTTTACGTGCGATGCGATTGGTTAAATGTTCATTCTGCTTGTTGTTTTTTCCAACCAAGATTTCGGTGCCATCAGAGGAAAGAAACCGTTCAGGTGTTGGTTTGGTAGGCTTTTTCTTCTGCTTTTTTTGAGCAGCTTTTCTTTTGAGATAGCCTTGTTCTTGTAATTCTTCACGAATTTCTTCAATATCATCTTCTCGTGCCGTCTCGATTTGTTCGATGATTTCATCCAAGTAGCGGATCTCTTGATGGGTTTTCTTTTTTTCTTCCTCGACCATTTGTTTTGATTTTTTCAGCTTCTGATATTTTTTGAAGAGGCTTTGCGCGTTCTCGCTGGGAGATTTGTTCTCATTTAATGTAATCACTCGTTTTGCCTGCTCAGGGTCATAGTAATCCATTACCTCGACTTCTTTATCACCTTTCTGCACTAAATGCATATGCGCCGTTAATAACTCGCCGTCTTTTTGATACGTATCAGCCTTTTCCGCATCCTTCAAGGTTTGATCCAGTTTCCCTAATTTACGTTTGTTCTTTTTTTGTTCGTTGCTTAGCAACCGGGATAAGTCTCCAGCTCTTTGTTTGACGCGGTCTCGTTCGGCTTTACCGGAGTAAAAGCTATCCAACATGGAGCTGACTGTTTCAAACTTGGTGATCTCACCCTGTTCGTTAGATAGCGGCAGGACATAAAATGATTCCTTTTTCCCTTGTGATATATAGGGTTGAAAATGATTGTCTAAAATTTGCTTTTGGAAATGGAGAAATGCCTGCTGATATGCCTGGGTATCTCCAAGGTTGGCCTGACGGACTATTTCTTGTGCCAAGACCGTTGACACCCCCATATAAGTGTCAGCGATTTGTTTCTCCAGTTTGCCACCATTAAAGTCCAGCTTGCGAATAAAAGTATCACCATCTATCGTTAATGGATTGATCTTCCCTTGATCTGGAGGCTGTATATAGCTGCTTCCAGGTAAGATCGATCGATGCCTGTTTTGAGCAGGTGAGACATGCTTTAAACTATCAAGAATGACACTTTTTTCTGGATCCAATAAAATAATATTACTATGTTTTCCCATGATTTCGATGATGAGCGTTTTCAGGCTTTGATCGCCTATTTCATTTTTGGTTTGAAAGTGGATATGAACAATACGCTCGTTCTCAATTTGTTCTACCGATTCAATAAAGCTTCCGCTTAGATATTTACGCAGCATCATACAATACATCGATGGCTCTGTTGGATTATGATAACTGTCTTTGGTTACATGCATTCTCGCATAACGGGAATGAGAACTGATTAACAGTTGTTTATTTTTACCGTATTGTCTCACTGTCAGTAATAATTCTGAGTCGGTTGGTTGATATATTTTTAGTACGCGTGCTGAAGTCAATGCTTGCTGTAATTCATGTGTGATTGCTCTTGTTACTATACCATCAAATACCATATTATCACCTCGAATTTTCATTATATCATATTTAGGAAGAAGAGATGGTTGCAAAGAATTATTTGTCTTTACTTGTTTACTTTTGGTAGGATATAGTAGGACAACAAAAAAAGATGGATGTGACATCGCTATGCGAAGTATGACTGGATTTGCCAGAGAAGTATTACAAGAAGAGGACGTAACGATCGTAGTGGAGATGAAATCGGTCAATCATCGTTATTTGGATATCTCCTTTCAAATGCCTTCTTTTCTGTACCCGATTGAAAATCAATTAAAGAAACAAATACAGCAACAGGTTCAACGGGGGAAAGTGTCCGTATCCCTTGATATAACAGGTGCTTATACCAAGAATCAGGTGGTCCAAACGAATTGGAATTTAGCGAAACAGTACCTGGAACAATTAAAAGAACTGCAGAACGCCTATCAATTGAAAGGGGATATCACGATTGATATGCTTGCCAGTTTCTCGGATATTTTTGCATTAGAGGAAAAGGAACTCGACTTGTCAGGGATAAATGTAAAGGTGCAAGAATTGATGGATTCAGCCGTATGGCAATTAAATCAGATGCGCCAAACAGAAGGGAAAGAGTTGGCAAATGACCTCATCTCACGTATCCAAAATATCGAATCAAAAATAAAAAGGTTGGGTGAACGGCGAAATATTGTTATAATAGAATACCAGGAGCGAATAATCAGTCGTATCAGACAATATCTTTCCCATACTTCGGTTTACGATGAAACAACAATCCTTTCTGAAGTGGCATTAATGGCAGAAAAAGGGGACATCACGGAAGAAATAACTAGAATACATAGTCACCTGAAGCAGATGCGACAAATCGTCAAGGAAAGAGACGCAAAAGGGAGAAAATTAGATTTCATTGTACAGGAATTAAATCGAGAATTGAATACGATTGGTTCCAAATCAAATGATCCTTGGATTAGTGAACAAATTGTTTATTTAAAGAGCGAAACGGAAAAAATGAAAGAACAGATTCAAAATTTGGAATAATAATGATTGGTAATAAGGATCGATCGTTTTAAATTTTCCAGTCGTGTAATCCAAACCCATCTGGCGTTTTTTGGTTATTTCGCTTGAAATAGCGTTGTACGTTTGGCTAATAATTAAGGGGGAACTTGAAGTGAGTTTGAAGTTAATTAACATCGGTTTTGGCAATGTGGTATCAGCGAATCGAATTATTTCGATCGTTTCACCAGAGTCTGCACCGATTAAACGTATTATTACCGTCGCAAGAGACAATAATAAATTAGTAGATGCGACGTATGGCAGAAGGACAAGAGCCGTTATTATCACCGATAGTGATCATGTCGTACTATCGGCTGTGCAGCCGGAAACAGTAGGGCAGCGAGTACTTAGTCATGATGAAATCAACGAAGAATAATAGGAGGAAACAAGTTGATAGAAGAGAAGGGAATATTATTTATACTTTCTGGTCCATCCGGAGTAGGGAAAGGCACAGTAAGAAAGGCATTATTTGAGCAGGACACCAATTTAAAATATTCCATCTCGATGACTACCAGAGCGATGCGAGAGAATGAAAGAGAAGGGATAGATTACTTCTATCGCACGCAGCAACAATTTGAAGAAATGATCGAGCAAGGGAAAATGTTGGAATATGCCAAATATGTAGGGAATTATTATGGTACCCCTAGACAGTATGTAGAAAATACTATCGAGAAAGGCCATGATGTATTTCTGGAAATCGAAGTGCAAGGGGCGATGCAAGTCAAACAGAATTTCCCTCAAGGTGTATTTATTTTTCTAATACCGCCAAGCCTGGAAGAGCTAAAGAACCGGATTGTCGACCGCGGTACAGAAACCGAGGATCTCATTACGGATCGCTTGGACGAGGCACGTAAAGAAATTGAAATGATGGATTACTATGATTATGTAGTAGTCAATGATAATGTAGACACAGCAGTTAAAAAAGTACAGGCCATTGTACAAAGTGAACATTGCAAGAGGGAAAGAGTAGCAACACAATACAATAAAGCCTTATTGGAGGTAGATAGCAAATGATATTAGAACCATCCATCGATAAATTACAAACCAAAATTAATTCAAAGTATACCTTGGTAACCTTGTCTGCTAAACGAGCACGTCAGATTCAGATAAATAAACGTCATCAATTAGAGTCACCAAAAGCAGCTACGTATGTAGGGCTTGCTTTGGAAGAAATCTTAGAAGAGAAGCTGACAGTAGACCCGGATCAAGAAGCACCTGCTTATGAATAAATGGTGAGGTTCAAAAGTTCATATAAAACACTTTTGAACAGCCTATTAAATAAAAGAATCTTCCCTCGCATTGCGTTCGCTTGCGAGGGTTTCTTCTATCAGCTTGAAGGAGGTAGTGGATATGTTAAAAGGAAAAAAAATACTTTTGGCAGTGTCTGGTGGTATTGCGGTCTATAAGGCGGTTGCCTTAACAAGCAAACTGACTCAGGCGGGAGCGGAGGTTAAGGTAATGATGACCGAACATGCGACTGAATTTGTCACACCGTTGACCTTTCAGGCGATGTCAAGAAACCCCGTGTATACGGATACTTTTGATGAAAAAGATCCTGCCAAGATTGCTCATATCGATTTAGCGGATTGGGCGGATATGGTGGTGATAGCACCTGCCACAGCAAATGTGTTAGGAAAAGTGGCAAACGGTATGGCTGATGATATGGTGACAACCACCTTGTTAGCTACCCAAGCTCAGGTATATGTAGCACCGGCTATGAATGTGCACATGTATCAACATCCAGCAGTAGTTCAAAACATGAAGACCTTAGAAACGTGGGGATATCGTTTTATTGAACCAGGAGACGGTTACCTGGCTTGTGGTTACGTAGGCAAAGGCAGATTGGAAGAGCCAGAAGAAATCGTGCAGGTGATTGATCGAGATTATCATCGACTAGGGCGATGGCAAGGAAAAAAGGTACTTATTACAGCAGGACCGACGAGAGAACCATTGGATCCGGTTCGTTATTTTACCAATTATTCTTCTGGGAAAATGGGCTATGCGTTCGCACAGGAAGCGGCAGAACAAGGAGCAAAGGTCTATCTAGTCTCAGGCCCAACCAATTTAACAGTGCCCCCATCGGTTGAGCATGTCCCTGTATCAAGTACGGAGGAAATGTTTGCGCAAGTGACCGCCTTGTATGATCAGGTAGATATTGTGATCAAAACAGCAGCAGTGGCCGATTATCGCCCAGTAGAAACCAGTGAGCAAAAAATCAAAAAAAACAAGGATCATATCACGATAGAACTTGAAAAGAATGTAGATATATTACGCTATCTAGGAGAACATAAAGAACGGCAATATTTGATTGGCTTTGCTGCGGAAACAGAAGACTTAGAGGCATATGGTCGGAAAAAGCTTCAGGAAAAGAACCTCGATGCCATTGTCATTAATGATGTCAGCCGTTCCGATATTGGCTTTGATTCTGATCAGAATGAAGTGGTTCTTATCACGAAAGCAGGAAACACGTGGCCCATCGAGCAAGCGAGTAAATCGGCGATAGCTGAACAAGTCATCGAACTAATTGATCGTGAAATAGGGAAGGGTTAATATGCAAATTGCCCAAGTGATTGTCGATGTCCCAACCAATCAGACAAACCATACTTTTGATTATTCCATTCCAGAACCGCTTGAAGCGATTGTGCAGAAGGGGATGCGTGTCTCTGTACCTTTTGGTCCTAGAAAAGTAATGGGCTTTGTCCTGGAAGTTACTTCACAAACCTCAGTAGAGAATGTCAAGCCCTTGGACGAAGTGATGGATATCCATCCCATTCTCACAGGCGAATTACTGGAATTGGGGATTTGGATTAGCGAACAAACAACCAGTTTTTATATACAAACACTGCAAGCCATGCTACCTCAAGTATTAAAAGCAAGTTATAAAAAAGAACTCGAAGCGTTGACGGAATCAGACTTGTCCCCAGCCTTTCAGACTCTTTTTGCTGGTCGAGCGGTTGTTGATTATCAAGAATTTCTAGAGCGCAATGGTGATTATAAGCAGCTGCGCAAAGAAGTGAACGATGGTCATGTGAAAATCAACTATCAAGTCAAATCTAAAGCGACTAACAAGACCAAGGTGTATATCGAGCCTGCTCAACCTGATCATTTATTGGATGAGGCATTGGCAGATATCTCTAATCGAGCGAAAAAACAAAAAGAAATACTACAGCATTTTATCCAGCATCCAGAGCCATTGGAAAAACAAGTGTTAATAAAACAATTGAAGTCTAGCACTTCTGCTTTGAATCAATTAATCGATAAAAAACTATTGCAAACCGTACGAAAAAAAGTATATCGTGATCCTTTTCAAGATAGTTCCTTTGAACGAACCGATCCATTGCCATTAAGTGAGCAACAGCAACAAGCCATCACGCCAATACATGAATCGCTGGATCACGCTCGTGATGATGTCTTTCTTCTGCATGGGGTGACCGGAAGTGGTAAGACAGAGGTTTATTTACAGGCGATTGCTAAGGTGTTAGAAAAGGGACAGGAAGCCATTGTGCTAGTACCGGAAATATCTTTAACACCACAAATGGTACAGCGCTTTAAGGGGCGATTCGGTTCCGAAGTAGCCGTTATGCACAGCGCTCTCTCCCCGGGGGAAAAATTTGATGAATGGACAAAAATTCAGAAACAAGAAGTCAAGGTAGTGGTAGGAGCACGTTCCGCTATTTTTGCACCATTTACTAATATTGGAATTATCATTATCGATGAAGAACATGAAACAAGTTATAAACAAGATGAGCAACCCCGGTATCACGCTCGAGAAGTAGCGAAATGGCGAGGAAAAGCTCATCAATGTCCGATCGTTTTAGGGAGTGCTACCCCTATGCTTGAATCCTATGCTCGAGCTCAAAAAGGGGTTTATCAGTTGCTGGATATGCCAGCACGAATGAATGAAACGGAGATGCCTCCTGTAGAAGTAGTCGATATGCGGGAAGAATTACATGCCGGCAATCGAACGATGTTTTCACGACAACTACTAGAAGCTATTCAAACCCGCCTTGACCGTCAAGAACAGGTCGTCTTGTTTTTAAATCGACGCGGTTATTCGACGTTCGTGATGTGTCGGGAGTGTGGTGAAGTGATGAAGTGCCCTAATTGTGATATTGCTTTGACCTACCATAAAAATACGCATCAATTGAAGTGTCACTATTGTGATTATCAAATACCAATGGTGAAGGAATGCCCTGCATGCGGCAGCCATTCGATTCGATATTTTGGAACAGGCACACAAAAGGTGGAAGAGGCATTAAAAGAGCAGATTCCCGAGGCTTCCATCATTCGCATGGATGTGGACAATACCAGACGGAAGGGATCACATAAGCGTCTATTGGATGCATTTGGCAGGGGAGAGGCTAATATTTTATTGGGTACGCAAATGATTGCCAAAGGGCTTGATTTTGAGAATGTGACGCTGGTTGGTGTATTGGCAATTGACACCATGCTGCATTTACCGGATTTTCGTTCCTCGGAGAAGACATTTCAGCTTTTAACACAGGTTAGCGGACGTGCGGGCCGGCATAAACTTCCGGGTGAAGTAGTGATTCAAACGTATACTCCTGATCATTATAGTATTCAACATGCTAGTAAATATAATTATGCCCAATTTTTTAGTGAGGAAATGATGATGCGTAAGGGATTTGGTTATCCGCCATATTTTTTCCTGACATTAGTTACCGTAACACATCCTAATTCTTTTAAGGCACAAGAAGTGACAAAAACGATCTGTAAGTTGCTATACAAGTATTTATCCGACGAAGCCAAGATATTAGGACCAACTCCTTCTCCAATGGTTCGCATAAATAATAGATATCGTTATCAGTGCATGGTAAAATATAAGGATGAACCAAACCAAAGAGACATTATTCGAAAAATACAATCGCATTATAATGATGAAATACTGCGGAACGATTTGACCATCCAAGTAGACTTTGAACCATACTCATTTATGTAAAGGAGTCATAACATGAAAAAAGTTATTTTTATGGGTACCCCTGATTTTGCGGTGCCTGTCTTAGAACGTTTATTGCAAGAAGGTTATCAAGTTGACTTAGTTGTCACACAGCCTGACCGACCTCGCGGCAGAAAACGTATCTTAACCGCACCACCAGTGAAGACGGCAGCTGAAGCCCATGATATCCCTGTTTTTCAGCCGGAAAAGATTAAGGATAATTACCAGGAAATCAAAGACAGAAATCCCGATTTAATTGTCACCGCTGCCTTTGGACAATTACTGCCAAAGGGATTGTTAGAGATTCCTGCTTATGGCTGTATTAATGTACACGCCTCGCTCCTGCCTAAGTTAAGAGGTGGTGCGCCAATCCATTATGCAATTCTAGAGGGTCACCAAAAGACTGGTATTACGATTATGTATATGGCAGAGAAATTAGACGCTGGGGATATTATCAGTCAGCAGGCAATCGATATAGCAGATCAGGATGATGTCGGTTCCTTGCATGATAAATTAGCCAAAACGGGTGCGGATTTATTAGCGAAAACAATTCCTGACATCTTTTCTGGTAAGGCGAAGCGAATCGTTCAGAAGGAGGAGGCAGCAACGTTTGCTCCTAATATTAAACGGGAGCAGGAGAAGATTGATTGGAAAAAACCTCAGCAACAAGTATATAATCATATTCGTGGCCTGCATCCGTGGCCTGTATCCTTTACGACCTGGCAAGGAAAAATCTTGAAAGTATATCGTGCCGAACGAACCAACCGCACAATCGATCAAGCGCCAGGTACGATCGTAGACATAACGGAAACGGGTATTGAAGTCGCGGTAGCCGCAAACCAAAGTCTCTTATTAACAGAGGTTCAGCCAGCGGGCAAGAAAAAAATGTCTGCGGCCGATTTTTATCGAGGTGTAGGAAGTAATATGAGTGCGGGAGAGATATTAGGTAATGAGTGATTATAATGTACGACAATTGGCCCTTGATTTATTAGTCCGAATAGGTGATCAAGGAGGCTACAGTCATCTGCTGGTGGACCAATGGCTGAAGAGGCATCGATTAGAACCACGCGATGCAGCGCTTTTGACGGAAATAACTTACGGTACGCTGCAGCGAAAATTAACATTAGCGTACGATCTGCAATCTTTCATTCAGCCAAAGAAGAAAACAGATCGATGGGTGCAATGGTTGATTTATTTGACTTTCTACCAAATGAAATATTTGAATCGAGTGCCTGACCATGCAGCTATTCATCAAGCGGTGGAAATAGCTAAGCAAAAAGGGCATAAAGGAATTGCTAATTTTGTCAATGGGGTATTGCGATCGGCTCAACGCAAAGGGTTCCCTGACTATCAAACCATCACAGACGATAGCAAACGAATCAGTGTTAGCACAAGCCATCCCGTATGGTTGGTGAAAAGATGGATAAAACAGTACGGACTGAAGCTGACCGAAGCAATGTGTCAAACGAACCTGACCCATAAGCCAACCTCTGTGCGAATACAGCCGATGAGAACAACCCGTGAAAGGATGCTGGATCGTTTGGAAGCAGATGGTATACAAGCCCGTTTGTCTAGTGTTTCGCCACAGGGTATGATCATTGATCAAGGAAATATTCGCAAACATCCTGCAGTTGCAGAAGGACTTGTTACTATTCAGGGTGAAAGTTCCATGCTGGTGGCAGAATTAATGGATATTACAGAAGGCATGAAGATTTTGGATGCTTGCAGTGCCCCAGGAGGCAAGACGACACATATCGCTGAAAAACTGTGCGATCATGGTATTGTTATTGCCAATGATCTTCACGAAAAAAAGACAAAACTAGTGATGCAAAAGGCAGAGCAATTAGGATTAACAGCTATTCGAACAGAGGCAGGTGATGCTAGAAAATTAGCAGAAACCCATGCAGCTGCTTCGTTTGACAGAATATTGATCGATGCCCCTTGCTCGGGTCTTGGAGTGCTGCGCAGCAAACCAGATATTCGCTATCATCGACAAGAACAGGATGTTACCACATTAGCGTCTATTCAAATAGAAATATTAGAAGCAGTACAGCCTTTATTAAAAAAAGATGGTAAACTAGTGTATAGTACTTGCACAGTAGATAAGGAAGAAAATGAACAAGTGATAGAGGCTTTCCTTGTACGTTATCCGAATTATCAGGTTGATCCGACTTTTTTTGAGGAGCTGCCCCAGATCGTTCAACAGTGTGCCGGGAAATCCAAATGGGGATTGCAATTATTTCCTCAGGATTTGAATAGCGACGGATTCTTTATCACGCGATTGGTAAAGAATGACGTATAGGAAGAGGTGTGATACATGAAATATGTGTTTCAAACAGATAAAGGAAAAGTACGTGAATTAAATGAAGACGCGGTAGATGTGCTGACTAATGAAAATCAATTATTAGCGATTGTTGCCGATGGAATGGGTGGGCATCAAGCTGGGGATGTAGCTAGTCATTTAGCAGTGGAAACTGTTACAGTCCATTGGAAAGAGTTAACCGATTCATTAGGGGAGCATAATGTCAAGGGATGGTTGAAAGATACGATTACAAAGGTTAATAATTTGGTGTATCATACAGCACAAACAGATGCGTCCTATCAAGGGATGGGGACCACTCTTGTGGTAGCAGTCTGTACAAAAGCTGCCATCACGATTGGCCATATTGGTGATAGCAGGGCATACTTAATCAATCAGACGGGCTTGCAGCAAGTAACTAATGATCATTCATTAGTTGGCGAGCTTGTGAGGAAGGGACAGTTGTCTGCAGAGGATGCACAAGTACATCCGCAACGGAATATTATACTCAAGGCCTTGGGCACGGAGGAAGATTTAGTACCAGATATTTACCAGAAGACTTGGGAGGAACAGGAACAATTATTGATTTGTTCGGATGGTTTAACTGATAAGGTAGATGACCAAGAGCTATATGACATCCTGATGAATAATGAGGTAAAACAAGCAAGTGAAATCCTTATCCAATTAGCAAATGACCGAGGTGGAGAAGATAATATCACCTTAACGATTGTGAAGAATGAGGATGCAGAAGTTGGTGAATCGTCATGTTAGAAGGAAAGATGCTTAATGAACGCTACGAGATTATTAAACTAATCGGTGGCGGCGGTATGGCCAACGTCTATTTAGGTAATGATCAAATCCTGGAAAGGCAAGTTGCTATCAAGGTATTAAAACTGGAGTATGCCAATGACCCGGAGTTTATCACCCGTTTTCATCGGGAAGCTCAGTCGGCTACTAGCCTATCTCACCCTAATATCGTCAACATATATGATGTGGGAGAAGAAGAACAAATTTATTATATGGTCATGGAATATGTGGATGGAATGACATTAAAGCAATACATACAATTGCATGCCCCCATTGAAGTGGGGGAAGTTATTGACATTATGACTCAAATTACGTCAGCTATCGCTCATGCCCATGCAAATGGCATTGTTCATCGTGATATCAAACCACAGAATATCCTTATTGATACCTATGGACAAGTCAAGGTAACTGATTTTGGGATAGCGGTAGCGTTAAGCGCAACGGCCTTAACGCAGACGAATTCTGTGATGGGATCGGTGCATTATTTGTCGCCGGAACAAGCACGAGGAGGAAAGGCCAACAATAAATCAGATATTTATTCTTTAGGAATTGTTTTGTTTGAATTGTTGACTGGGAAACTTCCTTTTTTTGGGCAGTCACCGGTGTCGATCGCCTTAAAACATTTACAAACAGAGACACCATCGGTAAAAGAATTCAATCCCAGAATTCCGCAGTCAGTAGAAAATATAGTGATCAAATCAACGGTAAAAGACCCATTGCTGCGTTATGCTTCCGTGCCCGAGATGGAAGATGACTTAAATCATTCCTTGGACCCGGATAGAATGAATGAACCCAAATATGAGCCGCCTGTCTCTGAGGATACGGTTACGAAGGCAATTCCTATCATTCAAGAAAATCAAGGAGAGGCAGCAGATGTGAATGATGATGCCACAATGGCTGCAAAACAAGATACCAAGAAGGTCAAAGATACAGTGGAGAAACAGCCAGCACAAAAAAAGAAAAAACGTCGCAAAAAAACCTTTATATGGGTAACTAGTTTATTCGTTATTTTATTTGGCGCAATTTTGCTTGCTTTATTTGTGTTTCCAAGCTTGTTTCAACCTAAAGATGTAACCATTCCAGATGTTGCAGGTGAAGATTACGACGAGGCCCATGAAAGCCTCACTGCTTTGGGATTGAATGTTGTCAAAGAGGAAAGAACGGATGAAGAAATTGAAGAAAACATTGTCATTGAAACCAATCCCGAAGCAAATGACGTGATCAAGGAAGGTCAGGATATCATGCTATTTGTAAGTCAAGGACCAGAAACAGTAGAATTTGATGATTATGTTGGCAGAGATTATGAACGGGTGGAAGAATTACTGGTCGATCAAGGATATAATGATGTCCGATACTATGAGGAATATTCAGATCGTCCTGTTGGTGAGATCATCAATCAAATTCAACCTGCACCGGATAATGAAGTGATTCCAAGGGAAACGAATGTTATTTTTGAAATTAGTAGAGGGCCGGAACAGATCAGTTTGAACCGTTTGGTTGGCTTGTCACAAGAGGAAGCGGAGACCTACTTAACCGATAACGAATTAGAGGTAAGTATCGAAGAACAGCATAGCGAAGAAGTAGAAGAAGGACACGTGATCGAGCAGAGCCCTGGTGCTAATGAACAAGTGGAAAAAGGCACCGAAGTAGAATTAGTTATTTCTTTAGGACCTGAACCACAATCGCCGGTAACCCATACTGAGAATTTTACAATCCCTTATACAGGCGAAGTGGATGAGGAATCAGAAGAACCTACTCCACAGACAGTAAGTATTTTCGTAGATGATATGGATCATGATGGCGCAGAACTTTACCAAGAAGAAGAAGAGATCACAGAAGAAACCACCTTTTCGATTGAATTGACAATAGCCCCTGGAGAAGAAGGCTCCTACCGCATATTGCGTGATGATGAGGTTATCCATGAACGAACATTAACATACGAAGAGGTAGAGGGTGAGTAAATGCCAAAAGGCAAGATTATTAAAGCATTAAGTGGTTTTTATTATGTTCAATATGAAGGTGGCATTGTCCAATGTCGTGGTCGTGGTGTTTTTCGGCAGAAGAAAATCTCTCCGCTTGTGGGAGATTATGTAGAATTCGAATATAATCATACAGATGAAGGGTATATTCTGTCGATTGATAAGCGAGACAACGAGTTGACGCGCCCACCTATAGCCAATGTCGATCAAGCCATTATCGTAACCTCTGTAAAAGAACCAGATCTTGGTTTACGTTTGTTGGATAAATTTCTTGTCTTGGTAGAAGCCAAAGCTATTGAACCTTTATTGTTTTTTACGAAAATGGATCTATTAGAGGAACAAGAAGCGGAAAAAATTAAAAAACAATTGGCTTATTACCAACAAATAGGGTATGTCGTGCAATTCCTATCCACCCAAGATGAACAAATCATAAACAGTGTTGCTCCCTACTTACATCAAAAAGTGTCTGTATTTGCGGGCCAATCAGGGGTAGGGAAAACCTCGCTGTTAAATAAAATCATTCCAGATCTTAATTTGGAAACTAATGTTATTTCAGAGAGCCTGGGTAGAGGGAAGCATACTACTCGTCATGTTGAGCTTATCCCGTTCAAGGGGGGATTAATCGCAGATACACCTGGTTTTAGTGCGCTTGATTTTAAGGATATGGAACTGGATGAATTACCACAATGCTATCCTGATTTTATGGCATTGAGTGACCAATGTAAGTTTAGAGGCTGTCTACATGTTCGTGAACCCAAATGTGCAGTGAAGGCGGCTGTGGAACAGCAGTTAATCCCTGAACAGAGGTACCAAAACTATTTGCAGTTTGTTGAGGAAATACAAAATAGAAAGCCGAGGTATTAGAATGAACACGAAGATAGCACCATCCATTTTGTCAGCTGATTTTTCAAAGCTAAAAGAAGAGGTGACGGATGTGGTTGCAGCTGGGGCCGATTATATCCATGTCGACGTGATGGATGGTCATTTTGTTCCCAACATCACATTTGGACCCTTAGTATTAGAAGCCATTCGTCCGATTACCGATATGACAATGGATGTCCATTTAATGATTGAAAATCCCGATGCATATGTGAAGGCATTTGCCGATGCAGGGGCAGATATTATCACGGTGCATGAGGAAACTTGTCCTCACCTGCATCGAACGATCCATCTGATTAAAGAATGTGGTGCAAAAGCTGGGGTAGTAATCAATCCCGCCACTCCAGTGGAAATGATAAAGCCTATCCTCCATGATATCGACTTGTTGTTATTTATGTCCGTGAATCCAGGTTTTGGTGGACAAGTATTTATTCCGGAAGTACTGGATAAAGTGAAACAAGCGGCTAAGTGGCGGGCAGAACAACATCTTTCCTTTGAGATGCAAATTGACGGTGGCATCAATCAATATACAGCCAAACAATGTGTCGAAGCAGGAATTGATGTGTTGGTAGCGGGAAGTGCCATCTTTAATCAGCCAGATCGAAAGGCTGCGATAGAAGCCATCAAACAATCTATTTAGATTCTGCGAGAAGAGAGGTTGACATATCTTGAAAATTGGTATAGTAGCAGGTGGTCCGGAGCGGGCGTTAGCTTCGTTGAGCACCTATAAAGAGGATATTGATATCTGGATAGCCGCAGATGCTGGAGCTATCTATTTAATGCAATACCATTTGCCTATACATGTTGCTATTGGAGACTTTGACTCGATTTCTGAAGAACAAAGACATGATATTCAACAGGAAGCAGAACGTTATAAGGCCTATCCCAAAGAGAAGAATGAAACTGATTTGGAATTAGCGGTGGAGGAGGCTTTTCGTTATCAGCCGTCAGCAATTTTACTCTTTGGGGTGACAGCTGGTCGATTGGATCACGAACTAGCAAATATTCAACTGCTATACCGGTTAATGGATCAAGGTGTGGATGTTACCATTGTTGATCGTCATAACCAAATACGCATGTTTCAGCCAGGTACATACCGAGTTTTAGCTAATACTAGTGAGTTGATTTCCTTTGTTCCCTTGTCTCCCGTCGTCAAGGGATTAACGCTTCATGGTTTTTATTATGCTTTAGAAGATTACTCCTTACATTGGGGAAGTACAAGATGTATTTCTAATCAAATTATTGCACATCATGGTACTTTTTCGTTTGATGAAGGCATATTAATAATGATAAAGAGCAAGGAATAAATAATATCGTGAAAAAGAGAAGGAAACGGCAACTTTTGTGACGGCTGTCATAAGCTATCATAGTGATGGGTGATTCCCATAAGTAGCTAAGGCTCGGAGGAGGGATATGATGAAATTCTATACTATTAAACTTCCAAGGTATATCGGCGGCTTTATTCGTGCTTTATTAGGCAATGGAAAAAAACAAAAATGAAAGCTTCTCTTCTGAGAGAGGCTTTTTTTCTTGTTAGCAAACGCACTATGATTTGTCTCGCCCTCTTCGTTATATGGACTTATTCTTTGTGAAGAAAGGCAAAGAACAAGCACTAAAATTCACCACAACTGCTGCACATCACCTATTTTGCCGGGCTTATATTACAGTCTTTGATATACTGGTACAAGCGGTTAATGGACACTGGAAACTAACCGCTTGAACAGAGTGCAATAATGCTTGCTTTTCTTTTCGATAATCTTTAGGTGAGCGATGATACTTTTCCTTGAATCGTTTGCTAAAATAAGACGAGTTGGTAAAACCACATTGAAAGGCGATGGTTGTAATTTCCGTATTAGTCTGAAATAATTTTACCGCTGCATTGGTTAAGCGTATATCATTGACATAGGAACTAAATGATAAACCTAATGCTTGAAATGCTTTTTGCAATGTCCTAGGAGAAACATAACATCTATTTGCTGTTTCTTCCAAACTCAACGAAGCATCCCAGAAATAGGTATGAATGAAAGAAGAGGCAGCAATGACCATTGATTCCATCTGTTTATTGGGAGCTATTCGGTTATTTTGCTGGATCCAATCTCGTAAAAGCGATAATAAATGATGCAATATCAATACATTTTCTCCTTTTGAACAATATTCAAGTTGCGTTTGCAACGTAAAAAAACTGTCTAGCAGATATCTAGCAAATCCAGAAGAGGCATCGATACTTTTACCCGAATTATACTCAGGCAATAATGCTTTTGTTTGAGGGGTTTTTTCAATGAATAGATTGATGCCCTCTGTTAATTTTTTTCGTTCGTAATGACTACTATTATTTAAATCAAAGATACCTAGTGAATAATCCTGTAAAGTAACCTCTTTATGAGAGAAACGATGGATTTCATGTCCTTTTTTGATCAATCGTAAACCGATGAAGGCTTTCTTGTCCCTCGCATTTCTAAAAAACACCCCATGAGACGCACCAATCACACTATACGTAAAAAGAACCTCATCTAGTTGGTGGATCTCAGAAGTGATGGTTGCATCCCGCTTTTCTCTAATCGTATAGCAATAATTCAATTGAGATAAGCCAACCGAATAATCTTGTGGTTTGGAAAATTTCAAATGAGTTGAATGTTGCGAATTCATGCTAGTACTCCTTTCGTATAATTGTTAAAACAAGAGGCGCTATAGTTATATCATTATTTGAATAGGTCTCTTATTATTTAATTATAAACATTGTTCAATAATTCACAATGTTTGAGCGACAATTGTAACAAATTATTAAAAATTAGGAGGTAGCTGTATGAAGTATGAAGCGTTATTTTCACCGTTGACAATTGGCTCAGTGGAAGTGCCAAACCGCATTGCCATGATGCCGATGGGCGTGTTTTCCCCTCGCTTAATGAACATGGAATCTGTAGCGTACACCCAAGAGGGAGCAGATTATTACATTGAACGAGCAAAAGGCGGAACAGGATTAATCATTACAGGACTCATGCCGATTATCAATGATATGGGATTCAGTATTTTATCCAATCCGACGGCATATGTAGAAGAAATGAAATATTTGATGGACGGTATCCATGAAACTGGAAGCAAGGTTTTCGTGCAATTGACATCGTTGACAGGTCGAGTGAATCACGGTTTGACAGGTGTCATCAAGGCGCCTGCTCCAATCCAGAATGTTTGGGATCCGACGAAAACAGATATAGGTATGACAAAGGAAGATATCCATACTTATGTCAGAAATTTTGCAGAAGGTGCTAAATTAGTGCAGGAGGCTGGCGGAGATGGTGTAGAAATCCATGCCGTTCATGAAGGTTATCTACTGGATCAATTTGCGATCTCGTTTTTCAATAATAGAACAGATGAATATGGTGGTTCATTAGATAATCGATTGCGAATCATTAAAGAAATTGTAGAAGCGATCAAAGAAAAATGTGGTCAGGATTTTCCCGTGTCAATGCGCTACAGTGTAAAAAGTTATGTCAAAGATTTTAACCGAGGTGCGTTACCAGGCGAAACGTTTGAAGAAAAAGGAAGAGATATCGAGGAATCATTGATTGTCGCACAAAAGTTAGAAGCGTTTGGTTATGATATGTTGAACTGTGATAATGGAAGTTATGACTCATGGTTCTGGCCGCATCCACCTATGTACATGCCGAAAGCTTGTAATCTAGAAGATGTGATGAAAGTGAAAGAAGTGGTGTCGATTCCGGTCGTTTGCGCCGGAAGGTTTGATAATCCAGAATTAGCAAATGAGGTTATCACAGCTGGGAAACTGGATATGATGGGAATGGGTCGCCCGTTACTTGCTGATCCAGAGCTTGCTAATAAGTTTGCCGAAGATCGGTTAGCGGATGTTCGACCATGTATTTATTGTCATCAAGGCTGTTTAGGCCGGATTTTCCAAGGTAAAGATATTTCTTGCGCCGTAAATCCTGCTTGTGGAAGAGAGAAAAGTTATGCGCTGCAACCAGCTAAAAAGAAAAAACGTGTATTAGTGATAGGAGGCGGATTAGGTGGAATGGAAGCTGCAAGAGTTGCCGCCATTCGCGGACATCATGTGGATTTGGTTGAAAAGGCAGGGCAACTTGGAGGCGTATTCGTGGCCGCTGCAACACCAGATTTTAAAGAAGATGATCGACAATTACTTGCTTGGTATAAAAAACAAATGGATGATTTGTCTATTCATATTCAATTAAATACACAGATTACGAAGGATCAGGTATCCGATTATGATGAAGTATTTGTTGCTACGGGTACCACTGAAAAAGTACTATCAACACCTGGATTTGATCAACCAAACGTGAGTTATGCCATTGAGACTCTATACAACGAAGAAATTACCGGCAAGAATGTGGTCATCGTTGGAGCAGGTCTTACCGGTTGTGAAATTGCCTATGACTTAGCTAAAAAAGGCAAAAAAGTAACGATTATTGAAGCGTCTGAAACGATTTTAAACGTGCCCGGTTTAGCTGCAGCAAATTATAATATGCTGATGGAATTGCTAGATTATTATCAAATAGAAGTCATCAAAAATGCTGTTGTAGATAAATTGGAAGATGGCATCGCACATGTAACAGAGACAATCAAGAACTATCCAAATGTTGCGAATCGCGCTCAGCACATGTTTGCGTTAGGAGCTGCTGGTATGCCAAAAGTTCATGAAATTCCGGCAGATAATATCGTTGTTTCTATTGGGTATCATCCCAATGATCAACTCTATCAAGAAATAAAGGCAGAAAATGTTTATCTAATTGGCGATGCCAAAAAACCAGCTAATGTGATGGAGGCTATCTGGTCTGCTTATGAGATAGCAATGAATCTATAAGCAATAGCGAATGACCGGCTCTTTGATGTATGAAAAACAAACTACATTATATTATTTGATGGTATGAATATAGTAAAATAGAAATAAACATGTGAATTGTTTCACTATAAAGAGGGGTGGATATGATGCGGAAGTATTTGTATATGTTCGTTTTCATCTTATTATTTAGTCTGTTGGCATGCTCCAATCAAGAAGAGGGTGAGGCCACAAGTGGTGAGCTATTATACGAACCCGGAACGTATACCGAGATTGTAGATGGTCATAATGGAGATGTAGAAGTAGAAGTTACCTTTACTGAGGATAGAATCGAGGCTGTGGATATTGTTTCACACAATGAATCACCAGATATCAGCGACAAGCCTCTTAACGAGTTTCCTAATCTGATCGTAGAAAATCAGTCACTAGCTATGGATGCAGTCTCAGGTGCCACCTATATTTCAGAGGCGATCCTGACAGCGGTGGAGGGTGCTGTCAATCAGGCTGGTGGAGATGTCGAGGCGTTGAAGAATGTACCTATTACTACCGAGCAGGTTGATGAAGTGGTTCCGATCGCAACAGATGTGTTAGTTATTGGATCTGGAGCAGCTGGTATGGCAGCCTCATTACGTGCAGATGAATTAGGAGCAGATGTGGTTTTACTGGAAAAAATGCCTTTTATAGGCGGGGCCATTTCTGTTAGTGGAGGTAACCAAGTTGTAATGGGATCTGAACTACAAGCAGAAGCTGGTGTAACGAATGATAGTGCAGAAAGTTTGATTCAAGACCTCTTAGAGAATGGTGCTCACATGAATGACGAAGAGACCTTAACTTTATTCGCTGAAAACGTTGGAGAATCAACCAATTGGTTGAACCAATATGTCGGTATTAAATACGATATGGAAGATGGTCTGCATGTCTTGGCAGAATACGAACATGACAGAGAGCTAGCTTATGTTAACGGCGGATCTGGATTTACGGAAACGGCTGAGCAAGCCATGGAGAATTCCGATATTGAACTATATACGTCCACTACTGCCAATGAACTTGTTGTGGAAAGTGGAAGGGTTGTTGGCGCTATTGCACAAGAAGATAGTGGTCGCACCTATGAAATTACAGCAGAGTCTGTTATTTTAGCAACTGGCGGGTATGGAAATAATGATGCATTATTGACTGATGAATTGAAAAATATTTTGTACTATGGAATAGAATCTGCAACAGGTGATGGTATTTTAATGGCTCAAGAAGCAGTTGCTGCGGACACTCAATTGATGAAATACGGAAAGCAATATCCCAATGGTGTAGAAGTTTCTGAAGGCATTGCCAAGTCTACTATTGGTGGAAACATCACTGCTTTTAATGAAGGTTCAGCTATTTTAATTAATGATGCCGGAGAACGTGTAGTGAACGAAAAAGCAAGCAATCGTGATATTTTGAAAGTGCAATTAGCAGAAGAGTCGCAAATGTTCTATCTACTGTTAGATGAAGAAACTTTTGAGATGTGGACACCTGGGTTAGCACATGCTGGCATTTCTGAAAGTGATATCGATGGCTGGTTAGAGAATAATGGTTCGGAAACACCTTATTTCATTCACGGTGATTCATTAGAAGATGTTGCAGAAATAGCGGATATAAATGTTGATGTGTTATCTGCTACAGTCGAACAATATAATCATGCGGTACAAGCAGGTTATGATGAGACATTTAATCGTCCGGATGCATTTATGAATAAGGAAGTGGAAGGAAATCATTTCTACTTGATTGAACAGAAGCCGCGATTTGCGACGACCATGGGTGGTTTAGTCTTGAATGGAGATTTACAAGTAATGAATACAGATCAGGATCCTATAGAAGGATTATACGCAGCTGGTGAAATAGAAGGAGGTGTCATGGGTGACGATTCTCCTTCAGGTGCCAATAATGCCTGGGCTTTAACCTCTGGAAAAATAGCAGCAGAAAAGGCATTTGAAACAATCGAATAATTTGGAGGAAGGTACGCCCTTAAGGTTGATACAAGCGCCTTGCAGCTAGCTTCGCAAAGATCAAATGAATGTTTAGAAAAACACTTGAGATTGCCACAATGACTTCTCAAGTGTTTTTGGTTGAGTTAAAAAAGAGGTTGAATTTCAGAAGAAAACAGCACCTTTGCTTTTGTGGTGCTAACTTTGTCTAGACTGTCATATGCTAAGAGAAGTAATAAAAACCAGGCAAGCTAGCTCGTTCCTTTATTACTATATGAGTTGAACTTATAAATGTAACAAAAATGTGTTATAAGCAAGTCTTTGCATTAATCTAGCTTGATCCATTCGCGTAAATGGATCAAGAGCACCTATCCGATCCATGAGACATGATTTCATTCAACTTATCGGTAGCGCGATTCGATCCAGGTCAACAACATTTCAAGTCCTATTATACCAAGGAACATATACTTTCTTTGCTTATAAAAAAAGGGGATAAACGTTCTGACACGAACGTTCTTCCCCTTTTCGATACTTCATAGAATTATACGCGCTCTACTTTACCAGACTTAAGCGCACGAGCCGAAACATACACACGTTTAGGTTTTCCATCAACCATGATTCGAACCTTTTGTACGTTTGCTTTCCACTTACGCTTGGTAGCATTTAATGCGTGCGAACGATTATTTCCAGTAGTCGTTTTGCGACCTGTTACAACACATTTACGTCCCATAATTTGTTCCCTCCTACTGCACTAACTCTTATTCATACTAAAATAATTTATCATAGTTTGCGCTAGAATGCAATCCCTATGTTAGCAGAGTACAGGATTGAGGAGCACAATGGCAGGAATTGAAATCATTCTGGAGTTGTGTTGAGGGTGTACAAGCTTATTCTTATGGACTGTAGAACGAGATTTGTTCTCTTCAGTCCGCGAGATTCATTCTTATGGACTGTAGAACGGGATTTGTTCTCTTCAGTCCGCGAGATCAACAGCGACTATTTTCACAAGAATCATTGTAAAAAGATTCATCCGCGACGCTGAGCAGAGTATGAGGAGATGCTCTTAAGTTCCAGGTTCAATAAATGTATATGGTTAACCATTAATAATAGTAGAATTGCTTAAGAAATATGAAGAAGATCGCTTGACATAGCGCTCGTTTTCCTACATTCTATAATGGAACAACATATTTTTTCAGCTAGTGGGACGACACCGATTACATTTCCTACCACACAAGGAGGATGCACAATGTCGATTGAATTAAAAATGCAAGATGGTTTAGTGACCATTACTAATGAAGTGATTGCAACGATTGCTGGGGGAGCGGCAATCGAATGTTATGGTATTGTTGGGATGGCTTCCAAGAAACAATTACGTGATGGTATTGCAGAAATATTACGGAAAGAGAACTTTGCAAAAGGGGTGATTGTCAGGCAAGATGGAGAGGATGTCCATATTGATATGTACATCATTGTCGGATATGGTACCAAAATATCTGAGGTTGCCCACAATGTCCAATCTCAAGTAAAATATAATCTGGAGAAAACGCTAGGCTTAAAAATTAAATCGATTAATATATATATACAAGGTGTTCGTGTAATCCAGGAATAGGATATCTTGCCTTTAGCATAATGTGAAGAAAATGGAACAGAAGAGGAGGAACGTACTGGTGGTGCAAAAAAATATCGATGGCGCCATGTTTGCCAACATGGTGTTAGCTGGAGCAAATCATTTAGCGAAAAATGCAGATAAGATCGATGCCTTAAATGTTTTTCCTGTACCAGATGGGGATACGGGCACCAATATGAATTTATCGATCACTTCGGGTGCGAATGAAGTGAAAAACGTGAATCAGGATCATGCCGGCACTGTAGCTAATGCCTTTGCCAAGGGGTTGTTAATGGGGGCAAGAGGTAATTCTGGTGTGATACTGTCGCAATTATTTAGAGGGTTTGCCAAAGCGATAGAAAAAAACAAGGATTTGGATGTGGATGGGTTCGTTGCCGCACTGGAAGGCGGCGTGAATACGGCCTATAAAGCTGTGATGAAACCGGTGGAAGGTACGATTCTAACCGTAGCAAAGGACACAGCCGAAGAAGCGAAGCAAATTGCTGCTAAACAACGGGATGTAGTGACCTTTATGGAACAAGTAGTTAAGGCAGCAAAGACGTCGTTAAAGCGTACGCCAGACTTGTTGCCTGTCCTTAAAGAAGTGGGCGTGGTAGATAGCGGCGGGCAAGGTTTAGTGGTTATTTATGAAGGCTTTTTGGCTGCTTTAAAAGGTGAAGCATTGCCTGAACATACGCAAAGTGATACGATGGATTTAGACCATTTGGTAAATGCAGAACACCACAAACAGGTGCAAGATTTTATGAACACCGATGATATCCAATATGGTTATTGCACGGAATTTATGGTCCGTTTTGAAGAAGATAAGCTTAAGGAACACCCTTTTGATGAAGAGACATTTAGAAAAGAATTAAGTGAGCATGGAGATTCTCTTTTAGTTGTTTCTGATGACGAAATCGTAAAAGTACATATTCATGCAGAGTACCCAGGGGATGTCTTTAACTTAGGACAGCGCTTTGGCAGCTTTATTAATCTAAAGGCAGAGAATATGCGTGACCAGCATTCTAACATCGTGAAGAAGGAAGAGAAGAAGGAGAAAGCAGCCTTCGGAGTGGTAACCGTGGCGGTTGGAGATGGTTTAACCGAATTACTGAAGAGTTTAGGTGCTACCGTAGTGTTGCAAGGTGGTCAGACTATGAATCCAAGCACACAAGACATAACAGATGCTATCAATGAGGCTAATGCAGAACACGTTTTGATACTGCCAAACAATAAGAACATTGTGATGGCCGCAGAACAAGCCGCAGAACTAGCTGAAGTAGAAGTCGCTGTTGTACCGACAAAGACGATCCCGCAAGGAATGGCGGCCCTACTCGCTTACAATCCAGAACTCGCTTTATCGGATAACAAAGAGGCAATGAGTGAAGCTTGTCAACATGTAAAAACGGGGCAAGTTACGTATGCGGTGAGGGACACACAAATTGATGGAATCACCATTGAAAAAGGTCATTATATGGGCTTAGCTGACGGAAGCATCAAGGTATCCAATGCCGATAAACGTCAGGTGATTGAAACGCTTTTATCAGACATGATCGATGAAGACGAAGATGAAATTGTAACCGTCATTCGTGGAGAAGATACAACAGAGGACGAAGCAGAGGAGATTGTTACCTTTGTAGAGAACCATTTTAGCGATATAGAAGTGGAGTTGCACGACGGTGGTCAGGCGGTCTACCCTTATATCTTTTCGATTGAATGAGGACAAAAAAGCATTAACTAAAAAGCTCTATCCATTTAAGTGGTAGGGCTTTTTTACAGCTAAGAAGCGCCATCTAACATTGCGTTATCTAGCTGTCTCCCCCCTTTTTGAATAGAGTAATGGATGCTTTTTTAGGCGTAGTGAGGTGAAAACATGAAAGAGATCAATGTGCAGCAAATTAAAGCAGTAGGACCTAAATTAGCAGAAAAATTTGCGGAAGTCGATATTAACACCTTGGAAGATTTACTCTACTATTTTCCTAATCGATATGATCATTATGAACAGAAACCCTTACAAGAATTAATCCATCAGGAGAAGGTAACGATTGTTGGACAAGTCATCCAGGAACCAATCGTCAATTTTTACTCGAGAAAGAAATCAAGAGTAGTAGTGAACTTGCGTGTGGAAGGAGCAGTTGTTAAAGGAATTATTTTTAATCGTTCCTTTGCCAAGAAACACTTTATCCCCGGAGAAACGGTATCGGTGAATGGGAAATGGGACCAACATCGCTTACAAATTATCATTGATAGTTATAAACGAGGAGAAACTGCCGAAAACAGTCCGATTACGCCGAT
Organism: Gracilibacillus timonensis; assembly: GCF_900086715.1. Taxonomy (GTDB): domain Bacteria; phylum Bacillota; class Bacilli; order Bacillales; family Amphibacillaceae; genus Gracilibacillus; species Gracilibacillus timonensis. The sequence goes on along the minus strand of NZ_FLKH01000012.1, from coordinate 1,351,036 downwards.
ATATTCGAGTAAGGGAGATATCAAAAATGGCCAACTGCAAAAAGTGGTGAAGCATGCTCTGGATGAATTTTCTGATCAAATAACAGAGATTTTGCCACAAACATTATTAGAATCATACAAACTGCCTCAGCGAGCAGCAGGGATTCGTCATATGCATTTCCCCGGGACTTTTCAGCATTTAAAACATGCCAAGCGTCGTTTTATCTATGAAGAGTTATTGCTTTTTCAATTAAAGATGCAGTTACATCGTAAACAAAATCGGGAAGAGACGACGGGAAACGCCCAGGAAATCCAATGGTCTGAGGTGAAGTCGATGATTCTGCAGATGCCTTTTTCTTTAACCGATGCGCAAACACGGGCATTGGATGAAATAAATAAAGATCTGCAATCTCCTTACCGAATGAACCGACTGCTTCAGGGAGATGTTGGTTCTGGGAAGACGGCTGTTGCGGTTATCAGCATGTATGGCACGATCACTGCGGGTAAACAAGCAGCGTTAATGGTACCAACTGAAATTCTGGCCGAGCAACATGAGGAATCCTTGCGCGATCTGCTGCCAAATACCGTCACTGTTCGTCGTTTAACAGGTTCGATCAAAGGAAAAAAAAGAAAGGAAATCCTGCAAGAATTGCAAGACGGAACTTGTGACATCATTATTGGTACTCATGCACTTATACAAGAGGATGTTCATTTTGCTCGTCTGGCTTATGTCATTATTGATGAACAACATAGATTCGGGGTTCACCAGCGCAATACCTTACGGGAAAAAGGAATACTGGCGGATATTCTCTATATGACAGCTACCCCGATTCCGCGTACCTTATCGATTACTACATTCGGAGATATGGATGTTTCCAAGATCGATGAAATGCCTAAGGGGAGAAAACCGATTGAAACCTATTGGGTAAAACATAATATGTTTAAACGTACGATCAATTTTGTTTATAAGGAAGTAAAAAAAGGGGCACAGGCTTATATTATCTGTCCATTAATTGAGGAATCGGATAAATTGGATATTCAAAATGCCTTGGATTTGTTTTCTCAACTGCAGGAAGTGTTGAAAGATAAGGCGACGGTGGGTTTAATGCATGGCCGTCTTTCAACAGAAGAAAAGGCGCAGGTGATGAGTGATTTCGCGGAGAACAGAGTTGAAATCCTTGTATCTACTATTGTTGTCGAGGTAGGTGTCAATGTACCAAACGCAACGGTCATGGTTATTCATGATGCCGATCGTTTTGGACTATCACAGCTGCATCAATTGAGAGGGCGTGTAGGGAGAGGCAAAAAACAGAGTTATTGCATTCTCGTTGCGGATCCGAAAGGCGAGGTTGGTAAGGAACGAATGAGGATTATGAGCGAGACGAAAGATGGATTTGTTTTAGCTGAAAAGGACTTAGAATTGCGTGGCCCGGGAGACATCTTTGGCGTCAAACAAAGTGGGCTGCCTGAATTCCGTTTGGCGGATTTAGTTCACGATTATCGGGCACTAGAAACAGCGAGGACAGACGCCGTCGAAATGATTGAACAAAAACGTTGGTTAGACGAAGCCTATCATCCCTTATTCTCTTATTTGGCAAAAGAGGTTAACATGGCGAAACAATTATTACCTTAACGACACTTGCATAATCTCTAGTGGTATTATATATTACTATTAGTACCTAGTCATAAAGTGAAACTTCATTCAGTGGATCTTTCACTGAATGTTAGTTGAACCAATCGGGCCGTTACTGGCTGTTAGACCTCGTACCAAGAAACATTGAGCCTTCTTTATGTTTGAAAAGGTGGTCTTACCAGCCAGTTACACTGCGATAAAGTGAAACTTCATTCAGTGGATCTTTCACTGAATGTTAGTTGAACCAATCGGGCCGTTACTGGCTGTTAGATCTTGAAAATAACGTTCAGTCTTCTTAGAAAGGATCTTCCAGCTGTTTACACCAGCTAGTTAGAAAAGATGGTATCGAAATGTCCCTGTATAGCGGCTCTAATGTACAGTGGGATTAGCTGGATACTAAGGAGCATGACATGGAGTGTAATAGATGAGGAGATCAAAAAAGGAAAGGCAAGGTTTATTACAGGAGACTATTCAAGCAAAACCCTTTATCACAGACGAAGCACTGGCTGAGCAATTTCAAGTAAGTATTCAAACGATTCGGCTTGATCGAATGGAGTTGAATATTCCGGAATTGCGAGAAAGAATTAAATCAATGGCAACCTATAATTGGAATGAAACGGTCAAATCACTGCCGATTGATGAAGTGATCGGAGAAATAATCGATTTGGAATTGGATGACCGCGCTATTTCGATGTTAGAGATTACACCAGAGCATGTCTTTTCACGAAATAAGATTGCACGTGGGCACCATTTGTTTGCACAAGCTAATTCATTAGCCGTTGCGCTTATCAATGATGAACTGGCGCTTACCGCAAACGCCAATATTACCTTTGAACGACAAGTAGTACAAGGGGAGCGAGTCATTGCCAAGGCGAGGGTGCTCGATACAGAAAGGAAACAAAAACGTACTGTAGTAGAAGTACAAAGTCAAGTGGACAATGAAGTTGTCTTCACTGGAGTATTTGAGATGTTTCGATCTAATCAAGAGAAAGAAGGGAATCAAGCATGAGACTAGCGATAGACGCCATGGGCGGTGATCATGCCCCGAAAGAGCTGGTATTAGGTGCTGTAAAGGCGGTTAAAGAATTTGCTGACTTACAGATTACCTTAATCGGCGATGAGGCCAAAATAAAAGAACATTTGGAGGATCATTCTGCGATTTCTGTGATTCATACGGAAGAAAAGATTACAAGTGAAGATGAACCCGTTAAGGCGGTTCGTAAAAAAAAGCAAGCCTCTCTTGTCTTAATGGCCAATGAGGTGAAAGAAGGAAGAGCAGACGCCTGTATATCTGCTGGAAACACTGGAGCATTGATGAGTGCCGGTTTATTTATTGTGGGTAGAATCAAAGGGATTGATCGTCCAGCTTTAAGTCCAACCCTTCCAACAGTGGATGGTCAAGGCTTCTTGCTGTTGGATGTAGGTGCCAATGTTGACGCCAAACCACAACACTTGCAGCAATACGGTTTAATGGGATCCATCTATATGGAAAAAGTAGGACAAGTGGAACGGCCAAAGGTTGGCTTGTTAAATGTTGGGACAGAAGTGGGTAAAGGAAATGAATTAACGAAGAAGGCTTATCATCTTTTATCCGAATTACCGATAAACTTTGTTGGCAATGTGGAAGCTCGTGATCTGCTTCAAGGGGTAGCTGATGTAGTAGTTACCGACGGCTTCAGCGGCAATATTGCTTTGAAAACAACAGAGGGAACGGCACTTACTCTTTTCTCGATGGTGAAGGATAAACTGATGACGAATACGAAAACAAAAATCGCTGCAGCACTTGCGAAAAATGAACTTAGGGGACTGAAGGATCAATTAGATTACTCTGAATATGGTGGTGCTGCGTTATTTGGTCTATCTGCCCCAGTTGTGAAGGCACATGGTTCTTCCAATCATCAAGCCGTTTACAGTGCGATTCGACAAACTATCCGTATTGTGGAAAAAGACGTTATTCGTAAGATTACAGAAGACGTCCAACAAATGAAGGTGACAGGTGAGGAGGAATAAGAGATGAAAAAAGTAGCATTTATCTATCCGGGGCAAGGTTCACAAGCCGTTGAAATGGGAAAAGATTTATATGAAACCTATGATACAGTGAAGGCATTATTTGATTCGGCCGATCAGCGTCTTGGCTTTGATTTAACATCCATCATGTTTGACGGACCGGAAGAGACATTAACAAAGACAGAATATACCCAACCTGCTTTGCTGTTAGTAAGTACGGCATTAACGAGTTTACTAGCAGAAGAAGGCATCCGGCCGGTGCAAACAAGCGGGCACAGCCTAGGAGAATATAGCGCCTTGGTTGCTGCGGATGCGTTAGCAGTGGAAGATGCTGTGAGTCTCGTGCATCAACGTGGGAAGTTAATGGAGCATGCCTACCCTGCTGGTAAGGGTGCCATGGCAGCCGTCTTAGGAATGGAACAAGGCACCTTACATAGTGAACTGCAAGCTATTCAGAAAGAGACTGGTGAAGTAGTAGAGCTTGCTAACTTAAATTGTCCTGGTCAAATCGTAATTTCGGGTACCCGAACAGGAATAGATACGGCGGTAGGACGGTTAAAAGAAGCTGGGGCAAAACGTGTATTACCGCTATCTGTAAGTGGACCGTTTCACTCTAGTCTGATGAAACCTGCTGCTGCGGATTTGGCAAAGGAAATCGCTGCAGTAAACTGGTCTGATGCTAATATTCCAGTCTATGCCAATGTAACGGCCAAACAAGTAACGGACAACGCACAGATTAAGCAATTATTGGTGGAGCAACTCTATTCGCCAGTACGCTTTCAAGAGATATTGGAGCAATTAGTAAACGAAGATCTTGATGCCATCGTAGAAGTAGGAAGCGGCAAGGTGTTATCTGGTCTCGTGAAAAAAATTCATAGAAGAACCAAGACTTTTTCCGTACAAGATGTGCCAACATTACAGGCATTTATAGAATGGATGAAGGAGGAATAATCAATGTTAAATGGTCAAGTTGCTCTTATTACCGGTGCTTCTCGTGGTATTGGGCGGGAGATTGCCCTTACTTTTGCTAAAAACGGTGCAAAGGTTATAGTAAACTACTCAGGCAGTGAGGAAAAAGCACAGCAAGTAGTCGATGAAATCAAGCAATTCGGCGGGGAAGCCATTAAAATAAAGGCGAATGTCAGTAAAGAAAAAGAGGTAAAATCAATGGTAAAGGAAACGACCAAAACCTTTGGTCGTCTTGATATCTTGGTTAATAATGCGGGCATTACCCGTGATAACCTGTTAATGCGCATGAGCGAAGCCGATTTTGACGATGTGATTGATATTAATCTGAAGGGTGTCTTCCTGTGTACCAAGGCAGTTACCCGCCAAATGATGAAACAAAAAAGCGGACGTATCATTAATATTTCCTCTGTTGTAGGGATTAGTGGTAACCCAGGCCAAGCCAATTATGTGTCAGCGAAGGCTGGCGTAATCGGTTTAACCAAAACAACAGCTAAGGAGTTAGCGGCTCGTAATATTTTGGTGAACGCTGTAGCACCAGGATTTATTGCTACTGAAATGACGGATCAATTGACCGAAGAACAAAAAGAGCAAATATTTGGACTAATCCCATTGAATAAACTTGGTGAGGCGAAAGATGTAGCCAACGTAGCCATGTTTCTTGCTTCTGAACAAGCCAATTATGTAACAGGACAAACAATTCAGGTTGATGGCGGCATGGTTATGTAGTAGGATAAAGTGAGAATTATCAAGATGTATAGCGCTCATTATCCCTCGCAGACTGACAGTTAGGTCTTTCGGATAAATATGCCATGAATTCCTATTACTTGAGGATGCACCACTCGGCTATACTGCGATAAACGCACACAACCTTGAAAGGAGGTGACGGGAAATGGCAGATACTTTCGAAAAAGTGAAACAAATCGTTGTCGATCGTCTAGACGTTGATGAAGATAAAGTAACACCTGAAGCTTCATTTAAAGATGATTTAGAGGCGGATTCTCTTGATGTTGTAGAACTAGTGATGGAACTAGAAGATGAATTCGATATGGAAATTGCCGATGAAGATGCAGAAAAAATTGCTACAGTAGGCGATGCTGTATCTTACATAGACAGCAATCAATAGACGGTAAGAGGAAAAAAAGGGGCTTATTCAAGGGCCCCTTTTTCTAACAAAGAGGAGAAAGCTATCCTTCCTTGTATTACAAGAAAAAAGCGATAACAGCAGAATTCAAAAAAATCAAGTAGGAGGTGAAAAGATGTCTGATTTTAAGCAATTACAAGCAGATTTAGAGATCACTTTTAACGATGAAGAACTACTTCGTCAAGCGTTTACACATTCATCCTATGTGAATGAGCACCGGAGAAAAGATTTGGTTGATAACGAGCGATTGGAATTCTTGGGCGATGCGGTATTAGAATTGGGTGTATCACAATATCTTTTTCGTGAATTTGATGAATTAGAAGAAGGTGATTTGACCAAATTAAGAGCTTCGATTGTATGTGAGCCAGCTTTAGTAAGGTTCGCAGAATCTCTTGGATTTAGCCACTATATTTTACTAGGGAGAGGCGAAGAAATAACTGGTGGCAGGAATCGTCCAGCCCTTTTGGCAGACGTGTTTGAGGCGTTTATTGGTGCCTTGTATTTAGATCAGGGTTATCAGCCGGTAATCAAATTTTTAAAACAGCATGTCTATCCGGAAATATCAACCGGTGCTTTTTCGCATACGATGGATTATAAAAGTCAGCTGCAAGAGACGATTCAACAACACAAAAATCGTATCGTGGAATATGCAATTGTCGATGAAAAAGGCCCTGCCCATGACCGTGAATTTTTTGCAGTTGTCACTATAAACAGCAAAATAATAGGTAAAGGTGTAGGACGTACCAAGAAGGAAGCCGAACAGCGGGCTGCAAAGCAGGCACTGGATCGTCTGAATGAATAGTGTCAACCTTAAGTGCAAGTAAATGTATAAGAGAGTGGGTTATCTATGAAGCCCCATGCTAAGTCAGAAATCGGTTGCCCTTCAGAAAAGAAGAGCGCCTTTTCTGTGTGCGAATTCACCTCCAATAGAAAGAAAAGGATGGGTATTAATTACCCATCCTTTTACTGGAATATATCTGGAATTAATATACAGCGAGGAGGAAGTGGAGTGAAGAAATTATTTATCGTTTTTATGATTGGAATTATCTTTGTTATTACCGCCTGTTCTGGTAATGAAAGTAAGCAAGAAGTATTGGAAAAGGCGCTGCAATCACCGGATCAGGTAGAGAGTTATTTTGCGGATTTTGGTATCGATATTGATATAAAGTCTGATATAGCAAATGACAGCTCTACTATGAATGGGCAAGTAACCTTGATAGAAGACCCCATCGCAATTCATCAGCTTTTTAGTTCTAAGCAGGAGGGTACAGAAACTAGTACCGAAATTTATCGTGTGCAAGATGAGGCGTTTGTCAAGCAAGGTGAAGGAGCATGGACGGAACAGCCGGTAACTTCTGAAATGGCCAATTTTGAACCTGATTATGAAACAGTGGTTTCGGTATTGGAAAATGTAGAAGAGCTTGTGGAATTTGATAATAGCGGCGACACCTATCAAATTAGTTATAGTGGTTTTGATCAATCGATATATGATGCTTTTGAGGGACCGTTTAGTGTTCAATTAACCGGCTTTCGTGTCGACGAAGATGTAACGCTGGAACTGGTTATTGATATTCATCAACAGGATCATTATATTGAAAATCTGGATTATACGATTTTTGCAGAAAGCGGCAACAATGAATTGGAGATGAATATTTCATTGGAATATGATCAAGTAAATGAAATAGAAGATATCGAGATTCCAGAAGAAGTTCAAACGGGTATTTAGTAAAACGGGAATATTCTGCAAAAATGTCATTCAGTACTCAAGAATAACCGTGTGATTGTCATCGCGTTTTGGTATGTGAACCACTGTCGTTTCTTTCCTCAAAAGAATCAAATGTTTATCGTCAAAGTTCGCGATGACAACCGTCATGTCTGAAATAGCGTTTCAGCTGCACGGCATGTAAAGCAAGACCGATTATTCTTAACACATATAACCATCAAGTAAGTCAGAAAAATGTCTATGTCTAATGACTTAGGAAGATTTGCGATAATTCTTTAATTCGTCAATAAAGGCATGCGTTTCAGCTACCGTTAACTGGCCTTTCTGTTTTAACAAATCATATAATTCTTTCAATTCCGCATAATTCTCCAAATGATAGTCATCAGGGTTCATGATCGAATCATTCACCACTTGTAACATTTTACCCATTTCGCGAATGATATACGTCAAATTTTCCTGTGTTTGTTCTTCTAAACTCATGTCTTTACACTCCTAATGTCATATTTAATAAAACTTTCTTCTCTAACTCTAGTCTTTATGATAAAATAAATGAATTGAAAAGCAAAGTGTTAATTAAATTTTTTTCAAATAGATGATTTTGAAATAGGGGTTTTATATATGTACCTAAAACAACTAGATACCGTTGGATTTAAGTCCTTCGCCGAACGATGCAAAGTGGATTTTGTACCCGGTGTAACAGCCGTAGTCGGACCAAATGGCAGCGGTAAAAGTAATATAACAGACGCCATTCGTTGGGTATTGGGTGAACAATCAGCCAAATCGTTACGTGGTGCCAAGATGGAGGATATTATCTTTCAAGGCAGTGAAACACGTAAACAGTTAAATGTGGCTGAAGTGACTCTTATCTTAGATAACTCAGATAATCGTTTACCAGTAGATTACCATGAGGTAAGCGTTACGAGAAAAGTTTACCGTTCAGGTGAGAGTGAATTTTTGATTAACAAACAGCCATGCCGATTAAAGGATATCACCGAACTATTTATGGATTCGGGATTAGGCAGGGAAGCCTTCTCTATTATTAGCCAGGGTAAGGTGGAGGAGATACTCAGCTCAAAATCCGAAGAACGGCGTGTTATATTCGAAGAGGCAGCAGGAGTTCTCAAATATAAAAACAGAAAAAAACAAGCCGAGTATAAATTAGCGGAAACACAAGAAAATCTAAATCGAGTGGAAGACATTATTTATGAAATTAACGGGCAACTAGAGCCGTTGGAACAGCAAGCAGCGATTGCCAAAGAGTATGTGGCGCAAAAAGAACGTTTAACTAATGTGGAAGTGGGGCTCTTGGTCAAAGAAATTGATGTGTTGAACCAAGAAATGAATGAATCGCAGCAGAAACTGCGACAGCAAAAACAACAACATCAGGATAAACAAGCCTGGATAGATAAGCAGGAACTGGAAGTGGAAGCATCCAAACGACAAATACAAGAGATGGATGATGAGATTAATCGCCTACATGAATCTTTGCTTATTCTTACACAGGAACTAGAAAACCTGGAAGGAAACAAGAAAATTTTTCATGAACGACTGCAACATTTTTCAGAAAATAAGGAGAAATTGGAGCAAGAAATTACCAGTAGTCAACAAAAAGAACAGGCATTGGCAGATCAGTTAGAAACGGAAACGCAGCAGTTAACGCAATACAAACAAGATCAGAGTCTGTTTACGAAACAACGTAAAGAAATGGAGCAGGAATTATACAAAGGAAAGAACACCTTGGAGCAAGATATTGAATCAATGAAGGCGGATTACATCGAACTGTTAAACGAACAGGCCGCCAAAAGAAACGAAAAAGGATCTATTCAGCAGCAACTGGAAAAAATGGAAGGAAAGCAAAGCCTGGAATCTTCGAAATGGGAAAAGTTAGATGAAGAGCGGCTGTCTCTACAAAAAAGAGTAGCAGAGGCTGAGAAAAGTTATCAACAGGAGGAAGAAGCTTTACAAAAGCTGCAAACTGCCTGTGCCACAACAGACCGCAAGATTATCAGCGAAAATCAATTATTAGAAGATATGCAGCAAAAACTATACAAGGGTTACCAAATGGTCGAAAACTTAAAATCTAAAAAAGAAATGCTGGAGGATCTCAAAGAGGATTTTCAAGGGTTTTATTTTGGAGTGAAGGAAGTATTAAAGGCACGTGACCAGCAGCAACTTACTGGCATCCATGGGGCCATTCCTGAACTGGTTTCATTTGAAGAACAGTATGTGGAAGCAATGGAAACGGCATTAGGGGCTCAAGCTCAGCATGTTGTGGTGGATACAGAGCAATCTGCCCGGTCAGCGATTGGCTGGTTAAAGAAAACCAATAAAGGGCGTGCTACCTTTTTACCAATGGAATCAATGAGAGGGAAGCAGATTCCCCATACCGTCCAGCAAACCTTAAAGCAGCAAGATGAATTTGTTGGAATTGCGGTTGATTTGGTGCAATGTGATCCAATCTACCAGTCTGTTATGCAAGCACTTTTAGGCAATGTCGTGGTCGCTAGCTCACTCAAGGCTGCCAATAAACTAGCACAAGTAACGGGTCGTAAATACCGAATTGTAACATTAGACGGTGATGTCGTGAATCCAGGTGGTTCGATGTCAGGTGGAGCTAAAAAGAAGAATAAGCAATCCTTATTTACCAGAGATCGCGAATTAAAGACGTTGACCACAAAGTATGAAGAATACCAAACTCGCGTTCAAGACTATGAGCAGCAAATTCAGGCACAAAAATCTAGCTTGGATGAATTAAAACAAGAACGGGAGGATTTGGAAGGACAAGTAAATCACCTGCAAGACAAGGTACAGACAAGCAAAAACAATTTTACAGAAGGCAAGCTTTCCTTAGATCATCTTAATAACCAATTATCCATGTACGATCAGGATAAGCTTCAGCAGGAAAGGGATCGTTCCCAATTAGAAACACAATCCGCCGCTATAGAGCAAGAGCTTGTTCGTTTAGAGCAGGAAATCAAAGACCTAAACAGTCAAATTGAACAGGCGACCGAGCAACATAAAAATTTTGCAGCAAAGGAACAAGAATTGCAGCAACAGCTTCATGATTTGGAGATCAAACAAGCTGAACGAAGAAGCCAGCTTGCTAATCAAAGCGAAAAGGTTGAATATACAAAGGCCGAATGGACGGATGTAAAGGAAACAATCAAGCAAAAGCAGCAACAGTTACAGCAATTGATCGACGTAAAAGATAGCCAACAAACCGAGGAAGAAATCGACCATAACATAAAAGAAAAACGCACTGAAAAAGATGCCTTGCAAGAAAAGGTACAACAGATTCGAACAGACAGAACCAAAACGCAGGAGCACACGCAAATTTTAGAGGAATCCTTGAAACAGGCAAAACGGGAAGAAAGCATGTTGCAACAAGAGATGCAGCAAGAGGAAATGCAATATAACCGTAAGGACATCGATTTAGAACATCGATTGCAAAGGTTGGAAACAGAGTATCAATTGACATTTGAAAAAGCCAAAGCGGATTATTCACAGCCAGATGATATGGAGCAGGCCAAACAGCAAGTGAAATTAATCAAAAAATCAATGGATGAACTGGGTGTCGTTAACATTGGTGCCATTGAAGAATATGATCGCATTAAAGAACGCCATGAATTTTTGACGACACAACAGACCGATTTGGTGAATGCCAAACGGACGCTTTACGAGATCATTGCTGAAATGGATGAAGAAATGTCAAGCCGATTTGATGAAACTTTCTCACAAATCAAAGAGCAATTTAGCATCGTATTCCAGCGCTTATTTGGTGGTGGACATGCTGAATTAAAGCTCACCGATCCCAAGCAATTATTAGAAACAGGTGTAGATATTATTGCACAGCCGCCTGGTAAGAAACTGCAGCAGCTCGGTCTACTATCGGGAGGAGAACGAGCTTTGACGGCTATCGCCCTGCTTTTCGCTATTCTGCGGGTAAGGCCTGTACCATTTTGTGTATTGGATGAGGTAGAGGCCGCCTTAGATGAAGCAAACGTGGCTCGCTTTGCTCAATATTTAAAAAATTACAGTAAACATACCCAGTTTATCGTGATTACCCACCGCAAAGGTACGATGGAAGAGTCAGATGTTCTATACGGGGTAACGATGCAAGAATCAGGTGTATCACGTCTGGTTTCGGTTAAACTGGAGGAAGCACCTGAATTACTGGAAGCATAAGTTGAAGGGGGAATTAGTTTGAGCTTTTTGAAAAAGTGGAAGGAAAAATTCACATCAAAGGAACAACAAGAGGAAGTTTCCGATAAGTATAAAGAAGGCTTGACCAAAACACGCAAAAGTTTTTCCGAAAAAATTAACGACTTGGTAGCTCGCTATCGAAAAGTAGATGAAGAATTCTTCGAGGATTTAGAAGAAATTCTTATTGCAGCGGATGTCGGTGTGACGACGGTGATGGATTTAATCGAGGAGCTAGAGATGGAAGTCAAAAGACGTAATATTAAGGATACCTCGGAAGTTAAAGGTGTCATCTCTGAAAAGCTAGTGGATATTTACCAAGGTGAAGGAGACAGTGAAGATGATACCTCACTAAATATACAGCAAGATGAATTAACCGTGATTTTATTCGTCGGTGTCAATGGTGTTGGTAAAACAACGACCATTGGTAAGCTCGCTCATCAACTGAAAGAAGAGGGGAAAGAGGTGCTCTTAACAGCAGGTGATACCTTTCGAGCGGGAGCTATCGAGCAATTAAGCGAATGGGGGAACCGTGTAGGAGTGGATGTGATTAAACATAGTGAGGGCAGTGATCCCGCAGCTGTGATTTATGACGGTATCCGTGCGGCAAAATCCCGTGGTGTCGACGTTTTGTTATGTGATACAGCCGGCCGTTTACAGAACAAGGTCAACTTAATGAATGAATTGTCTAAGGTCAAGCGTGTCATCGAACGGGAGATACCGAACGCTCCACATGAAGTCTTATTGGTATTAGACGCGACCACAGGGCAGAATGCGTTAAGCCAAGCAAAGACATTTGCCGAGGCTACCAATGTATCTGGTATTGTATTGACGAAACTGGATGGTACGGCCAAGGGTGGAATTGTACTGGCGATTCGAAATGAATTAGGTACACCGGTAAAATTAGTCGGGCTAGGAGAGAAGATGACAGACTTGGAGACTTTTGATCCCCATGCCTTTGTCTACGGATTGTTCGCAGATTTACTGGAGGAAGAAGAGTAGCCCTATAGCTTGACAATCATGATAAGGAATAGGTAGACTGAAGTGTAAAGGTATTTTACTTAACGAGGTGTCCTTCTATGTTAGAGAAAACAACAAGGATGAACGCTCTATATGATTTTTATCAAAAGTTGTTAACACAAAAACAACGAAATTATATGGAAATGTATTATTTAGAAGACTTTTCATTAGGGGAAATCTCCGAAAGTTCCAATGTATCTCGACAAGCCATCTATGATAATATACGACGTACAGAGCAGATGCTGGAGAATTATGAGGAGAAACTTGGGCTGTATCAGAAATTTCAAGATCGTCAGACACTGCTAAAGGAAATATTGGAGTTAGCGGACCAACAGCATAATGTAACATTGAAAAAAAAGCTAGAACAGATCAATGATATGGAATAGGGGGCGACATTATGGCATTTGAAGGCTTAGCCGACCGCCTGCAGAGTACCATTCAGAAAATCAAGGGTAAAGGGAAGGTAAATGAGCAAGATGTCAAGGAAATGACCAGAGAAGTTCGTCTTGCTTTATTAGAGGCAGACGTTAACTTTAAGGTAGTGAAAGATTTTATCAAAAAAGTAAAAGAACGGGCTGTTGGTCAAGAAGTAATGGAAAGCTTGACACCAGGACAGCAGGTTATTAAAGTAGTCAAGGAAGAACTCACCAATCTAATGGGTGGTGACGAGAGTAAAATTGCCGTTGCGGATCGGCCGCCTACGGTGATTATGATGGTAGGTTTGCAAGGGGCAGGTAAAACGACTACCACTGGTAAATTGGCCAATCTGTTACGTAAGAAATATAATCGCAAACCATTATTAGTTGCCGCCGACGTCTATCGTCCTGCAGCAATTGATCAATTAGAAACTTTAGGCAAGCAGTTAAGTATGCCTGTTTATTCGGAAGGTACCGATGCTAATCCAGTTGATATTGCGAATAAGGCAATGGATTATGCCAAGCAAGAACATCTTGATTATGTTTTAATCGATACAGCAGGTCGCTTGCATGTGGATAATGATTTGATGGATGAATTGATCCAGATTAAGCAGAATGTCAATCCCAACGAGGTATTCTTGGTGGTCGATTCGATGACTGGGCAAGATGCCGTCAATGTAGCAGAGAGTTTTAATGAGCAGCTTGATGTTACAGGTGTCGTACTGACCAAGCTGGATGGTGATACGCGCGGTGGTGCCGCTCTTTCTATTAAAGCAGTGACAGATAAACCCATTAAGTTCGCTGGTATGGGAGAGAAGCTAGATCAAATAGAAGTTTTCCATCCAGAACGAATGGCTTCCCGTATCCTTGGAATGGGAGATGTCCTGTCTTTAATCGAGAAGGCGCAGGAGAACGTCGATGAGAAACAAGCGAAGGAACTAGAGCAGAAAATGCGCTCTGCCTCGTTTACATTTGATGACTTTTTAGATCAAATGAGTCAAGTGAAAAACATGGGACCACTAGATGAACTGATTGATATGATCCCTGGTGCTAATAAAATGAAGGGATTAAAGAATGTCGATTTTGATGAGAAACAGATTTCCCATGTAGAGGCAATTATTCAATCGATGACCGCCCAAGAACGGCAAGATCCAAGTGTAATTAATGCGGGGAGAAGGAAGCGTATTGCCAAAGGTTCTGGCCGTTCTGTTTCCGAGGTCAACCGTTTGTTAAAACAGTTTGATGAGATGAAGAAAATGATGAAGCAGATGACCAATACCCAGCCAGGAAAGAAAGGGAAAAAGAACAAAAAAATGAAGGGATTAAATTTTCCATTCATGTAAGGTAAAAACCCTTTACAGACAAAAAATAATCTGTTACAATTCTATCTTGTGTAAGAATTTTATTTGGAGGTGTTAATAATGGCAGTAAAAATTCGTTTAAGACGTATGGGATCAAAAAGAAATCCATTCTATCGTATCGTTGTAGCGGACTCTCGCTCTCCACGTGATGGACGTATTATCGAGCAGATTGGCACATATAATCCGGTAGCAAATCCGACCGAAGTGAAATTAGATGAAGACAAAGCAATTAATTGGATGGCTAATGGCGCGAAACCAAGTGATACAGTACGTAACATTTTTTCCACTGAAGGCATCATGAAAAAATTCCACGAATCAAAAATCCAATCATAAAGTGATGTGATTCGATGAAAAAATTGATTGAAACAATTGTAGAACCGTTAGTGGATCATCCGGATGACATTGTTGTGACGGAGCAGGAAGAAGAAAGCAAGATTGTTTATCATCTTCAAGTGAACGAGCAGGATGTTGGAAAGGTGATCGGCAAGAATGGTCGCATTGCCAAATCAATTCGTACGGTTGTTTATGCAGCTGGTATGAAATCTAATAACAAAAAGATATTTTTGGATATTATGTAAGAGGGAACCTGCACAAAATGGTCCCTCTTTTCTTTTGCGGTTGAAAGACCGTTTGTTGGCTGACTGACGTTTATTGATTGGAAGAAAAACGGATTCATTGCTTGCGCTTTGGTAAAGAGACATGCTATTCTTTTACTAGTACAATCACTGCCAATAAGGTGAGTTATGTGAAATAGCTAGATCGTTTATTCCGTGTGGTAAAGTTGGTTGTTTGTCTGTGTTAGGAAATGCTCAAAAAATGTCTCATGGATCAAACGATAAGTTCAACTTATATAGATCCCTTGTCTAGCTATAAGCGTCAAAAACTAGATAACTTCCTGACAGCTCCCTACGATAAAGAAGACTTGCTGATTGGCGAAGACAGAAGCTTAGTCGCCCTTTCATCGGCTAAAATCGGTCACGTCCTGTGACCAACGCCGATACTTGAACGTCCTGTTCATCGTGCCCTTGGGCGAAAGTCATCATCCGTTCGCAAGCTCACGGTGATTCCTTTATCTTCGTTGCTTTGGTCCAGTTGTTACGTTTTTAACCGACGCTTTCCGCTTTTCTTACAGGGGTCAAAACGGTCGGTCTTCGCTAGTAGAGGATTGTCTATATTGGTGCCGCTGTTCATCTGGTGGGTGTAAGAAAGATTCGCTAAACAAAGACCTAGTATGTCCTCATCAACTTAGAAAAAAGATATATGTATTATAGCTGGACCATGTCCATTTTTTCAATATAAAAGATAATATGCTTTCTGTAGTTGGAAGCCGTGCTATTGATCACGTAACATTGCCGTTATAATGGAAATCATTCCATCAAACATGTACAGCATATGAACGATTGTGTAACCAAGAGAAAAAGCTACCATTTCGTTCCATACGAACAAGCTGCTCCTTCTCACATACAGTGTAGCACTATATTTCAGCGTAGGCCAACCATGTAGACTCCTATGGGAACAGGGCGAGCTGAAGATCCACTTGAAAAGCGGTTTTCTTTTCAAGTTAGCTGAAGCCGTCCCCATGGAAAGCGTAATGGTTGGCCAGAGCGGTTATGCGCAAGCAAGAGTTCAACGTCATGACAAAGAATGAAGGATTACTTAACCAAAAAACAAGCACTATAATGATGAAGCCGTTTTATCCTAGAATGGCAAGATATTCACATTTATTCTTAAGTGCGAAAGTTGAAATTGTAAGGTTATTTCGCACCATCCATTTTATTGGAACGGTTAGTCAGAAGTGGTGCTAAAGTTGTTATACTTTATTACCTTATTGATCCCCGCTCATTTTTTCATCACTAAGAGAAAGGCGGAAAAAGATGAAAATTATAAAAAAAATCGCAGTGAAAAAAGTAGTAACCGACCAAAGCAAAGAACAGCTAGAAGAAGAATATCAATTCAAAATTTTTAAACTGGAACAAGAATGTGATCAGCTGAAGTTTGAACAGAAGAAATTAGAACAGCAATCGACAGGCAACAAAGATGAGATAGCTGCCAAATTTAAGAAACGAATCGACAGTCGAAAAGACCACATTAAGTGGTATCAATATAAATTAGAACAATTGGATAGTCTGCCATTAGACAGTGAAGTGGAAGATGGTGAGATCGAAGCCTTGATCGATATCGAAGAAGGCATGAGCTGGCACGAGCTTAATGAACAGAAATCAATCACCGTCAAAGATGGTATTATTATAAAAATTACATAAATAGGTGGTTACAGTAAAAATGGAGTATGTTAGAGTAGGGAAAATCATTAATACGCATGGAATAAAAGGCGAAGTAAAGGTATTGCGCATAACCGATTTTGAAGAGCGGTTTGAGCAAGGCAATGTCCTTTGGATCCAAACAGAGGGACAGGATACCATGCAGCAAGTTACCATTGATGGGCATCGCAACCACAAAAACTTTGATTTATTACATTTTAAAGGTTGGGATAATATTAATGATGTGGAACGTCTAAAAAATGCGCTATTAGTCATCGATAAAGCACAACTAGGTGATTTAGCAGAAAATGAATTTTACTATCACGAAATTATCGGCTGTAAAGTCCATACCACAGATGAGGTGTATATTGGTAAAGTAACGGAGATACTTTCGCCAGGAGCTAATGATGTATGGGTTGTTTCCGGACAAGGCAAGCAGCATTTGATCCCTTATATTGAAGAGGTAGTTAAACAAGTCAATGTGGAAGAGCAGGAAATCATCATCGAACCAATGGAAGGGTTATTAAGCCAATGAGAATCGATGTTTTATCTTTATTTCCAGAGATGTTTGAAGGTGTGTTCCAATCGTCTATTTTAAAAAGAGCTCAAGAATTAGAAGCCTTTCACTATCAGATTACTAATTTTCGTGATTTCACTGATAATAAACATCATAAGGTAGATGATTATCCTTATGGTGGCGGTGCTGGTATGGTATTAAAGCCACAACCTGTTTTTGATGCGGTCCAGCAACTAGAGAAAACAACGGCTACACCAAGAGTCATCCTGATGTGTCCTCAAGGTGAGCCGTATACCCAAGCAAAGGCAGAAGAATTGGCGAAAGAAGAGCAGCTTATTTTCATTTGCGGTCATTATGAAGGGTATGATGAGCGGATACGTACGGAACTTGTAACTGATGAGATTTCAATTGGTGACTATGTGCTCACTGGCGGTGAGCTTGGTGCGATGGTTGTGATCGATAGTGTAATCCGTTTGCTCCCAGGTGTGCTAGGTAACGATGATTCGGCCATGCAAGATTCGTTCTCCACGGGGTTACTAGAACACCCTCATTATACCAGACCGGCGGATTTTCGTGGTTTGAAAGTTCCTGATGTATTACTCTCTGGTAACCATGCCCATATTGAAGAATGGCGCCGGAAAGAAGCGTTAAAGCGAACCTTTTTACGACGGAGAGATTTATTAACAGATGTTGCCTTAACCGAACAGGAACGTGTCTGGTTAGAGGAATGGAAAGAGTGAAAACAAGCAGTCAGTTCTCCCATTAATTTGCTTATCATGTTGAACGTATGAGATGCTTGAAAAAGCTTTATCATAGTCACAAAGGTCCAAGTGCACTTTTAAGCCTTTTAAAAACCCTACTGTTTAAAAACAAAACCATGAAAAATAGTTGAAATATCTTATAGGATGTGCTATATTGATAGTTGTGCTTAAGTGAACGCTTAAGGTAATAAACGGTGCTCCGCTGGCGTATTTTGAACGTTAAGAACATTGGTTGGAAGGAGTGTGAGAGAATGCAACAATTAATCGAAGAAATTACTAAAGAACAGTTGAAAACTGATTTACCAAAGTTCCGTGCTGGTGATACCGTAAAGGTGCACGTAAAGGTTGTCGAAGGTAACCGTGAGCGTATCCAGGTATTCGAAGGTGTAGTCATTAAACGTCAGAACGGCGGAATCAGTGAAACATTTACAGTGCGTAAGATTTCTTACGGTGTAGGGGTGGAACGGACATTCCCAGTGCATTCACCACGGATTGATAAAATTGAAGTAAGCCGTCGTGGTAAAGTTCGTCGTGCTAAGCTTTATTATCTACGTAAATTACGTGGTAAAGCTGCGCGTATTAAAGAAATTCGTTAATTCGCTATGATGTAAAAGGAGCTTGAGTAGTCAGGCTCCTTTTTATCAATTAAAAGGGTAAATTTTAGAAGTGCGTGTTCAACTGGGTAAACTTTTCATAAACTAATATAACTATACGGAACAAACAAAATAGCTCCATATATATGTTGGCGGTAGCTATTCATTACGATGCTCCTTCAAATGGTAAGCTGGAGATGAATTTAGCGCTGTGGCTGTGATAAAAGGAAGGAATCTTCATGTCGAAAAAAAAGCAGGACTGGGTTGACTGGGTGAAAACAATCGTCATAACTATTATCGTTGTTTTTATAGTGCGATTGTTTGTTGCCGTACCGATCGTAGTAGATGGGCCATCCATGCTTCCTACATTAATAGATAAAGATCGCCTGATTGTCAATAAGATAGGGTTAATGTTTAGTGACCCCGATCGTTTTGATGTGGTGGTTTTCCATGCTACTGCAAGGGAAGACTATATTAAACGAGTAATTGGATTGCCAGGTGATTCGATTGCTTATCAAGATGATCAATTATATATCAATGATGAGCCTGTTGCAGAACCGTTTATTGCGCAGGAAGTTGCGGATGAACAATTTAACTATACAACAAACTTTACGATGCAAGACATACCAGGGAATGAAGAGGTAGTGCCCGACGGTCATGTCTTTGTGTTAGGAGATAATAGGCCAGATTCTACCGATAGCAGACATATCGGTTTTGTACCAATCGATCAAATAGAAGGTGTCGCCAGTCTCACCTATTGGCCGTTAGATAATATCGGTCTGGTACGATAATTGGAAAGAATAGAGGTGTGATTTTTGGCAATTCAATGGTTTCCAGGTCATATGGCAAAGGCACGAAGAGAAGTACAGGAAAAATTAAAGCTAGTAGACTTTGTGATAGAGCTAGTTGACGCTAGGGCTCCCTACTCCTCACAAAATCCTATGATGCAGCAGTTACTCAATCAGAAACCGAAAATGATGGTATTAATGAAGCAGGACTTGGCAGATGAGCAAGTGACAAGGGAATGGCTGACTCATTTTGAGGGACAAGGTATTGTATCTGTGGCGGTAGACGTAAATGAACGTCAAGCGATTCAAGCCGTTATTGCAACTGCTAAGGATATGGTAAAAGACAAAATGCAACGCCTTGAGAAAAAAGGAGTTCGACCTCGCCCGGCTCGTGCGATGATTATCGGTATTCCTAACGTAGGTAAGTCCACTTTAATTAATCGACTGGCCCATAAAAAAATAGCCAAAACAGGAAATAAACCAGGTATTACGAAAAGTCAGCAGTGGATAAAGGTGAAAAAAGACTTTGAATTATTGGATACTCCTGGGATTCTTTGGCCAAAATTCGAGGAGGAATTGGTAGGGTTACGTTTAGCAGCTATTGGAACGATTAAGGACCAAATACTCCCACTCGAAGATATTGCGGCCTTCGTGATTAACTATTTGAAAACGGCCTATCCACAGCGATTACAAGATAGGTATCAGTTGTCTCTGGAAGAAGAGGACCTGTTGGCTATCTTTGAGCAAATCGGACGCAAACGAGGATGTCTAGAGTCGGGTGGAAAAGTAAATATAGAAAAGACTACCGATGTTATCCTGCAAGATATTAGGTTAGGCCATTTTGGCAGGATCACGCTAGAACATCCAGACCAAATAGAATCGGATAAATAAAGGGGCTGAAATTCGAATCAGTTCCTTTATTTTTTTATGTAGAAACCGATAATAAAAGAAATGGGGATGAAAATGTTGACGTCTAATTGGACAATTGCAAAAATTAGAGATTATTTAACCGGAGAAACGATCGATTCTGCTGTGGTGGAACAATTACATAAAGACGAACGAAAAGGAGTACAGCGCTTGTTACAGCAATATAGCAAACGCCAAGAACAAGTGAAGGCGCAACAGGCACATTTTGAGGAAATGCTTGGCTACGAAAAGAAGTGGAGAGCTAAAGGAATGACCTATATTGCCGGTGTAGATGAAGTTGGCAGAGGACCATTAGCAGGACCTGTAGTTGCTGCTGCCGTTATCCTGCCAGCCGATTTTCAATTATTGGGCTTGGACGATTCTAAGAAACTCTCCAAAAGTAAACGAGAAAGCTTTGCTGCCTATATTAAGACACATGCCGTTGATTACCATATTGCTATGATCAACGCAGAAATTATCGATGAAATCAATATCTTAAATGCCGCTAAAAAGGCGATGCACCAAGCCATTACCCACTTAGATAAGGTGGAACATGCTTTGATTGATGCTGTTAAGTTAGATCACCTGCCTGTCACACAGGAGGCGATTATTAAAGGAGATCAGAAAAGTGTATCGATTGCTGCAGCTAGTGTAATTGCCAAAGTGGCAAGAGATGCCTATATGCACGACTTACATCAGCAATTCCCAGCTTATGGTTTTGATCAAAACAGTGGTTATGGAACACGTCAGCATATCGAGGCTCTTCAACGTGATGGCAAAACACCTTATCATAGGAAAAGTTTCATTCATTCGTAAGCTAACATTTTTCTTGTGAGCAAAGAACGTATATAACCCTTGGCATAATAGGACTTGAAATGATTTTGACCTAGAACGAATCGCGATACCGATAAGTGGATTGAAATCATTTCTCATGGATCGAATAGGTGATCTTGATTCATTCACACGAATGAATCAAGTAAGGTATTATCAGGAACTAAGGCGAGCAAAGACTTGCTTGTCACACGTTTTCTTGAGAAATAATGAAGAAAGGGGTTAAGTTATGGGATACACATCATCTTTTCCTTCTTTATCAAGCAGCAATCGTACACAAAAAACAACGGCACAGCCGCCGATGCGACCTGGGCAATTGTTGACTGGGAAGGTACTGGAGATCTATCCTCAGCAACGAGCTGCTATTCAATTGGGTGGGACAAGGATAGTAGCCCGTATAGAGACGGCACTCACCGCCAAGCAAAACTATCTGTTTCAAGTAACGGCCGTCGATCAAATGGTTCATTTAAAAAAGGTAAGTGAAGTACCAGCCAATACGCAGGGAAAACTCAGCAATCCATTATTACAACAGATCGGTTTATCATCCAACAGCCCAGCTAAACCCCTGTTCCAACAATTGATTCAACAGCAAATCCCCTTTACTTCTAAGCAATTACGACAGATAACGGACCTGCTAGAACAAAAAGGGAACAGCACTGCCAATCGAGAGTTACTGTTGCAAATGGTAAAGCAGCAGCTGCCACTAACAGAGGCGACCTTTCAAAGTTTGCAGAGCTTTCAATCCAATTCATTAGCTCGACAAATTCAGCAAGTGCTACAACAAATAGGCAGCCAAACTGGGCAACCGTCATTAGCTCAAGCATTAACACAACAACTGATGATCTATCAATCAGAGATTGGTGAACAGGCCAATGCTCGCCTGCAGCAATTCTTAGCGTCAAACTCTTTATTATTATCGTTGATGGTTCGTCGGCTAGCGCCAACACAAGAATCTGTATTAGCACAATTAACCGCTGGTAAACCAGTGAGTGAGCAGCAAATAAGACCTTTTGTTGATCAACTGCAGAACCTATTAAATCAACAGCTTCCAGCAGAAAAACAGCAAAGTTTAGCACACATGGTTAGTCGCTTGCGGCATGATCCAGACGCCACTGCCACAATGAAACAAGCATTTGCCAATCAAGGGTTCTTTTCAGAAGTGTTGAGACGTATTCCTACAGAGGAGCGTCAGTTGTTACAACGAATACTACAAACATCGTCAGCTAACTTTAATCAGCAAGCAGCCTCACTTCTGCAGCGCCTTAGCCAAAACCAGTTATCAGCAGGAGATCAGCAAATCTTGCGTACCTTTTTATTACAAATGGATCAAGCGTATCCTACGTCTCTCTCTGCTACGAAAGATACCATGATAAATTTACTAAAGCATTTTGTCCAATCGAGTGGCTTACAGGACGAGTCCCAAATCGCTCAGTCTCTGCAACAGGCTGGTTCGGGTGCGTTATCGAGTCGTTCGATACTTGTTTCGACAGGACTTTTACAGCAAGGTGACCCCTCGCAACGTTTTGGACAAGTTTTGCAGCATTTACAGCAAAGCCTGCCAGCAGACCAGCAACGTTTTTTTGTCGAGTGGTTGTTGCAGTCTCCAGCCCCTTCTCGTCAAAACGAACAAATGGCAACCATGATAAGAGGGATAGAAACGTCGTCATTAACTCCCAATCAACAGACTATGGTTCAAGAATTGAAAATGGCGGCTCAAGCAAACAGTGGTTTTACAAAAGAAACGATGTTACAAGTCATCCGACCATTTTTGCAGCAAACATCCCTGCAAGAAACAGCGTACAGGGAACAAGATTTATCCGTGAAACAACAGCTTATGCTTTTGCAGCAGCAACAACCGGACGTAGCGGGAAATCAAGTACAGCGGTTAGTTCAAAGTCTAACGGGTTTGCAAATTCATATGACGCATGATCCTGCACAAGGGCTATTGCAAATTCCGATGTACATCCCTGGTGACAGATTAGGATTGGCTGGTGATATCAAGCTGCAATTTGAAGGGAAAAAGCGCAAGGGTAGCGACGAAATCGATCCCGATTTTTGTAAAATTCTGTTTCATTTACAACTACGCAGTTTGGGAGAAACAATGATAGCTATGTCGGTTCAAAAGCGAATGGTTCATCTAACCGTCTACAATGACGAAGAACGCATTAAGCCGTTAATGGAGCAGTTTAAGCCACTATTAAAGGATAAACTGGAGATGATAGATTACCGCTTGACTACGGTCACCCATAAGCCAATTTCTCAAACAGTCCCAGCACAGCCCGCTAGAACGGAGCGGCAAACGTATCCTAACGAAGGAGTGGATTATCGGATATGACAGAAGATAACTATCGTAAAAAGGCAGCAGCTTTGCAATATGATGTAGCGACCGATCAATCGCCCAAAGTAGTGGCCGCTGGAAAAGGTTATCTGGCAGAAGAGATCATGGAGCGGGCAAAGGCAAATAATGTTCCGATTCAGTCGGATCCCACTTTAGTCGCTTTGTTATCGGAGCTGCACATAAACGAAGAGATACCAGAAGAGCTATATCAAGCAGTTGCAGAGGTATTTGCTTATATTTATCAAGTGGACAAACAAGTATCGAAGTGATAAGTAACATTCGACATCATAATTATTTGTAGTATTTTCTAGACAATGACCTGCATCTTTTTATACAATGAGAATGCAGTGATTAATTGATGGGAGGATGAAAGATGAATATTCATGAATATCAAGGCAAAGAGATATTGCGCAGCTATGGTGTCGCTGTACCTGATGGAAAAGTAGCTTTTACAGTCGATGAAGCTGTACAAGCTGCAGAGGAATTAGGAACAGCTGTCAGTGTAGTGAAAGCGCAAATTCACGCCGGCGGAAGAGGTAAGGCTGGAGGTGTGAAGGTTGCCAAAAATGTAGATGAAGTGCGTACATATGCAGATGAAATTCTGGGAAAAACCTTAGTCACACATCAAACCGGTCCGGAAGGTAAGGAAGTAAAGCGTTTGCTCATCGAAGCCGGTTGTGACATTCAAAAGGAATACTATGTCGGTGTGGTATTGGATCGAGCTACTTCACGTGTCACCATGATGGCATCAGAAGAAGGCGGTACTGAAATTGAAGAAGTAGCGGCAGAAACACCAGAGAAAATTTTTAAAGAAGTGATCGACCCTGTTACTGGGCTGTTACCATATCAAGCAAGACGTCTTGCTTTTAACATAAATATTCCCGCTGATTATTTATCGAAAGCGGTTAAGTTTATGATGGGCTTATATCAGCTATTTGTCGAGAAGGATTGTTCGATTGCCGAAATCAATCCATTAGTAACGACAGGTGATGGAGAGGTGTTGGCGCTAGATGCCAAACTGAATTTTGATGATAATGCCCTTTTCCGTCAAAAAGATATCGCGGCTTTTCGTGATTTAGATGAAGAAGATGAGAAAGAAATTGAGGCTTCCAAGTATGACCTAAGCTATATTGCTTTAGATGGTAACATTGGTTGTATGGTAAATGGGGCCGGTTTAGCCATGGCTACCATGGATATTATCAAACATTATAATGGAGATCCCGCTAATTTTCTTGATGTTGGGGGCGGTGCAACGGCTGAAAAGGTAACCGAAGCATTCAAAATCATCCTTTCAGATGACCATGTCAAGGGGATTTTTGTCAATATCTTCGGTGGTATTATGAAGTGTGACGTTATTGCCGAAGGGGTAGTACAGGCAACTCAAGAAGTTGGCTTGACGATACCTTTAGTTGTCCGCTTGGAAGGTACCAATGTAGAAGCAGGCAAGCAAATCCTTGCAGATTCCGGTCTTAATATTACGCCTGCAGAATCAATGGCAGATGGTGCTGAGAAAATTGTTGCACTTGTGCATCAGGCATAACCATTCATCATTCAAGAGAAAAAGGAGGATCCATTAACATGAGTGTTTTTATCAATAAAGATACCAAGGTGCTTGTTCAGGGGATTACTGGTTCAACTGCACTTTTTCATACGAAACAAATGCTAGAATATGGTACCCAGATTGTCGGAGGAATTACGCCAAAGAAAGGCGGTACAGAAGTCGAAGGGGTACCCGTATTTAATACGGTGGAGGAGGCTGCTCAGACTACAGGTGCGAATGCATCGGTCATCTATGTACCTGCCCCGTTTGCTGCTGATGCTATTATGGAGGCTGTTGATGCCGAATTGGATATTGTGATTTGTATTACGGAACATATTCCTGTAATGGATATGTTAAAAGTGAAACGTTATATGGAAGGGAAAAAGACCCGTCTAGTGGGACCGAACTGCCCAGGCGTTATCACCCCAGAAGAATGCAAAATCGGTATTATGCCGGGCTATATTCATAAGAAAGGACACATTGGTGTGGTATCTCGTTCTGGTACCTTAACTTATGAAGCAGTTCATCAATTATCCGAAAAAGGATTTGGTCAATCCTCGGCCGTTGGTATTGGGGGCGATCCAGTGAATGGTACCGACTTTATCGATGTATTAAAGGCTTTCAATGAGGACCCAGATACCGAAGCTGTCATTATGATTGGCGAAATTGGTGGAACCGCTGAAGAGGAGGCTGCCGAGTGGGTGAAAGCCAATATGACGAAGCCGGTTGTCGGATTTATAGGTGGGCGTACTGCACCTCCAGGTAAGCGTATGGGGCATGCTGGTGCGATTATATCCGGTGGTCAAGGTACAGCAGAAGAAAAAATTAAAACGATGAACGCCTGTGGTATTGAAGTGGCTGAGACCCCTGCTGTAATGGGAGAAACGTTACTGAATGTGCTTCAGGAAAAAGGTCTTTACGATAAATGTAAAACACACTAAAATGAGCATGGATTGGTTACCAAATAAGCACGTACGAAAAGCTTATGTGGTAACCAATTCCACATAAGCATATACCTGATGAGGAACAAAATTATAAAGAAAGTGTGGTGGTTAGCATAGATAAAAGAGAATGGCGCTTACTTCACTTGCATTATGTTTGCTATAACAATCGTCAAATGATCAGGCAAATATTAGAGCAAGACCCAGCATTAACTGTTTATTATCAGTGGAAATCAGCAGAGTGGCAAGAACGGTTGCAACTGTCCAGTGAACGAGCCCATCATTTATTACAGCGATTAAACAATCAGGATATCAAGGAGAAAATTGTCCGATTTGCTCGGAAATATCAGATTCTAACGATATGGAGCCCTCAATTTCCTTCTTATCTAAAACAAATACCAGATCCTCCTCTCGTTTTATATCTTCATGGAAATAAATCACTTCTCCAACATTACCCTAACTTAAGCGTGGTTGGAACAAGATACCCTTCCAGGTTTGCCAGACAAACCATGCAGCAGGTATTATTACCCTTATTAAAAAAAGATATTCTCCTTGTCAGCGGGATGGCAGCAGGTATTGATGGTTTGGCGCATCAATTGGCATTAGACAATCATGCCAAGACCATTGCTGTTTTAGGAGGAGGTTTTCAGCATATTTATCCTCAAAAGCATACGACCCTTTTTCATCGATTGGCCAAGCAAAACTTAATTGTATCCGAATATCCTCCTGACTTTTCACCACAAAAATACTATTTCCCTGAAAGAAATCGATTAATTAGTGCCTTAGGTTTTGGGACACTAGTCGTGGAAGCAAAGGAAAAAAGCGGGACGATGATTACGGTAGATCAGGCATTAGAACAAGGGAAGGAAGTATTTGCAATGCCAGGATCTATTTTAACGGAAACAAGTAATGGCTGTAATCGCTTGATTAAAGACGGGGCAAAACTTGTTCAAGACAGCATGGATATTTGGATAGAGGTGCCGACAATTCCCTCGTTTTCCTGAAGAAAAATAAAAATAATCCAATAAATATAGTTTTCTCGTTTGACAAATGCTTGTAAAGTATTTAATAATAGGGAAGATTTATCTTATTTATTGAGGTTGTTCAAAAAGTCAAATAAAAATGTCGTATCGAATATTTGCATGGACAATGTGGGGAACTTTTTGGTTCTTTCTATCAGCTTTTGAACACGCATTGAAATGTAAGCAAAAAAGAATTGATATTACCTCTTGGGAGTGTATGGAATATATGGCACAATATCTAGTCATTGTGGAATCACCAGCAAAAGCAAAAACAATTGAAAGATATCTAGGAAAAAAGTATAAAGTCAAGGCATCAATGGGACACGTCCGTGACTTACCAAAAAGTCAAACGGGTGTAGACGTAGAGAATAATTTTGAACCAAAGTACATTACGATCCGCGGAAAAGGGCCGGTATTAAAGGAACTGAAAACCGCAGCTAAAAAAGCGGACAAAATATTTCTCGCAGCCGACCCCGATCGCGAAGGTGAGGCAATTGCATGGCATTTGGCCCATAGTTTAAATATGGATGTGGATAGTGAATGTCGGGTTGTCTTTAATGAAATCACTAAAGACGCTGTAAAAGAATCATTCAAACATCCTCGAACGATAAATATGGACTTGGTAGACGCACAACAAGCCAGAAGAATTTTGGATCGTTTAGTAGGGTATAACATCAGTCCTTTGTTATGGCAGAAGGTGAAAAAAGGATTAAGTGCAGGACGAGTGCAATCGGTTGCTGTAAAGATGATCATTGATCGCGAAAACGAAATCAAAAACTTCAAGCCGGAAGAGTACTGGAGTATTGACGCTGATTTTCTCAAAGGCAAGCAAAGCTTTGAGGGAAGTTTTTATGGCGTTGATGGTAAGAAAAAGAAGCTTTCCTCAAGAGAAGATGTTGATAAAATCCTTCAAACGATGGATGATAAAGGGTTTATCGTTGATAAAGTAAATAAAAGGGAAAGAAAACGGAATCCTTCTCCTTCATTTATCACCTCCTCTTTACAACAGGAAGCGGCACGGAAATTGAATTTTCGCGCTAGAAAAACGATGATGGTGGCACAGCAATTATATGAAGGGATAGATCTAGGCAAGCGAGAAGGCGGTATAACAGGTTTGATTACCTATATGCGTACCGATTCGACCAGGGTTTCCGATACCGCCAAGTCACAAGCCAAAGAATATATTGAAAAAAATTATGGAAAAGAATATAGTGGTTCGTCGAGAAAAGCGAAAAATGCAGAAGGGGCGCAAGACGCACACGAAGCGATTCGGCCAACCAATGCCCTTCGATCTCCTGATTCATTAAAACAAACTTTATCCAGAGATCAGTTTAGATTATATAAGCTAATATGGGAACGATTTATTGCCAGTCAAATGGCGCCTGCGGTAATGGATACGATGACGGTTCATTTATCGAACAATGGTGTAGAGTTTCGGGCTTCTGGCTCCAAGATTAAGTTCAAAGGTTTTATGGGCGTTTATATTGAAAGCTCAGATGACCAAGATAAGAAGAAGGATAAATGGTTGCCTAACTTAGAGGTTGGAGAAACAGTGAAGACGAGTAAAATCACACCAAATCAACACTTTACTCAGCCGCCTCCACGATATACGGAGGCAAGACTGGTAAAAACGATGGAGGAGAAAGGTATTGGTCGCCCATCTACTTATGCACCAACGTTAGATACCATTCAGCGCCGTGGTTATGTAGCCTTGGATAATAGGAGATTCATTCCGACTGAATTAGGAGAAATCGTCACGAAGTTAATAGAAGAGTTTTTCCCGGAAATCATTGACGTTGCCTTCACTGTGAAAATGGAGGATGACTTAGATGCCATTGAAGAAGGAAAAACCGAATGGATTAGCATATTAGATCAATTCTATCAAGGTTTTGATAAACGTCTGGAAAAGGCGCATCAAGAAATGGAGAAGGTCGAAATACGTGATGAACCTGCCGGCATTACCTGTGAAAAATGTGGTCATGAAATGGTTTATAAAATGGGCAGATATGGTAAATTCCTGGCCTGTTCCAATTTCCCTGAATGCCGAAATACCAAGCCGATCTTAAAAGAAATTGGGGTTAAATGCCCCAAGTGTAAAGATGGGAATATTGTAGAAAGAAAAACCAAAAAGAAACGAACTTTTTACGGGTGTGATAAATACCCAGAATGTGATTTTATTTCATGGGATAAACCAGTGGGTAGAGACTGTCCGAAGTGTGATTCTATGCTAGTAGAAAAGAAAAGCAAGAAAAAGGTTCAAGTACAATGCTCGAACTGTGACTATAAAGAAGAAGAACAAGGTTAATCAAAGTGAAGCCCCATTGCAACGGGGTTTCGTTTTTTTTTAGAGAAGGTATATAATCGTATCTATCACAGCTCAGCGGCCTAAGCGAAAATGCACACATCATTCTTTTTATAATATCCTCCAACACATAGCTGATCACTTATTTGTTCAACTATTAACAATCTTGTGAAGTTAAGCAAGAACGCTTTATTATCTGGCAATGCATGTTAGAATAATAACAAGGCATATGGTGAAAAATGAAGTTGATTGAAGTTTAGCTAGGATTGTGTTACTATTTTAACGCATTAAGAGGTGACCTATGGATTATGATAAATACTGGAAGTTATTCCTTGAATATTTACAGATTGAAAAGAATGCTTCCCAACTGACGATACAAGCATATCAAAGAGACATTGAACATTTTTTTCAGTTTTTGATCAGAGAAAAGATGGAAGAATTAACAGATGTAGATTATTTGATGATAAGAACTTATTTAACGGAATTGTACCATGGAGGGTTATCGAAACGATCGGTAAACCGTCAGATTTCTAGTTTGCGCTCCTTTTATAAATTCCTTATGAGGGAAGAGATAGTGCAGACTAATCCATTTGCTCAATTACCATTATCGAAAACAGATCAAGCTATCCCTGATATTATGTATGCCGAAGAATTGGACATTTTGTTCCATTCTATTACTACTGATAACGCTATTGGAATACGAAACAAAGCCTTATTAGAGTTATTATATGGTACAGGTATTCGTGTGAGTGAGTGTGTGCAATTACATTTGGCAAGTGTGGATATGGATCTGCAAACGATATTGGTAACAGGGAAAGGTAACAAAGAAAGGTATATCCCCTTCGGACAATTCGCCCAACAATCGTTGCTTGAATATATGGAGCATGGCCGGGATGGATTGATTGGTAAACATAGCCAGCCAGGCAATGTTTTATTTCTGAATGCGAAGGGAAACCCATTAAGTGCCAGGGGTGTTCGAATGATTATGAATCGTATCGTAGAGGATGCAGCATTAACCGTTGATTTGCACCCACATAAATTGAGACACAGCTTTGCGACCCATCTACTTGACAATGGGGCGGACCTAAGAGCCGTTCAGGAGTTATTGGGGCATGCCAATTTATCAGCAACACAAATATACACACATGTCTCGAGTGACCGGCTTCAGAATGTCTATCATCAGGCACATCCAAGGGCACATAAATAGGAGGAATGAAAAAATGGACTCATTTCATGCAACCACCATATTCGCTATCCAGCATAACGGAAAATCTGCTATATGCGGAGATGGTCAGGTGACATTTGGAAATCAGGTGGTAATGAAGCATACCGCCAAGAAAGTACGGCGTTTGTTTCGAAATCAAGTGGTCGCAGGATTTGCAGGATCAGTAGCTGATGCGTTTACCTTATTTGAAAGTTTTGAAGCTAAATTGGAAACACATGATGGTAACCTGTCAAGGGCTGCAGTAGAACTTGCCAAAGATTGGAGAAATGATAAATATTTACGAAAATTAGAAGCGATGCTAATTGTGATGGACAAGAAAGAGCTGCTATTAATTTCTGGTACTGGAGAAGTGATTGAACCAGATGATGGTATCTTGGCAATTGGTTCGGGCGGTCACTACGCGCTAAGTGCAGGCAGAGCATTGAAACGGCATGCAACAGAGATGGAAGCGAAAGACATTGCCAAGGCTTCTTTAGAAATAGCAGGTGAGATTTGTGTCTTTACCAATGATCAATTAATAGTAGAAGAAATCCAATAATGCGAGGTGAAAGAGATGTCGATGAATTTAACACCAAAACAGATTGTAACCAAACTTAATGAATATATCATTGGTCAGCAAGAAGCCAAAAAATCGGTAGCGGTGGCTTTGCGAAATCGTTATCGCCGTATGCAGTTGACGGAAGAACTGCGCCATGAAATTGTTCCCAAAAATATACTAATGATCGGCCCAACAGGGGTAGGTAAAACTGAAATTGCCAGAAGGATAGCAAAATTAGTCGGAGCCCCATTTATCAAGGTAGAAGCAACCAAATATACCGAGGTTGGTTACGTGGGACGTGATGTGGAATCCATGGTTCGTGACTTGGTGGAGACCGCTGTCCGAATGGTCAAAGAAGAAGCAGCAGAACAGGTGAAGGATAAGGCAGAGAAGCAGGCAAACCAACGAATTGTAGAAATACTAGTCCCCTCCAAAAAGAAGCAAAACTCATCCAAGAATCCTTTTGAAATTTTTATGAACCCTAATCAGCAAGAGGATACAGAAAATGATGATACCCAAGAGCAGGATTCCATTAAGGAACAGAGAAAGAAAACGAAGCGTTTATTAGATTTAGGAGAGCTAGAAGATCGTGTTATAACGATTGAAGTGGAAGAACAGCCGCCTAATATGTTTGACATGATGCAGGGGTCCGGAATGGAACAAATGGGCATGAATATGCAGGACGCTTTCGGGCAGCTTTTCCCTAAGAAAAAGAAAAATCGTCAGCTCCCTGTCAAGGAAGCAAGAGAAGTGTTAACGAATCAAGAAGCACAAAAACTAATCGATATGGACCAAGTGACTCAACAAGCTTTGGAGAAAACAGAACAATCGGGGATTATCTTCATTGATGAAATGGATAAAGTAGCGGTAAAACAGGAACAATCTGCCAATGTGTCTCGCGAGGGTGTACAGCGTGATATCTTGCCAATCGTAGAAGGCTCCTCCATTGTCACGAAATATGGCCCGGTAAAAACCGATCATATTCTTTTCATTGCTGCTGGGGCCTTTCATATGTCGAAACCATCTGACTTGATTCCAGAGCTTCAAGGACGTTTTCCGATCCGGGTTGAGTTCGAAAAGCTTACGGTGGATGATTTCAAACGAATTCTACGTGAGCCGTCTAATGCTTTGCTTAAACAATATGAAGCCTTGCTAGAAACAGAAGGTATCACGATTTCATTTACAGCTGAAGCAATCGATCGCTTAGCAGAAATAGCCTATCAAGTGAATCAAGAGACGGATAACATTGGGGCAAGGAGATTGCATACGATTTTAGAGAAGTTGTTGGAAGAACTTTCATATGAAGCATCAGACATCGGAGTTGGCAATATAGAAATAACCGAAAATTATGTGAATGAAAAACTGCAGTCGATTGCTACTAATAAAGACCTCAGTCAATTTATTTTATAAACTGGATGGTGAAAAGATGAAGCTATTAGAAAAGACAAGGGAAATTAATACACTACTTCAAAAGGCAAAGGGAAATCCGGTAGACTTTAGTGAGATGTCCCATACGTTGGGAGACGTTATTGGGTCGAATATATTTATCGTTAGCCGTACCGGTAGATTGTTGGGTTTTTCTATTAATCAGCAAATTGAAAATGAACGTATGAAACGAATGTTAGAAGAAAGGCAGTTCCCAACAGAGTATACGGAAAATTTATTTCAAATTACGAAAACAACAACCAATCTGGATATTAACAGTCAACACACTGCCTTTCCAGTGGAAAATAAGGATTTATTCGCACAAGGCTTAACAACCATTGTGCCGATTATAGGCAGTGGTGATCGGCTAGGAACGCTGATACTCAGCCGTTTATCAACAGGATTTGGTGAGGATGATCTCGTTTTAGCAGAGTATGCTGCCACGGTGGTAGGGATCGAAATTCTTCATGAAAAATCTGCAGCTATTGAAGAAGAAGCCCGAAGTGCCGCTATTGTACAAATGGCGATACGTTCTCTTTCTTATAGTGAACTAGAAGCCATTGCCCATATTTTCGAGGAACTAGAAGATAAGGAAGGATTGCTGGTGGCAAGTAAAATCGCCGATCGTGTAGGCATCACTCGCTCAGTTATTGTCAATGCACTGCGTAAACTGGAAAGCGCAGGTGTAATTGAGTCTCGCTCATTGGGTATGAAGGGGACCTATATTAAAATTTTAAATGATAAATTTCAGGAAGCGATCGAACAACAGTCCTAGGTGAACGATTGTAAAAGGTGAAGGTTCTGTTTGTTCCCAATAAACGGGTGAAAAGGCAAAGAAATCGAGTGCCTTTTCATCCGTTTTTTAATGATATTAAAAAGTATATCATTCTTGCCGTAATAGATTTTGGAACGATTTTGACCTTAAACGAATTCAGGTGCCGATAAGGCGGATTATGTAAAGTAATCACTTTTGGTCGTTGCCTTTGACCGTTTTTTTGTGCTAAACGAGCGCTCTGAGAATATGTTGCGCTTTTACCCGCGGGGCATAAGTCAACAAGCGACTCGAGCAAAGAACGCTCTCGCCACCGTGGGGCCGGCGGAATTTGCCCGGTTGATCTTATTAATGGAAGCGCAATAGCCATTGAAATGTTTTGATTTTGAAATAGATGAACAACCATAATCATAATATGGATAAGCTCGATTAAAAATACACTATATTCTACCAAACAAAAGCTATTCATTAGAAATCACCTTCCTGAAAAATTCCCCCTACTTTATACACGATTTTCTAAATACATTAGGAATAAAGTCATATTTTCAAGGTTGTTTTATTGCGAATAATGGTGAAAAAGTATCGATTTGATAAAAAAATGTAATGTTTTCGTAAAAATATGACGAATAGTCATAGACAATAAACCTTTTTTCCCTTACAATATTTGATAAATGGTTTTATTACATTAGTCTTAGACGGAAATAAACATGGAGGACTCAAATGATGAATTTATTTGGCGGTACCATTCAACAACTAGAACATTCATTAAACTATGCTTCATTAAAAAACAAAACAATCGCGAATAATATATCGAATGCGGATACGCCCAATTACAAATCGAAAAACGTCGCATTTCAAGATATATTAAACTCGGAAATGTCACAACCTTTTCAAGCCAAACGAACGGATCAACGTCATCTGCCTTTTGCATCAGACCAAGAGAGCTTTCGTATCACTACCAATAATAACACTACTTATAATCACAATGGGAATAATGTGGATATTGATCATGAGATGACAGAATTGGCCAAGAACCAAATCTATTATCAGGCATTAGTAGATAGAATTAATGGAAAGTTTAGTAGTATGCAAAGCGTAATTAGAGGAGGAAATTAACATGTCAATATTCCAGGCAATGAATACGAGTGGAAGTGGGTTGACTGCTCAGAGACTGA
The DNA here is from genome assembly GCF_900086715.1 of Gracilibacillus timonensis. Classification (GTDB taxonomy): domain Bacteria; phylum Bacillota; class Bacilli; order Bacillales; family Amphibacillaceae; genus Gracilibacillus; species Gracilibacillus timonensis. The sequence continues at coordinate 1,316,655 of NZ_FLKH01000012.1, read as the reverse complement.
GAATGGATGTGATTTCTTCTAATATAGCCAATGCGGATACCACTCGAGCAACAGTAAACGAAGATGGTGAATATCAACCATATCAAAGGAAAATGACGGTCTTAGGAGAAAATGGTCAAACCTTTGCCTCTACCCTTTCTCAAGCACAAGGATCCGGCCGAGTAGTGAATAATGGAGTGAAAGTATCGCAAATAACGGAGGATGAGGCACCGTTTAAGATGGTGTTTAATCCAAACCACCCAGATGCGGATGAAGAAGGGTATGTTGCCTTGCCAAATGTTGATCCTTTAAAAGAGATGGTCGATATGATGAGTGCCACCAGATCCTATGAGGCAAATGTAACATCGATCAATGCCTCCAAAACGATGTTGATGAAGGCACTGGAGATTGGTAAATAATACATAATGAAGGACGTGACAAAAAATGAACATCTATTCACTAGACAATATTCAAACCAAACTACAATCGACACCTGCTGCTTCTCCTACTGTAGGAGAGTCTCAGCAGGCCTTTACTCAGCAGTTAAAACAGGCAATTGAAGAAATCAACCAAGCTCAAGCAGCATCTGATCAAAAAACGCAGGCGTTAGCGTCGGGCGAAATAGATGATTTACATGATGTCATGATTACTGCCCAAAAAGCTAGTATCACCCTGCAAACAGGGGTAGAAGTACAGCGCAAGGCAGTAGACGCTTATAATGAAGTAATGAGAATGCAAGTGTAAGAAATGATTTTGGGGGCAGAAAATGAAGGAAAAACTAAAACAGACCCAGGAACGACTGTCTAAGTCCTACCAGTCACTTTCTAACAAGCAACGAATATTCCTATTTGGTGGAATAGGCTTAGTATTAGCAGTGATTATCTTGGGGACGGTGCTTACAACATCAAAAAATGATCGTGTCGTTCTTTATAATGATCTATCCCTGCAAGAAGTGGGACAAATCACAGAGGAACTTGACGCTAGGAATGTAGATTACCAGATTACCGAGGCCGGCACTGGAGTGGAAGTGCCTGAAGAAATGGCAGATTCCCTGTTAGTAGATCTTGCTGCTCAGGGCATTCCGGATAGTGGCAATATCGACTACTCTTTCTTTGCTGAGAATAGCTCGTGGGGAGTGACAGATAACGAATTTGAAGTGATGCGAACCGATGCCATGCAAACGGAAATTGCCAACCTTATTTCTCAAATTGATGGAATTAATGGGGCAGAGGTGAACTTGAATGTGGCACCAGAGCCAGTGTTTATGGCAGAGGAGCAACAGCCGTCATCGGCGTCGATTGTTATTCAAACGGCACCGGGCTATCAATTTGAACCAAGTCAGGTTAATGCATTGTATCATCTTGTATCGAAGTCCATGCCAAACCTATCTACCGACGACATAGTGATCATGAATCAAAACTTTGAGTATGTCGACTTGGACAATCAAGGCACGTTTGGAGCAGATTCTACCTATACGTCACAACAGCAGATCAAGGGTGATATTGAGCAAGATATGGAACGAAATGTTCAGCGCATGCTTGGTTCCATGATTGGTATGGATAAGGTGGCTATCTCCGCTACGGCAGATATTGATTTTACACAAGAACAACGTGTGGAGGAACTAGTCGAGCCTGTTAATGAGGACGATGATACACTGCCAGTTAGCGTGGAAACCATAACGGAGTCCTTTACCGGTGAACAACCGGAGGAAGGAGCTGCAGGGGTTGGCGAGGGTGAGATCGCCAATTATCCGGCCGGTCAAAATGGCAATGTGGGTGACTATGAATTAGTCAAAGAATCCGTAAATAACGAAGTGAACCGCATCCAGCGTGATATTGTTGAGAGTCCATATAAGATTAGGGACTTAGGTATTCAAGTAGCAATTGATAATCAGCGTCTTCTGGAGAATGGTGAAGTGGAACAACTAACGGCACAAGAACAGGAGGCCGTTGAACAAAGCGTGGCTTCGATTCTGAATTCGATTATCTCTACTTCCATTGATAAATCATATGGTGAATTCCAACCGGAAGAGAAGGTTTCGATTGTTTTTCAACCTTTTCAAGGTACGGAGACTCCTGCAGCAACAGCAGCGGCACCTGGCATTCCAACATGGCTATACATACTGGGAGGGGCCGTGCTATTAGCGATTATTTTTGTCATTTGGATGTGGAGAAGGAGCAGGAAACAGGAATATGAAGAAATAATGGAAGAAACGACGACACCAGTTGCTCATACAGAAAGTGCGTCACAAGAGCAAGACGTTCCGCCGATTACTCATACAGATGACTCAGATGAAGGTATGAGAAGGAAACAGTTAGAGAAATATGCAAAGGAAAAACCAGAAGAATTTGCGAAACTATTAAGATCTTGGTTAACGGAAGATTAGGGGAGGTTAATATTTTTGGCTAAAAGAAAGGTGTTAACAGGAAAACAGAAGGCAGCTATTTTATTAATTTCTTTAGGCCCAGATGTTTCTGCCCAGATTTTTAAACACTTGACTCCAGAGGAAATGGAAAGATTGACGCTGGAAATATCTTCTGTGAAGAAGGTGGAAGGCAGTCAAAAAGAAGAGATTCTTGAACAGTTTCATGAGATAGCAATGGCGCAGGATTATATTTCACAGGGCGGTATCAGTTATGCGAAAACGGTACTTGAAAAGGCATTAGGAGAAGAGAAAGCTCAAGATATCTTAAATCGTCTGACTTCTTCCTTACAGGTGAGGCCGTTCGATTTTGCTAGAAAGGCAGAGCCTAATCAAATCATCAATTTTATACAAAATGAGCATCCACAGACGATTGCCCTTATCTTATCTTATTTAGACGCCGAACAGTCGGCTCAAATATTATCGGAATTACAACCGGAGGTGCAGGCGGATATCGCTAGAAGGATTGCCATTATGGATTCAACATCCCCGGAAATCATTGCCGAAGTGGAGCAAGTTTTGGAAAGAAAGCTGTCAACTACGGTTTCTCAAGATTATACACAAACAGGTGGTATTCAAGCAGTAGTTGAAGTGTTAAATGGAGTGGATCGCAGTACAGAACGGACAATTTTGGATTCCTTAGAGATTGATGATCCAGAACTGGCAGAAGAGATTAAGAAACGAATGTTTGTATTTGAAGATATTGTGGTTCTGGATAATCGAGCTATCCAGCGAGTGATTCGTGAAGTGGAAAATGATGATTTAAGACTATCCTTGAAAGTAGCAAGTGATGAAGTGAAGGACGTTGTCTTCCAAAACATGTCTACTAGGATGGCAGAAACATTTAAAGAAGAAATGGAGTTTATGGGACCTGTTCGCTTGCGAGATGTTGAAGAAGCCCAATCAAGAATTGTATCAGTTATTCGTAGGTTGGAAGAGATTGGTGAAATTGTGATCGCGCGTGGTGGAGGAGATGATATTATTGTCTAATTTTTCCCTTCCAGCAAGAGAAATTCAATTGAAAAAGGTGCAGGTAAAACCCGAATCATCCGTAAAGTCTTCTGCCGACACGGCGATGGATTTGGAGAAGCAAATCACCAATAAACAGGCAGAACTTGATCGATTAGAACAACATATGAAACAGAAAAAAGAAGAGACCAATCAAGCGATCGAAGAACAAAAAGCTCAATGGGAGCAAGAACGATCCCGATACATAGAACAAGCGCAGCAGGAGGGCTATCAGCACGGCTATTCCCAAGGAGAGATAGATGGGCAACAGCAATATCAAGATCTGCTTGTACAAGCAAACGATACGTTGCAAATAGCAAAGCAAGAATATGGTGAGATCGTAGTGAAAAGCGATGAGACAATTCTGCAGATTGCATTAGCAGTGGCAGAAAAAGTATTGCATGAGGAACTCAAGTCTCATAAAGAACAATTTATTCCAGTGGCAAAGTCATTAATTGCTCAGGTAAAGGACCATCCACAAATTAAATTGTTTGTTCCAAATAGTGTATATCCTTTATTTATCGAGAACAAAGATGAACTCGAGGCGATCGTTCATCATAAAACAGATTTTATGATCTACCCAGCGGAGGATAAAAATCCTTATCAAGTGATGATCGAAACACCATCAGGAAAAGTGGACGCCTCGATTGATAGTCAGCTTGATGAAATCAGAAAACGTCTTTTTCAAATATCGGAGGAAATGACACGTGAATCTCACGAAAATATGGAGTGAACTAGAACAAATAGACACGTACAAACGATATGGCAAGGTAGACCGAGTGATTGGACTGTTAATTGAAGCAAGGGGTCCTGAAGCTCGGATTGGGGAAGTCTGTCTGATCCATACAAAAAAGATGGGACAGAGCATTCGAGCAGAAGTCATCGGATTTTATCAAGAAAAGGTGTTACTTATGCCTTACACAAGTGTGCATGATATTGCCTCAGGTTGTTTGGTAGAAGCGACGAAACAGCCCTTGCAAATCAAGATTGGACGCCCGTTGATTGGCGGAGTAGTTGATTCCACTGGTGCTTATTTGAATGGCGCCCCGCTGCCGAAAGGATTAATAGAGTATCCGACAGAACAATCACCTCCCAATCCTTTGGAGCGGCCAAGGATTCGTGAGACCATTCCCATTGGTGTAAAGGCGATTGATGGCATGCTAACTGTAGGTAAAGGTCAGAGAGTTGGTATTTTTGCGGGAAGCGGTGTTGGAAAAAGCACATTAATGGGGATGATTGCTCGTAACAGTGAGGCAGACATCAATGTGATTGCCTTAATCGGCGAACGAGGACGAGAAGTGAAAGAATTTATCGAGAAAGATCTTGGCGAAGAAGGATTGAAAAAGTCGATTGTGGTGGTGGCTACTTCTGATCAATCCGCCCTGATGAGAATCAAAGGAGCCTATACGGCAACTGCGATTAGTGAATATTTTCGGGATTTGGGGTATAGCGTCAATTTAATGATGGATTCCGTCACAAGAGTAGCTACGGCACAAAGGGAAATCGGGCTGGCGATAGGAGAGCCTCCAACCACCAAGGGATATACTCCATCCGTGTTTGCGCTGTTGCCGTCTTTGCTAGAGCGGGCGGGAACGAACGAGAGGGGTTCGATTACAGGGTTTTATACAGTGTTAGTGGATGGCGATGATTTTAATGAACCGATTGCCGATACGACACGTGGGATTTTAGATGGTCATTTTATATTGGATCGGAAGCTCGCAGAAAAAGGTCAGTTCCCAGCTATCAATGTCTTACACTCCGTCAGCCGGGTAATGAATGAGATTGTCTCGAAGGAACAACTGCAGATTGTACAATCTTTGAGACAGATATTAGCGACATTTGAAGACAATGAAGAATTAATCCAAATTGGGGCATACAAAAAGGGCTCCAATCGATTAGTCGATCAAGCTATTCAACTGCAGCCAGCTATCATGGATTTTCTTAAACAAGAGGTAGAGGAAACGGCAGAGCCAGATCAAGTGCTCCAACAAATGCAGAAATTGTTAGAGAAAGGGTAGTGACAGATGGAAGAGTGGCATGGTTATGAAAAAATCAAACGGATAAGGGATAACGAAAAAGATCAAACAGAATTAGCGTTTAGAGAAGCAGTAGCAGATTTCGAACAACGCGCTGAACAATTGTATGATCTATTAAAGCAGAAAGAAGATATAGAACAGGCATATAAGCAGTCATTATCCCAATCTGTTCCGATTGAGACACTACGCTCTTATCATCAATATTTGGATTTCTTAACGCCATCTATTATCACGCTGCAACAACAGGTAAATCAAGCGAGAACAAAGATGCAGTCGTTACAAGAGCGAGTAGCGGAAGATTATATCGAGGTCAAGAAAATCGACAAGTTAATTGAGAAAAAGAAGGTGGCTTTTCATCAAATGGAAAAACGTAAGGAAGCTTTCGTAATGGACGAAATATCACTGCGGCAGTTTATGCATAGGTAAGGACAGGTGAAGATATGGCAAAGAATTCATCTAAACAGAAAGAGAAAAAGGCAGGTATGTTTCAATGGTTGATGGTGATTGTTGTCCCATTGATTTTTGCAGCTATCATCACGGTGATTATTTTATCGGTAATGGGCGTAGATGTGATGAAACATACAAAAGAGACGCTTAATAAAGTTCCATTTTTGAGTGAATATGTTACAACCGACGACGAAGCTTACTATCAACACCAGCTGACAAACAGAGATCAATCGATTGAACAATTGCAAGCAAGAGTAGAGGAACTGGAAGTAGAGCTGGAGACAAGTCAAGGTACCGTTACCGATTTAGAAGAGGAATTAGCAGAGGCATCGGTAGAGAGTGTGGAACTGGGCAACAGTGAAGAAACACCAGAAGAAGAGGATGACAATCTGGAAGAATTATCTGAATCCTTCCTAGCTATGAAACCTGAAGAAGCAGCTCCAATTATTGAAAATCTTGCTGATGAGGTAGCTATTCCCCTATTGACCTTGATGGACGCAGAAGCACGTGGGGAGATCATGGCGGTGATGGAGTCAGAAGTAGCTGCCAATTATGCCAGTATGTTAGCGGCAGAATAGAGCTGCCTATCGTGTTAAAAATCTGCTTGAAAGGAGGTGACATGATGAATCCGATGGAAGTATTCAATGGAGGTTTACAACTAGGTATGAGGGAATTCTTAACGCTGCCGTCTGCCGTACCGGACAAAGTGATGAGCTTTCGTGAAGTGCTTGGTGGTCAACAGATATTCCTTCCGACCAATGAAAAGCCATTAGAAGACTCACCTGCAGCCCCCATTTCTACCGTAAAGGATTTACTGCTTTCCTTGTTGAAAGAAATGAATTCTCAAGAGGAAGGAGACGATGATCCTCACATCCATGAGGAAAAATGGTCATCTTTGCTGGAGAGCCTCTATCCAGGACAAACAAGTCGGGAGAGTATCAACTTACCGGATGTAGAAGATTTCCGCTCTGCGATTCAAGCTTTGATATCTCAAGATAAATTACTGTCAAAGATGGAAGAATGGTTCCGTGCTAATGAAGGAATAGAGGGATCGGCAGTTCAACTTACCGATCAGCTACAAAGATGGGCCGAGTCATTTGAGACAACCAATCTGGCACCGACGAAAACGCCAGCTATCGAGTCAGAGGATCTTGTTTTTCCAACCATGACACTTGTATCAGAAAAGAACCAAGCGGATCTAGAGGTGATCGGATCCAAGATCATACAATTTCTCCATCAATGGAGAGATCAGCCAGTTTCCTTTGAATCGTCTAGACAAATGTTGCAATTATTGAAACAGTGGTCACAACTTCAGCCTGCGAACCAACAAGGGATGCAACTGTTTATCGGTTCTAAGTTAACAGAACAAGAAAAACAGATCTGGGAAAGGCTAATAACCAACTATCAAAACCGACAGGATTCCTCACTCCAGCGTTCCTATGCCAAAGAGATCACGGCACAGGATATCAGTAAATGGGTGAAGAAGGCCTTAGAGCATACAAATTGGGTGGACCAACAACCGCGAATCATGGAGTCTCAAGTTGGTCAATCATCATCAAAGGTACAACAATACGTGATCCACTTGCAGCAAACCCAATCGGAAGAACGAACCGTGCAGCAACAATTAATTCAGCAATTTCAGCGAGTGATGCAAAAAAGTAATTTTATGCAGTTAGCCAATGGTAATGGACAATTAACCGTACAATTAAAGCCAGAGCACTTAGGAGAGATCACGGTACGATTAGTACAAATGAATGGTGAGATGACGGTGAAAATGTTAGTACATTCACAAGCAGCGAAAGAGTTATTGGAAACGAATATCCAGCAATTACGCCATTTGTTTAGTCCGCAACAAGTCGTTGTCGAAAAACAAGAAACTTTTCTGACGCCATCTAGTGATGAACTCACCCAAGAGCAGGAGTCATATGAAGAGGAGCAAGGTGAGCAAGGCTCAGATCATGAAGAGCAGTCGGCTTCTTCTGATGATAACGAAATAGATTTTCATGAACTGTTAATGGAAATGAAAGTGTAGGTGAATAGGATGACAGCAATCGATCCGTCTTATTATTTGAAGAATCAGGCGCAGTCTTCGCCCTCCAGCCAACTTGGCAAGGATGAATTTTTACAAATTTTAATGACACAATTGCAAAATCAGGATCCCTTAAATCCAATGGATGATAAGGAATTTATATCACAAATGGCCACTTTTTCTTCATTGGAACAAATGATGAATATGTCCAACTCTATGGAAATGCTGGTTCAAAACCAAATGGTCTCCCCAGTGATTCAATACAGTCATTTGATTGGCAAAGAAGTCTCTTATTATCAAATTGATGAGGAGACAGGCGAGGTAGCAGAGCCTAAGGAAATAGTAGATAGTGTCGTGCGTTCGATCTCGCAAAATCAAGGGTATGCGGTGATTGAATTAGAAAATGGGACGAAGATATATACCGACGAAATTCTCAAGATTTCCGATCTAACGGAAGAGCATGAGGAGCCCGACGATGGAGAATAAAATTCATGCCTATCATCCTCCTATTTTGCCAGGCACTCCACCAAAAGCTAAATCGTCGTCAGCGTCCTTTAAGCAGATGCTACAGTCGGAACAGACGCTCCAACTTAGTAAACATGCCAGCGAGCGTCTACAGGCAAGAAACATTGACATCAATGAGACGAAGTGGCAGGAGATCGATGACAAACTAGAAGAGGCAAGGAAAAAAGGGGTAAAAGAATCGTTAGTATTGCTCGATGATGCCGGTTTAATCGTTAATGCACAAAATAAGACAGTGATCACGGCGATGAGTAAACAAGAAATGAGTAGTAAGATCTTCACAAATATAAACGGAACTATTCTATTAGATTAGGCCGGACCCATTCGGGAAGCCTTTCACTGCTGATTGACTGAGGCAGTGTAATGGAGTAGAAAAAGGAGAGGGAATCTATGTTACGTTCAATGTATGCAGGTATTTCAGGAATGAAAAGTTTCCAAACAAAGCTTGATGTGGTTGGAAATAACATTGCCAATGTCAATACTACTGGTTTTAAGAAAGGCAGGGCCACCTTTCAGGATATGATGAGTCAACCCATATCAGGCGCTAGTGCACCGACTGATATTCGAGGTGGTGTCAATCCGTCGCAAGTAGGTACAGGGGTACAATTAGGTACAGTGGATAACATCCATACGGGAGGTAATCGTCAAACAACCGAACGACCGTTAGACCTGCAATTAGAAGGAGATGGTATGTTCGTCTTTGCTAGAAACATAGCGGGTAACCTGCCCGTCGACAACCTTGGTGATACAGAAATGCAATATTCTAGAGCAGGAAATCTCTACTTAGATAATGATGGAAATATTGTTAATCCAAATGGTCAATATTTAATGGGTTTTACTACCACAGGAGAGGAGCCATCCTCGATTGATGATATCGATCATGGAAATGTGGGCATTATCAATATACCAGATGGAGCGGACAGTATCAGCATACAAGGAAATGGATTAGTGACTTACTTAGAGAATGGGGAAACAAGGATTGCCGGTCAGATTGCACTAAGTAAATTTGCCAATGCGGGTGGTCTCGATAAAGTCGGGGCAAACATGTTTCAAGAGTCTCAGAATGATGGTCAGATAGAAACAGGAGAAAATGACAGTATCTTCTTTCAGCCGGAATCAGGTGGTACGGCCAGCCTTGTTTCCGGAGCTTTAGAAATGTCGAATGTTGATTTATCCGAAGAGTTTACCGAAATGATCACGGCACAGCGTGGTTTTCAGGCAAATACCAGAATCATCACTACCTCAGATGAAATCCTGCAAGAACTTGTCAACCTAAAACGATAGTTTAAAAAAAGGGGGAAGAGGGGGAAGGGCTATCGCACCTTCACCCTCCCAATCTATGATTACGTTAACCAAATTAAACAATCAACGTTTGACGATCAATGCTATGTACATAGAAAGGGTCGAATCATTACCCGATACGACCATTACACTTGTTAACAACAAGAAAGTTTTTGTGAAGGAGTCAGAACAGGAAGTAAAACAACAGGTGACCGATTTCTATAAAGAGATTGGCTTATATCATCTTCCACAAAGGGCAGGTGAACCAAAGCATGAGTCCTAAAATAATCAAAACATTAGTTGCAATGCTGCTTGTCATCACCATTGCAGGAGTAGTGGCAATATTTTTCGTTTTAAACAAAGAACCGGATACAGGAAAAGCGATGAACATCGATGATATGGTGGAGAATTCCTATACCACCGAAGAGATTCGTACCGATTTACCGGATGGTAATTTTGTATTAATACAATTCCAATTCATTACTGATACTAGGGATGGTTTAGAAGAGATTGAAAAACGAGAGTTTCAAATCAAGAATGAATTTATCAAGCTGGCTGTGAACATGACTGCGGAGGATTTTAAACATAATCTGGCAGAGGTGGAATCGGAGATGAAGACAGCAATGAATACCCATATGGAAGAAGGGAACATTGTTGAAGTCTTGGTAATTAATAAAGTAATTCAATAGAGATAGCTCCGAAATGGAGGTGAACGGAATGGCAGATGAGGTACTTTCACAAAATGAGATTGACGCACTACTTTCCGCCTTATCATCTGGGGAAATGGATGCCAATCAATTAAAAGAAGAAGAAAAAGAAAAAAAGGTAAAGGTATATGACTTTAAACGGGCGTTACGATTTTCTAAAGATCAAATTAGAAGTATCAGTAGAATGCATGATAACTTTGCCCGTTTACTGTCTACCTACTTTTCCGCACAGCTGAGGACTTATGTTCATATAGCTGTTGCTTCGGTAGATCAAATACCATATGAAGAATTTATACGCTCGATTCCGACCAAGACGATCTTAAACGTATATAGTGTTGCACCACTAGATGGCCGCATTATATTTGAGTTTAATCCAAATATTGCTTATGCCATGTTGGATCGCTTACTAGGCGGCCAAGGGAATAGTGTCAATAAAATTGATAACTTAACCGAAATCGAAACAACGATCATGTCTCAGTTATTCGAAAAGGCACTAGATAATCTCCAGGAGGCTTGGATGTCCGTTGTGGAAATCGACCCTATCCTGGAAGATTTTGAAGTGAACCCACAATTTTTACAGTTAGTTTCACCGAATGAGACAGTCATCGTTGTCTCACTGGATACCACGATTGGTGATAGCAGCGGCATGATCAATATTTGTATACCGCATGTCGTCTTAGAACCAATTATCCCTAAATTATCGGCACACTACTGGATGCAAAAGGATACTGATAAAGAAAGAAAGCCAGAGGAGTATGATTCCATAGCCGCCAATATTAAACAGTCAAACGTGGACTTAACGGTCTTACTCGGAGAAACAACGATTAGTTTAGAAGATTTTCTATTTTTAGATCGACAGGATACGGTTGTGTTGAATCAAACGATTGATCAAGAACTCACCTTGTTTGTGGATCAACAAGCAAAATTCTTGGTACAGCCCGGAAAGAAAAAGAAAAAAATGGCTGTGCAAGTGTTAGATGAAATAAAGGGAGGGGATTAATATGAAGGACGATGGAATGTTATCTCAAGATGAGATTGATGCGTTATTAAATGGAACAGATGAGGAAGATCAAAACGATGACAACACTCCTTCCACTGAACAATACCTTTCATCGCTAGAAATCGATGCCTTGGGTGAAATCGGGAATATATCGTTTGGCAGTTCCGCAACAACCTTGTCAATGATCTTAAATCAAAAAGTAGAGATTACAACACCAACCATTCATACCATAAACAAGAATGATTTGGAAAAGGAGTTTCCAGTACCTTATGTTGGTATTGAAGTGAGATATACCGAGGGTTTTACCGGGACAAACTTGTTTGTGTTGGAATCGAAGGATGCTGCAGTTATAGCAGACTTGATGCTAGGTGGTGAAGGCAAGCCAGCTTCCACTGAGTTAAACGATATTCATTTAAGTGCCGTTCAAGAGGCGATGAATCAAATGATGGGGACATCGGCAACGAGCATGTCGACGATATTCAATAAAAAAGTAGACATCACACCGCCATTTACCTCGATTATGGATGTTGCAAATGAAGAGGCGCCATCGTTAAATCCAGACGATAATCTATTAATTAAAGTCTCCTTTCAATTAAAAGTTGGCACCTTAATTGATTCGGTTATTATGCAATTACTACCCGTAACGTTTGCCAAGGAATTAGTCAATGAATTATTGAATCCTGCGCAAGAGCCAATGATGGAAGAAGCGGAGCCACCAACAGCGGAGGAATCGGCAACCGAACCAGAGCCCGCACCAGCCGTTGAAGAAGAAATAAGCAGCGAGGTGACTGTAACCAATGAAATGCCACAGCAAGATAAGGCAGCGGTAAAACATCCAAGACAAATGGGAGCCCAGCAGAACGATCCAGCATCACAGGTACAAAGTGCCGCTTTTTCCAATTTTGAGGGGGAAAGCACACCGTCTCCTGAACAACGGAACCTTGATTTGCTGATGGACATTCCCTTAAAGGTTACCGTAGAACTTGGTAGAACGAAGCGATCGGTTCGAGAGATTTTAGAGTTAACCTCTGGTTCTATTATTGAACTGGACAAACTTGCCGGCGAACCAGTAGATATACTAGTTAATCAGAAATTAATCGCCAAAGGAGAGGTAGTTGTTATTGATGAGAACTTTGGTGTACGTGTTACGGAAATAGTAAATAAAGAAGATCGATTAAAACAACTAAAATAGAGAATAAGTGAGGTAGATGGAAATGGGAAAAACAGTATTGGTAGTAGATGATGCAGCATTTATGCGGATGATGATCAAAGATATATTGACGAAAAATGGTTATGAGGTTGTCGGCGAGGCTCAAGACGGGCAAGAGGCCATCGAGAAATATAAGGAACTCACACCTGAACTCGTTACCATGGATATTACTATGCCAGAAAAGGATGGTATTGCTGCCTTAAAAGAAATTAAAGGTTTAAATGGAGAAGCAAAGGTTATTATGTGTTCTGCCATGGGACAGCAGGCGATGGTCATTGACGCCATTCAAGCTGGTGCCAAAGATTTTATTGTGAAGCCATTTCAGGCCGATCGAGTGATTGAAGCTATTTCTAAAGTAATGGGGTAATCAAGTGAAGCGAATCACCAACCATCTAATCATACATGTAAGTATCCTTCTTATCATTGCTGTGTTCTTGTCTTGTTTTACGATCGAAACAAAGGCTATGGTCGGCGACTCGTATAATCAGGGCTCTGATCAAGAGCAAGAACAAGATCCATCCAACAATGATGAAGAAGAGCCCCTTGTAAATGAGCCAGAGGAGGATCTCATAGGAGATAACAACACAAATTTCATTGGCAGCCTGTTTCGCCTAGTCATAGCCTTAGCGGTCGTATTAGGACTGATCTTCCTTATCTCTAAGTTTCTTAAGAAGAGAAAAGGATTTATGCAACAAGGTCAAGTGCTAGAAAACTATGGAGGTATCTCACTGGGACCAAACAAATCCGTACAAACGATAAAAATTGGCCAGCGTTATTTTGCAGTCGGGGTGAGTGACACGATTGAGGTATTAATGGAGATTACTGACAAGGAAACCATTGAACAATTAGAGCAAAAACCAGCAGAGTTCGGTTCGTGGGATACGATAAAAACAAAACTGGTGAAACCAAATAAACAAGCCGGGAAATCAGAAGAGCAGTCGAAACCTTTCACGGCCGTATTTAATAAGGAGTTAGTAAAAATGAAAGACGATAGAAGCCAGGCATTTGCGCGCTGGAAGGGAAGAAAACAAGATCATGATCATCCATCTGATTGATGTCTTTTCCGGTACGGATGCCGGTAATATCTCAACTTCTGTACGACTGTTACTGCTCTTAACGGTCTTGTCAATTGCACCCAGTATTTTAATCTTAATGACCAGTTTTGCCAGAATTATTATTGTACTATCGTTTGTGCGAACCTCCTTGGCCACACAGCAAATGCCACCAAATCAAGTGTTGATAGGTTTAGCACTGTTTATGACGTTTTTTATCATGGCGCCGACTTTTCAAGAAGTAAACGAGCAAGCACTGCAGCCTCTTTTTAATGAGGAAATCACGCTGGAAGAGGCTTATGATAGTGCCAGTATGCCAATGAAGGAATTTATGGCACAGCACACCCGGGAAAAGGATCTTGCCTTATTTATGAATTATGCAGAAATGGAACGACCTGATACGTTGGAAGAAGTGCCTCTGACCACTTTGGTACCAGCTTTTGCTATTAGTGAGTTAAAGACAGCCTTTCAGATGGGTTTTATGATCTTTGTCCCCTTTCTGGTCATAGACATGGCCGTTGCGAGTGTTCTGATGTCGATGGGGATGATGATGCTTCCGCCCGTCATGATTTCATTACCGTTTAAGATTTTACTTTTTGTATTAGTGGATGGCTGGTATCTTATTACCCGCTCCCTACTAGATGGGTTTTTGCCGTTATGACAGCGATGGAAAGGAATGGTAACAAATGAGTGGGCAGAACGTTATTTCATTAGCAGAAAAAGGGATTTATACAATATTGATGGTGACTGGCCCCCTCTTGTTACTTGCATTAGTTGTCGGTTTACTAGTCAGTATTTTTCAAGCAACGACTCAAATTCAGGAGCAGACCTTGGCCTTCATACCCAAAATTGTTGCTGTATTATTAGGGATTGTATTTTTCGGACCATGGATGCTGACCACCATGGTGGAATTCGCTTCCGAAATTTTTCAAAATATGAACCAGTTTGTGAGATAGGCGATGCTGGAGTTTGTAAATATGAACCTGTTACCCGCCTTTATTCTTATCTTAGTTCGCCTGACAGCTTTTTTTGCTACGGTTCCTATTTTTTCTTATCGGAACATTCCTACCATTTTAAAGATTGGTATGGCGGTTTTTATTGCCTGGATTATGTTTTATATGATGGATCTTCCCGAGATAGCGATAGATGGTATGTTTATCTTGCTCGTGTTAAAGGAAGCTGTCGTTGGCCTGTTATTAGGTTTGATTGCCTTTCTTATTTTGGCAGCCGTTCAAATTGCAGGGGGCTTTATTGATTTTCAAATGGGGTTTGCGATCGCGAATGTGGTCGATCCGCAAACCGGGGCACAAAGCCCATTAATTGGTCAGTATTTCTATACGATAGCGATTCTGTTTTTGTTTACGGTGGATGGCCATCATTTATTGTTAACAGGTGTGATGTACAGTTTTAGTGAATTGCCCATTGACCAGTTATTTCGTTTAGATAATATCGATGTGATTCTGCAGATATTTAGTGAAATGTTTCTGATGGCTTTTCAACTTGCTATTCCGATTGTCGGTTGTTTATTCCTGGTGGATGTGGCCTTAGGGATGATTGCCAGAACCGTTCCACAGCTAAATGTATTTGTAGTAGGTTTACCGTTAAAGATTTTGGTATCTTTTATTACCTTATTTGTTTTTATCTCGTTTTATATCATGATTGTAAAGCAGTTGTTCCAATTTGCACTAGAAGCGATGCAGGAGTTGATGCGCTTGATGGGAGGAAGTTAGCGTCGTGCGATTATCATTAGATTTACAATTTTTCGCTGGTGAGAAAACCGAAAAAGCGACCCCGAAAAAGCGGCAGGATGTCCGGAAGAAAGGGCAAGTCGCTAAGAGTCAAGATGTCAATACGGCGATTCTCTTATTCTTTGTCTTTATTATTCTGTTTGTAACAGGGAATCTGCTCAAGACATCGATGACTGGTATTTATCATGATTCGTTCACCGAGTATATTCATCACGAGGTAACGATTACCGAAGTGCAACAAATGCTGTTAGATTTTTTATCACAAATTACCTGGGCGCTGGCTCCGATTATGCTAGCGGCCATCATAGCCGGATTGGGATCTAACCTCATGCAAATTGGATTTTTGTTCTCGGCAGAGCCTTTACAAATGAAATTAAATAAGATTAATCCGATCCAAGGGGCAAAGCGGATTTTCTCGGCCCGAGCCTTGGTGGAGTTAGTCAAATCCATGTTAAAAATTGTGGTGATTGCTACCATTACTTTTTCAATTATCTGGATCAATCGGGATGAAATGATGATGCTGGCAGGCAAAGATGTACAGGGAGCATTGGCATTCTTTGGCCAAATGACGATACAAATGGGGCTGGCCAGTGCGATTGGTTTGTTAATTATTTCTGTGTTGGATTACAGTTATCAGCGCTTTGATTTCGAAAAGCAGAATCGCATGTCCAAGCATGATATCAAAGATGAGCATAAGAATATCGAAGGGGATCCGTTAATCAAGTCTAAGATAAAAGAGAAGCAGAGGCAGATGGCGATGCAGCGTATGATGAGTGAAATACCCAATGCCGATGTCGTGATTACCAATCCTACCCATTATGCTATTGCTTTAAAATATGATGAGAATAAGGCGGAAGCCCCCTATGTTGTTGCTAAAGGTGTTGATTTTGTGGCCATGCGTATCAAAGATATTGCGAGAAACCATCAAGTGATGTTGGTGGAGAATCGCCCTTTAGCAAGAGCATTATACGATGAAGTAGAGATTAATGACATTATTAGTGAAGAATATTTCCAAGCCGTTGCCGAGATATTGGCATATGTTTACCGTGTGCAAAAAAAGGTATAAGGATAGACTGCTTGTTATATTTAAAGGAGTTGCAAGAAAATGAAGGCTAGAGATTTGTCTGTATTGTTTGGCGTTATATCCATTATCATCATGCTTGTCATCCCTTTACCAGGATGGCTGTTAAGTATACTTATTTTGACCAACATCTCTCTAGCGTTAATCGTGATATTAGTAGCCATGAATACAACAGAAACACTACAGTTTTCTGTTTTTCCTTCTTTGTTGCTTTTATTGACGTTGTATCGACTGGGGTTAAATGTTTCTACTACCCGTTCCATTCTATCAGAAGCAGATGCAGGGGGCGTTGTTGAAACATTCGGTACCTTTGTCATTGGTGACAATCCATTAGTTGGTTTTGTTGTTTTTGTCATTCTCGTTATTATTCAGTTTCTCGTGATTACCAAAGGTAGTGAACGTGTTTCCGAAGTTGCTGCCCGTTTTACGCTTGATGCCATGCCTGGTAAGCAAATGAGTATTGACGCCGATTTAAATGCTGGACTGATTAATGAACAACAAGCGAAAGAACGTCGTGAAAAAATCGAGCATGAATCCGATTTTTATGGGGCCATGGATGGGGCCAGCAAGTTTGTTAAAGGAGACGCGATCGCAGGGATTATCATTGTGCTCATTAATATTATTTTTGGTTTGATCATTGGGATGACACAAATGGGGTTAAGCTTTGGTGAAGCGATTGATACCTACATGCGTTTAACCGTGGGAGATGGGCTGGTAAGTCAAATACCTGCATTACTTATTTCCACTGCGACTGGGATTGTAGTAACAAGGGTTGCTGCCGACGGAAATTTAAGTGCCAATGTGAGTAAACAGCTCTTACAATATCCCACCCTGCTTTATATTGCTGGTGGTACCATCTTTTTGTTAGGTGTGACACCGATCAACTTCATGCTTACAAGTGCGATTGCATTGGTGCTTATTGGTAGTGCCTACTTCCTCTCGAGACGATCCAATCAGGAAGAAACGTCGTCGATCGAAGAATTGGACGAGTCTGATTCAGAAGAAATGAAATCACCGGAGAATGTGATTGGCTTAATTAATATGGATCCGATTGAATTTGAATTTGGTTATGGATTAATCCCGCTAGCAGACACTAATCAAGGCGGGGATCTGCTGGATCGTGTCGTGATGATTAGAAGACAGCTGGCGATTGAATTAGGCTTAGTGATACCAGTGGTTCGCATTCGGGATAATATTCAATTAAATCCTAATGAATATCGTTTGAAAATAAAAGGAAATGAAGTGGCAACGGGGGAATTATTACTTGATCATTATTTGGCGATGAGCCCCGGGATGGAAGAGGATGACCTAGAGGGGATCGATACGGTCGAACCTGCCTTTGGCTTACCTGCTAAATGGATTACAGAAGAGGTCAAAGATGATGCCGAAATGTCTGGGTATACAGTGGTAGATCCACCATCGGTTGTATCCACGCATATAACTGAATTGATCAAACGGCATGCTCACCAATTACTGGGACGTCAAGAGACACAGCAGCTAATCGATCATTTAAAAGAAAACAATCCGATTTTGGTTGATGAGGTCACACCAGAACCATTGTCTGTAGGTGATATCCAAAAAGTGCTTGCCAAATTACTTCGTGAACAAGTGGCCATTAAGAATCTTCCAGTTATTTTTGAAACCTTGGCGGACTTTTCCAAAATGACAACCGATACCGATTTATTAGGTGAATATACGAGACAATCATTATCTGCTCAAATTACCAAGGATGTCCTGCAAGGCAAACCACAGCTCAAAGTGATTACTGTCTCAGGAGAAGTGGAAAAACTAATCGCCGACCATATCCAGCAAACGGAGTATGGCAGTTATTTAGCGATGAATCCAGATACACAACAACAAGTGATTCAATCGGTAGCACAAAACGTAGAAAATATGAGTCTGCAAGAGGACACACCGATCATCATTTGTTCTCCAACAATAAGAATGTATTTCAAGCAATTACTTGACCGTTTTTATCCTCACGTTACAGTACTTTCTTATAATGAATTGGAACCAACGGCCGAAATCCAAAGTATTGGGGTGGTGAACGTCGCATGAAGGTAAAAAAAATGAAGGGAACAACCATGCCGGAAGTGATGCAAATGGTTAAAAAAGAATTAGGTGCAGACGCGGTAATTTTAAACTCAAAGGTTGTTTACGAGGGTGGTTTTTTAGGGCTGTTCAAAAAGCGAAAGATTGAGGTGCTGGCAGCTGTTGATCAGCCTGTTCTGCCGCGAAAGACACCAATGAAGGCACCGTCTCCAAATAGAAAGCAGCCTGAGCGCAAAACCAGTGTTCCGGTTCAAGATCATCTATTGAAAGAAGTACAGGAAATGAAAAGTATGCTCAAGCAACAGAAACAGGACATGGTATTTCCTGAGCCCTATCAACAGGCCTATCAATATTTGTTAGATAGTGAGGTAGAGGCAGCACTTGCTTATGAGTTGATTGCTGCCGTTGAAAAACGGAAGGGCGCTAATGAAATAGAACAGGAACAACTTTGGCAACAGATAGGTTTTGAAATTAAGAATCGTCTAGCTCAAAAAGGAAATTTTGGCGGAGCTGCCTTTGATCAGCAAATCATTCATCTAGTAGGTCCGACTGGGGTCGGCAAGACAACTACTATCGCAAAGCTAGCCGCAGAGTGTGTCTTAAATCAAAAAAAGAAAGTGGCGTTTATTACGACGGATACGTACCGAATTGCAGCAATCGAACAATTAAAAACCTATTCCAAGATATTGGATGTTCCCATTGAAGTCGCCTATCAATTAGAAGACTATAAAAAAGCGAAGGAAAGATTTAAAGACTATGATTATATTTTTGTAGATACAGCAGGCAGAAACTTTCGAGATGATCATTATATTGAAGAACTTGGAAAAATAGTCGATCTAACGCATGAGGTTAATACTTATTTGGTTTTATCGCTAACCACAAGAGCAAGTGATATTGAACAACTATATCAACAGTTTAATAAGATACCCATTAAACAAGCAATATTAACGAAAAAAGATGAAACGACGACGTACGGTGCCGCTTTAAACTTGTGTCTGAGTCATGATTTAGGACTTGCCTATATTACCAATGGTCAGGATGTGCCAGATGATATTGAAGAGGCGACAATCGATCAAGTAGCTGATTTAATTATTGGTGGACAAAACAAATGAGCGATCAAGCAGAACAATTGCGCAGAAAGTTAATGGATACCTCTCCGCCATCCCAACAAGCGAAAACGATAGCTGTGGTAAGTGGTAAAGGAGGGGTCGGCAAATCGAATATTGCCTTAAATTTTTCCTTATTGTTAAGTCAAAGAGGGAAGAAAGTCTTGTTATTTGATTTAGATATCGGAATGGGGAACATCGATATTTTACTCGGAATTAGTTCTAAATACTCAATCGAAAAATTATTTGAGCAAAAAGTCTCGATTTTTGATATGATAGAGATAGGACCAAATGCACTACATTATATTTCAGGAGGCAGTGGCTTAAACCAAATATTTCAATTAAATCAAGCCAATTTAAATTTCTTCATGCAACAGTTGACCGAGGTTGTAAAGGTATACGACTATATCATTTTTGATATGGGGGCAGGGGTAACGCGAGAAACCATTCAGTATATATTAACGGTTGATGAATGTGTACTTGTTACGACACCGGAACCAACGTCGATTACGGACGCCTATTCGATGATCAAACATGTCTTAATGGAGCAACCTTTAAGCTTTCATATCATCGTTAACCGTGTACGGAGTCAACGACAAGGACTAGAGACGTTAAACCGTTTAAGCCGAGTTGTCCAGCAATTCTTACAACAACGCATGGTACCACTAGGATCGATACCAGATGATGAGGCAGTCACTAAAGCCGTTATTGCTCAACAACCGTTTGTACTACATAATCACCGATCACGAGCAGCTAAGGCCATGGAGAACATCGTCAATCACTATTTGGACGAACCGATCAACGTTTCATCGATATCGCCAGCAACAGGATTTATTCAACGATTTAAAAGTTTATTCAAAGAGAGGTAGATAGCGATGACAAAGAAACAGATCTTAGTGGTAGATGACTCAGCATTCATGAGAAAAATGATTACCGATATATTGAATACCTCAGAATATTTAGAGGTATGCGGTACAGCGAGAAATGGAAAGGATGCGCTGGAAAAGCTGAGACAATGGAAACCGGATTTGGTCACGTTAGATGTGGAGATGCCTGTAATGGATGGAATCGAAACACTTAAAGGGATGATGCGAGTAAGACCAACACCGGTGATCATGCTCTCCAGTCTCACCAAAGCTGGCGCTGACAAAACCGTGGAAGCCATGTCACATGGTGCCGTTGATTTTATCGCTAAACCGTCGGGATCGATTTCCTTAAATATTAAAGAGATCGAACAGGAAATCGTTACGAAGGCAGAACGAGCAGTGGAAGTGAAGCAGCAGCGTCTGCTACCATCTAGACAGCCAAGTTCCAGCAAAAATAATTTTTCCGTTAAGGCGATCCAAGGGACGGATCCGATTATTGCCATTGGAGCTTCTACTGGAGGTCCCAGAGCACTGCAAGATGTGATCAGCCAGCTGCCTGCCGATCTACAGGCACCGATTGTGATTGTTCAGCATATGCCTCGCGGTTTTACCAAATCACTAGCCGAGCGTCTGAATAAATTATCCAAGTTGCAGGTGAAAGAAGTGGAGCATGGCGATGTGATCGAGAAAGGTCATGTCTACCTGGCACAAGGTGGTAAACAATTTAGTGTGGTCCGTACAGGAAGCCATTGGACGGCGAAGGTCGAGCTAGGTCATCCGGTTAATGGACATCAGCCCGCCGTTGATGTGCTATTTGAATCAGTAGCCAACTTACGCTCTTGTCATCCGATTGCTGTCGTACTCACTGGAATGGGAAGTGACGGGACAAATGGCTTGATTACCTTGAAGAAGAAACACCCTAAAACGATAGCTATTGCCCAATCAGAAGAAACTTGTATTGTATACGGTATGCCTCAAGCTGCCGTAAAGACAGGTTTAATCAATTATCAAGCAGATATCCATCATATCAGTGAGGTACTAGCACAAAAAGTCCCTAAACAGAGGTGAAAGATATGGAAATGAATGATTATCTAGAAGTGTTTATTGAAGAAAGTAAAGAACATATCCAATCATTAAATGATCAGTTATTAGTACTAGAGAAAGAACCGAATAATATGGATACGATCAGCGAAATTTTTCGTGCCGCCCACACTTTAAAGGGAATGGCAGCAACCATGGGCTATCAAGATATTGCGAATTTGACACACAAATTAGAAAATGTGCTGGACGCTGTACGAAACCATCAGTTATCGATTCATACGGACATGATTGATGTTATTTTTCAAGCTGTTGATCAATTAGAGGGGATGGTGTTAGACATTGCGGAAGGTGGCGATGGAGCGGCAGATGTCCAAGCATTAGTTACTGCTCTGCAAGCGATTGAAAATAAAGAACCCATTTCAGTGCCCGAAGACCAATCCTTATCAGTAGCTGCCGAGCAGCCGCTGACCTGGTTTCAACAAGTCGATGAGTTTGAACAAGCTATTTTGACCCAGTCCCAAGAAAAAAACTGCCATAACTTAGAGGTTTTTGTGAAATTGAATGAAAATTGCCTGTTGAAGGCCGCACGTGTCTATATGGTATTTGAGGTGTTGGAACAAGTTGGAGAAGTCATCAAATCCGATCCAACGGTGCAAGAATTAGAGGATGAGAAATTTGATCTGTCTTTTCATGTGTTGGTGATTACTGAAGAGACTCCAGACCTTGTAGAACAAAAGATATTGAAGGTATCAGAGATCGAAGAAGTATCCGTTCGAGAATTTACACTATCCAATCAACAAGATGAAAATCAGCAGGAATTGGAAGCTGAGCCATCCAATCAGCCATCAGAACAAAGTGCAGACGCTCCTGCTAAGAATCCAAAACAAATGGCCAAGCCTACCGCCAATAAAACGATCCGTGTCAATATTGACAGATTGGACGCTTTAATGAATTTATTTGAAGAATTGGTGATTGATCGAGGGCAGTTGGAACAGATTTCTCATAACTTGAGGCACAGCGAATTGCAAGAGACCGTCGAACGAATGTCAAGAATCTCTAATGATCTGCAAAATATTATCTTGAATATGCGCATGGTTCCGGTTGAACAAGTATTTAATCGATTCCCTAGAATGGTTCGCCAACTTTCCAAGGATCTAGGCAAACAGATTGATTTGAAAATTGAAGGAGCAGAAACAGAGCTGGATCGAACCGTCATTGATGAGATCGGCGATCCGTTAGTCCATTTAATTCGTAATTCATTAGACCATGGCATTGAAGCACCAGAAAGAAGAGTGGAGGCAGGCAAAGCTGAAACTGGTCAACTATTATTGAAGGCTTATCATAGTGGCAATCATGTCTTTATCGAAATCTCTGACGATGGTGCGGGTATCAATAAAGATAAGGTAGTCCATAAGGCAATAGCCAACCAAGTTATAACAGCGGAAGATGCTGCACAAATGGCTGATCAAGAAATCTATCAGCTTATTTTATCAAGTGGATTTTCTACTGCTGATCAAATTAGTGATGTTTCCGGTCGTGGAGTCGGCTTAGATGTGGTGAAAAATACAATTGAATCGCTCGGCGGTGTATTAACGATCGAATCGGAAGCAGGAAAGGGTTCTCTCTTTTCGATTCAATTACCATTGACTCTCTCGATTATTTCAGCGTTACTTGTTGAAGTAGCAGATGAAAAATATGCTATTCCACTGTCATCCATTATTGAGACAGCAATTATACAACGCTCGGATATTCTCAGTGCACACCATAAGAAGGTGATGGACTTCCGCGGCAAAGTAGTACCATTAATTGATTTAAAAAAGGTATTTGAAGTGCCGGCGGATGAAGAAGAATCGGAACTTTATTCTGTTGTTATCATCCGCAAAGGTGATAAGATGGCCGGATTAATGGTCGATACCTTTATTGGCCAACAAGAGATTGTTCTCAAGTCATTAGGTGAGTTTTTAGGAAATGTCTTTGCTATATCGGGAGCAACGATTTTGGGAGATGGACAGGTAGCCTTAATCATAGACAGCAATTCACTCATAAGTTAGGAGGTTGAGCATGATGAATCAGACAGATATAAATAAATATATCATTGTAGAGCTAGAGCAAGAAGAATATGCGATACCAGTCGATTTGGTAGCTGCCATCGAGCGCAGTCAACCGATCACTCGGGTTCCTCAAACTATTTCTTGTGTAAAAGGGGTGATTAACCTGCGCGGGGTGATTACACCAATTGTTGATTTGCGAGAGCGCTTTGGCATGCAGTCTCCATTGGAAGCCACAGAAAGCACCAGGATTATCATCATTCATATGGAAGATTATGCGGCTGGATTAATAGTGGACGCGGCATATGATGTGATGGACATCCCTACCGAACAAATGGAACCTACCCCTCAAGTAATCGGTACTGTTGATGTCGATTATATGAAGGGAGTAGCCAAGATCGATAAGCGTTTAATCATGATCTTAGAGATGGAAAAAGTGATGGATATGGGGTTATTAGTGTCGGTAAGTGGAAATGAGGAGCTGGCCTATGGTAGATATCAATAAGTTATCATCGTATCATTTAGATGTTCTGGGGGAAATCGGCAATATTGGAGCGGGAAATGCAGCAACTGCTTTATCTGGCTTATTGAACAAAAAAATTGATATGAAGGTGCCAGCTATTAAAATTGTAGGCTTTAATGAATTAATGGAATATGTGGGTGGGCCGGATCAAGAAATTGTAAGTGTATGTCTTCGTATTCAAGGAGAAGCACCAGGCAGTATGTTTTTTGTTCTGAAACCAGAAGAGGCTAATGCGCTCGCAGAAAAGCTCCTTGGTGTACCAGTGAAAGATGTATCTAGCGATGAAATGGCGCTTTCCGCTGTTTCAGAAGTGGGAAATATTCTATCTGGCTCTTATTTGTCTGCCTTATCAGATTTCACCGCTATTAATATGCAGCCAACGGTACCTACCTTATTATTTGATATGGCAGCAGCTATTTTAATGCAGGGTCTGGTAGAAATCTCACAAGAAAGTGACTACGCCATTATTATTGATACATCTATTGAAGAGAACAATCAACAGGACGACACCGTAAAGGGCCATTTTTTATTATTACCTGAACTGGAGTCGTTTGAGAAAATATTTCAATCACTAGGAGTTCAAGAATAATGACCTTGACTAAGACGATTATAAAGGTTGGCATTGCCGATTTAAAAGTGACAGAAGTACCTAATAGCTTAAAGACCTCCGGGTTAGGTTCATGTGTAGGCGTAGTAATTTACAACAAACAACTGGCAGGAATGGCGCATGTCATGCTTCCAAATTCCACAACAACCAAGAAGCCTACGATAAACAAAATGAAGTATGCCGATACAGCTATTGATCTATTAATGAAGGAACTACTTGATAAGGGGGCTCGCCGTGCTCATTTAAAAGCCAAAATCGCTGGTGGTGCTCACATGTTTTCCATGCAGCCTCAACAGAATATGTTAAAAATAGGAGAAAGAAATATTGAAGCCGTACAAAACAAACTGAGAGAGCATCAAGTGAAGGTGATCGCCCAAGATGTAGGTGGGAGTAAAGGGAGAACGATTGAGTTCCATGTTGAAACAGGAATAATGGATATACGCACCGTTCACGGGGGCGTCAGCCAGATATAAGAAGTCACGTACTATAACAAGCAAAACGGAAAGAAGGTGATTCGATGGTAAAAGACACAACTTCTGAGCAGACTCTTTGGGATAACTGGCTTCATAGTAAACGAGAAGAAGATACCAATCGATTGATTGAATATTATATGTATCTTGTTAATTATCATGTGCAGCGAATTGCTAGTAATCTTCCGAGAAGTGTAAATAGAGATGATATTCACAGCCTAGGCTTGTTTGGTCTATATGACGCCATTTTAAAGTTTGATCCGACCCGGGAACTGAAATTTGATACGTATGCCTCTTTTCGTATTAAAGGTGCCATTATTGATGGTTTACGTAAAGAAGATTGGCTTCCTCGAACGACAAGGGATAAAATAAAGAAATTGGAACAAACAATGGAACGGCTGGAACAAGAACGGCAGCATGAAATAACGAATGAGGAAATTGCTGCTTATCTGCAGATCACGAAAGAGGAAGTGGAAGAAACACTAAAGGATAGTTTTTTTGCCCATTTATTATCAATGGAAGAAAAAAGTAAAACAACTACCGAGGAAAACCGCGAATCGATCGGTTATTTGATTCCAGATGATAAACAAATGCAGCCAGATGCCCATGTGCTGCAGCAGGAAGATTATCAAGAATTAGCGAAGTGTATACAGCAGTTAAATGAGAAGGAACAGCTCGTGCTAGATTTGTTTTATGATAGAGAATTAACATTCACCGAGATAGGCAAGGTATTAAATTTAACAACCTCACGCATCTCCCAAATACATAAGCAAGCTATCACGAAAATTCGTCGTTTGTTCCAAAAATAAGGAGAAGGACGGTACACGATTATGATTAATAGACAGGAGAAGTTAATCATTAAGGTAGCAAAGGATCGACTCAGCGCAAAAATCAGCTTGCAAGATAAAAATAGTGATGATAATCTTCTGCCAGAAGATATCTATGGATTAATTAAACAGGCCGGAATAAAATATGGCATCATTGATTTAGAGCAGCTTGATTGGAAAAGTCAACTTATCTCAGAAGGGCAGCTGCTTATTGCTCAAGGAAAACCACCTATTGATGGAGAGAATGGAAAATTAATCATGAAACACACGACATCCAGTGTGATGCTAGAATCAGAACGCTCCAATTTTCGCGATGTCAAAAAAATCCCTATGGTGGAGGAGAATGAAGTACTAGCTCAACTGGAACCAGCCACTAATGGTGAAGAAGGAATTGATGTATACCATAAGGCTATAAAACAAAAACGGGGCAAACCCTATTTTTGCAAGGCAGGAAATGGTGTGGTATTTGTTGAACAAGATCAGGCGTTTCGTTCCACATCTGTTGGACAGCTATCGGTCAGAAAGAACAGCCTGCATGTTTACCCGCGCTATCAAGTGGATGGCGATCTCAGCTTAAAGATTGGTAATATCGACTTTAATGGAGCCGTTACTATTACCGGTAATGTTCCTGCTGGCTATCAAGTCAAGGCAAAAGGTGATATTACCATTTATGGAATGGTAGAAGCATCAGAGATCACATCTGGTGGGAATATTTTAATCTATAATGGTATCGCAGGCATGGAAAAGGCAGTGATTACCGCTGAGGGAAGTGTCGAGGTAAGTTATATTAATCAGGCAAAGATTACAGCGGGAGGAGATCTGAGGGTGAAGCGGGATATCCTGCATAGCTTCTGTACGGCAGGAGGCAGTATTTTTTGTACGTCCGGAAGTATTATTGGCGGCGAATGTATTGCTGGAAAGTCTATGGAGGTAGCAACTCTTGGAAATCCAGCTAATACAAAGACCAATATTGTGATACGTTCCGATGGGCGATCCCACGACTTTGTAACCGCTTTAAAAAAAGAAGAAACAGAACTAAATGCCAATTTGCGCAAAGTAAGGCAGCTAGGTGATATGTTGCAGCAAAAGAAAAAGGTGGATGGAGATTTGCCAGCAAAAGAACGAATTATGCTTTTGAAGCAAAGAAATACGATGAACAAAATAGCCGATCAGTTATTGGATGTTGAAACAGAATTAGCCATGATAGAATCAGAAAGAAGCGAGCCGGTAGAGCGAAAGTTGATTGTGACCAAAGAAGCTTTTGAGAATGTGGAATTAGCGTTTGATAAATATAAACGTATTTTACAACAAAGAAATCGACATTTCCAGGCCTATTTGAAGCAAAAAGAAATTGTGATCCATGCAATAGAGGGTAAGACGCAACGCAATAAATCATGAATGACCAATCGCTAGAATAACAGCATAGTACGCTTGCTTGTCGCAGGTAATATCAGTATACTATAGATAAAACCATGACGTTAGCAAAAGCAAATAAAAGAAGCTATTTATTAGGAGGGGAGAACGATGAGCTGGAAAGCAGTGGAAATGCAGATCGCTTTACCGAGAACACAGGAAGCAGGCAGAATACAGCAACAGCTTCAACAACAACCCCAAACAGAGCAGCAGCAATTGACAGAGCAAATTACCTGGCAAGATAAACAGAAGCGGACACAGGTACAAAAGCAGACGGATAGCGAACGAGTCAAACAGAACGATGTCTCATCCGAGCAAATGATGTTTGGAGAAGATAGGGACGAGTCAGCAAATGTGACAAGTCAGTTGCCTCACCCTTATTTAGGACATACGATTGATCTAATGAAATAGGAGCGGACTATGATTTATTTTTTGTTATTAATTAGTTTTTTGATCCACCTGGTAACCTTTATCATTATAAAGCAATGGAAGAAGAAGGTAGACGCAGTAGAAGAAGCAGAACTTCGTATGAAGGAACAGTCTCGCTCACTGGAGGATACTTTAGCATTGTATTTAGTAGAAATTAAAGAAGAGAATGCGGCGTTAATCGAGCGTTTGGAAGCGGAACAATCCTCCAGTCGTACTAAGGAGCCAATTGTCACAAATGCCGAACAACCACCTCATCAGGAAACAGAACAGCCTGATGAAGCTGTCGAAACGCTAACAGCAGATTATCAGCCTATCACTGAAGTGGATCAGGTAGAAGACAAACTCGAGCAGTCACTTATTGCCCAGGCCCTTCACCTACAAGATAAAGGTTATACCATAGAGGGGATAGCGAAAAAGTTAAACAAAGGAAAAACAGAGATTGAGTTATTGCTGAAGTTTAATCATAAATAACCTCGATGCATTAACACTAAGCCAAAGTAAATAGGAACGTATGGTGCTTCCCCAAAGAAAGCCACTTGAAAAAGTGGTTTTCTTTTTTCAAGTTAGCTGGAGAGCTGTGCCTAAGTATAGGAAACACGATGAAGGTGTTCTTTGTTTAAGTCGCTTGTTTACTTATGCCCCGTGGGTAAAAGCGAAAGGCTTGGGCGAAGCGGTTGTTTAGCACACGCATTCTCTCAAAATAATTGCGAAGCTACTTTGCATCATACACCTTAGCGGCCTCTTGTATGGAAATGATGTTTATTTCCAAATCAAAGTAGCTTAAACACCTATCGCAGCCAAAAATCTATCCTTTCTCACCTTATAAAAAGGAGCTATTATACCAATAAACCAACTTCCATCGAAACGACAATTAGGAGGTTAAATAGAGCCCCGAAAACCCCCAGAGGTAGCAGGATATCTATCATGTACACAAAACTTGTAAGGATAGCAGAAGCTGTGAAGGAAGATGGAGGAGAGCTGTGTGCGGTAGTTCTGCTAGCACGGTTCCAACGAGGGAGAGAAGCACAATCTAACCGGAAAGGCGCCCTCCTGCTAGTAATAAAAGCACAGGCAGAGTTTGCCCGGTTGGTTTTTCTTATGCACTACCCTCACTAAGATTTTAGGCAATGAAAGGGCTTTATTTCGACAGCTCAACGACGAATTATCCAACTTTTCTCCAAAAATAAATAAATCACTTGATTGCATGTTTTCCTTATGGTATATTTAATGACGGTGTTAAATACACACGTTTGTGGAAGATACAAGTGGTGCTCTATCCGAGTCCTTGTATCTAATGACACAAATGGAGGATAAAAAAACCAATTTAGGAGGAATAACCATGGCAGTAATTTCCATGAAACAATTGCTAGAAGCTGGTGTTCATTTTGGACATCAAACACGCCGTTGGAATCCAAAAATGAAGAAATATATCTTCACAGAGCGTAACGGCATTTATATCATTGACTTGCAAAAGACAGTGAAAAAGGTAGAGGAAGCTTACAACTTCGTGAAAGAAACCGCTGAAAATGGCGGAACCGTGCTTTTTGTAGGAACCAAAAAACAAGCACAAGAATCCGTGAAAGAAGAAGCGATCCGTTCCGGTATGTACTTTGTAAACCAACGTTGGTTGGGCGGAACATTGACGAATTTTGAAACGATCCGCAAACGAATTAATCGTTTGAAAGATATCGAAAAAATGGAAGAGGATGGCACTTTTGAAGTATTGCCTAAAAAAGAAGTCGTTGGTCTTCTAAAAGAAAAAGAGCGCCTAGTTAAATTTTTAGGTGGAATCAAGGAAATGAACAAGATTCCAGATGCGCTGTTTATTATTGACCCTAGAAAAGAACGAATTGCCGTTGCAGAAGCGCATAAATTAAACATCCCTATCGTAGGTATTGTCGATACAAACTGTGATCCGGATGAAATTGATTATGTCATCCCTGCGAACGATGACGCGATCCGCGCTGTAAAACTTCTTACTGGTAAAATGGCCGACGCTATTTTAGAAGCTAAACAAGGTGAAGTGACAGAAGAAGCAGAGGCTGAAGAAGTGACAGAAGAAAAAGAAGCAGAAACAGAAGCCGTAGAAGAGTAAGCAAAGGTTTGGTGATAAGAGGGGGACCTTTTATCACCTTTTTTTCAGCAGTATTTCGATAACTCAAGGGAGGAATAGTTAATATGGCAATTACAGCTCAACAAGTCAAAGAACTTAGAGAAAAAACAGGTGCTGGAATGATGGATTGTAAGAAAGCACTTCAAGAAACAGATGGTAATATGGAAGCAGCAATCGATTTCCTTCGTGAAAAAGGGATCTCTAAAGCCGCTAAGAAAGCAGACCGCATTGCAGCAGAGGGGGCAGCGTATGCCGAGGTTTCAGGGAATGAAGCTGTCTTATTAGAATTAAACTGTGAGACAGATTTTGTTACTAAAAACGATCAGTTTAAGGACCTAGCCGAAGCTTTGGCAAAACACATTTTATCTGAAAAACCGGCAACCGTAGAAGAAGCACTTCAACAACCATTTCAGGGTGAAGGCGAGAATGTAGAAGCCTTTATCAATTCCAATATTGCGAAGATTGGTGAAAAGATTTCACTGCGTCGCTTTACTCTCTTTAACAAAACGGATAACGATGCATTTGGCGCTTATATCCATATGGGCGGAAAAATTGGTGTCGTAACCGTTCTAGAAGGTACAACCGATGAGCAAATAGCGAAGGATATAGCGATGCATGTTGCTGCTATTAATCCGAAATATTTATCACGTGATGTGGTGTCTGCAGAAGACGTAGAAAATGAACGTGAAATACTAAAGACTCAAGCTTTAAACGAGGGAAAACCAGAACATATCGTAGAAAAAATGGTGGAAGGTCGTTTGAACAAATTCTTTGAAGAAATCTGTTTATTAGATCAAAGTTTCGTAAAAGATCCTGACCAAAAAGTAAAACAAGTGGCTGCTAATCATAACGCAACTGTACAGTCTTTCGTTCGTTATGAAGTAGGCGAGGGAATTGAGAAGCGTGAGGATAATTTTGCAGATGAAGTAATGAGCCAAGTGAACAAGAAGTAATAAATGACTGGAAGGGCAATAACGCGCATCATTGGAATGCTGGATAAGTTGTGTTGCCTGCTCCTTTCTATATTTCAAACAAAAAAGGGGCACACGGTGTCCCTTTTGTTTGAAAAGATATGCGTTTTATTGCATAATAATAGAGACTATTCCAACGCAAAGATAGAGGCGTTGGGCACCCAGCACTAGATGCTTTTCTTACACTGTGAAGTATTGAAACAGGTCGTACGTTTTAGAATAATTTACATAAGTGGAGGTAATTATGGCAATCGCTAATTATAGAAGAGTGGTACTTAAACTAAGTGGAGAGGCATTAAGTGGTGAGCAAGGTTTTGGTTTAGAGCCAAAAATCGTTCAGTCTGTTGCTGAACAAGTAAAAGATATTGTGGAGTTAGGAGTAGAGGTAGCTGTAGTGGTCGGCGGAGGTAATATCTGGCGCGGAAAAGTTGGTAGTGAAATGGGTATGGATCGTGCTAATGCTGACTATATGGGGATGCTAGCAACGGTAATGAATTCACTTGCCTTACAGGATAGCTTGGAGAATGTTGGCATCCCTACCAGAGTACAGACCTCTATTGAAATGAGGCAAGTAGCTGAACCTTATATTCGACGGAAAGCTATTCGTCATTTGGAGAAGAAACGTGTCGTTATTTTTGCTGCTGGAACAGGAAATCCATATTTTTCAACAGATACTACCGCAGCGTTAAGGGCGGCTGAAGTGGAAGCAGATGTTATTTTAATGGCGAAGAATAATGTGGACGGTGTATATACTGCTGATCCGAAGCTGCACAAGGAAGCTGAGAAATATGAACAATTATCCTATTTGGATATCCTTAACGAAGGACTAGGTGTCATGGATTCCACAGCCTCTTCCTTATGTATGGATAACAACATTCCATTACTTGTTTTCTCGATTTCTGAAAAAGGAAATATCAAAAAGGCAGTAATGGGCGAAACAATAGGAACTATTATAAAGGGGAGTTAATCATGTCTGAAAAGTTATTGAAAGAAACCCGTGAGAAAATGGAACATGCTGCCAAGGCTTACTCGAAAAACTTAGCAACAGTCAGAGCTGGACGAGCAAATCCAGCTTTATTAGACGGTATTCAGGTGGAATATTATGGTGCTTTAACGCCCTTAAATCAGTTAGCCTCTATTTCCGTTCCTGAGGCACGTCTCTTAGTGATTACACCATTTGACAAATCTTCTATCTCTGATATGGATAAAGCTATTCAAAAAGCCGATTTAGGACTCACGCCGGCAAATGATGGAAATGTCATTCGTCTTGCTATCCCAGCCTTGACAGAAGAACGACGCAAAGAATTAGTAAAAATCGTCGGCAAGTATGCCGAAGAATCGAAGGTGCAAATCCGCAATATTCGTCGTGATACTAATGATCAATTGAAAAAAGATGAAAAGACAGGCGACCTTACAGAAGACGATTTAAGGGCCTATCAAGAGGATGTACAAAACGAAACGGATAAGTACATCAAGAAAATTGATGATTTAACAAAAGAAAAAGAACAAGAAATTATGGAAGTTTGAGCAGAAACAAGGTAGAATAAAGGATAAGCGGAAAAGCCCTCTTACTAAGAAGAGGGTTTTTCCACTTATCTAGTGAGTCAGCCAGTGACAGACGAGGTGTACGGTGATGAAGAAGGTCCTATCGCACCACTCGATCCCTTAGGCAGAAGAACATAATACGTTGGTGTCTTATGCAGAGATGAAGCGATACTTATCGGGAGTTCGTGTCCGTTTTCCTAGTAGCCTTCCATTGTGAGGATCATACGGACGTTTGCACCGAGAAAATACGCAGATAAACGAATATTATAAATAGATAAGCATGGCTTTTTTGAAAATGGAGGAACTCTTATGCGCTTGTTTAAACTTCCTTTTAAGAGAATAAAAGAAAATCAGGAATTAGTTGTGTCTGAACCAGTAAATATACCAAGGCATGTGGCCATTATCATGGACGGAAATGGCAGATGGGCTCAAAAAAGAGGGCTGCCTCGGATTGCCGGACATCGAGAAGGAATGGATAATGTCAAACGAATTGTCAAAACAGCCAGTCACACAGGAATACATATTTTAACCTTATACGCCTTTTCGACAGAGAATTGGAAGCGGCCAACTTCAGAAGTTGAGTATATTATGAAACTGCCAATTGATTTTCTGCAGCACTATTTACCAGAATTAATAGAGGAAAATGTGAGAATCGAAACGATTGGTGAGGTGGATTTATTACCTTCCAAAACAAAAGCAGCGATTGTCAATGCGAAACAACGTACGGCGGAAAATACCGGATTGATTTTAAACATTGCGATCAATTATGGAAGTCGAGGAGAAATGATTCATTCTATTAAAGAGATTTACCAGGAAGTACAAGATGGAAAGTATAAAGTAGAAGATATCACAGAACATACATTAAGTGAACATTTGTTTACGCGTAATTATCAAGATCCCGATCTGCTGATTCGAACAAGTGGGGAAGTAAGGCTGAGTAATTTCCTGCTGTGGCAATCTGCTTATTCGGAACTTTGGTTTACAGAAACATTGTGGCCGGATTTTGGGCCGGAAAAGTTTGCCGAAGCTATTGAGGACTTCCAACAAAGAAAACGCCGATATGGCGGAATATAAGGTGTGAATAATTAGCATGAAAATTAGAATCATTACAGCAATCATTGCCATATTGTTTTTCTTTCCTTTTGTATTTTTTGGCGGGATACCATTTCAAGTCATTATGTATGTTATAGCGACGATTGGGTTTTTGGAATTATTGCATATGCGCGGCATGACAAAGTATCCTATTCCCACCTTTATAGGGGTCCTGCTCTTATGGGCGTTGCTTTTTCAGAGTGATCACCTGTTTTTCACCTCAAAAACTGAATTATTGATGTTCTTCGTCTTATTATTATTAAGCTACACGGTACTTGTTAAGAATAAATTTACCTTCGAGGACGCAGGATTTCTTCTCTTGGCTTCTATCTATGTTGGTTTGGGTTTCTATTACTTTACGCAGACACGTGGGGTTGAAAATGGACTCATTTATATTTTTTATGCTATTCTAGTGATACTATCAACGGACACAGGCGCTTACTTTTTTGGCAGGGCGTTTGGCAAGCATAAATTATGGCCGTTAATCAGTCCAAATAAAACGATTGAAGGGGCTGTTGGGGGAATTTTGTTAGCAAGTGTAGTAGCCGTTATCTTTCAATATTTTTATCCGGTTAATGACTCCTTATGGCTGGTTATTATTGTTACCATGGTTGCCTCCGCCTTTGCGCAAATCGGTGATCTCGTGGAATCAGCTATCAAACGACAATTTGATGTCAAAGATTCGGGGAAACTATTACCTGGGCATGGAGGTATATTGGACAGGTTCGATAGTTGGTTGTTTGTGTTTCCCTTATTACACTTCCTCCATTTTATCGGTTAATGATTCGTAGCTAAACTAGTAAATAATTGGAGAGTTCAGACGATGAAAAATATAACTTTATTAGGTGCAACAGGTTCGATAGGCGAACAAACATTAGAAGTGCTCAGGGAACACCCTGATCAGTTCAAACTATATAGTTTTGCCTTTGGTAAGAATGTAGAAAAGGCAAAAGCGATTATCAGAGAATTTTCACCGGAGATAGTGGTGACACAAGAGAAAGAAATAAGACAGCAATTGCTTCCATATATAGACAAAGCAAGGATCTTGGTTGGAACAGAAGGACTGGAAGCAGTGAGTGCATCCCCTGATACAGATCTCGTAGTGAACGCAGTTATGGGCAGTGTCGGGCTTACAGCAACATTGACGGCGATTGAGCATAAGAAACAAATTGCTATTGCCAATAAAGAAACTCTAGTAACTGCTGGTCATTTGGTAATGGCTGCTGCAAAAAAATATGGTGTACAGCTTTTACCAGTGGACAGTGAACACTCTGCTATATTTCAAGCGTTAAACGGCGAATCACCTCGTGAGATTAACAAAATTATTTTAACGGCTTCCGGTGGCAGTTTTCGTGATAAAACAAGAAAACAATTGCAAGGGGTCACCGTAAGGGATGCCTTAAACCACCCCAATTGGAGTATGGGTGCGAAGATTACGATTGATTCGGCAACGATGATGAATAAGGGACTAGAAGTGATTGAGGCACATTGGTTGTTTGATATTCCTTATCAGCAAATTGAAGTATTGCAGCATAAAGAAAGTATGATTCACTCGATGGTTGAATATACTGATAAAAGTGTACTAGCCCAATTAGGAACACCTGATATGCGAGTACCCATTCAATATGCGTTAACCTATCCGAAGAGAATCCCACTCGCCTCATCGAAGAGCTTAAATCTGGCAGAAATCGGTACCTTACATTTTTCTGAAATGGATGTTGACCGATTTCCATGTTTATCCTATGCTTATCAAGCGGGGGAAAAAGGTGGATCGCTACCGACCGTGTTAAATGCCGCTAATGAAGTAGCTGTTTCTCTATTCTTAGAGGAAAAAATCACCTTTTTAGAAATCGAAGCTATTATTTCAGAGGCTATGGACTTACACCAAGTCATTCAACAGCCTGATTTGGCAACCATACAAGCGATTGATAACGAAACACGAGTGCACCTGTATGAAAAATATAAATAGCACGATCAGGGAAAGGAGTGCTTTTGATTGACAACTGTAATAGCCTTTATATTGATGTTTGGCGTGTTGGTAACCGTGCACGAATACGGTCACTTTATTGTTGCCAAAAAAACAGGTATGCTCGTACGCGAATTTGCGATTGGGTTTGGTCCCAAGGTATTTGCTACCGTCAAAAATGAAACATTATACACCATCCGTTTATTACCCATGGGAGGATATGTGCGAGTTGCCGGTGAAGATCCAGAGATTGTAGATATTAAACCTGGACAACATATTGGCTTGAACTTTAACGAACAAGGCGAAGTGACACAAATCATTGTAAACAATAAGGCAAAACATCCAGAAGCGTTTGTTATAGAAGTCGAACATATCGATTTAGATCATGACTTGCGGGTGGAAGGTTATGACATCAATGATGAAGAGAGGCATGTATTCCAAATTAATGATAAGGCAGCCTTTATCATGGACGAACGTTCTACACAAATAGCCCCATATAATCGACAATTTGCTTCTAAGTCAGTTGGGCAGAGGGGATTACAGCTTTTTGCAGGGCCATTAATGAATTTTATATTATCATTTGTGCTTTTTCTGATTTTGGCAAATATTCAAGGGGTGCCTGTGGAGGATGTAACGGTCGGTTCTGTTGCTGAAAATAGCCCTGCCGAAGAATCTGGCTTTGAATCAGGAGATACAATAACCGCAATTGATGGACAGCCTACGCCTACTTGGGACGATTTTCGTGACATTGTAGAGGTGAATCCTAATGAATCGCTAAATATGACCGTGCAGCGTGATGGGGAAGAGATCGAGGTAGATGTAACCCCGGCACTCATTGAAATGCCCGATCAATCGATTGGTCAAGTAGGGGTCACTCAAGCCTTGGAAAAATCGTTTATACGTACCATCCCATACAGTATAGAGGAAACCTATTACTGGGCTACCTTGATTTTGACCAATGTCGGCAAGTTAATTACAGGTCAATTCTCTATTGATATGCTTTCTGGACCAGTAGGTATTTATGACGCGACGGATCAAGTGGTTCAAACCGGCTTTCTCAATTTCCTAACTTGGACGGCGGCGTTGAGTGTGAACTTGGGTATTATGAACCTTTTACCACTACCTGCCTTAGATGGTGGGCGCTTGCTATTTGTTGGCGTAGAAGCCATCCGTGGCAAACCAATAGACCCGCAAAAAGAGGGGATTGTTCATTTTATTGGATTTGCTTTATTAATGGTGTTAATGCTCGTGGTAACATGGAATGATATCCAACGATTATTCTTGTAAAAAAGTGCAAAAAAAGCTAGGAAACAATCAATGAGGTGAAAAGTAAATGAGACATAGTCAAACACTAATACCAACATTAAAAGAGATACCTGCTGATGCCGATGCTAAAAGTCATCAACTTTTATTAAGAGCGGGGTTTATTAGACAGACCGTATCAGGCGTCTATACCTATCTGCCATTGGGACATAAAGTATTAAAAAATCTGGAGCAGATCGTGCGTGAGGAGATGGAAAAAGCAGGTGTTACAGAAATGTTGATGCCAGCCTTGCAATCATCGGAACTATGGAAAAAAACAGGAAGGTGGTATAAATTAGGGGCAGAACTAATGCGTCTTCATGATCGACATGATCGAGAATTCGCCTTAGGGGCTACACATGAAGAAGTAATTACTAGCTTACTAAGGGATGAAGTGAAGAGCTATAAAAAGCTTCCATTGCAGCTTTTTCAAATCCAAACCAAGTTTCGTGATGAACAACGGCCTCGTTTTGGCTTACTAAGAGGACGGGAATTTGTTATGAAGGATGCTTACTCTTTTCATACCTCTCAGGAAAGCCTGGATCAAGCCTATGATAATATGTATCAAGCATATAGCAAAATATTCAGCCGTTGTAACTTAAACTTTCGGGCGGTAATAGCCGATTCTGGGGCGATGGGCGGAAAAGATACTCATGAGTTCATGGCTTTAGCAGAAATCGGTGAGGATACCATTGCCTATTCTGATCAATCCGATTTTGCTGCTAATATCGAAATGGCCGAAGTGAACATTACCTATCCGCAAAATGAGAAGGCCTTGCAGGACCTTGAGTTGGTTGATACGCCAGGAGTGAAAACAATGGCTGATGTAGCAGAACTGTTACAGCAGCCAGTAGAAGCAGGTATTAAATCTATGCTATTTAAGGTGGATGAACATTTTGTCTTGGTTCTTGCTCGAGGAGATCGAGAAATCAATGATATTAAACTGCAAAATGCCTTGGGAGCGCAAGAGGTAGAGCTGGCATCAGCAGCAGAGACAGAAGAGCTGCTTGGCACTGAAATTGGTTCGATTGGGCCTATTAACCTCCCAAATAATATCGAGATTGTTGCTGATCATGCTGTGGCGATGATGCGGAATGTCTATTGTGGTGCTAATCAAGCAGGTAAACATTATATCGCTGCCAATCTGGATCGTGATTTTCATGTAGACCGTTATGATGATTTATGTTTTATTAAGGAAGGCGATCCTTCTCCGGATGGCAAGGGTACCATTCAATTTGCCAAAGGGATTGAAGTTGGACAAGTGTTTAAACTAGGGTCTTTCTATGCAGAGAAGCTAGGCGCTCAATACCTGAATGAACAAGGCAAACAGGAAACGATGACAATGGGCTGTTATGGTATTGGTATATCTCGAACACTAGCAGCTATTGTAGAGCAGCATCATGATGAGCATGGTATCATATGGCCAAAAGAAATTGCGCCATACAACGTTCATTTGATTGTGATTAATCCAAAACAAGAAGAACAAGCAGCATTAGCTGAACAAATCTATACAGAATTACAAGCAGCCAATATATCGGTTCTGTTTGACGATCGTCAAGAACGACCTGGTTTAAAATTTAAAGACAGTGATCTAATTGGCTTGCCTCTTCGTCTGACAGTAGGGAAAGCGGCTGTCGATGGTTATGTAGAAAGTAAACAAAGAGAGAGTGGAGATCAACAAGATATCCATATCAACCAGCTAGTCGAAAAAGTCAACGAATTAATCTAATAGCATTGCAATGAATACGGGCAAACCAAAACTTGCCCGTATTATTTTTGTCAGCTGACGAACCCATGGTAGATATTGAACTGCCGATAAGATAGATTATGTTAAGTAGTCCACTTTCCTTAGTGGTGAGTTTGATCGTTTTATCTGTGCAAAGCAAGCGCTCCGGGAATAGGTTCCGCTTTCCATGGGGCCGGCTTCAGCTAACTTGCAAAAGAAGAGCGCTTTTTCAAGTGGATCTTCAGCACGTCCTGCGATGCACAGGATGTTGCGATTTTAGCCTGTAAACCATTTTCAAGTCTCCACCTATTCCCACCGCTAGAAAGCGATTCAACAATGATTATAAACTTTCCTAATTTATAAAAAACACTCCGTCGTATGGAAAATGACCGAATTATGTTAGAATAGTAAATGAAATTATAGTAAAGGAGATTGAAAATGAACATCTCTGGAGAAGAAAAATTTCAGTTATTAACCACGCAGATCGGTATCACCGATGATATGAGAAATAAATATTTTCAGAAAGCAGCAATCCGTAAATTAGAAGTATTTAAGGCCAATCAACAATGGCATTTCCATTTCCAACTGGCAGAGACATTACCAGCAGATATCTATCAGCTATTTATTTTTAAGCTAACAGAAACTTTCTCTTCGATTGCCCGTTTATCCTGGACGATCGAAACGGAATCCAGCCTAACCGATGAGACAGAACCATTTAAATACTGGCAAATCTTTTTATCTGAACTAATCCAAACGTCTCCAAAATATCGGTCGTTTGAAAAAAAACACCCAACAATTGACGATAATAATATTATGTTAACTGTAGGGAATCAAATTGAACAAAATTGGAAAAAAGATATCCAGCAATCGTTTGACAGTTTTTGTGGGAAAGTAGGCTTAGGTAAATACGTGATTGATTTACAGGTAGGAGAGCAACAGGAAGAATTGGAGCAGTTTCAGCAGGCAAAAGCGGAAGAGGATCGTAAAAAGGTAGAAGAAGCCTTCCAGCAGCAAGAAAAACGTGCTCAACAAGCAAATAAAGAACAACACACCGGACCAGTTCAATTGGGATATCCTATCAAAGAGGCAGCTACTCCTATGAAGGATATTACGGAAGAAGAAAAAAATATCGTCTTTCAAGGCTATTTATTTGATGTCGATATCAGAGAGCTGCGTTCCGGTCGGCATTTATTAATATTAAAGGTAACAGATTATACGGATTCCTTCTTGATTAAAATGTTTTCCAAAGGAGATCAAGATGCGGAAAAGTTTAATCAATTAAAAGAAGGTATGTGGATTAAGGCTCATGGCATCGTGCAAACTGATAACTTTAGTAATGAATTAACCATGATGGCCAGAGATATTCAGGAGGTAGCTTCTGTTGTACGTGAAGATAAGGGTCATCAAGGAAATAAGCGTGTCGAATTACATGCCCATACCTTAATGAGTCAAATGGACTCGGTAGTTTCGGCATCTGCCCTAATTGAACAGGCAGGAAAATGGGGACACAAGGCAATGGCTATTACGGATCACGCCGTAGCTCAGGCTTACCCAGAGGCATATGCGGCGGGACAAAAACATGGTGTCAAGATCATCTATGGCGTAGAAGCAAACGTGGTCGACGACGGTGTGCCTATTGCTTATAATGAAACGGATCGTGACTTAATGGATGGTACATATGTTGTTTTTGACGTAGAAACGACGGGATTGTCAGCTATTTATGATACGATTATTGAGCTTGCGGCCGTTAAGTTACATAACGGAGAGATTATTGATCGTTATGAATCCTTTGCGAATCCACATCACCCTTTATCAGATACGACGATTAATTTAACAGGCATTACTGATGATATGGTTCAGGACGCGCCTGAAGTCGAGGATGTATTAAAAGAATTTCATGAATGGATGGGAGACGCTATTTTAGTTGCCCATAACGCGGATTTTGATATGGGCTTTCTCAACACAGGGTTAAAACGCATTGGATTAGACGAGGCAACCAATCCAGTTGTCGATACATTGGAACTGGCTCGTTTCCTCTTTCCGGAATTAAAAAATCATCGTTTGAATACCCTATGTAAGAAGCTTGATATTGAATTAACGCAGCACCACCGAGCAATATACGATGCAGAAGCAACTGGATATTTATTATGGAAATTTATTAAGTTATCAATAGAACGTGATATTGTGAACCATAATCAGTTTAATCGGCATATGGGAGAAGGAAATGCGTATCAACGCTCAAGACCTTTTCATGCGACCTTGCTAGCAGCAACACAAGAGGGATTAAAGAACCTGTACAAACTGATTTCAATGGCTCATATTGACTATTTCTATCGTGTACCAAGGATTCCTCGCTCCAAGTTACAACAATTTCGCGAGGGTATATTAGTCGGTACTGCTTGTGATCAAGGCGAAGTATTTGAAACGATGATGCAGAAATCGAAGGACCAAGCAGAAAAAGTGGCAGGCTTTTATGACTTTATTGAAGTTCAGCCACCAAGTAATTTTATCCATTTATATGATCGGGAATTAGTACAAAACGAGGCACAGTTGTTAGATATTATTCGTAATATTGTACAGCTTGCTGATGACCTGAATAAACCATGTGTAGCAACGAGTAATGTACACCATCTGGAGGAAAATGATAAAATATACCGGCAAATTCTAATTTCTTCACAAAGTGGTAATCCATTAAGCCGTCAGACGTTACCAAACGCCTATTTCCGTACGACGGATGAAATGATATCCTGCTTCTCGTTTCTAGGTGAGGAAAAGGCAGAGGAAATCGTTATTACCAATCCCAACCAGCTAGCTGATGAAATAGAAGAGATTAAGCCGGTAAAAGAGGATTTATATACACCCAATATAGATGGTGCAGAAGAAGAAATAAGGGAACTAAGTTATAACTTTGCCAAATCGGTATATGGTGATCCTTTGCCTGAACTGGTGGAGAAACGCATCGAAAAAGAACTAAAAAGTATTATTGGACATGGGTTTGCGGTTATTTATCTTATTTCACAAAAGCTAGTAAAAAAATCATTAGATGATGGTTATTTAGTTGGTTCGCGGGGGTCTGTAGGATCTTCTTTGATTGCTACCTTTACGGAGATTACCGAGGTTAATCCACTGCCGCCACATTATGTTTGTCCATCCTGTCAGCATAGTGAATTTTTTAATGATGGTACGGTCGGAAGTGGTTTCGATTTACCAGATAAAGAGTGTCCATCTTGTCAGACCATGATGAGAAAAGATGGTCAGGATATTCCTTTTGAAACCTTTTTGGGCTTTAAGGGGGATAAAGTTCCGGATATTGACCTTAACTTTTCTGGAGAATACCAGCCAACTGCGCATAATTATACAAAAATACTATTTGGTGAGGAGAAGGTCTATCGTGCCGGAACCATTGGTACGGTTGCTGAGAAAACGGCCTATGGTTATGTGAAAGGTTATGCCAGTGATAAAGAATTAACCATGAAGCAAGCGGAAGTGGACCGTTTGGTGAAGGGATGTACTGGCGCGAAACGAACAACAGGTCAACACCCTGGTGGGATTATTGTCGTACCAGATGATAAGGAAATCTATGATTTTACGCCGATCCAATTTCCAGCAGATGATCGAAATTCTGAATGGCGTACAACCCATTTTGATTTCCATTCAATCCATGATAACTTACTAAAGTTAGATATTCTGGGTCACGATGATCCTACCGTTATTCGCATGCTGCAAGATTTGAGTGGCATTGATCCACAGACATTGCCTACTGCCGATCCAGATGTAATGAAGATTTTCTCCGGGCCGGAGGTACTGGGGGTTAGTCCTGAACAAATCATGTGTAAAACTGGGACCTTGGGTGTACCGGAATTTGGGACAAGGTTCGTTCGACAAATGCTTGAAGATACCAAACCTAATACCTTTGCAGAGTTAGTGATTATTTCTGGTTTAAGTCACGGAACAGATGTATGGTTAGGAAATGCACAGGAGCTTATCAATAATGGTACTTGTACATTACCAGAAGTGATTGGATGTCGTGATGATATCATGGTGTACTTGATGCATAAAGGACTTGACGCCTCGTTAGCCTTTAAGATTATGGAATTTGTTCGTAAAGGCAAAGGATTAGAGCCGGAGTGGATTGAAGAAATGAAGAAGCATCAAGTGCCGGATTGGTATATTGATTCTTGTCTGAAGATTAAATATATGTTCCCGAAGGCACACGCTGCCGCCTATGTACTGATGGCGATTCGGATCGCGTATTTCAAGGTGCATTATCCAATCTACTTTTATGCCGCCTATTTCACTGTTAGAGCGGATGACTTTGAACTAGATACGATGATTAAAGGATCAGAAGCCATTCGGAAAAGAATAAAAGATATTAACGAAAAAGGTAATGATGCATCACCAAAAGAGAAAAACTTACTTACGGTGTTGGAGTTAGCTTTAGAGATGAATGAACGAGGCTTTTCCTTCAAAAAGGTCGATTTATACAAATCTTCTGCAACAGAATTTTTAGTCGAGGAAGATAGTCTGATTCCTCCTTTTAATGCAGTGGATGGCTTGGGTACCAATGCTGCGATTAATATTGAGAAGGCACGTGAAGAT
Organism: Gracilibacillus timonensis; assembly: GCF_900086715.1. Taxonomy (GTDB): domain Bacteria; phylum Bacillota; class Bacilli; order Bacillales; family Amphibacillaceae; genus Gracilibacillus; species Gracilibacillus timonensis. The sequence continues at coordinate 1,273,437 of NZ_FLKH01000012.1, read as the reverse complement.
GGTGAATTCTTGTCTAAAGAGGATTTGCGAGAACGAAGCCGTATTTCTAAAACGATTTTAGAGTATCTCGACCACCATGGCTGTTTAGAAGGGATGGAAGAGAAAAATCAGTTATCCTTGTTTTAAGGTATTATGTGGAAAGTAATGCTCTAGTCTATGTTCGGAACGCAGGCTTAGCATGAAAAACGATCCAACTCTGCTTGCAAGAGTTGGATGCTTTATATCATCCACTGTATTGGAAGTTTCGTATCTAGCTCCTTTTTCCCTGAAGATGCCTGATTATCCCATCTAATTCCTTGCGTTCATCCATGGAGTATGCTATATTTTATATAGACTTGATTTTGGTTAGTGAAAAGAGTAAACTTTCACTCTTTCTATGCCGGAAGTACTGAACGATATAGGGTTTTGATAAATCCCTTGCCAGCAGTGGCAAGGGATTTGTCATTCTGTTTCTGACTAATGCAGGACGGTATAGCTAAACGAAAGACAAAGGAGGGAACAAGGTGTCACAAGTAACGCAGCAAGTAGAACAATTAGCCCTCCCCATCGTAAATGAATGTGATCTGGAGCTTGTGGATGTTGTCTATGAGAAAGAAGGCTCTAACTGGTTTTTAAGGGTATATATTGATAAAGATGGTGGAGTAGATATTGAGGAATGTGGTCAAGTATCGGAAAGGTTAAGTGCGGTCTTGGATGAAGTAGATCCGATTAAGGAGGCCTACTTTTTAGAAGTTTCTTCACCGGGTGTCGAACGACCTTTGAAGAAAAAGACCGATTTCGAGAAAAATATTGGACAGCATATCTATGTGAAATTATATGAACCAATCGAAAAACAAAAAGAATTCACAGGTGACCTGGTAGCGTTTAAAGACGATGTCGCTACCATAAACTATAAGGAAAAGACGAAATCGAAAGAAGTGGATGTTCCATTTGCCAAAATTGCAAAGGCACGGTTGGCAGTAACTTTTTGATAAAAAAGGGGGAAATATTGGTGAACAGAGAGTTGTTCGATGCGATTGATTATTTGGAAAAGGAAAAAGGTATTGATAAGAACATCTTGATTGAGGCATTAGAGGCAGCCTTAATCTCTGCCTACAAAAAGAATTTTAAGTCCGCTACTAATGTAAGGGTGGATTTAAACGAAGACGCTGGTTCCATGCGTGTCTTTGCCCAAAAGGATATTGTAGAAGAAGTAGAAAACAAACAACAGCAGATATCGTTGGAAGAAGCACATCAAATAAGTCCAAGTTATGAAATTGGTGATGTCATCGAGATTGAGGTTACACCTAGAGACTTTGGAAGAATTGCCGCTCAAGCTGCCAAGCAAGTGGTCACACAACGTGTAAGGGAAGCGGAACGGGGTATTATTTTCAACGAATACATTGATCGGGAAGAAGATATTATGAATGGAACGATCCAACGTATGGACGGTCGCTTTGTTTATGTAAACCTAGGGAAGGTAGAAGCAAAATTACCAGAGGCCGAATGCATTGATGGAGAGTCTTATCATGTTCATGACCGAATTAAGGTATATGTAACCAAGGTGGAGAATACCAACAAAGGTCCGAGTATTTTTGTATCTAGAACCCACCCCGGCTTGTTAAAACGATTATTTGAAATGGAAGTACCGGAGATTTATGATGGCACAGTAGAAGTGCGGTCAGTGGCTAGAGAAGCAGGGGATCGATCTAAAATTTCCGTTTATGCCGATGATCCAGAGGTGGATCCAGTGGGTTCATGCGTTGGACAAAAAGGTCAGCGTGTGCAAACGATTGTGGATGAATTGCAAGGAGAAAAAATCGATATTGTCCAGTGGTCAGAGGATCCAGTGGTTTACGTCTCTAACGCCTTAAGCCCTTCGAAAGTGATTCGTGTTTTAGTAGACGAAGAGGAGAAGGCAACCACTGTCATTGTTCCTGACTATCAATTGTCGTTAGCCATTGGAAAACGAGGTCAAAATGCCAGATTGGCCGCTAAGTTAACTGGCTGGAAAATAGATATCAAAAGTGAAACCGAAGCCAAGGAAGAAGGGCTTATCACCGAGGAAGATATGGAAGAACAAGATGATTCATTAAACGATCAAGATAGCCTAGATTATGAAACATCATACGAAGACATGGATGAAGATCTATTTAGGTAAGGAGGCATTTACATGACCAAAAAACGAAAAGTACCATTGAGAAAATGTGTCGTGACACAGGAAATGTTTCCAAAAAAAGATTTAATCCGTGTGGTGAAAACGAAAGACGGAGAGGTATTTGTTGATACAACGGGCAAGAAAAACGGTCGTGGCGCCTATATCTCTAAACATCTCGAAACTGTCGTGAAAGCTGAACAAACGGGTGTCTTAGCTAAACAGCTGGAAATAGAGATACCAGATGAAATATATGAACAATTGCGTCAAGCGATGGCAGGCGAATAATATGGAGCAACAATCAGCGTATTTAAACCTGATCGGTCTTGCCACGCGTGCTGGGAAATGTACGTTTGGTGAAGAACAGATTGTCAAAGAAATCCAAGTAAGAAAATCGAAGCTAGTCCTTATTGCAAGTGATATTGGTGATCAGACACGTAAGAAGCTGACCGATAAATGTACGTATTATCGAATCCCTTTTTACTATGTGGCTGATCGCGACACGCTCTCACAAGCTGTAGGAAGATCAGGACGTGTAGCTGTTTCTATACATGAACAAGGTTTCGCCAAGAAGCTAGCTGCATTACTTGATGATAATATTCGGGGGTGAACGTATGTCAAAAATACGAGTATATGAATATGCAAAACAAATAAACAAAACAAGTAAGGAAATTATCCATAAATTACAGGAGTTAAAGGCACCAGTTTCCAATCATATGTCCACTATTACAGACGAAATGAAGTCGAAACTAGATGCACATTTTCAAGCAAAGCCAGCTTCTACTAAAGATAACAACAAGCAGTCAAATAATAAACAACGCAATGCCAACCATAACAAAAAGCAAAATCAGCCAAATAAGAAAAAGAATGGACCAGGTAAGCCAAAACAAGCAGCTGCCAAACAACAAGGCACTCAACCAAAGATGCCTGAAAAGGTTACCTATGTAGGAACGCTTACCGTATCAGAGTTGGCTGAGAAATTAAATAAAGGAGCCAATGAAATCATTAAGAAATTAATGTTTCTAGGGGTAATGGCAACCAAAAACCAGGATTTGGATGACGATACATTAGAAATGATCTGTGCAGAATACGGTGTAGATCTGGAAAAAGAAATAGAGGTCGATAAAGCAGATCTTTCTACGTATATTAAGGAAGATGATCCAAAGCTATTGAAAGAGCGCCCTCCAGTGGTTACCATTATGGGGCACGTCGATCACGGTAAAACGACTTTACTAGATGCGATCCGTCATACGAAAGTAACCGAAGGAGAAGCCGGTGGCATCACACAACATATCGGTGCTTATCAAGTGCGGGAAAATGACAAAAAAGTAACCTTCCTTGATACACCAGGTCACGCAGCATTTACCAGCATGCGATCTCGTGGTGCTCAAGTTACCGATATTGCGATTCTTGTCGTAGCTGCAGATGATGGTGTTATGCCACAAACAACGGAAGCTATTAACCATGCAAAAGCTGCCGGAGTGCCTATTATTGTCGCTGTTAATAAAATGGATAAAGAAGGGGCTAACCCTGATCGCGTCATGCAGGAATTAACCGAGTATGAATTGATTCCAGAAGATTGGGGCGGTGAGACCATTTTCGTTCAGCTTTCTGCTATTAAAAGAGAAGGTATTGACGATCTTTTGGAAATGATTCTGCTCGTTGCTGAAGTAGAAGAATTAAAAGCCAATGCCAATCGAATAGCGAATGGTACCGTCATTGAGGCACAGCTTGACAAGGGCCGAGGTTCCGTCGCATCGTTACTCGTTCAAAATGGAACGTTAAAGGTAGGAGACCCGGTTGTAGTCGGAAATACATTCGGAAGAGTACGTGCCATGGTCAATGACTTAGGTAAACGAATCAAATCAGCAGGGCCATCAACACCTGTAGAAATCACCGGCTTAAATGATGTGCCACTAGCCGGCGATACGTTTGTTGTGTTTGATGATGAACGGCAAGCACGTCAAATCGGCGAAATGAGACAACAACGTCAATTAGAAGAAAAACGAGGTTCTCAATCACGCGTCAGTCTGGATGATCTCTTTGAACAAATTAAACAAGGGGAAATCAAAGATATTAATGTCATCATTAAAGGGGATGTACAAGGTTCTGTTGAAGCACTTGCCGCTTCCCTGAAGAAAATCAATGTAGAAGGTGTGAAGGTCAATATTATTCATACCGGAGTTGGTGCGATTAAAGAATCAGATATTATCCTTGCTTCTGCATCTAACGCGGTAGTGATCGGTTTCAATGTCCGTCCAGATAACAATGCGAAGAAGGCGGCAGAAATAGAAAATGTGGATATTCGTCTGCATCGAGTGATTTACAAGGCAATCGAAGAGGTAGAAGCAGCCATGAAAGGTATGCTTGATCCTGAATACGAAGAGAAGGTAATTGGCCAAGTAGAGGTGCGTGAGATCTTCAAGGTATCTAAGATTGGCACGATTGCCGGAAGTTATGTAACAGACGGAAAAGTAACGAGAGATGCCGGCATTCGTCTTGTCCGTGATGGTGTGGTTATATTTGAAGGAGAAATTGATACCTTAAAACGCTTCAAAGATGATGTGAAAGAAGTGGCGCAAAACTATGAATGTGGTATTACCGTCAAGAACTTTAACGATATTAAAGAAGGTGACATTATTGAGGCGTATGTCATGCAGGAAGTAGAGAGATAATGCTGCTTTATGCAGAAGTAGAACTCTTTTTACCAACTTGCCATTCCTTGAAGGATAAGCGGTCGATTTTAAAACGAATCAAGAAAAAACTAAGTCAAACACTAAATATAGCAGTGGCAGAAATCGCTTATCAGGATTTATGGCAGCGTACATCTCTAGCCCTCGTAACGGTATCAGAATCGAATGAAATCAATCAGCATGTGTTACAACAAGCATTTGACTTAATGGATTCATTTGGGGAAGCGGAGCGCACGATAACGAACGTGGAACAGAGATAGGGTAACTTCGATTAGTGAGGGGGATCCTGCTCGCTAATCGAAGGGACACCAATCAAGCCACTCAGCTATAAAGTTTAACCATACACAAGAGGTGATTGGAATGAGTGAATTACGCTCTAATCGAGTGGCCGAGCAGATGAAAAAAGAGCTTGGCGATATCGTTTCTCGAAAGATCAAAGATCCAAGGATAGGCTTTGTGACGATTACAGATGTAGAAGTAACAGGTGATTTACAACAAGCGAAAATATTTATTTCCGTATTGGGTGATGAAGATAAGAAACAGGAGACGCTCATCGGTTTAGCAAAAGCGAAGGGGTTTATTCGATCGGAAATTGGTAAAAGAATCCGTTTAAGAAAAACGCCAGAACTGTTTTTTGACTTTGATGACACCATTGAGCGCGGCAATCGCATTGAGCATATCCTGAGAGAATTAAACGGACCCAACGATTGATAAAAAACCCTTGTTCCGACAAGGGTTTTCCAATGGTTAATCGTCAAATGAACTAATATAGAAGAGATTAACAGATACAGATTGTATCATGCTAGAGTTTGCGCGGCTTTTGTGGGATATAGCAGACGCGCTTCTGGTTTTCTTATTATTACATAAAGCGAGGAACAAGCATGAATGGTATATTAGTATTATGGAAAGAAAAGGGGATGACTTCCCATGATTGTGTTGCTAAGGTGCGCAGACTGCTGCATACCAAAAAGGTAGGCCACACCGGAACCTTAGATCCTGAGGTGGAAGGGGTATTACCACTTTGTATTGGAGAAGCAACCAAAATAGTGCCCTATCTCACCGATACCAAAAAAATCTATCGTGCCGTAGCAAGCCTAGGTTTATCAACCAATACCGAAGACCATACAGGAACGATTCAAGACAAAAAGGCAGTCCCAGCCCCTGTTTCCTCTAAACAGATTCGCGAGACGTTACAACGCTTCTGCGGAGAAATAACCCAACAGGTTCCCTTGTATTCAGCTGTAAAAGTCAAGGGTAAAAAACTGTATGAATATGCTAGGGAAGATCAAACCGTAGAACGTCCTTTACGGTCGATCACCATCCATGATATTCGATTTTTAGCAACTAATTATGATAAAGTAGAGAACGTGCAAACCATTGAATTTGAGGTTACTTGCTCTAAAGGCACTTATATTCGTACACTATGTGTAGATATCGGAAAAGACTTAGGTTATCCTGCTCATATGGCCAATTTGGTTCGCCAAGGAACAGCGGGTTTTACTGAACAAAACGCTATTACCTTAGCCGAACTAGCAGAAAAAGTACAAACAGAAGCATCGCTTCCACTTTTACCAATAACGGCAGGGTTAACACACTTAGATAGTATTGAAGTGGATGACATCACCGCAACAAAAATAGCGCATGGTCAGAAGCTTCCTTTGCCCGAAAAGATGCCGGATACGACCTATTTTCAAATGTTGCGAAATGAGCAGTTACTTGCTATTTATCAACGGCATGAGACAAAGCAGGAAATAAAGCCCGTACGAGTATGGAAACCTTAAGGAAAGAAAGCAGGTGAAAGATATGGAAATAAAATCATTGACCTATCCCCATTCATTAAAACGGGAAAATTTACGAGAAACAGTAGCGGCAGCAGGTTTTTTTGATGGTATTCATAAGGGACATCAACAAGTAATTAAACAGGCGAAGCAAATAGCAGATCAATCCGGTCGAGCTTCCGCTGTGCTAACGTTTGATCCACATCCTTCTGTTGTCTTACAACGAAAACAGGAAACGGTAAGGTATATTACGCCGATTGAAGAAAAGATCGAGACGATTAGGGAATTGGATGTTGATTATTTATATATTATTCGTTTTGACCATACCTTGGCAAAACTATCTCCCAAACATTTCCTTGAGCATTTTGTAAAAGATTTGCATATTACTCATATCGTTGCAGGTTATGATTTTACGTTTGGACATAAAGGGGCAGGCAATATGCAGAATATCCAGAAACTTGCTGGAGATGATCTGCAAGTAACCATGATTAATAAAATTAATGATAATGATGAGAAAATCAGCTCCACACGAATAAAGGCGGCATTAGCACAAGGACATGTCGGGCAAGTAGAACAACTATTAGGTCGGCCATATTCAATGTCCGGTGAGGTTATCCACGGTGATAAGCGAGGTCGTACGATCGGTTATCCAACTGCCAATATTCGTATTAATGACAATTATTATTTGCCGGCTATTGGTATTTATGCTGTGGAAATCAAGATAGATGGACATGTGCATTATGGCATGGCCAGCCTCGGATATAACCCAACTTTCACGGATGATCGAGAGAATGAAAAATTGGAAGTGCACATCTTTGATTTTGATGATAATATCTATGGTGAAAACGTGACGATCTATTGGCGGAAACACTTAAGAGACGAAGAGAAATTTACTGGAGTGGATGCGTTAATTGCCAAACTGAAGGAAGATGAACGACATTCACGTGATTTTTTTGAATCTCTTTCGTAAAACTCTTGCTTTTTTATGCAAAAAGGTGTAACCTTTAATACGGAAACCATCTACTTGGCAATTCGATTTCTCCGACGATTGCTAGGGGATCGGTGTTTCAATTGTTATATAATATAGGAGGTGAATAGGATGGCTTTAGCACAAGAACGTAAAAATGAAATTATCAATGAATTCAAAACTCACGAGAATGATACTGGTTCTCCAGAGGTTCAAGTTGCTGTCCTTACTGAGGAAATTAATACATTGAATAACCACTTGCGTACACACAAGAAGGATCACCATTCACGCCGTGGTCTATTAAAAATGGTAGGTAAACGTCGTAATTTATTGAACTATCTTCGTAACAAAGATGTTGCGCGTTATCGTGAACTAATCAATCGATTAGGATTACGTCGATAAACAGTTGTGAAGCGGGAGTTATCCCGCTTTTTCTGTATGCAAAAAAATAATAGAATGTGTGATTAAATCATGAGGTATTGGGAAAATACTATAATAATGAAAGTCTTACCGTTACATATACGACAAACAATGCTAAAATAATAAATATACAGGAATATGTTTGGTTTTTGAGAGGAGAACGATAATGACAGATGACAAAAAAGTTTTTTCAACGGAAATAGCAGGACAGACGTTCCGTGTGGAAATTGGAGAATTGGCAAAACAAGCAAATGGAGCATGTATGGTGCATTACGGTGATACGGCCGTTTTAGCAACAGCAACCGCCTCTAAAGAAGCGAAGGACCTGCCGTTCTTTCCATTAACAGTGAATTATGAAGAGCGTTTATACGCCGTTGGTAAGATCCCAGGAGGTTTTATTAAAAGAGAAGGTCGTCCAAGCGAGAAAGCAGTCTTAACCTCCCGCTTGATTGACCGCCCAATTCGACCATTGTTTCCCGATGGGTTTCGTAATGAAGTACAAGTAATCAGTACGGTTATGAGTGTGGATCAGAATTTACCATCTGAAATCGCCGCTATGATAGGTTCCTCGATCGCACTAAGTGTTTCTGATATACCTTTTGCCGGTCCAATAGCTGGTGTGGTAGTCGGCAGAGTCGATGGGAAATTTGTGATTAATCCGACCTTAGAAGAACGGGAAAAAAGCGATATTGACCTTACCGTTGCGGGTACTAAGGACGCAATTAATATGGTAGAGGCTGGTGCTGAAGAAGTTCCAGAAGAAATTATGTTAGAAGCGATTATGTTTGGACATGAGGAAATAAAACGCTTGATCACTTTCCAAGAAGAGATCATAGCAGAATTACAAATTGCCAAAATGGATATCGACTTATTTGAGCTGGATCAAGATATTACGGCAGAAGTAGAAAACAAAGTCGCATCCACATTGGTTGAGGCGATTCAAGTGCAAGAAAAGCATGCGAGAGATGTGGCGATTGACCAAGTGAAAAAAGATCTGCTTGCTTCCTATGAAGAAGCTGAAGCTGATGAAGAAACAATCAAACAAGTGAAAAACGTGCTTGATAAAATGGTAAAAGAGGAAGTACGTCGATTAATTACAAAAGAAAAGATTCGTCCTGATGGTCGTAAAATAGATGAAATCCGACCACTATCTTCTCGAATTGGAGTATTGCCACGTACGCACGGTTCTGGCTTATTCACACGTGGTCAGACTCAGGCATTAAGTATTTGTACCTTAGGGGCACTTGGTGATGTTCAAATTCTTGATGGTTTGGATGCAGAAGAGTCTAAGCGTTTTATGCACCACTATAACTTTCCATCTTTTAGTGTGGGAGAAACTGGACCTATCCGTGGACCAGGTCGTCGTGAGATCGGACACGGTGCTTTAGGCGAAAGAGCATTGGAGAAAGTAGTTCCGGATGAGAAAACCTTCCCTTATACGATTCGTTTAGTATCCGAGGTATTGGAATCGAATGGTTCCACATCACAAGCGAGTATTTGTGCGAGTACTTTAGCGATGATGGATGCAGGTGTGCCGATTAAGGCGCCGGTAGCAGGGATTGCTATGGGGCTTGTGAAATCCGGAGAAGATTACACCATCCTAAGTGATATCCAGGGTATGGAAGACTTCCTAGGGGATATGGACTTCAAAGTGGCAGGTACGGCGCAAGGTGTAACCGCCTTGCAGATGGATATCAAAATCGAAGGGTTGTCTCGTGAAATTTTAGCCGAAGCTTTAACGCAAGCGAAAAAAGGCAGAATGCACATCCTTTCCCATATGATGGATACCATTAAAGAACCGAAACAAGAACTTTCTGATTATGCACCAAAAATCCTAACGATGGATATTAAACCAGATAAGATTCGAGATGTGATCGGACCGAGCGGAAAGCAGATCAACCAAATTATTGAGGAAACCGGTGTTAAAATCGATATCGAACAAGATGGACATGTCTTTATTTCATCTACAGATACCGACATGAATAATAAAGCCAAGAAGTTAATTGAGGATATTGTTCGCGAAGTAGAGCCAGGACAAATGTACCTTGGAACCGTGAAGCGCATTGAGAAATTTGGAGCTTTTGTTGAATTATTTAAGGGTAAAGAAGGACTGGTACACATTTCCGAACTTGCAGAGGAGCGCATCGGCAAAGTGGAAGATGTGGTATCCATCGGTGATCAAATCATGGTAAAAGTGAAAGAAATAGATAGACAAGGCCGGATTAACCTATCAAGAAAGGCCGTTTTAGTAGAACAGAAACAGGATAACTAAGCAAAGAAGCTGGACAACCAGTTTCTTTTTTCTTTGTTAGAAGATGTTCAAAAAGACCAACAAAAATGACGCATCGAATTTCTGCGTTGGCGATATAGGAACTTCTACTAAGATCGCCCACGTCCTGTAGGCAACGCAGAAGTCAACACATCCTGCGTGAGTCCGTTCCTCACGTATGAAAAGCATACGTTCCGGTACCGGGAGACTGCGCCGCCTTGAACTTTCGACGTACAGGACGTACTAGTGTCGGCGTTGCAACAAATGGGTTCGGTGGGGCGAGTAATCGCAGTCCCAGGACGCCTGAGGTTTTAGCCAACGAGGCCCTATTTATCGGCATTTTTGAACACGCACTGTTAGGCAAATCCACACGAAAACCATGGACATCACTGATGACCAAAACCATATTGATAAGGTTGTTTGGTTACAGTTTGCAAATCTTATCAGGTCTTGAAAGAAGGTAGAGACCTTCACAATCTGATAAATGATCAAGTTATAGATATTTATATAAAACGATAGGGGGATATGCATTGCTTCATCGTAAAGAGTGCCATAATGGCATGCGCATTGTTTTGGAAGAAGAATCAACTGTTCGTTCGGTGACCATTGGCATCTGGGTGAAAACTGGCTCCAGAAATGAAACAGCAACCCAAAATGGCATATCTCATTTTATTGAGCATATGCTGTTTAAAGGAACCGTTACTTATACACCACAACAGATTGCGGAAGCGTTTGACAGTGTCGGTGGAGAGATTAACGCCTTCACATCAAAAGAATATACCTGTTTTTATGCCAAAGTACTAGATCAACACAAAGAGATGGCAGTAAACATCCTTGCCGATATGTTATTGAACTCGACCTTTGACAAGGAAGAAATGGAAAGAGAAAAACAAGTAGTACTAGAAGAAATCAATATGACAGAAGATACTCCTGATGATATCATTCATGATTATCTGGCAGAAGCAGCTTATCAGAACCATTCCTTAGCAAAGCCAATCCTTGGATCGAAACAGATCGTTAATCATTTTACACAAGATCAATTATTTCAATATGTAAATAAACATTATACTGCAGAACATATTGTCGTTTCGATTGTTGGGAATGTGCATGCGTCTTTTATGGATATGGTGGAGGAAAAATTAACCTTCTCTGTGTCTGGTAATAAACCACAACAGGAATCACCACCGAGCTTTTGTCCTAGTCATACCACGCTGCATAAAGATATCGAACAGGCTCACCTATGTATCGGGTTTGAAGGCTTAGCGGCCACGGATAAAAATATCTATCCAATGATGATCGTTAACAACGTGCTAGGTGGCAGTATGAGCTCACGTTTGTTCCAGGAAATCAGAGAAAAGTCTGGATTAGCTTATGCTATTTACTCTTATCATAGTACGTTTGTAGATAGCGGAATGCTGACTATTTATGCCGGTACTGCCCGTGATCAGTTAAACGTGGTAGAAGAAAAGCTGTATACGATTATGGATCAACTGCAAAGACATGGATTCACAGAAAAAGAGTGGACCAATAGCAAGGAACAATTAAAAGGGCTGTATATTCTAGGCTTGGAAAGCACCAACAGTAAGATGAGCATGAATGCAAGGAATGAGTTGCTGCAAGAAGACCATCGTTCTTTGGATGAGATCATCGAGCAAATCGAACAGGTTCAACTGTCAGATGCAGAAGAAATCATTCAAGGATTGACAAGAGATCGGGCAGCTCAAGCAGTCATTTCTCCTAAATAGTTTAAGAGAGGGGAATACCATTGCGATTCTATGATTTGAGCAATAAAGAGTTAATCGATTTAACATCTGGTTCTAGACTGGGAGTGTTAGGTCAAACGGATCTTGAAATTGATGAAAAGACTGGCCAAATTATTTCGTTTACGATCCCGCAATATCGAATGTTTGGCCTGCGTAAGACAGAAGTATATTCCAGAATTGAATGGAAGCAAATCAGAAAAGTCGGCGAGGATATGATTATAGTAGAGACCGAAAAGGTATAACTGACGAGGCAGTATTGCTTCGTCTTTTTTTATAAGATAAGAAAGTATAGAATTCTGAGTATGATAGGATGTGGACCGATTTTGATCTTGAACGAATGGTGGTACCGATAAGCTAGATGATGTAAAGTAGCCCACTTTCCTTAGTGGTGGGTTTGATCGTTTTATCTGTGCAAAGCAAGCGCTCCGGGAATAGGTTCCGCTTTCCATGGGGCCGGCTTCAGCTAACTAAAAAGAAGAGCACTTTTTAGTGGATCTTCAGCACGTCCTGCGATGCACAGGACGTGCAAGTGCAGACGTTGCAACAGGACGTTGCGATTTTAGCCTGTAAACCATTTTCAAGTCTCCGCATATTCCCTCCGCTAGATTGGAGTACTACAATGGTTATCACTGCAAGGAGAAAGCATTCTAGGTACCTAGACACTGTTGTAACAAAAGAAAAAAATCGTCAACTGATTCTTCAACTGTGTAATGGATCATGCTACAAAATGGCTCCTTCATTTTATAAAAGCCATAATGTATGATCGAATCGTTCTCAGAAAAAGGTTATGTGGTTTTCTTATTGGCAGAAATATAGTGTCTGGAACGCTTCATCTTCGCAGCCATTCGATTGTAGTACTATTTCCGGAGCGTTTCCTAGCACTGACAAACAATCAACTTTGCTACATGGAATAATGGAACTAGATACTTTACATCATCCATCTTATCGGCAGTTCAGTGGCTGGTCGGTAAAGGACCGGGCGAATTTTGCCCGGTTTTCTTTTATTTGTGAAACATCTATTTTCGGCTACAATAGATGTTTAAATGGTTTTTATCTGGAAATAGAAGACATTACCTGAAAATAATGTCACGATAACATAATTCGGATAAAATGCGCTCATGATCCGTTTCTATCATGAAAAGTTACTACCGTTTCTGGCTTAGCAACAAAGGACTAATGGGGTTCCTCGTTTTTTTGTACATATGTTGATGAAAAGTATGGATTTTATTACCCTAAACTTAAAAATCCAGGGCATTCGCTCAAAAATACAAAATAGGATATTTTCTTATAAAATAGGGGTATTTGCCTCTTCACTTCTGTATAACCAGTAACATATGATACTTTTAGGTAGAGAGGTTGGTGAAGGAATAAATGAATAAAGCAAAACAATTGGCGATAATTGGCGGTGATGCGAGGTATATACCGCTGATCCATACGTTAAATAGAGAAGAAGACATTCAAATCCAATTGTTAGGATTTGAGCAAGTGGAACAAAGCTATACCCAGGCTATGAAAACAGAGTTAAACAATTTGGACACAAGTCATTTAAACGGTGTTGTATTACCCATCACAGGGATTGACGAACAAGGTAAGGTAGAAGCTGTTTTTACTGATCAGACGATCCAGTTGACAGAAGAATGGTTTCAGTCATTACCAAATGACTGTGTCATATTTACGGGTATTTCCAACCCTACACTGGATCAATTTACACAAAACGCCGGTTTAACCCTCATCGAATTAATGAACCGGGATGAAGTAGCGATATATAACTCGATTCCTACAGCAGAAGGGGCCATCATGCTGGCCATTCAACATACGAATGTGACGATTCACCATGCGAATGTATATATATTTGGTTATGGCCGCGTAGGGGAGACCACGGCACAGTGCTTTGCAGGACTTGGTGCAAAAGTATCTGTCGTCACAAAAGATGATGCTGACCTTGCCCGTGTTTATGAGAAAGGGTGGGAAGGGTATAGCTTAAAAGAGGTTGGATCAAAGATTGCAGAATGTCAGATTTTGATTAACACGATTCCAAGTAAGGTAGTGACACAATCTATACTCCAGCAAATGAACAGTCAGGCGATTATCATAGATCTTGCTTCTAAACCAGGTGGAATTGACTTCGATTGTGCCGACGCGATTGGTTTGAAGACTATTCATGCTCTCGGCTTGCCGGGAATGGTTGCCCCAAAAACTGCTGGAGAAATCCTTGCCACACAAGTCAGCAAGTTACTGAAATCAGTAAAACAGTAACACTTCTCTTTGGTGGTCATATACTGAGATTAGGAAAATAGCCTAATTTATTTTGTATATACGGCAAGGAGGTTGTTTGATGGAATTACAAGGAAAGAAGATCGGATTTGGTTTAACCGGCTCTCATTGTACGTATGAAGCTGTTTATCCACAAATGGAAAAGCTGAAAGAGATGGGGGCAGAAATTGTGCCCGTTGTCTCTCATACGTTTCAATCTACCGATAGTAAATTTGGTAAGGCTGCAGACCATATGCAACGCGTTCGCGAAATAACCGGAAGAGAACCTATCCAATCCATTGTGGATGCAGAGCCGCTAGGTCCGATTGAGCCGCTAGATGTTATGGTTTTAGCCCCTTTAACAGGCAATTCAATGAGTCGTCTGGCAAATGCTATTACTGATGGTCCCGTGTTAATGGCAACAAAGGCGACGATTCGTAATGGTAACCCCGTTGTCATTGGTGTCTCTACTAATGATGCATTAGGGTTAAACGGGGTAAACCTTATGCGTTTAATGGCAACGAAATTAATGTATTTTGTACCCTTTGGCCAAGATGACCCTGTGAAAAAACCGAATTCAATGGTCTCAGATATGCGCTTGATTCCGGAGACAGTTCAACACGCACTAGAATATAAACAAATTCAACCGGTAATTATTGAAAGAGCGAAGTAATTATGATCTAATAATGAAAGACAGGTACCTTTTATGTTATGATAAAAACAGACTCGTATCATAGTGGGTTTTTTGCGATTTGCTGAGAGATAATCGTCAGCAGCGAAATGATGCCAACAAATATACACCAATCATTGAAGTAAATGGAAGGGGACAGGAAACATGACTTTTGAAAAAAAATATAATGTAGCAGTAGTAGGTGCTACTGGTGCTGTAGGGGTAAAAATGCTAGAAACATTAGACCAGAAGAACTTTCCAATTGAAGAATTATCTCTTCTATCCTCGAAAAGGTCTGCTGGAAAAGAAATTACATTTCAAGGCAACACATATACAGTACAAGAGGCAACGCCTGACAGCTTTGAAGGGGTAGATATAGCTTTATTCTCCGCAGGCGGCTCTGTTTCAAAAGCGCTAGCTCCAGAGGCTGTAAAACGTGGTGCTGTCGTAGTCGATAATACAAGCGCCTTTCGCATGGATCCAGATGTGCCATTAGTGGTACCGGAAGTGAATGAAGAAGACATTTCCCAACATAAAGGGATCATTGCCAACCCAAACTGTTCTACGATTCAAATGGTAGCATCTTTGAAACCGGTGCAAGAGCAGTTTGGATTAGCAAGGGTGCTCGTTTCTACTTATCAAGCTGTATCTGGTGCTGGAAACGAAGCCGTAGATGAATTAAGAGAACAGTCACAAGCATTTCTTAATGGCGAGGATTTGAAAGCAGAATTGCTGCCAGTATCCGGCGAGAAACAACACTATCCAATTGCTTTTAATGCCTTACCGCAAATCGATGTATTCCAAGATAATGGCTATACCTTTGAAGAAATGAAAATGATTAATGAAACCAAAAAAATCATGCATGATGAGGCAATTCACGTTGCTGCTACTTGTGTGAGATTACCATTCTTTACCTCACATGCAGAAAGTATATATGTTGAAGTAGATCAGGACGACATTACAGTTGAACAAATGAAAGAGGCAATTAGTCAGGCAGATGGTGTTGTATTAGAAGATGATCCAGTAAATCAAGTGTATCCGACACCACTTGGATCGGCTGGCAAGAGCGAAGTATTTGTTGGTCGCATTCGGAAAGATTTAGATAAAGACAGAGGATTTCATTTGTGGGTAGTTTCCGATAATCTATTAAAAGGAGCTGCGTGGAACTCTGTTCAAATCGCAGAATCGTTAATAAAAAACAATTGGTTAAGTAAATAAATGAGGTGGAATCATGCGAGTATTGGTTCAGAAATTTGGCGGAACCTCAGTCAAAGATAAGGAATCACGAAAATCTGCCATAAAACAAGTAAAAAAAGCCTTAGAGGAAAATGACAAGGTAGTAGTGGTGGTTTCCGCAATGGGAAGATATCCCGATCCCTATGCAACAGATACGTTATACTCTTTGATTGAGGGGAGATTGTCTCTTTTATCGAATAAAGAGAAAGATATATTACTTTCAGCCGGTGAAACAATTTCCGCAACAGTATTCTCGCATGATTTATTAGCAAATGATATTCAATCTGTTGCGATAACAGGTGGAGAAGCAGGTATCATTACTACAAGCAACTTTTCTAATGCACAAATCAAATCGATCGATACCAAACACATGCTTGATTTATTAGCCTATCACCAGGTGGTTGTAGTAGCGGGTTTTCAAGGTAGAACAGAAAATCATGAAATCACCACGATTGGCAGAGGCGGAAGCGATACCTCTGCCACGGCTTTAGCCGTTGCCCTCCAGGCGGAGTGTGTAGATATTTTTACAGATGTGGCAGGAATTATGACAGCAGATCCGAGAATGGTATCAAAAGCGCAAAAAATTGAATCGATTTCTTATACAGAAATTTGTAATTTGGCCTATCAAGGGGCAAAAGTCATTCATCCCCGTGCAGTGGAAATTGCTATGCAGGCAAATATCCCGATCAGAGTGCGTTCTACTAGCGAAGAAGATGAAGGAACATTGATTACGAATATCCCGGAAAGCCCGCACGGTGGCAATGTTTATGATCGATTGGCAACAGGAATTGCGTATGTTAATCAAATAACGCAAATTAAGATTGAAAAAGTACAGAAACCTGAAGAACTCCATGTGAACGTCTTTAAGGCGATGGCAGAGGCGGGCATATCGGTAGATTTCATTAATATTTCTCCCAATGGTGTCGTATATACCATTTTTGAAAGAGATGAACCGTTAGCTTTACAAGTATTGGAACAAATGGGTGTTGTGCCAACCGTAACTAGAAATTGTGCGAAAGTATCGATTGTCGGAGCTGGTATGTCCGGTGTGCCGGGTGTAACCTCAGAGATAGTACAGACGCTAACTGCACAACGAATACAAATATTACAATCAGCTGATAGTCATCGAACAATTTGGGTATTAATCCACAATGAATACTTAGAGAAGGCGTTAAATGGATTGCATGAAAGATTTCAATTAGATTGATCATTACTATTGATAAAAGGGTTATTTCATGGCATAATTAGTTTGCTATTTTACATGAAATGCAAGTTTCCAACAGATGGATGTTGCGATATTCGCTGCGTCATTGTGATGGGACTTTTTGAATCATTTTGTAAAGTGATCAAGACAAAATAACGACTATCAACTTTGGCAAGGGGCACAGGAAGGAGCTGGTGACATTATGTTTTTTGGGCACTTATTAACAGCAATGGTGACACCTTTTGATGAAAAAAATCGTATAGACTTTGATATTACCACACAATTAATCGAGCACTTACTTGATAACGGTACAGATGGTCTGGTTGTGGCTGGTACGACAGGAGAGTCGCCCACCTTGAGTCATGAGGAGAAAATCTCCTTATTTAAGCATGTCTTACAAGTGGTAGATGGGCGTGTGCCTATCATTGCTGGAACAGGGAATAATAATACACAAGAATCGATAGCACTTACGAAAGAGGCAGAACAGCTTGGCGTGGACGCAGCATTAATTGTTTCACCATATTATAATAAACCGAATCAAGAAGGACTGCTGCAACATTTTTCTGCCATTGCTAATCAAACCACATTGCCCATTATGCTTTATAACATTCCGTCTCGGGCAGTGGTAAAGCTTAATGTAGAGACAGTGGTTGCATTATCTGAAGTGGATAATGTTGTCTCGGTTAAAGATTCTACTGGTGATTTAGATGCACTTGCTTCCATTATTGAGCAAACATCAGATGATTTTACCGTATATAGCGGGGATGATTCCATGACCCTGCCTATTCAATCGATTGGTGGTGCGGGTGTGGTGTCTGTCTCTTCCCATGTTGTAGGGAAGCAAATGAAAGAAATGATCCATTTATTTGAGCAAGGGAATGTAAAAGAAGCGGCGACACGACATCGTCAATTGTTACCCATTATGCGTGCCCTTTTTATGGCGCCTTCTCCCTCACCTGTGAAATCGGCATTACGGTATCAACAAATTAACGTAGGCTCTGTGCGATTACCGCTCGTTCCTTTATCCCCTTTCGAAGAACAGAACTTATTTCGAGTACTTGATTCTTTTGAATAAAGAGGATTGCCAATAACCTAAAGCATTCGTATTCATATCGATTGTACAACATAACATATTTTCTAGGTAAAGAGATATTGCAAAAGCAGTATCTCTTTTTTGAAAGATAAAGTATAACATTCTTAGTATTAGGAACGGGCTGGAGTTTTCTGGTTTTTCTTATTGTTTAGACGACTATATACTTTGGGGATTTGGGCTCGTTATGGTCATCATCCGTTCTACTATTCAAAATCAAAACCATTCCAATATATATTATAGTTCCTTATGTATGTCTAATTGACGTAATAAAAAATGCTGTGTAAAGATTTTGTAAATTGCTTTGAAATAGCTAAAACAATGTGATATTCTCATTGAGATAATTCAATATTGAATTATCGGAATAAAGGAAAAATAACAGGTAACGAGACCAAGAGCAAATACATACTAGTTATTTAAAGGGGTCACGCCTAGCCATTTTTATATTTCATAAGGAAGGGAAAATGACTATATGGATAATCAAACGGAAAATAAAACCAAAAGAAAACCCTCCTTCCGAACTTTATTGGAAATTCTTATTGTTTCCACAAGATTAGGATTCACATCCTTTGGAGGTCCCATTGCCCATTTAGGCTATTTCCATGAGGAATATATTCGGAGAAGAAAATGGATGGATGAAAAAGGGTATGCGGATTTAGTGGCACTGGCTCAATTTCTTCCCGGTCCTGCAAGTAGTCAAGTGGGCATTGGTATTGGTATTGCGCGTGGTGGAATTTTGGGAGGAATCGCCTCATTTCTGGGATTTACTATACCTTCTGTTATTGCTCTTATGATGTTTGCTTTGATTTTGCAAGGACTTGATGTTGGAGAAGCAGGGTGGATACAAGGACTTAAACTGGTGGCCGTGGCCATTGTCGCACATGCTATTTTAGGAATGGCACAAAAATTAACACCAGATCTAAGCCGAAAAACCATCGCTTTATTAGCATTAGTCGTTACACTATTATGGCAAACCATCTATTCTCAAGTAATTATTATTTTGTTATCTGCATTGATTGGGTATCTGATTTATAAACAACATCATATTCAAGAAGACCACAGAAGCACTCCTTTTCTAATTTCTAAAAAAATTGGAGCATTTTGCTTGGTGATGTTCATTGGATTGCTATTTTTATTACCGTTCTTGAGAGAAATCACTTCTGTTCAATGGGTTGCCATGTTTGATAGTTTTTATCGCTCAGGATCATTGGTTTTTGGTGGTGGACATGTTGTATTACCATTACTGGAACGAGAATTTGTTCCAACTGGTTGGTTAAACCAAGAAGCCTTTCTTGCAGGATATGGAGCAACACAAGCCGTTCCGGGTCCTTTATTTACCTTCTCTGCTTATTTAGGGACAGTTATAAATGGATGGGAAGGGGGATTAATAGCAACAGCCGCTATTTTTTTACCTGCATTTCTTCTGATTTTAGGAACGCTTCCTTTTTGGGATTCCTTACGACGTAATCCTAAAATCAAAGGGGCATTGATGGGAGTAAATGCAGCCGTCGTCGGTATCTTGATCGCCGCATTCTATCAACCCATTTGGACTAGTGCTATTATAGAACCAATTGATTTTGCATTCGCTGCTGTATTGTTTAGTATGTTGGTTTACTTTAAACTGCCACCTTGGATAATTGTTATAGTTGGAGCAGCAGGTGGTATACTACTTTCGCTATTATAAAAAAGATTCAGTACATATTGCATTTTTCTTTGTCTTTATGGTGGTAAAAAGAACGTCACTTTGACATTCATTGAATGAAAAATTCTCGCTCGTTCATACTAAGTAACATCTAATGCAGGAAGAGAGGGAATAGGAATGAATGAGCAACAACCAGAAACAAAGGACAAAGATACATCATCATCGCTTGTTGAAAAAATTCAGCAGTTAGGTCAATCAACCGTTCCGGCAGCGCCAGATTCGAATATCCATGTACTTTCGATCATCGGACAGGTAGAGGGGCATGTGCAATTACCACCACAAAATAAAACAACAAAATATGAACATTTAATCCCTCAGCTGGTGGCTATCGAACAAAATCCAAAGATTGAAGGACTAATGGTGATTTTAAATACCGTAGGAGGAGATGTAGAAGCAGGTCTTGCTTTATCAGAAATGATTGCATCTTTATCAAAACCAACCGTTTCTGTCGTATTAGGCGGTGGGCATTCGATCGGAATTCCGATTGCTACAGCTGCGGATTATTCATTTATCGCTCCATCTGCCACCATGACGATTCATCCGATTCGTTTAACTGGCTTAGTCATTGGAGTGCCTCAAACATTTGAATATATTGATAAAATGCAGGATCGAGTGATTCAATTTGTGATTACTCACTCGAATATCAAAGAGGATAAATTGAAGGAATTAATGTTTGAAAAAGGGAATTTAACAAGAGATATTGGCACGAATGTGGTAGGAGAAGACGCAGTGAAGTATGGAATGATTAATGAAGTAGGTGGAATTAGTGGTGCCATGGCGAAACTTAATGAATTGATGCAACAACGACAAGATACACAGGAGTTGATTCAATAATGTTATATACGCCACTAAGTTATGAAGAGATTGATGATACCAAGCATGCATATGAAGACTTTCAGTTGATGCGTTTCCAAGGCAGGGATTGTTGTGTGCAAAAACTTGCCAACGGAGATATCCGCATTGTCCAATTGCTATCAACCAACCCAAACGACTACCTTATTGAATCATTAACCCCAGGCACCATCATCAAATAAGACTTTCCACCGATGATGCTTAGCAAGGCGAGCAGTAAAAAACGCAGCAACCCGCTGCGTTTTTTTTTGCTGAATCGAGAAAGCATACCTTTTCCTATATTCTACTACTCTTCCGCTACTTCCTGCACTCAGAACCTTTAAGCTTTGCGAAACCTATTTGCAAAAGCAATCCAACATACTGAGAAAAGGAAAGAGGAATCTTTTGCATCATCCAAGTAATTAGCAGTGTATGATGCCTTCCCAAATACATTACTAACATAGGAAAAATCACCATTTCTTTCGTTGAATTTAGAGACAATTGCTAATAGAATATTCGTTCTATAACAAAATATGTGTTATAATGATAATCGAACATGAAATGCATCGTGTACAGAGAAAAAAACGATCCATCCAACGTATATTATAGATAGATAAATCAATATTTTCTCTTCATAAGTACCCTTGCACGTCATGATGCAAGGGTACTTCCTAGCGTTCCATATAGTAATTATCAATTTGGGGAGTGGCTTACATGGCAAAAAGCAAAAAAAGAAGAAAGAAACAGCCGTTAAAAAAGACAATAAAAATAGAATTACTCGGCTTTTTATTTATATTTTTAGCAATTTTGAGCAGTGGAGCAACCTTAATTAGTGATGGTGCTATCCCTGCTTTAATGGAGGACACCTTTCGCTTTTTCTTAGGTTCCTGGTATTTCGTAGCTTCGGTTATCTTGTTTGTAATAGGATTGACTTTAATCATTAAACGAAAATGGCCGAACCTGTATACTAGAAAATGGATAGGTACATTTACAGTTATTACAGGTTTTGTTTTGATGACCCATATTTTAACCTTTGAGGAAATCTTTACGAATACAACGGATTATCAACCGATTATCTCACAAACGTTCACTTTTTTTAGAGAATATCTGGAAGCAGAACGCACCTCGAATTTTTTAGGTGGAGGAATGATTGGTGCCGCGTTATTCGGCATCACCTTCTTCCTTTTTTCCGATGTA
This sequence comes from Gracilibacillus timonensis, assembly GCF_900086715.1. GTDB lineage: Bacteria > Bacillota > Bacilli > Bacillales > Amphibacillaceae > Gracilibacillus > Gracilibacillus timonensis. Next base: position 1,251,230 of record NZ_FLKH01000012.1, on the reverse strand, counting down.
GGGGCGAAGATTCTTGCTGTATTTATGATGATTATTGGAGTAGTCATATTTTGTAATTTATCAATCAGTGATTTATTTACGGCTGCCTTTAATGATCTGAGTGGCAATTTATCCGATTGGAAACAAAAAATGGCAGCTAAACGAACGGAACGAAAAGAAAAAAAACAAGCAAAACAAGCTTCTAAAGAAGAAGAGCCAGTTATTGAGCAAAAACAAGAAGAAGAAACCGAATTACCTGCTATTGCTTATGCGAATGAAGAGGTAGAAGTGGTAGAACCCAACGCTTCGGAACCAAAACCTGAACCAGTGGAGACGAAACAAGAGGAACCCGCATCAAGTGATACAAGTAATGAACCTGTGCAGTTTCCAACTTCTGAGTTTGAAAATCAAGATTATCAATTACCGTTGATGACTATGCTGACACTACCTAAAAACGCAGGAAAGCAGCAGGAAAAGTCTCACATTCAACGGATTGTGCGTAAATTGGAAACGACCTTCCAAAGTTTTGGTGTAAAAGCACGTGTAACCAAGGTGCAAGTTGGTCCTTCCGTTACCAAATATGAGGTTTATCCGGAAGCTGGTGTAAAAGTAAGTAAAATTGTAAATCTACACGATGATCTTGCATTAGCATTGGCGGCTAAGGATATTCGAATAGAGGCTCCTATTCCAGGTAAATCGGCGGTTGGTATTGAAGTGCCAAATGAAGAAACGGCAATGGTTACGCTGCGCGAGGTTTTAGAGTCTAGGAAAAATCAAGTAACGAATAAGCTTGCCTTTGCATTAGGAAAGGATATTTCGGGAGAGCCAGTTATGGCAGAATTAAATAAAATGCCTCACCTGTTAGTAGCTGGTGCGACCGGGAGTGGGAAAAGTGTATGTATTAACGGTATTATTACAAGTATTCTCATGCGTGCCAAACCACACGAGGTAAAAATGATGATGATTGATCCTAAAAAAGTGGAATTGAATGTATACAATGGCGTGCCTCACTTGTTGTCCCCTGTGGTCACCAATCCACAAAAGGCATCAAGGGCATTAAAGAAAGTAGTGTCAGAAATGGAAAGAAGATATGATCTTTTTTCCGAGACAGGGACACGAAATATTGAAGGGTACAATGAGTATGTTCATCGATATAATGAAGATCAAGAGGAACCACAACCGCAACTTCCTTATATTGTAGTAATTGTTGACGAACTGGCAGATCTAATGATGGTAGCCTCCAGTGAAGTGGAAGATGCTATTACCAGATTGGCACAGATGGCTCGGGCAGCCGGCATCCACTTGGTTATTGCGACACAACGTCCGTCTGTCGATGTATTAACTGGTGTGATTAAAGCCAATATTCCATCACGAATAGCCTTTAGTGTATCCTCACAAACCGATTCACGGACGATTTTGGACGCGGGTGGAGCAGAGAAGCTATTAGGTCGTGGGGATATGTTATTTATTCCAGTCGGTTTGTCGAAACCTGTGCGTATTCAAGGTGCCTTTTTATCAGATAATGAGGTCGAACAGGTAGTAGATCATTGTATTGAACAGCAAAAGGCACAATATCAAGAAGAGATGATACCAGAAGAAGAAACAGAAGTAACACAAGAGGTGGATGATGATTTATATGAGGAGGCCGTCCAATTGGTACTGGAGATGCAAAGTGCTAGTGTATCTATGTTGCAAAGACGATTTAGAGTTGGATATACCAGGGCTGCGCGTTTGATTGATGCGATGGAAGATCGAGGGATTGTTGGTCCATACGAGGGGTCTAAACCAAGAACAGTCCTACAAAGTCAACCATCAGAAGATGTGCCCAGTCATCCACCACAATAAGGAAATGTCGAAAAACGAAAAATCATCTTTATTAATTGTCGAAAAAGTGATATATTAAATGATAGTGAAGCAACGACATTGGTTATAGGTTGGGTGATAATCGCTATGTTATCTGATTTGGAAAAGCATACAACCATGGACGCAGCCAAGCATATCAAACGGCTTATTGAAGATGGTTTTTATCAAGAAAAGCAAAAAATACCGACAGAATATGAGCTGGCAAAACTTTTTAATATATCGAGGCAAGAGATGCGTGAAGCGATTCATATTTTGGAAGAGGAACAGGTACTAATCAGAAGACCAGGTGTAGGGGTTTTTGTACATGCCAAACCAATCTTATCCTCCGGTATTGAACAGTTGGCCAGTGTGACGGATATGATTAAGCAAGCGGGGAAAAGGCCTGGTGTTCAATATATATCTGCAGAGTTGACAAAGCCGACAGATCAGGATCAAAAGCGCTTTGACCCGTTAAATATTGAACAATTCGCTCAGGTTGAAAGGATCCGTACAGCAGATGGAGAGCCAGTTGTTTATTGTATCGATCGGGTGGATCATCGATTGTTGCCATTAAACATTGTTCACAGTCAGTCCTCTATTTTTCAAGCGTTACAAACTTTCGCACATAAGGATATTGACTATGCAGTGGCACATATTGAGCCAATTGGTTATCACGAACGCATTTCTCCAATGCTTCATTGTGAGCCGGATCAAGCACTATTATTATTGAAACAGATGCATTATACGAAAGATCATGAACCGGTATTATATTCTGCTAACTTTTTTAGGGCAGACGTTTTTAGTTTTTATGTACTGAGAAAAAGATTCACATAAATAAGAGGGGGCTTGCTTTAACGGCAGCCCTTTTTTTATATGATAGAAAAGAATAGAATCCACGGTAATAGGATTTGGCCTGGGGTGACGATTAGACGAGATTATGTAAAACATCCAAGTTGTCATTATGTGTGTATAACAACGCTTCAGCCTTGCAGTGATAGCCATTGTTGTACTCCAATATAGCGCAGCATATTCCCGTAGCGCTCGCCTTGCACAGAAAAGACAATCATGCTCACTACTTAGAAAAAGGTGCTACTTAACTTAATCCACCTTATCGGCATTCCGTATCCAGTTTCAGGTTGTAATAAAGAACCGGACAATTTAGTTCGGTTCTTCTTTGTTTACGTTCCACCGAATTTAATTTACAATACAGGGGACGATAAAAATCGTAAAGAGCATAATTTCTCGCATTATTTGATAGAATAAACGAAGACACAAAATAATTCATTAAAAGGAGACAAGTGATTGTGGATACATTAGAAAAAGTAATACCAAAAAACGGGTTTGATTTACATCTGTTACATACGAAAAAATTCAAGACGATTCATTTGTCGCTGAAATTCACAACGAAGTTAACACGAGAAAATGTGACAAAGCGAGCGTTACTGCCCTATGTGCTGCAGCAAGGAACGGACCAGTTTCCTACCGCAATGAAACTCCGTCAACGATTGGACGAATTATATGGCACCGTTTTATCCATTGATACAAGTAAAAAGGGGGAGCACCATATTCTTACCGTTCGTTTGGAACTAGCAAATGAACAGTATATTTCTGGCGAAGCGAATTTATTAGATAAAGGTATCGAATTTCTCCAAGAAGTATTGTATCAACCAAAAACGGAAGCAGATGGTTTTGACAGCAAGATTGTCGATCGTGAGAAACAAACCCTTCTCAGTAAAATAGAAGCTCTAACAGAAGATAAAATGAGTTTCGCTAATACAAGAATGATTGAAGAGATGTGCCAAGATGAAGCGTATCATTTGCGTGTCCATGGTTATCAAGAAGATCTAGCAGCGATTACACCTAAAGTACTGTTTGACTATTTTCAAGAAATGTTAACAAACGATCATTTAGATGTCTTCGTTGTAGGCGATATTGAAGAATTGGCGGTGGAAGATAAAGTTGCCCCATTAGTAAGAACTCGCAAGCCAGCTACTATTGCGGATAATCAGTTCAAGGACGCAGGGCAGCAACAAACCATTGTAGAACATGATGATATTAACCAGGCAAAGCTCCACTTTGGCTACCGTACTAATATTACCTATCAAGATGGTGATTATCCTGCTTTACATGTTTTTAATGGTTTATTTGGTGGTTTTCCTAGCTCCAAACTATTCTTGAATGTACGAGAAAAACACAGCCTTGCCTATTATGCAGCTTCTAGAATAGAGAGTCACAAGGGGCTTATGTTTGTGTTTAGTGGAATTGCTCCCGAGCAGTATGAGAAAGCTAAGTCGATTATTTTAGAACAAATGGAACAAATGCGCCAAGGAGAGTTTACTGATAATAATTTGGCAGAAACAAAAGAAATGACTGTAAATCAACTGCGTGAAACCTTAGATAACCCACAAGGGATGATTGAATTACATTATCAACGTGTGCTAGCTAAATCTGCGCTTTCCCCTGAACAACTGCTGGAAAACGTAAAGCGTGTAACCAAGGAACAAGTGATAGAAGTAGCCAATAAAGTACAATTGGATACGATCTATTTACTCACTAGTAAGGAGGCGGAATCGAATGAAGCATAAACATTATCAACAGATAGATGAACACATTTACTCAGAAACACTTCCCAACGGTCTGCGTGTATTTATTTTACCAAAGCACGAAATGGCGAAGACGTTTGCCATCTTTACGACCAACTATGGTTCCATCGATCAGCGCTTTGTACCATTAGGTGAACAGGAGGCGCAAACCGTACCTGATGGTATTGCTCACTTTTTAGAACATAAACTATTTGAAAAAGAAGACAGAGATGTATTTCAGGATTTTTCGAAGGCTGGGGCATCGGCTAATGCTTTTACCTCGTTCACTAAAACAGCATACTTGTTTTCTGCCACGTCAAAAATTAAAGAAAATGTCAAAACATTAGTCGATTTTGTCCAAGATCCATACTTTTCAGAGGCTTCTGTAGAGAAAGAAAAAGGAATTATTGCACAAGAAATCAGGATGTATGATGATCAGCCGGATTGGCGTGCTTTCTTTGGAACCATTAAAAGCTTGTATCATGACCATCCTGTTCAAATTGATATTGCGGGTACCGTTGATTCCATTCAAGATATTACAAAAGAGGATTTATATACGTGTTACCATACCTTTTATCATCCAAGTAATATGGTATTATGTATCGCCGGTAATGTTGATCCAGACGAGATGATGTCCATGATTAGGGATAATCAAGCAGCCAAAGAATTTGCGGAACCAACGGAGATTGAAAGGCATTTCCCGGATGAACCAAGTCAAGTAGCAGATAAAGAGCTTACGATTTCTATGCCAGTATCTGTTCCAAAGGCATTGGTAGGTATTAAGGAAGTGGACCTCCCAACAGATCCTAAGCAATTTATGAAAAAGGAATGGATGGCAGATATTGTCTTGGATCATTTATTCTCTCGAAGTGGTTCTGCCTATGAACGCCTATATGAATCGGGATTAATTGATCAATCCTTTAGTTGTGAAAACAATTTTGAACGTGACTTTGGTTTCAGTGTCATTGGCGGTAATTCTAAAGAACCAGAAAAATTAGCTGAACAGATCAAGCATGAACTGTTATCCATCTCACCCGATTCTTTAACGGAATCGCATTTTGAGCGTATTAAAAGAAAAAAAGTAGGGCAGCTTTTACGAGCGATGAATTCTTTGGAGTTTATTGCCAATCAATATACACACTATCAGTTATTGAACATCGATTTCTTTGACAGCATCGAATGGCTAGAGAATTTAACCTATCAAGAGATCACGGACTTTATCAAGAACTGGATATCCGAAGATCGGTTATCTGTTTGTATGGTTAAAGGAGACGAGTAAAAATCAGCATAAAAAAAACGACACTTATTACAGGTGCAAGTGGGGAAATCGGTAAGGAAATTGCCTTACAATTAGCAAGCGAAGGACACCAACTATGGCTGCATTATCATCAGAATCATGCCGCTATCGAAAAGCTAAAGCAGCAACTTACAGCGGAACAAGTGCTGGGAATCATCCAGGCAGATTTGTCTACTCCAGTAGGTCTTGATACTTTTGTGCAGGAATGCCCAGAAAACATTTCCCACTATATTCATACTAGTGGACAGTCATATGTTGGTTTATTTCAAGATATGTCGGATGCACAAATGGATCAGATGTTACAATTGCACGTGAAGGCGCCATGGAAAATCGCTCAACAACTGATTCCCTCCATGATTCAAGCGAAGCATGGCCGTATTGTGCTGATTTCGTCTATTTGGGGAGAGATCGGGGCAAGTTGTGAAGTAGCTTATTCGAGTGTGAAGGGGGCACAAAACAGCTTTGTCAAAGCATTAGCCAAAGAGTTAGGGCCCAGCCAGATATACGTGAATGGCGTTTGTCCAGGCTTGATTAATACCAAGATGAATCATCATCTTACTGAAAAGGATAAGCAAACATTACAGGAAGAGATACCATTACAGCGAACCGGCCTGCCTCAAGATGTGGCAGGAGCGGTCGGCTTTCTTTGTCAGGAATCAACCCGTTATATTCAAGGTGAACAAATCAGAGTGGATGGTGGCTGGCATTAAAACAACGGTTTCGTATGGTTGATGCATATTTTTTAGAAAAAAACTAAAACTAAGTATGCATGATGATACGAGGAGGGTTGTACATGTCTGTTAGGAACAATTTTGAATCATGGAAAGACTTTTTAGGTGATCGTCTCCAAGAAGCTCAAGGTAATGGTATGAGCAATAAAGCCATTTCTGAATTTGCCTTTGACATAGGAAATTATTTGTCGACGGAAGTTCAAGCACAAAATGAGCAAGAACAAATCTTACATGATCTATGGAACGCAGCCGACGAGAAAGAACAACATGCCATTGCCAATATTATGGTAAAGCTTGTGCAAGAGCAAGGCAACAAATAAACAGGTAGATCTTTTTTTAAATGGGAATAGTATTGAAAAAACGCGGCCCTATCACTCCTTTTGGCGTTATGTGATAGGGCTTTTACTATTCTTGTCAAAAATCATTGGTTTTTCACTTTTCAATCGAAATAATTTAAGATATGATAGAATAGATATTAAGATAAGATAATAGATGAAACGAATTGGTAAGTATATACGTCTTATATAGTGTTTGGTTTAATAGAATACAGACTGATGGATGGTGTTTTTTTTATGGCAATAGGAGAGAGACTAAAACAAGAGCGAGAACAAAAGAAAATGTCCCTTGAAGACGTACAAAAGTCAACGAAAATACAGGTAAGGTATTTAGATGCCATTGAACAAGAGAAATTTAATGTAATGCCAGGCTCCTTTTACGTCAGAGCCTTTATTAAAGAATATGCGACTGTACTTGGATTGGATCCCGATGAATTAATGGAAGAGTACAAAAGCGATCTTCCTTTCGAACAGCAAGAGGAGACTATCCCCTTATCACGCATGAGCAGCAGTAAGAGTGTCAGTTCTGGAAAGACGTCGAGAGTTTTTTCATTTATGCCGACGGTTATTGTGGTTTTATTGATAATTGGTATAGTTTTACTTGTCTGGTTATTTAGGCAAGGTGTTTTCACGGATGGTGATACAGATCCAGCTCCAACAGAAGAAGAAAATTCAGCTGGTGAATCTGTTACGACACAGCCCCCACAAGAAGAAGGGAACAATGGGGCAGGACAAGACCAAGATACAACAGAGGATCAAGACGAGAATCAAGAAGAAGAAACGCCTGAAGAAGAAGAAGAGCCTGCTACAGAGGTGACTTTAGATAGTTATGAAAATGGTACATCCAATTATCAGTTGACCACCAATGAGGAAACCATCGAATTAATGATTGAAACAACGAATCGAAACTGGCTTCAGGTTGAGAATGGAGCAAGCGGTGAAAGCCTTTATGAGAGTACTTTCACCTCTGATGAAAGCCCATTGAAAGTAGATATTTCTGAACTGGATGAATTGTATCTTCGCTTTGGTGAGCCACAGGATATTACGATATCTATCAATGGTGAAGAACTGGAGTTATCCGAAGAGATTCAACCATCTTCGATTCAAGAGGCGCAAGTAGAATGGACGCAAGAATAAACGAGCTGGCTAAATGGGTCAGCTCGTTGTTTGCCGGAATATGAGTTCTAGGCCAAAACACGGCGAGGCAAGTCTGTTAGTAAGGGGAACTTGTCTTGTCTCAATCAAGGAGTGACAATTAAACAATGAACATACCTAATCGCATCACGATATCCCGCATTATGCTTATTCCTATTTTTATCCTGCTGCTTTCTTATCCTTTCGATTGGGGAGTATGGCATGTGCAGGGACAGGATATTCCTATCACGCATTTGGTTGCCTTAATCATTTTTGCGATAGCATCTGCAACCGATTGGTTAGATGGATACTATGCAAGAAAGTACCAATTAGTAACCAATCTGGGTAAGTTTTTGGACCCGATGGCAGATAAACTATTAGTTTCAGCGGCGTTTATCTTACTGATAGCCATTGATATGGCTCCGGCATGGATTGTGATTATTATTATCAGTCGTGAATTTGCCGTGACTGGCTTACGCTTGGTTGCTGCTGGGGAAGGGGTAGTACTTGCTGCAGGTCAGCTTGGTAAATTTAAAACGGTCTTACAAATTGTCGCCATTCTTGTCTTACTGTTACATAACGTTCCTTTTGCCAGCAGTGGGATTCCGGTTGATCTGATCCTATTATATGCAGCGATGATCATGACCGTTGTTTCTGGGGTAGAGTATTTCGTCAAAAATTGGCATGTGATGGGAGAGTCTAAATAATGTCAGAAATAAAAGCAGAGTTAGTATCTGTTGGTACGGAATTATTATTAGGACAGATTGTGAATACAAATGCTGCCTGGATATCGCAGCAATTAGCCAATAAAGGGATTTCTGTGTACTATCACAGTGTTGTTGGTGATAATTTCAGTCGGCTTTCCCAGGTATTTGAGCAAGCAGAAAAACGATCAGATATTGTTTTAATCACTGGCGGTCTTGGTCCAACGGAAGATGACCTAACTAGAGAGGCTTTTCAGCACATTTCCGGTTTAGAGATTGTCGAGGATTCGTCCACCATGGGTAAAATGACTGCCTTTTTTGCTAACAGGGGCAATATGACACCGAATAACCGCAAACAGGCACATATATTTAAAGGAGCGCAAGTTATCAACAATTCTGTTGGGATTGCTCCAGGTATGATAATTGAATATCGGAATACACTTTGGATATTTATGCCCGGCGTCCCCCGTGAAATGGAGGCAATTATGGCGGATGGCGTTCTTCCATACCTGGCAGAACACTTCGATTTAACAACGATTATTCGCTCCCGTATGCTTCGGTTTATTGGTATAGGTGAATCACAGTTGGAACATGAATTACAAGATATTATTTCCAATCAAACGAACCCAACGATTGCCCCGCTTGCTTCAGAAGGTGAAGTAGCCTTGCGGTTGACTGCAAAAGCAAATAAGCCAGAAGATGCGGAAGTAATGATAGATGAGACAGAGGCGCTGATAGCAGATAAAGTAGGACAGTTTCTCTATGGTTATGATGAGGAAAGCATTGAACATAAGGTATATCAAGAATTACTTCAGAAACAATGGACGCTTGCTAGTGCGGAGAGTTTAACAGGAGGAGCATTTGGTGCAGCAGTAGTTAACCAGCCAGGCGCTTCAGCAGTGTTTAAAGGCTCTGCCGTAGTCTATCAGCCAGAGGCCAAGCAATCGGTATTATTGATCAGTGAAGAGCTTATTGACCGCTTTGGTACAGTAAGTAAAGAATGCGCCGAGGCGATGGCAAATGGGGCGTGTAAAGCTTTCACGGCTAATATCGGTATTAGTTTTACCGGTGTTGCAGGGCCGGATTCATTAGAAGGTCATCCTGCTGGGACGATCTATATAACCATAGCCAGTCAAGAGAACTGTGAAACAAAGTCATTTCGCTTTCATGGTGATCGTCAGACAATACGCAATCGTGCTGTGAAAAAGGGATTCGAGTTATTGCACGCCTATTTACAAAACTAATTTTAAAAAGGTCGAAAAGCATTTTTTCTAAGCATAAAATACCTAGAAAAAATGCTTTTCTTCTGAACTTATTGCAATTGTCAAGTGTTTTAGTTATGAAAATGTGGGAACATTTATTCGTTTATGACTTGTGTAACGAGACAAAAGGTTGTAAGATAGTAGTAGCAATCATAAGGAGGAATCACATTGAGCGATAGACAAGAAGCTTTAGATCAGGCATTAAAACAAATTGAAAAGCAATTTGGTAAGGGTTCGATTATGAAAATGGGTGAGCAGGCAGAACAGAAGATAGCAACCGTTTCTAGTGGATCCATTGCCGTTGATGTAGCATTAGGTGTAGGAGGATATCCAAGAGGTCGAGTGGTAGAAATCTACGGGCCAGAATCTTCTGGTAAAACCACCGTTTCTTTGCATGCCATTGCTGAAGCGCAAAAGGCAGGAGGGCAGGCGGCATTTATCGATGCCGAGCATGCTTTGGATCCTATATATGCAAGGAAATTAGGGGTAGATGTTGATGAACTTTTATTATCTCAGCCAGATACAGGGGAACAAGCATTAGAGATTGCCGAAGCTCTTGTACGTAGTGGTGCCGTCGATATTCTTGTTATTGACTCTGTAGCAGCACTCGTGCCAAAGGCAGAAATAGAGGGAGATATGGGTGATTCACACGTTGGGTTGCAAGCCCGTCTTATGTCGCAAGCCTTGCGTAAATTATCGGGTGCTATCAATAAGTCTAGAACAACTGCTATTTTTATCAATCAAATTCGGGAAAAAGTAGGCGTCATGTTTGGTAGTCCAGAAACAACTCCAGGTGGGCGTGCACTTAAATTCTATTCTTCCGTACGTTTAGAAGTAAGACGGGCAGAAACCTTAAAAATCGGGAATGATATGGTTGGTAATAAAACACGAATCAAAGTAGTGAAGAATAAGGTAGCCCCTCCATTCAAGCAAGCAGAAGTAGACATCATGTATGGAGAAGGTATTTCGCGAGAAGGAGAAATACTTGATATTGGATCTGATTTAGATATCGTCATGAAGAGCGGTGCTTGGTATTCCTATGATGGAGACCGTTTAGGCCAAGGACGAGAAAATGCCAAACAATATCTTAAGGAAAATCCGGCTGTCGCTACTGAAATCTATCAATCCATTCGATCACACTACGATATTCAAGATGGAAATGCAGAAGAGGAAGCAGAAGAAGACGCGCAAAAAACGTTACTAGACGAATAAAAAATAAATAGGAATGTAAACACCAGTCTATGTCGAAATGAGAAGTACTATTTTGCTTGGAATTCTGGGGCTTTTTTGAAAAAATATACGTAAGTATGGTCTTTATTCGTTCAGATAGCTTTACAATCCTTGACATCCCATGAATAGAGGATTAAAATTAACATGTATAATTTCAAAAAGATTTTATACATGTTAATTTATGAAAGTCTATGATTGTGCATACCGACTTAAAAAAAGTGGTACAAGTTTATAGCAAGAGGAGGTGAAATAATGGATACAATTGCAATTGTCATCTCCATTTTGCTTGCATTTGTCGGTATTGTTGTTGGTTATCTGATTCGAAAATCGATTGCGGAGAAGAAAATTTCAAGCGCTGAAGAATTAGCGCGTCAAATCGTGGAAGAAGGTCATAAAAACGCAGAAGTAGCTAAAAAAGAGGCCTTACTGGAAGCGAAGGATGAAAACCACCAAATTCGTCAACGTGGCGAAGAAGAGTTACGAGAACGACGTGGCGAAATCCAAAAGCTTGAAAGTCGTCTTTCGCAAAAGGAAGAGAATCTGAATCGTAAAGACCAGACGTTGGATAAACGTGAGCTGATGTTAGAAAATAAGGAAAGTTCGCTAGCAGACAAACAACAACAAATTGAAGAAATGGAAAGCAAAGTTGGAGCAATGTTAAGCGAGCAACAAGCAGAATTAGAACGGATATCAGGCTATACAACGGATCAGGCAAAACAAATTATTCTACAGCGTGTAGAAGAAGAAGTAACCCATGAATCCGCATTGCTCATTAAAGAGGCAGAAAATCGGGTGAAAGAAGAGTCCGATAAAAAGGCGAAGGATATTTTATCACTTGCTTTACAACGATGTGCTGCCGATCACGTGGCAGAAACCACTGTCTCTGTTGTCAATCTGCCAAATGATGAGATGAAAGGTCGAATTATTGGTCGAGAAGGTCGAAATATTCGAACTCTGGAAACGTTAACTGGAATTGATTTAATCATTGATGATACACCAGAGGCTGTTATCTTGTCAGGATTTGATCCTATTCGTCGTGAAATTGCCCGGCTTGCGTTGGAGAAATTAGTACAAGACGGACGCATTCACCCTGCTAGGATTGAAGAGATGGTTGACAAAGCGAGACGAGAAGTGGATGAACATATACGAGAATACGGAGAGCAAACAACCTTTGAAGTAGGTATTCATGGCCTGCATCCTGATTTAGTGAAAATTTTAGGACGATTGAAATATCGTACAAGTTACGGACAGAATGTATTAAAGCACTCTACCGAAGTTGCTTACCTATCTGGTTTATTAGCTGCTGAGCTCGGAGAAGATCAGAATCTTGCTAGACGTGCAGGTCTCTTGCATGATATTGGAAAGGCCATTGATCATGAAGTGGAAGGAAGCCACGTAGAGATCGGTAAAGAGTTAGCAACCAAGTATAAGGAACACCCAGTCGTTATTAATGCCATTGCTTCCCACCATGGAGATGAAGAGGCAACGTCTGTTATTTCAGTAATTGTAGCAGCAGCAGATGCTCTGTCCGCAGCGCGTCCTGGTGCTAGAAGTGAAACGTTAGAGAATTATATCAAACGTTTAGAGAAACTAGAAGAAATAGCTGAATCCTTCACAGGTGTGGAGAAATCATTTGCCATTCAAGCTGGTCGCGAAGTGCGCATCATTGTCAAACCTGATGAAATTGATGACGCAGAAGCGATCAAGGCAGCAAGGGATATTCGCAAGCGCATTGAAGACGAACTAGACTATCCTGGACATATTAAGATTACTGTTATAAGAGAAACACGTTCTGTTGAATATGCGAAATAGAGAGGCGAAAGCGCCTCTCTATTTTTTGCATTATTCAGCTAATCAATGGCTAGTTTTGACATTTAACAAATACTATGCAAGAATATGGTTACTTACTTAGAGAAAGGTAGAAAATGATATGAGAATTTTATTTATTGGTGATATCGTAGGTTCACTAGGTCGCGAAATGGTGGAAACGTATTTGCCAAAGCTAAAGGCTGCTCACCAGCCACACGTAACGATCGTAAATGGTGAAAATGCAGCAGCAGGCAAAGGTATTACCGAAAAAATATACAAGAATTTGCTTGAATGGGGCGTACAAGCATTGACAATGGGCAATCATACTTGGGATAAGCGGGATATTTTTCATTTTATTGACGAGGCAACCTATATGGCTCGTCCGGCAAATTTACCTCCTGGAACTCCAGGAAATGAGATCGTGTTCATCAAATCCAATAATCAAGAGGTTGCCGTTATTAATTTATTGGCCCGTACCTTTATGCAACCAGCTGATGATCCCTTTCGTAAGATTGATACGTTAATCAAAGAGGCGAAAAAGCGTACGAATATTATCTTTGTAGATTTCCACGGAGAAGCAACAAGTGAGAAGCAGGCATTTGGCTGGTATAATGATGGTAAAGTAAGCGCCGTGGTTGGCACACATACTCACGTGCAGACTGCCGATGAACGGATTTTACCAAACGGCACCGCTTATATTTCCGATGTTGGCATGACGGGACCATATGATGAAATCTTAGGAACGGACAAAGAGGCCGTCTTGAAAAAATTTAAAACCGGCTTACCTGTACGATTTGAGGTTCCAAAAACCGGGAGATCACAGTTGAGTGCTGTGATCATTGATATTAATGATTCGACAGGCAAAGCAAAAGAGATGAAGAGAATCCTAATCAATGATGATCATCCATTCTACTCGTAAGTCCGAACCCTTCAAATGATTTGAATTTTGCTGTTTATTCCTTCATAATTAAAGTAATATCTTTCAAAATAATGAATATAGTAAAAGTGGAATAACATTAGCATTTGAAGGAGGTAGCAGGAGTGGATATATTAAAAGTTTCAGCAAAATCAAATCCTAATTCAGTAGCAGGCGCACTTGCAAATGTACTACGAGAACGAGGTTCAGCAGAGATTCAGGCGATAGGTGCTGGTGCACTTAATCAGGCAGTAAAGGCAGTGGCAATAGCACGTGGATTTGTAGCACCAAGTGGAGTTGATCTTGTTTGTATTCCAGCTTTTACGGACATTATGATTGATAATGAAGAGCGTACCGCAATTAAACTGATTGTAGAACCAAGATAAAGAGAGTCCCTCCGTGTGATGGTGGTGAGCGAAATGGATCGGGAAGTTAGCACACAAAGTCCAGATAGAACTGGGTTATTGCAACCAAGTCACCATGATAAAAGAGGAGAAATTCCAGCCTGTTTGTGAGATGCAAACAGGCATTTATCTTGTCCTTAGTGTATCTGTTTTTTGCAGTGACAGTATGTCTGCCACATCGAAAATAGAGAGTTCTAAATCTAAAGTCAGCATCGAAACGATTAGTTTAACGAACAGCAGGGAATGGCAAGTAACCCCCCCATTGAATGAAGTTCACTTTATAGAAAAACGGATAAATTCCGACCGTTCCTTTATTACTATCCGAAACTAGAAATGGACTATCGGATTCGTTCAAGGTCAAAATCGTTCCATATCCTATCATATCAAGAATGTTAGACTTTATCTTACAGAAAGGGGGGTGAAATATGATTGATTGTCATTGTGATGCGCTTTATAAAATGTGGTTGCATCAAATCGATTTTGAGCAAGATGATCGCTTAGATGTGAATTATCAAGAATGGATGCAAAGCCCTGTTCAAGTACAATGTTTTGCGATCTATATCCCTCCCTCGGTTCCCGCAGAAGCAACTTTCACCGTAGCTATGCAAATGATAGACATTTTTTTCGAGAGAATAATTGCCCCGTATACGAATATAATTTTTATCCAAAAAAAGGAAGATATCGCGCAGTTAGCAGTAAACGAAAAAGGAGCTATGTTAACGCTAGAAGGTCTTGATTGTATCGGTGCAGAGCTGTATAAGTTGAGAACATTACTGAGGTTAGGAGTGAAGATGGTAGGGGTGTCATGGAATCATGCCAATTTAGTGATCGATGGCATTGGTGAAGGAAGAGGGGCTGGCTTAACAAACTTTGGTTATGAAGTGATTGACTTGTTAAATCAATACAAGATATGGACGGACTTGGCCCATGTTTCTAGAAGAGGATTTGATCAGGTCATTGAATTAGCAGCGTTCCCTATCGTATCCCATGCAAACTGCTATCATATCTGTCCGCATCCACGCAATCTCACGGATCAACAGATTCAGAAACTGATTAAGAAAAATGGATTGATGGGCCTCACGTTTGTGAAAGAATTTGTCACCAATCAACCAACTGCAACGATGCAGGATTTACTGCTCCACATGGCCCATTTGTTGCGTTTAGGTGGGGAGCAGGCAGTGGTATTCGGTTCAGATTTTGACGGGACAGATCAGTATGTAACGAACCTTACATCTATAAAGGATTATGCAGAACTACAACGATTTCTCCAAGGCTATTTTTCTCCGAAACAGTTAACTAAAATGACGGAGCAAAATTTTCTTGATCTTTTTCCATGTTCATAGTAAATTCGTTTTGTATTTGGCCCTTATATCCTCTATAATAGATGAAGTAGTGATTGAATTGGCAAGAAAGGAGATAGATGATATGAACGAAAAACAACGATTAGAAAGTCAACAAATAAAACAGCCTAGTTCAACGGACGTAAAATCCGATTCGAACGATAATTTACATCGATTAAAAGAACTATCCAGCGATGATTTAATTTCAAGGTATTTTCAAACGACGTATGAACCACCAAATATGAGGAAAGCCAAAAAACGACTCAAGAAAGATGTCGACATTCATTACGATTTTGATATTCCAGAAGAAATGAAAGGGTTTGGAGAAGGTAAGAAATTTATGATTCGGACCTATGGCTGTCAAATGAATGAGCATGATACGGAAGTGATGGCAGGTATTCTATCGCACATGGGTTATCAATCTACAGAAGATACGCGGGAAGCAGATATCATTTTATTGAACACATGTGCCATACGTGAAAATGCTGAAAATAAAGTCTTTGGTGAAATCGGACATTTGAAACCCTTGAAAATGGAAAACCCGGAATTAATCATTGGTATCTGTGGCTGTATGTCACAAGAAGAAGCTGTTGTGAACCGAATTTTAAAGAAACACCCATTTATTGACTTAATTTTCGGTACGCATAATATTCATCGTTTACCGCAACTAGTTAATGAAGCCGTGTTTAGTAAAGAAATGGTAGTAGAGGTATGGTCCAAGGAAGGCGATATCATTGAGAACTTACCAAAAGCCCGTAAAGGAAAGACGAAGGCATGGGTTAATATTATGTATGGTTGTGACAAATTCTGTACATATTGCATTGTTCCCTATACACGAGGAAAGGAACGAAGCAGGTTACCAGAGGATATTATTCAAGAGGTACGTCACTTGGCAGCACAGGGCTATCAAGAAATTACCTTACTAGGTCAAAATGTTAATGCTTATGGCAAAGATTTAGAATTCACCTATGGTTTGGGTGATTTGATGGAAGAAATCAGTAAAATAGATATCCCAAGAGTACGGTTTACAACCTCTCATCCACGTGATTTCGATGACCGTTTGATTGAAGTACTTGCTCAAGGCGGCAATTTGTTAGACCATATTCATTTGCCAGTGCAATCAGGCAGCTCTGATGTTTTACGAGTGATGGCTCGTCGGTATACGAGAGAGGATTATTTGAAACTTGTTGACAAGATTCGCGCAGCAATGCCAAATGCTACCTTAACAACAGACATCATCGTTGGCTTCCCGAATGAAACGGATGAACAGTTTGAAGAAACGATGACATTAGTGGAGGAAGTCGGCTTCGAGAGCGCCTATACATTCATTTATTCTCCAAGGGAAGGAACACCATCCGCACGATGGGAAGATAATATCCCGATGGAGGTAAAGAAAGCCCGTCTGCAGAGATTGAATGCCTTAATCAATAAACAATCTGCCGAGGCAATGAGTAAGTATCAAGGTGAGACGGTAAAGGTACTAGTGGAAGGTGAAAGTAAAAAAGATCCTGATGTATTGTCTGGTTACACAGAGCGTAATAAGTTGGTTAACTTTAAAGGTCCTAAATCAGTGATCGGTCAAATTGTGGATGTCAAAATAAACAATACAAAAACTTGGACGCTTGACGGAGAATTAGTCGAGTCTGCAGTTGAGGTGAAATAAATGTCGAAGTATACAAGATCAGAAGTCATCGAGCATGCGCACAAGTTAGCTAATAAAATGGCTAATATGGAAGAGATTGATCGATTCAAACAGTTGGAAGCCAAGTTAAACGATAATCAAAAAGTGCAAAGTTCGATTAAGAAAATTAAGGCCTTACAGAAACAGGCTGTTAATTTTCAGGCCTATGGCAAGCAAGAAGCATTAAAACGAGTAGAAGAAGAAATCGACCGTCTGCAAGAAGAGATTGATGAGATCCCGATCGTACAAGAGTTTAAGGAGTCGCAGGTCGTCATCAATGATCTATTGCAGTTAGTTACCAACACGATTGCAAGAGAAATAACCAATGAAGTAATTCGCTCTACTGGTGGAGATCTGCTAGCAGGCGAAACAGGATCCAAACGTAAGAACGGCAGTCATTGCTGATAAGAAGTGATCAATTAATAAAAAGAGCAAGTATCTTTTCAGAGGAAGGTACTTGCTCTTTTGTTTGGTTTCCTATGTAAAATAGAAAATGAAAACATGGTAGTAATTAGAAACTGTCTTGATGTAGTGATACAAGGAGCAAATAGACTTCTTACTTTTCTGAAATCCAGATTTCTTTGGAAATAAATTTGGATCATGCACACCTTTTATGGGCTTTTGCATAGGATATATCAGGTGCTAGGGTTGACATATGGAGACATAGGCACTATAGGCGAATTCCTGCATAAGATGCAAAGGAAATAAGAGGGAGGATTTTTCCATGTCTTTTTTAGATCAACAATATCGTGAAATTATTACTAAGGCGGTCATTGGGAAGGGAAGAAAATTTAAGCAGGAAACGGATGTTATTACTCCTGCACACCGCCCATCAAGTATTTTGGGCTGCTGGATTATCAATCATCATTATCATGCCAAATTAGTAAAGGAGGACGCGGTCGAGATACGAGGTAGCTATGACGCCAACATTTGGTATGCTTATAATGATAATACCAAGACAGAAGTAATCACGGAACGAATCGAATACTGTGATACCGTATCCTTATCGATCAAAGATAAACAGCATATTGGTGATGAATGCGAAGTGATAGCGAAAGTGATTCAACAGCCTAACTGTTTAGAATGCCGGATTGATACGAAAGGTAATAAGATCAAGGTCGATGTAGAGAGAGAGTTTCTGGTAGAAGTGATTGGCGAAACAAAGATTTGTGTGAAAGTAGACCCTAAAGGGAAAGTACATGACTCAGATGATTGGGACAATGTCATCTCCGATGAAGAATTAGAAACGATTGATCCTGATTTTCTCGATGACCATGAAGAAGAATAAATAAGACAGTGTGGGTGGCGCTCACACTGTTATTTTTTTATCAGATAGGAAAGCATGAAATTTTTTGTCAAAACGACCACATTGTTCGATTATTTTTTGGAACAGACGTACTATGGTATAATAGATTGCAAGAAACGAGAGAATGGTTGGAGGAAAAATGAATGAGCTATACACCGATGATACAGCAATATCTAAAAATAAAAGCAGACTATCAAGATTGTTTTCTATTTTTTCGCTTAGGCGATTTCTATGAAATGTTCTTTGAAGACGCAAAGAAAGCCGCACTAGAACTTGAAATTACACTTACCAGCCGAGATGGCGGAGGTGAGGAGCGAATCCCGATGTGCGGTGTTCCGTATCATTCCGCTGAAAATTACATAAAAGCTTTAATGGAAAAAGGCTTCAAGGTAGCTATTTGTGAACAAGTGGAAGATCCGAAAATCGCAAAGGGCGTAGTTAAACGAGAAGTCGTCCAAGTAATTACACCAGGAACGGTCATGGAAGGTACCATGCTGGATGATAAAGAAAATAACTATTTGGCAATGATTCACCAAGTCGAAGGAGACCTATTTGTGTTGGCATATACCGATATGTCTACCGGAGAAACGTTTGTAATGGAAATCTCCAGGGGGTGGAGTGCCTTACTAAGCGAGTTATATAACCGACCCATTAAAGAGGTCGTCGTTAAAGAAGACCTAGCAGAAGCTTATCAAACAGAATTAATCGAAAAGATGCAGATGACTGTTTCATATGCCAAAGAACTGACCAATCAGCAAACAATTGATGACTTGTTGATCCATGTAGAGAAAGAGACGCTACGATATACCTGTCAACTGTTATACCAATATGTATTTCATACGCAGAAACGGGTCATTGCTCACCTGCAAGAGGCAAAGGTAATTGAGTTAGCACAGCATATGTCACTAGATATGTATTCCCAACGAAACTTAGAGATTACCAGCTCTCTGATGCGCAAAGAAAAATTTGGAAGTTTGTTGTGGGTAATGGATCGAACAGTGACGGCAATGGGATCAAGGAAATTAAAAAAATGGCTGGAACGCCCGCTATTAACCCGGTCATTGATTGAACAGCGTTTGGATCTGGTGAGTGGATTCTATGATCAATTTTTTGAGCGAGAGGAGATCAGAGAATCACTACAGACGATATATGATTTGGAACGATTATCTGGCAGGGTTTCTTTCGGAAATGTCAATGCTAGAGACTTAGTGCAGCTCAAACGATCCCTAGCGAACATTCCAAACATCAAAAAGCAGTTGCAAGCCTTTGTCCATACATCTGTGCAGGAATTGGCTGATCAAATTGATTCCTTGCCCAACCTGTATCAATTATTAGAAGACAGCGTAGCAGAAGAGCCACCCCTGTCTATAACAGAAGGGAATATTCTAAAGGATGGTTATCATGAAGAGTTAGATCGTTATCGTTATGCTTCAAGAAATGGGAAACAGTGGATTGCCGAACTAGAACAAAAAGAAAAAGCAGAAACCAACATTAAATCATTAAAGATTGGTTATAACCGTGTATTTGGTTATTATATTGAGGTGACGAGGGCCAATTTATCAGCGGTTCCTGAAGACAGGTATCAGCGAAAACAGACGTTAACCAATGCCGAACGTTTTATTACAGAAGAATTAAAAGAGAAAGAAACACTGATTTTAGAGGCAGAAGAAAAAAGCGTTGAACTAGAATATCAATTATTTATTGAAATCAGGGAAAAGGTGAAGGAGTATATCCCGGCCTTACAACAACTTGCCGATGTAATAAGTGAAGTGGATGTCTACCAAAGCTATGCCACCGTGAGTGAGCAAAACAATTATGTGCGTCCCGCTTTTTCGACAGATACTGTCACTATTGAGGAAAGCCGGCACCCTGTAGTCGAAAAAGTAATGAAAAACGAAGCCTTTGTCCCCAATACCATTGAGCTCTCAGAAGATAATCAGTTATTGTTGATTACCGGTCCTAATATGTCTGGTAAAAGCACATATATGCGACAGCTTGCCTTAACGGTTATTATGGCACAGGTTGGTTGTTTTGTACCCGCCACATCGGCGACCTTATCGATTGTTGATCAAATTTTTACCAGAATCGGTGCGGCTGATGACCTTGTTTCCGGTCAAAGTACATTTATGGTAGAGATGTTGGAGGCCAATCATGCTATCCAACACGCCACTTCAAGCAGCCTGATTTTATTAGATGAAATCGGTCGTGGTACAAGTACATATGATGGAATGGCTCTGGCTCAAGCGATTATTGAACATATTCACGATCGAATTCAAGCTAAGACGCTCTTTTCCACCCATTATCATGAATTAACAAGCTTGGAAGAGAAGCTGGTTCATCTAAAAAATATTCATGTACGCGCAGAGGAAATCGAAGGGAAAGTGGTCTTTCTTCATCAGATTCATCATGGCGCGGCAGATGAAAGTTACGGTATTCATGTGGCCCAATTAGCGGGATTGCCAGATTCCCTTATCAAACGTGCAAATGTCATTTTAACACAATTAGAAAATGGTCCGGAGAACAATAATGCTGTCGTTACGAAACAAACTGCAACTATGGAGCAGATGGCGTTTTTTGATACAGAGCCTGCACCTGCTTCACAAAAGAAAACAAGTCCTGTTACGAAGGAGATTATACAAGCGTTACAGGATGTGAATATTTTGGAAATGACACCGTTAGATGCGATCAATCAATTATACCAGCTTCAAAAGAAAGCGCAGGATACAAAGGAGTGATCATGCATGCAAATTCAAGAGCTGCCAGATTATCTTGCTAATAAGATAGCTGCTGGTGAAGTAGTCGAACGACCTGCTTCCGTTGTAAAGGAGTTAGTCGAAAATAGTATTGATGCTAACAGCAGCTGGATAAAAGTTGAGATTACAGAGGCAGGCCTGCAGGAGATTAAGGTCTCCGATAATGGTGCTGGTATTCCTCATGACCAGTGCCAACATGCTTTTTTGCGCCATGCGACAAGTAAGATAAGTAATGAGGATGATTTATTTCATATCCAAACACTAGGGTTTAGAGGTGAGGCTTTAGCAAGTATCGCAGCTGTAAGCAGGCTTGAGTTAAAAACTTCAACCGGTACAGAGGCAGGTACAAGGCTGAAAATCGAGGGTGGTCATTTAACGGAAGAATCGAGAAGCGATGCGCGTCAAGGAACAGAGATTACCGTACAGGATATTTTTTATAATACGCCGGCCAGATTGAAATATATGAAAACCATTCATACGGAATTGGGACATATTACCGACATCCTCAACCGAATCGCTTTTGCGCATTCGACGATCCGTTTTGAATTAATCCATAACGGTAAGCGAGTATTTCAAACAATGGGAAAAGGTGATTTACGTCAAATTGCGGCTTCCGTTTATGGTATGAATGTGGCTAAACAGATGATTCCCGTACAGACGAAAACATTGGATTATACCATTAAAGGGTTTATTGCCAAACCAGAGGTTAACCGGGCTTCGCGACAATATATCACGACCATCGTCAATGGACGTTTTATCCGGAATTTTGGCTTGGCGAAGGCGATCGCAAACGGATATCATACTTTTTTGCCTATTGGCAGGCAACCGATTGTGATTTTAAACATAGAAATGGACCCTTATTTAATTGATGTCAATGTACATCCGACAAAACTGGAAGTGCGTTTCAGCAAGGAAAAGGAGCTAACGCAGGCTGTAGAACAAATGATTAAGGACACCCTTCACAAACAGACGTTAATACCAGATGCCCCTGTACCAAAACCAAGAGAAAAGCAGGTTACGGAACAGCCGACGTTTAACTTTGAACCGAATGAGCAATGGGGAACATATGACAAAAAGCAAGAGGTACCACCAGTTAAGACGATCGATACGATGGTCAAAGAAGAACAATGGGAAATAGAAAAACCAGAGACAGAGTTGGAACCCATTGCCTCAACGGAAGAAGAGCCACCACGTGTTTCCGAAGAGGATGTTCCGCCACAACAGACCGAACCTCGTGTGCCTATTATGTATCCAATCGGCCAGCATCACGGCACCTATATTATTGCACAAAATGAGGGCGGTTTGTTTATTATCGATCAGCATGCTGCTCAAGAACGGATCAAATACGAATTTTATCGTGAGAAAATTGGGGAAGTCGATAATCAATTGCAAGATTTGATGGTTCCGCTCACTTTTGAGTTTACCCAGCAAGAAGCACTTTATATTGAGCAATATAAAGAGGCCTTGCAAGAAGTGGGGCTATTCTTTGAAGGGTTTGGTCAGCATACGTATCGAATTCGTGCTCATCCGCAATGGTTTCCGCCTGGTGAAGAAACCGAGATGGTCCGCGAGATGGTCGATCAATTACTGGAAGATAGGCAAGTGAATATCCATAAGCTTAGGGAAGAGGCTGCCATCTTAATGTCTTGTAAAAAATCGATCAAGGCCAACCATTATTTGAACTTAACCGACATGCAGCGCTTGTTAGATGATTTAAGAATGTGTGAGGAACCGTTCACTTGTCCGCACGGTCGTCCCGTTATTATCCAGTTCAGTAAATACGAAATGGAAAAAATGTTCAAGCGGGTTATGTAAATAGATGAATGTTAACGGGTAATCCTGTATACTGAAGATAGTGATAAAATAAGTAAAGATGTGTATGCAAATATACGCATTACTCTGAAGAAGGTTCGTGATAGCTTGAAAGAAAAAGTAGTGGTAATTGTGGGACCAACAGCAGTGGGAAAAACGGATTTATCCATAAAAATAGCGAAAAGGTTTCAAGGAGAAATTATTAGTGGTGACTCTATGCAGGTATATCAAGGAATGGATATCGGAACTGCAAAGGTAACCGAACAAGAGAGGCAAGGTATTCCACACCATATGATTGATATTCTTTCTCCCGAACAAGATTTTTCCGTAGCTAATTTCCAAACACTTGTGCAGCACGAAATTCAAGCAATCGCAGCTAGGAAGCACTTGCCAATTATTGCTGGTGGGACAGGTTTGTACATTCAAGCGGTACTTTACGATTATCAGTTTTCTGATCAGCAGCGCTCCAGTGCTTATGAGCAAGCTATCGAACGGGAGATACAGCAAAAAGGGTTAGACCATGTTTATCATCGCCTAAAAAGGGTAGACCCACTACAAGCGGAAAAAATCCATCCTAACAATAAGAGACGGGTGATTCGAGCGTTGGAAGTCTATGACCGTACAGGCAGAACGATGACCGACTATCAAGCGAAGCAAACCCATGAATCCGCCTATGATTTTTATATCATCGGACTGAATATGGATCGCGAATTACTATATCAGCGCATTGATCAACGGGTAGATCAAATGATCGAACAAGGGCTGCTGCATGAGGTTACCAATCTTTATCAACAAGGTTATGCAGATACACAAGCCATGCGCGGAATTGGTTATAAGGAGTTCCTTCCCTATCTCAGAAGGGAACATTCCTTAGAAGAGGCGATTGCCACTTTAAAGCAAAATTCCAGGCGCTTCGCCAAACGACAATATACATGGTTTAACAACAAAATGCCCGTACATTGGTATACCATTACTCCTGAAACAAGTGATATCGCCTTCCAAAAAATATTGACGGATATAGAAGGATTCTATTCATTCGCATAGAATATTAAAATATAGAGAAAAATAGGAGGTAGTACCATGTCCCAAACAGTTAATATTCAAGATCAATACTTAAATCAACTTCGAAAAGATCGAATTTTCACCACGTTATTCCTTACGAACGGCTTTCAGCTGCGAGGAACGGTGAAGGCTTTTGATAATTTCACGGTGCTTCTGGAAACAGAAGGAAAACAACAATTAATTTTTAAACATGCTATTTCTACATTTGTTCCTTCTAAAAATGTAACGCTTGACAAAGAATAAGGGAAACAATAGCGCTATTATTTAGATAGCGCTATTTATATGGAAAAAATATAATAAAGCAGGTGATCATTATTGAACGTGTATTACTTTTAGCGGTACTGCATCAAAAACTTGAAGAAGCATCCTTTTTTTATTCATTAGAAGAATTACAAGCACTTGTTACTACCGTACAAGGAACGGTTGTGGATACGGTTGTACAAAAAAGACAAAGCCGTCACCGGAAATATTATATTGGAGAAGGCAAGTTGGAGCAAATAACTGCATTGGTCGAGGAAGAAGCTATCGATGTGGTCATAGCTAACGAGGAGTTATCTGGTGCACAAATACGAAATCTACAAGATCATCTAGCGGTAAGAGTGATTGATCGTAGTCAACTCATATTAGATATTTTTGCTTCGAGAGCCCAGACGAAAGAAGGGAAACTACAGGTCGAACTCGCCCAATATGATTATATGCTGCCACGTCTGCATGGCCAAGGCAGTCAATTATCCAGACTGGGAGGTGGTATCGGTACACGTGGCCCTGGTGAAACGCAACTGGAAACCGATCAGCGTCATATCCGCAATCGTATGGATGATATCAAACGTCGATTGAAACAAGTAGTCAATCAGCGAGAGCAATATCGCGAAAACAGACGGCGAAACCAACTGTTCCAGGTTGCGGTAGTTGGCTATACAAATGCTGGGAAGTCCACACTTTTTAATCAGCTGACCAAGAGCGAATCACTACAAGAAGATCAGTTATTTGCTACCTTGGATCCACTTTCCAGAAAAATGGTACTCCCTTCTAACATGCAGATTGTGGTAACCGACACGGTAGGCTTTATTCAGGACTTGCCGACATCATTAGTAGCTGCTTTTCGTTCGACACTAGAGGAAGTGACTGAGGCCGATCTCATCTTGCATGTGATGGATGTCCATGCACCCAATCGTGAAGAACAAGCTCAGACGGTCGACCGTTTGTTAACGGAATTAGGTGCGGATCAAGTGCCTGCATTGACCCTTTTTAATAAAAAAGATTTGATTGATCCCATTTCTTTTGTCCCCTCATCTTATCCATATTTGTTAGTCAGCGCCTTTGACGAACAGGATATTCAAAAGATTAAGCAGAAGGTAGAAGACATGATGAAAGAAGGCTGGGCAGAATATAGCGGATTCTTACCAGAACAACGGGCAGACAAACTTGCCCGCATTAGACAGAACAGTATATTAACAGAAGAGACTTATAATGAGGCATTAGCAGGATATTATCTGAAGGGTTTTGTGGATCCTGAACACGCCATTATGAAAGAGATAAAGGAGTTACAGAAAGAATGACGAGTAAGCATACAGCGTTATCAGACGCAGAACAAATTGAAAAACAGATCCAACCGTTGTTTGACGCGGTGCACCACAATGAATATGTCAATCAACAAAAGGTGCTGGATGCTTTTAGACAGCACCAAGTAAGTGACAGTGATTTTAATCCTACGACCGGTTATGGTTATGATGATTATGGTCGGGATAAATTAGAGGCCGTTTATGCAGCGGTTTTTGGTACAGAAGACGCCCTTGTACGCCCACAGCTAACTTCCGGTACGCATGCAATTAGTACTGCTTTATTTGGTGTGTTACGACCGGGTGATGAGCTGCTCTATATTACGGGTAAACCTTACGATACATTGAACAAGGTTGTTGGTCACGATCAGCATGTCGCAGGATCTCTTGTAGACTTTGGAATTAGATATCGTGATATCGCCTTAAAGCATGGTCAAATAGATATTGCCGCTGTCACAGAAGCTATCAGTGAGAAGACAAAGGTTGTGGCGATTCAACGTTCCAAAGGTTATGACAGCCGTCCATCTATTACTATAGCTGAACTAAAAAAGGCAATAGAAGATATTCGTGCGGTTTCTAAACAGGTGATTATCTTTGTCGATAATTGTTATGGAGAATTCGTAGAGCAGCAAGAACCAACCGATGTAGGAGCAGATTTGATGGCTGGTTCTCTGATCAAAAACCCAGGTGGTGGTATTGTAAGAATGGGAGGCTATATTGGTGGCAAACAAACATTGGTTGAAATGGCAGCCAATCGACTAACGGCACCGGGTATAGGGAAAGACATCGGTGCAAGTATCGGTATGTTGCAAGAAATGTATCAAGGTTTATTTCTGGCGCCACATGTGGTGAGTGAGGCGTTAAGAGGTGCTATTTTTACTTCTGCTTATTTAGAACACTTAGGTTATCGAACCAACCCACGTCACGATGTTAAACGAACCGATCTGATACAGTCGGTCACCTTTGACACGGCAGAACAAATGATAGCGTTTTGCCAGGCTATTCAAAAATATTCACCGATTAATTCGCATGTATTACCATATCCCGCCCCGATGCCTGGTTATCAAGATAAGGTAATTATGGCGGCTGGCACCTTTATACAAGGAGCAAGCCTGGAATTAACCGCTGACGGTCCAATCAGACCACCTTATACAGCATTTGTGCAAGGCGGACTCACCTACTATCATGTAAGGCTTGCAGTTACACAAGCAGCAAAGGAATTAGCATAGTAAAAAATCATGTTAACTTTCTTAACATCTGTTGACATCAAACTTACATCGTGTATAATATAATTATAGGAAGCAGTAGAAAGGGGTGACGAACATGAGTGATATAGATAGACGTACCATGCCCTTGTTTTCTATCGGTATTGTTAAATCATTAACTGGCTTAACCGCAAGACAAATCCGATACTACGAGCAGCATCAGTTAATTCATCCATCTCGAACAGAAGGAAATCAGCGATTATTTTCATTTAATGACGTAGATCGCCTGCTGGAGATTAAGGACTTGATTGAAAAAGGTTTAAATCTTGCAGGAATTAAACAGGTGCTAGAAATGGGAGAGATCTCGAAAAAAGAAGAAAAACGAAAATCTGATGAAATTTCGGAAAAGGCCTTGCGTAAAATGCTGCAAAAAGAGTTGCTGGATTCGAACAAGCCAGGTAAAACTTCGTTAAGACAGGGAGAATTATCAAGGTTCTTCCATTAAAACATAAAGGAGAGAGTTAATGAAATGGGATTAAGCAGAGAAGACATCAAGCAAAGAATTAATGAGGAAAATGTAAAATTTATTCGCCTGCAGTTTACTGATTTATTAGGAACCATCAAAAACGTGGAGATTCCTTTAAGTCAATTAGACAAGGCGCTAGATAATCAGATGGTATTTGACGGTTCTTCAATCGAAGGCTTTGTCCGCATTGAAGAATCAGATATGAAACTATATCCAGATTTAGATACCTTCGTTGTATTCCCATGGACATCGGAAAAAGGGAAAGTAGCCCGCTTTATTTGTGATATCTATAATACTGACGGTACGCCATTTGAAGGATGTCCACGATATAATCTAAAAAGAAACTTAGCAAAAGCAGAAGAATTAGGTTTTTCAGCTTTTAATATTGGTACAGAACCCGAATTTTTCTTATTTAAACTGGATGAAAAAGGCGAACCGTCATTGGAATTAAATGATAAAGGTGGCTATTTTGACCTTGCACCAACCGACTTGGGTGAAAATTGCCGTCGAGATATCGTGTTAGAGTTAGAAGAAATGGGCTTTGAAATTGAAGCTTCACACCATGAAGTGGCTCCTGGCCAACATGAAATTGACTTTAAATATTCTGACGCCGTTAAACATGCTGACGATATCCAAACGTTCAAATTAGTTGTCAAGACGATCGCTCGTAAACACGGTCTGCACGCAACATTTATGCCTAAGCCTTTATTCGGAGTGAATGGTTCTGGTATGCATTGTAATATGTCTTTATTCAAAGGAAAGACGAATGCATTCTTAGACGAGAATGGACCACTACAATTAAGTGAAACGGCTTATCAATTTATTGCAGGAACGATCAAACATGCGCTTTCTTTCACGGCTGTAACGAATCCAACCGTTAATTCTTATAAACGCTTAGTTCCTGGATATGAAGCACCATGTTATGTAGCGTGGTCTGGTTCTAACCGCAGTCCACTAATCCGTGTTCCAAGTTCTCGCGGATTAAGTACACGTGTGGAAGTCCGCAGTGTGGATCCTGCTGCCAATCCTTACTTAGCATTATCGGTTTTACTAGCTTCTGGACTTGATGGGATCAAGAACAAGTTGGAAGCACCAGAAGCGATTGACCGTAACATTTATATTATGGATAAAGAAGAACGTGAAGAAAATGGGATTGACGATCTCCCAGCTACACTTGCCAACGCATTAGATCTCTTGAAGAAAGATGAAATAATCACCGAAGCACTTGGCGAGCATCTTTTTGAACACTTTATCGAATCCAAAGAAATCGAATGGGATATGTTTAGAACACAAGTTCACCCTTGGGAAAGAGAACAATATATGTCGTCGTTCTAATAAAGGGAAACCCTTGGCACAGTTGGTGTCGGGGTTTTTCTTTTTGTGGTTGAGGGGGGGGAGAGCGGGAGGTGAGCGCCACGATCATGCCACGAAATACCTAAAAAATGATTCGCTTAAAATTAGTTATTGTTAAGCGTTTAAACATCGCATGATTTTCATTTTGTTGCAGAAGCGTATGTTTTTATTCAATATTTAATCATCAAATTTTAGAACAAACGAAAATACTAACTTAGCTAGTGTTTTCCGCATTAGAAGGTGTTTCGTTTTCCTTTTGATCAAGTGGAGACGGTTCCTTATTCATCTCTTCCAATAATAGAACCATTCGCTTTTTTTCTGAGTCATTCAGTTCATCATATCTATCTAACTCTGCTTTTAAAAAGTCGATGGTGGGATTGTTTTTCTCTTTGCCATTTATAAAATAAGTTGTTAATGAGCTAGTAAACATACCAATCAAACCTATTCCTACCACCATTAAAAATATAGCTACTAAGCGGCCAATGATGGATTGCGGAGAGATATCACCGTAACCTACTGTAGTTGTAGTAACGATGGACCACCAGAGGCCATCTGCATAGGAATCGATCGAAGGTTCAAAGTGTGTCACAAGAATCGATGATGAAAAAAGCATGATTATGGATAAAGAAAATACTTTATTTAGACCATTTGTTTGAAGTATCTGTTTTAATGTCTTTGAATGCTTAGTTCCTATAGAAATTAAACGAATGATTCGAAAGAGTCGCACTAATCTTGCAGAATGAAATATCGCATCTAATGGTATCGCAGCAATAATATCAAAGGGATTGTTTAAAATATATTGAAATTTATTTTTGCTAATAATGATTCGTATTATGACATCTACAAAAAGTAAAAACCACACAATTCTATCAAAGATCATTCGATAATCATTCTCTGACCATATGAATATAACGGAGAGAAGTGCTAAACATGCCAAAACTATTTCATATATTGTTATTATTTTACTAGACAATTAAATCACCCACAATTTATAGAATTAGTAGATTATAGCGTCAATTATCCGGATTGACACTGCTTGTACAATTGTTCGACAAAGGATCTACCATATATTCAATATCGATTTCATTTACATGTAGCCCCAAATAACCAAAAGAAGGAATTCTTCTATGGTTACTTTACCGCAAAAAACACTAGGTTTCAATCACCAAATTAAATAGACCTATGATGGAAGAACCTGTTTGTTTGATATTGTAGAACCATTCATTTCGAAAATTGGATGAAAGACAAAGAGGTTCCGTTCAAAATGAAGTGTAAAACTAAACATCTTTGGTAAAAAACACATTCCTGGCTCGTGATCATCCGATTTGCTCGTATTAAATTTTTTTCACATAAAAAAATCCAGCCTTCTGATTGCAGGATCCAAATTATCCTTTTTATAGGTAGCTAGTCCAATCGGGCTGGCTGCTTTTTTTATATAATAAGAAGGAGGTTTTAGGATGACTATTACGATGAAAAGGCAATTGGTCGATAAATCCATTGCTAATGAGTTAACGTATGGAACAGGCAATGAAATTAGGTATATTGTCGTGCATGAAACAGGCAATACAGCACAGGGGGCTGATGCACAAGCACATGCTAATTTACAATCGCGAGGGAACAGTCGTGAGGCTTCTTGGCATTATCAGGTTGACGATAAAGATATGATTCAATCATTTAAAGATCATTATCGTTGCTGGCATGCTGGGGGTAGGTATAACCATTATTCCATCGGTATCGAAATCTGCGTCAATGCTGATGGCGATTTTAAAAAAGCAGTTGCTAACACCTCAAGGCTTACAAAGTATCTAATGAAAAGATATAATATCCCCCTAACCCATGTTATTACTCATAAAACAGCTTCTGGTTGGAAAGACTGTCCTCATTATTTACGAAGCGGGTCTAAAGGTATTACTTGGTTAGATTTTATTGGAACATTAGACAAATCATCGGAAAAGGTGATGATAGAAAAAGGGGAAGTTTCTCTTTCAACGCCCACACCTAAAGGTCAGCTAGGACTCGTAGATTGGATGAATAGCAAGGGGATGGATGCCAGCAAAGCAAATAGAAAAGTGCTTGCAAAAAAATACGAGGTGACAGGTTATGATTACTCTGCCATAAAAAATATCGAACTATTAGCAGCGTTGCAAGAAGAGGACCCGATGACAAATAAAACGGCCAAAATAAAAAAAGGAGCCAAGGTAACCTTATCCAATGCGGCCAGTAGATATGCAACTGGTCAGTCTATACCGGCAAATGTAAAGGGACAAACGTATACTGTACAACAGATTAATAAAAATCAAGTATTACTCCGAGAAATTTACAGTTGGGTTTATAGTTGGGATATTGTTGGCCAAGAAGCAGTAAAATCCGGAGCTGACCTTACCGTTGATGGAAAATGGGGAGATAAAGTAACGACGGCATTGCAAGAAGCGTTGGGCACTACGGTAGATGGGGTGATTAGTAACCAGCTATCTAATGTCGTGACCCAGGCATTATATGGCACGGTGACCTGGGGAACGGATGGCAGTCCAATGGTCAAGGCACTACAGCGCAAGATTGGAACTAAAGTAGATGGTTTACTAGGTCCAACTACCATTAAAGCGTTGCAAAAATATCTCGGCACCCCGATTGATGGAAGGATTAGTCGTCCATCTTCTGTAATGGTTAAAGAACTACAAAATCGATTAAATACAGGTGCTTTCTAGCGAATGAAGTCCAGGCCAGAAAAGCCTGGACTTGTTCGTTTGCTCTCTAGTTATGCCATGAATAAAATAAAAATCATTTGTGAGTAAACCAAACACAATCAGGTTTGAATACCTCTCTCTTTTTAAATATAATTGTTTATTACTAACTTGGAACTTGCAAGAATGCAACTCTTTTGTCAAAATACATATATATCATACAGGGGAAGTGGACCAAATGAAAAAGTCGGATCAAGATTTGATAAGTTGCCCAAAGTGTGGCGGAACGTTACTTTACCAAGATGAATGGCAGCAAGCACTACAGAATTACGATATAACCTCTCATTCTTTTTATGATATTACACTGGCGATTTATGAGAATAGGATACCAAAATATATTTGTCGAGATTGCAAAGTGGAGATATTAGTAATCAACTAAATTCGCTTCATTAAATGCATTTATTAACATAAGCTACAATGTGAGCATGCGAGGTTATATAAATATCAGTCTATAAATAAAATATAAAAGGGGTTATGATCGTGTACAAACGTATGATGCTTTGCTGCCTTGTCTTGTTTATAGGTATTCTCTTTATCTCCTCAACTCAAGTTTCTGCGAAAAAAGAAGATAACGTGTTAGTCATTTATACGATAGAAGAAGATAGCCAGATCAAAGAAGTAAGGGTATTGGATACATTGATTGGTCAGTTTGCCAGTGACTATCAATTGGTCCAGGATGATAAGCTCCCTTCATTGGATCTACATAATTATTCCCGCTTGATTTATTTTGGTGCAGGAAAAAATGAGATATCTGCTCAAGCCAAAGAAATAATTGATCAGTTTGAAGGATCTGTTTTTGCTATCGGACATAATCTGGATCAATTCAATCCACGTTTTGCTTGGGTGGACATAACGGGAGAAACACTAGTAAACCAATTAACATTTACACAAGAGCCAATCGGCCAAACATTATCAGAGGATCATATCGTTTATCAACTAGAAGGAGAGAAGGCACAAGTACTGTTGAAGGGAAACGATAAGGTACCCTTAATTGTTAAGAATAACGGAGATTATTATTTTGCAGCACAGAGTTTATTTTCCCCTTTCGGTGAAGCCTTAACCGAAGCTTTTCGTGCGTTCTTTGATGAAAAGAAGGAAGCGCATATTCGATATCTTCGCTTAGAGGACATTCATCCGATGATAGATGCCGATCTATTGCGAGAACAAGCAGAGTATCTTCAAGCAAAAGATATTCCCTACTTAGTAGCTGTCATCCCTGTTTATACAAATGAAGCAGGGCAAACCAAGCATTTATCAGATTCACCTAAGCTTGTAAAAACATTAAAATATATGCAGGATAATGGGGCAAGTATGATTTTACACGGATACAAGCATCAATATCGCCGTTCAGAAACAGGGGAAGGTTTTGAGTTTTGGGATGTCGAAAATGATCGCCCTATTTATCAAAAAGCAACGGAAGAACCTAAATTTCGTGACGATTTTACATCTGAGGAAGCATATCAATCGTTTATTGCACAGGGCGAGGCATATGAACGCAGGTATATTGAAGACGCAATTAATCGAGGAGTGGAGGAATTGACAGCCCATGGTTTATATCCGTTAGCGATGGAAGCCCCTCATTATACCATGTCTCAACAAGGTTACGAAATCCTATCAGAACATTTTACTTCTTATGTAGGACGTTTGCAGTTGACAGATTTTACGTGGGAAAGGGATTATGCCCCTATTTTTGAGTCAACCCCTGCTTTTTTGCATGGAATGACAGTATACCCAGAAACTGCGGGTTTTATTGAACAAGAGAACAAGCAATCTTTTGTTGATATGCAGCATAAGGTGCAAGAATTGCAGAAATATAAACAAGCCTATATTTCTGCATTTTATCATCCTTATCTTGGATTAGAAGGCTTAAAAAAAGTGGTAAAAAATCTAGAACAGGCAAGTGATGCGGCATGGCTTGATTTGAAGAAAAAAGATAATTTGGTACAAACAGAGTTGATCACGATCGCATCAAAAGATGGGGAAATCGAAGTGACAAAACCGTTTGCTGCAAGTGATTATGAAAAAAACATTAAATTAAAACAAAGCCTGTATGTCATTATACCAGGTCTGATTTTCTTTATAGTAGTTATTTTACTGCTAGTAAGTAAATTTAGAAGACCGAGATCTTAATGTCTGAAGATCATTCGCACCAGTAAGAGTAATGACGAGAGGAATCCAAGGAGCTTTCGGGGCACCTCTCGTAGGCTAGAACGAAGCGTGATATTGGTAGGGCAAGACTTTGAGATACTCTCATGTTAAGATAGTATTTATTTATACACCTCCTTCATCATGCAAAACATCCCTTTTTTGATCTCCTTTACGTTCATTCTCTGGCTCCACGTGTATGGAAATATGGGCATTAGCGAATGTTTCTCGGATCCTTAATTCTATATGGTCACACAGGTCATGCGTTTTCTGAATCGTTTCATGAGAAGGAACGACCATATGGAATTCAATATATTCCACTGCTCCAGCCCGTCTGGTTCTGAAGTCATGAATCTCTATATATTCGTGATGAAACATTTGGATAATCTGGAGGATTTCCTTCTCTTCTTGCTGAGAAAGCTTAGCATCTAATAACGGTGGGAAAGCCTCTTTGATTAATTTTACCGCTTCTAGCATGATATAAATCGCTAAAGCTATTCCAATCAACGGGTCAAGGAAATGCCATCCAGTCAGATAGACAAGTAGTAATCCAACTGCTACGCCGAGAGAGGTGTACACATCCGTCAACAGATGAAAAGCGTTGGATTTCATGGCAATGGAATGGACCCTTTCTCCTTCCTTTTTAACCAATTTGGATACAATGAAATTAAGAATCGCACCTACAAGCATGATGGCAATCGCTAAGAATGGAAGTTTGACAGGCTCAGGTGTGAATAGCTTGTGGAGACATTCGTAAATAATCCAGAAACCAGCCACAAAAATGAGCAGAGTTTCTAAAGTGCCAGAAATATTTTCTACCTTACCATGACCAAAAGGGTGCCCTTTATCAGCTGGTTTTCCTGCAACTCGAACAGAAATAAATGCAATAAAGGAAGCCAATAAATCTAGTGCAGAGTGGATAGCCTCTGAAATAACGGCAATGGAACCAGTCCACAACCCGACGATTAATTTTAAAACAACGACAAAAGAATTACTTAACACAGACAAAAATGCAATTTTATCAGTTCGTTTCATCCCAACATTCTCCTACCTTTTATGGAATAGAGAATAAGTATAACAAAAGAAGGCTGAGTGGGTCTATAGCAACCTTTTGGTTCATTTCAAATTATATATCTGTTTCGAAAAAGAGTTGAATATATCTAATAAATATCGTCTAATTCAACCATCCTATTGTCAATATGTCCTTTCAGAACTATTTAATAATGCAGTATAAATGGGATAGATTATTTTTTACATCCTTTGTGATTGAATTATGTTATACTGTTTATGCTTTATAAGCCATTACCCAACAACTCATTATCATCATATAGCAACAAAGAGAAAGGAACGATTATAAATGGAAGCCAAAAGAGAACAATGGGGTACAAGGATGGGATTCATTCTTTCGTCAGCTGGTGCAGCCGTAGGTCTGGGAGCTATATGGAAATTCCCATACATGACTGGTATGAATGGTGGAGGTGCGTTCTTCTTTCTTTTTATACTGTTCACCATTTTGATCGGTTTACCCTTATTAATTGCTGAATTTATCATTGGAAGAGGTGCACAAAAAGAAGCGGTCAGTGCTTATCAAAAGTTAGCTCCAGGCAGTCTATCATCACTGATTGGTTATTGGGGAGTTGTCGGTGCGTTTATCCTATTATCATTTTATGGTGTAGTAGGCGGGTGGGTTTTGCTATACACCGTCTTATCTATTCCAGGAAAAGTCATTTCCAATAACGCGGATTACGGGCAGTTATTTGCTGATATTACAGGAAACCCATGGCTTACAATTACGGGTTTGGCGTTGTTTATTCTTCTGAACGCCTTTGTTATTTCATCGGGCATTAAACAAGGCATTGAAAGATACAGTAAAATACTGATGCCGCTTCTATTTATTTTCTTTATCATTATTGTTGTGCGTTCTCTTACTTTTGAAGGAGCGATGGAAGGTATTCGTTTCTTTTTACAGCCGGATTTCAGCAAATTAAATGGTGAAAATATATTGAACGCCTTAGGGCATGCTTTTTTCTCGCTGGCAGTTGGTATTTCAGTGATGGTGACTTACAGCTCTTATTTACAAAAAAATATTAGCTTAAGTCATTCAGCGACATCTGTATCTATGATGAACATCCTGGTATCCTTTCTAGCTGGTTTAGCTATTTTTCCAGTTGTTTTTGCCTTTGGTTTAGAACCTGCGGAAGGACCAAGTTTATTATTTATTGTTTTACCAGAGGCTTTTTCGCAAATGCTGTTTGGAGAGCTGTTTTTAACTTTATT
The DNA here is from genome assembly GCF_900086715.1 of Gracilibacillus timonensis. Classification (GTDB taxonomy): domain Bacteria; phylum Bacillota; class Bacilli; order Bacillales; family Amphibacillaceae; genus Gracilibacillus; species Gracilibacillus timonensis. Next base: position 1,215,245 of record NZ_FLKH01000012.1, on the reverse strand, counting down.
TTTATTATTATTTTTATTTGCTGTGTTGACCTCCTCATTCAGCATGTTGGAGATTATTACCTCTGCGATTTCAGAAAAAATCTCTTCTTCACGTAAGTCGATTGCATGGATCGCCGGATTTTTCGTTTTTATAGCAGGGATCCCTGCTGCCTTGTCTTCTAATGTGTTAGCTGACTTGATCATTTTTCAAAAAAGCATATTTGATGCCAGCGATTTTCTGGTAAGTAATATCATGTTGCCAGGAGGATGTCTTTTTATCGCCTTATTTGTTGGGTTTAAGATGGATCGTGATTTAGTACATCAAGAATTTTTCTTTGGAAATCACTTCGGTGAAGGAGTATTTCAATTATGGTTTGGTGTTATTCGCTGGTTGGCGCCTGTGACGATTATTGTTGTTTTTCTATACTCTCTAGGAATTATTTACGGATAGCGAGATAAGCACCTCTTAAAAAGGATAGAGGTGCTGTCAATCTGCAAAACACCCTCTCTTTACAAGATTTCCTTATTGTGCGGCTTAGGTACTTTATGGATGTCATTGCAGATGGTCTTTTTGGTTAACAATCGTCTTATTCAGTTCTCCACCAAATAAGACGATTGGATTACAGGCTGCGGTATAAGCCGATTACTTTTCCCAAAATGGAAACATTATCGTAAATTAAAGGTTCCATTGTAGCGTTTTCTGGCTGCAGGCGAATATGATTTTTTTCTTTAAAAAATCGTTTGACAGTCGCTTCTGTTTCTTCTGTCATAGCTACTATGATATCCCCGTTTTCTGCAGTGTTTTGTTGTTTGACAATGACCTTGTCCCCATTTAAAATCCCTGCTTCGATCATACTGTCCCCTTCAATTATTAACACAAATAATGTGGAATTTCCTTGCAGATCACTTTGTGGTATTGGAATATACTCTTCGATATTCTCTACTGCAGTAATAGGCAGCCCAGCCGTAACTTTCCCAATGACAGGTGCAAAGGTGGGTTCCATTTTAGGAACATCCCATTCACCTTCCTGCTGTAGTATTTCAATGGCTCTTGGCTTAGTAGGATCACGCCTTATATAGCCCTTCTTCTCCAATCTTGCTAAGTGTCCATGTACTGTAGAACTCGATGCTAATCCTACTGCTTCCCCAATTTCTCTCACAGAAGGCGGATAACCTTTTAATTCCACTTGCTCTTTTATATATTCCAGAATATCTTCTTGCCGCTTTGATAGGTTTGTCATAACTTTCACCCCATAGACGTAATATTTAATAATCATAGTATAACACAGGAAAATAAATCTGACAAACATTCGTTCGAAAAAAGTGTTGACATGAACGTTTGTTCCTGTATAATGAAATTACGAACAAAAGTTCTAAGGAGGGAAATAACATGCTAAAGAATATGACAAAAGTGGATTTCTTTTATTTATTATCTTTTGTTTTTGCTATTATTTTTTTCTATATTGCAGCAGTAAATAATATCTAAGATGGGGAATCAATATGAGAACAGCCATTATATATTGCCGAGTCAGTACGGAGAAAGAGACGCAAGAAAGCTCCATTCAACGACAACAAGAAGAACTAGAAGAGTTTGCAGTCAATCACCATATTTCTATTTACCGAACAATCAAGGAAAAACAGAGCGGATATGATATTGAACGCGAAGGCGTATTTGCAATGCTGTCTGTCTTTCAAAATGGTCAGGCAGACACCCTGTTAATTCAGGATGAAACAAGACTTGGAAGAGGGAATACTAAGATCGCTTTATTACATCAGTTAACCAAATTAAATGTAACGATCTATTCTTTGTCGCATCACGGCGAACTCCAATTATCAGAGGGAGATTCTATGGTGCTGCAAATTGTCTCTATCGTTGAAGAATATCAACGGAAATTGCATAATGCCAAAATCAAAAGAGGGATGAATAAGGCTATCCAAAATGGATATAATCCGGCACAAAACTTATCTAATCTCACGCAAGCCCAGGGAAGAGAACGGATTGAGTTCCCAATAGATGAGGTGCTCCGTTTAAGAGAAAAGAAATTGACCTTTCGTGAAATTGCTTCTATCTTAAGAGGGATGGGATACGATGTGTCGAAGGCAACCGTTCACCGAAGATATCAAGAATATCAAACACTTGAAAACTCAAAACATCCAGATTAAAATGGAAACAGGATGGACAGGATAAAGATATTGAATAACTGTCAAAAGTAAGTGAGGTGAAGTCTGGATGTTATCTGAAGAAAAAATTGCTAGAATAAATGAGCTTGCTAATAAAGCAAAAAAAACGGAATTAAGTGAAGAAGAAAAACAGGAACAAGCTGAATTAAGACAAGCCTACCTTAAAAATGTACGAAAATCATTTAAAAATCATATGAAAGGGATGACTGTCGTTGATCCAAACGGGAATGACGTCACACCTGAAAAGCTCAGGAAATTCCAAAGGAAACAGAAATAAGCGACGATCGTGCACGAACAACTTCATTCCCTAGTTCTTGTTGTTCGTTTGCTTTTTCATAACCCGCTACACTGCATGCAGAAAACAGCTTGGAAAAGACAAATGATCTGCCAAGCCATTCTCCGGTGCAGTTTTTTGTTGTAAGAACGGAGAATTAAGAAGAAAATTGACTGATTTACTTGTCATTCATGCCATTTCGTTATAGGATTATAGATGTGCGTACATATTTGAATATCGAAAGGAGAAAAATGATGTCAAACCAAACAGAACAATTGTCGATTAACACGATAAGAACATTGGCGATAGATGCAATTGAGAATGCTAATTCAGGCCACCCAGGCTTGCCAATGGGGGCTGCGCCAATGGCTTACAAACTTTGGACCGAATATATGAACATTAATCCGAAGAACTCCCAATGGTTTAATAGAGACCGTTTTGTACTTTCTGCGGGTCATGGTTCTATGTTATTGTACAGCCTTTTACATCTATCTGGTTTTGATGTAACAATTGATGACTTGAAAGGATTTCGTCAGTGGGATTCAAGAACACCTGGTCACCCAGAAGTTCATCATACAGATGGGGTAGAAGCTACCACAGGACCTCTAGGTCAAGGTATTGCTATGAGTGTCGGTATGGCAATGGCAGAAAAACATTTAGCAGGCATGTATAATAAGCCGGATTACCCAGTTGTGGATCATTACACTTTTGCCATAGTAAGTGATGGTGACTTAATGGAAGGTATATCTCATGAGGCTTCTTCCTTAGCCGGGCATCTTCAATTAGGTAAGTTGATCGCTTTATATGATTCTAACGATATTTCGTTGGATGGAGAGTTAAACAAGGCATTTTCCGAAAATGTTCCCGGACGTTTTGAGGCTTATGGCTGGCAGGTTCTTCGTGTAGAAGATGGCAACGATACACAGGCTATTTCTGATGCGATTGAAAAAGCGAAAACAAACACGGATCAACCAACACTTATTGAAGTTAAAACGATTATTGGTTATGGTTCGCCGAACAAGTCTGCTTCTGCCGCTTCACATGGTGCAGCATTGGGGGCCGATGAAGTTAAATTAACAAAAGAGTTTTACAACTGGGATTATGAAGACTTCCATGTACCTGAAGAGGTTTATCAAGACTTCCATACAAAAATTGTTGAAGACGGTCAAACCAAGGAACAAGAGTGGAATCAATTATTGGAAGACTATAAAAAGGCGTATCCGGAACTAGGAAAAGAACTTGAAACGGCGATAAATAAAGAACTTCCAAAAGATTGGGATAAGAACTTACCAGTATATGAAGCAGGTAAAGATGAAGCTGCTACTCGTGCTACTTCTGGCGAGGTATTAAATGCAATTGCCGAAGCAGTGCCAACGTTGTTTGGTGGTAGTGCAGATTTGGCAGGTTCCAATAAAACTAATCTAAACAATGATGGAGACTTCTCTGCAAATGAACCTGCAAACCGAAATATTTGGTTTGGAGTACGTGAATTTGCTATGGCTGCCGCTCTAAATGGTATGGCATTACATGGTGGATTAAAAGTATTTGGTGGTACATTCTTTGTGTTCAGTGATTATTTACGACCTGCTGTCAGATTGGCAGCGATACAAAATCTCCCTGTCACTTATGTATTAACACACGATTCCATCGCTGTTGGTGAGGATGGACCAACACATGAACCAGTGGAACAGTTAGCTGCATTTAGAGGTATGCCAAACTTGTCTGTTATTCGTCCAGCAGATGGTAATGAAGTACAAGCCGCATGGCGTTTAGCTCTTGAATCGACAGATCAACCAACTGCTCTTGTACTCACACGACAAGGCTTACCAACGTTGGAAGGTACAGCAGAACATGCATATGAAGGTGTGAAAAAAGGTGGGTATGTAGTCAGTCCTGCATCTAAAGAAACACCAGATGCCATTCTTGTAGCAACTGGATCAGAGGTTCAGCTGGCAGTGAAAGCACAGGCGCAATTAAAAGCAGAAGGAAAAGATGTTAGTGTAGTAAGCATTCCTTCATGGGACCGTTTTGATGCCCAAGATGCAGCATATAAAGAAGCAGTACTGCCGAAAGCTGTAAGCAAACGTGTTGCGATTGAAATGGCTGCTTCCCTAGGCTGGGAGCGTTACGTAGGCATCGAAGGTAAAATTATTTCCATCGATCGCTTTGGTGCTTCTGCTAAAGGCGATAAAATTATTGAAGAATATGGCTTTACCGTGGAAAATGTAGTGAATCATGTAAATGAATTATTCTAAAAAATGGGACGAGGTATTCCTCGTCCCATTTTTTCACTTTATAATGCCTTAAAGTATTCTCGTTGTTTGTTGCTCATCTTAAAAAAAATGCATAAGTAATGTACGTATGTTGGAAAAACTTATATCATGATGACCTACAGCTCTGGTTCATAAAACAAGTGCTTGTATTATAAGTTAATTTTTACTATACTGTATAAGAGACAGTTTGAAGGAGGAACGAGGGAATGAGCACTTTTATCTGGATTATACTAATCGTTGTCGCTCTTCTAGCAGGTGTTGCGCTGGGCTTCTTTATTGCGAGAAAGTATATGATGAACTATCTAAAGAAAAATCCACCAATTAATGAACAAATGTTGCGTACTTTGATGATGCAAATGGGACAAAAACCAAGTCAGAAAAAGATAAAACAAATGATGCGTTCTATGAATAATCAAATGGATAAAAAATAACCTATTTTTGATTATAAATGCTGATGGATTAGGCTTCTACAGCCGATAAAAAATTACGTGGTTAATTTTCTAAAAAGTCACTTTCCTGTATAAAAAATTAAACAGGAGAGTGGCTTTTTTATTGTAAGAAAAGAAGCCTATGACGTCAAACTAATTGACATACAGATAAGTTTTGTATGATATTAAATAGCAGATTTATCAATTCCATGTCGTAAAGTTGATGGTTTGTCTATATTAGGAAGTGCTCTAGAAATAAGTTCCACTACTGCAAGGTAAGGCTCTAACCTACTAAAGGTTATCTTATCTCCGTCTAACTATAACGTCTTGGTATATTTAAATTACACTAGGAACGAAAGGGGATTAAATAATGAGTATCAAAAGATGTTTGGCTATTGCAGAAGACGTATTTTAACGTGAAATAGCACAAGATCTTGGTTCATTAGGTGGGAACGTTTTAAGTGGGAACTTAGATGGGGCGATACTAATGGATAACTCGCCTATCTAACCGCAATCCTCAATGGATCATTTGGTCCACTGATGATACAATGTATGCAAATGAGCATAATCTCAATGATGAAATCAGCATTTGCATAACTGTTGACTGATTTTTTTATATTATACTGCAGCTAGGAGGAGAAAACAGATGAAAAAAGTAAAAATAGCTGATAGAGAAGTATTCCCAATAGGTTTAGGCACTTTGAACATGGGAGACAAACCAAATAAACGAGAACAAGAAGTGAAAGCCATACAAACTGGAATAGATAACGGCGTGCAGGTTATTGACACAGCTGAAATGTATGGAAACGGGAATTCCGAGCAATTGGTAGCACAAGCTATCCAACCATATCTTCAACAGCGGGATGATTTGTTTCTGATTTCCAAGGTACTGCCTTCCAACGCTTCTAAGCAGCAATTGCCAATTAGTCTTGATCATAGTTTAAAAAGATTGAAGGTGGATTATTTGGATCTATATTTACTTCATTGGCAGGGTAACATCCCGCTTCAAGAGACTGTAGAGGCGTTAGAAAAAGCCAAAAACCAAGGCAAAATCAAAGCATGGGGTGTTTCTAATTTGGATACAGCCGATATGGAACAAATATGGACCTTTCCAGAAGGGGGGAATTGTGCTGCCAACCAGGTACGTTATAATTTGGCAGATCGAGGGATTGAATATGATTTAGTACCGTTCATGAGTAAACAGAGAATACCGGTGATTGCTTATGCACCGGTTGATCGTCATGATAGCTCCGGTACAAGATTGACCGAGCAACGTGTTTTAAAAGAAATAGCTAAAAAGCATCAAGCAGATATTTTTCAAATTTTATTAGCCTGGACTATCCGCAATGGAGAAACCATCGCTATACCGCAATCCAGCAACCCTACTCACGTGTTCCATAATGTCAAGGCAGCGGACATCCAATTAACAGCACAAGATCTTAAACAAATAGATACCGTCTTTCCCGAACCTAACAAGAAGCAACCGCTTGCATTATGGTGAATATGAACGTTGATATTAGTAAAGCACAGAAAAAAGTTTCGCGGCTATAAATAAGGCTGTCGAATTATTTTGACGGGCTTTACTTGCTCGAGGTGATAGGGGACCCTTTGTACGGAAAAAGGTCAGACTAACCACTTAAGGAAAAATATCATGCCCATGATTGTTCCAAAAGAGAAGATGACAAAAACGTAACAAAATGGTCAGATTAGAATACTTGCTTATTTTTTCTATCGGTCTTATGATAGGGTATAGTAATGATATATAACGATACCTTATCGTTTGTTTGAGGTGACGAATTTTGACAGAAGTCAATCTATTTATTGCATTTGGGGCAGGGTTTCTATCCTTTATTTCACCATGTGTACTTCCGCTTTATCCAGCTTTTTTGTCCTATATTACGGGTATGAGTGTCAGTGATATTAAAGAAGACAACGCCATGTTCAATTATAAAAGTATTCTACATACGTTGTTTTTCCTGTTGGGATTTTCTAGCATTTTTGTTTTGCTAGGGTTTGGTACCAGCTTTTTAGGTGGTTTTCTTAATCAATATGATACTTTAATTAGACAAGTTGGAGCAATTATCATTATCTTTTTTGGGCTCGTCATCATTGGGGCGCTTAAATTCGATTTTCTGATGAAAGAGAAAAAGATTCGTTTTAAGAATAAACCAGCGGGTTTCCTCGGCACGTTTCTAGTGGGAATGGCTTTTTCTTTGGGCTGGACACCATGTACAGGTCCCATCCTTTTGGCGGTAATGTCCTTGGCAGCAACTAATACGGAAATGGGTATTATATTGATGACCTCCTATTCTCTAGGTTTTTCAATTCCGTTCTTTATTTTGGCATTTTTTATTGGTAAAATGAAATGGATAAAGCGTAATGCTCCAAGATTAGTGAAGATAGGCGGTTATGTGATGATCTTTATGGGGTTCTTTCTGTTTTTCGACTGGATGACAGATTTAACCTCCTATTTAGCCACATTCTTTAATTTCCGAGGGTTTTAGACAAAAGAAATATTTGTGTTAGGGGGAGTTTTATTTGGTGGAAAAGAATAACTTAATCTTAAAAACAGCCACTGTCTTTATTGCCTTCATTCAATTCGGCTTTGCTATTTATTTGTTTTTTGCCGGACATAATGCGCCAGGCGGAGGTTTTGTCGGCGGACTGATGACAGCGGCAGCTATCGTATTAATGTATATGGCATATGGAGAAGCAATTATAAATAAAGTACTGCCAATTAATTACCAAACATTGATTGTCATTGGCTTACTAATTGCTATCGGCACAGGTGTGGGATCGTTTGCATTTGGAGAGCCTTTTTTAAGTCAAACCTTTGATTATTTTCACTTTCCTATTTTTGGTGAGATGGAATTAGCAACGGCACTATTCTTTGATTTAGGTGTTTATTTAACCGTTATTGGTGTCACCATGACGATTGTGTTAACTATATCACAGGACAGAGCATAAAAATATAATACGCAGCGAGGACACGACATATTATTTCCGTGTTTTTGCTGCGTATTTTTTGTTCTTATAGTCATCAGGGGAGTATTGAAAATAGTGCTCATAGGATGCAAGATCAATCTCTTTTTCCTGCAATTTTTTTCTTAAGAATTTATGGTCACGTTTTGGAGTGGCCATAATGTACCCTTGAATTAAGGTATCCTGTGTAACGTACGATTCCTTTTTGCGCAAGGTTAGTTCACCGATCTTGCCGGCAATTTTCTCTCGAGCTACGTCACGGAACAATTCAGGGACGGGGCTGACTAACTCTTCTAGAAGGTTTTTTTCTTTGTCCTGCCATAAGTGTTTTGTTTCTTGGATATAATAATTTTCCCAATCCAAATCAGATTTCCCGTCTTGTTTAGGTAACCTTTTTAGAAATTTACGGAACATAAAGAAACCGCCTATCGACATTAAACCTAGCAGTATGAAGGTCCATATCACGATAAATAACATAAATGTAAAACTCAATTCGATCACCTGCCTTCGATATTTTTTTAAAAAAAACGAGCATGTTAGCGGTTTTTTTGCTAACTATTGGAAATGATTATTTTATTTTTTCTGAAAGTATAGTAATATAACAATGAATCTTAAATTCAGTCATTAAAATCCATATTTCTCATACAATATATCAAGTCGTTGATATTATAGCATGTTTGCGCACTTCAAGAAAATAATTTACTTAGCTGGAATTGGAGGGGAAGTGTTTGCTTTATGATGGAGATCGAATCACAGAGATAAGTACTGGTAGAGTTACAGACAGTGAATTTTCATTAGTAACAATTCCGAAACAAATGAGACAGCAGATCGAAAGACATGGGTTTGATATTATATGTATAAGTGATCATTTAGGGAAGATCGAATATGTCTCAGAGTCTGTCCAAAGGGTGTTGGGCTTTGCAAAACAAGAGGTAATGGGAAGGTCCATATTCCGATACCTCATGCATGAAGACAAGCTGTTTTTACTAAGGAACTTCGATATCGATAGGTCACTTGAGCATGGGGAGAAATCCTTTCTTCATCTCCGCAATCATTTGGGCAGATATATGATTTTTGAGGCAATGCTTTATGCTTTCTATTGGAATGGAGAGCGAAAGGTCATGTCGTTATTAAAAGACACAACCGATCAAAAGCAGGCCGAGGAAGTGTTGATTCGATCAGAAAAGATGTCGATTACGGGTCAATTGGCCGCAGGGATAGCACATGAAATCAGAAATCCACTTACTTCTTTGAAAGGATTTATGCAATTATTACAAAATGGCATTTCGAACAAAGAAGAATATTACACCATCATGATGGATGAAATTGATAAAATTATTGCAATAACTTCCGAATTGTTATTTTTATCAAAACCCATGACCAATGACAGGAATCAGGAGAGTATTAATAAAATGCTCCGAGACGTAATCACCCTACTATATACAGAAGCCAATCTATATAATATTGATATTGTCTTGGAGACAGATGAAGATGTACTTGTTACTTGTGACTGTTCACAGATGAAACAAGTGTTTATTAATTTAATCAAAAATGCGATCGAAGAAATGGAAGAAGGGGGATTGATCCATATTGTCATTAATCGAAAGGAAAGTGGTTGTGTCATTTCCATTCAGGATCAAGGGCCTGGTATTCCTGCGCATTTGATCGATAAACTCAAGGAGCCGTTTTTTACGACAAAGAAGAATGGAACCGGACTTGGGCTTATGATTTGTAATCAAATTATCACGAATCATCAAGGGAAGCTGGAAATTGATTCGGAGGTCGGGAATGGTAGTACGTTCCATATTCATTTGCCGTTTGAAGTTCATTAGATGGCTATCATTTTTATTTATATATAGATTAATTTCGACTTTTTGCGGTGAATCAATTTACTTATAAACCGATTTCAGATAAAATAATAGGGGTATGGGCTATATGATAATATAGTAGTGTAGGAGAATGAGAGTTTTTCACTCCAATTTTTTGTCAAGGGGGTAATTGACTGAATGAGTAATCAAAATTCATTTCAAACAAAAAAGCAATTTGAATTGAACGGAAAAACGTATAACTATTATCAATTAAAAGCTTTAGAAGAAGCAGGTGTCGGTAACATTGACCGTTTACCTTTTTCCATTCGTGTGTTATTGGAATCATTAATTCGACAACAGGATGGACGTGTCATACAAGATGGACATATCAAAAGTTTAGCTAACTGGGGAAAAGAGAAAGGGGAGGATGTGCCATTCAAACCATCTCGCGTTATTTTGCAGGATTTCACTGGTGTTCCAGCAGTAGTTGACTTGGCTTCTTTACGTAAAGCGATGGTCGATATGGGTGGCTCACCTGACAGTATTAACCCAGAAGTACCCGTCGATCTAGTTATTGACCACTCTGTACAAGTGGATGAGTATGGTACAACGAATGCATTACAAGCAAACATGGAACTTGAATTTGAACGAAACGCCGAGCGTTACGAATTCTTAAATTGGGCACAGAAAGCATTTGATAACTACCGCGCGGTACCACCAGCAACTGGTATTGTGCACCAAGTCAATCTAGAATATATTGCTAATGTGGTACATGCCATAGAGAACCAAGATGGCGAGATTGATACATTTCCTGACACCTTAGTGGGAACGGATTCCCATACTACCATGATCAATGGTCTAGGTGTTCTTGGCTGGGGTGTTGGTGGTATTGAAGCAGAAGCAGGTATGCTTGGACAACCTTCTTATTTTCCTGCTCCAGAAGTAATTGGTGTTAAATTCACAGGAAGTTTTCCAAATGGAACTACGGCAACAGACTTAGCCCTTAAGGTTACCCAAGTGCTTCGTGAAAAGAAAGTAGTAGGCAAGTTTGTAGAATTCTTTGGACCGGGGCTTCAAGATATGCCGCTTGCTGACCGTGCAACTATTTCTAACATGGCGCCGGAATATGGTGCAACATGTGGTTTCTTCCCCGTAGATCAAGAGGCATTAAACTATCTTCGTCTTACCGGCCGAAGTGAAGAGCAAATTGATTTAGTGGAGAAATATTGTAAAGAAAACAGCTTATGGTATTCTCCTGATCAGCCAGATGCCGATTTCACCGAATTAGTAGAAATTAATTTATCCGAATTAGAACCTAACCTTTCTGGACCAAAACGTCCACAAGACTTAATTCCCTTATCCGCGATGCAGAATTCATTTAATCAAGCAATCACTGCTCCGGCTGGCAATCAAGGTTTTGGATTAGATAAGGATGAATTTGATAAAATGGTAGAAATTGATCATCCAAACGGAAAAAAATCAGTGATGAAAACCGGTGCTGTAGCTATTGCTGCTATTACTTCTTGTACGAATACATCCAACCCATATGTGATGCTAGGGGCTGGTTTACTAGCGAAGAAGGCAGTGGAGAAAGGATTGTCTGTGCCTGATTATGTCAAAACATCTTTGGCACCAGGTTCTAAAGTAGTAACAGGGTATTTAGAAGACGCTGGGCTTACGCCTTATCTAGATCAATTAGGCTTTAACCTTGTAGGCTATGGATGTACGACATGTATCGGTAACTCTGGTCCGTTACGTGAAGAAATCGAAAAAGGAATTGCCGACAATGATCTGACGGTTGCTTCTGTATTGTCTGGTAACCGTAACTTTGAAGGTCGTATCCATCCGCTTGTTAAAGCGAACTACTTGGCTTCTCCGCCGTTAGTCGTTGCCTACGCACTAGCTGGGACGGTGGATATCGACTTGAAAAATGATCCGATTGGTCAAGATCAAGAGGGTAATGACGTATTTTTTGATGATATTTGGCCTTCAATGGAAGAAGTTCGTCAAGAGGTGGCACAAGTAGTAACACCTGAAATCTTCCGCAGAGAGTACGAGAATGTATTTAACTCTAATGAAAAATGGAATCAAATTGAAACAACGGACGAGCCATTGTATACTTGGAATGAAGACTCCACTTATATTCAAAACCCGCCGTTCTTTGAAAACCTTGCTAAGGAACCAGGTAAGGTAGAAACACTTTCTAATATGCGTGTTGTTGGTAAATTTGGTGATTCCGTCACAACAGACCATATCTCACCAGCAGGTGCGATTGCCAAAGATATGCCAGCAGGACAATATTTACAAGCAAAGGATGTATCTCCACGTTATTTTAACTCTTACGGTTCTCGTCGTGGAAATCATGAGGTTATGATGCGCGGTACATTCGCTAATATTCGTATTAAAAACCAATTAGCACCTGGGACAGAAGGTGGTTTTACTACCTATTGGCCAACGGGTGACGTGATGCCGATTTATGATGCAGCGATGAAATATCAACAAGATAATACAGGTCTTGTCGTATTAGCAGGTAACGATTATGGTATGGGAAGCTCGCGTGACTGGGCTGCTAAAGGGACCAATCTACTTGGAATCAAAACGGTTATTGCACAAAGTTTTGAGCGAATTCACCGTTCTAACCTTGTTATGATGGGCGTGCTGCCATTGCAATTCCAAGATGGAGACAGTCCTGATTCTCTTGGGTTGACAGGTAAAGAGACATTTGAGGTGCAAGTGGATGAAACAGTTCAACCACGTGATCTTGTAAAAGTGATTGCTACCGATGAAGACGGAAAAACCACAGAATTTGAAGTGATTGCTCGTTTTGATAGTGATGTGGAAGTAGATTATTATCGACATGGTGGAATCCTGCAAATGGTATTACGAAATAAACTAGCATAAACAATGGAAAGAGACTGGGATCCCCGGTCTCTTTTTTTGTGCAAAGGTAAGAAAGCTTAGAGCGTCCGAGCATAGGTCATCACCTATAGCGGGTGGGAATCCCGTCGGGAAAAGAGCTAGCCACTCATCCGTAGCGAGTCTTGGAGGATGGCAGGTAACTGCAATCTTTAAGCGTAGACAGCAAGACAGTGGGCCGCAAGCCAAATGGTTGAAGGAATAGAGCCCCGAAAACTTAGAAATGGGAAAGCTGATGAGTTTATGCTCTCAGAAAGCAACATGGTCTTCGCCGACAAATGGCAAGGAGAAGACGATTTCCCCGGGGTCCGAGACCGGGGCACGCTGGATATGGTTAGGTGATGGCAACTCGGGAGGTCCTGTTCCGTCTTTCCACATAAGGAGAGTATGATGAACAAGCGATAAGAAAGTGAGGACATCAAATGCGGAACAGGAAGTCGGAGGATCGACATAGTAGTGAGAATATCGGGTAACGCGGATGGAGTGAAGGTCGATCCCTCCGTTTTCGTCCTTAGAGGAGACACATGATCTACACGCAGAGGTAGGAGGATATATATCATGCACACAAAACTGGTAAGGATAGCAGAATTAGCAAAATCGAATCAAAAGATGACCTTTACATCGCTCGCCCACCTACTCAACGTGGAGGCACTAAAGGCATGTCATCGAGAACTAGCGGCAAACAAAGCAACGGGTATCGATCAGGTAACCAAACAATTATATGAAGAAAATCTGCATGACAATCTGGTGGACCTCGTCCAACGCATGAAAGGGAAGAAGTATCGACCACAGCCCGTCAAGCGTACGTATATCGAGAAAAGCGATAGCAAGAAGAAAAGACCATTGGGCATTCCAGCGTACGAAGACAAAATCGTACAAAGAGGAATCGCCAAGATCTTAACCGCTATCTATGAACAAGATTTCTTAGCGAGCTCTTTTGGTTTTCGTCCTCATCGGAACGGTCATGACGCCCTGAAGGTGCTTAATGTCTATATCGAGAAACGGTATACGAACTACATCGTGGACGCAGATATTAAGGGATTCTTTGACCATGTGGATCATACATGGCTCATGAAGTTTCTAGAACATCGGATAGCCGATCCAAGTCTATTGCGCTTGATTGGTAGATTTCTCAAAGCAGGATATATGGAACAAGGAAGCAAGTTACCTACCGATCGAGGCACTCCTCAAGGTGGACTTATATCCCCCATATTAGGGAATATATACCTTCATTATGTATTGGATCTCTGGTTTGAGAAAAGGATCCGAAAACAATATAAGGGGAAAGCATATATCGTGCGCTATGCGGATGATCTTGTGTGTTGTTTCTCTTACAAAGCGGAAGCCGATCGTTTCTATCGGGAACTGAAAGAAAGATTAGACACCTTCCACCTGGAAATGTCGGAAGAAAAGACAAAGGTGCTGGCTTTCGGGCGATATGCCGAGGAGAACAGCAAGCGAAAAGGGAAGAAGAAACCAGATACGTTTGATTTTCTAGGCTTTACACACTACTGTAGCAAGAGCCAGCAAGGAAAGTTTCGGGTGAAACGAAAGACTTCCCGGAAGAAAATGCAGGCAAAACTCAAGCAGTGTAATCAATGGTTACGATCGATACGCAACCAAGGAAGTGGTGTCATCATGGACAAAGTACAACGAGCCATGAGAGGATACTATAACTACTATTGTATCACAGATAACAGTCGCGCCGTGGAAGAGTTTCGATACCAGATCAAACGAATAGTGTTTAAATGGTTCAACAGAAGGAGCCAGCGGAAGTCCTTCGACTGGGAGAAGTTCCAGTTGTTTCTAAGAAGATTTCCCATCCCGAAGCCAAAAGTAAAGGTAAATATCTATGAGTTGAGAAAATAAATTAGCTATATTTTGTGAAGGAAGATGGAGGAGAGCCGTGTGCGGTAGTTCCGCTCGCACGGTTCAACGAGGGGAGAGAGGCACAATCCAACCGGAAAGGCGCTCTCCTACTCTACGAATTCTGAGTATGAAAGGATGTGGACCGATTTTGATCTTGAACGAATGGTGGTACCGATAAGATAGATGATGTTAAGTAAAAGGCTATTCCAAGTGATCATGTTGAACGTTTTTATGTGCTAGGAAACGCTCCGGAAATAGGTTCCGCTGGGTAGTAGCACTACAATCGAATGACTGTTAGGATGAGATGAAGTGTTCCAGACACTATATTTCTGCCAATAAGCAAACCGCATAACCTTTTTCTGAGAACGGCTTGATCCTATGTTATGACTTTTATATTTGTACCATGATCCATTACGCAGCCGAAGAATCCGTTGACGATTTTTCCCTTTTGCTACAACAGTATCTAGGTACCTAGAACGCTTTCTCCTTGCAGTGATAACTATTGTTGTACTTCAATCTAGCGGAGGAAATAGGTGTAGACTGGAAAATGGTTTACAGGCTAAAATCGCAACGTCCTGTTGCAACGCCTGCACTTGCACGTCCTGTGCATCGCAGGACGAGCTGAAGATCCACTTGTAAAAGTGCTCTTCTTTTGCAAATTAGCTGAAGCCGGCCCCACGGTATAGGAAACACGGCGAGAGTGTTCTTTACTCGAGTCGCTTGTTGACTTATGCCCTGTGGGTAAAAGCGCAGCATATTCCCGGAGCGCTCGCCTAGCATAAAAAAACGGGCAAACTCACCACTAAAGAAAAGCAAACTACTTTACATAATCTATCTTATCGGCAGTTCAGTGGCTACTTTTAGTTATTCGTAAAGGACCGGGCGAATTTTTTCCGATTTTTCTTAAAAGAAGAAAGTATTATTCTTGATATTATAGGAGTGGAACGATTTTGATCTTAAATGAACTGACAGTCAGTAGCTCTTTTTGATTAGCAATAAAGGACTCATCTGTATTTTATTGTAATAAGTTAAAAAGATGACAGAAGGTAATACGAGTGTGGTTGAATATGTCCGCGTATTTGGCTACAAACTTTTTTATTTACTATAACATTATTATGTAAACTAATAAAATTGATTGTTAGACGCTTGTCCTGAAATTCGTTATAATAAGGTTTAATGTAATCATTTTCTAATGTAGTAGGTGAAGCAGCATGTGGAAAAATATCCTTTCCGTTGGTATTCTTGTGAGTTTAATCGTTGTCGTGTTAGTGATGAATGCCAATGATTTATTTAACCTAGAAGAGCAAGACCCAAATATTGTAGATGTGACAGGGGATACCTCTGCCGAAGGAGTGACGATTACGGCTCCTAATGTATCGCAATTGCAAGAAGGGGGGACGGCACCTGCCTTTTCTTTAGAGACCTTATCAGGAGATCAGTTAGAGGCGTTTGATCAGGAACAAGACTTTATTTTTTTAAACTTCTGGGCGACATGGTGTCCGCCTTGTGTGGATGAGATGCCAGATCTCCAAAAATTTCAAGACAACCATCAAGATAAGATACAAGTCCTTGCTGTTAACGTAACCGATGTCGAACGCTCTCGGAATAAAGTAGATAACTTTGTTCATGATCTTGACTTAGAATACCCGATTTTATTAGATGAGGAAAGTGAGATATACGATCTCTATTCGATCATCAACATGCCTACTTCATTTATCATTCGTACCGAGGACCAGCAGATCATGAAACGAATAAATGGACCGTTGACCTATGAACAAATGGAAGAAGAATTAATGAGCTTAACAGAGGATAAGCGTTAAATAGGAGGGGGATGTTTATGACATTACAAAGATGGGAACAAATCAAAGCGAAGATCTTCCAATGGAACTCGCTGGACGACATTCCACCTTTCACAGAAATTGAGATTTTGCGAATATTGGATACATTAGAGCAAGAATCCATTGAAGCGGACAAGGACAGCCTGGCCATATTATACAGCATGTTGATTTTTTATCGATTAAAGCGAAATGTTACGGATGACCATTTGCAAAAACAGATAGAGGGATGGAAGCAGGAAACCGAGCAGCCGATCATTAAAGAGATGCAGTCACTTCATCATTATTTGTCGGTTTACAATGAATTTGTAGCGATTGATTGGCTGCAATACCAGCTTCGCGAAACCGATTTTGACCCGGTTAAATTAAGAAAATCAAAGGGTTTGTTGAAGGAAATAGGGCAGATCGAGCCGCTAAAAATGGAGCAAACAGCAAGCAATTCAAAAATTGGCAAGGCCTATCATCAGTTATTTAACCAGATAGAACAAATCGAAGACATCGCAGAGGGCATGGTGTACGCACTGGAACAGCGGAAATCAACTAAAGATATTCAGCCATACAATGAAGCAGTGGAGCAGCTTCGGTATTTCATCACCTTGTTTTATGATGCCTTACCAGAGGTAATGAAGGAAGAAGTGTCAGCAGATCCGTTAGAAGAATTAAATCAAATGGTTGGGTTAGAGGACGTCAAACAGTATATTAATCAGTACTATCATTATTTGAAATATCAACAGCAACGGAAAGAGGCAGGTTTTCAAATGAATGATGAGCAGGGACTCCACATGGTGATCACTGGGAACCCTGGAACTGGTAAGACGACGATTGCCAGACTGCTGGCGACTATTTATCATCGTTTAGGTATTTTAAAAACGGATCAGGTGGTAGAAGTAAACCGATCACAGCTGGTTGGTTCTTTTATGGGCCAGAGTGAGGAGAATACCCTTAATTATGTCAAAAAGGCGTTAGGAGGGGTTTTATTTATTGATGAGGCCTACAACCTGAAACGCGAAGATCAACCGGGAAATGACTATGGTCAAGCTGTCATTGATACATTAGTATCCAGTATGACAAGTTATGAATATGCAGAGCAATTTGTCGTGATTCTTGCGGGATATCCGGAAGAAATGGAGCATTTCCTATGGGCTAATCAAGGTCTGCGTAGTCGTTTTCCAGAGGGGAACCTAATTAAACTGCCAGATTTTAATGACGAAGAGCTATTGCAAATTGGAGAAGATACCGCCCTGCAGAACGATTATTTTTTCACAGAAAAAGCGAGAAATCGTTTTCTTTCATTAATTGAGAAAGCAAGGGTGGATGACTCTTTTGGTAATGCACGGACGGTTAAGGATTTAGTACTTCAAGTTATTTTTCATATTGGAGCAAATCATCATATGACATTTGATGGTGACTGGATCAAGCATATGCGGATTACCGAAGGGGATATCACCGATTTGGATGATCAACAGGATACTTCTGTGCCAATGAACACCTTGGAACAATTAATCGGCCTGCGACAAGTCAAGGAAGAAGTCAAAAAATTATCTTCCTTTGTCCGAGTACAACAGAAACGGAAGTCTTTAGATTTGCCATCCGTTCCGATTCAATTGCATTCGGTGTTTTCAGGTAATCCAGGCACTGGGAAGACGACGGTCGCCAAGCTATTTGCACAAATTTTAAAACAATGTGGTCTTTTAAAGCGAGGTCATTTAGTAATTGCCTCTAGAAGCGATCTTGTTGCAGGTTATGTCGGACAAACGGCTGGCAAGACCAAGAATAAGATCAGACAAGCCTTAGGCGGTGTATTGTTTATCGATGAGGCTTATTCCTTATACCGTGGGGAAAGGGACTTCGGTAAAGAAGCCATTGATACGCTGGTGGATGAAATGACGAAACATAATGAGAACCTTGTGGTCATTTTAGCCGGATATAAAGATGAAATGGAACAATTCATTGCGAGTAACCCCGGTTTGGAATCTCGTTTTAAGAAGTATTTTCATTTTCAAGATTATACGGAGGATGAGCTGCTAGAAATGGTTCGTTACCATGTCATCTCCTACCAATACCAATTAGATGAAGAGGTACTCCCCTTTTTAAGGGAATGCTTTTCTGATCGCGTGATAGCAGGGAATGGCAGGTTCATTGTCAACCTTATTAATGAGGCGATTCAATACCAGGCCCTAAGAATGGATATGGATATAGAAGATCGTAAGCAATTACAATGTTTAACCAAAAAAGATTTTGAGCTAGCGTGGCAGTCAATTAGGAGGACGAAGTAATGAGAAAGGTTACAACACCAATTCAAGTCAGATATCAAGAAACAGATCAGATGGGAGTCGTTTATCATGCCAATTATTTAATTTGGTTTGAGATTGGCAGGACAGCATTTGTGGAATCACTAGGCTTTCAGTATCATGAAATGGAAGCAGAAGGAGTGGTTTCACCTGTAATAGATGCTGATATTCAATTCAAGCATCCTATTCGTTATGGAGAAGCAGCAACGGTAGAAACATGGCTTGAATCCTACAATGGTGTACGCACAACATATGGTTATCAGGTTTTGGATCAAGCAGGACAGCCCGCTGTAACAGGAACTACTCAGCATGTGATTGTAAGGAAAACGAATTTCAGACCACTTTCGTTAAAAAAACATTTTCCACAATGGGATCAAGCCTACCAACGTGCTCTGCATGGAGAAGCGCAATAATGGCCTTTGGTATTGACCGTCCGACGCTTAAACAGTGGAAACAGGATGTACAGCAAGGCAAAATCTCTTTTTTAACCCATTATTGGTTGGATGATCGTTTTCCTGACTGTACAACGGTAACCAAAGTAGGATGTAGTGATTATGGTAAGTTGGTCGCATGGGGGCAACGTTATGGTTTACAAGAACAATGGATCCATTTAGACCCGCAATTTCCGCATTTTGATTTGTTTGGCGGTATACAGAAGGATATTTTACAGAAGGAGAACCAATGGCAGCAAATTGAACAATTTCGTTTGTGATGCCGAGATCTGTCGGAAGTAAACGTTGCTTACAAGGAAAGAATGATTTGCTGTATGGGGAACACGGTGAGAGCATTCCTTACTCACATTGATTGCTGCATTTACGACCAGTAAGATAACCTGGTCCTTTACCGCTCAATCAAAGCAAGTACGAAATCGCCGATAAGACGGATTATGTAAAATAGTCCATCTTATCGTTGCTCCGATAAGTGCAAGATCAACATCGTTCCAAATCCTATGATTCTAAGGAGTATATTCTTTTCTAACAAAAAAACCGAATGCCTTTTTATCTGACATCGGTCTTTTTTTCGGGTACGGGATCAAAGCCACCGGGATGGAACGGATGACATTTGATAACCCTTTTAATGGTTAAATAAATTGCCTTCCATACAGGAAAACGCCGAAAGCATTCCAGGCTATAATTAGAACAGCTAGGATGAAATCGACAAGTAGGTGGAAAAAGCGGACTGATAAAACGTTGATAGAAACGGATAATACCAATAAATATTCTTCTCACCTTGTTTCACCTCAAGTATGCAGCGATTTGTCATAAGTAATGGTTGCTATGGCATCATGCAAATGAATCGATTCTTCATTTTGACAGTGGACCGTGAATTTCTCCACAAAGGGCATTTCATACAAATCAGCTGCCACTAATCGGACAATATCCTCTACAAAGCGTGGATTCTCATAAGCCTGTTCAGTGACCATTTTCTCATCCGGGCGCTTCAATATCGGATGGATCCGAGCACTGGCATTGCTTTCTGCGGCTTCTAAGAGGAGATACTTCCAATCCTTGTCTTTTTCATCAAAATCAGGATTTAATGTGACCTCCATACTTACAATACCACGTTGGTTGTGTGCGCTGTATTCACTGATTTCCTTCGAACAAGGGCATAAAGTCGTAATCGTTCCTTTCAAGGAGGCTGTAATATGATAGCCAGTATCTTGATCATAAACGACCGTCAATGCAGCCTCGGCATGATTATAACCAGCTATATCAGATGATGGCCCTTTTCTCTCAAAAAACCAAGGAAAGGAAACCGTGATTTGTGTATCCTTTTGTTCCAAACGAGTCGCCATTTCTTTGCTGAACTGCTTCAAGGTTGCTATCGACAGGTTAAATGCCCCATCCTTGCTGTATAGCTGCATTAACTCGGTAAAACGACTCATGTTGGTGCCCTTATGATCCTTTTCAATCGAGGACGTTAACTTAAATGTCCCGATCGTTGTTTGGGTCTCAGGGAGCAATTGGCTTGTGACCTGAATTGGGTGCTTGACGTTTGCGATCCCTACCTGATTTATTGGAAATAAAAAATCTTTTTTTGTATTTTGAAGATCTTTCATTTTAGCTTTTTCTGTTGGTTTCGTCTTTTCACCAGGTGCAACAGACCCAAACAATTTATGACGTTCTTGTTTACTAGGTAATTGTTTGGCAGGAAACTCTTCCATTGATTTGACCCCTTTCTTCTTCTTCACTATTTCAAAGTATACCCAATCTGTCGGAAATATTCAATGTATTAACCTTATTCCAATCCATTTAGATGGAAAGGATCATCTTACTGGTTCCTATTGTACTATTTGTTATAATAGATATAAAGTAGGGTGCATGGAATTGGTTTGTATTTCTCTGTTTACGTTTCTTTCATATTGGAAATAACGAGAGGAAGTAAGATCGTACAGTTTGATTTATCCTAAATGGCATTCTAGATTTTGTTGCTGGTTGGCTCATGTCTGTGGTTGAAGGCGGATTGATTACCTCGTCATAACTTCAAGAGGTATTTCATGTGTTCTTGATTATTCAAAAAAAGAAAAGGAGAGCACGATTGCATGCCTCCTTTTTCCTATTACATCCAGGTAATCTTCGGTTCTGTTTTATCGATAATCCTTCGAATATTTGCCTTATGACGATAAATCACGACAGCGGTTAACAGGGAAGTAACAACCATCAGTCCAATATCTTGTTGTACAAGTGTGACAATAATTGTAATGATTCCAGTTAACATAGAAGATAAAGAGACATATTTTGTTACATATAAAATAACTAAAAAACTTGCGATCATAATGACAAATACTAAAGGATTCACACCTAGAATTACACCTGCTGAGGTTGCCACTGCTTTTCCACCCTTGAATCTGGCGAATAGAGGAAACATATGCCCAATTACTGCGAAAACACCAATTGCCAAAGGATAGACGTCGGCGTGGAATAAAATAGGCAGAGTAGCTGCTAGTGTTCCTTTTAAAATGTCAACCACTATTACGATAATCCCTGCTTTAAGGCCTAACACACGAAAGGTATTGGTGGCACCTAAATTTCCACTCCCATGTTCTCTAATGTCTTTTTGGTAGCCGACTTTACCGATAATTAATCCCGTAGGTATCGATCCAAGCAGGTAAGCAAGCAGAATAAAAATAATATATTCCATCATCAAACCCCTTAATTCATGTTATCATTGCTATGGTTTCTTTATTTTAGCATGTATTGTGAGAAATGAATACTCTAGCTGGCTATTTTTTTCTGAATCTTATGTACGAGAAAAAATGTTTACTTGCTTTATACGCTATTTATATGATTTAATCAATAAAAATGAGGTGTGCTATGATGGAGAAGGAAAACGAGCAACAATTAATGACCAACATGCTAACAGAAACAGAGGTAATTGCGGTGGTCGGACTTTCCGATAAGCCGCAGCGAACATCTTATCAAATTGCCAAAGCTATGCAACAGGCCGGGTATCGAATCATTCCGGTAAATCCACATATCGATGAGGTCCTGGGTGAAAAAGCGTACGATAGCTTACCAGAAATTGAGGAACCTTTTGATATGGTTAATGTTTTTCGCAGGTCGATCTTTTTACCTGCTTTAGCAGAGGATATCATCCAAACAAATGCAAGGTTTGTTTGGATGCAGCAAGGAGTGCAAGATAAACAAGTGTATCAATATTTAACGGAGCATGGTAAACAAGTGATCATGAATCAATGTATCAAAGTAGCACATAGCGTATTAATGAAATAACGTATGTGGAAGTGGTATGGGAAAGAGAGGGAACAATGAATGAGCAAAAGTAATGCAGTGTATAGCGATGAATCCATTCAAGTACTAGAAGGGTTAGAGGCCGTTAGGAAACGACCGGGTATGTATATTGGCAGTACCGATGCCCGCGGCCTTCACCACTTAGTCTTTGAAATAGTCGATAACTCAGTTGACGAAGCCTTATCTGGTTTCGGGCAAAAAATATCTGTAACGATACATCCTGATCAAAGTATAACGGTGGCAGATCAAGGGCGTGGCATGCCAACTGGTATGCATCAAACTGGGAGACCAACTCCGGAAGTCATCTTGACCGTCCTGCACGCTGGAGGTAAATTTGGTCAAGGTGGTTATAAAACAAGTGGTGGACTGCATGGAGTAGGTGCATCGGTTGTAAATGCGCTGTCGGAATGGTTAGAGGTAACCATACATCGTGATGGCACAACATTTTATCAACGGTTCGAAAATGGCGGAAAGCCAGTTACAACACTTGAAAAGAAAGGGAAAACCAAAAAAACAGGTACTGTGATCAGTTTTAAGCCTGATCGATCTATTTTTTCAACAGATTCCTATCAGTTCGACATATTGGCTGAACGGCTTCGAGAGTCAGCTTTTCTACTAAAAGGAATTACAATAGAGTTGGTCGATGAACGGAATGAGAATCATAAAGAAATCTATCAATACCCAAATGGATTGCAAGAATTTGTGGCTTATCTGAATGAAGAAAAAGACGCGCTTCATAGTGTGGTTTCTTTTGAAGGAGAGCAGCAGGAGATGGAACTTGATTTTGCCTTTCAATTTAACGATGGCTATGCAGAGAATATTTTGTCCTTCGTCAATAACGTCCGCACCAAAGACGGTGGAACGCATGAATCGGGGGCAAAAACAGCTATCACCAGAGTATTTAATGATTATGCCAGAAAGGTAAACTTGTTGAAAGAAAAGGATAAGAATCTGGAAGGGAACGATATCCGCGAAGGACTTACAGCGGTTATTGCCATTAAAATCCCAGAAGAGAAACTACAGTTTGAAGGACAAACCAAAAGTAAGTTGGGAACAGCCGAAGCGAGATCCGTAGTAGACGCTATAGTAGCAGAGAACTTATTATATTTCTTGGAAGAAAACCCGGATAGTGCTAGTATGTTAATAAAAAAAGCGATTCGAGCTAAAGATGCCCGAATGGCGGCAAGAAAGGCACGCGAAGAAGCACGTTCTGGTAAGAAAAAGCGCCGTAAGGATGCCTTGCTGAGCGGTAAATTAACCCCTGCTCAATCCCGCAATGCAGAGAAGAATGAACTATATTTGGTCGAGGGTGATTCGGCGGGAGGGTCTGCTAAGCAAGGACGTGATCGCAAATTTCAAGCGGTGTTACCTTTAAGAGGAAAGGTCGTTAATACGGAAAAGGCAAAACTCGTGGATATATTGAAAAATGAAGAGATATCGACGATTATTCATACCGTTGGCGCAGGGGTTGGCAGTGATTTTGAGATTGAGGACTGCCAATATAACAAAGTGGTTATCATGACCGATGCGGACACGGATGGTGCTCATATCCAAGTTTTATTATTAACGTTTTTTTATCGGTATATGAAACCACTCATTGAGCAAGGAAAAGTATTTATTGCTCTACCTCCCTTATACCAGATCTCCAAAGGAAAGGGAGCAAAGGCACAAGTAGAGTATTGTTGGACAGAAGATGAACTTACCGATGTAACGAAAAGGTTCAAGAATGGTTATCACCTGCAGCGTTATAAAGGGTTAGGCGAAATGAATGCCGATCAGCTTTGGGAGACAACTATGAACCCAGAAACACGTACCTTAATCCGTGTAACGATAGACGACGTGGCTCGTGCGGAACGCAGAGTATCTACATTAATGGGGGATAAGGTGGAACCACGCCGAAAATGGATTGAATCACATGTTCAGTTTGGGCTGGAAGATGATGAGAATATTATCGACAATGAGAACATTCAAGCATAAGTTGTTTTAGGAGGAATTTCGTTGGCAGTAGAAGAAAAATATTTGGATCTTCCACTTGAAGATGTGATGGGAGATCGTTTCGGACGTTATAGTAAATACATTATTCAAGATCGAGCACTTCCTGATGTGCGTGATGGATTGAAACCTGTGCAGCGGCGCATTTTGTATGCCATGCACGAAGAAAAGAATACCCATGATAAACCCTTTAGAAAATCAGCAAAAACAGTCGGAACGGTAATTGGGAATTACCATCCACATGGAGATTCCTCTGTGTATGAAGCAATGGTACGCTTGAGTCAATCGTGGAAAGTGCGTAATGTTCTGGTAGAGATGCATGGGAATAACGGAAGTGTCGATGGTGACCCACCAGCCGCTATGCGTTACACGGAGGCTAGATTATCTGCTATTTCACAAGAATTATTACGTGATATCGATAAAGAGACGGTGGACTATGTCCCGAACTTTGATGATACGATTAATGAACCTGTTGTTTTACCAGCAAAGATACCCAATTTACTAGTTAACGGCTCGACAGGTATTTCGGCAGGTTATGCCACAGAAATTCCACCGCATAATCTAAGCGAAGTCATTGAAGCAATTATTAAATGCATGGATAAACCATCTGTCACGATTGAAGAACTGTTAACCATTGTTAAAGGACCGGATTTTCCAACTGGTGGTATTATTCAAGGTTATGAAGGCTTGAAAAAGGCATATGAAACTGGAAAAGGCAAAGTGGTTGTCCGCAGCAAGGCAGTCATTGAACCAATTAAAGGAAATCGAGAGCAAATTGTCATTGATGAGATTCCTTATGAGGTGAATAAGGCTGTATTAGTTAAACGCATGGATGAACTGCGTTTAGATCGTAAAGTAGAGGGCATTGCTGAAGTGCGTGATGAAACAGACCGCACTGGACTACGAGTGGTTGTCGAGTTAAAGAAAAACGCTGACAGTCAGGGTGTGCTCAATTATTTATATAAGAATACCGATTTACAAATTACTTATAATTTTAATATGGTTGCCATAAAAGATCGCACTCCACAGCTATTGAATATTAGACAAATGATCGATGCGTATATTGTACATCAGAAAGAGATTATTACACGGCAAACCCAATTTGATCTAAGGAAGGCAGAGAAACGAGCGCATATCGTGGCGGGTTTAATCAAGGCGGTATCTATTCTGGATGAATTGATACAGACGATTCGAGCTTCGCAAGATAAACAAGACGCGAAAAATCGTATTATGGCCGCTTATCATTTTACCGAGGTGCAGGCAGAAGCGATTGTCACCTTACAACTGTATCGATTAACCAATACAGATATTACAGCGCTAGAACAAGAGGCAACGGAGTTACAGCAAGCGATTGAAGGCTATCAAGCGATCTTAGCCGATGAAAAGAAATTGTTATCGGTTATCAAGAAAGACCTGAAACAAATGAAAAAGCAGTACGCAGATACACGTAAAACAAAGATTGAAGAAAAGATTGAGGAATTAAAGATTAATGTAGAGGTCACTGTTGCTAGCGAAGATGTCATTACTTCCGTAACAGAGCAAGGGTATATCAAAAGAACGAGCATCCGTTCTTATACTGCTTCCAGTCAAGAAGATTTCATGATCAAAGACGATGATCATTTAATTTCTTTGCTGGAACTAAACACCACTGATCACTTACTTGTCTTTACTAATAAAGGGCGTTATCTACCATTGCCTGTACATCAATTACCAGACATTCGCTGGAAAGAATTAGGTCAGCACATTTCCAATATTACCTCCGTGGAAAAAAACGAGAAGATTGTTAAAGCAATACCTGTCCGGGAATTCAGTCAGGAGAAATGCTTGATTTTCTTCACCAAAAATGGGATGGTCAAAAAAAGTACACTGGATCTTTATGCTTCGCAACGTTTTTCCAGACCTCTGATTGCCTTGAATGTCAAAAAGGAAGATGAACTAATTAATGTGTACGAGACGGATGGGCATCAGGATATTTTTGTTGCCACTAATAAAGGATATGGCTTGTGGTACCATGAATCAGAAGTATCAACCGTTGGTCAACGTGCTTCAGGTGTGAAAGCTATTCAATTGAAACAGGATGAATATGTGGTAAATGCCGTAATGTTGAACGAATGGCATGAGGACCGCCAATTGTTCGTCACCACTCAGAGAGGTTCTTGTAAACGAATGCCAATTGATCGCTTTGAGAAATCGACGCGTGCCAAAAAAGGTCTAGTCATGCTACGTGAACTAAAAACAAAACCGCACCGATTGGTTGGCTTTGCCTTAACCAGTCCTGAGGATCAATTTGATATCATTACAGCCAAGTACCAGCAGCATACGGTCAAACCATTTGAATTACCATTAAGTGATCGATATACGAATGGTTCTTACGTCATTGATTCAGATAATTCCGGTGAAGTTGTCCGAATCAAGCGTCAGATTGGGCTTACCACTGCCTTCCCTGAACCAGAGTCATAATAGTAACTTGGAGCTGATAACATAGATCAGCTCCTTTTTCATGGTTCCGGAAAACTGTCTTGACATTTATTGCGATAAAAAAAGGATCCTGTCAAATACGTTGTTGCAACCCTCAAGCGCACAGGATTTATTCTCTTAGTCCATAACTATGTTTTGCACCATTAAGGATCACAAAGAAGCGACTGGATAATACTCACTTGGCTTATAATAATGATTCGGCTCCATCAATATACAACTCCGTACCAGTTATATGTTTAGACTGATTGGAAGCTAAGAATAGGACAAGGTCAGCTATCTGTTCAGGCTTGCCAGGTTTATGCTCTAGTGGCTGATCGCCTGTAGGATAGTTAACAGGGATCTTAATTTTTTGCAAGGCGTCCGTTGTCTTCGTGTTTTCCCCTATATTTGTCTCAAATGCTCCTGGGCAGATAATATTGACACGAATCCCGTATTGGGCTAATTCGAGTGCAGCCATTTTACCAAAGGCTACTTGACCTGCTTTAGATGTACTATAAGCAGCCATACCGAGATTAGAAAAGACACGATTACCATTCACAGAGCTTGTAATTATGATGCTACCTCCAGACTCTTTCATCAAAGGGATCGCATACTTTACGGTGTGAAAGGTTCCTTGTAGGTTGGTTTGCATTGTCTTTTCCCAATCCGTCGACGTCAAATCCTCAATCGGAGCGAGTACACCATTAATCCCTGCATTCGCAAAGACAATATCTAATGTGCCGTAGCGTTGTTCCGTTTCTTTCATTGCTTGCTGCACCTGTTTATCATCGGCGAGATCAACTTTGGAGACAAAGGCCTCACCACCGTTTTCTTCAATAACCGTTTTGACTTTCTCTGCATTCTTCTCGTCGATATCGAACAGGCATAGTCGAGCCCCAGCATGTGCCAGAGCTAAAGCAGAGGCTTTTCCCATTCCAGAGCCTGCTCCAGTAACAAGGGCTGTTTGATCGGTTAATAGCTTATTCTGAGTATTCATCTTATCCACTCCATGTTCTTTTATTAACACTGCCATCTGACATATGTAAGTTGAACTTCTATATATAACAGAAATAAAAAATAATTTCATTCAACTTATATGATATGCGTTTTATTGTTTTTCATCAATGTACCCTTTGGTGTACGATATCAAACAACAAGGTAGAACAGTTAACCTTTACCGTAGCATATGTTACAATAAAACTATGGAAAATAATGCTTTCCTCAATCAATTAGAAGGAGTGGAAACATGCAAACACATCAATTAGAAAAAATGAAACAAGGCAAAGGATTTATTGCTGCATTGGATCAGAGCGGCGGTAGTACACCAAAGGCTTTGGCTGCATATGGTGTACCAGAAGACGCTTATTCTAGTGAAGATGAAATGTTTGATTTAGTGCACAAAATGCGGACAAGAATTGTGACATCTCCTGCTTTTAACGCTGATTTTATTTTGGGTGCCATTCTTTTTGAACAAACCATGGATAGTAAAGTAGAAGGAAAATATACAGCCGATTACTTAGCAGAGGAAAAGGATATTGTTCCATTTTTGAAAGTCGATAAGGGGCTTGCTGAAGAAGAAGATGGTGTTCAGTTAATGAAGCCAATTAATGACTTGCAAGATACTTTAAGACGAGCCAACGAACGGCACATCTTTGGTACTAAAATGCGTTCGGTTATTAAACAAGCCAATCCAGCTGCCATTCAACGAGTAGTGGATCAGCAATTTGAGATTGGAAAACAAATTATTGCTGCCGATTTAGTTCCCATTATTGAACCAGAAGTAGATATTAATAGTGCGGACAAACAAGAATCAGAAGCTATCTTGAAAGAGGAGATCCTGAAACAATTAAATGAACTAGGTAATCAAGAGTTGGTTATGTTGAAATTATCCATACCAACAGAGCCGAATTTCTACCAAGAATTAATTGAACATCCAAATGTCATTCGAGTGGTAGCTTTATCTGGAGGTTATTCTCGTGAAGAAGCTAACGAGAAGCTAAAAAAGAATGACGGATTAATCGCTAGTTTTTCCAGGGCACTGAGCCAAGATCTGCGAGCGGATCAATCCGATCAAGCTTTCAACAAGTCCTTAGAAGAAGCCGTCCAATCGATCTATCAGGCATCGATATAAAAAAGGAAGAAGAGTCCCAGTTCAGGGGCTCTTTTTAAAAAGGTAAGAAAGCATTCTTAGTATTATAGAATGTGGAACGATTTTGACCTTGAACAAACCAGGGTACCGATAAGACGGATTATGTAAAGTGTTCAGGGATCTATTCCATATAGTAAAGTTGATCGTTTGTCAGTGCTAGGAAGCGCTGCGGAAATAGGTTGCGCTTTCCCACAGGAGTCTCCACCTATTTCCTCCGCTGGGTAGTAGCACTACAATCGAATAGACTGCTAATATGAAGAGCTCAAGCACTATCATCCTGTCCATAAGTAAGCCACATCCTCTTTTGGAGAAACGATTGGACGACGGAACTATTTTGTAGCATGAATTCATCATGATACTGAAAATCAATGGAGGGTTTGTTTCTTTTTGTTGCCATACTATCTAGGTACTTAGAGCGCTTTATCCTTGCAGTGATAATCATTGTTGAACCACTTTCTAGCGAGGGAATATGCGGAGACTGGAAAATGGTTTACAGGCTAAAATCGCAACGTCCTGGGACTGCGATTACTCGCCCCACCGAAGCCCATTTGTTGCAACGCCTGCACTTGCACGTCCTGTGCATCGCAGGACGTGCTGAAGATCCACTAAAAAGTGCTCTTCTTTTTAGTTAGCTGAAGCCGGCCCCACGGTATAGGAAACACGACGAGAGTGGTCTTTGCTCGAGTCGCATGTTGACTTATGCCCCGCGGGTAAAAGCGCAGCATATTCCCGCAGCGGCTTACTTCGCACAGATAAAACGATCAAACTCATCACTCAAGAAAATGAATTATTTAACATAATCCGTCTTATCGGAAGTCCGTATATCTACCTTTGATTCATAGGCATGCTTTATCCGATTTTTCTTCATACGTGGTAAGAATAGTCGGGGAAACATCTTACAAAGAAAAAAGCATACCTCATATCACTCCTATTTTCACCTTCTTTCCGTGCCTATTTATCACTTTCCAAAACAGAATGATAAAAACCATTAGCCATTTTTCGCAAAAATCAGTATAATAAAAATTAGCATGAAATGGCAAGGAGATTTGAGATGCAGACAGCGAAACCGAACGCAGAAACAGAAAAATTACGACTAGCACAATTATTTGACTTTTTCCAACAACATCAAGCGAGTAAATACCAAGAACAAGTGCTTGATTTTTACGATAAATTAAAAAATCAAATGCTCCACATTTGTTTCAGTGGACACTTTTCAGCAGGTAAATCCACCTTAATTAACCGTTTAATGGACGAGCCTTTGTTACCACAAAGTCCGATTCCCACAAGTGCCAATATTGTCGAAATAAGACGAGGGCCAGATGAAATCATGGTGCACTTTGCTGAACGATCCCCAGTGAAGATGGAATCATTACCTCCAATTGATCGCCTGCATCAACTATGCCGTGCAGGTGATGAAGTAAAAAAAATAGAGATATTTAAAAAATTCACTCCATTACCAGAAGGAATTAGTTTCATGGATACTCCTGGTATTGACGCGACGAATGATGCCGATCGACTAATGACAGAATCGGCCTTACATAAAGTAGATGTTCTCTTTTATATTATGGATTATAACCATGTGCAATCAGAGGTTAATGCTACTTTTTTGAAGAAAATCGATGCCATGAAAAAACCGTACTATGTGATTATCAATCAAATGGATAAGCACGATGAAGAAGAAATTAGCTTCGATGATTTTCAAACAAGTTTAGAACAGGTTTTTCAACAATGGAAGATTAATCCAGAAGAAATTTTTTATACCTCGATGAAGGACGAGGCTGTCATTAATCAATTTAATTCGCTGCAACAAGTGATTGACCAGTTGATCACTAAGAATCATCAACGCTTATTAACAGAAACGATCCAGGCAGGGATGGAACACACGATTCACGAATTTCTTCAGGATAGACAGAAGGAATTGGATGTCCAGCTTGAGGGGTGGCAAGAAGAGTTAGATACACTTCCAGAAATGGCAGAGGATAGCGAAACACTACAGCAAACCTATCAAAAAACAGTGGAAGAAAAAGAGCAGATCATTGCTAGTTTCTCAGATGAAGTAGAGAGAACAACAAACAATGCCCAGCTTGTCCCTTTCGATATTCGAGAAAAGGCAGAACAGGTATTAGTTGCTTATGATCAGAAATTCAAAACGGGTCTGTTTCGCAATCAAAAGAAGATCCAAGCAGAACGAGAGCAGCGCTTGACGGCTTTTTATGAGGCGTTAAGAGAGAAAGTAGAGATCGGGTTAGAGTGGAAGCTTCGTGATAAGTTGACAGAGATGATACAGCCCTATATGCCAGTGGATTTTTCGGAGTCTATTTTCACTTCCCATTTTCAGCCTACTGATTTTGTCCAGTTAATGGATGAAGGGGCTACTCTAAATGGAGAATATTTGCTTGTCTATACCGATCGAGTTGCGCAAGCGATCAAACGAACCTACCGTCAATATTATAAGCAAAAATGGCAAGAGCTTGAATCCGATATTTTACAACTAACAAACCAAATGTTAGAAAAAACAATGACAGAGATAGAGCACCAACGGCATTATCAGTCATTGCTGGATCAAATGGATAGATGTAAAGAGGGCTATGCAGCATTACGAGTGGAGGCCTTTGCTATTTTGTCTCCAGACTATGCGTGTGATACGTCATTACTCGCCTTGATAGAACAGCAATTAGCATCCAATAAAGTAACAAAGCTTGTTAATTTAAACGAAATGTCAACCGCTTCTACCATGGTAGAAGAACATAATGATGCAACCCCTAAGACAAAAGAGGCTGTAACTAGCCACCGTTTCGATCAAACAGTGAGTGATGTGCAAACAGCATTGCGTTTGTTTGCACCCATTCAGGATCTGCAAGGATTGAGTAACGACTTGACTCGTAAACAGACAAGATTACAGGAGCGCTCGTTTACTATTGCCTTATTTGGGGCCTTTAGTGCCGGAAAGTCTTCTTTTGCGAATGCTTTAATTGGAGAAAAGGTATTACCGGTTTCTCCTAACCCTACGACGGCAGCGATTAATAAAATCAGTCCAATCCGAGGGGACTACCGACATAAGGACGTTTATGTGGTCTTGAAACAGGAGCAAGAATTGATCGAGAACATCAATGAAATGACGGCGCAAACCTTTGAACATATACAGGAAGCCTATCGTTGGGTTAAAAAAACAAATCTAGACAAGTTGACCATCGCCGATCAACACAAGTCTTTTTTGACTGCATTTCTTCATGGTTATCCAGAAATGAAAGAGCGAATTGGTACGGCCTACCGCATCGGGTTTACGTCATTTCAACGATACATTAGGGATGAAGAAATCGCTTGTTTTGTCAAAGAAATGGAATTGTTTTATCAATCGCCATTAACGGATGAGCAAATTACGCTAGTAGATACACCGGGAGCGGATTCGGTCAATGCCCGCCATACAGAACTCGCCTTTTCTTATATAAAAGATGCCGACGCGATTCTATTTGTGACCTACTATAATCATCCGTTTTCAAAGCCGGACCAGCAATTTCTCGAACGTCTTGGTACAGTGAAGGACGCCTTTGCTTTAGACAAAATGTTCTTTATTATCAATGCGATTGATTTAGCAAAAGATCAGACAGAGGCACAATTAGTGATTGATTACATCCGTAAAGAATTACAAGTGTTTGATATTACCCAGCCGAGAATGCATGCCGTGTCTAGTAAACAGGCGCTACAGGCAAAAACAGAGGATACGGGATTGCTGGCATTTGAACGGAATTTCTATCGTTTTATCAAAGAAGAATTGACACAAATGAGTATGCAAGCTATTTATACGGATTTATCTAAAGGCTTGGGGTTAGTTACCCAGTGGTTATCGATCGTGAATAGTAATGAACAAGAAAAGGCGGCTATTCTAGCAGAAAATGATAGGAAAGAACAGCAGATCAAGCAAATCATTGCAAAAGTAGAGGGCCAGGTATACCTAGAGACCGTTTTACAGAAACTCCATAAACAAATCTATTATGCGACTCAGCGCTTAACGATACAGTATCAAGATGTATTTAAGGATTTTGTACACCCTGGTGCGATCAAATCACAAGGTCGTAAAGGGAAAAAGGAGCTGGAACAGGCATTAAACCAATTAATCAAGGCTTTAAATAGGAGATTACAACACGAGTTTGAAGCGATATCGATTCGTTTGGAGCAAAGTATGAATCAAGCTTTGCAACAAATGAGACAAGATACACAAGCAAAAGCACAGCACATCGATGATAACTTTTCCTTATCACAGTGGGAAGATGTGCATTTTAATAAGGCACCCGTTGAACTCTATGATTTGACCATAGCAGAACAACAGTTAAGTAAATGGATACAAGCTTATAAGGATACCAAAGCGTTTTTTGCGGAAAAAGGTAGACACGTGCTAGAGGAAGAATCGGCCGCTTATTTACAAACGGAATGGCAGCAGGCACTAGAGCAATTAGAAGAACAATTACGTCTATACTATCAACAGCAATGGCAGGCGCATTATCATCCGTTTATTCAACAGTTTACGGACGAAATCGTATCCTATTATCAGCATTTACGAGATGGTATCCAGCATTCAGGTGAGAACAAGCAGCAATTAGAAACCATTCACCAGCAATTAACAACCATGTTGGCACAGCCATAAAATATACCAGCAGCTTACATTGATGAGCTGCTGGTTGACGTGTAAAATCGTCTCCTATTCAGATAAAGAAAACTTGGCATTCGCCAAGCCTTTTGCGAATGCCTTAGTTGCACTTATACTTTATTCCTTGCATTTTTTATACTTTCTTAAAGTGCAAAATAAACGTTCTCGCCTTAACGTAGCCATGGATAGAGCTGTTCAAAACCACGGGCGATAGTGGAAGCTTGATGACTATCTGAACCAGGCTGTAAAGGAATCCCTTTTTGAATAGCCTGTTCAACGATGGCAGGTGCTGGATATATTTCCATGCAATCGTCTTTATAAAGACCAGCCGTATTTAAATCAAGGGATAACCCCGCTAATTTTATGGTGTCCAATAAGGAAGTGATCACCGCTTGTTCTTGCATATTCACTGGGAAAGCGTGCTGGAATTTATGTATTAAGGTAAGATGCCCCAAACGTTTCGGTTTATAGGGACCTAAGTCGGCTGCAATGGCAGAAGCCACGGTTTGATAGTATTTCTGGTAGACGGTTTCTACATCGCCGAATAGTTGAATGATGCGCTGAAATTCATCCCTGCTGTAATCCAAACATACATAATGGTTCGTTTCTTTCTTTAACATATGTACTGATAAAATGCCGTCATCCATATATTTTCCGTATTGAGCGAGGAAATCGGTGGTTTCTCTTTCAAACCCTTCAATATAATCTAATTCAAAACCTAGATTAATCTGGATATCGGATTGGTATTGCTGTTTGGCTGTTTGAACAGACTGGATGTAGGCCTCAAGGTCTTCCCATTTCATACTGCTGTCCTTCTCTGGACTTGGGTCCACAAAGTTTTTTGGTAAAGGGGCGTGCTCTGTAAAACTAAGCTCTGCTAAGCCCTTGCTGATTGCTTGTTCAATATATTGAGACAGCTGGTCATCAGAACCGTGGGGGCAGTAGGCGGTATGTACGTGATAATCTCCATTCATGTAAATGGTCCATCCTCTCATTTAAGGTAATGATCTCATTGTATAACTTTCACAGTAGATTGAAAAGAGGGAATTGACAATAATGAAAAAAGTATGATATGGTTATAAACATAATCAAACGCTTTATCACAGTAGAGTGGTAAATCAATAAAGCGAAAAATAGGATGTGAACAAAATGTTTTTACCAGCAGGAAGTCAAGATGAGACAGGTGCTCAAATATCCAATCGTTTAAAGGCTTCGGAGATATTCCGCCTTGTAGCTGAACGTAGAAATTTCAAACCAATTGCCACACCTGTAGTGGAATATGCTGCTACTTTCACCAATGAAATCGCCGGGATGGATCTGCAGTCCATGTTAAAATGGTTTAACGGAGATGGCGAAATAGAAGTACTGCGTCCGGATTGGACGGCAGCGATTGCTCGTGCCATTGCTGGTCAGCCACCAACGGAACAAAAATGGTCTTATCAAGGCAGTGTCTTTCGTTTTGACAAAGAAGAAACAGAAAGCAGGCAGGCGGGAATTGAAATTGTCCATGCAGATACCTTTTATGGAGAAGCGGAGAGTCTGTTGACGGCAATCGCTTATCTACAACAGTTAAATATTGATCATTACGTCTTTGAACTAGGACACACTGGTATCTTCGAGGAATTAATTGCTCCTTATTCCTTGACGAAGGACCAAGAATTGCAGTTATTATCAGCCATGCATGATAAGCGGGCCGATTTAGTAGAAGAGATCGCTCATGTCCATGGAGATGCAACACTTGTCGAAGCCTTGCTTGCCCTTATCAATGCCTATGGTTCCAGAGATATCGTTACGCAATACCGCAAAAACTGGGCGGAACAGCCGGCGTTAATTGATATTTTGGACCATATTGACCAATTAATTAATTTGCTGGAGGCAAGCGGAGTAACGGAGGTGATTGTCGATCTAGGGAGAGTGAAAAACTTGCCATATTATGATGGCATCATGTTTCGGGCATTCTTAACGAATAATGGATCTACTTGCTTTTCAGGCGGTAGATATGACAAGTTATATGAACAGTTTGAGCAGACCATCTCGGCAGTTGGTCTTGCCTTTGATGTAGATGTCTTAGCTACATGTATGCAGCCAGCTTCAGAGACAAGTAAGGCTTGTATTATTGCCAAGCCGGAGACACATGCCATTGCCGAGGCTTATCGTACAGAGCTTGCCGAGCAAGTGGTAGACATTCAATACCAGCTGGAGAATCCGGCAAACTATGAAAACCTATATCAAGTAGTTGAAGAGAACAGTCAATATAAGGTGGTAAAGCTATGAAGCCAGTAATCGCATTAACAAAAGGACGGCTCGAAAAACAATTTTTGACCTTTTTCGAAAGCTTGGGTTATGAAATCGGTCCTTTGAAGGAAAAAGGCCGCAAGTTGCAAGTAGAAACCAATGATTTCTCCTTCTTTTTTGCTAAAGGAGTAGATGTCACAACCTATGTAGAGAACGGTATTGCTGACTTAGGAGTGGTCGGCGGTGATATTTTAATTGAACATGAGCCAGATGTATACAATTTATTTCCGTTGCCCTTTGGTTATTGTCGCATGGCCTTAGCCACGAAAGCAGACCATACTTGGCCAGATCAGAAGAAGAGGATTGCCAGTACCTTTACCCATATTACCAAGAGCTATTTTAAAGAAAAAGGAGAGTCTGTGGATATCATTCGGTTAGAAGGATCGGTTGAGTTAGCCCCGATCCTCGGTTTGGCCGATGCAATTGTAGACATTGTCGAAACAGGGACAACACTAAAGGAAAATGGCTTGGTGATAGAGGATGAATTCTTTTCCTTTAGCGCTAGGTTAATTGCTAATCGTTCTTCCCTGAAGATTAAACGGAATCAGTTAACACCTGTCATCGAACGATTTAAGAAAGGGGCGAAACAAACATGATTCCACAGTTAACCGTTGACCAATTTTTAAAGAAGGCCCTTCCAGAACAGGCCAATAGTCAGGAGCAGCAACCTTTTTTGCAGGCAGCTAGTTCGATCATTGCAGATGTGCAAACACAAGGGGACCGTGCTGTTCGAAAATATATGGAAGAATTTGATGGTAAAGCACCAGACACATTACTGGTTACTGACGAAGAACGTAAAGAGGCATGGGACCTTGTTGACACCCAAGTCATTACCGCCTTACAAAAAGCAGCCGAAAATATTCGGTCATTTCACCGGAAACAATTAAATCACTCTCGTCTCATGCAAGCAGAAACGGACGTTATCTCTGGTCAGCTTTTCCGCCCGCTTGATCGTGTAGGAATTTATGTACCAGGTGGGACAGCCGTATATCCATCTACTGTGTTAATGAACGCTATTCCTGCTGTTTTGGCTGGTGTGAACCAAGTGATTATGACCACTCCGGTAAAGGATGGCGAAACATTAGCCCCAATCCTCGCTGTAGCGGCTGATATTGCAGGTGTAAATCGTATTTATAAAGTAGGTGGGGTACAGGCGATTGCCGCCCTTGCTTATGGAACGGCAACGATTCCTAAGGTAGACAAAATTGTTGGCCCAGGAAATGCCTACGTCGCGGCAGCAAAAAAATTAGTATATGGTGATGTTGGTATTGATATGATTGCCGGACCAAGTGAAGTGGCGATTATTGCAGATGAAACAGCAAATCCGAGCTTTACAGCAGCTGATTTGATTGCCCAAGCAGAGCACGATACGAATGCACGCGCCTTTCTGATAACGACTTCTGCTGAATTAGTGCGTAAAGTAGTAGAGGCCTTATCGGAACAAACCGCCAGTTTGCCGCGTAAGGATATTGCTGTTGCTGCATTGCAGGAAAAAGGGGCAGCCGTTGTAGTAGATTCGTTGGAGGAGGCCTTTGCCTTATCCAATCAAATCGCCCCTGAACATTTAGAAATTCAAGTAGAAGACCCACTAAGCCATCTAGGTAACGTCAAACATGCGGGATCTGTTTTTCTAGGTCATTATACACCTGAAGCACTGGGCGATTATTATGCTGGTCCTAATCATGTTCTGCCAACATCAGGCACGGCTCGTTTTTCATCAGGATTATCGGTAGATGACTTTGTTAAGAAAACGACCTATCTATACTATACTGAAACGGCTCTGCAACAAGCTGGTGAAGATGTGGTGACGATCGCAAATCAAGAACAACTGGCTGGTCATGGGCTGGCTGTTCGCAAACGCTTGGAGGAGAAGAAATGAGAAAGGCTAGTAAAACAAGAGAAACATTAGAGACGAAAATTGCTGTTACCGTGGATTTAGATAATCCTAATGAAGTGAGTATTGCTACAGGGGTGGGCTTTTTTGATCATATGTTGACTGCTTTTGCCCGCCATGGCCGGATTGGACTCCATGTCAAGGCAGATGGAGATTTGCATATTGACAGCCATCATACGGTAGAAGATGTGGGCATCGTATTAGGACAATTAGTAAAAGAAGCTTTAGGTGACAAACATTCGATCAATCGCTTTGGAAGTTCCTATGTGCCAATGGATGAATCGTTAGGGTTTGTTGCTTTGGATATAAGCGGTCGCCCGTATCTCGTTTTCGATGCATCGTTTAAACAAGAACGTTTAGGCAATTTTGACACGGAATTAGTGGAAGAATTTATGCAGGCTTTTGCCTTCCAATCGGCCATTACCTTACATGCAAAAATCATTCATGGATCTAATTCCCATCACCAAATTGAGGCATTGTTTAAAGCGCTTGGTCGAGCATTAGGTGAAGCAGTACGCATCAACCCTGAAATTCAGGGAGTCAATTCCACAAAGGGGTACATCGAATGATAGCTATTGTAGATTACGGTATGGGAAATATCGCTAGTGTTCAAACAGCCTTCAAGCGTCTAGGTTATCAAGTAGAAGTAACCGATGATCCAGAGCGATTAAAACAAGCAAGTCATCTTATCTTACCTGGAGTAGGCTCTTTTCAAGCGGCTGTTGCAGAGATAGAAGAGCGTAATCTCGCCGATCTTTTACGTAATTTGGCAGCAGAGAAACCCTTTTTAGGGATTTGTCTCGGGATGCAACTTTTACTGGATACAGGTTATGAAAATGGGATATCTTCTGGTTTAGGACTAATCCCAGGAGAGGTCCAAGCGATAGAAACCCCTTATATTTTGCCGCACATCGGATGGAATAAACTGGATATCACTACAGAACAAGATGATTTTGCTGCCTTTCAAGATAAACACGTCTATTTTGTCCATTCTTTTCAAGCAGTAACAGCGCCACAATATGTAGTCGCTTCTGCTGATTATGGTACGACGGTTCCAGCTATCATTAGGAAAAGCAATGTAGTAGGCATGCAGTTTCATCCAGAAAAAAGCGGAGAAATAGGGATGCAATTGCTACAAACATTTATGAAAATAACCGAAACAAGGAGGTAACAGTATATGCTTGCAAAAAGAATTATACCATGCCTTGATGTGAAGGAAGGTAAAGTGGTGAAAGGAACAAATTTCGTTGGTTTAAGAGAACTAGGTGATCCGGTGGAAATGGCCTCCCAATATTCCAAAGCTGGGGCAGATGAAATTACTTTTTTAGACATTTCAGCGACTAACGAAGGGCGCCAAACAATGGTCGATATTGTTAAAGAAACAGCAGCGCAAGTGTTTGTCCCGTTTACGGTAGGCGGAGGAGTTCGTACGATAGAAGATGTAAATCGATTGCTTCAGGCAGGAGCAGATAAAGTTGGCATCAATTCCGCAGCAGTAAATAATCCGGAGCTCATTACCCAATCCTCCAATCGTTTCGGTGCACAATGCACAGTGGTGGCAATTGATGCCAAACGTGTCAGTGATAAATGGCATGTGATGACACATGGGGGCAGTAAAGACACCGGTATAGATGCCTTAGAATGGGCGAAGGAAGTTGAGCAGCGTGGTGCTGGTGAGATTTTATTAACTAGCGTGGATACGGACGGTGTCAAGAATGGTTTTGACCTTCCATTAACTGCCGCTGTTGTTGAATCTGTAAGAATCCCAGTGATTGCATCTGGGGGAGTCGGTAAGCCAGAGCATTTTCCTGAAGTATTCAATAAAACCGATGTATCGGCTGGTCTGGCTGCCTCCATTTTTCATGAGAACAGCTTTACCATTGAAGAAGTAAAGCAGGTATGTGCAGAACAAGGAGTGAATATTCGTGAAACCTGATTTTTCTAAAGGGTTAATCCCCACTATTGTCACCGATTATGATACGAAAGATGTGCTGATGCTGGCATATATGAACGAGGAAAGCTACCAAAAAACGTTAGAAACAAAACAAACATGGTTTTATTCACGGTCAAGGGATGAGCTATGGCACAAGGGTGCTACCTCTGGTAATACCCAAGAGGTACAATCGATTGATCTGGATTGTGATCAAGATACATTGTTAATTCAAGTGATCCCAGCAGGTCCGGCATGTCATACTGGAAGACAAAGCTGCTTTTTTAATCGAGTAGCGGAAACGAACGATAATTTTGATGGAGCCATCATAGAGCATGTCATGGAGGAAGTAGAACAGCGTAAGTTAGAGCGTGTGGAGAATTCCTATACCAATTACCTTTTTGATAAAGGAGTCGATAAAATTGGTAAAAAGGTGATTGAAGAGGCAGGAGAAGTAGTCATTGCTGCTAAGAATCAAGATAACGAAGAGCTAACTAAGGAAGTAAGTGACTTGCTCTACCATACTTTCGTCATGATGGCCGATCAAGGTGTGGCATTAAGCGATGTGAAACAAGAGCTTTCCAATCGTTTCGCTACTAAAGGAAACAGTAAAGGTGACCGAGCAGAGATTAAACAATGGTAAACAAAAAGGTTCTTAGAAGGGAAACTAAGAACCTTTTTGTTTACAGCTCGAATATTATCGATCAGAATTTTTGTTGCTTTTCAATATATTAACAGTGGGGAATTAGTGCCAATACTTTTCAATAAACGCATCTCTTCCAGATTGTATACGTTCCTGCTTATAGGCCTCTTTCTGCTTCTTATAAAAATCCTGATGATAAGATTCAGCTGGATAAAACACGTCAGCAGGCAGGACGGACGTGACAATCTTTGCTTGAAAACGGCCAGAATCGATCAGTTTTTTCTTAGAGGCTTCTGCCAATTGTTTTTGCTTGTTGTCATGGTAAAAAATTGCTGTCCGATATTGTGGACCACGATCCATATATTGTCCACCGTCATCGGTTGGATCAATCTGTGGCCAATATACATCTAAGATTTGCTGATAAGAGATGATTTCTGGTTCATAAGTGATTTGCACAGCTTCAAAATGTCCAGTTGTACCTGTTTTCACCTCTTCATAACTGGGATTTTTAGTTTGTCCTCCCGTATAACCAGATTGGACACTTATGACGCCATCCCATTGATCAAATGGTTTTACCATACACCAAAAGCAGCCACCAGCAAAGGTTGCCTTTTCTTGTTGTCTAGTCATCTATTAAACTCCTTTTATTGCAAAATTATCTCATAACGTTTAATATACAATGGATGCTTGATAAAGTAAATAAACTCAACTTTAGTATAGGGAGTAACATGAACTGCTAGAAAGCGTACAAGTTTTTCTTCGAATCTTGGATCAGGCTGGGTCACATTCTTGACGAAATGACTTAAGATTTGGCAATGACAGCAACTATTCCTGTGCAAGAGTGGAAAAAAAGATTAAAGGATGACGGATATGAAAGATAAATCACATGTATTGATAATTGATGGAATGGCATTACTGTTTAGAGGTTTTTTTGCAACGGCCTTTTCAGGGAATTTCATGGTGAATAGTAAAGGTATCCCTCGTAATGGCTTATTTGGTTTTCTTAACTATTTTACAAATGCGGTGGAAACCTTTGCTCCCACACATGTTGTCTGCTGTTGGGATATGGGTAGTAAAACATTTCGTAATGAATTGTATGCGGGTTATAAAGCAAACCGCGAAGCACCACCAGCGGAACTTGTCCCACAATTTGACTTGGCCAAGGATATCGTAACGATGTTTCAGGTTCCCAATATAGGAGAAGTAGGTTACGAAGCGGATGATTGTATTGGTACACTAGCGCAGCAATTACAATCAGACCATTTTGTTACCGTGGTGAGTGGTGATCAAGATTTATTACAGTTGGTAGATGATCAGATTCAAGTCGCAATTATGAAGAAGGGGCAAGGCAATTATGACTTGTTCAACAGCGATAATTTCTTTGAGAAAAAAGGATTACTCCCTAAACAGATTATTGATTTAAAAGGGTTAATGGGTGACAGCTCGGATAATTATCCGGGAATCAAAGGAGTTGGAGAAAAAACAGCATTAAAACTGCTACAAGAATATCAATCTATTGATAATCTATTAGCAAATCGAGAGCAGCTGACGAAAGGGATGCAGAAAAAGCTAGAAGCGTATCAAGAAGATTTAGATATCTCCCGTAAACTTGCTGCTATCTACACCAAGGTACCATTTCAATTCACCATGGAGGATGCACTATGGTCAACGAATTTATCGAATATGGAGCATTACTTGATAGAAGAACTAGAATTTAAACACCCTGAACGATGGTTAAGTAAGTTACCATCCTAAGACAGAGAAAAACTAACCACATCACATATAAGCGTGGTTAGTTTTTCTCTGTCTTTTGCGCTTTAACAAAACACGACGCATTGTAGTGTTTTATAGTTTTCGATAATTATATTATGTAAACTATAAAACCACCCAAAACGTCGTTTACCTCAAATTAAAACTTTTACATCCTATTATACCAAGGATAAACATTTTTGGTATTATAAGATGTGAAACGATTTTGACCTTGAACAACTGGGGTGCCGATAAGACGGATTATGTCAAGTAGTCCACTTTTCTAAGTGGTGAGTTTGATCGTTTTATCTGTGCAAAGCAAGCGCTGCGGGAATATGCTGCGCTTTCCATGGGGCCGGCTTCAGCTAACTTGCAAAAGAAGAGCGCTTTTTCAAGTGGATCTTCAGCTCGTCCTGCGATGCACAGGACGTGCAAGTGCAGGCGTTGTGACAGGAAGTCACGGGTTTAGCCTACGAACCGCTTAGGAGTCTCCGCATATTTCCTCCGCTAGAAAGCGATTCAACAATGATTATCACTGCAAGGATGAAGTGTTCTAAGTACCTAGATAGTATAGCAATAAAAAGAAACAAACCCTCCATTGATTTTCGATATCATGATGGATCCATGCTACGAAATAGTTCCATCATCTATAAGTATAATAACGATCCAATCGTTTCTCCAAAAGGTGATGCGGCTTGCTTATTTGCAGGATAATAGTGCGTTGATCTCTTCATGTTAGCAGTTCGTTCGATTGTAGTGCTACTACCCAGCGGAGGAAATAGGTGGAGACTGCGAGAATAGCGCAGTGTGAAGACCCCGCAGGAAGCGATCTTTGCTGACGAGTAGGCTACACATGTAACACCAAGAAAGTAAAGAAGCCAAAAATCACTTCTCTTCTTAAAGTTTGTCAAAAATAGATTAAAACTTGGTGCAGAGTGGGGACCTTGACAGTTTCGTTCATATCAGGAGGCTAAGCCTTGTCTCGCGAAAAGCGCAACCTATTTCCGCAGCGCCTATTAGCACTGACAAACAATTAACTTTACTACATGGAATAGACCCCTGAATACTTGACATAATCCGTCTTATGGGTAGTCCGTATATCTAGTTTCGGATAGAAATAAAGGACCGGACGGAAATTCCGTTTTTTTCTTTTTCTTACTAAAAATATTAAAATGTTTACACTTTTACTACATAGGGATAGGGTAGCCGTTTACTTAACCAATTTTCATTTTCAATCACCATATTCATAAAGCAGCGCCAAGCCTTTCCGATGGTTTCATACTTGAGTCCCACTGGATCAATGCTTAACCGCCTAGACAAGCCCATGACATTGTAAAATCTACAATCAACGCGATTTATTGGCGAAATAATATTTAACAAAGTCATAAAACACCTGTTCAGAAGGTGCCAGCCGTCGATGTTTTGGAATTATCAAACCTACTGTTCGGGTTAACTCAGGATTTTTAATCGCTACTTTTACACTGTAATCCGAATTTAAGTCATTAAAGGCACTTTCGGGTAGGAGCGTAATCCCAATGCCTGCCGCAACCAGCCCTTTAATCGCATCTAAATCCTCCCCCTCAGAAGTAACTCTAGGTGTGAAGCCAGCATTTTCACAGCCGTCAATCACGAGTTGGTGGAGAATAAATCCTTCAGGAAATAAGACAAAATCTTCATTATATAACTCCTTAAAGTCTACACTTTTCGCCTCGGCAAGTGGGTGCGATCTCGGTACCAAAGCATAAAAGTTTTCCTCAAATAGCACATCACCAATAATATCAGGATGCTCTGTAAAGACTGGCCCTAAAAATGCAACGTCCAGTTCCCGGTTTTCTACCGATTCAATCAGAAAGTTGTAAGATCCTTGCCGTAATTGGAAACCGATCTTCGGATGCAATTTTTTAAATGCAGACACTACGGAAGGTAAAAAATTACTAGCAAGGCTAGTCGGGAAACCAATTTTTATGGAACCACGT
Organism: Gracilibacillus timonensis; assembly: GCF_900086715.1. Taxonomy (GTDB): domain Bacteria; phylum Bacillota; class Bacilli; order Bacillales; family Amphibacillaceae; genus Gracilibacillus; species Gracilibacillus timonensis. Next base: position 1,170,930 of record NZ_FLKH01000012.1, on the reverse strand, counting down.
TCAGGATCTATGTATTCATCAATTTGCTTTTTGGCATGATCAATTGCTTTTAATGCCGTTTTGGTATGAGTTAGAAAAATCTTGCCGATATGAGTGAGGCGGACATTTCTTCCTTCTCGTTCAAAGAGTTCTACACCCAATTCTGCCTCTAAATTAGCTATTTGCCGACTTATTGCGGATTGTGCTACATGTAAAGCGACTGCTGCCTCAGATACGTGTTCACGCTCCGCAACCTCAACAAAATAGCGAAGTTGACGTAATTCCATTCTTTCACCTCGTTTATGTATATCAAAATTAGATCATTTTTATATTAATTATATATTGTTTAGATCGAAAAAATATCGTATTATTATATTAGTCACGTTTATTCATTCTCTTAATGGTATAAATATTTCTGCTGACGGAGCAGTTAAATATTAGTTGTTACCGGTGGATGTGCCGCGATCCCATACTAGTAGTCGGAGTGGGAGATAACGGTCATCAACACCTCGACAAATCACGCTTTATGGAATGGAATAAACAAAGTATTTGAAATGGGGGCGACTTAGATGACACATTATGATTTACCAAATGCCCAAGGACTTTATCATCCCGAATTTGAGCATGATGCGTGCGGCATCGGTATGTACGCACATATAAAAGGTAAACAAACACACGATATTGTAAGAAAGGGATTAAACATGTTATGCAAATTGGAGCATCGAGGCGGTCAAGGCAGTGATCCGCTTACAGGAGATGGCTCCGGCCTTATGGTGCAAATCCCTGATTCTTATTTTAGAAGAGAATGTAAAGACTTTCAACTACCAGCTGTCGGCCAATATGGAGTTGGTATGCTTTTCTTATCTCAAAATGAGATGGAAAGAGAGAAAACGATTGAAAAAATAAATCAATTAATTGATCAAGAAGAACAATCATTAATAGGGTGGCGTGACGTACCCGTTGATCCATCTCACATTGGTAAAGGAGCGATTGAAACCCTACCAGTGGTGAAACAGGTGTTTATTGCAGCAGGTGATCAAATGGAAGAGCTAGCTTTCGAGCGTAAATTGTATATTATTCGAAAACAAGTAGAAAGCTGGACGAAGGAACAATCGATTCGTTTTTATGCAGCAAGTTTTTCCAATCGTACCATTGTGTATAAAGGTTTATTAACACCGGAGCAAGTAGATTTTTTTTATTTGGATCTGCAAGACAAGGATTTCGTATCAGCGTTTTCACTTGTACACTCACGTTTTAGCACGAACACGTTTCCTTCTTGGGAACGAGCTCATCCGAATCGTTATTTGATTCATAATGGTGAAATTAACACCTTAAGAGGTAACATCAATTGGATGAGGGCAAGAGAACAACAATTTGTCTCGGAAGCATTTGGAGATGATTTAAATAAGATTCTCCCTATCATTAATGGTGGTGGAAGTGACTCTGCTACTTTAGATAATGCATTAGAATTTCTAACACTTGCTGGCAGAACACCCGCTCATGCAGCGATGATGTTAATTCCAGAACCATGGGATAAAAATGAACATATGGATGCAAAAAAACGTGCTTTTTATCAATATCACAGTATGATGATGGAGCCGTGGGATGGCCCAACTTCGATCACTTTTACTAATGGGAAACAGATTGGTGCTATCCTAGATCGTAATGGTTTACGTCCTGCTCGATACTATGTCACCAAAGATGATTATATTATTTATTCCTCAGAGGTTGGTGTGATTGATTACGAGGAAGAAAATATATTATTGAAAGAACGTTTAAGTCCAGGCAAGATGCTGTTATTAGATATGGAAGAAGGCAGAATTATCTCAGACCAAGAAATCAAACGCGAGGTAGCAGAGGCTTTCCCGTATAACGAATGGTTAGCTAAACAAGCGATTAAGCTTGATGTAGCAGCAAAGAATGATGTTCAATTTGATCCACAATTACTTGTAAAACAGAAAGCTTTTCATTATACGACGGAGGATATCGAAAAATATTTACTGCCTTTAATCGAAAATGGAAAAGATCCTATTGGTGCAATGGGGAATGATATGCCATTAGCTGTCTTATCAGAACGCCCGCAAAGCTTATTTAATTATTTTAAACAGTTATTCGCACAAGTCACCAACCCGCCGATTGATGCCTATCGAGAACAATTGGTTACTTCCATGCTAACCTGGCTAGGAAGCGAGGGTAATGTGCTTCATCCATCTGAACAGCAGGTAAGGCGTATTCGCTTAGATTCACCGATCTTGTCCAATAACCAACTGCATAAAATTACTACCAATCAAATGGACGGTTTAGACGCACAAGTAATTGATACATTATTTACTAATGATATGGAATCAGCACTGAAACGAGTGTTTACTCAAGCAAAAATAGCGATTCAAGCAGGAAAAAATATTATTGTATTAAGTGATCAAAACTTGGATGCAAATCACAAACCAATCCCAGCCTTATTAGCCGTGAGCGGTTTACATCAATATTTAGTTCGTGAAGGAATCCGTACAAAAGTGAGCATTATCGCTCAGACTGGAGAATCAAGAGAAGTACATCATTTTGCGGCCCTTTTAGGTTTTGGTGTGGATGCTATTCATCCTTACCTTGTGTATCAAACCTATTATGAAGCGATTCTACAAGATCGTTTAGCAACGGATATTCAAACCATACAAACGAAATTTATTGATATAGCAACAGAAGGCATCGTCAAGATTATGTCGAAAATCGGCATTTCTACGGTTCAAAGTTATCGTGGGGCACAAATTTTTGAAGCAGTTGGGATTAGTAAACAGGTGATAGCAGATTATTTCACAGGAACAGCTTCTCAGATTGATGGTATTGGCTTAGATGTTATCCAGCGCGAAGTAGAAATGCATCATCAGACAGGTTATCAAGAGGCAATCATTGCGTCCCTTGATGCCGGGAGCGATTTTCAATGGCGTAAAACAGGAGAGCATCATGCCTTTAATCCAACAACGATTTATACTCTGCAATGGGCTTGCAGACGTGGAGATTACAACTTATTTAAGAAATTTTCCAAGGCCGCAAACAAAGAACGAATTGGCTTTTTACGAAATTTACTGGACTTTAAACCAGCTACGTCCATCCCGATTGAGGAAGTGGAATCAGTAGAATCTATTGTAAAACGTTTCAAGACAGGAGCGATGTCCTATGGCTCGATTAGTAAAGAAGCACATGAAACGTTAGCTATTGCCATGAATCGCTTAGGTGGTAAAAGCAACAGTGGAGAAGGTGGCGAAGACCCAGGTCGTTTTACAAAGGATGCTAATGGCGATTTGCGTTCCAGTGCGATCAAACAGGTTGCTTCCGGACGTTTTGGTGCCAAGAGTCATTATTTGGTCCACGCCAAAGAACTTCAAATAAAAATGGCACAAGGGGCAAAACCTGGTGAAGGAGGTCAGCTGCCATCCGATAAGGTCTATCCTTGGATTGCCGATGTGCGTGGTTCTACTCCTGGTGTCGATTTGATTTCGCCGCCGCCCCATCATGATATTTATTCGATTGAGGATTTGGCTCAATTGATTCATGATTTAAAGAATGCCAATCGAGACGCTCGTGTCAGTGTGAAGCTGGTAGCCAAATCGGGTGTAGGTACCATTGCAGCAGGTGTGGCAAAAGGTAATGCCGATGTTATTTCTGTCGTTGGCTATGACGGCGGTACCGGTGCTTCGCCAAAGACCAGTATCAAGCATGCAGGCTTGCCGTGGGAGCTGGGTCTAGCAGAGGCGCACCAAACGTTAATGTTAAATGACTTGCGAGATCGTGTCATTTTAGAAACAGATGGAAAATTATTGACAGGTAAGGATGTTGTAATGGCGGCCTTACTGGGTGCTGAAGAATATGGTTTTGCCACAGCTCCGCTTGTCGTAGTTGGTTGTGTCATGATGCGAGTATGTCATAAAGATACTTGTCCTGTCGGAGTGGCCACGCAAAACCCAGAATTGCGTAAAAAGTTTAGTGGTGACCCACAGCATGTGATCAATTATATGCAATTTATTGCGGAAGAAGTTCGTGAAATTATGGCTGAATTAGGTTTCCGAACGATCGATGAAATGATCGGGCGCACCGACGTATTAGAAGTGTCAGAACGGGCAGGACAGCATTGGAAAGCCAAATATTTAGATTTGGCAACGTTACTGTACCAGCCACAAGGTCATCGCAGAAATAGCACCGAACAAGATCACCGTCTGGAGGAATCTTTGGACTTAGCACATATTCTTCCGGCAGTAAAACGTGCGATTGAGACCGGTGAGGCTTTAGAGGCCTCTTATCCCATTCAAAATACCAATCGAGTGGTTGGTACGATTGTAGGCAGCGAGATTTCCAAGAAGCATGGTGAAAAAGGACTGCCAGAAGACACGATCAATCTGCATTTTAGGGGTTCTGCCGGTCAAAGCTTCGGAGCATTTATCCCATCTGGGATGACAATGACTGTCACTGGCGATGCCAATGATTATGTTGGTAAAGGCTTATCAGGTGGGAAAATCATTGTGCGTGCGTCAGAACTATCTACGATTAACCCTAGCTATAATGTGATTGCCGGAAATGTATCTTTCTATGGGGCAACCAGAGGAGAAGGTTACATCCAAGGGTATGCTGGAGAACGTTTCGCTGTGAGAAACAGTGGTGCAAAACTCGTTGTAGAAGGTGTTGGAGATCATGGCTGTGAATATATGACAGGAGGAAGTGTCGTCATTCTAGGTAATGTTGGTAAAAATTTTGCAGCTGGTATGTCTGGAGGAATTGCCTATGTTCTGCCAAGTGATCTGGAACAATTCAAGGCACTATGCAATGATGAGCTGATTCAATTTGAGTCATTAACGAATACGCAAGAAATCGAACATGTAAAAGAAATGGTTATCAATCATCACGAATATACTAATAGTGAGAAGGCTGCTGTGCTATTAAATAATTGGGAAGACGAGGCAAAACGCTTTGTCAAGGTTATTCCAACCGCATATAAGCAGATGTTAGCGCAAATTGATGCCTTGATAGCTCAAGGTTTATCAGAAGAAGAGGCTCGTTATCAAGCTTTTATGGCAAAGAAAAATGGAACCATAACCGTAGCACAAGACCCAGAAGAGGTACTAACCAAATAGAAAGGAGAGGGAAAATGGGAAAAGCAACAGGGTTTATGGATTACGAACGTCAAACAGCTAATGAACGTGATCCTTTAGAAAGAATTCATGACTGGAAAGAATACTCCGCTCCTTTCTCTGATGAGGTAGCTAAGACGCAAGGAGCACGTTGTATGGATTGTGGCACGCCATTTTGCCACATCGGAACAGATATAGCAGGTGCCACATCAGGCTGCCCTATCTATAACTTGATCCCTGAATGGAATGATCTGGTTTATAAAGGAAAGTGGAAAGAGGCACTCGATCGTTTAATGAAAACAAACAATTTTCCTGAATTCACGGGAAGAGTTTGCCCTGCACCTTGTGAAGGTTCTTGTACCGTAGCGATTAATGATCCAGCGGTAACGATCAAAAATATCGAACAGAAAATCATCGATAAAGGGTTTGAAGAAGGTTGGATAGAACCTCGAATCCCATCACATCGTACAGGTAAAAAGGTAGCCATTATTGGATCAGGGCCAGCTGGTTTAGCGGCAGCTGATCAATTAAATCAGGCAGGTCACTCGGTAACAGTGTTTGAGCGTGCAGATCGTGCTGGAGGATTATTAACTTATGGTATTCCTAATATGAAGTTAGATAAAGACGTAGTGGAACGCCGCATCCATTTATTGAAACAAGAGGGAATTGACTTCGTTTTAAATACGGAAGTCGGTAAAGATATTTCTGCAAATACCATTAAACAAGACTATGATTCTGTTATTCTGTGTACAGGTGCTCAACAACACCGTGATTTACCGTTGGAAGGACGCGAGGCAGAAGGAGTACGTTTTGCGATGGACTATCTCACAAGGTCTACAGAGAAATTATTGGATGATCAAGTAAAATTAGAGCAAGAATTAAATGCAGAAGGAAAAGACGTGATTGTGATTGGCGGTGGAGACACTGGTGCGGATTGTATCGCAACGGCACTGCGACAAGGTGCCAAAAGCATTGTTCAATTCGGTAAACATCCTCAGCTCCCAATCAAACGAGCAGAAGAGAATCAATGGCCGGCCTATCCACAAGTCTTTAGCCTAGAGTATGCCCATAAGGAGGCAAAGGCAGCATTTGGAGAGGATATTCGTCAGTATTCCATTCAAACGACGAAGTTTGTCACGGATGAAAATGGCAAATTGAAAGAATTGCACACCATAGACATGAAAAAAACTCGTGATGAAAACGGCATCTTTGTCTTTGAAGAATTGCCAGGCACGGAAAAAGTATGGCCTGCACAACTAGTCTTGATCGCCATTGGTTTTCAGGGTGCGGAACAACCCGTTTTAGATGCCTTTGATGTGCAAACAACTAACCATAAGGTAAACGCAATGTATGGTGACTTCCGTACAAATGTAGAACATGTTTTTGCTGCCGGTGACGTTCGTCGCGGACAGAGCTTAATTGTCTGGGCAATTAATGAGGGCAGAGAAGTTGCTTGCCATGTCGACGAATTTTTAATGGGGCAAACAACACTTCCATCTGTCGCTAATATGTAAGGACTCTACCCATCTCCCGCCAAACAAACCGTGGGGGATGGGTTTTTAATCGTTGAAGGAAACATCAAATCAAAACTACCATTCTGACTATCTCCGATAAGATGGTTTGCGTTATTTATCAGCTTTTCGAGAATAAATAGTTGTCATAACTGCTCATTTAGTAATAAAATAGAGGGTATGTAGAATTTTTAAATAAGGAGTCTTTTTTATGTCAGAGTATACCATCACCTATATCAAAAACGAAAATCCAAAGGTAAAACCTCAAGATGATCAGCTTTCTTTTGGAAAATACTTCACCGATCACATGTTTATCCAAGACTACTCACCACAGGAAGGCTGGCACAACCCGCGCATTGTACCGTATCAGCCAATTGTCTTGGATCCTGCATCGATCATTTTTCATTATGGTCAAACTGTTTTCGAAGGTTTAAAAGCTTACAAAACAGATAGAGGTCAAATCAAGTTGTTCCGTCCAGATAAAAACATGGCGCGTTTAAACCATTCCAACGAAAGAATGTGCATCCCTGAAATCGACGAAGAATTTGGCATCAATGCCATTAAACACTTGGTACATATTGATCAAGACTGGGTACCAAGCGCACCGGGTACATCTTTGTATATTCGTCCCTTTATTATTTCAACAGAACCATATTTGGGTGTATCGCCATCGGCTACTTACCAGTTTATCGTGATTCTTTCTCCTGTTGGTGCCTATTATGAATCAGGTATCAACCCGGTTAAGATTGCAGTGGAGAGTCGTTATGCACGTACAGTGAAAGGCGGGACCGGGGAAGCAAAAACGGCCGGAAACTATGCCGCCAGTTTGAAAGCGCAAGAAGTTGTTTCTGCAGAAGGCTATGAACAAGTACTCTGGCTAGACAGTGTTGAAAAGAAATACATCGAAGAAGTAGGCAGCATGAACGTATTCTTTAAAATTAATGGCGAGATTATTACACCAGAGCTAAACGGTAGTATCCTCGCAGGGGTCACACGAGATTCCGTTATTGAATTGTTAAAGTACTGGGAGCTTCCCATTATAGAGCGCCGTATCACGATGGAAGAAATCTATGATTATTATCAAAAAGGAGAGCTAGAAGAGGCTTTCGGTTCCGGTACGGCTGCCGTTATTTCTCCTGTAGGCGAATTAGCTTGGGGAAATGAGAAAATGGTTATTAATAATGGCGAAATCGGTGAAATCTCGAAACGATTATATGATACACTTACCGGTATCCAATATGGCACGGAAAAAGACGTATTCAACTGGACCACGTCCGTCAGCTTTGTTTAAGAAAAATAATGCTTGAGATATCGTGCGAAATTGGCTATAATGATAGAAACTATATCCAAAAGTAATGATTAGAGTCATTAGTTGATGCTATGGCATGCAGAGAATGGAATCCACCGGCTGAAAGGTTCCATCGCCCGCTAGATCAATGAACCTGCTCTATGAACTGTTAAGCGTAAACTTAACCGTTACTCGGCGTTAGCGAGCTTAAGAGGATCGTCACATGATGATCAATACAAGGTGGTACCGCGGAATTAGCCCTTTTCGTCCTTATAATCAAGGATGAGGAGGGCTTTTAGCATCCATAATAAAAGGCGTGAATGAGATGGCAAAGCAACGAATTGTGGTGAAAATTGGCAGTAGTTCGTTAACCAACAAAAATGGTGGTTTAGACTTATTAAAACTGCAGGAACATACGTCAGCTATTGCTGCACTAAAAAAACAAAATGTCGAGGTCATTCTGATCTCTTCCGGCGCGGTGTCCGCTGGTTTCTTTGACTTGGGTTATCCGACAAGACCTGTCACAGTAGCTGGCAGACAAGCAGCAGCTGCTGTAGGGCAGGGCTTGTTAATTCAAGCTTATACTGACGAATTTAGGAAATATAATATGGTTACTTCCCAGCTGCTCTTAACCAAGGATGTCTTCCGTAATGAGATGCAGTACAGCAATGTTTTTTCTACGCTAACCGAATTATTAAAACGTGATGTTATTCCTATTATTAATGAAAATGATACGGTAGCTATTGATGAACTAACCTTTGGGGATAATGATATGCTCTCTGCTTTGGTCAGTGGACTGGTACACGCCGATTTTTTGATTATTCTTACAGATATTAACGGATTATACGATAAGAATCCGAACACAGATCCCTCCGCTAAACGCTATGACCGTTTGAATCGTTTATCGGAGCATATTGTCCAGCAAACCAACACCGATTCCGGATCGAAGTTTGGCACAGGGGGGATGAAGTCAAAACTACTGGCAGCAAAAACGGCCCTTTCCCTTGGTGTGAAGGTATTTGTCGGAACAGGATCAGGGAAAAATAAGTTACTAAACATTATGGAAAACCGGGGAGACGGGACGTATATTGGCGAAGATTTAACCAGTAACTATCGTAAACAAAAACAGTGGATTGCCTTCCATTCCAATCCGGCAGGTAAGCTTCATATCGATAAGGGAGCCAGCGAAGCCGTTATCCATGATGGCAGAAGTTTACTTCCTGCAGGTATCAAATGGGTAGAAGGTGATTTTATGGCTGGCGATGTCGTTGATGTCGTTTTTGATGACAAAGTAATTGCTAAAGGGCAGGTGAACTACTCTTCCCAAGAACTAATCAAGGCCAAGGGAGAGTCCAGTAAGGTAGCCATGAAGCAATCCGATCGAGGCAAGCCAGAAGTGATTCATCGAGATCGCTTGGTATTATCTATAAAGGAGGCGTATTACTATGAGTGATTTAATACAAAAGGCACAACTAGTAAAGGGTACGACAACGGCCCTCGGGACGAGTACAACGAAGGAAAAAAATCAGGCATTGCTCATCTTGGCAAGTGAATTACGAAAACAAACAGAGTTTATTGTTCAAGAAAATCAGCGTGATATCGATAATGGTCGTCACAATGGGTTAAGTGAATCCTTGATCGACAGACTCGTCTTAAATGCACAACGCATCGAAGAAATGGCTGATGCGTTAGTTCAGTTAACCGAATTAACCGATCCAATTGGTAAGGTAATGGAGGAATGGGAACGCCCAAATGGTCTCCTTATAAAAAAAGTACGTGTGCCAATCGGTGTAGTCGGCATGATTTATGAGGCGAGACCAAATGTAACAATTGATGCAGCCAGCCTGTGTTTGAAAACAGGGAATGCCGTACTGTTACGCGGTAGCTCATCTGCCATTTGTTCCAATACGGCGTTGGTGAAGGTTATCCACGACGCCTTAAAGCAATCGAGTTTACCAGACGGTGCGGTACAATTAATCGAAGATACAAGCCGGCAAACAGCCTCTGACATGTTTCAATTAAATGACTATCTCGATGTACTAATCCCAAGAGGTGGGAAAAATCTAATTGACACCGTAGTAGCCAATTCTTCGGTACCAGTATTAGAAACAGGAGCGGGAAATTGTCATTTGTTTATTGATGAATCTGCAGAGGTGCAGATGGCTATTGAAGTGGCTGTTAATGCAAAAACACAACGTCCATCTGTTTGTAATGCGGTGGAGACCATATTAGTAGATAGAATTTGGGCAGCACAACACCTGTCTAAGTTAATTTCTGCCTTGCAAGAGAAGAATGTAGAAATTCGCGGTGATACTTTCACTCAAAAATATGGGGAAGATATCCACCCAGTTACAGAAGAAGACCTTTATGAAGAATTTAATGATTACATTGTGGCGATCAAAACCGTTGAATCAGTTCAAGAAGCCATTGATCATATTAATCAATACGGCACTACCCACTCGGAATCGATTGTTTCCGATAATGAGCAGCATGTGGTTGATTTTATGAATCAAGTCGATGCCGCAGCCGTCTATCATAATGCCTCGACTCGTTTTACTGATGGATTCGAATTTGGATTTGGTGCCGAGATTGGTATTAGTACTCAGAAATTGCATGCGCGTGGACCAATGGGCTTAGAAGCATTAACCTCTAATAAATATTTATTGTATGGAAATGGACAAATCAAATAAACTATTTTTCTTTGCCAACAGTTCCTGTATAATGTACGATAGGTTGCAAACACAAGTGAAAAAAGGAGTATGGAGAGATGACAAACACATTAATTTTTGGACACAAGAATCCGGACACGGACACCATCTGTTCAGCTATTGCGTATGCGGAGTTGAAACAGGCCTTGGGAGAAGATGTAGAGGCTGTTCGTTTAGGTGAGGTTAACAATGAGACACAATACGCGTTAGATCAGTTCCAGCATGCAGCACCACGTATGGTAGAGAATGTATCAGATGAAGTAGATCAAGTCATCTTGGTGGATCATAATGAAAGTCAGCAGAGTGCTGATGATATTGATCGCGTACAAGTGCTGGAAGTTATTGACCACCATCGTATCGCCAACTTTGAAACCAAAGATCCACTTTATTATCGTGCAGAGCCAGTTGGTTGTACGGCAACGATTTTAAACAAACTATATAAAGAACACGGCGTAGAAATGAAACAGAATATTGCTGGTTTAATGCTGTCAGCCATCATATCTGATTCTTTATTATTCAAATCCCCTACTTGTACGGAACAAGATGTAGCAGCTGCGAAAGAACTAGCTGTTATTGCCGGGGTAGACGCAGAAACTTATGGTCTCCAAATGCTTAAGGCAGGTGCAGATCTTAGTGATAAATCTGCGCAAGAACTGATTACCATGGATGCCAAGGAATTTGATATGAATGGTCAAAAAGTAGAAATCGCTCAAGTGAATACCGTGGAAATAAATGACGTGTTAGCACTCCGCCAAGAAATTGAACCGGTTATTGAGAAAACCATTGCCGATAAAGGACTATCCTTGTTTGCTTTTGTTATTACAGATATCTTGAATAATGATTCCGTCATACTTGCAGCAGGGGATGAACTTGCCAAGGTAGAAGCTGCCTTTGATGTGACATTAGATAATCAAACAGCTCCACTACCAGGTGTCGTTTCCCGCAAGAAACAAGTCGTTCCGAATTTGCAGAACGTATTTTAACAGACCAACATCATGATCAAAGACAGGTGACAAGGGATTACCTGTCTTTGTCTTATTTCCCAATGATTTAGAGAAAAACAGGGGGGAGTCGATTGTTAAAAAAGATGGTAGCGATGATTACTTTTTGTTTCCTAATCGCGTGTACCGATAATGAACAAAACAGCATCGAACCCAGCCAGTTAACCAATCGGGAGCAGTTGATTATCAATGCCCTTTCTGATAATGTCTCGGTGTTTGATTATCAATTAACCGAGGACTATCAAGAGATCGAACTTTGGGTAGATCGCTATGAAAATGGGGAATTAGTCGAAGAAAGAATGAATGTATTATCTAGTCATATTGAAAACAGAGAGGGATCTATTTTGTTTTCGATGTCTGAACTCGCCTACACGCCAACTGGAGCGATGGCCATGATAGACGAGGGTTCCAGTGGCAGTGTCACCTTCGAACTGACGGGGGAGGGAGAACGAGAGGATTATCTTATTTCACAAAATACCTTTCCGCAAGAAACATGGAATGAACAGGCAGTATTTGCCGTACTGGCTTATGTAGATCAAGAAGGTGCCGTTAGTGGGATAAACCAATCCTTTTTTACAGAGCCAGATCAGCATATAGGGGTATTGCAGGGGTACCAAGAGGCTTATGTGTTTAGGGGGAAGCTAATCAAGTGAAAAATCATGTCAGCCAGACTGATAGGTATAATAGTCGTGATAAATAATAAAGAGGAACTGAGGCAATGATTATAACAACAGCAGGACGTACGAAGGCCAGTTTAACGGAGCGAGCACGGCAGTTATCCAACCAATATAACCTCCATTATGTAACGCGCAAGAAGGATTCGATCACTGCCTTGAAAAGACAATATCAGCAGGATGTGCTTGTTGTCGGGAGTGATCAGCTGTATCTTTCCCCCCTGCATCAAACAGAAAAGGTGTTTTTTCACCCCAGTTTGGCAATGATCAGAGCAAAACGTATAGCCAACGGGGAGTCTGATACCTTTATTTCCGCAACGGGATTAAAGACAGGAATGTCCTTGTTAGATTGTACCTTAGGCCTAGCGTGTGATAGCACGATTGCGAGTCTGGTAGTAGGAGAGGCTGGTAAGGTTACCGGATTAGAGGGGAGCGCCTCGTTGTCTATCTTACTAAAAGAAGGACTATCTACACTAGATACCGGTTTCCCAATATTAAATGAGGCGATGCGTCGCATAGAAGTAATCGGTCTTGAGCATTTATCGCATTTGCAGACACTTCCAGACAACAGTTATGATGTCGTTTATTTTGATCCCATGTTTACCGAAACCATTACCGAATCAATCCATATCCAAGCACTTCAAGGAACCGTGCTGTCGAATAGCTTGTCAGAGCTAACGATAGAAGAGGCCAAACGAGTAGCAAGCAGACGAGTTGTTTTGAAAGACCATTGGCAGAGTAAACGGTTTGTTCAGTTTGGTTTTACACAATTAAAAAGAAAAACATCATTATTTCATTATGGGATAATGGATATATGATTACTAATATATGAGGAGAGTAATGATGAAAACAATTGGTTTAATCGGTGGAATGAGCTGGGAATCGTCTGCAGAGTATTATCGCTTAATCAATGAAGAAGTGAAACGAAGACAAGGTGGATTACATTCCGCATCCTGTATCTTATACAGCGTTGATTTTGCAGAGATTGAAACACATCAAACTGCTGGAAATTGGCGAGAGGCTGGAAATATCCTTACTGAAGCCGCTGCAGCTTTAGAACGTGCAGGTGCGTCCTTTATTGTCATCTGTACCAACACGATGCATAAAGTCGCGGACATGATCCAGGAATCAATCCAGATCCCCATCCTTCACATCGCCGACGCTACAGTGAAACATATTCAGCAAACGGATGTCCAAACCATCGGACTACTAGGAACAAAATATACAATGGAACAAGACTTTTATAAATCACACTTGAAGGATAACGAGCTTGGTGTGTTGATACCAAATGAACAGGAAAGAATCCAGATTAATAAAATAATCTACGAAGAATTATGTCTGGGACAAATACAGCAATCATCGAAAGCGTATTTTCAACAGGTGATTCAGGATCTAGTCGACAATGGAGCGGAGGGAGTTATCTTAGGTTGCACAGAGATTGGCTTATTAATTCAGTCAAGCGATATAGAAGTGCCACTCTTTGATACGACAGTGATCCACGCTACAACAGCAGTCCATGATGCACTAATAGTCAAAAAAGATTAGGTAAGAAGCAAAATATATTTTCTATTTGTTTTCTTTATGTTAGTATAATAGTAATAAACAGAAGTAGGAAGGGTCTTAGAATGAGTACAAAAGTCAATCCAATTCAAGTAAGAGATATCATCATTGCCAATCAAGTATTAAAAGATGTGGTAGTAAAAACGCCATTACAGCGTGATACGATTTTATCCGATAAGTATGATTGTAATGTCTATTTAAAACGTGAAGACTTACAAGTGGTGCGTTCGTTCAAAATCCGCGGGGCATACAATTTAATGCAAGGCTTAACAGAAGATGAACTACAAAACGGTGTCGTCTGTGCCAGTGCAGGTAATCATGCACAAGGAGTCGCTTATTCATGTAAAGCATTAGGTGTTAAAGGTGTTATTTTCATGCCAAGTACAACACCGAGACAGAAGGTGAACCGCGTCGAATTTTTTGGCGGATCCTATGTTGAAATTCGTCTAATCGGAGACACTTTCGATGATTCCTTTGAACAAGCGATGGAATATTGTGAAGAGCACGGCGCTTCTTTCATTCATCCTTTTAATGATACAAGGACCATTACTGGACAAGGCACGATAGGTCTTGAAATTCTCGATACCATGGAAGAACCTATTTCTCATATTTTTATGGCAGTCGGTGGCGGAGGTTTGATTTCTGGTGTTGGTTCTTACATAAATAGCATCAGTCCAGACACTAAAATCATTGGAGTAGAACCAGAGGGAGCCTCATCGATGAAAGCCGCTATCGAAAAAGGGGAAAATGTAAAGCTAGATAAGATCGATAAATTTGTCGATGGTGCCAGTGTGAAGCAGGTTGGGAATATTTCATTTGATATCGCCAAAGAGATTATCGATGATATCGCTGTAGTACCGGAGGGCAAGCTTTGTACAACCCTCTTGGATATTTATAATGAAAACGCGATTGTCGCAGAACCTGCCGGGGCTTTACCTATCTCGGCATTGGATTATTATAAAGATGAAATCAAAGGAAAAAACGTTGTCTGCATCGTCAGTGGTGGAAATAATGATATTGATCGTATGCAGGAGTTTAAGGAGCGTTCCATGATTTATGAAGGGTTGAAGCATTATTTTATCGTTAATTTCCCGCAACGAGCTGGGGCTTTACGCGAATTTATGAGTGAAGTATTAGGCGAAGGTGATGATATCACTCGTTTTGAATACACCAAAAAGAATAATCGTGATAAAGGGCCTGTATTGGTAGGAATTGAACTACAGCATGCCACAGACTATCATTTATTACTGTCACGGATGGAGAAGAACGGCTTCTCCTATATCGAGATTAACAAAGATGAACAATTATTCCAGCTGTTAATATGATGAATCAAAAAAGGGCTTAAATAAGCCCTTTTTTGTAAACGAAAGTATATTATAATCGTTGTTATAATAGGACTTGGAATGATTTTGACCTTGAATGAACGAGCAGTTCAGTGGCTACTTTGAGTGGTCGGTAAAGCACCGGACAAATTTTGCTCGTTTTTTCTGAATAAGGTAAAAAAATATCATCTTAGGAAAGCATATTACTGTATAATAGAATCTCGAATGATATTAACTTTGAACGAACCCCAGGGTGCCGATGGCTCTTACTTTAAGGTTAGGGGGTTAGTCTGGCTATGATAAAAGGGGAATTTCGGACGATGAAAAAGGCATTTCAGGTAGTATCAGGGTGGATGATGGGAATTTTAATCTTAGGAGTTTCTTTTAACAATGGTCGATTATAGATAATCCATCTCACCATTGCGCACAAGGTTTCGTCTAACCTTACTTATCAACCTGTTGAATGGAGTGGATCCTATGCAGTCTGTCCTGTATGAGAAACTAGCACAAGAGACACCGGAAGAACAAGCCATTTTAGCTGGAAATCAAGCGGTCAACAAGAAAATGTATACGGATATGACCTCTGACTTTGTCGTGCAAAGTGATAAATTTCTAAAAGACGAGCTGATCATGATCCGTAAGCACCCTCGTTTTATCGATTTCCCTAAACACACTCATGATTTTATTGAAATGAATTATGTCTTTCGTGGGCAATTTCGACAACAGGTAGCTGATCAAAAAATCCATTTAAAACAGGGAGATATCTTGCTGCTCAATCAACATATTGAACATGAACTAGCTGCGTGCGGCCGAGAAGATATTGTGATTAACTTTATTATTCATCCGGCCTTTTTTGATTATATTTTGTCCAATTTTTCTTCCGGATTTATTCAAAACCAGATGGTCCAATTTTTGATGAATAGTATGTTTAACTATGATCAATATGCCCAATTTTTGTACTATCCCGTTTCCGGTTCTGCTCGTATCCAGGAGATAATGGAACAGCTGTTAATAGAGATGATGAATGATTCTATCTTAGCTAAGTCGAAGATCAAATTTTTGATGGGGTTATTGATACTTGAATTAGCAGAACAACAGCACCAATCACAACAAAACGCAACGCAAGCAGCAGAGCACGCTTTTGTAGCAGAGGTGTTTCGTTATATTGAAAACCATTACAAGACGGCTAGCCTGCAAACGCTGGCTGCTCAATATAAACAATCTAGCTATTGGGCAAGTAAGCGCATTAAGACGTTAACCAATGCCAATTTTAAAGATTTGGTTCAGGAAAAGCGATTACTAGTTGCCAAAAATTTGTTAATGTATAGTGATTTGTCGATCCAGGCAATTGCCGAAGAGGTTGGCTATGAAAATATCAGTTATTTCTATCGTTTGTTTAAGAAGAAATTTAATCAGACCCCTAAGGATTTTAAACAACAAATACGGAAAGAGGAAATTTAGCAAAAAATGGAAGAATAATATGCAGCTATCTGGTCTTTCACTCTCGTTGACAAAAAGAATAGAGAACGCGGAAAGCAATGCCTTATCATCTCGTTTACATACGTTGAAACAATTAGAAGGAAATCTGCACTTACGATTACCGAAATGCATATGGAGGACTTTATGACGTTTGATGCTATCTATGCTGAGGGCTTTGGTTTACCAAGCAGTTTAAGTGAGGGTATCGCAGTAAATAATCAAGTATTGTATAAAAAACCTGGATGGCATTTTTTTCTCGCTAAAGAAGATGACGCACCAATCGGAGTTGGTGTGTATTACCAACAAGGGAAAACGGCAGTATTAGCAGCTGCAGCAACGCTTCCGCAGTATAGGGGGAGAGGATGTCACTCCGCATTGATCAATTGGCGAATGGCACAAGCCTTGCAAGATCATTGTGATTTGGTTGTCGGACAAGCGGCGTTTGCTAGTACTTGCATGCGAAATATGCAAAAAATGGGCATGGAGATTGCCTATACCAAAGCTATTTGGACGCAACTCAAGAGTAAACGCTAAAACAACTCAAGGCAAGTCCGTTCATACTTATGTATCAACCAACTTGCCCCATTTAATATTCTCTGCAATCAACTAAAGCTAAGCGCGAGACGGATTATTATAAACCGTTCTTATCTTTTGAATATCCAGTTTTTTCATTTGCAAGATAGCTTGATTTATTTGGTGTCGCTTTTCTTGACTTGCCTGTTTCATTAATACCTCAAGCTCGCGAGGAACGATTTGCCAAGAGACAGAGTAGCGGTCTTTTAACCAGCCACATTGTTCTGCTTCCGGCACTGCCGACAATTTTGTCCAATAATCATCCAGTTCTTCTTGAGAATCGCAATAGACCATGAATGAAATGGCTTCATTAAAGGAAAAAGAATGATCCTGGGCACTATCCATGGCAGCAAACCATTGATTTTCCAACATGAAATCAGAGAACATAACAGATCCTTCTTGATCTGGCTCCATTCCGGCAGGATAGCGAGCGAGGAAGCCATGACGGCTATCTTTAAACACCGACAAGTACATTTGAGCTGCTTCTTCTGCCTTTCCACAATGGTCCCCGACAAACATAAGTGAGGGGAGGATGGTAGGACGCTCCTTACCTTCGGGATTCGTTAGTATCAACTGCCAACTGAGTCCATATTTATCCTGAATCCATCCATAACGGTCACTAAATGGATAGGTATCAAGTGGCATTAAAACCGTGCCACCATCCACTAGTTTGTCCCAAACCTCATCAAGCTTATCCTTGGCATGTTTGTCTCGTGCTGGATCAAAGTTTACCATAAAGGAAATCGAGGGATTAAAGCTAAAATATGGCCCAGCACTGATCGCCGTAAATTCCTGTCCCCAAAGCTTGAATGAGACTTCTGCTACATCACCAGACGGCGTGTCTTGTATCATGTTTGTCTCCATGATATCTGACTCCGGGAAAATAGAAGTATAAAACGTTGCTGCTTCTTCTGCCTCTTTGTCATACCAAAGGTGATAAACTATTTTCTGCATGGCATACTCCTCCTTCATTAGATTATATCTATCATATCATATAATGATCCTATACAGCGTCTGGTCCCTATGTTATGCTTTAGAAGCACGAATAAGAAAGCGCTTGCTAAAAATAAGGATGCTTACAAGGAGGAATGGATGTGAAAAGAAGCAAGTTTGTGCTCTTTTTTTCTGTTTTATGGTGTCTTGGTCTTTTATCACAGGTTTTTTTCTATTGGCGTGCGGATAACTATCTATTTCTTATCGTCACTGCTACTGTCTTTATCCTGATTTTATCGTTTATCATTGGTTATCTAACCAAACGATCTTTCTGGTTAATGTTTGGTTTGGTATGCTATGGTTTATCTGCACTATATACAATAGTTGCGGTGTTTTGGTTGTTGTTTTTGCATGAGTTAAACATGATGCTTACCGTGGGATTGGCTGTCAGCCTGCTGATTGATATACTGATGATGATACGGTTGCAAAAACAGCGTAATCAGCTAAAAGGGCCTAAGCTGCTCTTCTCATCATAATAAAGAAAAAGGGGAAACACAACAACGCTGTCTAGTCTGCACCCTTTATCCTATTCTTATGAATTAGAGACGTTCTAAAAACTCCAATCGATTGCCGAAAGGATCATCGACATAAAATCTTTCAGCTCCTTCAAGCGGTTCATCTTCTTTGATGACTACACCGTTGTTGGTTAATTTTTCTTTCCATTGATGGATATCTTTTATGGCGAAGGCTGGATGTGCTTTGGTGGCAGGCGCAAATCCTTGCTGAATGCCAATATGTAACTGCTGGGCACCGCACTGAAACCAAACTCCACCACGTTTTTTTAAATTTTCCGGTTTTTCGATTTCTTCCATCCCCAATATATCCGCAAAAAAAGTACGAGCCGCTTCTTCGCTATTCTCCGGAGCCGCTAATTGAACGTGATCAATCCCTATTAACATGATATCAATCTCCTTCCTGCATGCTAAGCCT
This sequence comes from Gracilibacillus timonensis, assembly GCF_900086715.1. Classification (GTDB taxonomy): domain Bacteria; phylum Bacillota; class Bacilli; order Bacillales; family Amphibacillaceae; genus Gracilibacillus; species Gracilibacillus timonensis. Next base: position 1,151,795 of record NZ_FLKH01000012.1, on the reverse strand, counting down.
ATCATATTTCCCGAGGCATTTCCATGTATTACTTAACCTATGCATTTCGCAAAAATAGACATTAATAATATAAATTTCGTTATTATTTTTTATATTTATCCCTTTTATAATAATATATAAATCGCTTACAAAAAGGAGTGAAAAAATGCAAAAATGTCACATTGCTGTTGATATTGGAGCGGGAAGCGGGCGGTTAATGGCTGGTTTCTTAGAAGGGCAACAACTGAAGCTGCAGGAAGTACATCGCTTTGCTAATGATATGCAATTTCAGAATGGGCATTGGTGCTGGGATATTGATGGGCTTTTTCATGAAATCATCAACGGATTAAAAGCTTGTCCGTCACAGGATTTGCAGCCGACAACGATAGGGATTGACACATGGGCAGTCGATTTTGTCTTGCTAGATGAACAAAAAGAACGAATAACCGACGCCGTTGCCTATCGTGATTCTCGCACAGAGGGAATCATGGAAGAGGTGTGTGAAATCATTCCATCGACAGAATTGTACCGTGAAACAGGTATTCAATTTCAGCCGTTTAATACCATCTATCAGTTGTATGCTTTCTATCATCAAAACCCAAACAAACTGGAGCATGCCGCCTATTTTCTAATGGTTCCAGACTATCTGCATTTTCGATTGACCGGCAGAATCGTCAATGAATACACCAATGCTACGTCCACGCAATTATTAGATGCCAAAACAAAAGATTGGCATCAAGGAATACTGCAAAAATTGCATATTCCAACCCATTTTTTTCAAGAAATTACGAATCCGATGCAATCGCTTGGACCAGTGACAAGTGAAATATCCCAACAATTGGGTTATGAATTGGATGTCGTGTTGCCGGGCACGCATGATACGGCTTCTGCCGTTCTTGCTGTTCCGGATGATCAAGTCATTTATATAAGTTCCGGCACATGGTCGTTGATGGGGGTGCAAATCGATCAGCCGATCACAACGGAAGAGGCACTGACTGCTAATTTCACCAATGAGGGCGGTGCAGCAGGAAAAATACGTTTTCTAAAAAACATCATGGGGCTCTGGATGATCCAGCAAGTCAAAAAAGAACTAAGTCAAGACTATAGCTATAGTGATTTTGTAGAGTTTGCTTATCAGGAAGCTGATTTCAATGCAACAGTGGATGCTAATGATAGTCGCTTTCTCCATCCACCCAGTATGATTACTGCCATCCAAGGTTATTGCAGGGAATCAGATCAACCGATCCCCCGTACAGCTGGAGAATTGGCAAAATGTATTTTTGATAGTTTAGTCCATTCCTATCAAATGACTATCGAACAAATGGAACACTTAACAGGAAAGCACTATCCAACCATTTATATTATAGGTGGGGGGAGTAAAAATAAGTATATGAATCAGAAACTTGCATCCATCTCAGGCAGAAAGGTGTGCGCTGGCTTAGAAGAAGCAACGGCAATTGGTAATATCACTGCCCAGATGATTGCAACAGGACAAATGGATTCGCTTGAGCATGCCAGACAACTAGTGCGTCATTCATTTCCAATGAAACAATATAAGGGGGACGTGATAAAATGAGTATCAAACAAAACTATGAAACAGCTAAACAGCAGTATGAAAAATGGGGGGTGTCCGTAGAGGATGCTTTAGAAAAGTTGAAGCAAATTCCTATCTCCATTCACTGTTGGCAAGGTGATGACATCGGAGGATTTGAAGTAGATCAGCAAGAACTATCTGGTGGTATTGATGTGACTGGGGATTATCCAGGGAAGGCGACGAATCCAGAGCAATTAAGGAATGACTTGGAACAGGCGTTAGCATTGATTCCTGGTCAGCATAAGATTAATCTTCATGCCATTTATGCGGAAACAGAAGGAGAAATCGTTGATCGCGATGCCTTGGAACCAAAACATTTCACCAATTGGGTAGAATGGGCCAAACAGCAACGGGTTGGCCTGGATTTTAATCCTACGTTTTTTTCTCATCCTAAGGCAGCGGATGGTTTAACCTTAGCACACCCAGATCCAGCTATTCGTGCATTCTGGATCCGTCATTGTATTCAATCTCGTAAAATAAGTGAATACTTTGGCAAAGAGTTAGGTCAGACTTCTTTAAACAATATTTGGGTGCCAGATGGCTATAAGGATATTCCAAGTGATCGACTCACTCCACGTCAACGACTAAAGGAATCGCTTGACGAAATCCTTGCTGGGGATATTGATGATTCGTTATCCGTGGACGCCGTGGAAAGTAAATTATTTGGAATTGGATCAGAGGCATACGTTGTCGGATCCCACGAATTTTATATGGGGTATGCCCTAAAAAATAATATTCTATGTTTGTTAGACTCCGGTCATTATCATCCGACCGAAATGGTATCGAACAAAATTTCTTCCTTGCTATTATTCCAGGATAAGCTGGCGCTCCATGTATCACGGCCCGTACGCTGGGATAGTGATCATGTGGTGATATTAGATGATGAATTGCGGGAAATTGGTTTGGAAATTGTCCGAAATGACGCACTGGATAAGGTGATGATTGGTCTAGATTTCTTTGATGCCAGCATTAACCGTGTGGCAGCTTGGACGATTGGGACACGAAATATGATAAAAGCTCTATTATATGCTCTTTTAATGCCAAATGATTATTTAAAACAATTACAAGAAGAAGGAAACTTCACTGAACGATTAGCCTTATTCGAAGAATTTAAGACCTATCCATTCGGGGCAATTTGGGATTATTATTGCCAAGAGATGGGGGTACCTGTGCAGGAACAATGGCTGGATCCTGTTAAAACCTATGAAAAAGAGATATTGTCACAGCGAGATAGCTAAATTTCGATTTTTGTTGCTTTATTTTTGTTTTTATGGGAGAATAAACACAGAAATACCCACACAAATAAAAGTAAACAAAAAAGAGAGGGATGTTTATGGTTCAAAATCATTGGGATAATGACCAAGCAGCAAATGGGGAAGGGCTAGCAACACTTGTTTATCGTTCGAATCTATTAGGTTCTGATCGTTCAGTCGTTAATATCGGCGGGGGAAATACCTCCGCCAAAACGGTAGAAAAAGATTTTAAAGGGGAAGACATTGAAGTAATGTGGGTCAAGGGAAGCGGTTCAGATTTGGCCACGATGAAGAAATCGAATTTCACCGGATTAAAGTTGTCGGATATTCAGCCATTACTCGAACGTGAGGATATGTCTGATGAGGATATGGTAGCTTACTTGGGGCACTGCATGATCGATGCCAGCCATCCACGTTCATCGATTGAGACATTATTACATGCATTTCTACCTTTTAAACACGTTGATCATACCCATCCAGATGCCATTATTAGTATAGCCTGCGCCGATAATGGTCAACAAATTGCCGAAGAAATCTATGGAGATCGTTTTGTTTGGGTTCCTTATATCCGTCCGGGGTTCAAGCTGTCCAAAATGATTGCAGAAGGTGTACAAAATAATCCGAAAGCAGAACTCGTTATTATGGAGAAACATGGTTTGGTTACTTGGGGTAAAACCTCGAAAGAAAGTTATGCAAAAACAATCGAGGTCATTCAGGAAACAGAAACCTTTATTCAACAAAAAGCTGCAGGACAAAAGCTGTTTGGTGGGGAAAAGTATACATCTTTACAGCCAGCTGCACGAGAAGCATTGTTGGCAGAGGTTATGCCGTTTATACGAGGAAAAGTAAGTCAAGATAAACAGATGCTGGTGACTTACAACGATGACGAACAAGTACTATCCTTCGTGAATAGTATAGAGGCGCAGACACTTTCACAAATCGGCGCTGCTTGTCCAGATCATTTGGTGCATACTAAACGCGTTCCATTATTCATTGATTGGGATCCTCAATCAGGCGATACAGGGGTCTTAAAAGAAAAAATTCAACAAGGGATTGCTGATTACCAACAGGAATATGTCGCCTATTTTGAAAGGAATAAAGTAGCAGGTGATCAAATCATGGAAACGGCACCGCGTATCATCTTGATTCCAGGTGTGGGAATGTTCAACACAGGGAAGGATTGGAAATCTGCGAATATTAGTGAGCAATTATATCACCGCGCCATTGCTGTGATGAGCGGGACGAGCGTGTTGGGTCATTTTGTTTCGCTTAACGAGGAAGAATCCTATCGGATCGAGTACTGGCCGTTAGAATTGTATAAGCTGAGCTTAGCTCCAGCTGAGTCTGATTTCTCTCGACAGGTTGCCTTTGTTACGGGAGGAGCTGGCGGGATCGGTACAGCAACAGCCTACCGTTTACTGGAAGAGGGAGCCCATGTCGTCATTGCAGATATTAACGCAGAAGGAGCGGCCGACTTGGCTGATTCGATCAATCAACAATATGGCAGCCATCGCGCCTTTGCGGTAACAATGGATGTGACAAAAGAAGAAGATGTCAAACAAGCAATTGCTGCCTCTATTCGACAATATGGTGGTATCGATATCCTGGTAAATAATGCAGGTCTGGCTAGTTCTAGTCCGTTTGAGGAAACAAGTATGGAGCAATGGAATTTGAATATGAACGTCTTAGTTACTGGCTATTTCCTAGTAGCTCGAGAAGTATTTAAGTTAATGAAAGAACAGGCAATTGGTGGCAATATGGTGTTTATCGGGTCGAAAAATTCCATCTATGCCGGCAAAAATGCAGCCGCATACAGTACAGCAAAAGCGGCAGAGGTCCATCTTGCCCGAACGGTTGCCGCAGATGGTGGTGCGTTGGGTATCCGTGTCAACTCCGTTTTACCAGATGCCGTTATTCGTGGTTCGAAAATTTGGGATTCTTCTTGGAAACAAGAGCGGGCTTCCTCTTATGGTATTGGAACCGATGATTTGGAGGAACACTACCGCAAACGTACGATCTTGAATGTTAATATACTTCCTGAGGATATCGCAGAATCAGTTGCCTTCTTGGCTTCGCAACGATCTGCCAAAACCACGGGCTGTATGGTAACAGTGGATGGAGGAGTAGCTGCCGCTTTCACTCGATAAGCCGGCAGTGGATTTTTATACCATTACAAATGAAGTTCATCTTCGTTATTTAAACGGAGATGAACTTTTTAAAAAGATAGGAAAATATAACATTCTTGATATGATAGAATGTGGAACAATTTAAACCTTGAACGATCCAGGTTGCCGAATCTAGCTTTGGATAGTAATACAGTATCGAGCTCGATTTGTCTTAACGACATTATACTAGATGACAGACAAGCAGTCCATAAAATGCAATAAGAACGAACGATCAAGTAAACTTCCATAATCTATCCTATCCGTCATTTCTATGCTCTCACTACTTTTTCGATAATAATACTTGGATTTAAATCGACATCCCTGCTATCATAGGAATAGATATTGTGGAAGGAGCAAATGAAATGAATCTATTTGAAAACATGACGGCGTTAATAGGCAACACGCCCATGGTAAAACTTAATCGCATCACACCAGACAACATAGCAGATGTTTATGTAAAATTAGAGATGTTTAATCCGTCCAAAAGCGTAAAGGACCGAGCTGCCTATCATATGATTGATGAAGCAGAAAGACAAGGCTTATTAACGGAACGCTCTACGATTATTGAACCAACAAGCGGAAATACAGGAATTGGACTAGCTATGACAGCGGCTGCGAAAGGTTATCAATGCCTGTTAGTAATGCCGGATAATATGACGCAAGAGCGGATCAATATTTTAAAGGCATATGGAGCATCCGTTGTACTGACACCCAGTATGGAAAAAATGCCCGGGGCCATTAAAAAGGCGAAGCAGCTAGCACAAGACATTCCAAACAGTTTTATGCCGCAGCAATTTGAAAACTTAGCGAATCCAGCCATTCACCGAAAGACAACAGCGCTTGAAATATTAGAACAGATGGATCATCGCCTAGATGGATTTGTGGCTACGGCAGGAACAGGTGGTACGATATCAGGTACGGGCGAGGTATTAAAGGAACACTTGACGGAACTTCACATTGCGGTCGCTGAACCGGCAGGATCACCAGTTTTATCAGGTGGAAAACCTGGCAAACATAAACTAGTCGGAACTAGTCCAGGATTTATTCCGGCCATTCTGAATACGTCTATCTATGATGAGATCATTCAAGTTACCGATGACCAGGCGATTCGGACATTCAAACGTTTAGCCTCACAAGAAGGAATATTTGTTGGGCCGTCTGCTGGTGCGGCCGTTTTCGCTGCCATCCAAGTCGCCGAGAAACTCGGACCAGACAAAAAGGTAGTCTGCATCGCTCCAGACACCGGGGAACGTTATCTAAGTATGGATTTATTTTAAACCAACGTTACCCTCTTGCAAAAAAGTGGTCGCAAGAGGGTAACGTTGGAGATGAGCTTTTTGATTAAAACGGGCCGTAGAACGGAGGTCCGGGTGGAAATGGTGGTCCAGGCGGTCCGAAAGGCGGTCCATAAGGTGGCCCGTATGGCGGACCATAATATGGTGGGTAAGGTGGATAATAAGGAGGACGATCCACTAGTTCTCCCCCTAGAAATCCTAACCCAAATCCCAACAATCCTGCGCCTAAAGGGCCGAATGGGCCTCCTATAAATCGTTCATCCATTTGCGGATGTGGTGGTGCGGCCGGATAATATGACGGTGGTGTCATTTGATGATACGGTTGCATATATCACATTCCCTTCCTATCAAAAATTACAGACAGAGTGATCATTATCAAGAAGAAGCCATCAGATACAACAAATAAATGGTCACCAGGATAAATGCTGATCACTTGATAGTAGCCTATGGTCGTTCCAATAAATGCGGCAGGGTAAACACCTATTTTTTGAAAAAATCTACATGGCATTAGCAAATGAAGCATAAAGGAGAGAGGAATAGATGAAAATCATTGATCAGCAATCAGTTCATTGGGAAGAGCAATATTTGCACGAAGATATCCCTAGTTTAACGCCCTATATCTTATCTAATAAGCCCCACAGCCCCATCATTTTAGTCATTCCTGGCGGAGGATATGGACATCGAGCCTATCACGAAGGAGAACCCGTTGCTCAATGGCTGAATGATCATGGCTTTCACGCTTGTGTCTTGCGCTACCAGGTGGCTCCTATTGAAAAACAAGTAACGATAGTACAGGCGCAGCAAGCATTACTAGAATTAAAAATCAAAAGAAGCGAATGGGGACTTGCATCTGATAGCAAAATCGGGGTGCTAGGCTTCTCAGCTGGAGGTCACTTGGCTGCTTATATCAGTAACTGTTACCTACAAGACTCTCGGCCTGATTTTCATATTCTTGGATATCCTGTGATTACGATGAAAGAAAATACTCATGGAGGAAGCAGAACCAATTTAATTGGAGAACAACCGTCCCAAGAAAGGAAGGATAAATATTCCTGTGAAGGACAAGTGCATTCCCATACACCCCCAGCCTTTATCTGGACCACTGCAAATGATCAATCAGTCTCTTGCAATAATAGTTTGGCCTATGCAATGGCGCTACAGAAACATGAGATTCCTTATGAACTTCACGTTTATCAGGATGGCAGACATGGATTGGGGCTAGCAGATGAACACCCTGCAACAGCCGCTTGGAAACAAGCTTGTCTAGAGTGGTTACAAAACCATATCAGCTAAAAGGAGAGAGAATGTATGACAACAAAAGTAAAAATGCTCGTGCAATCCACCTATAATGATGAACTGTTACGAGCGGGTAAAACGTATGAAGTGAACGATGACACCGCGCAACGCTGGCAAATTAGCAAAATCGCTGAAATTGTGGAAGCGCCAGATGAAGAACAATCGACTAATCAGTAATTCGTTAATAGCTTTCGTAATGTGCTACGAAAGCTTTCTTTATGTTCTTTGGTTAGTTTTTTTGGTCCTTTGGTTCGTTTTCCGGCCTTGCGCATCTTAGCGCTTATATGACGTTCTTGCAGCATTTGATCGATTTTCTCTTTGCGGTAGAGGAAGCCCTTATGATGTAAGACAAGGCAGTCCTTCTGTAAACAAAGAGAAGCCAAGCCAAAATCCTGTGTAACAACTACATCGCCTGGATGCGCCAATTTAACAATGCGATAATCCGCCTCATCTGCTCCGTCGTCTACATAGGTTACCTTCACATGATCAGGATAGGCTTCCATCGAAAAATGATTATAGTTTTTTACCAAGGTAACAGCGATATGGAACGCTGCTGTTTCTTGGATGACAATATCCGTAACAGGACAAGCATCGGCATCAACGATAATTTGCATATAAAAACCCCTTTGTCATAACATACGTATAGTATAGCAAAACAAAGAAAACTTGGCTTGTGATAAGCCAAGTTTATCTGTTTAGCCAATATAATAATGCTGTTGTAAAAAATGTAACTGTTGCCCCAGGATCTGCTGCTGTTCGTCATTCAATGGAACGAGAGGTAGGCGTACACTGCCAACGTCTATTCCTTGTAGCTGCAAAGCCGCTTTAACTGGTGTTGGGCTAGGAGCCATAAACATCGCCTGCATCACTGGCAGTAAATATTGGTGTAATGCTTGCGCTTTTTCGATTTGACCAGATTGCGCAGCTGCAACCATGGTTTGCATCTCATTTCCAATAATATGCGAGGAAACGGAAACCACGCCATTTGCACCAATCGCTACCGCTGGCAAGGTTAAGGCGTCATCTCCCGTATATAGCGAGAAATTCGCATCGGTGTCCCTTATAATTGTCGTCATAGCATCTAGACTGCCGCTAGCCTCTTTAACTGCAACAATATTCTCTATCTGGGACAGTGCGATAATCGTTTCTGGTTCTACGTTTACACCTGTTCTTCCGGGGATATTGTACAGCATGACTGGCAAGCTCGTTGATTCAGCAATCACTTTAAAATGCTGATATAATCCTTCTTGAGACGGTTTGTTGTAGTACGGGGCAACCAACATGACGGCATCTGCACCAATCGTTTCTGCCTTTTTTGTCATTTCGATCGATTCGTACGTATTATTTGACCCTGTACCCGCAATGACAGGTATCCTTTTATGGGTAATTTTCACCACAAAACGTAGCAATTCTAATTTTTCCTCTTTGGATAAAGTAGGGGATTCTCCGGTTGTCCCTGCGACAACAATGGCATCTGTGCCGTTGTAAATTAAGTGATTGACAAGCGATTCGGTTTTTCCATAATCAATCTCTCCATTTGATTGGAAAGGGGTGACCATTGCGGTTAAAACATTTCCAAAATTCATTATGCATGCTCCTCTATTCATGTTTTTGTCAAACCATTAAGCCTTCAATGAATAGAGGGTATCTCATCCGATAAGATATATCCCAACACCGCAAAAAAGTGCAGTAATGAAGGGATTCACTACTGCACCTTGGAATTATCTAATCTCGATGCGTGAGATAGCCCTCCATATAGTTAAGAAACTATATGACAGCCCGGCATTTATTCAATGCAAGACCAGCAATATAATCAGATGTCTGTCTATATTACTTCGGCAAATTCCCCTTTCCGCTAGTCGTCACTGGAGCATCGTCCTCTAACTAGGTACTAATGGTTTTTGCGCCTCTATTCTCACTTCAATATAAATTGAAGCTGACTATTTAATTGATTACCACTATATCAGAAATAGAGGGGATGCGCAAGAGAAGTGAGAGATTTCTTTTGGAAAGAGGATATCTCAACCGATGTATTCGTGTTATACTTGAGCTACTAAACTAAAAACAGAGGTTGTTAAGATGTCACGATATATCAGTTACGAAGAAGTATTACGTCGTTGCCAAAGAATTAATCAACAGTATCAAATCAATCAGGATCGCTTTGATCAAATTGTTGATTATTTAGTCGATACTCCGCGTTTATCAAACGAAGAAAAGATTCATCAGGCTTTTCAATTATTATTACAAGCCGTTAACGAAGAAATAGCGGGTATGGAAGCTACAGCAGATCTGCAACCGACCTGTCAAATGGGGTGCGCCTTTTGTTGCTATTTCCCGATTGTTATTACTAAAATGGAAGCCGATTTAATGAAACAAGCCATCAACCAGATGCCAGCTGATCGCAAGACATTTATTAAGCGCCATATAGCTGACTATTATCACCGGTATCAAGATCAAGTAGATTCGCTGGGGAATGTGGATATAGCGGGTGATCCAGAAGCAAAGCTATCCTATAAAAAGGCCAACCTTCCTTGTGTTTTATTGAACACAGAGACCAATACCTGTCTGGCTTATGAGTTTCGTCCGTTACCATGCAGAACCTATGTAAACTATACCGATCCAAAGGCGTGTGAAGAAAATCATATGCCCAAGGAAACGATCAGCTATGACTTTTTGTATCAAGAATATATGGGCGCCTTTAATGAACTGCTTCAAGTGCTGTATGACTCAGATGAACAAATAGGCGTGAACTACCCCGACGATGTATACCAAGAGGATTTGTTGATCAATTGGTTAAAGGAAGCGTAAAGGTAACAATAAGGTAAGACACTGCAAAAAAAGCTAGACTATTCGTCTAGCTTTTGCTTCGTTTATTGTGTTAAATAAGCTTCCGTATAGAATGGCTGGCCATCATCATGAAAGGCCACGCCAACGGCCATTTCGCGAAAATCCGGATGTAAAATGTTTTTGCGATGCCCTTCTGAATTCATCAAGCCTTGATGGGCATATATACTACTAGATTGTCCGGCAGCTAAATTCTCCCCCGCCGTACGAAAACGAATGCCATCTGCTTCTAAACGATCAAATGGGGATTCTCCTTCTAAGTTTTCGTGACTGAAATAATTATTCTCTGCCATATCCAAACTGTGTCCTCGCGCCGTCGTTTGTGCTTGATCATACCATTCCAGGATGGGTTGGTCAAATTTGGCTCGGGCCGCATTCGTCAAATCAAACAACTGATATTCAAAACCTTGCTGCAACGAATCATCAGGCTCTCCAAAGAAATTCTCTTTCTGATTTTCCATATCTTTTGAAATAATTTGAACAGCAGCAATCTGCTCATTCTGATGTTCATCATAGAAAAAGGTAACGTAGTTATTATCTATCTCGAAGGTATCTTGCGCTTGTTCATCATTGATTCGATAGCGAACCAACCCTTTTTGCATCGTATCGATCGGTTCTCCATACACATCACGAACGTCTTGCTTTGTATTCGAGAGGCTAATCTCCTCTTTGGAGCGTAGCAAGTCTTGATTGGTATACAAGCCGCTTACTTGTCCAGCGTCATTGTATGCCACCATCAAGAAATTTTGATAATGTTCATGATAAGTGTACCACTCTGTATTATATTCATTTTTGCTGACTCTTGCTGGCTCAGGTAGTTCTGCTTCGACACTTTGTTTGTCTTCCATGATTTCTATATTGTGGACGGAAAAGGATTGCTCTGTCGGCTCATCTAATTCCGGGGAAGCGACAGAGGGATTAGATTCGTCCGTTTCTCCAATCCATCCTGAGACACTATCGATTAGGTAGTTGATCGAATCATCGATATATGCAAGAGAAGTGGTCATCCATTCACTATTGCTGATATCAGAAGCATCTTGCTTCATTTCATGCCACACTCCTGAAGCACCTTGCTGCTTATAATCATCCGCATAAAAATAATACAACAAACCAGCAACCAATAGTAAAAAAAGTATTGTTCTGATTTTCGGCAAACTCTCACTCCTGACTGATTCTATATGTCTAACAGCCATATTATATCATGAACAGAGGCATTTATAACGAAAAATGTCTTAATAAGCTAGAGAATGAAGCACATCGTCCAGATGCCTACTTGTACGTATAGGCAAGCAAATAAAAAACTTGTTTTCTATAACTTCATTTATACAGATAGACAACTATACCAACCATTGAGATTGTCCTTCTATGGAAGACAAGCATCGCAAATCATGTTACACTATTAAGCGTACTCATTGCTCAAAAAAGGAGAAAAATCATGGAACTAGGAAATATCATACCCATTATTGTAACTATTATTACCGTTATAAATATCATCTTAGCTATTGGTGTACTTTTTTTTGAAAAACGGGAAATCGGTTTTACCCTTGCGTGGATCTTGGTGTTATTTTTTATTCCGATTGTCGGTTTTCTTATTTATATCTTTTTGGGACGTAAGGTAAAACATAAGAATTTCTACGGTTTAACAGCAGAAGAGCAGGAGTTTCTACAAGAAGAGGTCGATGCACAAGTGGAGGCAATCAATAATAAGGAATTACTGAGTTCTCCCTTATTAAAGAAACACAAAGATGTGATTGAAATGAATTTGCGCTCTTCTAATTCCTTGCTGACAACAGATAACCAGCTGACTGTTTTTCATGATGGGCATGACAAATTTGATCATTTGCTGGCGGATATCGAATCGGCAGAAAAAGAAATTAATCTGCAATATTACATCATCCAGCCCGATTCATTAGGGATTCGGCTTCGTGATTTGCTAACAGAGAAGGCGAAGCAAGGAGTCAAAGTAAGGGTTCTTTATGATGAAATAGGCTCGAAGAAATTGTCTCTTGCCTTTTTTAAAACGTTGCGTGAAGCAGGTGGGGAGGTGGAAGTATTTTTTCCATCTATTTTAGGTCCGATCAATTTTCGTATCAATAATCGCAACCACCGCAAGCTTTGCATCATTGATGGCAAAATAGCTTATATTGGCGGTTTTAACGTAGGTAACGAATACTTAGGGTTAGACAAAAAGTTCGGCTACTGGCGTGATACCCATCTGAAAATCACTGGCCAAACGATTAATGATATTCAGGGAAGGTTTATTTTAGACTGGCACCAAGCGGGGAAAGGAGAGCTTTGGAATTATCAGGAGTTTTGTTTTCAAAACAGCCAACAGAGTGGCCAGTCCCCTGTTCAGATTATCTCCAGCGGTCCTAACTCTAAAACAGAACACCTTAAGAATATGTATATCAAATTGATCATGTCGGCTAAGGAAAGCATACGGATTCAAACCCCTTATTTTATCCCGGATACTAGTTTTATCGATGCCTGTAAGATGGCCTTACTTTCCGGCGTCGATCTGCAGATTATGATCCCTTGCAAACCGGATCATCCATTTGTGTATTGGGCAACCTGGTCCTATGTGGGTGAATTAATCGACTATGGTGCGAAGATTTTACTCTATGAGAATGGGTTCTTGCATGCCAAGACCATCGTCGTCGATCAAGAAGTTGCTTCTGTGGGAACAATGAATATTGATTCTCGCAGTTTTCGATTGAATTTTGAAGTCAATGCCGTCATCTATGATGAAGAAGAAGCTTGTCAGCTTTATCGGTTGTTTGAGAAAGACACAGAACATTGCTCGGTACTTACTAAAGAACGCTATCATCAACGCTCCTTATGGATTAAATTCAAAGAAGGGGTTTCACGTTTACTTTCACCCATCTTATAGTGAAAATCTAGCAAAAGCGCAATGAGAGTTTCATAGAACTCCATTGCGCTTTTATAATTGTGATTTAAAATTCTTCATATTCCGCAGGGTTTTGATCATTGATACGACCGTGTGGTTTCGTAAGGTCGTTGATGGCCTCCATTTCCGCTGGTGTCAATTCGAAATCAAAGATTGCAATATTTTCTCTTTGCCTGGAAGGGGTAGCTGATTTAGGGATAGCAATCGCCCCTAACTGATAATGCCAGCGTAAAATAACCTGCGTTACCGTTTTTCCATGTTGAGTAGCAATCTTTTGCAACTCTTTGTGTTCGATCACTTCGTTTGCTCTGGCGATGGGACTCCAAGATTCCGTGACAATTTGATGCTCCTCATTCCATTTACGTTGCTCTGCTTGGTTAAAGAATGGGTGACATTCGATTTGGTTAATTGTTGGTAATACCCCTGTTTCTTCTTTCAAACGCTCCAAGTGCTCTGGCATAAAGTTACATACACCGATGGAACGGATATAGCCCCATTTCTTTGCATCTATTAAGGCCTGCCAAGCTTCCACATAATGATCTTGAATTGGGTTAGGCCAATGAATTAAGTATAAATCATAGTAATCGAGATTGGCTCTATAGAGTGACTCTTGAATGGTAGTGACAGCATCATCATAATGATGATATCGACCAGGCAGCTTTGAGGTAATGAACAATTCCTCACGTGGCACCGTGGTTCGTCGGACAGCTTCTCCAACAGTTGCTTCATTTTCATAGTTATAGGCAGTATCTAGCAATCGGTAACCATTGGTAATGGCATGGTTGATAGCTTGCGCTCCTTGACTTCCTTTTAACTGATAGGTACCAAATCCAACCGATGGAATAACTACGCCATCATGTAGCGTTTTTACTGGTATTTGGTTAATCATTTTTAGCATCTCTCCTTTCCATATCCTTATTACCCTTTGATAGGAAACCTTAAACTTGCGACTCCTAGGGGAGCTCGAATAGTCAAGAGGAGGAAACCTTAATTTTTGATAAACACGGCTAAAGGAACGTTTGGGCGGATGTATCATATACTGATCACACCTAAATAAGATAGGGAGTGTGAGTCAGAAAAATGGCAGTCTTATATATTGATTATCAGTCACCTAATAACCAATTTTATTTCGATTTACGAAACAATCCGTTTTTCCAAAGAGATCAGCAAAATTATATTAATGCTGTGGGCAGGGACCAAGTTAACACATTGGGAAATGCTTCTATCCTTGATATTTACTTAAGTCAAGGAAAATATGTAGAGCCGCATATTCATCAAAATGCCTCTGAAATCGTATATTGTGTCAGTGGAGCGGCAATCGTCTCTTTTATTAATCCTTTCACCAATCAACTTCATCATATTCCGATTCAGCCAGGACAAATCGCTAATGTTCCTCAAGGTTTTTGGCATTATGAAGTAGCAACGGTGGACGATACGCACTTGTTAGCAATATTTGATGCCCCATATCCTCAAGCGATATTCGGCTCCGATATTTTGCGTTTAACACCTAGTGAGGTTATGGCCAATAGTTATTGTTTAGATAAACAGGAGTGGCAGGAGGCAGTAGAACCCATTAAACAAACGGTCATTATTGGGCCACCTGATGGCTGTCAGAGGCAAGAGACTACTTATACAGAATATTTACCCTATACCTATCCATACACAGGGCAAACGTCGTCAACCTTTTATCCGACATATCCTTATTATCATGGTGCTTATTAATGTTTGTATAACAAAGAGTTATTCCTCATTGTTGTACATGTAACCAGCTTATCGAACGATCCCAAAGTAAGTTTTTAAAGCTTGCGTATATTCTTCGTTATTTGCCGGAGTGAACGTTTGCACTCCTTGATCAGTAAATAATCGAAATTCTTCTCCAGCTACCGTATTTCTGCCATTCTCTGTGAAGACAGACAACATCACTGTCTTGGTGAAAATAGAATCCGGGCTGTTTTCACACCAATAATTGGCCATCAAAAAGTCACGTGGCAGCTGTGGTTCCTCTGAGAAAGAATAGAGTCGCTGCCATTGATCTTTTTTCCATTCCTGGAGCACCCAGCCAAATTGTGAATCTCTCACCAATTGATAGCATTCCTCTCCCTGGCGCTGTTCAAGTCGTTCCACCATTTCAATTGGGCGCTTAGGGATAATACCACCCACACCGACATCACATAAATAAAGTTTCCCCTCTGTTTCCACTTGTAATACGTGATGGCGTCGTTTTGGCGGCAAATCGGTTTCATCACGCCAAAATCGGGCAAAATAATCCGTAACCGAATAGCCAAGCTCCCGAAGCAGCCAGCCAAATAGGGCATTCAATTCAAAACAATAACCCCCTCTGCCTCGCGTGACAATTTTGTCGAATACATCAGGAATAGCTAGTGATAGCGGCACCTGATCCAGGATGTCAAGGTTCTCATAAGGCACGGTATGTAGATGGCTTGCCTGCAAACGAGCAAGCATGTTGGCACTCCCATCTAATGGCCCGTCATACTTGATCCGCTTCAAATAATCGCTTACATTAGGTGATTGCTGTGCTTTCATCTATATCCCTCCAAACAAAAAATACATCGTTACTTATTCTTCATTATAAGCGATAGTTGTACTTGACACAAAATGTTTATACATCTCCATGTTACAATATGCTATAATAGAGGTAACATAATAAAGAAGCCGAAGTAGTCTTTTGTTTTATGTGAATATATTCACATAAAAGGCGAAGTACGCTGATTAATTCAGACAATGGGGGAATAAACAGTGAAGGAAACGATAACTGCCTTAAGCAATACGGCTGTGTCCAAACGAAATCAACTACAAACGAGTAAAAGCAAGTATTTAGTAATGACCATGCTTGCCGGATTTTTTGTCGGGCTTGGCATCGTGTTAATTGCTACAATTGGCGGTCTGCTGGAACCACAACAGTTTGCCGGTACCAAAATTGTGACAGGAATGGCCTTTGGTGTTGCTTTGAGTCTTGTCATTATGGCAGGCGCCGATCTGTTTACAGGGAATAATATGACAATGACCATTGGATGGTTAACGAAGAAAACAACGGTCTTAGATGCCGGGAATATATGGCTCTATAGTTATCTGGGCAATTTTGTCGGAGCGATTTTGATAGCCGTGCTGTTCTATTATTCTGGTTTAGCTACTGGGGAGACGGCCAATTATGTTACTTCCTTGGCCAGTGGTAAGATGAACACACCGTTTATGGAATTGTTTGTACGCGGGATCTTTTGTAACATTCTTGTTTGTTTAGCAGTCTGGTGTTCCTTTAAACTGAAAAACGAAACGGCAAAATTAATTATGATCTTCTGGTGTTTGTTTGCCTTTATTACATCTGGATTTGAGCACAGTGTGGCCAATATGTCCTTATTATCGTTAGCATTATTGGTGCCTCACCCAGAAACTGTGTCTTTAGTGGGCATGTTTGCCAATCTCATCCCGGTATCCCTTGGTAATATCGTCGGTGGGGCTGTCTTTATCGGAGCCGCCTATTGGTATGGCGTAACCGATAAGCAAACCGCAGAGAAACCTGCTCTTCAGAAAGCTTTAAACAAAGAACAAAGAAAAGAAGAGCCAGAATGGTCCTCAGAATTTAAATAGCGTGAGTAGAAAATCTTGCTTGACTTGAAATGCATTTCATCAATTAGAGTGAATCTATACCCATTTCAAGTCAAGGAGGAGAACCAATGAATCATATACGAAATCTGCAACAAGGTGAAAAACTGTATTCGACATTAACAGGATTATTTGAAGGTTTTAATGGCATGCAGACAATCTATTTTGGTGACTTATATTTAACCAATAAAAGATTGTATGTCGTAAGTCATCAATTTATGAAGATGGAGACCTCTCTTTGGTTTAAAGAGCAAGAAAGTGGAATAGATCACTCTACATTCATGGTTGGGGAGGATGAGCTGACAATAAAATGGCTATATCGTGGCAACCTGCGTGATTTTATGAGACAATTTCAAAACAGAATCCAGTAAATAGGAGCGATCGGATGACAAATATTCACGATATTGCTAAACAGGCAGGTGTATCGGTATCCACTGTTTCCAGAGTCCTTAACAATTATAAGTATGTCGCGAGTGATAAACGAGCCGCTGTCTTAGACATCATCGAAGCGTTAAACTATACGCCAAATAAGCATGCGATTGATTTAATTCGCGGCGAAACTAGAAATATAGGCGTTATTCTGCCCTATAACAACAATACGGCCTTTGATCAGCTGTTACACGGTATACTAAACAAGGCTTCAAAACAGGACTATTTAATAACCGTGCTACCTTCTCAATATGATAAAGCGAAAGAAATAGGCTACTTAGAAAAAATAAAAAGTAAGCTGTTTGATGGTATCATCCTTACTTCTAGGGCCAATGACTGGGAGAAGATTGTTCCATACAGCCAATATGGTCCGATTATCTCTTGTGAATTTACCGAGCAACCGGAGATTGGTTGTGCCTATACAGATCGCTATCGTTCTTTCCTAGATGCCCTGCAATTATTAAAAAACAAGGGACACCAAGCCGTAGCTTTTACAACAGCCAGGCTCGCAAGCAACAGTACCACACAAATCATTGCTGCATATCAAGAGATTTTCGGAGACATACCGGCTGGCTACCACATTACAAATTGCCAGTCTTTAGATGATGGATATGCAGCAGCTCAGCAATTTATGCAATTGCCTGAACGACCATCTGCCATTTATGCCAATGGAGATGAAGTGGCCGGCGGCATTTATTTGTATGCTCAGTCGCAACAACTACAAATACCAAGTGATGTAGCGATTATCGGTCAAGAAAATCAACCCGTGGGTATCGGCTTGGGACTGTCCACCGTCGATCATCAGCTAACGAAAATTGGAGAACAAGCCTTGAACCTCGTGATTCATCGATCAAAAGAAAAGGTGAACATCCCCTACCAAATGGTGGAGAGGCAATCCATGTAACGCATCCTTTTTAGTGAAAAACGCATTCACTCCAACTATGAGCGAATGCGTTTTTTCATGCTGTCCATTTGCGTTATCCAGGTAAGCTATTGTACAAAGCCAGAAAATCTGGAATAATAATAGCAATAAAAAGATTATAGTAAAAAGGCGAGTGGTAGAATTGAAATCAGGAAAAGACGTCTTATTGATAGAAGATGATCAAGAAATTAGTAAATTGTTGCAGGTGATTTTGACCAAGGCTGGGATAGCAACTGTTGCGGCTTATTCCGGTACCGAAGGACTGCTGCAACTGCAGCGTCAATCCTTTGATCTCATCTTATTAGATTTGATGCTGCCCGGTATTAGTGGAGAGGAGCTGATTACTCAAGTCCGAGAAGAAAGCGCCATCCCGATTATCGTCATTTCTGCCAAGATTGGAATCGAGGATAAGGTGCAAGTCTTGCAGATGGGAGCGGATGACTATATCACCAAACCTTTTCACCAGAAAGAGGTAGAAGCCCGTGTCGAAGTACAATTACGAAAATCCGCGACACAGCCGGAACAAAAAGCAGAGAAAAAATGGCGAGGTTTATCGATTGACCTCCATAAATATGCAGCGACTTTAGAAGAACAACCCTTACAGCTCACACAAGCCGAGTTGGATATCTTATGCTTATTAATTGATCATCCCGACCGTGCCTTCTCCAAACAAGAGATTTATGAAAAAATTTGGAAAGGAACCTATGTAGGTGATGACAATACCATCAGTGTACATATCTCCAACCTGCGCAAAAAAATAGCTGACATCACCCCAGATGAGTATATTAAAACGATTTGGGGAGTAGGGTTTATGTTAGTATAATACGCCGATTCGTTCCATTAACTTTATGATTTCTTTATATTTTGCTTAAAGGATTTTAAAGACACCTGCGCTAAACTATACGTATCAAGAAAGAATATTTAGTGAAGGAGTCAATGCAATGGATACCGTCATACAAACCAACCAATTGACAAAGACGTTTAAGAAGGAGGAAGTAATCAAACCACTAGATTTTTCCGTGGGGAAAGGAGAAATCTGTGCCCTAATTGGGAAAAACGGAGCCGGTAAGTCAACGATCTTTAAGATGTTATCGGGACAACTAATGCCGACAGCGGGTGATATTCACTTATTTGGTGCTACAGGTAATGATTTAGCGGAGGCTAAAAAGAGAATGGGTTTTATGATTGAAACACCGGCCTTTTTCTCAGATTTTACCGCCAGTCAAAACCTCGAATACTTTCGCATCCAGCGAGGCGTGGTGGAAAAGCAGCGAGTTCAGGAAGTATTGCAAATTGTGGACTTGGCCAAGCAAAAGAAAAAACGATTCCGCGAATATTCCATGGGCATGAAACAGCGATTAGGCATAGCATTATCGCTACTAAGCAGCCCCGATTGTTTGGTGCTGGACGAACCAATCAATGGCTTAGACGCGGAAGGGATTAGGGAAATGCGACGACTGCTGCTGAAGCTCAATCAAGAAAAACAAATAACGATTTTGATTTCCAGTCATATTTTAACGGAATTACAACTGCTGGCCACACGCTTTGTTTTTGTGAAGGATGGTCAAGTAGTGGAAGACTTAAGCAAAGCAGATTTAGATGAAAAAAGTAGAAAACAAATCCAACTGAAGGTCGAGGATACAGCTAAGGCGGTGCAATTATTAGAACGAAATTATGGCGATATTCGATATAAAGTCCTTCCTGATCAAATGATTACGATCCAAAACTATATCGAAGAAGCTGGTAACATCAATCGCCTCTTGATTGAGAATGGGGTGGTGGTAATGGAGTTTCGTTTAGAAGCTCTTAACTTGGAAGAATTTTTCCTAGGATTAGTCGGGGAGGAGATCCAATGATGAATTATATCAAAAGTGAACACTATCGTTTATTGCGAAAACCAAGTCTGTACGTAACAGGTGGCATTTGCCTTCTGCTTCAAATGATGGCCGCTCTGCTGTTATATTTTTTTAATCAGATTGAAACTGACTTTCCTTATGCTACGAGTCGATTTTTGTATTCGAATGTGGTGAGCAGTGGGACTTTTCTAGTTATTATCGCTTTTTTGTTTAATTTGATGTTGACTGGCAAGGACATGACACTGATAAAACAAGCCATCTCTTTTGGTATTTCACGAAAATCAATTTTTTGGTCTAAATTTATGCTTACATTAAGCTACTTTCTCTTATTATGTGTGGTCAGTCTATTCTTCATCGTTGGTTTGGGAGAAAGTCTCTTAGCTAAAGAGGAGCAATCTATCACCAATTTTCTGATCGCTCTTACCAATATGGTCCCGCTTGTATTCGCTGGATTTACGATCATTCATAGCATGAAAATGACAAAGATTAATACCATTTACATCATCATTATATTGTTTGTCCTATTTACGTATTCTGGTGAGTTCGTTTATTCCATTTTTCGACCGATCTCCGGATTAAATCAACTTTACCAGTATGGACCAGACATTTTATTAAGAGGCAACTTGAATGATTTTATGGCTCAAGCCACTTCCATTGATTTTCGTTGTTGGATAACAGGCATTGTGCTTGCCATTCCTGCATTACTATTCGGGGCAAGAAAATTCACTAAACAAAACATCGATTGATTAAAAAAGGGGAGACATAACCATGAGCAGCTGGTTGATTATCATCGTACTTGCGGTCCTGCTAGTCATCAGCATAGGTAGGCTGGTATTTCTTCATTGGGAGATCAAGGGCATGACCCATCAACTAATGAATATCATCGAACATTTCGGTACCAATGAGCTGGTTCGTACCAACACACGCAATAAAAATGTTGTTCGTTTCCTTTCTCGAATTAATCAGTTGCTTCGGTTATTTAAACAGGATCAGCAGCAAGCACAAAAACGAGAAAAAGAACTCAAGCAGGAAATTACCAATATTTCACATGATTTGAGAACACCGTTAACCTCTATGCAAGGTTTTACGGAATTGTTAAATGACCCTTCCTTATCAGAAGCAGAGAGAAGCGAGTTTTTACAGATTATCCAGCAGAAAATGGACCACTTGACCATGACAGTAGATATGTTCTATGAGATCTCGCAAATAGATTCAGCTGATCAGCCTTTAGAGACCGAACAGGTATCACTCGATCAAATCGTAATAGAAACGATGCTGATGTTCTATAACGATTTTGAGAAAAGTAACTTGCAGGTAAAGATGGAAGAAACACCTGTATCACCGATATGGGCTGATAAAAAGGCTGTCCATCGAATCATTAATAATATCATCCAGAATGCATTGCGTTATGCGCAAACCTATTTTTCTATCGACTGGGTCGAAGAGGACGACTATGTTCGTTTACATGCCGCAAATGATATTACTGGCGTTAATCAAAAAGATGTCGAACGTATGTTTGATAGAAGCTTCCGGATAGATCAGAGTCGCGCGGATGGACATTTAGGTTTAGGCTTGCACATTGTACAACAGTTGGTTGACAAGCAAGGAGGCCATGTAACCGCCTATCTGCATGAAAATGAATTTCAAATAGAGGTTTGGTTTAGGAAATAAGGTCGAATAATGATAAGAGCAGCGTACATGAAATAAAAGCGTCCATTTAGTTCAAATGGACGCTCTCCCTGTGCTTACTTATAGATGAACAAGAATATTAATCAGCTTGCCGAAAGGATCACGGACATAGAATCGCCGAACCCCCCAAGGTTCCTCGACTGGCCCATATTCAATAGCAATCCCTGCTTCTTGCACACGAACCAATAAATCATCCAAGTCGTCCACTTCCATTGATAGATCAGGGACAGGCGTTCCAGACCCTCCTTGTGAGAGAAAGCTAATTTGTGTATCCATTTTCTCATGCGAACCGAACGTTGTAATAAACCCCAAATCCATCAACTGATCCAATCCAAGAATCTCCCCGTAAAAATAAGCAGCCTTTTCCATCTCAGGTGTTTCAATATTAGCAACAATACGTTTAACCTTCATCATTATCCTCCTTATAAAAAAATCATGATGGTATTACTACTATTCTAATCACGTCATATGCACATTGCAATATAGGAAAGTACTCCTTTCACCAACATTATTTGTAGTCATCATTTTCTTTAGGAACAACTGCCTGTTTAGCAAAGGAAAAATAAGGGTAGAAATAGGATATAGCAAAATAACATATGATTTTCAAATAAAGGAGTTTCATCATAAAGGAGCGAATAAAAATGGCAAATCAAAAAATCACTTTAAAGAAAAAAGAATTAGTGGCCAAAGATACGATGGCGTTTCATTGGGAAATGCCAGATGGATTTGATTTTAAAGCAGGTCAGCTCACTCATATTAAGCTGATTAACCCAAGTAAAACAGATGAAGAAGGGAATAAAAGAGCCTTATCGCTGGTCTATGCACCGAGCGAAAATGAATTAGTGACGGCTACGCGCATAAGGGATTCTGCTTTTAAGCAGGAATTAAAGGATTTACCAGAGGGAAGCGAGGTCGAATTTGATGGAGCAAGCGGAAGTTTCACCCTCCACAAAACAGAATCCACTCCGGCGGTATTTATTATTGGCGGTATTGGGATCACACCTGTCCGCAGCATGATTGCCGAGGCTACGAATCAAGAGACAGATCATGAGATAACGTTATTATACTCCAATAAAACCCCAGAAGATGCCCCATTTCTATCCGATTTGGAGGAAATGGCAGAAAGAAATCCTGATTTCCAATTTGTTCCGGTTATGACAAGGTCAAGTGCCGATGAATGGGGTGGTGAACGTGGTCATATTGGTGCCAAGCTGCTCAAACGTTACGTTTCCGATATCCATAAACCGATCTATTACCTGTCTGGTCCCGGCGGTATGGTGGAAGCGATGCAAGATATGCTGATAGAAGCGGGTGTGAATGAAGATAACATCCGTTCCGAGGAATTTGCTGGATATTAAACAAATGGTGTCCATAAGGAAAAAGGGAGGAGAAGGGGTGCTTTTCACCTCTCCCTTTTTAAACAGGGAGTTGATGAGGATGCTCGTGCATAATGGGAAACAAATATACGAACGCTGGGTTCAGGCATGGAATCAAGATATATCTGTGTTGGATGACATAACATCCCCTGACTGTACCGTACATCAAGCAAGGCTTGACCAGCAAAATTCGGAAAGGCAGAAGGGGGCAGAAGCGCTAAAAGATATGATTGGGAGCGGGTGTGCCTTCTTTGACGATGTAAAGATGTCTATTGAAACAGGGCCTATCGAAGAAGGAAATTATGTATCTGCTCGATGGCGTTTCACCGGCACGTATAACGGAACGATGCCAGGTGCACAGGCAAAGGCAGGGAAAGTGATAGCTTTTCAAGGGATGGATATCTTCTTTCTGGAGGACGGAAAAATCAAAGATTACTGGGTAAGTTCCGATGGGGTTCATTTTATGCAGCAGATGGGTATGCTGTGAAGCTGTAGCACCATTTAATTTACTGTTCCCGCGATTCAGGCTTTTTCCATTGAAAGAACATTTCAGCTAGAGAAATCAATAAAACAATCCAGAAAAAACCGTTATGAAATGAAATACCCACCGAAGACTCGCCGCCTAAAAGGGAAAATATCCCGATCAGGCATAGGATATAAATCGTTATAAACGCTTGCCATTTCAGTCCATCTTGTCTATCATTCTTTGTGTAACGCTGAAAAAATAGACTGATAAGGATACAGACAAGAAGCAGCATGCTAACCGTCGTCTTAGAAACTACTAATTGTTGGATAGGGAAATAATCATAGACCAATAATAAGGTTAACAAAAGAAGGGCAAACCCTGAGCATAATTTTGAAATAAGGCATTCTCCTATGTTATTTTTAATAACTTATTTTAAATGATAAACAAGGGATAAGCAATCGGTTCCATACATAGAGAAGGCAAGATAACAAAGAGCAGGTTCTGCGTGGATTGACCTCGAACCTGCTCTTTGTTTGATTATTCAACTTAGGAATGAACAGGAGATTGCTCCAACCCTTGTTTCTGATCACGCTTGATGGTCATAAGCAGACTAATGGCACTTAATAGCAATAACACACTGCTAAAAATAAAGACAGCGGCAATATCATAAAGCCCTGCAATCCAGCCACCCACTACTGGACCGATAATATTACCTAGAAAACGAATACTTGTGTTATAACCTAGTACTTCCCCTTGAATTTGATAAGGAGAAACCTCACGAATATAGGCCGTTCGAAGCGGAATGACACCGCCAATTGCTGTTCCTAATAGAAAGCGAACCACTACTAATTGCCAAATCGATCCAACAAACGCCCCTGGTAAGAAGAAAATGGCTGATAAGAATAAAAGAATAACCAGTACCTTTTCATAGCCTATTCGATCTCCTAACTTACCCCAATTTCTCGACATTAATAAATTTCCTAAACCAGCAGCGGAAAAAGCAAGACCTGAAAAGAAGGCAATGCTTGCCGGTCCATGAATTTCGCTGACATATAAGGAAAGAATCGGTTGTATACTAAAATTGGCTACTTGCACAAACATCGAGACAAGCATAATGACCACCAATACCGGCTTACTAATAATGTGCTGTAGCACCTGACCAACCGAATAATGACTTTCTGCTTGTTTTGTTTTTTGTTTTAACTCTTTTGTACCAAACGTTACTAGAAAAGCGGCAATAAATAAAGTAGCGGCAGTTAATTGAAAGGTGGCAGAATAACTAAACGTATCCGCCAATATCCCACCGAACAGCGGCCCTAATAAACTACCGGTGACATTACCCGTTTGTAACGTACCTAGTACTTTTCCAGCGATTTTTGGAGGTGTTTGGGTAGAGATAAACGCCTGTGACATAGAAATAAAACCAGTAAAAAAACCCATAAATAAGCGTAAGAAAAAAAGCTGCGTCACATTGGTAACAAAGCCCATTAAGAATACACTAATGCCTAGACCAAATGCAGCAAAAACCAAAAATATCTTCCGTCCATGTTTATCACCAAATCTACCCCAAAATGGCGAAACAATAAAGGCGATTAAAAAAGAAATAGCAAATACCCAGCCGGACCAACGCTGGACATAGTCATCAGAATAATTGCCTAATGTTTCAATATATAAGGATAGAAATGGAATGACCATCGTCAAACTAGCGGCAATAAAAAAATTCGCAAACCACATAATAGCTGCATTACGCTTTGCGACTTGTTCTACATTCACTATATTATCCCTTCTTTAGTCCTTTTTATTTCGTTACCCTAAATAATAGTATAGCGCTAAGTTAACTGAATGGAAAATGTTATGCTTACTTGGATGAGGTAGTAAAAAAATAAACAACTCTATCCCTTAACGAGCAGCATCGTTAAGGGATAGGGGGTGTTACCCATGAACATAAGTATCTAAACCAGCTATTATTCCTGCAACCGCTTTTTCTTGATAATGATCGGTTTGAATCAGCTGCTGTTCCTCCCCATGACTAATAAACCCAAGCTCTACTAGAATGGCTGGCTGCTTGTTCTCCTTTAACACTTGAAAATCTGCTTGCTTTGTTCCGCGATCTTGAAGTTCCGCATGATCAATCAATGAGGCCTGAACAGATTTCGCAAGCTTTTGATCTTCTACACCATCGTGATAAAACGTTTCGATTCCACGTGCCGCTGTTTCTGTCGAGGCATTATAATGTAAGCTAATGAAAATGGCTTTTTGTGCGGAATTGCTGATACTCACTCGTTCTTCTAATGGAATATACGTATCATTCGTCCTCGTTAAGGTAATGGAAACCCCTTTATCACGTAACTGTTTTGCTAATTTATTTGCCGTAGATAACGTTAACGTTTTTTCATTTACTTCGGATCCAATGGCGCCGGGATCTTTACCGCCATGACCGGGATCGATCACAATATGATAATCCTCTAACGTGTTTTCACTAGCTTGCTTTGTTGGATCTGTCTGTATTTCTTCCTGTGCTTTTTCAACATGTTTCTGTTCTTTGTCACTATTTTCTTGATCTGTGGTTACTTGCTTGTGCTTTGCTGATGCCTTCGCTATCTCCTTTTCCGTTGGTTTCTCGTTATCTACTTTCTCCGTTTCTTTATCTAGCAGATATAAAGCGATCCATACTTCTTTATTCTGATAATAGGTCTTACCCCAACCGTTTTTTTCTTGAAAAATAGTGACCCTGTCTCCCTTATTTAATGTTGTTATAATCGTTGCATGGGTATCAGGTGCGTTACGCACATTGACAGCAGGTGCTTGCACATGATATAACTGTCTATCTTCTTCAGATGTAGTAGTCTCTGTTTCTCTGTCTGAATCAGCTGCTTGATTCGCATTCACTTCTGATAACAGGTGGATAGCAACCCAGACTTTCTCACCGTTATAAAAGGTTTCGCCCCAACCATACGAATCTTCAAACACCGTTACCTTTGCACCGCGCTGCAACTCTGCAACTACATTTGCTTCCTGAGCAGGTGCGTCTCGTAATTCCACTTTTTCTGCATTGACCTCGTACATTTTTCCGTCATTTGCATGCACATTAGGTAAGAAAATAAATAGGCAAACACAAAAAGCGATACCTATGATTATGTTATACTTCATATTGGATAAACCTCCGATTCATAGTTTCTAATATTGACAGGTTTGCCAATCTAGTTTATGAATATACCTTTTATTTCAATATTTATTGAAGTTTCGAAGGTTAAGAGATAAAAACTTTTAAAAAAGCAGGTGAACATATGGAAGAGATACGTATACTGGTGGCGGATGATGAGAAAGAAATCCGTGATTTGCTAAAAAAATACTTAGAAAGAGAGTTATATCAAGTAGACGTAGTGGCTAATGGGGAAGAAGTGTTGCAAGCGTGTCATCAACATTCCTATAATCTATTGCTATTGGATTTGATGATGCCAAAGCTAGACGGAATAGAAGTATGTAGAAGGATTCGAGCAACGTCTAATGTGCCGATCTTAATGCTTACAGCAAAAGACCAAGAAGTAGATAAGGTGCTGGGGTTGGGCATTGGAGCGGATGATTACTTGACAAAGCCATTCAGTATTAATGAAGTAATTGCCAGGGTAAAGGCATTAATTAGAAGATACTTGGTGCTGGGAAGTGAAGAAAGTACGACCGAGCATACATCGATAACGTATCCACATTTAACCATCGACCGAAAAAAATATAACATTACTGTTCATGGACAGGATATCCCATTGACCGCTAAAGAATTTGAATTACTGACGTTTCTAGCTTCCCATCCGGAACAGGTTTTCACCAAAACACAGTTATTTCGCAATGTCTGGGGAAGCAGCTACATTGAGGATGACAATACCGTCATGGTTCATATTAGAAAACTACGAAAAAAGATAGAGAGGGATCCATCAAATCCAGTATTTATACAAACCGTCTGGGGCATAGGCTATAAATTTGTAGGTGAACACGATGAAAAAGGATAAGGTATTATTACTTATTGTCTGCCAATTTTTTATATTAGCAGGTATATTTCTTATCGATACTTCTGTTAACGGACCGGCTAAAGAACAAGCTATAGGTGTGCTATTTACGTTGCTAATTCTTATCACTGTGATGTTAATTGGGATGAGAATTCGTACTTTTTTACAGTTAAAGCAAATAAATAAGGCCATCAAGCGAGCTGTTCAAGGAAACTTAAAAACCAGATTATGGACGAATCCCGACCATACGTTAGATGATATCATTTTTTCCATCAATGAATTAATAGAAGAAGCAGAGGAAATACAGATTCAATCGCTACAATCACAACAAGCACGAGAGAAGATACTTTCAGGTATTTCCCATGATCTTCGTACACCGCTTACATCCATAATTGGCTATATCGATGCCTTGAAGGATGGTATAGCAGCGTCAGAAACAGAAAAACAAGCGTATTTGGATATCATATCCAGAAAATCAAGCCGTTTAAAACATCTAGTGGATGAACTTTTTCATATGGCCAAAATAGATGCGGATGAAATCCATTTGGAAGAAGAGCAGTTAGATTTTGCTGAAATAACAAGAGAATCATTGATTGCGTTCTTGCCTGATTTAAAACAAGAAGCCATTGCATTACATACGACCATTCCAGAGAAAACCTGTTTTATTCAAGCAGATCGTTTGAGTTTGACACGGGTTATCGGCAATCTCCTAAAAAACGCCTTATATTATGGGAAAGAAGGAAAGGTGCTAGGAGTAGAACTAACTGAATCGGCTAATGAGTATCAGCTTTTGATTTGGGATCAGGGTCCTGGGATAAGTGATCAAGATATGCCCTATGTATTTGACAAGATGTATCGCGTGGACCAATCCAGAAATCAATGGAACAAGGGGAGCGGTCTTGGATTAGCTATTGCAAAAGCACTGGTAGAGAAACAGCACGGAAAGATTTGGGTGGAGAGCAACCCCTGGACAAGAACGACTTTCGGCTTTTCCCTTCCTAAATATGACGAAAAAAACCTTTTTAAGAAACAATTAAGAAATCATTAAGGGCGTTTTAAAATTTGTTCCTTATAATATAACTATAAGTAGGGAAAGCAGGTGTTTACCATAAGCGAAATTATTAAAACGTCCCATTTAACGAAAACTTACCAGCAGCAACATGCTGTAGATCAGCTTCATTTAACGGTAAATCAAGGAGACATATACGGTTTTCTTGGCAGAAACGGAGCCGGAAAAACGACTACCATCCGCATGCTATTGGGATTGATTAAACCAACCTCTGGACGCATCGAAATATTTGGGGAGAATTTCTTTAAACATCAAAATGATATTTTAAGACGGATAGGTTCCATCGTAGAAGTGCCAGGTTTTTATGAAAATCTAACCGCAAAAGAAAATTTATCAATCA
Organism: Gracilibacillus timonensis; assembly: GCF_900086715.1. Taxonomy (GTDB): domain Bacteria; phylum Bacillota; class Bacilli; order Bacillales; family Amphibacillaceae; genus Gracilibacillus; species Gracilibacillus timonensis. The sequence continues at coordinate 1,122,692 of NZ_FLKH01000012.1, read as the reverse complement.
ATGCGAAAATCATGGGGGTTCATAAGAGAAATGCACTGGAAGAGGCTTTAGAGATAGTTGATTTACAGCATGAAACAAAAAAGCTAGTGGGACAATATTCGTTAGGCATGAAGCAAAGGTTAGGAATCGCTAGAGCTCTGCTTCATTACCCAGAATTATTAATACTAGACGAACCTACCAATGGCTTAGATCCAATTGGCATTAAAGAAATGAGAAACATGATTCAAACACTGGCAAGAGAAAGAAACATAACGATTTTTGTGTCCAGTCATATTTTATCGGAAATCGAACAATTAGCTGACCATATCGGGATGATTCACGAGGGCAAACTTCTAGAAGAAATCTCCTTTCAGCAAATGAAAGAAAGGAATCGCAAATATTTAGAATTTCAAGTCTCTAACGATCATAAAGCAGCGATGATTTTGGAAAAACACTTTGGTATTGTTGATTATGAAGTTCATCTTGGGGGCAACATTCGTATCTATTCTCATGTAGGACAACAAGGAAAGATCAATCATGCGTTGGTTGAACATGGGATAGAAGTATTCAAAATAATGATAAACGAAGACAGACTGGAAGATTACTTTACCAAACTAGTTGGAGGTGGTGCCATTGGTTAGTTTATTATGGACGGAATGTTTAAAATTAAAACGCTCCAGCATGCTGTTGATAAGCATACTTGGCGCTACAGTAGCTCCTTTTGTTGTAGTGGTTGCAAGCTACATTAGTGAAGAGACAATTCTTTTCGATCAGCTTTTCTTTCAAGTCAATTTGTATACCGTTCTTATTATAGGCGTTCCGTTATATGGAGTAGTAACAACTTATCTTTTTCATCGGGAATACACGGAAAACACATTAAAAAATTTACTAACTATCCCTGTGTCCCGTCTAAGTTTCATGGTGAGCAAGATGATGTTACTATTCATCTGGATTTCACTGTTAACCGCACTGGCTTGGTGCCTCACTGCCGGAATAGGTTTATTACTACAGTTTGATGGTTGGAGCACTTCGCTGTTATTAGCATCATTGCAGCAATTTGTTACGGGTGGCGTATTATTATTTATCCTTTCCACTCCCATCATATTCGTTACATTGGTGATGAAAAATTATGTCCCCACCATCATTTTTACGATTATTATCACGCTGATCAACGTTATGGCAGGTAATTCAGAACATAGAGGGTTATTTCCATGGGCAGCAGCAGGTGATATAGCAAATCAAACACTTCCGGCCACTTATCCAGCTGAATATTCTTATACAATGATTGCCATTACGGCGCTGGCTGGGGCTGTAATGATGATCGCCTATTTTCAGAAAACAGATATTCATTAAAAAGAGAGGGAATCAAATGATGGAATCTTTTAGTCAGATCTGGACTTTACTGCAATATTTTATCCTTGGTCTTGTTCAAGGAGTCACAGAACCAATACCCATATCATCTAGTGGTCATATCATTATTGTCAGGAAATTATTTAACCTGGAAACAGAGGGATTATCTTTTGAAATATTCGTCAATTTTGCTTCTTTGCTTGCTGTTATGCTGATATATCGTAAGGATATCGCTCGTTTATTCATGAATACATGCCGTTTTCTATTAAAAAGAGAGCCAGCAACGAAAAAGGACTTTATGTTTGTGATCTATTTGGTGATTGCAACCATTCCTGTTGGGATTATCGGCCTGCTATTCGGAGATGTACTTGGTGAAGTTTTAAATGGAACAGAAGTCGTCGGAATTACGCTGTTAGTCACAGCACTGGCTCTTTGGATGATTCGCAACTTACGTGGTCGTAAACAAGATGGCGATTTGTCGACAAAAGATGCGATCATCGTCGGTCTAGTGCAGTCTATTGCAGTGACACCAGGCATCAGCAGATCTGGTGCAACCATTGTTGCTTCGATGCTTGTTGGGATGAAAAAAGAAACGGCCTTGCGTTTTTCTTTTTTACTCTATATCCCAGTCAGTTTAGGTACGGGTCTATTAGAAATCCCTGAGATCACAAGAGATCCAGCGATGACTCAGTTGTGGGCGCCATATCTGATAGCCTTTATTACCGCTTTTATCGCAAGCTACTTTGCATTAAAGTGGTTTATGCATATCATGTTGCGTGGAAAACTCGAATATTTTGCGTTTTACTGTATCATTGTCGGTATTATGACCCTCGTTTTTTTATAATAAAGAAACTTTCTCCTGTCAAAATGAAGACGGGGAAGATGTGGCTCTATTTCAAGAAAGTGATTCGGATATTGCCTTTACAAGCGGAAATTTCTCCTTTCGTACCAGCGTTGTGTGCAGCTCTGATATTACCACTTTTAAAGAATACTTACCAACAGCAATGCTTTTGACCAGAGTTTATTGATTGCCTCTAAGTATACATAGGAGTAGGCTGGTGGCTTGTTAGTGCAGCGTCGAATTAGTAAGATGGTAATGTATACCAAAAGGAATTATCTTGAAAATAGTAAAGCGATGAAGAAAATGATGATTTGGGAATTGACATAAATACAAATATGAAGAAACGAATTAGTACATATGCAGTTAATGATAAAGAATTCGGTTTAATAACCGCGCATATGCCATCGGGAAGAATTCGGTTTAATTTGCAAAAGATTTTTTTAAAGCTGTGAGTGGTTTGAAGATTAGAAATTGATAACGAAGTATTAGATAATATAGAAAAAAACAAACTGCATCCTAGTGTTTAACAAAATTCTGTCTCACTATCTAAAGTATACTTAGTATATGAGACGGAATTTTGTTTTTTATTACGACTTCCGATAATATATATTATGTCTACTAGATTTTTTTTATATATTGCCTTAGTTGTGGTACTTAACTACCCTTTCTTGTTTTAAGGGCATTTTTATGCATTTTCAATTCCCGATCCTTTAATTGATCTAAAGGTAGTAATTCTTTTTGAAAAGCTGCATATTTTCTTTTTAGATACAATCCTTTATTTTGGTATATCCATTCAGAAAATAATTTAATGGTTCTACGTCCACTTACATATACACGAAAAAATGTATCATGTTCCGTGAAATTTGTCTCCAAACCATTTGCCTCTATTTCATTTTTTAATGCATCCATAAATGATTTAGAACCACCTACAAAACTGACAAAGAATTTTTCATAATTAACAAAACCATCACCATCAAAATAACCTCGAATAAAATGACTCATATATTCCTTAGGTACGTGCGGAAATTCAATAGTACTTGATTTGTTAGGTTTTACCCCATGTATTTCGATTAAATCATTCTTCATTACTTTACTATTTATGGTTAACATATAAACTCCGGTATCTTTATTTTTAACAATCGGTTGATTGGATCCTAATTCTTCTCTTATAGCTTCAAGAATATATTTTTCTTTTTGAGCTATGCTTACAAATTGAACATCTCTAGCTATGGTTCCATCTGCTATGATAAAACCTAGTATATATGCCATATTATTTGACCATGTTTTAAAATAATTTTCATTTAATGTATATTTTCTCTTCCAGCTCCCGCGTGGTCTCATTTCAACATGATGCTGTTTCAATAGCATTCGAATATACCTCGAGGAAACGTTTGCAATTGTTGCGATTTCGGTTGTACTTTCTCCATCTTCATACAATTTGATAATTTCATTAATCTCTAAATTTCTTTTGCTAGAACGCCGACACATATTTATTCTTCCCCTCCCACCGCCACTAAAAAGAACTAGTGTTCCTAAATTAATTTTAACATATTATTTTATATTTGCAAGCCATACACCCGCTATGTAAAACGTCACCACTTAGTATCGTAATCAACAAGTAGCGACGTCCTTTCAACAAATAGATACATTCTTATTTTTATTATCTGCTCTTATTGTTAAAATGATGTACTCCTCTATTGTTTTTTAATTGGTCTTCCACCACTCCACTTTGATAACTCTCATTCAACTGATTTTGCACCGTTTGAACGCCTTTACCACCTTCAAATGGTTGCTTGTTATTCTTCTCTTTCTTATCCATGGCTAACACCTCCTTGTCTTTTAGTATGTACCAAACAACGGAGCTGCTGTACGACAATTTTTTCTAAAATTAGGCTGTTTCATTCTAATTACCGGAAATGCATCCTTTTCTTTCATTTTTATGAACATTGGTCTTTGCTATTTACCAATAATCCTTTATCAAACTCCGACAGAAGACTCCCACCTCAAGGAATGTGAAGGGCATAGCCCAATGAGTAGGTGGGAGATGAATGTCGGTAGTATCCTAAATAGTTGAAAACAGCGAACATTTGTGCTATAATATGATTGTAAGTTGCTCTTTGAAAACTGAAGATAGGAGGTTGTTGCAGGAAAATCGTCTGCAACGTAAAATCTTCAACGTTCAGTCGCCCCACACGACCCGAAGTTGCGAAAATCAAGCTAAAGTAGGACGTGTGGCGAGTCGGGCGTACAAGATATAAAGCACGAACCGTTGGGATGACGGGGTTAGCCTGCTAAAAAACTGGTGGATGCACCGGTGTTCGCAGGAATCTCCCACTTCAAATTTTCATTAGAAAATGAAGTGGGGGTAGTTCAAAATAATATACAATTGATGAAAACGAAAACATTTTATCTCCGTTATGATTGACCTCATAGTGAACAACAGCTTATTAAGTTATATATTTCACAAAAGGAGGTGAAAATTTGCCCAAAACTGTTCAGCCTCATATCCAATTATCAAATGACATAGCAGTTGATAAAGTCCTCCTGCCTGGTGATCCTGCACGTGTAGATCGATTAAAAAAGTGGTTGGATTCTCCAAAGGAATTAGTCTTTAATCGGGAGTATAAAAGTTTGATTGGATACTACAATGGGACTCGTGTACTCGTGATGTCAACTGGCATGGGCGGACCATCCACTGGAATTGGTGTGGAAGAACTTGCGAACATTGGGGTCAAGTATGCGATTCGGATAGGCAGCTGCGGGGCCCTCCAACCTGAAATGCAGCTTGGCGATCTTCTTGTCGCAACGGGTGCGATCCGTGATGAAGGAACAACCAAGGCTTATATGGAAGAAATTTATCCAGCTGTTCCAGACTTTCAGCTTTTAGCCTGCATCAAGCAAGCACTAAACACCAAACATGTCGAGATTGCCAGCTATTTGGACTTCCTGTTGTTTTGCACAGTCATCCTTCTCTCATGCCATCATGGGATCCCAGCTCTGGTCAGAGGTTTGCTTTCATGTCCTCCGCACGCTACTTCACAGTACGCGCACTACATGTCAGCTAATGCTTTCCGGCTGGGCGGCGCATTCGGGACTTTCACCCTTTAGTGGTATGTGCTGCCACTCGCGAAAAACAAAGGACTTTTTTAGAAAGTCCTTTGTTTCGATGCCAAAAAATTCTGACTGATCATCAAGCCTCTTTCTGTTGTTTATCACTCTTCTGTTCCGTAGTATCACAACAGTCTTTTTCACTGGCTTTTACTTCCTCGATTTCAATACTACAACAGTCTTTATTGGACTTAGAGAGCAATTTTTTAAGCCCTGACTTTTTTTCTGCCATACGAATCACCTCCTTTAAAGAAATATTTGAAGAATAAATCCTGTGCTAATAGCAACTATCAAAATAGAAGCTACAAATGTAATCACTAATTTTTTCTTGAAAAGCTTACTCAACAAGACAACTTCGGGAATACTTGCCCCTGCTCCTCCGATTAAGAGGGCGATAACGGAACCAATCCCCATCCCCTTGCTTACTAGAGCGTCACCAATAGGTAAGATTGCTTCTGCACGAATATACATTGGAATACCAGCAACTGCGGCTATTGGAATTGTCCAAGGCTTGTCGCCTCCTGCATATTTGACGATAAATTCTTGCGGAATAAAGTCATAAATAAATGCCCCAATAAAAACACCAATTAATAAATAAGGCAGTAATGGATAAAAGAATCCCCAAGCATCTTCAAGCGCTAATTTCCACTTTGATTTCTTAAGATTGTCCTCTTGACTGCTTGCTTTTCTAACGTTCACGTTTTTAACAGAATGCTCAAGCCCCAATGTTTTCCAAACTACACCAATCAATACTGAAAATACCCCTACAATGACAACATAATAAAGTGTTAACTTCCATCCTAGTAAGGTCCAAAGTAATATTACGATGACTGGATTCAAGAGAGGTGAAGCAATCAAGAATGACATTGAAGGACCAAATGGTGCTTTGGAAGATAATAAGCCCGCTAAAATTGGTATGGTGGAGCATGAACAAAACGGGGTCAAAGCACCTAGCCCTGTTCCATAAAGATAACCACTCCATTTATTCGGACGATCTAGTACCCGTTTAATTCTATCCTCAGTAACCTTTTGTTGTAACCAGCTCACCAAAAAGCTGATAAAAATAAATAGCACTGTTAACTCCATAAAAAGCGTAAAAAATGTTTTCAAAAACTGCAAAAAACTATCCATTTTTTTGCCTCCATTTTCTATTTTAAATCAAAAAAAATTGATATATATAGATCAATTTTATTTGATGTTTAACTTAAAATTTTTTATTTCCTCTCTGGATAAAAAATACAGCACAATTCTTCTGAGAGTAGTCCTCTTACCTCTTCTTCATTTAAACGATAATAATTCCAAGTACCGATTTTTTCCCTTTCAATTAGATTGACATCAAGCAAAATCTTTAGATGATAAGATAATTTTGATTGTGATAAACCAATAATTTCAGTTAAGTCACAAACACATATTTGTCCTTTCTGGTTTAATTCATACATGATCTTCAGGCGGATTTGATCAGACAAGGCTTTGAATTTAACTTCGTAAGTTCTAAATATTTCCTGTTGATTCGTATCACTTATATTTTGTAACACCATTTTGGTTTCACTTCCTTATATCAAATTTGTTTGATGTATTGTTATTATATTATTCATTATTTCAAATTGCAACCATTTAAATCAAATTTATTTGATGGAATTGTTATAGTCCCTTTTACACACGATTTTCCGAATGAGATTTGTCCGAATAAAAATATTAAAATGGATTTTCCACACTATAATCCGAATGCCCGAAATAATTAAACCTTCGTCTTCCTGTTGACCTTAAACGAATCGGTGTACCGATAGATAAAGGAGATGATGTGAATTATCTGACGCATCTATCCATTTGGATCCCATTTGCTGTACACTCTTCGATCCTGGACGATCGGTTTTTCCAAGTTCGTTTCTGATCCTGGTTCTCCTCTGAATAGGTTATCTTTGATTTATCTAGGCTTACGTTCTAGCCAACATATCCAAGTTTACTTCCTCACGTATTGGCTCTGTGTTCACTACTCAGAGCCTTTCGCATTCCCCGACGTTACCATTCCGCCCCTTGCCTTCCGATTTTGCTGTATACGCTGTTTGATGTAATCTATGAGGCTATTTCTGTAAAGTGTTCTTCTTATATTGAAAAATGAATATCCGGTTTGCTATACTACTTTTGAAAAATGGTCATGTACCCAGCGGAGCGAGAGGAGGTTGCCATTTGAAAATCAAGCTTGACATTAGCAATGAGCATTATGATGAAATCAAATGTGCGCTCGAAGAACGAGGGATTGTAATAGACGATACTGCCGACTTCGTATTAAGTGAAACCAATAGCTTCATTGATCATTTGACAGTGAGAGAAAAAGAAGCCAATGAGCGGATTATTTTATCAGTAGATGAGATTGTTTATATCGAAACATTCGGACACTCTGTTGAAGTTCAAACGCAAGAAACATTATATCAAGCTAGTGACCGATTATATCGAATTGTCCGTTTGCTTGACCCAACAAAATTTTTGCGTATAAGTAATTCTGTTGTCATTGCAAAGGATAGAGTTCAGCGAATTACACCTACTCTTTCGTCAAAATTTATTCTTACCATGTCAAACGGAAAAAGTGTGGATGTTACAAGAAGCTATTATTATATTTTTAAAGAATATTTCGGAATATAGAGGAGGTGATTACATGGGTTTTCCTATTTATTTTCTCATACTGTTTGCCATTCTAATGATATTAGTCGCTACGGTGGTTGTTTATTTTCAAGTCTATAAACGGCATATCAATAAGGCTTTAAGAGCAACCGAAGGCAAGCGTAAAATGGTTCCCCCCAATAAAGTCGCTATTGTTATGACCATTATCGTTTTACTCACCGGCATATTGATTAGCTATTATGTGGGATATATGAATGCTTATAAAGATTACGAAGAAGATGCATGGGAACTGTCGCATTCCGATATTCAGACATTCTATGCCGAAGTAAAAGAAGTTGGCGAGAACTCTATATTAGTTGATGGTATTTTCCTCAATGATGAGAATTATCGAGGTGAGTTTCAATATGATGATATATTGGAAGAATTTTCGAGGATATATCAGCAGGATACAGTTATCCAGCTTTCTGATTTGTCAGAAGGTGATTTGGTTTCCATCACACTATTCACCGACCGCACCGGCATTACAAATATTTTCAAAATCCAGTTATTAGCTGATGAGGAGTAATGGCATACCAATCACTAGCACTAAAAATATGTCATAAAAATAGACGCTCTTATCGAACGTCTATTTTTTAGAATATTGCTTTTATAAAGTTTTTTATGTTTTCTTTGGTAAAGCAAGGCTGACCTATGTATTGTTCTATAAATGGTCACCCGTTTCTTTTCAGTCGAATCCAAATTCTTGTTCCTTTCCCCTCTTCACTTTCTAGTTCAAATGTGGCGTTTTTAATCAATGTAAGCTTTGCAAAAGGATTCTTAAAACCGAAACGCTGGCTTTCTCCACGTAAAAGTTGCTCCTGTTTTTCTTTTGGTATGCCCACACCATTATCCTCTACTCGGATGACAATGACGTCTTCTTCCTCTTTGATCGACAGTGAGAAGGTAGGCTCGTCGATTGGTTTCGCGAAAAGACCGTGCTGTATGGCATTCTCTACTAAAGGCTGAATCGTCATAGATGGTATAAGGATTTGAGCTTGCTCATCGATATTATAGTGAATAGTCAGCCGATCACCAAAGCGAAGTTTTTCTATGGCTAAATAGGCTTGTACTAATTCTATTTCATCATCAAGTGGTACCAGGCTTTGCTGTTTTTGATAATTCAGCTTGGCTCGAAAATAAATCGATAAATAAGATAATGCCTCTCTTGATTTATCTCCATCTTTATAGCTCAGTGCAATGATTGTATTTAATGTATTAAACAAAAAATGTGGTGTGATTTGTGCATGATAGGCTTTCAATTCATTTGTTATCGATTGTTCAACGGCATCTTGCACAGCAAATAAGGATTGAATTTTTGGTAAAAGCTCATTCTCAGCGACTGGCTTTCTCATAAAATCATTGACACCAGCTTGCAATAAACTGTTTTTGTCCGTTTTTAAAATAAAAGGTGAAAGTAAAAGAATCGGCAGTTCTACTTGATTGTATTCTTGACGAATCGTGTTAATTAATGCAAGGCTAGAGATATCAGGCATTTTAATATCAATCACAGCCAAATGAATAGATTCACGCTTTAAAAAACCATCCATATCCGCACCCTTATGAGCCGCTATCACTCTGTAGCCGGATTGAGATAAAATAAAGGACAAATGCAGGAAATGATCTGGATCTGAATCAGCAATGAGAATGACTTTAGCGTCTATTGCTTCCTTTTCTGTTTGCTCTGATAAAGACACTTCTTCAGATCCCTTCTTCGCCATTTCTTTTTCTTGAGTCAGCCATTCCTCCTCCTGATTTGTTTCAGCAATTGGTAATGTAAACGTGATCCTAGTGCCTTTTGCCGAACTGGATTCCACCCAGATTTCACCATGCATCAACGTAACGAAATTTTTTGTGATGGTTAGACCAAGTCCCATTCCGCTCGATGTTGTTTTCTGCGCTTCGGGAATTTGGAAAAAAGTATCAAACACATATGGGATATATTTTTCTTGAATACCTTTCCCTGTATCTTCTACAGAAAGGTGCATCATTTGATTGATTACTTTATTCTCCACCACAATTTTTCCACTTTCCGTATTTTCAATAGCATTTTCAAGTAACTGCAGTATCACTTGTTTTAAACTATTCTCATTTGCCATCACCAATGGCGAATCCATTGCAAGACGATTTTCGATGACCACTTCAACCGAATTGTTTACATGAAGGGACACGTCATCCACCATTTCATTTATCACCTTTAAGTGTAGAGGCTCTATTTTCATCGTTAATTGCTCCTTATCGGCCATTGCATTACGAAAATTTTCTAGAAGCTGAGCTAATTTATCCGCATTATTTTTCACGTCATAAACTAGTTCCTGCTGCTGCATTTTTAGAGGCCCACTTTCCCCTTTCATCAGAATCGTGGAGGATTGGATGATATCATCAATTGGACGGTCCAGTTCTTTCGATGTTTTAAACAGGGATTCTTCCTTAAGCTGTTCTTGCGTTAACAGATCCAACGAAAGTCTGTCCAACTTCTCAAAAATCAATCTACGTCGATAAGAAATGTAAAATGAAAAACCAAGTCCCATAAAGAAAAGTGAAAATATTGTAAGCTGATCCACATGAATCCCAAATAAAAGATCCAGACTTAACGCTATCGCGTAGCATATGAGCGAGGTTACCACCAGCATTAAGTATTCTATTCCTTCTGCTCGATCTCTAAAAGCCTTAAAAAGAATAAAGATAAAATACAAATAAGGCAATGAAATCAGAATGACAAAATAAACGAGCCCTGACTCTAAGGTGATAAACGGTACGACCTCAAAGATTCTTATTGGTACAGCATGATACACTACTTGTAAGATTAATAATATAACCAGAACTTTTACAATATACAAATTAGCGTATTTCCGAAATAGCGAATAAATAAATAGCAGGAAAAATAAAGTGAATAAAATCGCAGACGGTAGCTGTATACTTAACAAATTACTATTCGATAGGTTAGGAAATAGTAAATAAATCAGCTTTTCATTCCCACCTGCAGCGATATAAACTGCTAGGAGCAGACTTGATAGTGCAAAATATAACTCATGCCTTGATTTATTTTGCTGAATAAAATTAGAAAAAGCAATAATCGCTAACAAAACGAAGCCGCTAAGCACAAAGCCTTCCATCATTTTATTACGATCAGCTAGTAATTCTATCTGTTCCTCATTTCCAAAAATAATTGGCTTAATAATGCCGCCATTTGGGTGTTGGTAATTGGCAACATGAATCATGATTTCCATTTCTTTATTATCACTTTGACCATACGCCTCATACTTCCCCTGACGATACTGGTATTCAGTAGATTCAGTTGAAACTTTCCCTTGTTCATTAGCTTCTACACCATTAATAAATACGTTACTTGCATTACGAATCATGTTTACTCTAATGCCATAATTTCCATCTTCAGGAAGTTGGATAACCAGTCGATAGGTCCCTACTTCCACATCCTCTTTCAAGGAAGGATATCTTTCATCCCATGAAGCAGGTACGTCAATATAGCCACTATTACTAGTGTTCACAGCCGATGCTGGATCAAGAAACTGCCCCTTATAAAATTGCCATTCTCCATTTAATACAATCATTTCATTTGATTCTACATTATAATCTGTTAGATCAAGCACCCCTTGTTCTGCCGTGATCTCTTGCTTCCAATATTTACTCGCTCCCCCAATAATGCTAATGATGAAGAACAGTATAACCATGATAGATAAAATGATGACTACTTTCTTTCGCATAATGTCTCCTTTTCGTAGTATATTTCATAAAGTGTAATTGCTTGGCTTCAAAGATTCTGAGACATCAAAAAGAAGTATCTCCCTCCATCCATCCATCCAGTACAATGATAGTTGACGAATTACACTAATTATACGACAAATGGACCTGTTTATCACCCAAGATTTTAACACCATTTTTTTGTAAAACGAAAAAAGACTCCCCACCCAACAAATGTGGAGAGAGCAAAATAAACAGTTACCTTCTGTCATATCTCTTTTTTCATATAACGCAATAATATATTCCGGATTTTGATCAATGATAGATTCTATAGCAGGCCCTAAGTAACGTTCTGGTTCATCTATATATATTGGGCCATTCTGTATACGCCATTTGTTGATTAATGATGCTACGCTCTCCAAATGCTCCAATACCTTCAAAACGAAAGACGAATAGCGTTACTGCATAATCACTAGATATTGGAATTCCTTCTGTCTGTTCTCGTATCGTGTTACTACTCTTTCTCGATAGTTTTCAATATTTTCCTGTGCTTAATGTTTTGTTCCTGTCAACTTTGCTAACGTTTCTGTATCTGCAAAAATGCTTTCAAATCGATCATAAATCATTATTCTCTTGCGGATTGTCCTGATCACAGTATCCATTAATGATAGCCGGCTCCAATAATGTACCCGCTACTCTCCTAAAGACAAAATATTTTGAGGCGGTTCTTCTATTGTTATGTCACGTCCACACTTATCTATAGTCATTGAAAAGAGCACCCTTTTCTTCTGCTTGACAAGCCATCATAAATGCACTAAAGCTATCACGATTAACCATTTGGCAATATTTTTTTCATCTGCAGCACTTACTTTTAAGAGGGTAAGGTCATTCTGAATAAGTACGCTTGTTCATATTGAGATATTAATTGATCATGAATGGATCGAAATCCGTTTTGCTCACCTGAGATCGAAATAAACCCATTTGGTATCTTTCTCTGAACCTCTACTTGGAATCCTTCTTGCATAAAGGCAAAAGCAATATCATCTATAGTATGTGACTGAACTTGTAATTTGCTATATCCTTCTATACTTTCTTTAAAGTATGGAAAACTTTTATTTTTAGGGAGTTCAGTATAGGTGATGTAATAAGCTCCTCCTGTATTCAATACTTGTTTGATCTTCTGCGCATGATCTTCCAAATCTTCAATTAAATAAATAACGGAAAGACAGAAGCCGATATCAAATGTTTTTCCTGTTTTTCCTGGGACACCTGTGGTCATATAATGCAGTGGCAAACCTTGTTTTCTTTCCTCTGCTATTTGGATAGATTCTGTACCTAGATCAATGCCGATCCCTTCTTTAAAAGGTTTTTCCTGATAAAGAGTACGTAAAAATCCTCCACGGTTACAACCAAAATCAAGCACAGAATATGCGGACAAGTCCTTTTCTTTCATTAACGATATCGTATCTTTCCAGCCATTCTGATGCGCCGTTTCCATCTCAGCTTCCCGTTTGTCGTTATCCCACCATACATCGTATATTTGTTCACTCATGTTTGTTCACACTCATCCTTTCTTTGATTAAGTTGATCTATTCTAAAAAAATATTAGCCTGTGACAATCGGTGACCACTTCCATCTATCCTTTTCCTTTGCCTTATGAACATACCCGAATCCAGGAAAAGGATAATGACAGGCAAAAACGAGTGCCTTTTTATCTACAGCATCTTGTAAAAATTTTTTCCGAGTTTCTAATCCTTGTCTTGGCGACATCTCTGCACGTATATAGGAAGGAAGATGTTGCAAAGTTATCGGATCATTCAATATATCAGAGGCAACCAATAAAGATTTTCCCTCTGATTGGATATGAAGAGATAAGTGTCCTACGGTATGCCCTGGAGCGTGAATAAGATGAATACCAGGATACAACTCCCTATCCGACGTAATGAATGTTAAGTGATCCGCAATATCCTTTAGCTTCCTGAATTCATTGGATTCCGGTTTGCTTTTCCAATGATCCCATTCATCTTTTCGTATGACATACTCTGCATTTGGAAAAGCGGGGCTTCCATCATAGGAAAGTCCTCCAATGTGATCCATATGAGCATGTGTGATTATTATGGTATCAATGTCTGCTGGATCTATGCCTTGTGACTCTAGATGAAGAAACAATTGTCCAGCCTCTGCTAACGTTTGTCCAAATCCAACGTCTACTAATATCCGTTTATCTCCTGTATCTATGTATAAAAAATTAAGCGGAGCGTCAAAATGGGATGGAATATCTCGGATTATTTCCTCTGGTGTATTCGCAAAAAAGAATTGCTTAGAGACTGGAAATGCTCCATCCGATATAGACATCATGTTGATTTTTCCTAACTGTAAAGTATATACCTTTGACATGAACAACCCTTCCTTATTCATTTATTCTTGATGTGTCTGTTTGGAAAATTGTGTATTACTTTCTAATTTCATTTAAAGCTTATTTATATCTTGTTTTTAAACGATGAACTTTCATAAGGTTTTCTCTATCTATAACTACAAAACATAAAATCTACTATGTAACCTCCAAAAAAATCCATCTTTATAAATGAGATGGAAAGATGAAAAATGAAACGCTCCCAAATCAAATCAAAACAATGATAATCTTTCCTAGGCATTAGATTATCAACGACTTTTTAATATTCCTTACGCTATCTTTTCTAAGCATGTGCTATAATATTCTTAAATCGAAATCATTATGATTTATGAATATTATATAAACTCACCTATTAAAAATCAACTATTTTTATATTTCAGGGTAATCTTTACTTTGATGTAATGACGTCCATTAAGAATTTGAAAACCGCCTAGACAGCATGAGAAACTGCGATCCACAGCTTAGAAAGCTGTTGCTCTATTTCGATTCTGCACAATTTCACAACATGGAGCAAATGAAGATTTTCATAACACAAACAGTACAACAATAATGACTAATGCTGTTATAGACGAAAGGGTTCTTACATGATTCCAGCGTGTCCACTGACTTAAGTATTGTGACCAGTACTCCGTGTTTTCATTAGATTGTAAACGATTGTTCATCGGAACATTGAAAAAAATAGTAACCATAAACGCACCTAAAAAGTAGATAGCAAAACTAATGATTATCCAACTATTAAACAACAATGGTTGAACTACCATTAACAAGAGGCTGATCATGATCACAATAAAAGGACTTAAAAAAATGGTTAAAAACAATGGGTTTTGTATAGCATTATTAATGTTCACCATCACTTTACGCGCTTCAGTCAATGGATAATCCCGTAAAACATTCATAATTGTGTTGGAAAATACAAAGAATAAACCTGCTTGGATGGCCACACTAACTGTATAGATAATCAAAAGCCAATCCATCATTGCCAAACTCCTTGCCAGATTGGACAGGTGAAACATTTATCTTTATAAACCCGTCTGCCTAATTCACCTATTCCCTCTAGCCAAAAAACTGATATACTCATAAATTCCCTCCATTTATTTGTTTGTACAAGCCATTTTTTGAAAAATATACCTTTAGTAAGATATATTTTTTTCTAATGCATCTGATGTTTGGCGTATGTCTACTGATAATTGATCAGCAACTTCTTTTCCTAATATATCATTATATTTATGTCGAAGCTCATCCCATATTTGATAAATATCATCAATCATTTTTTCTCCTTTGTTGGTTAAATGTAAGTGAGCTGATCGGCCTTTCACTTCTTTTGAAATGAAATCTTTCTTTATTAAACTTTCAATAAGCCTTGTTATGGTCGATGGCTGAAGATGCAAAGCCTCCCCCATCTCCTTTTGGCTCACTCCCGTTTTTTCAGAGAGTATCATCATAAAAAATGCTCCATTGGGAGAAAGTCCCATTTTAGAAAATGTATCCTCGGCCATTTTTGTTAACAGCCTGTTTAACCTGCTTGTTGTAAAATATAAACATTCATTTAAATAATGCTCCATCTTATTTACCACCTCTATATTTGCTTGTGCAACTAAATGATAGGTCATCTATTAACTAATGTCAAGCTGTGAATTTTGTGTCCAGTTCCAAGTATTTAGTTCAACTTTTTATGGTTTCATTTTTGCTTTCATCAATCATTATCTAATCATTTGGAAGGCCTCCTTTCTATTCTCTTTTAAAAAGAGTCTTACGAATGGATAGCATTGTGATAAATCTAAAAAAAGATATGATTAACATTCGTTTATTTCAGCCAAAAGTGGGAAAAGTATTCAATGTAAGAAAAGACAGGGAGGTTTTCTTTAATGGCACACGAACAACACCAACAAGTCATAAACGCTTTACAAGATTGTATTATCGTATGTAACCATTGTTATGACGCATGTCTTAAAGAAGAAAATATGCAGATGATGGCTGAATGTATCCGTTTGGACAAAGAATGTGCAGAAATCTGTTCTTATCTGGCACAAGCTTTATGCAGAGATACTCCTTTTGCGTCGGAACTAGCCGCTGCTTGTGCTACTATTTGTGAAGCGTGTGGAAATGAATGCAACAAGCATGAGCATGAACATTGTCAAAAATGTGCAAAAGCCTGTTTTCAATGTGCAGAGGCATGTAAAAGTATTGCTTAAAGAAGAGTTATTTAAAAAAGTTGCTCGACAAGTCATTCATCTTGTTTAGAGCAACTTTTTCTTTTAGTTATTCTATCTTAGAGTACTACGAGTTGGTTCCTTTATCACTATTCATGTGACGCCACCATAAAATTCTTCTTCCAATGGAAATCCTTATTTATTCCATTGATCACTCGAACGCTACAAAATAGAAACATTCTTTTTGAGTCGTAAAAAATCTAACAATATATCTGGGTTAGGATCACAAGCCTGTTTATTCCTTATTGATCAAAACCAGTAAAAATTTTTTTGGGTATGTAGAATATATCTCGAACCTCATTGCAACCATTTCGATATGGTGACGATAGTACCGTCTCCAAGATTGGATTGAATATCAAATTCATCCATCAAACGTTTTACTCCAGGAAGACCGGCGCCGAGACCTCCAGAAGTCGTATAACCATCCTGTAAGACCAATCTTATATCGCTAATTCCCGGTCCGGAGTCAGCTGCCATCATCATTATTCCTTTTCGATCACGTGTATCGATGATGTCAAAAGAAATTTCTCCTTTTCCCGCATACAAGTAAATATTGCGGGCTAATTCGGAAATAGCTGTGGTTATACGTGCCTGATCAACGGTATGGAAACCCAGCTGTTTTGCTAATTCCCGACTTACTTGCCTGGCACGGACGATGTCCAATTCCTTGTGAATGGGTACTCTCACATTGGATGAAGTCTTCATCATCATCTATTCCCCCCCCAGTTTTTGATATCATTTTAAATGTCTTGCTTCCAATAAAGTGCGTTTAGTAAATGCTGGAGACTCATACTTCATTCCATCAGCGTTATAGAAAATGGAGATCAAATACCAGGTAAAAATTTTTCCTTGCCGTTTCATCAATTAAAAAAAGCCGAAAAGGATTCATTTTCCTTTTCGGCTTATGTCTTAGCGCTAATGTCTAGACATTCCCACCATTATTATTTTTTAGGTTTAAGTATGAATACAACAAAACCTATGTCGTTTTTAAAATCCCAGTCTACAAATAAATCTTGTATTTCTTGTTGCAGCACAGATTCCAAAAACGTTCTATCAATCAAACTTTTTTCCAACTTTCGTTTTGACAATCTGAGTTGATTTTCAAAACCAGATTGAATAAGCTCTTGTTCAATCAAAACAAAAATATCCTCTCGTCTGGAAATTAATGTGCGAGCATTGAGCATAAAGGAAGTAAGCTTCCTAGGAAATTTTTGTGCTTTTTGCGTAAATCGATTAATTTCTTCATGAATTTGTTGTTTCGCCGGATAGTTAATATAGTCCTCGGTTGTCGTATCGAATTCAGAATCCAATTCCGCAAAAATAATGCCATTTTCATTCTCTATCGACCAATCATAATAGATTTTATCCACTACCACTCCTGCATGTGAAGAAATGATGGATTGTATATGAGGTGTTAATTCTTTCATTAACATATCTCGTGTTTCCTGAAATTTCATTTCACTTTCCTGTTTCAGGATAACCTTTTCCATCGGTGCCAAAAACTTGCGCAAATAAATAGTAATGTACGGTTTTGATAGGGATACAAAAATTGATTCCGGTCCTTTTCCGAAATTAGTTCGAAATAACTTGCCGATTGCACTAGATATTCCGGATTCGACTGTTTTTTCCACGTGGTATCTCCTTTAGTAAGATTTTGTAATGAACGTGCTAAATAGGATAATGGCTCGATTGTTATGACGTAGATTTTGAAAAAAATTAAGGACCGTACATTATTTTACAATCCCTTTCCCTATTATACTCTTAATTTTAGATTTTGAAAATCGATATTAGAAAAAATCTGAATTTTCATTAAAAACAACGCTTTATATCTATACAGAGGTGAAAACTTTGCTGCCCGCATGCCTACTAATCTATGTCGACTGTCCAATAGGAGAACAATGGCCCCTTTTCACCAAAAAGCGGATCAGCATCTGGTAAAGGAACATGTTTGATATTTTCTATTTGTTCCGATCGATTGGATTCATTTCCATAGCAGAAATCATAACTTTTCCCATTTGGATAAGCCCCTATCACTGCAAAGTCAACACTGCTTTCCAGTAATTTATGACCAAATCCGGCCGGAAGAATAACGACATCTCCTTGTTCTACCTGCACTTTGTCTCCCCGCTCTCCGCCAAGCTGCAGTAAGGCAGTTCCATTTGTTACAACAAGCACCTCGTGTGTGTTGCTATGAAAATGATGAAAAGGAGCCACGGTTCCCTGCCATGCCCCCAGCCAATTGTTGTGTGTCAAAATATGTTTTGGATCATCCTCAGAAGTCAAGACCTTCTTATACAACAATAATGGATAGCTCGGATGATTAGGGATAAAGCCATCATTCTCGTATAGAAAGGATTTCATCTCCATATTTTCAGCTTTTTTCATTTTTTTTGCCTCCCTTTTGTCCACTTAACCCTTAATTCATCTAACATCCACTATTTTATGAAAACATCGATCCTTTATTAGACAGCCTGTCCGTCAGCAATATACTATAGATTATAATAAAAAAATCTTTCACAGGCAATAAAAGGGATAATTAGCATCTATTCATGAAGAGCAGGACATTCATTTTTTTAATGACTTAGGAGCTTATTTACATTTTATTTAACACTTAGCCCATACTAATCAAAAAGGGGGTATTTTCATGAGTGTAAATAAAGGGAAAAAGAAAAAGAAGAAAAGCAAAGAAGAACTAAATGCTATGAAAGATGACAAAGAAAGACACCGTAGAAATCGTTCTTAGCCATCATGGTCAGTGTTGAAAATGGGAAAACCTCGAGCATTTTGATTGATGTTTAGTTGAACCACTCATCTTTCACCTGCTCGAAGTTGCCTTTTAAAAGATATCTCCCTAGAATCAAGAATTCCAAGATTTATCTCATGCCTTTCTTTCTTTTTCTTCTTTTTTATATTATAATCTTAATTGATAATGATTATTAATTTCAATTAAACCATCTTTATTAAAAACCAAAATGGAAACACTGGGGGAATTTTTGATGCAAAGGCAACAAGAAAAAATTCATAATTATCAAGTAAACGTCGTCTTACCCACAAATTATGATTCTGAAAAGCAATATCGAACTATTTATATGCATGATGGTGGAAATGCAGCGACACAGGCCATGAATTACATAGACCATCTTATCATTACGGAACAAATCGAGCCGATCATTCTTGTCGGTATTGTACCGATTGATCGAAATAATGATTACACACCATGGGAAACCTCTTCTCTCTTACCGAATCAACCGAATCTGGGCGGGCAGGCAGACGAATATTTACACATACTTGTTCATGAAATCAAACCTTATATAGATTTGCATTATGCAACAAACGCTGCACCGAGTCATACCGCAATTGCTGGCTGCTCATTTGGAGGTCTTGTCTCTATCTTTGCCTCTTATTATTACCCAAAGGTATTTCATGACTATATTATTTTATCCGCCTCATTCTGGTATGATGGTTTGCTACCATATTTGCAAGGAGATCTAGTAACTCGTTCGGGAAGAAGCTACCAAAAACCAATTATCAACCGAAAAAATCATCGAATGTACCTATATGTTGGTGAAATAGAAGGAATTTATCGAGATAGTGCTCAAAAACACATGGTGGAATATACGAAAAAAGCGTATGCTGAACTAAAGAAGGAAGGTTTCTCCGATTCAAATTTACTGTTTGAAACGCATCCGGAAGGTACACATGATGTATATTTCTTTAGTCCACATTTCATCCGTGCACTTCGATGGCTTTATGGTGATAAAAAAAACGGATCGACTAATTTTGACTAATTATTTTATTCTAAGTTTAAAAAGGAATCCAAAGTAAATAGAGTTATTTTGGATTCCCTGGTTTATCTTTTCTTTCCGAAATATTACCCTGTACAAATTCTTTTAACAAATCGAATGATTCATATGAGAAATGGTTGATGTACTCTAGTAAAGGTGAAAGCTTAGGGTCGTGTCTCACCACAAAAGTCACGTATCATATTAAATGATCACCTTGTTCATCATAAAAGAGATGATTATACATCTGTCATTATCAAAATAAATCATCCAACCAAAACAACTCATCCAAATGATGAATACCTGCAGGCAACGGTGAGTGCATCATGTGTTGTACAACCAATGAAGTTACATTGGCTGTTATCAACGCCTCGTTGTTTTCATACCATACTTGATGTGCTTCATTAATCTGGTTATTTTCTTTGTTGACTGCTTCCACTTTTATAGCACAGATATCCGAACCTGACGAAAAAAACTGCCATCCTTGGATGATTTTAACCAAGACTCGCCTTGCCCAGCTATATCGGAGAAGCGAGGTTATGTTTAAATAGTGAAGTCCTGCCAACAGTCGATTTACCCATTCTATATCAAATGTAAGGTAAGTGTTCACCTCACTATAAGGCATCTGTCGCTGAAGAGTATGCTGATCGGAAAAGTTAAATAAATAACTACTTCTCGTACCCAAGCGATTAAAATAAGTAGTTTTTTTGCCAGAAAAATTCTGGACGGTTTGCGTGCTACCGTTCTTTTTAATACGGTAAGATTGGTTCATTTGCTCTAGCAACCATTGAACAGCCCCATCACCGTGCTGCTCTCCTAAACCTAATAGAATCGTAATATCTAATTTATCCACGATTTTCATGCTTTCTTTAAGTTGCTTTGCTAATAAATTAGAGAGACCGGGAGCAAAACCAACGCTAAGTATAACAGTAGACTGCTGCACCAATGGTTTGAGTAATTCTATTTGTTCAAGAAATGCAAAACTAGCCGTTATATCTATATAATGTATACCATGTTTCAAGCAATATTGAACCACGCTTGTGTTTGTTTGGTCTATACACATGATAACTAGGTTCGCCTGCAGGAGGGACTCATAATTTGCTTCATTTTCAATGTCCACCTCTACAGGGAAAGCACGTTCACCTAATTGTTGGCTGAATGTACAAGCCTTAGCCAAGCACCTGCCAGCAATTAAAATTTGTAAGTCTGTAGATTGGATTAGCTGCTTTGCAATATTTCCACCTACTTTCCCGTAACCACCGATAATCATAACCGATTCTACCATCCTTTTCTCTCCTTTTTTGCCACATAGGCTTCCATCGCATAACTTTTGAAATAAGGAAGAACCGTTTCGAAGCCATTAGCATTTAAGGCCTGCAACAGTAGTGAAGCAGATAGTGGATGTGTGGTCTTATCAAATGACTCCTCAAATTTTTTACAATCAGAAGCTGAAACATTGTATAATTGCATATGTTGAAGCCAATATGGAAGGGTGTTATCTTTCTCTTCTTCCACAATCGCTGATATGAAAAGAATTCCTCCCGCTTTTACTCTTTGGCTGATCTGATTTATAACTGCTGCTTTTTCTTCCTTTAAGAAATGTAGTATTAAATGACAAGTAACCATATCATATTCTTTTTCACTAGAAAGTTTGTCTATGGTTATTTGTTGCCAATCTATTTTTAATGACCTATTATTCATTCTTTGCTTAGCAAGTTCCAACATTCTTCGGGAAGGGTCTAAAGCGGTATAAGTTGCTTGTGGATACTGTTCTCCCAGAACATGTAATTCCTGACCTCCTCCAGCACCTACAATCAAGATATCCTGAGGTATGAAATGAGTCTTCATAATTGCCAGCATTTGTTCATATATAAGATCATACCCAGGAATTTTACTGCGAATGGTTTGTTGATAATATTCCACTTCAGGTCTTTCCCAATTTTTATTAGTCATTTATTTTCCTCCTTACCACACAGGCTGACATATTTTACTTTCTCTTTTTGTATTTGCAGTCCCCACGCTAGAAAGTAAGTATACACTAGTAATAAAAAGAAATATCCGCTTCATTTTTTATTTTCCTCCTGTTATAATTAGCATTGAAAATCATTATCAATTATAAACTTTTAGCACTTATATACTATCCCATAAACAAGGGGGAAGCCAAAATTGCTCTATTCTATGAACTATTGGAATGAAAAATCAAATTATTTTTGGGATAAATATAAAGATTCTTATCTTTATCGTGAACAAATGATTCTCCTATTACAGAAACAGATTTCTTTTGATGCATACTGTTGTACCGTCGTCAATCCGACCACGCTAACTACGGTGGGAGCGATAACAGAATGCTCTCTTGAGTCCATTCACCAAGATATATTAGCAGCTGAATACGATAAAGAGGATGTACATCTATATCAAGATTTAGTGGAAAGCAATGTTAAATCGGCTAGGTTAAGTGATACCTTTGGTAAACAGAAAAGCAGACGTTTCACGGACATATTAAGTCCACGTCAGATTTCAGATGAACTGCGTGTCACATTAATGGATAAAGGAAAATGTTTTGGCTTTTTAACGCTATTTAAAAAAGAGGAGAAAAGCTATTTTACAGATCAGGAAGTGTTATTACTAGAAGGTCTATCCCTAATAATGGGTAAAGCATTAAGGGATTACTTTTATATTGAATTAGAAAAGCATTCTAAATCTAGCTATATGGGCTCTGGGGTCATAATACTAGATCAATATTTAACATTACAGTCAACCAATGAAGCAGGAAAGCAATACATCACCTTATTGCAGGAATTTGAACGTTCAAAGAATCTCCATCGACTTCCTAAATCTCTTCAAGCTATATGCGCGAAGCTATCAGCACAGGATGAAAAAAGTTTTTCTGTATTCATCCCGCTAGCAGACAAAATAGTACTTGTAGCATCCGCTTCCTTCTTGCGCTCCGGAGCTTCACACAAAACAATGATCGCTATTACAATAGATAAAGCTTCTCCTAAAGAAATGTTTGGACATCTTATGGAGACTTATGCTTTAACTGCTCGGGAGAAGCAAGTTGTGACAAGCTGTATACAAGGTGCCAGTACCAAAGAAATAGCTAATCAGTTTAAGATTTCTTATTATACCGTTCAAGATCATTTAAAAGGTATATTTTACAAAGTAGGGGTCCAGACAAGAAATGAATTGGTTTGGAAGCTGTTTGCGAACCACCCATAAACTATAAAAGGAAAAAGATTGTCTGATTCTTGTGAATCTTTGAAATAATCCCATCAAAAAATCCTCCCTTCTTCTATCGGAAGGGGGGATTTTCATGAACACTGATGAGCTATTAAGTGAAAGAAACTATGCTGGATGGTGCTGTACAAAGACTTCAAATGTAGCTAATTCAGATCCAAGTATCGGACTATTCTCTTTTCCTTGCTTTTCTTGTGAGGCATGCGCTTCTCTTGTTTCTCTGCTTTTTTTCCAAACCTCGAAAGAAGCGTAATCTTCCCAAGTTGTACAAACCTGCAGCTCATCATATTCTTCTGTATTTTCTTTTATCAGAACCTCCATCAAAACAAATCCATTAAAGGTGTGCACTGCTTTCGCTTTTTGAAACCGTTCAGCCACTTCCTTTACTCTTCCTTTTTCAATACGTAAGGTATTCACTACTTTCATCATTTGCAACGACCTCCTTTGATTTGGATAATAATCCTTGTATATATTTTAATACGGGTTCTGTTTGTTTTCCAGCCATCTCATCTTATCTCCAATGAACACTGCATGAAATTCCACTTTGTCAGAACGACTGTTATTGAACGATAGTACCCTTCAGGAATCTTTCATAAATGCCACTACCTTCCTCTGAAAATCGGCTAATTCCATACGTTTTACTTCATACGTCATCACTCCATTATCCTCTAGAAGAGTATTCAAAAAGAACATACAAAAATAGGAGGATTTCTGTTCGGGCCGAAATTCCAGATCGAAAATAGCAAAGATTTTTCCCAGCATGACATCATACTCGCCTTTTACATATCGATCATAATACACTTTATTATCATGCACATCTAACTCATTCCAGATAAATTTAAAGAAATCATAGAAGAAGATATACTCTCCTGAAGCGTCCCAGTCGATATACCACAATTGTTTATCATCTGTGCTCTCTTTCTTCAAAAGGAGATTATCCGTCCATAAATCGCCGTGAAGTCTCATAAAAGGAAAGGATACCTCAAATAAACAAGGATCGATGAGATGAATAATATCCTCGAATTCTTTACGGTGAGTCGTATTGGGACTAAGCCTTATCAAATCATTGATCGATCGGTAGTTCATCATCGCCTCACGATAAATGTAGTTGAAATAATGGGTGTAATCATTGTATATGGTTTCTAATAGGAAGGCGTCATCCTGGTCTTTTTTGTTCTCAAATGTAACTAATTGCTCTACCAATATATAGTTTTTATCATCACGGCAGATCCACGCAGGTATTCGAAAAAAACGTGAGAAATAATCATAATTACTGATTTTCCTTACGTAATTATCTTGACTACAGCATAAGGTAAGTACTTCCGAATCGGAGAATATTTTGACATCTCCATTGCTGCAAAACCACAGCATATTTCCTGCAAAGTGTGCAGGTGTTTGCTGATGTATACTTACATGATTATCAAGTACTTCTACATTTAATCCTGTCAAAATCGGGCTATTACGTTTGGATGCTTTGAAAATCACACGGAATTGATCGTCCGCAGTGTATCGCCCACTCTCTAGATACTGACGGAACTCCGACGTCCTAGCTTTTATTTCTTTGGCATAGTTCATTTGCATAAAATCAAGTCTCCTTATCTAGTTTGTGTGCTGACACTCTTTTTTTCTATTCTATCATTAGTTGCATCCTTTTTTTACTAGATTTTTTATTCTCTATATAGTAAAATAATTAACAGAACATTCGTTTGGAAAAGGGGATTATATTAGTTTTTATCATCTAACCACAATAAAGTTTGACTATTTCATCTAACTTTTGATATATTAGATCATATAATCGAATTTATTTATTTTGGTTAAGGAAGGAGTTATTTCTACATGTCCCAACAAGTTTCCGTCTTTATCATGGATGTCAGTAACTCATCAGTAGAACATATCGGGAATGAAATCAGTGAATACCTAGCACAAATAAGAGACAGCCTAACTAAATGGACACAATATACGGTAGAGACAAGAGTGAGTCATCGGGCTGGCGATGAACTGGTCGTTGTTTGCAAAGGCTATGCCACCGCATATGTACTTGCTTTCTATATTAGCCGTATTTGGAAATTCACTGACCACCGGCCTTATTTCGGTCTTTCATTTGGTGATATTGAAACGGATGTGGGCACCTTAAACTTGGAAACCTGGATTCATCCATTAATGAAACAAGCAAGACAGGCCAATGATTACCTGAAAAATCAAGCGAATAGAAATCTTTTTCGCTTTTCATTACCTCGTTCACAAGCAGAACAGGGATATACTGTCTATCACGAACAGTTTGAGTCGTTGATCAACACCAGTTTAACACTAAAGCAAGAGCATTTGAACGGACAAACTGACGTTCAATCGCTTGTCTGTTCGCTTTATCTGATACTCGGTCAGCAAAATAAAGTCAGCCAATATCTGGGACGGACAACCGCTACTATTTCCCATCATATCAAACAGGGTAAAACACAGGTTATTTTACAAGCATTTGATGATATGGTAAAGGTGCTCGGTTCATTAGAAGAAACAGATAAGACATTTTTAATGGATAAGCTGCAAAGTAATATGAAACAACAGATCCGCCATCACTTAGACGCTTATTTGCCGAAAGAAGGGAGTTCATCATGACAATTCTATTGCTGCTTCTTGCCCATTTCATCGCTGACTTTTGGCTGCAATCCGACCAAATGGTAAAGCATAAAATCAAATATTTAAAAAAACACATGATCCATCACTTGCTGACAACAGGGATCGCACTGGTTTTTATCTGGGGGTATTCCTATGAGTTTCAACATGTGTTCCGTTATTTTATCTTGCCTCTCGCCTTTATTAACGTCACACATCTGCTGATTGATTGGTTAAAAATAAAACTAGTAAACGCCAATAAAACTAGCAATCTGGCCAATCTAGGATATTTCTTGTTAGATCAAGCATTACATGTATTGATGATACTCATTGCTAGCATTCTATTCTTCCAAATGCAGGCACCAGAAATGGCAGCAAGTTTAGCAGACTTGGATGGAGAGGCTCGCTTAAACTTATTCGATACCACGTTATTGCTGCTCATCATTTATATATTGGCGACCAGTGTCAGCGGTCATATCGTCAAGTATATCATTGGTTCCTTTCCGTCAGAGCTTGCCAATTTTGCCGGGGCATTGACGTTACGGAATCAGATGAACCATACAGCAGGAACAAATGAACCTCAGACAGAAAATAATTTTACCGAGGAATACCATTATTATACCTACTCCGCCCCGCTGCGCTCGCATGGAAAATGGATTGGCTATATCGAGAGATTGCTAGTGATTCTCTTAACGGCCATTGGAGCCTATGAATCGATTGCCTTCATTATTGCAGCCAAGTCGATTGCTCGCTTTAAACAGTTAGATGATCGCAACTGGGCAGAATATTTCTTGTTAGGTACCTTATCTTCTATTTTGCTTGGTTTAGTGCTTGGACTCGTGGTGCAAAAGATGATTTTGTAAGAGATTTCGAGTCACAGCTACATGGTTAGCAAGGGACCTCTTCCCTTGGCTGACAACATGATATAATTCCCTCTCATGAAACGTTTCCTATTATGATCTTCCTTTCTCCTCTTTACTTTTAAAGTTTCTTTATGTAAACTTATTTTCAACAGAGAAACTAACGAGCTAATTATCTACCCCATTCCACCCATATATATCCTGCATGGAAACAAGTACATTATTATTTCAGCTAATGAAGTAAGGAGGAATAAAAATGGTTTTGTTTATTCAATGTATGGTTGTCTGTCTCTTATTCTCCCTCGCTATCCTGGTGCAACTCATTAAAAATGATCCCGTGAAAAACTTGTACAATTACCCGCCCAACATACAAAAACGAGTAAAATCCATGAAAGAGTATGAAGGGCGAATTCCAAGCAGAAATGATAAACTAACATTCAAGTTAATGGGTGCTGTTGTATTTGTTCTTGTTGGTATGCTGCTAGTCTGGACAGCAGAGGTAGATGGTTTTCTAGGGGCATTTATTCATATGTTCCTTTTATTTACTGTGGTCAATCTCTATGATTTGATAGTGATTGACTGGCTGCTATTTCGTTATGTGAAAAGATTCCGCATTCCTGGAACAGAAGATATGGTGAAAGACTATCATAATTACTGGTTTCATTTTGTAGCCTTTTTGAAAGGAATCGTAATAGGACTTGTCATAGCAGTGGTGGTTGCTTCTGTATATAGCTTACTGTTTTCGCTAGAGTGATTTTTTGTGTAAGAATGTTCATTCAGACAGAGGATATAAAAGCTACTCCTATTGATGTGTACGTTCCTTCTACATGAGATAAGCACGCTGTTCGCCTGGTATAACACGAGAA
Organism: Gracilibacillus timonensis; assembly: GCF_900086715.1. GTDB lineage: Bacteria > Bacillota > Bacilli > Bacillales > Amphibacillaceae > Gracilibacillus > Gracilibacillus timonensis. Next base: position 1,095,079 of record NZ_FLKH01000012.1, on the reverse strand, counting down.
CATTGTTGGTTGGGTATGGCCCTTGTTAGTTTATTACATCTATCCATTCCTACCCCGACGCTTGATCGTAGCGTATAGTCAATTGATTTCCGTTGATGGTGATCGATTGACCAATATCTTTTTCCTCCATCTGATTGATAAATGTCTCCATTGATTCATTGATATCCTCTGGTTCAGCTGATGTTTGTGACGAACTTAGATAAACATCCTGCTCTCCTTCTCAGGTAAACTATATAAGTAATGATTGAGCAATAACATCTATCCCTTTGCTGTCTGTGTATGATCCCATCAATAATATTCGTTTACTTCGCTCTTAATACCCGCAATCCATTAAGAATAACCAGAATGGTACTTCCCTCATGACCGATCACACCTAGCGGCATATTGATCATCTGCAGAAAATTACTGGTAATCAAAACAGCTATAACGGATAAGGAAAAGGCAATGTTTTGTTTTATGATGGTATTCATTTTTTTAGAAACACGAATGGCATGAACCATTTTTGCTAGATTATTTTTCATCAGGACGATATTTGCAGTCTCCAATGCAATATCACTGCCAGTCCCCATCGCAACACCAATGTTGGCAGTAGCTAAGGCTGGAGCATCGTTTATACCGTCTCCTATCATGACCGACTGCTGGTTTTGCTGGCGCAGTTGTTTTAAGTAGTTCACCTTATCTGCGGGTAAACAATTGGCATGAAATTCATCGATTCCCGCTTCTTTGGCAATATTTTCTGCGGTGGCTTGATTATCTCCCGTCAGCATAATCGTCCGCAGTCCCAAACTTTGAAGTTCTTGGATGGCTTCCACTGCGTCCTGCCGAAGGGTGTCTTTTAATAAAAAGACAGCGATCACCTTTGTATCTTTTTTCACAAAGATTTCCGTCATTGCTTGTTGATGTGTCGAAAAATGCTGCATGAGCTGAGCCGCCTCTTGTTTTCCGATCATTTCTGCATTACCAATCATCCAATGGCTATGGTCTGCTTGTGCAGATAACCCCCTGCCATTATGATGTTCCACTGTTACAGATAACTCCTCTTGGCTGCTGCGTTTCGGCCCTGCCCATTTTTTCATGGCAGCAGCTAGCGGATGAATCGATTCATTTTCTATCGCATAAATGGCATTTGCTACATCATCCACCTCTTGATTAGGATCAATATAATAATCCACTACTGCTGGTTCACCTTTCGTCAATGTCCCTGTTTTATCAAAAGCAATCGCGTCTAATTTCGCTAAAGCTTCGACATACACTCCACCCTTAAACAGAATTCCCTGGCGCGCTCCATTAGAGATAGCGGATAGTGTTGCCGGCATAATCGATGCTACTAACGCACATGGAGAGGCGACGACTAATAGAATCATGGCACGGTAAATCGTATCTGTCCAAGACCAGCCAAATAAAAAATGAGGAAGAAACATCATTATTGCAACGGTGATCAAGACGATATTGACATATAATCCTTCAAACTTTTCAATAAATTGCTGGGAAGGAGAACGTTCTTCGTGTGCATGTTGCACCAATTCGATAATTTTTTGGAACATGGTTTCTGTTGGCAATGTATTTATTTCAATTTGCAGACTGCCACCGAGATTAACGGTCCCAGCAAAAACCTCGTCACTTATCGTCTTGGAAATAGGTATAGACTCTCCAGATAAGGCACTTTCATCTATCGTCGTATCTCCTTTACTGATCACGCCATCAGCAGGAATTCGCTCTCCTGATTTTACCGTAATCAATTCGCCTGGTTTTAATTGATCAATGGCTACTACCTCACCACTAAGCAAGGTGGCTGTTTCTGGCTGCAGCTTCATCAGGCTTTGTAATTCATTCTTATTTTTATTTTCCGTATAACTTTCCAAAGCACCAGATAAAGAAAAGATAAAAATCAAAATAGCCCCTTCTGCCCAAAAACCGATCGAGGCCGCTCCAATGGCAGCAATAATCATCAGCAGTTCCACATTTAAACGTTTGGTCTTATATGTTTCAGTAATCCCTTCCTTCGCTTTAGCAAACCCACCGATGAGAAAAGCGGCAATTAATAATGTAATCCATGAACCGTGACTAAGATAGTCGGATAATATCCAGGCTGTAAAAATAAGTATTCCGCTTATGGCCGCAGCGATAATTTCACCATGTAGTTTGAGGTAAGATAAGCCACCATTTAATGTTGTCATTTTGTAGTCCTCCTTTAACCGATAATCATCTTTGATAGTGATTATCACTTTCATTTATTTATAATAAATATCATTTTATAATTATCATAAATAGTATATCATATTTTCTACTGTTTGTTTATTATAATTATGACAAATTCATGTTTTTTAGGGATAACAGAGAAAATAGCATTATTAACATGGGAACTTGGTTTAGGAGAACACAAAAAGACAAACAAAAAAGATACCAATCTAGAAAAAGTTGGTATCTTTTTTAACTGCCACGTCTGTTACTTTTCATCGTTGGCCTGATAGACATCAAACAATCATTTTCACACCAAAGCCCATCAACAGCACTCCAGTACATTTTTGAAAAAACTTTTGGAATACGGGTTTCTTGAACCATTTTTTCATCACATCCAAGAAATAGACCAAAATAAAAAACCAACCAGCTGCTATCCATGTAAGAATGAAACCTAGTATTATCAATTGTTGATTTGTATTCCCATTTACATGGATAAACTGCGGCATGAAAGTAACATATACCAAAACCGTTTTCGGATTCAATACATTACTCACTGCCCCCTGAAAAAACGAATCTTTTACATAAGCATGGGTAGATTTTTTGTTGTGATCCGGCACGCTATCCATGGAAAAAGTACTTTTCGTAAAAAAAGCCCGGAGTCCTAAATAAATCAGATATGCGGCCCCTAGATACTTAATAACATGGAACAGAAAGACAGATCGGGCAATAACAACAGCCAAACCGAATACCGCAATCATCGTCCAGAAAATTAGCCCTGAAGCTATCCCCAGCGTGGTATAATAGCCAGCCTTGGAGCCATGAGCCATCGTGTTTTTCATCACCAATACCGTATCTGTGCCAGGTAGCATCGACATCATCAGCGCCATCAACATATATGCTGCTAAATGGTCCATCCGCTCTCCCCCTTCCTACTATCTTAATAAAGCAAGATTGCCAGTTAATTGATTTACCTTCCTCTTTTCTCCGTATATACCTAGTCCATAGTACAGATAATCTGTTTTATCCATTTTCTGAAGTTTCTTTATGTATTCGTCATACGTTTTACAGCTTTGTGCCGCATTGGAGAAATCAACAACGGTTAGATTCGTAAATTCCTTTGTCAGCATCCTATCTCTTAGTTGATGGAGAAGTTCAGCGTTTCCTTTCAAGATCGGGACTGGTGTTTTGACAATGCCTGCATGCTTTACACCAGAATGATCGCTGACATCCTCACCGATCATTTCGGGTGCTTTCATGCCCAATGTTACACCTAGAATAGCTGCTGTATTGGCTATCAATCCTAACGGAAGGTTTTCATCGATGACAAGTACCGTTTTCGTTTCCTTCATTTACTGGATCTCTCCTTTGCTTCAAACGTCTTCATATATTGTTTAGGTGTCAATCCAATCATACTTTTGAAACATTTGGTCAGATGACTCTGATCACTAAATCCCGTTGCATAAGCTGTTTCAATTGGTTTAATGCCTTGTTCTAACAGCTTTTTTGCATGATTCACCCTAATGGTTTGCAAATAACTGTACGGAGATATTCCTTTGTTGCTAGTAAAAGATCTCAATAAATGATATTTGCTCCATCCTGTTAAATCACTTAACTCTTGTAATGAAATTTTCTGGTTATAATGCACATCCATATAATCACTTATTTCTTGAATTTGATGAGAAGACTCCGGAACTGTGGCCGGAATAGGCATGTTCGAGTTTGTTTTCATCAGTTCTTCTATGACATATAAAAATAATTCTTCCTTTTCCAATTCATCCTCTCCCTGCCCTATTTTTACATGTAATTCCTTTAAATTGGATACTACTTCGCTTTGATAGAGCACATTTGCTTGAAAATGCGGCAGTTTTTCTTCTCCGTTTATATCAAAAACGGCCTTTTTCATTGTTTCTATCTTGACATTGATACAACGATAATCTAATGTTTTTCCATCGATTTGCTCACAACGATGGGTATCGTATGGATTAAAAATAAGTACATCTCCTGCGTTAATAATAAATTCTTTTCCTTGGCAGATAAGATGCCGCTCTCCTTCCTCCATAAAACCAATCACATAATAATCATGAAAGTGTGCTGGGAACTTTTGCGTGATCCCTTTAAATCGGTAGGCTTCCACATTCAAATCAGAGTCCAAGTAAATTGTTCGAGTTGTATCTGACATCCCTCGCTCTCCTCTCAACCTGCTTTATCTTTTTCTAAAATAACACGTATTCTTTGTGGTTTCTTGTATGATATTGCGATTGGATATAAAAAAGGCATTACTTCATCACGAAAATAATGCCTTGTTCCTCATCATTACTTGTTCATTCCACGTTTTTGCTGCTGGAAGTATTCCGTTTGAAGCAATCCCATATGCATCATGTCGTGCCATTTACCATTTCTAAACAAGACTTGTCTACTGATTCCTTCTTGTTGAAAACCGATTTTCGTATACAAATGAATGGCTCGATCATTAAACGAAAAGACTTTAAGGGAAACGCGATGAAGATTCATTTCATAGAAAACGTAATCTAACAGTAACCGCAAAGCTTCTGAACCATAACCTTTGCCCCAATATTCTTTTTCACCGATATCCACGATACATTCTGCATTTCTGTTCTCATAGTCGATCTGGATTAAAGATACAATACCAATGGGGGTTTCGTCTTCTTTTTCCATCATGATATAACTTTTAGCTGAAGTAGATCCCAAGATAACATGATCGACAAATTCCTGCGTTGCTTCCATCGGATAAACATCTAAGGATGGGTTGGTAGTATACATCACTTCCAAATCGTTTCGCCATTTGTGATATATCGTTACGTCATCCTTTGTCATCTTTCTCAGCCGCACTCTTGATGATTCAAATAACAACCTTCTCACTCCTCGTGTATCGATTTTGGATGGACTAATTGTTCCAAGGTGAAAAGTAAAACGTCTAATTGTTCCTTTATTTTTGTTTGGTCATATCCCAATTGAAATGTATCTAACATCAAGCCGTTTAGAAAAGATACCAAGTACCTTGCAATCGACTGTGTAGGTTGTTGAGGGTTCAATTCTCCTGTTCGCTTTCCTTCATTTAATATATCTGCTATCGTCTCGATCAGTCGGTTGTAACGTACTGAAATGTAAGGGGAATTATCTTTATCCTTTACATAATGAGAGGACAAAAAGAATTCTGCCCTTGCCTGAAGCAGCGTTTGATGAATGCTTTCTACATACAAACGCTGTTCGTCAAGCCAATTTTTTATTTGGAGCCATATGGATGTCTCTTTTGCAGACACAAAATCTGGAATATTTGTTTCGTCATCATCGCGTAACACTTCGAGAAAAACATGTTCCACGTTATCAAAATAACTATATAATGCCCCTCTTGAGATGCCAGCTTTGTTCATAATATCCTGCATCGATGTGTGAATAAAACCCTGCTCGATAAACACCTGCTTCGCTATCTCTACCAGTTCCTTTTTTCTTTCCCTTTTATATTCGGCACTAACTTTTGGCGCCATAAAACCACCTCCAATTTGAATGATATAAAACTATACAGTGTTGTCGTTTTATGGTATCCATTATAAACGACACTAGTGTATAGTTTCAAGAAAGGCGCACTTGAAAAAATCGTCATCACAAAAAACTTCCCACAAAAGCGAGGAGAAAACCATGATATTCATGTTGTCATTTGATATTCAAAGTTTTGGGTCTTATTTTGGATGACATGTACCAACATCGTACCCGGCTGTATCTTCCAAGGCTTTGTCTAAAGCTTGCCAAGTCATTAACGCACAATTATGCCTTGCTTTTAAAGCGTGAACCCCTTGCAACGATAAGCTGTCACCCAATTCTTCATTACCTGATGCTTTACCATGACGAATTAAATCTTCCATTTTATCTCTTAGTATAGCAATCTCTTTTAATGATTTATTTTCGATCAATTCGGTCATCATGGACGTAGAAGCCATACTAATACGGCATCCTTCACCAAGAAAAGCAGCTTTTCTTACTTTATCCGAATCCATATCTAAAAATAAAGAGATCACATCACCGCACGTCGGATTCTTATAATGTACTTTTACGATATTTTCTCCTTCTAATTCCTCAAAATTTCTCTTATATTTATAGTGATCCATAATCACTTTGCGATATATGTTATCAAGCATTGTAAGCTCCCCCTCTGATTAGAAAAACACGGAAAAGATTAGACGTTATCCCTTTTCACTGTCTCCATTATGGTGGGTGATGTCCCAAATCCTTTTTATGTAAGAGCAACACAATATATTTATCAGCACAGTACATTTTTTAAAGTGATGTTCGGAAAAAATGGGATCCCTTCGTTCCAGCAGCAATTTCTAAATATTATAAAAATGTACATGATGGAACACATAGAAAAATTACACCCTAGTCCAGATAAAATGGAAATTCCCAAAGAGTTGTTTATTCATTATGTGGCTCATGGTTATGTAGGAGTCATTGCTTATTGGCTGGAGAATAATATGCAGTACTCCCCAGAGTACATGGCAGAAAAACTGTCGCACATGACGATAAATGGTCCTTATCATGTAGCAGGGTTAAGGTGACCATGTTCCCTTGCACATTATTTATGAACAAACCCAACTGAACAGTGAACAGTTGGGTTTACAAGTTGATCGTCATTATGTTGTGAGATAGTCGTATTAAAAATGAAAGTCACTGCCATCATGCTGACTTCTTCATGCGGTGCTATTCCAACATTAAATCATATCTCTTTTCTTGAAATTTCTTAAGCCATAAATCAGTAATATGAAAAATGTAACAGTCAACAAGCTATAAAATAAAAAATAGGATTGAATAGGTGATTCATCTTCTGGAGACATGGCCAGCATTGGCTGCGTCCACGGATAAATTTGTCCCAGTGATGTGCTGGCTACAATAATCGCAGGGAGTGTAAAAATAATAGTAACCGCAAGTGGTATACCAAACGTTTTGGAACGGATCGAGATAATCAGCTGTAAGACAACCAATGGCAAACAGGCCAATATGCCTCTTACTATATATCCCAATAACGACATAACCGGAAGCACCCCATCGATTCCCGTTACATAACCCAAACCAATAAAGAATACCAACAAAAGAATCATGGTAATCATGATCATCCGGATGATGGTGATAAACTTCCCGAAAAAAATCTTGGAATGGCTAATAGGAAATGCTAATAGCTGTTTCCACCCTCCTCCTACATGTTCGCCTCTGCATACCAGTGCCGCATATACTCCGACCAAGATAGGTAAGACAAAAGGTCCCATAAATAAGGCTACTTGTGTCCATGCCTCCTCCCATGCATTATCCCCAGGGCCCATAAATAAATCATAATTCTTAAAAAAGTTAACATAAGCCAGCAGCACCCCTAATAAGGGACCAATGATATACATTAACCATATGTTAGACCGCTTTAGCTTTAATCGCTCTACAAACAATATATCTTTCAATTGTATCCCTCCCTATTTAACTTCCTTTCTAGCAAATTGAACAGCACCGAAAACCAATAAAATCATCCCTAAACAAAAACTAATGACTAGATAGGCAGACAGGTCTGTATTATAGCCTAAGCCTTCATATTGCAAAATAATGGTTGACGCTTGACTGGGATAGGCTAGCGGAAACCATCTGGTTGTTTGTGCCGCTGCTAAAAAAAGTCCCATCATGGAGAAAATAGCTCCAACAAGTATCGAGAAAGCCTGATTTTTAAATGTCATTGATAACCAAAGCTGAACAGACATCATTGGTAATACAACAATCAACATACTATAACTATCTCCTAACAACAGGCCCCATGGTGTAGTTCCTTCAAACCCTAACACCTTTCCTAACAAAAGCATGCCAAGCATAAAAATAGTGATTGAGAAAAACAGACTGATGAAAAGCCAGATAAATTTACTGAGATACACACGCACTCTAGAAAGTGGTAACGATAAAGTCTGTTTCCAACCGTTCGCTTGATGTTCAATATTGGCTATAACCGATGCAGTCAGTGTGGTTGCTAAAGGAAATCCAAGACCCAACAATAGACTGTTATCATACAATAAATAGATCCACATCGAGCGTGCTTGAAACAGCTCTGCTTGCTCCTCTACAAACTCCCCTCGATAAGTAAGATTGACTAATTCATACCCTAAGATCAAGAGTGGTACCAGTAAGACAATAATCAGTATGGAGGAACGTTTTAATTTGATTTTATCTGCCCATAATAACTGTCTCATAGACTACCCTCGGTACCAGTTAATTCTAGAAAGATATCTTCTAACGACTTGGTCACTTCCTCCAGACGATATACTGATATTCCAGAACGAACAAGCAGTGCATTGATTTCAGAGACAAATTCAGGTTTTGTTTCCTTTAACCATAAATAATCATCTTGCCATTGCGATTGGATTCCTTGTCTTTTTAATATCGAATGAGAGGCACTTCCATCACTCACCCCAACTTTTAATAATGATTTACGCTTTTGCCTTAATTGTTCGATCGAATCTTGAAAAATCATTTTGCCGCCATTAATAATGCCGACCTCTGTAGCCATCTGATCAATCTCACTTAACAAATGACTAGACACCAGCACACTCATCCCAGATTCAGGTAGTTGTTTAATTAATTCCCGAATTTCTTGAATACCGGATGGATCCAAACCATTGGTTGGCTCATCTAAAATTAATAGATCTGGCTCACTAAGTAGAGCCGAAGCAATGCCAAGCCGCTGCTTCATACCAAGCGAATACTCTCTGGTTAATCGATTGGCCACTTTCGTTAATCGGACAATTTCGAGCACTTCATCCATTCGTTTTTCCGGAATGCCCCGTAATCTTCGCACGGCTTCTAAATTTTCACGACCAGTTAAATTACCGTAATAGGTTGGCGACTCAACCAAGGATCCAATGCGTTGTAATATGGAGATGCGCTTTTTATTTAGGTTTTGATGAAAAATTTCAATACTTCCTTGGCTTGGTTGTATTAAACCTAATAACATTCGTATGGTCGTCGTTTTACCAGCTCCGTTCGGCCCTAAAAAACCATAAATTTGTCCTCGTTTAATACACATGTTTAATTTGTCAACGGAAATGTTTTTCTTGAATTTTTTGGTCAGATTGTTTGTCACTACAATTTGATCATTCATTTCTCCTCACCTCGCTTATCCCTATCATAATCGAAATCTTCTAAACGCGAGCATAACTCTTTCTTAACATCTCCTTAACAAAGTGTATAAGGGATTACAATGCCATTCATTATTGTGTAAAATGATAGAATAATAACAAAGGAGGACAACACATTGCCATTCCAAGCAGAAGACTATTCCATTCTGATGATTGATGATGATCCCTATATTCTAGATTTATTAACAACTGTCTTTACAAAAGAAGGTTTTCAACATATCTATCAAGCAAGCACAGGACAAGAAGCAACATCGCAAACAATTAAAAATAATCCTGCCATTCTTTTATTAGATGTGATGTTACCTGATGTCGATGGCTTTACACTTTGCAGCAGGCTTCGCGCGCAGACCTCGGTTCCTATCTTATTTTTAACAGCGAAAACAACGGATTTGGATAAGTTACAAGGATTTAGTCTTGGTGGGGATGATTATATTACGAAACCTTTTAACCCTTTAGAAGTAGTTGCACGTGTGAAAGCACAATTAAAACGATCCAAGCAAGCCGAAACCAATCATCGGGCGAAAACGGTGTATGACTATGGTTATTTTACTGCAGATGCTAATAGTGGAAAGTTAATTGTTAAAGGGGAGCAAATAGACTGTCCCCTTTTAGAACTGAAATTGTTGCTGTATTTTTGCGAACATCCTCATCAAGTGTTAAGTAAGCATCAAATCTATCGAGATGTATGGGGAGAATATTACGGTGGAGATAATACCGTAATGGTTCATGTGAGGCGCCTGCGCGAAAAATTAGAGGATGATCCAAGTAATCCCCGCTGGATTAAAACAGTGAGAGGTCTGGGATATATCTTTGAAGCGGATAGGGAATTACCATGAATCTAAGAAATAGAGTAGCCGTTTATTTCGTTTCGCGGCTTTTTTGGCTAATGGTGATTTGGGGAATATTACTTGTTGTTAGTATCAGTCTTTTCAGTTTTTTTCTTCGAGATCATCAACCGGAAGCCTCTCCATTATCCATGGATAGGATCGCAGAGGATACACGGATTCAAAATCAACAGATAGATATAAGTCCTACCGTTAAGGAAGATTTGCAAAACAATCGGATGTGGCTGCAGATATTAGATGAAAACGGTAATGAATCTTTTTCCTATAATAAACCAGTATCGATTCAAGAACATTATGCTCCTGGGGAATTGGTTTCTGATTACGTCTATCCGGCTAACAAAGGCTATCAGCTGTCCACTTGGTATGAAACAATAGACGATCATGACCTGACTTGGGTTATGGGAAAACCAGCGGCTAGTAATAATCCCTTTTATTATTGGGCGAATAACCTATGGATCCTCTCCATCCTTGTGATCGGGATTTTCATTGCTCTCTTTTTTGGAAAGCAATTAGGTGCTCCTCTGTTACATGTCGTATCTTGGATCGACCAGTTATCAAAAGGAACATATGAGGAGCCACTCCAAAAAAAGAAAAGAAACAATACAAAACACAAAGTGTATCAAGATCTGATGCTTGCGCTCTCTAACCTCACGTCAACATTAAAACAAAGCCGATCCGAGAGGGAGTTATTAGAGAAGTCAAGAGAAGAATGGATGACAGGGATCTCCCATGATTTAAAAACCCCTTTATCCACCATTAAAGGATATACTACAATCATGGCTTCCGATGAATACCATTGGAAACAAGAAGAGATACGCCATTTTGCGAAGACGATGGAAGACCGCGTCGAATATATGGAGCAACTTATTAAGGACTTTAACTTAACGTTTCAATTAAAAAATGAGGCCATCCCCATCCAACTAAAACCAATGAATTTGGTATCTTTTATTAAAGGAATTGTGGAGCAAATGGAGAAGATGCCAGATGCTAAACAACAAACATTCTCTTTTGAAACGAATCAAGAGCCTATTTTCTATGCTATCGATAGCAAATACCTAAAACGAGCGTTAGAGAATCTTTTGGCAAATAGCAGCAAGCATAATCCAGCTAACACTAGCGTCCGAATCAAACTACAGCAAACAACAGACAGCATTCATATTACCATACAGGATGATGGAATTGGTATGAGTCAAGAAACTGTCGACCGTTTATTTGATCGCTATTTCCGGGGAACTAATTCTGCCGAGGGTAATGCGGGAACTGGCCTGGGAATGGCCATTGCCAAACAAATTATCTTGGCTCATCATGGAGATATTACGATCAAAAGCAAGCCAAATATCGGAACAGAGTGTCGTATTGTTTTACCACGCTGATCTCTTTGAATCATAAGGAAAACCGGACAAAAACAGTCCGGTTCTTTATCATGGAAATGACATTGAATACTCCGTTACCCCTCCCTTCGCTTATTCATACGGTAACGGGAGGCAAAGTAAATCCCCAGCAAAAGAAGTGTTGGGATATTTTGAGCAATTAGCATATACGTTTTCATACCGAAGGACATATCAGCAAAGATATCTGATTGTAAAAACATATATAGGAAATAGCCCAAAGATACTAGCGGGAAAAGAAGCCCCATTAATCGATTCTTTCTAGTCGATAAGAAAAATTGAACCCCTAAAATAACCATCCCGCCAACAAAAATAAGCAGTAACTCGAATAGACTCAAATGCATACAGCATCACCCCTCTCTTATGACATCATTTATTGAACTATCTTGTAATAAACCCGAGCCGTTATCCGGTAAACAATCACATAAGCAATCAAGAAAACCAAAAAAGCGAGAAGCAGACCAACGGGAAATAAATTCACTTGATTGATCATCACTAGAATCATCAATTTTCTCATCAGAAGATAAAGTGCTAAAATATGGATTCCTGTTACGATTACAGGTAAGAAAAACACGGTCAAAATCTGAGATTTGATTGCTTTTTTAATTTCTGATTGATTCAGACCAATTTTTTGTAAGATGGAAAAGCGCTCTTGATCATCATACGCCTCCGATGTCTGTTTATAGTAAATAATCAGTACCGTCATTAACAACAGTAAGATCGCTAAATTCAAGACGATAAACAACACACCACTTCGGAGAGCTTGTAGATCACTCGCTGCTTCTGTTCTGGTATCTACGACAACAATGTCCATACCTGCTTGTTCCATGTTAGATCGCAGCTGGTCGCCAAATGCTATTTCTTGTTGCTCATTGATCCCTTGTTCTAAATGGATTTGTGTAGACACATTCGTGCCCGCAGCATATTCCTCCAATATTTCTTGTTGCTGCTGGTCAATTTGTCGAAGAACAGCTACATTTTCGACAATGATATAATAGGTAGCCCCAACGGCACTTGTCGTTTCACTGCCCATTGAGAACTCTTCCATATTTCCCATGACATTGGCAGTAAATTGATGATCCATCAGTGAAAGAGTTTCGTTTGGATATTCATCATTCGTCCCATGTATATACACTTCATTTTCATCAAGCGATATATGATCGCCTGTTAACTGATTGTAATTATCCTGATCCGTGAAATATAAACCGACTGTACGCTGATTCCCTAACATCGAATAAGCATCTTTGGTGACTTCAAAACCATCTTCTGTAGCTATCGTCTGAAAAGTAAGATAGAGATTAGTGGATGACCCGGTAACTGTTTGATTCGTTTCCGTAGCGGTTTGATCAATGAGTTCATTGAGATCTGCTTTTATTTCTTCCCCCGTGTCCGCTACATCTTCTGATAACCTTACCTCTGAAATGACATTGCCAGAATATTGTGAATTGCCATCCCCCTCCGATATAATATATAAGGAAACAGCAATCGAAAGTAATAAAATAACACCCACAGATAAAACCGTAATGTTTCCAAGCCCTACCGCATTCTTTTTCATCCGATAGATCATACCGGAAACCGGAATAAAATGGTTGGTCTGATAATAATAATTTTTATTGTTTTTTAAGATTTTGAGTACGGCAATACTTCCCGTCGTAAATAAGAGGTAAGTACCTGCAATAATTACGACTGCTGCTAGCAAGACATAAGGCATGCCTTGAATGGGAGATTGTAAGGTTAACGCAATATAATATCCCCAACCCGTTAGTAGTACACCGAGAATGGAAAGAAAAATTTTGGTTTTCGGCTCTTTTTCTCCAACATTTCCGCTTTTCAGCAGATCTATCGGATGAGCTAAGCGAATTTGATAGACATTCCCCATTAAAATCATTAGAAAAATGATGGTAAAGAAGCTTAGTGTCCATATAACGGCTCCAGAAGAAAATTCAAATCCAAGCGCTACATTCGCCCCCATCATTTGGCGAATCAATAGTACGCATACTTTATTCAGGATCGTGCCGGCAATTAACCCTACGATCATACTGCATACACCAATATAAAATGTTTCGTAAGCAAGCATTTTCGTGATATGCTTTTTATCCATACCCAAAATGTTGTAGACGCCAAATTCCCTTTTCCTATCTTTCATTAAAAAACTATTCATATAAAAAAGAAAAATAGTGGAAAAGATAAGCAAGACAAAATATCCCATGGACAAAATAGTTTGTAAGTTAGCTCCGCCTGGAATATCCGCAAGTCCCGGGTTGGTGGATAATGCCTGGATAATATACGTCATCATGATCGTACTAATACAAGAAATGATAAAAGGTAAATACATTTTGCTATTTTTGCGAATACTGTCTGCCGCCATTTTCAAATAAAAGCCATTACGCATTGCTATCCTCCCCCGTAGCTAACACTGTTAACGTATGAGAGATTTTTTGGAACATTTCCTCATTTGATGTCTCCCCTTTATACAACTCATGAAATACATTGCCGTCTTTGATAAACAATACTCGTTTGGCATGGCTGGCAGCTCGAATGCTATGAGTTACCATGAGAATCGTCTGACCTTCCGCATTAATTTGTTCGAATTGTTCCAATAAGTCATCAGAAGATTTTGAATCCAGTGCACCAGTTGGCTCATCTGCCAAGATTAATTCCGGATTCGCAATTAATGCTCTGGCAACAGCTGCTCTTTGCTTCTGACCGCCAGATATCTCATAGGGAAATTTGGCTAAGATATTCTCAATACCAAGTTTCTTTGCTATCGGCATTAGTTTTTGTTCCATTTCTTTATGCTTTTTTCCAGCTAGCACCAAGGGAACAAAGATATTATCTTGAATGGAAAACGTATCTAACAGGTTAAAATCCTGAAAGACAAATCCCAAATGATTACGCCGAAATGCAGAAATTTCGTTTTCGGGTATGTGCACCATATTTTTTCGATTTAATATTACATTGCCTCGTGTTGGTTTATCCAATGCCGCAAGAATATTTAATAGCGTTGTTTTACCAGAACCCGATTCACCCATAATAGCGATATAATCCCCGGAATCAACGCTGAATGAAACATCAGATAATGCCTCTACTTGATTCCCTCCAAATCTTGTTGTATAAACTTTTCCTAAATGTTGAACTTGTAACAGTGTCATACTAGTCTCCTTTCTTTGAGCAACTATCTTGTTGCTACTTATACGATAGCAAAAAAGAGAAATGCCATTCTACCGTTCGATCTGACATTTCTCCTTTGTTTCTAACGTTTTTGTTAGATAGCTATTCGATTGTTATTTGCCCAGGATCAAACAGAATGGAAACCTTCGTACCTTTATCCACTTCTGATTCTATTTCGATCTTATGCCCGAGTTTCGCTAGAATTTGCTTGGAAAGATGAAGTCCAATACCACTGGCACTTTTATGCTGGCGGCCGGTAAAACCGGTGAAATTCTTTTCGCCTACACGCGGTATATCTTCTGGACGAATCCCGATGCCAGTATCCTCTATCACTATTGCATGTTCTTCCCAATAAATTGAAATAACTCCTTTATTGGTGTATTTCAAGGCATTAGATAATAGTTGTTCTAATACAAAGCCCAACCATTTTGAATCCGTGATCACACGTTGATCTACACCATCATAACGGACAGGTAGTCTTTTTCGAATAAAGAGGGAGGCATACTTTTTGAGTGTGTCTCGAATCATTGTATCCAAGTCTATCTTATGGAACTGATAATCAGTAGATGAACTGCCTAACCGTACATACTGTAGGAGGAGTTCCACATATTGTTCCACTTTGAATAACTGATCCCTCATTTCAGCAGAAACTTCCCTGTCTTCTTCTTGGAGAATTAAATGAAGCGCGGAAATTGGTACCTTTATTTGGTGTACCCACATCGTAAAATAGTCTAATATTTCCTGTTCGTTTTGCGCTTTCGTATGTTCAAGCTGAGAAAGTGCAGTCGTTAATTCTTTTAGTATTGCCTGGTAGTCAGCCTCTATTACGTTTTCCGGCTTCGGTAATTGCTCTATATCCAGATGTGGTTGTCTAGGGAGAACTTCCAATTCCTTATGTTTCGTGTAATAGTTATAGAAATGGAAACACCCCGCAATCATTCCAATAAAGCCACACACCACCAGCCATAACATAGAACGTTCCATCGGCAGTTGATATAAAAAGCTGGTGAGAACATGGATTAAACCAAACAATAGCCATAAACCAATCGGTCGTTTATAATCATTTATATAGGTTAATAAGATTTTCATGTTAACTCTCAATGATATACCCTTCCCCTTTTTTTGTCGTAATATAATGCTCCAACCCCATGTGATGCAATTTCTTTCTCAATCGATTGATATTGGTATATAATGCGCTATCATCGACAAAACTGTCAGACTCCCACAGAGCCATCATTAACGCATCCCGTTTGATAATTTTCCCTCTATTTTCTAATAGTTTTTGAAATATTTTTGCTTCATTCTTGGTTAATTCTTCTGTTTTATCCGCAAAGGAAATCGTAAAATTATTCACATTAAAAATTAACCCTTGATGTTCCATTAAATGACTATCTCCACTAAAGTCATATGTCCGGCGGAGAATCGCTTGAATCTTTGCCATCAACACCTCCAAATCAAATGGTTTAGTAATGTAGTCATCCGCTCCCATTTCAACCGCCCTGACAATGTTCAAATTATCTACAGCGGAAGAAATGAAAATAATCGGTACTTTGGATACCTTGCGTATTTCGCCACACCAGTAATAGCCATTGAAAAAAGGAAGCGAAATATCCATAAGTACTAGTTGCGGATCTAAGGCAATGAATTCGGAGAGGACATGCTGAAAATCCTCTGTCACCGTACCTTCGTATCCCCATTTTTCTACATGTTCTTTCATCTTTTGAGCAATGACGGAATCATCTTCTACGATAAATAGTTTCATTTTATCAACCTTTTTTATTATGATTGTACAGAGTTTATCCTACTATTGCATCTAATATGATGCTTTTTAACAGGGTGCACGTAAAGAATAAGCTCGGGCCTTCACAACAAATCTTCTTATGATATCATTAGGCAGCGTGCTACTTTGATCGATATTGCGTTGGACAGGAATGTTGCGGTTTGTTAGAATTATATTTGATTTAATCGATCTATCTTGATGGAATGGTTAAGAAACGTAAATAGATTACTTCACAGACGGAGGGAAAGGAGTGTTCTAGTCATGAAGAAAAAAATACTGCTATTTTTATCGATGGGCTATGGATACTCTACTGCTGTTTTCTTTTAGATTTCAACAAATTGGTGGAGTCTGTCTTCTTTCAGCAGAAATAATAATAAGTGAGGTAAATACTATGCAAAAAATTACGAGAAGCAATCCAACCTTTATGCCTAAACCGGTAGGTAACTACAGCCATGTCACAAGGGTACCCAAAGGTGCTGGTTTGGTCGTGACATCAGGTCAGGTCGGAATAGATGAAGAGGCTCATATTCCCTCCCATTTAAACGAACAGGTGAGCTATACGTTTGTCAACATGAGTAAGGTGCTGGCCTCCGAAGGTTTGACGGAGGACAACGTAATAAAAGTGAACATTTGGGCAACCGAGGAAATAGACTGGGATCATTTTTACACCGAATGGGATAAGCTATTCGAAACAGCCTACCCTTCCATGACCGTTGCCTATATTACTGCATTAGGATGGCCTGAATTGAAAATAGAAATCGAGCTTTGGTGTGCAGACGTTTCATAAACTAGTGTGAGGTCCATTACTATCATTACATTGTAACCAATCGTTAACGTCATCAGATTCATCATAAAAATTGAGTATATTATTTACAAACAAGCACCCAAAACTAGCGATTTATAAACACTCGTTTTGGGTGCTTGTTATCGTATTCCTTTACTTAAAAAGTTTCAGCTGTGATTTTGGAGTTTTCAAAGAGCTCCAACTACGGGATGAGGAATATACAATTCTTCCAAATATGCTAACTCCTCCGGTGTTAACTGAATGTCCAGCGCAGCTACAGAACTTTCAATATGACTTTCTTTTTGAGCGCCAATGATAGGAGAAACCACCTGATCCTGATGAAGAAGCCACGCTAAGGCAATTTTATCTCTAGTCGTTTGGTGCCTATTTGCAAGCTCCTTTACGCGTTCTACGATCCCAGAATCTGATTCCATCATTGCATCATACTTGGATTGCTGAACCTCATCTGTTTCAGAGCGGAAGGTCG
This sequence comes from Gracilibacillus timonensis, assembly GCF_900086715.1. Classification (GTDB taxonomy): domain Bacteria; phylum Bacillota; class Bacilli; order Bacillales; family Amphibacillaceae; genus Gracilibacillus; species Gracilibacillus timonensis. The sequence continues at coordinate 1,077,268 of NZ_FLKH01000012.1, read as the reverse complement.
TGTCTGACCAGTCACGAGTTAATCGACCAGAAGCAAGCGGGCTATAAGGCGTTAATGCTATTTTTTCATCCTGGCAGAAAGGAATCATTTCTCGTTCTTCTTCCCGATAGATCAAATTATAATGGTTTTGCATCGATGCAAATTTTGTCCATCCATTACGCTCCGCCACTCGTTGCGCTTTTTGAAACTGCCAAGCATACATGGCGCTAGCCCCAATATAGCGTGCCTTTCCTGATTTCACTACGTCATGAAGAGCTTCCATCGTTTCTTCAATTGGTGTATCATAATCCCAACGATGAGTAATATACAGATCGACATAATCTGTTCCTAATCGTTCTAAACTATGATCTATCTCTGTCATAATGGCTTTTCGGGATAAACCTCTGCTATTCGGTTGATTAGGACGCATCGACATGTAAACCTTGGTTGCAAGAACAATATCGTCTCGTTTGGCATAATCTTTCAACGCCCGACCGAGAATTTTTTCGCTTTCTCCCATGGAATAAATATTAGCTGTATCAAAGAAATTAATGCCTAAATCAATTGCTTTCTTAATGACAGGGCGACTCTTTTCCTCATTTAACACCCATTTATGAATCCATTTATCAGGGTCTCCAAACCCCATTGCTCCTAAACAGATACGTGATACATCTAAACCGGTATTTCCGAACTTTACATATTCCATTACATATCCTCCTCCAAATGTAGAATGGTTATTTGCAATATTCTATTAATAAATAATACTATTAAAAGATACATTAGAAGTCCAATAAAGAAATCATATATTAACGCATGACTTGGTTAAGAACAAGCACCTGACACTGGGAAGTTCTTAATCAAAGCCCCACAGTTGACTGCTGTCACCATCTAATGAAAGGTCCAAGAGTGATCACCTACACCAACACTTTTCTTAAGCATTGCATTGTGCGACTCTCCTTACTATTTCTCCTTCAAATCATCCGTCATTGTTCATTTATCTTGTACTCTAATTTGCTTTCTAATCTATCTATTTTTTTCTTCACTTCTTCGTACCCTTTTCCTCTAATAATCGCTGTTGCCAAGTAGCTTGATTCAAAATCTTCAGGAGGCAGGACCACTTCCTCATTGATTTGTCTTACAGGAATAATCAAGATAACATCCTCATCTTCCATGACATCATCCAAGCCACGTATATCTGTAACAACACCTTCCTGATCAGCTAATACTTCATAATGACATACACTATGGGTGCTGATTGTATCAAAGTCTGGCCAGCTGTCTTTAATACTTTCCCCAACTGCAACCTTAATAATGAACTCTAAATAAGAAATACCTGAAGCATTCTCCATAACATGAGAAGCAATGAACCCACCAGCCGGTCGAGCTGCCACTTCAATCAATTTGAAGCCATCTGTAGTCACCCTGCCTTCCAAATGAAAAGAACAATGGTTAAATCCCAGTGTTTTCACAACCGTTTCCGCGCTTTTCTTTATCTCGTTAACGGTCGCCTCATCCTTCTCAGATGGGAAAATCTCCATATAGTCTAAAGAATATTCTTCCGAAACTAAATTATCAGCCACCCCGGTAATATATACGTTATGATCCTGAACCACGCCATCAACAGATACTTCGGCGCCATCCAAATACTCTTCGTAAATATATTCATTAGGGTAGTAGGTATAAATTTTATCGTCATCCGGAGAAGTGGAGTTAATCATTACTTCATACGCTTCATGAATATCCGTATCGGCCTCAATTTTAAAAATCCCTTTACTTCCCGCTGCCCCGACTGGTTTAAAAATTCCTGGTGTACCAATTTCATCAACCGCTTGCTTCCAATCATCCAACGACAAGACTCGCTTGAATTTTGGACAAATCCCTTCCACCTCTCTTAATGCATCTCGCATGAAATATTTATTTCTTGCCCTTTTAGCTGCTTCTGTACTAATGGTAGGCAGCCCTAATTCAGCCCCAATCTTTGCTACTAGTTCCACATCTTTTTCCGACCAAGTTAGTACACCGGCCACTGCATGTTTTTTCGCATAGATAACACTTGCTTTAACCGAAGCTTTCATGTCATACGTGTTAACTAAGATTAAATCATCAATCAGTCCTTCATCTAATCCTGGATCAACATCTGCCAGTAAAGCGATTCTATACCCCATTTTTTTTGCCGTATAAATAGGTTTCAACCGCTCTACTTTGTAATTTCGAATATTTACATACAATAAAGTCTTCAATATAAATCCTCCCTATAAAATGAATGGTCAATATCTTCCTTTGAATCATTCCATGACTATTAGAAACGTTGTGTAAAATATCGGTACTACCATTTGATAATAAGTTTACCGATTAGAGTGAACTCTAGGTCAAGTGATTCGTATATAAAATGTTAGCTAAGGCTTTCTAGTTGACATAGAGTGCACTCTATCCTTTATATTAAAAAGAAATAAAGGAAAAAGGAGTTTTTCAAAATGAAGAAACCTTATATCTTTTGCCATATGATTGTGTCCATTGACGGAAAAATTGATGGAACACATAAGGCATTACCGGAAAGAAAGTCAAGTGCTGATTTCTTTTATAATGTTGCCTTTGGAGAAGACTCACACTATGATATGCAAGCTTGGCTTTCTGGACGTACCACAACAGACGAGGCCTTTACTAAATATAAAGAACCTGATGTAGACAAGAGCGCCGCTCCTGTACCAGAGGGTGATTTCGTCGTTGAAACAGATTTACCAAAATATTATGTTTCCGTAGATCCATCTGGAAAGCTTGCTTGGGACAATAATACGTTAAAGTATCGAGACACGAAAGCGCATATCATTGAGGTACTAACAGAAAAAGCAAGTAATGAATACAAAGCGATGTTGCGAAAGTTAAATATTTCTTATGTTATTGCAGGAAAGGACGCACTCGATTACGAAGTTCTCATGGAAAAGCTAAGTGATTTATTCCATATTGAAACCTTGATGCTTGGTGGCGGTGCTGTGCTTAACTGGTCTTTTGTACAAGCTGGATTATGTGATGAAGTGAGTGTTGTTATGGCCCCGTTTGCTGATGGTTCTGCTTCTGCTGCCTCTCTATTTGAAACAAAAGAGGGATTATCAACGGATACCCCTGTTTCGTTTGACTTAGATCATGTGGAAAGTAAGGAAGATGGCACGGTTTGGTTACGTTATAAAGTAAAAAATTAATCCTGTTATATCCAATAGTCTGTCACTATGCTTTCTGTATCTTCGGATTCAGAAAGCATTTTTGACATACGTATACGGATGCAGGAAATGAAAGGAGTCTTTAACCAATGAAAATATTAATTTTAGGAGCTGCAGGACAAATTGGCAGCATGCTGACGGAAAGACTGTTGGCTGAAACAGACCATCAACTGATTCTATATGCACGTAATGCTGTTCGGCGCTTGCATATCCAGGAACCCTACAGAGAGAAAATTGTCTCAGGAGATTTCGAGGATACAGCGACTTTGGCACAAGCCATGCAAGATGTTGATTTGGTTTTCTTGAATGATATGACTTATCCAGAGCCAACTCAAAACATTATAGAAGTAATGAAACAGGAGAAGAAATCCTGGATTATTTGCGCAAGTGTGTTAGGTATTTACGATGAAGTAGTAGGTGAATTTGGTAAATGGAATGTTCGAATGGTTGGTCAAAGGGCTGTTAATCGTCATAAAGAATCTGCTAGAATAGTGGAAGCTTCAGGACTGCATTATACGCTCTTAAGACTAACCTGGTTATACAATCAAAAAGGAAACGAAAACTATGAAATTTCTCAAAAGGGGGAACCCTTTACCGGTGCACAAGTGACGCGCGAAGCCGTTGTGCGATTGATTATGGATATTCTTTCGGACCCGGAAAAATATCGAAACAACAGTTTAGGTGTAGTGGAACCAAATACTAATTGGTCCAAACCTTCTTTTTATTAAGTGTAGAAGTGATTGAAATCATTCATTTTGATCCCTGCTATGTTGAACGATTCTTGTAAGTGTCTGCTTACTTATCCAGCGGGCACTTTTTTTATAATGAAGCTTCATCCTACCATTCGCAAAAAAAGAAAGCACCCAACCTACATACATTCTATAGATCGACTGCTTGTTGTGTTAAATTCCTCCATCTTTCTCTTCGGCTTAATAGGTCCACACTTTCGCTTGCAATTGTTGTACACCAAATTCCAATGCCTCGTCTAAGTCTTCTATATAAATATCTAAATGGCCATTTGTAATCGCACTCCCCCGGTCTTCACACACATACGTTTCATTTAACTCGGGAATATGTATCTTCGTACCAAAAGAAAGAGATGACGGGCACGCAATGGTCCTTCCTTCTTCTACCACTTCACCAGACGCTGTGATACCATAAGCGGGATCACCGGGTTCTTTTCCTGTAGATTCGGGTCCAGCCGTATAAGCTGTAACGGTAAAAGGTGTTCCCGTTTCATCTGGGATGTTTAATGTTTGCCCGGGTACAATAGAAGCAGTATCTGCTATAGATGAATTGGCGGCAATGATTGTATTTACATCTACTTGATAGTCCTGCGCAATACGGTATACCGTATCTCCTGATTGTACTTCATAATGCTTCTCGGCCGCTACTGTCCCTGCGAAGAGTACGAACCCGACCAACGTAAGGATGATTAAAGAAGTATACTTGATAATAACGCCTCCCTCTCTATTATGTAATTACTATCTACCCTACTTTTAAATTTGTAAACTTCTATTCTATTTACTTGATTAACGATCATGCAAATCATGTACCGCATGACTAAATTGTGTTTTTAATACATCATCCACATAGAAAGGTTTTATTCATCTGTTCGAATAGATGGCGGCTATTTATAATAAAACGATAAAAGAAGCAACGAAATGTGGATGCCCCTTTTATCGTTATTATTCCGTTCTACGTTACCAAGCAATCCGAAACCATTCTAGTTGATCTCCATCAGGGCTACTGTTCGTCGTCTTCCACTATATAAGGACGCATCATATCATAATCTTCATGTTCTAAAATATGACAGTGCCAGACGAATTCCCCGCTATATGGTGCAAACTTTGCAATGACTCTGGTAATATTGGCGGCAGGAACCTCCAATGTATCTTTCCACCCGCGCTGATTGGCGGCTGGTGCTTTAGGTGGGCCTGTAAAGGTGATGTGACCGTCTGCATTATATCGTTCAAGGTCAAATGGCTGATGATCCAATATTTGAAATTGTATTAGATGGATGTGAATCGGATGAGAAAAATTGGTGGTATTGGTAAAAGCCCAAACCTCCGTTGCCCCTAGCTTTGGTTTTTCGGTAACGGGATCATGCCAATGCTTATTGTTTAGCAGCAATAAAGGGCGACCAAATTGGTCTGATGACCCCACTAATTTTAAATAGCGAATGGTAGAAATATTATTTTGTTTTAACGAAGGAATAGTAGATAGATCTGCAGGCAAGAGACTTTGATCTTTATTTTTTAATCCCTTTGTAACACGAAATTGCATGATATGACTGGTGTCATCATTTGGATCTGCGTCTTGCCCTAAGTTATTTTTCAACAAAATGGACCTGCCCCCTGCTTGCGAGAAATCAATAATGACATCGATTCGTTCGGCGGGATGAAAATGGATTTCTTCCATCCCTACCGCATTTCTGAGTAATCCCCCATCAGAGCCAATTTGCTGGAGGCCTATATTGGGATCAAGCTGTAGTCGATAAGACCTTGTATTGGAAGCATTCAACATTCGAAAACGATATTTTCTAGGTTCCACCTCCAAGTATGGCCATACCTTTCCATTCACTAATATCGTATCACCATTGAAGGCGGGTAGAATAGATGGGTTGGGCAAACTTGCTGCTGCTCCATCAGGCTGTGATGGGTAAAATAACGACCCATCTTCCTGAAAGCTTTTGTCTGTAATCATAAGAGGAACCTCATATTCACCGCTTGGCAGGTTTAATTCTTTCTCTTGCTTATCTCGAAGAATATACATTCCAGCTAGCCCTGCATACACATTCAATCGTGTAATGCCCATCGCATGATCATGATACCATAAGAGGCTGCTGCGCTGATGATTCGGATACGTGAACGTTTTTCTGGAAAAATTAGGCCCTATTTCGCGAAAACCATTGGTGTACCATGCTTCTGGATGACCATCACTGTCTGGTTTAGTTTCTATTCCATGTAAATGTACGACCGTGCGTACAGCAGGAAGCTGGTTGAGTCCATGAATGGATACATCGACCGGCAGAAGATGTTTATTTGGCAATTGATTAAGCCAGGTGACGTGAACAGGTTCATCACGATTTGCTTCTATTATCAGCCCAGGAAATTGTCCGTTATATCCCCATAAAGAGGTAGCTGGTAAATCACGATGCAACTTACTCTTGAATGGCTTCATCGTCATCTCATAATGAACGCCGTCCTTCGTTTTTTTCATCGGTTGGAGACGCTTCATTCTTGGAAGTGGATCGACATATTTTTCTAGTTGATAACGCATTTGTATGCACCCCATTTCTTTCCTTAACATAGTAAATGTAACTACAGGCCAAAGGGGAAAGGCAAATGTACGGTATCAACTAAATTCCTTATTGCGTTTGTCCAATCAAAACCAGAAAGATATTCCTGACCGTTCGGTGAACTAAGTATCCGATCGTTGAAATAGGTTATGAAAAAACGAAGATTGATAAAGAGCGAACAAACCAAGTAAGTTTCCGATTCCGAGCACTTCTATCGCTCCAAGCCAATGTAAGGAAGTATTAGCCGAATAAGTTAAAGTGGCGATCAAGTGATGGGCACCCAATAAGCCACCTCATACAGTCGCCAAAAAAGCAAGTATTTGAGCATATTGGATGTTTTTTAAATCTGTGTCACCATAGTAGCCAGGCCCACTCCAATATCCCATAAAGCAATTTCTCTTTTGGACCCGTTAATAGGTAAGCCTCCTATTACGCATTTGATGGATGAGTATAAGAGCCGGAAACTAATAAGGCGTTGTCTTTTGAACACACAAAAACAAAACGTATAAAAGGCTCATTCGTCTAGTCGATAACTAATTTCCTTAAGTTTTAGCAATCGAAAAGAAATCTAGAAATTCACTATTTGCTATACTTAGAATGGACCAACTCTAGAAGGGAGTGAATATGATGCGTAATAGAAGAACAGATTCTGCTTCCAGAGTCATTCATTCATCTATCCAAACTATTTATCAGGCCTTTCTAAATCCGGAGGCGCTGATCTCATGGCTTCCTCCACAGGGTATGACAGGTACTATCGGCAAGTTTGATCCTGTAGAGGGAGGATTTTTCAACATAACTCTTACTTATGAAGAGGCTACCTCTATACATGGTAAGTCATCGGAAAACACAGATGCCATACAAGGTAAGTTTTTAGAACTAGTTCCGAATAAACGGATTGTGCAAGCGATCCTATTTGCTTCGGATGATCCAGCCTTTTCAGGTGAAATGATCCAAAGCTGGGTATTGGAACCTGTTTCAAATGGTACAAAGGTTACGGTTGTTTGTGAGAATGTACCGGAAGGAGTGACAAAGGAAGACCATGATGTTGGTTTAAACTCCACATTAGAAAACCTTGCAACCTTTACAGAATGATCAACTTGCTCTTTTATTCATACCAAACAAAAAGCATCTATCCATCATAGATGCTTTCCATATCTTATAACTTTTCATTGGCTCTGCCTTTTAACCACGTCATTCCGGCAAAAAATAGCATATACACTAATACCATCAGTCCGATGCAACATAGTTTGATTGGTAAACTGAATCACTCAGAGACCGCCCCACTTAGAGAGAGAATGACGAATCGTCTGATTGCAAATAGGTCAAAGCTTTTTCAACGAAATCCTGTTGCTGCCTAATAGTGGCGAACATATGATCAAAAACCAATTGTACCATAGGAGGAATCGCACCTTCCGTGGCTTCACGCTTTTCCTCCCATCCCATTTGAACACTTGTATATTCTTTTTCCAAATGGATTTGTTGTTGTTCCAATGCTTGTCGCGCTTCTTCAACAGGTAACTTATCAAAAAAAGAGATGCCTGCATATAAAGACGACGGATAGGAGATAGAAGGATTGGTTAATGCATCACGAATCAACTCTTGAAGGTGCTCTTTACCCTTTTCTGTGATTCGATAGGTGAATTTTTGCCGGTGACCTGTTTGCTCCACCCGGTCTATCATAATATAGCCGTCTTTCTCTAATTTTTTAAGTGCATGATAAATCGAACCAATGAGTACACCGCCCCACCTTTCTGCGTCAGTCATTCGCAATGCCTGTTGAATATCATAACCAGACATTGGCTTTATGTCCAACATGCAGAGAACCAGCAACCTTGTCATCAACATCACATCCTTTACTTTAATGTTGAGTATTATATAATGAATATATGTAGAAGTCAAAAAATGCTCTTTTTTTGTTGCGATTTGGTTTGGGATAAAAGCACAAAAACGTGTGACAAACAAGTCTTTGCTCGCTTTATTTCCTGATAGTACCTCGTTTGAAAATAAGACACCCTCACTTATGTAGGTGAAACATTATCTTATGCTCCATGAGTCCGGCGTTAGTTCTTCTATCGCAGGAACATTTCGCATCGTTTTACTAAATCGCCAAATCACACCTACGCTAAACATCCATATACCTCCTACAAGAATAATGAACACACTTGATGTAATAGCTCCTATAGCGCCGCCAAGCAAAGCGCCTATCGGTGCAATACCTGCAGATATACCTAATACCGCTGCCATCACACGACCTAATTTATCTTCCGAGATAGAAGACTGAATAATCACTTGTGACGTGACATTTATAATCCCTGCTGGAAGCCAAGCTAAACCAAACAATATAATAGACATCCAAGGAGTAGTAATGAAGGCAAGGATAATCATGCAAATTCCTTTTAGAGCTATGATTATCGTATATAATCTCCCGACTCGAACTTTCTGAAGTTGGAAGACGGATACAAGTCCTGCACCTGCAATCATTCCGATCCCCGCTGCAGACAAAAAGAATCCATAGTAGGAAGCTCCGCCTTGTGCAGCACTAAATGCAGGAAGAATGGCAAACATTGCAGAGCCTGCCAAATTTACAAATAGAACACCTCCGAGCAGCCACATAAAAAATGGATGCAAGAGCGTTTGTATGCCTTCCTTTAATTGAATGTAATAGCCTGAGACCAGCTCTTTTATCGTCTTCTTTTGAGAATCTGACGTTCTAGAAAGTGATGTAAAAGGGAAACGAAGAGCTAAAAACATAAGTCCCGATAATATAAACATAAAACTGTTAATATACAAGATGGTAACAGCTCCGATCAAGACCAGCAGTAAACCAGCAATGGCATCAAAGAGCGCCTCCGTTCCTTGATACGCAACCGCAAAAAGGGAATTTCCTTTTGTTAGCTGGTCTTTCTTTAGAATTTTTGGCAGGAGCGATAATTGAGCTGGGTACAGAAATTGATTGCATAAAGCAATCATCGGCATGATGATGAGCACGACCGTAATCGTTAAAAATCCAAACAGATCCGCCATAGGAATGACAAGCAGAAGTAATACTTGTAACATTTGCGTATAAACCAACAATTTTTTTATGTGGAATTGATCGATCACAGGGCCAAGTATCACTTGCAAAAGTGCAGGTGCCTGGGTGAGAAAAAGTGCCAGCCCTGTATAAAAACTAGAACCACCTAATTCATACACTAGCCACATGGCGGCAACTGCATACAAGCTGCTGCCGATATTGGAAAGACACCGCCCTATTAACAGGACAACAAAATTAAAGTTACTCCATATTCCATTGCGATTATTCTTTTCCTTCAAAATAACACTCCTTCGTCACATGCAAATGATCATAGCTGCATTAAATTGCTGATGATGGCAAGAATACCAATACCGATACATAGGATCCAGGTTGTTTTCAAGTGTTTTTTGGATGATTTTTTCAAGCAGAATATCATACCTAAGACAATCAGCACCATACCTATTATCATACTAAATATTGTAAGCTGAGGAGCGATCACGCCTAAAGCATTGTCTATATTGTTTTCGATTTTTTCTTCCATGGTTATCCGGCCTCCATTTGATTAATTTTCTTTGCTAACATGCCGACTACAAAGACTCCACCTAAGATGGCCAAGATCATAGCGAGAATAATCGGTGTGTCTGATGTGCTTAAGGTCCCAGCGACGATATTGCAAAAAATAGAGCTAAGCAGAATAGCGGAAATAATAGTTGTCGGAACCGATCGCTGGATGAATCCAATCCCCATGGCAATGATACTTAAGCTTGCAGCAGCAATGGCCAGCACAATGGTAGTTTTTATGGCTTTGGTGATAAAGGCAACTGTCATCCTTTCATCGACTATTGGAGAGATCGTTTCACTTAATCCAAAAATACTGAAAATAAGGATACTGCTAATCAGCATCGTTATCATGGTAAATAACGAAATAACCAGCACCTTGGAAAAGAATACCTTTCCTCTTTTGACAGGGTACGAAAAAAGACGTATCACTCGTTTTCCTGTATATTCGTCAATCACGAAACGTGTATACATAACGGATGCTAATATACAAAAGACTGTCATATGGATGACACCAAATAAAGAGATAATGTTTTGGTAACCAACAAACAAGTGTAAATCGGCATCATTGGGATCAAATTGCGGTACATAAGCAAATAGATAAATAAAAGCCAGCATCACCATAGTAAGAACCAAAGCCGCAATGAGGTAGGTGTTTATATGATGTTTTCTTAATTCCAGTTTCATTAAAGCAACCATGTTACTTACCCCCACTCATTAAATCAAAAAAATATGGTTCTAAGCCATTGGGAAATTGTTGTTGGATAGAAGATAAAGGAACTTCCTCGATGATCTGACCATCGACAATCACACCAATTTCATCGGCTACCTGCTCCATTTCACTTAATATATGACTGGATATCAGGATGGTCATCTGTTCGTTGATAACAAGATCCAAAAAGAGCTCTCGCATTTCTCGAATACCTACCGGATCCAGCCCGTTTACTGGTTCGTCTAAGATCAACAATCTGGGCTGGTGAATAATGGCCCTTGCAATTGCTAAGCGCTGCCGCATACCTAGTGAAAATTCCGAAACAGGCTGAGCTCCTGTATGAGGGAGTCCAACTTTGGATAAAACAGAAGCGATATCCCCATGATCCTTTGCCATATAAGCTAGGTGTATCTTGAGATTTTCTGTTGCGGATAAGTGCTCATAAAATAATGGTGTTTCAATTAATGTACCAATCTCCGCTAAAATCGAATGGCGCTGCGAGCTAACCTCTTTCCCTAAAACATATACTTCACCCATGGTTGGCGTCAGTAACCCGGACAAGAGCTTGAATACCGTCGTCTTCCCTGCTCCGTTTGCCCCCAAAAAGCCATAGATGGTACCTTCTGTCACATGCATATCACACTGCTTGATCACTTCCTTTCCAGAAAAGGTTTTTGTCAGATTTTCTACCTCTACCACGTACGATTTACTCAATGTTCATTCCTCCTCTAATATAACGTTTGCAATCTATATATTACGACATACGCCGCTGCCAATAACTTCATCATGTACTGTAAAAATGGTAACCGCCTTTCTATCTTTTCGCGTCTCCTTGAAATATCGAACAATTACTGTATTTTCAACCATTACCTGTGCTGCGCATTATTTTTTAAATAAACGAATCACTTCCTATACTATAAAAATACCAACCGGTCGGTTTTATTTAGTATAGACGTTCCCGCTTTGCTTGTCAACTGCTAATAGAGCATGAAAAAACCTAACTGATTAAAAACAGTTAGGTTTAGATACGTGATGACCATACTATCCATTTTTTCAGGACCACCCTTATCACATTCCATTTTATACAGAACGCTGATAACGGTAAAAAGCATAAGTAGCTAAACCAAGGGCAACAACTGTGAAAATAATTAAATATCCGACAGGAATCCAGATACTACCATTAATACTCATCGTTAATGCTCCTCGACTTGCTTCGATTGCCCAATTTACTGGGTTGAAACCAGCTAAGGTTTGTACCCAGTTTGGCACCAGCTGTAAAGGCATAAACAAGCCTGAGATAAATAAGAGAGGCATCGTCGAAAAAGCGACAATAGAGGTTAATCCTTCTTCTTGGCGAATGATAATAGCAAACGCAATGGATAATGCGCCAAAGGAAACGCCAAGTAAGACACTACATAAAAGAAGGATGGCAATGCCGCTGAGACCTCCTTCAAAACGAGCGCCCATAACAAATGCCAGACCAATCATCATACTTGCTTGCACCATCAACGTGACAACATGTTGGGAAAGGAAACCAATGATAATGGATGAACGGTGAATCGGCGTAACAAGAAAACGCTGCAGTACTCCTTGTCTATAATCAGAAAGGATACCCATGCCAGCATAACTTCCTGCCGTCAGCGTACTCATCACTACAATCCCCGGACTAAGAAAATCAATATAAGCATCTGCTTCAAATCCTGGAAGCTGTACAACGTTGGTAAATATCGAACTGAACAAAAGCATATAAAGAATTGGCTGTATAAGATTGATGGCGATAATAAATGGGGAACGAGCAATTTGCCGCAGATTGCGCATCATCATATACCAAGAATCTATCATTATATTCATCTTGGGTTATACCTCCTCATTTTCAGCAAATATTCGCCCGGTATGACGTAAATACACATCATCTAGCGATGGACGAGAAATAGTTGCTGACTGTACTTCTATATTTGCTGATTTAATAGCATTGATCAATGTGGGTAGTTGTTCCGCACCGCGATTCGTACGAACATATAAGGTGGATGCCTCAACGATTATTTCATCTAGGCCCGAAATATCTTGTAAAATCGTTGTCGCTCGTGACTCTGTTATTGTCTCTGTTATCTCCATATGTACGACGTCACCATTTAATCCTGCTTTTAACTCTCCCGCTGTTCCTTGTTTGACAACCTTCCCCTGATCGATAATGGCCATGCGGTTACAGAGTTGATCCGCTTCTTCCAAATAATGCGTGGTTAACAACACTGTTAAACCTTCTTCCTCAGCTAAGTGATGAATCATCTTCCATAGGGACGTGCGTGCTTCTGGATCTAGTCCAGTCGTTGGTTCATCGAGAAACAATAGTTGTGGACGATGAATCAGTCCCATAGCCAAATCCAGTTTGCGCTGCATACCACCCGAATAGGTCTTTGTCAGGCGATCCGCAGCCTCTATCAAATTAAATTGTGTCAATAATTGTCCAACCCTTTCACGCAATCTGAGCCCTCTTAATCCATATAAACGTCCTTGCAGCATCAGATTTTCACGACCTGTACTCTCTCCATCTACTCCAGATTGTTGAGCTACGTATCCAAATAGATGGCGAGCCTTTTTGGGATACTGGGTAGCATCGATATTATAAAGCCGAACCTTTCCTTGACTTGGCCGTGATAATGTGGTCATTATTTTTACTGCAGTTGATTTTCCCGCACCATTTGGGCCTATTAATCCAAAAATCTCCCCTCGGTTAATAGAGAAAGTCAAACCATTAAGAGCAAGGACATCTGGATTATACCTTTTCGTCAGTGCTTGCACTTCTATTGCCAAGCTTTTATCGGAAGCAATGTGGTACTTCTTTTTATATTGATTTTGCGCCGTTTTTTTCACTTGATCGTCTCCCTCCACTCCTTGATCTCGTCATTATGATTCCCCTTTTCGCTCATTCATGATACGAACAGCTCGTTCCATAAACGTCACTACCTCTTCATCCATGGGATATAATTCAACCTCTCCGGAATGATTTCGGATTACATCCCACATCTTTTCTTGTAACTGATGATTATCCCCAAACATCGCATGAACTTTATTCATCCACTGTTCCGCTAATCTTTGTGCCTTTTCCGACCCAGGGTGTTCGTGTGAAATGGCACGTACATTACGAATAATACAAGCCCATTCCTGAATATCGTCTTTATCTCTTTCTACTTGTAATTGCATAATCATCTCTTGTTCTTGTTCACTTAGATATTTCTGATATAGTTGGTTAACGGCATCTTGATCGCGTTGAAACAAGTGAATAATGTCGAAGATAAGGGGCCATTTAAGCTCATCTTCCATTTGAACAGAGTGCAGCACTCCCCTTAACGCTTGTTCTAGTGCCTGTAACTGCTTCTGTTGCTGCTTCACCATCTCCAACTGTTGTTCCAGTGATTGCTCCCACGTTGCTGCTGGGTTATCCAAGTTTTCTTTGATTAGTTCCAGCGAAAAACCCATATATTTCAAGGCTAATATTTGCTGTAACCGTAATACATCCTGGTCATCGTATAGACGATGGCCTCCCTCCGTTGCAGAAGATGGCTGAAGTAATTGGACCTCGTCATAGTAATCCAGTGTACGAACGGTCACACCGGTTTTTTTGGATAATTGGCCGATGGAATACATCACATCTGCTCCTTTCCGTTTATCTTGCAATTTAAGTATAAAACATCACGTCACGTGTGATTCAAGGGAAAATTCTATACCTGCTGCTGTACTTTCTTGAAAAAAAGCAACATCCCATTTTGAAGGTGTTCACCTCAGCAAAAATCATCAAATAGCCAGGCACTATTCCGATTATCTCCCCTCTACACCTCATGAAAATCTACTTTTACCGTTTTGCCTTGCCCGCCATAAAGCGATAAGATGAAAACAAATTTATTCTAACGAAAGGATGTGGTATACTAATGTTAACCGCAGTAAAAGAAGATACCCATGATTATCGCTCGACACCTCCGGATTATGATGGCCTATGGAAAAACATTATTCAAGAACTGTTTCAAGAATTTATGGCCTTTTTTGCGCCCGATTTGTATCCGGACATTGATTTTGACAAAGGCATCGACTTTGAAGGTACAGAGCTTCTCCCGCATATTTTGAGACAGGCAAAAGGGAAAAGATATACGGATAAGCTAGCCAAAGTAACACTAAAAAACGGGGAAAATCAATACGTCCATATCCATATTGAAGTGCAGGCAGTTGGGAATAAAAAATTTGCCCGACGCATGTTTCCATATTTTTACCGCATCTACGAAAACCATACAGAACCGATTTATGCCATCGCACTGTTAACGGATGCCAGCGAAGCAAACTATGAAGATCAGTTTCATGATGCCTTTTATGGCACGGAAATCACGTATCGTTACAACACCTATCACTTTTACGGGAAAGACGAAGAAGAACTGAAACAATCGCCGAACCCCTTCGCATTAGTGGTGCTTGCCGGTATCTATGCCAGTAAAAAAATCAAAATAAAAGATGAACACAAAAAGAGTAAGGAACAAAAGAAGCAAGAACGCGAGGAAACCAAGTTTGATCATAAGAAGATACTGGTCGACCTAGCCTACGAAAAATATCGGCATCATCCCATGTATCTTTCCGCCTTATTGTATTTTATTGATTATATCATGAAGCTACCAGACGAATTACAGGAACAATTTTACGAATCATTACCCATCATCCAAAACGAGAAGGAGGGCAAAAACATTATGGGAATGGAAAAATTAAGAGACACCCCGACGTTTGGCCGATTGATTAGAGAGATTGAAGAAGCAGCTACAAAACAAGGATTGGAACGTGGGATGGAGCAAGGCATGGAACAAGGCATGGAGCAAGGCATGGAACGTGGGATGGAACAAGGGATGGAGCGCGGGAGAGAAGTAGGACGAGAAGAAGGCAAAATGGAAGGCATCGAAGAAGCGGAACGTAATGTTGCCAAAAAGCTGATAGGTCGGGACTATTCAGATGAAGAAATATTGGAATTAACCAGTCTGGAATTGGAAGAAATAATGAAGCTTCGGAAATCACTTGAGCATTAATGTCAAAACAAGTAAGTTTACTATTATGACGTAAGAGCAGGCTGAAGATATTGCCTTTACTGGCATTACGATGAAGATTATTCTTGTTCATTATATCAATGTTAAACTTTAACAGAACCATTAAAAAGAACCAGGAGAAATCCCGGTTCTTGCGCCTTACGTAATAGATCATAGTGAAAGTGGTTATTGATTCCCTTTTTTAACCCATTCTGCTGTAGTAATGGTACGCTGTGCTTGATGTTTAACAGCTTCCTCTACTTTTTCCACCATTTTTCCATCTTGACCAACGGTAACACTTGTACCATAAGGATTACCACCAGCTGCAAATAAAGCCTGATCGGAATAACCTGGAGGGACAATAATAGCTCCCCAATGCATCATACTCGTGTAAAGAGATAAAATGGTTGCTTCTTGACCGCCATGAGGGTTTTGCGCTGATGACATGGCACTTACTACTTTATTAATTGTTTTTCCTTCTCCCCAAATACCGCCTTGAATATCCAAGAATTGCTTCATTTGAGAAGGCATATTTCCAAAACGTGTAGGAACACTGAAAATGATGGCATCTGCCCACTCAATATCTGCTGAAGAAGCTACTGGAACATCCTTTGTTGCTTCCACTGTTGCTTTCCATACCGGATTTCCCTCAATTACGGATTCTGGAGCTAATTCCTCCACTTTTAATAATCTTGCTTCCGCACCATTAGCTTCAGCTGCTTCCACTGCCCATTTCGCCATTTGATAGTTTGTACCACCCATACTATAATAAATAACTGCTACTTTTGCATTTGACATATTTTCCATCTCCCTTGATTCATTTGACCTTCCAAATAGTTTATTTAAAAACCCCATCTTTATCCCCCTTTTAGAGGTTGTTCAAAAATCCAACAAAATGAACGCACCGAGTCTCTGTGTTGTCAAACAAGGAACTTCTTGGTCCTTTTTATCAAATTTTTTGAATACGAACTTTTAATAAAATGCGTCCGGCAACACCGTCTTTTTGAAGCTTTACCTATTATTTGTCAAAAACGTTTATTTATCCTTTCCAATAGTCCGGTTATTTAAATCAGCTAGATTCAGCCTTAAGTTTTTGAAAATAACATACTTTATTTATTATGAATTAATATATTTTGAATTCGAGATAATTGGATAAAAAAATCACCATCGTTGTGCGTAATAACCCAACTTTTTTAACTGTTCAATCATTCCTTTCTTTTCTTCTGTATCTAAACCTGCACATATTTCCTTTATGGCCGATTGATGCTTTGGAAAGACTTGATCCATCCATGCTGTTCCTTCCGCTGTTATGGCTGCATAAGTGATGCGTCGGTCGTCCGGGCATGGTTTTCTTTTTAACAACCTTTTCTTTTCTAATTTATCGACTACATACGTGATACTACTGCTAGCAATCAATACCTTTTGACTGATTTTCTGAATAGGCTGTTCACCTTTATGATAAATGAGCTCAAGAACACCAAATTCGGTTGGGTTTAACCCTAAAGATCTTATTTTTTCTTCTGCCCGTTTTTGAAGTGCATCTAGCGCTCGGTTCAAGACAACAAATAACTTCAAAGATAATTCTTCTTCTTGTGCGATTTTTTCGTTTTCAATCATTTTTATCCTTCTCTCTAAATATCTTGAATTCATATATCTTTAACTCGAGATAAATTATATATCGACTATCTATTTTTGTCAACCATTTGATTTAACATAAAATGTCGCGAGATGTTTAGACTTACTCCCATTATGCCATCAATCTTTTCGTTCCTTCGATTGTTCTTTGCACATCATGCATATTGAAACAAGCCTCATTCATAACCATAGAATGTAGATCATTTTTTTACGAGGAGGTAGCAATGAACGATAATAAAGAGAGAAATATTCCCAATTCTCAAAAAGCAAAAGAAAACAAGCAATTGGATCACTCCGCTCCATTTTTTGCACAAACGATTGGCAAGAATGGTCCTATCCTGGAGCAAGATAACATATTGCATGAAAAGTTGGAAACGTTTGTTCACGAAAAAATTGTGGAGCGCCCTTTACATGTAAAAGGATTTGGTGCCTTTGGCTATTTTGAAACATTGCATGACATGAGTGAATATACCAAACTGCCTTTTCTTCAACAGGCTGGGCAAACCGTTCCTGTTGCTGTTCGTTTTTCACTCGGGGCTAGCAATAAAGGTACACCAGATACCTCACGAAACATTCGTGGATTTTCAACCAAATTTTATACAGACGACGGAATCTTTGATTTGATTTGCAACCATATCCCGGTCTTTTTGTTACGTGATCCCATGCGTTTTCCAGAAAGTATCGCAGCATTATCACCATCACCGCGGAACAATTTAATGGACCCAAATCTGCTTTGGAAATTTGTCGCCCGTAATCCCGAATCTATTCATTTTATCGTCCGTCTTTATTCTGATCACGGTACGGTTAAAAGCTTGCGGCGAATTCCCGGTCACAGTGTCAGTACGTATGTATGGCGAAATTTGGAAGGGAAACGTCACTACATTAAATACCTGTGGATGCCATTTGACGGTGTCGAATACATCACAAGTGAGGAAGCCGAAAAAATTGCAGCAATCAATCCTGATTACGCCGGTGAAGATCTCTTCCAAACGATTGCAAGTGGGAAGTCCGTGCAATACGGTTTATACGTGCAGGTGATGGATCCGCGGGAGGCAGAACAACTTCTATTCAACCCGCTTGACGACACCAAGGTGTGGGATGAAAAGAAGTACCCCTTACATCCTGTCGGAAAAATGGTACTGAACCGCAATCCAGAAAACTATATGGAGCAAGTCGAGAAGATTGCCTTCTCTCCATCGAACTTATTGGATGGGGCAGAGTTGTCGGATGATAAGATTCTACAAGGACGAGCGAATGTATACTGGGATTCACAGCGTTATCGTATCGGCCCAGGATTCCGTAAGGTGCCGGTGAATGCGCAAAAGTATTGGCGCCCAAGCGATTTACAGACTAGTGGTGAAGGCAGATATGTGGAAGGTAAACTCGTGCGCGCGGACATCGCAAAACAAGATGATTTTTCACAAGCAGGGGATTTCTATCAATCGTTATCACAAGTAGGAAAATCCCATCTTATCTCCAATCTTGTCACGGCATTGAGTGGAGTACAGCGTAATTTACAGGTCAAGGTGCTCGAATACCTTTCGCTTGCTTCTCAGGATCTCGGTGAACATGTCTCGGAAGGCTTGCAAGGATGAAAATTACTACTGAAGCGCAGATCTAGGGCTGAAAACGAAGGATGGGAGGAACAAAATTTAGTTTGTCGCCGTTTGGTAACGACTTTGGTGTACTTACCTATGCCATCCAACTGGCATTACGAATTGGGATACAAGAAAACAACAGCTATCTATTAGAGCTGTTGTTTTCTCAACTGCATTTCGCTTTCTCATTGTTTGCTAGTCTCTTTAGAAGACGTTGTATCATTTCGCTGCATCATACTCCACTTACTACCAAATAAGTGCATGCTTTTTTCTAGCTTTTTGATGATTTCATCTGCTCTTTCATAAATAATACCCCTTAAATCATGCACTTGCCGCATCAATTTCTCCAGCCATGCCTCATGCTTATCGAGCCTTTCATGCAGTTTAGTAAACGCTTCTTCTCGTTGTTTTGTTTGATGATAGATTTCATCCAGTTTATTCTGCTGTTTTTCTGCATTATTTTTGTTCTCTCGTTCGATTTTTTCAAGCTTAGCCTGCATTAATATTTGATTATCCTTGAAGTCTTTCGCTTCTTGTTTTGCCATTTCTTGTGTGGCAAGAACATCGACCCATTGTTTGTTTTTAGCTTCGGCATGGTCATCCAGCAAATCTAAGCGATGAACTATTTTTTCTTGCAGCTGTTGGTTATGCTTTTTATTTTTGTCTATCTCTTTTAAGCTTTTCTCCATACGTTTCAACTGCTGTTTTTTTGCGTACACTTCTCGCTGGAGACCTCGTAACAATTCTGCAGACTCTCGCTGCATTTCCAACTGCTTTCGCTCTTGTTCACTAGCATGTTTATACGTAAATATTTCCTGATTGGACGAAGCGCCTTGTATCTTTTCCGCATAAATAGGCTTTTGCTGATTCAGATACACCATTTTCATCACCTCTAACATCAGCTTATGCACAGAGGGACAAAAGTTTACGACAAAGGAGGATCAAAAACCTCATTTCCCATCGCTTTACCTCTTATCAGGATAGATTGTACTTTCCGTTCGAGCTTTAAATGCCTCGACAAACGATTGTGGTGAAGATTTAATAATATAAGAATAGACCCCTTGAAGTGTGTGTAGATAAAGCAAACCTCTGTCTCCAGAAAAACGATAGGACATATCCAGAACGTTCTCGATGGGAAATTCCCGATATTTAGTAACAATCTTGTCTGGATAAAGGTATAAATAACGCTGTTCTTCTACATCCTTTTGTTCTAATGAACGAACCTGACGAACAATTTTTACGTATGGTTGTTGCGCAATAATTTGCATAGCTCCCTCCCGTTGATTCACGAGGTCCATCTCCCTAAATGTTATAGTGAGATGGACGGATAGTTACTTTATGGTAACATAACCCGCCGTCGTTACGCATCTTATACTAATTTGAATTTTGAGAACGGCCTACCTTTTAAACCTCGTTATTTCTTTTATCATACCAATTAAGAGGATTCATCCATTCAATATTTCTTATTTCCTCTAGGGTACAACTAGTTACCCGGCCATCTTTTAAACATAGATATATCTGATTTTCAGCGTACCCAGCAACTTTGCACTCTACATCTTTATAATAATTGCCATCTCGAATCGTGTTAGCTTGAATCAAAACAGGTGATTTCGTTGCAAAAGCTTGCTGCAATACCATGGCTACTTCCTCTTCTGTCATCATTTCTTTCGCTTTCACTTCTAGCTTGTTTTTCTCTTTCTTTAGCGCCTCTGAGTGATCGGACAGCATCATGCCGAGCCACTTCACAATACCTCTGTCTTTATAGCCCAATTGTTCCGGAGTGATGCGTGTGATCGATGTCGGTTCCATATTCACTCTTCCTTTCCAGATCTGTGACCTCCAAGTAAGGTAGCCCGATATTTGGCCATCCCCCCTTCTGATAAACTGGAAGCATGTAACAAAGATGTATAGCCATACTTTTCTCTAACAGAATCGATAGCTTTATCCAGTTCTTCCCTCTCCATCGTTTCTTCGGCTGGTTCGAACAAATTGAGTTGCAATGATTGTTTCGGACGAACCTTCCCAAAGGTGACATTAATCACTCTTACAGGGATATGTTCCTGATAATATTTATGAAAAATTTGCAGCATGTACGCTTTCAATTTCTTGGATGAATCAGTGGCGTTGATCTTCATTTGATGATTAAAACCACTTTGTAGGCTGTTTCTTGAATATCCAATCGATAGTTTTACTACAGCGGTCGTCAACTTGTGCTTTCTGAGTCTTGCTGCATTCTCGTCTGTCATCTCCCGAATCACCACTTCTATGTTATGCTTCACCAGATAATCACTGTTGAGTATCTGATTTTTGCTGAAGGATGTACTTTGGAGTGTATACTTGTCGGATAACAACGTTCGATCGATACCATGAGCGTGAAAAAAGAGTTGTTCTCCAATGACACCGAATCTGGCCTTTAATCGATCGATACTATATTGGGACAAATCATAAATATTTTGAATACCCATCCGATTCAAGCTGGCCGCTGTTCTCGCCCCTATCCCCCAAAAATCTTGTAGTGCTTCTATTTTCCACACGGTATTTGGTACATCTTCATAATGCCATTCTCCAATAAAATCATTCATTCTATCATGTTTGGCCTGATGATCAAGAGCCAATTTTGCTAACAACGGATTATCACCTATTCCTACTGTTAATACTAACCCTAATTCTCGCTTTACATCATCTTGAATTTTCTTGGCGATATTGAACGTACTGCCGAATAACTTATGTGATTTCGTTACATCGAGAAGTGATTCGTCTATCGAATAAACCAGCAGATCCTCTTCGGGAATATAGCGTTTAAAGATACGCATAATGGCTAAATTTCTTTCCAGATACAAGGCCATTCGCGGCTCTACTATTTGAATATTCGCTTGTTTAGGGATTTCATATATTCGAGTACCTGTTTTCACACCATATTCTTGTTTGATTAAAGGGGATGATGCTAAAACTAATCCTCCTTGATTAGCTGGTTTGGAGACCACGGCAATTCGGGCATGCAAAGGGTCCTCCCCTCTTTCAGCTGCTTCAACACTTGCAAAGAATGATTTGACATCAATGCATAAAATATCCCTGCGTGGCTCTTTTGTATAATCCATCATGATCATCCGTGACATTGTACTCTCTCCTAATACGAATAAGTGTTTGTGTTTTTATTATACGAACAAATATTCTTGTAGTCAAGTGACGTAAGGATGCAAACACATGCCAATATGTGGATAGATTGGAAGCAGTTCATTATCATCGCGTAAATAAGCATGCTGATAATTTACAGAAAGTAGTTTTCTATGATTAAGAAGAGTCAGGCCAAAACCTGCTTGATTCTCTACAAGTTTATCAACAGAAGTATTATTATTCTCTTATGTTAATAAAGCAAGACTAACCAGGATATTTAGCATCTGTTGTCCCCTCTTAGCTTCTTTGATCTTCTGGCATCTTAAGCGGCTACTCTACAGATCGTGTTAGCACAATGATCAAAAAAGAGACTGATGAATGATCAGCCTCTTTCGTCTGTTTTTCTTATGCTTGTTGTAATATTCTCTCGGTTGCCTTCCTTGCACCGGAAATATTTCTAGAAATCGGACCAAGTTCCAGTTCCGCCAATGGCCCTGCCACATAAAGTCCATTTTTCCATTCAAGGGAAGCTGGAACAATCGGAAATCCACAAGGTGCACATGGCAACTGCAATTGTTTTATCACGGAGTCCAGCCAGTTTTTCCCCGGTCTTTCAATGGCTGCACCAGTAGCTAACAAGATAGAACTTGCTTTTAATCTCTCACCATTTTCCAACCAAAGTTGCCATTGTTCTGCCTCTTCCTGTACCCCTTGAATACTGCCCGTGTATATACAAAGATTCCCTAACGTTTCCTGTTTTCTCAATTTGATTAATAAATCTTTGGTGATCGAGCCTTTATTTCTTGCCTTTTGTATAACTGTTCGTCTTTCTTTATAGCTGGTTAGCTTTTCAAATTTATTGAGATATTTAGGTCCCAACCAGCCTGGGTCACTATCAAAATGGTGAATGCGGAGCGGATGGCGTTTGATCATGGTAACCGAGTTGATTGTTTCTTTTTGGGTAAGGGCATATACCAGATGTGCAGCCGTCATTCCACCGCCCACCACTACAACATCCCCTGTTTCTGGAAGGTTATGCTGCATTTCAAAGATGTGACTAATGGAGCTGGTTCCTTTATATTCCTCTGCCCATACTGGATAATGCGGGATGTGATTTACACCAACAGCTAGTATCACCTGTTCACTAAAGAAACAATGACCATCCGATACACAAACCTTCCAGCCCTGTTCTGTCCACGTGAGTCCATTTACTTCTCCTTGCAGCCAGCATTCCATTACTCCAGTTTTGTTAAATAAATCTAAACTATGCTGATTGAACATATCTAAACGCGGTCTTTTGTACTGACCTTTAAAGGCAGCCGCATAGTCATGTGCCGTTGCATATTTCTTTAAACTGTAGGGATTTTTATCTAAATGATGAACCAAAGGGGAACGTAAATATTCCATTCCAATCTTATCCGTAATGGTTATCCACCTTGCTAATGGTTGTTGATGCGGATCAATGATTAATAGATCTTCTTTCTCCACCTTTTTCTCTTCAAGCAGCCGGGAAGCTATGCAACTCCCTTGCATCCCCCCGCCAATGATGATCCATTTAAACATATATATACCTTCTTTCACTTGTAAAAAACGTAATCATTACGATTTACTTTATCATGAAATAGGAAGAAGTACAATGTTTTTGTGGTATATGTCTGTCATTCCCTTAGGTATGAGATGTTGGCACCTATTTTCTTTAACTAGACTCACAAAGGGAGAAGCAAGTTAAAAACCTATGGAATGATAAGAAGGAATATTACCGACGGCATCCGCCTCTTTAACAGCATGGACGATGGCTGATTCAACCACCCTCGTTGCCAGCATTCCGACCAAATCAACTGGTGCATCAACTCTGCTGCTCGACATCGCAAACAAGGTGTCACCATCCATCGCTGTATGGGCAGGTTGAATCGTGCGTGCTATACCGTTATGGGCAAGCTGGGCTATTTTATTTGTTTGTGATTTGGTTAACTTAGCATTGGTCATGACGACGCCGATAGTGGTATTTTTGCCAGAATTGTCTCTATTCGCCACTGTACCGTCCTGTTCGAATTGGGCTGTCAGGCAATCATTCGTGTTTAATAACTGCTTTTTCTCTCGATCATAGAGACCAGCTATTTGGGTATGAGTGGCAGGGTCAAAAATATCACCGATAGCATTTACGGCGACAACGGCTGCTAGTTGCACTTCCCCTACTTGAAGTCCAGCATACCCTATGCCTGATTTCATCAGATAATCTTCACCAAGCAATTTACCCACTGTGGCACCAGTACCTGCCCCGACATTACCACCGCTCACTTCAAATGAGTTTTCCCAAGCGTTTAAAGCCGCTTGATACCCTAATGCTTGATCCGGACGAATACGAGCATCTCCCACACCAAGGTCAAATAAAATAGCACCTGGTACAATCGGAACCTTAGCCGCTCCAGTATCCATACCAATTTGTTTTTCTTCTAGAAAGCGCATGATTCCAGAGCCTGCCTCCAACCCAAAAGCACTCCCACCAGCAAGAAATACAGCATGGACTTGTTCCACGGTATTCGTTGGTTGCAAGAGGTCTGTTTCCCTTGTACCTGGAGCGCCACCCCTTACATCTACGCCTGCAACAGCACCTTCCGGACAAATCACCGTCGTACAGCCGGTTAATGCTTGTTCATTGGTCGCATGGCCTATTTTAAAATCAACTAACCCTGCATAAGAAAGCCTTTTCACATTCATCTACCCTTTCTCTTTTTGCTAGCTTTTTAACTATGATATCATGTAAATAGAGGTGATTAAAATGAAATATGTGCGTATACACGTTAGAGGAAGAGTGCAGGGTGTAGGATTTCGTTTTTTTACCCAGCAACTAGCCATGGAACATCACGTGTTCGGCTGGGTAAGGAATGAGGATGATGGCAGTGTCTTAATCGAGGCAACGGCTGATGATCAAGATATGAAAAACTTTATTACCCAAATCAAACAAGGCCCTTCACGATTTGCCAAGGTGCAAGAGGCAGATGTGACTAAACTTAAAGGCGATCCTGGGTTTACATCGTTTGGTATTAAAGGTTAAGCCAAAGAGAATCAGCTCTTTGGCTTTACGCTTATTTCAAATAAAAACCCGCTATTTGATCAGCTTGATCTACCGTCACCTCAAAGGTAATTTCTTCACCTGAGAATAGTCCTGCATAGCTCTGCACATAAAAACCATTTACTTGTTGCGATTGTTGGTATTCATAATCAATAAAATCACCATATTGTTCCTTAAGCTGCTGCCATAACTGCTGCAATTCAGTAGAACCTAATTCAGCGCTCACTTCAGCGCTTAAATTCTCTGCTGCCGCGTCAAATTCTTCATGGACAAAGGATGATAGAAAAGAATCAGCAGCCATTGTTACCTCACTTGGTACGTCTTCGTCTTGATCTGCTGGAGCTATCTCTTCATTTGTTTGCTCTTCCTCTTCATCTGATGATAATATGACTGTATCATCGTCATCATTACATGCCACAAGCGTAAATAACCCTATGCATAATACCCAAATGATTTTTTTCATGCTTTACCCTCCTTGTTGAAATACCCACTCGGCTATGTCGGAAATAACTTGTTCATCTACATGATCTGGAATGGTGTACTCTTGAACAGTTCCTTGCTGTTCTCCCTGTGATTCGATAAAGAAATGATTTAATTCAGGATAACTTTTTAACGTAGCTAATGAGTGATTGTGCATCAGCTCCTGCCATTCGGAGAAATCGTGCTCCATACTAACTTGAAAATCCGCCTCACCTTGTAAAATCAATAGAGGTTTGTCTGATTCTAATGCGATTTGTCCTGCGTCATATTGTGCCATTTCTTTTAAATAATAACCGCTGACTCCATAAATTTCCTGTTGAGCAGCTGCTTCATCCGACACATCCAGCATACTAGAAGCAAGTTCTTTTTGCTTTTCTATTTCCTCAACATATTGTGCTTTTTCTTCTTCATCCATGTCTGATGGGATAGCTGCTAACTGTTGGTCCGAAATGATTTCCCAAAAGAATCGTGGAGAACCTGCCAGTATTACTAGACCTTCCGTTTCTGCCTGCTGACCGATGCGCGGGGCTAGCATGCCACCGAGTGAATGCCCGATAATGTATACTCGATCGATTCGTTCATCCTCTTGTAACAACTTTGCTGCCTCCACTGCGTCATCTATCGTTTCTTCCTGGACCGTAAGCTTATTCCCCACGTCTTCCATCAACTCTTCTCCGTATTGATAGGTACGCTTGTGATAACGCAGAACAGCTATTCCTTGCTCTGCTAGGCCGTAAGCTATATCTTGGAATGGTTGATAAGCATAGATGGCCTCATTCATATCAGAGGGCCCAGAACCATGCACCAACACTACACCAGGAATCGGACTTTCTGCATCTGTCTTTGTCGGCATAGTTATCCTACCAGACAATTCATACGCCTTCCCTTGGTTAAGGACGATTTCTTCCTCGGTTACATCTTCCGGAGGCTGACTCTTCTCCACCTCTTGTGTATTCGCTTGTATGTATATTCCTTGCAGCTTTTCATCTTCATTCCACGTTAATCTGATATGTACTGACGTCTCTTCAAATCTTGCTTCTGTTTCTATGATCGTATAATCCTGTTGCGTAGTTGCATTCAGTTCACCTAATTCGATAAAGTTGTCTCCTTTATTTGTTTCCCAACTATGTTGTAAGTCAGCCGCAGTTGATTGCTCCTGAAGTGTCTCTGCATAATAATCCTCCACTAGCGTTTGATAGGAACCATCTGCAAGTAAAGAAAGCAAATCACGAGATTTTGTCTCGACATCTTCTTCTGACTGATTTGCGCAACTCACTAACACCACTAAGGCGGTGACGATCCATAATCTTTTCATCATGCGTATTGCCCCCTAAAAAATCTCTCATCCATCTATACGAACTATACGAAAAAAACGAGCAAATAGTTTCAATATTTTATCTACCAGACCCAACTGATGACAGCCCCATCTTCATTATGTCTAGCAAAAAGGTTATAATAATAAATAAAAACGACTGCACCTTCTGAAGAATATGTGCAGTCGTCTTTATGAATGTTTCTTTTCGAAGCATATTGAAAAATCTTACTTTTCTTCAAAAAATTTGCGGTTCAGTGCAATATATTCGTGTTCCTCATCCGGTACCTCGTCTTCCATATAGATTGCTTCAACGGGGCATACCGCTTCACATGCACCGCAATCAATACAGATATCCGGATCGATATAAAACATATCTTTGCCTTCCTCTATACAATCAACAGGGCAAACTTCTACACATTCGCCTGATTTTTCAGCCTCACAAGGTGAAGTAATAATAAATGCCATGACTGTCCCTCCTTTACACTAACTCTCTATGTAGCTTGACATATGTTTATCTTATCATATTTTCGTAAAAACGAATACCATTATAGCTCAATTTGTCGAGTTTGCAAGTTATTTAGTCATAACTTTTGGTATCGTCCCATATTCTTTCTGTAATAAACTCTCCACCGATGCGTTGGATTAGGAAAATGTCAGGATTTGTTAATGTTTTCCATTCTTGAAAACCAAAATCAACACGAAACTTTCTTAACATCAGTGCCAGTAAATTACCGTGGGTGACGATCGCAATATTCTCGCTCGTTTCATCTTGGATACAAGTGTTTAAGACTGCTACTCCACGATCATATGCTTCTGTGGATGATTCTCCACCAGGTAATTTAAAGTGTGAATTTTGAAAAGATTCCTCTAGTATATCCATCCAGTCATCTACCGGCTCTTCACTTAGGATACGTTCTTTTAACCGGTCATCTATCTCAATATCCACATGCTGTTTCTCCGCAAAGGGTTTAATACTTTCCTGGGCACGTAAATAAGGGCTGGAAATAATACGATCTATTTGGAAACTCATATTTTCCAACTTCCACGATAATGCATGGGCTTGTTTAATACCATTCTTCGATAACGGGGAATCACTATGCTGCCCTGGTGCATGGCAATGTCGAATTAATAGAATTCTTTTCATTTCATCAGCTCCTATGGAGAATCTATTACTAAAAATATGTTTTATTACTTAATTTTCCCTTTATTTTCTTTGAATAAACATTAGGCATCCGCAAAATAATCTTTTTTGAAGCCAGCCATGCGATTGGTATTATCTATGATAAAATAAAATTCATCCGTTTCATTTTTGACTTCATATAAATTACCTACTGTTAATACCGAATCCACTTTATATTTTTTTGCGTTAGTGTGTATACATTTTACTTTTTTCAAGGTCTCATTGTTTTCCCAACCATGGTGAATCATCTATTATCCCTCCCCACCTTTATCATAAACATATATTTGGCTGATTACAAGAGCTTTTTCATTTTAGTTTACATAATAATATTATTGACTACTATGTTGTGTGAACACCTTTTTCAACACAAAAGGAAGAATCAAACTGATAAACAACATCCTAATTAATTGTAAGGAACCAACAATGGCAGGATCTGCGTTTACTTCATGGGCCGTTATTGCCATTTCTACTAGCCCTCCAGGTGCTAAACTAAGCATTGCCGTAGCAAACGTCAGACTGGACCAAAGAGATAATAAATAACCGAATAAGGCAGATATAGCAATGAGCGCTGTCGAAAATAAAAAGAATAAAAAAGAATAGCGGCCAATAGTTTTAAAATCAGAAAAAGAAATCGATAATCCTAAATGAATGCCAATAGACAGTTGAGCCACATGGTATATTTCAATCGGCACATCACTGACAGGAATGGATATAATTCGTAAAATAGCAATGATAAACATCGGTATCAATACAAACGGAGCAGGCATTTTAAAACGAACGAGATACGCCAAACCAAATAAGGCAATAAATAGAGCAATCGTCCAACCATTTAGCGGAATCACCTCTTCAGAAGAAATACCTCCGCTTTGCTCAGGAGTAAACAAAAACATCACTAACATAGGTACTAACATCAACACACTCATTAAACGAATGGTATGGAAAATCGCAACCATACCGGTATTCGCCTTGACCGAATCACTAATTTCCAACATAACGGACAAACCGCCAGGAACACTTCCTAGTATACCTGTCGTGCGGTCAATTTCTGCATATTGAGCCATCCATTCTCCACTTTTAATACAGATGAAAACAAGAATGACGGTCATTAATAAAAAAGGAATAAAGTACGGCAAGACTTGTGCTAATGTGTCCTCGGTGAAATTGGTCCCGATTTGGGCCCCCGTAATCAGAAAGCTCCACTGTAAAAGCGACTTTGATTGATGTAAGGAAGGTTTGATAAAGGAATTTAATGTAAATATAGCGATTAAGGGACCCAAGATCCATGGCAGTGGTATATGTAAAATGTAAAACAACCCAGTACCCAATAAACCAACGGTATACATCATTATAAGATAACCAATTTGCAAAGGCATAAACATCCTCTTTCATATTTCTGGAAACATATTTTATTGTCTGAGGGTCTCCAACCACATCCCCCGGATCATGTTATAATATCAATCGTTTTCATTTACAGTAATGGATGTTGCCCATCAGCAAACTGCACTGATGGACAACTCTATTTTCTATAGAATTTATTCAAAGAGGGTTCGGTATGCTTCCAGTCCATTCTCTTCTAATTCATCTTTAGGGATAAATCGCAAGGCTGCTGAGTTGATACAATATCGCATACCACCTTGATCAATAGGACCGTCGTCAAAGATGTGTCCCAGATGGGAATTAGCCTCATCACTTCTGACCTCAATCCTTCTCATTCCATGGGAAGTATCCATTTTTTCATTTAAAGCGTTTCGATTCAATGGTTTGGTGAAGCTTGGCCAACCACATCCAGCATCATATTGATTAGTGGTGGAAAATAAAGGTTCGCCACTCACAATATCGACATAAATTCCTTGCTGATTATTATTCCAATATTCATTATCGAACGGGCGTTCCGTCCCGTTTTCTTGTGTCACATGGTATTGTATGGGTGTTAATTTTTCTTTTAACTCCGCTTTATTTGGCGTTTTAGACCAATTTCGTTTGATAAAATCTTCCCTGCCGGACCCTTTTTTATACATTTTATAGTGAAATCTTTGTTTTTTATAATAATCTTGATGCTTTTCTTCAGCGGGATAAAAGGTCTTAGCCGGTAGGACATCTGTTGCTATAGATTGATTAAACTTCCCGCTTTCCTCCAGTTCCTGTTTGGACGCCTCAGCTAGTTTTTTCTGGCGATCATTGGTATAGAAAATCGCTGTTTTATAGGATTCACCTCGATCATGGAACTGTCCTCCTGCATCAGTAGGATCTATTTGTTTCCAAAAAAGCGATAGTAGTTTCTCATAAGGAAAAACCGTTGGATCAAATGTAATCTCGACTGCTTCTCGATGGCCTGTTGTGTTCGTACAGACTTCTTCATAAGTTGGATTTGGTTTATCCCCACCCGTATATCCAGAAATCACTTGTTTAATACCTGGCTGTTGGTCAAAAGGTTCTACCATACACCAAAAACAACCACCGGCAAAAATTGCTTTTTCTATTGCTTGATCTGTCATGAAAAAAGCCTCCTATATCGATACATTCTTACTAATTATTCTGCTATTTACCTGCAAAAAATGCAAGTGGTCTGTTTGTTGGTTACTTATTTAGAAGAAAAGTTTCGGTTGGGATTCGCGTGACGTCTGCTCTTCTGGCTCCGCCCATTCCCCCTTTTCTGCGTCCTCTGCAATTGGAATAACTTCTTCCGCAGTTTCGGCTGTTACTTCCGCCTCTTCTTCTTCCTCACTATTAATGTCACTTAATGCCTTCATCATATTGATTAATTTCGGTGCATTCTTAACCATTGGTCCATATTCTTTAATGAGTGGCGTAGCCTGTTGGGCAACCTTCATTACTTGCTGCACATTTGACAAGGTATTGGTTAGACCGGAACCGGTTGAGGCAGCACCGCTCGCTATATTGGCTGGCAATTGTGCTGCGCCGGCAGCACCTCGCGACGGTAAAAATCGTTGCAGCAAACCTTGGAGACCTCTTGGATTAGCTGCTTGATTCGGTACAAACGAGCTGGGACCTTGGTTCGGAAAGGGCGACATAAAGGATGATGGAGGCGGCATCTGTTGCTGCTGAAAGAATGGAGGTTGATTAGGTGGTCGAAACATAGACATTCTCCTTCCATACACTAGTTGCTATATAGTATATGTTCCCACCTGCAAAAAGTTATAGGTCATTAGCCAAGAGAGGAAATAATCTCTCTTGACTTCGATTATTTCCTGGGCAAGCGCAGGAACTGACATATAATTGTTATTTATTGTTAGATCATGTCATATCATGCCGTCAATCGATCCGAAAAGCTGCGGAGGACCCAGATGGTGAGGTTTCAATCACTAATTTTGCCTTGATTTCTTCTTTTAACTGAGCTACGTGAGAGATAACACCAATGGTTCGATGATCCTGCTGTAAATCTTTAAGACATTTAATCGCTTGCTCCAGTGATACCTCATCCAATGTTCCAAAACCTTCGTCAATAAACAGCGTGTCTAACTGCACCCCGCCCGCATGTGCTTGTACAATATCAGCCATACCTAAAGCCAAACTTAAAGCCGTCTTAAAACCTTCTCCACCGGACAATGTTTTCACAGATCTTTGTTTACCGGTGTAATGATCAAGTACTTCTAAATCTAACCCACTTTGAGCTCCACGTTTAGCCAAGGATTCGCTGCGCAATAACTGAAAACGATGATCCGTCATTTGGCTCAGGCGCAAATTGGCTTGTAAGACAATTTCATCTAAAAAGGTAGCCAAAACAAATCGTTCCAATGATAAACGAGCGCTATTATCACCTCGCGCCAAATCAGCTAATTCCCCAACATGCAAGTATTCTTTTTCCAGTTCCTTTTTTTCTTTGGTTAATTGATTGGTTTGTCCAATCGTTTCTTGCAGTTGCTGCAACTGTTGTTTCCTATGCTGCAAACGCTCATTTGCCAATTCTTTTTCTGCTGACACTTGTTGAATTTCCTTGTCTGCCTTAGCTAAATCTGGTTTTTGCTTTTGAGCAATCTGTTTATCAAGTTCTTGCATCTGGTGTTGGACAAGATCCTTCTGTTTATTATGTCTATTTATCACTTCTTCTAACCGAACTTTTTCCTGCGAAGATCGAAGCGCCTCCTGATAATCGGCCTGTTTTTTGAATCCATATTCTAGTAAGGTTTGGTGAAATTGTTGCTTTGCCGCCTCCGCCTTCTCTTGCAGCTGACGATCATATTTCACCGCTTCATGATAGGCGCTCTCTTTTTTGTTTTTATCGGTCAAGGCAGTTTCCAATTCTAATTGTATGTTCTCCCAAGTTTGTATTTGTTGGGTTACCTCTTTCTCAAGCGAGGCCACCTTGTCTTGGAAGGCTTGGTCTGAATCAATGTGCTCTGGCATTTGCTGCTGCAGCTGCTTATACTCAGCAGCATATTGATGATACTCTTGCTGAGTAGCTTGATGTTTCTGTTCTATGTTCATCTGTTGCTGCTTATACTCATCATACCGGTCTACTTCTTGTTGATTAGCAGATAGTCTTGTAGTGATCGTTTCTTGTTCTGCCATCAGCCGTTTATGTTCATCATTTAGTTGTTGGCGCTTTTCTTCCAGTTGTTGTTCATGCTGTTGTATGTCATCTAGTGAACGATCAGTAACCGGCCATTCTAATTGATCAGCCATGTGTTGTCTTTGCTGTTGATTATTTTTAAGTGATTGTTCTACCTGAAGTACTGCTAGTTCCGCTTGATTGGTTTCTTGCTGTATATCTCTCAGGCGCTGTTTGGCTTGTTCCAGCTCATCTTGCAACACCAAGGCGTCTGTTGGTTCCGCTGGAGATGGGTGTGTAGTGGAACCACAAACTGGGCATGCCTCCCCACTGGTCAGTGTCGTCGCTAAATAACTGGATAGTTGTTCTTGCTGCTGTATTTCAATATGATGGCATGTTTCCTCTTGCTGTTTTTGCTTGCTTTGCAGTTCCTTTACACGCTGACTTTCTTTCTGAACCTGTTCCCCAAATTCCTGTCGTTCTCGTTCTTTCTGTACAAATTCTGCTACCATTTGAATGACTTGCTTATATTTTTCTTGTTGTTGAAACAGTTCAAACGTTCGCTCTTTGATGAATTGTAATTCATCTTTATCCTGATAAATCTTTTTTCTTAATTGATCGAGTTTTTCCAGCCGTTCTCCCCATTCGGCGCTATCCTTTTCCTCCTGATCCAGTTTAACTTTACTTGTTTGGAGCTTCTCTTGCAAACGATGAAACCGGTCCATTTGTGACAGAAGTTCTTGTTGTTTCTTCAACTCAAATTGGAGATCTGTCCGTTCCTGTTCTCGATCTTTCTCTACCACATAACGACGCTTGACATCCTGGTAGTTCTCCTCCGATTGTTGATACTGCTGTGTTAAGGTCTGCAACTGCTTGTACTGTATCTGTCGCTCTTCTTCTCTTTCCTTAGCTTGTTGTTCCAGCGGATAGACCTGATCAGCGATCTTGGCAAGTTCCAACTCCTCCCGATGTTTATTCACGGTTGGCTGAGCTGAAATAAGTTCCGCTTGTTGCTGTTGCAATTGTTCATATTGTTGAAAAGCTTCAAGCAGCTGTTTCATCTGATAATATGCCTCTTGTAATCGTTGCAATTTCTCAGCTAGCTCTGTCTGAATGTGCTCTTCCTGTTGTTTCTGCTCTGTCAATTGACGCAGACGGTCCTCCAATTGGTCTGTAACGTCCGCAGGCAACGCTTGATCTATCCACTCGGATGGCAGCTTAGCGATTGCTTGCTGATATTTCCAATCCAGCTTAGCAATCTCATCGCTTAATTTGCTGGCCTTTTCCTTGAACGCCTCGGTCATCTGTTGATAAAAATGCGTCCGAAATATCTTCTGCAAAATTTCTTCTCGTTCTCGGCTATTTTCCGAAATCAGTTTTCTGAATTCACCTTGGGGGATCATAATCATTTTCTTAAATTGTTCGTAATCCAGACCGATCATCGACTCTATCGCCTCATTGACGTCCTTAATCTTAGAGCTTTGCAATACCCACTCACCGAGCGCGTTACATTGATATAAACTGGCGGCTGCCACTTCCTCCGTATAGCCCTCACCACGCGCCTTAAGCTTCTGTTGCTTTGGACTTCTGGTAACGCAATATAAGGAGTCATGAAGCTGGAAGGTAAATTGCACAAACGTTGGCTCCCCTACTTCAGCAAAGTGACTGCGAAAGGCTTCTTGATCTCGATCCATTCCACTCGCCTTGCCATATAGGCTATAACAAATCGCATCAAAAATCGTTGTCTTTCCTGCTCCAGTTGGACCAGTGATTAAAAAGATAGGTTCTTCCCCTAGTTTCGAAAAATCGATGACCTGTTTATTTCGATAAGGCCCAAATGCCGTTAGTTCCAATTTTATCGCTCGCATATTACTTCTCCCTTTCTGCTTGCATAACCTGATCTATCGCTTCCTTTACGTAAGGCTCCCGTTCTTTCGGCAGGTCTTCCCCTTTCATTTCTTTATAGAAAGCGGCAAACAATTGCTCATGCGTCATTTGCTGTTTTTCTTTGATGGATTCGATCTCTTTTAAAGATTGATGGATGAAATACTGCTTTCGTTCCAATCGTAAAATATTAGGGAATAATCGCCGCAGCTTGGTAACTGGATCGATGATAGCTCCATCATCCAGAAGGCGAATCTGTAAATAATCTTCACTAGGAGGTTCTGAATTACCAGTCAATAACTCCTCAAAATAACCTTCAACAATACGTAAATCCCTAACAGGCTTAATAGGTATGGTGCTTAGCTCGATCGTATCGGTGCTTTCTACGATGGTCACCGATTTTTGATGATTGGCTTCGGAAAAAGAATATTTCATGGGAGAACCGCTGTAACGAACCGTATCCCGCTTGATTTTCTGCGGCTGGTGAAGATGCCCAAGTGCCACATAATCAAAGGCATCAAAGAGAGAGACGTCGATATAGGGGCTGCCGCCAATCATGGTGAGTCGTTCTTCCGATTCCGATTCCATTCCTCCGGCAATAAAGGCATGGGCAACAAGCACATGCTTCGATTCTGGGTTCATTTGTTTTTTTATTTCTTGAATAATACGTTCCATAGCCTGCTGATGTGTCTGGATATCTGACTCCTGAAAATAGTGTTTTACTTGCTCAGGCTCTACATATGGAACAAGGTGGAAGGTCACATCTTGTCCATCCTGTGTAAAGGTCACCGGCTGAAAAATATCTGCCATTGTGGTTGCAAGATACAATTGGTTAGCATGAAATAAGCTAGCACCGAACCCTAACCGATCAGGGCTGTCGTGATTACCTGAAATCGCCATAATCGGAATATGTAATTCTGTAGTAATCGTTGTAAAAAAGTCATTCAATAACTCCACCGCTTCTCGCGGGGGCACAGCGCGATCATACAAATCGCCTGCAATGATAATGATATCTGGCTTTTGTTCTTTAATAATAGCTAGTAATTGCTGCATCATTTCCGCTTGATCATTAGTCATATGTAATCCATGTACAATCTTGCCTAAGTGCCAATCCGCCGTATGTAATATCTTCATTACGTTCCCAGCCTTTCTCCTCTAATCTTACTTATCATTATACACGAACAAATGATCGCTGTCAGCAAATTGCCTAAAAAATAATATTATTTTTCATTACTGCACATCCTCATTCAAGTTTGTTACTTTTTCAAATCATACAACTGTCTATTGAACTATCGACAAGATGAATAAGCCAATCATCCTCGTCCGTATTAGGTGGATTATTTTTTCTGTTTTATAGACTAAAAACATTATTTTACATCATCAACAACGGGAAGTCGGAAACTAATTATCGTTCCTTTATCCGGACTGCTATCAATCATCAAACCTTCTCCCATATATTGAAATAATCTTTTTTCCGTATTTAATAATCCCACTCCATGTTTCCTTTTCTCACTACGCCATTTTTCTTTTACCTCTTCTTGGAATCCAACACCGTTGTCTTTTATTCTCATTTCACATTTTCCTTTGCTATAAACTGCCTGAATAGTAACTTCTCCACCTTGCTGGCGTTTCAATATGCCATGTTTGATCGCATTTTCTACTAATGTCTGAACCGTAAGTGGTGGAATTAAAATGCCCTCTGTTTTTACGTCAATTTGTTTATTCACTTTGATTTTATCTCCAAAACGAGCTTGTTCAATACCAAGATAGGCGTCAACTAATTTCAATTCTTGTTTCAATGAAACCAATTCATCCATATTTTGAAAGGCAAAGCTAGATTGCATAAAATAATTAAAATGATCTAATAATTCCGTCATTTTTTCTTTATCAACTACCATTAAACTTAGAATAGACGTAAGAGTATTAAAAATAAAATGTGGATTAACTTGTGCTCTTAACCATGCAGCTTCCATACTTAATCGATCGGAGATAGCTTCTTTTAGGTCTGTAAGTACCTGTACTCTTGCCCGTAATTCTAATGGTTCAATAGGTTTCACAACATAAT
This sequence comes from Gracilibacillus timonensis, assembly GCF_900086715.1. Classification (GTDB taxonomy): domain Bacteria; phylum Bacillota; class Bacilli; order Bacillales; family Amphibacillaceae; genus Gracilibacillus; species Gracilibacillus timonensis. Next base: position 1,040,582 of record NZ_FLKH01000012.1, on the reverse strand, counting down.
CATTAGCTCCCGCTTTAAAACCTGCCTCTAAATCTTCTGCTCGTGCTCTAGCAGTAAGTAAAAGGATTGGCAGTTCTGATAAATTGTGTTTTATTCTTATTTTTCTTGTTAGTTCAAATCCTGATATGCCTGGCATCATCACATCACTTATTACTAAATCAAATCGTTGGTTATTGATATAATGCCATGCTTCCTCCCCATTATTAGCAAAAGTAATTTCATACCGATGTTGATCTAATATTTTAGATACCACAGTTAAATTGATCTTTTCATCATCTACGAGTAATAACTTAAAGTGCTTCTGATTACTAGCAGCAGGTGATGCATCCTCCAACCCTTCTGGCATAATGATTTCTGTTGTAGGAATTTCTAAATTCTCTAGGTTCTCCCTTTTTCCTTGATATAAATCAAGTGTAAAACGAAATGTGGTGCCTTTTCCTAACTCTGATTCTACATCAATGGTACCACCTTGTAATTCAATCAGTTCCTTCGTAATTGCTAAGCCAATCCCTGTTCCGGAATGATAGGCATTATATTCTGTAATGATTTGTTCATATGGTAAAAAGATTTTTTCTATCTTATCGGCTTCAATACCTTCTCCTGAGTCAATAACTTCTATCACTGCCATATCATTTGCTACATGTGATCGAACCATAATGGTACCTTCATCAGTAAATTTAATGGCATTATGTAAAAGATTCAATAATATTTGATTCAAACGATTTTCGTCCGCATCTAATAAAGGAAAGGATGGATCAACCCGATTTATAATTTGTAATGGTTTCCCTTCCACTACATGCGTTAACATATCCAAAACCATCTTCATTTGCACATGAAGATCAACAGACTTTTTATCCAATCGTAAGTGATGTTCCTTTAATTGGGACAGATCAATTAAATCATTAATGAGCATCGACATTCTTCTTCCTACCTGTATTAATAAGAGAAGGTCATCACGATCTTTATTGGTGATTTTATTTGCTGGGTTATCCAACACATATTGCGCGATATGCATCATACTATGTAATGGATTTCGCATTTCATGGGAGGTATTAGCTAAAAAGTCATCTCTGCTTTTATTTGCTAACTGCAATTTGGTATTCTTTTCTTCTACATCCCTTACATGTTTTAAAAACATGCAAATCCAGAATAACTCAAACAGCAACAAAGCAATGAAGAGGTCAAAAGGGTAAAAATTCATTATCATATTTTTTTCATGCTTTAATGTAGACCATATAATACTATTTAATACGGCGATAGCAGCTAGTATCAGTAACAATGTATTCGGTTCTCCAGCTAAATTCGCTTTAACAATCTGCGTAATAATTATAGAAAGACAACTAAAATACACAATACCAAGTAAGAATTGATATTCCCAAATAATAGAAATAGGTAATAGGATAATCAGTAAACCATATAGCAGATACATCGTTGTAACCATTCGATAAATCAACGCAGGAAAATAGCCTGGCAAAAAATATTCTATAAATTTCAATAAAGAGGTTGCAATGGAAATATGTATTAAGAATATTATTTTTGATCGTATAGTAGCATCGATAAAAAGCGATAATAAAGGGGCTCCATCTGGGTCAAACAAAATCATGAGAGAAGCACTCATCATCAACAAACCGAAATAGAATGCTAATTTCGTTTTATATTGCATACAAAATAAGAGAACAGCTGCAATGAAAAGAAGTAGCATAAAAATCAAAACGATTCCCTTCCACAGCATATTCATTTGATAGGTATGCTGAATATCTGCTGTGAAACCAAATAAGAGTGGTTGTATACCAAAATTAGATACTCTGCCATCATCACTTGCCTGCACTACGATATCCAAATCAGGTGAATGCACCTGAAACATAATATAGTACGGCAAAGTATTTGCTACAAAGCTTTCTCGAAGCATAGATGGATTCCCTGATTTCCCTATCAGTTCTCCATTAATATATATATGATTAGCCGAGGGGATCCTTGGTATATAAATCGCTAACGGTTGATCCACAAAACTTTCATCAAGGCTAGCTTGCATGCGAAAGGTGCCTGAGGAGAATGCTTGATTATCTATATAGGAAAACCACTGATCCGGGAATACGGTATATTTTTTATTTTGAAATGCTGCTCCATCCTCTACTTTCTCTGGATCAATTATTTGTTCAGGATAAAATTCCCACTCTCCTTCAAGTTGAAAAATCTCTGACTTTTCCGCGTTTTGCTCTTGAATGTGTCCATGACCTTCTTGAATTAAAACTGGACTGGACTCTCCTGTCTCAACAAAAGCAAACCATAGAAGTCGTAGGCCAGTGAGAAATAATAGGAATAGCAGAATAATCATTACCTTTTTTTTATTCATGATCCGTATAATCCCCTTTGTCAATTTCTCTCCTTTTCAAATAAACCATCAATAGAGGTTAAAACTATTATACCTTTTTTTTAGCTATTAGTTTACTATAGATTCAAATTATTCTTCTTGATATAAGAAGAATCGAGAACTGTCGAAGGGATTGCGATAATTGTTAGGAGGGAGCATTATTTTTCCTAGCACATTAAAAACGTTCAACATGATTACTTGGAATTTCTTATTACTTTACATAATCCATCTTATTGGTACTCTGGTTCATTCAAGGTCAAATCGTCCCAAACCCTATTATATCAATGGTTTTATGCTTTTTTATCTTTTAAAAAAAGCCATGAGCATTCCCGCTCAAGGCCTTTCTTGTTCCTCGTATTCATTCCATAATTGATCAAAAGTTGCTACGGCAGATGGAAACGGAGCATGCCACTCCATAAATTCGCTAATCTCATGATAATCTTTCGAATGTTTAGGAAAACCTGATTCATAGAACATCCAATCTGCTAGCTTACGTGCATCATCCAGCTGTTTATTACCGCGATAGCGCATCATAAAATGATAAAAAGACTTCATGATCATTCACCTTCCTTCATAAACGCTTGCCGCTGCCTCTCTTTTCTGCGATAGATCATGCGGGAGAGCATAATACTGATTTCATATAAAACGATAAGTGGTATGGCAACAACAATTTGTGTGATAAACTCTGGCGGTGAAATCATCGTTCCGATAATAATCAAGATAAAATAGGCATACTTTCGCGTTTTGCTTAAGAATTTTGGCGTTACCATGCCTAAACTAGTCAAAAACATCGTAATAACAGGTATTTCAAAAAAGATCGCAAACGGAAAGACTACTCGAAACATAAAGCGAAAATATCTCTCTACCGTAAATACCGTATCAAACATACCATCATTAAGTGATAATACAAATGGCAAGATTAACTGAATAAAGATAAAATAACCAAACACCAAACCGCCAAGAAACAAAAGAAAGATAACGGGAATATACCAAACCGTTGTCCGTTGTTCATGTCTCGTTAATCCTGGTTTCACAAACAGCCAAATTTGCACACATAGAAATGGCAACGTGATGGTACAGGCAACCAAAAAAGCAATCATAATGATAATCCAGAGCATTTCTTCTGGCGCCATTAAGTGTAAGTTAATATCTATATCTTGTAAAAAGAATGCACGAATATGGCTCTCGAAATAAAAACCGACAATAAAAAAAACGATAAAGACAACGGCAGTCCATAACAGCCGGTTTCGCAATTCTGCAAAATGGTCTAAGTACCCCATTTCTTTTTCCGTTGATGTTGCATTATCTTGCGTCATGGGCAACGTTCCTTCCTACATATAAAGCTGTTCCATTTATTAAAACAAACGCTTTGTCTTTCTATCCCACAAAAAAGAACTGTCACTTACGAACGTGTTGACAGCCCTTCTCGCTCTACTTATGTTCTGAATTGTTTTTATCCTCACGAAGTAAATCATTGGTTGCCTTTTTGAACTCTCGTAAGGAACTTCCGACCGCTTTGCCTATTTCCGGGAGTTTCGATGGTCCGAAAATGATTAAGGCAACAATAAGGATTAAAAATAAACCTGGAAAGCCAATGTTTGATAACATCCGATCTTCACCTCGATTAATGGCTTATCATTTATTTTCTTTTTGATCTTGTTGATCGTCCGTCAAATCACGTGCTGATTTCTTGAATTCACGCAACGTTTCACCAGTAGCTTTACCAATTTCTGGTAGTTTCTTTGGACCAAAGATCACTAAAGCAATGACTAAAATCAAAATCAATCCGGGAATACCAATTGATGATAGCATGACAGCTACTCCCCTTTTGTATAGAATTTCATTACCTCTTATCTTAACATGATTTTACCTGCTTGTCTGTAATAACACAACATTTATTGCGACTTTTTTCGATCATACTGGATAAAATAATAGTCATAGGGGTTCTTTTCGTCCTTGATCCCTTTTTCTTTGGAGGTGATCTCCCATTTACTTTCATCAAATGTTGGGAAAAAGGTATCCCCTTCAAATTCCTCTTCAATCAAAGTCATATAGATACGATCGGCAAATGCTAATGCTTTTCGATACACTTCTTGACCACCAATCACAAACCATTCCTTCGTTGGATCTTGCGCCTCCAGTGCCTGAATATCATCTATCGAATGAATGACATCGTAACCATCAGGCTGGTCCACTTCTTTTGTCGTCAATAAAATATTATGGCGCTTAGGTAAGGGAGCATTCATGGACTCAAACGTCTTTCTTCCCATGATCACCGTTTGTCCCAATGTTTTGTCTTTGAAAAATTTCAAATCTTTCGGTAAATGCCAGGGCAGCTGTTGATCCTTGCCAATTACCCTATTTTTACTCATTGCAAATAATAATGAAATCATAGTTTACCTCCTATACGGCAATGGGTGCCTTAATTGCTGGGTGTGGATCATATCCTTCTAGTTGGATATCCTCGATTTCCATATCAAAGATGGATTTGTGTTGGTTGATCACCACATTTGGCAGCGAACGTGGTTCACGTTCTAATTGCTGCTGAACTTGTTCTTGATGGTTGGCATAAATATGAGCATCACCAAGTGTATGAACAAACTCTCCTCGCTCCAAGCCGCATTCCTGTGCGATCATCATCGTTAACAAGGCGTAGCTGGCAATATTAAAGGGTACTCCCAAAAAGGTATCAGCGCTTCGTTGATATAATTGACAGCTTAACTTGCCATCTGCTACGTAAAATTGAAACATGGTATGACAAGGTGGTAACGCCATCGATGGCAAGTCTTCTGGATTCCAGGCAGATACAATATGCCTTCTGGAGTAAGGAGAATGCTTGATCGATTCGATAACCTCTTTTAATTGATCAATCGTTTCCCCTCTGCTTGTCTGCCAAGCGCGCCACTGTTTGCCATATACCGATCCCAGCTCACCGTATTGTTTGGCAAAATCATCATCTGCCAGGATTTTTTCCTTAAAAAGGGTCATTTGTTCCTCGTACACCTTTTTAAACGAGGGATCAGCAAGGGATCGATTTCCAAAGTCAGTCATATCCGGCCCGTGGTAGTCGCTGCTTTCTATCCAATTTTTAAAGGCCCATTCATTCCAGATATTATTATTGTGCTGTAATAAATAGCGAATATTCGTATCTCCCTTAATAAACCAAAGTAATTCACTAACTATTAAACGGAATGGAACTTTCTTGGTCGTTAATAAGGGAAAGCCTTCCGCTAAATCAAAGCGCATTTGGTGGCCAAAAATCGATAGTGTCCCCGTCTTGGTACGATCCTCTCTTCTCATGCCTTCTGTTAATATTTTCTGACAAAGATTTATGTATTGTTGCTCGTTCGTAGACATCTTTTACTCTTCCTTTCTCTAAATACATGTTCCAAGTGTTTGAACACACACTATAAAGTATTACAAAAAAGTAACAAAATCATTAACTACACATATTCTATTTATTTTAACATAAATTTGCCCTAAGTAAGTAATTTTTTAAGGGGTGATTTGTGTTGTTACAAGATCAACTATCACTCGTAGTGAAACACTCTGTTGCCTACAGCTTTGCCTTTAGCCAGCCATTTGCGTTCTATGTGGATGCCTACCCATTCATGCAGAACCAGCTATTAGAACAAACAAAGGAGTTACACTATGGTGTGCAACATCAAGCCGTGCGCATCCTGCAGCACAAATTGAAGAAATTAAATTACTACGAAGATACCATAGATGGAGAATATGGTCTATTGACGGAATATGCCGTCAAAAAATTTCAGGATGAACAAGTGCTTCCCTCTAATGGTAAAGCAGATGAGGATACCGTTCAAGCTATTTTAGAAAAAGAAGAATCCTATTACCATAATATCTTGAGGTCAAATGAGCTGGAGTTCGAGCAAGGAGAACAAAGCAAACAAATTAAAGAGGTTCAGGAAGCTCTTTTTTATTTGGGTTATTATCAAGCAGAATTGGATGGAATCTATGGTCCGCTATCTGAGCAGGCGGTTACGGCATATAAACAAGATAGCGGTCAAGAAATTCTTCACGTGGAAAAAGTCGAGCCAGAACCCGAATCAGAGCTAGAGCCACCACAAGAATCTGTGGAGACAGCAGAGACGGTTGCTGCAAACGAGGAAGCGCAAGGGAATACGGACACACAGATAGAAGAGGAAACCCTACCAGAGACAGAGGAAAATAGCTCATCCGAAGAAGAACCACCAGCTGAAGCAGAAACAATGGTAGAAGTCGAAAGTGCCCCGCCTGCCGATGCCGTCGCTATTGCGAAACAATATATCGGGATACCATATGTATGGGGCGGGACGTCAACCGATGGATTTGATTGCAGCGGCTATTTACAATATGTCTACCAACAGCTTGATATTAGCCTGCCAAGAACGGTTAGTGAAATGTGGAACGCCACCAGCCAAGTAGAAAAACCATCCGTAGGAGACATTGTCTTTTTTGAGACCTATCAATCCGGCCCCTCCCATGCTGGTATTTATGTTGGGAATGGCCAGTTTATCCACGCCGGTTCTTCGAATGGTGTGCAGATCAGCGAATTAAGTAACAGCTATTGGACAGAACGATACTTAGGTGCCAAAAGAGTAGAAGCACTATAATGGCATGTTCCAAAAATTCAACTAACAGGGCCCGTCGGTTAGAACCACGATATCCTGTTAAACATATAGCTGAACTCGCGACGATAATTGCCATGTCCGTGCAATGATAAAGTTCAAGGCGGCGTAGTTCCCCCTTGAACAGCCTCTATCATAAGTCAAAAAGATCCATCTGCTTTGGATGGAGTCCCTGATATTGAATACCTAGCAAGTCAATGAATTGTTTGGCATTATCAGCAGCATCTCCACCGGAATTATTGTTAAATAGAATGGTTATATCTTTTGTCTGCTGCTGTAATTGCCGAATGTGCTCGACCCACTCCATTAACTCCTGTTCGTTATAGCGATATAAAAAACGAACCTCCCGCCAATTCTCCTGTCCATGATTATTCCAACCGTGTATATTTCGCCCGTGAAAGCGAATGAGTACATGGTCATTGGTTGTCGCCAACACCAATGGAACAGATCCTTCTCCCGCTTGTGGTTCATCGCAAATCACATGAGTAACGCCCAGTGTCTGTAGAAATGTAATGGTCTGCTCTCGTGACTCCTCAGTAAACCATGTTTGATTGCGAAATTCAATCGCAAGGGGGATTTCCCCCATCCATTCCTTTAGTTTTTTTATTTTTTGAATATTATTGGCCTTTAGATTAAACCACGGCGGAAACTGAAACAACACAGCTTTTAATTTATTGGCCTGTCTTACGGGGACAATCGATTGTTTGAATTCTTCCACCAATTGTTTCATTTCTTTATTCGTACGGGGTTTTCGATCATGACCAGTTAAGTTTTGCGTCGCTTTAATTACAAAACGAAAGGCCTCTGGTGTTTCTTCCACCCATTTTTGATAATTAGTGGTTGGTTGTACAGCATAAAAGGAACTATCTACTTCTACGACGGGAAAATGGGCACTGTATGTATATAGTTTGCTTTGTCGCTCTTCCGGTGTGAGATATAAGGAGTGATGATCTCCCCACCCTGTTAAGCCAATCGATATCGACACATTCTTCACCTCCGATCATTGCCCTTTTAGAATAGCATATCTAAGCAAAAAAAGCAGTGCTCATCAAACGATACACTGCTTTCGTTTTCCATACTTATTGCGATAACATCTATTTTTTCACCTAAGCACCTTTGTCACATTTACAATTTCACCTTATCAGCAAAGAAACCCATTCCACGCTTAAACGCAGCCAATCCATAGAGCATCGAACTCCAGTCAATCAACGTAACCTTCTCTGGGTACCAGCGCGTACCTTCATCCAAATGCCAAAATGAATAACGGTGCAAGCCAAATCGATAAGCCGAACGTAAACCAGGATCGACATGGTCTTTATTATATGGTATATGCTGCTCGTACACGGCAAACAAATCATAAACACCTGCAGGGTATACCGGTAAAAAACCAGCTACAATATAAGCCGAGGCGATATCACCTGGTGCATTGTTTATTTTATCGGCATGATAACCGCCATGTAAGCCATCATTAGAACCTGCGCCATATCCCCAAACATAAGAAGGAACGTCAGACAGCTCTTTCCATTTTAATCGATCGGCAAGGCAGGCATTCTCAAAATAATGACGATAGACGTCACTCGTTGCATACTCAGGTACCAAATAAAAAGGAAATTGATGCACGAACGAAGAAAGAAATGTAGTCGCCCCTCCGTTTGTATCAGTTAGCACTGGAATATCACGATAAGACGTGTGCGGTAAATCTTTTATCTTTTCTTCACTAAAATGGTGCCATAACGCCTGAATATTCTCATCATCTGGTTGAGCCAACAAGGCCAAGTAGGCAGCAAGCACATATTCATTAAAGGCGGGCAGTGGTAATTTTCCTTGCCCTTCTTCCACCACCATATGAATCGATCCGGTAGCAAGATCAGCAACAATCACCGACCAATCGATCTCGTGGAGCAATTCAAGCGCCAGTTGTTTGATAGCTGGAACAGATGCCTCAAAGTAGTTACCTGCAAACAACGCTCCGGCGACTAATAGTGACGTGTCAATCGTAGAAAACTCGGAACGGATATTTTCACCTGTTTCCATATCGACAAAATGGGCATAGAAACCAGTTTGTGCATCGCGAGCTACCTGGCATCCTTTTCGTTTTCCTAAAACTGTCTGTAGTGTACTAAGCGCTTTCGTCGCAGCCTGAGGATCCCATTCCTCTTGATCGGCTATACAAAGACTGATTAAACCGACACCTGTTGCTGCAATCGAACAACGGTGATCAGGATTCTGACCAAACGTCATATAGCTATCCGCATACAACCCTGTTTCTGGATGACGAGAAGCGTTGATTAGCTGAAAGGCATCCTTATATTGCTGGTCGACAAATGCTTGAACCTGTTTTGGTAAGTGACGATAATACGCAGTTGTTTCTTCCATACCTGATTTACCCCTTTATTCATGTCTAATTTTTGTAAGATTCATTTTTTTATAACGAACGCATTCACTCTTTGTTGGAGTGAATGCGCGTTTTTCTAATGTCTGCTAAGCAGGCGATTGGCTGCTTCGTGTCTGCCTTGTTCTTGCAGCTTTTCGACATAGGAATGAAGATTTCCTCTTGTATGATAAGGGCCACCTTCTTGAATAACGCTCCACATAGGATCTGTTGGCGAATCAGAGATTGCCATTTGCTCTGCTACCCACTCATCCAACAGGCGCAATCCTTTTGCTACAATTTCTGGCCTTTGATCGACTAGATTATTCGTTTCATGTGGATCTTCCTCGACGTTAAAAAGCATGAGGTTAGGGAAATCCTTTAAACCGTCGTGATAGGTACGAATCAAGATCCATTGGTCAAAACGCACACTGCGTTGGCAGCTCCAAGCTGCTTGACTCACTACTAAATAGGGGCGACCTGCCGAGTCTCCCGTTGTAATAGCAGGCAAAAAGCTTTTACCGTCTCTTCTTTCACTAGATTCCATGCCAACAAACTCGGTTAATGTTGGTCCTAAATCGATTTGATAGTGAAAATCTTCATCGACATGTCCCTTTTTAAAGGATGGTCCACTGATAATTAATGGGATACGACTCGTGATATGATCAGCCGTTTGATGATCTCCATATACATTCAGCTCTCCTTGATTCTCCCCGTGGTCTGCCGAAAGAATAATGATCGTTTCTTCTAGCATGCCATTCTCTTCCAAGGTATCTAATAAAAGACCGATATGGTCATCGACGTGTTTGATGGCTGTATCATACCCATCAATCCAACGTTTAAAATCTTCCGGATGGCGGATTTCATCTGGTAAGTTTGGCCATTGATCCCCTCTAGGTAATTCTCTGGCACTCATTGGTCCAAAACTGTCTCGTTGTTGTTGGATAATCTCCTCTGTTAACCACTCTGGAGCAGGGTCGTCTTTGAAAGGATTACCATAGTCTTCCGGGGTGCGATATGGTGTATGTGGATCCCAAAAATTGAGATACAAAAACCAGTCATCTTTCTCCACCCCTGTACTTTGAAGCCAATTGACTGCCTGCTTGGATACGTCTCCTGCCGTCTCTCCAGCATGCTTCCCAGTATCATGCATTTCAAGAAACCCTTCCAATACATTCCATTTCGCATGGCGCCCTGGGAATGGACTAATCATGGCGGTATGATGACCTTTAAAACGCAAATCTTCTACCCACGCCTGATAAGGTGTATGGTGATGATTAAATGGTCGATCACTCCCGATTGGCCGGGTATCTGCGTCTAACCCACCGTGATTAATAGAGCCAGTATGAATACCAAATCGAGAACTAAATAGGGCATTCCTGGACGGTGCACATGGTGCGTCTGAGGCATAGTAATTGGTAAATCGCACCCCGTTTGCAGCAATCCGATCGATATTTGGGGAGGTGTTCCGATGATACCCATAAGCTCCCAAATGATCTGGTCTTAATGAATCTACATCAATATACAAAATCTTCATTTTTCTCTTCACCCTTCCTTTGGATAATTCATTTCTTGTACTATCCTATTTATTGTGAACTTCTTAAAACAAATTATATGATATTCATGTTATAATCACCATAAACAAAATCAATATATTTGTATAATTCATCGATTAAATCATAGGAGTGTTCAAAAATGATACAAGTCGAAGGCATCTATCATGACATCGCCCCTCATTGGCATACAGGGAAAGCACGTGGTTTGTATACCATCGTTTTTGTCACAGAGGGAGAAGTCCATTATATTATCAATGACGAACAAATTATATTAACAGCAGGTGATTTTCTTTGGATTCCAGACGATGTTTATCGTTCTTGGAAAAGTGCGCCTAGTATCAATCATACGAAATATACGTTGCTATGTGAGATCGAGCAGGAAGAACTCCCCTTTCCACAAAAGGGGCAATTCTTTTCCTATCGCCCAAGAAACATGGCCTATTATGAACAGCGACTTTCTTTTTTATATGTGCAATGGCTAGGCAAACGCGCTTATTATCAACAGTTATCGCAACAGTTAATCAGAGAATTATTATTTTTCATTGCCCAAGAACGGTTTGAACAAAATGCTTCTCCTGCTAAAGAAGTGGTTGTACGTAAAATGCAAAACCATCTGCTATATCATTTCCGCAGCCATGTCACTATTGAAGAACTCTCAGAACTGGTCGACGTCACGCCCAATTATGTGACGGTTTTATTTAAAGAGGTCATGGGAATGACGCCGATCCAGTATCTGCACCAAACAAGGATTAATGCGGCCCATAACCTGCTGACCACAACGAATATGTCTGTTAAGGAGGTAGCAGAATATCTAGGCTACTGTGATCAATCTTATTTTAACCGCATGTTTAAAAAGTGGATGGGAATAGCACCGTCCCATGCAAGACGCTCTACTCATCCGAAAACGTAACAATGAAGTCATCGTCCACTTTGGCATGTTTTTTAGATAAAAGATAGTGTGTGTTGCCTTCGGTATGCACATCATAATCTTCACTAGGAAGAACAGAACGCTCGGTTTCTAATACGATAATATCTTGGGGCTGTGTCAGCCGAAACACTAGCTGCTGCTCCCCTATCTTACTAATCTCAGCTGTTGCATACTTTATCTTGATATTGCCTAGTTCGATATTGATCGGCAGCATCACACCTTCTTTTGCTTGTATCGATAACGTTCGCCCATCAAACAGTTTTTCTCCTTCATACTTGATATGAATCTCTTTATCAAAACCGTCTAAATTCAGAAGATGTAGAAAGGTTTCCTGCTGCTTATTGCTGGTGGAAGTCATAAAGATACCGTGTTCTGCGCCATCATGCGTTAACTTCGCTTTTGCTCCTAAACGTTTCAATGCCTGCGTAAACAAGGGCAAATCACATACATAAGGTGTGGCCATAATAATTGCTTTGCCTGCACCTGCCTGACATTCAAACCCACAAATATCATCACTGCCGTATACACGAAATAGAGGTTCTACTTCTCGATCAAACGTAAATGCTTGTGCCTTAGGAACGCGAATTTCTGCTTGTTTTCTCGCCCATCCATCTCCATAAACAGATAAGGCGAAATCTTGACTGGCATGATGCATCGTTTTGTGTTGCACACCAAGTGCCTTTGCCAATAACTCACAGCTATTTCCTTCCATATCATAACGTGGCACTTCGCCGTACAACAGGATGGAGCCGCCTTGTTGCAGAAAGAGCACTAACTTTTCTTGAATGGCAAGTGACATATAGCTTGCCGATGGTAACGCAAGCACAGGTGTCGTTGTTACTTCTAGCGGCTTATGTTGCATATCGGTAGCACCAAAACGGTAACCGGCAAGCAACATAGCTCTCGCCATATTCTCCCAAGCTGCATGGGCCCGGTGTTCTTGCAGGTTCTGATACATCGATCTCATTTGGAAACTATCTGGATAACAAGATTCCGTCATATAATAGTCGGGAATAAAGGCAAAGCTTACGTCGTCGCGTTCTTCTTTCATGGCTGCGAGTTTATCGGAAACCGCTCTAATCGCTCCGATCGATCGTGCCATTCGCGGAAACGTATAATTCAATTTTCCTTCTGGACTAATTGGTGCAGCGAATCCATGTCGTTCACCGGTGTGAGCAATACGATCATTTCCATCATGTTTCTTGTTTTGGAAGCGATAGTTTCTCCCACCTGTCATCAAGTAATAATTAAGCAGCCGATTCCCTTGTGCCACACACATTCTGGCCTTAAAATCAGTGGCAGAGGGATCAACACGTCCGCTAAAGTTGTTGCCAAAATTGCCATCGCCACAATTAAATTCAACCGAGGTTAGCGGCTGTTCTTCTCGATGTACGGCATCCATAAAGGCATTAATCAAATACAAATCTTGAAAGGTTTCCATATTCAAATCGCCAAAATAGATATCAGATCCTGATAAATAGCCTTCCGTTTGTGTATAGGATTCGTATAATTGACTAATGCCAATGGGAAAGGTAAAGGCTCTTCCCCCGCCCATACCGTGTATATTGACAACAAATGGGATATCCTTTACCCCGTAGGTTTCTGCATATTTCCTTAACTCCGCAACATAGCGAGCAAAACGATGGCGCATATAATATCCCAAATCATGATGCAAACTAGCTTGATAGGATTGCTCAGGCGAACGGATAGCCTGATAGTTGGGGCCCTCCTTGTCTAGGGTAAAGGGATAACGCGTCTTTAATTCCTCTCTGTCATAGGTTGTATGCAACCACTCGATCAAATGATCGATATTGTTATCTGTCAAATCCGGGGAATTACTGACCCACGACAACATGCCCACCTCATTGTCCAGCTGCAAAGCAATAATATTTCCACCATTTGGCTGAATCCGCGGTGCAGCAACCTTCATAACCTGTTCATACCATTTTTTTGTATACTTCAAAAAGGCAGGTGCTGTATAATCTAACGTTTTTGCTAATGTCTTCTTTTCATCCCATGTAACCGGGACGATTTCTGGATGCTTTTCAATCAACCAATCTGGAATACCCTCATTACGCATTTCTGCCATAATAAAAGGACCAGGTCGTAAGAAAAAATACAAATCATTGGCCGCACACAGATCGATAAATCCTTGCAAATCTAATTCCGGTCTGGTCGTACCGGTTAAGTCGACCACCCCTTCTACTTCTTCATGACAAATCCACGGTACATAACTAGCAACGGCATTACAACCAGCCTTTTTTAACTTATCCAAACGATCTTGCCATTCGGAGCGATCTAAGCGGAAATAATGCACTTCTCCGCTCATAATGATCTCGGCTTTGCCATCAATCAGGATCTGTTTCTCTTTGACTTCTATCATGTTCCCACTTCCTTTCCATTATTATTCTTCCGTTAAATCGATGCGCTCCATCCCTTGTTGGACATACGAATTCTGCATAAACCATTTCCAAACCAATGCACTGCGATAGTTTTCGATCATCAACAAGGTGATTCCTTTATTAATACCAATCACATCAGAGGCGAACCATGCCGGGTTGACATCAAGATTATAGGCGTCATAAAACCCATACTCTCCCCATAGCTCCGAAATCGTAGCATAGTGTTCTAGTGCTTCCACGGAGGCCTCAGGAGTGAAGACAATCGAGCCTGCCGCTCCAGAAGGTGGAATCGTTCCATCGGTAAAATGAGCACTATTATCGCCTCCAGACGGACTAGAGCCATACTCTCCTTTGTAACCGTCCGGACCATCACTGGCTGTTAATCCCCAGGCAGTTGGACCAAATGTCTGAAACTGCTCGGCATGATCGATGGAGAAAGAACGACTTGCCTTTGAGGCCTCGATCGAATTAGCAAACCAATCCACCCCTTCTTGATCCAGGAGCCCCCTAAAATCAAACCACGCATGCGAAAACTGATGCGTAAAAATGGAGCCAAACCAAGAATGAATAAATGGTTCCCCATCCCCATATGCCTTTTGTTCACGTGTAAAGTCGTAAAACATCTCTGGATTCGTAGGATGCGTAGGAGAACCAGCTCCTAATACATAAAGAATGAGCTGTTCTGCGTAAAAATCCCATGCTCCGGAAAAGCCCTCCTCAGGCGAATAAGACATGTAAAACTGATTGGTGTTCGGATTACGATACCATTCCCAATCCACTCGCTTATAGATATCTTCTGCTTTTTCACTTATATCCCCACCGAAATACTCACCCGCCGTTAACGCACCACTAACTAGCAAAGCGGTATCAATAATGGAAACTTCACTGTTGCCTGCTCTGGTGGCATCCTCCATATTTAAAAAGTGATAAAACACACCATTTACGTGATCTGCCCGCTGCAACAAAGTATCCAATGTTCCATTCACCCTATCTATCGCCTCTTCTTTACTGATCCAACCCCTTTCTACCGCAATAGGAATAGCGGTTAAACCAAAACCAGTAGAAGCTACACTTGATAAATCTGGATTACTGGGAGCCCGGTCTCTAATCAGACCATAGCCCTTGCTTTGTTTGTTGTTATTTACTTCTTCCCAAAAAAACGTAAAACTAAGCTCACTTTCTTGCTCTAGGATATCTGGCAGTGTTTTTTCCGTTTGCTGCTGTTCTGTTGGGGCCGATACCGAACAACTACTGATCAGCATACTCATCATACCTAGTGACAGAGCCATAACGATGAAGCGTTTTGTAACTAACAACAGCATTGCATTGCTCCTTTCATGTTTCTATTCGTAAGTAACCACTATGGTAAATAAAGCGAGACTTATCAGGATGTTTAGGGTCCGTTGTTTTCCATACTCTTTATCGATTAACGCTTTTACAGCAGGAAAACTTACGGACACTTAGCGCTGTGATAAATAGCAATCGTATTTTCTTCTTCCTGTAAATAGGCTTCCAATGTTTCTTCTGGAATAATAAATCCACCTTCTCGATAGCGATTGTGAACGTTTGACAGATGGTCTATCTTTTGCTGATTGATCTCTATTCT
Organism: Gracilibacillus timonensis; assembly: GCF_900086715.1. GTDB lineage: Bacteria > Bacillota > Bacilli > Bacillales > Amphibacillaceae > Gracilibacillus > Gracilibacillus timonensis. The sequence goes on along the minus strand of NZ_FLKH01000012.1, from coordinate 1,024,720 downwards.
GTTTTCCTGGGCTCCTAAATGATAGATGAACGCTATTTTTTTTCCGTATAATTCAAAGTGAAAAATTAAACCGTTTAATCGTTCCTCTAAGACGGGATCTATGACAAGCTGCCTGTGCTCGATACGAATACCGAGACAATGGGAAATCAGCTGATTGATATAAATCCCTGGACCGCTAGAATAAATACGCCAGCCGCCTTTCACTTTCTTCTCCCCATGCCTTAATTGATCAAAATCGGCTTGTGCCTCATAACGCGTGTGAAAAGCTCCATCCGAACTGCTAAAATAGCTGTTACTTTGCCGACGTTCTGCATTAGGTACTTGTGTTTGAATTTGTATCGGATTAATCACTTGCAGGCCATTCCACACTTCTTCTTTTTTACCTAATTTGGCCATTGCCTCTACATAGCGAATGTGGGCATGAACATATTGCAAGCCTATCTCCCGGCCAAAATTAGCCGCTTGTTCTGCCCGTTTAAAGTGTCTGCTTATCCCTCCCATATAGAAAGCAGGGCGATTCATAAGACGCACACCATCAGGAAATGACAAATAGGTTTTGATTAATTGATAGTGGGCTTCTGCCTCTTCTTTGCTGAATAATTCACTAATCATACTGCGCTGCATTGGTAATAAACGATAATCAATCGATGTGCTTTGATCTTGCGGATGCAGCATTGGTTTCGGTTGATCTGGTTCCTCCAAATAGAGGAAACCTGGTATAACCTGTGTCGTTAACATGTATTTTCGGAAATCACCAGCAACCCCTTGAGCTAACATTTCTAGTTGCTGAGCTCTTTTTGGATACACTTCTCGGAGAATAGTTGCCAGCTTACTAAAGGATTGGTAGGTTAAAGCAACCGTCCAACTGCTCACCATATTTTGTTTTAATTGGGCATTAGCTGGTTGCAGTGTATCGTCCCAGTCCCCGTCACCATAGGATGAGAGGAAAGTGTCATGTAAAAAATGATCTTGTATATACTGTATCTGCTTCTCCATATGTTCCCAGATGGTTGCTTGTTTATCTGTCGGTTGGAAGCCTTCATCTCTACAAGTGTAAGGTACACGCTCTTCCAGCAGTCCAAAATCCTCCGTAGCCGCTAGATAATCCCCAACAACCTTTAATGGCCAAACAATAATATCACCATGACTTTCCCCAGCCTGAATCGTATAATAGTTATCAAACATAAACCACTGTGGCCAATTACCATCCTCGTGAAATTGGTGCTGGTAAACGGTTTTAATAATCTCTCTAACCGTTGCAAAGTTCTGTGTGGCCATAAAGTATTCGAAAGGACCTTGACATACATCCCTCGTTCCCCAAGCCGCACCACTATACTGTTCCAAGCCATGTGGAGAAGAAAAATGCACCAGCATATTATGGGTATACCACCAGGCAGTCGCATTCATTTTATTTAATTCTTCGGTCATACCCGCTTGCGTTGTTAATTGAAACTGATTCATGATTTGCTGGTAATACGCACGATAACGCTCTGTTTCCGTTTGCCAATCGGCTGCTCGTTCGGATGACTGTTCTCCTTTTAAACTACCTTGGATCGTTAATTGCCAGGCATTTGTTGGTTCTAGTTGATAGATTTGAACCGTTTCCGGCTGAAACGAATGATGTGTAGCCAGTCTCTTTGAATCCAGCCATTGATATCCTGTACCGTTTAATTGAAGACGATAGTTTAATTGCGGGTAAACCTCCGCATTCATTGCTTGCCTATCTGCAGTTATCGTCACGATGTTTTCTTCTTGTTTGACCTGATAAGAAACTTCTCCTTCATTGGCGTGCATAACCAATTGATTGGTGACTAGATAACGGTAACTTCTTCCACTTTGAGTTTCCATGGTTAATACCACTTCTGCATGATCAACGCTGGTGTAGTTAGTGATGATAAACATTTCCTCTTTTGTTTTATAAAACCAACGCGCATAGTTAAAGCCCATTTCGAATAGGGATGGCAGCGTCAATAAGCAAAATTCCCCGTCCAACTCTACATAAATCCTTTGGCCAGATATTTTCTGGATGTTTAATGGATTTCTTGCATTCGATAATAATTTATTAAAACTAGAATTACCAATCACTAATTGGGCATTAAAGATGCCATACATCCAAGAAGTAGTACACATGGTATCCTCTTTGATGCGATGATTATTTCCAGACATTATCATGTGACCATGCGGCCGTTCAACCAGTAATTCTTTTTCTTTTAGGACGACATGTTCATACGTATCGGTAAAAAAAGATAGCAATTGAGCATCTTCCCGCTCCTCTTGATGACGTTTGGGAAAGCGTTGTTCGATCTCTAGCGTTGTCATCGGTATCGTCTGAACAGGTGCACCGATATCCGCTTGTTTGCTAACAGCTGGCAACTGATGGGAAGTAGATAGATCTTCTTTTGCATACTTATTCCATACTTCCCAGATACGGTTTTGAAACGCTAATTTCATAACGGCCTCTGGATGGTCTTCTTCAAATAAACCATAAAAAACAAATTGTGCTTCTTCTTGTAATCGGACTTTTTCTGATTGCAAAGCGACATAAGCAAATTCATATTGATATACATCATTAGCTAGATTTGCTTGTGAGAGTGCTTCCGGCTGATTGGTTTCCTTATAACGTTTACCAAAGAATTGAAAGCCGTCTGTTGAAAAGCCCACCGTTTTGGTAAGACTTCCTTGCTGTAAATAAGGATGACCAGTCGATTGGGTTTGATTTTGGCGAGAACAGACAACATAACCGCTCTCTTCCTCTTCAAAAATGTGATGATCAATATATTGGGAAACATAGGCCTCATTATTGAGAACGGCACCCTTATCCGCCAAACCGACATCCTGCCCATAAATTAGATCAACTTCCTGTCCATTCCCATTCAGCTTGACATCCCAAAACCAGATATTTTCGTCTGTCAGTATAAAGCTTACCTGATAGGTAATTCCTTCGACACTTCCTGTCCAGCGAACCAGATTTGTTCCATAACTAACCGACGGATTCGCCTCTATTCCTAATAAGGGATAGAACGTCATCGAGTCTTCTTTATGAATGCGTAAATAAAGCTGATTTAAAGATCCATCAATGGGATTTCCTCGCAACTGATTAAGTAGCACCGATTGATTGGTTATTTCGTAAATATCTCCACTGTTTAAAAAAGAAAAATTAAGTTGATTTACTGCAACATGCACCATACTAGATTCCGTTTGAATCATATAATCCCTCCTAAATTATTCTGCAAGTTTAAACGTTTCAAAGGGTGGCGAGAGGAATAAACGATATTCCTCTATTCACCAGTGATACCAGACCTATCCACCCCTTCAATAAACCATTTTTGTGTAAAGATGTAGACGACTAATAGTGGTAAAATCGATAGCATCGTTCCCGCCATACTAATCCCTTCATTGATATCATTGGAACTCGTTTCCGTGCTGCTCATTTCATTAAAGGTATCACTAAATTTCTCTAGTTCAACCGGCAATGTCGTTAAACTGTTACCAAAGTATAAACTGGCCAAAGCCGTCTCATTCCAATACCATACAAAAGAAAAGAGAAAGGAAATGATAATTGCCGGCACAGCCATAGGAATAGCAATGGTCAAAAACACCCGAAAATTCCCTGCCCCATCCAGATGAGCTGCCTCTTCCAACGCTTGAGGCATCATACGAAAAAATTGATAGAAAATCAGGATAAAAATGGTGCTGTTTAGCCCTTGCCCAAAAGCTGCCGGTAACAAAAAGGAAAAAATACTGCCGATTAAATCTAATTCATTGAAGAACACATATCTTGGTATCATCAATACTTGCGGTGGAATAATAAACGTAATCAACACAATCACAAAGAAGATTCGTTTAAAAGGAAAATCAAATCTGGCAAAACCATAGCCAATGATCGCAGCAATAACGGTCTGTGCCACAGCAGGAATCACCGTTACATATAATGTTTGAGCCAACGTCGGCCAAAAATCTAACACTTGAAAAGCGGTAAGGTAATTATCGAAATAAAAGGCTGTTGGTATCCAGCTGATCAATGGATTTAATAAATCTTCCAATGACTTCAAGCTATAGGAACCCATATAGATGAGCGGATACAAATAAACAAATCCGATACCGATTAACAGTAAATAGACAGATAGCTTCAACAAAAAACCATGATTACCTTGCGCACCTAAGAAAAAACTCCGGACTTTCCCTAATGAATAATACGTTTGCCGCTTGTCTTGTTTATTTCGTTTTGCTAGGGACATCCAATCCCTCCTTTTAGCGATAATTTTTCCTTCCTTGTATCATGAGAATTCCTGCTCCAACAGCAAGGACAATCGTAATTACGACAAAATAAATCCAAGAAAGTGCCGATGCATAACCAAAGCCGGTTGATACCTCGAACATATGATTTTGAATATGTTCTACTACCGGATTAAGTGCAAAGATGGAATAGGTGACAATCGTATAAATTAAGTTCACTAGAATCATCGGGAATAGAGATGGCAATGTCACCATCCAAAAACATTCCCAGTTGGAGGCCCCATCAATTTTGGCAGCCTCATATACTTGTCGATCCATCTTTTGTAGTGCTGCCAAAAAGATGAGTATCTGCACCCCTGAATACCATAAGATGATCACCAGGTTATCCATTAAATAAGTCAAAATCGTTTGCAGTGTACCCTCTGTATTCGTCAATACCGCAGCAAAGATCGCATAATCTTCTATCGCAGGAATCGATGTAACCTCCTGATCCATCAAATCCGTAATAACGGGGCCACTGGCAATAATAACAGGTAAGAAGAACACCATTCGGAAAAACGTTCGAAACCGAATCGGCTGATTTAACAGTAAGGCAATAATCAAGGCAAATACGATAATAATCGGTGTCGAGATCACTAATTCTCGTAAAAATCGTAACAAAATTTGGGTGAATTCTAGATCTGCGCTAAGGGCATATGCATAATTCTCCCATTGGATATTTGTGGTGACAATCCCACTTGGTGTAATCTTTACTTGCTGGAAACTTAAAAACAACGAATAAATAAACGGAAAAGCTGTGAAAACCAAAAACCCCACAATCCACGGCAGAATAAAAGTATAACCAATTAGACTTTTTTTGTTTTTTAAGGATAGCTGTTTCACGAAGGATCGCCTCCTTCTACCACTTGATAACCTTTCGCTTCTACCGTCACACCACGAATATCTTTTGCTTGATTCGTATAATTCACATAGATCGATATGCCATTGGTATACTGCACCTCAACAACACCTGTTTCGTGAACGATATGTTTGTTAATGGCTTCTCCTGCCACCGGCTCTAGTGATTGCTTCATCGTGTTATACTGGTTGACTATCTTCTCCTCCCAATCGGAAAATTGGGATGTATACAGATCACTAGAAGGTGTGTGCATTAATTCATGAGACGGCTCTGACGTTAAATAAAAGGATGGATAAGCACCGTATTCGATCATTCTTAATAACTCATCCTCTGGATTATATTGAAAGTTAGCAAAAGATGCATAATAAGGGACATCTCCCTTTAACACAATCTGTAAGAATGGCACGGTATCCGTTACAAATTGATAGTTAGATGAATACATCGGAACATCTAAATAACGATCCATGACAGGAAACATATAATCATTCGGTGTGTACAAAGCGATCGATTCCATCGTATCCTTTAATTGCGAGAAGATGTCTTGATACAGCGGAATAGACGCGGAACGGATCGTGTTAGAATTAAAATCTGAGAATAAGGTGTTCCCAGTTGTGTCAATGGCTAACTGATGCATTTGATGGTCTTGATATTGTTCACGGTCCGCTGCCATCATTTCCTCTGTTTTTACCGGATTTAAATAGTAATATTCTCTTTGCTGATTGCCAAAGATAGGTTCGGCATTGATTTTACGAGCAATGTCCGTGCTCCCCGAAAAATCCCCTGCCCCTTCATAAGCCTTCGTATAATCCGTATAATAATAAAGTGGGATACCTTGTTCCTCCATTTGTTGATTCACCTCTTCGAAATCAGAAGAGCTGCCTAGCTTATCTTCCAGCGGGAATTTTTGAGGCAGTGCGCCCGTCAATCCACCTTCCGACCATCCACGGTATACAAGATGCATATCTGTCACGTCTTGTTGCTGCAGGCGATTGACCATTTGTGGCAATTCGTTTATGCTGGTCATCACTTGGACAGAATCCCAAATCAAACCGCTTTTCACTTCACCACCCAAAAACTCTAGACGTACATCAACGGTATCTTCTACTTCTGGCAAACGTTCTTGTTCTTGCAAATCATTTTTGTAAGACTTGGCCATGCCGGTATAATTCGCCTCATCGTTACTTAAAAATGTTATTTTTTCTTGAATATCAAACCCATTCATTTCTTGCTGAAATACGTTATAACCATTCATACTTTGACTAGTCGGTTGATAATATTGATAACGATAGTTATATTCCGCCGTAATCCAATGAAAATCAGTCGACACCCCCGAAGGATATGCCAATATCTCTGCAAAGCTCTGCCCTTCTTCAATCACCCCGACATAGGCATCCTGATTAGCAGCATGGGTTACGCCATAAACAGGAACGGTAATTTGCTGGGCTTCTCTAGTACGGCTCTCTTCCTCACTCGTCACTGTTCTAGTAAACCCTACATCTTCACCGTATATCGCCGCTTGATAAGGAGCAGATGAAGCTAATTGTTGTTCCGAAAAACGCATTAGTGCGCCACTTCCATCTGGAATAAAGAGGTAGCCGCTCTCATTAGCCGTTCCTTCCTCCGCACCAAGAAATGGGTAGACTCTCATTTTTGTTAATAGATTGTCGCCCTCTTCGATCGCTTCTTGTGGTACCCGAAATTCCAGAGAATCTTCGGTTAAACGGACTTCTAACGCAATACCGATATCCGCTTCTTCCATGTCTACTCTTGCATTGAACCCATCTTCCACTAGCTCAAGCTCAACGTTTGAATCATTAGATAAAATACTTTCACTGGATTCATCGCCTCCCTCATCCATGTAACTGATAGTTAGCGCAGAGTGTGCCATACTCAACCATGTATCATTTAGATTGTACTCTTGCGTACGATCCACACCCGAGTTCCAAATATGACCCGTTTGTTTATTTTCGATTTGCAGAGCAAGGGAGGCTTCTTCTACATATAAGGCTAGCTGATCATTCTCCGTCACCAGTTCATATCCTTCCAGTAACCGATTTTCCTCTAATGCCCCATCTTCTTGTTCTGGCTGGGTGTATTGATTCGATTGGTACCGCAGCATATCATTCGATCGCTGTTCTTCGATCTCTTCTACTTCTTCTGTTGCAGCATCTTCGGTGGTTCCATGCACAAGCAATTGAACGGGGAAGACAAGGACCATGACAAGCATCAACCATTTCCATTTCTTAAACACGTAGAATCACCTCCTGTATAATCGAACGTACAAAGTCATAAACTTGATCAAACAATACATACAACACAAAGAAAATTAACACCGTTAAAAACATACCAAACAATGTAAGCAATATATTTCGCACTGTTCCCCAGAATGAATAATCGTGAATTTCTTTTATGGTCATAAACAATAGGATGACACACCACGCTATGATAACCTGAAAAGAAAGTGTATAAATAAAGGCTTCATTATAAGTGAGCACATTGGAGACCAGTGTGATCGGAATAACAAATAATAGAAACGGCGCTAAGGAATAGATCGTACCATTGTATACATCCCTAAACCTGCCTTCTCCTTCTGTAATCGTACTAACTAAGTAATTGATCACAATAAACAAGATCAATGGAAGCACGATTTTACCCATTTCAAAGAAAATATTTATTTCTTCCAGGGCTTGATCACTGAACAAAAACCCAGTCCAATAAATCATCAGAATGTATTCGACAAGTAACACCATATACAGAATCGAAGCCGATAAAATCGATACTTTCTCATACTCTTTCAAGTAATACAGACTATCAAGCGGCTTCCTGATAAAATTTTTCACATAAAGCACTTCATTCAGCAAAGTAAATCGTTGTTGCCATTTGGAACGGAGTCGTCGTAACGGTTGTAATAGGTTACGTTTCTTATCTAATATGCGGATCACAAATCGCAAAACAAGTAACGTGAATAATATGATAAATACCGTCGCTAAGTTATCCTCCATCCATTGATAACGAACCTCCCAAAAAGCCGTAGAATATCCATCTTTATCATTGGCTAAGGTGAATTCCGTTAATACTTCATCAAATGATTGCTGTTTATATAAAGCCTCCCCCTTGGCAGAATGGGCTAACCCAAAGGAGGAATTTAGGCTTAGAATCTCATCCCAATATGTTTCACTTTCAACATAGTAGCCATCTTCAAACAAGGATAAGCCTTGATGAAGAATTGTCGTAAATTCCGTAGGTTCATAAACTTGAATAACACCTAACTCTTGATCAGTAACATAGACGCGACCCACACTATCCACTTCAATACTAGTCGGCTGCACCATTAAGCCTAAACGATTGGTTTCCTCTGTACTGCCACCAAACGAAAAGAGAAAGTTACCGGAGCTGTCAAATTCATAGATTACCCCGTCATTACCAACAGCGTAAATATTTCCAATGCCACCAACCGCAACATCGAGCAGATTCGTCTCCTCTGTGATGTCTGGAGGCAGGATGTTATCTCCTGCAATATTTAATTTACGAATCGCTTCCCAAGCCGTTCCTGACGTTATCGTATAGGTTAGCCCTTGATCATCGATCGCTATATTTTGTGCTGCAGGAGGTTCACGTAAAAATAAATTTGCTCGCTGTCTTTGTGTGGTAATAAAGCTTTCTAGTGCTCCACTGAAGGTCGGCTCCAGCGTATTTGCACCGTAATACCCAAGAAAACTTCCATCCTGACTTAGTTGAATAATGCCGTTAGTGGCACTTTCACCAATAATATAGATATTTCCCCGTTGATCAATGGATACCTTTTGTGGTTTGTATGGAGCAGACCGTCCAAATAACGGGGATTCAGGCCGGGCATATTCTTGCAGCAGTTCACCTGATTCACTAAACTTAAAGACAATTTCCTGTCCATAATCGGCTACATAAACGTTATTGTTTTGGTCAGCGGTCACACCCATTGGTTGTTGTAATGTTTCGCTTCCGTATTCCTGAATCAAGTTACCTTCTACATCAAACTTCTTAACCGTTTGTGTACCAGAATCAGCAACAATCACTTCATCCTCTGCACTAATGTAAATATCTTCAGGATTAATGATTTCCGCTCCTTTGGCAAATAAACCAATCGGTACATAGGCCGTCTGCGTCTCAATAATGTTCCCATCAGCTGTCAGTGTTTCTGTTTTATAGGGCACAGAAACGGAAGCAGAGGAATAAACGGGAAACATGAGTAAAAACCAAACAATCGAAAGTAAAATGGTTACATTTTTTTTCATCCCCGTTCCTCCTTACTTAATCCCTGAATGAGCCATCGTGTTCATGACTTTACTCTGCATAAAAATAAAAATAAGCAGGTTTGGTATAAACATGATTAACGCGGCAGCCGCTGCCATCCCTTGACCAGCAACCGTATTTCCTCCCGTGTCCACTGCTAAGGTAGACATATAGAAGGCAAACGTCTTTAAATTCTCATCATCTACAAATAAAGTCGACGTTTCCGCATTATTCCAAACGGCTTGGAATGATAGAATAGCTATCGTAGCTATGGCAGGCTTGACAAGTGGTACAATAATTTTCCTGAAAATTTGAAAGTCATTGGCCCCGTCAATTTTAGCCGCTTCGATTAATTCATCGGGAATTTGATCAATAAACTGTTTGACCAAAAATAGTCCTACTGGCATTGCTAATAAAGGGAAAATATGAGCAACAAACGTATCTAATAGACTAATTTCATCCATCAACAGGTAACGTGGAATCGTTACTGCGGCAGGAACAAACATTAATGCCAATGTGTTAATCTCAAACAACGTTTTCTTCCCTTTAAAATGTTTCTTCGATAACGCAAACCCAGCCATTGTACTGATGATCACGGTAAAAAATACCACAATAGCCGTAACCGTAATACTATTAAACAAGTATCGTGACATGGGTACGCCCGTTTCATTTGAATTATTGACTAGATCCTGAAAGTTCTGAAAGGTTGGCTTTTGGACAAAGAACCTAGGTGGATAAGCAAATAATTCATCAATCGGCTTTAAGGCATGCGAGAATATATATACAATGGGTAACAACATCAAGATACTAATCGGTATCAAAATGGCATAGAATTTTAACTGACTTCGGTGAAAACGATCTGGATTAATTTTTGACCCATGAAATGATGCCATACTTCTTCTCCTCCTATCTTTTAGTCCTTTTCGCCAAATAATTTCATCGCAATCTTCGAAAATCCATATATAAACAATAGTAGTAAAACGGATAATGCCGCCGCATAACCCATTTCATATCGAATGAAACCAAAGTCTTCTAAGTGATTCACAATTAACTGTCCAGCATATTGCGGGGTCGGGTTTTGACCAGATAACTCCACACCAATCGCACCTGCTTGAAACGTGGTAACAACTGCCATTACGGCACCAAACAGCATCTGTGGTTTCATTGATGGAATCGTGATGTAGATAATCTCTTGAAAGCGGTTCTTAATCCCATCGATATAGGCTGCTTCATAAATCTCTTGATCAATGTTTAAAACCCCTGATAACATCGCAAGAAACCCTACACCCATACTGCCCCAAAGAGTGACTACGATCATAATAACCATTAAATACTCCGGGGATTGGAGGAATTGTATCGGCTGATTAATAAATCCCATCGAAATTAAAAGACTATTTAAATAACCTGCTTCATCTCCACTAAAAATAATCTTCCATACTACTGCCATCGCAATCCCTGCTGTCATCGATGGAGAATATAAGATAAGCGCCAAAATCGTTCGTGGTACCTTGGAAATCTGCGCCAGCATCCATGCCAGCAAAAACGCCATAATATATCCACCAGGTCCGACAATCAATGCAAAAATGAGTGTGTTAGGCAAAACAAACTGCATGAAAGTATTATCTTGCGTCAGAATATTGACATAGTTGTCTAACCCAATAAAGCTGGGACTCTCAATCGCATTGAAATAGGTAAAGGATAACCCAATCGCTATCGTCACCGGTATAATAATAAAGGTAGTAAACAAAATGACATAAGGCGCCAAAAAAATCGTCGTACTCACCTGATTATTCTTCATCTTCTTCCAGCCACCTTTCTACTTTCTCAATAGTTGGTACTGGATATGGCTCAACCTCTTTTCCATTTTGCATATAGCCAAACTCTTCCATTTTCCTCCGCATTTCTCGATTGATTAAAATCACACTGTCATCGACGGAAGCCCTTACGTTGTCTCCATCAAATACCGATCGGTTCCATGCATTGCTGATCTCCCGTTCGACCATGTATGCATATGGTGTTTTCGGTACCTCATGTAAATACTCCCATTGTTCCAAAATGACATCTTTGTGCTCTTCGGGCAATGGAGATTCCTTAAATGCTTCCAAATTGGCCGTATTCCACATATATTCTGGTCCATATAAGGTTTGCAAGGTAGATCCATATTCCACCTGTGTTTCTGTAGACATCCACCATTTCAGTAACTCCCAAGCTTCCTCTGTTTGATCACTTCCATTAAAAATCATGCCAGCTTGACCTGATCCTGCCGCCCAACGTTCTACTTCGCCCTCTTCATTTTCAATGCCGGGATGTGGAGTAATATCCCACCACCCAGAGATTTCAGGCGCCGCGGTTGTCAGTTCGACATACGTTCCAAATGGAGCAATACCAATGGGCAGCGTAGCATAGCGAAAATGGTTATAAAATCTTGGCACTTGTAATGGCATACTATAAATAGTACTTAAATCAGACATAAACTGAATCCCTTCCAAGGCATTATCCTCATCAATCGTTGATCCAAAACCGTCCTCTTGAAAAATATCGCCTCCAAACTGATAAATAAACGGAGATGTCGTTTGAAATGCCTTGAAGGCGGATTCCTCAGCTAACGGTGTATAATAATTCAAGCCATACCTTTGTAATTCTGGCAGAATTTCTGTTACATCATCCCACGTATTAGGGATAGGTAAATTCAATTCATCCATAATATCTTTCCGATAAAATTGAACGAAGAAATCTTGTGTTTCCGGTAAGGCATATACACTGTCCTCAACAATCATTGGTAAAAACGCACCAGGTGAAAACTGTTTACCAACCGAAGCAAAATCATCAAATTGGCGTAAGTCTACAGCAGATCCACGAATAGCTAGTTCATAAGGGATCCAATTACTAACACCAATAGCCAAATCGGGCTGTGTATCAGCAGCACTTGCTAACACCAATTTTTGTTCATCCGGCATTAACGAGAACTTCACTTCGATTCCTGTCTCTGGAGTAAAGTTTTGATCAGCCATATTTTGTAACACTTCCACATATTGGCGCGGACGGTTTACCCACACCTCTAAGGTATCATCTGCTACATCAGAGGTTGCTAAATTTTCTTCTGTAAAAGAGCGGAAAAAGCTATATACAGCATCCTGTACCTTCACCCACCAACTTGCTTCTACAGCAGGTAACTCTTCTTCACCATGTACATACATCTGATCGAGAAGTAATGGTTGACTTTGTAGTTCTGATCGAATATCACCTAAAAATTGTGCCACCGAGTTCGATCCTGTCGATAGTTCCGTTAGTCGATTAGGTATTTCATCTGGTTTATTGGCAAGCGTCGTTAATTTATCAATGGCTATTTTTAATGAAGAGATTTCCGTTGTTTCCTCCCCTCCATTTAAGGAGTGCAAGTGTTCCATCTCTTCCTCTAGACGCTCCGTCCATGCCATTAATTCCTCATCAATACCAGGTAAGTACTCATCAATCTCCCAATCTCTTTCTCCTTCCTGGTTGCCAGTCAGCTTACGAATAGATAGCGAGAGTTCTTCGATTTCTTGCATCACTTCGTCTATGGTAAAAAGTGCTTGTGCATGAGGGTATGCATTTGCCTGTAGAGTAATCTTGTTTGTCCCCTCTTCTAAATAAAACAAGTACGGTTCTCCGTCTGGGTTGCTTAAGGTTTCTTGATACCAGCTTTTACTGTATGGAAACGAGTAAGCTTCCATCTCTTCAAAAGGTACTTCATCATTGATTAATAACGTTCGGTAAACAGGAGAACTGGATTCCTTTTCTTGTAAGGCCTTGAAAGAGAGCTGATATAACCCAGCGCTCTCCACCTCTATATCCCAGCTGACTGCTTGGCCTGGTGTATCCCATGACTCGCCGCCTAATGTATTCAGGTGAAGCATATCATTATCGTAAGGATGAACAGATGGATCTGAAGTAGAAACTGGACGTATATAGGAATTATTCTTCTCCAGCAGTTGCTCTGATTCATGTATGATCATCTCTTCTTGTATAGTAGCTTCTTGATGCATTTCTCTATATTCTTCATACGTTCTATCTAATTGGAAAGAGCTTATTTCTACGTTTCCAATCAGCATTTCCCCGCGTAAGTTATTTAAGGTGATCGTATTTTCCCCTTCTTCCAAATGAAAGCGCAGAGGACCCTTGTATAAATATTGTGAGTCTTCTATCTTCATCTGCTTCCAATCTGGTACCTTTACCTGCTCAGGAATCATCTCGTTTCCGGAACGATCCGTTTCAAACTGATCCGTTTGGTTTTGCCAAAAGGTTGGAAACACGATCCGTCTGCTTTCTTCGTATTGGTATTCACCATTAACCTGGATGGCACCCTCTACTGGGATAATCGAATCTCCTTGAGGTGAATAATCGATCGAAAGCTCATATAATCCTGCTTCCTCTACTTCTACTTCTAACGTTGCAGCATTCTGATTATGCCAATAGAATACGCTATCCCCGTATTCATTACTTTCTTCAGCAGGCAATATATTTTCTCCGCCATCGATAAAAGCAGACGGAGGGATGGATTGCTCATAAGGAGCAATCCGATCCAATCCTGCTTCTTGCCATTCGTTGAGTTTATTATAATAATGTGGTTCTTCTATTTGTGCTTCATTGGCATCCTCTGCTTGCACAGATAGAACAGGAAGAACCAGAAACATTATTATCGATACAACCACTAACTTACATTTCATGTTGTTACCTCCTCAACTTTACCCAATAACTTAATTTTCTAATGCTTCAAGGGCTTCTTGATATTTTTCGTTAGCTAATTCATTCACCTGCTGTGCATAATTCTCATAATTAATTTCTCCAGTTACGGCATTGTCGATCAACGTACCAATAGAAGCATTTGCCTCATCGCCTATTTCCACACCAGTAGATGCCTCCCAACGAGCCTGGCCATAACCTGGTGTTGTTTTAAATGGTTCTACTACGGCGTCATCGATATTCTCAAAGGCTTGTTCTAACCCAGGTACGTCCAAGCCATCAAAGAAGGAATCGAGCACTTCCTGGTCGGTCGTTAATGGTAAGCGATCAATCGTTACACCATCCACTTCTTCTGCAATCTCTAAGCGTTTTAAATAGCCATCTTTACCGAATCCCATCCATTTTGCCAATAAATAAGCTTCTTCCGGATGTTCCGTGGAACTGGACATACCATAATAATCGTGCGTGAGTAAGTCTCTTTCACCTGGAATTCCAATAAAGTCCCAGTCAAAATCAGCATTTTCTGTTAAACCACTAATTGCCCAAGTACCATCCCATCTAATGCCGATACCTTGGTTAAACCAAACCTCATTGGCATCCTCTCCGTTGAAATTCGCCTTTTGATCATCCGTTAGAGATTGATACACATAACCATTACTGTTCAGTGACTGTGCGAAGTCAAGACCAGCGATAAATTCATTACTATCCAAATGGAATCCATCTTCGTTATAGGTATACCATCCTAAATCCTCATTTGCTGCTGCTGGATACCAATCAATGATCGAAAATGTTTCATTTAAGCCAATAATCCCTTGGTTCACATTCGTTACATTTCGAACGGCCTCATTAAAACTATCTAAATCCATACCGAGCTCTGGGACATTCAGATTAGCGTTTTCAAATAGTTCTTTATTCACATAGTAGCCAAGCATGTGCTGAGAAGCTGGAATGGCATAAATTTGGTCATTCATGGTAATGGTTTCTATCACAGAGTCCGGCAATGTTTCAAACTCTTCGTCTTCTTCCAGATACGGCTTTACATCCATCATCCAATCATTGGCTATTCCAGTCGGTATATTGGTAATGGAAAATACATCTGGCATGGCATTTGCACTTGCTGCAGCCGCTAGTGATTCCTGCCAAGGATCACCAAATGATTCATCAATTTCTACTTTGATATTAGGGTGTTCTTCCATAAAGGCTTCTAGCATTAAGCGGTTAATGTTTTGATCTCCCTCCGTACCGAAGGACCAGCTTGCCATTTTCAATACAACTTGATCCCCATTTTCACCGGAATCTTCGCCTTCACCTGCGTCACTGGCTTCCTCGTCATTACTACAAGCGATAAGAATCATGATTAACAGTCCAAACAATAAAACGGAAACTAGCTTTTTCATCACCTAACACTCCTTATTTTGAATTTTTAAACCAAGCATTTTGTTTTGAATTGAAACGTTTCAATGAATTGCCAAATAAAAAGGATGATGGGCTCATCTCTATTTCACTATTTTGTGAATCCGCTTTCACAACCGGCACATCATATCACCCTTAAAAGCCAAGCTATCGATATATTAAGGGTGATACAAATACAATCAGGTACTTTGGCGCACAACAAGTTCAATGGGAATCGTTGTTGGCTGTTGCCTCTCTTCTTTATTGATCATTTGAAACAATGTTCTAGCCGATATCTCCCCCCATTCCTTCTGTTGGACACGTATGGTGGATAACGCTGGCTGAAAATGCTTTGCCAATTCAATATCATCAAAGCCAACCATGGCAATATCCTCTGGCACCTTAAAACCTTCTTGCTGCAGCGCTTTAATCGCACCCATGGCCATCTCATCGTTCGCAGATACAAAGGCAGTTGGGTAGTCTTTACGATCTTTCAAATAGGCTTTCATGCTTAACAATCCACTTACTTCGGTGAAATCTGCCCTTATGATATCCTGCCTGTCGAATGGTAGTTGATGTCTTTGCAGTGCTTCTCCAAAACCCTCTAAACGCTTTTCACCATCGAACGATTCCTTTGATCCTGCAATAAATCCAATACGCTGGTGACCATTCTCTACTAAATGATCAATGGCATGATTGATTCCTTTTTTATTTGGCAGCAGTATTTGTTCAATGTGAGGATGATCAATTTCACGATCAAGCACTACAAATGGATATTTCTCGGTAGCCAATACCTGCAACAAATCATCGGGAATATGATAATTCAAAATAATCGCTCCGCCAACGTAACGCTCTTTCAACAATCGATGCATATCTGACGAGGCACAAACCACCATCTCATAGCCATTCCTCTCTACCTCGTTCTGAATCCCTTCCAGCATTTCATTAAAAAAAGGACCCTTGAAACCGCTGAGAAATAAACCAATAATGTCACTTTTATTCTTTTTTAAATTCTTGGCGTTTCCATTAGGGTGATAACCTAATTCATTTGCCACCTGCAATACTTTATCTCTTGTACCTTTGGAAATTAAGTTACTTCCATTAATAGCATAAGATACCGTTGATACACTGACATTCGCCTCTCTCGCCACATCTTTTAGCGTAGTCACAGGCTTTCCACTTCTCCCATCTAAAACAAAAAATATTCATTGAAACGTTTGAATTGATTATAAACGATTCTGTAATCGGTTTCAAGTGTTTTGTGAAATTTTTTCTACTCAGGGATATTACTTAGTTTGATCCATTCGTGTGAATGACCATTCACACGCCTTTCAGCTCTGCTGCATAAATGGATCAAGAGCACCTAGTCAATCAATGAGAAATTATTTCATTCAACTTATATAGATAGGTGAGAAAACTTTCATTAGATAGGAAAGAAGAATGTCAGAAATTGAACAACAGGAACATCTGTTTATTCCAACTATTCAAAGACAAATGTAAGTGGTTACTCCCTTATAAATAAAGGATTTTTTGTCGATTTCCCCCTTGACGTCATTGGAAAAATAAGCTATAGTGTTTACAAGCAAAGAAGATGTTTGGGTTCATTATGATCAGGTAGCTTCTACAAGGAGTAAAGGGAATGATGATCCTATACTTCTGTAGTTGCTACCTTTTTCATTATCCACCATCTTGTTTGTATTACCACGTTATTTGCGTGAAAGCTTTTAGGAGGAACGTAACATGGAAAACGGTACAGTAAAATGGTTCAACGCAGAAAAAGGCTACGGCTTTATTCAATTGGAAGAAGGAAATGATGTATTTGTACACTATTCCGCCATCCAAGAAGAAGGTTTCAAAACGCTAGAAGAAGGTCAGGAAGTATCATTTGAAATCATTGAAGGCGAACGCGGTCCACAAGCTGCTAATGTTGAAAAAAAATAATAGATCATATAAAAAGGCGGTGCGGGTGCATCGCCTTTTTCTTGGTTGGTTTTGGGGTAATTATTCACTTAAGGAGTACTTCTTATCGGTCCCCTGCCACCTAAATTAGTTATGTCCTAATACGTTGTAACAGTATTAATATAACACGAGTGTTGATTAACCAATAATATCCAACAATAAAATAGAGAAAAGGACACCTTTCTTGTAGAATGAAAGTTACCAGACCAACAAACTACAGAAGAGGTGCCCTCATGAAAAAGCATACCACATTCCATAACTTGTTTCAAAAAATTGTATCTGATGAAGAAATAGCGGATATTCAAGAAGGCATAGGCTATCAAGATACCGCCCGTAAACTAGATGTGTTAACGCTCATCCACTATTTACTCGCTGCGGCCATGAACGAATGGAAAAGTTATCGAGACTGTGCCGATGTAGGGGACCAATAGGCACTACCCAAAGTGGATCATTCCACGCTATCGAAAAAGGCGAGTCATGTGGATTACGATCTGATGAAGAAGTTATTCCACCTCGTCGTGTCCAAATGCAATCGAGCGACACGTCGAGCACTGAAGATTTCAAAAGAACTGCTTTTAGTAGACTCTACCACTATTACGGTGGGAGAATCTCGTCTTCCTTGGGCCCTTTATCACGGAGAACGTGCAGGAATCAAGCTACACGTGAGCTATACGCCGCTTACGGAAATGCCCCTTCAAGTCATCGAAACGACGGGGCTCAAGCATGATGGACCGGTTGGTGAAAAGTTGGTAGATCCTCGATTTATTCTCGTAGAAGACCGGGCTTATTTTAAAATCAAACGAATCGATGCCTTTGTATCCAGTGTCGAAAAGCAACCGTTTGTCATTCGAATGAAAGAAAATGTAGAGATCGTTCAACCGCATGCCTTAAAACACTATAAGTCAGAAGGATCGCCTGTTACACGTGACTTCACTTGTCAGTTAGGGACCAAACAATCCCGCTCTGAGAAGCGTCATCGTGTGGTATTTTTCAAGGATGATAATGGAAACGAAATACGTGTGGTCACCAATGTTATGGGTGTTTCCCCTGAAGCGATTGCTAACATGTATAAAGCAAGATGGGGCATCGAATTATTTTTTCGTTGGATCAAACAGCATTTGAATGTTCCTGTTTTATTTGGCACGACCAAAAATGCTGTTTTTAATCAACTATTTGCTGCTTTAATCGCCTATGTCCTATTGAAATGGCTCTATACCAAGACTTCAGGAGAAAGGATATTTCATCATCTATCATTTATCTCCTTTCAAAGAAAACTACGAGAAAATAGCTTACCGATAGACTGGCAATCGGAAATGGTTGTCGTTTTGAAAAAACATGCCTATTTTCAAGGGATAAGTCTGTATAATTCTGGATAATCAACACTCGTGATATAATATACAAGGAGAAGTCCTATGAAAGTCGTTTATCCCGTTTGTTTTGGTATTGATGTGCACAAGCGCTTTTTAATCGCCACCGTCATTACCACCAAGTCTGCTGAATTAACACCACACTATCAGAAAAAGCGATTTTCCACTTTTAACAATCAAATTCTGGAATTGAAAAGTTGGCTGTTAGAATGCAATTACCAGAGCTTTTAGTCAGTATTACCAGCTGACAGCGACACATTATCGGAATAATGATAAGAGATGGTTTTAGAATGTTACGTTCATATATGTTTGAATATCCTGTGCATATTTCAATTTCATAGGTGATAATGTTATCAGATTAAGTTTTCTTACTATGACGCCTGATTACTTTTATTAAAAATTAACTATTTCTACTTTTCTCAAATTTGAATGAACATGAATAGTACCACCAATTGGCAGTGTAATCGATGGCTGTGTATGACCAAAATCGATATCATAAAGAACTGGTATATTTTTCAATTGAGGATGCTTATCTAAAATAAAATACAACTGTTCTTCTGTCATACGAGACACTTTTTGAAACCTGCCAATTAATAATCCTTTTATTCCGTTCGCAGCCTGAAGCAGAGAAGCTAAATCCCGGGCAAAAGTTTCTGGATTGGTTAATTCATCATCTTCAATAAATAATATGGAATCTGTTATATCTGGAAAATACGGCGTACCTTGCAATAGATTCAAAGTGCAAAGATTACCTCCATATAAAGACCCTGTAGTCTCTCCAGCCGAATAAACTTTCCATTCCGTTTCTTCATATACTCGATTTTCTTGATCTAAAAACCACAAATCATCACTCCAATGTGTGGATGGATACACTTGATAAGGTTCTGCACCCATCAAGCATTTTATGAAGTAATTTGTTTGATAGTCCTGCAATCCTGTCATTTGAAAACTTGAGAAATGCGGCCCGGAATATGTGATAAATTGACATTTCGTACTAATAGCATTAGCTAGTGCCGTAACATCACTATATCCACATAAGATTTTAGGATTTTCCATTAACAGCTGATAATTTATATACGGCAATAACTCATTACAGTTAAATCCGCCAATAACAGTTAATACAGCTTTTACTTGTTGGTCTGCAAAGGCTTCATGCAAATCTTCAATACGTTGTTCAATAGAAGAAGACTGCTGTAAATCACTAATGCTGGTATTTTTACCAAAACTCACTTTAAATCCTAGATTTTCCAGCCGTTGTTTCGCTAATTGAATCCCTTCGTCAGATAATATCTTTATACTGCGGCTTGGTGCTATCACTCGAATTTCATCACCCTGCTTTAGTTTTGCTGGTCTCTTCATCTGGTCTCCTCCTTAGATTCACTTTATTCGGTTCAAGAAAACAAATGCTATCCTCTGTTCTCATCCTCATTCATCTATACCTGTCTTCTTTACGATATCTTCAAATTCCTGTTTCAAGATACTCATGTTTAGACGGTCTATATATTCATCGCTATATCGATCCTGTCTGAGGATTCCTTCCTCCACATCTCCTGCTCGTTTATAGGATTTAATTACCTGCTTATTATCCACTTCCACTCTTAACCAAATTTTATTAAGGATTAGTGTCTTAAATCCATATTCTAACATGGCCATCATAGCAGATTGACCGTAGCCTTTCCCCAATGGCTTTTGTTACCTATTGCTATTCCTAGTTCAGCATGTTTATTGAATGAATCGATATTTTTTAGATCAACCCAGCCAATATGAGTACCAACTTCTGTTATAATTGCCTTTTGTTCATATCCATTAGTTTTGTTAATACACATTTCTATCCATTGAGCTGTTTTTTTCTTTGGTAAACGGCGGATAGGTGTCGGACAGATTCAAATGTTTAGTGACTTCCTTATCCAAAAACCATCGATAACGATCTCCAACATCTTCCATATGAAGCTCTCTTAAGCTAACAATAGGTAATGCTTTAATATCCACAGCCAACATCTCCTTAGAATGAATATATCAGATTATATTTGTAATTTTCAATCTTTTATTCGCTTTATTCCAACTTTTTCAAACTCTTATTTCCCTCTATAAAAGCCCATTCTAATTATAATGGACCCAAGATGCCAAAAAACAGTTAAAACGGAACCATCGCCTATTAGAAAGACGCTATGAGGACTTATCCGCTCAAGATCAAGCAACCGTTCAAAGGCTGTTAACCTATGATCAACAGTTAAAAGCTGCCTACCATTGGAAAGAAGCTTTTATTGACTGGTATGATCGAAGCGCCAACGCGGAGCAAGCGAAGAATACGCTGGAACATTGGTATCAACAAGGGCACCATATCCAGCATAAAGCCGTGGAATCCGCTATCCAAACGATACAGAATTGGGAGACAGACATCATCAAATATCATCGCTTACGGTTCACCAATGAAGTGGTGGAAGGTCGACACAATAAGCTCAAAGCAATACAACGCAGGCATTATTTCACGCGCAATCGGACGGTATACGACAATCGGATTTTGGGCGAATGCAACTGGAATTACATGCAGGGGATTGCATAATGGTCAACCATAGATTTTGGTGAAGAGCCAAATTAATATTACAAATAAATTCTTCTTTTGGCTTTAAATAACGTATTTCAGTTAAAAAATCATAATTATTACTTTCTAAAGACCAATATCCATCTTCTATTTCCTTAAATGAATAACTAGCTTTTATAAATTTACCATCTTTTAAGTTATCTGCTACAAAAACTACTTCATCTTTCGAATCGTATGCATAAATTAGCAATTCATGCGGTTCCTTCTTTCCATTTGTATTTATTTGATTAATATAGTATCTGTCAACATAAATATACAGATAATAACCCGAATCTATAGCAACTTCGATTAATTCTTTCATTTTTTCCCGTATTTGGGGATTATCAATTCTTGAGACAAACTGTAATAAGACACTCCAGGGCAATTTTTAAGCAAAACATGGTGTTGATCAAAAACAAACATTCCCCATGTTTTTGCGTATCTAATTTGAATAAAATTATTATAAATCCATGACCATAAATTATCATGCATAATTGAGAATAAAGTTCCATAAGAAGTATATGTGTTAATAATTGGATCCTTCATTTCCAAAACCTTTTTCACCACCATAAACCACCTCAGTACAAAAATTAATTTTACTTATTGAGTGAATTTCATAATTCTTAGCCCTTAATCCTGAACAGGTTTGAAATCCGAAAAAGGAAATACCTCCCCAATTCTTGTATAATGGTAGTTGATCCAAAAAAGACTGGAGCAGTACTCCCTATGACCATTATGCGACAACAAAACCTATTTGGCATCCAGGAATTATAATAAATGAACCTATCCAACGTTATGTATCGATTATTTCTGCGATGGATTTAGATGTTATCTACCTTCATTCCTTACAATAAGAAAAATGAAAGTGAGTCAAGATATTAAATCATTGATTTCTCTAATTAAATTCATTACTTTACTCCTCTTCAATTAAGTGAGACGTATCGTTTAGTTTATTAATTGTAAAGCAGCCATCTTTATCTTTTATTAAGTGTGTAATACTACAAGGGTCTAATGTATACATAATATTTGTTAGATGATGATCTTCTTGGATATTTAACCACCAGTTAATAATACAAATCATTGCATTAGAATGTGAGATAATAATTACAGTTTTACCTTTAGTCCTTTTATCTATTAATTCCATAGACTTGACAATTCTTTCATACAACATTCTCCAACTCTCAGAATTATTGTATGGAATCCAGTCTATTGCTGGATCTGTCATCGGATTTTGAATTTTTTTTGCTTCTTCCTTCGACAGGCCTTTGGCATCTCCATTATTTAACTCTCTAAGACCTTCATTTAAGTTAATAGTATCTAACTTTATACTCTTATTAATAGCTGAAGCAGTGTCTTTAGCTCGTTGTAAATCACTACTAAACATAATCACGTCTTTACTTTCTGAAATATATTTAGCTATCCTTCTAGCTGTTTGTCTTGCCTGCTTCTGCCCTAAAGATGTAAGAGGTAAATCTGTCCAACCACCAGACAAATTATTTACTAAATGCTCTGATTCACCATGTCTTATAACAATTAATTCCTTCATACTTATTAAACCTCCTTTTTCATGACCTATTAACTCATAAGAACGTTTGGTTACCTAGCAATGTCACATACTTCTTTTCAATCTTCAAGAACAATATTGGATACTCCAATACATTGCTTCTATAAAAAACTGGTAATAACTTTTCAATGATAAAACACGATCATTTGCACGAACAAAAGCAATATGATACTTTAATATACAAGTTGAATCCTTCCAAACACCATGCAAGCTGGACGTCATGCGAAACACGAATAGAAACAAGGGAGAAATAGTATATGATAGAGGTTTATACAGACGCTGCCACCAGGGGCAATCCCGGTCCAAGTGGTATTGGTATTTATATGAAACAGGGAAACCGTCAATGGGAGGAGCATGCTTTTATTGGTGAACAAACCAACCACGAGGCGGAATTTATTGCATTGATTAAGGGGTTGCAGCTATGTCAGGAGTACTTTCCAGATGAGATTATTTCTTGCCGCACCGACTCCAAGGTGGTTGCCGATGCATATGAAAAGAATTATGCCAAGAATAAACCATTTCAATCTTATCTAGAGCAAATCAATCATATTGCCGCCAGCTTTTCTTATGTATTTGTAAAATGGATTCCTGAAAAACAGAATAAACGAGCGGATCTTTTGGCGCGGAAGGCATTAGATCAACAGGGATCATGAAGTAATCAAGCCATTTTGCTGCAGTAAGGCAATGGCTTGATCTTCATGTGCCACTTGATGCTGATTAAACAGTTCCAATAAACTGATATAGAAGCTTCGGTCAAAGGTTAATTGCAGCTGTAAAGTAAAGCGGATGGCTAACTGGACATGTTCTACAGAGGAATCCGTGTATTTATGACCAAAATAGATAAAGTTTACTTCATCGTCTGTTAGCTTAAAGCCTTTAGACCATAAATGCTCTAAAAAGTAGGCCAGCCTCTCACTATCTCTCATGTTAACCCTCCCCCTTTTCTAGAAAATTCACTATATTGAAAAGGCCATTTATCGTTTCCTTTGACCAAAGTATTGGTAATAATCAGTTCTGATAAAAGCATTAAACAGCTTTCGTTTCTTGGATGCCTCTTTGCCGAAGAGCTGTTCAAAGTTTTCGTTTGCCGTTAAGATATAGATATTCCAGGACGGATAATCACGCAATGTCTCCCCGAGTCTTCGATAGGTCTCTTCCACTTGTTTTCTATCCCCTATTCGTTCCCCGTATGGCGGATTACTGACAATATAACCGCCTTCTGCTTTGGAATGAAAATCCGCTGCCTGCATCTGTTTCCATTCAATCAAGTCAGCCAGTCCAGCCTCTAGTGCATTCTCGCGAGCTATTTCAGGCATCCGCGGATCTAAATCCGAACCATAAATCGCTAACGGACGATCATATTCCGCGACATCTTCCGCTTCCTCCAGCGCCTCTTCCCAATAGTTAGACGGAACAAATCCCCATTCCTCTGCCGCAAAGGAACGATTAAAACCGGGGGCAATGTTCTGTCCAATCAAGGCAGCCTCAATGGGAATCGTGCCTGAACCACAGAATAGATCATAAAATGGGGCATCTGCACGCCAATTGGTCAGTTTGACTAAGGCAGCGGCTAATGTTTCCTTTAAAGGAGCCTCTCCTTGGTGAAGACGATAACCTCGTTTATGTAATCCCGCACCAGATGTGTCTAATGTCAAGCTTACCTCATCTTTTAACAGCGCTACTTCGATTTTGTGAAGTGGCCCTGTCTCTGGAAGCCAGTTAGCCACCCCGTGCTTTTGTTTTAATTTCTCGACAATCGCCTTTTTCACAATCGCTTGACAGTCTGGCACACTGTATAAAGTAGATTTATGTGATTTTCCTGTGACAGGAAACATCCCCTCTTCAGGGATATACTGATCCCATGGCAGCGCCTTCGTCTGTTCAAAAAGCTCATCATAGCTATATGCTTTGAACTCCCCCACTAATAATTTGACTCGGTCTGCTGTTCTAAGCCATAAATTACAGCGCGCAATCGCCTTTACATCCGCTTCAAATCGTACTTTTCCATTTTCTACGGTTACCTCATGATACCCTAAGTCGCGCACCTCTTTTGCAACGATAGCCTCTAAACCCATTGCTGCAGTAGCAATCAAGGTTACCTTATTCTTCATTATGTCATTCCTTTCAGCATATATTACGAGCGATACATATAAGAATAAAACCCCTTTTTAACATGTAAAAAGGGGTTTCGTTACTATAGACAAGGACCAAATGAATATGTCATAAGCCATGTTCTGTCCTTTTGTGTACTACAAGCGGTGGTCAGCCTCGTACAAAAGGCGTAATCATCTGTCTACAAGCAAAAGCTTGTCCTTCGTTCGGTTGAATTCCCTACTAAAAGATGCCCCTACCAATATTTGGGTTGCTCACTCGAGGGGTTTACCTCGTTCCACCTAAATCGTTTCCTCTTTAGCTACGTCACTGTGGCACTTTCAAGGTATTCACACCCTATCCGGTCGGACGTAGGTGTTTTCCCTGCCGTTAACCATGAAAGCATGGTTACCTTGACTTATGATTTCGTCAAGCACGAACACTACAGGCATCTCAGCCTGTGTGAGCATGGACTTTCCTCTACATATCCTCTAAGGGATGTGCAGCGATTACTTCCACATTCATTCATTAAAGCCTCTACCATTTTACCATGAATCGCACAATAGTCAATGGAAAAACAGCCCAAACGTCTACTCCTCAAACTTTTTGCCAAACACTTCTTTTTCCAAGTTCGATAATCGTTTAAGCACATCATAATTGACTTGATGATTCGATGTAGACGGACGTAACCTCGTTTGTTCAGTGCTTTTCTTCATGCGGTCATTCTCTTGCTGTAGTCGAGCTATTTCATCTTGAAAGAATTCATAATCTTGAATAATCGTGTCTAAAAATTCATCGACTTCCTCTTGATTGTAACCTCTCATGGAAGTTTTAAATGTCTTTTCCAAAATTTCTTTGCCATTCAGTTGATTTGCCATTCTCTCCACCTCATTTAATCAGTCCATTTTCGTTTGTAAGCAAGTCACACTACCCAAGATGAACCGGCTGCCTATTCAAAAAAAGTCTTGTTGTTCTCGTACCACTTCTTCTAAATCCTCTGGTGTAATGTACATCAACAAGTACTGCCTTTGATCAACTGCAACCTTGATCTTGTCCAACAAAAAGTGCACACTTCCAGGATGTTCCTCATCCACTAGCAATAAGGCCCCTTCTGTCTTATCAATCAGCCAGCGGTCTTTATTGATGAGTTGATATGCTGCTTGATAGGTTTCGTTATATAAAGGCTGAAAATGGTCCGCCTTTTCCGTTATTTTCAAATATTTTTCTTGATAAATGTCCGGCCATCTAGATTCATATTCTAAAAAAGGAGGAAATATGCCTAATTTAATGGGATACATTTGCTTTAAGTCCAGAATAACTTCTGCTGCCCATAATTCCACTCCCATTTGACCCGTCATAATCACCCATTCGAGTCCTTCTTCCAATAAAGCAATTAACCGCTGTTTTAATGCTAACTTCACGTAAGGGATACGCGGATCATTCTCATTACGAATTTGGAGTTCATGGGGCTTATTACCTGAAATTGTAATAATTTTCACTTTATGACCCTGCCTTTACCTCGTTCGCTGCGTCCGTGAGTCTCCCTGTATAAACAAATACAGCTAAAACAACAGGAACTTTATATCCTGCTATGTCTTACTTTACCTTAGTATAAAACAAATAACAAATATATTCTAGTCTTACTGTCAGACAAACTTTTTTGCCGCCTTAGCTGCGAATGATCTGATCCATATCACAGATCCTATTTTCCCCATGCAAAAAAACCTGTCATAACGTCTGATTATGACAGGTTTGCACACGCAGGACTTCCTGATTCAAGGAGCTAGCAACCGCAGGAACCGTTCCCGTTTGGATTCATGGATTGGTTCTGGTTCATCGGATTCATGGAGTTGTTCATTGGGCCCATTTGCTGCGGCATCATGCCACCACCATTTACATTCACCGAATTAACCGTGTTTTGGTTAGAGGTAGTATGTGGATAATAGTGTGCATTCTTTACTAAATGATGATTTACTACATTGGTATGGGATGGGTGAATATGGTTGACAAGGCTCTCGCTACAGGTATGAACCTCATTACACTTGGTTGGATGAACAATGGTTTTCGTAGGCATTCCACAACCCATGTTAGGTCGACAATGTCTCATTATAAGTCACCTCACTATTTATTATTCCATACTAGCGTATGTCATGCGTGAGAGATTGTCTAAGACACTTACCTATGCAGAGCTAATTTTTTTATTGTTTGAGATCCTGCTTCAATAATTCCATCACGTACAAAACCGATTGATGTAATTCCATATACCGTGATTTTGGGGTATCGATATAATAACTATGCAGCAACAACAGCTTCATGTTTTCCTCTGTAGAGTCGACTTGCTGCGGATGAACACGCACTTCACGGTCCTGTACGAAAGGAACAGCCTCTTGATACCATTGATCAATTAAGGTAAAGATGGGGTCCGTTTCTTCCTTTACTAGTGAAAAAAAGTCAGGATCTCGTCTATTGTCCGGGCGCTCATGCGTCAAATATCGTTGTTGCAATTGGAGCAAAATCTCTTCCAGTGATTCTATATAGGTTAGCAGCATAAATAATGAACCGCCTTTCTGCCTCATTACTATATAAATTGAATGAAATAATTTCTCATGGATCTGTATAGCTGCTCTTGAACCATTCGTGTGAGTGGATCAAACAAAGTATTATCAGGACATCAAGCGAGCAAAGACTTGCTTATCACACGTTTTTATACGTTCAATTTATATATACACCCTAACACGTTTTACGAAAGAATGCCATTACGCCCCCTCTTTTATCGGCACATATACTTCCTGCTCCTCTGATTCTGGCCATGTTTCTTCTATTTGTTCATATAAATGAATTAATCGTTCTAATTTCTGCTGGCACACTTCTTTTCGATACATCGTGGAATACATATCCATCTCTTCATTCCTCCTCGTTTTTATCGCTTACCTAACCTATTCGATAAAAAAAATAATACTCCTCTAGCACTGACAAAACTAGAACTTACCTGACAGAAAATGCAGTGATGATGCATGTTTCACCTAAAATTCGTCAAACTAATACCAAAAGGAGGTTTTTCCAAAATGAAAGAAAAGAAACAGCGAAAAAACGACAAAAATCGAGATCGTACCATTCCAACGCAAAATGATAAAAAAATCAATGGACCCAACCGTCCTTCTACTTAGATGAAGGAAAAACCGGGCAAACCGCGCCCGGTTCTTTATGACAATATACGTTGAACGTGTAACAAAAACGCGTAATAAGCAAGTCTTTGCTCACATAATTGTCTGATAATACCTCGTTTAATCCATGTTCGTTTCAGGTCAACATCATTCCAAGTCCTATTATACCAAGGATTCTATTCTTTCTTTACTTAGAACAACTACTGTCATGGTCCGTTCATGACGGTCGCTTCTTTTCCTTCCGAATACCCCCGAATTTTGTGTATTTTTTGCGAATGTATAAAGGTCTGGCACCTTGTAATAGCAAGCGTTTTTAATACTTATTCATTGAAGATTTTCGCTACATAGCGTATGATAAATCTAGCCAACTTTTAGTTTGAAAGTTGGGTGTGTTGATGATATGTAGGAGGGAAAAACATGCAATATCCAAATGGAAGGAGATCATCAGCCAAATTTAATCATTCAACCAATAAACAAACGGTTTACAGTAATCGTGGCATGACACTAGAAGACGATATTAATGAAACGAACCAGCACTATCTAGCAAACAATACAGCGATTATCCATAAAAAGCCTACACCTGTTCAAATTGTTCATGTGGATTATCCAAGAAGAAGTGCAGCGGTTATCAAAGAGGCCTATTTTAAACAAGCCTCTACCACTGACTACAACGGCGTTTATAAAGGCAGACATATTGATTTTGAAGCGAAAGAAACGAAAAACAAACATTCTTTTCCTTTAAACAATATTCATCAACATCAAATTGATCACATGAAACAAGTCGTAGCACATCAAGGAATTTGCTTTGTTATTATTCGATTTCATGCTACTCAGGAAACCTTTTTATTCCCAGCGGAAAGCTTGTTTATCTACTGGGAAAACCAATTTTCCGGAGGCAGAAAATCAATTCGTTATGAAACTTTGAAAAAGGAAGGGCATATAATCCCTGTTCGATATCAAGCAAAGGTGGACTACCTCTCTGTTATTGACAGTCATTATATGAAGAACGGAGGAAAAGCTTATGGCGGAACAAGGCCAGAGTAGGACAGCAAGACGAAAACAACAAAAAGATCAGAAAAAGCAAAATAAGCCATTGTGGCGAAAAATAGCAAGATACGCCCTTATTGCCATTCTATTAATTGGACTAGGTGTGGGTGTGTTATTCTCTTATTACATTATCACGGCGCCGAAACTAGACGCCTCGATATTATCCGACCCAACTACAAGTAACTTATATGATATAAATGGTGATATTTTTGCCAAAATTGGCGCCGAGAAACGCACAAAGATTTCATATGATGATGTGCCTACGGTGTTAGAGGATGCCATCCTAGCGACAGAAGACATCCGCTTCAAGGATCACATTGGGATTGACTTCCGACGAATCGGCGGAGCAGTCCTTGCCAATGTGCGGGATGGGTTTGGCGCGCAAGGTGCCAGTACGATTACCCAACAAGTGGTAAAGGGATATTTTTTATCGAATGACAAGAAATTGAAACGAAAGGTGCAAGAACAATGGCTTGCCCTTCGCTTGGATGCCCAGTACTCCAAAGAAGAAATCTTTGAGATGTATGTCAACAAAATTTATTATGGCGCTGGTGCGCATGGTGTGGCGATGGCAGCAGAGATTTATTTCGGCAAAACGGACTTAAGTGAATTAACCTTGGCGGAGGCAGCGATTTTAGCTGGCTTACCTCAAAGGCCATCTGCTTATGACCCGTTTGTCAATCCAGAGCTGACCAAAGAACGCATGAACACCGTATTAAACTATATGGTACTTCATAATAGAATTTCTGAAGAAGAGGCCGATGAAGCGCGAAACGTCAACATCGAAGATCTATTGGTAGATAAAAAACCTGACTTTGTCAAATATGAATCATTTATTCAACAAGTACGCGATGAAGTACAAGAAAAAACGGGTGCCGATATTTATGAAGATGGCTTAGAAGTACAGACCACCCTTGATCCAAGGGCACAAGAACATGTCGAATCCCTATTAAATAGTGATGAGACATTTGGCGGAGATGATGAGTTACAAGCAGGTCTAGTCGTGACAGATACCAAAATGGGTGCCATTCGTGCAATTGGCGGTGGTAGAAACCGTGAAAATGATGGCTGGAACTATGCCATCGATGGAGATGGTCGTCAAGGTGGATCAGCCATGAAGCCGATTATGGCCTATGGACCTGCCATCGAATATTTACAATGGTCGACCTATCAGCAGCTTAATGATGATAAGCCTTATTCCGTAGCAGGGACAGATTCGGAGATTAGAAACTGGAACCGACAATATCAAGGCTGGATGAGTGCTCGTTACGCCTTAGAATGGTCCTTAAACGTACCAGCAGTCAAGACCTATGATGAGGTTGATCATGGTGATGTCACGGAATTTGCTAATAATTTAGGGCTTGATTTCGAAGACATTTCTGTTCGCGATGTTATTGGAGGAACTGGTAATGGGGTGACTCCACTACAAATGGCTGGTGCGTACGGGGCATTTGGTAACGAAGGAATTTACCATGAACCTTATTCTGTAACCAGTATTACGTATCCGGATGAAAGCACCGAAGAACTGCAATCCGAAGAAGAAATCGCGATGTCGGATTATACGGCATATATGGTTACCGATATGTTAAAAACCGTTGTCGAAAGTGGTACAGGAACGGCGGCCAATATTTCCGGTTTACCGGTAGCAGGTAAAACAGGAACCACCAACTTACAAGACGAACCTGGAAGCCCAGATTCATGGTTTGTTGGCTATACAACGAACTATACCGTTTCTGTTTGGACAGGATATGACGAACGGAAGGCTATTGAAGACACCAATATAGCGAAATATTTATTTAAGGATACGATGACATTCTTATCCGAAAATATTGAAACACAAGACTTTAGCCGCCCCGACTCCGTTGTGGAAGTCGAGGTAGAAGATGGCTCTAACCCAGCCAAACGGCCAAGTAGCTATACGCCTAGCTCACAAATAGTAACCGAGCTTTTCGTTAAAGGAACCGAGCCAGATTCTGGTGCTATTTCCGAGAAGTTTGACGAGCTTGATCCTGTCTCTGGTTTAAGTGCAGAGTACTCCGAAGAAGAGGATAAAATCACTGCCAGCTGGGATCATGATGACAGTGATGTGGAATTCAGGGTTTCTGCTGGAACTGATGGAGACGTCGAAGAACTAACCACCACATCGAACAATCAAGTGGAAATCTCCAATGTAGAAAGAGGAGAAACTTATACCATTGAGGTCATTGCACAAAATGATGAAATGGAAAGTGAAGCAGCTACCACAACGGTGACGGTGGAGGATGAGGAGACAGAGGAATTACCTGCTGTCAGTCAATTACAGCAATCCTTTAATCCGGATAATCGCTCTGCTATGATTAGCTGGCAGTATGATCATGAAGAAGCCGTTGAATTTGAGGTTAGCGTGCAGCAAGGTGGGGAAAATGTAGATGAATTCACAACAAGTCAGCAATCCGTGAATATTACACAGTTGGAATTGAATACAACCTACACCATCCATGTGACGCCTGTATTAGATAATACGAGAGGTCCTTCTGCCAGCGTACAGGTCGCAACTGATGCCCCTGAGGAGGAAGAACCTGAGGAAGGCAATGAAGAAGAGCCTACTCCACCTGACGAAGGCGACGAAAGTCCTCCGGAAGAGGATAATTCCGGCGGTGATAATTCAGGTGAAGGAAATGGCGGAGAGAATAACGGTGATGACCAAGGTGAGCAAGAAGGCGATAACCAACAGCAAGAACAAGAGAATAATGACAATTCTGAGGATGAGCAAGAAAACACTGGAGATGGAGAGCAAGAGCAGCAAGGAAACGTAGTTGATGAATCCTCAGAAGAATAAGCAAAAAGCAAGATGGACTTTAGCATCCATCTTGCTTCTTTTCTAAAAAAAGCATAAAATCCTTGGTATAGTAGGACTTGGAATGATTTTGACCTTGAATGAACGAGAGTACCGATAAGATGGATGATGTAAAGTAGACCACTTTCTGGAGTGGTAAGTTTGATCGTTTTATCTGTGCAAAGCAAGCGCTGCGGGAATATGCTGCGCTTTCCGTGGGGCCGGCTTCAGCTAACTTGCAAAAGAAGAGCACTTTTACAAGTGGATCTTCAGCTCGTCCTGGTCCCACAGGAGTCTCCGCATATTCCCTCCGCTATATATACGTACAACAATGGTTGTTACTGCAAGGATGAAGCATTCTAGGTATCAAGCCAGTGTTGTAATAAAAGGAGAAAATCGTCAACTGATTTTTCGACTCCGTATGGATCACGCTACAAAATGGTTCTTTCATTTATAAAAACCATAATGTAGGATCGAATCATGCTCTGAACAAGTTTATCTAGCATGATAATGGTGTCTAGAATTCTACATCCTAGCAGTCATTTGATTGTAGTCCTACTACCCAGCGGAGGAAATAGGTGAAGACTCCTGTAAGAAAGGCGGAAAGCGTCGGGTAAAAACGTAACAACTGGACCGAAGCGACTGAGATAAAGGAATCACGGTGAGGGACGAACCGATGATGACTTTCGCCCAAGGGCACGATGAACAGGACGTTCAAGTATCGGCGTTGGTCACAGGACGTGACCGATTTTAGCCGATGAAAGGGCGACTAAGCTTCTGTCTTCGCCAATCAGCAAGTCTTCTTTATCGTAAGGCGCTGTCGGGAAGTTGTCTAGTTTTTGACGCTTGTAGAAAGCCTTAGAATAGTGCAGTGTGAAGACCCCGCAGGAAGCGATCTTTGCTGACGAGGAGGCTGAGCCTTGACATGAAGGTTCGCAGGCTAAGATCACGACGTCAATCGCCACGCCTGCACTTGCACGTCCTGTGCATCGAAGCGGAACCTATTTTCGGAGCGTTTCCTAGCACTGACAAACAATCAACTTTACTTTGTGGAATAAATAGTCTGGCTACTTTGAGTGGTCGGTATAGGACCGGGCGAATTATGCCCGGTTTTTCTGAAGGTTAAATCATTTATACAATAGCCGAAAGTAAAGCTCATTTTCAGATCAACAATCGTTCTAAGTGATTTTTTGTTATTAACTATGAGCCTCCTGTTTCTTCATGCGCTTTTTACCTTCTCGGCATAGCTCCAATAAAGGACAGACCTCACATTGCGGGCTTTTTGCTTTACAATGGTACCTGCCGAAGAAAATCAAGCGATGATGCGTATTGCTCCACTCTTCTTTTGGTATTTTTCGCATCAAGGTCTTTTCCACTTCTAAGACACTATCTTTCCAGCGACATATCCCCAAACGCTTGGACACCCTTTCGACATGAGTATCCACTGCAATAGCTGGTTCTCCAAATGCAACCGAGGCAACCACGTTCGCTGTTTTCCGACCAACACCAGCCAGTCCCTCCAATTCTGCCTTTGTATGAGGTACCACGCCATCATGATCATCTATTAATGTCTGACATAACTTACGAATATTTTTCGACTTATTTCGATATAAACCAATCGAACGAATATCTTGCTGCAATTCCTCAATGGAAACGGCAAGATAATCCTCTGGTGATTTATATTTTTGAAAAAGGGTTCTCGTCACCTTATTTACAAGCGCATCGGTACATTGGGCAGATAACACAACGGCTATCAGTAATTCAAACGGGTTATCATGTAATAATTCGCATTTGGCATCTGGATACATGTCTTCTATGCGATCCAATACGATCTCTATTTCTTTTTTTGTCAGCATGGTAATCCCCCCTTCTATTCCTCCAGCCAATTATAATACAGAGATTTATCATAACGGGTATCTGTTTGTTTCGTTTGTTTCGTTCCTATGTTTTGATGGAATTCCTTGCTGGATTGCTGCGCTTGTTGTGGTGATTGGATACCTTTCTTCTTCCACTCCAT
The DNA here is from genome assembly GCF_900086715.1 of Gracilibacillus timonensis. Taxonomy (GTDB): domain Bacteria; phylum Bacillota; class Bacilli; order Bacillales; family Amphibacillaceae; genus Gracilibacillus; species Gracilibacillus timonensis. The sequence goes on along the minus strand of NZ_FLKH01000012.1, from coordinate 990,598 downwards.
TAAGATCCGGTCAATATATTTGAAATTAACCTTCCCCATTAATACCGCTTCCCTTAAGGCAGCATAAATAAGCGAGATTTCATGGTGATCCTCATCCAGCCAATTATTAATCATCTCAATTTCAAAGGGAGATAAAGCTCGACCAAACTCTTGTTCAAATTTCTGGAATACTTCTCCAACTTTCTCGTGAAGCGATTCAACTGGCTGCTCCTTCTCATGGTATAATCGTTCCCATAAAGGATCTAAAGAGTAATATTCATTAATCATATCATTGCTTCTATTCTCTTCTATCTGGAGTAAATTTTGTTGAATGAGTTGACGTAATAAATGGGAACATTGATTACTGGATATCGATAAATGCTCGGCAATACCCTCGGGGGTTGGAAATGGGTTTCCCTCCCGCTGAGCTAAATAAATCTGCAAAATAATGGCCAACTGCATTTCATTAATGGACAATAATGCATAGTTCCTAATCAACTCGGCGGGAACGTTGATTTGATCCTGTATGACTTTTTGTAAGTGTTCATTCATGTTGATCCTCCTCGTATGCTTGATGTTGATTAGTTAAGAAGAGTATTTGGCTGTATCGTTGATCTTGTAGCTATGAGCAACGGAACAATGTTTCCTCTCAAACGATTTCTTACGATGAGAAGCTTTGTTTAAGGTAGTCTACTTTCCTGCGTAGTGAGTTTGATCGTTTCACCTGTGCGGCGGGAATATACTGCACTTACAACCATTTCCAGAGCGTTTCCTCGCACTGACAAGCAATCCGATTTACTGCATGGAATTGATGGACTAGTTACTTAACATCATCCACCATCGACAGCTTTACTCAAAGCACCATTTTATGTTTTGTAGTGTCCGTATGATTTCCAACTAAAGCTACTGAAATAGCGTAATCCTTTGCGAGTTGGGGCAAAGGATTACACTTGGTTAAGGATATAGTCGATTGAGTAGTCTAGGAAATGGAATGGTTTCTCTGACGTGTTCTACGCCGCTAATCCAGGCAACCGTCCGTTCCAGACCTAGTCCAAAGCCGGCATGCGGTACACTCCCATACTTACGTAACTCTAAATACCACTCATAAGCGTCACCTGATAATTGGTGCTCCTGATAACGCTGTTCCATTAAATCCAAATCATCGATTCTCGCCGATCCTCCGATAATTTCGCCATAACCCTCTGGGGCAATTAAATCGGCACACAACACAACATCTTCTCGTTCGGGATCTGGTTTCATATAGAACGCCTTAATGGACTTCGGATAATGGGTGATAAATACGGGTTGATCATAACTTTCGGCAATCGCAGTTTCATGCGGTGCACCAAAGTCTTCCCCCCATTCAATATCGGTAAAACCTTTTTCTTTTAAAAATTCAACGGCTTCATCATAGCTGATTCGCGGAAAAGGAGCCTTGATTTTCTCTAAGGCAGCTGTATCCCTTTCTAAAGTGAGCAGCTCTAGCTGACAATTAGCTAGCACGGATTCTGCAATATATTGTACATACTGCTCTTGAATAACTAGACTCTCCTCATGAGTTACAAACGCCATTTCCGGTTCAATCATCCAAAACTCAATCAGGTGTCTTCTTGTTTTGGATTTTTCTGCACGGAAAGTTGGACCAAATGAAAAAACACGATTGAAAGCCATAGCGGCTGCTTCCATATATAACTGGCCACTTTGCGACAAATATGCCTCTTCCTCAAAATATTGCGTATGAAAGAGTTCGGTGGTACCTTCTGCGGCAGCACCTGTTAAAATAGGCGGATCAATCTTGGTAAAGCCTTCCCTTTGGAAAAACTGATAGGTTGCTTGGATGATTTGATCCCTTATTTTCATAATGGCATGCTGTTTCTTGGAACGAAGCCACAAATGGCGATGATCCATTAAAAATTCCGTACCATGATCCTTTGGTGTAATCGGATAGTCGACCGCTTCATGAATCAGCTCTAAATGGCTGACCTGCAGTTCGTAACCAAATGGCGAGCGTGAATCCTCAACCACGGTACCCGTTACGTACAAAGAAGACTCCTGTGTCAGCGATTTAGCTAACTGAAATATCTCTTCTGATACAGCGGACTTGACCACTACACCTTGAATAAAACCGGTGCCATCCCGCAGCTGCAGAAAGGCAATCTTACCACTGGAGCGCTTGTTATTTAACCAAGCACCGATGGTTACTTCTTGGTCTACATAAGCAGACACACGATTAATTGTCGTTTTCATGTTCTTTCCTCCACTTACTGATGATTCTCTACAAAGCGCTTAATGCGCTTCGCTGCTTCTTCTAATTGCTCTAAAGAAATGGCATAGGATAGCCGTACATTTTCTGGTGCACCAAATCCTGATCCAGGTACTAGCGCCACTTTCTCTTCTTCTAACAACGCCGTCACCCATGCATCTACAGAATCAAAACCATTTTGTTTTACCGCCTTTTGTACGTTAGGAAATAGATAAAAGGCACCCTTTGGTTTGACACATTCAACACCTGGAATGGCCACCAGCCACTCATACAATTTCTCTAATCGTTCACTAAAGGCTTGACGCATTTCTTCAACCGGTGCTTGTGAACCAGTGTAAGCCGCCTCAGCCGCTACCTGTGAAATGGAAGTAGGATTAGAGGTAGAATGAGAAGCTAAGTTCGACATTGCTTTAATAATCTGTTGATTACCAATTGCATAACCAATACGCCAGCCGGTCATGGAATGTGATTTAGATACTCCGTTAATGATAATGGTTTTATCTTTTAGAGCACTTGATAGCTCGGCAATAGACACATGTTTTGTCGATGTATAGATCAGTTTTTCATAAATTTCATCCGATACAATAAAGATATCATGACGCAGACACACCTCACCTAAGGCAGCCAGTTCTTCTTTTTCATACATGACACCAGTTGGATTACTTGGGGAGTTAATAATAACAGCCTTTGTTTTTTCCGTAATCGCCTGTTCTAATTGTTCTGGTGTCAGTTTAAAATCATTTTCTTCTTCTGCTTCGACAAAGACCGGATTCCCTTCTGCCAATTTGACCTGTTCTGGATAACTAACCCAGTAAGGCGCAGGAACAATCACTTCATCGCCTTTATTTAACAATACTTGAAACAAGGTGTATAATGCATGCTTAGCACCCATCGTTACAATGATTTGATCTAATCCATAGTCCAGACCTTGATCTGCTTTTATCTTGGTTTGAATGGCTTGTTTTAACCCAACCGTTCCCCCAGCAGGAGTGTACTTAGTGAAGCCCTCGTCCATCGCCTGTTTGGCCGCCTCTATAATCGGAGCGGGGGTATTAAAATCAGGTTCACCTGCACCTAAGCCGATCACGTCATGTCCAGCCTGCTTCAACTCCTTTGCCTTTGCAGTAATCGCTAGGGTTGATGAGGGGGTTAATGTTTGTACTCTGTTTGCTAATTGCATACTTTTCATTCACCTTTCTTTATTTAATTAAATGTAGGATCTAAGGTTAATCGATTGTAGCTCTTGTCTTCCAATACGACATTCTCATAAACTAGTTGTTGGGATGGATTAAAGAACTTAATTTCGAGTATTGGTGTTTCCTCGTCAATCCCAATCGTGTCACCTAAATATTCACAGCCGTCACAACGATCGGACCATTCTGACAATAAGGTATCTTTCGAATGAAACGGTTCCTTATCGAAGCTTTGGAATTGCCAGTCTTCTTCCTCCGGCCGATGCATAAATACGAACTGTTCGGTTCCTTCTTCGTTACTACCGTCTATTACATAATAGACATAATCGCCATGATAACGTTCAACGGAATCAATCTCTGCTATATCGGTATTCTCTATTGCCAATTCCTCGATATCGCTCGGATCCCCTTCTGTTTTATTTTCCAATGTGTCTTGATAAAGCGAATAAAGATAAATAAAACAACCAATGATTATCAAAAGCACGATCACAAAAACCAACCAAAATTTATTGAATTCGATAGATGCTGAAAATTGCCTTCTCATGATTTTCCTCACTTAATGTTAGTCCAAATGTTAAATTATCTTGCTTTAATGTGCGATTTAAGCTGTCAACCAGCTTATACAAATCATCAGAATAGTGTACCTCAACGGTAGATAATGTCGTTTTAGTAGATCGATTGATTTTTCTCCACCTCCAAGCAACCCTTTCTGATTTTGCATTACTACACAGATGAATTACGGGCCGCATCCGTGGTTAGGATGAGCTTGCTTTGAATAACAGGACAGGAGCAGACGACGAGTACCGAACTCGTCGCTCTACACACCATCTCAGCAAATGAATCTTTTTCCTTTATCCCATAATACCTCTTTCCTTATTTTGATGGACTTTCAGCAATTTTTCAACTAATAACAACAGTTTTAGCAGAAAAAATTTGATTTTATTCTCTTAAGCATTGACCGCGCTATTCCCTGTTAATATTTCATAATCCCGGCCAGTCAAACGGACATAAACGGAGCCTGTTTGCTGTAAAAAATAAACATCGATCCAGGTAGCACTTAATCGTTCCACTAAGGCATCACTTATTTCTTCCGTTTGACTAGGAAATATCACACATAAATAGGGATCCAACCTTGCTAATAATTGCTCTGACGGCGAATTAACACTGCCAAAGTCTGCAATTTTGATCATATCCACATCCTGTACCAATTGCAGCAGTCTTTTTTCCATCATTTCCCCATGATGGTTTAAAAACAAGATGGTTTCTTTTTCATAGTGGAGGAGAAATGAAATATTTCCTTCCTCCGATTGATCAAATGCCTCCATATTTAAGTTATCCCAAATAGCGTAGTTTTGAGACAGGTTCCATTTTTCCACCTTTTGTGAATCGATACGAGCTGTTTCAAAGGAGATGGGCACTACTATTTTTTTCACTTGATAATGATCGATGAGGTAGTCTAGGTTACCAGTATACGCCTCATCAGGATTTGTAATAATAACCCAGTCCAACGTATCAATATTTAAACGGCTTAACATTTGATAAAGTTGTTTTTGACTACGCTCTGACGCCGTATTAATCAGGACATTTTCTCCTTTAGCATTCGTTAACAAGCTGGCTTCTCCATCTGGTAAATTCATAAATAGCATATCCATCTCACCTTCATCGAGCTTAGGGATCGATGGTATGGAAACCGCATTGGCCCCCATCAACAAGAAAACAAGGATAAATAATCCATATATTTGGTATTTCATTGTGGGACCTACCTTCTACAGAATATGATGAAGCTCCAAGCATTTTATGTCCCATATAAGAAGCAGCATAACATAACTCATTTGGAGCGTTCTCTATCCGTTAGGTTTTCACAATGACGTATTATTATCCTTCCCTACTAATTCGTTCAATCAATTCTTCGATCGGTTCGTAAAAGACTGGAATATCTGGTACCGAATCAATAAATGATTGGCCATAACGTTTGGTGATTAACCGATCATCGAATACCAACACACTCCCCTTATCCGTATGTTTACGGATCAACCTGCCGAATCCTTGTTTAAATTGAAGAACAGCCTGTGGTAAAGATAATTCCCGAAAAGGATTTTTCCCCCTCGATTTTAGATAAGCTGATTTCGCTTGAAAAATCGGATCTTGCGGGGATTGAAAAGGTAATTTCACAATAACTAGGCAAGACAAGTCATCTCCTGGAATATCCACGCCTTGCCAATAGGCATTCGTTCCCAACAAGATCGATTGATCAAACCCTTGAAACTGCTTGATCAAACGATTCCTGCTTCCGGTTGTAAGACCTTGACCGAGCAGCAAATAATCTTGAAGCTCTTCCACTTCCTTCAGTATATAATAACTTTTTTTCAACATATCATAAGACGTGAATAATACCAATAATCGCCCCTTGCTTTGTACGGCAATCGAGACGATGGCTTCATTAATCGCATACAGAAAAGCCTCGTTTTTCGGATATTGAAACGCCGGTAAATTATTGGGAATCAATAATTGTACGTTTCGTTTATAGTCAAAATACGGATCCATCACATATTCTTTGACCTGGCTGGAGATAAGACCGAGTTTTGCTTTCATATAGCTAAAGGATCGATTCATGGTCAAGGTAGCACTGATTAAAATGACGGATTCTTTTTGAGAAAATAAATAATCTTGGAGCTCTTCTTGCACAGAAAAAGGCTCTTGTTGGATATAAACGGCATTCTCGGCTCCCTGAGGGTCAATTTCCAGCCAAGTGATCGATTCATTGGTTTCTTGAAGCAGTAATTGACGGATTACCTCTTTATATGCCGTCAGTTGCTGCTGTGTTTCTTCATCAAAAAACGGAACCAATTGGTCAAGCAGTAACATCACCCGTTTGGTGGCATCTTGATAGTCGATTCGAGCCTGATTGTCCCATACGGCTTTGAGTCTGCCTATATCAGATACCATACGCCCTTGTTTATTTTTTGCTTGCACATACTGAAATAACTGTCTAAAAAAGAGATCCAATTCGTATTTGCACGTCTCAATTGATTCGCTTAACCATATATCTTGCAATGTTTGTTTTTCTAATGGATGGAAAAAAGCAGTTATTTCTACATAGCTAACCGATGCTCCCAGATAATTGGCGGCTACTTCTTCCAGTTGATGTGCTTCATCCACCACTAATTTCTGGTATGACGGCAGGATGTCGTATTCAGATAACATATCAATGGCCAGCAAGGCGTGATTAGTAATGATAACAGACGCCTGATCAGCTTGTGCCAGCGTTCTCTCATAGAAACAATAACCTTGCCAAGCAGGCTGTAATCTCTGGTGTTGGCTCACTAATTGGTATAACGCGGGTTGTTTATGCAAAGAGAATTGCAATTCATCGATATCGCCTGTCGACGTTTCCGTTAACCATACCAATATCATGGCCTTAAACATGCGATCTTGATAGGAAGATCGGCTCTTGTCTTGGTAAAATTGTTCAAAATTCTGTAAGCTCAAGTAATGATTCTTTCCCTTAATGATCGCCGCACGAACCGGAATTCCAAGCTTTTTCATATCCTGTTCCAACAGCTGTGACTGGAGATTGGTATTATTTGTGCTAACAACTACTCGATGATGAAAAGACAGGGCTTCATAGATCATTGGAATTAAATACGCAATCGTCTTCCCTAATCCTGTTTCAGCCTCGATTAAAGCATGCTGATTCATGCGAAAATGATCAAAAACAATATTACTAATTTCTGCTTGCCCTGGCCGCTCTTCATAATCCGAGTTGGTCTCGGCTAAATAACGGTAACAGTCTTCTGCAAAAGCGGCGAAATCTTCCGTGATCACCTGTTCCTTTGGTGTGGTTTGTGCCATCTTCTTCATGGAAAAGCCTCGATATGTTTCCATATCAGATCTGTCTGCATATTGATCGATCTCTTGATGGATGATCTGCCAGTCCGAACGAAAACCAGACGACAGGGATAGAATTTGTTGTATCACGTTTTGCGGTAGGTGCTGAAATTTATTTTTTAAAAGAAGTAACAGATCAGCTGTCACCAGGGCATCTGATAAAGCACGATGCGGATTATTGTGAGTAATTTGCAAATACTCGGCCAATTCATTCAGCTTATAGCTTGGTGCCTGTGGCAATAGAATTCGCGCTAATTCCACTGTATCGATCACGTACGGGGTTCGCTTCTGCTTTCCCGCCCGAATAAGCTCGCCATTTAAAAAGGATAAATCAAACGGAGCATTGTGAGCCACAAATACCGCCCCTTCCAGTAAAGGCTCCACTGTCTCGATGATATCCTCAAAAATAGGCTGGTCAACGACGTCCTGATCTTCAATTGAGGTAAGCTGGGAAATAAACGCTGGAATTGGTTTTTCAGGATTTATTAACTGCATATATTGCTGGGTAATTTGGTCGTTTTCAATTACCACTATCGCTATTTCAATCATGCGGTCACCTTTTGGGACGGATTGTCCCGTTGTTTCCACATCCACTACAACATATTTCTGCAAAGGATCATCTCCGCTTCTTGATTATGTACTATACTCCATATTACCAGAAAAACGATTCCGTTTTGCTTTCTGATAAGGATAGGGATCTCCATGGAGACCAAACAACAGGTCGCTTCCCTGTAAACACATGACGAAAGAAACTCTTATCAGCACAGGATAAGAGTTTCTACAGACGTGTGAGAGGCGGTTCTTGCTGTAACATTTGTTCTACTTGATTCTTTTCATCTAGTATCGCCACTTTAGGCTGGAAATCCGCCAATTCTTCTTCTGCAACCATCGCATAGGCCACCACAATAATGACATCATGAGGCTGAACCTTTCGTGCAGCCGCACCATTCAAACAGAATACTCGGCTTCCTCTTTCCCCCGCAATCACATATGTTTCAAAGCGTTCGCCATTATTATTATTAACAATCTGCACCTTCTCATGTGGCAAAATATCGACATGTTCCATAATTTCTTGATCAATCGTAATACTGCCAACATAATCCAAATTAGCTTCCGTCACTCTCGCTCGATGAATCTTAGACTTCATCATCGTTCGTAACATGATGATTCCCCCTAAAAAATAACATCTGGTATCTGACCACGTTCATCCATAATGATATTATCAATCAGCCTTGCTTGCTTAAATTGAACGGCTGCGGCGATAATGACTTGACCTTGAACCATTTCCAATGGCTGCAAGGATGGATAGGATAATATTTCGACATAATCAATGATACCATTTGTTTTTTGATGGATTCTTGTTTTCACTTCCTCTATTATCATAGCAGGATTTCGGTTGCCGTCAACCATTAGTTGCCTTCCCTTTTGCAAGGATAGATAGATCTCTTTTGCTTCCTGTCTTTCTTGTTCGCTTAAATAGACATTTCGGCTGCTTTTCGCTAATCCATCTGTTTCTCTAACGGTAGGAACTCCCACCATTGTCGTTTCGTAGTTTAAGTCTGTTACTAAAGCGTCGACAATGGCCGCTTGCTGGGCATCTTTCAAACCAAAATAGGCGAAATCGGCCTTGGTGAGATGAAATAACTTCGATAAAACAGTCACAACACCATCAAAATGACCCGGTCGAGACTTACCGCAAAGCACATCTGTCCGTTTTTCCACATGTAATCGAATGGTGGGTTCAGCTGGATACATCTCGTTTATCGTCGGCATAAATAAGTAATCTACCCCATGTTGCTTTGCCAGTAATAAATCGTGAACTTCATCTCTTGGATATTTATCAAAGTCTTCATTTGGTCCAAACTGCAAAGGATTGACAAAAATACTAGCGATCACGAAATCAGTATCTTGTTTGGCATTATCGATTAATGTTGTATGTCCTTCATGGAGATAACCCATCGTTGGCACAAAACCTATCGTCTGTTGTCTAGCTTTGATTTGTTCGGTTACTTGTCTTATTTCTGCTACGGTTCGTATTACCTGTGTCATCATTAATCCTCCAACAGTAATTCTTCGATCAGCTGCGGATCCATTTGAAAAGAGCTGGACGCATCTGGAAATGTGCCTGCTTTTACCTCTTGTTGATAGTGCTGCAAGGCGGACTGAATATCGTTACCCGTCTCATGATACACCTTAACAAATGACGGTTTAAAATCTGTACCATACTGTAAGATATCATGATAGACTAATACCTGACCATCACAATCCTTTCCTGCACCTATACCAATAGTTGGGATCGTCAGCTGTTCAGAAATATATCGCGCCAGCTGTTCTGGGACACACTCTAATACAACTGCAAATGCACCGTTTTCTTCCAGTTTAAGGGAGTCTGCAATTAACTGTTTGGCTGTTTCTTTATCTTTTCCTTGGACTCGGTAACCACCCAGAGTATGCACTGACTGAGGTGTTAACCCTATATGTCCTACCACTGGGACCCCTGCTTCTGTCAATTTTTTAATAGTGGTTAATGTATCCGCAGCTGCACCTTCCAATTTCACTGCCTGTGCCTTTGTCTGCTGGATAAGCTGTTGGGCATTCTCCATTGCCTTTTCAACTGACAGATGATAAGACATAAATGGCATATCAATAACGGTAAATGTATCCGTTGCTCCCCGAGTTACTGCTTTCCCATGGTGAATCATATCATTCATGGTAACATTGATGGTGGAGCTATAACCTAATACAACCATCCCTAAGGAATCTCCTACTAACAGCATGTCCATCCCCGCTTGTTCCGCTAGTTTGGCATTGGGATAATCATAAGCGGTCACCATCGAGATTTTTTCCCCTTTTTCCTTCATTTGTTGGAACGTCATCGTATTTTTCATCTTTTTCACTCCTCACCAGTCTATTTCGGCGCTATAAATCATACGTTGTTTGCCATTCTCTGTCTTAACAAGCAATGCCCCATCATGATTAATCCCTTCGATTTGGGCCTCGAATACATCATGATGCTGCTTAATTGTAAGGGTTTGATTCAATCTATAGGCATGTTGCAGCCATTTCTGCTTCACCTCATCAAAGCCGTTATTTAAATAACGCTGATAGGCATATTCAAAATCCTTCAAGATGGCTTGTATGATCGTTGAACGATTCCAATACTGCTTAGTTTCCATCTGTAAAGAGGTGGATCTGTCCTGGAGTCTCTCTGGAAAATCCTCACTTGTTTGATTCACATTAATGCCAAAACCGATGACTAAATAGTTGATTGCTTCTAACTCTGCTTGCATTTCGGTCAGAATACCACAGATTTTCTTGCCATTTATAAATAAATCGTTTGGCCATTTGATTTCGATACGTTGATCTGTCAGCCGTTCCAAGGTTTCTACCAAGGTGACCGCAACAAACAGGGTCATCTGTGAGGCTTGATATGGGGGTATATTGGGCCGCAGCAACAGGCTTAGCCAGATTCCACCATGATTGTTGGATTCCCATACCCGTTCCATCCTGCCTCTACCGGCCTGTTGGAAATTAGTCAAGACGACGGTTCCATGGGGGTAATCCTTGCGTGCCAACTCATGAGCCAAATCCTGTGTCGATGGCATTTCCTCTTGAAAGATGATGGTTTGACCAAGCCAATCAGTCTCAAGTCCCCATTGAACTGTATGATCATTCAACGCAGTCGGTCTGGCTAATAAACGATATCCCTTCCGTGGCACCGATTCAAATTGATAACCGGCCTTTTTTAACTCATTAATATGCTTCCAAACAGCCGTCCTGGAAATGTTTAATTGATCAGAGATAGCCTGTCCTGAAATATAATCATCGGCATGATTAGCCAATATGGTTATTAATTGCTGTCGCTTATTAATTGCCATGCTTTAACCACTCTCTTATTGTATCATAATCATTCACTATTTCTTGTAGCACGATCGCTTTCTCTAATACCTCTAATTGCTCTCGCAGCCAAGCACCACGTGGTCGATTCGGGAAAAATTGCTGTAAATCCTTTCCGTCTACTGCCATCTCTTGTCTGATCTTAATCGGCAATTGCTCTTGATAAGAGGCAATATCTTTAGCAGTTAAATCAGAAAAACCTAATCTAGTTAATAATTGTAAAAAATCATCCATTAATGCGTTCGGTAATTGATAAACCGTCCATTCGATCGGTTCATGCTGAAACGACTGATAAAGGTGCACCAATAGTTTGCTATCCTTTTTGACTTGATTGGATAATTTCCATTCCCGCACCCAATCGGTAACAGAAGAATTGGGACAAGCAATATCCATATAGGCAATCCAATTGGCCCATCCAGTAAAAGGCTGATCCACTGTCGCAAATAAACGGTGCAAAGGCTGGTTATCAGTGAATACCGGCAAGTAACGGAGTAAACCTGATTGAAGAAGCCCTTCTTTTGCGTGAGAAAAGTAATCGCCTGTCATCATCTTCTCCCACTCTATCGCCAACCGTTCTACCGCAATGTGCCGTATAAGATGGGCATGTGCTCGCATAGCAGTCATGGTATTCTCCGCAATCGCAAATCCCAGTTGCGCCTGAAAACGTATCGCACGCATCATACGCAGCGGATCCTCTTGAAAGCGATCGGCTGGATTGCCTACCGTACGAACGAGACGTCGCTGCATATCGGTCTGCCCACCAAAGGGATCAATAATCGTTTGAAAACGGTCCATCGCAATGGCATTGATCGTAAAATCTCGTCTACTTAAATCGGTTTGCAATTCCGTGACAAATCGCACCTGATCCGGCCGACGAAAATCACTATAACCAGACTCCGTTCGAAAAGTGGTTAGCTCAAACGAGAGACCATGATGCCTAACAAGCACCGTACCGTGTTGTATACCGGTTGGCACCACCTTAGGAAATAATGCCTGTACCTCTTCTGGCTTTGCGTCGGTTGCGATATCCATATCACCAATCTTGCGATGCAGCAAGGTATCCCTTACTGCTCCGCCAACGATATAACCTGCAAAACCTGCCTGCTCCAGTCTTTCGATAATTTCTTCTGCTCGTTTAAAAAGTTCCTTACACATCATCTTCACCAAGCACACGTTGATAGATGGTTTCATATTCCTGACAAACCTTTTCCGAGGAGAAGGTTTCTTTGACTCGCTGCTTCGCTTTCTCTGAAAATTGCAGCCATTTATCATCATCTTGTAGCAGTTCGATTGCTCGACTGGCAACCGCTCTGATATCACCCATCTCTTCGATATAACCATTTACCCCATCTTCTATCACCTCAGGAATACCTCCTACATTGGTACCAATACATGGGACACCACAAGCCATTGCCTCCAATAACACTAAGCCAAAACTTTCCTTCTCTGATAAAAGTAATTTCAAATCGGCCACCGATAAAAGCTCAGGTATATTCTTTTGCTTTCCTAAAAAATGAACGACATGTTCAAGGTTAAGTTCACGCACAAGCTCATGCATTCTGGCATTTTCTGGTCCATCACCAATTAGTAATAGTCGAGATGGCACCTGATCATAAATCAGCGCAAATGCCTTGATGACATCCTCCATTCTCTTGACCTTACGAAAGTTAGAAATATGAACCAGCACCTTTTCATCAGCAGGTATCTGATATTCTTCTTTCCAGTTCGTATCACGTGGATAGTAATCTTCTTCATTAATGAAGTTATACACCACATCTATCGGTCGCTTGATTGCTAACATTTCCTTGGTCTGCCGAACCAAACTTTCTGAGACTGCGGTAACAGCGTCTGATTGTTCAATACCAAATTGAATCATCTTCTTCAAGCTTAAATCAATGCCTAATACGGTAATATCTGTACCGTGTAAGGTCGTTACAATCTTAACCGGATGTTCCGCCATCTGTTTAGCTAAGATGGCACAAATCGCATGTGGTACGGCATAATGGGCGTGAATAATATCCAGCTGTTCGGTATCAATGACCTCTGCTACCTTAGTTGCCAGCGCTAAATCATAAGGCGGATATTGAAAAACAGGATAATGATTCATTTCCACCTCATGAAAATAGACATTCTGATAATACGAATCCAGCCGATATGGCACACTAGAGGTAATAAAATGAATCTCATATCCTTTTCTAGCTAGCATTTTCCCTAGTTCCGTGGCGATAATGCCAGAACCTCCCACTGAGGGATAACAAATAATACCTATTTTTAACATATTTAAACCTACCTAGCCTATTATTTTGATTCTTTAAGATTACGCCAGTCAAAGAACCCCGCATCGAGGGCACGAATCAATACCTCTGCTCCTCCAGTATTAGTAACTAATGGTATCTGATAAACATCACACAAACGCATCAATGCACTGATATCCGGCTCATGCGGCTGTGCTGTCAATGGATCGCGAAAGAAAATCACCAAATCCATTTCGTTGTTAGCAATCCTTGCCCCGATTTGCTGATCGCCGCCTAATGGCCCCGACTGAAAACGATGAATCGCTAACCCTGTCGCTTCTTGAATCTTGGTACCTGTTGTACCTGTCGCAAAAAGGGTATGCTTTTCTAATATATGGCTGTATGCAATCGTAAAATTCACCATATCTGTTTTTTTCTTATCATGGGCAATCAATGCTATATTCATGTTAATCGCTCCTACTCCATTATATTTTCTAAGCCATATACCAAAATATCTAATGTCATCACTTGATCAATAGCTAATTTAACCCCTGTCATGAAAGATTTCCGGTCAAAAGAATCATGCTTAATTGTTAAGTTTTCCCCAGCGGAACCAAATACTACTTCTTGATGAGCCACAAGTCCTGGCAGACGCATACTGTGTATTCTCATTCCATCAAACTCTGCACCACGTGCACCCGGGATCGTCTCCTTCTCATTCGGATGCCCTTGTTTTTTCGCTTGTCTTTCTTCTTGGATCAGTTGTGCCGTTTTTACAGCCGTACCGGAAGGGGCATCCAGCTTGTTATCATGATGTTTCTCAATGATTTCTACATCCGGAAAATATTTTGCCGCCCATTTGGCAAATTGCATCATCAATACGGCACCTAATGCAAAGTTCGGTGCTATGATCACACCGACCCCTTCTTCTTCCGCCAAATCCGTTAGTTCGGTTAATTGCTCATCTGTGAAACCGGTCGTACCTACTACAGGGCGAACCCCATATTGAATAGCCGTTTTCGTATGTAAATAACCAAATTCAGGTGTCGTCAAGTCAACCAATACATCGGCTTCTACTGCTTGTAGACACGTAGTAATATCGGTGTAAATCGTGGCATCCAGATTAGGCAGTTCTTCAAATGAACGGATCTCTCTACCCTCGTATTTATGATCCAAACATGCCACTAGCTCTAAGTCAGCTTCCCTTTCTATCATCCGTAAGGCTTCACTTCCCATTTTACCTCGCGGACCTGCTACAATTACTTTTATTTTACTCATGCTTATCCTCCTGTTTGTCTATCTTTGTCCATCGCTCTTTATCCCTTGACTCTATTTTAGTCATCGTTTTCTCAAAGGCTTCGGTTAAACTGATTTGCTGTGAATTGGCGAAACAAATCATCACAAATAACAAATCACCCAACTCTGCTTCCATCGAGTTATCGGCCTCATCTATCTTCTTAGGCTTTTCTCCATATTGATGATTCACCTCTCGCGCCAGTTCACCAATCTCCTCAGTAAAACGTGCCAGCATACTTAACGGGGAGAAATACCCCTCTTTAAATTGGGAAATATAATCATCCACTCGCTGTTGCATCGCTTCCATGTTCTCTTTATTATACATTTAATCGCCTCCATTGACAAAATAAAAAGACAGATGTAAGACTACATCTGTCTTTTATCATATGGAATGTTCACCCTGTTTTGCAAGCGAAGAAGCTCCTTCATTTACATCTGTCGAACACGGCTCCTCTTCCAAGCAACATAGGAAAAACTAACCAGATAAGCACTAACAAGGGTGAAAATAAGCCATTTGGTTTGGGAAGCGTTCGTCTGTTTGATGGTTAAAGCATGCCATTGTTTCATTTGTCCAAAGACGGCTTGGAATTGCTCATGATCCATTATGGTTTGCTGCTTCTTTAGCCTTGTTACGACATCTTGATAGTTTTGGTACTGCGTATCTGTTAATTGCAGCTGTATGACAGGTGCTAGCAATTCTGTTTGATCAACAAGCCTTTCGATTTCTGCTGGATGTATTTCTTCTTGTTGCAACAATTGCTGTGTCTTTCGCTCAAATGCTTGCTGGTGTCTCAGCCATAATGGGGCATACCCATGCTCCAAGCTATCTGAAAGCACCACTAATTTTTGTATAGTTAACTGTTTTTCCTGATGACTAACGCTTTCATCTTCCAATATATTTATACTGTCCTGCAGCTGTTCTTGCCAAATAACAGGTTGATCCGCTACTGTTGGTAAAGCATAGAGCAAATCAAGGGCTACATCATATTCTTTCTCGTTTATTAATCGTTCCACTTCATTTACATCAACAGCGCTTGCCTTAACGGTCGTGACAGCAATTAAAACAACTCCTATTGCGAATAAAAAGGTAAGCACGGACTTCACGATTATCCCTTCTCCCCATTATCCTTTATTAAATGGTATGAGAGAATAGCTATAATTGTGCTTAATGATCCTTAGGCATCCACAAGTTCGTTTCTTTTGACTACCTGATGATAGGCCACAAGTAAAACCATCACAGACAACCAGAAAGTAAAGTAACCAATATGTTCCTGATAGCTCGTCAAACTGTAATAAATCGGCATCATACCATAGACATAGTCAATGATCTCGTTATGTAGTAACCAAATACCTGCAATGGTTAAATGTTTTAATTTAAAGGTATATAACGGTGCAAACAAAACAGCTTGCAAGGCCATTGCTCCATGTGAAGCGATCAACATATAACTTTGCCAGCTGATACTTCCTTCTATATAAAGGGTGAGTAAATTCATAATAACGGCCCAAATACCATATTTAATTAACGTCGTATACGCTAATGCCTCTATCGTTGGGGCTTTTTTACCCAGCAGCAGAACCAAAAGAAAGATGGTAAAAAACAAACTGGCCGTTGGACTGTCAGGTACAAAAGCCAGAAAAATAGCTGGTGTTTGCTGCAATTGGCTATTGTACCAGTAATATCCGTAAATGGTGCCTATTAGATTAATGAAAAATAATAGGGCGATCGTGATCGGATGGAATAGCAATTTCCTAATCATCTAATGGACTCCTTCTCTTCATTGGTTAACCCGGCGCGATCATTCAACAGCCCGCTTATATTCAGACTTAGATAATCGTATAGAAAACTTGGTAATAAGATGGCTGGTTATTTAAAAGAAACAGCCAAATATTTAGCTATCGTTAAAAACCCTCGCTCATTTTGGTTTGAGCGAGGGTACAGGATTATTCTTCTTCTGCTGCTTGTTCATTAACAGAGACGATGAATTCAGCTAGCTGCTGCAATTCTTCCTCTGAACCGTCAAATTGATCAGCTGGCATTGTTCCGATACCATTCACAGCAATGTCTTTTACTTCATCAACCGTATGCTCTGAACCAATTAATGCTGGAGCTGAACCAGTACCAGCCAAATCGTCACCATGGCAGTTTACACAACTGTTGGCTTGATATACCTCAAAACCAGGATCCGATTCATCAATTTCAACAGATGGCTGATCGTCTGGCCATACCGGTTGATTATTCTCTGCTTTTTCTTCCCAATTAACATGGGCAGCTGCTTCATATGTTAACCAAAATACAGCGATGAAAGCAAATATCATTAAACCTGTGGTGATCGGGCGCTTATGCGGACGACGTTCTTTCCCTTTATCAAGGAAAGGAGCCAAAAACAACGCACCGAAAGCTAAACCAGGCATAACAATAGCGCCAAGTACAAAGAACGACGCACTGGCAAATTTATATTTTAGTAATTGATATAAAAATAGGAAATACCAGTCCGGCAACGGCAGATAAGCCGTATCTGTTGGATCTGCCACTTTCTCAAGTGGAGCCGGATGCGCAACTACCAAACATAAAAAGCCAACCAGAAATACAGCTCCTGCTAACCACTCGGTTAATAGAAAGTTCGGCCAAAAAGCTTCCGTCCTGCCAGGATATTCTGAATAATCTTTTGGAATAAACTTCTTTTTATCGGCTGTGACCCGGGAATCACCGACAAACTTCATCCCTTTACCTCGTTTCAAAGCTATCCCTCCTTTATCTGCTTATTCTATAGTGGACCTGAAATACCTTGTTTTCTAATCATTATAAAGTGGATACCCATTAACACAAACAAAGCTGCCGGTAAGAAAAATACATGGATGGCAAAAAATCTTGCCAATGTTTGTGCACCTATAATACTTGGATCTCCATTTAGCAACGTCTTCGCCATTTCCCCAATAAATGGGACCCCTTCCGCAATCTCAAGCGTTACGACTGTTGCGAAATAAGCCTTGTTATCCCACGGTAACAAGTAACCGGTTAAACCTAAAGCAAGCATAACAAAGAAAATTAATACCCCAACCATCCAGTTAAGCTCACGTGGTTTTTTGTAGGCACCTTGAAAGAAAACACGTAAAGTATGTAAAAATAACATGACGATTACTACACTAGCTCCCCAATGGTGCATTCCTCTAACGATTTGACCATGCGCCACTTCTGTTTGCAAATAATACACAGAACGCCAAGCATTTTCAATATCCGGAACATAATACATCGTCAAAAACATACCAGACAGGATTTGAATAACGGTGACAAAAAACGTTAAACCGCCAAAACAATAAACAAACGCTGAAAAGTGATGGGCTGGATTAACATGTTCTGGCACTTCATGATCTGCAATATCTCGCCATAAAGGAGTTATGTCTACTCGCTCATCTATCCAATCATAAATCTTCTGTAGCATCTATTAAGCTCCTCCTTTCTACACTGGATCCTCATCTTGAGTTTGTACTGGATTCTCTGTTACGTCCCCAAGATACAAAGTTCCTTCTCTTACTTCCATTTCAAATAAGTCTAAAGCAGCATCAGGTGGCGTATCGGGAACGTTTAGACCGTTCTTGTAATAACGACCGCCATGGCATGGACAATAAAATTCTTCAGGAAAATCTTCACTACCATTCCAACTGACCGCACACCCCAAGTGTTTACACGTTGGTGATAAAGCAACAATCTCATCATTGCCGTCCATATAGACCCAAGCACTCTTGGTGGTATCTGATGTATACCATGCATCCACTTGTTCAAACGTCCAGTCGAAACGTTGCGGCTCCTCGGTAATCTCTGAAACATCGACTACTGCTTGCATATCGGTGCCTCCCGAAGCTTCTAATACTGGATCAATAGCAAATCTTACCATTGGTGCTAGCATTCCTGCTGCCATAAATCCCCCTACACCAGTTAACGTATAATTTAAAAATTGGCGACGGGAAACTTGTTGCTTTTTCTCAGACATTATTTACCCCCCTCTACAACATATTCCGACTTTACGGATTTTCATTATCATCTCTTATATATTACTAGGACATTACTATGATAGCGCAAACTGACGCTATGGTCAATAAAATCTATCTTTTTATCAATTTTTTATGTAGGAAAATGTCTTCAGCACTTGGTCATCTGAACAGGTCATTAAACATTCCAATAACTCCCGATTAATTCACTGATTTGACTTACTTGTTCCCCTACCCATTTCTTCGTGTAATCCGATTGGAAATCTTCTATGGATGTACTCGTAATCCATATTAAATTTCCATTTAACAAACGTTCATGTTTTTTCCAATTAACGTCGTGTGTAAGAAAAAATATATGTTGAAAATGTTCGTTGGACAACATGCTTGTCCAATCATTTAAACGCTCGATTTCTTGCTGATAGTCTGTATTATAGATATAAGTATAACTCGGAGTTAACAGTATTCTTCCCATAAATTGGCGTTCTAATTCATCGGAAATAATTTGTAACGTTTTCGTTTGATCCGCTAATTTAGCTGACTCTGATTCCGTCAGCAATTGAATGGGATCTAAAGGGATTAACAGCGTATCAATATATGGTTTTGATTGAAAAAAAAGGTGTATATCCTTCCTGTTCCATTGCATCTATTGTCCCCCCAATCTTGTTGCAGCTAATGAGTTTGTTCAGATCATTAGAAATAAATGACGCAACGAATGGCTGTGTTAACTTGTCTTTTCAATACCTATGATGTATAAACCTTGTAAAAGAGATTTTGCGGCAAGTGGACTGTTGCCAAACGTTTTTGTTACCTTTATAAGGTCAACATATATAGAAGAGATTAAAAAGAGTTGAAGTGGGGACAAGTTACTCCCCACTCGTAACTATTTGTTTTGTATTAATCGCTTTTGATAAGGTATTAATCGGAACATAAAACAAAACCCTTCAGCATTACATTTTTAAGCCCGTAACTATTCTTAATCCTTTTGGTATGACATACCTAATTTATTCAACTGATCTGTATAGTATAGAAATAATTGCTGGTCTCTCTCGTCCAAGGCATCGTTTATTTGCTGAAGTAATTTAACCCTTTGATATTCATAGATAGAATAATCCAGCCACTTCTCCATCACCTTTTTGTCGCTCCCAGTAAGAAAATAATCATCAGGGATAAAAGGATTATCTTCCAGTACTTTCATATAAGGAATACAACGTTTGACATTTTTAAAATTCAGTTGAATATACATCGGTTCTGTTGCATGTAAGCGAATATCATGGAATGATTTATCGGCATCGGTGGTTACAATATGTTTTTTGTAAAAACGAAAGGCAATCTCATTGGAACAATGTGTAGAAATAATCATGGCTCTTGGACAAAAACGTGCTTCTAATACAAAGTGAACCTGTTGTAATAACTCCTCATGGTTCAATAAGTAATTGAGTATCCAAACACTTTCCCGCTTTTTCAACTGATAATGACGCAGAAACCATTCAATAAAATCCTTTTTATCTTCTGTTTGCACCGAAGTTTCCAATTTATTATTCCCCTCCATTTTTATCGCTATGTAACTGTTTGTAAGACCCCCACTTCCAGAAAGAGGCAATACTCCTGTTTGTGTGGAGACTTAAAAGCCAGTAACGACCCGATTGGTTCAACTAACATTCAGTGCGGCACTGTAATGAAGTTTCCCTTTTATAAGAGAGTATCGCCATGTTGTTCTTTTAATCGTTCTAGATTTTGGGCAATATCGAAGTCCGAAGGTTCCAACTGTAAATACTCTTCAAAAACTTGAATAGCTTGATGAATATTGCCTTCTTCCACTAGGAAATAACCATAATCCTTTAAGAAATCCGTATCTTTATTTAATTTATTATATGCACTTTGATAGGCATTTAATGCCTCTTTAAACGCTTCTTCCTCATTATAAGCTTGTGCAAGTTCCCATGCGAAAATGCCATCCAGTTCTTCGACTTCCATTTCTATGGTTAATAATGTAATAATTTCTTGATAATCCTCTTGCGTTTTAAAGACTTCTATCAAGAAAAGCAATGCCTCTTGATATTCATTGTCAATCGATATAGCACGTTTCACCTGTGTGATAGCTTCATGATATTCTCCGGCCTTTAAGCAGATTTGTCCTGCTGTAAGACGCATTTCCTTATTGAGTGGATCCATTTCTACGCCTGTGATCGCCGTTTGATAGGCTTCATCCATCAGACCTTCCTGTTCATATGCCCTGGCGAGATACAAATAAACAGATGGATATTCTACTTCACCTTTCAATAAGTTTTCCCATGTTTTAATCGCAATTTCATACCGTTCTGATTTATAGGCCATAAAACCATAACGAAACAGTATATCAGGATCTTCTGTATCTAACGTTTGATAGTAGGCTAAAGATGTCTCAAATTCACCGTTTAACGCGTAAGCCTCTGCTAAACGGCTATCAATGTTTACATTAGCAAACTCTTGTGTCAGCTTACGCACATTTTCATAATAGACAATAGACTTGTGATATTCTCCTGCTGAGAAGAGTAATTCTCCTAAGGCAAAATCGATAATCGGCTCATCGGGTGCCATGTTTTTTGCCGCTAGCAATTTTTGTTCTGCTACTTCAAACAGTCCTTGCACCTGATAGAGATCGGCTAACTGGACTAATGCCTGCAAATAATTAGGGTTATCTTCTGTGATTTCATTTAAGAGGGTTATAGCTTGCTCATCTTGTTCGTTATCGGTCATAATATCTGCTAACATAATCTTTGCCTCGCCATTTTCCGGCTCAATGGCTAAAATTTCTTGCAGTACCTCTTCTGCTAGGTCATGATTTCCTAGGTCGACAAAAATTTGCGTAATTTCTAATTGCGTATTTACATCCGCCGTTTTTGCAGTATCCATAAGTAGCGTTAGTGCTTGCTCCACCTCGCCCCGCTGAATCATCTCTACTGACTGTTCAATGATATCCAATGGCTTCCACCTTTCCTTTACGTCTCATACTATAATGTAATTTTATCGAATTCGTGACAAACGAGCAACTCGAAGGACTTGATATTCTTTTGTTATTTTAAAACCGGACAAAACTCGCCTGTTCCTTTATTACTATATAAGTTGAACGTATAAATGTAACTAAAACGTGTGA
Organism: Gracilibacillus timonensis; assembly: GCF_900086715.1. Lineage (GTDB taxonomy): Bacteria > Bacillota > Bacilli > Bacillales > Amphibacillaceae > Gracilibacillus > Gracilibacillus timonensis. The sequence goes on along the minus strand of NZ_FLKH01000012.1, from coordinate 968,728 downwards.
CTGGCAAGTCTTTGCTCGCATGATTTCCTGATAATACTTCGTTTGATCCATCATACCGCCTAAATGGATCAAGAGCATCTATCCGATATCAATGAGAAATTATTTCATTCCACTTATATCATAAGAAAATGCTGACTACCGATTCGTCCCAGGTCAAATCATTCCAAGTCCTATTATATCAAGGATTATAAACTGTCTTATCCGATTATTTCCACAGCACTTATTAGTGCAGACACACAATCCATTTTACTATATAGAATGAATCCGCTACTTTACATCATTCACTTTATTGGTACGATATTCAAAGGTGTTGTTATGGGCAACACGAAAAGCACCATGTTGAATAGCAGTTTCAACATGGTGTTTATTCGTTTTATTTCGCCAATAGTTTCTCTAAGTCTTCAAAAAAAGTTGGATAAGAAATAGCGATACATTTATCATCATGTAATGCAATCGGCTCTTCCGTTAAGAGAGAAGCGATGGCGATCATCATACCGATACGGTGGTCACCAAACGATTTGGTAACGCCGCCGTGAAGTGGTGTTTTTCCTTGGATGATCATGCCATCCTCTGTTGCCGTTATGTTTGCTCCTAACTGAGTTAAGGTACTTACAACCGCTGCGATTCGATCAGTCTCTTTAAAACGCAACTCGGCTGCATCCTTAATAATCGTCTCCCCTTGCGCCTGTGTGGCAAGTAAGGCGATAATCGGGATTTCATCTATAATACTCGGAATAATGTCTCCTTCAATAACCGCATGATTCAAGGAAGAAGATTGGACGTGGATATCGCCGATCGGTTCTCCACCAATAACTTTTGTTTTGGTCATTTCAATGGAAACCCCCATCATGTTTAATACATCCACAATTCCCGTACGAGTTGGATTCAACCCTACATTTTCTACCGTTAGACTGCTATTAGGTACGATAGCTGCGGCGACTAAGAAAAAAGCGGCAGAGGAAATATCTCCTGGCACTTCGATATCACAAGCGTACAGTGATTTATTTCCCTCAATCGAAACCTTGGTACCGTCAACCCTCACATCCGCTCCAAATGCCTGCAGCATGTTTTCCGTATGGTCACGAGTCTTCGTTTCTTCTTCAACGGTTGTTACCCCATTTGTCAACAAACCTGCTAACAAAACTCCAGATTTAATCTGGGCGCTTTTGACAGGTGGATGAAAATGAATGGGATGCAATTGCTGACCACGCACCGACATCGGCAGCAGCCTGCCATTCTCTCGCCCATCGATAATGGCTCCCATCTCACGCAATGGATTCGCAATTCGGTCCATCGGTCTTTTAGATAAAGATTCATCACCATATAAGGTAAAGTGAAAAGGAAGTCCAGCAAGAACCCCTAATAAAAGCCTTGCTGTTGTTCCAGAATTCCCAAGATTAATCGGTTGAGATGGCTCTTTCAAGCCGGAAACGCCTTGTGACTGGATCCTCACGGTATTATTCTCACGCTCTATGGATACTCCCATCCCTTGGAATGCAGCAATCGTGGATAAGCAATCTTCACCTGCCAGAAAGTTTGTAACAGTTGTCGTACCTTCGGCAAGTGATCCAAACATAATCGCTCGGTGCGAAATCGATTTATCTCCTGGAACAGCTATAGAACCTGCTAATCTCTTTTGCTCATATGATAATAGCTTTTGTGACAAGGTCCACCTCTCCTATTCTTCGATCACTGTGTCATAGTTATGCTTTTTGAGAATGGCATAGCTTAACTCTTGATCATTCTTATTTTGAAAACTAATACGTAACATCCCGGTAATTCCTTCTCTAATCTCAAGGATTTCAATATTATTAATGCTGATATCATGGTCTGCTAATAGTTCGATTACCTGCAGTAAAGCACCTGGCTGGTCCAGGATACCGACATAAATATCATAATAAGACAAAATGGCGCCACGCTGCTTCTTATCAAGCCCATCCCGATACTCCTTCGCATCTTCCAAGTATGCCTGTATTTGTGATTTTTCTCCCGTATCAATCAGCTGTTTCAACCCTTCCATTTCCTCGATCCAGTCAGAAAGCAGACGACTCATTTTAGTACGGTTTTGAAAAAAGATCTCTCGCCACATCAATGGATTGCTTGAAGCAATTCTCGTAATATCACGAAAACCACCGGCTGCAAGTTTTGGGATATATGGATGTGTTTTTTGCCAATTTCTCGCTTGATGCACCAAGGAAGAAGCGATTAAATGTGGAAAATGAGAAATTACGCTGGTCATTTCATCATGCTCTTCAGGCTCCAGTACAATGAATTTGGCTTTTGTTGGCGCTAATAATGCCTTTAATTTTTGGATATCGTCTGGTGTACTGCTTTCTGTCGGCGATAATACATAAATGGCATTCTCAAACAGATATTTTTTGGCAGCTTGTACACCCTTTTTGTGTGAACCTGCCATTGGATGACCACCAATAAAGGCTACTTGGTTGGTGGTAAGCTGACCAGCTGCTTCCATAACAGGGCCTTTTACCGATCCGACGTCTGATACGATCAAATGATGGTCCAACTCCATTTCATTTAATTCTTTAATTAACTCGACGGTGACGGACACTGGGGCGGCCAGAATACAGATATCTGCTGTCTTCACTGCCTCGCCAAAATCCTGATAGCTTTCCTCAATCATTTGATGCAGCAACGCATACTGTAACGTGGTCTGATTGGAATCATACCCAATCAATTTGATATCTGCTGTTTCCTTTATATTCAAAGCAAGTGAGCCGCCAATTAATCCGAGACCCGCTATTAAAACCGTTTGTTTCACGATGATTCTCCTTCTATATCTTTAGTAAAGAATGCCTCGCATAATCGCTTGAACTCTTACATACATAAGCAAAGCTGCATACCGTGTTATAAAATAACCCGCTCTGATCAAGTCTTTATAGAGGATGATTGGATTATCTCAAAAAAGGATATGCAAAAGTTAAGCGGACGTTTAGAGTAACCCAGGGGGCTAGTTAGGCCTTATGCAGGGCCAAGAACTGTTTGATATGCTGGGCAAGTTCTTTCATTTGTTCTTCCGTTCCAATCGTTATCCGTACCCCATTTGGATGACCTAACGCCTCACCAGACCGGACAATAAAACCATTCTCTAGTAAATACTCCGTCAATGCATCACCACTCGTCGGTAATTTCACAAACAAGAAATTAGCTTCGGAGTCATAATAGCTCAAACCAAGCTCTTCACACGCCTCCATAAAGGCTTGCTTATTAACAAGATTCTTTTCATAGGTGTACGATAAAAATGCCTCATCGTCTAACGCCTCCACCGCTGCTGCCTGAGAAAGTGAGGTAGTATTAAATGGTCCTCGCGCTATATTCAACAACGTGGCTACTTTCTTAGATGCTACTCCATAGCCTACCCGTAGATTGGCTAACCCATAAGCCTTAGAGAAAGTGCGTAGTACGACTAGGTTCTTATACCGATCCAGCAGTTGAATACTCTGTGGATTTTTGGAGGCCTCAATATATTCATAATAAGCTTCATCCAATACAACCATCACTTCTTCCGGACAGTTGTCTAAAAAGTGCACAAGTTTGTCACGGCTAATCAAGGAGCCCGTTGGATTATTAGGAGAACATAGCCAAACCACTCTTGTTTGACTATTAATCTGGTTTAACATCGTTTTTAAATCGTGATAACCGTCTATTAAAGGTACTTCGATCACTTCTGCACCTTGAATAATCGCATTATGGCGATATTGAGGGAAGGTTGGTGTCGCCATGATCGTATTAGTGCCTTTTTCTAAATACGTACGGCAAATAAAGTCGATCACTTCATCCGATCCACAGCCAAATATAATCTGTTCTTCCTCAACCTCTAAATAATTGGCTAATTTTTTTCGCAAACCTGTAGCATTTCCATCAGGGTATTTCTCGAGATGATCGAGCAGATTTGGTATCAACTGTTTCACCTTTTCCGAGTAGCCAAAAGGATTTTCATTGGAAGCTAGTTTGACAATATGGTTGAGTCCATACGCTTGCTTCACTTCTTCTATTTGTTTTCCTGGTGTATATGGTGCCATCGATTGAAAGACTTTCTTGGCTTGCATCGTAGACACTCCTTCCTTATCTCTTAATCTTTATTTGCCTTGTAAATCCGGTCTTAATTTAACAGCCTCATGTAAATAAATATGCTCTACTTCTTGTTGATCCTGTGATGTATTGACTGTCATCATGACACGAATACATGCTGCTAAGCTTCCTGGCACATTTATTTCAGGCATACACATAACCGGAACAAACTTCCATCCGTCGATTAAGCGTAGCGCCTTGGCAGGGAATGCGGCATTTAAATCTGACGTCACGGAAATAAGGACAGAGGCAATGGCTTCAGGCTCTACCTTATTGACTTCTGACATCTTCTCAAGCAATTTCTTTGTTTCTTGAATAATCTCTTCTGCTTCGTTGTGCTGTACCGTTGTCGCTCCTCTAATTCCTCGTATCATCATCCATCCAACTCTCTTATGAATTTTTCCAATAGCCCCAATAGCTGTTCATCTGCGATATTTTTTACATAAGGATGGCCAATTTCTTGCAATAAGACCATTTGTACCGTTGCATTTTCTGATTTTTTATCTTTTTTCATCCGTTGCAGTAATCGCTCTGGTGATAAAGGACCGACATCATGTATTGGATAGTGGTTATCCGCCATCCATTTAGCAAAAGCATGACTTGACAGATCGATATCTGATTGTGCTTCACTTAACAACAAGGCAAATTGCATACCGATAGCAACCGCTTCTCCGTGCGTAATCGCCCCATAGCCTAGTTCGGATTCAATGGCATGACCCAAAGTGTGACCAAAATTCAGATGTTTTCGCACATTAGCTTCTTTCTCGTCTGCCTCGACTATATCGGCTTTGATGGCAATCCCTTTCTGCAAATGATCAGCCAATCGCTCTTCTTCTATTGGCTGGGTTAAATCTGTATGCAGGACATCGTCTAATAACGAGGCATCACCAATAAAACCATGCTTAATCACTTCTGCATAACCAGAGCGTACTTCACTAGCTGGTAAACTGGTTAACGTGTCTGTATCATACAACACCGCTTGCGGAGGATAAAAATTCCCAATCAAATTCTTTCCTTCGGGGTGATTGATGGCTACTTTTCCACCAACACTGCTATCATGGGCCAGGATTGTTGTCGGCACTTGAATAAAGTCAATACCTCGCATATAAGTAGCCGCTGCAAATCCAGCGAGATCACCAATCATTCCACCGCCTAAAGCAACGATTAATGACTTGCGATCCAATTGGTGTTCAATAGCGTCCGTCAATAACTGATAATATTGTTCGATACTTTTGGATGCTTCTCCTGAAGGAACCACACTTACAAAAACTTCTGCTGATTTAGTAAGTTCTGTGACAAGGGCTTTACCGTATAAAGGATATACTACGGAATCCGTGATCACTAAAATGCTATGATAATGATCTGGCAAATATTCTGTCATTCGAGAGAGTACACCCGGACCCACATAGACATCATATTGATTCGTACTTGTTTGAATGGTCTGCTTGTGCATTAAAAACACCTGACTTCTTCTCGGTACTGGTCAATTGCCTCTTTTAATTTAGGGAATTGATCATGCGGGAACTGTTCAAGCACAGCTTTAGCCACTTCAATGGCCACCACATGTTCCATCACTACGGCAGCTGCCGGTACTGCACAGGAATCGGAGCGCTCAATACTGGCATTAAAGGGCTCTTTAGATTCAATGTCCACACTTTGAAGAGGTTTATATAGTGTCGGAATAGGTTTCATTACCCCTTTGACAACAATTGGCATACCTGAGGTCATTCCCCCCTCAAAACCGCCTAAACGATTCGTTCTTCGATAATATCCACGCTCTTCTGACCAGAGAATCTCATCGTGGACTTCACTGCCATTCTTTCGTGCAGCTTCAAAACCTAAGCCAAATTCTACTCCTTTAAAGGCATTAATACTCTGCACCGCACCAGCAATGCGCCCATCTAATTTACGGTCATAGTGAACATAAGAACCAAGCCCAGCCGGAAGACCTTCGACGGTTACTTCACAAACCCCTCCGATAGAATCTCCGTCCTTTTTGGCTTGATCAATGGCATCCATCATTTGCTGACCAACAGTATCATCAAGACAGCGTACAGGAGACTCTTCTGAGATACGAATTTTGTCTGCGATCGGTAAATCTTTCTCTGCCGCTTGAATGCCTGCGATTTCTTTCACATAGCCAACAATCTCAATATCCAATTGTTTAAGTAATGTTTTGGCAACAGCACCTGCAGCAACACGGGCTGTTGTTTCCCTTGCTGACGAACGCTCTAAGATATTTCGCATATCCCGGTGGCCGTATTTAATCGCCCCGTTCAAGTCGGCATGTCCTGGACGTGGTCGCGTCACCACGCGTCGAATCTTCTGATCCTCGTCTACTGGATCTTCTCCCATTACATCAATCCAGTGCTTAAAGTCGTCATTAGGTACGACAAGAGCAATTGGCGAGCCCAATGTATAACCATGACGCACACCACCTACTATGTCTACTAAATCCTTCTCAATCTGCATTCGTTTACCTCGACCATGTCCTTTTTGACGACGAAGTAATGACTCATTAATATTATCTGGTGTCAATGGCATTTTCGCAGGTATGCCTTCAATAATTGTTGTTTGTTGTTTTCCATGTGATTCACCTGCTGTTAAGTAACGCATGGTTATCCCCCCTGAAAGATTATGTTTAATTGTGATCTTATTGCTCACGAAGACAGGTTTGTAGAGCTACTCTCCGTTAAGCACGTACCTGTTGATTGACTAATCGTATGAACATTTACTAACCATATACGAGTCAGGCTTGTTTTTCATAAAAAAAAGTATCTAATACACGAAAGCCATATTGTTCTGGAGAAAAAATTTGCTCCGTGCTACCAACAAAAAAGACGCCATCCTTTGCCAAAGCTTGACTAAAACGGTTATAAATCGTTTGCTTGGCCTCTTCGGTAAAATAAATCAGTACATTACGACAAACAATAATATCCACATTCATTGGGTACTTATCCGCCAATAAATTATGCTGTTTAAAGGTAACAGTCCTTTTTATCTTCTCATCTACTTTGAAGGTTGGACCTTCCTGATGGAAATACTTCTTTTTGATAGGATCAGACACTTCTTGCAAGGCTCGTTCCTTGTATATACCTTGCTTAGCACGCGCTAAGACATTAGGATCAATATCTGTTGCGATGATTTCAATATTGTGCGATCCCCAAATCTGACTAGCTATAATGGCTAATGTATAAGGCTCTTCACCGGTAGAACATGCCGCACTCCAGATTTTGATTTTATTCCGCTTTTGTTTAAAGACTGGCAGCACATTTCTTTCCAGAACCTTCCAACGAGAAGGGTTTCGATAAAATTCAGAAACATTAATTGTTACCTTATCTAAGAATTCCTGTAATAGTTGTTGATCCTTATTAATCGCGTGAAAGTAAGAGAGAAATGAATCGAAGCCTCGTTTTTGGCATAAGGATGTTAAACGTCTTTTCATTTGCGCCTCTTTATAGAGTGATAAATCAAGGCCCGTTTTCTTATAAATCTTATGGATGAATTGCTGATAATCCGACATCGTTTTTTCTCCCCGCTCTTTATTTAGGACAACCAAGCGTCGGTGCTTTTCGTATAATGCTGGACTTCTTCGTTGGTGAAAAAGAGATTAATTTCTCTTTCTGCACTTTCCGGCGAGTCCGAACCATGAATGATATTGCGGTGTGTCACAACACCAAAATCCCCTCTAATGGTACCTGGATGCGCTTCTTGAGGATTTGTTTTCCCCATCATTTGTCTAGCTGTTGCGATGATATTCTCGCCTTCCCACACCATCGCAAATACAGGCCCAGAGGTAATAAAACTGATTAAATCATGGAAGAATGATTTCCCCTCATGTTCTGCATAATGCTGTTTTGCCAATTCTTCAGAAATAGTCATCAATTTCGCAGCTGCTAATGTGTATCCTTTTTGTTCAAATCGAGAGACTGCTTCCCCGATCAAACCTCGTTGTACGGCGTCTGGTTTCATCATCACAAATGTTTTTTCCATGTTTATCACCTCGTTAGATTTTTCGATTACCTATATAATGCGCAATATTAGCCAATGCTTCCTTCGCCTGATTATTGGGTAAATCAGCCAAAGAATCATAGGCCTTTTGTAAATATGTATGACTTAATGCTTGTGCCCTGGTGATTGCGTCAGAATTTGCTATGCTGGATGTGATTGGCTTCAACTGTGCAATCTCCAACTGCTTGCTATCTCGAAAAGCCGATTGTAATTCTTGTAACATGTGATCATCTTCCATGGCATACAGTACTGGTAACGTAATATTTCCTTGGAATAAATCACTGCCGGCTGGCTTACCTAACTGTTTCTCGGAAGCTGTAAAATCCAGTATATCATCCGTGATCTGATAGGACATCCCCATATAATAGCCATAATTATATAAGGCTTGTTCTGTTTTTTCGTTCGTACCTGCCACAATAGCACCAATCCGACAACTAGAGGAAATCAACAGTGCCGTTTTTCGTTTAATGCGCCGCAAATAGGTACGCAAGTTTTGCCTAAGATTATATTTATCCTTAATCTGCTCAATTTCACCAACCGTCAGCTCCATCATCGTTTTGGATAAGACTTGATGTGCTCTGGGCTGATCGATTTCTGTAAATTGTTGTAAAGCAGTAGAAAAAATAAAATCTCCCGTCAGCATGGCAATCTGATTATCCCATTTCGCTTTCACGGTAGGTTTTCCCCTCCTGATGTTGGAATCATCTATCACATCATCGTGAACAAGCGAAGCCATATGTATTAATTCTAGTGAACAAGCCGCCTTTTTGACCTGTTCAAACGGGGAATTACCAAACTTGGAAGCAAGTATTAAAAAAACAGGGCGCAATCTTTTCCCACCGGCCTTCAGTAATTGTGTAGAGGCGTCGTGCAAGAGTGGCTGTTCTGCATATACCATTTTTTCTAATGCCTCTTCAATGAGAGTTAGATCTTTTTTTATAAAAGCGTATGTTTTCGCTAGCTTCATTGACTGCCCTACTTTCCATTCTCAACTTGTTTTTCCCCGACGTGCATGGCGACTGTGCCACCCGTGTAGCCTTTAAAACGCACATTCACAAAACCTGCCTCTTCAAATAGGCGTTTTAATTCTTCCCTGCCAGGAAAATCTTTGGCCGATTCATGCAGCCATACATATTCTTTGTAGCTTTTGGCAAAAATGCGACCGAAAAACGGCATAATATGTTCAAAATAAAAATAATACCCCCGTCTAAATAGGCCATTTTTAGGCTGAGATGTTTCTAAACAAACCGCTTGTCCTCCTGGTTTCACTACTCGCTGCATTTCTTGTAATGCTCGGCGATAGTCTGGCAAGTTTCGCAATCCAAAGCCAATCGTCACATAATCAAAGGAGTTGTCCTCAAATGGTAATTTCATTGCATTTCCGTGCATAAACGTCAGATTGCGCTTATCCGTCTCTGTTAGCCTTTGTTCTGCGACGGATAACATATTTTCACTGAAATCCAATCCTATTACCTCTCCATCGCCTCCAATAGCGTCCGCTAAGGCAAAAGACCAGTCTCCTGTTCCACAGCATAGGTCCAAAGCTTTTGATCCCTTCCTGACGCTTATACGCTTCATCACATCCTTGCGCCACTTCTTATGACGGCTCAACGAGATAATCGTATTCATGGAGTCATAATTATGATAAATCTTTTCAAATACTTGATGTACCTTTTCTTCTTTTGATTGTTTTGTCATGTTATGCAATCCTCTTTTTTTATACGTTGTTTCCATAGTTATTTCGGAATGATTTGTCGCATCTAGCCTTGACGGTCACCACACACCCATTTGTTTTTGATCGAAGTTTTCAAAGCTAAAGTTGTCTGTCCCTAGCTTTGGCACAACGGGATATTCATTATCATGCACCTTCTGTTCGACAAGTTTCCATAAGTTTGTATGTGCTTGTAATAACTGTTGCTTTAACTGCTCCAGTGATTTTACTGTGCGGATTTGACGCAACATTAATCGCTGTAAGAACGTTGGTAATCCATCTTTCAGCTGCTGTATTTCATATTCCATTCTTTTTAGTAAAATCCAATCTGTTAGGTATGACATACATGCTGATTGATCGACAAAACTCGCCACTTTATCCATTAACTTTGTTTCAATCGATTGATATTCTGTTAAAAAAGAGACAACATCCTCATGTTCCCTGTAGTAGGTTGTTAACTTCCGTTGCGTCATTTCACTAATCGCATCCGCAAGCAGGCGAATAAAGGCAAGATTACTTTGTTTCGAGAGAAGGTGATAATAAATACCGGAATAATAATCACCAGCCAATACCGTTAACTGCTGTTCTTTTTGATTGCTTTCATCAAAATCGTGTGTAATATTATCGTGTGTGTCCAAAGCAATCTGTACAAGCATGGTAGCATGGACTAAATCGACATGATTATCCCTGTCTCGAGTTAACTCATGCAATACCATTATCTTATGTTTGTCAAGCGCTGGTCCCGCAAGTCGCTTGCGGAGATACGGCTGGTCTACGGACGTTGCTATTAAATTCGTGTAAAAATCTATTGTTTTCTTATCTGTCATCAAGCTCACCGCAATTCCTCAAGATCCTTTTCTATAATAACATAGTATAACATAAGTTTGCAGAATACTGGAGGGATAAATATGGGGGATTAATTACGTATGAAATGCTTACGAACTGGTGCCTAGCTATGGTAGTTTTCTGCGTGGCCGGAGATTCCTTTGACTATAACTTTCAAAAAATAAAAAAGGGTGCCAGAAGCACCCTTTTTTCGCCCGTATGTAATACCATAAATTATTTTACGGTATCTTTAAGGGCTTTACCTGGTTTAAATGCAGGCACTTTGCTTGCAGGGATTTCAATTTCATCGCCTGTTTGTGGGTTACGACCCTTACGGGCAGCACGCTCACGTACTTCAAAGTTACCAAAACCAATTAGTTGAACTTTGTCACCATCTTTAAGTGAATCCATGATAGATTCAAAAACCGCATCTACAGCTTTTGTAGCGTCTTTTTTGGAAAGTTCGCTTTTTTCAGCTACTGCATTGATTAGATCTGTCTTGTTCATGATATTCACCTCCTCCCAATAAAGCTATAAACTCCTCGATGAAGAAAGCATTTCTATAGCTAATTGTCACCATATGAATGATGACAAGGCTTATAATAACTGAGAATGAAAGATAATTCAACAAATATCCGTTTAAAAATCGATATTTCTCTCATCTCGCTATAAGCTAATTTGAATATTAACACATGTATTCGCGCTATGCAAGTGTTTACAAACATTGTTATCATCCTATTCTCCAAAAATTTCTTGTCTACCGATTTCCTTTTGCTATTTTTAAAGAAAATTTTTTCTTTTTGTAACAATGATGTCGTTGATCTATAGATTAGGTCTGGCATCATTATTGCCATCTTTCTCTTAGATATACCTATTTGTTATTACACATGTGTTTCTTTATATAAGCGCACGTTCAAAAAGCCTGATGAAAAGGACCAAGAAGTTCAAGGCGGTGCAGTTTTGAGTACCGGAACGTATGCTTTTCATACGTGAGGAACGGACTCACGCAGGATGTGTTGACTTCAGCGTTGCCTACAGGACGTGGGTGGTCTTAGTAGAAGTTCCTATATCGCCAACGCAGAAATTCGCTGCGTCATTTTTATTGGGCTTTTTGAACAACCTCTATAATAAACAGATTCTAAGTCGAAAGTATGGAATGAGCAAAATAAATTACCCCCCGTTTCTAACAGGGAGTTAAAAAACATCAGAAAACAGGTTATCCTATTTTTAAATAGATAAATGGAAACGAATATTAAAAACTATCACTTGATAAAAACACTGCGTCTTCCAAGAATTTTTTTAAGTTTATTCCCTCGTATTATTTACTCTTCGTAACGATCATGATAATTCCACCATTCATATGTTTGGCTTTGAACAACCCCTGGTGGTGAATCCTCCCACAGTTCTTGTCTGCCAAACGGAGTGATATCCAGATAACTCCAATTGCTCCCCAAATATTCTACGCCTCGTGCCCAAGTGGAATAGGTATGATATATTTGATTATTTTCCAATAGAAAAACACTGTACCCATGTGTTTCACCAGTTTCTGTTGTTGCACCGAAGTCCTGATTAAAATCAGTTGCATAAGAAGAGTACCATGGAATCTTCCAGCCCATACGTTCCTTGAAAGGTATTATTTTTTCCATTGGCGCCCTTGATATTAGGACTAATTTTGTATTACGCGCCTCTAAATGAGCAGGATGCCCCATATTATCAACCATCATCGAACAGCCATCACAGCCTTCTTCCCAATTTGGATCAAACATAAAGTGGTACACAATGAGCTGCTTATGACCTGCAAATAAATCGTATAGCCTTATTTCTTTGTTATTCCCTTGAAAGATATAATTCTTTGTTACTTCAACCATTGGCAGACGGCGCCTCTTGGCGTTCAGTTTATCTCGAATCCTAGTAAATGCTTTTTCTTCTTCCAGAAAAGCTTGATGGGATGCATGCCATTCATCTTTTGAAACAATTTTACGGCTAGATGTTTCCTTTGTGTTTACGATCCCATTTGTTTTTGTGTTAATGGAGCAACAGCTTTCATTCGATTTATTATTCATATATTTCAATCTCCTTTTCATCATCGTTTTTCTCATTTTTATTATCTCATTTTTAAAAGAGCCATATTTCTTATCGATTGCGGTAATGTGAAGTTGTTGCTAAAAATAGCAGTAAATTGATCCAAATAGATGCTTTTGGTAATTACTTGAATAAACCTGTATCTGATAGTCAAACTCAGATACTACTGTTTTAAATATACTTTTTTATCAGATAACCAGAAATTATAAAATCCTTGCTAATATAGGATCTGAAACGATTTTGATCATGAGTTCATCGGATCCGATAAGACGGATGATGTTAAGTAACTTTTTATTCTGTTGCCTTCTTATATTTGAAACATAGGATACAAACAGATTACAAAACTACTTTACATAATCTCTTCCACCTTGTATTGGTACCCCGATTAATTTAAGTTAAAGTGACGTTGCAGCGGAGAGGACATGTTCTTTTTGCGCATAAAAAAACGACGGATGAGTATTTTTCCTCCTCCGTCGTTTTAATAAACTTTGAGTTGTTGGCGTCCTAAGCTTTTTTACAAAATAATAGCAATAAGACCACCAGATCCCTCATTAATAATCCGCTCCAATGTCTCTTTCAGCTTAAAGCGAGCATTTTCCGGCATAAGTGATATTTTCGCTTGGATACCCTCTCTGACAATGGAGCTTAATGACCTGCCAAAGATATCAGACTGCCATATAGATAGTGGGTCTTCTTCAAAATCTTGCATCAAATAACGAACAAGTTCTTCACTCTGTTTCTCTGTCCCGATAATCGGGGCAAATTCTGATTCTACATCAACCTTGATCATATGGATCGATGGTGCAACAGCCTTTAGACGCACACCAAATCGGGAACCTTGACGAATGATTTCAGGCTCTTCTAACGCCATATCCGTTAAAGCTGGGGCAGCCACACCATAACCAGTTTGTCTGACCATATTCAAAGCATCCGACACTTGGTCATATTGACGTTTGGCATTGGTAAACTCTTGCATAAGTTCTAACAAATGATCTTTTCCTCTAATTTCTTCTCCTACAATTTCTTTTAACACCTGGTCGTACAATTCATTTGGTGCATGGAGGTCAATATCTGCTATTCCTTCTCCCATCTCAATTCCAACCAAAGAAGCTTGCTGGATATATTCATATTGGTCGAAGTGACCGATGACTTGGTCGACATCTCTGAGTCTTTTGATATCCTTAATCGTGTTCTCAATTGCTGTCTGATAATTTTGTCGTAGCCAATGCGACTCGTCCAGAACCAGTACCCAACTAGGCATATTAACATTTACCTCCAGCACTGGAAACTCATATAATACTTCCCGCAATACATTGTTAATATCGTGTTCTGTCATGCTCTCCACACTCATTGACAGGACCGGTATATCATGTTTTTCTACTAATTCTTGCCTCAGTAACTCTGTTTCCTGATTGAAAGGTTGTACCGAATTAATAACCATGATAAAAGGTTTTCCAACTTCTTTTAACTCCGTAACGATCCGTTCCTCTGCCTCCACATATTCGGAGCGAGGTATTTCACCTATTGTTCCGTCGGTGGTTACGACAATTCCCATTGTGGAATGTTCCTGAATCACCTTACGCGTCCCAATTTCGGCCGCATCATGAAACGGAATTGGCTCTTCATACCAAGGGGTGTGAATCATTCTAGGACCATTCTCATCCTCGAAACCTTGTGCACCGTTAACTGTGTAGCCTACACAATCAACGAGCCTTACATTAACCTCTAACCCTTCTTCTACTTGAAGTGCCACCGCCTGATTGGGTACAAATTTGGGTTCTGTGGTCATAATGGTTTTGCCAGCTGCACTTTGCGGCAGTTCATCCTGAGCTCGTAGACGATCGCTTTCATCTGCCATATTAGGTAAAACCATTTTCTCCATAAATTTCTTAATAAAAGTTGACTTTCCTGTCCGAACTGCACCTACGATTCCTAAATAAATATCGCCGTTGGTTCTTTTTGAAATATCCTTGAAGATATCTACCCTTTCCAAATGATCCCCTCCCGATCAATTCGACCTCATCATATCCTTGACAATCTAAGTATATGATGTTGTCCTACTAATTTATGCTAATCTTTATTGCCAAATGGAGAAGCTTTAGCTATAGACAACTTATGTAAGCCTAAGCTCTATTATGACTATAAAAATAGCAAAATTTCGTTTATCTCCATGTGAGTGTCCGGAAACCCTTCATTTCCCGGTTAAAAATAGAGAAGAATGCCAAGTGGCTCTTCCACTAATGGCATTCTTCTCTTAAATACAACTACATATCTTCTTGTCAGGATATCACAAGCATACTTGCACTTGCTTTTTCAGATTACCATCCTTCTTCTAATTCAGGAGCAAATATCGGTTCTCCATCTTCAATGGTAAATGGAATGCTGTAAGCTGGTACAACTGGATGATTTTCGATTAGAATGGGACGGATGTCATCCCCATTTGTATAATCATGATCGTTGGCTTGTAATGCCTCATATAATTCGATGCGATAATCTATCAGTAAATTTCCTTCTGTAGTAATATAAACAGGTAACTTATTATCTGAGTATGGACTGGTTACTTGTGGCTCTCCTTCTAGATTCAGCTCGTCTATATTTAGTTTATAAATGTTATCTGCTACTTGTTCACCAAATGGAGGGTAAATATGTTCATCTCGGTATATTCTTAGGCGTTGTTCCAGTTCCCTCATCTCGCTTGTTATACGTAAGTCAAGCACCTTGACCGTTGGGTTTTCCTCCACATCCACCAACACGTACTGATAACTTCCGCCATTTTCAAAAGCAGTTCCTGGAAGTGTTTCGATCAGCCCTTGCTGCTTCAATAAATTAAAATCTATTAGATATTTTTGATATAGTGGTGTTTCTTCCTCTTTGGTGACAATGGGAAGTAATCCATTATTCTGCGTTTGATATTGATCGATTGCTTGCTGAACCACTTGCAACTGCGCATCATTAGACAGTTGGTTCTCATTTAAGTTCTCTGAAGGATACATACACCCAGCCAAAAATAAAAGACACATCCCCCATATCATTTTTTGTAACATTGCTACTTCACTCCTTCTCTATCATGCGGAAGGTCCACTTAAGACTACTAACGCAATTATCAAGCCACCAACTATCAAACATATGTAGGCAATCAAGGCAACAATAAATTTTATAATACCTTTTAGCTTATATCTGCTTAACAAAATCAGCAGCATGGATACAATCAAGGCACCCATCCCACCGAATGATATCCACATTTTCATTAATGGATCTCCCAATTTTGATTCATCCTTTCCTTTATTCTTATATGTACACAGTTGTCCATTATTATAACATAGAACATTCAGGAACGGATACTATGCCTTACCAAATCGGGCAGCAAAAATTTGGCTTGCTATACCAATATTGAATGTGCTTTTCTAAGTAGTTCGCGAAATCATCTTGTTCTTACGGACCTAGGAGCACGAGTTGCTCTCTTCAGTCCGCGAGATCGATTCTTATGGACCCAGCAGCGTTATTTGCTCTCCTCAGTCCACGAGATCGATTCTTATGGACTGTCAAAGCGTAGCATATTCCCATAGCGATCGTCCAACACAATCAAACGATCAAGACTCACTACATAGAAAAAACTACTTCACATCATTCGCCTTATTCGCACTCATCATTCAAGCTCAAAATCGTTCCATGGCATTTTATATTTTCACACAAAAAAACCGAAGTAGTTAGGGGCAGCAGCTACTTCGGCCTTGACTAAATAACACCCAGTTCGCCCTTCAAGAAAATACTTATGCGATGCATTCTATGCGAAGCAATAATACCTTGCATCCTCAAGTGCCTATTGCGTTTAATTTTTAAACAGTTTACTTAACGATTGGACATCGCTTGGCATATTATTATTTGTAATCGCCTTGACAATCTTATCTTCCTTTTGCTTCGAGACATTTTTGCCAGCCACTTTTGCGAGCTGTCGAACTAACTGTCGGACTGTTTTTTCATCAGAAAAATCAGCACTTTGAACGGACTGTGCTACTTTCATAATTTGATCTGGCTGGATATTCGATTTTTTTTGAATCTGATCAAACATCGATTGTTTAAAATCACTCAAATGAACCCCTCCAATCCTGCATAGTCTTCTCTATACTATGCATGGAGGAGAAAAACAGTTAACCCAAATGACGGTTCATCACATCATCGATTTCATTTGTACGACTTCTTGCCATTAAATCGTCAACTACTTCTTTTGGCGGGCGATTTTGGTAGACTACTTCATAAATACCTTTCGTAATAGGCATTTCGACCTTTTCTTTTTCTGCCAATTGCGCAACGGCTTCTGTAGTGCGTATACCTTCCACAATCATACCCATTTGCTCCAGCACTTCATCTACCGGTTTACCCTGACCAAGCAAGTGACCTGCCCGCCAGTTACGGCTATGCTGACTGGTACACGTTACAATCAAGTCGCCCATCCCAGATAGACCAATAAAAGTAAGCGGATTGGCACCTTTGAAAGTCGCCAAACGGGTGATCTCCGCCAAACCTCTAGTAATGAGAGCCGCCTTGGCATTATCCCCATAACCAAGACCATCCGAAATCCCTGCTCCCAGGGCAATAATATTCTTTAATGCCCCTCCTAATTCTACTCCGATGATATCTGTACTTGTATAAACTCGAAAATAATTGCTCATAAATAAATCTTGGGTAAATCTCGCCAATTCTTGATTACTTGAAGCAGCAGTTACGGTCGTAGGATGCTGCACACTTACCTCCTCGGCATGACTCGGTCCAGATAAAGCAACTACCTCATCAAACAACTCATTACTTAATTCTTCTTTAATCATTTCGGAAATACGATAATGAGAATTTGGTTCAATCCCTTTACTGCCATGGATGATGACGACTTTTTTCGTTAATACTTGGTTTAATTTTTGACAGGTTTCACGAATCGCCTTTGTTGGCACAACCAAGACAATAGCTTCGACTTGATCCACTGCTTGCTGTAAATCATCGAAAATTGCCAAATTGTCTGGAAGTTTAATATTAGGAAGATACTTTTCGTTCATTCGTGTTTGTTCCATGACTTCTTTTTGCTCTGGGTTGTGTGTCCAGAGCCTGACATCATGATGGTTACCACATAACACTAGGGCAAGAGAAGTGCCCCAGCTTCCTGCTCCAAGCACTGCAACTTTATTCATATCTTTGCCTCCTAACTCCTTCTTCGTGCAAATATTTTAATCGGTGTGCCTTCAAAGCCAAACGCTTCTCGAATTTGATTCTCCAAAAAACGCTGGTAAGAAAAATGCATTAGCTCCGGATCATTCACAAACACAACGAAACTGGGTGGTTTAACAGCAACTTGTGTGGCATATAAGACCTTCAATTTTTTCCCGTGTTTCGTTGGAGCTGGATTAATCGCCAAAGCGTCCATAATGACATCATTAAGGATATTCGTTTCCACACGTTTGGCGTGATTCTCACTTGCCTCCACCACTTTTGGCAAAAGCGTGTGTAATCTTTTTTTGGTTTGAGCGGATAAATATACAATTGGTGCATAATCAAGAAACTGGAAATGAGCTCGAACTTCTTCTTCAAATTCCTTGATTGCCTGATCATGTTGCTCAATCGTATCCCACTTATTAACAACAATAATAACGGCCTTGCCTGCTTCGTGGGCATATCCAGCTATCTTCTTATCTTGTTCGATAATGCCCGTTTCCGCATCAATCAAGGCTAATACCACATCTGACCGTTCAATCGCCTTCAGGGCACGTAAGATACTATATTTTTCTGTAGATTCATAGATTTTGCCCCGCTTTCGCATCCCTGCTGTATCAATAATAACAAAATCTCGTCCGTCTCTGCTCAAATTAGTATCAATCGCATCCCTAGTCGTACCTGCGATATCACTTACAATCACACGATCTTCGTTTAAAATCGCATTGACTAAGGAGGATTTCCCTACATTTGGTCGGCCGATCAAGCTAAAATGGATAACCTCTTCATCGATCGGTACATTTTCTCTTTCCGGGAAAAGACCTACGACTTGATCGAGCAAGTCACCCAATCCTAAACCATGTGTGCCAGAAATAGGGTATGGTTCGCCAAATCCTAGGGCATAGAATTCGTATATTTGATCCCTCATCTCTGGATTATCTACCTTGTTCACTGCTAATACAACCGGTTTATTCGATTTAAACAATATTTTGGTCACTTCTTCATCGGCTGCGGTAATTCCTTCTCTTCCATTCACCATAAAAATAATCACATCTGCTTCTCTAATGGCTACTTCTGCCTGTTCCCGCATCTGAACCAATAAAGGTTCATCACCAATCTCTATACCACCTGTATCGATCAAACGAAAGGTCGTATTTAGCCATTCTGCTTCTGCATAAATACGATCTCGTGTAACCCCAGGGATATCTTCAACAATCGAGATTCTTTCGCCAACTAATCGATTGAAAATGGTTGATTTCCCGACATTTGGCCTTCCTACAATGGCAACTACTGAACTTCTCATGAAGGCTCATCCTTCCTTACTATCTTCTTATTTTATCTCGATGTAATCGTCCGTAATCCTCACGCTTTCAGAGTTAAGAATGGTGTGGAATAACTGCGTTAACACTCCGATAAGTCGCGCTACCCATCCAGAAGAATAAAGCCTCCAGATGATCGTATCGCATTCACTATTATTTAGAGGTAATTCTCTTGCATAATTAGTCTCACTTAATTAAATTACCATACTCATCGTGTACAAACAAGTTTTTCTATTAGTTTACATAATAAAATTATAGTAAACTTAATGCTTCACGATAATATATAGTTCTTCACTAAGTGCATGACTAATCCCATCTAGAATTGCTTCCAGATTCGCCGCAACCTTGTCCATCTCTTCTTTCGTCTCACAGATAAAGATGGAGGCACCCGCTGTCACCTTATTCGAATTTGTTGTAATTGTTGCTAATATTGCCTTTTCCAGTTGCATTATGTTCACTCCAATCATCACAATTTTGGTTTGTAGGGCATTCGGATTGCATTTTCCAAAACAGGAACAGATTGAATGACATGGATAGCCTTTTGTACCTCTTGTTCCTGTGGCAGGATAAATACGCCAATCCGACCATCATCTAAATCACGTTTGATCAAGGGAACAAGCGCTGGAGTTCCGGAATCACGAAATACACCTAAGGAAACCGATACATCATGAAGAATGGCTTGACGCTGCCCCAGATTAGCGATTGTAGCACGGGCGTTAAAGTTTTTAGGTTTTAGCACAAAGCCCATTCCATATTTCATAATTTCTTCTTGACGTTCAGGTAAACCAATATTCATAATATAGATATTATCAACATATAAACCTGCACCATCAAAGGTCAGTGGTTTTTTTTCTATCGTTACAATCTGCCCCAATCTAGAGCCAGACATATTCTTTTTAGCAAGCACCACACAAATGACGCTAACCACTATTGCGGCATATAAATTCCACACGAGATAAGACAAAGTCGTTACTAAAGAAGTGAAAATAACTAAGTAGTTTCTACTCTCAAATGCAATCGCAATCCCTTCTATATATGTATTACCTCGAGGAACCAGCTCATAGCCATCTAATTCCGTAAGCGTGTTTCTTTCCATATTTCTTACTTCCCTGAATTGAGAAGCCGCAATAGTCAGGAAAGTCACCGCTGTGTATTCCTGTTCCATTAACGCAGGGACTGCAACTGACCCTAAACTCGCCGCAATGAAACCAAGTGCTAAATGAATAATCTTACCATGTAGATAGGTTGGGTATTGACGATAATCGGACCGCAGTAAAAGCAGTCTCGTGATTACTCCAACAAAAATACCAAACATAATAGGATAGGTATATTCATTCATACGTGCCACCTCTTTTTTATTTTTAATGCTTGTATATACTGTTCTATTCTTCTTATACCTTGCAACCAGCATTTTCTTACGGTCAAAACAGTCAATATTGTCAATACAATTTGAAAACCATATAGTGGATCCATTGAATATTGCAGATGGTAGCTGTAGCAAATCAAACTGTATAACAGTTGGCCAAAGCAAACAGCATTTATTAACAGGGTTACCTGTACCATTAAATCTCGAGATAAAAAAACCAAGATTAAAACGCCAATAAGAACTGCTGCTGCAATAAAGGTACGGTCATTAAAAACTGGTGTAATCAACCGCCAAAGAAAATAAATGGTGTACAAGTAACCCATCATAGCAATCAGAAGGTATTGCTTGATACGCAGCTGTTGATGAATAGCTAACACTATGCCGACAAGAAGCAGTAGTACGAATGCAAGTTGCACTGGAAAATCATACAATATAAGCTCATGTGGCAGTAATACTAGAAATAACAACAAGCTAATGGAACAGCAATATTGAATCGGAGACCTGTTCATAAAAAATGTGACACAGCACCATAAAATCCAACATAGATAAATCGTATAATATAATTGCACATTCATCACCCTTACCAGTATGACCAACCCTTTATCATTCTAGACATATCATTTTGCTTAATAGGAATGAATGTAAGAGAGGAAGCGAGCTCAGGGATTCGAAAACAAGTTTAAACCCGCATAATGGTAGCAAAAATTCTATACTATGTTGCTCAGAAAAACCGGGCACTCAAAGTAGTTAATGAACTGCCGATAAGCTAGATTATGTTAAGTATCTAGTTCAATTATTCCATGTAGTAAAGTTGCTTGTTTGTCAGTGCTAGGAAACGCTCCGGAAATAGGTTTTGCTGGGTAGCAGGACTACAATCGAATGACTGCTAGGATGAAGTGTTCCAGACACTATATTTCTGCCAATAAGTAAACCGCATAACCTTTTTCTGAGAACGGTTTGATCCTACGTTATGACTTTTATATTTGTACCATGATTCATTACGCAGACGAAGAATTAGTTGACGATTTCCTCCTTTTGCTACAACAGTGTCTAGGGTACTAGAACGCTTTCTCCTTGCAGTAACAACCATTGTTGTACTCCAATCTAACGGAGGGAATAGGTGAAGACTGGAAAAGGGTTTACAGGCTAAAAACGCAACGTCCTGTTGCAACGCCTGCACTTGCACGTTCTGTGCATCGCAGGACGAGCTGAAGATCCACTAAAAAGTGCTCTTCTTTTTAGTTAGCTGAAGCCGGCCCCATGGAAAGCGGAACCTATTCCCGGAGCGCTTGCTTTGCACAGATAAAACGATCAAACTCACCACTAAGGAAAGTGGGCTACTTAACATCATCTAGCTTATCGGTACCACCATTCGTTCAAGATCAAAATCGGTCCACATCCTAACATACTCAGAATTCTATACTTTCTTATATTTTCACAAAAAAACATGCTGCAACGTGTGCAGCATGTTTCTTTGTATTATTTCTTATATTTATCTAGTTTATCACCAATCATATCACCAAGTTGGAAACCTGATTGATCCTCATCGGTTTCATATTGCTGAATTTCCTGCTGACTCTTCTCTTCTTCTATTTCCTTCATGCTTAAAGAAATACGTTTCTCTTCTTCACTTACTTCCAGCACCTTCACTTGAACCTGCTGACCTACTGATAATACCTCACCAGGAGTGCCAATATGTTCCGTAGCAATTTGTGAAATGTGTACAAGACCTTCTACTCCAGGAAGTACTTCTACAAATGCACCAAAACTCACAAGACGTCTTACGGTTCCTTCTACCACATCATTGACTTGAATCTTCTCTTCGATGCCATCCCAAGGACCTGGTTGAGTAGCCTTGTGTGATAATGAAATTCTTTCTTTTTCCTTATCAATAGATAACACCTTCACTTTTAATGTGTCACCTTCAGAAACAACGTCAGAAGCCTTATCAACATGGCTGTGAGCTAATTGAGAAATATGTACAAGTCCATCGATTCCTCCAATATCCACGAATACACCAAAATCAGTAATTCGTTGGACTGTACCATCTATTTCTTGTCCTTCTTCTAAGTCTGCTAACACATCCTGTTTCTTTTGCTCTTCTTCCGCTTCTACGACGGCACGGTGAGATAAAATGATCCTGTTTTGATCGGGATCAAGCTCTACTATTTTCAGGCTGAGTACTCGATCCTGATAATCAGCAAAATCCTCCACATAGTGTGTTTCCACTAAAGAAGCTGGTATAAAACCTCGTACACCAACATCTACTACTAAACCGCCTTTTACAATATCACGAACGGTTGCCTCAATCGTGTCATTGTTTTCAAAAATCTTTAACAGATCGGCCCAAGCTTTATCTGCTGCGACCTCTTTCTTAGATAATACGATTTCTTCATCTTCCACTTTCTTTACCTTTAATTCTAATTCATCGCCTTCTGAAACAGCGTCACTGGCTGTCTCAATGCGTAAAGCAGATAATTCGCTGATTGGTACAATACCTTCTACTTTGTACCCAACATCAACAAGCACATGTTTATCTTCTACTTTCAAAACCTTTCCTGTAACGGTATCTCCTACTGAAAGTTCCTTAATCTCAGACATTTCATTATTCATCTCTTCCATGACAAAGACCTCCTTCGATTTACAACACAAAACATAAATGTGCTTTTTTCTAACTTCTAATATTTAGTCTGATTTGTCAAGTTATATAGCATAAAATCAGTCATTTTCTTTCAGTTTTTTTATTTCTGCCATGATAGCATCGGTCACCGCTTGTGCGGATGCCTTATTTTCTCTTAATGTTTCCATCTCAACAGGTGGACCATACCGAACGATTAATGGCTGTTTCCCTTTATAGTTGCCAATAATCGCACAAGGGATCACAGTTGCTTTAGACCTTAGCGCAAAGAATCCCGCGCCTGCCAACCCGCGTTGTAAGTCACCCGTTTTACTTCTGGTCCCTTCTGGAAACAATCCCAATACATTCCCGTTTTTTAAAATCTCAAGCCCTTTTCTCAAGGCGTTTCGATCTTTCATCCCTCGCTTGATCGGAAAGACATGTATTTGACGCATGATAAACCCGAGAATTTTGTTCTCAAATAACTCTTCTTTCCCCATAAAGTGAATCGTCCTAGGACAGGTCATTCCTACAATCGGCGGATCATAATTGGAAATATGATTACTGCAGATAATAACAGGACCCTCCGCCGGAATGTTCTCTAAGCCTTGCTTCTGCACTCTATATTTTGGCTGTAGTACCATTTTTACAAGGACTTTTCCAATGTTATATAAACTCATCTCCTATTAACCCCTTACCTTTTCTTTCGCAATCGTCAATATCTTTTCGGCCACTTCGCCTATCGCTAAGGATGTCGTATCGATTTCGATGGCATCGTCCGCTTTTCTTAGTGGAGACACCTCTCGTTCTGAATCTAGTTTGTCCCTCCTTGCGATATCTTTTTTGATTTGCTCAAGATCGGAGGTAAAACCTTTCTTTTGATTTTCAGCATGTCGTCTTTGTGCTCGCTCTTCGACACTAGCAATTAAGAAAATTTTCACCTCTGCATCTGGAATGACGTGTGTTCCAATATCCCGGCCATCCATCACCACTGCTCTTTTTGCAGCTAGCTGTTGCTGACGGCGCACCATCTCCTCCCGTACCTCTGGAATAGAAGCTATCTCAGAAACATGCTGACTCACCTCTTCTGTTCTAATACGTTCGGTTACCTCCATTTGATCAATGAAGACAGCCTGATTGGTATCGATATAGATTTCAATGGCTGCTAAATGGTCTATCACCTGTTGTTTATCGGTTCTTGGAACGCCATTTACCATCACCGAATAGGTTAGCGAGCGATACATCGCACCTGTGTCAATATAAATATAGGATAATTCCTTTGCGACTATCTTGGCCACTGTACTTTTTCCTGCAGCAGCTGGTCCATCAATCGCTATCGCTAAATGCTTTGCACTCATCCCTTACAACCTCTCTTTCTTTATCACTACACCCTGTCATTCTCTGAAATGATTATACATCCTTATTAAATTCTTTTTTAAAATCGGCTAGCTGCCGCAAATAACAATAGCGTACAATCAGCTGTTGATCTTGTGAACGGACCTTGTCAAATCGGATGGATAACCGACGTTTATTCTCTTTTTGCTCGCGATCACGTAAAGCTGTGCCAATAACATGGATATATTCTATTATACCGTTAATCGGTAAAACAAGCATCAAATCCAGCTGTTCCCCTTCTTGGATCACTTGATCGGAATGCAAAATGACAGATACTCCGCCACCGCTCAGATCAGCGCTAACAGTATGAAAAGCAATGGAGGAAGATTTCACTGATATATCTAAGATGGTTTCTACCCGTAAATGTTCCCGTCTTTGAATCCTTTTCATGCTATTTTCTTGAAATGCCAAAACCAATACAGGGATTTCTTTTATGTTTTGTTTGGCTAGTATCTTCGTAAAAAAACTATATACACTGTTATTCTGGATAAATGAACTATGAAAAGTCGTTCCTACCGGAAATAACTCCGTCCGTCTTGTAATGGTATGGACAGGGTAATCTACAAATAGTTGTCCTTCGCTAATATCTACTACTTTACACTTATAGGTATGCTCACTATCTGTGGCTTCTAACTGCAATACAGCACCTAATTTTATCAATGTTTCTCCTCTTTCTCCCTATTATGTAAATCGCCGTCATTCAAGTCTTTGCGCAGTGCTCATTAACTGCAGAAGATGTACGATTACACCTTTTGATATTTTCATCATTGGCATAAGTGTCTCTCTATAGTCTACCACAAAAAACGACTGATGGGAAAAGGTGTTAGTACAAAATAACGAAAAAACGCTAACCTATGCTAGTACTGTACAAATAAAATTGATGTGATAAAGTGGCAGGCTATTTTGGAGCAATTATTCAACGGAGAAAAACAATCACCTTTACTACAGGACTAGCTATTTCAAATCAGCCATCTGATCGGCTGTTTCGTTTCTAGCTTGGTTACTAATCAAAGTGTGTTGTCTATAATAAACAAAGGCTGAGCAGTGTCAGCCTTTGTTTATCGATTAATATTTGATTTCTGCCTGTTTTAATTTATCTATTCTCAGTTCCTCGCCATCATCTGCTCCGATAAAGATCTTATACGTATCACTATCTAAGGTGCCTAAAAAGACATAGCTTAACACTTCTTCACCAAGGTCATCCTCGATTATCGCTAGATGATGATCCTCTACCCTCAAATTAGGATTTACAGCCTCTTCTGCCTCTGCTTCTGAAATAGCAGCCTCTGGAATCTGACGTTCATGATAATTTTCCAAATAATCCTTTGCTATAAATCCAATCACCTCATTGGTATCCAAGGCCACTTTCACCTGAATCGCATCGGGATAAATCCATACTTCTCCGTCACGTGGCACAAACTGGAATACACCTACATGGTCATATTGGTTACTCTCAATTACGGTAAAGTCACTGGAAAATACACTGTTTTCAAGATAGTCTTCCGCAGTCTGCATTGCTTGATGGAGGCTGATCTTTGATTCTTTCACTTCACGATTGATCATAAAAGATAGCGGATAACCTCCTTGCTGTGTCAAATCGATATAACCTGATCGGTTGTTTTCTTGGAAAGAACCACTAAATAACGGTACATTTGCCCCATCACCAGTTTTACTAAGATCCAACGCGGTGTTCTCCTCTAAACCAAGGACGGTACGCATCGTTTCTTCAGCCTCTTCCTGTGATATTACCTGATCACCCAGCATATTGAAACCATCTTTGTCACTGGATGTCCCAAGGAGGCTCGCATTTAATTTTCCTTCTGTGTAACCTTCCACTGTCTTCTCAACCGTCTCGAAACCATCAATAATGGTATTATCCGCTGGCTCATCATTATTTACTAAGGCGAGCTGTACATCCATCCAGCGTAAATTCTCATTTAATACCATATTTTGTACTTTACGCAATTCCTGTTCAATATCTCCTGACATTTCATAGAGAGAGCTTAATGTATCTACTTCTTCTTCTGTTAACGGTTCCGTATCCAGATCTCGAACAGCGGTACGATAACTGAAATCACCCATTTGGGATAAAAATTCCTCTGTCTTATTAAATGGTAATAAGGTTAGTGGCAATTGACCGACATCGCTATGTGCCATCGAGGTTAATCGCCAAATCTCAGCTAATTGCGGAGAAAGCTGTCTCCTCGTATTCATTGCCAGCGTAGAACCTATTTTGTCATGTAATAAATCCAAGTTGAAAGTTAAATCATGGAAAGAACGCTGATAACTATTTTCAGCTTGAATCAAAATCGCATTCTTTTCTTGATGCTCTTTATACCCCCATACTCCAATACCAATCAAACCAATGCTTAATATACTGATTAAAATCCAACGTATCACTTGTTCACCTCCTCCTTACATACAGAAAATATGCTTGCCAATTCGTTTAATTTGCGGTCGAGACCAAATCCATCCTGATGTCGCCGTGTCAGGATTGAAATAATACAAGGCTTCACCAGTTGGATCCCAACCATTGATAGCATCTAGCACTGCCTTACTCGCATTTTCATTTGGGGTAAGCCAGATCTGTCCATCACTGACCGCTGTAAATGCCCTTGGTTCAAAGATTACCCCCGATACCGTATTCGGAAAGGTTGGACTTTCTACTCGATTTAGAATAACGGAAGCAACCGCTACTTGCCCTTCGTATGGTTCTCCTCTCGCCTCTCCGTATACGGCATTCGCCATGATCTGAATATCGTTTTGTGAGAAACCTTGTGGAATATTAACGGCGGTAGGTTCTAAATCTCCAGTTCCCTCCCCAGCACCCTGATCACTAGCTGGGTCATTTGATTCCGATCGATCTGTACCACCATAATGATTGAATTTATTTCCTTCTTGTATCTGCTGATGCACATATTCCTTGTCAAATTCACTCGCTTCTGCCAGTTTTTGTTTAGCCGATTGTCCTGCTAAACCGTCGATTTCCATCCCAAATTCATATTGGAAATTTCGTAATGCCCAATAGGTTCCCCAACCAAACACACCATCAATATTCCCATTATAAAATCCTAAATATTGAAGTCTTGCCTGGAGTTCAATAACATCGTCCCCAGTGGCACCATGCTGAATGACTTGGTCCGAAAAACCATCCACTTCTGTTTCATATAAGTTTAGCGTACAGATCATAAGCAGCAAAAAACTAATGATAAATTTTTTCTTCATATCATGTTACCTCCACACATCGAATAAAGTTGCTTCACTTAGGGATAGCTTTTTATAAATAAGAAAAAATATACATCCTGAGTGTAAGTTTGCCAAAAAACGAAGGTATTTGTTCCAAAACAAGAAAACGGGCAAAAACACAGCCAGTCCTTTACGAATAACTCAAAGCAGCCACTGAACTGCCTTAAGACGGAGGATGTTAAGTAGTCCACTTTCCTGAGTGGAATGATGGAATCAACTACTTTACACACCGACGAGCTCATAATCTAAATCATTCCACATCCTATTATGCCAAAGGTTATATGTTTCCTAATCTTATAAAAAGAGACGACAGATTCTCATGAATCCATCGTCTCTTTTTGATCGCAGTTCATTCTAAATGTCTCTCAATTCCAAATCAGGCAACATCGTAGCATCTTGGAACTGAAGCTTGGTTATGCGCCCCATCGAAAACATATATGTCAGCCCCTCGCACTAGTTATAAGCTAATTCCTCAAAAAACACCACTTCCATTTTATATCAAAATGAAGTGGTGAGAGTACTCATACTTTTTTTAATTGATGTTTGCTAAACTCATTCGCTACCTTGACCTTTTTCAAACTCAACAACCATAACATTACCATAAAAGGAATGATGGCATAAAGCCATTGTGATTGAATCGTCTCCAAGATAAAGTCATATGTACCGTGCAGAAAAGTAGGCAGTAGTAATGCAATAAGTAATAATGGATATTTTCGCTTGTTGGTAAACTTTGCCCTTCCGACATAATATCCCATAATCACACCAAATAGGGCATGGGAAGAGACTGGGAAAATAGCCCGACTAAAAGCAAATTCAATCCCATGTGCAAATAAGTACAATACGTTTTCCACAGTAGCAAAGCCTAAACTGATGGATACACCGTAAACAATGCCATCATATACCGTATTAAATCTCGAATAACTATAGGTAGTCACTAAAAATATAAACCATTTGAAGAATTCTTCAAACAAGCCATATAAGAAATAAGACTGTAGAAAGGAATGCTGAATCATCCCTTCTTCGATAAAGGCATATTGAATAAACATAATGGGGAACACTAATAGCGCCCCATAAATAAAGGTGCGAAAAATGGCCAGGATAGGTTCTAGTTCATATTCATCTTTTAAATAAAAGAACGATAACAGGGCAAATGCTGGTGCAATCGCAACAGATACCAGTGCGAACAAGATGACTCACCTACTTTCTTTCTCTCCATAATTATGGCATAATTTGAAGATAGATGCAGTAAAAAAGGTCATTATATTTATCTCGGTAAGAACGCCCATCAACCTCATACTTCCAAAAGTCTTTTTAGGTCTAATAATAGAAGCAAGGACCTCTTACATTCAGGTCATAAAGGAGATGTTGAAAGCTTTTCTATGAGGGAGAGAGAGGATTAGTGCCTTTCCTATTGTTGTACATCAGAAAAAAGTTTCCTTGCTATATTTCAAGTGACAAACGTGTTATCATGTATATTGTTGAAAAAAGAAGCCGTTGTGAATTATTGAAGGAGTGTATCATCGATGCAAGAAGAGAAAGTTATTGTTATTGGTGCAGGTCCTTGTGGCATGTCTGCAGCAATCGAATTACAGAACGTAGGGATCGACCCTTTAATTATCGAAAAGGGTAATATTGTCGATGCGATTTATCAGTATCCCACCCACCAAACATTTTTTAGTTCCAGTGATAAACTAGAAATCGGTGATGTGGCATTTGTAACAGAAAAGAACAAACCGGTTAGAAACCAAGCATTAGCCTATTATCGAACCGTTGCCGTTAGAAAAAATCTTCGGATTAACAGCTATGAAGAAGTAATAGAGTTACAACAATTAGATCACGGTTTTGCTTTAGAAACGGTTAATCAGCATGGAGAAACCAAACGTTATCACTCCGATTATTGTATTATCGCTACTGGCTACTATGGTCAGCCAAATTACATGGGCATCGAGGGGGAAGGGCTCTCCAAGGTATCCCATTATTTTAAAGAAGCACACCCATTCTACCAACAAAATGTCGTCATTATTGGTGGTAAGAACTCTGCTGTCGATGCGGGAATCGAATTGCATAAAGCTGGGGCAAATGTTACCGTGCTCTATCGTGGCAATGATTATTCAAGCAGTGTCAAGCCATGGATATTGCCCGAGTTCGCCTCTTTAGTGAAAAATAACAAGATTGATATGGAGTTTAATGCCACGATCGATAAAATAACAAAACATGATTTAACCTATACGGTAAACGGCGAAACCCATACGATTGCTAACGATTATGTCTTTGCGATGACAGGCTATCAACCGAATCAACAGTTTTTAAAAGCAGCAGGAGTCTCTATTGAACAAGATACAGGAAGACCTAGCTTTGATAAAGAAACGATGGAGACCAATGTAAATAATATATTTATTGCAGGGGTTATTGCAGCAGGATATGATAACAACGAAATTTTCATTGAAAACGGACGCTTTCATGGTAGCCTTATCGCTCGCCGTATCCAGCAAAAAGAACAAAACAGAGCAGACTAACAGAAGACACAAAAGCTGCCTTGTCGCTAAGCCAACAAGGCAGTTTTTTCGTATGCAGAAACTTTAAGTCGGGCAGACTCTTTACCAAATGTCAGCATAAAGATCCAATGTTAACTACCAATAAGATGGATGATGTAAAGTAAGTCGCCCACTTTTCCGAGGTGAATTTGATCGTTTTACCCGCGCGAAGCAAGCGCTCCGGGAATATGGTGCGCTTTTACCCACAAAGAAGGCATAAGTCAACAAGCGACTCAAGCAAAGAACACTCTCGCCATCTTACCTATATCGTGGGGTCGGGTCGGCTTCAGCTAACTAAAAACTCGCAGCAAAGCTACTTCATTATCGCTCTTCCTCCTCTATTTACAAAACTAGGTTCTGTCCCAAAAACGTTGTTCTGCGATTGCCGAAACGAAATCTTCAGCAAAGTCAGGATTATTCCTGTTAAAAACAACACCTTCTAAATTATTTTCCTGTGATGCCTGGATATAAGATTCGCCAGTTGAGGCAATACCCATTGGTTTATAATGCTTATAAGCTACATGTACGAATTCGGCCACGTTGGCATTGAAATTCATTTGATTCCCTGACCTTCCACCAACGACATACAGCGAATCAACGAGATACGGGCTTGTCGTAATAAAGGTTTTATCTACTTGGAGCTCTGTTCCATTCGCACCCGTAACCGCACCTAAATTTTCACTCACCATCTCCATAAAAACCCCATTGTCTTGTAAGACTTGAAGTACAGTGGTCACTTCATTATCATCAAAACCATCGCCAATCAGCACACCGACTTTTTGTGTATAAGCATAACGAGGCGTGTTCGCTTGGCTAAGGGCAGGAGAACTTGTCGAGACAGGCACTTGTTCTCCACTCGGACGTTGCACCCCAAGATTATCTGCAACCACGTTCGCCATTGCCTTATCTACGTGCACTAGGAGATCAACGTTTTGCTGACGGACGGATTCGCTTTTGACGCTTCCAATCTGATAACTCAATCCGCCAATCATATGTTGTTTTTCCACAGGAGACAGACTATTCCAGAATATCCTCGGCTGCGAAAAAAAATCATCAAACGATTTGCTTCTTCCCCGTATGACCCGGCCTTCTACTTTGGCTGGATAATGCGCATAACCGCCTTCCTCTGGTGGTGTCGTATAAGGAGTGTTGTCTGCTAACGAGTTTTTGTGGTAATTTACCTGATCGACATCAATACGATACCTCATAAAACCTTGTCGCTGATTATTATGAAACGGACAAATGGGACGATTAATCGGTAAGTCTTGGAAATTCGCTCCACCAAGGCGATGGTATTGAGCACTTTGGTAAGCAAATAACCTTCCTTGCAAAACCGGGTCATTAGAAAAACCGATGCCAGGAACCACATTAGCAGGATTAAAGGCTACTTGCTCTACTTCGGCAAATTCATTATCTACATTTCGATTTAACGTCATTTTTCCAATAAGCTGCACTGGAATAAGCTCTTCCGGCCAAAATTTAGCAGGATCAAGAATATCAAAATCAAAGTTGAACTCATCTTCTTGTGCGATCAGCTGCACACCCAGTTCATATTCAGGATAAGCGCCGTTTTCAATTGCCTCGATCAGATCCCGCCGATGAAAATCTGGATCGATTCCACCTATTTTCATGGCCTCATCTTGAAGCAGGGAATGGACACCAAGTACAGGCTTCCAAACAAATCTTACAAAGGTTGCCGTGCCTTCTTCATTGACAAATAGGTACGTATTAATCGACCAAGATTCCATCATTCGATAGCTTCTTAAAATGCCACGATCTGACATGACCCACAGAGCCATATGAAGCGCTTCTGGATTATTAGCTACATAATCCCAAAAATTGTCGTGTGCCCCAGAAGCAGTTGGAATATCGGTACGAGGCTCACTCTTATAAGCATGTATGACATCCGGAAACTTCATCGGGTCTTGATTGATTAGTACAGGCATGGCAATCGTTGTCAGGTCGTAATTTCCCTCTTCCGTATAAAATTTCACACCTAAACAACGTAAATCCCTAGCCGTATCCATAGAGCCTTTTCCACCTTGCACGGTAGAAAAACGAACAAACAAAGGGGTCTTTTGACCACTCTCTTGTAAAAAACCTGCTTTTGTAAATGCTTCCATCGACTGATAACATTCAAATTCTCCATGAGCTCCGTAGCCTCTTGCATGAACAACCCTTTCTGGTATCCGTTCTCGAACAAAGTGGGTCATTTTTTCAAA
The DNA here is from genome assembly GCF_900086715.1 of Gracilibacillus timonensis. Lineage (GTDB taxonomy): Bacteria > Bacillota > Bacilli > Bacillales > Amphibacillaceae > Gracilibacillus > Gracilibacillus timonensis. The sequence goes on along the minus strand of NZ_FLKH01000012.1, from coordinate 936,115 downwards.
ATAATGAAAATCTTCCTGCAAGGCAGGACCTCGAACGCCTGCTTTTAAGGTCTCTTCATCATTTGACACTTTTAAAGATGCATTAGTGGTCATTGGCTTGCCTGTATTTTTGACGCGATATTGTTCCAATTGTTCATTTTTACTTGTGCCGTCAACAGGTTTTTGGTTTCTTGATGACTTCTCATCCATGTAATCGTCCTCCCTAACCTCAAAGATATACATATCATTTCTATATTTACGCGCCATTGCTTAAATTAGAACTTTTCTATTATCTTTTTGGAGTGGACGATTCGATCGTTGGTGATATGCCGCGTTTCTCGCATTTTTCCATATCCAACCATGATCACTATCTATTAGCGATTTCAAGCATTCGTTTTGCATAATCAACCGCTGTCACTTCGGCACCAGCTTTCGCCAATTTCCGACTTAGATACCCTTCCCCACAACCTGCATCTAGAATGCGCTTTCCTTTGATATCTCCCAATAATTTGAATAATACAGGATTAAGAAGGACTTCTTTATGGGTATCCCCATGTTCTGTATGTGTTTCGGCATACTCCTCTGCAAATCGCTCCCAGCGTTTGATTGCTTCTTCGGTACTAGCCTGCAACTTCATTATTTTTCCTCCCTCACCACAAAATAAAACCGATTAATCCAGCTAACAGCAGGAAAATAATCACTATACGCAATAAGCCAGGAGAAACCTTCCATTTCGTTTTTCCCTTCTTCTGTGAATGAAGTTCACTTCTTGGTGGAAGCTGAGGCTTGCTGGTATTCGTTGCTACCTTGTTCCTTAACGATGCTGCTTGATCCTTTTTATTTTTTTCACTCATTGAATAGCCACCCTTCCTGATCGAATGATACATGCTTGTATAACATTAACAACAAAATGTAACACGATGACGACTAGCAAACTATCTGTCCACCAATACACGAATCCCAGCCAAAAACTTAATATAAGTACACCGGTAAATAACGCCACCTTGGTTAAGTATCGAATATGAATCAAGGCAAACAGCACGCTGGCGACGAATAGACCGAACTGAGTTTGAATGACCCCGCGAAACAGCCATTCTTCCACAAAGGCAACGACCATACAAAGGAGAATAATCTCCAGATACGATCCTTCACGAAAGAGTTTCTCATTAATTCCGCCATCATTCCACCACGTCTTCGGTACTAACCACATCATCAACAGATCTAATAAAACAATAATAAGGGCAGAACCGATACCAAATAAGAGAATGGACGGAAGCGACCAAACGAATAGTGAAGTGAACGCGCTCCAATCATCAAAGAGTATCCAGCTGGCGATCAAGGCAATGATGGCGATCAGACCTTGCGAGATCCAAGTTTGTTGTTTTAACTGCTGGCTGGTAAGCTGCTTGACTAATTCTGCTTGTCTATTTTTCATTGCTTACTCCTTGATATAAGATTTGCTTGAGTGTCTCTTGCCAACCTAGTGTTTTCTCAACGCGTTTTTGTTCTGTAGGCTGCCATTTCCTCCATTCGAAATCACAAGCATCACAACACATATAGTCAGGAGTTTGAAACGCTGGCTGAAAAGGTTGGAATAACTTTTTTCTTTTACAACTACTTGTATATAACCAATTCACCATTTCGTTTAGTTTGTTGATCTTATATTGATAGCGCTGCTCCACTAGCTGTTCTAGCTCCAGAAAGACCTGTTCTTCCGTCACCTTTTCCAGGACAAAGTGATAATCAACTAATACTCCCAACCTTTCTAGTTGAAAGACAAAAAATCGCCAATAGGTCTCTTGTCCATCAGCCATTAACATACAAGCCTCTTTAGCTTGGTCATAGGTGTACCCTTTTTGATAAATGCCATGTAAGGCAGATTGTAGCCAATCTATAGAAGGCAGTTCCGATTCAATTAAACGTCGCGGAATGATCTGATCACTCTCATGGTATAACACCAGACTGACCGATTCTTGCCCATCCCTTCCCGATCTGCCGACTTCCTGAATAAAAGATTCGATTTGTGAAGGGGCATGATAATGAATCACCAATTGAATATCCTTCTTGTTTATACCCATTCCAAATGCGTTGGTGCAACAAATCACATCTAATTGTTCCTGCATAAATTGCTGTTGTATTAATAAGCGGTCAGAATGGGACAAGCCCCCGTGATAAAAAGCAATCTTGCGTTGGGGAAGCTGTTCCTGGAGCTGCATAGCTATCCTTGCTGCTTCCTTACGACTAGAAAAATAAATCAATGTTGGTACATGATAGATACGTAATAGCTCTCTCAGCCGTAGCTCTTTATCCTGGACAGCTTCCATATGCTCTACCGTAAATGCAATATTTGGCTTATCCATAGGATACACAAATTCTTGTAAATTGGCTAGGTCTAATGCCTTTTTAATATCGTCTTGGACGTCTGGTGTAGCCGTAGCCGTAAGCGCCAATACCGGAGGTGAATTCAGCTGCTTCATTACCTGTTTCAAGCGTAAATAGTCTGGACGAAACTCGTGACCCCACTGTGAAATACAATGGGCTTCGTCTACCACAAATAGGTCGATTTTTATTTGTTGTAATGGACGTCTTACTCGCTCGCTTTGTAACATCTCTGGTGAAATATAGATTAGTTGATACGCTTGCAGATTAGCCAAACAGTGATTTCTTTCCTGAAGGGTCATCATGCTGTTAAGCGCCGCCACACGTTTAATCCCTTGTGCCTTTAATTGCTTCACTTGATCAGTCATCAAGGAGAGTAAAGGAGAAATAACGACTACCAGCCCATCTAACAACATCGCCGGTAATTGATAACAAATTGATTTGCCTGTACCTGTTGGCAATACGGCGAATACATGCTGTCTGGCTAATACCGCTTCAATAATCTCTTGCTGCCCTTTACGAAAATCGGAGTAGCCAAAATAATTATGTAAATAATGTGCTAATTTGTTATTCGACATGGTGCATTGCTCCTTCTGCTTTTCATTGGACCTATCTTTCCAGTGCCATCACGAGCTTGATTTGAAAAAAGCTAATCTGCTCAGGAAGGTTTTCTTTTATCGTTTTTAGCTTACGTGAGCGCAAACCATGCAAGACTTGGCTAATCTGTTGATATTCGTCATCCGTCATAAATGTTTGCCAAGCCACCTGTTTAGAATGATAAGCAATTTCTACAATATGATCCATAATGGTATTGGCCTTCAAATGACGTATGTCTGCCATTTGATCAATCGTTAACTGCTGATGCAGTAATTGATTGGTCTTCTTAGCAGAGGCACTAATCATCAAGGTGGCTGGATGATGCGGATACAAGCGAGACAGGACAGGAAAGTCCTCTGTATCAATCACTGTTTGACACATGGCATGCATCATATTCGTATAGATAAGGGAAACATCAAGTGGTGCTAACTGATATTTCGTTGCTATTTGATATGTACTAAGACCTACACGTTTTGCAGAAGTTAAATGGTCAACCAGTACTCCAGCCATCGATTCAGGGTAACTTGCCAACATGCGATGCAATTCCTGATATAATTGTTCAAGCCATGCTGCCGTTGATTGTGGCTGCACTTCCTGCCACAGCTTCTTCACAAATCGTTGTGCCTCGACATCTTCAACAATCGGGACAAATCTGGTATTTCCTTGATGCAGATGTGTCAATGTTTGAATAAACAAGAGCAAATGCTGGGAGAACTGTTGTCCACTTTGATGAAATCCTGCCCCATCCAAAAACAAAACAGACTGATATTGATCATGTAACCCCTTTGCTTCATTTCTCCCCTTTTCCGTTAATAATGCCTTCTGCTCTTCCGACATACAAATAAACCCCTGCTCGATCATTGACTTAATTTCTTGATCAAACTGCTCCCTTTTCAGCGTTCTTGCAATACCATAATAACGGGTTAATCCATATAAATGACTGTCCTGGATCGTTTGCGTCGCCTTTTTAGCCGTTAATAAGTGAAATATATTGTAAATCGTTCGCTCCGCCTTTATTTTCTCGAGACAGTCTAACAAAATATATATAAACATAAATACACCTCAGATTGGTAATACTTTTATTTTATCAGACTTTGCTATCGTTTGGATACGGCATCATTGTATATCCATTTAAAATTTGGTACGCTTATAGCAGGAATTATCAGGATTACTTTGGATAAAAATAGAGGAACAAACGATTTTATCGAAATTTTCAATACATTAAGAAAAAGGGAAGTGGCTTTTTTGCCTTATTATACATGGATTAACCAAGAAACTTGTATTGCTTGCGGTGTGTGTGGTGCTACTGCTCCTGACCTGTTCGATTACGATGAGGAAGGAATCGCATTCGGCAGACGCGATCACAATAGTGGAGAACAGTCAGTACCTGAGCAATTAATGGAGGATTTATTGGATGCACAGGATGGATGCCCAACGGAATCGGTGCGAATAAAAGAAGGTGAGAAGTAACAGTTGGATGCGTGAAGGAGCTTAGCCCTCTTGCATCTCAACTGTTTTTCTTTATCAGTAGAAAACTTAACATACGTGGTGTAATAGGATTGGGATTGGATCGATTTTGATTTGGAACAAAGTGAAGTTTTTCTTATACCTTAGGGACTAGATCATCTCCATTACAAGAAATTTGATCAATGGTAAAATAGATACTTCTAGTAAAACGATCGTTTTCGCTGAAAGATTCGATAGAGTATCGGATAGAGAATAATCATAAAAATCACATTGCCGATAGCGTGTGCCGTGTCAAATGAAATGCCCGCCAAGTAATAACTCCAAAAATTTCCGCTGGCGACGGTATACGTGCCTAAATTGAGCAGCAAGCCATATAGATAAGCCGCTATAAAAGAAAAAACCGTGAGCCATAGTAACTGATGTTTACACGTACATTTACCAATTAATCCTGCCACAAGACCAATCACGGACCAAGCAAGCATCTGCCAAACCGTCCACAGGCCCATGCCCATAAACAAACTAGTCACATAGGCCGTAATAAGTGCTATACAAATAGCTGGACCAATCCCAAGCATTGCCCCTGAAATAATAATCAGTGACGTGACAGGCTGGACATTAGCGATCATTTGAAAAGCAAGCCTGCCCACCACACATACAGCGGCCAATAGGGCAATCAGCGTCAATTTATAGGTGTTCACTTGGATTACTCCATCTTTTCTAAACTTAAGGTAATCTCATCTTGATCGCTAACTTCATATTCAGACATGCCGACATTGGCCATTTCTCCGTTCACTTCATAGACCCAATATACATTGTTTTCTTCATCTTGCTGGTGACCTTCAATTCCTGTCAAAAAACCTTCATTCGTTAGCTCCACCTGCTCATAATTCTCTTGCAAAATGGTAAGTATGTCGCTTCCTGACTCCACTTGCAGCTCCTCATCACTAATAACCGTATCTGACGAATGATCCGAAATCGTGATCGATACATTGACTTCTTCCACGGCTTCGTCTGATGTATTTGTATCTTGTTGATTATCAGGATTTTCACTATCACCACAAGCTGCCAATCCCACCAGTAAAATGATACCAATCATAAATCTTCTAAAAAAAGCCATTTATATCTCCCCCATCCTATTCTCATTATGGAGGATACAAGCCATGTATAAGTATGTATACAGCAATACTTCCTTACACGCTCAATCCTCGAAGCATGATCCTATATTTAAAGGCAGGTCTCCTGGCTTATGTGTAAATACCAAAAAGCACCTTCCCATACCTCCTTCGTGGTACAGTGGCTTTTGCTCTATGGCTGGACACATTTACAGTTGCGAGGACAGCTCTGGATTTTAACCAGATTCCCTATCAAGTAAGTACACCTTTAAACATAACCCATTCATTCATGATTTATTTCAAATTTATATCCCACACCCCAAACTGTTACAATCATTTTGGCAGCATCCTTGGATACCTTGCTTAATTTCTCTCGAAGTCGTTTGACGTGGGTATCTACGGTACGTAAATCACCAAAAAATTCATATTTCCAAACTTCTTTTAATAATGCTTCTCGCTCAAATACCTTATCTGGTGCTTTGGCAAGGAATAATAACAATTCATATTCCTTTGGTGTTAAACTTACTTCTTTATTATCTGCTAACACGCGGTGCGCATCATTATCAATGGTCAAATGAGGGAACTCGATAATATCCTTTGATTCTTGCGAGGTATTCACGTTTTTTGAGGTGGAAGCTCTTCTTAATAAGGCCTTTACCCTTAATACTACTTCACGCGGGCTGAAAGGTTTGACAATATAATCATCAGTTCCCGCTTCAAATCCTTGAATACGATTTAATTCTTCCCCTTTAGCAGTCAGCATAATGACCGGTGTGCTTTTCTTTTTACGAAGTGCTTTACATACCTCAACACCATCCTTGCCAGGCATCATTAAGTCCAGTAAAATCACCTCATACTCTTCTGATAGTGCCTTTTTCAGTGCCTCTTCACCATCACCTGCTTCTTCCACTGTATATCCTTCTCTTTCTAAATACATTTTCAATAATCTGCGAATACGCTCTTCATCATCAACTACCAATACTTTGTGCTCTTCCTGTACATCCATTTCTTCTTCTCCCCCTCCTTCCTCTTTATCTAGTATATAATTAAAAAGCACAAGAGACAAATAATCACTTGTACTTTTCAACTCATAAATATACTTAAAGAGGATGGTTCTTACGCATAAGAATGTAATCCCACTAAAACGAGATTCACTACAATCAAGTTAAACATGATGACCGCAAATCCGATGACCGCAAGCCAAGCGGAGCGTTCGCCATGCCAGCCTCGCGACAATCGCAGGTGTAAAAATATCGCGTAGAAGAACCAGGTAATCAAAGCCCAGACCTCTTTAGGATCCCAGCCCCAATATCGTTGCCATGCCTCATGTGCCCAAATAGAAGCAAAGATAAGACCGCCTAACGTAAAGACAGGGAAACCAATGGCTACGGCTCGATAACATACCTCATCCAATAATTCCGGATTGGCCTTTTTCAACATTGGTTGAATCACATGGGCAATACGTTTCCTAAATACTAAACGTGCCAATAAGTATAATAGTAATCCTACACCTAACGACCATACCAATGTATTCAGCTTTCGCGGGGCTTCATCCCCATGGAGAAATTCAGGTGCAGTCAATAAAGCATCCATACGGCCATCCGTTGCTAACTCTGAACCTTTCAACCCGAATATAGCCGGTAAATGATAGTCTAAAACAGCCTCTGTTTCCTCACCCGTTTCTTCGTTTATCTGAGTATACACAAAATCCGCTTCATAGTTCATCATATTAAAACTAGTTGTTACTAAGATAAAAGCAATCGTAGAACAGACACCATACATTACTACTTCCAGCCATTTTGTCTTATAAGTTGATTTCTCTTGATTCACTTGACGTATTAAATAAATAACCCCAGCAACAAAACTAATCGCCAAAATCGCTTCACCAAGAGCAACCGTAGTGACATGGATGTACAACCAATGGCTCTGTAATGCCGGTATCAAAGGTGATACATCTCTCGGATACATACTAGCATATGCAATAATAATCAACACGATCGGCAGGGTAAACAACCCTAATAGTGCCAGCTTATAAATGGAATAAAGAATGATTAAAGCTACCACCAGCATCATACTAAAAAAGGTAATAAACTCAAATAAATTACTGACTGGTGCATGTCCAGATCCAAGCCATCTCGTTACAAAATAACCAATCTGGGTTAACAAACCAATGACCGTTAATCCAATCGCTAGTTTATTCATGAAAGTGAATTGTTTTTCATGACGCTTATCACGTACCGTTGCCGCAAAAAAAACAATCGCTATCAGGTAAATAACAAACGCCGTATACAGCAATGTACTGCTAAGACTTAATAAATCCATCTATCTCCACCCCTTTCCTTACCATCCACGGTAATGTGGCATTCTTTTCGTTATTTTTTTTCTTGATCTTGAATGTCATGAAACGGTGTTCCTTCCGTTGTTTTCATCAATTCATTGTGAAAACCATACCAGTTTTTATTCGTGTGACCAGCCAAATAAAGCTTGTCTGTGGTTGGGTGTATCCAGACACGACGATGCTGCCAGTACATACCTTGAATCACACCAATCATGAAAATGGCAGCGCCCAAACCTAGAATTGGTAACGTTAAATCCTTCCGCACCGTGAGCCCTGTCACATCACGTACATCAAAATCAGTTAAAGTCAATTTATATTGGTTATCCCCTGCTGGAAGATTCTGTCCAATCGCTAGAAAGCTTACTTCTGGTTCCTCCATCTCCGGTCCATACACGAAAAATACAAAACCTGGTTTACGTGGATAATTAGACACCGTTCTAGGTTCACCATCACTTAATTCATAATCTGGATAATATTCGTTTAACTCGACACGATAACCGTTATCGAATTGATACACTCGCTCAGGCTCTACTAAATCTACAGTAAAGTCTAAAATCGCTTCTTCATCCTCATCATCTGTTTCATGCAGCTTGAAGGACATACTCTGAAATTCGTTTAATTGATAACTATCTTGAAAAAGACCGAAATGGTCAAACTCCAAAGGGTGGTTTACGACAATACCTCCATCCATCACTTTTTCCAGTTCCGGTTCGGAAATGACATCATCACTCGATGTATCGCGATAAATGGTAGCCTTTGTCTCAAAGTGTTTTGGAACAATTTCATTATTTTCTTCTAAGGCCGTTTGATACAGCGCATCTTCTTCCGATTCGCCGTACACCTCAAATATAAAATCATTATTTTTTATGTAATATTCCTGGTTTGTTCCCGGGATAACATCCGTATCACCTTCACGTACCCACATAAATTCATCTACATACATAGCTGGTAGAAAACGGATCAACGTACCTGCCAAGAAAATAATCAAACCTAAATGGTTCACATAAGGGCCCCATCTAGAGAATCTACCTTTTTCCGCTAGAAAATGTCCATCTTTTTCGCTTATTTTGTAACGCTTCTTTTTAAAGTGATTAATCAGAGCCTGCTTGTCCTCTTCTGTATAGCTAGAGCCAGCATACTCTCCATAGAGCTTTTGCCGCTTCAGAAATTTCGGATGACGCTTAACTGCTTGATGTTTTAATGCGCGATACAATGGCACCCCGCGGTCAATGCTGACAATAAAGATCGACATACCGATCAATGCAATCAAAATCATATACCACCAGGAACCATATAAATCATGAAAACCAAGCTGATAATAGATTTGCCCCGGCAGTCCATATTGATCTCGGTAATGTTCACTAGCATCAACAGCTTGCGGGATATACATTTCCTGAGGATAGATCGTGCCAATTGCAGACGCCACCAAGGCGATTGCGATTAAGCTGACCCCTATCTTAATCGAAGAAAAAAAGTTCCATATCTTATCAATGATAGAGCGATTTCTTGTTTTAGAACGAATCGCCGTTCCATCATAACGCATATTCAATAAGGTATTATTCTTATCATTATCTAAGGGCTTGCCGCAATTGGCACAAATGGTGGTACCTTCCTTATTGTGATGTCCGCATGTATCACAAACTTTCTCGTTCATTCAAACCCCTCACGATCCTTCTGGTACTATTTGTTGCAAATAACCTTCTAAGTTCTCTAAAGTGAGCTCACCTAGCACACGTTCCTGTACAACGCCATGTTCATCAATAAAATAAGTGGTTGGCAACGGTCGAACCCCATAGGCATCTAGAACTTGTTTATTTTCGTCATGGACAATCGGAAAAGTAAGTCCATATTTGTTTGCAAAATTATCAATGACCAACTCAGTGGAATCCACGCTTACTGCAATAATTTCCACACCTTTTTCCTTATATTCAGGATATAGTTGTTCCATATATGGCATTTCCCGCTCACATGGCTCACACCAGGTCCCCCAGAAATTAAGCATGACACCTTTGCCTTCATAATCGGATAGCTGCAGGTTATTTGCCTCTTCGGTTGTCGCCACCTGCTTCAGTGAAAAATCAAGTGCTTCATCGCCTACATCTACTATCGCACCTTCATCGGCTGTCAGATTATTAAATACCGCAAATACTAACGCTCCGAACAAAACCACTAAAATGGATAAACGAAAAATAAAACGATTACGCTTTTTTTTCTGTTTATTCTGGTTCGCCTGTTCGACTTTACTCATCGCGATTCACTCCCTTTCCACATTGTATCATTTTGTAGCATGCGAAATTGTGACAGTTATCCAACAATTATTTGGCTAATTTTTTCAATTCTGCTATTTCTTGCGGAGTTAATTCACGATAATCTCCTGGTGTTAATCCTTCCGTAGTGAGAAAACCGAATTTCTCCCGCTTTAATTTCTGCACGGGTGTTTCAATCGCTTCAAACATTCGCCTTATTTGACGGTTCTTGCCTTGTTGAAGAACCATTTTAATAATCGCTGTCTGCTTCTTGTGATCAACCGACATCGTTTTAACATAACGGGCTTTGAGAACGTCACCTTCCGAGCGTATCCCTTTTTTAAAAAGATGCAGTTTTTCCTTTGATGGAATCCCTCTTGTTTTTACAACATACTCTTTATTTATTTGATGGCTAGGATGTAATAACAGATTGGTAAAATCCCCATCGTTCGTCATAATTAATACACCAGAGGTATCATAATCCAATCTGCCTACCGGATATAATCGCTCCGGATAGGCTTCAAAAAAATCGGTTACCGTTTTACGATTTTTGTCATCCGAGGCACTCGTAATCACCCCGCGCGGTTTATACAATAAGAAATAGCGTTTTTCTTCTTGTTCAATCGGCACACCATCTACTTTAATTTCATCTTTCTCCGAGACTTTCGTGCCAAGTTCGGTTACCCGTTTACCATTCACTTCTACTTGTCCACGTTCAATGAGAGTCTCCGATTTACGCCGGGACGCTATCCCGCTACGGGCAATTACCTTTTGCAGTCGTTCCATGATTACATCACGCTTCCTTCACCTTTATATTCCTAGCCATTGCTCTATGCAGCATACTGCCTGAACACGACATCATTTCTAATGAAAACGAGTAGCGCTTTTACCAGGCGCTACTACGCAAATAACCAAGTGACAATGATTACCGACATTATTATACCAATAAAGTCGGCAATCAGTCCAATTTTTAGAGCGTTTCCCATTCTTTTTATTCCTACTGCCCCAAAATATACGGTTAAGATATAAAAGGTGGTATCTGTACTTCCTTGCATTGTCGAGGCAAGTTTACCCAAAAAAGAATCCGGTCCATGTGTTTGAATAATATCAGTGGTTACCCCTAAGGCAGCCGTTCCTGAAATGGGCCGTAGAATTGCTAGCGGGGCAATCTCCGCCGGCACGCCAATCATTGATAAAAACGGTTCTAACAGTCCAATAAAGGCATCGAGCGCCCCTGAACTTCTTAATATGGCAATTGCTACAAGCATTCCCAGTAAAAAAGGAAGTAAAGAGACCGCCATGTGTAAGCCTTCTTTACCTCCTTCTACAAACACCTCATATGCCGGAACCCGTCTGATAATTGCCATCATTAATATGAGCATAATCAGCAATGGAACGAGCCATACACTGATGGTAGTAAATAAATCGATCACTAGAATCAACTCCCCCCTAAGGAATGCTGGCTTTTTCGAAACCATCGATCGATAAACACGGCGACAACCGTTGTAATGACCGAAGCAATAATCGTACTAACAACAATCTCTGTTGGAGCCAAGGAATCGTATTCCATTCGAATGGCAATCACCGTTGTTGGTACCAATGTAATGCTGGAGGTATTGATAATCAAAAAGGTGATCATCGCCGGGCTTGCTTTATCGGATTTACTTATTTTCTTCATTTCTTCCATTGCTTTAATGCCCATGGGAGTCGCGGCATTGCCCAGTCCGAACAGGTTAGCTGAAAAATTGGCCAGGATATACCCCATTGCCGGATGATCTGGAGGTATATCAGGAAATAATCGCTGCACGATCGGTCTTGCCAATTTGGAGAAGCCCGCTAAGAGCCCTGCCTTCTCTGCTACTCGCATCATACCCAGCCAAAAAATCAATACACTGGAAAGACCAATCACTAAGGTGACGGCTTCACTGGCACCATCGAACAATGCCTGATTGACCTTATCCATCGTGCCATTGAACATGGCGTAGACGATTCCGATCACGGCCATCACTGCCCAAATAACATTAATCATGACGAACACCGAATAATCCTTGCCAAAAGGAAGTTTTTTCTTTTGTTGACGCTTGATATAATGCTGTTTCGGCAATAGGTTGCTCCTTCAAATAGAATACTCGTGTACCAATCTTATCAAAGGAGAGAGGCTTGGAACTGAGATAGTTGGTATAATGAATATCTTCAAGTTCTGATGCTTTTAATGGATAATAAAGATTGTCGGTAATCGCTGCGGAAAGCTCCGTGTCCGATTGCTTAATCGCAAACCGCTCTTCCTTTTGCAAGAGTTGTAAGGGATAGTTTTCAAACCCCCAATCAAATAACTGCATATGATCCTGCCAATCGTTCGGGCCATTTAAGGTAACGGCGATTAAGGTCTGATCATCTTTTTTGGCAGTTGATATAAGCGTTCGCCCCGCCGCTTTGGTATAACCAGTCTTCCCCCCCGAACTATGAGGGTATAATTGGGTTAATAATTTATTTTTGTTAATCCAAGCATAGTCTCGGGCCTTTGCTTGATAGGAGGAAGTCGCGGAAATCGTTTGATATATCTCATTTTCCATGGCATATTGTGTTAAGATTGCCATATCATAAGCAGAGGCATAGTGTGTTTCCGAATCCAACCCATGGGGATTATCAAAATGTGTATTGGTCATACCTAGCCAGCGTGCTTTCTCATTCATCAAATAGGCAAAGCCTTGCTCACTGCCGGCTACGTATTCACTAATAGCTACCGCTGCATCGTTTCCAGAACGAAGCATTAAACCATAGAGAAGATCTTCTAAGGTTACCTTGTCCTCTTTCTTTAAATAAATCGATGAACCTTCTGCATTGGTTGCATGTTCTGAGATTGGAACCTTGTCCTCTAAATGCCCGTATTCAATGGCAATGATTGCCGTCATCACTTTGGTTATGCTGGCAATTAATGTGGGCTGATCGGCTGCTTTTTCATATAATACCCTGCCAGATGATTGATCCATTAAAATAGCGTGTTCTGCAGAGACCTGCACCTCTGCTTTGACCTTGACAGGAGACAATCCAACAGTGAATGCTATTGCAATAATTAGCCAAATATAGCAGTGATTCTTTTTCTGTAAAAATGCCTTATTTTTGCCTTGACCTGATTTAAACCAGCATCCTAAACTTCGTTTCATCATATCACTCCGCTCGTATTGCCACTAGGTTTGTACCATTTTATGCAGACAAGCTGTAGATATGTCACTAATCTTTGATTCTTACCATATGGAAAACCGAGAAGCGTGCTTGCTTCTCGGTTTCGATAGCTACTTTCTGAGTACCGTATATACCATTACTATTCCAGCATATATTTTTATAGCTGTTCGTACATAACAGAAAGATCTCTATTCTCCCAGTTGAAAAGATCATCATTCGGTAACTTTCATACTTTTATCTTCCTAAGAATCTTCACTCTGACTCTGCAGCTGCTCCACGACAAGCTCTGCTGCTTTTTCAACAACTGTATCATCAAAATCTGCCTCTTCTTTATCTCGACTAGAAAAGATGGAGATGACAATCGGTGCCTGATGATCAGATGGCCATACAACAGCAATATCATTCCTTGTACCATACCCCCCTGCTCCACTCTTATCGATAACTTTCCAGCCTTCAGGTACACCAGCACGAATCAGCGTATCTCCCGCTTCATTGCCTGTCATCCAATCTATCAACAACTTCCGCTTCTCTTCAGGAAGTAAATCACTTAGCACATATTTTTGCAGACTTTCAGCAAATGCTTTCGGCGTGCTCGTATCTTTGGTATCTCCCGGTACAGCTTCATTTAAATCTGGCTCAACCCGATCTACTTCGATAGTTTCATCACCAATTTCTCGTAAATTTTCTTCCAGTCCATCTGGTCCTCCTAACTCTTTCAATAACAAATTTCCTGCTGTATTATCACTATAGCGAATAGCTGCCTCCATGACTTCTTTCAATTTCATCCCATCATCTACATGGTTCTCCGTCACTGGAGAATAAGTGACTAAATCTTCTTCCGAATATGTAATTCCTTTCTCTAAATCATCGATGGATGTGTTTTGTAAAATGGCTCCTGCTGCTAAAACTTTAAAAGTAGAAGCATAGGCAAATCTTTCATCTGCACGGTAGGCAACGGTCTGATTCGTTCCAGTATCTACCGCATATATGCCAAGTTTCGCGTCCCGTTCATCCTCCAGTTCTTTATAAGCTTCTTCACTTGAAGAGGCTTTTTCTGGAGCTTCCGAACGTTCTTCACTGCTCTCACCTCCATTAGTACAACCTGCTATTCCTATCAAAGCAATCCATAACAATAAGCTCAGACTTTTTTTATTAAAAATATGTTGCACATGTACCATTTAAAACCCTCCTAAAATTTATTGACTACAACTGTAATAACATACTACACATGTAGTCTTGATATGTCAATGTTTTTTATTCTTTCTTCTTCAACATTTGATTCCATCAGCTTGACATGCTAAAATTCATTGTATTACAAATGTAATTTAAATACGTTTTGGCAAACGTTTGTATATCAAATTACTGCAACTAAAGAATGGGGACGAAAAGAATGTTTATATCAACGCTTCTTACGGGTCTCGTTATTTCTTCCATCACAGTCGGATTTATTTTGCTGATAAGAAAACTATTCCAAAAACAATTATCAGCCAAGTGGCAGTATAACCTATGGTATTTACTGCATACTGCTTTGGTTATTCCATTTATTCCTGCTTATTTGCTACCTCCTGGTAATTTATTTCCTGCATTTATAGATAGCAGTTCTATTGAAGGCGATTCTGCTTCTCTGCATAATGGAGCAACCGAAGCCAGTGAAACAAACACTAATTGGATGCAGGATTTTTCCGTAACCGTTACTCAAACGAATACGGATCTGTTAAATGGTTTTGCCATCGGTATATGGATTGCTGGTGCTCTCGTGTTGACCGTGTTTTCTATAAGTGCATGGCTTCATTTAATGAGCATTAGAAAGTCTATTAACCAAGTGGAAGATAAGGACTTGATGAACCTGTTTAAACAATCAAAACAGCAATTAAATATTTCAAAAAACATCACATTAGGTGTTTCAAATAAAGTACGCTCGCCCCTAACATTCGGGTTACGCAAAACCTTTATTGTCTTACCAGTAAACGTTGAGGAATGGCTATCCAAAGAGGATATCAAACATATCTTTTTGCATGAATTGAATCATATCAAATATAAGGATATACTGACGAACTATCTGATGGTATTCTTTCAAATCATCTATTGGTTCAACCCGTTGATTTGGCTAGCATTTAAAGAAATGCGCCTAGACCGTGAAATGGCATGCGATCACGCCGTATTGACAGCTTTAGGTGATCAAAGCTATAAGAAATATGGACATACCATCATTCAATTTATCGATGAATCTCCCAGATCATCGTATAATAAACTGGCCAATCAATTAAATGGATCCAAAAAACAAATCAAGAAACGTATGATCAAGATCGCTTCTTTTCAAACTGACTCTAAATTACAGCATGTTCAAAGCATCGCTATCTTTTTGTTAGTGGGATTATTTGTCAGCACACAGATTCCGCTTGCAGCAGTGATGGCAAACGACAGTAATCGCTATACGTCTTTTAGCCATGAACAGACAAACGCCGAAGATCTTAGTGCTTACTTCCAAAATTACGAGGGCAGTTTTGTTCTGTACGATCTGCAGAAGGATGCTTATCATATCTATGATAAAGAGCAGAGCACATTACGGGTTTCTCCTGATTCCACCTATAAAATTTATAGTGCTTTGTTCGGGTTAGAAGAGAATATTATCACATCAGAGCAAAACACCATGGAATGGGACGGCACTAAGCAACCATATGAACAATGGGAGAAAGAGCAAAATCTAGAAACTGCTTTAAACCATTCAGTTAACTGGTATTTTCAGAAGATAGATCAAGAAACAGGAATTGACAGCATACAATCCTACCTAAATCACATTCATTATGGAAATCAGGATGCCTCTGGAGGTCCTAAACCATATTGGCTAGAATCTTCTTTAAAGATTTCTCCAGTAGAACAAGTAGAGCTTTTACAGGCATTTGATAACAATCGCTTTGATTTTCAAGACGACCATATTCAGGCAGTCAAAAATGCATTGAAAATGGATGAAAAAGAAGGTACTGCGCTCTATGGAAAAACAGGTACAGGTAATGTGAATGGGAAAGATATCAATGGTTGGTTTGTCGGTTTTATTGAAACAGAAACAAATACCTATTACTTTGCAACGAATATACAGGATGAGGATCATGCCTCTGGAAGTATAGCAGCAGACATAACCCTAACTATTTTAAAAGATAAACAAATTTACGAGGAATAAGACTGAGGGGGGGAACATGATGGAAGAAGTACCAAGTATTTCTGAAGCAGAATGGGAAGTAATGAATGTCCTGTGGGAAAAATCACCACAAACAGCAAATGATGTGATCACTTCCCTGCAGGGGCCAAAAGATTGGAAAGCTAAAACGATACGCACATTGTTAGATCGATTAGTACAAAAAGGTGTTGCAGGTGTGAATAAAGAACAGCGGGTCTATACCTTTTATCCGCTGTATTCACAGGATAAATGCCAGCGTGCCGAAGCAGAATCCTTCATTAAGCGAATCTACGGAGGTACGGTAAAATCAATGCTTGTTCAATTCATGGAAGAAGATTCCTTATCTGAAGAGGATATTGAGGAATTAAAATCGATTTTAGATGAAAAACCGAAAAAGGAAAAATAACCTATATAAGTTGAATGAAATCATTTCTCATGGATCGGATAAGTAAACACGTCTTTAATTGCATGATTTCCTGTTAATACCTCGTTTGATCCATTCGTGTGAATGGATCAAGAACTCACACGGTTCTGGTTCAAGCAAGTTCATCAACCATAATGGAGCTTGTTATGTCACGGATGTACCATGATATAACAAGCTCCATTTAGCGAAAAAATCTTGCCCTAATTTTCCATATCTTTAAGCTGATCAAAGAATAGATCGGCTTCTTGTTCTATGTCTACCTCATCAAAGTTGTCTGGCAATGGAGGCAAATCATCGATGGAACTGAGGCCAAAATAAGTGAGAAAATCAATGGTCGTTCCAAACAATATCGGGCGGCCAATACCTTCCTTCCTTCCAACTTCCTCAATCAACGCTCTAGATATCAACGTCTGTAAAGGCCGTTCACTCTTCACTCCTCTAATTTCTTCGATCTCTGTGCGGGTAATAGGCTGCAAATAAGCGATAATAGCCAATGTTTCTAATGCCGCCTGTGAAAGCTTCGTGTGTACTTTTGTTTCTTTGAACTTTGAATAGTACTCACTATGTTCCGGTTTGGTCGTTAAAAACAGCATATTTTGTGATTCCATCAACATGATTCCACGAATCGAATGTTCATACTCAAACTTTAATTCATTTAACATGTGTTCCGCCATATCCTTATCTAGGTCTAAGACCTTGCGCAATTCATTTTTACGAATGCCTTCATCGCCCGCAGCAAAGATCAAACCTTCCATCACTGCCTTCATTTCATGAATATCCAATTTGACTACCTCCGTATTTTGTATGTTCACTCATGCTGATAAGGATAAACGATTAATTCCTCTAAGTTATTTTCCTGCTTACAGTTTATCTGTCTTTGTTTCATTAATTCTAATACAGCCATAAACGTTACCACTACAAAGGTACGGGTTTTCGTTACAAATAAATCCGTAAATAAAACAGGATGATCTACCTGATGTACCTTCGTCATGATTTCCTCCATTCGTTGCTCGATTGGGATCTCTTGTCGCTGAACAGAGGTCTCCATCGGCCGGTTCCATTTACGTCGCTCCAAGACTTTGCCAATCGCCTCTATCATATCGTACATATTAGCGCCGCCTTCTGGTAATGACTGGGTTTCATCAACCTGTAAGTCAAGAGGAGGACGCGTATGTATCTGGCTTTGTTCAGCTTCCCGTTCCTTGAGGTGCATGGCAGCTTCTTTGTATTTACGGTATTCAATTAACCGTCTCATCAAATCCTCTCGCGGATCTTCTTCATACTCCTCTTCGACTTCTACAGTAGGATTCGGCAATAATAACTTACTTTTAATCTCTAATAAAGTAGCCGCCATCACCAAATATTCGCTGGCAATATTCAATTCTAATTCCTGCATCGTATGAATGTACGTTAAATATTGAGAGGTTATCTCTGACACAGGTATATCATAAATATCGATCTCGTATTTATTAATGAGATGGAGCAATAAATCTAATGGTCCCTCAAATGATTCTAATTTTACTTGATAATGGACAGACATAACATACCTCCATGCCTTGTGAACTTCTCACCCAGTATAGCATTTTTTCTTGAAATAATACAGAATATCAGGAATAAGACGCTTTTTTGCGCAACATAAAACGCCCGAACCAGACGACATAGGACAAACGCAGTTGTGATAATGATGGTTCACCATGAGATAAACCAGACAATGCCACCACATATAAGACCGTAAAACTTTCACTGACGGCGATCTTGCTTCATATAGCAAATAGTTGATTCGTTGTTTTTTTCTCTATACAGGATAAGCGCCTATACGATTTGAGTGGATTGACATACGCTATTAGCAAGAAAGTTAAAACAAACAGAATGAGGAGGTCACTACATGTCATCTGGATACGGCGGCGGATTCGCTCTAATCGTTGTTTTGTTTATTTTGTTAATCATTGTCGGTGCAGCGTGGTGCTAATAACACGATAAAGAACCTTTGCCAGCGCAAAGGTTCTTCCTATCTTTATTCTTTAGGTGTTTCTTTACACTTTTCGAAAAATTTCCTAGTGACATCATTTGCAACCAATTTATAAGGAGAACCATAATGCTTCTGCAATTCGTCCACCATTTTCTTCCCGATTCCTGAATTGCGATGCGACGGTGTTACACTGATATGCTGAATAATTGCTTGATGGTTGTCTTGGTCAAGCCTTACCCCTATAGCACCAAGCACATCGTCCCCTTCTTTCCAAAGAAACAGCTGCCAATCCTCGTTCACTTCATACTCCTGAATGGTATCTTGCAACTTCTTAACCTCTTTTTCAGCAGGCATAAACGAAAGTAAACCCATGGCTATCTTTTCTGATCGTTTCTTAAAACGTATTAACATATTGAATCCCTCATTATTCATAACAATTCATCCATAGCTATGTTATGTTTTGATCTAAAAAGTCGTTACTAGTACTGTGTGTTACAAAAGCTCGACATTCGATGCTTCCTTTTTTGGACTTTTTGAACATCCTCTATTATATCCAATTACTATGGTGAAAATACGATACCAAACCAATAATAACTACCCCAGGCGATACTTATTAACAAGAGAATGGTAAATAGTAATATATTTTTCTTGCGCAAGGTGCACACTTCCTTTAGGGTGCATTTTATTGCTGATTACAGACAATGAAGCTTCATTGTTGAATGAATTGGACAAACAGAGGTCGTCCATCATTCTTTCAACCTTTCACCTTACCATATTATAACGCCTTTCAGATGTCAATACTATTTATTGTTCTTTTATACTTCTGAAACTCTTACTGTTTTCATGGCATCTCCTTGACGGATACGTAATACGGTATCTAGTCCTTCTGTTACTTGACCAAAAACCGTATGCACACCATCTAAATGAGGCTGTGGTTCATGAACAAGGAAAAATTGACTTCCACCCGTATCTTTACCAGCATGTGCCATAGATAGTGATCCAGCCACGTGTTTATGTGGATTACCTTCTGTTTCACATTTAATCGTATAGCCTGGTCCACCCATTCCTGTACCTGTTGGATCACCGCCCTGTGCAACAAAGCCAGGGATCACCCGGTGAAAGATAACACCATCGTAAAAGTTCTCATTTGCTAATTTCTCAAAATTGGCTACGGTATTCGGTGCAGCCTCTTCATATAGTTCTATCACAATTCTTTCACCATTTTCAAATTCGATAATTGCTTGTTTCATTTTCTTTTCCCCCTATTCGTATGATAGATCGTTTTGCACCATATCTTCATACGATTCTCGTTTAATCACTAGTTGGTCTTGTCCATTCTCTACAAATATAACGGCTGGCTTTGGAAATCGGTTATAGTGGCTTGACATAGAATAACCATAGGCACCCGTTGAAAAAACGGCTAATATATCCCCAGCTTCTGTCTCGGGTAATGCGATATCCCATATTAACATATCTCCCGATTCACAGCATTTCCCTGCTATTGACACCTCTTCTTCTTCTGTTGCATTCATTTTATTCGCAATAACGGCGTCATATTTCGCTTGATAAAGGGCTGGCCTCAGGTTATCCGTCATCCCACCATCAACGGAAACATACTTACGTACATGAGGTATTTCCTTTATTGATCCAATCGAATAGAGCGTTACACCGGCATCGCCAACAATAGATCGGCCTGGTTCTATCCATATCTCTGGCAATGGCAGCTGGTAGGTTTCTACCTGTTCTTTTACCTTATCAACCAGTGCTCTAACGTAATTAGGACGCGGTAGTGGTTTATCCTCATCGGTATAGTGAATACCAAAACCTCCACCTAAATTGATTACTTCTGCAACATAACCATGCTGTTGTTTCCAATCATGTAAGGTTTGGAACAGCCGTGCCACTGCCAAGGTAAATCCATCGGTTTCAAATATTTGTGAACCAAGATGACAATGTAGTCCTTTCAGATCGATGGAATCTATTTCCTTAAGCTGCTTCATAGCTTCTTCGGCCTGTCCATTGGTTAAATCAAAGCCGAATTTTGAATCCTCATTACCAGTCAGAATATAATCATGGGTGTGTGCCTCAATACCTGGCGTAACTCGAATAAGGACCTCCATTGTTTTCTGCTGTTCCTTTAATACTTGCTGTAATAAATGAATTTCATGGAAATTATCGACGACAATACAGCCGATATTGTTGGTAACGGCCATTGAAATTTCCTGATAACTTTTATTATTACCATGCATATGTATTTTTTTAACAGGAAATCCGGCCTGAATGGCTGTGTATAACTCCCCTTGGGAAACAACATCCAGACTAAGCTGTTCCTGCTTGGCGACTTGGATCATCGAAATAGCAGAGAATGCTTTACTTGCATAAGCAACCTGAGCTTGTACGCCTAGCTCTTTAAAGGTTTCTACAAAAGCCCGTGCATTATTCCGTACTTTATTTATATCATATACGAACAAAGGCGTGCCATATTTTTTTGCTAATTCTACACTATCTAAACCATTAATAAGTAAATGGCCTTGTTCATTTGTCTGAGCGTCATGCTGCATTCTACCACCTGCTTTCTCTGTCTCTTTATTTAGATATCAAACAAAAATCCCCCATCCCTATCTTGTCCCATGGAAAGACAGGTTGACAAGGGATACATCCGATTTGAAAATCCCCACCATTAGTGATGGGTTAAAACAGCCATATACTGCCCATTGTCCCGCCAAGCGGTTGACACTAGGAACAATGGGTAGCACTTTCGACCGTTGCTACTAAATAGTTTGTAAGCTCATAAAGTATAAAATAAATTTATCATAGGCTTTCGTTTAGTTCAAGTTTTACTTTCTAAGTTATGCTTGTTTTTGTGTATTTTTTGTACGAACAATACTTGGCCTCGATTTGGATAGCGGCATTGCTACTCGGAACATAATCTGCCACATTGCTTTCGCATTAAATGGAATAAACGGCCATAAATAAGGAGTTTGCAACGATTTTTTTGCTGCTAAAAACAAAATAAATAACGTAATACCTAACATGAAACCAGTTACTTGAAAAAGGGCAGTCACGATGACTAAGGTTAATCGGATGATTTTATTAGCGACACTGAGTTCATAACTTGGTGTGGTGAAAGAACCAATAGCACTAATTGAAACATAAAGAATGACCTCGGAACTAAATAGTCCAACTTCGATCGCAATTTCCCCGATTAATACAGCGGCAATCAACCCCATTGCTGTTGATAACGGGGTCGGGGTGTGAATCGCCGCCATACGCAGGAACTCAATCCCGATATCGGCCATTAAAATCTGCACCACAATCGGAACATTTCCTACTTCGTTCGGACCGATAAACTGTAATTGTTCAGGTAGCAAGGTAGGTTCTAATACCACCAGTAGCCATAACGGCAGTAAAAACAACGAAGCAAAGATGCCCATAAATCGAACCCAGCGCACAAACGTCCCTACGGCAGGTGACTCACGATATTCTTCTGCATGCTGTACGTGGTGAAAGAAAGTGGTTGGCACAATGATCATGCTGGGAGAAGTGTCCACCATGATAAGTACGTGTCCCTCAAACAAGTGAGCTGCAGCCACATCCGGACGTTCGGTATATCTCACTAACGGATATGGATTCATACCTTGGTGCACCAAATATTCTTCCACTGTTTTATCAGCCATCGAGAGTCCATCTACTTTAATCTGTCCGAGTTCATTTTTAATTAATTCGATCAAACCAATATCTGCTACATCCTGTATATAAGATATACAGATATCCGTTTTAGATCGTTCCCCTACTTGAAGCATC
The DNA here is from genome assembly GCF_900086715.1 of Gracilibacillus timonensis. GTDB lineage: Bacteria > Bacillota > Bacilli > Bacillales > Amphibacillaceae > Gracilibacillus > Gracilibacillus timonensis. The sequence continues at coordinate 913,442 of NZ_FLKH01000012.1, read as the reverse complement.
TCATGACGCAGCCTTTCATCACGTATTCTTCTCCTAGTCAGGGCCGTATTCTCAATGATATTCTCCGTGTAGCCATCCCTTGAACCGCGAACTACCTTTTCTGTGTCTGGCTCCTCAGGTGTTCGGCCAGGATAATGTCTAACATCGACAATAAAACATTCTTCTTGGTCATCAGCAAAAATAACCAATAAACCTGACAGCATTTGATCGACTGCCTCATCCATTGTTTTAGCCTTCTCCACCTGCTGATGTACAATTCGATTATTCAGCTCTTGATAGAGATCGCTGTTTACTTCTTCCTCATCATTTATGGAAACCAGTTTCTTAATCACTTCGATAACAAATTCATCATCGACTAAGCCTGTAACATAATATAGCTGGACCTTCCTTTTTAAGACAATCAACTCGCGAAATCCGATGTCAAAGGATACATCAATCCCAAGGTGATTTGTTAAATATTGTTGATTTTTTGTAATCGAGCGATCAATTTTTTTCATAAATAACGTCCTTTTTAGATAATTTCAACAAATAAAAGCCAATGAAAGAGAGAACCGATAATCTTTCCTATGACAATGGCCATTAATAGCCATAATAATTCTTTATCGATACCAAGTCGTTTCATCAATATGGGGAAAACATTCAATACTTCCGTTAATGCAGCGGCCAGCATGCCAATAAATATGCCATGTAGCAATCCCCATAAACTGAGCAACGGCAATGGCAAAGCAATCGTCCAGTCTGTAAAGGTAAAATAAGTACCTAACAGTGCACCGATAATCACGCTGAATTGATAAGCAGGCAAACTTTGATGCGATTTACTCAGTTGAATAAGCCTGGGAATAATACCCAATACCGTTAAAAAGGCTACAAACCCTGAACCGACTACTAATCCCGAGCCAAGTCCTATTAGTATTTGTGCACTAATAAGGATTAATTCAGACATCACGGTGTTTGTTCAGTCCATTTTCATGCTGTACTACATATTGATCAAGGTCCTGTTGATAATTGAATACTTCAATTTCCAGCGGACTTGGTTCTTCATTGAATCGTTTTTTGAAGATGTGATTAAAGAACAATATCATCCCCAAGCCCAGTCCGAAGGAATACGGAATTTGCAACCAAAGTGGTTTGTTCACCTTTTCACCGGTCAACAAGTAATAAATACCTTGATGGACTTCTTCCATGCTGACATCATAATGGAAATTAATAATCGCCATGGCGGAACCCACACACATAAGCAGCCATATAAAGGCGATTAACAAAATAGGTACTTTTTTTGTTTGTTTTTTCACTTCAATAATCACTTGATTTGCACCTAATAATTCAATGGTGAGCAAGGGATATGCCTGCACCAAAACTTCCAACAACTGAAATCCATCTATTACCGATATGCTTTTGTCTGCTTCCGTGATGTGATAGATAGGTAAGTCCTTCAGATCGGTTAAATAATCGATATTTCCTGTGATAAAGGCGATATCTTTTAAGTAAATTTGCTGGTCTTTTTCTGCCGATATTTTCTTTTTGAGACGGACATATACTTTATCCTCGGCCATATAACATCATCCTTTAAATGGTTTATCTTAGTATGATGAAGATGTGGGAAATTCATGCATGCAAGATCGATTGAAAAATGTTTTTGGGAGGCTCTTTTATCTGCTATCGATCGATATAGTGGATGATGTTAAGTAGTTCGCTTTTCTGAGTGATGAGCTTGATCGTTTTATCTGTGCGAAACAAGCGCTGCGGGAATATGGCTCAACAATGGTTATCACTGCGAGCATGAAGCATTCTAGATACTGCAAGGCATGTATCGCCTTATGACTTTTATATTGGAAACATAGGAGGTATCACAGTGATTGATCCATGCAAAAATCATTGCACCTACCATAAAATAGATAACTTATAAAATGGTTCTTGTGACGATATAAGTTGAACGAATAAATATAACAAAACGTGTGACAAGCAAGTTTTTGCTCGCATGATTTCCTGCTAATACCTCGTTTGATCCATTTACGCAGTATGATGAGATAATCACACGAATGGATCAAGAACACATAGCAGATGCATGAGAATTTATTTCACTCAACTGATATAGAACGATGATGGTGAAGGAAGTTTTATTTCTTAGCCTCAGCAAAAAATCAAGCATACAAACAGGATTTCGTATCAGATCACCGTCATGCTAATTCTTGCTAGAAGTGTGGAATTATTATTCCTTAGCGTAGACCAATCACCTAGACGGGTAAGTCATTCGCAGGTTAAACCCATGACGTCCAGTCACAACACCTGCACTTTACATTTCCTGTACATTGCGGCATGAGCGGAAGTTCCACTTGAAAAAGCAATGGTAAGGCCACTTTATCGGTATTTATCAGAGGTGGTGATTTTTTAGTGCATTGGCATGGATTCCATTTCAATTATTTGGCCCCCGTTTAAAGAGCTAAACCGCTTCATAGGTGAATTTTACAAACAAAAAAATCGAACATAGACTCCTTTCGAGGAGCACTGTCCGATTTTTTCTAGCGGAACATGTTAGGTTAGCATTTCTGTTTTTATTTTATCCAAAATCTTTTTTTCGATCCGTGACACTTGCACTTGTGATATGCCCAATCGATCCGCTACTTCGGTTTGGGTTTGGTCCTTGTAATAGCGTAAATAGACGATTAATCGCTCCCGTTGATCTAAGTCATTGATAATCTGTTCAATAGAAAGTCTATCAAACCAGTTATCATTCATATCTGCAATTTGATCTAGTAAGGTGATGGGATCACCATCATTTTCATAAACCGTTTCGTGTATCGATTGCGGCTTTTTGATGGCTTCTTGTGCATGAATTACATCTTCTGGCGTCAGCTCCAGTTCATCGGCAATTTCTTGAATCGTAGGTGCCCTTGAGAATTGCTTCGTAAGCTCGTCTTGCGCCTTTCTGATCTTATTTCCAATCTCCTTCAATGATCGGCTTACCTTCAAACTTCCATCATCGCGAATAAATCGTTGAATTTCACCAATAATCATCGGTACCGCATAAGTTGAGAATTTCACCTCGTAACTCAAGTCAAACTTATCAATTGATTTAAGCAAACCAATACAGCCAATTTGAAACAAGTCATCTTGATCATAACCTCTATTCAAAAATCGCTGTACAACAGACCAAACTAATCGTATATTCTTTTCAACGAGGATGGCTTTGGCTTCTTCATCGCCTTTTTGACTCAATTGAATATATTGTTTGACCTCATGATCACTTAATGGTGATGTCTTTGACATTTGTGTTTTCATAGGCATCACCTACTTACACATGCTCTTGATGGTTTGAAATTGTTTGGTCATATTTATTTTTGTACCTTCTCCTGGATGGGATGTAATGCTAATACGATCCATGAAATTCTCCATAATGGTAAAACCCATCCCCGAACGCTCTAATTCTGGTTTGGAGGTATACAAAGGCTCTTTGGCTAAATCAACATTATCAATCCCGATTCCTTCATCAGCGATGGTTATTGATAAAAAATCATCCGTTAACGAACAACGAATATAAATATCTTGATTGGGATCATCTTCATATCCATGAATAATTGCATTGGTAACTGCTTCAGATACGACTGTTTTGATTTCGGTTAATTCATCCATATTAGGATCGATCTGCGAGACGAAGGAGGCTACGGCAATACGTGCAAAGGACTCATTGGCACTAATACTCTTAAACTTCAGTTCCATTGCATTATTCATGACGCCACCCCCAAACTGGTTAATGCGAAATGTTCATCTGCTTCTAACCGGACAATCTTAAAGAGGCCCGACATATTGAATAATCGTTTGACGGGCGGATTGACGGAACAGACGATCATTTCGCCACCAATTTGTTTAATTTCCTTATAACGGCCTAATACCACGCCCAAACCAGAACTATCCATAAAATGGAGTTTATTCAAATTAAGTACGACATGTTTAATGTTGCCTGTTTGTATTCTTTGTTGCCACTCTAATTTCAGCTTGGCAGCGGAATGATGATCCAATTCACCATCTAATCGAACAATTAAGACATCCTCCATAACTGAAAATTGTGATTGTAATTGCATGATAGTTCCCTCCCATTTTTTTCGATAACTCTTTTTTCTATTTTTCATTCGTATAATCCTGCCACCTGACAAAACTAGAAACTATTCGGCGAAACTAGTAATGATTCGACTTTATTTCTCTTTCACTCCATACATTCCTATTACAAGTGAAAAAAGGAACGAAAGGTACGTTTAAATAACTGAAATAAATTAGCCTGCTCCATATCCTCTAATAAAACCAAATCCGTTTCGCTTAATACTTCTTCTCCATTTTTTACCACAAGTTTACCCACGGTTGTCCCCTTCGTCAGCGGTAAGTGGATATCTTGATCGATGGTAATTTGTGTGTCCATATTATCCATATTTGTACCTTTGGCATATAGAATCGATACACTGTCGCTCGTAGCAACATCCACCTTATTTTTATCTGCCTTTAGCCATTCAAACGACGTAACAACTTGATCCTTTTCAAAGAGAGACTTGGTTTGATATTGTGAATAAGCATAATTCAGCAGCTCAGTCACATCACTGTTGCGGTTTTTGGTATTATCTGACCCCATTACCACCGCAATCGTGCGCATACCATTTTTTTCTGCGGTTGCCGTTAAGCAGTATTTTGCTTCATTGGTATAACCGGTCTTTAAACCATCTACACCATCATAAAATTTAACTAGTTTATTAGTGTTCACCAACCAGAACTCATCTTCTGTTCCTTCCCGCAAATAATCCTCATAGATACCGGTATACTCGGTAATCTCCTGATGTTTCAACAAGGCCTTTGCCATAACTGCCATATCATGCGCCGTACTGTAATGATCATCTGCAGGCAAGCCTGTGGCATTTTGAAATTTGGTTGATGTCAAACCAAGTTCTTTTACTCTGGCATTCATTTTTTTTACGAAGGCTTCTTCGCTGCCTGCAATCCGCTCAGCCATTGCGACACTTGCATCATTTCCAGAAGCAACAGCAATCCCCTTTAGCAGATCATGTACGGTCATTTCTTCTCCAGCTTCTAAAAATATTTGCGAACCTCCCATAGAAGCTGCATGTTCACTCACTTGCACCGTTTCCGTTAACGTAATTTGTCCATCTGCCAGTGCTTCCATAATTAATAACATCGTCATAATCTTTGTCATACTTGCTGGAGGAAGCTTTTCCTCTGCATTTTTATCGTAAAGGATGGTTCCTGTATCCCTTTCCATTAAGATAGCTGACGTGGAGTGAGTGGCTAACTCTAGATTCTCTTCTTCCTTTTCGGCCGTCTCTTGCTGGGCTAATGCCATATTTGGAATGGATAGAAGCAGTAGCATGATGCATATGAAACGGATGATTGACTTTTTCAATCGATTCACCTCCAGAATAGTAACATCTCTATTTTTTCCAAATAAAACTAGAAATATAACTAGAAGTGCAAAAATCAGTAGAAAAGATCGTCACATAAAACGGGGATCAGATGAATTTTCTTAGAGGAGGTCATTCTACTAAGAAAATCGGGTGAAAAGCATCCTGAGCCTTTATCGCAAAACCAAGTCACTGCCGCTAAGTTAGGTGATGTCACGTTGCCCATGGGTAGGCTCCGCGTTCATGGGTTTGATTTGCAAGGTAAAACGCTTTCCCATCCCTATGTCCCTTTATTGCTAACAAAAAAAGAAGACAGGTCTGCTCTATCAGCAGCTGCCTTCTTGTTACAATAATATCTAAGTTAGTTGATGAAAAATGTTAGCTTACTTCACTACCCGGTAAATCATTTGTCTTGGTTCAGCAGGGCTTTGGGAAATAGTATAGGCTTGTTTGACAATCTCGCCTACTTCGTCTGCTTGATCCTTGTTACTGTGCAAAATGGCTAATGTATCTCCTTTTACAATAGAATCACCGATTTTCTTTTTCAAGGTAATGCCTACGCTATGATCAATCGTATCTTCTTTTGTGGCACGGCCAGCTCCTAAATGCATGGCCGCCAGACCGATTTTCTCTGCTGCCATCTCGTGAATATAACCATCTGTATGTGCCTTCACCTCTATATTATAAGAAGGTTGAGGAAGAAGGTTGAAATCATCGATAAACGCGGAATCTCCACCTTGTGCTTCGATAAAATCTTTGAAGCAGGCTAGTGCTTCACCATTATCCAGTTTTGCTTCTAAGGCTTGTACAGCAGTGTCATAATGATCATAAATACCTGCAATTAAGGTCATTTGAGCTGCTAACTCAACTGCTAATTCACGAAGGTCCGCAATCTTCTCTCCTTGTAATACCTGCACCGCTTCTTTTACCTCATTCGCATTGCCAACCTCGAATCCAAGTGGCTGATTCATATCACTAATCACCGCTATAGTTTGTCTGCCTAATTGGTTTCCAATGGTAACCATCGCTTCCGCCAATCGCTGAGAATCTTCTAATGACTTCATAAAAGCCCCTGAACCAGTTTTGACATCCAAAACAATGCCATCTGCTCCTGAGGCAATCTTTTTACTCATAATGGAACTGGCGATTAACGGGATGGAATCGACTGTTGCTGTTACATCTCTAAGGGCGTACAGCTTTTTATCTGCCGGTGCAAGATTACCAGTCTGACCGACAACAGCTAGTTTGTGACGATTCACATTATCAATAAATTGCTGATTGGTTAACTCCACTTTAAAACCTGTGATCGATTCCAATTTATCAATGGTTCCGCCTGTATGACCCAGCCCCCGGCCAGACATTTTCGCAACAGGGATGCCAGCAGCTCCTACTAATGGTCCGACAATAAAGGTCGTTTTATCGCCTACACCACCTGTTGAATGCTTATCAACCTTATGCCCTTGAATGGAACTCAAATCAATCGTGTCACCGGATGCAACCATATACTTCGTTAGATAAGCTATTTCTTCTTGCGACATGTCCTGATAATAAATGGCCATTAACAAAGCGGATACTTGATAATCGGGGATACTCTCATCTAAATAACCTTCAATAAAGTAGGCAATTTCTTGTTCAGACAAACTTTCGCCATTTCGTTTTCGTTCAATAATATCAATCATGCGCATGGTCAGATCCCCCTCTTTATTGGATATCTTTCAGAAAACTGGTTCCATATTCTGGCATTTTCACTGCAAAATTTTCAGCAATCGTTGCACCTATGTCAGCAAATGTTTTTCGTATGGGCAGGTTCTTTCCTTCTGTGATACCTTGATGATATATCAACAGTGGTACATATTCTCTCGTATGATCGGTACCGTGATGTGTTGGGTCATTACCATGATCAGCGGTTATGATTAATAGATCATCCTCTTTCAGCTTATCAAGCACTTCTGGTAAACGTTGATCAAATGTCTCTAACGCCTCCGCATATCCGTCTGGGTTACGTCGGTGTCCATATTTTGCATCGAAATCGACAAGATTTAAGAAATTTAGTCCATGAAACGGCTTATCCATCGATTGGATGAATTTTTCCATTCCGTCATCATTACCTGATGTTCGAATTGCTTCCGTTACCCCTTCTCCATCATAGATATCCGAGATTTTACCTAAGGCAATGACATCATAATTTTCATCCTCTAGTGCATTCATCACCGTATAACCAAATGGTTTGAGCGCATAATCGTGGCGGTTAGCCGTCCGTTCAAAATTTCCAGGTTCGCCAACAAACGGCCTAGCAATAACCCTGCCAATCATATATTTTTCTTCTTTGGTTATTTCCCTGCAGTACTCACAAATATCGTACAGTTCATTAACCGGAATAATGTCTTCATGCGCAGCAATCTGTAGAACGGAATCGGCAGAGGTATAAATGATTAAATCACCTGTTTCCATGTGCTGTTGCCCCAATTCCTTGATAATTTCCGTCCCTGAGGCGGGTTTATTACCGATCACTTTACGATTGGTTTTCTGCTCGATCCTGTCAATCAGTTCCTTAGGAAACTGTTCAAAGGTTCGAAATGGTGTCTCCATATAAAGGCCCATAATTTCCCAATGCCCGGTCATTGTATCCTTGCCATTGGAAGCCTCTTGCATTTTGGTATAATGCGCTTTTGGCGGCACTGCTGGAGCAACTCCTTTAATTTCTCTTATATTGCTTAGGCCTAGTTGACCGATAGCAGGCATATTTAATCCTTGTCGGTGCTCGGCAATATGACCAAGCGTATCTGCCCCGACATCATTAAATTGCTTTGCATCAGGTGCTTCACCGATACCAACAGAATCAAGTACAATCAAAAATACACGATTAAAATTTGTCATCTTTTTTCCCTCCTACTACTGCAATACCCTGTATTTACCGTTAGTATACCATATTATTTGAGACTATACGCAAGGATTTACGCATGAGCATTCGGCGAAAAGAAAAATCAAGTTCCCCCCTCCAGTCCTTTACCATAAACTCAGAGCAAGTAATAAACGGTAGTCAGCATGTTATTTTGATGATATAAGTTGAATGAAATAATAGGAGCAAAGACTTGTGTTACATGTTTTTGTTACATTTGTACGTTCAACTTATATAGTAATAAAGGACTGGGGTGGGTTTGCACAGTATTTCTTAAAAGATAAGAAAGTATAGAATTCTGAGTATGAAAGGATGTGGACCGATTTTGATCTTGAACGAATGGTGGTGCCGATAAGATGGATTATGTAAAGTAGCCCACTTTCCTTAGTGGTGAGTTTGACCGTTTTATCTGTGCAAAGCAAGCGCTCCGGAAATAAGTTCCGCTTTCCATGGGGCCGGCTTCAGCTAACTAAAAAGAAGAGCACTTTTTAGTGGATCTTCAGCTCGTCCTGGTCCCATAGGAGTCTCCACCTATTTCCTCCGCTGGGTAGCAGGACTACAATCGAATGACTGCTAAGATGAAGCGTTCCAGACACTATATTTCTGCCAATAAGAAAACCGCATAACCTTTTTCTGAGAACGGCTGGATCCTATGTTATGACTTTTATATTAGTACCGTGATCCATTACGCAGCCAAAGAATCAGTTGACGATTTTTTTCTTTTGCTACAACAGTGTCTAGGTACTTAGAACGCTTTCTCCTTGCAGAGATAACCATTGTTGTACGCCAATCTAGCGGAGGGAATAGGTGGAGACTCCTGCGAGAAAAGCGCAGTGTGAAGACCCCGCAGGAAGCGATCTTTGCTGACGAGGAGGCTGAGCCAAGCTCGCGGAAAGCGGAACCTATTTCCGGAGCGTTTCCTAGCACTGGCAAACAATCAACTTTACTACATGGAATAGATGGACTTGCCAATTTACATAATCCATCTTATCGGCAGTTCAGTGGCTACTTTTAGTTATGCGTCAAGGACCGGGCGAATTTTGCCCGGTTTTTCTTTAATGTTCTGAATAAGCTTTTGTATTCAACTACTGTAGATTTTTATATTTTGCTGAGGCAGAATGAAGAATGGAGCCTGGTAAAAGGTAGATTCCTTTTTGCCAGACTCCAAAAGTAGTGTTATGCCCTTGGATGGTGCGTTTTATAGATATCCTTTAGGCGTGTATTGGATACGTGGGTGTATATTTGTGTTGTCGAAATATCGGCATGTCCTAACATTTCCTGCACTACCCTTAAATCCGCACCGTTCTCCAATAAGTGAGTAGCAAAGGAATGGCGCAAGGTATGAGGAGAAAGCTCCTTTTCTACTCCTGCCTGTTTGGCAATCGTTTTAATAATCTTCCAGAAACCTTGTCGTGAAATCGGATTTCCATGGTGATTAACGAATACCGTTTCCGTTTGCTTTTTATGTACTAATTCCGGCCTTGCCGACTGCAAGTATTTCTCTATTGCGTCTTTGGCCATATCACCTAACGGTACAATGCGTTCTTTAGAACCTTTGCCAAAACAACGAACAAAACCCATGGTTAGATGCAGATCATTCATGGTTAACGAAATCAATTCGGTTACCCGTAATCCAGTGGCATATAATGTTTCCAGCATTGCCTTGTTTCTAATCGCAAATTTATCCACTGCCGGTATGTTTAATAACTTATCCACATCTGCCATTGACAATACTTTTGGCAGTGTGCGACCAGCCTTAGGCGTATCAATATGCAGACTAGGATCCTCTTTTATTTGATACTCTCTAATCAAAAACTGATGAAATAATCGCAAAGAAGACAATACCCTTGCAATGGTTGCAGAGGATCTGCCTTGATCATTCAAATGATATAAAAACTGCATGACTTCATGACGGGTGACTTGCTGCCAATTCTTCATCTGTCTACTTTCACGCAAAAAATCCAGGTAATTCCTTAGATCACGCTGGTATGCTTTTAACGTGTTCTCCGACAGACCTCGCTCGATGCGTAAATAATGAAAAAACTCTTCTACCGGATACTGCATTTCATCCATATTTTATTCTCCCAATCGAAAAAAAATACTCAGGCGTTTCCACATATCGGTTTCTTCCTGACTCATCACCTTTACTGCATTCCCTTGAGGAGACTCGTAACGATCTAACTTCTCATATTCACTATGAAACGCCCTTAATACATAATAAAACAATATGGTGCAGACTACAAATACTACAAAAATCTTTAGCAAATCAAGGCCTATTTTAACAACTGCATTCATGACATCTCGCTCCTAATAGAAAGGTTTATTCTAAAACATTCTCTCTATTAAAATTTATGCCATTAGATCAGAAAAATATACCTAATTTGCTGCTAATTTTTTCGCTTCACAATTTTGACAGATACGCTCTTGGCATGTTTGACAAATACCATGGAAGGTTAAACGGTGATCTTTGACAATAAAACCCCAGTCATCTTGAACAATACCTTCTACATCTCCTAATAGATCATCTGTTATTTCTTCGACAGATCCACACTCTGTACATACTAAATGATGATGGGAATGTTTCGCTCCTTCTTTTCTCAAGTCGTAGCGGGATACTCCATCACCAAAGTTTATTTTATCTACAATATCTAATTCCGTTAATAATTCCAAGGTTCGATACACCGTGGCCAGTCCTATTTCCGGTGATTTATCTTTCACCAATAAATAGACATCTTCCGCGCTTAAGTGATCTTCTTCTCGCTCTAATAATACTCTAACAGTCGCCTCACGCTGTGGTGTAAGCTTATAACTTTGTGCATGTAATTTCTTCTTGATACGGTCTAATCGATATTCCATAATAAAGACCTCCCTACATCTTCAATTATAAGTATTCTAATGTAGGATGTCAATTCAGATAATTATAAAAAGTTGATAATAATTATTATTAATTAATAATTTCATTCCATAGTCAGCTGGTCGGCAATGATTTTAATCGACTCAAAAGACACAAAAGATTCCATCAAAGCAGCGACAGCAATGATCAACATAAAACAGATAAAGGCAGTAGCATATCGAAAAAAGCTTGGAATCATCGGTCGTTTATACCGCTTCGAGAAGATACTTTGCAGAATGGAAATTGAGAATATCATCGCCAACGTACTTGCAATAATATAGATCGGAATGATAATCAAATTCTGGGCAGCAATACTTGCAAAGGAAAATAACAACCCTTTTGCACCTAATTGACTTACAAAGAAACCAACGGTAAAACCAACAGCAACCCCTTTGACAAATAACAACACCCAAATGATCGGCACTCCGATAACTGCAATTCCTAAAAAGAAGATAAGCGCCAAAAACTGTATATGATAAAACAAGGCATTTTTGAACAATTCTAGTTGAGAAACTCCATCTTCTTGGACATAACCTAAAAAGAATCGTTCTAAATAAAAAAACAAATCTTGTTTCTGTACGAATGTCATACTGTTGACAATGATAGCACCAAAGACAATCCCAGTCACAAACAAGATAATTGTAAACAAGTAAATCGTATGATATTTAACCATATGCTGTAAAATATTATTTTGCTTTTTAGGCAGCTGCATTGTGTTCACATCCTCCACTTTTGTTCTATTGCTACTCTATGATAATAGCTAGCGAAATAGAACAAACCTTAGTGGTAAAATATTATTCGAACACAACCTTACCATACCGCCCTCCCCCACCTGCTTGAATAGATAGTTTTCCTTGACGTAAGGCGATGATCAGCTGGACAAGCTTATCTGGAATCACTTCACCTAATTGTTTTATTGGGACATGGTGAATGATATTCATTTCTGTTCCGAAATGGACTAACAGTTGATCCAATGTTTTCGTCCCTAAGCCAGGTAAATATTCTAAAGGAGCTTGATAGAAATAATCTGGCCGATTCGTGTTGATCTGAAACGTGTCAGTTAACTCTTCCACCCGTTCTTTCACTCCTCTAATAAACTTAGAAGAGCTGCACTCCTTACATTTATCTGCCTTGAAAGGTGCCAAACATTTGGCACAAACCGTCGTATAATATTTCCCTAGTCTGGGATTCATGCCAAAATTAGTTGCAATTCGACAACCACTTTGTTGCTGCAGCGCCTGTTTTAAGGCTAAAAAGCTTGCCTCGTGCAGGATCAATTGCTGATACTCTCTGGCAATCTTCCCTAAAGAATGGGCATCCGAATTTGTTAAAAACGAATAGTTAGCTAATTCTTGCAGATGATCGGCCATGCTGGTATCGGCACTTAAACCAAGCTCCACAGCGTCGATTAAAGCAGGATGAAATACCTCTGTCAACGATCGATTCACACCCTTTCCATATAAACTTTTAAAAGGGGTAAAAATATGGGCAGGAATAAACAAGCCATCTAACTGCTTTACTTGTTCTTGAAGGGAAAGAGCACTGCCATAATAACGTTGTGAACTTAATTCAACATTCTTCATGTGTTGAGACAGCCAACCAGAGAACCTTTGCATAGTCTGAATATATGGAAAAAAACAGAGTACGTGAATCGGCCCATGACAATGTTGATCATAAATCTCGATTTCACTACCCAGCAACAGTGTTGTATCCTTAAACTGAATACCACCATGACTCTTCTCGTACGCTTTTCCATCAGCAATCAACTGCTTTATCTCCTGTAATACAAGTGGAGCGTGACAATCAATAACCCCAACGATATCTATTCCCTTTCGTTGACTGGCTTCCTCAAGGAGGTTGGTAATCGTTAACTGATCAGAAGCAGTTATCTTGACCGGCCCTCCTTGGATATTCCTTCCTACATGGATATGTAAATCCGCATAATAGGAATGCAGCATACTATTTCATTCCTCGCAACTTCAAATATAACAAGGCATAAACCGTCTTGGCATCGTGAATCTCTTGCTTTTCCACGAGCTCTTCTGTCTCTTCTAATGTTAATTCCATACGTTCAACAAATTCATCCTCATCCAGCAGCTTTGGCGTATCCAACACTTGTAATTGATCTGCCAAATACAAGTGAACAATCTCATCGGAAAATCCTGGGGAAGTATAAAATGATTGGATCAGTTGAAGGTGATCCGTCGTATACCCAGTCTCCTCCTCTAATTCACGAATTGCAGTAGTTTCTGGCTGCTCTCCTTCCTCCAGCTTGCCTGCTGGTATTTCAACAAGTGCTTTCTCTAATGGTTTACGATATTGTCTGACGAATACGATTTTATTCTCTTCCGTTAAGGCAATCACAGCAACGGCGCCGGGATGTTTCACCAGTTCACGCGTGGAATTTTCACCATTGGGTAGACTCACCTGATCAACTTGTACTTCAATAATTTTACCGTTAAAAATGGGCTTTGATTCTAAGGTCTTTTCTTCAAATGAATGCATCGCTAACTTCCTTTCTTGTTCTTTCCTTCTTTTATTGTAATTCTATCCGTGGATTTTGTACAATAAAGTGAGCCTGCTGTCTGACGGATGTTCGTCTCGCGATAAATATACGTGTTTTATTCTCCAAATGACGGGAATAGGCAAAGCAGGATCACAGTTTTCAGGAAGAAAGGAAGTTTTTTATCATGGAAAAACGAACATTAGGTAACACTTCTTTAGATGTGTCTACGCTTGCATTAGGCTGTATGTCATTAGGAACAGAAAAAAGACAAGCCGAACAAATCATGGATGCTGCCCTTGACTTGGGGATTAATTATTTGGACACAGCTGATCTTTACGATCAAGGTCGTAATGAAGAATTGGTTGGGGAAGTAATGAAACAAAAACGCAATCAATTTGTACTAGCTACCAAAGTTGGTAATCATCTGCAAGACGATGGCAGCTGGTTCTGGGATCCACGAAAGTCTTACATTAAAGAACAGGTAAAAACAAGCTTGCAGCGGCTACAGACAGACTATATTGATTTATATCAATTACATGGTGGCACGATAGAAGATCCGATAGACGAAACGATCGAGGCATTTGAAGAACTTGTTCAGGAAGGCGTAATCCGCTATTATGGTATTTCGTCAATCCGCCCCAATGTCATCGATCAATATATCAAGCATTCACAGATCAGTAGTATCATGATGCAATACAGTTTATTAGATCGGCGGCCGGAAGAGTTATTACCGACGATTTCCTCTCATTCCATCAGTGTGGTTACTAGAGGATCACTTGCCAAAGGTATGCTTAGTACAAAAGGGCAAGAGCTTGTTAACCGAAAAGGAGAGAAAGGCTACCTGGATTATGAGAAAGGAGAGTTAACCGATACCGTTCGTGCGCTTTCTAATTTATTAAGAGAGAGGCAAACCTTGACTGGTTTATCCTTACAGTATATCCTGAACCAGCCTGGAATAGCTTCTGTAGTTGCTGGCGCCAGCTCACCAAGCCAGTTAGAGGAAAACGTATATGCACTGGAACAATCATTTGACAATGAGCAATTCACGCAGGCCCAGCGAATCACCAAAGCCAGCCAGTATCAAGCACACCGCATTTAGGATATGCTCTACAAAAAGGGAGACATGCAACGATTGGACTTGCGATGTGTCCCTTTTTTGTATGAAAGAAAAGCAAATAAAATTTGGAGAGATGTTAAGTTGAAACGACCCGGCAATCCATAGCTTCTTTTGATTCGTAATAAAGGACCGGGCAGGGTTTTGCCCGGCTATTCTTATAAGATAAGAAAGTATATCATTTTGCATGAATAAATTTTTATTCAGGAACAGCCGTGTCCAGCTCCAGGCGCCAAACTTTAGAGATTTCACGACACGCCCTACGATAAGAAGACTTAGCGACTGGCAAGCCAACAGGCGCAGACAGAGCTAAAGTCGCACTTATGCCCTGCGGGTGAAAGTCAACATCGACTCCTCACGTCGCCGTGTTTCCTTTATCTCAGTTGCAACGCGCAGGTCTCTACGTTTTTAAGAGGGCGCTCCTGCGCTTTGCGTTCTTGCAATAAATGGAACTTGATGCAGAAAGACTAACAGGCGGAAGAAACTGTATCACAACTATACTGCTTGCACATGGATGAATGGGTTTAACATTTCTTCCGGACTGGAGAGGCGGAATGTGGCCCCGTTGTAATCCAACTTCATTTCCTTGTTAAAGAAAACCGCCTGCTGCTGTTGTATCACTACTTTTGCTTGATCACATACAATTGGTTCTTGTTTTGCGGACACTTCCTTGATCAATTGTATAGCAGGTACCCCATTGACGCCACAGCCGCAATCATCTGTGTCATAGACTAAGGCAAGTAATATATGCTTGTCGCCTTTTAATTGATATAACTTTTCAAGTGCACGTTCCGTTATGGTTAATTGCATTTGTCTTGCCTCCCTATTTTTTATTAAATAGCCGTTTGCCAAATAGCTCTACCACCCTGGGTACGATCTGATATAATTTACTACCAGCCTGCATCCAAGCTGGCAGGTTAACCTCTCGTTTTCGGGTGAAAATCGCTTGCACTACCTTGGTTGCTACATCATCCGGGTTTAACATGTATCTAGCCACACTCTGTTGATATTGTCCAGAAGGATCAGCAGTGTCAAAAAAACTGGTAGACACAGGACCAATATTGACAGAAGTAACCCGTACCTTTCCATCTAGTTCCATCCGCAATGCATTCGAGAAACTGATAACACTCGCTTTGGTGGCACTGTAGACGGCTGATTTTGGTGTAGCTATCTTTCCTGCCTGTGAACCTATATTGATAATATGTGCGTCTGTCCCTTCAAACATGTGGGGTAATAGCTGATAGGTCGTAAAAAACAACGATCGGTTATTGAGAGTAACCATATGATCGATTCGTTCCCATTCCATATCCGTATAGCGATCAAAATAACCAATACCCGCATTATTAATGAGGACATCGATCCTGTTTAGCTCAGCAATCAAACCTTGCAAGATTTGCTCCCACTCTTGAAAGTTGGTGATATCTACTACCCGTATGATTGGTTTCACCTGATAGCCGGCCGTTATCTGACTAGCGATTTTTTGCAATTTTTCTTGGCTTCTAGCCACCAATATAGGGATTCCCTGTTGTTCAGCCACTTGATAGGCAATCGCCTCCCCAATACCACCGGAAGCCCCTGTGATTAGTACATATTTCCCTTGTAGTTTGCTCATCCTGCTCCCCCTATCTATCCCATTTACATACAGCAGCTGGTGATCGTATCACTTCTTCTCCTGCTATCATATCATAGGCTCCCACCATCACCAAAACCGGCTGATTGATCTGACTAAGAACTATGCTTAAACCCGTCCGACTATTAATTACGAAAGCAATCCGGATCACAAACTGCAAGAAGATTGGTTATATAAAAAACGAGGCAAACTCTTTGCAGTTCAAAGACATTTACATTGACTTTTATATATTTTTTAAAGACAATACAAAGAAACACAGCGTTTTTTGGAGGCTTAGAAATTCATGACAACGATTATTTATGCACATCGCGGGGCTAGCAAGCAAGCTCCGGAAAATACAATGCCAGCCTTTGATTTGGCCTATCAACAGGGAGCAGATGGCATTGAGACGGATGTACAATTAACAAAAGACAACATCCCTGTGCTTATTCATGATGAGAAGTTACAACGCACCACGAACGGCAAGGGTTATATTAAAGATAAAACCTATCAAGAATTGAAGCAGCTCGATGCTGGCAGCTGGAAAAATCCTTTTTATCAAGGGACAACTATCCCTACGTTAGATGATTTGTTAAAATGGAATCAAGATAAACATTTGGCCTTAAACATTGAATTGAAAAATAACGTCTTTGCTTACCAAGGGATAGAGCGGGTTGTTTATAACAAATTAGCGGATTATCAAATGCTGGAGAAAAGTGTGATATCCAGCTTCAATCACCGCAGCATTCAACATATTAGTGAATGGCAGCAATCTATCGACTACAGCCTACTATCAGGAAAAAAAGCCAAAGATTTGATTAGCTATGGAACACACATCCAAGCAGCTGGCATTCACATTCGCTATCGTCTGTTATCAGGTCCATTAATAAAACTGGCTCAAGCCAATCAACTATATGTCGCTGTTTATACTGTAAATATGCCAGCTACGATCAAAAGGGCAATACGACTGGGTTGTCATGCTATTTTCACAGACGTGCCCCAGGTAGCCAAACAGGCAAGAGATTCCTTATAAAGGATCTCTAATCTATCTATATAAGTTGAATGAAATCATTTCTCATGGATCTGGTATGTGCTCTTGATCCATTTACGCAGTGTGAATGGATCAAACGATGTATTATCAGGAAATCATGCGAGCAAAGGCTTGCTTGTCGCACGTTTTTGTTACATTTATACGTTCAACTTATATAGCTAATTTTTAGAAAGGAAGGGACTCATGAAAATAAACTTCTTAGGAACGGGTGCTGGTATGCCTAGCAAACAGCGCAATGTGACATCGATTATCTTAGATACATTACAAGAACAGAATAGCTTATGGATGTTTGATTGTGGTGAAGCTACACAGCACCAGCTATTACATACTTCCCTTAAATCGCGCAAAGTGAGTCATATTTTTATTACCCATTTACATGGTGATCATATCTTTGGACTCCCCGGCTTTTTAAGCAGCAGATCCTTTCAAGGAGGGAAAGAAGCTGTGACGATTTATGGTCCAAAAGGTTTAAAGGCGTTCATAGAAACCTCTCTCCAGGTCAGCCAATCGCGACTTGCTTATCCTATCTTAATCAAAGAGGTAACGGAAGGAAAGATTTATGAAAATGATCAATTTCAAGTTTTTGCGAAGCGATTAGATCATGGCATCGACAGCTATGGTTATCGAATCGAACAAAAGAACAGCCCTGGTCAGTTACAAGCAGACAAGCTAAAGCAAAGAGGCGTTGCACCAGGGCCTATTTATCAACAGTTTAAAACACAAGATTATGTCACACTGCCAGACGGCGAAACCGTTGCAACGGCAGATTTTATTGGAAAAGCAAAAAAAGGGAAACACGTTGCTATTCTTGGTGACACGCGAACCATGAAGGAAACAGTGGACTTTGTTGCACATGCTGACCTCCTTGTTCATGAGGCAACTTTTAGTAAAGATCAGGAGAGGATTGCTTATGATTATTACCATACAACCACTACACAGGCTGCAAGCCTTGCCCAACAAGCTGTTGTAAAACAATTAATACTTACCCATATTTCTTCTCGTTTTCAGTTAGACCAAACAGAGCAGTTGTTGGCAGAAGCACAATGCCTGTTTCCACAGACAGCCATTGCTTCCGATTTTTCCTCCTTTATCGTTTGAATGACTTATATAAACAAGAAGATCCGTTCGTTTACTGATCCTCTTGTTTTTCCCTTTCATTCAAGTATTGAAATAAATCAAGCTGATAGGTCATCCCTTCTTTTTTCACTGCGTTTTGTATGGTGACCCCCAGCAAACGGACTGGTTCACTATTCCAATGCTGCTCCAATAATTGTTCCGCATAAGCAAAGAGCTCATCAGCCATTTCAATATAATCCTTCAACTTGATTCTTCTTGTGATTGTCTTGCGATCATTATAACGAATCGTAAGCTGCACACTGTCTCCGACTGCTTTTTTACGTTTTAAACGTTTCTCCACCTTGTCAGCTAAATAACGTAATTGTCCCCGTAATTCATCGTAATCCACAATATCATGCGGAAAGGTTTGCGAGCTTCCAATACTTTTGAAGCTGGCCGCTTTTTCAGGGTCTACCGGCCTTGGATCTTCCCCCAACGCCCGTGTTTTTAATCGTTCCCCATTGATTCCCAGAATCCCTTTTAACAGTACGGTATCAGACTCGACTAAATCTTCAATGGTGAAAATATCATATTTGTTTAATTTTGCCGCTGTCTTACGACCAATCCCATACATTTCTTCAATCGGTAACGGCCACAGTTTAGCAACAATATCACGCTTTCTTAATATGGTGATCCCATTTGGTTTCTTCATATCAGAGGCCATCTTTGCCAAAAATTTATTGGGGGCAATGCCAATGCTGCAGGGTAACGAGAGGTCATTGGCAATATGTTGTTGAATAGCCTCGGCTATCTCAACCGGATGTCCTAGATCGTAGCTATCTGTAATATCCAGAAACGCTTCATCAATCGATACCGGTTCAACAAAGGTTGCATAATCCTCTAGTATACGAAAAATCTCACCAGAAACCTCGCGATATCGCTCATGCTTTGGTCGTCTAACTATCAGTTGAGGACACAATTTCTTCGCTTCCCACAACGTCATCGTCGTTTTGACTCCTTTTTTTCTTGCCTCATAACTGCTCGTTACTATAATCCCTTTTCGTTCATCGGGATTACCTGCGATGGCTAATGGCTTCCCTTTTAAAGAAGGATCGTCTGCAATCTCTACCGACGCATAAAAGCTATTCATATCCACATGCAGAATCACACGACCATTCTTGGGGTATCCTGGATGATTGGAACTCATTTTACCGCTTCTTTAACAATATGATACATTAACAAGGGTACTTCTGTAAGATCATCTATATCGATATTTTCTGCTTTTGTATGAATATGCCGATATCCTACCGCAAGATTGACGGTTGGTATTCCTTTGCCTGACATATTATTGGCATCACTTCCACCGCCACTTACGGTCAGCTTGGTCGTTTTATTCATGTTTTTTATTGCCTGTGTCGCTACGTCAACGACTTGATCCGTTTCTGTGAAGTTATAATTTGGATATAGTTTTTCCAAAGTAACTTCTGCCTCTCCTCCCATTCGCTCCGCTGTTTGTTTTAAGGCACGTTCCATCGCTTCCACCTGCTTGGTTAACTTGTCTTCCTTCAATGATCTGGCTTCCGCAATTAATTGTACTTCCTCACAAACGACGTTGGTCGGTCCTTTGCCTTCAAAGCTGCCAATGTTAGCCGTTGTTTCTTGATCAATTCGCCCCAAAGGCATTTGTGTAACTGCTTTAGCCGCTATGCTGATGGCCGAAACCCCTTTTTCCGGTTGAACACCAGCATGCGCTGCTTTCCCTTTAATAAGTGCCGTTAGCCTTATTTGAGCCGGTGCTCCCACGATAATCGTGCCAATATCGCCATCACTATCTAAAGCATAGCCATAATCAGCCGTCAATCGACTTGTATCAAATTGACGGGATCCCGCTAAGCTCGATTCCTCTCCGCTCATAATCACAAATGAGATATCTCCGTGTGTTGTTGGCTGCTCTTTCAATTGATGAATAAGTTCTATAATGGCAGTGATACCTGCCTTGTCATCTGCACCTAGAATGGTTGTTCCATCAGAATAGATCGTTTCTTCACGAATAACCGGTTTTACATCATTGCCGGGCACAACGGTATCCATATGGGCGGTAAAATAAATGGATGGTTTATTAGGGTCATTTCCTTTTAATGTTGCTATGATATTACCAGCTTGATGTCCAGTGATTTCTGCTGTTGCATCCTCTTCTACCTTCAACCCTAGATCTTGGAATTTTTCAATTAAATAGTCAGCAATTTGTCTTTCTTTAGTAGTTTCTGAATTAATCTGTACTAACGTCAGAAACTGCTCCACAACTCTTTCTCGATTAATCATCATATGAACTCCTTTTTATTATGTTTTCTTGTTATTTTCACAACTATTCCCTTGTCCCCGTTCGCTATTCGATGTAAAATAAAAACTATGATTAGGATGGGAACATACCTCTATTTTACACGATTTCAAAGGATGTTCAAAAAGCTCAATTACTAAAGGAGGATTTATAGTGGCATCTAAGCGACAAAGACGCATTAGGCTGGTTATATATATTATGATTGTGGCCATGGTACTATCTGTATTCACTACCGGGTTAGCGATGTTTATCAACTAAGACCATGGCTTACCCAGATTGAATCTACGGTGCCGTCTGATCACATATTCTCACAATGGCTAATGAAACAGCACCTTTTTTATTCCATAATAGAGCGGACAAGCCTAAACTTGTCCGCTCTATTAAGTAACTTTACAACACTTTCAGCATTTTGAATCTTATTTACAATTCATCACAGTTGTCTTCAAATAGTTGTTGCAGCTTAGTGACAACCTCAACTGGACTGTGTCCCTCAATTTCATGACGTTCTACCATTTTGACAATCTTACCATCCTTTAATAAAGCAAACGATGGAGAGGAAGGGGCATATCCTTCAAAGTATTGGCGGGCTGTCTCTGTTGCTTCTCGATCTTGACCAGCAAAAACAGTTACCAATTGGTTCGGACGCTTGTCATAATGAATAGCGCTTGCGGCAGCGGGTCTAGCTACGCCTCCAGCACAACCACAAGTGGAGTTCACCATTACCAATGTTGTTCCTTGCTTTTCTAAAGAATCCTTCACTTCCTCTGATGTCATTAATTCCGTAAAACCAGCATCTCTGATCTCTTTTCTTGCAGATTCGGCTACATCACCCATATATAAATTAAAATCCATTGTCTCACTTTCCTCTCTTCATTGTTTATAATTAAAATAGTAACAAGAATCAGCGTTTTTTTCAATCAGCTAGCTTTACTGATATGCGACTTCTTTTGATTATGATTGCTAAAATATCCATCAGATCATCTTGCAGGTTACGGATACAGACAAGCCAGCAGTATTAATTGGACGGTAAGGGATCGGACAGGTTTAAGCCCGGTTTTTCTAATAAGCTAAGAAGATTGATAATCATTGATATAAGGGGATTTGATATGGTCTGACCTAGAATAAACCGGAGTACCGATAAGATGGATTATGTAAAGTAAAAGGCTACTCCAAGTGATCATGTTGAACGTTTTTTATGTGCTGAGAAGCGCTCCGGAAATAGGTTCCGCTTTCCGTGGGCTTGGCTCCTCGTCAGCAAAGGTCGCTTCCTGCGGGGTCTTCACACTGCGCTATTCCCACAGGAGTCTCCACCTATTTCCTCCGCTGGGTAGTAGCACTACAATCGAATGGCTGCGAAGATGAAGTGTTCCAGACACTATATTTCTGCCAATAAGCAAACCGCATAACCTTTTTCTAAGAACGATTCGATCCTACGTTATGACTTTTATATTTATACCATGGAATCAGTTGACGACTTCTCCTTATGCTACAACATTGTCTAGGTACCTAGAATGCTTCCTTCTTGCAGTAACAACCATTGTTGTACTCCATCTAGCGGAGGGAATATGCGGAGACTCCTGTGGGACCAGGACGAGCTGAAGATCCACTTGTAAAAGTGCTCTTCTTTTGCAAGTTAGCTGAAGCCGGCCCCACGGAAAGCGCAGCATATTCCCGGAGCGCTTGCTTCGCACAGATAAAACGATCAAACTTACCACTCCAGAAAGTGGGCTACTTACTTTACATAATCCAACTTATCGACAGTTCAGTGGCTATTTTTAGTTATTCGTAAAGCGCCGGGCGGGTTTTGCACGGTTTTTTATTACAAAATTGGTATCACGATAACAGGTATATTTTCAGAAGAGACAAGCATAAGATGAAAGAAACAAGCTTTGTGTAGGAGGGATAGGATGGATTTATTTCATATAGATTGGATGGGCTTACTACATATTATTGCTATTGACATTGTACTGTCGGGTGATAATGCATTAATCATTGCGATGGCAACCAAAAACCTATCAAAGAAATACCAGAACAGGGCAATTCTAATGGGTGTGGCAGGCGCTATCTTGTTACGGATACTATTTGCCAGTGGGATTACTTTTCTGTTAGGTTATCCTTTTATTTATTTTATTGGAGGTTTACTACTGATATGGATTGGATACAAAATCATTTTAAAAGAAGATGAAAACCAGAAAATAGCTTCCTCGCCTTCTATTTATGGGGCAGTAGGTACCATTATCTTAGCAGATGTTGTGATGAGCCTTGATAATGTAGTAGCCATTGCTGGTGCCGCTAAAGGACACCTTCCATTGTTAGCCTTAGGTGTTCTTATTAGCATCCCTTTGATGATTTTCGGAGCAAAATTTATTGTCTGGCTGATGCAACGCTTTACTTATCTCATTTATATTGGTTCCGCCATTTTGGTATATACAGGTGTAGATATGATCGTGCATGAACCTTTCATTTATCATTTTTTTCAGCTAGAAACTGGGATCGTCACTATTTTATTAAGCGCGATTCTAACACTTGGTGTCATTATCAGCGGATATTCTACCAATAAGCGGCTGGAGTCCTAGCATAACATCCAGCCGATGATTATATATTTGTTTTCTTTTGCACAATAGGTACATTCCAACGCCATTTTAAGGCAAGGATACGAATAATCAAGGTAATAATTAAGCATAAATATAGGCTTACAGTGAGTGAAATGAATTCATAAGTGCAGATAAGGACGACTGAACCAGCAATCGAGGCGATACCATAGATTTCTTTGCGAAACACCAGTGGAATCTCGCGCACAAAGACATCTCTTAAGACACCGCCGCCTATTCCCGTCACCAAACCCATTGTAATAATCAGAAAAGGCTGGGAATAATCTAAACTAATTGCCGCATTCGCACCTACTGCGGTAAAAACACCTAAACCAATCGCATCGAAAAAAGCGATCCCATGCTCAAACCGATTCAGTTTTTCATAAAAAAGAATTGTAGCTAAACTAGCCAACAGACTCACTAAAAAATATTGAGGATCGGCCAGATTGGTTGGAGGTATATTCCCGATCATCAAATCACGTATCACGCCTCCAGCTAATGCCGTTGTTAAACCCAACAGAAGCACACCAAAGACATCCAAGTCTTTTTTGATAGCCAGTAATGACCCTGA
Source organism: Gracilibacillus timonensis (assembly GCF_900086715.1). Lineage (GTDB taxonomy): Bacteria > Bacillota > Bacilli > Bacillales > Amphibacillaceae > Gracilibacillus > Gracilibacillus timonensis. The sequence goes on along the minus strand of NZ_FLKH01000012.1, from coordinate 889,415 downwards.
TATAGCGAAGGCAATGGTGCCAATATATACAAACGTCTCAATTAAAAACATTAGGACCTCTCCTTATTGGATGATGGAAAAACTTCTTTTCGTTTACTCCAAAGTTCTGCCATTCGATCAAAAAGCCATTGAAGCACAAGACCTTGGATAATAACACCTACAATGGATGTCAGCGTTAATAGAATGATCGTTGGAAAATGATTAACGGTTTGCAAGCTATTAGCAAACACAAATAAATGCTTAGCTGTTACCACCAATGACTCTATCCATGTTGTCAAACTGTTGTTCATCAGCCAAATAACACTAGCATTGATCACGACAATAATTGGAACAACTGAACCTAATAATATTTTTTTCACATAAGATAAATTCTTTAGGTATGGTGTTACATAGTACTTGGTAATTGTTTTGATCCGAAACAAGTAAATAACCCGTACGATTCTGGCCACCTGAAAAAATTGGTCAAGCGGTATTACTGCCAATAGAAGAAACGGGTTCTTCTGAATAAACTGCCATTTATTTGGCGCTGTCAGTATTCGTACCAGATAGTCTACTAAAAAAACCAACCAAACTACTAGATTCACCATGGAATTTACTTCGTGATCGACCCATAAGGTTAATATCGTTATAATAACCAAACTGATCATCAGTATATCATAGATATATCTTGCTTTATTTTTCATCCCATCACCATTCCAAAAGATATAAAAACATAATTATTGACTGTGTTACATCACAGATAGGAACGTCCTGATTTTACCACACATAGATAGCGATTTGGAAGGGAAAGTTTCTAAAACAGTCTTTGAATCGCTTTTTTATCAAATAGGAAAAGATAGAAAAAAGTATATACTTTTAATGCGTAATATAAGACTGGGCAGGTATTGATGTTTTTTTGTAGAGCTTCTTCTATTATACGGCGTCATTTGGAAGTTTGTGACCATTACCTAATTAGCGGCATGTCAAAAAGCGCTCCGTAGGATTTAGACGGAGCGCTTGCCATGCAAAAAATAATCATTATATTATAAACTACCATTGATGCAGCAAGTTCTTAATAAATTGGTGTTGTATCGCTGGAGATGTTCTCCAGGATTGCTTTTACGTGCGACATAAAGGCGCCACAGATAATACCATCTAACACACGATGATCTAATGATAGACACAGATTCACCATATCACGTGCGGCAAACATATCATCAATAATCACTGGCCGCTTCACAATCGATTCTACTTGCAAGATAGCCGATTGTGGATAATTAATAACCCCCATTGATTCTACGGAACCGAATGAACCCGTATTATTAACAGTAAAGGTTCCGCCTTCCATATCTTCTTGTGTTAAGGAGTTCGTCCTTGCCTTTTTGGCTAATTGCGCAATTTCTTTCGCAATCCCTTTAATGCTCTTCTCATCCACATTTTTGATGACGGGTACATACAATTCATGTTCATGAGCCACTGCAATAGAAAGATTGATATCATTCCGCTGGATAATCTTATCCCCTGCCCAGCAGCTATTCAACTCTGGGAATTTTTTCAATGCCTTAGCTACGGCATTTAAAAAGAAAGCAAAATAGGATAAATTATAGCCTTCATTTTCTCTAAAGCTGTCTTTTTCTGCATTACGATAAGCCACAAGGTTGGTGACGTCTACCTCAATCATCATCCATGCATGCGGGATTTCCGTTTTGGACCGTACCATGTTCTGAGCAATTGTTTTTCTCAGACCCGTAACGGGTATCTCTCGATCTCCAGGATTTGCCTTCACTGCTCTTCTTCTAATGATTGGAGGTGTGAACTCCTCGATGGCGTCTTCTTGTGGCTCTGGTTCTGGCTCTGCAATCGTTGCGTCTAAAACCGGCTCTGAATGGTTGGTTTCTTTCACCTCAGATTTTCCGCTTGCTATCCATGCCTCTACATCTTTCCTCGTGATTCTTCCACCTTTTCCAGTGCCATTTATGGTATTTAAATCTATATTATGCTCCTGAGCCAAACGCATCACGACAGGAGAATAGCGTTTTTTCATATTCGTATGATCACCAGTGTCCACTGTTACTTGACTCTCTGCAGATGCAGCTGGCATAGAGGCGGTTTCTTCTGCTTCACCTTCCACTTCTATGTAACACATCAACTGACCTACTTCTATTGTCTCGCCTTCCTCTGCAATTAACTCCGTAATGGTACCGGAGAAAGAAGAAGGTACCTCGGCATTTACCTTATCTGTCATCACTTCTGCAATGGGATCATACTTCTCAATTTGATCACCCACTTGAACAAGCCAAGTGCTAATCGTGCCTTCTGTTACACTTTCGCCTAATTGAGGCATATTAATTCTCTGGATCGTCACGTTTCTCACTCCTCTTTAAAATTCCGCTAAGTCACGAATGGCCTGCTCTACCTTATCCGCATTGATTAAGAATTCTTTCTCCAATGGCGGTGCAAACGATGTTGCCGGTACATCAGGGCCTGCTAATCGTGTAATAGGTGCGTCTAAATCGTATAAGCAATGCTCACTAATAATGGCAGCGACTTCTCCGAGGATACTGCCTTCTTTATTATCCTCTGTAACGAGCAATACCTTACCAGTCTTGGACGCTGCTTCAATAATTGCTTGCTGATCTATTGGATAAACGGTGCGCAAATCAAGAATCTCCGTGCTTATTCCCTCTTGTTCCAGCTTTTCAGCGGCCTGTTTTGCAAAGTGCACACATAATCCGTAGGTAATGACCGTGACATCCTCCCCGCTTCTTTTCACCTCTGCCTTACCAATCGGAAGCGTATAATCTTCCTCTGGTACTTCTTCCTTCAACAAACGATAAGCCCGTTTATGCTCTAAAAATAATACAGGATCTTCATCGCGAATCGCAGCCTTTAATAATCCTTTCACATCATAAGGACTGGAAGGCATCACTACTTTCAATCCAGGCTGGTTAGCAAAAATGGCTTCAATGGATTGGGAATGATAGAGACCGCCATGAACACCCGCTCCATAAGGCGCCCTAATTGTCACCGGACAATGCCAATCATTATTCGAACGATAACGAATCCTAGCCGCTTCAGAGATAATTTGATTCACTGCCGGCAAAATAAAGTCAGCAAACTGCATCTCAGCAACGGGTCTCATACCATACATCGCAGCTCCAATACCTACACCTGCAATGGCTGATTCTGCCAACGGGGTATCTATCACCCGTTCTTCACCAAACTGATCATATAACCCCTCCGTCGCTAGAAAAACACCACCACGCTTCCCGACATCTTCTCCTAAAATAAACACTTTCTCGTCTCGTTCTAACTCTTCTTTTAAAGCCTGATTCACTGCTTGAATATAGTTTAAGACAGCCACTATGCTTTCCCTCCTACTCCATAAACATGATCCGTTAATGTTGACACATCGGCATATGGTGCTTGCTCGGCATACTCTGTAGCCTCATTAATCTCTTGTTTTAAGTCTGCTTCAATCGCTTGATCTTCTGCTTCTGTCAAATAGCCTTGTTCGATTAACATATCCCGGAATCGCGCAATACCGTCAGTCGTTTTGTATTGACTGACTTCATCCTTGGTTCGATAAGTCATATCATCATCATCACTTGAGTGCGGAGTGAGTCGATAAGAAATAGTTTCAACCAAGGTTGGTCCCTTGCCTTTTAAGGCACGCTCATGTGCTTCCTTCACCACTCGGTACACTTCTAAAGCGTCATCCCCATCAACGGTCACCCCAGGTATACCATAACCGACTGCTCGATCAGAAATGTTCTCACAGGCAACCTGTTTACTTAATGGCACGCTAATTGCATATTTATTATTCTCGACCATGACAATCATCGGTAATTTATGAACTGCTGCAAAGTTTAATCCTTCGTGGAAATCTCCTTGATTAGAAGAACCTTCCCCTAAGGTAACAAAAGAAACGGCTGATTTACGCTCCATCTTCGAGGCAAGGGCAAAACCTGCCGCATGTGGTACTTGTGTCGTTACCGGTGAAGATCCTGTAATAATGCGATTTTTCTTCTGGCCATAGTGACCAGGCATTTGACGACCACCTGAGTTAGGATCTTCTGCCTTACCGTAAGCTTGTAGAAAAACTTCTCTGGTAGTCATGCCAAAATGCAACACCACACCTAGGTCACGATAATAAGGTAAGATATGATCTTCCTCCTTATTCAACGCAAAGGAAGTGGCAATTTGCAATACTTCTTGTCCCTGACAGGAAACAACAAATGGGATACTTCCCGATCGATTCAAGAGCCACATCCGCTCGTCTATGCGTCTTGCTAGTAACATTTCTCGATACATTGCCACCAACGTGTCCTTATCTAGTCCTACTGTTTCCGTTTGATTAACCATGTTAATTCCTCCTCTCAGCTGCTAATGCAGCTTCTCCTATCATTTCACTTAAAGATGGATGTGGATAGATAACCTCTGACAGTTCCATCACAGAGCTATCAAAATATTTGGCTGTACTAGCTTGGCCGATTAATTCGGTTACCTGATCGCCAACCATATGAATTCCTAATACATCATTCGTCTTGTTATCGGTAATAATCTTGGTGAAGCCATTCGTATTACCATTTACATGTGCCTTGCCAATCGCAAGCCCTGATACCTTTGCCACGGAATAATCCAGTCCTTTAGCTTGTACTGCTTGTTCGGTCAACCCGATTGTGGCAATTTCAGGATTACTGTAAACGCAAGATGGCATCTCTTGCTCGGTGAGTGAACTGCTATTTACACCAATCATATGGTCAACAGCTTTCTTCCCTTCATAGGTCGCGACATGGGCAAGCTGCTTGCCACCTATCATGTCTCCAATTGCATAAATATGATCTTCTTTTGTCTGAAAATGGTTATTGACTTGGATGAAGCCATGGGCATCCATCTCCATATCGGTGTTCTCAACGCCTATCTTATGAGTGTTGGCTTTTCTTCCAACGGCTAGCAGCAACTTATCAGCAGATATGCTCTCCTGCTTGTCTGTCAGCTGGTAGGTAACGGTCACGTCTTGGTCGGCCTCTACTTTTTTCAATAAAGTCTGTTCATAAATATGAATGCCTTTCTTTTGTAGATCTTGCCGCACTTGTTTCACAATATCTTGATCAAAGCCTGGCAAGATTTGCTCTTGCGCCTCTATAACCGAGACCTCCACTCCGACATCATGTAAAAAAGAGGCCCATTCGATCCCGATGACTCCTCCTCCCACAATGACTATCGATTCAGGCAATTGTTCCAGATGCACTAAATCATCAGAGGTGACAATCAAACGGTGGTCAACCTCTACTAATGATAATGAACTTGGTGAAGAGCCGGTTGCCAGCAGTACATTTTTGGGAACTAGAATATCATTCTCTCTGTCATCCTCATACTCCACCGAAATAGATCCAGCCATCGGAGAAAAAATGGATGGTCCCAAGATACGTCCATAACCGTTATATAGATCAATCTTATGGGAGCTAATAAGCTGCTGAACGCCATTATATAAGGTGGCAACTACTTGATTTTTCCGCTTCATTGCCGTTTCTAGATGGAAAGAGGTTTCTCCTGTTTCTACTCCATAAGTCTCTGCGTGCTTTACTTGTTGATAAACAGCGGCACTTTTTAGTAATGCTTTTGTCGGTATACAGCCTTTATGTAAACATGTTCCGCCTAGTTTATCTTTTTCTACAATCGCTGTTTTCAGTCCTGCCTGTGCCGCATGGATAGCTGCTATATAGCCGCCGGTACCGCCACCTACAACAACTAAATCATAATTCATTGCCATTGATTACATCCCTCTCATTTATGATAATGCTTGACTTCTTCTTGTCCTTGTAGTACCCGAAGCGTCCCTTGAGCTAAGGCTAACATAATATTCTCCCCTGGATAATGGTAAACGTCTGCAATCCAGCTGACTTGGTTGGTAATTTGCTTATTTAATTCATCATATTCAGCTAGATCACCAGTTAATACAATCGCATTAACGTTCCCTGCCAGAACGGTGCTCATCTTACCTATTTCTTTTGCTACTTGATAAGCTAATATCTCGAAGACTTGCTCCACCTTCTGCTGATCGGTTCTCCATAGTAAGGCTAAATCGCTTTTTCTTTCGATACCTAGATACGACTTTATACCACTCTGGTAGATGATTTGCTGCTCAATCGCTTCTTTAGTTTGATTGGTTTCCCAACAAAGATGAATCAAATCTTTATTAGGAATACTGCCCGCCCTTTCAAAAGAAAAAGGGCCATCCCCATCAAATCCATTATTTACATCAATCACCTTACCATATTGATGAGCACCAACGGTTACACCTCCACCCATATGGGCCACAATAAAATTCGCTTCCTCATAACGCAGATACAAACGTTGTGCTAGTGAACGGGCTGCTGATTTTTGATTAAGCGCATGAAAAACGCTACTACGTTCAATCGAAACAATCCCTGTTTTCTTGGCAATATCCATCATTTCATCGACTACAACTGGATCGACGATGTAGGCGGACACATGCCAGTCCGCAGCAATAGAAGCTGCCAGTAGTGCCCCCAGATTGGATACGTGGCTACCGTTAATAGCTTCGGTTAGATCCTTAATCATCTGTTCGTTGACTGGATAAGTTCCACCTTCAATTGGTCTTAACAATCCGCCTATCCCACATACCGCATCGATCGTCGCCACATTTAAGCCAATATCCTGCATAAAGTCCACAATCAATTGTTTCCGTTCCTCTAATTGCAACAATATCTCCTGTTGCAAGCCCAATTCGCTGATAGGGAGTGACTTTTCCACGATACAGTCCTCATTCTCGTATAATGCGATCTGATTGGATTCCACCATCGGATTAATCACTAATATTCGTTTCGTTACGTGATGACTCATGTAACACCTCGATCCATCTGATATTTATCCATTTTGTAATAGAGGTTACGTACGGACACGCCCAAAGCCTTTGCTGTTTGTGTCTTATTGAAGTGATGCGCCTCTAATGTTTCATAAATATAGTTTTGTTCGAATTGATCCATGGCGTTTTGCAAGGAAGGCCGCTCTGTTTGTTGCAGCTGTTGAGCGCTATATGTCTCTCCCGGCAAGTGATCGACGGTAATCACATGATCACTCACGTCCAGATTCCAGATCGTTTGTTCAACGGTTTGTCGTAATTGTGCTACATTACCCGGCCAGTTCAGCCCTTTCCAATATGTCAATACTTGCTGGTCCACTGATTTTATCGTGAAACCAAATTGCAAGTTCATCTGCTGAACGAATACCTCCACCAATGTCTCCATGTCCTCTAGCCGTTCCTGTAGGGCAGGCAACATCATTTGATAAGATTGGAGGTATTCATATAACGGAGCGTGCCATAGTTCAGGTATAAGCAGCTTTTCTGTGCCAAATATACACCGTACCGATTTCTGCTCCTGCAAAAAATGGAGTAGCTGCATCTGTTTTTGTTTGGAAAGCCCCTCATCTATATGAAAATAAATGGTGCCGAATTCCATGTTTTCCTTTAATTTAGAAACAGAATGATCTTCCATCTGGGAAAAATGCTGGATGATAAACGGGTGTATGGCTTGGCGGCTCGCTTGATGGATAGCTCGCGCTAACATCTTCTTCCCAGTTCCTTTGTCGCCCCGGATCACGATGGTTGTATCCATCTTCGCATACAACCTTGCCTGCTCTCTAGCAATTTCGACTACATGATGTTCACCAGCAATATCCTTGATTTGTTCTGTTTTTTCTATTTTTCGTATCACTTTTTTTGCCAGTTCCAGTTCACTTCTCCATTCATGCGAAGGATCTGTTAGCACATATTGCATACAACCTAATAATTTTCCGTTTCTTTGTAAGGGACGGCTGATTAACTGCACCTTATCTGTTTTAGCCGCTGTTGTTGGCAAAGTAGTTTCTTTTTTTTCTCTTCTGGATGTTAGAACTTCTGTCGCTTGTTGATTCGCCAGCGATATCATATATGGGCTGGCTTGTCGTATCACTTCATCCCAATGTTTACTAGTCAGCCACACTTGTTGATCGGCTAACAACACCCGAAATTCATGTTGGCTGCTTACCAACAATTGTTCGAAAATTTCTTTCTCTAAATCCGTATCATGGATAGCCCTTTCTCGATCTTGAAAGCTCTTAGCTGTCTCAATGCTTAACAAAATTCCTTGCAGTCTCCCCTTTTCGTCTAAAAAAGGGGCGTAGTTATTAATCACCTTTTGACCGGTCGTCTTGATTCTATCCAGACGGTCCAGTGGGTGGTGCACTCGTTTCACTTCTTCTATGCAAGGAGCTTTCAACAATTCTGTTAGTTTTACATCTTTTAAACTTGCTCGTTCAAACATTGTTAAGGCGGTTTGATTCGTATAGATAACCACACCAGTCTTATCTGTTACTACCACAGCAATCGTCAATTGATTTAATACATCATGATAACGGGAGAATATGTTTGCAGTTATTTTCATCACACCTTGCATGTTTTTTCATACCTAAAGGATAATACACCTTGCAAACAATTGCAAGGTATATGAGATTTCTTTTCTTTCTTTTTTTTGCTATAATGAAGGTATTTCCATAACATTAGGGGGAAAACGGTTGAGGATTATAGCTTTATTTATATTAGTATTACCTGCCATTTTAGCAACCTATGGCATCAAATTAATGCGCGATGCATTCTTTGGTGAATTAACACCTTTCTTTTTCCATATTGTCATACAGTTTATTGCCGGATTAGGTCTATTTGTTGGCGGACTTGTATTTATCGCTGGCTTTATTCTACATAGAGACCGCAAACGAAAGCTAACCAAGGGTGAAAAAAATAACAGGTACTCCTCTTAATCAAGCAGGAGCACCTGTTATTTTTAATTGACTTCAAAGAAAATATGATACAGTTCCTTTACGGATTCATTCACTTTATTTGACTTAATGCCAAACATCATCGATACCTCAGAAGATCCTTGGTTCATCATTTTGATACTTACATTAGCTTTGGTGAAGGCATGGGTTGCTTTATCAGCTAGACCAATTCCGCTATCCATTCCTTCGCCAACTACCATAATCAATGCTAAGTCACGCTCCACCGTAACTGTGTCGGGATCAAGTTCCTCTTTGATGCGAGAAATAATCCGCGCTTCTTTTTCTTCTGTTAATAGAGATTCACGAATAATCACGGAAATATCATCAATACCAGATGGTGTATGCTCAAATGAGATATCTTCATCATCTAAAATCGTTAATAGCTTCCGACCAAAACCAAGTTCTCGGTTCATTAAGTATTTACTGACATATATACTAATAAAACCAGTATCACTTGCAATTCCTACCACAGGGTTCGGCTGTGGTTCCTTTTTGGAAACGATAATAGTCCCCATTCCTTTAGGATTATTTGTGTTTTTGATACAGACCGGAATATCCGCTTTAAACGCTGGAATGAGGGCCTCGTCATGAAACACCGAAAAACCAGCATAAGAAAGCTCACGCATTTCTTTATAGGTTAAGGATGTAATCTGCTTTGGCTGATCAACAATCGTCGGATTGACACAATACACGGAATCGACATCGGTAAAGTTTTCATACAAATCTGCCCTTACACCTGCCGCGACGATGGAACCAGTGATATCGGATCCACCTCGTGAAAAAGTGACTAATTTACCTGTTTTTGAATAACCAAAAAATCCTGGAATGACAACAATCTCATCCCGTTCCCGCAATCGGTATAAAAGATCGTAACTTTCCGATAAGATTTGGGCATTGCCAGGTGTATCACTAACCAAAATCCCTGCCTCTTGCGGATTTAAATACGTCGCCTTCAGTCCAAGCGATTGTAAGTAGGCACTCAATACTTTGGCAAGGGAGTCTTCCCCTGTTGCCTTGAGTGCGTCCATTTTTAAGGCCACACTATCGTCTGAAGCAAAAATTCGTTCCACTCCTGTTTTTATTTCATCAATAATGGTTTCTGAAATGCCTAATTCCGTGGTAATTTCTCGAAAACGATCGAGGATTACTTTCAATTGTCCTTGATAAGGCTCATCCTTTAAATAAGTATCCCCCAATTGAATAAGAAGGTCGGTTACCTTCACATCATCTGAAAAACGTTTTCCAGGAGCAGAAACAACCACTACTTTGCGATCTTTGTCATCCTGGATAATCTTTGCTACTTTCTGTAATTGTTCAGCGCTTGCTACTGAACTTCCTCCAAACTTTGCTACCTTCATGTATCTAACCTCTCCAATAATTATTTTATATCACTAAAATAGTATCACATCTTACGACAAAATGTTAAACAAAAATGTGCTCTAACACGAAAGATACAGTCGAATATCGACGCTAAACGATTCTTCATGCATGAGATCGTAAAATTCACTCCTTATTCTCTGGTAAATGGTTGCGAATGCATTTTTGATTATGCTATGATCTGATAATGTAGGACAAAAAATCCGGATTTTAAGATGTAAACTTTAATTATATAAGTTGAACTTATAAATATAATAAAACGTGTGACAAGTAAGGCTTTGCTCACATTATTCATTCAACTTATATAACGAGAACTATTATGCAATTTTATAGCGGTTGATTGGAAATCTGTCGCATAGTATGTTAAAGTGTACAATCATTCAAGGTAAAAGATAATAGAGTGCGAATGGAAAAAAGGGAAAAGGGAGAAACATCAAAATCCGCAACATGTCGAAACGAAACCAGGAGGGATTTATTTGAATTGGAGATTTTGGGAAAACATAACGATGGACGACTATATACAACTGGGGATTAGTATTGCCATCATTTTGGTTGCTTTCCTCATTCGAAAGATTTTTATTAAGTATGTTTTTTATTTATTTGTCAAACTAACCAATAATAGCAAAACGGAATTCTTAAATGCTGCACTTAAGGCTTTTGAGAAGCCATTACGTTTCTTGTTTGTAGTGATTGGTATCTATATCGCGTTAGCCTACTTTCCATTTATCAGTCAAAAGGCAGAGCTTGTAGGACAATTACTCAGTATTTCTGTCATTATCGCGGTTGCCTGGTGGCTCTATAATTTAAGCTCAAGCTCTTCCCTTTTCTTCAAAAAGATCGGGGAAACACTAAACTTTGAAGTGGATCAAATATTACTTCCTTTCCTATCGAAAGCCCTTCGCTTTATTATCATTGCGATTGCTTTAAGTATTATCGCCCAGGAATTCGGTTATGACGTCAGCGGATTTGTCGCTGGGTTAGGGTTAGGTGGTTTAGCCTTTGCTTTGGCGGCACAAGAAGTCATCAAAAACCTTTTCGGTGGAGTGGTGATTATTACAGAAAAACCATTTTCGATTGGGGATTGGATTATGACACCTAGTGTGGAAGGTACGGTTGAGGATATCAATTTCCGTAGTACAATCATTCGTACCTTTCAGGATTCATTAGTGACCATCCCAAACGCTACCCTTTCCAATGAGCCAATTACTAATTGGAGTTTAATGGGTAAACGACAGATTTCCTTTACACTTGGGGTCACGTATGAAACATCGAAAGAACAGCTGGATAACGTATTAGACAAGATTAGAACCTACTTAAAAAACAATGAGGATATCCATCCTGAGACTATTTTTGTAAAGTTCTCCGAATATAATGAAAATAGCCTGGATATTATGTTCTATCTCTTTACTAAAACAACTGCTTGGGAAGAACACTTGGATATCAAAGAAGCCATGAATTTTAAAATCATGGATATATTGGAAGAAGAAGGAGTGGAAGTGGCCTTTCCGACTCGTTCGATCTATTTTAATGATCAAGACCAAACCGGTCGCGCCTCATAAAACGGCGACTATCTGCATAACATTCTTAGATGGAAGGGAAAGGGACCATTTCGTGTCCCTTTCCCTTTTTTGTAAATTAGGAAAGTTTATAATCATTGATATAATAGGGATTGGAATTATTTTATATGGAACGAATCGGCAGTTAGTATCTAGTTTCGGATAGCAAAATAAAGGACCGGGCTGGTTTTCGCCCGGTTTTTTGTAAGAAAGTATAAAATCCTTGGTATGAGAGGACTTGGAATGATTTTGACCTTGAATGAACGAGCAGTTCAGTGGCTACTTTGAGTGGTCGGTATAGGACCGGGCGAATTATGCCCGGTTTTTCTGACCTTTTATAAGTCAACAAATTAATCAATGCTTTTATTTTAATAAAGCTTCCGTGCCTCACACTGCCTTAACTCGCTCGATGTTCCAATCGGAGACGATCAGCGACCATCGCAATAAATTCGGAGTTGGTGGGTTTTGCTTTGGAGACGCTGACTGTATAACCAAACAAAGAAGAAATGGAATCCATATTCCCTCTGCTCCACGCTACCTCGATGGCATGACGAATAGCACGTTCCACTCGTGAAGCAGTTGTTTTGTATTTCGAAGCAATATCGGGATAGAGTACCTTGGTAATCGATCCTAACAGTTCGATATCATTATAGACCATTGTAATGGCTTCGCGCAAGTACATATATCCCTTAATATGTGCAGGGACTCCAATTTCATGAATAATATGTGTGATATTGGCCTCTAAATCGAATTTCTTTTTTGACGATTGACTAGAAGACGCAGTTTCGTGCTGTATAGATGTTTGTATACCATGAACCTGCTTAATTTGTTCGGCCAGATATTCTAAGTCAAATGGTTTTAAAATAAAATAAGATGCCCCTAGATTAACTGCTTTTTTGGTTACTTCTTCTTGCCCGAATGCCGTCAACATAATGACATTAATATGCTTTGTCTCATCATTTTGCTTTAACTTTGACAACACCGCCAATCCATCGATATGGGGCATGATAATATCTAAAACAACCACATCCGGTTGTATATCTTCCAATATTTCCAGGCATTCCTTACCGTTATAAGCCTTGCCTACTACCTCAAGCCCCTCTTGGTATTCTAAGTATTCTTCCATCAATTCCACCAATTCGCGATTGTCATCCACTAACATAACCTTTGTTTTTTCCACAAAAAGTCCTCCTTCAATTATGATCTTGCTAAATTATTTTGTCATCAACTAATATTTTCGACAAAACAAAGAGAATTCCTGCTTTTGTTGTAAAAAACTTACTGTCAATTATCGACATGCTGTTTGTCGAAAAATCTTTATTTAAGCATAACAAATTTTGTTAACGGATTCAATAGTGAAAATCAAGTATCAACTGCTAATAAGACAGGTGCTGCAAACAAACTGTTCCATGTGATAATGTTGATCTGTTTTACCTGCTCCGGAAAATGAACTATAGTCATTTCTCAGATTTCTCAGATAGGTGCTCTTGATCAGAGGACGTTCGTAAGCGATCAATACTCAAGTGTATAGAAAAATCCCCAACCCTGCGATAAACTGTTCTAGAAAGAGGAACAGAAGGGTTGGGGAGATTTATCCTTATTTCTTGTTTCATGGCTTTGGCAGCGTTCTTTCCTGGCAACGTTCTTTGACGTGGGAACGCCATGGCAAATAAGCCTTCCAATCTTCCTCATTGGCTAAGGTGGGAAGGTTAGGAAGTTCTTCGAGTAAATAAGTGATATATTTTTCGGGAACGAGGTTATTTTGTTTCGCTGTTTCGATGATACTCATGATAATCGCAGCGGCTGTCGCTCCTTCATAGGTGGCGCTGAATAACCAGTTTTTTCTTCCCATCACGAAGGGTTTGATGGCGCGTTCGGCTCGGTTGTTATCAAGCGCTAGTTTCGCATCTTTCAAGACCGTGCGAAACGTGGACTCGTATGTCAAAGCATACTGTATCGCTTCGCCTAACTTGCTGCCGGATAAAGGATCTTGTTCCCGTAACCAATCAAAAAAGGCATCCATTTTGGGTTTCAAGATGGTTTGGCGTTTCTCCAGCCTTTCCTCATCGGATAGTTTGGACCACGCGCGCTCATACGTGAAGAATTGGTCACACCTCTCGGCTGCTTGTCGACTCAACGCATCGGCGGGACAATCCTTTGGCATCGCGTCTATGAATTTGCGACGAACATGCGCCCAACACCCGACCAACTCTACGTTAGAAAGGGCTTGATAAGCTTTCCACATATCACAATGGATGTACCCTTTATACGTACCAAGAAAGCTTTGAGCGACATGGGCTCCCCGACTTGGATCGTGATGATAGAGCGTGATCGGCTTTTCACTATGTTTGGCGCTTAAAAAGGTCCAAAAATGCGTATTCACGGTATCACTTTCCAACACCCGATACGTTGTTTCATCGGCATGTAACATCGGCTGTTGAAGTAGCGTGTCTTTCAACAGTTGATAAAAAGGGGCTAAATAATACTCCGACACTCGTATATGCCAATTGGCAATTTGTTGGCGCGTAATGGGTAAACCAATGCGGTGCCAACCTTTTTCTTGACGATAGGCAGGTACTTTTAACTCAAATTTCTGATGCATCGACTGGGCAATAATCGAAGCAGAACCCAAGCTATTATCGATAGGCGCTTTGGGAACTGGTGCTTTGATAATCTTATCTTCTGGCCCTTGTTTGGAACAGGCTGCGCACTTATAAGCGTGTTGGTAGTGCACTTGTCGTTGAAGCTTGGCAGGAAGGTAAATGACTTCTTCTCGCACGGCATAGCTCCCGATGGCGTCCAACGTTGCCTCACACGTGGGGCAAGTACAGGCTTCTCCCTCCAGTCGATGGTGAACAGGCTGCTCCGGAAACTGGTCTAAAATGGCTTTTTTTCTGCCTTTTGTTTTCTTCCGTTTCGCGGTAACCTCCTCGATGTCCTCTTCCACGATAGGAGGGGCTTCTGGTGCATCAAAGAAGGTGAGTTGATGATCAGGAGGTAGTGTTTCTTTGGATTTACCGAAGATTTTTTGGGTGAGGTAAGCGACTTGTTCCCGCAACAATGTCAGCTCATTCGCTTGTTGAGCGAGCTGAGCTGTTAATTGTTCGATTTGTTTCACTTGTGCTTCGTTGATTTTTAGTAATGTCTCCTCGGGACTCATACGCGTTTCTCCCTTTTATTTTCTAACTATATTATACCATAAAAGGGATATAAAAGCACTCTTTATTTAATAAAAGGCGCGAGAAGAAGCGATTTGTATCGGTGGATCAATCGAAAAACCACGGAGTAGCCAATCCACTTGTTGACTGGTCAGTTCCCGGGCTTCTTTGGTCGTTCGAGGCCATTTTAATTGCCCATTTTCAAACCGTTTATATAACAGCCAGAAACCTTCTCCATCCCAATGCAACATCTTGAAGCGATCCTGCTTGTTTCCACAAAAGAAAAACAACGCTTCTTGAAAAGGATCTAAATGGAATTGGGATTGCACCGTATAAGCCAACGAATCAATCCCATACCGCATGTCTGTTTTTCCACATACAATATAAAACCCTTTCGCTTGCTTTAAATTAACAATCAAATAGAAAAACCTCCTGTATCTTTGTCTTACCATAAGTGTATAGGAGGTGATGCTGCATTTATAGATACTTGGTTATTGATCGCTTACGGACGTTCATACAGCTTGTGATATGATTATGATGCTTACTTGTAACAAAACCTAATAAAGCCCGCTTCCAGCTATTAATGGAAACGGACTTTATTAGGCTTAGCTTGCCTTCTTATCCTGTTTATAGATATCGATACCCGCTTCGCTCAGCATCCACTCAATGTGTACCCCGTAACCACTGGTTGGATCATTCACGAAAACATGCGTAACAGCACCGATGATTTTATTATTTTGAATAATAGGACTTCCACTCATCCCTTGAACAATACCACCTGTTGAATCCAATAATCGCTTATCCGTGATTTGTAATATCAACCCTTTAGTAGCCGGCGCTGATTGATCAAGTGTATTGACAATCTCCACATCAAATGCTTCAATCTTCTCGCCTTCGATAACGGTTAGAATCTTGGCCGGCCCTTCTTCTACCTCATTAGGGAGCGCAATCGACATTGGCTTCGACCATTCTCCCTCAACCGGAGATTGATTTAAAGTACCGAAGATGCCAAAAGGCGAATTCTTTGTAATATTACCTAAATTGGAATCCTTCAAGATAAAATCCGCTTGTTTTTCTCCAGGTACACCATGTTCTCCTTTTTTGATATCCGTGATCTCGGAACGAACAATGGATCCATTATTTATCTCTACTGGCTTTCTTGTATCCATATCGGAAATAATGTGCCCTAAAGCACCGTACTTTTTGGATTGAGGATCATAAAAGGTCATCGTGCCAATTCCAGCGGCTGAATCTCGAATATAAATACCTATCCGATATTCTTCTGCTTTTACATCATACGTTGGTTTTAATTCGGTCTCCATCACTTTGTCATTTCGTTTTAGAGTAACATCTAATGTTTGTTGTTCTTCTCCTGCTTGTTTAACCATTGGTTGCACTTCCTGCATACTTGCAATTTCTTTATCATCGATTGAAATTATATTGTCCCCTACTTGAATATCTGCTTCTTCTCCAGGGGATGTGGTTCCTTCTTTAGTCGTTACTAAATGATGGCCAACCACCAAAACCCCCTGTGTTTGCAGATTAATCCCAACAGAATGTCCTCCCGGAATCACCTTAAAATCATCATACGCTTCTACATTTACTTTTTTTACAGGAATATTGTTCAAGGTATAGACTATTTCTTGCTCCCCGCTCTCCTGTATCTGATTCTCCATTAAATCCGTGGCATATTGAACTCTCTGTTCTGCTGAAGCCTGAACAGTTTCATCTGGATTGATGATCTCTGACTGTGCAAAAGTTTTAATATGCGTGGGAATGGAAAGGTATATCTGAAATGGTGTGTACCATGGGAGTACCATTAATAGGACAAGGAGTATTAATCCTGTACTTTTCCTCATGAAACCTCTCTTCACATAATCGCCCTCCTTGTTGGTCCAGATAATTAATCTGTATCTTTAATTTGACCGTAAAGAGGGCTTTTTAAACCCGTTAAACATAACAAAAACGGGTGAAGATTTCCACCTTGGAAAAAGTAAGCTTAGGAAGGTTATTTTGCTTGTTGGTTCATTTCAATCAATTCTTTGGCATGAGTCTTAGAGGCTTCTGTTAATTCATTTCCAGTAACCATTTTGCCAATTTCCTCGATTCGCTGCTCAAAAGTTAAGGTCTGAACCGTCGTATGGGTCCGATTATCCTCAACAAGTTTTTCAATTTTTATGTGGGTATCAGCGATAGAAGCGACTTGCGGTAAATGGGTAATACATAAAACCTGTGATCCTTTTGAAATATTGTAAATCTTCTCAGCCATTGCTTGTGCTACCCTGCCACTCACACCGGTATCAACCTCGTCAAAAATCACACTGGTAATCCCTTGATGCTTTGAAAAAATATTCTTTAAAGCAAGCATAATCCTGGACATTTCACCGCCTGAGGCAATCTTTGCTAATTCTTTAACAGGCTCACCGGGGTTAGTGGAGATCAGAAAATGAACTTGATCAAAGCCATTATGATGTGGCTGAATGTGCTTCCCTTCAAAAAACAACCCATTTTCTCGTGTAGGGATCGATAAATCTACTTGAAAGGTCGTCTTTTCTAAATAAAGATCCCTTAATTCTGCTAACACTGCAGCTTCTAGTGTAGAAGCTGCTTTTTTTCTTATCTCATGCAATTCTTTTGCCTCTATTAACAGATCACTGGCTAGCTCTTGCAGTGTTTCTGACAGGTTGGCGAGATGTTGATCGCGATTCCTAATTTCTTCCAGTTCCTCTTCAACTTTGGCACTATAGGTCATTATCTCTTCTACAGTTGGTCCATATTTACGCTTTAACTGATCAATTTCATGGAGTCTGGATTCAATCAATTCCAATCGGGCTGGATCATAATCCATCGAATCAACAAATTGACGGATTTGGTAGGACAATTCCTCAATCATAAAATAATGGTCAACATACGTTTGATGTAGCTTTTGAATATCTTGATGATGTTCACCAGCCGTTTCCAGGTTATTGGAAGCTTGTGACAGCCAATCCAGCCCTCTTTGTTCACCATGCAGTGCATTGTAGGCCTCATTCAATGCTTGATGTGTCTGTTCAAAGTGATGAAGATGATTTCGTTCTTCACTTAGAGATTCATCTTCATTTGGTTGTAGCTCTGCATTTTGAATTTCTCTCAGTTGAAACTCTAACAGATCGATTCTTTGTGCCAATTCACGTTCGTTCTTATTATTAGCTTCATATTTCGCCTTTAAGTCTTTCCATTGTTGAAAAAAACGTCGATAATCTTGTTTAAAGGCGGGGTGATCTGCTTGCAAAAATTGATCAAGCAATTCGATATGCTTCTCTTGATTAAGTAAAGATTGCGTTTCGTGCTGACTGTGAATATCAAGGATAGATTGGCCGATTTCCTTTAGAATTGCTAAGGTGGTTAATTTCCCATTAATCCGACAGATGCTTTTGCCAGTATGAGAAATCGTTCGATGTAAGACCAACATCTGATCTTCTTTGATTTCAAAGCCAAAGTCTTTGGTCATGCGGTATACAGGATGATCGTTATCTTCCACGATAAACAATCCTTCGATTTCCGCTTTTTTCTCACCATGACGGACATACTCTACGGAACCTCTACCGCCAATTAACAGCCCTAATGCATCAATAACAATGGACTTTCCAGCACCTGTTTCACCGGTTAACACGGTTAGACCTTTATTAAATGAAATAGATAATTCATCGATAATCGCAAAATTTCGGATTGATAATTCCGTTAACATCTGCTTCCACACCTTTTATAACATCTCTAAGAATTTATCTTTTAATGCCATTGCCTCATCTGTTGTTTTACAAATGATCAGGATGGTATCGTCGCCACAAATAGAACCAACAATCTCTTCCCATCCTAAGTTATCAATTAACGCCCCCATTGCCTGTGCATTACCCGGTAAGGTCTTCATTACAATAAAATGAGTCACCGTATCAATGCTGATAAAAGCGTCCATAATAAATCGCTTTAGCTTGTTTAAGGGATTAAACTTTTGATCTGCTGGTAAGCTGTATTTATAATTACCATCTGTCCCGGGAACTTTCACTAAATGTAACTCTTTGATATCGCGTGAAATCGTTGCCTGTGTTATTCCATAGCCTTGGTTCTGTAATGCCGCTACTAGATCATCCTGGGTTTCAATTTCTTGTTCAGAAATAATTTCACGAATCTTAATTTGACGTTGCGCTTTATTCATTCCAGTTCCTCCAACTTTGCTTTTTTGCTATTGTTTTAAGGCTTGATGGGAGTCTGCTACTACTTGTTTGATAAGCAACGGCAGCGGGTTCTGCTCGACACGTGCTGTCGATTTTTCCAATAGCGCTAAGTATTCAATATTACCGTCTCCACCAGTAATTGGCGAAAAGGTAAGACCCGAAATGTGAAACCCTAGCTCTTGAGCGAATCCTAGCGTCTCCTCAACCACTTGTTGGTGAATTTTGGGGTCTCTAACGATGCCTTTCTTACCAACCTGATCCCGACCAGCTTCAAATTGCGGTTTTATTAAAATAACCACTTTGCTTTGTTTTGCTAATAACTGATAAAGAGGTGGCAAGATCAAACGTAAGGAAATAAAGGACACATCAACCGTTGCAAAATTTGGTTGGTCCTTTGTAAGCATATCCGGTGTGACGTAACGAAAATTAGTTCTTTCCATAACTACGACACGAGGATCATTGCGTAATTTCCAATCTAATTGATTATAGCCAACGTCAACAGCATAGCTAAGTGTCACACCATGCTGTAATGCGCAATCCGTAAAACCACCTGTTGAGGAACCGACATCTATCATCACCTGACCTAATAAATCTAAACCAAAAAAATCGATCGCTTGTTTTAGTTTCAATCCCCCACGGCCAACATATGGAATCGCCTTTCCTTTTATTTCAAGAGGAATATCTTCAGGCACTTTTGTACCAGGTTTATCTAGGCATAACCCTTCTGAAAAAACAAGACCGGCCATGATAGTTCTTTTGGCTTTTTCTCTTGAATCAATCAAATTTCTATCCATTATCAGTTGATCTAATCGTTTTTTACCCATCTTTTATCATGCCCTTTTTTGCTTATCATTACTCGCTGTTAACAGTGCTTTCATTTCGAGTACGAGCTGCTCTTTGGTTAACTGTACCTCTGCCAGAAGCTCCTTAACATTACCATGTTCAATATATCGATCAGGCAGACCCATACGTTTGATTTGTGGTTTATATCCATGTTCTTCAGCAAATTCTAAAACTGAACTGCCAAAGCCGCCTTTCAGCACGGCTTCTTCGACCGTTACAATCGGTATATGCTTGTTCATACGATCATGTAATAAAGCTTCGTCCAACGGCTTAATAAACCTAGCATTGACTACCTCGATATTTAATCCTTGTTTTTTTAACATTTGACTGGCTTCCAAGGCCATTTCAATCGTTGTACCAAAAGTCAGAATCACACCATCTGTTCCTTCTTTAAGGACTTCCCATTTTCCAATCGGCAACGGGTGTAAATCTGCATCCATCTCTACACCTAAACCATTTCCTCTTGGAAAACGCAAGGCTATTGGGCCATCATCATAAGTTAAGGCAGTATGCACCATATGCTGACATTCATTTTCATCTTTTGGCATCATAATTGTCATGTTCGGCAAATGTCGTAAAAAGGCAATATCAAACACCCCTTGGTGAGTTTCACCGTCTGCCCCTACTAAACCAGCTCGATCGATTCCAAATGCCACATTAAGATTTTGTCGGCAAACATCATGAACTAATTGATCATATGCCCGCTGCAAGAAAGTGGAATAAATAGCCAGAAACGGCTTCATTCCTTGTGTAGCCATACCTGCAGACAGTGTCACAGCATGTTGTTCGGCAATGCCGACATCATGTAAACGGTCTGGATAGTGCTCTTGAAACTTGTCTAATTTAGAACCCAAAATCATCGCCGGGGTAATGACCGCTAAGCGATCCTCTCGGGATACTTCCCGTTCCAACGTATCACTAACGACTTGACTCCAGGCAGGAGCGGCATCCGCAGGCTTGATTTTTTCTCCGGATTCAATCTTATAAGGACCTACGCCATGCCATTTATCTTTTTGATCCGTTTCTGCTGGCTGATAACCTTTCCCTTTTTGGGTAATTACGTGAACCAACACAGGACCTTTCGTTTTTTTGGCATACGTAATGTGCTCTTCTAAATCTTTAAAATCATGTCCATCTACTGGACCAAAGTACGTAAAACCGAATTCTTCAAATAACATGCCTGGAACCATGAAATATTTCATGCTATCTTTTACTCGTTCCGCCGTTTGAGCTATTTTCCCCCCAACAGCCGGAATTTTTTTCAACAGTAATTCCAGTTCATCTTTGACACGGTTATATTTCCCTGCACTTCTCATCCTGCCTAAGGCATTGTGCAGTGCCCCTACATTACCTGCTATCGACATTTCATTATCATTTAGAATGACGGTTAAATTTTTCTTCTCATGCCCAATATGGTTTAAGGCCTCTAGCGCCATGCCGCCTGTCAAAGCACCATCACCAATGATCGGAACAACGGAATAATCTTCTTGCTTCATATCCCTAGCTATCGCCATTCCCATCGCAGCTGATAACGAAGTAGAACTATGACCCGCTTCCCACACATCGTGTTCACTCTCGACCATTTTTGGAAAACCGCATAACCCTTTATATTGTCTTAGTGTATCAAAACGATCTGTTCTTCCCGTTAAAATTTTGTGAATATAGGATTGGTGGCCTACATCAAATAATAGCTTGTCTGTTGGGCTGCTAAAATGCTTGTGTAAGGCTAATGTTAACTCCACCACACCTAAATTAGCACCTAAATGGCCACCTGTAACAGACAATTTCCGAATTAAAAACTGGCGAATTTCAGCTGCCAACACTTCTAATTCTTCGGTAGATAATTTTTTTAAAAAAGCTGGATTTTTTATCTTGGTAAGATCCATAAAGGAATCCTCCCTATCTTTTTCTTATTAATTACGATTTTGATAATACTTTTATTTTAAGTTTTTCTTCAAGAAATGCAATGATTTTCCCTACAAAAAAGATGATTTTTGTAGAAGAGGTAATCGCTAGAAACTTCCCCATCGCCTTTCCACCAACGGTTAAAGCCGCAACAAGACTGGTTAGGGTCACGTTAATGATGATGTAGTAAATAGAACCTTCCCCATGTCCGAAACCATTGGCTATCTGTAAGACAACAATTGCTGAAGCCGTACCACTTATTATACCAGAAATATCGCCAATAACATCATTACAAAAGCTTGCAAATCGGTCCGCATTCCGTACAATCAAAATGGCATGTTTCGAACCAGTAACTCGTTCTGCAGCCATCGCATGGAATGGTACTTCATCAGCTGCTGTTGCCGCTATCCCCAGTGTATCGAAAATAACGCCAATTAAGACGATTAGAAAGACAATCAGCAACCCAACAATGGACATAACTCCGCCCAGAATAGAAGAAGAGACTACTGAAAAAATAGCCGCTAACACAAACGTGATAACGGCAATACTAAAACTAAATTTCATTGATTTTTTTAGTTGTTTTTTGTTCATATGTGTAAACCTCGTTCATTATTATACTCTATGTAAGGTGGAATGGTCATTTAAAAAGTTAAAACTGCGGCATAGGTCCAGTAGGTTTTCCCAGACAGGTACCGAGTGTTGCCACTCTGGCGGTTCCCCTTTAAACCTGCCTTAGCGATGTCACCATCAGCTCGACTGGATTACCACTCAGTCCGCACTATAATCCCTTTTAAATGTCCGATTGGAACAGTCTAGGAGATTTCCTCGGCAATCTTTAAACGCCCCCTAGCCTCTTTTGCAGTACGAATTTCATACAAAAAGCACTTCATATTAGTGGCCACCTAATACAAGGCATCTTCTTACCTGTAATCCCCTTCGTACCACTCAAGGCAGGCTACGCTACGAACAAGCATATCCCATATCCTTGCTCCGTAGGTTCATACCCCAGTCCATACTCCTTGTTTGGCTAAACAAGAAATACAGAGATGGGCCTCCGCGGAAGGAGGGTCGTCGCCCACATGCCTTTGTGGATCGCCCTTCAACCTTAACTCCCAGCACCAACCCAAGCCTGGGCGGCTCAAGCCAGCACAAGGAACTTCATCGATGTGCCCTTTGGCGAATTTTTAGGCTCGCCTTCAGAAACGTCGGATCGACTAGAATACTGCACCACTCCACGCCATTAATTATAGTATAACATGTTATCACTCTTTCCTCAATCATTACTGATTACGTTCGCTTATATAATGACAAAGTTGGGCTAGGTCAGAGTCTGTTAAATGAAGCTGGCTTAAAATACCCTTCATTTTTTGGACATAACGTTCTTTATGCTGTTTGGCTCCATCAACGCCTAATATACTCGTATAGGTGCTTTTTTCGTTACTCACGTCACTTCCTACTTGTTTGCCAAGTAAGGCCTGATCACCTTCCACATCCAGAATATCATCTTGGATTTGAAAGATAAGCCCTAAGCAATCACCGAGGTCTTTTAAAAGCAACTGTTGTTGATTCGTTACACCCGCTATGAAACCGCCCGTTTCTATCGCAAATGAAATAAGACCACCCGTTTTTAGACGGTGAATCTCTTCCAATTCATCGATGGTGATTTCCTGGTTTTCTGCCTGCATATCCAAATATTGTCCTGCTACCATTCCTGTTAATCCGCTTGCTTCTGCAAGCAGGCTAATAAGATAACTTTTTTCCTTAGGGGTATATTGATCAGAATTACTCACCATAAAAAAACTATTTGTTAATAAACCATCACCTGCTAAAATGGCAGTGGCTTCATCGAATTTCTTATGATTGGTAAGCTGCCCGCGCCGAAACTTATCATCATCCATGGATGGCAGATCATCATGAATCAAAGAATAGGTGTGAATCATTTCTAAGGCAACAGCAGCTGGATACACTCGAGCAATATTTCCGCCGAGTGCAGCAACAGTCCACTTCATCAATATCGGGCGAATGCGTTTTCCTCCTGCCTGTACGGAATATAGGACAGAATCTTTTAACCGCTTTGGAATAGGTAATGACTCAATTTTGCTTGTAATGGCTTCCGTTATAAGCTGTTGTTCGGATGTTAATAATTCTTCAATGGACGAATTCAACTATTCTTCCTCCTGTCCCTCAATGGTAAAAGGTTTACGATCGTTATCCTCCGTGAGTAATTCCTTCATTTGTTTTTCTGCACTAGCCAATTTATCATGACATATCTTTGACAGTTTGGCTCCTTCCGTGTAGTAAGCCATCGCCTGTTCTAAAGGTACTTCTCCTTCTTCCATCTTATGGACAATAGCTTCTAACTTTTCTAAGGCTTCCTCAAAAGATAATTGCTCATTCGATTCCGTCACTTGAATCTCCCTTTCTCGTTTCAATAATCGTCGCGTCCAGTTCTCCGTCGTGTAATTGTATCGTAACTCCCTCTTCTGGCTGCACTTGTTCTACGCTCTTAATGATTTGCTGTTCTTGATTATAGGTTACAGAATAACCCCTTCTCATAATGTGAACCGGGTTAAGTAAATCTAACTGCATCAATGTATTGGAGAACTGGTTCCGTTTCTGTTCAAATTGCTGCTTGGTAATCCGTTGCAGCCTGTTATACTTTTCCTCTATCTGCTCCTGCTGTTTAGATAGCTGTCTCAATGGATCTAGACGTTCATAACGGGTATCAACAAATTGTAAATGTTCTTGTTTACGTTGAACGACTCTCTCCAATTGTTTCGACAGTCTGTCTGTCTGATCAATCAAACGCTGCTCCTTTTCCAACACTAGACGCTCTGGATATTTAAATACATACGAATTATTGATCGACTTTACCTTATCTTGCAATAGTTGCAGTTTGTTGCGTATATACTGCAGCATCGTTTGCTCTGATTGCTTGATCTTCTCCATTAAATCCAGCTGTGATGGTACGGTCAGTTCGGCAGCTGCCGTTGGAGTAGGCGCACGTAAATCGGCAACCATGTCACTGATTGTCACGTCCGTTTCATGGCCAACTGCAGAAACGACAGGCAGATCAGAAGCAAAAATAGCACGTGCTACTTCCTCCTCATTAAAACTCCACAGTTCCTCCAGTGAACCGCCACCACGTCCTGTAATGATAAGATCTATTTCTGGTATACTATTTGCTTGCTGAATCCCTTTCACGATCGAGGATGGCGCTTGTTTTCCTTGTACAAGGACAGGGATAATCAGTACGTTTGCAATCGGATAGCGTCTCTCTAATGTTGTTAAGATATCTCGAATGGCTGCACCGGTAGGAGAAGTAATCACTGCTATATTTTGAGGATACTTAGGTAATGGCTGTTTATGTATCTTGTCGAATAAACCTTCTTTGCTCAATTTTTCTTTTAACTGTTCATAAGCCAAATAAAAGGCTCCAATACCATCTGGCTGCATCTCTTGAATGTACAACTGATACTGACCTTGTGATTCAAACACACTGACAAATCCCTTGATCAATACAGTCATGCCGCTTTCCGGTTGGAAATTCAAATGATGATTCTGTCTTTGAAACATGACGGCTCTAATGCTTGCATAATCATCTTTTATGGTCATATACATATGACCACGGGAATGATGCTTGAAGTTAGAGATTTCCCCTCTTAACCAAAGCTCATTCAAATGCTCGTCCACATCAAATTTCTTTTTAATATATTTGGTTAATGCTGTTACAGATAAATATTGATCTTCCACGCCCTCATTCCTTTACATTCAGTTTATCCGATGGGAGAGAAGGTCATTTCTTTTGGAGAATGACCTTGGAAAGGATGTTCAAAAAGCTCAACTAAAATAACACACCAAATTTTTGCGTTGGCTTAAAGTTCTCAGTCTTTTTCGGATATTGGGACACGCCTCAATATAAAGCGTTACGGTCGTCATTATCCTTGCGTTCGATAAGGATAACAGCATATTTCTCATAAGCATTTTTCTAAACGAACAGAAGCTGGTTTCACTTTACAACAAGCCGTTTGCTTTTTTTGCTGATTTAATCGTGTTGTGCATCAGCATGGTAATTGTCATTGGGCCAACCCCTTTAGGTACTGGTGTAATAAAACCAGCCTTTTCCTTAGCTGATTCAAAATCTACATCACCAGTTAAAGAACCGTCTTCTACACGATTGACACCTACATCAATGACTACTGCTCCTTCTTTGATATGATCGCCATTGATAAAATGAGCGATACCTACCGCTACGATCAAAATATCAGCATCCGCAATAAACTTGGCCATATCTTTCGTGCGCGAATGACAGTAGGTTACCGTTGCATTCTCACCCAGCAATAATTGTCCCACTGGCTTTCCAACAATATTACTTCTACCAATAATAACGGCATGTTTTCCTTCTATGTCAATCTGTTTTGATTTCAGCATCTGAATAATCCCGTATGGTGTACACGGATAAAAGGTATCCTTACCGGTCATCATCCGACCAATACTAACAGGATGAAAGCCGTCAACGTCTTTTTCCGGCGAAATAGCTTCAATAATCATTTGTTCATCAATATGTGCTGGTAATGGCAGCTGAACTAAAATACCATTCACTGTCGTTTTACTATTTAATTCATCGATTAATGTCAATAATTCTTCTTGGCTGGTAGAAGAAGGAAGTTCAATTAATTCCGAAGCGACACCTACATAGTCAGAGGCCTTTTGCTTTCCTTTGACATAAGATTTGGAGGCAGGGTCATCACCAATCAAAACAACGGTTAAACCAGGTATGATCCCCTTTAACCGCAAGGCTTCCACCTCTTCTTTCATGTCATCTCGCAATGATTGAGCTAATTCTTTCCCATAAATCACTTCTGCAGTCACCAAAGATTCCCCCTATTTCATCATTTTAGATAATACGCCATTGATAAACTTGCCCGATTTTTCATCACCAAAAATGTGCGCTAATTCTATTGCCTCATTAATGATAACACTCTCTGGCGCATCTTTATAGTAAAATAATTCATACGTTGCCATTCGCAGTAATGTTCTTTCTACGACAGCTATTCGCGCTATCGTCCATTTTTCTAAATGATTTTTAATTTTTTGATCAATCTCAACTTGGTGTTGTATAACACCTTCCACAATCTGTAGCAAGAAAGGATCTTGTTCGTCCTCTTCCAGAATATACTCCTTTGTTGTTTGGACATCGTATTCTTCTGCGTCTAACGAAAATAATATCTGCAATGCTTTCTCACGTGCTGTTCTTCGTTTCATGAACTTCTTCTACTCCTTATCACGATCTATTCTTCCTCACCAAATGATACCACGTTCTATTCATGATTGCTACTACCCACTAGTAAAAATATTAGACGTTCACTGCAAAGAAGGTTATATGCTTTCTACCAATTAACCACGAACGGCTATTTCGGTGTTAAAGTCGTTTAATCCATTATTGCTGACACCTTTTTGCTTTCTTAACTATAGGATAAAATCGGGCAAATTCCAGCCGATCCTTTATTACTATTCAAACTAGATACACTGCCGATAATACGGATTATATTAAACATCTTAGTTGTCATTTTGAGAGAATAAGTGTGCACGACAACTCCACTCAAGACCTTCGCTTTCCGCATGGCTTCAGCTAACTTGAAAAAGAAAAACACTTTTCCAAGTGGATCTTCAGCTCGTGCTGCGATGCACAGGACGTGCAAGTGCAGGCGTTGTGACTGGACGTCACGATTTTAGCCTGCGAACGACTCACACGTCTACGTGGTTGGCTTCCGCTGGGGAATATAAAATTTTTTCAAATTCAATTACCCATATAAAAATAGAAACCTTGGTATCGTCCAAGGCTTCTATCTATTCATCCATATCATGTTAAGATCCTGTTTCTTTTTCGTCGTTTGTCACCGTGTGCACACCAACAACATGAACATTCACTTCAGCTATCCGAATAGCTGTCATGTTCTCAATAGCTTGTTTCACCTGTTGTTGTATTTTGTATGCTATGGTCGGGATCGTATACCCAAACAGAATGTCAATATAGACATCCATCGTAATAACTTCTTTTGTAGAATCTAATTTAATACCCTTACCATGTGTTTTCTTACCTAAACGTTCTGCTACACCAGCAGCAAAATTCCCTCTCATGTTCGCTACACCAGCAACCTTTTCGGTGGCAATTCCAGCAATAACCTCTAATACGTCAGGAGCAATCTCTACTTTGCCTAGTAATGTTGATTCACCAACACTTAATAATTGATCTTCAGCCATGATGATCCCCCTTTGTCTATTGGTTACTCTTCCTCCATTATACTATACTTATCCAAAAATTGCGTATTAAAATCACCTTCCACAAAGACAGGGTGCGCCATCATTCTGCGATGGAACGGGATAGTAGTATAGACCCCTTCAATAACAAATTCTTCTAGCGCCCGCTTCATCTTATCGACTGCTTCTTTTCTAGTCGAACCATATGTAATCAGCTTGGCTACCATGGAATCATAGTAGGGTGGAATTTGATAACCCGGATACGCAGCCGAATCGACTCTCACACCAAATCCTCCAGGTGCTAAGTACAAGTCAATAGTTCCAGGGGAAGGCATGAAATCCTTAACTGGGTTTTCCGCATTAATACGACATTCCATTGCCCAGCCATTAAACGTAACATCCGACTGCTTCCAACGTAATACTTGATCATCGGCAATATACAGCTGCTCTTTAATTAAATCAATTCCTGTAACCATTTCAGTAACGGGATGCTCCACTTGAATGCGTGTATTCATTTCCATAAAATAAAAGGTTTGATCCTTTTGGTCAAAGATAAACTCTATAGTTCCAGCCCCAGAGTAATCTACCGCCTTGGCAGCCTTAACAGCTGCCTCTCCCATTTGTTCACGCATAGATTCGCTGATGGCTGGTGATGGTGTTTCTTCAATCAATTTTTGCAAGCGGCGCTGAATTGTACAATCTCTTTCGCCCAAATGAATCACATTGCCATGATTATCTGCCAGTACTTGTATTTCCACATGTCGGAAATCCTCTATGAATTTTTCTAAATAGACCCCTGGGTTCCCAAAGGATTTTTCCGCTTCATTTTGCGTCACTTGAATCCCTTTGACCAGTTCTTCTTCTGTCCGTGCTACTCGAATCCCTTTACCACCACCGCCAGCTGTCGCCTTGATAATGACCGGGTAACCAATTTGCTCAGCAACTTTCTTTCCCTCTTCTTCATCCGCAATAATACCATTAGATCCAGGTACTACAGGAACTCCTGCTTCTTTCATTGTTTCTCTGGCAACATCTTTCGTTCCCATTTTTTGAATGGCATAAGCGCTTGGTCCTACAAAGGTAATATTACAAGCTGCACATATTTCAGCAAAATCAGCATTCTCCGATAAAAACCCATACCCCGGGTGAATGGCGTCCGTTTCCGTTAATGTAGCAACACTCATGATATTGGTAAAGTTCAAATAGCTGTCTGTACTTAATTTCGGCCCAATACAATACGCCTCATCAGCTAATTGTACATGGAGTGCCTCACTGTCTGCTTCTGAATAAATTGCTACCGTTTCTATCCCCAATTCTTTAGCGGAACGAATAATTCGTACAGCTATTTCTCCCCGGTTAGCAATTAACAGTTTTTTTATCACAATGTCATCCCCTTATGCCTTCTTGATTCGGAATAGTGGCTGACCATATTCCACCAGCTCACCATTTTCTACTAATATTTCAGTAATGATTCCACTTACATCTGCTTCTATTTCATTGAATAATTTCATGGCCTCTACAATACAAACAATGGTATCATCTTTCACTTTATCACCTTCCTGAACATAGACAGGCTGATCTGGTGATGGAGAGCTGTAGAAGGTTCCAACCATTGGCGCTACGATCTCTTGATCATAGTCTGTTGTGGTTGCTTGTGGCTCTTCCTTTACTTCTTGCTGACTTGTTTGAAGCTCTTGTGTCATTAGTTCCTCTGCTCGCGCCACTTGTGGAACTTCTTTTGTTGTAACAGCAGTTTGCGGAGTCGTTTGTACGGACTGTTGCTTATTCTTCTTTAGTTTAATTTTTTCTCCATTACTCTCGTAAGAAAATTCATCAATAGATGATTGGTCTAATTGTTCAATTAGTTGATTAATTTCATGTATTGTTAACATGCTAGCACTCCTCCATCATTTAATACACTTAATAACAGGTACTAAGATCTTCTTTTAACATTTTACGCAATCCTCTTCTAAACTGCAACCATTGTTTTTTAGCTCCAGTAAATTAAGAAGTTCCTCTTACTTAATAAACATTGAACGTAGCTTGATACCACAGGTGAAAAAGCGGACAACATCACTATCTGACGAACTAGAGAATTCTCTATATCATTTTTATGGAGCACACACAAATCGGAGAAGAGCCCTAAGTGTCTCTTCCCCGATTTTGTAATATATCGTCTGATCTGTCCTGTTATCCTTCATTTCCATGGTACTCGACATCTACTTTCACGTCACCAAATTCATTTTGTGCTTCCAGCATAATCTGATTGGCTTCCTCTGCTGTTAAATTGTCCGCTTGAACGGTAACTACTAAATTATTATCAGATACGTTGCGAACCAGTACCCCTTCATAACCACTTACTGCTTTCAATTGAGCCTCCAAGTTTCCTTCTTTAACATCTAACATTTCGATTTCTTTCATTGCTTCATAAGCCTGATTTACTTCATCTGAGCTGCTCTCACTTGATGCGACAATCGATTCTAGTCGTTCTTTTTCCATACTGCGTTGATTACTTATTTCCGTTCGCACCGAAGCAAAATATTCATCCAAATTCGCTGCAGTGGTTCCATCCTCTTCTTTTGCTGCGTCCCCTTGTTGCTCTCCATCCTGATCCAACACTTGATCGACTTCTTCAGAACTAATTGTCTCTCCAGTTAATTCATCCTGTTCTTGGTCATCAAAAAGTGCCATTTCCCCATCCCTAGGTGCATTCAAGTAATAGACACTTAATACAATCATCAGACTTAACATCGTTAATAACCAAATCGTTTGTTTTTTAATCATTTTAATCCCCCTATTATTTTTTCGGCATGACGGACACGCGATGTACCGGTACATCTAACACCTTCGAAACAGCATCATGGACCCATTTCTTCACTTCTAGATTGTCCACTCCATTGGCAACCACCAATACTCCTCTGACATTTGGTTTTTTGGTTTGTACCAGAAGTGGAATCTCCTTCTCCCCTTGTCGGACAATCACAATCGTTTGCTCCCTGGTTTCATCATCAATCTTTCTATTTCCACCGTTTTGATCGGTTTCATTGGTCACTTGTGTACCGATAATAAGGTTTTTCTGATAGATTTGTTCCTTCGTGGCATCTAGGTTCACCATGACTTCTACATCAGAAATGCCTTCTATTTTTTCTAATAGCTGTCCTAAATCTTCCTCATATGAGGCTTCTAAATCAGCTATCTCAGCGGTGGCATTAGAGGCAGGTGTTTGCTTCCACGCCTCTTCATCATCCGGGGCAGTGATTGTACTTGGTGGTTCCATATTGGGCTCGTCTGCTTCATCTTTACTAAACAGGTTACTAATAATTAAAATGAGAACAGCCCCTAATACAATCAGCACAATATATTGTACTTTCGTTGGTTTCTTGCCATTCCCTTTCATATTGGAAACAATCCCCTCCAGCCATTTGGGCACATTACTCCTCCTTCCATATCACGGTTATCATGTCTTGGTCTACTCCCCACTTTTCAGCCAGAAATGCCTGTATCTCTTCACTGTTGTCTGGTTCTGAAGTTGGCTTTTCCGGTGGATCTGTTACTTGGATCTTCACTTCATCAATAGGTGAGGTTTGGTCTTCATGTTTGGCTAATGTTGCCTGAATATACTCTGGCTTATAATCTTCTATTTGTTGTGGATTGTTCCAAGTAACATCTAAATCATCCATTTGATAAGCATATGTCTCGATTAATTCCTCCTCTGCTACATATTGCATTTGGACAACCATCTCATCTAATATATATGCAGTTTGTACCTCTTCTATTTCACTTTTTTGCTTATCTACTTGACTTTCTATTAATTGCTCATCCACCGAGCCTTCCGTTATCTGCATCATCTCGTCGGACATCGTTGGAATATCAATATCCAACAAGGCAAGTAAAGGCTGTAAGATAACCAAAATGAGCAGCAAACCAATCACAAGTCGGGCATACTGCTTTAACTGGGAGTTGGGTAATAACAAATGAACAACCATTGCCAACAGCATATAAATAATAATTTGTAGAATCCAACTAGTTAGAAATTCAATTGGCTTGTCCTCCCTTACCGCACCATCATGGTGATATTACTTGAAATAATCAAGATCACAATCGTAAAGAAAAACATAAATGTGACTAATAATAAGGCAGCAAACAAATATAGAATATGCTTACCGATAATATCGAGACATTCAATGACGGGCCCCTCTCCAATGGGTTGTAAAATAGCAGTAGCTAGTTTATACATCAAGGCAATCACAAATATCTTGATAGCCGGAAACATCACCATCGCAATTAATACGATAATCCCGACGATACCTATTCCGTTTTTGATCAAGATGGTTGCACTTAACACGGTATCCGTCGCATCCGTGAAAATCCTCCCAATAACCGGAATAAAATTCCCCGTTACAAACTTAGCCGTCTTCATCGCAATTCCATCCTGTATCGCACTAGCAGCCCCCTGCACCGAAATAACCCCTAAAAAAATCGTTAATAGAATTCCCATAATACTAATCGCGACATTTTTGATAAGATTTGCTAGTTTGGTCGCTTTATATTCGCTATTCAACGTACTAACCACCTGCAGGATCGCGGAAAAAAAGATAAAGGGAATCACTATTTTGGAAATAACAAAAATACTCGTATGAATTAAGAAAATAATAATCGGATGAAAAAAAGAGATGGTCACCAAATTACCTAAGGAAGCCAAGATACCGAGCAGCATGGGAATTAAGGCAATCAAAAAATCCGCAGACATGTTTACCGTATCTAGGACATAATCAGACGCAAGCTGAAAACTCCGCAAGGCCATTATAATTAACATCATATAGACAACAGCATAGGCTACCTGACTCACCAGTTGATTTTCAAAAGCATTTTGAATGGTTTGTAAAATCAAGCAAAATAAGGTCAATAGCATTAAGGTAGCTAATAACTTACCGTTTTCTACTATTTCAAATAACAAGTAATTTAGAAAGCCCTTGACCCAATCTCTTAAAGTCAGATTGCTTTCTCCTTTGACCACTTGCCAGATGTTTTCTTTACTTAATCGCGGAAATGATTGCTGGTACTCATCACTTATATATTGCCAATAGTCATTTAGTTCACTCTCTTCTAGCATATCCTTATAAGGGTCTAAGGAATACGTTGGTTCGGCAGCATACAACTTCATGGTTGGGGCTATCAACATGATGATTAGTATGAATGCAGAAGTTCTGATCATTTGCATTTCTACTCATCCTCACTAGGCAACTGGAAATATAGATATAATGGTCTCGATCAATGACTTAAAAATGGGAATGGCCAGAATAAGAATAATTACCTTTCCTGTCATTTCAATTTTTACGGCGATAGATTCTAAGCCGGCATCCTTCACAATATTGGCGCCAACTTCTGTAATGTAAGCTATACCAATGATTTGCAAGATCGTTTTAATATAAACTTGATGAATGTTCGCCTGTTCTCCCAAATATACAATCAAATCAATGATTTCTTTCACATACTGGATGGCAAACACAAACAGATAAATGACTGTGATGATAACGATTAAAAAAGCAATACTCGGCTGCTTGTCCTTTAGCAAAAGATACAAAATAGTTGCAACGACCCCGATACTGATAATCTCTAACATTTCCATAGACATTTATCCTTCTAAAAAGAATACGGATCTAATCTGCTGGAATAAATCAGATATGCTGTTTAATACAAACAGCAATACGATGATAAAACCAATCAGACTAACAAATTGTGCATATTCCTCTTTTCCCATTTGCTTTAAGATCGTGTGAATCATTGCCACAATAATTCCAATTCCAGCGATTTGAAAGAGGATACTAGTGTCTCCAAGCATGGAATAACTCCTCTCTATAACAAGAGTAAAACAATAAAAACACCTACTAAAAAACCAATACTTCTAGACATATTACCATAGCGCTGTTTTAACTGATTGGCTTCGTCTAAATTACGTTCCAGATGCTGGATCGTTAAACGAATATATTTTTGTTGTTGAATGATATCGTGCTGTCCCAATGTCCTGCCGAATTGTTTAAGAACCTCCACATCTTGCTCGGTTAAGGATTGTGCACGAGCGAATTCAATAAGGTGGGTTTTCCAAATCGGAAATAGCTCTTCTTGATCTGGCTGAATATCGTCTGCTATACGTTCAAACAATCGGTTAATTGGCGGTTCTGTCTGGCGAGCGATATGGAACAACGCTTCTTTGACAGTGACTTGACTATACACAATCTCTGCCTCTAGAATCTGTAAGGCATGTTTAAACATCCGGAGATACCTGGGTCGATTAGATAATCGAATGGCATATTCATGGCCAAGCCAAGTTAAGCATATGATAATACTCAATGAAATCACTAATTTCAACATATGGTCACATTCTTTTGATACAAGGCTTGACCCTGTTCATTACAAATTTCTACGACTTCTCCCGTTTGATTAAGGTTAGATAAGATCACAAAACGTTGAAAAATCTGCTTTTCTAAGATCGCTTGCATGGCGGGACGTTTCTTTATATCAGCTAAAGATCTGCCGTGTGCGGTACTGATTAATTGAACACCTGCATGAATTACTTCATCAATGGCCTCCGCATCTTTGGCACTGCCAATCTCATCCACAACAATGACCTCAGGCGACATCGATCGTATCAGCATCATCATTCCCTCTGCTTTCGGACATTGATCCAAGACATCGATTCTCGGGGAAAACAGATGCTGAGGCACTCCGTTAATCGAACCACAGATTTCGGAACGTTCATCTACAATCGCCGTTTTCAAAGCCTGTTTAGAATTAGCGGCAGCGCAATAATTGGCAAAATCCCGGAGAAAGGTTGTTTTGCCAGCTTGTGGCGGCCCAATGATCAAGGTGTTGAAGACGGTCTCTTCAACTAGATACGGAATATAAGGCTTGACCACACCAAATTTCGGGCTGGCAATGCGAATATTAAAGGAACTGACGTAATGGATTGCCTTCACCTTCTTGTTCTCTACGATGACAGAACCAGCTATACCGATACGATGACCGCCTGCAATCGTGATATAACCATGCCTTAACTCTTCTTCCAAACGATATAAGGAAAAATCACTGATCTTATTCAAAAAAAGGCGGGCATCCTCCTGACTAAAATAGGCTTCCGACAGCCACTTGACTCGTTTGCCATCGTTCATCTCCACCGGGTGATTGACTCGGAGCCTGATTTCTTGGATATCAAAGCTATTTTGGTTCATAAATGCTTTAACGGCTGCTGCGATTGGTTTGGGAAGGATGGATAATACACTTTCCATGAGATATTCCTCATTTCATTTCTTATTCTATTTATATTCTATGCATAGAAATACTAGATATAACCAAAGTGGGAAATCAAGAAAAGGAATTGGAGTGGGGTAGGATATTGTATAACTTTAGCTATTATTTTTTTGCATTAAGAAAAACTGGGCAAACTCCGTCCGGTCCTTTACCGACCACTCAAAGAAGTCACTGAACTGCTTGTTCATTCAAGGTCAGAATCATTCCAATTTTTATTATATCTAGGATTATAATCTTGCCTACCTGGTTAGAAAAATCAAACAGGGTAATTAGTTCATGAGCGATAAGCTAGGGTAGATAGAAACGTATGATGATCCCTAACCATCAACACAGCCTGAGGTGACGTTTATATTTTTCGTATCGCCTCTTATTTCCAAATCAAAGCCGCTTCAACAAAGATTGTAGTCAAAGTAATAGGCTTGCTTCCTGCTTAACATAAAAAAACTACCAAGTATATCATCATACTTGGTAGTTGCTATTTAAAAGATTATGCACGAGAAACATATTTTCCGTCTGCGGTGGAGATAACCAGTACGTCTCCTTCGTTGATAAAGAATGGCACTTGAACTGTCAATCCTGTCTCAAGAGTTGCTGGCTTGGTTCCTCCGCTTGCTGTGTCCCCTTTTATTCCCGGCTCTGTCTCGGTGACGGTTAATTCCACGTTATTAGGTAGAGACACTCCAATCGTTTCCCCTTCATACTGCAAAATGTTTACTTCCATATTTTCTTTGATAAATTGTAATTCTGTCTCGATTTGGCTAGTAGGAAGTTCCGTCTGTTCATAAGTGTGGGTATCCATAAAAGTGTGCATATCTCCTGAGCCATATAAGTATTGCATTTTACTATTTTCAATATGCGCTCGGTTTACTTTTTCACCACCACGGAAGGTTTTTTCTTGAATATTGCCATTACGAAGGTTACGCAATTTGGAACGAACAAACGCCGCTCCTTTTCCTGGTTTCACATGCTGAAAATCCAACACCTGCCAAATGTCACCATCCACTTCGATGGTTAATCCCGTTTTAAAATCATTTACTGATATCATTGCTATTTCCTCCTCTAAAATACTCATGTCGATTAGTGCTATGGTTGATCATTTCCATGGTTAATCATTTGGGACATAAATTAATTCTTTTGGTGCGTGAGATAAACGCTGATTGCCTTCTGCGGTAAGAACAATATCATCTTCAATTCGACAGCCGCCTACCTGAGGTACATAAATTCCTGGTTCCACCGTTACGACCATCCCTTCGGCTAACACGGCATCTGAACGAAAAGACAAGGCTGGTGCTTCATGGACGTCCATTCCCAAACCGTGACCAGTAGAATGACCAAAATAATCGCCATAACCTTTTTCCTTAATATGATCCCTAGTTAGAGCGTCCGCCTCAGCAGCAGTGATGCCAGGCTTAATACCTGCCACACCCTTCATTTGCGCATCTAAAACAATGTGATAAATAGCAGTCAATTCTTCCGAAATTTCTCCTACCGCAACGGTTCTCGTCATGTCAGAGCTGTATCCGTGATACCAACCGCCAAAATCAAGTGTTACTAGTTCACCTGATTGAATTTGCTTATCTGACGCGACACCGTGAGGCAAAGCAGATCGATAGCCAGAAGCAACAATTGTATCAAAGCTTGAAGAAGTCATTCCTTGTCTTCTCATAAAAAACTCTAATTCATTGGCGATGTCAATCTCTTTCACTCCTGGTTTAATGTACGACAAGATGTGCTCAAAAGCTTTATCTCCAATTTTACAGGCTTCTTTTAATATATCAAGCTCAGCCGGATCCTTTATCAGACGTATTTTTTCAATGAGTCCGTCAGAAGGAACAAGCTGTACTGACAAGGCTTGTTTATACAGTTCATACTGTCCATAGGTTAAGTCATTTTTTTCAAACCCAATGGAACTAATAGCCTGTGCTTTCACCCATTCGTCTACCGTTTTTTGTATCGGACCTTGGTGCTCGATAATCTCAAAATCCGTCACTTGTTGATGGGCTTGTTCCATATAGCGAAAATCTGTTATAAACACTGCCTTATTTTGCGTCACGACGACCACACCAGCAGTTCCGGTGAATCCAGTCATATATCTTTGATTAATCGAGCTCGTAATCAATAATCCCTCTAGCTCTTCTTGCTTCATTTGCTGTCTCAATTTCTCTAGTCGTTTCATGTGATAACTCCTCTCTTTCTAAAATGATAAACAAAATACCACTTCGGTTGCTGTATCAACAACCAGTTTATGAG
The DNA here is from genome assembly GCF_900086715.1 of Gracilibacillus timonensis. Taxonomy (GTDB): domain Bacteria; phylum Bacillota; class Bacilli; order Bacillales; family Amphibacillaceae; genus Gracilibacillus; species Gracilibacillus timonensis. Next base: position 851,726 of record NZ_FLKH01000012.1, on the reverse strand, counting down.
ATAAAATAACTTGCTGCCAGTTCATAACCTTTCACCCCAAGCCCCACTATCTGTCCTGCACATACGGGAGCCAGCATTGACACATGCCGGAAGCTTTCTCGTTGATGAACATTTGAAATATGTACTTCAATGACAGGGACGGTAACAGAACTGATGGCATCACGGATGGCAATACTTGTATGCGTATAAGCACCCGGATTAAAGATAATCCCATCATAGCTATCTTCTGCTTGATGAATCCAATCAATCAAGTCCCCTTCATGGTTGGACTGTTTTGAATCCATTCCCCATGAGCTGGCGGCTAGCTGTTGCCTAACTCGCTGCTCTATATCTTCTAAGGTAGTATCCCCATAGATATCTGGTTCTCTTTTGCCTAAACGGTTTAAATTAGGACCATTTAATAATAACACATTCCCCATCTTTCTCACCCCGTCCATAAAGTTTTCCTATTCCATAGTAACATAAAGTGCTTAACTTTGTTCATTCTTATGCTGATGGTAAGCAAAAGAAATCGAATAACCAATAAAGACACTGTAGAGTACAAACAAACACATCGTTGTTAAAATGGTATTACTATCTAACTGATAAAAAGGTTTTATGTTCGAAAATAATGGATTCATTAACCAAAATACGAGAAACCAAAGCACAAAACCCATGATAAATCCTGGAAGCATTCCATTATATTTCTTTAACAAAGCATAATAAACAAATGCAACGAGAATAGATGGTACGCTAAGCAGTAATACCGATACAATATCCCCCAGCCAGCGATCAGCCCAAGCCTGTTGCAGCCAGGATCGCAACATCAAGCTTTTAGGGGAAATCGCAGTAAAATTAAAAAAGCCAGCCAGCGAGGCAAGCGTTCCCCAAATAATCGCACCAAAGAAACCAGCACTAATGGTTTTCGTGATCATATTGGTCTTTTGATTCTGTTGTTCCTTATGTTGAATCCTTCTCATAGATTATCACCTCTAAGAGATAGGCTGTCCAATTCTCCATCATTCATGCTATCTGATTCCTGCTTATTATGTGTTGAATTTTCTGTTAACATTGTATATATTATAGTAATTATTGGGTATAATGATAATAAGGAGGAATTGCTATGAGACGAAATATCATGTCTACCATTATCTATATTCTAATCGGTTTAGCTGGAATTGGGTTGATCAATATGTTGCTATCTGACGCGTTAGGTTTCTTCATAAGCCTATTTATCTCTCTAGCAATAGGGGCTGCTATATTTGGTTTACTCTATGTGTTTGTCATCAAAAGACGTACTGCTGCTACAGATGACCTGAAAAAATATCGCAAAGCCGTCAAACAATCAAAAAAAAGATATAAAACAGTACCACCAAGTAAAGGTGCTCCTGTGACATCATCGTTCAACAAAAAGAAACCTCAACCAACCAAGAAGGTAACGAAAAAACGCGCTACACATCTCACGGTGATTGAGGGGAATAAAGACAAAAAGAAGAATCGTGCCTCGTTATAAAACGAAGGTCACATTCTATGGCCATTTCATTAAGAATGCTTGAGTACGTCGATAACCAAAGTCAATCAACTCTAATTTCTGTTTGTCTGTAAGATGAAAATCCGTTGCTTTTATGTCCTTTACAGGAAAGAACAAAATATCCTTGGCAATATTTTCGGATATATACCTCGTATCAAAGGCTTTGCGCATAGTATCAATGGTCGCCTTTAATAAGTCAATCGCATTCTCAATCGACCGCTTTTGGTCGTGTTGATTGGGATCCGTTAATTGCATGCCTAATATCGGTCTTGTCCGCTGTTTATCGTGCTGATCATAAATCCACAGTGGAAAATTGCTTAGAATCATTCCATCAATGAGATAACTTCGCTGTCTTGTTAATGGATTAATCATTTTCGCCGGCCGAAAGAAATAAGGTATGGAAATGCTACTGCGCACAGCCTTTGCAATTGGAAAATAGTCTGCTTCAATATGATAGTGGTCTTTCAAGTCATCTGGAAATACAGCGATCTGGTTGAAGGTTAAATCGGCAGCAACAATCTTTAATTTATCGGCAGGTATGTCTGCGAAGGTAAGAATTCCTTTATCACTTAACTTTTTTCGTAACCATTCTTCAAAATAATTCCCTCTATATAATCCCATGGTTTGGTATAACGTTATCCATTTGAGAAAAGGAAATAATTTGGCTATATAAGACTGATCGAGAAATTGATCGAGCGAGATCTCCATAAATATTTTTTTTAATTCTTTCGAGGTGTAGCCAGCAGCGAGTAATGTGGCGAATAATGCGCCTGCTGATGTGCCAGCCACCCGCTCAAATTGAATGTTTTTTTCTTCGAGCGCTTGTAATGCCCCAATAAACACAAAGGCCTTCACACCTCCACCTGAAAACACACCGTCAATTTTCATCTTATCCTCCTATCAGCTTGGCATCTGTATTATTTATACACAGCAGCCACTGCTGATAGAACTACCTATTTTTATCTTTCATTTTTATCTTTAAATGCCTGAAAGGTTTTCCATTGTTCAGGATCTTCCAAAAACGCAACTAACTCACCTATACGATCAATCGAATCCCAGCTTAAATGGTGTTCAATTCCTTCTACTTCCTTATAAATTTCTGCCTCGTCGACATCAATAATCTGTAGAAATTTCTCTAATAACTCATGACGATAGACTAATCGCTCACCAATTTGCTTGCCTTTTTCCGTTAACACAAGTCCTTGATATTTTTCATAATTCAAATAATCATCACGATCCAGCTTCTGCACCATTTTTGTAACGGAAGATGGTTGTACTTCTAAGGCTTCTGCAATAGCAGACACCCTAGCATACCCTTTTGTATGTATTAATATATATATTTGTTCGATATAGTCTTCCATTGTCGGTGTACGCATAATGAACCTCCAAAAATAATAGTATTAACCTTAACTGCCGTTCTACTTTGACGTGTCCCGCAAACAATCCAAAAAATCGCCACTCAAACCGGCTACATTTATTTAACGTATCAATAAAATCATACAATATAATCCATAGTGAGACAAGCGTTTCCCTTCATTTATGATCAATGATTTTTTTCTCTGTATTTATGTCGGATAAATGGTATAATCCTTCTTAGAGGATTTAATAGAAAACATTGGGGGATTTTAGTATGACAGAACTATACATTTTAATTGGTATATTAGTTGCCTTTATTTTGTTTGCTGTATATCGCTACTTTAAACAAAGAAGAGTTCTTACTACCTTATCACAAGCCGATTTCCGTGAAGGGTATCGTAAAGCGCAACTGATTGATGTAAGAGAGCCTAAGGAGTTTGATGGCGGACATATCTTGGGTGCTCGTAACATTCCATTAACCCAATTAAAACAACGATTAACCGAGTTAAGAAAGGATCAGCCCATTTATTTGTATTGTCAAAATGGTTCGCGTTCGATACGAGCGGCCCTTTTATTGAATAAACAAGGGTATAAACAATTGTATCAATTAGATGGCGGCTACAAAAAATGGACAGGTAAAATCAAAAAAACAAAAAAACTACAATAACAAAGACAGTCGAGGGTATGAGTCAATTCTGCCCTCGATTTTTTTACATCGCTAACTCGTCCTTGTTACCAGCCAATCCTTTACCAACACCTTATTGTCGCCCTCATAACGGACATATTATTTTTCCAATGACTCTGCATACAGCATAATTCCTTACTTTTTAACACAAAATACGTATAAGTACTAACTTTTCGCCAAGAATAAATACTAACTAGACGGAAGGTTAGGATGGACATAATGAATAATTATATTAAAAAAGATCAAACATTTATTACTAACTTTGAAGAATCATTACAAAATCCCTCGCAATTAGTCGGTTGGGAATTATTTCAGCAATCCTATCAAATTGCAGAAACGATGAAAGTAGCCAGTTTCAACGAATTAAGAGCCCCTGCCTTTCTTCCCCATATGACCTTTCTTCCTCATCAGCTCCAGTGCGCAGAAACCGTCATTCAACACATGAATGGCAGGGCATTATTAGCAGATGAAGTGGGACTGGGGAAAACTATTGAAGCAGGATTAATATTAAAAGAGTATATGATTAGAGGACTTGCTCAGAAAATCTTGCTTTTGGTCCCTGCCTCACTTGTTAATCAATGGGCGCTGGAATTGAATCAGAAATTCTTAATACCGGCACTCACTTCTAGTAAGCGGGTAGACTGGTCATATGGGAATGTGATGATTACCACATTAGATACCGCTAAATCAGCTAGACATCAACAGGCCATCTTGGAACAGAACTATGACCTAGTAATCGTAGATGAAGCTCATAAATTAAAAAACCATAAAACGAAGAACTTTCAATTTGTTCAAAAGCTTTCTAAAAAGTATTGTCTTTTGCTGACGGCAACCCCAGTTCAAAATAAGCTAAGTGATATCTTTAATCTTGTCAGCTTGCTTAAACCAGGTTACTTAGGCACCTTTGAAGATTTCAGTAAACAATATCAGCATGAGACCATTAATAATGACCCTTATTTGAAACAATTAATTAGCAAGGTCATGGTAAGGAATAAGCGAACCGAAACGGGGATTGACTGGACCAAACGACAAGTCGAAACCGTCTGGGTTACTTTTAAAGAAGAAGAGCAGCAGCTATATCAGGCTTTAGAAGCTTTTTTTAAGGGTTATACTTCCGTATCAGCAATGACCTATATCCGGGAGTTTTGTAGTTCACGGGAAGCCTGTTATCTCTCCTTAAAAAAATGGTTGGCGGAGAAAGAAGAATTGCATGAAGCTCAAATGCTACTATCTGCCATCGAGCAACTGCCGCATCATGCCAAGGCTTTGCGGTTGATAGAATTGATTAAACAAATCGACTCCAAGGTTATTGTTTTTACTGAATATCGTGCTACACAAATATATTTACAATGGCTATTACATCAAGAAAAAATACCCACCGTTATCTATCGAGGTGGTTTTAAAAAAGGGAAAAAAGATTGGATGAGACAGCTTTTCCAACAGCATGCCCAAGTAATGATCGCAACGGAAGCAGCTGGAGAAGGTATCAACCTGCAGTTCTGTCATCATTTAATCAATTATGACCTGCCATGGAATCCGATGCGGCTCGAACAGCGTATTGGTCGAATCCATCGATTTGGCCAGGCAAATGACGTACACATTTATAATTTTGCCATCAAAGAAACCATCGAAGAACATATTATGAATCTACTGTATACAAAAATTGAATTATTCGAACATGTTATTGGTGATTTGGAGAAAATCCTCAGTGATTTGCAAGTGGGAGAAATGGATAAGGAAATTGAACAAATTTTTGCAGAATCACAATCGATTGGAGAATCCAAGATTAAATTAGATAACTTAACAGCCGTCATTCAGTCATATAGCGAGGAGCAGTCGATATGATAACCAATTTACACGGATTTCTTGACCAGTTTTTTACTCAGCAGCACTGTCACGTCACAAAAGAGCAGGAGACGGGATTAACGGTAAGATTGACACGAGAATTAGATCAAGCGTTAATGAATCGTCCCTTCTACTGGCATTACATGGATAAAATGGGACGACAAGGCGAACCGATGTCTTTAAGCTTAGACACAGGATGGCAAAGTGAAGATCGAAAAAAGGAATGGATTCATTTTGGCAGTCCCAGATTACAGCAAATTTTCCGCTATATCACACAATCAGCGCAGTATACCTTGCTGTATGAACAAACAGATAACCAGGATCGATCGGCTCTCTTACCTTGGTTAGTCGTAAATGTAAAGGTACAATATAATGGAAAACAGACAAAAGAAGCCATACACTCCATTGGCTTACAGCTAATCAACGGGACGTTATCGATCCAGATGATGGATAAATTAAAGACCATCGCATGGGGACAAAGAATGCAGGATTATTGTTATACCATTTCTCCACTAATCACACCAAGAAGTGGATTCCAACGAACTTTTCACTTTATAGAACAACATTTGCTGGATCAAGATACGACATGGATCAAAGAATCGATTGCTTGCTTAGAAGAGGAATTGCAGCTGCTGCACTATTTTTTTTCGGAGGATGAGCAGCTGCTTGCTACAGAGGAAGAGCAATTACGACAACGTTTGCAGCCAGACATCCATCTAATCGTACACAATGCCGGATTATTTTACGTAACCGAAAAAACCAATCAGACATTTTTACAGCCAAACTAACCATACAAAAGACAAACGTCCAACTCATCATCTGCGTTTGAGTGGACGTTTGTCTTTTCGTTCTTTCATAAATAGTTTGATGGCAAAAGGAAGAACCCCAAACCATTTGTTCGTATAGGCAATTTCTGATTGTTTCCTTTCTTGTTTCCGTTGTTTCCTCTCTTCTTTCGGTGTATCCATATACTTGACGACCCTTTGCGTCATATACTTGATATATTCGTTATTCGCCATGGTCTCACTTCCTATCTTTTTTAACCATAGCCTTCCCCATCAGCTAAATACTTATACAAACAAGCGATTCATAATCTCTTCTGCTATCTCATGCTCCGTCTTGCCGTCTGTTTCCACTACAATATCTGCTATTTCTCTGTATAGAGGTAAACGATCAGCTAACAGCTTTTTTTTATCACGATCTTGATTATTCCAAATCGGCCGGTTTTGATCATGGATTAACCTTTGATTAATTTCTTCCCATGAAGCGGACAAAAACACAACGTTGCCTTGTTCTTTCAGCCATTCACGGTTCGACTCTTTTTCAATAATCCCTCCACCCGTAGAAATAATCGTATTTTTCCGAGTTGTTTTCAGTAAGACGGTTGTTTCATATTGACGAAAAACCAACTCCCCCTTCTCTTTAAAAATAGTTGGGATCGTCGTTTGATACCATTCCTCAATCAATTGATCCGTGTCCTCTACTTCCCAACCTAACTTCTGATGCAATCGTTCCGCAATACTGGTTTTCCCGCTACCCATAAACCCGATTAAATAAAGACTTTTCATCATTAACTCCCCTTACATACAACTTCTTTAAAAAATTTTAATTCTTTGCAGGAATGTAGCTCCCTTTGTCGAATATATGTATTGTACCACGAATAGACAGGAGGTGAAATATGCATTGACGAAAGCTGCCACGTTGTCTAAACGCTTGATCAAGACAGCCATCCAATCAAGCGCTTCTGACATTCACTTTATCCCTCAACAGGAACAAGTTTTCATTTTCCTCCGTTGTCATGGAGAGCGACAATACCAAAGTACTCTGTCTCATCAACAGTACTTGATGATGCTTTCCTATTACAAGTATATAGGTAAAATGGATATTGGCGAAAGCCGAAAACCACAGCAAGGTGCGATTTACTATGAGCACAACGCAGATACCTATTCCTTACGGTTATCTTTATTGCCAACAACTCCGGTAGAAAGTCTGGCGATCCGTCTTCTCCCCCAAAAGCAAATGCAGACCCTTCCACATTTATTCTTGTTTCCATTCCAACTGCAGCAAATCCAACAATGGCTTCAATACCGTTCCGGTTTACTATTATTAACTGGGGCAACTGGTACTGGCAAATCAACGCTGCTCTATGCCTTACTCAAGACTTTTATGGAACAGAATAAATTTCAGACTATTACCTTAGAAGATCCTGTAGAAAAGCAGTTAGATCAGATTATTCAAATCCAAATCAACGAGCGAGCCGGCGTAACTTATGATGCAGGACTCAAGGCTGCTCTACGCCATGACCCGGACATTATTATGGTTGGAGAAATCAGGGATGCAAAAACGGCGCAATTTGCTTTTCGGGCCGCGAGTACAGGTCATTTAGTTTTATCCACTTTACATGCCAACGATGGAAAGGGAACCATCAACAGACTCGTAAATATGGGAATTACGCCCCTGGAAATCGACCATCACTTGCTTGCTGTTGCTTCCATGAAATTACTATCACTTAATGATACTGGATTTGGCCAAAGACGAGCCGCCATCATGGAATTGCTAGAACGCGAACAGATTCATCAGGTTATAGCAGACGAACCCTCCTGCGTTACCCCATCTTTTCAACAATTAAAAAGAAAGGCCTTTGCTTATGGATTTACGAACTATATTTAGACGACACCATGACTTATCTTTACACGACCAACATTATATCCTCCATCGGTTTCAACAGCTATTTACAACAGGTTACAGCTTAAATGACGCTTTAGATGTACTGATGTGGGATAAACGTTATACAGCGATTGCCAGTTCCATGCAAGCCTCCTTACAGAAAGGTCACACATTCATTGAAAGCTTGCAAGCTGTTCATTTTAATAAGGATGTGATCCATTTCTTAACGATCGCCATCCAGCATGACCATCTGGCTAGAGGTTTAGCACAATGCTGTAAGTTACTGCAACAGCGCAAGGATTTTTTATTAAAACTTAAAAAATTATCTCGATACCCCTTATTTTTATTCAGCTTCTTTATCCTTATCCTGTATGTCATGAAAACATCGATTTTCCCTGCCTTTTCTCAATTAATGGGAACCAGTTCAGATATCCAATTTGTTTTTACAACGGCAAAAGTAGTGATTAATTTTTTATTTTATGGGGTGATCATTATGGTTTTAACCATTAGTATATTACTACTTTCTGGTTATTCACTGCGACGAGTCATTAGTGTGGAACAAAAGCTGGTTTTATTTGATAAGATCCCCATCTATAAGCCATATAAACAAATGAATATCACATACCTGTTTGTCTCCCATTTATCTAGTTTATTAACAAGTGGTCTAATGATTAATGAGTGCCTCCAAATCATGAAGGCAGAAGAGAATGGTGATATTATTCATTATTATGCCGCGATGATTAGTGATCACCTGGCACAAGGGTATAGTTATACCTCTATTCTTCCCCAATGTCGTTTGTTAACCACACAACTAGGAGAGATTATGTCCAAAGATCGTAATCAGCAACAGCTCGAAAAAGATTTGAGTTTCTATGCCGATCATTTGATCACCTCATTAGAAGACTATTTAAAAAAATGGATGAGTTTTTTACAACCTTTTCTGTTAAGTATCCTCGCCCTATTTATTGTATTTGTTTATCTAGCCTTAATGCTGCCTATGTTTGACTATATGAATACTTTATAATCAAAGGAGGAAATACCATGCGTAACTCAAAGGCTTTTACCTTAATTGAGATGCTGATCGTTTTAGCCGTTATCAGTATCCTGCTTATTTTATTTATTCCCAATCTGGCTAATAAGAGTGAGAATATTAATTCAAAAGGGTGCGATGCGCTATTACAGATGACAGAAAACCAAATGCTTGCTTACGAAATTGATCATGGGGAACAACCTACTGATTTGAACGTACTGGTGGAGGAAGATTACTTAGAAACACTGGAGTGCAGTAATGGTAATAAACAAATTGGCTTAGAAAACAACGAGCTTCGCGTTATCGATAAATGAGAGCACCACAAGCTGCCTTTACACTTGTTGAATTACTATTGGTCCTTACTATGACCATTTTTATATTAATGATTGGTAGCAATATTACCTATAAATGGTATGATACTTGGCAAGAACAGGGGTTTCTACAACAATTCCATCAAGATGTTTTCTATTTGCAGCAATTGGCCTTAACGGAGAAAGAGGAGCACCATTTAATGTTCTATACCGATCAGAATAAATACATGATTCAGAATCAAATGTCCGGGGAAATCATCCTTGAACGTGAAATCCCTCGTACTTGGGTGATTCGGACGCTAACACTGGGGCGTACGATCACCTTCTCCTACCGAGGAAATCTCAAAAAACCTGGTACAATGAGCATTACTACGACAAATAACCGAATATTGATTACTTGTCCCTTCGGCAAAGGTAGGTGCTATCATGAGAAAAAATAAGCAACAGGGTTTCTATTTATTAGAAGCCCTGCTCTCTGTTACTATCTTTTTTAACGGTTGTCTCACATTACTTCCCATTCAGTACCATATTTTGCTCGAAAAGCAAATAATACAAGAAGAAAATGCAGCCCTTTATTTTCTATCCAATCAAATACAGGAAGCACTACTAAACAAACAATATGATCAAACAGCGGTATATGAAGATGTGCTTGATCGACCACTAACATTGCAGATATCCCATTCCGCTAATTTACTAAAAGGATGTGTGACATGGACCAATGAAAAGGAAACAGAATCGTCCAAGTGTTTATATACCCTTTATCAAGAATAGTAAAGGCTATATGCTGTTAGAAGCTCTCCTTTCCATGCTGCTGATGATCATTTTGTTAACATGGTTCACACAGCTTATTTTACAATGGCAACAAATAGAGAATTCCTCTCACACAGAGATTTATCACTTTCATCACATGATAGAACTAGAAGCGCAATCTTCCATTTTCATTACAACAGACAAAAATCTGCTGCAATTTCACCATCATACAGGTGAAGTAGTTACCATTTCATTCTTTAATCATAAAATCCGCCGACAGGTCAACAGATCTGGTCATGAAGAATTATTGCGGGACGTTGCTTCTTTTAACATAACAGAACAAGACCAAGGGTTCTATCTGCGAATAAAAACGAATCGTGGTGAACAGTTTGAAAAAATACTGCTCAAAAAACAAACAGAATGACCAAGGCTTTATTTTCCCTGTAACGAGCCTACTCATGTTCTTACTGCTCTTTATTATTCTTCATCAGATCAATCAGTATCAACATCAACAACAACTGCAACAAATCAATGAAGAACAATATAAATTGGAAATGCTTTATCAGAAAGCCTATCACTTGATACAGACGGAAGAGCCAAGCTCCTTGCTCCCATTGTATTCTTTCCCTGATGGCACTATTACCATATCTCCTATCCCTGATACTATGGCCGGACAAGCGTACCAGTTGGAGCTTACCAGCGACACTGGCGGTTTTCGTCAAATGAACTTCTATCTACAGGAATAATCTTGGTAGATCTGGTAATCCTAAATAAAAACGATGGGTAGAAAGATGCCATAAAAAATATTTTTTGTTTCCATAGATATTTTACATTTGCATCAGACTCGTATATAATATAAACAGACTTCCATCTAATCAATCGTTATCTGATGATTAGCGGATTTAAGTAAAGATGGAGATGGATACATAGTGATTTGAAAAGGAGGGGGAACAATGGATCGAATCTTCCGTATGCTTTCCTTTTGGACAGGGATTTTTACCGTTATGTTCTATGTTGGAGATATGGAAACAATGGCCTACCTGTTCCTAGCCCAAACAATTTTCTTTTTGGGTGTTGGATATCTAAAATTATCTGAAAGAATGTATATGTACTTATTTGCCGCTTATTGCACTATTTTCTTTGTTGGCTTTACATTCTATACCAACTTTATTCTTGTTCCTGGATTTGGACATTAATAATCCAAAAACCCCTGATCTTTACTTCTTTAGATCAGGGGTTTTTATCTGCTCGCCTTACACAGAAAAGACAGTTATACTCACTACATAAAAAAAGTATTACTTTACGTCATCGATCTTATCGGCAGTCCAATCTTTGGTCCTGTTTAACGGCAAAGGAATGAGTCGGGTTATATACGAGTCCCTTCCCTTAGCCTTTTACGAATGGGTTGCTTGCCTGTTCGTTTTGAATCGTCGTTTTGGGACCATGTCCGGGATAGACCGTATAATGACTTGGTAGTGAATACAGCTCCTCTTTAATGCTCTTCTCTAATTGTTCATAATCCCCGCCAAATAAATCGGTTCGTCCAATACCGCTATTAAACAGGCTGTCACCGTCAATCACACTTTCTGCTTCTGTAAAGATAAATGAAACACTTCCAGGAGAATGTCCTGGCGTTTTACGCAAAGACAGTGTTATACTTCCAAAACTAAGCTCTGTATCTGTAAAAAAGAAGTCTGCCTCTTTAGCTGTTTTATCTCCTAAACCAAAGAGTAAAGCACCATTTCTTTCTGGATCAGACAACCAGCCTTGCTCCTGTTTACTTAGGTATACCGGTATATTGTATTGCTCTCTAATCTCATCTAATGCACCGATATGATCAAAATGTGCATGTGTTAATAAAATAGCTAATGGCTGCACCCGTAGCTCTGTTAATTTTTCTGCAATCTTATTAGCTTCTCCTGAAGGATCAACAATGATCGCCTCTACTCCCTTAGCGATAATATAGCAGTTTGTTCCCATTGGTCCTAAAGATAGTGGTGTTATCATCATTTCTTAACACTTCCTTTCCTAATGTTTTAATGGACAAATTAGACATTTTCATTTAAAATAATGATGAATTCGTTATATTTACATATTATAATGGTAAAAGTCTGAATTGAAAAATATTCAACTTATGAAGTGAAGGAGGTCGTAACATGGTATTAGGATTTATCGTGCTTGTTATAGCTATTTTGTGTGTTGCTGGCTTAGTACGTGAGTTTAAAGCCCAGAATATACTTGGCATATTATTTGCTGGTTTATCTTCTCTTGTGTTTGGTTTCTTTTCCATTGCAACACTGTATTGGGAATTAATTCATCCCTATGTTTCCAATTAAAAAAGCGCCGTCCTAGGCGTTTTTTTAATTGGAAAGTATAAGATCCTAGATAAACTTTGAAAGAATCAGTTGATGATATAAGTGGAATGAAATCATGTCTCATGGATCGGATAGGTGCTCTTGATCCATTCACACGAATAGACCAAACGAAGTAATCATGCGAGCAAAGATTTGCTTGTCATACGTTTTTTGTTACATTTATACGTTCAATTTATATCGTAATAAAGGAACGGGCGAAGTTTTCCTGGTTTTTCTTAAATTGAGAAAAACAAAGGTTCTCATTACTCTTACCTTGCGATTGCCAACTTGCATAAACAGCACGTCTTCCTACTATTTCCTAGCCATAGCAAAAGGGATGAACCCGAAAGTTCATCCCTTTTTTATTGCTATTCTTCGTCTTTAAAATCATAGAATCTGAATAAATCACCAAAGATGATCTCATCAGAATACCCTAATTCTTCCTCAACTTTTTCTACCATTGGACCACAGGCCTCTTGTTCTTCGTTATTCGCTGAATCTTCATTCTCCTCATCGATTAACTCACCTGTTTCACGGTCATAGCAATGTGATTTGGCGTAAACATAGTCATCGGTAATGAAACTACCGTCACGGAAAGCAAGGAAATCTTTTCTATCTTCACTAAATAAATCTGTACCAAAGGATAAGTCTTCATCTGCATCGACACCAATAAGGTTAAGAATAGTTGGTTTTACGTCGATTTGTCCAGAAACTTCTGACATCACTTTACCTTCTTGTCCAGGTATATGAACAAAGAAAGGTACTCGTTGCAACTGAGCATGAAGATAATCTGTATAATCTTCATCCAGATATTGACTCATTGCTTTTTGGTGAAAGTCACTAATACCATAGTGGTCACCCATTAGAATGATAATGGAATCCTCATATAAACCTGATTCTTTTAAATAGGTAAAGAATTCTTCGATCGATTCATCCATATACCGGACGGTCTGGAAGTACTTATTAAGTGTGTTCGAATTGGAATCATATTGATCAATTGTCGCATCCTCTTCCGCTAAATCAAATGGATAATGGTTTGTTAACGTAATAAACTTCGAATAGAAAGGTTGATCCATTTGTTCTAAATATTTCATTGACTGCTTGAAGAAAGGTTTATCTTTGAGTCCCCAGCCAACAGAGTTTTCGTCCGTTACTTCAAAGGCGTTTTCATCATAGAAATGATCGTAGCCAATATTATCATACATTACATCCCGATTCCAAAAACTACTATTATTGGAATGGAACACAGAGGTATAGTAACCTTGTTGATTCAAAATCTCTGGTAATGAATGGTAATCATTCTGACCATGAGTGAAATATACGGCTCCTCTAGGGGACGGATACAGTGAATTCTCAATGATAAACTCTGAGTCAGATGTTTTACCTTGCTCCGTTTGGTGATAGAAGTTCTCAAAGTAGTAGCTATCATCCACCAAATCATTTAAGAATGGTGTTACTTCTTCACCGTTCACGGTATTGTTAATAACAAAGCTCTGCAAAGATTCCAGGGAGACAAATATAACATTCTTATCTTTGGCAATCCCGTGCATGTCTTCATTACCTTTTCTTGTTGTCTCTTCTTTCATATAATCAGCAATATCATTTAACTCATTACCATCAGCGAACACACGCTGAGCCTTGGATTTAGAATGTAATATCGCATCATAAATATGGTAGTTAAACACACCGATGTTCTTCACCAAATACTCACGGTCAAAGGTTCTTTGCAATAACTGCGGACGTTCAATTTCCGCTAATACATAGTTACCAACTAAACATGCAATAGAAGTAGCGATGACTAGTGATCGGTAGCGTTTAGAGAATGTAACAGCTAATTTTTCACCATACTTCCTAGCAAGTAGCCAAACGATAACAACATCGACAAATAAGGCAATGTCTCCAAACTTCACTAAGTCAAGCACACTGCTTCCTAAATCCGCTGCGTTACTTCCTTGGAATAACACCGGGATCGTAATAAAATCTGAAAAGTTACGATAAAACACAATGTTAAAATACAGAATTAAACTTCCTAATATCATCCCGTATTTAATAAACTTGATCTGCCTTCTCTTGTTAAAAAATAAACTTAACGCAAAGAAGAAAAAGGCGGTGGCGAATGGATTAATCAAGAGTATCAACTCTTGCATAGCATTCTCCAAGGAAATATTAAATATAAAACGGTAGATAATATACGTTTTGGCTCCAAATAACAATGCTGCGATTAAAAACAAAGGCATGTGCAGCTTTTTCTTAAACATACTTCTCCTCCTCAAAACAATTCGTCCCACTTTGACTGGCATGATCATCTTGTATTTATTTCATTTTTATGATCACAGGCCAGTGTCTATTACTCTGTCTATCTCTCTCTATTATAGACGAACAATATCACAAATAAGTTTCATAAATCTTAAAAAAAATTTACATTTCATTTATGCCATGAGATATATAGTAACATATTTTAACTATTTTGCAAGACCAAATATGCGCCGCCATACACACCGGCATCATTTCCTAATTGCGCAATTTCAAATTCACAAGCTTCATTCGTGCGAGGAAGGGTGTGTTTTTCAAAGGCCACTTTTAGAGGTTCCAATAACTGAGCTCCCGCCTTAGAAACACCACCACCAATCACAATCTTCGCTGGATTCGTTATAATCGCAAGCATCGCCAGACTGGATCCAAGCACTTCACTTACATGATCTATTAAAGATTGACAATCTGTATCTCCTTCTGCTGCCACCTCAAATACATCCTTTGTCGTGATAGCTCCATTTTTCTCTTTGCGTTGCAACAATGGATCTGCCTTTCCTTCCGCAATCAATTCTTCGGCTTGTCGCACGATGCCAGTTGCCGATGTAACAGTTTCTAAACAGCCATATCTGCCACAATTACAGTATGCACCGTCCTCTTCTACCGTGATATGACCAATTTCAGCACCAGTACCATTAGCACCACTGATTATTTGACCATTTGCGATTATGCCACCTCCAACTCCTGTGCCTAAGGTTACGGCAATCATGTTTTTTACTTGATTCCCTGATCCTTTCCAGTTCTCGCCTAACGCGGCAATATTCGCATCATTTTCCACATACACATGTAAACCAGAAATTTCTTCAAAAATAGATTTTAACGCAAAATTTTTCCAGCCAATATTTACTGCTATAGCTACTTTACCCGTTTCTGGCTCAATGAAACCTGGAGCACCGACTCCCATCCCCAAACAGCGGTCTTTACTGATGTCCAGTTCTGCCAATTTATTTTCAATAGAGGCCCAAGTATCAGCTGGGACGCTTGCACCTTGATTCGTTAAATCCGTTGGAATCTCCCATTTCGCCACTATCTCTCCAGCTTTTGTGAAAATTGCATTTTTTACTGTTGTTCCCCCAATATCAATTCCAATTAACAAATCCTTTTCCACCTGGCTCACCCTTTATCTGTTTTTTCTTTTTCTTTCATTATAATCCTTTTTGCTTGCAACCATTCATCTTTTGTGATCATATTCACTTGATATAATTCAATAAATTCATCTTCCATTAGTTCCAAATCTGCTAAACGGTCCCCACTATAAATAATGGTGCCGAACCGTAATAACAGCTTGCGCACCTCATACATATCCTTCATTAATTATCACCTAAGATATTATACCAAAGACACTTATAAAAAGAAATAAAAATACTTTATCTCCTATCCGGATCTTGTGGATTTAGAAAGACAGGGCGTTGGAAATCTCTTGTAACTGGCTGTCTAATGAAAACTTGCAAAAATGATTTTGCATCAAAGGGAATAAATGGCCATAGGTAACCAATATAAAAGGTTTTTAAATGGACCAAATATAACAAATAGCAAGTACTTCCTAAGACAAACCCCTTCGTCCCAAATAACGCAGTGATCAGCAGTAACATAAGCCTTGTTACACGATTAGCCAGACTTAATTCATAGCTGGGCGTGGCATAGGTCCCCATCACAACTACAGCCAAATAAAGCATGACTTCATTGGAAAATAACCCTACTTCCACCGCAATTTGACCAATGATAATCGCAGATACTAATCCTAAGGCAGTTGCTAAAGCGGAAGGCGTGTGGATTGCCGCCATACGCAAGACGTCAATGCCAACCTCGGCAATAAGAAACTGGACAATTAAAGGAATCAGACCAATTTCTCTCGGACCAACAAACGCTAGAGACTCTGGCACAAGACCTGTCTCTGTCGATAATAAATAATAAAAAGGTAACAAAAAAATCGAAGCAAATACCGCAAAAAATCGAACCATTCGCAAATAAACACCAATAAATGGCTTTTGTCGGTATTCTTCAGCATGCTGTAAATGATGCCAAAAGGTTGCGGGTGTGATCATGACGCTTGGAGAACCATCGATCATCAATAAAATGTGGCCTTCATATAAATGTTCTGCTGCCGTATCAGGTCGTTCTGTATAACGTATAGTTGGATATGGATTCCATGTTTTCTCACTTAGGTATTCTTCAATCGTTTTCTCTGCCATGGGCAGTCCATCTGTATCAATCCGATTCAAATGTTCTTGGAGGAATTTTACTTTCTTAGGATCAGCGATATCCTCCAAATAACAAATGCATACATCTGTCTTTGACCTTCTGCCAATCGACATATATTCCATTCGTAATGAACGATCCCGCACTTTTCTTCTGGTTAAGGCCGTATTAAAAATAATGGTTTCCACAAATCCATCTCTCGATCCGCGTACTACTCTTTCTAAATCGGGTTCTTCCGGTCCCCTTACAGGATAAGTTCTGGCATCAATCATAATGATCTCAGGAATTCCTTCTACAACTAAAGCAGTAGGTCCAGCCAACACCAAATCAGCTGCCTTTTGTATATCTTGTTCTACATCCAGCTCCACATAAGGAATATCTCTTTTAATTAATTTTTCTAAAGGGGCTTCTGCCAAGGCGTCCTTATCTAATTCTGCCAAAAAACGCATCAAATAATGCAGCATTTCATCTTTGACTAAACCATCCACTAGGAATAAACTCATTCTTCTGTCGGCATAGTGCAGATCCATTTGAATCAAGTCAAAGCTTTTTTCAATCGCTAAATACTCATGCATATATTTTACGGTTGTCTCATAATCATGATACAAGGAATTCATACTTTATTCTCTCGCTTTCCCATAGGTTTCTTATAGCTTTCACTAACATGGGCTATTTCATGCACATATACATAAGACAAGCTTTATATTGCATCTAAACAAGGTGGTGGAAGTAATCAGACAACAAATACGTTTTTTAACCCGTAGATGGCATACCATTTTTTGTACATTATTAATGATTCTTCTCTTGTTATTATTAATTCAACATGACAAATCGCAAGAAACATTGCAATATTTTCCGCCTGATCCAACCGTGCAGTTTACCGAGGCTGTCACGATGCTTGATTTATTATCACCTGCCCCTAATAAAGGTTACCAAATACAATGGGCAGCAACCAGTTCGACAAATCAATCGGTATACCTTAGGCAGGATATCAGTCTGCTTTTTCAGGACGGTCTGCTTAAAGGGGTGAAGAGTCTTTGGAAGGAATCAGTAGCTGATCTGGCTTTAGAAAAGACATTTCAAGGGAGTGGCAACCATTTATTTCAGGCGGTTTCCTATCATCATGGTGAGGTGCATTATCCTGAGGATCAAATAAGGAGCATACAGCAAATGTCGAAAGATAACCTGTATATCTTTACCGATTCTGAGGCATGGGAAGAAACAGGTAAAGAAGAGCAAACTAAATGGAATCAGGCTATTTATCAACAATTGGACCATACCTGGCAGCAATGGATGTCGGATCATCAATTGGATAGCAATCGGTATGAGCAAATTCCATTAAGCGATATCCTTCAATTCCAGCAACACCCTATATCAGGCTTTACACAGGCAGAGACCGATCAAATAATTGGACAGCTTTGGGAAGGGTTGTACCGGAATTATCTGATACCGCTTATCGATAAAAAAGAATTTTCTGAGGTAACCATGCCGTTATTATTAATAAGCAAAGCAGGGGATCATTTACTTGTTTTATATAATATCGATGATCAGCAAGGAGACATATTATATCAGCAAATAAATAAGAGCCACTGAGATCAGTGGCTCTCTTGTTCTTGACGAATATCATCATACAAGGCCAGATAACTTTCATCCTGGTCATTTAACCCCAATAGCTGTTCTGCCGCTATCAAGGCATCTTCTTGCTGACCCTCTAGGTGATATAGCAAGGCCAAATTGTACCAACCATTCTCAAAGTCTGACTTTAAATGTACGGCCTGTTCTAAATCACGAATTGCCTGATCGGGGTCTTCTGTATGTACATAAGCAATCGAGCGCAAAAAAAGAAGCTCTGCTTGGTAATCTTCAGCATGTGGTAGTGTCTGCGTTACCGTATCAATCATTTGCGAATAGTTGTCTTCTTGCTGTAACTGCTCCACATGCAGGATTTGCATAGTCTCATCAAATTGAACCCTATCGTTGGACAAGCCAAATAATAGGATCGCTGCCAGATAGACCAGAAATATGACTGTTGCTACTATGCGCCATAAAAATCCCTTTGTTTTGGGAAGCATGACCATAGCAGCTACGAGAAAACCACCGACTAATCCTCCTAAGTGAGCCCCATGGTCGACTTGGGGAACCACAAAACCAAAAACCACATTAATTGCTACAATAAACAACACATTGGCACCAATTGTTTGAAAAAAGAGGTTTGGCTTTTTGAGCCCAAAATAAAGCAAAGCACCAAATAGTCCAAATAAGGCACCAGAAGCTCCTGCTCCAACGCTTGGACTAAACGCAAAACTACATAAACCTCCTGCAATTCCGCTTAAAAAGTAAATCAGCGTAAACCTCACATTACCGTATATCCCTTCAACCAATGTCCCAATAAAATATAAGGCCAACATATTGAGAATTAGATGGACAAATCCAATATGCAAGAACATGGAAGAAAGGATCCGCCACCATTCACCATCAAGTATAGCTACATTATACTTGGCCCCATAATCGATCAATGTCTCGGTATTAGTAGAGCCTCCATTGGATTCCAGGAGGAAAAACATAATCAAATTTATAGCAAGCAACAAGTATGTCATATACGGTTTTGCTCGTTGAAACACGGCTTGCACATCTTTTAACGTTTGTTGATGATAATCGGTGATTCGTTTTTGCAATGCTGTCACTTCATAGGAGAGCGCCAGCCCTTGCGTCTGAATAGTAAAAGATAGAGGTTCTTTTAGCTTTACTTCTTGAAAAAAACGAGCCAAATCTTGTTGATCTTCTTTATGCCATACATAAACATCCGAAGATTGAACCTTTTTATGTTTTGGCATTTCCAGACTCATTTCATGCCAATCTTGTTCTAGATAACGTTCGTTTAAAAACACATGATAAAAAGATACTTTTTGAAAAAGCAACGATTGTTGTAACTGACGCAATGCATTTTGTTCGATTAAACGCACGACACGCTCAAGCTCTTGCTGCCACGAAAAAGGGGTGGAAGACACATGGACAATTTCCGTATGGCGTTTATGACGCCGCCACAATAAATACTCCTGCTGATTGGATGAAATCGTCACAAGCTCGAATTGCTCCTTTTCGATTAGATGGAGCACCAACTGACACTGGACAAATTGACTTTCTAACACGATGACAACACCTACCTTACTATTGTCCTCATCATACCATGAATCGTTTGGTCAAGAACAATAATAAGCAATTTATTACCGATTGGAAAACATCGACTGCATTAGTCGCTTACGGAAATAAGGTATACCTAGCATAAAGCGGACACCCATCCTCCTTATCGCAGGTATTTCCATCGCTCGATTGCCTAATGGTTTCCGAAATATCAGGACTAACAAAATACTGCCAATGATTAAGATTATTTTTTTCATGTTGTTATCCTTCTCTCCTTGTGTGTTATCACAAGTTTTTACCTGAAGTCCTTATTTTATGTATGGGTACAATATATTCTGCCAAAATTCGTAACCAGTTGATCGACCGGCTGATCGTGTGGTTCGGTCATTAACTGGCTGACCATTTGAAAATCGGAGGCTAGCGATAGTGTTTCCCCTTGATAATCTGCTAAATATCTATCGTAGAATCCTCCGCCATAGCCGATGCGATAGCCTTGTTTATCAAATACGATGCCTGGAACGATCATTAAATCAATTTCTGTCTTTTCAACGATAGGTAAATTCGCTATGGGTTCATATATATTTTGCCACATCTGCTCTAATTGATCTCCTTGGCTATAATAATGAAAGTTCATTTCATGCGTTAGCGGGTTCGTTCTAGGAATGACGATTTTTTTTCCTAATAAATAAGACATCTCTATAATTGGTTGTGTTTCCCATTCAAGTCCCTTTGATATCGTGATACCTATTGTGGTAGCTTGCTTCCATGCGGGCGTAAGGTATAAATGTCGATGCAGAGATTCTGTGATAAACGTTCTATCAACACATGATTTCCACGCTTCCATAACATGCTCGCGCTGCCATTGCTTTAAATTTTTCATATACCATCCTCTCCCTTCTACGAACAATCATCTCGGAAAGCTGTTAATATAGCTTTTTGTTTGACTACCGATAAGACGGATGATGTTAAGTAGACCACTTTTGTGGGCAGTTGACTTTGCCCGCTTTTTTGTGCTAGGCGAGCACTCCGGGAATATGCTGCGCTTTCCGTGGGGCCGGCTTCAGCTAACTAAAAAGAAGAGCACTTTTTAGTGGATCTTCAGCTCGTCCTACGATGCACAGGACGTGCAAGTGCAGGCGTTGCAACAGGACGTTGCGATTTTAGCCTGTAAACCATTTTCCAGTCTCCGCATATTCCCTCCGCTAGGTAAAAGTACAACAATGGTTATCACTGCAAGGATGGAGTGTTTTAGGTACCTAGACGGTGTTGCAACAATAAAGAAGGAATCGTCAACTGATTTTTCAGAAGCGTGGTGGATCCATGCTATAAAATGGTTCCTCCATCTATAATCATCATAACGTTCCAATCGTTCCCCCAAAAGGTGATGTGGCTTGCTGATTTGCAGAATGATAGTGCTTTGAGCTCTTCATGCTAACAGTCCATTCAATTGTAACACTACTCCCCAGCGGAGGAAATAGGTGAAGACTCCTACGAGAATAGCGCAGTGTGAAGACCCCGCAGGAAGCGATCTTTGTTGACGAGGAGGCTTAGCCTTGCTATGAAGGTTCGCAGGCTAAGATCACGACGACAATCGCCACGCCTGCACTTGCATGTCCTATGCATCGAAGCGGAACCTATTTTCGGAGCGCTATCTAGCACCGACAAACAATCAACTTTACGACATGGCATATATGGACTAGCTACTTAACATAATCCGTCTTATCGGTATCGTGGTTCGTTTCAAATTAAAATCCATCTAGATCCTATTAGACCAAGGATTACATGCGTTCCTTAGTATGAAAAAGACCTTTACTTGTTAGACGAAGTAAAGGTCCTGACATGGAAAGCCTGATTATTTTGTTTCGCGGTGTAACGTATGACGTTTCAAACGTGGGCTGTATTTTTTAAGCTCCAAACGTTCTGGGTGTTTACGTTTATTTTTAGTCGTAATATAATTACGGTCACCTGTCTCGGTACAAGCCAATGTAATATTAACGCGCATCATTTTCCCTCCAAACTAAATCGAACATCTTGCTATTCATTCTTATTCGAATTACTTTACTAAGATATAATAGCAAAAAGAACAGATTATTTCAAGTAAATGTTTAATTGAACTTATAAATATGATATAACTATAAGTATGAAAATAATGGTTTAGGAGGAAAGTCATGATCTACGCAGTAGCAGCTACCATCATTGCTGTAGGAATTATTCTATGGATTGCTTCATTTTTCATGCAGGATAAATTCAAACAGCTGGAAGAACAGATGGAACAACTATCTATCTCTTCCTTACAAGAAAGCTATCAATTAAAGAAGAAAATCGGTGTATTAGAAGAAGAGTTATTAATGGACGATGCCTCCGTACGGCAGTCACTACATCCAAAACGCAATATGGAAACAGATATAACCAATGAAATCTTCACCTTATACCAACAAGGCCATGATACGGATTCTATTGCTGAACAACTTCAGATTAATGAACAAGATGTGATTACCATTATTCGAGAATCATAATAATAAATGAGGGATATACATTGAAGCAAATCGTGAGATCTTATTCTTTAGGGCTATTAACAGCAGCCATTATTTTGGCGCTGGTATACTTTATCAATAATAATAATTCAGAAGAGACAACCACTCTCTCCACCGAAGAAGCTATTGAACAAGTGGAGAATGATGGATATTTTGTATATGATGAACAACGTGAGATGGTGGAGGAAGAACCAAGCGCAGAGACAGAGGAACCAGACGAGCCCACAGACCCTAGTGAAGACAATGAAACGGCTGAAGAACCGGAAACAGATTCGGTGACGATTGTAATTGAAGGCGGCATGGGGATTATAGATATCTTAGATTTATTAGAAGAGAATGAGTTATTGGATGATCAACAGGCCTTCCTTGACTATTTGGAACAAAATGATCTGAGCAGATCCATTCAAGCAGGAGAGTTCGAAGTCTCAACCACCGCTACACCTGAAGAAGTGGCAGATACGGTGACTGGACAAACATCCGAATAGTATAGTTAGACTGATTGTCAAAAATAACCACTATACAGCAATAGGCCACTCGATATGATAAAAAAATCAATTAGGCTGACACACTAATATAACAAAAAGGATAGCAAAGGCACTGATTAACCTGCCTTTCTATCCTTACCACTTAAGTTTATTCATTTAAGTCTAACGATTCTCCTTTTACCAAATACATCACGTCTTCTCCAATATTGGTTGCGTGATCTCCAATTCTTTCGACATATCGACCACTGAACGCCATTTGCATGATATGTTGAATTTCCTGAGAGTCTGTTGCTTTTTCTTCCAGCAATTCTTGCAACATACTTGCATAAAGGTGATCCAACCTATCATCCAAGCTAGCCAATTTCCTGGCTAAGCTGATATCTTCATAAGTATATGCCCTCATAGCCAAATCAATCATTTCTATGGCGAGATTCTTCATTTCTTTAATAGATGGGTGAGCCTCAACAGTGGGATGAGAGCCAAGATGAACGGTAGACTTTGCCACATTCTTGGCATTATCAGCCATTCTTTCCAAATCAGTTGAAATCCGCAATGCAACAACTAACCTTCTTAAATCACGGGCTACCGGCTGCTGTCGGGCAATCAATACAATCGCTTCTTCATTAATATCATGATCCAGCTGATCGAGATGTTCGTCTGTCTTTATCACCTGTTTTGCTTCTACTACATTTGCATGATACAAACAGTCTACCGCTTGCGTTAATTGATCCTTCGTTCTATTGGCGAGTTGAATAATTAATTTTTCAATATGTTGTTGCTCTTCTTGAAACAATGAGCTTGCTGACATCATTAGACACTTCCTTTCTTAACCAAAACGCCCCGTAATATAATCTTCTGTTCGTTTATCAACTGGATTAGAGAATAGTTGATTCGTTTCGGAAAACTCAATCACTTCTCCATGCAACATAAACACCGTCTTATCCGAAATACGGGCCGCTTGCTGCATATTATGGGTAACAATGATGATTGTATATTTTTCCTTTAATTCTTTCATTAATTCTTCAATTTTGAGCGTAGAAATCGGATCCAAGGCCGATGTCGGTTCATCCATCAGAATGACATCCGGTTCTACCGCCAAGCAACGTGCGATACAAATACGCTGTTGTTGACCACCTGATAGACCATAAGCATTCTCATGCAAACGATCCTTTACTTCATCCCAAATAGCTGCCCCTCGCAAACTCTTTTCAACGATTTCATCAAGAACTGCTTTCTTCTTAATTCCATGTATTTTAGGTCCATAGACAATATTTTCATAAATAGACTTTGGAAATGGGTTTGGTTTTTGAAATACCATACCTACATCGGTTCTTAAATCTTCTACCTTAATCGTTTTATCTAAGATGTCTTTCTGCTTATAGGAGATACTACCTGAAGTGCTCACACCAGGCACAAGCTCCACCATACGGTTAAGTGTCTTAATATAGGTTGATTTCCCACAACCAGATGGACCAATGATGGCCGTTACTTCGTTTTCTAAAATGGCAAGATTAATATCTTTTAAAGCATGGGTACTGCCATACCATAGATCCAAATGTTTGGTATCATAGATCACTTGTTTTTCCTGATCAATATTCTGCTGTACCTCTGCTTGTTGCGTTTGAACATCCAGTTTAATACTATTATCTGTTAAAGTACTCATGCTTTCATTCCTCCATTACGTGATGTCTGTCTACTCGCAATTCGTGTTCTACAATGATTGTTGATATTTATTACGGATAAATACGGCCGTAGCATTCAAAATAAACAGAATAACCAATAGCACAATAATCGTTGCAGCGGCTAAATTGGCATATTCGGCAACCAGGGATGCATCGATCGTCCAATAATAAATTTGCATCGGTAAGGCGGTGAACGTATCGAACAAACCATTTGGAAAAGGAATCAGCAAGGCTGGGATACCTAATACCGTTAGTGGAGCCGTTTCACCAATCGCACGTGACAAGGCCAAAATCGATCCAGTTAAGATACTGGGAATCGCCGCAGGTAAAATAATCCGTCGAATCGTTTGCCATTTCGTCGCCCCCATCCCATAGGATGCCTCCGCTAAATAACCAGGTACTGCACGAATTGCCTCTTGACTCGATACAACTAAAATTGGCAAGATTAAAAGGGAAAGCGTCAAACCACCGGCAAGTACAACATTACCAAAATCCATTAATCGGACAAAAACGGTTAATCCAAGCAATCCGTAGACAATTGATGGCACACCAGCCAAGTTGGAAATGTTCGTTTCAATGGATGATTTTACCCATCCTTTTTGTGCATATAGTTCTAAATAAATTGCCGTTCCTATTCCGACTAGTAAAGTAACGGGAATGACAACAACCATCACCCATAAAGTACCGAGGATGGCGCCCATTATTCCTGCATCTTCAGCCGTAGTAGATAAACGTGATACCAAAAAATCGACATTCAACCAAGGCAGTCCTTGCACCAATACTCGATAAATAAGAATGCCTAATACAAGTAAACCAAATAGTGTAGAGAGGAAAAAAATAGTTTTCCAAAAGGTATTCAAACGGATCCTTGTTGCGATTCGATTGCTTTGTTTCTGTACGAGTCTTTCTGTTTTTTCCATTAATATTCCTCCCTAAATCTACGAGAGACATACTTCGCTAGTAAATTCATGATCAAGGTGAAGACAAACAAGGTTAAGGCCACGGCATATAAGCTGTAATGCAAGGTAGAACCTGCTGGGGCCTCTCCTCCTGAAACCTCAACAATATAAGCGGTCATCGTTTGCATCGATTGCGTAAGGTCAAAGGTGAAATTCTTCGAGCTGCCGCTTGCTATCGTGACGATCATCGTTTCTCCGATGGCACGTGAGATCGATAAGACAAAGGACGCTACTATTCCCGATAATGCAGCTGGGATGACGACCTTAAAGGTTGTTTCCAGCCTTGTTGTTCCCATTGCTAAAGAACCTTCACGGATACGGTTAGGAACGGAGGTCATCGCATCCTCTGACAAAGAAGCGATCATCGGAATAATCATTACCCCCATTACCAATCCTGGACTTAAGATATTTGTCGCTTCCACACTCGGCCAAATTGCACGAATAAGTGGGGTGACAAACGTAAAGGCAAAGAATCCATATACAATCGTCGGAATACCTGCCAACACCTCCAGCAATGGCTTTAACACCTTTCTGACTCGTGTTGAGGCATACTCACTTAAATAAATCGCAGACATAAGACCAATTGGACCTGCAACTAAAATGGCAATCAACGATGAAATTAAAGTACCATTAAGTAATGGTAAAATACCAAATTCCGGATTCTGACTTAATGGCCTTAGCTCTGTTCCCGTAAAGAAATCAAGTATAGGCACCTCCATAAAGAAATGGACGGCCTCTATGATTAATGTGTACAGTATCCCTATGGTTGTTAATACCGTAACAGAAGCTAGGAGAAAAAGAACAACTGGAATGCTCTTCTCATTAAAGTTATGCAAACTTTTTTTACGTTTATTATTTGCTATCATCTCACGAACGGAGACAGCGCTGTTCTCTTTTTTGCTGTGACTCGTCATGGTCATTGGCACTCCTTTGATAAATGAACAGCGAAATGAGATACACACTCCCATTTCACTGTCACCTTTTTACCTATTTTTTTATTCTTGGATGTCTTGAATAGCTTGCAACTGTTCTTGCTGCTCTTCTTCTGGAATTGGTGCAAAACCTGTTTCACCGGCAAATTCATTGATTTGCTCCCCGACGAAGGTTGCATAATCATATACTTGCGTCTTCTCTTGTGCATTTCCTACATTTAAGTAAGTAAATACAGGGCGAGTATAGTCAGCATACGGTCCTTCTTCTCCAATGGTATCCAAGGAAGGAACAACAGCACCATCACCGAAATCAATGCCAACTGCATTTAGCTTGTCTTGGTTGCTGTCATAGTAACCAAATCCGAAAAATCCGATCGAGTTTGGATCTTCAGAAATAAGAGTCACCAGTGTAGAATAATCTTGTTGTAAATCAATGTTGCCTACTAGATCTTGTTCTTCCATAATATCCTCATAGAAAAATTCATAGGTACCATGGTTTTCATTAGGACCATAAGTTTGAATCTCTTCATCTGGCCATTCTTCATTGATCTCAGACCACTTGGTTACATTTCCTAAAAAGATATCTTGCACTTGCTCCTGTGTTAATTCTGAAGCCCAATCATTATCTGGATGGGTAACAATCGTTAAGCCATCTAATGCTACTTTAATTTCCATTGTTTCGATTCCTAGGTCATCTGCTTTTGTTTGTTCTTCTTCTTTAATCAAGCGCGATGCGTCATTGAAATCTGTTCCGTTCTCTACTAGAAATTTTTCAAACCCTGCACTCGTACCGGCACGACTTACCTCAACAGAAACATTTGGCTGCTCATTTATCATATATTCCTCTGCTAGTTTTGCCATTAACGGATAAACGGTCCCTGAACCATCAATCGCAACCGTTCCTTCCAACTCTTCGTTTTCTGCAGCAGAGGTTTCTCCACTATTGCCTTCACTATCCGTTTCTTCACTATTACCCTCACTTCCACAAGCTACTAGCAAACTAATCATGACTAGTACGGATAACAAAAATAGTATTTTTTTCTTCATCTGTTTTTCCCCCAATTATTTAACATAATAATGAAGCTGTATTGCTTAGCTTCTGTACCCATCATATCGAATAATTGTTAATCTACTATTAATGGATTGTTAAGATATTGTAAATCGTAATAAATGAAGAAAAACCGGGCAAAATTCGCCCGGTCCTTTACGAATAACTAAAAGTAGCCACTGAACTGCCGATAAGATAAATTATGTTAAGTAGTCCACTTTCCTTAGTGGTGAGTTTGATCGTTTTATCTGTGCAAAGCAAGCGCTCCGGGAATAGGTTCCGCTAGATTGGCGTACAACAATGGTTGTTACTGCAAGAATGAAGTGTTCTAGGTACCAAGACCCGTTGTAGCAAAAGGAGAAAATCTTCAACTGATTCATCGTCTGCGTAATGGATCATGCTACAAAATGGCTCCTTCATTTTATAAAAGTCATAATGTATGATCGAACCGTTCTCAGAAAAGGTTATGCAGTTTACTTATTGGCAGAATTATAGTGTCTGGAACACTTCATCCTAGCAGTCATTCGATTGTAGTGCTACTACCCAGCGGAGGAAATAGGTGGAGACTCCTGCGAGAAAAGCGCAGTGTGAAGACCCCGCAGGAAGCGATCTTTGCTGACGAGGAGGCTGAGCCAAGCTCGCGGAAAGCGGAACCTATTTCCGGAGCGTTTCCTAGCACATAAAAAACGTTCAACATGATCACTTGGAATAGCCTTTTACTTTACATCATCTATCTTATCGGTACCACCATTCGTTCAAGATCAAAATCATTTCAATGATTATTGTTTTACAAGCTTTCTTATCTTATTAAATAAAAAAACTGGTGAACAAGCGATTCTCAATCACTTGTTCACCAGTTTTATGTTAACTAAACTTATTCTTCATCTTCTTCAGATTGTTCTTCTTGCATATCATAATACGTTTCAACGATCCGCTTGCCAATCTCATGATGGGCTTTATGCGTTTCACCTTCTGTTCCATTCTCTGGCACAATAACAGCAAAAGCAAGTTCTGGTTCCTCTAATGGAGTATAGCCCACTAGCGTGAGATTGTCCGTATCCGCAATCTTATCTCCGTCTTCATTATATTGCGGTCTTTCTGCTGTACCGGTTTTCCCGGCTACTTCATAAGGAATGCCACTCCAATAACTTCGAGCTGTTCCACTAGTGTATACCCTTCTAAAACCTTCCTGCACCCTGTCAATATACTTTTGATCCATATCAATCTTATTCATTACTTCCGGCTCAAAAGATTCGATCACCTTGCCTGGCACCCCTTCTTCGCCACTTGGTTCTCTAATTTCGTTAACGAGACGCGGCTTCATCCGATAACCATCATTAGCGATCGTTGATACATATTGAGCTAATTGCAGAGTAGTATAGGTATCGTATTGTCCAATTGCCATATAAAGTAAATTCCCTTGATCCACATCACTTCCGGCTAACCCAGTGGCCTCGTATGGTAAGTCAATACCGGTGCTTGAGCCTAGACCAAACTGACTATAATAGCTTCTCAATTTATCAAAGGCGGCATAGTCAAAATTATGCAATATCTCATTACGTTGATATGTCGCACCTGCCATTTGTATCGCAATTTTTCCCATATATACGTTGGACGATTTCTCGAGGGCAGTCAAATCATCAATAGGCCCCATTGCTGCACCAATCGATGAGAATGTCGGTGTCGATTGAATATATAGTGATTCGTCCACCAGTACTGAACCAATATCCACGATTCCTTCCTGATAACCAGCAAGCAATGTGGCACCTTTTATCGATGAACCTACTTCATGGGCATCATAGATCGTTCGATAAGCCTGATTCTCATATTCCTTATCCTCTCGATTATAGTGCGACCCCGACATGGCCAGAATATCACCCGTTTGCGGATTCATCACCACCGCTAAGGCGTCTTCAAGGTAACCGTTATTATTGGCTGGATTATTAATCGCTGTTTCCAGTTCTTCTTGAACAATTTCATCGACGGCTTGCTGAAATTCCATATCAACAGTTAGGGTAAGGTCCTTACCTCGTTGTCCTTCTACCACTACATCAGAGCTCAACACCTCACCTCTAGTAGATGTGGTATATTGCACCTTCTCTTTACGCCCTCGCAGGACATTTTCATATTGTTCTTCTAATCCACTTGTCCCGACCCGGTCATTTCGTTTATAGCCGTTTGCCAAGTAAAATTGACTTCTATCTTGCGGTATTCCCTCATCAGATGAGGTGATGCCGCCTAGAAAGGAGTTAAAAGTCTCTCCAAAAGCTGGCTCACGATCCCAGTCAATCACCGCATCAATGCCATTAAGCTGCGGCAAATGTTCAGATACTAAGGCATATTCTTCATCGGTTAGTCCTTCATTCACTACTACGTGCGAAGAAAGTTCTTGTGCCTCATCTAATTCTTTTCTGATCGCAATCACATTCAGCAAGTCGTGATTCCAATCAAAGTTTTCGATCTCCTCTTCAGTTATGGCATCAAGCTCTTTTTGATACCTTTCACTAGGATCTAAATCTAGCTCTTCCTCGGTTAAACGGTCCTGTATATCTTCTGTATTTTCCAAATAATAATATTCTCGTTTATCACGATCGGTAACCGCATCCTCTAGTTCTTCTTCTTCCTTATATATCGTAATATAACTCGCCAAATCTTCCGCTAACTTCAATTTGTCATCAGCCGTATCCCCATTTTTTGGCGGTGTATATGTAATCGATTTAACGGCCTTATTATCCACTACGAGATCATAATTACTGTCATAGAACTTACCTCGTGGCACTGATTTTTCCGTCGGTGTATTTTCTGTCTGATCAATTTGGCGCTGTGCCTCCTCCCCATTCAAAATTTGCACAACGCCTAATTGAACAATCAATAATGAAAAAATTAGAAACACGGCAATAAATAATATATTTAAACGAAAAGGTAACTGTGACTTCTTTTTCTTTTGCTTTTTATATTTCTTTTTAAATGCCTGATTGAAATCCATGTTGCTCCCCCTTAGCATCGCTATCCTTCTAATTATAACATCTTTCACCAGTTATTGCATTTTAGAAGTAGCCAAGTAAGTTCCTTTTATAAAGAAAAAAGCAACCAGATTACCAGCTCCAAGAATCAATAATAAACCAGAAATGGCATAAGTCGGCTTAATGAATAGAATCGAAACGATAAACAACAAAATGGCAGATACTCTGCCTATATTCATAAACACCTCTCGAACAATAATATATTCTATCCGTAAATCACCTGCTCTTCTAGCCTTACCTATCACATCATAGGTCAAGGAAAAGAAAGGAATATTAAACAGTGGATAAGCAAAACCGACGATCGCCCCATACCATAACAACATGGCATAATTTACTTGAAGTACTAACAAAATGACACTAACATACAGCAGTAAACCTCCCCACATGATCATTCGCTTCCGTTTGGCAACGGTGATTCTTTTCGTTAACACATAGTATCCGATAAAGGAACAGAGGGATAATACCAAATTAAACGAGCCCAAAGCAAGCTCACTGTCGGTAGCCACATAAATCCAAATAGCTACTACGAAAAGAAATAAACCTTCACGTAGTCCTTGAAAAATATGTGCCATCAAAACCAAATGCCAGTTTCTGTTCCTCTTTCTTTCCTGAAGTACTTGTCTAAAACGAAATTCCCCTCTTGCCTTCCGTTTGGTTAAAAAGAAGGAACAAGCCATTGCTAAGGCAAAAAGGATAAAAGACAATAAAAAAATAAAGCTGTAACCTTGGAAGTTATCAAGCCTTGTAATGATATAACCAGCGAAAAAAGGGCCGATCATTCCCCCTAAAGATTGTAAGGTACCAAAGGTTCCATTAAAAAAATCCCTTGATTCGGGCTCGGTTACCTCAAAAGTCAATACATTAAAGGATAACCAATAAAAGCCTGCTCCAATACCTAAGATCGCCCCTAACAAATAGGGATATTCCGAAGCTTGTTCTCCTGCCAGCAAAACGATCACATAAAAAATCGATAGGAATAATACGCCGATTCTAATTACCAATGTACGATCCACACGTTTGGCACATTTCCCCGCTACTGTAAATGCTATCGGCTGCAAGAGATAAATAAACAGATTATATAAAGCAATACTAATGTAGTCGCCAGACTGTTTCCATATATATATATTTACAAATGTATTCGACAAAAAAGTGGCTAAGGCATACAGCCCACCAATCGTTAACAAAAGATATAGATCTTTACGGTTCGGCATCGCTCGTTTTTTTATTTTATTAAATGTCTCCATGTTTAACACCCCACTGCAATCTAATCTTTATTTTGGACTAGAAGCCATGAGATATGCATGAAGCTTTGGAATATTTATTTGGCGGAGATAAGGATACTGGCAAAATTAGAGCGCTCCTTCATCCTTTAACAGATAGGTCCTTTACGAATTAAGAAAATCGGACAAACCCCGCCCGGTCCTTTATCGACCATTCAAAGTAGTCACTGAACTGCCGATAAGATGGATTATGTTAAGTAATTTGCTTTCTTTAGTGGTGAGTTTGCCCGTTTTTTTATGCTAGGCGAGCGCTCTGGGAATATGCTGCGCTAGGTAGAGGTACAACAATTGTTATCACTGCAAGGATGAAAAATTCTTGATACAGAGAGAGTATGGTAACAAAAGGAGAAAATCGTCAACTGATTTTTCGGCTGCGTGATGGATCGTGATACAACCTAAACTCCCGGTATTACATAACGAGAATTTTGCACAAATACTGTTGTGACAAGGTTTTAGTACTACAATCTTTTAAAATATCATCGTTATGCTTACTAACGCATAACAAGGGTGCTTTCCTATGTTTATGCGTGTTGCAAGACCATCGTTATGTGTTTTCGGGAGAGCAGGATACAAATATAAAAGTCATAATGTATGATCGAATCGTTCTCAGAAAAAGGTTATGTGGTTTGGTTATTGGCAGAAATATAGTGTCTGGAACACTTCATCCTAGCAGTCATTCGATTGTAGTGCTACTACCCAGCGGAGGAAATAGGTGGAGACTCCTGCGAGAATAGCGCAGTGTGAAGACCCCGCAGGAAGCGATTTTTGCTGACGAGGAGGCTAAAGCCTTGTCTCGCGGAAAGCGGAACCTATTTCCGGAGCGTTTCCTAGCACTGACAAACAATCAACTTTACTACATGGAATAGATGGACTCGTTACTTAACATAATCCATCTTATCGGTACTTCGGTTTCCAGTTCGTTCACGGTCAAATCGTTACAAACCCTATAATATCAATGATTTTAACTTTCTTTACTTATAAAAAGAGGCTATGACATCAATCGTCATAACCTCTTGAGTGGTATTCTATTATTTAGCTGCTTGATACAACTCTTCTACTTTATCCCAGTTTACTACATTCCAAAATGCAGCAATGTAGTCTGGACGTTTGTTTTGATATTTAAGATAGTATGCATGCTCCCATACATCTAATCCTAAGATTGGAGCTTTACCATCAGAAATTGGAGTATCCTGATTTGGTGTACTAACAATCTCAAGCTTACCATTGTTAACCACTAACCAAGCCCAGCCTGATCCAAAACGTCCTGTCGCTGCAGCTGCAAATTCTTCTTTGAATTTGTCAAAGCTGCCAAACGTTGAGTTAATAGCTTCTGCTACCTCACCCGACGGTTCGCCACCACCATTTGGTGAAAGTAAAGTCCAGAATAAGCTGTGATTGGCATGGCCACCACCGTTATTACGTACCGCTGTACGAATGTTTTCTGGAACAGCATTAAGATCTGCAAGAATGTCTTCAATTGATTTACTGGCTAAATCATCTTGACCCTCTAGTGCTGCATTTAATTTCGTTACATACGTGTTGTGGTGTTTAGTGTGATGAATGTTCATTGTTTCCTTGTCAATATGAGGCTCTAAAGCATCATATCCATAAGGTAATTCAGGTAAAGTAAAGTTTGCCATGTTACATTCCTCCTATGAGCTTAATTTTAAAGAAAGTGTATTAACTTCTCTATGACAAATAGTATCAAATATCAGAAATAAAATGCAACTATTACGGTTTATTATCTATCAAAAAAGATAGCGCTTGCGATTATTAGACAATAAAAAACAAGCTTTTCTAATAGCTTGTTAAAGGTGGCTCGGGACGGAATCGAACCGCCGACACACGGATTTTCAGTCCGTTGCTCTACCGACTGAGCTACCGAGCCTAACGTAATAATATGTATGATATGGCGGAGGAGGAGGGATTCGAACCCCCGCGAGCCGTGAAGCCCCTGGCGGTTTTCAAGACCGCTCCCTTCAGCCGGACTTGGGTACTCCTCCGTGTAAGTATGGTGGACCCTGCAGGACTCGAACCTGCGACCGATCGGTTATGAGCCGATAGCTCTAACCAACTGAGCTAAGGGTCCTTTCTGTTTCTAATAAAAATGGGGCGATCGATGGGGATCGAACCCACGCATGTCGGAACCACAATCCGATGTGTTAACCACTTCACCACGATCGCCATTCTAAAATGGTAGCGGCGGAGGGGATCGAACCCCCGACCTCACGGGTATGAACCGTACGCTCTAGCCAGCTGAGCTACACCGCCATATTGGCTCCACAGGTAGGATTCGAACCTACGACCGATCGGTTAACAGCCGATTGCTCTACCACTGAGCTACTGTGGAATGTTTTCGATAATCACTGAAGCGACATATAACAATTTACCACAGCCTTTTATCATAGTCAATAGTTTTTGTAATATTTTCGTCAAATTCCCTTAAAACGCTCAACACAGCCATCTAACCACAAATAGGTTGCAGAGAGCAAGATCTCTTGCTCTCTGCATGTGGGTTACCTTTCTTCTAACACTTCATCAGCAATGTTTACCGCATGATCACCAATACGCTCTAAATTACTAATAATATCAGCAAATACGATCCCGGCTGTACCTGTACAAATTCCTTCATTCAATCGAATAATATGTTTTTTGCGCAGGTTACGTTCCATCTTATCAATGGCATTCTCTTTTTGAATAACGCTAAGTGCAGCTTCTCTATCCATGTTCTCTAACGCATTAATAGCCTCATCCACCGTGCTGATCGTTAACTCAAACATATTGTCGAGATCAATCATCCCTTGTTCCGTAATATCTACCTTATTGGAAATTTTGTAATTGACTAACTCGATAATATTTTCGTAATGATCACCCATACGTTCAATATCACGAACCGCATTGATTAGCGCTGAATGGCTATATCTCTCCGCTTCCGTAAAATTGGTACGAGATAATTCGACTAAATAATCCGTAATTTCATGATCTAGGTTATTCAAAGCACCTTCAATTTGCAAGGCCATTTCTGCTTTTTTCTGTTCGTTAGTATTTAGAAACTGGCTTGTCTCACCTAAACCTTTCAAGGCATATCTCCCCATATGAATAACCTCTGCCTTTGCTTGATCTAGTGCGACAGACGGGGATTGCTTAATGAAAATAGGGTCCAAATGCTGTGGTTTATATTTCACCACTACATCTTCACCTGGAATTAACTTTGTTACAAAATAGGCAAGTGCTCCGATAAATGGAAACTGGATAACCGTGTTTGAAATATTAAATATACCGTGTGCAAAGGCAATCGTCATTGCCTCATTTAAATTTAACCAATCCTGTAAATTAGCAATAAATATAGTGTATACGTTTAGGAATATCACAATAATAATCGCACCTATGAGGTTAAAGACAACATGTGTTAAAGCGGCTCTTCGTGCTGCGATAGACGTACCAACAGATGCAATTACCGCTGTAATCGTCGTACCTAGGTTGTCACCAAACAATACCGGCAAGGCTGCTTTCAACTCCATAGCACCTTCTGTCATCAAACCTTGCAGTATACCAATGGTAGCACTGGAACTTTGTACTAACATCGTGAACAAAGCCCCTACTAGGACACCGAGTATCGGTGTGTTAGACATACTTAATGTAAGTTCATGGAAAAATTCCAAAGTACTTAATGGCCTTAAACCCGTACCCATTAAATTAAGCCCAAAAAACAACGCACCAAAACCAAAAATGGTTAAACCAATATTGGAAAATTTCTCATTTTTTAAGAAAAACAGCATCAATGCCCCAACAGCAAGGATGGGCAGACCATATTCTTGAATATCGATCCCTATAATAAATGCGGTCATCGTCGTTCCGATATTTGCCCCCATTATGACACCAATGGCCTGTCTCAAGGTCATAAAGCCGGCATTTACCAAACCAACTGTCAGTACAGTCGTCCCTGAACTTGTCTGTAACAATATCGTTACTACAATCCCTGCCAGTACCCCCATAAAAGGGTTACTAGTCGTTTTATCCAAGAAATATTGCAAGCGATCCCCTGCAATCTTCTGCAAGCCCTCTCCCATGTATTTAATACCTAATAAAAAGATTCCCAATCCACCAATAAATTCAAATAGCATTGTTTGTAGATTCACTTCCAACAACGTTCATCCCTTCTCGCAAAGCATTCTCAGATTAGGTTTTCCGGCTATGCAAATATTATGGCATACTTTTATCATCCAACTTTAACTAAAGCACATTTTTATGTATTCAACAAATTTAGACATCCTCCACGGTATCTGATAAAAGTTATCCTGTTTCCATCCTCCAAATAAAACTTGCACACCACCTCATTATTAATGATTTGTTGAGTATTTGTAAAGACTTTTATTGAAAATTTACAAAACCTTAACAAACAACCCTATTATATCAACAATATGCTATAAAGGTAATCTTTTTTTTGATTTTCTTCAAAAAGTGATAAAAAAGTGTAGATATCGCCATTAACGATTAAAGGACGATACGCACCCAGATTACGGGTTCATACCGTCCTTTCTATTTCTCGCTATATAAGTTGAACTTATAAATGTAAAAAAACCGTTGACAAGCAAGTCTTTGCTCATATGATTTTCTGATCATACATTAATGAGAAATTATTTAATTCAACTTATATAGTCAAAAAAATTTACTTTGTTTCTTTGACCAATATTCTCGTTCCATCGACTTGCACTACTTTAACTTCTGTTTCTTTGGTGAGCCATTTGCCTTGTGTAACGGCACTGTACTCCTTATCATCAATTCTCACCGTACCGCTTGGACGCATATCTGTCAGGGTTTCTCCTGTTTTCCCAACCAATTCTTTATAAGATTGATTGATACTGGAGTACCCAGCGTCATCACTCAGCTGATCAAATAATGTGATCTTCGTCCACATCTGACGTTTCTTAAATACCTTTAAGAACCCAAAAGAAGCAGGAACTCCAACAAATATCCCGATGATCGCATAAAGCCCTGCCGTCCAATTCGGCGCAGCAAAACCAACGGACACCATCATACAGACAAGACCTATCACTGCTAAGGTTCCATCATTTAGCACTTTTCCATCAATAATGATCAACATTAAACCAAACAAATAAATGACAATCATCATAAAAAACATACTGATATCCAAAAAAGAGGAAAAATAAACCGTAATAAAGCCAAATCCCAAAACAGCAAATATTCCTTTTGCATTAACAAGTAACTCTCCAATTAAAAACAACGTCGCAAACCCAACTACGACAAGGCTCATCCAATCAGCCGTAATCGCAAACATATGCACCACCCCTACTGACATTTATTCTTATCATAACATACGAATAAAGGTTGTGTTTTGTTTCATTTTATTTTTAAACGTGAACCACCTCTTATTAATCTTCATTATTTTCTTTTATGACAATTAGGTGAAGAATCAAATTTTGCTGTAGCATACTTCCGAAAGTATGCTTTACTAACCAATCATAAAAAACTTCACCACCTACAAGCGATGTTTACTCGGTTTTTATGTTAATTTTTTTAATTATGAAGGTTTGTTACTTCTCATTTGTACTGATAACCTTTATAATGAAGGATGGTAATTAAGTAGATGAATAGTACTTATTTTCATGATAGAGGTCATTTGAATAAAAGGAGCGATGATTGATATGACGATAATACACCGTAAAGATACGCGACCAGTCAAGGTTGGCAATGTTATGATTGGGGGAAAAGATCAAGTTGTTATCCAATCGATGACAACGACAAAGACAGAAGATGTCGAGGCTACCGTTAAAGAAATCGGTCGCTTGGAAGAGGCGGGCTGTCAAATTGTCCGCGTGGCTTGCCCGAATGAAAAAGCAGCCGCAGCCATTCCAGAGATCAAAAAACGCATTAATATTCCGTTAGTCGTAGATATACATTTTAACTATAAGCTTGCCCTAAAAGCGATTGAAGGCGGCGCCGATAAGATTCGAATCAATCCTGGTAATATTGGTAAGCGTGATAAAGTAGAAGCTGTTGTCAATGCAGCGAAAGAAAAGGGAATTCCGATACGAATTGGTGTAAACGCTGGTTCTCTGGAACGTCATATTTTAGAAAAATATGGCTATCCAACGGCAGACGGAATGGTTGAAAGTGCACTTCATCACATTAAGATCTTGGAAGATCTCGATTTTCATGATATGGTAGTTTCCTTAAAGGCCTCCGATGTTACATTGGCGATTGAGGCTTACGAAAAAGCAGCCGAAGTCATTCCTTACCCACTGCATTTAGGTATTACTGAATCAGGAACCCAGTTTGCTGGAAGTATCAAAAGTGCAGCCGGTATGGGTGCTATCCTAAGTAAAGGTATCGGCAGTACGATGCGGATATCGTTAAGTGCAGATCCAGTGGAAGAGGTGAAAGTAGCCAAAGAATTATTGAAAACATTTGGCTTAGCTTCCAATGCTGCTACTTTAATCTCCTGTCCAACCTGTGGCAGAATTGAGATCGATTTAATCAAGATCGCTAATGAAGTAGAAGAATATATATCGACGATCAAGGCACCGATAAAAGTTGCTGTGTTAGGTTGCGCCGTCAACGGACCTGGTGAAGCACGTGAGGCAGATATTGGTATTGCCGGGGCACGTGGTGAGGGATTATTATTCCGTCACGGAGAAATCATCCGCAAGGTTCCTGAAGAAACGATGGTAGAAGAATTGAAGGTTGAAGTAGATAAAATTGCAGAAGAATTTTATCAAAAACAAAAAGAAGAGGAAGAAACCCAAGAAGTATAAACCGGGCAGCTGCCCGGTTTTTTAATGTCTAAAAAGGAACAAAAAAGAGGGATACAAGTAAGGAAATTACCGATACGGTGATAGCAGCATTCCCTAACGTATCTGCGCCTTTTGTCTTCGAAATAATCCCAAATACTATACCTGCAACGCCCATGACTAGTGGCCATACAAAAAAAGAAACAACTGCCAAAACAAGGCCGATCCATCCATAAGTCATATTCACTTCCGCCTGCATCTGCGTCTCTTGTTCTGCTTCTTCTATTTGATCATTGAAATCCGTGTCAGCACTTAATTCAGCCGCTGTTTCTTCATCTCGTCGATTGAGTTCGTTTTGTGCATATAATTCATTTGTTTCTGTAAATTGTTGTGTGGTGAGGTCCTCTGATTGCTGACCATTATTAACCCTTGGTGCATCTTCTACACGATCGTCATTTTTATATTCTGACATACTACACCTCCTCCATATTTAAGGTACATTTGTAGTATGCCATGATTTAGCTGTTTCTTTCGTGGAAAATTATACTGCACGGTTATGGAAGGTATGCAACAAAATCTTGATATTTTTCTGCTTGTCGCTGAATCTTAACGGCATACTCACTTTTGGCATTTCCATTCTCTTCTTTGTATTCCTGTAGGCCAGTCATTCCCCGATGATAAGCCGTTAATGCCTCATTCCAGTTTCCGTATTGATTATACAGAAAATCAAGATAAACCAGCGACAACTTCATGGAATAATAAGGATTGAATAATAAGTCCTGTTCGTAGGGTATATTGGCTTTTTCGGCAAGCCAAGGTGCCGTATTTTTCATAAATTGTGCCATACCATAAGCGTGCCCATATTCTGTTTCTGGTCCAACTAAGTCTTGCTTAAATGTATTACCTGTCTCCACTTTTAACAGTTCATAAACCAGAAATGGATCAATATCATAAGGCTCCGCTTCTTTCACTAAAAAAATTGCCCATGGACGTTCAAAATTACCTTCGCTATCTTTTACCATCGCCTCTGCTGCATCGAAGTAATGTGGCCACGTTTCGTAATCCAGATGCAATTCCGCTTTATCGAGAGACTGATTATAGATATGCTCTCTTGCATTTGATTGTTGCTGGAGTATTTGCTTCTCCATTTGTAGCGTTTCGATTTCTTGATGATACCCTTGTATTTGATAATAATTCCACCCACCAGAACATAATAAAATCAGGGCACACCCAGTTAAAAAAAGGATTTGTCTTCTGCTCATTCAGGCTACACCTCCTCATTCTTAGCGGATTAGCCAATAGCAGACCTACTTACTTCATATAACCTTTTTGCATAATTGCTAAACATCCTTGCATAGAATAGGCTATAATAAAAAAAAGGAGCTCATATCATGAACATGTTAACGAAAAAAATGATTGCCTATAAGCTAAAGCATTTATCGGCAGAAGAAATTAAACAGAAGGCCGATGAATACCAGATTGCATTAAGTCATCAGCAAGCAAATGCGATTGCTTCACACCTCAAGCAAAGCAACTACGATCCAACCAAGCCTGCTGATCGTACCAAGATGTTAAAAAAATTAGCGGAATTGACGGATAGTAAAACCGCTCAAGCATGTCAAAGCTTGTTCAAACAATTGATCAAGGAGTATAACGTAGAGCACTTGTTTTATTAAAGCCAATATGTTCACGACTTCATTTTCTCACAATCAACCCTCGGCAGCAAAAAATAGAGACTACTTGCCAGTTCGTTCAAGGCCAAAATCGTTCTACGTCCTATAATTTTTCTTAGATAAGAAAAACTAGGAATCCCCGCCCGTTACATTATCAAACAAGTCTTTGCTCACATGATTTCCTGTTAATACTTTATTTGATCCATTCGTGTAAATGGATCAAGAGCACCTACTTATCATAAAAAAATCACCAAAGACGATATATATCCTTTGGTGATTTGCTTATTTTAGCCTTGTTGAACAATTTGTTCTTTTAAATCTGGAACAAAAGCTTCTTTTCTTAACATATCGATTTCAAACTTATAAGGTGGCTTTTTATTCTTTTTATCTTCTCCTACATAAGGCGTTTCAAGAATCTTTGGCAAGTCCTTCAACTGCTCATGATGAACTACGTAGTTCAATGCGTCGAAGCCAATATGACCAAAACCAATGTTCTCATGACGGTCCTTTCCCGCCCCTTGGATATTTTTACTGTCATTCACATGCACTACTTTCAGGCGGTCTAACCCAATGATCTTATCAAATGCATCCAATACCCCATCAAAATCGTTCACAACGTCATAACCAGCGTCATGAATGTGACAGGTGTCTAAACAAATCGATAATTTCTCATTATGCGTTACACCATCGATAATCTTGGCTAACTCGTCAAAGCTTCTACCTACTTCCGAACCTTTTCCCGCCATCGTTTCCAGCGCAATTTGTACATCTTGCTCGGGATCAAGCACTTGATTCAAACCTTCAATGATTTTAACAATCCCTGCATCCGCCCCTTGGCCAACGTGGGCGCCTGGGTGTAACACGATTTGCTTGGCTCCGATCGCTTCCGTTCGGTCAATTTCGCTTTTTAAGAAACGAACGCCTAAATCAAACGTCTCTTCTTTGACGGTATTGCCAATATTAATAATATAAGGAGCGTGAACGACAACATCAGCAATCCCATGTTCTTGCATGTGAGTCTGTGCTGTGTCAATATTTAATTCTTCAATCGCTTTTCTTCTCGTATTTTGTGGAGCGCCGGTATAGATCATCATAGCATTTGCCCCATAGGAAGCCGCCTCTTCACTCGATCCTAATAACATTTTCTTTCCACTCATAGATACATGTGAACCAATTTTCAACATGGTTTGCTCCCTCATTTCTTTTTGTTAAATGTATTGCGTTGTATTTTCTTTTTTACTTTTTGCTGCTGCTTTTTCATTTTCTTTTTGTAACCTGGCTTCACCTTTTTCGGTTTTCTTACCTGCTGCCAGGCCTGTTTTTCTGTTTCATTTTCCATTCTCACTCGTTTTTGACGTACATTCCAAGGCTTGGCTTCACGCCACTCCCCTTGCACAATATCGTAAAAGGTAAAGGTTAATCCTTTTTTCTCTAATGTCTGAACTAACGGGAGGTCTTGTTCCTGGTAAAGACTAATAGCAGTTCCTTCCATACCAGCTCGTGCAGTTCGGCCTACCCGATGTAAATAAAATCCCTCTTCTTTTGGCAATTCGGCATTAATCACGTGGCTGACGCCTTTGATATCAATCCCCCGTGCTGCGAGATCTGTAGCAACGATATATTGATACTTCAGTTGTTGAATCTCCTTCAGCACCCTTTTTCGTTCCCGTTGACTTAAACCGCCATGAATTAAACCAACTCCCAGACCTCTTTCATGTAATTGCTGAGCTAGCTGATCGGCTTGCTCTTTCCCATTTGTAAATATAATCGCCAAATAAGGCTGAATCAGTGAAGACAGTTGTGTAATAAGATCGGCAGCTTGTCTATGTCTTAAGTCAATCAAGCGATGTTCCAGGTTTTCCGGTGCCAATCGATCATCTATTTTAATATACAGTGGAGACTGTAAATATTTCTTTAAAAATGGTTGAAGTTTCTCAGGTATCGTAGCAGAAAACACCATTAGCTGAATCGATGGATGGGCGTTGGTTAAGATTTTATCGATTTCTTGAATCAAACCTAGTTCCAGCATCAAATCTGTTTCGTCGATAACAAAAGATTTCGCCGAATAAATCGATAACACACCTTGTTCCACTAAATCTAAGATCCGTCCTGGTGTACCTACTACAATGTGTGGAGGCTGTTTCATCTTATCAATCATTCTTTTTTTATCGGTCCCACCAATAATCAGCTTGGTTCGCCACGCGTCTTGATTAGCTGATAACTCACTGATCTTTTTTACTTCTTCATAAATTTGTGTCGCTAATTCTCTTGTGGGTGCAGTTAACACGACTTGTGTTGCATCATCGGTACTATTTATTTGTTGCAATAAAGGGATTAAGAAAGCATGTGTCTTTCCTGAACCAGTCTCTGACTGCCCGATAATATCTTTTCCCTTTAACGCCTCAGGAATAACCTTTGTCTGAATCGGAGTCGGCTCATAAAACCCGAGACCATCTATCACATCATTCATCCAGTCTTCTAATGCATATTGTCTAAATTGGTGTTTTTTCATATCTGTCTCCTTTTGACTGATTATCTTTGTCAATTATGCTAAATACCTTTATAATGAAAGTATTGGACGTAAAGTCCACTATTAGACATTTTACTTTATCTTAAGCAGAAAGTACAGAGGGGGAACGACAATGGAAGTAATTAAGATTGCTCCAAGGGGATATTGCTATGGAGTTGTCGATGCAATGGTTATTGCGCAAAATGCCGTAAAAGATCCCAATCTACCTCGACCTATTTATATACTGGGTATGATTGTCCACAATTCACATGTTACCAAC
Source organism: Gracilibacillus timonensis (assembly GCF_900086715.1). Taxonomy (GTDB): domain Bacteria; phylum Bacillota; class Bacilli; order Bacillales; family Amphibacillaceae; genus Gracilibacillus; species Gracilibacillus timonensis. Next base: position 808,411 of record NZ_FLKH01000012.1, on the reverse strand, counting down.
GCCTTTGAAGAGCAGGGTGTTTATACATTAGATGGCAGGAATAGAGCCGATTTATTAGAGGATATTGAGAGTGGGACGGTGATTTTTACCGCCCATGGTGTATCACCTGAAGTGAAAAATAGGGCCGAGGAGAAAAACTTAACCGTGCTGGACGCCACCTGTCCAGACGTCACACGGACACATGATCTCATCCGGGAAAAAGTGAAAGAAGATTACGAAATTGTGTATATTGGTAAGAAAGGTCATCCGGAACCTGAAGGGGCAGTGGGCGTTGCGCCCGATCATGTCCACTTGATACAAAATGAAGAAGAAGTAGAGCAACTGATAATTGCCTCTGATAAAAAAATATTGGTAACAAATCAAACAACAATGAGCCAATGGGACGTCTATGATGTCATGCTCAAGGTGCAAGAGAAATACCCACAGACAGAAATGGAACAAGAAATCTGTATGGCAACACAAGTACGTCAGGAAGCCGTTGCTGAACAGGCAGGAGAAGCCGATCTCACATTAGTAGTCGGTGATCCTCGTAGTAATAACTCGAACCGCCTGGCGCAAGTATCCATTGAAAAAGCGAATACGCAAGCCTATCGTATTGCTGATGTCTCTGAGATTCAATTAGACTGGCTCGATGGCGTTCAGAAAGTAGCCGTAACTGCTGGCGCTTCTACACCCACCCCCATAGCCAAAGAAGTGATTAAGTTTGTCGAACAATATGATCCAAACGACAGCAACACATGGGACATCACATCAAAAGTGCAAAAAGATAAAATCCTTCCTAAGGTAAAAGCAAAATAACATGCATAAGAAAACCGGGCAAATTCTGCCCGGTTTTTTATTACTACCCGAACTAGACACTAACTGCCGATAAGACGAATGATGTAAAGTCACCAGTCCAACTTATTCCATGTAAGAAAGTTGATGATTTGTTAGCGCTCGGGAAACGTTCCGAAAATAGGTTCCACTTTTACCCACTTGGCATAAGTCAATAAGCGATTTGAGCAAAAACGCTCTTATCATACTTCCTATACCGCGAGGCATTTGGCTCAACCTGCTCGTCAGTAAAGAGCATTTTCTGTGGGATCTTCACACTTCCTCTGCCTGCTCAATGAATCTAAATGAAGCATTAAAAATGCACTCCAAACCTCCATAGAGATGACCACCATTTTCCATGATGGACACTTTTTTGGTCGTCATCAGAACAACAATCACAATAACATTTATGCAAAATGAAATGGCTCTGTAAATTGTTTCGATGTAATAACCTCGACGTCACTCGACAGCTGCTCTTTATTGCGGTCAAAGTAGTCTTTCACACCTTGTTTCATTACTGCTTCGACATGGTGCCCTGGGTCCAACAAGCATATCCCCGCTTCCTCTGCGTCTTGAGCGTCGTGAAAGGTGAGATCACCTGTTACATACAAATCTGCTCCAGCTTTCCGAGCTGCCTCAATATATCCCTTACCACTTCCACCTAATACGGCTATTCGTTTAATCTGCTGATCAGCAGAACCGACATAACGTAGTGCTGGCAGGGAAAAACGTTGCTTCACGATCTCGATATATTCTTTTAGCGGCATCGGGTGTGCTAGGAAACCTATCCTGCCTAATCCCCGTACTTTTCCTTGATTAGCCAATGGGATCACATCGTAGGCCATTTCTTCATAAGGATGAGCATGCTCCGCTGCTTCTAAGACAGAGGTAAACTGGGACTCAGTAATAATCGTCTCCAGTTTGTATTCGTCCACTTCCTCCATTTCATCTTGTTTACCTAAATACGGATTAGTTCCTGCTAGTGGTTTAAACGCCCCTGTCCCTCTGGAGCGAAAACTGCAATGGCTGTAGTTTCCAATATGACCTGCCCCAGCATCACCCAAGGCGTGTTTTAATTGTTCTATATGTGTTGCCGGTGTATAGATCACCAATTTGTAAATTTTTTCAATATTGGTGGTTACTAATGGTTTGGTATCGATGATTTGCAATTGGTCTGCCAGCAAATCGTTCACTCCACCGTCGACGACATCTAAATTAGTATGTGCGGCATACACAGCAATATCGTGCTTGATCAAATGCTGCACGACCTTGCCTTTGGGAGTAGCAAGGTCGAGCGATTTGAGTTCTTGAAAAAACAAGGGATGATGGGCAATAATCATGTCCACGTCTTGCTCGATGGCTTCTTTCACTACCCGGTCTACGACATCTAACGTAATCATCACTTTTGTAACTGGTTGTTCTGTATGCCCCAGTTGTAAACCAACATTATCCCAGTGCTCTGCATAATCAACAGGAACCCATTCCTCAAATAATTGCACAATATCTTTTACCTTTGTCATTCGAATATTACCTCCTCTATCATGGCATTCTCGTGTTCTAATTGCTGGATTTTTTCCCAGGGCAATTGAGCAGCTTGTTTCATTTGCTGCAACAGCCTCTTTCTTTTTTCATATTCCCGATTCCATTTCTTAATAAAAGCCGGATGTCGATCTTTTAACAAGTAAGGGCCAAATAATAATTCCTTTTCTGTCAATGTAGCGAACGATTTGGTCTGATCGCCTACAAGGATTTCATATATATACCCTTCTTCTTCTAGGATGGCCTCATTTACTAACGCAATTTGATGACGCTGCAGCCATGATCGAACCATGTTAGCATCTAAATTAGGTTGTAGAATGAAACGATTGACCCCTATTAATTTTTCTTTTCCTTCTTCCAGAATAGAAGCAATCAGTTTCCCGCCCATTCCTGCAATCGTCATCTGATTGACTTCTCCTGGATTAATTACCTCTAAGCCATTGCCTTTACGTACCTCTATTTGATCTGTTAGTTGCTGTTCGACTACTGTTTGTTTGGCACGCAGAAAAGGACCCTCATTCACTTCTCCGGCGATAGCTGTAGCATCTGGATCTGCAGAACAAATCACGCATGGCAGATAGGCATGATCGGAACCAATATCTGCAAAGTGGATCGGTTTGTTTAGAAATTCGCCAACACGGCTTAAACGTTTTGAAATCATTCCTTGTGTTCCTTTCCCATTTAATCTTAGTGGATTTTGTTGCTTTGAATACCTTTATTATTAACTTATATAACTGCCGATAAGACGAATTATGTAAAGTAGCGGTCCATGTCTTCCATGTAGTAAAGTTGATTGTTTGTCAGTGCTAAATAGCGCTCTGGAAATAGATTACGCTTTTACCCGCGAAGCATAAGTCAACAAGCGATTCGAGCAAAGAACACTCTCATTGTGTTACCTATACCGCGAGACAAGGCTTTAGCCTCCTCGTCAGCCAAAACCGCTTCCTGCGGGGGCTTCACACTATGAAGTGCAGGCGTGGTGATTCTTAGCTTGTGAACACTTTATAGAGTCTCCACCTATTTCCTTCCTGGGTAGTAGCACTACAATCGAATGACTGCTAGGATGTGGGATTCTAGGCACCATTATCATGCTAGATAAACTTGTTCAGAGAATGATTCGATCATACATTATGGTTTTTATAAATGAAAGAACCATTTTGTAGCATGATCCATGACATATCCGAAAAATCAGTTGACGATTTTCTCCTTTTGCTACAATACTGTCTAGGTACCTAGAACTCCTCATTCTTGCAGTAACAACCATTGTTGTACTCCAATCTAGCGGAACCTATTCCCGGAGCGCTCGTCTAGCACAATTAAACAATCAAAATCACCACCCAGAAAAGTGGTTTACTTTACATAATTCGTCTTATCGGTATTTCTAATCGTTTAGATCAGAATCGTTACATCTTATTATGCCATGCTAGCGTTATAAGAAAAAGCCTTCTGTTTAAAACAGAAGGCTTTTTGCATGCTTTAATGTTCTTCAGTCAGCCATTCGGCTAATACTTCCGCTTCTTCATCCGACACCAATCCGCCCGGCATACCGCCGTCTGTACCATTAATGATGGTTTCTCTGATTTGATCTTGATCTAGTCTGCTACTTACATCCTGCAAGGCTGGTCCTGTACCGCCTTCCAAATCACCACCATGACAACCTACACAGCTTTGGATTAATGCTTCAGGATCTTGGGCTTCTTCTGTTTCGCCGCCCTCTTCACCACCATTAGCAATCTTATCTTGTTGATCTAATCCTACTGCAGAAATGATAATCATAGCTAAGATGCCAAGCACGGCAATAAGTGCGAATGGTATAATAGGATTTTTTTTCATTTGATTTTCCTCCTTCAATAACACTAAACGCCTACGTTTTTTTATGTACAAAGAAAGCCACTTTTATTTTACTTTAAAATGTGAAGATTGGGAAGTGTTATCTATTAAAATTCATAAACTGTTTAAAATATGCTGATAAATAGAGCGGCCATATTGCGTCCCTTCGTTCGCAACATTTAGTTGCATCCGAAGCAATCCTCTTTAGAAGACATTAAAAATAATGGAACCCCAGCCTAATAAGCAGGACGATAAAAACAAAAACACCAGCAACCTGTAAAAAGAACTGCTTTCTCCACCAACCACATACGACCCATGAAGCACTATTTAAAAAGATCCAACTATACAAGATCATCCAGTTTGGCAAGTATTGAAACAATACCAAAGCCGTAAAAAGCAAAAAATACACAAAGAAAATCATAACCGCATAAGATTCGCGCAGGTAGGGATGTCGGTGAAAAAGTTTGATCGCTAACAACGCTATGATTAATACCACACAGTTACCAGCTATTTGTAACATCATATGCTCACTAAGTGTAAACAAAAGGATGGGGACTAACAATAATAACGTGTGCAATACATAAAAAAATAAATAATAAGGACTCGGGCGCGGCATTTGTTCGTCTGCTCCCTCTCCTTCTGAGTACAGCGCTAACAAAAAATCACAATAATGCGCTGGGAGGATTTGATGAGATTTCCAGTAATGAATCTCACTAATGATAACTTGTTTTCTCTCTGCTTTCATACCACCACTCCAAGATTCCTTCATTTCTCTTTATATCGGTTTATGCTAGGAAACAATCAAGTGATTTTCATTTAAAAGTTTATATATCCCTAGTCTGATAAAGTAAACTTTCATTCAGAGAGGCGCTTTCCATCCGCTCTGAATGTTAGTGAACCCATCGTGCAGCCTGATTGTTGGATCTCATGCTTCCGAGCAATCTACTCCAGATCTGGGAAACGCACATCAGGTATACTGCGATAAAAGAAATCAAAAAGCTATGGCAATACAAAAGTTTAACGTGTATTTTGTTTTTTGAACAGCTTCTATAAAGATAGAGTTGTCCTCTTTTACCTTAATCAAAAGAAAAAAGATGGAAAGAAAACAACTCTCTACATTTCTCTATTTCATTCTTATTCTAGAAAATCTTTCAATCGTTTGCTACGGCTTGGGTGGCGCAACTTACGAAGGGCTTTGGCTTCGATTTGACGAATTCGTTCTCGAGTAACGCCAAATACTTTGCCCACTTCTTCTAATGTTCTTGTTCTTCCATCATCCAAACCGAAACGGAGTCTAAGCACGTTTTCTTCTCTGTCGGTAAGTGTATCTAAGACATCTTCTAATTGCTCTTTTAATAACTCATAGGCTGCATGATCGGAAGGAGAAGTCGCCTCTTGATCTTCGATGAAATCACCTAAGTGTGAATCATCTTCCTCCCCGATAGGTGTTTCCAAAGATACAGGTTCTTGAGCAATTTTCAAGATTTCTCTTACTTTATCTGGGGTAAGTTCCATATCTTTCGCAATTTCTTCTGGAGTTGGCTCACGTCCTAAGTCTTGCAATAATTGACGTTGAACTCGAATCAGCTTATTAATGGTTTCTACCATATGAACGGGAATACGGATGGTTCTTGCCTGATCAGCAATGGCTCTTGTAATAGCTTGGCGAATCCACCAAGTAGCATAGGTACTAAATTTGAATCCTTTTCTGAAGTCGAATTTCTCTACTGCCTTGATCAGTCCCATATTTCCTTCTTGGATAAGGTCTAAGAATAGCATTCCTCTACCTACATAACGCTTCGCTATACTGACAACCAAGCGTAAATTGGCCTCTGCTAAACGTTTCTTCGAATATTCATCACCTTGTTCAATACGTTTTGCCAGGTCGATTTCTTCGGTAGCTGATAAAAGATCCACCTTACCAATTTCCTTTAGGTACATGCGAACTGGGTCATTAATCTTAATACCCAGAGGTACACTCAAGTCATTGAGATCGAATTCTTCTTCTTTCGATAATTGCTGCATGGATGGGTCTTCATCTGTCTCCCCAATCACTTCTACACCTTGCTCATTAAGAAACTCATAGAACTCATCCATTTGATCTGATTCTAATTCAAAGTTACCTAATTTTTCTGCTACTTCCTCATACGCCAATACGCCACGTTTCTTCCCCAACTCTAATAGCTGTTCTTTCGCTTGATCAACGGTCAATTCTACTTCTTTAGAATGTGATGACTTATTCTCTGCCATGAGTTGCCCTCCTTTTAAAAACTACTCCATTTCCTTGATTGCTGTTTAATTTGTATCATTTCCATCGCTATCTTAGCAGCTTCCTTAGGATCTGTTTTCTCTATTTGTTTCATCCTGTCTTGAAGCTGGTTTAGCATGACATGTTCTGTTTGTTCTGCCTGAATGATATGAATATAGTCGGTTAATTCCTTATCCGACATCTCCCATGAAAAATCCAACATCGATAACTCGACGACCAATTGTTGCAATGTTTGATCATCCAAATAAGTTAAGAATTGGGCTGGATCTGGCTCATTCCCTTCTTCATAAAAGCCATAAAGATGGGTTGCAATTACCTGATGCTGCTCTACGTTGAAGCTGGACCCGATGGTTTCTTGTATCTTATCAGCTATAAATGCGTTCTGAAGCATAGCAGCAAGCAGGCGTCGTTCCGCATTATGATAAGCTGGTTGCAGTGCATGCAAGGGTTTAGAAACTGTTTGTTGTTGTTTTCCAACATTAGTATTACCAAAGATGCGCTTGTTATCAACCTTTTTTTGTACTTGTTGTGATCTTGCCGATAATTCCTGCCTTAGCGTTTCCTCGGATAAATGAAATTCTGCCGCTAACTCACGAAGATAATGATCTTGTTCAATAGAACTTGTTAAGCTTGCTATTTCTGCAACAGCTGCTTCTACATATTTCAAACGGTCGCCTTCAAGCTTTAAATTAAAGTTCTTTCGTAAATACTTTAACAGGAAAACCATTTCTGTATCAGCTGTTTCGATGATTTGGGTTCTGAATTGCTCTGCTCCATACTCTTGAATATATTGATCAGGATCATAACCAGTGGGCATTATTCCCACTTTAATCACACATCCAGCCTGTTTCAATAACTGTATGGCCTTATACGTGGCCTCTTGTCCTGCACCATCACCATCATAACAGATAACAATCGTTTCCACGTAGCGCCTCAGCATGTTGACATGTGTTTCTGTCAAAGAGGTTCCCAAGGAAGCAACACCATTTTTGACTCCGGCTTGATAAGCAGAAATAACATCTGCCGCCCCTTCAAACAACACGGCCTCTCCTTTTCTCCTAATCTCACCGCGGGCAAGATCGAAGTTGTACAGTAGCCTGCTTTTGGTATAGAGGGTAGTTTCAGGACTATTTAGGTACTTAGGACCTTGGTCTCGCAGCGATCTGCCATTAAAAGCAATGGTTTTCCCTAAGTGATTACGAATGGGAAAGATGATTCTATTCTGGAAACGATCATAATAATGACCATCCTCCGTCATAGCGAGTACTCCCCCGTTTGCCATCACCTGTTTATGAAATCCCTTTTTTTCAAGGAAAGACACGACAAAATCTCGTGATGGAGGAGAAAATCCGATTTGAAAAGTATCGATTGTTTCATCGGAAAAGCCTCTTTCATATAAATAGCTTAACGCCTCTTTTCCTTCTTTCGTATGTCGCAGCAAATGGTGATATAGTTTAACTAACCACTCATGGGCTTCTAACACCTTCTGCTCCTCTGACCGACTTTCCCCTTGTTCTGGTTGTTGGAATTCTGGAATCGTTTGACCAGATTTATCCGCTAAATAACGTATGGCCTGCTGAAAGTTGTAACCTTCCATCTCCATGATGAAGCTAATCACATTTCCACCTTTGCCACAACCAAAACAATGATAGATCTGCTTCTCCTGATTAACGGAAAAAGATGGTGTGTTCTCAGAATGGAAAGGGCATAAGCCAAAATAATTTCGTCCTTGTTTTTTCAATTGGACATATTCTCCAACAATATCCACGACATCATTAGCTTGGCGCAGTGATTCAATTACTTGATCTGACACTTGATTGGCCATTGCTTATCACCATTTCTACATAGCTTTTACAACCTTGATTCGACAATTTTCTCGTTATTCAAAATAGGAAAAGCAACTCTGTCCTCTTCAACAGTCCTTGCTTACATAATACCTCGATTATCAGTGATATAAACACGATGTGCGCAAATGAACCGCGAACCTTCTTCCTCGTTGTAAAAAATATTCTACATAAATCCGCAAAATCCTTCTTTTTTATAAAAACAAGCCAAAAAAATGTTTATTTGCCATATATACTACACCTTTTTAGCTAGATATAAACATTTGCCCAAAGTATTATTATAATATATTCACCAATAAAATCAACTATTATTACTTATTTTTACGATTTTAATAAAAATGACGCAATGCTTTTGTTGGGGGGAATCTCCCCCTCATTACCTGAGAGTTAATCAATCTGTCTATTTTGCAGCTCCCAGTATGGCTGGTTAATCATATTTAAAATGATATTGGCCGTTTCCTCTACCGCTTTATGAGAAACATCGATGACGGGACAACCTAATTTGTTCACCAAGTCGTTAAAACAAGTCAATTCTTCCTCAATTCGTTCAAAAGCGGCATAGCTAGATTGATCTCCTAACCCAAGACTTTTTAATCTTTCTTTGCGAATACCATTTAGCTTCTCTGGGCTAATACGAAGACCAATGCATTTATGGGAAGGTATGGTAAATAGTGCTTCAGGCGGTTCTACTTCTGGTACGATGGGTACGTTTGCTACCTTTAATTGCTTGTGGGCTAAATACTGAGAAAGTGGTGTCTTTGATGTACGGGAAACACCGATCAGTACTATATCCGCTTTGGCAACTCCCCTTGGATCTTTTCCGTCATCATAACGAACGGCAAATTCGATGGCTTCAATTTTTCGAAAGTAATCTGCATCTAGTTTATGGATTAAGCCGGGTTCTTGGCGAGGTTTTTGCTTATACTTTTGTTCCATCACCTGAAGCATCGGACCCATAATATCGACACAGTCCACCCCTTTTTCTTCCGCTTCCTGAATGAAGAATTCTCGCAGTTCTGTATTCACAATAGTAAAGGCCACGATGGCATCCAATTGTTTTGCGTGGTACACGGCACCACGCAAAACCTCTACATTTTCTACGTAAGGAATTCGATAGATATCATAATCATTTTCATTCATAAATTGACTGAGAGCTGCCTTGGTAACAAACTCAGCCGTCTCACCGACCGAATCAGACACGACATAGATAATCTTTTTCTCCATCTGTTAACACCCTCCTCAGCCTTCCTTATCATCTGTTAACCTTGTTGTTTCCATTGCACCTTTGTCAAGTCCGCAAAACATAATAATTGTTTGGCGATCTGATTTAACAAGGAAAGACGATTATGACGAATAGCCATATCCTTATCCATAACCATGGAATGATCGAAAAATGCATGTATTGGTGTCACTAGGGGTGCCAACACCGATAACGCACGACTCGCGTCTTTTTGTGCCAATGCCTCTGTAAATGGTTCCTTCCTATCCAGGTAGGTTTGATATAAGTTAGCTTCTTCTTGATTCTGAAATAAAGCTGTATCTATTTTGGTTTGCTCTTCTGCCTTTACAGCAAGGTTTAGCACTCGAACAAAGGCCTCTTGGCTATCTTTGAAGTCTTGGTCTGTTTTCTTCTCTTGTAATACCTCTCCCTTCTTGATAAGGAAAGAGAAGTCGGCTAACTGGCTGGCTAATACCGCGTCAATGACATCTGGATCGAGTCCAGCCTCTTTCATAATATATACGCTGCGCTGCTTAAAAAATGATTCGATTTGCGCTGTAATTTGCTCCTTACTACCCTCTAGTATGTTCTCTTCCGTAAATAATGCCAATACCTGTTCACAGACCTCCGTAATATTAAGCTCCCATTGTTTTGCTTGAACAATTTGCAAAATGCCTAGTGCTTGTCTTCTTAGACCATATGGATCTTGTGAACCACTAGGGATTAAGCCAACTGCAAAACAACCAACAACCGTATCTAATTTATCTGCCATACTGACAATTGCACCTACTGTTGATTCTGGCAGGTCATCATGGGTGTTTCTTGGCATATAATGTTCTTCTATCGCCTGAGCAACCACACGATCCTCACCAAACATTTCTGCATATTTCCTGCCCATGATTCCTTGTAATTCTGTAAATTCATTCACCATGTTGGTGACTAAATCAAACTTACTGATTTGTGCCGTTCTTGTTACTTGAGACTTTTGTTTATCATTTAATTGTAACATATTTGCGATCCATGCACTAATTTTTTCGACACGTATAACCTTATCTGCTATGGTTCCCATTTTTTCTTGGAATACCATTCGTTTCAATTGTGCGAGATTATTCTCGATTGATTGCTTCTGATCTTCCTCAAAAAAGAATTGCGCATCTTGCAAGCGTGCTCTTAACACCTTTTCATTACCACGGGCCACAGTATCCACATGTTCAGCTGTGCCATTTCTGACACCAATGAAATAAGGTAACAGTTCTCCTTTGGCATTCTCTACTGGAAAATAACGCTGATGCTCTTTCATAGTAGTGATCAGTACCTCTTTCGGCAGCTGCAGAAATTCTTCACTGAACTTTCCGTAAAATACGGTAGGGTACTCTACTAAATGGGTTACTTCTGTCAGCAGATCTTTATCTACTGGAATAACCCATCCTTTGTCATTTGCTAATGTTTCAATGCCGGCAACAATACGCTCTTTCCTATCTTGCGCTTGTGCTATCACATATTGATCCGATAATAACTGTTCGTAGGTTAAAGGATCATTGATTTCCACTGTTCCCCCAAGGAAGCGATGTCCTTTACTAATATTCCCTGTTGGTACCTTAGCTATTTCAAAGGGAATGACCTGATCATCTTTCAAGGCAACCAACCACTTAATCGGGCGGACATAACGTAAATCTTGGTCGCCCCAACGCATGTTTTTGGGGAAATTCAAATGAAGAATAATATCCTTAAAATCAGCTAGCAGTTGATCTTGCGTTTTTCCAGCAATAAATTTACGTACAAAAACATATTCCGTTCCGCTCACTTCTTTCACGTACAAATCTTCGACAGATTTCCCTTGCCCTTTAGAGAAACCAATAGCCGCCTTGGTCCAATTTCCTTGCTCGTTTTTAGCAATCTTTAAGGCAGGACCTTTAGCTTCTTCCTCTTGGTCTGGCTGTTTATCCGCAAGTTCCGTAATTAATACGGCAAATCTTCTCGGTGTAATATAGGTAGTGATCGTTTGATAAGTAAGGCGAACTTGTTCCAACCATTCCATCGTTCTATCTTTAAGCTGGCGCTCCGTATCATTCATAAAACGAGCAGGCATTTCTTCAAGTCCAACCTCAAATAATACATTAGTTGTTTTCATGGGAAGCTTCTTCTCCTTTCAACATTGGAAATCCTAGTCGCTCTCTCTCTTCGACATATAATTTGGCTATTTCTCTTGCCAGGTGACGCACACGCCCAATGTACCCAGTTCGCTCCGTGACAGAAATAACCCCCTTAGCATCTAATAAATTAAAAGCGTGAGAGCATTTCAAAACATAATCATACGCTGGAAAAACTAGACTTTTACTCATCGCATTCCGCGCCTCTTCCTCATAAGTAGAAAACAGGTCAAAAAGCATGTCTGTATTGGATTCTTCAAACGTATATTTAGAGTGTTCATACTCCGGTTGATAAAAAATATCTCCAACGGTTACACCACTGGTCCATTCTAAATCAAAAACGTTCTCTTTATCTTGAATATAGGAAGCAAGGCGTTCAATACCATAAGTAATTTCAACTGCTACCGGTTTTGCCTCTAAACCTCCGATTTGTTGAAAATAAGTGAATTGAGTGATTTCCATTCCATCGAGCCAAACTTCCCATCCTAATCCCGCGGCTCCAAGCGTGGGATTCTCCCAATTATCCTCTACAAAACGAATATCATGATAAGCCGCATCAATACCCAACTTCTCTAAAGAATTCAAATAGAGCTCTTGGATATTATCCGGTGATGGCTTCATAATTACCTGAAATTGATGATGCTGATATAATCGGTTGGGATTTTGACCATAACGACCATCTGCTGGTCGTCTTGATGGTTCTACATAAGCTACATTCCAAGGCTCAGGCCCGAGACTGCGCAATAAAGTCATAGGCGACATCGTTCCCGCTCCTTTTTCCACATCATAAGCCTGCATAAGAATACAATTTTGATCAGACCAGTGTTGTTGTAAGGTTAAAATCATTTCTTGAATATTCATGTTTATCTCATCCTCCACTTCGGTTATTCGACAATAAGAAAATCCGTCCCTATGCCTTATTATTAACGATAAGGCATAGGGACGGATTTTCCGCGGTTCCACCCTACTTGTTGCAATAAACGCAACCTCTTTTTCTTGTTTCATCGCTCCAGAGTGCCTTCCTAAGAGGTAACCTGCTCAGCTCTCACCCGCCTGAACTCGCTTGATGGCACCATAAACCTCAGTACTACTCTCTTTCTTTGCAAACACTGTATTTGATTTATTTTTACATCATACGCAAAAAGATCAAAAATGTCAATTATAATTTATCCTGCCAACCCTTCATCTGCTTTAAAAACCGTTTTGATTTGATCGTATACCCTCCGTATGTTTCATAGTATTGATCCATCACAAATTGAAGGATCCGCTTATTTTCTGGTTTGACCGAGATATCCCCTACTCGTTCAATTTCTATCCAAAGAAACAGTTTCATCAATTTCACGACTTGTTCAGGAACAGGGATGGCATGAGGGTCAATATGGACACATCGTTTACAAAGCAGTCCCCCATTGCTGACGGAAAATGCCTTTAAGTCATCGGTGGTACCACAAGATACACACTGTGTGACCACAGGAGCAATCCCAGATTCTTTATACATTTTCCATTCATACATCATCGCCAGTACTTCTGGGTCCTGCCCTTCATTCAAGCGCTCTACAGTATGCAACAGTTGACTATACATATAAGCGCTATACTTCCTTTGATCAATTAATTTATCAGTTAGTTCTGCAATATAACTCATATAAGCCGTCTTAAAAATATCCTCACGAATCTTCCGAAAAGAAGACAACACTTCTCCTTGCTGAATCGTAGCCAGATTACTGCCAGACTGAATTAAAAAAGATCCATGAATAAATGGCTGCGTTATTGCAGCCATTCGACTTTTTGTTTTTTTTGCTCCCCTTGCAATGGCACCCAGCTTGCCTAAGGTCGGGGATAGTATGGTAACAATCTTATGTGTTTCCCCATAATCCTGCGTTTTGAGAATGAAGCCTTCTACTTTTTCCAGCACAAGCTTCCCCTTCCCTTCTTTCTCTAGAGATGTCGATCTTCTATAATAGGCTCTTCGCCCTCTTCTTCATCTATATCATCTGCTTCTACTTCTTTCATCCATAAGTATGCCTCAATATTACCTGTTTGACTAAAAACTTTCCACGGTACATCCATCACAATAAACCTCACCTTTCATTGGTAATCTGTTATTGCACGTAAGGAGGAAAGACAGTGATGATTGCCTCTCTTACGTTTATGATTAGTTTTTCCGAAACAAACAATTAAATGAGTCATAATTTTTACCATGTAAAACGTTGCATTTTCTTTTTTGCAGTTAAAGGGAAAAATACCTTAGACTGGACTTTGCACCCATTAGATGGAGGGGCTTAATAATCATCTTTGTTGAAACCAAACTCTTGCAACTGTTGAGGATTATTCCTCCAGTTCTCTTGTACCTTCACCCATAATTCCAGATACACTTTAGAACCTAATAGGCGTTCAATATCTTGTCTCGCTCTCTTCCCAATTTCTTTGAGCATTTTGCCTTGCTTGCCGATAATAATACCTTTTTGTGATTTTCGTTCCACTACTACGACGGCTTGTACTAATATCTTCTCATCTTCCCCGCGATGATCAATTTGTTCAATGACAACAGCAATGGAATGTGGAATCTCCTCACGGGTTAACTGGAGTACCTTTTCCCGAATCAGTTCTCCTATAATAAATCGTTCTGGATGATCGGTTACTGTATCTTCGGGATAATATTGTGGCCCTGTTGGCAACTGTTCGGCAAAAACCTGCATTAAATGCTCTACATTGTTTCCTTCTAATGCAGAAATAGGGATAATTTCTTTAAATGAATATGCTGAACGATACTGATCAATTAATGGCAATAATTGATCAGGATGGACCAAATCAATCTTATTAATGACCAAATAGACCGGTTTGTTGACAGACTGCAGCCGATCCATAATAAATTGATCTCCACGCCCATAGCCTTCTTCTGCATTGATCATAAACATGACTGCATCTACTTCGCCTAAAGCATCTTCGGCAATCTTTACCATAAAATCACCTAGTCTGTGCTTCGGTTTATGAATACCTGGTGTATCGATAAAAATGATTTGTTTATCTTTATCAGTATATACGCCTTGAATTTTGTTCCTTGTTGTTTGTGCCTTATCACTCATAATGGCAATTTTTTGACCAATTACCCGATTCATGAACGTAGATTTTCCTACATTTGGTCTGCCGATAATTGCTACAAATCCTGATTTAAAGTCGTTATCCATATTTATTTCCTCCGCTTACATTCATGTTGAGTTGCTTATTCTTATCATACTATATTTTTCACCTTCGTGCATAGCTTCGACAAAAGTAGTGGGATTTCCTTCAAGATTTTCACGCCTGCCTAGCAAAAAGGATATGCTTTCAGAACAGCTGGAAGAGTGTCCTTATCCTTTTTTATTTTATAAAAACGGCTGCTATCGATAAGATATTCAAGGAAAAAATCATTCCAAGTCCTATCATACCAAGGATTTTATACTCTCCTTGCTTATAAAAAAAACACTTCGTCGGTTGGACCAAGTGTGTTTGCTGGATAGGGGCGTGGAGTGCTGATCAAAAAGGTTGATTCGGTTAATCAGCTGACAAACGCTACGATTTTTGGGATAAAGATCAAGCAGGCGATCACGACTGACGACACGGCCGTAATTAATACAGCAGCAGCTGCCATATCCTTAGCGACCCCTATCAGTTCTTTTTTTTCAGGCTCTAAATGATCCAACGCTCTTTCCAAAGCAGTATTCATCAATTCCATACTAACAACGGCACTCATCGTTAGACACAACACCATCCATTCCATGACCGAGACATGCAGTACCACACCTGCCAATACCACCAGCAAGGCAGCAATCAAATGAATCTTAATATTTCGCTCAGTTATGATTGCTACCTTCAATCCATGCAAGGCGTAACGCAAACCAAAGTGAAGTTTATTCCTCCCGCGATAATCCGAAGCCATTTAAAATCTCCTCTTGTCTGGTAAACATTTTTTCTTCTTCTTCTTTATCCATATGATCATAACCAATCAAGTGTAATAATCCATGAACCGCTAAGAAGCCCAGTTCTCTTTTGAAAGAGTGTTGATATTGTTCGGCTTGCTCTGCTGTCTTATCTACAGAAATGATGATATCACCAAGTACTACCGGCATATCTGCGCCTTTGATTATCAGTTCCTCTGCACCCGTTTCTTCCAGCGCAAACGATAATACGTCTGTGGGGCGATCCATTGCTCGAAATTGTTTATTCAAGCGGTGAATTTCTTCATTATCTACAAAGGAAACTGACAATTCTGCGGTGTCTGAAATGCCCTCAAATTCTGCTGCGTACAATAGTAATTGAGTGAGAATTTCTTGCAGTTCTGTTGAAATACTTGCTGTCTCATCATAAAAATCAATCTCCATCCTCTGTGTCCTCCTTATCTGTGGGATATTGTATACGAGAATGATACATTCCCTTTAAGGTTTCATCAATTACCAGTCTGATTTTTTCTAAGTCTTTAAAAGTCAATGTACTTTCGCTTAATTGATCATCCAATAAGCGATCTTTAAAGATCGATGAAACAATCTTCTCAATTGATTCTTGATCAGGATGATCCAGTGACCGCACAGCCGCCTCTACGGAATCACATATAGAAATAACGGCTGCCTCTTTCGATTGAGGGCGCGGACCATCATAACGAAAATCTGCTTCCTCTACTTGATCATTTTGTTCTTTTGCCTTGTAATAAAAATACTTCAACAGAGTCGTGCCATGGTGTTGATACGCAACATCAATGATTTCCTTTGGTATCTTCTCCTCTTTTAATAAATCTGCACCATCTTTAGGATGTGCCAGAATAATTTCTGCACTTTGATAGGGGTCCAAATAATCATGCGGGTTCTTGGCACCCATTTGATTTTCAATAAAATAATGAGGGCGAAGTGTTTTACCCAGATCGTGGTAATACGAGGCCACTCTTGCTAATAACCCGTTAGCGCCTATCGCTTCACAAGAGGCCTCACTCAGATTCGCTACCATAATACTATGATGATAAGTCCCTGGAGCCTCCATTAATAATTTTCGTAATAAAGGATGGTTAGGGCTGGACAGGCTTAACAGCTTCGTATCAGATAGCAATCCCAATCCTGTCTCAAAGAATGGCAGCATTCCAATGGTTAATACCGTAGCAATGATTGCTGAACAAATACCATAGCCACCAAACAGTAAATAATCCATCCAATTATATTTCTCAAATGATAGGAATATAAAGAAGCAAATCACCATAACATTAATTAGAGCAATAGCAAATCCACTTCTAATGATTGCTGTACGATCCTTCATCAATTTCAAGCAGTATATACTTGCCAGCTGTGAAAATAATAAATAAGTGCCTGCTTCAATATTAAGATTCCCTGGGATATTACCATTAAAAATAATACTGCCTATCACGGAGTAAAGCATCGCCATGGTTAAGGCGTATTTTTCATTGATTAAAATCTTGATTAACATAGACACCGAAGCGATCGGTGTAAGCCAATACAGCGGATTCACGGTGGTAGCATAGAAACTGATGACTTTCATCATAATCATCAAAAAGGTCGTCAACACCAATAACGCGGCCAACTGCCGACCTGTCACCTGTTGTTGGTGTACACTATTTCGAATTAGTAACAAAAGGAAGATACCATTCAAAATCACAAATAACAATAAACCAATAATCGGATAAAAACTCTTCTGTTCATTTAAAAGTCCGGTTAATTCGAGTTCTTCATATATTTCATTGGTAATAAGCTGTCCTTCTTCCGCAATTACTTCTCCCGCCCGAATAACCACCGGCTCTACTGCACTTCTGGCTTGTTGTTGAGCTTGATTGGTTTCATCTAAGGAAAAAAAGGAGTTCGGCTGAACACCGAATTCAGACAACGGCTGTAAGGCAGCAACCAAGTCGTCTGGCAATGTCGAATAGTTTAATTTTTGTTGTACAGTCTCCATTGCTTGTTCGACATCATCTCGCTTAACACCGTCATAATAGACATCATAGAGAGCCGTTGTTAATAATTCCTTAGCCAGCATTCTCGAGTTCTCTGGCGCCTCAAATAAGGTGACAAGATCCTCTCGACCAATTTGTTGAAATAAATCTGCGTTAACTAGAGCCTCTAAATAGTTTATCTTATCTGATATATCATCCAATTCTAGTTCTTCGTCTTCTGTCTCGATGTCACCACTCTCTATTTTATGAATCGCTTCAAATAATTCATTAATATATGTAATTTGTTCCTCAGCGACTTCCTGGCTCACTTCATAATGATCTTCTACGGATTGAATGGCTTCTCGAAGGCGCCTCTCCGTCTCTTTCGTATTTTCAATCGTGATCGGGGAGCGGATCGTTTCCTGGGCTGAGGAAAACTTTTCAATGGCATAGGTTTGGAGATGCACATTGTTATATAAGGCAACAAACAGAACGGTCATTATTAATAAAATACAGGAATAAATTTGCCAAGATTGCTGCCGAAACAAAGACTTACTGCCACGTTTTAATGCATGAAAGAAACGCATGCTCTCCCCTCTTTTCCACCTGTTTCATCACGATTTAAATTAATCTTCATAAGCATCGATTATCTTCTGAACGATCGGATGACGTACTACATCAGACTGACTTAAATAAACGATACCAATGCCATTTACGTTTGCTAACTTTTCTTTTGCATCAATCAAACCAGATCGTACACCTTTTGGTAAATCGATTTGTGTCGCATCTCCGGTAATTACCATCTTAGAACCAAAGCCTAAGCGCGTTAAAAACATTTTCATTTGTGCATTAGTTGTATTTTGTGCTTCATCAAGAATGACAAAGGCATCATCCAACGTCCGCCCTCTCATATAAGCAAGCGGCGCTATCTCGATCGTCCCCCGTTCGATGAGCCTTGCCGTATGTTCGGTGCCCAGCACATCATGTAAGGCGTCATACAAAGGTCTGAGATAGGGATCTACCTTCTCTTTCAAATCTCCAGGTAAAAAACCGAGGCTTTCTCCCGCTTCTACTGCCGGGCGGGTAAGGATGATTTTTTTCACCTTACCATTTTTTAAGGCATGGATCGCCATGACCACCGCCAAATAGGTCTTACCTGTACCAGCAGGGCCAATACCAAACACCAGATCACTTTGTCGAATCGATTGTAGGTAGTGACGTTGTCCTAGTGTTTTGACACGAATAGGCTTTCCTTGGGCATTCTTGGTTATTTCATCTTCAAATAAGGTTGCTAATTGATCTATTTTTCCCCGTTTGGCTAAGTCCACGGCATATATCACATCACGCTCAGAGATAGTAATCCCTTTTCTAATAATGGATAATAAGCCATTTAAGACATCTTCTATTATTCCAACATCCTCTGGTTGACCAGATACACCGATCTGCTCTCCTCGAGATATAATGGATACTTGCAATTGCTCTTCCAGTTGTTTGAGATGTCGATCTTCTGTACCAAATAAGGCTAAGGCCTCGTTAGGGTTTTCTAATTGTAAATCAATGATTCTTAAGTCTTCTGTCATAATCAATCTCCTTGGCTAATTGGTTGTTTCGTTGCAATATCTTCGAGTACTGAATAATATAAAGTTATTTTTACTTTACCATTCTCTGCCGATTCGTGCAAAACTTTTTCATCCAATATTTTTGATTCGGGAGGAGTTTTTCGTTCTATTTCTCGCCTGGCATGTGCCAAAGCCAATTGTTTTGCTTGTTCTTTCTGTAATTGCTGCGTGGTTTCTTCTGTTTCATAAATCGTTTGTTTAATATAGCTGATTGGTAATTTCCATTTCAGAAAGTAAAATGCCCGTTCGTCGGCTTCCACTTGATATTGAGGAAACGATGGCTCGTCTAAATTCCAAACAGGTAATAACCATTTCTTCAACCGAAGATAGTGTTTAACTTCTTTTGTTCCTTTGAGTGTTTGAAAATGCTGTTCAATGGGCACGGTAACGTCGCTTCTGTACCATACCTCGGCAATCACCTTTCCATCTGCTCCTACTGCCGTTCGTTTTTCTTCCTCTTCTTCCTCTTCTTCCACTTGTTTAAGGTATCCAGAAACTAACATATCTCCTTTGGATACGACGTCATCGGTTCGTACTAAAGGTTGTCCTTTAGTAATAAACAAGTCATGAATGACCCCTTCTTTTGCTGCTACCAAATGTCCAGGCGGTGTTTCTTCTTCTTTCTCAACAATCGTTTTCTCTACTCCTTCTAAATGATAAGCGGAACCATTCTTTTTCACCCCTACCCATAATAATTCAGGAATGTCGGCTAACAATTGCCGCTGAATCACACCTGGCGGGGCCAAATCCCACTGAAAACTACCGATTTCCACCCCGTATTTCTCCAGCGTTTCCGTTACTTCTGTCTCCATGTCTGGATCTAAACCGGTCACTTCTACCCGCCAGACAATATTGGATAAAAGAAATATTAGTATCAGCGCCAATAAAAAGCCCAAAATGAGCGGCTTTTTATTTATTAACTGTTTACTTGTGAAGGGTAAACCATGTCGTCCAGTAAAGAATAGTTTATACCTTGTTTGTCGTTTGACTTCACGTATTTTCATCAGACTTGTTAATTTCACTTTTCCGATGGCAACAGTGTCGGTCTTCTTTTCAATATCCCATGACATCACCCCATGCTTTGCCAATATTTGAAAAAAAAGCTCAGGATGTACACCTCGTACTTCTATCGTTATATAACCTGTAAACCAATTCTTTTTAATAAAAAACATACAACGTCCCTCCGAGCAGCTGCAAGATTACTCAAAACGAATGTCTGTAATTTCACCTTCTAGTAAAATATCCTGTGCAATCATCATTTTTAATACAAAATCTTTTCCTGTAATACGGACATGTCCTTGATGAACTTTTAATAATAATTCATCGGAGGAAAAAACGACTAAACCTTGATGGTTTTCAATATAGGCGTGAATCGTTCCAATCATGGTGATGCGTGGAAGTTTTAAGGTCACCTCAGAAGGCAGATCAAATGTTTGGGTAATGGAACGCATGATTTTTTCTTTCAGTTTGCTTTTTGTCACTGAATCTGATCCTCCCCTCATTTCATTCTATGAAACGAATAAGAATTCAGAACTTTGACATCAAGATTATGGTGTGATTCTGGAGAAAAAAGTTGGAATGGGGAGTTATGTGAATATGATCTTGTTTCTGTGCTAAGCAAGCACTCCGTAAAGCGTAAAAAATAACAAAACGTAACTTTATTTAACTTATCGACAATTATCGGTACTCTCGTTCATTCAAGGTCAAAATCATTCCAAGTCCTAGTATATCAAGGGGGATATACGTTCTTTACTTATAAAACAAAGAAGAACCAAGAATGGTTCTTCTTTGTTTGGTGATCGTATTCTCGCATCCTGCTTACCGCGCTTTTCTTATTCCTCAACGACATCGGCATAGTTTTCTTTGACTACCTTAGCACAGCGAGCACATAACGTAGGATGATCAGGGTCTGTTCCTACCGTATCAGAAACAACCCAGCAGCGTTCACAAGTTTCGCCAGTATGCTTGGCAATACTCACTGCTACATGGTCATATCGTTTCGCTTCGGTCAGCTGATCCACAATGGTTACACCGGACACAATCAACAGTTGATGTAAATAATCAATCGACTCTAACAGGTCTTTGGTGTTTTGATCATTAGGCACAATGGTTACTGCTGCCTCCAAAGATTTGCCAATAACTTTCTCCGAACGTGCTTCTTCTAATGCTTTTAAAATATCATCACGAACATCCATGAATTGTGCCCATTTTCCTGCAAGAGCTTCTTGTCCATCAAGCTCTCTGGCAGTTGGCATATCACAAAGCTGCGGGCTTTTCTCTTCCATCTCAGGAATGTAACTCCATACCTCTTCCATCGTATGTGTCAAAATTGGCGTCAACAGTTTCACTAACGAAGTGA
This sequence comes from Gracilibacillus timonensis, assembly GCF_900086715.1. Classification (GTDB taxonomy): domain Bacteria; phylum Bacillota; class Bacilli; order Bacillales; family Amphibacillaceae; genus Gracilibacillus; species Gracilibacillus timonensis. The sequence goes on along the minus strand of NZ_FLKH01000012.1, from coordinate 786,864 downwards.
TAATCTCATGGTAGACTGTTTGGATACTGCGTCTTCTATGATTATTTTCTGCCTCAATATACAGAATATCCTTGGCAAAATCTAAATAGAAAGAGCTTAAATCAATCGTACAGAAATGATGGATCGTTTGATAGACTGTAGAGAAATCATAGTTATCATAGGCATTCTTGGCTTGTTCGATTACTTGTTGCAATCGGTATAGCATATAACGGTCTACTTCTTCTAAGTTTTCATCGCTCACCTTAACCGCTAATTCAAAATCGGCTAAATTGCCTAAGATAAAGCGGAAAGTATTACGGATTTTACGATATCCTTCCGAGGTTTGCTTAATAATCTCATCAGAAATCCTAACGTCCGCTTGGTAATCAACAGAAGCAACCCAAAGTCTAAGAATATCTGCACCGTATTGTTTCATAATTTTAGATGGTACAACAGTATTCCCAACCGATTTACTCATTTTACGTCCTTGTCCGTCTAGGGCAAAACCATGACTAATCACCGTTTCGTAAGGTGCTTTGCCAGTAACCGCCACTGCCGTTGAGATAGAGGAGTTAAACCAGCCACGATACTGATCCGAACCTTCTAAGTAAACATCAGCAGGACGACGTAATTCTTCTCTCTCTTCTAAAACACCAGCATGGGAACTTCCGGAGTCAAACCACACATCCATGATATCCATCTCTTTGGTGAAGGTGCCGTCAGGACTGTGTACAGACGTAAACCCCTCTGGCAACAGATCTTTTGCCTCTCGTTCAAACCACACATTAGATCCATGCTCTGCAAATAGATTAGCGACATGTTCGATTGTTTCATCTGTAATAATCGGTGTGTGATCTTCACCATAAAAAACAGGAATAGGCACTCCCCACGTACGCTGCCTAGAAATACACCAATCCTGGCGGTCCCGTACCATATTAAACAGACGTGTCTCCCCCCATTTTGGAAGCCAGTTAATCCGTTTGATTTCTGCCAGAATCTCCTCGCGGAAATCTTTGATTGAGGCAAACCATTGACTTGTCGCACGGAAGATGGTCGGTTTTTTCGTGCGCCAATCGTGAGGATAAGAGTGTGTAATAAAATCCAGTTTTAATAAGGCATGATGAGCTTCCAGCATTTCCGTAACGGCCTTGTTTGCTGCATCATAAAACTGTCCTTCCAATCCTGGTGCCTCTGCCGTGAAATAACCTTTTTCATCAACTGGACATAGCACATCTAATCCATACTTTTGACCAATTACAAAGTCATCTTCCCCATGTCCAGGAGCTGTATGGACAAGACCAGTACCACTTTCCGTTGTGACATGTTCACCCAGTACAACCACCGAATCACGGTCATAGAATGGGTGTCTGGCAACCAAATGTTCTGCCTCCACCCCTTTAAAAGTTTGGATTACTTTGGCCTCTTGCCATCCTAAATTTTCCTTCACATCAGCTAACATGTCCAATGCGACAATATATTTTGATTCAACTTCTTCGACTACAGCATATTCCAAATCTGGATGAACCGCGATTGCAAGGTTAGCAGGAAGTGTCCATGGCGTCGTTGTCCAAATAACAAATTTCTCATCACCAGCCAGTAAATCTTTACCGTCCTTCACATCAAAGGCCACATAAATCGATGGAGACCGTTTGTCTTGGTATTCAATCTCTGCTTCTGCCAATGCCGATTCAGAAGAAGGTGACCAGTAGACAGGTTTTCTCCCTTTATAAATATAACCTTTCTTCGCCATCTCGCCAAACAGCTTAATTTGGGCCGATTCAAACGATTTATCCAATGTAATATAAGGGTGATCCCAATCACCTCTTACACCTAATTGTTTGAATTGGTTACGCTGATTATCGATTTGTTTCAAGGCATATTCTTCACATTTTTGCCTAAATTCTGCTGTTGTCATCTTTTTGCGGTTTACCTTTTTCTTCGCCAATGCTTGTTCAATAGGCAACCCGTGGGTATCCCAGCCTGGAACATACGGGGCATGAAAACCGGACATTGACTTATACTTGACAATAAAATCCTTTAAGATCTTATTCAAGGCGTGTCCCATGTGAATATCGCCATTAGCATAAGGAGGGCCATCATGCAAGATAAATAATGGTCGTCCAGCGGTGTGCTGCTGCACCTGTTCATAGATGTTTTCTTCTTCCCATTTCTCTTGCAGTTTTGGTTCCTTATTTGGCAAATTACCACGCATTGGAAAATCAGTTCGTGGCATTTTCAACGTTTGTTTGTAATCCACTTTGTTTCCTCCTTTATTTTTTGCTGTAATAGAAAAACACAAGTTTCACTAGATAAAAAAGTATTTCGCTTTCGTTGTCCATCCCTTAGCTTTTTTGTTCTTCTTGAATTTTAAAGCGGGGATGTTACGAATGATTAACGATGTGATAACAATGATCGCAAGTTTTATCCATTAGAAAAACCCCTCATCCCATAAAAGGGACGAGAGGTTCTCGCGGTACCACCCTTATAGACAGTTCACTACCTATACTGTCCACTCCAGGATTCGTAACGTGAATAACTCGTTTATACCTACTCTATTCAGCATAAATACTCATGGGTGATTTTCTATGCAAACCGTTGTATTAGGCTCTCACCATCCCTAACTCGCTTTTACAAACATCATCACATATACTCTCCCAATCTTAGTATGTTTCCTTATCAATAAATTGTAATAAAATTATAGGTAATGTTCAGCTGAAAGTCAAGCATTACTTGTTTCTTCTGCTTGTGCATCTACCTCTTCTTCATCTTCGTCTTCATCCAGATCAAAAAGACCTTCCCAATCATTGTTTTCCAGCAAATCTAATTGAGCGCTCACCAACATTTTCAAGCGTGTGCGAAAGACCTTGGCTTGCTTTTTCAATTCTTGGACTTCTAACGTCACACTTCTTGACTTATGTAAAGATTCGTTGATAATCCTATCTGCATTCTTTTCTGCTTCTTTAATAATTAATTTCGCTTCTTTTTTGGCATTTTCTGTTACTTCCTCTGCAGTTTCCTGTGCCACAAGGATCGATTTATTTAACGTCGTTTCGATATTGGAGAAATGACTAAGTCTCTCGTTTAACTGATCTACTTGTTCCTTTAACTCCTTCTTTTCACGAATAATAGTTTCATAGTCTTTGATGACATGATCTAAGAATTGATTGACATCATCTTCATTATAACCTTTAAAACCTCTTGCAAATTCCTTATTATGAATATCGAGTGGTGTTAAAGTCACACCATCCACCTCCTAAATTGACATCAAATAAATTTATTTATAGTTTATACTATCATACTTTCTTCACAATTCCTCTAAAAAAAGACAAATTTATTGTAATTTTTCAAACGAAAGCCGGATTTTGTCTTTTTTTGTACGCCCTTGTATCTCCTTCACTCTTGATCTTCCTTTTCCTCTGATCGAAATTAAATCCTCTTCTTCCAATATAAAAGAGGGCTGATCGATGGTTTGAAAATTCACCTTAACAAGACCTTTTTTGATGGCATCCAACGCTTGTTGTCTAGAGATTTTGTAAATTTCCTTCATCACCACATCCAGTCGAAGGGAAGCACAAGTCCCGACACTACTTTTCCATGTATCTTGGGAAGGAAGCCTGTCCGTTAGTTCTATCTGTTCAAAACGGACGCCCGCTTGCTTAATCGAAGTGATATTGGCAGTTAAGTAGGCACTGATATCAGAGCTGACCAGTATCTGCACAAGACCACCATGGATCACAATATCCCCTATCTTTTTCCGTTTTATTCCTGCTGATAGAAAAGCTCCCAACACATCTCGGTGTTCGATGGTAACAAATTTCTGTGGAAAGCTTGCCTGTAGTAACTCTACTTCGAACCTTTCTGGACCAATTTCTTCATAAAATGGTGCCAATAAAGCTCGTTGTCGTTCCGCCTGCTCCCAACCACCATAAAAGGCCAGCTGCAGCTCATCATCTTTTCCGATGATGGTTTGAAATATACGCTGTTCGCGAGGATGGAGAAAATCAATTAATCGCGCCTGATAACGGTTTGTTACTTCCTCCTGCCACGACAGCACCTGATCAATAAACGGATACTCCTCTTGTCTAAAATGTTGGTATAAATCCATTAAAACCACCTAAATAGCTGAATGAAAAGGTAGTCAAGTCCCGTCATCGCAAACCGCAGTACAATCAAGGCAACGATTGGTGAAATATCAATCATACCACCGATAGGCGGGATAAGCTTACGAAATGGCTCTAAATATGGTTCTACAATCGTGGCGAGCATTTGTCCAAAAGAGGATTCCCTCGCCCCCGGAAACCATGACATAAGGATATAAATGACAATGCCAATCATATAGGCATTCATTGCAAAATGCAAAATTTGATACAAAAAATCCAATATCTTCTTACCACCTTTGTTCCGGATCGACATCTTCCATTATTTCTGTGATATTCCCTGAAATCTCCATGTTCTCTGGTGTACACAAGAAGGTTTGTGACCCTAATTTTTTTATTTGTCCGGATACCGCATAAACGGTTCCACTTAAGAAATCAATAATCTGTCTTGCTTGACTTGTATCTACTCGCTGCAGGTTGATAACAACCGAGCGACGATTAACAATATGATCGGCAATTTCTTGTACTTCATTATACGACCTTGGCTCACATAGAACCATTTTGGCGTTTTTCTGTACGGATGACAGGCTGACGATATTTTCTTTATCATCTTTCCTGGAGCTGCGGCGTTGTGGACGGTCTTCATCTTCCCATTCTTCTTCTACAATTTCATATTCGTCCTCGTCCACACTAAAAAAGTTGCGAAATTTGCCCTTTATACTCATTTACATCACCTCTATTCTGTGTACGGTCCGACTAAATCTGAGCCAAGTCGAATGTGGGTTGCTCCTTCTTCGATGGCAATTTGATAATCATTGCTCATCCCCATCGACAAATAATGACAAGGTGCATGCCCATAGTCTAAAGTCCGTATCTCATCACGTAACTGTCTTAAAGCGCTAAACACCTTACGTATCTGTGCTTGATCATCCGTATGAGGTGCCATTGTCATCAAACCTGCTACGCGAATCTTCTGATAGTTAGCTAATTGCTCGACAAATGGTATCACGTCCTCAACGGCTAAACCATGCTTGGTCGATTCTCCGCTGGCATTTACTTGGATAAAACACTCCACCATTTCATCTGCCCGCTTATCAATTTCTTTGGCTAATGACAGTCGATCTAAGGAATGAAGAAAATCCACATGATGAATGACTTCCTTCACCTTTCTCGATTGCAGGGTTCCAATAAAATGCCAACAAGCCTGTTCACCTATTTGGGCATGTTTTTCCGCAAAACCTTCCAGCCGATTTTCGCCTAAATCATGGATCCCTGCTTGTAATGCTTCTTTTGCTCTTTCTATTGTAACATATTTCGTCACAGCTATAATGGTTATGTCTGTAGGTTCTCGATCTATTTTTTGACATACCTTACTTATTTCTGACTGAATAGCTGTTAAATTGTCGGCTACTTTCACTTTGTTGCTCCTTTCTATCTCTTACCTTAAGCCTATATAGCCCATCATTCTTCCTGTTGGATGTCCTTCTTCGCGATGTGAAAAAAATAACGGATTTTGCGCCGTACAGTAAGATGTTTTCCAGATCTGGCTAGGAGGAATTCCGGCATCTATTGCCAATAATCGATTCCATTCTTTTAAATCAATCTGGTACTGTCCATTATCACCTTCATATATTTGTGTATATTCCGAAGCGACATGCTGAATCACTCGATCATCGACTTGGTAACAGGTTGGACCAATACTCGGTCCGATCACCACCTCGATATCATTTAGCTCTGAGGATTCCGCTTGAAAGCGTGTTGTCATCTCCCCCACTATATTAGCTGCTGTACCTTTCCATCCAGCATGGGCTAGCGCAACCATTCCTTTCTGCCGGTCGGCAAAAAAGACAGGAACACAATCTGCAAACAGTGCCGTACACAACAATCGGGGCTGCTTTGTGAATAATCCGTCCGTTCCCTGAATGGCATCCTCCAAAGTAAAGACACCCTTACCACGATCATTTGTTACGGCTTCTTTAATTTGATTATCATGCACTTGCTCTGCTGCCACCCAATCCTCTAAGTTCACCCCAATCTTATTGGCCAAAAGGGTCCGATTGGTTAACACATCAGAGGACTCATCACCTACATGGTACCCCATGTTCTGACTATAATATGGTTCCTGGCTCACACCGTGGTAACGTGTTGTAAATCCAGCAATGATTTGTGGATCATTTTGCCAAGGCTGTATGGTTAAGAACGATTGATCCGAACTCAGGATAAAGGGCTCCAACTGCCTCGCCTCCTATTTTTCATCATTTTATCATATTTTTTCACTAGTGTCGCATGATAATGGTTTCTGTTGTAGTTGTCAATCCTTCATTTGACGTTTCAATCAAGTAAAAACTTCAAGATGAGCAACTGTTTTACAGCCCCCTTTATTAGTAGTCAGTGTCTGCTTTTAATTCGTAATAAAGGACCGGTCCTGATCTTCTTATGCAGTGAGTATGACTATTTCTCTGAGTTTGATAACTGGAAGCAAGCTTAAAATCCGTACAATACTGTATTGTACGGATTTATCAACAACCACGCTTATACCTACGAAGGAGATGTATTCTCAGAATCTTGCCCCTGCGCTAATAAGGTGTACCCATTCTTTTTTACTAAAATAACATCTTGACCAATTCGAATAATATGATCCCATGGCACGATAACCTCACGAGATTCGCCAAACATACCTAATGTTTTCGTTTTGGTCGCGATCACCAGATTTGTAATCTTACCAATTTCCACATTGATTTCGATATCCGTCACATTCCCAAGTTTGGTTCCATCCTCAATAAAAACAATGTCCTTTACCTGCAAAGCCGAAAGTGTAATCAATCCAAGCACCCCCTTGTACTAAATATATGTACATTGCGTAAATTTATCACCGTATTACACGACGATCAGGGACTCTAGGGGTAAAGGAAAATGCCAAAACCTTATTCAATTAATGATTTTGACAACATTCCTGAGTTCAAAAGCGCTCAGAATATATACTTCGCTTGCACCAGAGCATAGCAGTATATTGATCAGAGCGTTCGCTTGCAGTACACACTCTTCACTTCCAAATAAATACAAGAGAAATTCAAATCATCTAGAAATGTCACAGCTTTTATACTTGTGTGCAGAACACCACTTTTACGTTCCTTTATTCAAACATTTCCCGGTTCATTTCTTTAATAGCCGCCTTCTCTAAGCGTGACACCTGTGCCTGAGAGATACCAATTTCTTCGGCTACCTCCATTTGTGTTTTCCCCTGAAAAAATCGGCGGCTAACGATCATTTTTTCCCGATCGTTCAGGCGCTTCATTCCCTCTTTAATCGAAAGATGATCGACCCAGTCATCGTCTTGCACATTTTCATCACTGACTTGATCCATCACATAGATCGGATCTCCACCATCATTATAAATCGGCTCGAATAACGATACAGGGTCTTGGATGGCATCCAACGCAAAAATCACATCAGTTACGGGCACGTCTAATTCTTTGGCAATAGCTGCTGGGGAAGGATCTTTGGCTGTTTTACTAAGTAATTTCTCTCGTGCATGTAATGCCTTATATGCGGTATCTCGTAATGATCGCGACACTCGAATTGGGTTATTATCACGTAAATACCGTCTTATTTCACCAATAATCATTGGAACAGCATACGTCGAAAATTTAACATTTTGACCCAAATCAAAATTATCGATCGACTTTAATAAACCGATACATCCCACCTGAAATAAGTCATCACCATATTCACCACGATTAGAAAATCGCTGAATCACGCTAAGTACCAATCGCAAATTACCATTCACCAATTTTTCTCGTGCCGATTGATCCCCACTCTGCATTTCTCGAAATAATTTTCGCATTTCTTCATTCTTCAAAACGGGAAGAGTTGCGGTATCTACTCCACAAATCTCTACCTTGCTTTTTTTCATAAAAATACCCTCCCAATTGGAGATCCTTCTCAAAATAAAGTATCACCAATCGGAGGGTTTTTATGCACACTCCATCATTTACCAAAAAACAATTACACCATCTTATTAAATTCTTTTTGCAGTCTTTTGATAATCTTTTTTTCAAGACGAGAAATGTAGGATTGGGAGATGCCTAATAAATCGGCCACATCCTTTTGCGTCATCTCTTCCTTGCCTACCAAGCCGAAACGAAGCTCCATAATTTGTTTTTCACGACCGTTTAATTGTTCCAGTGCATTCCGTAACAAACTCTTGTCAACATTCTCTTCCAAATCTTTAAATGTTACATCCTCGTCTGTCCCCAAAACATCGGATAACAATAGCTCATTTCCATCCCAATCTACATTCAATGGTTCATCAAAAGAAACCTCTGTTTTAATTTTATTATTTTTCCTCAAAAACATCAGGATTTCATTTTCAATACAACGCGAAGCATACGTCGCCAACTTGATCTTTTTTTCTGGGTTAAAGGTATTAATCGCCTTAATCAAACCAATTGTACCAATACTAATCAAATCTTCTATGTTGATACCCGTATTTTCAAATTTTTTGGCGATATACACCACCAAACGCAAATTTCGTTCAATCAACATTGCCCTAGCTGCCTTATCACCTACTGGCAGCCGATTGATCAACTCGAATTCTTCTTTTTTGGATAGGGGTGGTGGTAATGCCTCACTCCCGCCAATATAGTATATTTCATTTACCTTAAAGCCTAACTTTTTTAGTATCTTTAACATCATCAATTTGTATTTTGGTTGTACGGGAATCATGTGATCCACTCCTTCTATATATTAGTCTCACCCTGCCTGTTGAAACAATTTAGGGTGTAGTAAGCAATGATAGCTGTGATCCGCTACCAAATTTCCAAATTGAATGCCGATCAAAACCTTTTTCGTTGTAAAGGGAAAATCCGGCATGTCAACTTCTACATACTCTGGTCGAAAGGCAATCATCATTTCATATTCTCCACTGACTCCTCGATAAGGGAGGATATGAAACAACCCTGCAAGGTCGTCCTCTATCTCTCCTGTTTGCATTGCACCTGCACGCAGAATGGAAATTTTTTCTGGATCTAAGAAATGGGTCAGAATGGTTTCGTCGACAATAATAACGGGGGATTGGCTAATCGGATCAACTAAATGATTGCCACTATCTAAATAACCTGTTGTCCTCGCTATCTTCTCTAACCACCCAATCTTTACTTGATAATAAAATTGCTGATTAAATTGTTGCAGTTTGTGCTGATCCATACGATGTTTTGCAAACCACCATGCCAATGGAAAACCTACTAACACAAATAGCCCGTGAATATGCTGTGATGCTATATACGGTTGCGATGTATGGTTCTCTGATGATAATAAGAAGTGCATCGCAAGCAATCCTCCCCCAATGGCAAAGGTCATAAAATAAAAACTGCATAACACTTTACCGTAACTAGCCAGGTTTCGGAAAGGAAAGGCTATACCAATAATGAAAAAGGAGTACCCTATTTTTATCACCCAACTATTCCAAGCGATATCTGGAAAAATGAAAGTGAAGGGTACGATTAATGAGCCGAATACACTAGCAAGCATTAATCGATACCATGGGGTTATGCGTTTTGTAATGGATTGTGTGAGCAGTAAAATCATCCAGTCTAGTAAAAAATTGAGCAGCCAAATTACTTCGATATAAACCATTAACACCCATTTCCTTCTTTTACTTTTGGTTATCTCTAGTACTTGTCTCATAGTATATAGCACCAAAGCAAAGAAGTCTGTCATAGTTTGACTGCAAAAACCATCTAGTTTTGGGAAAAAGGCGATAAAAATGTTGAAGGGTTTAATTATGCTGGATCGAGTGGGGATTTCATGTGGGGAGATCCCAAGGTGAATATAATAGTGAATTTTATAAAACGGAGGATCTTTCATACTTCAAGCGCTCTTTTTCAAATTAGCTGAAGCGGGATAAGTGTTCTTTGCTAATATGACTCACGAGTATAAGCGAAAAGCCTGCTTACAAACATTCTTTCAAAATATATAGTTTATTGCCTGACACAAGAAAATACGGACATCCCATCCCTGCTCTTATCACAACCAGATACTAACTGCCGATAAGACGGATTATGTAAAGTGTTCAGGGATCTATTCCATATAGTAAAGTTGATCGTTTGTCAGTGCTAGGAAGCGCTGCGGAAATAGGTTGCGCTTTCCGTGGGCTTGCGCTCAGCCTCCTCGTCAGCCAAAACCGCTTCCTGCGGGGTCTTCACACTGCGCTTTCCCACAGGAGTCTCCACCTATTTCCTCCGCTGGGTAGTAGCACTACAATCGAATAGACTGCTAATATGAAGAGCTCAAGCACTATCATCCTGTCCATAAGTAAGCCACATCCTCTTTTGGAGAAACGATTGGACGACGGAACTATTTTGTAGCATGAATTCATCATGATACCGAAAATCAATGGAGGGTTTGTTTCTTTTTGTTGCCATACTATCTAGGTACTTAGAGCGCTTTATCCTTGCAGTGATAATCATTGTTGAATCACTTTCTAGCGAGGGAATATGCGGAGACTTGAAAATGGTTTACAGGCTAAAATCGCAACGTCCTGGGACTGCGATTACTCGCCCCACCGAAGCCCATTTGTTGCAACGCCTGCACTTGCACGTCCTGTGCATCGCAGGACGATCTGAAGATCCACTAAAAAGTGCTCTTCTTTTTAGTTAGCTGAAGCCGGTCCCACGGTATAGGAAACACGGCGAGAGTGTTCTTTACTCGAGTCGCTTGTTGACTTATGCCCTGTGGGTAAAAGCGCAGCATATTCCCGTAGCGATTTGCCCAGCACAAAAAACGGGCAAAGTCAACTGCCAGCAAAAGTAGTCTACTTTACATAATCCGTCTTATCGGTACTCTGGTTCATTCAAGGTCAACTGTAAGCGATCAATACTCAAGTGTATAGAAAAATCCCCAACCCTGCGATAAACTGTTCTAGAAAGAGGAACAGAAGGGTTGGGGAGATTTATCCTTATTTCTTGTTTCGTGGCTTTGGCAGCGTTCTTTCCTGGCAACGTTCTTTGACGTGGGAACGCCATGGCAAATAAGCCTTCAAATCTTCCTCATTGGTTAAGGTGGGAAGGTTAGGAAGTTCTTCGAGTAAATAAATGATATATTTTTCGGGAACGAGGTTATTTTGTTTCGCTGTTTCGATGATACTCATGATAATCGCAGCGGCTGTCGCTCCTTCATAGGTGGCGCTGAATAACCAGTTTTTTCTTCCCATCACGAAGGGTTTGATGGCCCGTTCGGCTCGGTTGTTATCAAGCGCTAGTTTCGCATCTTTCAAGACCGTGCGAAACGTGGACTCGTATGTCAAAGCATACTGTATCGCTTCGCCTAACTTGCTGCCGGATAAAGGATCTTGTTCCCGTAACCAATCAAAAAAGGCATCCATTTTGGGTTTCAAGATGGTTTGGCGTTTCTCCAGCCTTTCCTCATCGGATAGTTTGGACCACGCGCGCTCATACGTGAAGAATTGGTCACACCTCTCGGCTGCTTGTCGACTCAACGCATCAGCGGGACAATCCTTTGGCATCGCGTCTATGAATTTGCGACGAACATGCGCCCAACACCCGACCAACTCTACGTTAGAAAGGGCTTGATAAGCTTTCCACATATCACAATGGATGTACCCTTTATACGTATCAAGGAAGCTTTGGGCGACATGGGCTCCCCGACTTGGATCGTGATGATAGAGCGTGATCGGCTTTTCACTATATTTGGCGCTTAAAAAGGTCCAAAAATGCGTATTCACGGTATCACTTTCCAATACCCGATACGTTGTTTCATCGGCATGTAACATCGGCTGTTGAAGTAGCGTGTCTTTCAACAGTTGATAAAAAGGGGCTAAATAATAATCCGACACTCGTATATGCCAATTGGCAATTTGTTGGCGCGTAATAGGTAAACCAATGCGGTGCCAACCTTTTTCTTGACGATAGGCAGGTACTTTTAACTCAAATTTCTGATGAATGGACTGGGCAATAATCGAAGCAGAACCCAAGCTATTATCGATAGGCGCTTTGGGAACTGGTGCTTTGATAATCTTATCTTCTGGTCCCTGCTTGGAACAGGTTGCGCACTTATAAGCATGTTGGTAGTGCACCTTTCGTTGAAGCTTGGCAGGAAGGTAAATGACTTCTTCTCGCACGGCATAGCTCCCGATAGCGTCCAGCGTTCCCTTGCACGTGGGACAGGTACAGGCTTCCCCCTCCAGTTGATGGTGAACAGGATGCTCCGGAAACTGGTCTAAGATGGCTTTTTTTCTGCCTTTCGTTTTCTTTCGTTTCACGGTAACTTCCTCGATTTCCCCTTCCACGATAGGAGGGGCTTCTGCTGCATCAAAGAAGGTGAGTTGATGATCAGGAGGTAGTGTTTCTTTGGATTTACCGAAGATTTTTTGGGTGAGGTAAGCGACTTGTTCCCGCAACAATGTCAGCTCATTCGCTTGTTGAGCGAGCTGAGCTGTTAATTGTTCGATTTGTTTCACTTGTGCTTCGTTGATTTTTAGTAATGTCTCCTCGGGACTCATACGCGTTTCTCCCTTTTATTTTCTAACTATATTATACCATAAAAGGGATATAAAAGCACTCTTTATTTAATAAAAGGCGCGAGAAGAAGCGATTTGTATCGGTGGATCAATCGAAAAACCACGGAGTAGCCAATCCACTTGTTGACTGGTCAGTTCCCGGGCTTCTTTGGTCGTTCGAGGCCATTTTAATTGCCCATTTTCAAACCGTTTATATAACAGCCAGAAACCTTCTCCATCCCAATGCAACATCTTGAAGCGATCCTGCTTGTTTCCACAAAAGAAAAACAACGCTTCTTGAAAAGGATCTAAATGGAATTGGGATTGCACCGTATAAGCCAACGAATCAATCCCATACCGCATGTCTGTTTTTCCACATACAATATAAAACCCTTTCGCTTGCTTTAAATTAACAATCAAATAGAAAAACCTCCTGTATCTTTGTCTTACCATAAGTGTACAGGAGGTGATGCTGCATTTATAGATACTTGGTTATTGATCGCTTACGGTCAACTCGTCCCAAATCCTATTATATCAATGATTTTATACTTTCTTTAAATAAAAACTGCACACACCTTCATGGTGTATGCAGTCTATCGCATGATTATCTTCTTCTATTTCGATTTCTTAAGAAGGTTGGAATATCTAATGTATCCTCTTCTTGTTTTCCTCTTGAACTGGCAGAAGGCTGTGGTGTTTCCTGTCTTTGCTCTTGCTGCGGCTGTGCTTGTGTCGGTTCTGCCTCTCTCTTAGGACTCTTATGCTGAAAGGAAGGTTGTTGATTTCTTTGAGTATTGCTCGCTTGTGATTCATCAAAACCAGTCGCAATAACCGTCACGACAATTTCATCCTTCAATTCTTCATTAATGACCGAGCCAAAGATCACGTTCACTTCTTGATCCGCTGCAGACGTTACAATATCTGCCGCTTCTTGTACCTCATAAAGGCTTAGATTAGAACCACCAGTGATGTTCATTAGGACACCATGTGCTCCATCAATCGCTGTTTCAAGTAATGGAGAAGAAACCGCCTTTTTCGCCGCTTCTGTCGCTCTATTTTCACCAGTTGCCACACCAATTCCCATTAAGGCAGAACCTTTATCCTGCATAATGGTTTTGACGTCAGCGAAGTCAACATTGATCAAACCAGGTGTTGCGATAAGATCTGAAATCCCTTGGACACCTTGACGTAATACATTATCTGCTTCTCTAAATGCTTCAAGCATTGGCGTATTTTTGTCTATAATTTCTAATAGACGATCGTTTGGAATGACGATGAGGGTATCTACCGCACCTTTCAGTCCATCGATTCCTGAAACTGCTTGTGTAGCTCGTTTTCTTCCCTCGAAGGTGAACGGGCGTGTAACAACTCCGACGGTTAGGGCACCTACGTCTTTAGCTACCTGTGCAATAACAGGTGCGGCACCAGTCCCTGTACCACCGCCCATGCCAGCAGTAACGAAAACCATGTCTGCACCTTTAAGGATTTCTTCAATCTGTTCTTTGCTCTCTTCTGCGGCCTTTTTTCCTACCTCTGGGTTTGCACCGGCTCCTAATCCTCGTGTTAATTTGGTCCCTATTTGAAGTTTCACTTCGGCCTTTGATAGATTTAAAGCTTGAGCGTCTGTGTTAACCGCAATAAATTCGACGCCTTGAACACCATGTTCAATCATTCGATTCACTGCATTGTTACCACCACCACCGACACCAATAACCTTTATTGTGGCCAGCTGGTCCATATTTGTATCAAAGTCTAACATGCAATTTCCTCCTATTTTACTAGAATTGTATAGTCTATCTATTTATCAATCTATTTTGTCACTTTAATCAAAGAAATACTTGAAAAAATTAGCTATTTTTGGCTCTTTCTTTTCCTTTGATGGATTTTTTGATACAGACCTCTTGGATTGCTTTATCTTCTCTTTTTCTCTTTCGGGATGTGAGGTCTCATCTTCTATTGTTACCGCATGTACAAATTCTTTCCCTTGTATTTTCGCATTCTTATACGCAAATTTCAAGATGCCAATTCCTGCTGTATACAAGGGCTCTCTCACCCCGATATAATCAGGAATCGCAATACGTACATTGCTTTGGAAAATATCCTGCGCTAACTCAGCGGCGCCAGGCATACTCATAGTACCACCTGTTAAAACAAGACCGCCAGGTATTTCATTATAACCCATTTTTTGAATCTCTTGTGCACTATAGATCAATATTTCTTCTAATCTTGCCTCAATGATTTCTGCTAATTCTGGCTGACTAAATGTTTGCTTCTGGTTGCTGCCGATAATATTGACCTCAAACACATCATTTGGATCAGCGTCTGGGAAAAAGGCATGTCCATGATTTAATTTAATGTCTTCCGCCTCTTCTGAGGAGGTGCGGAGACCAATAGACAAGTCTTTTGCAATGTTATCGCCTCCAAGCGGTACTACGTTTGTTGCTACCAAACTATCATCTTCAAATACAGACACCGTAGTACTGCCTCCGCCAATATCTAACAAAGCAACACCTAGACTCTTTTCATCTGGAGATAATGCTACTTCTCCAGTAGCCAGTGGCTGCAGACAGATATCCATAATTTCTAAACCTGCTTTTTCTACACATTTCAAGATGTTATGCAACATCGTTTTCGCACAAGTAATAATCGTTCCTTGCATTTCCAATCGAACACCAATCATTCCTCTTGGATCACGAATTTCATCCAATCCATCGACAATAAACTGTTTAGGTATCACATCGACTACCTCTCGCTCTGGTGGAATGGACATTACTTGTGCTGCGTCTAGTACCCGATGGATATCTTCTTCTTCAATTTCTTTGTCATCACTTGAAACAGCCACAACGCCATGACAAGGCTGTAATTGAACGTGACTTCCATTAATACCAACAATGACACGATCAATATGTATATCAACCATTCTCTCCGCTTGCTCCACTGCCGTACGAATGGAATGCACGGTCTCATCAATATCGACGATAGCCCCTTTTTTCATTCCCATAGATTTCGCCGTACCAACACCTATTACATTAAGGGATTCCCCTAACACTTCCCCAATAATCACTTTGATTTTTGATGTACCTATATCTAAGCTGACTAGAATCTCTCCATTATCCATAAGGCACCTCCTATTTCTATGTATATTATTGCGCTTCTTCACATAATAGTAAACTATATAAGTGTTATTATAATAAAAAAAACGGTAATTTTACATGAATAACTGTCATTTCTTTAAAAAAACATAAAATTTATTCAGTTTCTGTGCCTTTTCATATAATTATTTAGGCAAAAAGACTCATTTTTTGTTGTTTGTACTCTTGTTTTCTTTGCGTTGCTGATAGTTATCGAGTAACACTTTTCGAATACGAGCTGCATTATGAAATAATCGTACACCGAAGGCAGCAATAGCGGCTAAATATAAATCCATTCCCCATTGTGTACCTAAGAAGACCAATAATGCAGCAATACTGACATTAAGAAAGAAACCAAAAACAAAATTACGTTGATCAAATTTAGCTTCCAGTTGTGCCCTCACTCCACCAAACAGTGTATCTAATGCTGCTAAAACGGCAATAGATAAATAATCGGCATACTGTGCGGGAATAGGTATGTTAGCCAAAAAGCCTAAGCTTAATCCTATAATCAAAAATAGTAGCGGCAGCCACATCATTCTTCCTCCGCTTCTTCCTGATCCATTGTATGAATACCTGTTAAATCAATGGGATCATCATATGATGGCAAAGTAACACGTTGAGGCTCTGTGATATGAATAGCTACATTCTCTAAAGCAAAATAATCATTCACTTCATCTGACTCAATCTGTCTAATTAGTTGTTCACTATCTTCTGCTAAAACCCGCAATGTGTAGGGTAGATCACCGATTGATCCATTATTAATATAGATACTCCCGTTCACATCTCTGACAGGGCTAAGATTAATAATGCGTTGATCTTGTACTGCCATATCTGTTGCCCCCGCTGCATTTAACTGATTAATAAGATGTTGTAACAATTCAGCAGTTAGTTTTGGATAGGATTGCTCATCTTCATCTAAGAACATTGGCTCTAACGTGATCTCCACGCCCAATCCAGCCTGCTCTGTTAAACCTGCCTCTTCCTGTAATTGGGCAATGGTTTCTTTAAGCAGTACGACTTGTTGGTGCTCGGATTGACTTTGATATTCGTTCAATACTTGCTCTTCTTCCGCTATTTCTTTATATAATTTCTGCTGGATTTCCTGTTCTTCTAGTAAGGCGGTTCTAACCTCCCAAGTGTCTCTCGTGTCACGGCTGCTTTCTGGATCTTGATGGGTATGAAACAACGTAGACACCAGGAAACCAATTAATAAACATACAAAACTAAACAAGATGGTTTGACGAGATAATCTACTTTTCATTATGGTCACATATCCTTTACTTCCATTTCAATTCTCGATTGCTTCTCAACCGTTACTTCAATATTATCTTGAACCAACCTATCTATAACACCATCTTGAATCTCCAAACTTGTATTCAGTATGCGTTGATCACCAATAGCAGAAATCTCAAATGGTGCTGGGTAAGGAGTGCCATCTACCGATATAACCGGGCCAACACAAGAAATATAACTATTTCGGTAAATGCGTTGACCATTAATAGCTAATGCCTTGGCACCAGCACTAAATAGTTCGTTTATGACTTGATGAATGTGCCGGTCATGAACAATATATTGGTTAGCATGATGTTCAGCTGGGATATACGCTGCATCGCGAAGGGTGATAGTTAATCCTTCGCCATAGATGGGGAAATCTCCTGTTAATTTTTGCAGCTTATTTTTGGTATTCGCTAAATCTTTGATAAGATCCGCTTCTGTTCCAAGTTCTTCCTCCATGGATCGTACATCATGACGTAACTCATTAAGTTCTGTCCGTAGCTGTTTGTTCGTTTCTTCCATTTCTATTAATTCTTGCTTGTATTGAAATTCCTCCTCCCAATTGGAGGAATTCTCTTGGCTGCTGTCCCTACTTGTAGCATTGGTGAATGTGTAGTTTGAAGCGAGCAAAAAGCCTAATATGAGTAACACACAAGCATATAAAAATTGATTACGTTTCATTTTCTTCTGCTTCCTCTTCCTCTTCTTCTCCTGTATCATATGGTGTAAATACGGCTCCACCCTCGTCCATTTTGATAACCCCCTCATTATCTGGATCTAATTGCCCTGCAATAGATGGATAGGTATCGAAGATTTCAGCAAAATTCCGCAGCGTCGATTCCACTACATTTCCATCTGTCATATACAGCTTGATTGTGTATGGGTTGGATTCTGTAGGTGTCCACTGCACTTCGGAAATCAATGCCGTTACATAACCGGATAGTTGTGCTAACTCTTCCGATAACTCTTTCAAGTAGGCATCATTATCGAAATCTGTAATAATTGGCACCTCGCCATTTATATCACTCCAATCCACTTCCTGCAGCATATCGCCATTTTCCAATAAGGGATGTAATACTCCTTCCACATTAATATAAGCAACATGACTTAGTTCACTCACATCAATATGAATGGTACTTGGAAAAGATTTGCTTACATTTACTTCCTTCACCTGTGGATTATTCCTAATATTTTCTTCTATTCGTGACGATTTCACACTCCAAAAATTAGCATCTGTTTCTATTTCGCTTTGCTCGATAATATCTTCTTCTGCTAACCATTGCAAGCCTGTCACATCAATATGGCGCACATAACTTAAAGGTGACTGCAAATAGATCACGATAAAGATTAATAGAAAGAATAGAAGCAGGTACATCACAAGTTTACGATTGGCTTTTTTTCTTCGTTCATGCTTCAATTTTGGAATACGATCTTCAATGGAAACTACTCTTTTTTGTGCCATTACACTAACTTCCTTCTCTAAATATGGTTGCATACTCATTGGATAAAGAACTAGTCTTTTTTCATGGGGCAAGCGCCTGTATAGAGCCTTGCTAAGAATGGCTCTCCCAGACTTCATTACCTGGTCAAAACAGATTTTCTTTGAGGTTAAATCTAGTAACAACATTATATCACAGACGCAAGCGGATAGATATCATTCCTCTAATAAAATGCGTTATATCGTTTAGGTTGGAAATTTTTAAAAATACTTCCGGAACGAAATACGTCATTAGAATTAAAAAAATTCCAAACGTGCACGGTTCTTCGTAACTATGCAAAGAGTAGGTAGAAACGAATTGATCCCTAACAATCAAACGCCAAAAGCGTCAAATGTACTCTGAAAGGAAATAGATTATGGACGATTGCTCCGGTGTATAGAATTCGTATGTAAGTTTATATTTCTCACCGTTTATGAGAACAAGCTTCTTTATTGGCGATATTTACTAATATTGATCAGGATTCCGACAGAGCATAGGATAAGGGTAAGCGAAGAACCACCATAGCTTAAGAACGGTAAAGTAATACCTGTTACCGGGATCAGGCCGATTACCACGCTAATATTAATCATCACCTGGATCATAATCATACCTACGATACCAACCGCTAACAATTTGGCATATAAATCAGGGGCGTGGATCGCAGTTAAAATACCGCGCCAAGCAAACAGGAAAAATAACAGTAAGACAAAACCTCCTCCAATAAAACCAAGCTCTTCGGCAATAATGGCAAAAATAAAATCATTATGCGGCTCCGGTAAGTAGAAATATTTTTGTAGGCTGTTGCCCCAGCCAACACCTAATAACCCGCCAGGACCAATCGCATACAAGGATTGGATAATTTGAAATCCAGTTCCGAGTGGGTCCTGCCACGGATCTAAAAAGGCCAAAATCCGATTGACACGATAAGGAGCAGAAATAATCAATAATAAAAAGCCAATCACCCCAAAGCCAACCAGAAAAAGAAAATGACTCCATCTGCCTCCTGCCACAAATATCAGCAAAAAACAGGTTAATAAGAAAACCATTCCTGTGCCTAAATCTGGTTGGAGCATAATGATCAAAAAGACACCTAATGACAACAATAAGGGAGGGAGAAAACCTTTTTTGAATGCTGTAATTTTGTCCTGATGGTGTACTAAATAACCACTTAAGAACAAGATCATCCCTAATTTAATAAATTCAGCTGGCTGAATGCTAAAAGCACCAACCCCAATCCAACTTCGCGCTCCACCTCTCACCATACCAATACCAGGAATCAAAACGGCAACCAATAGAACGAGACACAACACTAGCAGCCACTTCCGTTGTCTAATCCATTGGTAATAAGGAATATTCGAAACGATCAACATTGCTGCTACACCAACACCAGCAAATAATAACTGCCGCTTTAAAAAATAAAACGAATCATCAAATTTATATTCCGCCCAAATTGAAGAAGCACTATATACCATGATCGTCCCGAATAATAAAATCGCAAGGACAATGGTGATCAACCAATAATCTGGTTTATGCTGCTTTTGATTTTGAAACATTCAAAAACCCCCATCTTTTTTTCAACTAAGATTAGGGGCCTTTGGATGACCTATATTTTCTCCATGCACATTATAATAGACAAGCCCCTATTATAACTTATGCACAGCATCTACAAACATGTTACCTCTTTCTTCAAAGGTCTTATATTGATCCCAACTTGCACAGGCAGGTGATAATAGAATAACGTCTCCTGCTTCTGATAACTGATAAGATTTCTGTACGGCTGAGGGCATGTCGTCTACCATGATAATATCAGGAACCCCCATTTCCTCACCTAATCGTTGTAGCTTTTCACCGGTTTCCCCAAACAAAACAAGCCCTTTCACCTGTGTCATAAAGGGGATTAATTCATCAAATGCATTGCCACGGTCAAGCCCTCCTGCTAGTAAGATAACCGGCTGTTGAAAGGCAGATAAGGCCTTGCTGGTTGCCAGGATATTGGTGGCCTTTGAATCGTTGTAAAACCTTCTTCCAGCTAGTTCTTTGACAAATTGCAATCGGTGCGCTACCCCGGTAAAACTAGTCAACACTTCTTGAATGGCATGATTCGATATGCCATCAATTTTTGCCACACAAACAGCGGCAAGTACATTCTCCAGATTATGCTCTCCTACTAGAACGAGATCGCGCAAATCCATCACCTGTGTCTCCTGAAAACAAATAACTCCTCCCTCCACGTAGGCGCCATTTTTCACTACTTTATGGCTGCTAAAAGGAATTAACTGGGCCTGGGATGTTTTAATCATACTGGATACGGTCGCATCATCCGCATTATAGACAAGGTAATCCGTTGGCAACTGGTTTTTAGTGATATTTGCCTTTGCCTGCTGGTAATTTTCCAATGTATGATGATAATCCAAATGTGCAGCGAAAATATTTAATAACACTGCCACTTTCGGTTTGAATACTTCAATTCCTAACAATTGAAAAGAGGACAATTCCACAATCATGGTCTGCTGATCCGTCATTTGTTCCGCTACTTCTGAAGCAACGTGACCAATATTACCTGCCAAGGCCGTCTCACGCTGGGCAGCTTGATATATTTGATAGATAAGCGTCGTTGTCGTTGTTTTTCCATTCGAACCAGTAATAGCGACAATCTCTTCTACACCAAAATAAGGAATAAGCTCCATTTCGGTAATGACAGGAATCTCTCGCGCCACTGCCTCTTCTACAATGGGGTTTTCATAAGGAATACCTGGATTTTTGATGACAACATCCACTTGCTCTAACAACGATAAGGGATGCCTCCCTAGTTCAACCTGTATACCTTGCTCTCGTAATAAACGGACATTATCGTCGTCCTCAGGTGTTTTTAAGTCATTGACCTTCACCTCTATTTGGTTACGGACAAGCAGCTGTGTTACCGCTGTACCACTTTTTGCAAGACCTAATACTAATACGCGCTGATATGGAAAGTTCGTAAGTTCTCTCATGTTGTTAACACCTCAATATAGATTCCTAATAAAGCAAATAAAACCGCTACCGCCCAAAACGTGGTAACGACCCGCCATTCTGACCAGCCCTTCAATTCATAATGGTGATGCAAGGGGCTCATCAAAAAGACCCGTTTCCCTCTGGTTTTGAACGAAATGACTTGAATAATCACGGATAAGGTTTCAATGACAAATACACCGCCGATAATTACTAAAATAATTTCTAATTTGAGCAAAATGGCAATGGCAGCTATCGCACCGCCAAGGGCCAATGACCCTGTATCCCCCATAAACACCTTGGCAGGATGGGCATTAAACACGAGAAAACCTAAGAGCGCTCCAACAACCGCCAGGCTAAACAAGGTGATTGTCGTATTTGGTGTATCATACCAAGCCAAAATCGCAAAAGCCCCAAAGGCAACGGCTGCCGTACCCGCTAATAATCCATCCAAGCCATCGGTCAAGTTCACTGCATTAGAGGCACCTACCAACATGACAATCAAGAAGATGGGGTAAAACCACCCTAAATCAATAGAAAACGACGTTGCAGGGATAACAATCGTACTTGGGAAATCTTGCTGCAATAACACGATATAAAAGATGACCGCAATCACGATTTGCCCTAGCAGTTTTTGTTTGGAGGTCAACCCTAAATTTCTTTTTAAGACAACTTTGATAAAATCGTCTAAGAAGCCCAACAGGCCAAAGCCTATTAAAACTAATAATAGTAAAATGATCTCATAGTCCAATGAGCCACCGTTTGCTCGTAATACCACAATCAGACTGGTAATGGTAATACTTAAAATAATCAGAACACCGCCCATTGTAGGTGTTCCTGTCTTCTTTTGATGTGATTTTGGTCCTTCTTCTCGAATACTTTGTCCGAATTTCAACCTTCTTAGAAAGGGAATAATAATTGGAGAAAGAAGCACGGTAATTAAAAAGGCAATAGCTATCGTTATGAAAAAGGTTAGTTGGTTCATTTCTATATTCTCTCCTATCTTGATTAACAAAAATGGCGCTGTTCATTCATGGATTCATATGTGCAGTGAGGCTTATCGTTGCGGTAGATACTTCTTCGCTATCGCCTCATCGTCAAAGTGACGCACTTCCTCTCCGACAATCTGATAGGTTTCATGTCCTTTGCCAGCAATGAGCACCACATCGTGTTCCTCCGCTTGTTCTATTGCTTGTTTAATCGCTTGTTCACGATCCACTACTATCTGATAATTGACAAAAGGAAGATCATCCACCATATCATCGATAATCGCTTCTGGTGCTTCAGATCGCGGATTATCAGACGTGAAGATTGCTTGGTCTGCATATCGACATGCTACTTGCGCCATTAAAGGGCGTTTGGCTCGGTCACGATCACCACCACAACCTACTATGACATAGATATTTCCTTCACAGAATCGTTTAATCGTGGTTAATACATTCTCTAATGAATCAGACGTATGTGCATAATCCACGATTACACCAAAGCGGCCAGCATGTTCTACTGGTTGAAAACGCCCCTTCACTCCAGATGTTTGATTCAAAACGGTCTGTATCGATTCCAAATCAATCCCAGATGCATAGGCCGCGGCCGCTGCAGCAAGCAGGTTATAGACGCTAAACATTCCCATTAAGGGACTGTCAATCAGTAGATCTCCTTTCGGTGTCTTCATGATAAATGACACGCCACTTGCCTTTAATTCAACGTTGCAGGCACAAAAGGTCGCTTCTTTTTTGACGCCATAGGTGATAAGCGGTTGAGCGGTTGCCCTTTTTAAGAAATCGGCATGACCGTCATCGTTATTGATAATGGCATACTTGCGCCGGTCGTCTGCGAGAGAATTGCCCAGCTGCGCAAATAATAGGCTTTTTGCAAATAAATACTTCTCCATTGTTTCGTGATAATCGAGGTGATCCTGACTTAGATTAGTAAATACAGCAATATCCACATCTAGCCCGTGCACTCTGCCTAAATCTAAGGCATGCGAGGAAATTTCCATCGTCGCCGTTTCAATATCCTTATCTACCATTGCCGCAAGATTCTTTTGCAAAAACAAGGCATCAGGCGTTGTATTCTTGACTGGAAACACTTCCTCATCAATGACCATTTCAATCGTGCCAATCATTGCTGTTCGTTTTTGAACGTGTCGATGGATCTCATTAATGATATGGGTGACAGATGTCTTGCCGTTGGTGCCTGTCACACCAATCACCTGTAATTGACGGGAAGGATGCCGATAAAACACATTAGCCAACAGCGCCAAAGCACGTTTGCTGTCAGGAACCATTACTACTGGCACATCTACTGCCACAGGTTTCTCAGCTATGATAATTCGAGCACCGTTTTCTACCGCTGCTGCTGCAAATTGATGCCCATCCACCGTGTAACCAGCAATACAAACAAACATAGAATCTTCTTCTAACAATCGATGATCCATCTCCATTTGTTTTATTTCAATATTAGCTATTTCTGCTTCACACGTATAATCGGGTAATTGTTTTATCAAGTCAGTTGCATACATCATTATTCACCTTCCCATTTTAAGGATGAGCTATTTTTGACGAAGCTAATCACGTCATCTGTTTTTTACGTCTCTCATCTTAAACATTATCTCTATTTTATCGATTTATCTATCGATAGACAACCAGAACATTATAACAAAAGCATTTATATTTTGCTATTGATCTCCTAATACTAACCGAACTTTGCTTCCTTCTGCTACTCTTGTTCCTGCTTTAGGTGATTGATCCAAGATATAATCACCTTCTCCCACAATCTCCACTTGCAGCGATAGTAAATATTCTTGTAATTTCGTTTTCTGCAAGCCAATTAAATCGGGAACCTCAACAGGAGGAGATTCCGGCCATTCATAATCTTTCTCTAAACCTTCCTCCTGTTTCGGTACTCCTAACGCACGCAAACTATCTTCTATAATCGTTCCTACAATCGGTGCCGCAACAACCCCACCAAACTGTACAACATCTTTAGGGTTATCCACTGCTACATATACGACAATCTCCGGGTCGTTTGCGGGGGCAAACCCGATAAAAGATACAATATGATTGTTTTCCATATATCGTCCCCCTTCTCCGACCTTTTGGGCAGTTCCAGTTTTTCCGCCGATTCGATAACCGTCTACGTAAGCACTCCGTCCCGTCCCTAAAGCAACAACCGATTCCAGCGCTTCACGCACTTTTTTGGACGTTTCTTGTCCAATTACACGACGCTGCAATTCGGGCTCGGTCTCTGAAACGACCTCTCCAGTAACAGGATCAAGGAACGATTTCGCTACGTAAGGTTTATATAGATATCCACCATTAACAGCTGCGGATACGGCCATCACTTGCTGAATAGGAGTGACCGATACACCTTGACCAAAGGCAGTCGTTGCCAGCTCGATTGGACCAACATTATCTAAGTCAAAGAGAATGCCTTTTGCCTCTCCTTGTAAATCGACACCTGTCTTTTTACCAAAACCAAATTGATCAATGTAAGAGAAAAGACGCTCCTTTCCTAGCTTCTGCCCTAAGACAACAAAGCCTGGGTTAGAGGAATTTTGGACGACCTCCAAAAAGGTCTGCTGACCATGTCCGCCGCGTTTCCAACTATGTAACTTTACTCCTTCTACTTCAATGTCCCCGTCATCATAATAAGTATCATTCTCTAAGTCAACAAGGTTTTCTTCCAAGGCAGCCGCCAGCGTAATAATCTTAAACGTAGATCCTGGTTCATAAGTACTCCAAATTGGCAAATTTCTGTTATATACTTCTGCACCAATATCCTGATAGTTTGCTGGATCAAAATTAGGTCTCGAGGTCATACCTAAGATACTACCGTCTTTAGGGTTTACCGCTATTGCTATGGCACCATCCGGATGATATGTTTCTTCTGCAATATCTAGTTCACGCTCCATAATTGTTTGGACGCGATCATCAATGGTTAATTGCAAATCTAAACCATCAACTGGTGCTGTATATTTATCTGCTTTTTGCTCTAGTCGTTTTCCCTTTGCGTCACTATAAAAAGATAAACTCCCCTTCTTACCACTTAACAATTCATCATATCTCAATTCAAGACCCGTCAAGCCTTGATTATCAATGCCACTGAACCCTAATACGTGAGATAAATAAGCACCATTAGGATAATGTCTGATCGAATCCTCTGCAATATAGACACCGTCCAAATGTAAGGCTTGTACCGCCTGCGCTTTTTCTTCTGAAATCTTTCGACCCTCTGGCTTTAAAATAACAATGCGTTCATTTTGTTGCAGGTATTCCATTACTTTTTCCTTGCTCATTGACAATGCCTTTGCTAATAGCTCAGCTGTTTGTTCTGGATTGTTAATTTGTCTAGGTACGACCATCACCGTTGGAGCGGAGACATTTTCAGCCAATACCTCTTCATTACTATCAACAATTTTACCACGTTCCGGTTCAAACACAATATCACGGCTCCAAAGTTCTTCTGCTTGCGCACCTAAAAAATCAGACAAGGCAAATTGTACATATCCTAATCGAATAAAAATCACTAACATCACACAAAATGCAAAAAGAAACACAGTCACTATTCTGCGCTGCACCTGAATATTGGTCATTCGTTTCATAGCAAATCTCCTTTTTACTCTTAGAAACTATTTGTCCCAATATATGATGACTTAAGCAGGAATAGAACACTGTGTCTTATCACCTACTATCCTTCCTCTTCTGCATCCTCTGTCTCTTCCGTTTCCTCTGTTTCTTCTTCCTCTTCTGGATCAGACGGTTCTCCGCTTGGCTCTTCTAATTCGAGCATGACATAACCTTGTTCATTTAATGGTGTCCCAGGCTCAATACTTTGCTTCACCACATAACCGCTGCCGATCCATTCCACATCCAAGTCCAAAAAGTCTCTAAGCATAAGAACATCTCTAAATGACCATCCCTGCATATCTGGCATCTGTGGCTGATCAGTCACAATGAACACAGTCTGTCTAGAAGAAATTTTGTCGCCTTCTGCAATATTTACTTTATCTACTTGCTCGCCATCACCAATCACAACAGGTGCTACACCTGCTTGCTCTAACTCTTCCACTACCGCATTTGTTTGCTTACCTTCCCAGGCAGGCATATCAATGGCCTCTATTGGTTGATCTGACTCTTTATCAGGTCGAATGTTTAAATAACGCAAGCCATTCTCCATTACGTTTTTGAAAATAAAAGATACCGGTGCAGAACCTGTCTCCGTATCTTCTAATTCTGGCTCTTTTACAGAGACATAAATCATCAATTCAGGATCCTCAGCAGGGGCCATACCAATAAAAGAAAACACGTGGTTCTCCTTTCCTGTTTTATAGCCTCCCGACTCTGAATCGGGTATTTGCGCTGTTCCCGTTTTACCCGCAACGGTATAACCATCTAGGTTATAAATATTGTGTCCTGTGCCGTTTTCAGAAGAAATAACCGTTTCTAATATACTTAACGTCTCACTTGCTGCTTCTGCCGATATCGGTTCTTTTACCACTTCTGGCTGTTGCTCGGCCAGTACTTCACTTGTATCACCATCCACTACCTTACTAATTACATACGGCTTCATCATCTGTCCGCCATTAGCTATCGCGGTGGCTGCTTTCATTATTTGTATCGGGGTTGCCGTGCTTCCTTGACCAAATGAGGTGGTAACCTGTTCGATTGGCCCACCTTCCACGAGACTACCTGCTACTTCACTGGGTAGATCGATTTCAGTTTCTTTATCCAAATCAAATGATTGGAAATAATCATAGAATCGTTCCTTGCCCAGCTTTTCATAACTTAACTTGGCCGCTGCCACGTTGGAAGATCGTTGAATTCCTTCTAAGAAAGAAATCGTTCCCCAACCACGCCCACCATTGTGATCGCCAATAGAGTCCGTATTATCGGTTGCCTTATAAGTTCCAGACTTATATTCCTCGTCAGGGTTCCACACCCCAGCATCTATAGCTGCTGCCAAGGTGAAAATCTTCATCGTCGAACCTGGTTCAAATGGTGTGGAGATTACATCGTTGTACCAATTAGATACTTCATTCATATCATTCGGATTATAGCTTGGGCGGTTACCTAAGCCTAATACCTCTCCTGTTTTAGGATTCATAACCACAGCCGACACATTGGCTGGGTTGTATTGTTCGGTAACTTCTGACAAAGCGTCCTCAAGTAATGTTTGTATTTTTTGATCCAGCGTCAACACGACACTGTCTCCGTTATCTGGTTCATTAATTACTTCTTTAGGGTTAAGTAGCTTCATATTGAACTGGTCTCGCTGGTAAGAAAGACTTCCATCCACACCAGTTAAATCATCATTCATCAGCCCTTCAATGCCATTAATTCCAACAATATTGGATTCTTGTTTATCCGTTAAACCAATTGTGCGAGAAGCAAACATGCCGTTAGGATAAAAACGAATCGGTTCTTCAAGAAAATGAATCCCTGGCAGTTCTAGTTCTTCTACGGCCTCTTTCTGTTCTTGATTTAATTCCCTAGCTTGAGCACCGAATTCCACTTGGAACTGACCATTTTCAATACCTGCATTCAAACTCTCTGCTATTTCAGCTTCTTCCATTCCCAGAATAGGAGCTAATCCTGCTGCCGTCTTGTCCACATCTGTTACATGCAATGGCGATTCTGGATTACTTGTTTGACCTTCGTCTAACACAGCATATAAACGATACACCGTATGTTCTTGCGCCAACGGCATACCGGTACGATCATATATCGTTCCTCTTTCTGCTGGAATCGTATAATGATTGGTTCGTTTTTCATCAGCCAGTTGTTGTATATCGACACCAGACGCTTCCCCTGATACTTGGATATAGAGAAATCGCCCCAAAATAATGGTGAAGAGTAAAGCAAAAAGGATAATCCAGATCGTTGGCATGATTTGTGTCACCTTATTTTTCATCATCAACACCTAATCTACTAATTCATTTGCTTGCTTAACTTTGGTATTCTGAATTTTCAAACCATTTGCTTTAGCATTTTCAATAATACGCTCTGGCTGACTTAGTTCTTTTACTTCATAAGATAGATTCGTATTCACTACATTTTGTTGTTCCACTTGCGTGTTTAATGTCTCTACTTCCCGGTTGAGCTGGTCTAAGGTTGAGCTATACGAAACGATATAAGCCGACATACTCAGGAAAATAGCGGCACATGCAGCATACATAATTTTTTCGCCGCGAGTGACCCAGCGTTTCTGTACTTTTACCTTCTTCCGTACAATCTTAGGCTGCCTTACCGGCTGACTTACACTGTCATATCTAAGATCTTTAGCGTGTTGACTACTCATTCTTTTGCCACCTTTCCTTACTTAACTGATAGAGGTTGTTATAAAAATTAGTCATTATTCTTTTACTCTTTCAATGACTCTTAATTTAGCTGACTTGGACCGCCTGTTTTCCGCCAGTTCTGCTTCCGTTGCTATAATTGGTTTTTTGTTGATTAATTGGAAGGCTGGTTGATATTCACTTGGCAGTACTGGGATATTTCTCGGTAATTCTGGCGGGGTACTCCACTTTTTAAACGTTTGTTTACAGATACGGTCTTCAAGGGAATGAAATGTAATCACCGCAATACGACCATTCACTGCAATCAGTTCACCCGCTTGTTCAAGGGCATCTTCAAAAACTTGTAATTCATCATTCACCGCTATACGAATTGCTTGGAATATTCGCTTAGCTGGATGCCCACCTTTTCGCCTAGCCGGAGCTGGTATCGCCTCTTTAATGAGATCAACCAGTTCAAACGTGGTATTTATAGCTTTTTTCTGTCTTTCTGCTTCTATCTTTCTCGCTATTTGTTTTGAAAATTTCTCTTCCCCATATTTAAAGAAAATAGATACCAATTGTTCATAAGACCATTCGTTTACCACTTGAAAGGCCGTTAAACGATGATCTTGATCCATTCTCATGTCTAATGGTGCATCGTGTTGATAACTAAATCCTCTTTCTCCTCTGTCAAATTGCGGAGAGGATACACCTAGATCAAACACTACTCCATCGACTTTATTTATATTATGTTTGGCTAGCTCTTCTTGTAAGTAACGAAAGTTTTGTTTAATGAAGGTGACTTGTCCATCATATGTTTTTAAACGCTCTTTGGCTGCTTCAATGGCTGTCTGATCTTGATCAAAGGCAAACAAATGACCTGTTTTGTTCAAGTGTTGCAATAGGAATTGAGCGTGTCCGCCCCCTCCCAATGTACAATCCACATAGATACCATCTGGATTAATATGTAAATTGTCAACCGTAGCTTGCCTTAATACCGTATAATGTTCGAACATTCCGTCACCTCTTTCTCGCCGCTTACAAATCAAAATCCATCATATTCTCCGCTATTTCAGCGAAGGATTCTTCTGATACATCGACAAATTCGTTCCATTTGTCCTCCGCCCAGAATTCTACTCGATTGGATACACCGATTACCGCACACTCTTTTTCAATAGCTGCATACTTACGAAGTGGTCCTGGAATATTGATTCTTCCTTGTTTGTCTAACTCACATTCTACTGCACCTGAAAAAAAGAAACGTGTAAAGGCACGTGCATCCTTTTTAGTAAGTGGGAGCTTCTTTAATTTCTCTTCTAACTGGTGCCACTCATTCATCGGGTAAGCAAATAAACATTGGTCCAGACCACGGGTAATAACAAACTGATCGCCCAAACCTTCTCTGAACTTCGCTGGAACAATGATACGTCCCTTGGTATCAATGTTATGTTGATACTCGCCCATGAACATAGCCACGCACCCCACTTTCTTTTTTTATCGTACCACATTCCCCCACTTTACACCACTATATTTTTAAAAATAATTAAATGCTCCTATATTTAATGACAGAATGGCTTGATATATCTATGTTTTTGAATCAAAAAACAAGGTGGGGGATCGTGGGGAGAAAGTGGCAAGTCAGGAGGGATGTTTCAATCCACTTGACGACATGGGATAAATGGGGCTGCTACTTTATATCATCCAACTTATCGGTAGCGCGATTCATTCCAGGTCAACATCATTCCAAGTCCTATTATACTAAGGATTGTATGCTTTCTTTACTTATAAGAAAAAGGGAGAAGAGCCTGCTACGACTCTTCTCCCTTGATATTTGAAGTATTATAAATATACGATATAATGCTGTTCTTTCCAATCGAAGGGATAGACCAGCAATTCTTGAAACCAATTCGTACCATAACGATTAATAAAATAAATAATATTCCAAACTCTTTCTTGCAAACCATTTTGTGGATGAAGCTGCAATTCAACCGCATCAAACAATTGTAACTGTTTTTTATATTTATGTGAAAATTCTTTCTCCATCCGGTTGGCAAGCTGTTCAATTTGGTAATACATTAACTGCAGATTTTTATCAGCATATTGAGCAACATCATCCCCCAATTGCTCAGAGATATCTCTAAACGGCTGATGATTTCGCTCCAATCCTTGCTTAAATTGTTTCGTTAGTTCGCCAATCGGCTGTTGGGATTGCGCAGCCAGCCACTGTTGTTTCTCTAATTGAACTCCATGATTTATCACGGCTGCCGGTTCAAGCGCCAACTGATTCAATTGCTTGCTGACCTTTTGTTCCACCAGTGTGAAAGACAACCTCGGTAAAACAGGAGGCATCTGCAATGAGACTTGATGAAAAGCTCCTTTTAATAACGACCAGTATGCGGCCTCACTCGGACCAGCAAAAAAAGCTAGTGTCGGAAATAACATCTCCTGCATTAACGGCCTGGTTACTACATTATTGCTTAAGCGTTCTGGTTCTTTATCTGCTATTTCGAGTAATTCTGTTTGGGAGTAACAACATTCATTATGCTTCCCTATCCACTTATCTTGCTCCTTCTGCAATAAAATACGCTCACCTTCCACTTCAACAAACAAGTGAGCATCTGTTTGTTCTACCTCGACACTAAGGTGATATCCCTTTTTCTGCATTGACTGTGAAGCGTGATAGACAGCAGCACTGATATCCGGCTGTTTATTGATTAATTGCTTGAAGAAGTCCGATTCAATCCGACGAAGCTCCGGCGCACCGGAATCCACGAGAATAATTCCACTCTCAGCAAACAAATCATGGATAAATGCCGCAAAAAAATCAACATAAGTATGCGATTGTTCCAAATGATCCGCTACGCGATGAAATAATTGCTTCGTATGTGCCGTCTCTTGCAGGGAGCCAAATAGTGATTGCAACCATTTATGTGCACGTGCTTTATCCATATCTCGGTGGGATACCGACATTCTTTCTGGATGATCACTGTCTATTTTTCGTTTCTGTAAGTGCTGATCTTCTGGTATAAAAAGATGATTCACTTCATCAAAGTCATGATCTTCCCCTGCAATCCAAAAAACCGGCAGCACCGGCACTTGTAAATGTTGCTCCTGTTCTTGTGCCAAAGCAATAATAGAAATGATTTTGTGAATAGTATACAACGGTCCAGTGAGGATTCCAGCCTGCTGCCCTCCAATAACGACCACACTATCCTCCTGATTTAATCTGTTGATATTATCCATCGTTACCTCTGAAGCATACCAGCGTTTATTCAATGTACTTAGCACTTCTGTTAATGCTTTTCGTTCTGATGAGGTCTTGTGAATATCTTGCAGGCGATCTTGAAACACTTGGTTAGCATATGGATTATAATCGAATTGCTCTAACACCGTCTCCCTTTCACCTTGATAGTCCACTATAAATTTATTATGTAAATCGAGTCGATCAGATTCGATACGCATGCATCATTTACTCCTTTTTTATCAATTATATACAGTATGACAGTCCATTAGTATTGTACATAATCCGTTGAAGAAACGCACATAATTTGTTTATGAAGGTTATTCAACAAGGCCAACAAAATAACACATGGAAATTTCGAAACAGGAGCCAGACAAGTGCAGACCTGACAAGATGTATTTGGTGGGTCTTCCCAGAATGCTTGGTATGTATCCGTTGAGCCTTTTTCCCCAACATTAAACTCGCACTTATCCTATCTGCACAATGGTAAAAAAGGTGCCGATACTATAAATAATACCCGCTACACTGCCTCCTAAATACATCATGAAAAAAATCAAGAAGGCCAGCTTCCAGAATCGCTTCCAGACGTGTGTGAAGACAATATCTGTATAGAATCGCCAGTGATAGATAACCATGATTAACAGTAATAAAAGTAAGAAAGTAATAATATAGCCAAATAAGTTAATCGAGAAAAACCATTCTCCCATGGCGATCACTGAAAAAATATATAAAAGAGTTGTCCAGTCAACAGCCACATGAAAGGAATAGCGGTTTTTTCTGGTTATTCTAAATGTTATGAGGTATACGATATAAGTGACTAGCACAGGTATAGTCACCATTAAAGCAAATAAGTAGTATAATCCTTGCAACATTCTCATTCCTCATTTCTGTTCTGAAAGAAAATAGTGCGATAAAATATAAAAACTATTGCAATGTCTACTAACTATCCTTTCCCTCCTCTTCTTTTCGTCTAGCATATAAACCTTCTGATTTCTATTGGTTCATGTAATTCAATTATATAGAACATTCTTTTTCAAGCAAGTAAAATTTTCATCATTCGTCTTCTTTCCCCTTTTTATGATTGAAAGAATGATGCTCAACAAAGACAAACAAAAACCCCACTTGATAAAGTGAGGCTTACACAGCGAGTGATTTTATTCTAAGCGCTTCATTGCTTCCTTGATGATTTGGTGGAAGTCCTGATATTTCGTAATCGTTTGTTGTAATTGCTGATTCTGCTCTAGCAATTGTTGCACTTCTTGCTGTTCATTTAAACTATGATAATACTTCTGCATACGTTCCAATGATTCCAATACCTCATGTATGGCCGGTTGTCCCTTTTCTCGAATAACCATCCCACTTTCAGCTGTTGTATACGGAATATGTTTGCGGTTTTGTTTAGCCTTTTGAATGGCTTCATCATATTGTTTTCTTAACGTTGCATTCCAGCGAAATCCGCATGCAGCTGCCGTTCGAGATAGTTGATCTCCAACCTCCCGAAAAGCTGTGAGCTGTGTTTTCCCTTCTTGAATATATCGCAATACGGTCTCTGCTAACAATACATCTTCTTCATGTGACCAAGCGTCCTGTCGAATCCCTTGCAATAATGCCACCCCCTCTATTCATTGATATAATGTATGCAATTAATAGAGAGGATAGACTTATTACGAAGCAATTTCATCCCAACAAATTTTCAGAAAGAAAAAGAGAGATGAAAAGGGTGCTATTTTACACAAGGTGATGTTGATTATTTTCGCGTCTTCGGTCACTTACTCATTTGATTTATATCAACTATCTAAGCATTTTCTAGAACATCAAGAAAAATCGGACTGAACCTATTTAAAACCAAGCTAGATATGGGAAGGCCGGTACGATGATCTATCGATAGCAGGATAGGGTTTTTACATCTATTTCATGATCCAATGCCCGTTGTCGTACACAAACAAAAATAGCGTAAGGGAAATCCCCTTACACTACTATGTCGTAACCTATAATTCCATTATTGTGCTACTACTTGTTTACCGTTATATTGTCCACAAGATTTGCATACATGGTGTGGCTTAGTCAAATCACCACAGTTTGAACATTCTACCATTCCTGGTACAAGTAATTTTTTGTGTGTACGACGTTGGTTTTTTACCTTTTTCGAAGTTCTGCGCTTTGGTACTGCCATGCATTACACCTCCTTTATCAGGAAGTAAAGATCTATTCTTTACTATCTCCCTCATTACTTTTGTCATTTAATAAAGACTGCAACTTTTCCAGGCGTGGATCGACGGTATCGGATTGTTCTTCCTCCGTAAACAATGTCCATCCATGGCCTTCTGTCACTGTATTTGCTTCTAGCTGTTCTTTATCAGCAAATACTCTCATTGGAACCTCTAATATGATATTTTCCTCGATAAATGGAGTTAAGTCAAGTACTTCTCCACTTACGTAGAACACATTTTCCTCCGTATGATAACTGGATGTGGTAAACTGTTCTGCCGTATCGATATGAAAATCATACGGTACATCCACCAATGTTCTGGCACAAGGTAAAATCATCGTCCCTGTTACAGTATAAACACAGGTAATATCATCCCCGTCCATCCATGCCTTTCCTTTAACGATAACTGGCTCAATGGCACGAATGTCATTATTGCCTTCTATTAAGTTAGACACGTCCACTTTTTCATGAAACTCATATGGGACTTCCTGTGATTGCATCAATTTCTGAATAAATATTTTCATTAAAATCACCTCAAGGCAACAAGAAATATTTTAAAAGGTATTTGGCCATTTGTCAATATATTTTCTTTACACCACCACAATACTGACTTTTTTATGATATACTACAAAAGACATTTCCTTCTTCTTTACTATAACATATATGGAGGGTAAATATGAAAGCTTGCGGACTAATCGTTGAATATAATCCATATCATAATGGTCACCATTACCACTTTCAAGAGGCCAAACGAGCGACACAAGCAGAGTGTATGGTGGCAATTATGAGCGGCAATTTTCTGCAAAGAGGGGAACCTGCCATTATTGATAAATTTTCCAGAGCGAAAATTGCTGCAAAACAAGGAATAGACCTAGTGGTAGAGCTCCCTTATTTCTATGCCGTCCAACATAGCGAAATTTTTGCCAAAGGGGCTATCCATCTGCTCCATCACCTAAACGTGGACACCGTTTGTTTCGGCAGTGAACACGGTAGAATAGATGATTTTAAAAACATGTATGAATGGATCAACGCCCACCAGACAGCCTATAATGAAAAACTAACAGAGGAACTTGATCAAGGCCTCGCTTATCCAAAAGCGCATGAACAAGCCTTGGTACACATTGGCGGGGATCAATTAACACTTGATGCTACTCAGCCAAACAATATATTGGGCTATCAATACGTGAAAAACATTTATGATCATCAGGCTGCTATCAAGCCTTATACGATCTCTCGGGTCAAAAATCATTATCATGATCAGGAATTGAATAATCCAATCGCAAGCGCAACCAGTATCCGGCGTTATCTGCTTCAAAATTATCACGGAAAGGTTGAAACGGCTATTCCTAAAGAAACTTGGACTACACTACACAACTATCAACATAAACATGGTACTTGGCATGACTGGCAGGCCTATTTCCACTTGTTGAAGTATCGACTTTTAACAATGAAACCGAAGGAATTGGCAAATATCCATGGCATGAAAGAAGGACTGGAGCATCGTATGCTTCAAACAGTGAAATATGCAGACAACTTCCACGAATGGATGTCTCTTATGAAAACTAAACGCTACACATGGACAAGTTTGCAGCGACTTTTCACTCATTTGCTGACCAATACGCAGACAAGTGAAATAGAGGCATGGTTAGAAAAAGCAGAAACGTTACCAATAGTACGTGTTTTAGCAATGAATGACCAAGGACGGGCTTACCTTCGTTCCATAAAAAAACAGACAGATATTAGCTGGTATACCAGCAACAAGGCTCCTTACCCTTATCAAACACTTGATGATCGTGTCGATGCGGCCTATTACAGTATCCTGCCTAATGCCTCTCAGCAGCTACTTAGTCAACAAAGCTATCAGAAGCCATTTATCATCTAAAAAAGCAGCAGGACGCATTCCTTACTGCTTTTTTAGTATTACGTAAGTCTCGCTTTACCACAGCGTTAAGGGATCGTAAGTTTTCCGGCTATAGGAGCGGTAACCCTTAGTAGATATGGAAACCAACAATCCCTAAACCTCCTGATAATTCTGACCTTATAATCCTTCTAAATATTCCAAAGCATCGGTGAAGGTGTCTACTGGGACGACTTCCATATCTGATCCAATATCTTCAGCAGTTTGTTTGGCTACTTCAAAATTTGAGCCCTCTCTGTCTCCTTCATTAGGCGCGAAAAATATCTCGCATCCGGCATTATCGGCTGCGATTATCTTTTTATCCACCCCACCGATACGTCCAACATTTCCATGATAATCAATCTCTCCAGTACCAGCGATTTGATGTCCTTTCGTTAAATCTTCACTTGTCAGCTGATCATAGATTTCCAAAGAAAACATTAAACCAGCACTCGGACCTCCAATATCCCCGCTGGAAAAATTCAATTCAGGAGAAACGTTAACTTCTCTGTTGGTCACCAATTGAATACCTATACCAGGTTGACCATCTAGTGCATCCATTGCTTCTAAAGTGATCTCCTCCGTATGGGTTTCTCCCTCTCTATCAATGGTTAGATTTACTGTATCTCCAGGAGACTTCGATGTAACCAGGCTAATCAGGTTATCTGCCTCTTCTATCTTCTCACCGTCTATCTCAATGACCTTATCCCCTGATTGAAGCACACCATCTGCTGGCATGTCCTCCACCACAGACACAACATACACACCATTGTACTCAATATCAATGGACTGATCTGACGCCTCATATGCAACAACTTTAGAGGCTTCCTGTGAATTCTCCATCATCATTAATTGTAGTTGTCGATATTCCTCATCCGTCATATCCTCTGGCAATACTTCATTTAGAGGGAGTACATCATAATACTCTCTAAGTTGTGCCATTAAATAGGTGAACGGCGTAGCCCTGCCACCTTGAATGGTAACCAAATACATTTCCCCTTCACTGTCATATCCATCATCAACCGCTACCACTGGATCTAGTGGATCCGCATGTCCTGGCTGATGAATATAAAAGGGGAGCCGGAAGCTAAAAAAGAAAAAGACGGCGATTAACGCTATTAAAAAAGCGACAATCCTTACATTATTTTTGAATCGAAACATCCTATCCCTTCTTTCAAAATCTGATTGCATTGTCATATTTATAGGGTCCTCTAGCGTATATTAGAACGTAGGATAAACATGTAAAGCACGATATATTTTACTACTGATTATCAAAAAGGTACAGGAATGTGCTAAAGGAGTGACAAGCTTGCGAGAAAAACTACCCTCCCTATTGTATGCAACAGCGGCTTTATTTATGGCAGTAATGATCATTATCTATCCCCAGGCAGTCTTACAAGCAAGTCAAAAAGGATTGGAAATTTGGGCAAGCATCGTATTTCCTTCCTTATTGCCTTTTTTCATTATGGCAGAGTTGTTAATTGCCTTCGGTGTTGTCCATTTTATCGGTGTTCTATTTGAACCGATTATGCGTCCTCTTTTTAATGTGCCGGGCGTTGGCGGTTTCGTATGGACGATGGGGATGGCGAGCGGCTATCCATCAGGTGCCAAATACACAGCAAGACTTAGACAAGAAAAACAAATATCTCAGATAGAAGCGGAGAGACTTGTGTCTTTCACCAATGCATCGAATCCCTTATTTATTATCGGCGCCGTAGGGATTGGTTTTTTACACGATGCAAAGCTGGGTATCCTGTTAGCCCTCACCCACTATCTCAGTAATTTCTTTGTTGGGATATGTATGAGATTTTTCAAAAGGGGACAAGCAACCTCAAAAGCTCGTTACAACTTTTCCATTACGAAGGCATTCGAACAGCTTCATCAAGCTCGCATACATAAACAGCAAGCTCTCGGAAAAATATTAGGAGAAGCCGTCACACAATCGATTGAAACCTTGCTAAAGATTGGTGGCTTCATCATTTTATTCTCGGTAATCACTGAAATATTATCCACGATTCAATTGGCAGAAATATGCGCACAAGTGATTGCTTTTTTCCTGCAGGTTATACAACTACCTGTAGACTTGTCCCTTCCATTGTTCACAGGAATATTTGAACTAACCATTGGCGCTAGTGCAATTGCCCAGACAGAAGTTCCCCTCTTCTTTCAAGCGATTGCCATTTCGATTATATTGGCTTTTAACGGATTTTCCGTACAGGCTCAAGTCGCTAGTATTTTGGCAGAGACTGATATTCGCTTCCTGCCCTATTTTTTCGCTCGTCTGTTGCATGCTTTTTTTGCCGGGTGTTTTATTATCGTACTCTACCTTTTCTTTTACAGCAAAGAATTGGCTAAGCCGGCTTTGTCATTGATCGACCTTACCCAAACCACCACACTCTCATTAGAAACCTTTGGCTGGGTGATTACCTTCTTTGCTTTATTGATATACTTATATATCTTATTATTTAAATTTTTCCATCAAAGCCGTTTCAACCACACGAGGTACTAAGTCTGATACGTCGGCGTGATATTTTGCGACTTCCTTTACCACACTCGAACTTAAAAAGGAATATCGGTTATTGGTCATCATAAAAAAAGTTTCAATATCTTCGTTTAATTTTCGATTCATCGAGGTAATTTGCATTTCATACTCAAAATCAGTGACAGCCCGCAGCCCACGAACAATGGCTTGGGCTTGTTTCTCTTGGGCATAGTCCATTAACAACCCCTTGCTTGCATCCACTGAGATATTAGGGATGTCAATTGTTGCCTGTCTAAGCAACTCCATTCTTTCTTCTACTGTAAATAGCGGATGTTTTGCTTGGTTGTTAAACACGGTCACTACTATTTCATCAAATATTTTGGCCGCCCTTTTGATAATATCTAAGTGTCCATTCGTAACAGGGTCAAAGCTTCCTGGGCAAATAGCTAGTTTAGTCATGCGCTTTCGCACCTTTCTTTAAGATAGTAATCGCGGTAGTATGGTTGTATATCTCTTGTTTCCATACATGATAACAATGATTGGATAACGACATAGCAACAGCTGGATCATGTTCACAAATAACCAGACCATCTTCCTTTACAATGTCAGCAGAGAAAATACTCTCTAACAGTTTATCATAAGATACCTTATGATAAGGAGGATCTAGAAAAATAATATCAAATAACATCTTTCGTTTTTGTAATGCCTTTATCGCTCGAAAGGCATCATTTCGATATATTTCAGTGGATTCCTCTACATGCAATTGCTGAACATTTTGATGAATGACAGAAATCGCCTTTGCTTGTTTATCCACTAGTACAGCGTAATCGACTCCTCTGCTCATCGCTTCCAAAGCAAGTCCACCACTTCCCGCAAAAAGGTCAAGACATTGGCCGCCATCAAAAAAGGGACCAATCATTTGAAACAAGGATTCTTTTATTTTATCTCCTGTTGGTCTTGTCAACTGATTAGGGACTGCTTGAATTCTATTTCCTTTAAATTTACCAGCAATGATTCTCAATTGGCTGCTACCTCCATTCTCTGTCGCAAATCTTTTTAAATATAGCATAAAAGCAGGAATATTCTCAAATGTGTTTGTATATTTTTCATTCTTTTGGGTAACCTTATATTAAAGCAACAAGGATGAGTTGCTTTAGTCGGAGAAGACTTACATTTCCCCATAAGTTCTTCTTCCGGTTTCTCCTCTCCCTTTATCTTTTTATCATCTCCTGTTTGAGACGATAAAAAGAGCCTGCAGTTGAATAAGCTGCAGGTTTTTTTTCGGTGTAAGCAAAGTATGAATAGAGCTCCTTCTATAACAAGGTACTTGTACAGAGTTTGATCGTCGATGACGACCGTTTTTTCGATTTTCCCTCGGATTTTGGCCGTCATTTCCATGATGACGACCATTTCAGCGCTTCTCCCTCGGATTTTGGCCGTCATTTCCATGATGACGCCCATTTCGGTGCTTTCCCCTCGGATTTTGGCCGTCATTTCCGCGATGACGCATAGGACGACGATGGACAAATGATCGATCATATAAAAAATGCCACACGTTTGGCCCATTAGCAATCTCCGCCAATGGGCCCAGCATACTCTCTAAGTATTAACCTGACAAAACGGGGTTTATATCCCCATTTTATAGTCTAGTTCCTTTTCCTCTATTTTTACTTTCTCTTCAAATTCTGTTTTTATATATGGTTTAAAGGACGGATCTACTCTAGTTACAAATGGCAGCTTATTCAATGCAACCGTAGTATCTTCCACATCCTCTTGATTGACATAAATAATCGCGTACTTTAATTTTTTTGATACATGAACCATATGGCCATATCGTTTAATATGTTTAATATGCTTCATTTGATGAAACCAAACAACGAGGCCCTGTCTGCTTACAATCACGATGACACCTCCCTTTTTAAATCGATCTATTTATGAAACTTTACAGCTGCAACCACCGCCAGATCCGCAACCACAGCCACTATCGGTTAATGCCGCACCATCCAGAGGAACTTTCACATTATCACTGACACTGTAAGCCACCAATTGGCTAATCTCATCTAAAAATTTCTGCAACGAAGTCTCCGCCATCTTATAGGAAGCAATCGTATCATGCATATCCATCTCTCTTTTCGTTGCACGGATGTCCTTCATAATTTGACTATAGTCCGGGTGATACCGGCCAAAACGCTCTACTTCTTCGTAGGCTTCTTTCATATGATTAAAACGACGAATCAATTCTTGTGCTTTCTGATCTTCTTCCATCACTTGCTTCGCCTGATAAAATTCTTCCATTACCTCAGAAGACAATACCATTTGCCCTAAATCCTCTGATTCATCTAATATATCGACAATTTCTATTGTTGTTAACATTTAATCTATCCACCTCCATACCCTTATCATACCAATTTTGACATAGAAAAAAAAGGGGGCAGTTTCTTAATCATTCCAAGAACCTGCCATTTGCATAAGCAATTGAATCATTTGCATATTTTGTTGTACTCGTTCCATCCTTTGTGGCAAGGTTTTACCATAATACTGTTTGGCCATGACCTCTAATTCTGCTACCCTGGCAGGTTCACGAGTTAAATAACGATACCATTCTGGATGCAGCCGGACAAATTTCCACAATTCTTCTTTTTGTTGTAGATAACGATACGTATCTAATTCCATAACGCCTCCTAATCTCTTGTATGATGCTGAAATGGATGCTGGGATGACGATGTTTGATTATTACGATAATCCTTAAATTGACCAATTAACGTTACTACATGATCAATCGCACCACTCAAGCCGTTGATATGTGTTTCAATTTGGTCGACATCTAGCTGTTCCACATGTTTCCATAATTTCTTCAAGAGTTGTTCATTGTCTTTTTCTTTTTTATCGCTAGTCTTATTCGTGTATTTTTTCCATGAGGGATCATCCTCTCCTAATAACACATATTGCTCGAATGCCTCCTGAAGCCCGATTTTTCCATTACGGACTTCTTGCAGTAACTGTGGGTGTTTTTGGATAAATTGTTTGAACTCTTTCACTTTGGGATTCATAAGTAATCCCCCCTCTTGCATGTATTCTACTATTATAATTATGCATAAACGATTTCTATGTGCGTTCTCCCTATTTTTTTAGAAAATTTTGCGTATAATGTGTTCGATGCACCCCGACACCCAGATGAGTATACTCTTCTTTAAGCAAGGCTTCTCGCTGTCCCTTATGGTGAAGCCATTGATGGATAACCTCCACTGCATCAGGAGAATGTATGGCGATGTTTTCACCAGCTGCTGTATAATCAATACCTGCCATATCCAAACGTTTCACTAAGCCCTCCCCATTTGAACTAGAATGAGAAAAAAATTCTTCTTCTCTCATCTCTTCACTATGAGACTTAGCAACTTTGGCTGTCCTTTCATCCCAGCTAAGCTCCGTTAGCTCTTGATTGCGACGAATACTATTGGTGATTTCCAGCATTTGTTGTGCCTCTGCTTCCTCTATTAACTGCCATTCCTGATCAGTAGGCTCTTTAACTTCTTGTAATTCACCGGTATAATACATTGGATATGGGTGTAATTGTTCTAACATCTCCTCATTCATAAAACGGACACCCGCTACTGCTGCTTCCCCCTCATCTAAAAACAATTGGGCAAGAACTTGATCATTTAATGACAGAAGGGGACGCTCTACCATATCTTCATCCGATAGCTTTATTTGAAATAGATCGAAATCAAGCGTCTGCTGCCAATCATACTCCTCTTCCAGTGTTTCTGTCGTTTCTCCTATTTTGACAGGAGATGTGGATAGTACGTCCGAATTGGTATATATCCCAAGAATACGCTTATCCTTTACGGCTATTTGC
This sequence comes from Gracilibacillus timonensis, assembly GCF_900086715.1. Classification (GTDB taxonomy): domain Bacteria; phylum Bacillota; class Bacilli; order Bacillales; family Amphibacillaceae; genus Gracilibacillus; species Gracilibacillus timonensis. Next base: position 744,437 of record NZ_FLKH01000012.1, on the reverse strand, counting down.
AGATAGTGATCTGCCTTGTTAAATATCCACCACTCCCATTCGAAAAGAGACGGATCTTTACGTTCAGGTTTTCCATACATTTTTGTAAAAATATTGACTGGCTGATCAATAAAATACCAAAGAGGGGCATCGTCCCCAAAAATAAATAAATCTGTAGGTAATGGCGACTTTTTCTCGAGTAGGACGTGGTGACTGTCGTGCTGAATAACCTTCACAGAAGAATCCAATTTTACTTGAACGAACAACAATGTCGTTATGATAATAAAAAAGATACAGACAATAACAAGTATCACCTTTGTTTTCATTTAATTTCTCCTTCCCTATCCGTATCATCATCCTGTGTTAAGCGTTTGTTTCTACCATACTTTCTGAAAAGTTAAAACAAAGACACTACGGTCGCTATACATCCTGATAAGTCACACTTTATCTCATATGTATGCAATTGATTTTCTTTCATGAAAGTTTTTGACTAAGAATAATTGCATCTTGTTTCAATTCATAATATGATAGGATTAGTGATTATTATAGATGAGGTGAAGGTATGAAATTTACAGATATTGGATTGGAAGATTTAATTATCGATTTGAAACCGCTAGATCATGCGATGGAGCAAGCTAACTTTGTACGAGCTTCACAATGGGATTATGAACGTGTTACATACGACTACAAAATTAATTCTGCGGAAAATAATATTACATACTATATACGTGTTCAAGGATATGCCCTCGAAGGAGATGTAGATCGCGGTGATGCAGTTATTAAATTAATGACACCTTTACTTGGAAAACATTATTATCCCCATGGTGTCGAGTACGGTGAGAATGAAGACTTCCCAGAAAGTATCGTCAACCGCACAGAAAATTTATTGAAAACTGCTAAAGAAAATATTGTACCATTTACTAAGTGATATAACTCTAGTAAACACGGCTGCAATGACCATGCAGTCGTGTTTTTAAGAATGAGTTCTTGTGTAATGAGAGAGGAGTTTATGTAAATTTCAATGAAGAAACCAACTAAAAAACAAGTTAGTATTACCTTGATTGTTTTAGCTCTACTGCTTGCTGCGTATTTCATTTTGCCTGTTTCTATACCTCTTATCCTGGCATTCCTTACAGCGCTAATTCTGAACCCTCTTGTTCGTTTAATTACAAATAGATTAAGATTAAATCGTAAACTAGCCGTTACTCTTGTGTTTCTATTGTTTATTATTTGTTTAGGTGTGGTTGGTTTTTTCACAGTCACCAAAACCATTGGACAGATTGTAAACTTCGCTGAGAATGTCCCTAGTTATATGATGCAATTAAATCAACAATTAGGCGAATGGGAAGCGGAATTAGATACCTTTAGCGAGAACCTGCCCGAACAGGTAATTGAAGAAACCAAATCACAAATACAGTCGACAACTACCTCCATTGGTGATAAATTAAGGGAAGTCCTAACAATCGAACAGATTACCTCCATTATTGGTAAAGTCCCAGAGTATTTGATTAGTTTTATCGTATATTTAATTGCCTTGTTTATGTTTATGCTGGAAGTTCCTCGTTTAAAAGTAATGATGTACAACCATTTAAAAGATAATACAGCGGAAAAGGTAAGCTTTATGACGCAACGCTTAGCCAATGTTTTCTTCGGTTTTTTCAAAGCACAATTTCTTGTAAGCCTTGTAATCTTCATTGTTACGTTAATCGGATTATATATCATCCTTCCAGAATATGCTTTGCTAATGTCTTTAATTATTTGGGTTATTGATCTAGTACCTATTCTCGGTTCTATTATTATTTTAGGTCCTTGGTGTGTATATGTATTCTTTACCGGCGACGTACTGCTTGGCACGCAACTAGCCATTCTTGCCATTATATTATTGGCAATCCGCAGAACAATGGAACCTAAGGTAATGGGAACTCAGATTGGCTTGTCCCCTCTTGCAACGTTAATTTCTATGTATATCGGTTTGAAACTATTAGGAATATTCGGCTTTATCATCGGACCTTTGATCGTTATTCTCTATAACTCCGCTAAAGAATCAGGTATTATTAAAACCAACTTTAAGATATAACTAAAAAACTCGCAGCTGCTCTGCATTTTGAGCAAGTGCGAGTTTTCTTATATATAGTATCATTAACCGCCTAAAATAGCCTTTAACAAACTTGTTGTCTCTCCACCATCATATAACACGTACAATAATATGTACACCGCACAACCCGTGATTGCGGTAAAAAACCAAATAACACTCGTTATCGGACCTATTTTACGATGTTTTTTTATGTTGCGCTTCCAGGCAAGTGTTAGTGTTGTTATACCGAACACTGCGCCAACAGTCGCAAGTATAATATGGAAGATAAGAAAGATGGTATAATATAGTTCTAATTCTTCCGGTCCCCCAAAGCTTGTATTTCCAATAAAGGCTGTCCGTGACAAATAAATAATAAAAAAGATTAAAGCGCTAATCGCAGCCGCAGTCATCGTACGCTTATGTGCCTTATACTTTTTCAAAGCAACAAAGCGCCATCCGATTGCCACCAAAATGGCACTTATCAAAATAAAAGACGTACTTATAGTAGGTAAGATCTCCATGTAACACATTCCTTCCACTCTTATACTAACTCTTGCTTGTCTTATTGCAGAAAAACTTACGGTTGCTTAACGCTATGCTGTGGCAACGGATCTACTTTATCAGTACCCTTATTAAACCAAGGGAAAAAGATTTTGGCGATTACGGCACCATATATAATCTCTTGGGTAATCTTCATGATGATACCGCCTAGCTGTTGATCTTCTAATACACCGATAGGCGAGAACATCTCAGGACCGCTCAAGGTTAGACCATCCAAAATATCGGTTGGTACACACAATGCCAAGGCTTGAACCCAGCTTCCTGTTGCTCCAAATGTAGTATATATGTCCACCATGGAAAAAATAATTAAAGCACAAGCCGGAGTAATCAACATGCCATTACCTGCCATATAACCAATTTTCAGTAATGGTGACATCGTGTCCATTTCCTTAATAGGTGTAAAAATTGGCCACCACATGATAAAGGCAGATACCAACAAGATCAGAGAAATGGATGTATGAGCCCATTCATTGGCCTTGGCAAAATCGAACACCACTGGAATATGATAAATCGAAAATAAGCCGTTAAATAAGAGGATGGCAATTAATGGCTTGGTTAATATCCTTAATACAAACCCCAGTACAGGCAATGAAAAAATCCGTTCCCATACCCACTTTGGTAATCCCTTAATGATTAATATAGGGAATAACAGGCAATAAAGAGCCATCTGCAACATGTGCGATGTAAACATAATGTGTGATAACAGGTCAATAGGTGCACCTTTTATCACATATAATAACAATAAGCCACCATAAAAAAACTTAATCTGACTAATCGTTGCCTTTTTATCGTCTTGTCTACGAATAAAGATAATGTAATAAAGAATTCCTAAGCAGGCCACAAAGATTGCAAAATATGGACTCCAAAGTGCCCGAAAACCAAAGATACTTAAATCCTGCCACATGTATATCACTCCAATTAATATCGAATTACACTATTTCTTATTATACAAAAGATACGGCGGATTAAAAAGGATAAAGCAAATCTTATTTTAACAATTTCATGAACATGTCATTCTCATTACCTTTGCCATCACTATTCACTTCCTCTTTCAAGCTGCTGATTTACTGGCAAGTGGGCATTCATTCGAAACATCCTTTCACGAAATATAGCAGTAAAATAAACAAAGCAAAATCCGCCCGGTCCTTTATTACTATCCGAAACTAGATACTAACTGCCGATTCGTTCAAAACCTATTATGCCAAAATTCTATACTTTCTGATAAAAAAGACTTGAGGGGCATGTAATCACGCCCTCTCAAGCCTTATTTGTATTACCACCAGACAAGCACAGCTAATGCCAAGATTGTTAAAAAGGCGGTAAAGACCCCTCCATAAAACATAACGGATGGTAATTCATGTCCTTTATGACTCATATGCATAAAATAATAAAGTTGAAATCCAACCTGTACTGCCGCTAGAAGGAGTATAACAGGAACAATAAATAATTTGTCTAAACCAGCCATAACCATTCCGAAAGAAACTAATGTAAAGATAATCATTAAAGCAAACGTAATGACTTGCTGCTTCATTTCCTGCTTTCTTTTTTCTTTTTCATACGCTTCTTGCTGTTCTAATGTTCCAACTGTTTTATCCGTCATTATTTAGAGCACCCCCATCAGATAAACTACTGTGAAGATGAATACCCACACAACATCAATAAAGTGCCAATATAAACTTGCAATGTAAAACTTCGGCGCATTATATAAATTCAAGCCACGCTTGCTATTACGAAGCATTAGGGCAATGATCCATGATAAACCAAACACAACGTGGCCTCCATGAAAGCCTACTAATGTATAGAATGCCGAACCGAAAGCAGATGAACGCAACGTAAATTCATATTCATGAATATAATGAAAGAACTCATATAACTCAAAACCAAGGAAGCCAAGTCCTAAAGCAACAGTAATACCAAGCCAAATCATCATTCTTTTAAAGTCATTATTCTTCATGTGGTACATAGCGTACACACTGGTTAATGAACTGGTTAAAAGCAGCATCGTCATGATAAATACAAGCTCTAAACCAAATAGTTCCTCTGAAGAAGCGCCGCCATTCGTCGAATCGTTTAATGCCAAATAGGTACCAAACAAACTAGCGAAAAGGACTGTTTCTCCACCAAGGAAAAACCAAAAGCCCATGAACTTATTCTTTCCTTCTAAGGTGGCTTGTTCAGGATTATGAGGCATATGATCTGGATTTAATACATCTTGTTCACTCATTTTATTCCTTCGCCTCCTTTTGCAAATCTTCTTTATGGATGTGATAGCCAGTATCGTCTTTCAACGATCTTGTGAGCATACAGCCTAATGCAATGCCCATTCCAATAAATACTGCGGTTAACCAAGCCAAATTATCCTTTTGATAAATAAAGCCAAGTCCTGCAATAAAGAACCCTACCGACATGATAAACGGCAAGAAAGAGTTATTCGGCATATGGATATCTCCAAGTGGCTCTGCCGGTGTCATACCTTTACGCCCTTCCATCTTTTCAATCCATAAAGGATCTAACGCACGAACCAATGGCAATTGCTTGAAATTATAAAATGGTGGAGGTGAAGGAATAGCCCATTCCAAAGTACGCGCATCCCAAGGATCGCCACCAACTTTTTTGTTTTGAATAGATGTTTTCACAATATTGATGAGTAGTATAATCGTTCCTACCCCCATCAGCATGGCACCAATAGAACTTATTAAATTCCCTAAGTCCAAATGCTGACCTTCCAAGAACACCCAGTAACGTCTTGGCATCCCCATTAAACCAAGGAAGTGCTGAACAAAGAACGTCATATGGAAACCAATAAAGAAGATCCAAAATGTCCATTTACCTAATTTTTCATCTAAGATTGTACCAAACATTTTTGGCCACCAATAGTGTGTACCAGCAATTAAACCGAATACGACACCACCCACAATAACATAGTGGAAGTGCGCAACAACGAAATAGGAATCATGATATTGATAATCCGCCGAAGCGGCAGCTAACATAACTCCTGTCATTCCGCCGATTGTAAAACTAGGAATAAAACCAAGTGCCCACAGCATGGCGGTATTAATCCGGATATTCCCTTCCCAAAGGGTAAACAACCAGTTAAATATCTTAATACCAGTTGGCACCGCAATCGCCATCGTCGCTACCGCAAAAATGGAGTTAGCCGCTGGTCCCATACCTACTGTAAACATATGGTGAGCCCATACCATAAAACCTAGAAAACCAATTAATACCGTAGCAAACACCATAGCGGTATAACCAAATAATCGTTTCCTAGAAAATGTCGAAATAATCTCACTAAAAATACCAAATGCTGGTAAAATCAGAATATAAACCTCTGGGTGACCAAAAATCCAGAATAAGTGCTGCCAGATGACGGCATTACCACCCATATTCGGATCAAAGAACCCTGCTCCAAATAAACGATCAAACATCATTAAGAATAACCCGACCGTTAAGGCTGGAAAGGCAAATAGAATAAGAACACTTGCTACAAATGCTGTCCAAGTAAACAATGGCATACGCATATAAGTCATACCTGGCGCCCGCATATTTACAATCGTTACAAGGAAGTTAATCCCGCCCATTAATGTACCCGCACCAGAGATCTGCAATCCTAATACATAATAATCTACCCCATGACCTGCAGAAGTGGTGGATAAAGGCGCATATGCTGTCCAGCCTGCATCAGCTGCACCACCGGTAAACCAGCCTACGTTCAGTAAGATACCCCCAAATAAAAATAACCAAAACCCTAATGAGTTTAAGAATGGAAATGCCACATCACGTGCCCCGATTTGCAAAGGCACAACGGCATTCATAAATGCAAAAACTAATGGCATGGCAGCCAAAAAGATCATGGTCGTTCCATGCATAGTAATTAATTCATTATAGAAACCTGCACTAACAAAGTCATTCATCGGTTTCATTAACTGTATCCTGATTGCAAGTGCTTCTAAACCACCGAGGATAAAGAATAATCCCCCAGCAACCAGGTACATGATAGCAATTTTCTTATGGTCCACTGTGGTTAAATAATCCCACAAGGTGGAGCCGAAACTTTTTTTATTCGTTGCTGCCAATGTACTCACGTGTCATTTACCTCCCTTTAGTTCTCTGTCGATTCATTCTCCCTAAATTGTTTCACACTATCAACTGGTTCCTCTGTAGCCTTTAGTTCCATTAAGAAATCAGCAATCTGTCCAGCTTCTTCTTCCGAAATGGAGTTATCCTCAAGATATGGCGCATCCAGCATACCATTTCCAGGTTTGATACTAGCTGGATCAAGAATCCAATCAACCAGTTCCTCTTTATTAAAATCATTAATACCAGCTATTAACGAGCGATTACCAAAGTCTGCCATATTAGGCCCTACTACTGGATTATTGGAGCTGGCATCGATGGCATGACAGCTGACACAGCTATTTTCGAATAATTGCTGACCTTCTGTTGCTTCAGCAGTATACTCAGGATCCGTGTTCTGCATACCTTCTACCCATTGATCATACTCTTCCTGACTTACGACAACGATCTTGAAGTCCATTAAAGAGTGTGAGTCCCCACAGAACTCGGCACATTTACCCCAATATACACCCTCTTCTTCTGCTTCAATATACATTGTATTTTCATTATCTGGATTTACATCCATTTTACCTGATATAGATGGTACCCAAAAGGAGTGAATAACATCATTGGACATCATATTCAAGTAAACTCTTTCATCAACTGGGATGTATAATTCTTGACTGGTTTGAATTTCTTCATCTGCATATTCAAAGTTCCACCAGAATTGCATACCAGTGACATTGACGTTGATGCTGTCCTCTTTTGGACCTTCATCTGCCAGGCCATATGTAACGGCTACTGTCGGAATCGCAATAATAATCAAAAGAATAATTGGAATAACTGTCCAGATTACTTCTAATGTGTGATTCCCTTCCACTTGTTTTGGTACGTGATCTTCTTGTCCCTTTTTCTGTCGGAACTTGCCAATGACATAAAAATAAATGACCATAACTGCAATAAAGACCACAATCATTACTAGAATGGATACAATAATAACAACCATTGATTGTTGTGCCCCGTATCCTTTTGGCGTAAATGCACTTAGGTTTTCTTTACCGCATGCAGAAAGTACCATTGCCAAAAACGAAAATAAGGCTAGCGTTCGGATTTTTCCCATCCAATCTCTCATTTTTAACCCTCTCTTTCTTTATAACTTACTATATTATTTAGAAAAACTTGAAGAAAATCAAGTCCTACTGATAAATTTATTATAACAAATTATTCGGCAAAGTAATAACGATCATCGATAGAAATATAATCATTAAATAAAATAAGGAATAAATAAACATTTTATTTGCCCATTTGTCATTATCTTTTACAAAAAACCCCTTTATCGATAGTACCAGCCACCCTATATTTAATATTGTGCCTATTCCTAAGAAAATATATCCTAAATCATAGAGTAAAAATGGCAGTGGTAATAAGCAAACAATATAAACAAACATTTGACGCTTGGTTATTTCGGAGCCGTAAACGACTGGAAGCATTGGGATATTTGCTGCTCGATATTCGTCTTCTTTTTTCATAGCGATGGCTAAAAAGTGAGGTGTCTGCCAAATAAATATAAGCAGAAACAAAACCCAAGCTGCGGGGTGAAGCTGTGGATCTACAGCCGACCAGCCAATTAGTGGCGGTACTGCTCCTGCAAGACTTCCTATGGCTGTATTAATCGTATAGCGGCGTTTCGACCATATCGTATATAATACAACATAACTAAACCAACCCAAAGCTCCATAGAAAGCGGCCTGCCATGAGGCCAAAGATAACACAAGCACACCCATAATGGATAAAGAAACACCGATAACCAGTACATGAAATAAATCAATGGTTCCTGTAACCGTTGGACGGACCTTCGTTCGTTTCATTTTCCGATCGATATCTCTATCATAATAGTTATTGATGACACAGCCCCCTGCTATTACAAAAGCTGTACCTACGATGGTCACTAACAACATATGCCAATACTGTGCGATAGAAGAATTCGTATAATACAACGCCAGCCAAAAACCAGCCAGAGCAGTCATCGTGTTGGAGTTAATAATGCCTAATTTTAATATTTGTTTTAAATCTGACCATTTATAAAGATATGTATCCAACGTCCCCGAAAAAACGGCATCGTTAGACGAAGCTCCTAGTTTGTCCATTTAAATAGCCTCTTCCCTTCTAACTTTTAATTTCCGTCATGATATGCAAATGCTTTCGTTGTATGTTCAAAAATAGTATGTATCTGCATTATACCTAATTTTATCAAACAATGCTATTGTATCATGGAATTGCATCGTGTGCTATCCAACTCCTATAATCAATTCTATTTATGGCATTTTTGTGAACATTTTATTTGATATGTAGTTTACACACACACATCACTGTTTATTTGGTATAATGGGTTTGTTTATTGCTAAAATCTATACATAGAAATACAGATAGATAATTTGAGGTGAAGTATGAAATTTCTAAAAACATTGGCAGTGATCTCCACCCTGATCATGACTGGGGTTCTTGTAGGAGGGGCACTGGTTACAAAAACAGATTCCGGCATGGGATGTGGAGCTAATTGGCCATTCTGCTATGGTGACTGGTCGGTGGAAATGTTTATTGAGTTGAGTCACCGATTAGTTTCAGGAATGGCTGGCATCTTTGTCTTACTACTTGCGGTGCTTGCCTGGATCAAAATCGGTTACATACGCGAGACCAAATTTTTGGCCATTGTATCCGTCTTTTTTCTGGTTGCTCAAGCACTTATCGGTGCTGCTGCAGTATTATGGCCGCAATCAGACTTTGTGTTGGCCCTGCATTTCGGCATTTCTCTTATATCCTTTGCTGCTGTATTATTACTCACGCTGCTTATTTTTGAAGTCGATCACAAATTTGATGCAGACTCGCTCCATATTTCCAGTAAGTTTCGCAAACAATTCATTACCTTGGCCATCTTTATTATGGTCGTTGTCTACTCTGGGGCCTTGGTACGGCATATTGAGTCAAGCCTTGCTTGTCCAGATTGGCCGATGTGTACAAACACACAGCCCTTTGATTTCGCGAATTATCACTTTGGACAATGGGTTCAAATGGGACACCGTTTACTAGCTGGTTTGGCTTTTATATGGACATGGGTTCTATTCTTTAAAATCAGGCGACATTATCGAGATAGTCATGTGATGTATTACGGATGGGCTATCGGCACGTTCCTCATTACCGCACAAGTCGCATTAGGAGCGTTTGTCATTTTTACTATTGGAAATTTGTTTATCGCATTAATGCACGCCTTGTTCATTACATTATTCTTTGGACTGCTTTGTTATTTCTTATTACTATCGTATCGAAGCTTTAAAACTGAAAAAAGAAGAACATAAGGTAAACCGGGCAAATTTCGCCCGGTTCTTTATTACTACCCGAAACTAGACAAGAACTGCCGCTTCGTTCAAAGTTAATTTCTTTCCAAATCCTATTATCCTTGATTACTTTCCCATTATATAAAAAAGGTTTACCGCTTTGGATAAGCTGGTAAACCTTTTTGTTTGTAAATAAAGGAAGCAGAACCATACTTCAGATTAAGCTGTGTTTCCCTGTCTTAATGAGAGGAAAGCACATCTCCTCATCAGAATTTAAAGTAGGTATTTAGCATAAAAGGATCAAGCGCACCTCGTGATTGCTTGCCCTTTAAGATAATTGGCGTTGACGATTCCTTTTTTTGGACCAACCTCGAATAGATGGCTTCTCTTCTGTCGGTATATCTGCGTCCTCTGTTTCCTGATAACGCTGATAATTCACATGACGGGCAATGTTATTGAGGATACCCACCGAGAATAATAAGACAACCAAGGAAGTACCACCTGCACTAACAAAAGGCAAAGGTACACCTGTGATGGGAAGCAGACCACTTATTGCTCCCATATTTATCACAGTTTGAATTCCAATCATCGATGAAATCCCAATAGCTATTAACGTGCCAAATGGATCCTTACACTCTTTGGCTATATATAGCCCTCTTAATACAATTACACTTAAACAACCTAGGACAAATAAAACGCCAAACAGGCCTAATTCCTCTGCGATTACCGCCATGATAAAGTCGCTATCCGCTTGGGTAAGATAACCAAGCTTTTGAATTCCTTGGCCAATTCCTTGGCCTGATAGCCCTCCCGTGCCAATCGCTATGTAAGATTGAATCAACTGATATCCAGTAGCGTCTGGATCAGTAAAAGGATGGTAAGCACCTGTAAAACGAGCAATCCTTGTGTCTGTGACCAATTGAATGCCAACCGCCACTAATACAACCACACCAACTAATATCAAAAAGCTAATATGTTTAAATTTAATTCCTGCACTAAAGATAACCGTACAAGCAACAGCAAATATAATCGCCGCAGTTCCTATGTCAGGCTGTTTAATGATTAAGCCAAGCAACACTGCCGTCACCACCAAAGGAGGCAATACAGCCTTGAAAAAGTCTCCAATATATTCTTGTTTTTTTGTATAAACAGCTGCCAAATACAGCACTAACCCTATCTTTACAAACTCGGATGGCTGTATGGAAAAAGGGCCTAAATGTATCCATGCTTGGGAGTTATTTAGATTCACACCAAATAACTCAACGGCAACTAAAGAGAGAAACATAAGCAAGACGATCCACTTCGTCAAATACTGGTAAATGGTATATTTGAAATAACTGGCAAATATAAACAAGCCAATACCTACTACCAGCCACATTAACTGATTAGCCGCTTGTGAATAAGCCGGTTCCCCACGTATAATAACAGAGGTTACCATACTGGCACTATAGATCATCACTACACCAAAACCAGACAACAGCAATGGAGATAACATTAATAGAAAATCGAATGTTTTTGTTTTCTGTTTCTTCATCTTGATTACCTCAAAACATCATAAAATTGTTTTTAATTGATCCAATGTAAAAAGTACAAAAACTTTGCTCGATATGTTAGCAAAGTTTTCTACATCTGCATATTGCGCTCTTGAGAAGCTTCATGCAAAACACTCAGCTGCTGTTCCAAGTTATCCAACAGTGCTTTACCTTCCTCTTCTTCTATCAATTGCAAACGCACAGCAAAGTCGATTTCCCTCGATAAGCCAAACATTTGCGTATCCAATACCTCTTCGTAAAGTGGACACTGAGGCATAGTTAAGTTATCTATCTGGACCTTAATAAGCTGTAAAATTTTATCTGCATCTGCCTTGAGAAGCGCGTAGGCTTGCTTTTCTTTATTTAAAGGCATTTCTGTTATCACGCCAATCCCCTCCGCTACAACTTCTTCTCTTTATTTTATCGTGAACATATGTAAATTGCAAGATAATATCATTCTTGCTGCGAATTCCTTGATGATGAGTAAGATCAGTTCCTATGCAAAATTAGCCTGTATCTGCTATCCTATAACAGAAGATAAATAAGAAGAGGTGAACTTATTGTGATTATCCAAGTAAAAGGTAACGTTACATACCCGATTACGCTGGACCCGAGCGTATGGATTTTTGATGACCGAAAAATCAGGTTAGAAGATGCGTTCCATCATCAGCCCGTAGCAGAGGAAGACGATCAAGCGTTAACCAGCCGTTTGAACAAACCGCCTGTTAATCATAGCATCAAAAAATATAACAAAAAGGAATTATTACATTACTCTTATGTCATGCCGCTTAAACCATTTATGGAGACCGCTGAAATCGATGACACAGCAACAGAAGCAATCATCGAAACAGAAGATGGCAAACATCCAGTGTCACTTGAAACATTGCTGAATTCCTTAATGCTATTCTCAATTGACGGCAGGCAAATCAAAGAAGACGGGCCTGGTCACCTTTATTTCGGTGATGGCAGTAACCGGCAGAACCCAATCAAGGCCATTAAGATTATTCAGATTCAGTAAATAATTTGTGTCCGTTATCTCTGTCTAAACCACATTAGGACCTGTTTCACGATACACATACACATGCTACTTGCTGTCTCAGGTATATTTTTTTGTTTTTATCAGAAAATATACAGAGAAAAGGAGGCGCAATAAGCATGAAGTATATAATAATGACGGTTCTGATCTTTCTTTTATTCGGATGTCAACAAGAGCAACCAGAGCAAAGTACCGCCGAATCACCCAATCAGTTGGGTACCATACAATTAAAGAATGCCGATCCTTCCTTAGATAATGAACTTAAAGGAACGGAAAAGGCGCAGTATCTTGCTAATTTGGCTAGTCAAGTCCCTAATGTCAACGGGGCAACTGCCCTTGTTACAAAACGAGGTTCCCTTGTCAGTATTGATGTAGATAAAGATTTAGACCAATCAAGTATTGGCTCCATTAAATATGCCGTTTTAGAGGCACTGGAGCACGATACTCAAGGAAGCAAGGCGATTATAGTAGCTGATAGCGACTTATACGAACGTATGAAGGGAATCGGTAATAAAATGAAAGAAGGCCATCCAGTGGAAGCGGTTAGTGAAGAATTAGCCAATATAACAAGCCGATGGATGCCCGAGTTTCCAGTAGATGAAAATCGCTCGACACCACCAGATGAGAATAAACAAATCATCGATAATCAAGAGGAACAGAATTTAGATAACATTCAAGAAGACCAGTCTAATCATCATAAATAAGAATAAAAAACCAGGCTGACAAGTAAACTTCTGACAGCCTGGTTTTTATCCACCGTACACATTTTGATTGGTTAACCTCTTTCTGGTTCTTTTCCTTTGAATGAGAACCAGAAAACCAGTAAACAAACGACAAAAATAGCTAAGGCAAACCATGCAAGCCCCTTCGACACCGGGATCACATCTAAGAATCCTAATATAGCAATAATAGGGAAAAAAATCATCCCCCGATTACTTTTTGAACCTAGCCTGTCATGCTCTCCCTCTCATCGAGGTCATTCAATCTCTCCTTTTTTAACTTATTGTCTTTTTTCATTATAATAATTAACCCCAAACTGTGATCCTTCTTCAACCATATCGGAGTTCTCAAGGTTGTCAATGCCTGGATCACCAGCCACATCAATTGGAAAGTCATCGTAATTACTTTGTAGATTGGTTTTTATTTTTTTCCATACATCACATAACTTTTCGCGATTGGCTTCGTTTGATAATAAATAGGATACTGCTGCCGCGCTTACTATGCCTGCTATTCCACTGATAATATATCTTTTATTCAAGCTTATCATCCTTTCTGCTAACTATTGTTGTCCTTAATAAAAATATACCCAACTTGCTCTATTTAAAACATCCTTTATCTCCCTGTTCTATCAAGAATGACTCACGTTTTATACGCAAAACATGACATAATCCGCATTCCATTCCAACCCTTTCTCCCCATTGGAAAAATACGCAAATTATCAAATGTCTATGGTTATTCCTCTAGATATGTTACAATTTAATGAATAAATGATTTTTGAATTTGAGGTGGAACGATGAGGGTCAAATGTGTAATATGTGACACCATTGAAAGAATAGATAATGATTGCCCTGAAGCAAAAAAACTGCAGAACCGCTTAATTCATACCTATATGTGTGATACATGCTCCAAGCGAATTGGCGAAAATACCATAAAACGCCATAAAACAGGGCGATTCAAGTTATTTCGCAAGTACGAAGTATATGACCAATACCTTGATTAAAGTAAACGAAAGCGCAAGCAGTGTTATGCAGCTTGCGCTTTTGAGTAAATAATGGATTCGATTAATTTGCTTGCTGTTTTCTTTCTTGGTGCAAACGAAGACGATAAATCCCCATGACGATAGCAATAATAAATAAACTTTCTGCCAAAGGTAAATTCAATCCAAATAATAAAGTTAATATAAATGTTCCTATTACTAATAAAATATAAACAACTAATGATTTCAATGGGGATAATTTTTTAGCAAATCCAAATTTATACGCCAAAATTGCTAAGATTACAACCGTTATGTATAAGAAGAAAAAACCTCTGATTAACATTCCCATCTGTTCAGGGTCCGATACATCAACTTCCCCACCAAGACCTCTCATAAAAAAATCGGCAACCGGCCACAAGTTATTCGGTACTTCTATTATTGTCTGGCTCTCCATATGATACCTCCATACTCAACTCTCAAACAAATCTATTATACGTGATAATAGGGATAAATACAATTTCCTTCTAAAATATGATAGACTCTAATTAGACTTTATCATACTTGAGGTGAGGAAATGAATATCCAACTATCAAAATTGCTCTTGGCACTCTGTGTCATTCTCTCTTTTTCGGCAGCAGGGGTTGCCATTGCTTTTCGCAGTGTTCCTTTTATTCTGCTTGCCTTTCTCTTGGGGTTTGCCTTAATGGGCTTTGGAATTGCACAAAAAAGAAAGCAGTCAGAAAGCTAAGTTGCATACACAGCGACTGCACCGGGGTCATAGGTTGGTGATAATAAATGGTGATACCGCCGCCTAAAATCGCTCCGGCAGTCGCTTCTTAGAAAACAGCTTCTCATGAACGTTTATTTCAAATCAATATAACGCTCTAACAAGTCAGATTGAATTTCCTGATTGGATGTCAAAATCGTATTATTATGCAACATATCAACCGGTTCACCATTCGATTGAATCGTAACTCCACCAACTTCTCTTACCAAAATAAGTCCTGCCGCAAAATCCCATGGGGATAATCGTATGGTGAGATAAGCATCCACAATCCCTTCTGCCACAAAGGCAAACTCTAAAGCTGCTGAACCATAGGATCTCGTACCTCGGCTATCTCGAATTAACTGCTGGATTTTCTTTTCATTTATTCGATCATTTTCACAAGCCAATGAACTGTTCATTGCGATAATACTCGTCTCTATCGATACCTCGTTGCTAAGCTGCTGTAACGGCTCCTCATTACGAAAGGCACCCTCCCCTTTCAAAGCTGTATAGAGGACGTCATCCATCACATTATAGATAAGGGCAATTTCTCCAACACCATCCTGATAGATCCCAATAGATATCGCAAAATTCCTTTTTTGATGTACGAAATTCATGGTTCCATCAATTGGATCAATAATCCAGATTGTCCCTTCTGCATCCGTTACATTATCACCATATCCTTCTTCGCTTACAATGTGATGAGCAGGGAACTCTCTCCTGATTCTCTCAATGAAAAACCTTTCCGTTGATCGATCTATTTCGGTTACTAAATCATTTGGGTTGGATTTGGTATCCACTTGAAAGCTTTCCTGCATCTGCTTACGAATAGTATTACCTGCTTCATATACCCATTTTTTTGCATGATCAAATATACCTTGCCGAATGGTAACATCCATCAGCTTTTCCCCCATTCATTTTTAGCTACCTTCTATTTTAGCAAAAAAATAATTATTTTAAAAATCTGGCAACTCTTCTTTGCATTCAGATAATAATTAATATAAAATAGTAATGATAATAATCAAATAAAAAGGGTGAAATACATGACATTTACAGGATTTACGCAAGAAGACTTTAATACTTTTTATATTGAGGGATTAGATGAAAGAATGGAAGCTATTCAAAAGCGTATTCAGCCCAAATTTCAGGCTATCTATGACGCACTTGCGGACGATATAGATCATATTGCTGGACAAGACATGCATTTACACATTGCCAGGCACGCTCGTAGAACAAAAAATGCACCAAACGATACCTGGTCAGCCTACTGCCATAATAAACGCGGATATAAGAAACATCCGCATTTTCAAGTTGGTTTGTGGGGAGATCATTTATTTATTTGGTTAGCTTATATCTATGAACTACCTCACAAAAGTGAAATTGCCAGTAAGTTTTTAACGGAAATCGATGATATAAAGGAGATACTGCCTGCTGACTTCGCTATTTCGCTTGATCATATGAAAAATGAAGCGACGACGGTAGCAGAAGCCGATTTACAACAATGTCTGGAACGCTTTAAAAAGGTGAAAAAAGCCGAATTTCTCGTTGGTCGAAGAATTGCTGCCGACGATCCATTAGTGACAGATGGCGAGGCCTTGCTTCAAACGATAAAGGAAACCTTACAAACCGTTGCACCGTTGTATCGCTCTTCCTTGGAAAGCTAAACGATAAACACTACCACTGGACAAGCTAACGATAAGATGATATGAAGTATCCCATTTTTCTATGTAGTGAATTTGCCTGTTTTTATGCTAGGCAAACCGCTCCAGGAATATGCTGTAGCAGTTATCATAACTGTCACATTCGTTCAAAATAATGGTAAGGATGCTTCAAATAATCACCTTACCAGCAGTCTGACCAGATTTTATTTACGACATTTTTATCGTATCATGGTTGTCTAAATCTTTCGCTTTTTTAAGCACGCGGTAAGCCAGATATCCAGACTGTCGCTCGAATTGACGATCTAATTGTTTCTCTTCACTTTTGGAAGGAACAATTTCTTTATAACGTCGGTATGCCGCAATCAAATCTTGTTTGGGGATTCCCTTTTCATAGGCCTTTTCAATTAACGAAAAATAGTTGACCACATCAATGATTTCTGCTGTTGACCAAGATGAATCAATTGGATAACTGTAATTCAAACCTATCACTCCTTTTACTTTTATCATTGTAACATGGCAGCATTTCAATACAAAAGAAGAACCCTAAGGCATATTCTGACTATGCTTAGGGTTTTTCTTTTTATAAGATCAAGCCGTATATAATCATTGGCATAATAGGAGATGGAACGATTTGACCTTGAGCTCCATATCTATTTTGAGTGGTCAGTAAAAGATCTGGTTACCCAGTTTTTCTTAAGATAAGAAAGCATAAAATTCTGAGTATGAAAGGATGTGGACCGATTTTGATCTTGAACGAATGGTGATACCGATAAGATGTATGATGTAAAGTATCTAGTTCCATTATTCCATGTAGTAAAGTTGATTGTTTGTCAGTGCTAGACAGCGCTCCGAAAATAGGTTCCGCTTCGATGCATAGGACATGCAAGTGCAGGCGTTACGACAGGAGGTCGTGATCTTAGCCTGCGAACCTCCATGTCTTGGCTCAGCCTCCTCGTCAGCAAAGATCGCTTCCTGCGGGGTCTTCACACTGCGCTTTTCTCGCAGGAGTCTCCACCTATTTCCTACGCTAGGTAGTAGTACTACAATCAAATGACTGCGAAGATGAAGTGTTCCAGACACTATATTTCTGTCAATAAGCAAACCGCATAACCTTTTTCTGAGAACGGCTTGATCCTACGTTATGATTTTATATTTGTACCACATGATCCATTACGTAGACGAAGAATCAGCTGACGATTTTCTCCTTTTGGCTCAACAGTGTCTAGGTACCTAGAACGCTTTCTCCTTGCAGTGATAACCATTGTTGTACGCCAATCTAGCGGAGGGAATAGGTGGAGACTCCTATGGGACCAGGACGAGCTGAAGATCCACTAAAAAGTGCTCTTCTTTTTAGTTAGCTGAAGCCGGCCCCATGGAAAGCGGAACCTATTCCCGCAGTGCTTGCTTCGCACAGATAAAACGATCAAACTCACCACTAAGGAAAGTGGGCTACTTAACATCATCCATCTTATCGGCAGTTCAGTGGCTACTTTTAGTTATTCGTAAAGAACCGGGCGAATTTTGCCCGGTTTTACTTACTCTGGAATTTCAATAGTGTTAGGATCCGCTATCTCATACCCTTGTTCCCTCAAACCTTCTACAATATCTGCTAATGCAGCAGCCGTCCATTCACGATCATGCATAAGTAAAATGGCGCCTGGTTTTAATAAGGAATAGTCGATATCAATTTCAGGTGCCTCTCCTGAAATCATTGCTTCTCTAATCTTATCCTCATCCATATACGGCTCAAAATAATCGTAGCCATAGGTCCAATTCATCAACAGCATACCCTCATCCTTAACGACTTGTTTGGCATAATCCGTATTGTCACCATGTGGCGCTCGAAAGAATTCTGGGCGTTCTCCAATGACTTCTTCAATTTTTTCATCTAATTCCATGATTTCTTGTTTTTGAGTTTCTTCATCTGCCACCGATAATTGCTGGTGGTTATAGGTGTGATTCCCGATTGCAAAACCCATGTCGTGTATCTCTCTTAATGCTTCTTGATCTTCTTCAGACTCAATAAAATGACCATTTACATAAAAAATAGCGGGTGCATCAAGCTCTTTTAAAGTTTTTGCCATTTCTAATCCATTTTCGTCTGGCACATCGTCTATTGTAAGTAAAACGACTTTTTCATTAGTGCCGTCTTCTATGGGTGTAAGGCTCCAAGTAGATGTATCCAGTTCGTATTGTTTTTCTGCCTCTGGATCTCCGACTTGATCCGTTTGATTGTCCGTTTCTTCTGAGCTTTGATCATCTGTGTTATCTGTTTTTTCATCTGTTTCATTGGCTCCATCTGTTTCATCACCTGTTTGATCAGGATCCTCTTCACTGTTGTCTCCTTCACTTTCTGTTGCATCTTCTGTAGTATCTTCGGCATCTTCATTCGATTGAGTATTTCCATCAGCATCTTCACTATTACAAGCCGCTAGCAAAAGCATGCTGCAGGCAAGTATGAATACTATGTATTTCTTTATCACATTTTTCCTCCTAACCAATGTTTTTCACAATAACGTGTATCTTCATTTCTTTGCTATTCTTGAAATGGAAACCTTACAAACATTTACAAGGCGATAAATATGATATTCCCTTTCTATTTATCCTTAAACAAAGATCGACAACATTTCTTAAGAAAAACGAAGTAGAACATTTTTCTCTCTGCCATCATGAGCATGCTTGTTTTCTCTATTCTTGAACACTGCGATAAAAAGAAGCCTGCACTAGCAGGCTTCTTCCTTATTTAACAATATGAATTGGTGTTCCAATTGCAACTTCTGCTGCTTCCATAGTAATTTCACCAAGTGATGGGTGAGCATGAATGGTTAAGGCAAGATCTTCTGCCGTCATTCCTGCTTCGATAGCAAGCCCAATCTCTGCAATCATATCACTGGCATTCGGTCCTGCAATTTGCGCCCCAATTAATAGTCCGTCTTCTTTACGTGTGACAAGCTTCAAGAATCCGTCACTTTCGTTAAGGGACAAGGCACGGCCATTTGCTGCAAATGGAAATTTGGATGCCTTCGCTTCATAGCCCGCTTCCTTAGCACCAGCTTCGGTAAAGCCTACCGTTGCCAATTCAGGATCGGAGAACACAACTGCTGGAATACCGTTGTAATCAATCACGGATTTTTCACCAGCAATGGCTTCTGCCGCAATCTTACCTTCATAAGATGCCTTGTGAGCTAGCGGAGGTCCTGCAACAATATCACCAATTGCATAGATATTATCTACGTTTGTACGGCATTGTTCATCAATTTTGATTAATCCCTTGTCATCCATTTCAATACCAACTTGCTCTAACCCAAGCTCCTCGGTATTAGGTTTACGTCCTACCGTTACTAATACGTAATCTGCTTCAACAGTCTCTTCCTTACCGTCTACTTCATAGGTAACCTTGACCCCATCATCTGTTTCTTCTACACCTTGAGCCATTGCTTTCGTGACGATGGTTGTTCCTTTCGCCTTCAATTTCTTCTTAACAATGGAACTCATTTGACTTTCAAAGCCATTGAGAATATCATCTAGACCTTCTAAGATGGTTACTTCTGTACCGAAATTAGCATATGCTGTACCCAATTCAGTACCGACATATCCGCCACCGATGACAATCAATTTCTCTGGAATTTCTTTCAAATTTAATGCACCGGTCGAGTCAATGACACGGTCAGAATATTTGAAAGTTGGTAATTCAATGGGATGAGAACCTGTTGCAATGATACAGTCTTTAAAGGTATAAGTTTGCGAATTCTTCTCATCCATTACCTTTACCGTATTTTTATCAACAAAGTATACTTCACCACTAACAATATCTACTTTATTTCCTTTCAACAATCCTTCGACTCCACCGGTTAATTTCTTAACCACAGAACCTTTCCACTCTTGAACTTTAGAAAAGTCAACAGAAACATTTTCTGTCGTAATACCTAAGTCATCATCACCTTGCGCATGGGCATAACGATGACCAGCTTCGATTAAGGCTTTGGATGGGATACAGCCTACGTTAAGGCAAACCCCACCAACAGTACCTTTATCAACAATAGTAACTTTTTGGCCTGTTTGCGCTGCGCGAATTGCCGCAACGTATCCACCTGGTCCTGCTCCAACAACTAGAGTATCTAATTCAACTGGAAAATCTCCAACTACCATCTTTTACCCCTCCATCATAATTAATTGTGGGTCTTCTAATAGGCGTTTCACTTGATTCATCGCATGTTGTGCGGTAGCGCCATCCACAATTCTGTGATCAAAGCTTAATGATAATGCTAGTACAGGTGCAACCACAATTTCGCCGTCACGAACGACTGGTTTCTCCGCAATACGACCAATACCTAAAATCGCAGCTTCTGGATAATTAATCACCGGAGTGAACCATTGTCCACCTGCAGATCCGATATTACTGATCGTACTAGAAGCACCTTTCATTTCGTTTGGAGCTAGTTTGCCATCCCGTGCTTTTACCGCTAATTCATTGATTTCTTGAGAAATTTCAAAAATTGATTTCTTATCCGCATTTTTCACAACAGGTACTAGCAAGCCTTTTTCCGTATCGGCTGCAATACCAATGTTATAGTAATGTTTTTGAATAATTTCATCCGTGTCGTCATCCACAGAAGCATTCAAGATTGGATACTCTTTCAACGCTGAAACTAACGATTTTACTACATAAGGAAGATAGGTTAATTTAATTTCCTTATCTGCAGCAATCGGTTTGAATTTTTTACGATGAGCGACAAGTTCTGTCACATCTACCTCATCATGCAAGGTAACATGTGGTGCTTTATGTTTAGAATTCACCATTGCATTCGCAATTGCTTTTCTAATACCACTCATTTTTTCTCGTGTTTCAGGGAACTCACCTTCAGGCGCTGCAGCCCCACTTGCATCCTGAGTCTGCGTTTGTTCTGGCTGTGCATCTGCCGAAGAAGCTTCCGTTGCCTGATCTCCGCTTAAGAAAGAATCAATATCTTCTTTCATAATGCGTCCATTTTTACCACTGCCTGTAACTTCGCTAATGTTGACGTCATTATCACGTGCATATTTACGAACAGAAGGCATTGCGATCACACGCTCATTGGAAGACTTAGCTGGTTTTTCTTCTTTCTTATCGGAAGAAGTATCCTTTTCTTGCTCTTGCGTTTCCTGCTTGTCTTCTTCTTGTTCGTCTTCAGCAGATTCTGAAGAGCCTTCCCCTTCATAACCTTCTGCATCAATAGACACAATGACTTCTCCCACTGTGGCAACTGATCCTTCATCAAAATGAACATCTTTTACCGTTCCGTCAACAGGGGAAGGAATCTCGACCACAGCTTTATCATTCTGCACTTCGCAAAGCACATCATCTTCTTTGATTTCTTCACCAGCTTTTACAAACCATTTTACTATTTCGCCTTCATGGATACCCTCGCCAATATCGGGCAATTTAAATTCAAAAGCCATCCATATGACCTCCTACCTTAGATTTTATCTTTTAGAAATGAACTACTTGATTTACTTTTTCGATAATGTCGTTGTAGTTTGGCAGCCAAACTTCTTCTGCTTGAGTAAATGCGTATACCGTATCTGGCGCCGCTACAGTCAAGATTGGTGCTTCTAAGTGTAAGATGGCTCTTTCTTGTACATTTGATACAATATAAGATGCCATACCTGCTTGACGCTGTGCCTCTTGAACCATCACCATCCGATTTGTCTTTTCAACAGATTGTACAATGGTGTCAAAGTCAACCGGCATAACCGTACGCAAGTCGATTACTTCTGCGTCCACGCCATCTTTTTCAAGTTCTTCCGCTGCTTTCAAAGCAGATTGTACCATGGCACCGTAAGCGACTAAGGTTACATCATTTCCTTCTCGTACGACATTTGCCTTTCCAAGCTCGATCGTATACTCTTCGTCTGGCACCTCTTCACGGAAGGAACGGTATAATTTCATATGTTCGAGAAATACCACTGGATCATTATCTCTAATCGATTGAATCAATAATCCCTTGGCATCGTATGGACCAGATGGAATAACCACTTTCATTCCTGGCTGTTGTGCAATTAAACCTTCTAAAGAGTCGGCATGTAATTCTGGCGTGTGTACACCACCACCAAATGGTGAACGAATCGTTATCGGATTATTACGAGTGTTACCCGAACGATAACGTAGGCGAGCCATTTGACCGTTGATCGCATCCATCGCCTCAAAAACAAAACCAAAGAATTGAATTTCAGGAACAGGACGATAGCCTTGTGTTGCTAAACCGATGGAAAGCCCTGCAATACCAGATTCAGCTAGCGGTGTATCAAACACACGCTCTTCCCCAAATTCATCTTGTAGACCTTCTGTGGCGCGGAACACACCGCCATTTTGGCCAACGTCTTCCCCGAATACTAAGACATTTTCATCATTTTTCAATTCTACACGCATTGCTTCAGTGATTGCTTGGATCATTGTCATTTGAGCCATGATTTACTTCGACTCCTTTTCTTTATATTCTTCCATTTGTTCTTGAAGGTGTGCTGGAAGTTCCTCATACATATTACTAATCAAATCTGTCACTTTTTGTTTTGGCTGTTCATCCGTTTTCTTAATAGCTTCTTTGATTTCTTTTTTTGCTTTTTCGATTACTTCATTTTCTTCTTCTTCTGACCAAAGACCTTTGTCTTCTAAGTATTTACGGAAACGAACGATTGGATCTTTCTTTTCCCATTCACTATCCATATCTTCTGTGCGGTAACGAGTTGGATCATCACCAGCCATTGTATGAGGGCCATAACGATAAGTTAATGTTTCAATTAAAGTAGGACCTTCACCATTTACGGCACGCTCTCTCGCTTCCTTCGTTGCAGCATATACGGCAAGTACATCCATACCATCTACTTGAATACCTTCAATACCTGCTGCTACTGCCTTTTGAGCTAGTGTTCGAGCAGCAGTTTGTTTTTCAACTGGTACGGAGATAGCAAAATGGTTATTTTGCACCACAAAAATAGCAGGAGCACCATATGCACCAGCAAAGTTAATTCCTTCATAGAAATCACCTTGAGATGTACCTCCATCACCTGTATATGTGATGGCTACTGATTTACTTCCACGTTTTTTCATACCAAGTGCCACACCAGCAGCTTGTACATACTGGGCACCAATTATAATTTGAGGACTGAATGCATTAACATCTTCTGGCATTTGATTCCCATGATAATGCCCACGAGAGAATAAAAATGCTTGATATAAAGGAAGACCATGCCAAATTAATTGTGGAACGTCACGATAACCTGGTAAGATAAAATCTTCTTTTTCTAAAGCAAATTGTGTCCCTAATTGTGACGCCTCTTGCCCAGCAGTTGGTGCATAAAAGCCCAAGCGCCCTTGACGATTTAATGCGATGGAACGCTGATCAAGGATTCTCGTATACACCATTCGATACATTATTTCTTTTAACTCTTCATCTGAAAGTTCAGGCATTGCCTCTTCATTTACGACCTTACCCTCTTCATCCAAGATTTGAAACGTTTGATACTGTTCTTCGATATTTTCTAAAGCACGTTTCACAAGAATTCACCTCTTCCTTCCTTATAACAAAAATTTAATGAATCAAATTTAGCTTCCCCAAAAAATTAGAAAATCTGTACCAAAAGTTTTTATTACTGTTATACCTTTATCACAAAAAATTAAACATTCTATGTAAGCTAGAAGCTGTTACATAAAAATATAATAAAATTATTGGTACAATTATTACTCTTATATAGTTTAGCTTATCAATGTACATTGGTCAAACACTTTGCAATAAATTTTTTTAACATTATTATTGCGAAAGCGAAGTTCCAATAATGATTAAAAGCGTTTTCTTAAAATCTGTTTCATTATATTTTTTGCACTGTACTATTTTGAATAACAACAGAAAAAACTGGCAAACTCCACCTGTTCCTTTAGTACTATATACGTTGAACGTATAAATGTAACAAAAACGTGTGACAAGCAAGTCTTTGCTTGCATCGTTTCCTGCTAGTACCTCATTTGATCCATTCGCGTAAATGGATCAAGAGCACCTATCCGATCCATGAGGCATGATTTCATTCCACTTATATCATCAAAAGAACATGCTGACTACCGATAAGGCGATTCGTTCCAGTTCAACATCATTTCAAGTCCTATTATACCAAGGGTTATTTACTTTATTTGCTTATAAAAGAAGGCATAAGTGTTTGGTCGAAACACCCATGCCTTTCCTGTCTATTCAAAGCTAATATTTAAATCTGTTGCTTCATAAAAAGTTTGTTTTTGGTCATTGTAAGCATCCGTTAGCTCATTGAATTGTTCATTCAAGCTAATGATCTCATCATACGATTGATTCACTTGATCAATTTGTTCTTTTAATTCATCTTCTGTTAACTCTTCTTCCATCATCATTTCATATAATGCGGTATCTTGATCTAAAGCAGCAGCGTAAGCCTCATTTAATTGCTCGTATGTATTATATCTTTCATCCATCGTTTGTATCATCTCTTCCGCAGGCTCTTTAGGACCTTCTTCTAATTCACCTACTTCATCTTTTACATTAGAAAATTCTTCTTTCGCTTCATCCATACTATCTTTTTCTGTACTCAACAGATCTCTTCTCTCGTCAATAGTCGATAATGCTTCTTCTGACAAAGACTGAATCTGATCCATTTCTTCTGAAGACAATTCTATAATTTGGTTATATAGCTCTTGTTCTTCATTTTCTAACTGTGTAAAAGTATCTTGCTGTTCTGCAAAGGGCTGCTCTAATTCAACGGTTTTCTCTAAGTGGTCATACATATTATTAGCGACCGATTGACCACTGCACCCCACCAAAAATAGCATCAATAATATACCGCCATAAACCACGTTCTTCATAAGTCTCCATATCCTCCTATAGTAATAACATATGCCATTTCCTCATTTAACCTTTTTAATTATAACACAGCACCCTCTATCTGTTAAAGCATTAGCTGAATTTACCGAGAAATTCTATATTTTTGAAAGTTTTTTCGTTATAATATATGATGGTGATACAGTGAAACTTACCTTCAGCAAGGGTCTTCTCACCCCCTTATTGGATAGCATAACCTATTAGTTATTCCCCGCTTAAACTTTATTAGATGGGTGCTTGTGGGTACTAGAAGCAAAATAAATTGGCATGACCCTGCAAATTTATTTCCCAACTGGATGGTTAGAATTGCGATAAATGAGAGGTGAATAGCAAAATGATTACGATGAAAGATATCCTACGAGAGGGCGATCCCATATTAAACCAGGTAGCTGAGGCTGTGGAATTGCCGCCAACTGAAGAAGAAAAAAATACCTTAGCTGAGATGCTGCAATTTCTGAAGAACAGTCAAGACGAGGAGCTTGCCAATGCCTATCAATTACGTGCTGGTGTTGGTCTGGCCGCTCCGCAAATTGGTATTTCCAAACGAATGATTGCGGTGCACTTTCAAGATTTTGAGGAAACACAATATAGCTATGGATTGTTCAATCCCAAAATTGTGAGCCATTCTGTGGCGTTATCTTATTTAGCAGGTGGTGAAGGCTGTCTATCTGTGGACCGCGAAGTACCCGGATACGTGCCACGGTATCAACGCATTACGGTAAAAGCAACAGATTTGAATGGTGAGGAATTGAAATTAAAACTGAAAGGTTATGCTGCCATTGTTTTTCAGCATGAGATTGATCATTTAAATGGTGTCATGTTCTATGATCGAATAAATAGTGAGGCTCCCTTTACTGTACCTGAGAACTCCAAAGCCATCGAATAGATACAAAGAAGCTGATCAGCCATGCTGACCAGCTTCTTTGTTCTAAGACAAGAAATTATAAAATTCTTGGCAGCCTTGGATTTGCAATAATTTTGACCTTGTACAATATAGAAAGGCCAATCCGTTAGATGATGTAACACATCCGATTTTTGCATGAACCAATCGGGGTTTTTTACGGTTTTCTTATTTTCTTAATCAATTAATCCCAATTGCCGCATTGCTCTGCTAAGGCCATTATTCTCGACATTTTCTGTAATAAGATCAGCAACTTTCTTCACTTCTGGCATGGCATTTCCCATGGCGACCCCTGTATGAACGCTTTCTATCATCTCAATATCATTCAAACCATCACCGAAGGCATATGTATTTTCCCATTTTATACCTAGTATCTTCACGAATTCTTTGATCCCATGGGCCTTAGAACCATTGCCTGGTAATACATCACAGGAAAACTCGTGCCATCTTACAAAGCGAAGTTGATCAAATTTATCTTCATATGCACCTTGCTCCGATTTTTCATTAAATAGCAGCACTTGAAAAATATCATGTTTATTATAATAATCTTCATCGATTAGCGGGTGTTTTAATTTTAAACTATTCATACCTTTTTCTATAAAAGAACTTTCACTAACGTTGGATCGCATATCATGGTCACTCTGATAAACCAATGGATGATCGTTTTCCATGCTAAATGTCGTCAATGCTTGTACAACCGAAGAATCAATCGGATTACGATAAATAATCTCGTTATTATGTACAACATGTTGTCCGTTAAAGGTAATATGTGATGAAATTTGTAATTCTTTTAAGATATCTTGAATCATAAATGGTGCCCTTCCCGTTGCGATGGAGACAATAACACCATTATTATGCAGCTGTTCAACAGCCTTGCGTGTTGCTTGGGGAATTTGTTTGCGATGATCCAGAATCGTGTCATCAATGTCAAGAAATACTATTTTTTGTTCCAACTGCCTCATCCTCTATTCAATTTATATTTCTTCGTCATTATACCATGAATCATAGGAATAAGTATATTTATCAAAGCCAACACTATAAACACACAAAAAAAATCAAGATGAAACGGGAGCACAGATAAGCCAGCAAAATCACCTATTACAACGACCACCTCTTTTCCTGGTTCTATCGCCAAGCACTTGGTCAATTTTTGATCATACCAATAGGCATTTCGTTCATTTCTTTGCCCCATTTCTCTACCTAAATAAATAATTAATTGAAGAATTTTTGCTTTTTTGTTTCAAATTTATTGGATTCATACTATACTATAAGTAATAGGGATTGGATCGGTTCGTTGAATACTTGCATTTCTTTCTATTTACATACCATTATAGAAAGGAGTTGGCAGTACAATGTTAAAACGTTTAAAAGAGAAATTAAAACGTCGCATGCGTGAAGCGTTACGGAGAAAACGTGTACCAACTACAATAAATCGTTCTAGTGAATACTACAACCAATCGGAACATCGTAAAATCGGATAACAAATACGGAATAAATATTAATCAAAAGGAGAGATAACATGATTTTCAAAGTACTATATCAAGAAAATGCGGCAGAAATTCCTGTACGAGAACATACCAAAAGTAAATATATCGAAGCAGAATCTGAACGCAAAGTACGTGAAATTTTAAAAGATCAACAAATTAACATTGAGTTCATCCAACGCTTAGAAGGGGCACATCTAGCTTATGAACAACAATCTCCTCACTTTCAAGTGGAGAATGCATAGCAGATGAAGTTTGTAAAGAATGATCAAACAGCTATTTTTGCGCTAGGTGGCTTAGGAGAAATCGGCAAAAACACGTATGGTGTTCAATTTCAAGATGAAATTATCTTGATTGATGCCGGTATTAAATTCCCTGAGGATGAATTATTAGGGATTGATTATGTCATTCCTGATTACACCTATTTAGTGCAAAATCAAGATAAGATTAAAGGGTTATTTATCACCCACGGTCATGAAGACCATATTGGTGGTGTCCCTTATCTACTGCGTGAAATTAATGTGCCTATTTATGCTGGTAAATTAGCAATTGGACTTATTCGAAATAAATTGGATGAGCATGGATTGTTAAGAAATGCCAAACTTTATCCTTTTCAAGAAGAGGATGTGATTAAATTTAGAAAGACCTCTGTGTCCTTTTTCCGAACGACACATAGTATTCCCGATTCTTACGGTATTGTAGTAAAAACACCTCCAGGTAATATCGTCCATACAGGTGACTTCAAGTTTGACTTCACCCCTGTTGGAGAACCTGCTAATCTGGCCAAAATGGCAGAGATTGGAAAGGAAGGTGTACTCTGTCTGTTATCAGATAGTACAAACAGTGAAGTCCCTGGCTTTACTTTATCCGAACGCGTAGTTGGCGACAGTATTAATGATATTTTCTCTAGAGTGGATGGCAGACTTATATTTGCGACGTTTGCGTCTAATATCCATCGTTTGCAGCAAGTGGTCGAAGCTGCGGTGAAAAATAATCGGAAAGTAGCCGTATTCGGCCGAAGTATGGAAAGTTCCATTAAAATTGGTCAAGAATTAGGTTATATTCGCGCACCTAAGAATACCTTTATTGACGCGCATCAAATCAATCAGATCCCTGCTGATGAAATAACGATCCTTTGTACCGGTTCGCAAGGAGAACCGATGGCAGCCTTATCAAGAATTGCCAATGGAACACACCGTCAGATTCAGATTATTCCTGGCGACACTGTTGTATTTTCCTCTTCGCCAATCCCTGGAAATACATTAAGTGTCAGTCGCATTATAAACCAGTTATATCGAGCAGGTGCCGAAGTTATTCATGGACCACTTAACGATATCCATACTTCTGGACACGGTGGGCAACAAGAACAAAAATTAATGTTACGCTTGATTCAACCTAAATTCTTTATGCCGATTCATGGGGAATACCGCATGTTGAAGGAACATACCAAACTTGCGGACAGCTGTGGCATCTCCCCTAAGGATTGTTTTATTATGGACAATGGAGAAGTATTGGCTTTAAGCAAGGATAGTGGTCAAATAGCTGGAAAAATCCCTTCAGGTGCCATTTACGTGGACGGAAGTGGCATTGGTGATATTGGTAATATTGTATTGCGTGATCGCCGCATCCTATCTGAAGAAGGATTAGTTATTGTTGTTGTAAGTATTAATATGAAAGAATTTAAAATTGCTTCTGGTCCAGACATTATTTCTCGTGGTTTTGTATACATGAGAGAGTCCGAGGACCTTATTAATGAGGCACAAAAACTTGTCTCTAAGCATTTAAATAAAGTAATGGAGCGTCGTACAACCCAATGGTCTGAAATAAAGAATGAAATCACGGACACGATTGCACCATTCTTACACGATAAAACGAAACGTCGACCAATGATTTTACCTATTATTATGGAAGTGTAAAGACAGAAAAGCAGGCTGATAAATAAAAACAGCCTGCTTTTCTTGTTCCACTATTCATTCTCCACTACTAATTCTTGCTCAAATCGGGATATATCTTTATCTGCTCCAATAATGATCAGCACATCATTCTCGTCCAAATGTTGATCAGCGGTTGGTGATACATTTATTTTCTTCTGCGTTCCCTCTTTAATGGCAACGACGTTACACCCAAACTGAGCCCTGATATCTAGATCTAACAGAGAACGGCCATGCATTTTTTCTCCGACTTTAACTTCCACGATACTATGATCATCGGATAATTCAAGATGGTCTAAAATATTGGTTGAAATAATATTATGGGCAATCCTTCTGCCCATGTCACGCTCTGGGTGAACAACAAAATCTGCGCCAATTTTATTTAACACTTTTTCATGGTAATCGTTCTGGGCCTTGACCGTAATTTTCTTAATACCCAATTCCTTAAGCATTAATGTCGTAAGTATACTCGATTGTATATCATCTCCGATTGCTACAATGACATGATCAATATTTCTGACCCCTAGTTCCTTTAAGACTTCTTCATCCGTAGTATCAGCTATTACAGCATAGGCAGCAATATTTTTAAATTCCTTTACCTTATCCTCTTGTTTGTCAATAGCTAACACATCCATGCCTTCTGCACTAAGTTCTCGGCAAATACTGCCGCCAAATCGTCCTAAGCCAATTACGGCAAATTCTCGTTTCATACAAATTCCTCCACAATCATTATCATTGATATTCTATCACAAATCAGACAGAAAACGTACATAGTTTCTGTTAATATGGTTTATAAAAAGTCCTTTACTTCCGACAACTGGGTTAGATGTGTAAAACCAAGCGCAGATCCGGTCGGTATATTAACGCTAAAATAGGTGAGGGATGAAACTGCAATTTATATAGTTACCAAGATAAGAAAAACGTGTGACAAGCAAGTCTTTGCTCACATGATTTCCTGATCAAGAGCACCTATCCGATCCATGAGAAATGATTTTATTCCACTTATATCATCAAAAGAAAATACTGACTACCAATAAGACGGGTGATGTTAAGTAGTGTCCTTTACGGAGTGTTGAGTTTCATCGTTTTATCTGCTAGCACTGGCAAACAATCAGCTTTACGACATGGAATAGATGGCCCTGCTACTTTACATCAGCCAACGTATCGATATCGCGATTCGTTCTAGGTCAACATCATTTCAAATCCTAATCCAAGAACTAATATACTTTCCAAGATAAAAAGAAAGAAGCTAGCTTCGTGTACTAGCTTCTTTCGCTGTCTTTTATAGTGCATCGAGCATCTCGAATTGAGATCGTACTAAACCATAATACTCGCCCTTGTATTTCATGAGCTCATCATGACTGCCTTGCTCTAAGATTTTTCCATGTTCCAACACAATAATATTATCTGCCTCCCGAATCGTTGAAAGACGATGGGCAATCATTATTGCTGTCCGCCCCTCTAATAATCGGCGCAGCGCCTTCTGGATTTTGACCTCTGTTTCTGTATCGATGCTGGCAGTAGCCTCATCCAGAATCAAAATCTTAGGATCTGCCAATAAGGCCCGGGCAAAAGAAAGCAACTGTCTTTCTCCAGCAGAAAGAATATTCCCTCTCTCCTCTACCTCGGTTTCATAGCCATTTGCCAAGCGCTGAATAAATTCATCCGCTCCTACTACCTTGGCTGCATCTCTTACCTCTTCATCACTTGCTTCTGGTCTTCCGAACCGAATATTCTCTTTAATTGTTCCCGAGAAAATAAACGTATCCTGTAAAACGACAGAAATATTTGTTCTTAAACTATCTAATCGCATATCTCGAAGGTCATAGCCATCAATAAGCACTCTACCATTGGTAGGATCATAAAAACGACTAATTAAGTTGGCAATTGTCGATTTACCTGAACCGGTATGACCAACTAATGCAACAGTCTGACCTTGTTTCATTTCCAAAGAGATCTCATGCAATGCTATACGATCTTCATTATAAGAAAATTCCACCTTGTCAAAAACAATATTCCCTTTCATATCCTTAAATGGCATAGCATTCTCTTTCTCTTCCACATTTGGCTGTTCATCTAAAAACTCAAAAATACGTTCCGAGGATGCCATAGCAACTAATAATTGATTGTAGATTTGCCCCAATCTGGAGATCGGCTCCCAAAACATACCTAGGTAAAAGGCAAATGAGACAAAAACACCAATTCCGATATTTCCAGAAATTATGAGATGAGCACCATAAGAAATTAAGATGACGGTACCAACCGCATTACTCATTTCCACAAAAGGACCAAAATAGGCACTCTTTTTCATAGCAACTCGTTCTTTTTCAAAGTTATCTGAATTAACACCATTAAAAAATTCTGTGTTTTCCTTTTCTTGAGAGAAGGATTGCGTAATACGAATACCTTGCATACTTTCATTCAAGTGTGAATTTAGTCGTGACTTCTGGATACGAACATCTTGCCATGATCGACGAATCTTTCGTCGCAGCTTCGTCGAGATGAAAAACATAATTGGCAAAATAATCAGAACAGCCAAAGCCAGCGGCGGGCTTAGCACGAATAAAATCACAATAATTCCTGTCAACATCACGACATCCATTAGTAAATTAATGATCCCATTTGTGAATAATTCCTGTAATGAATTAACGTCATTCAAAATCCTAACCAAAATGGAACCAGCAGAGCGTTTATCAAAGAAATTATGAGATAAACGCTGAACATGTGTGAACAAGCTCTCCCGCAAATCATATATCACGCGTTGACCTAATATATTCACCCATTTAATACGATATCGATTGGCCAAATAACTTATTAAATATAATACAGCCACAAAGATAATCAAATAAGTTAGTAAAGAAACGTTTTGCTCTGTAATTGCCTTATCGATTACCCAAGTACCGATTACTACTGGTACCACTAACCTGACAATCGTAGAAACCAGCATCGCAACAATTGCTGCGGGCAATAATCCTTTGGCATATGGTTTCAAATAGGTTAATAATCGCAACATTTGTTTCCAGTTAAACGGCTTTTCCACGGCTTGATCTAGTGGATAATAAAACCTATTCAGGTGGGGGCTCGGTTTATGGGTGCCCTGTTGGATATTTTTTGATTTAGCCATTTGATTCGGTGACCTCCTTTTTTATTTAACTATTTGCATGACGCTGTCACGGTCTTGATATTGTATATCGTAAATACGACGATAAGCTCCCTGTTGCTTAATTAACTGATCATGGGTGCCTCGCTCCACAATTTCCCCTGCGTCCAGAACCAAGATCTCATCTGCATGTTTCAATGACGAAATTCGGTGTGCGATAATAAACGTCGTTCTGCCATCCATTACCTCTTTTAACGCCTTCTGGATTTGAAATTCCGTTTCCATATCTACTGCCGATGTGGCATCATCCAGTACAAGAATGCTTGGGTCAATCAATATCGCACGAGCAATCGCGACACGTTGTTTTTGGCCACCAGAAAGTCCCATCCCTCGTTCACCAAGTAGTGTATCGTATCCTTTAGGCATTTCCATGATAAAATCGTGTGCCTGAGCTCGTTTAGCTGCAGCTATGATTTCTTCCATCGAAGCTTCTGGATTTCCATAAGCGATATTCTCTTTAATCGTAGTAGAGAACAAAAAGGATTCCTGCAATACAAAACCAATATGTTTTCGAAGCCATTTTAGCGAATAACTGCTAGTCGGTTTGTGGTCAACTAAAACTTGACCTTGATCAGGTTCATAAAATCTTGTAATTAATTGAGTAATACTGGTTTTCCCAGCCCCAGTCGGACCAATTAAACCGATCACCTTACCAGGGGGGGCATCGAATGAGATATTTCGTAATGCCGCATCATCTTCTGCTGTATATGTCAAATAAACATTCTTAAAGGTGATATGACCATTGATACGTTCTGGTACAATGGGATGATCCTCTTCTTCCACATCTTCTTTTGCCTCCAAAATCTCTAATAGACGCTCACCTGACGCCTTTGCTTGTGAAAACTGGTTAACAATAAAGCCCAAGTTCATTAAAGGTCCCAGAATATAAGTAACTAAACTAAAGAAAGCTACTAATTCCCCTAATTGCAAGGAATCATTAATGACCAAATAACCACCATAAATAAGTAAAGCTACCATCGAAATATTTCCGATGAACTCCATGAAAGGGAAATATCTTGCCCAAATATTGGAGGTGTGGATATTCACTTCTTTATAGTTCGTGTTATTCGTAGTAAAACGACCAATCTCAAAATCTTCTTTAGATAAAGACTTTACCGTATGCATGCCTGTCACATTCTCTTGAATACGTGTATTTAATCGTCCCAAAGATTTACGTATCTTTCGAAAGGCTGGATGTACGGTTTTATCGAACCGGTAAACAACGACAGCTAAGAAAGGCATAGCAGCCATTGTCACTAATGCAAGCGGAACAGAGTAGAAAAACATAACACCTAAACTAATAACAATCAATAAACATACCCGTATTAATTCACGAAAGCCTGCCGCTAAGAAAAAGCGAAATCCTTCTACATCCATCGTTAATCGTGACATAAGATCACCAGTCCGGGCGTTGTCATAATAAGTAAAGGATAGTCTTTGCAACTTCTTATACAAGGCGTCTCTTAAGGTATAGACCGCTTTTATCCCGAACAAATCTCCCATATATTGTTGTAGAAAATTAGCAACTCCCTTAACTAACATAATAAGAATAAATCCAATCGATAGAATAGGAATCAACTGATATTGCTCTGCTAAGACGACATCATCAATCGTGATTTGCAGAACAATGGGGTAAATAACAGTGATACCGGTTACAACCATAACAAATAATACAGATAACAAAAAATACTTTTTAAAAGGCCAATAAAATCCTTTTAATTTCCTGAATATCTCCATGTTGTTCTCCCTCCATTTTTATACGTATTTACTAATATAACGGTTTCCGAAATAAAATGCTAGCCTTTCGCTTCATTTTATTAAATTTTTTTATTGGATATTAAATCCATTTGAAGTTTCCCTGATATAAGCGTATTCAAGACCTTTATTCCAAAAACGTTCAGCTGATTTCATGATAAGAAAAACCGGGCAAACTCCGCCCAGTCCTTTATTACTATATAAGTTGAACGTATAAATGTCACAAAAACGTGTGACAAGCACGTCTTTGCTCGCATGATTTCCTGATAATACTTAGTTTGACCCATTCGTGTGCATGACCATCACACCGCGTAAATGGATCAAGAGTGCCTATCCGATCCA
Source organism: Gracilibacillus timonensis (assembly GCF_900086715.1). Taxonomy (GTDB): domain Bacteria; phylum Bacillota; class Bacilli; order Bacillales; family Amphibacillaceae; genus Gracilibacillus; species Gracilibacillus timonensis. The sequence goes on along the minus strand of NZ_FLKH01000012.1, from coordinate 709,295 downwards.
TGAGACATGATCTCATTCCACTTATATCATCAAAAGAAAAGGCTGACTACTGATAAGGGGCTGATGTTAGTAGAGCCCTTTACGAAGTGGTGAGTGTTAGCGTTTTATCTGCTAGTACTGGTAAACAATCAACTTGACGACATGGAATAAATGGGCCTGCTACTTTAACATCATCCAACTTATCGATATTGTAATTCGTTCCAGTTCAACATCATTTCGAGTCCTATTATACCAAAAAGTATATACTTTTTTATCATATAAAAAAGCTTAGTCCATTATCGAAAGACTAAGCTTTTCTTCGTTTGCATACTAGCCAACTTCCCTTTATAAAGAAGGAGTCTCTTTCTTTTCTTCATTACTCTTCATTCCAACGAAAAAAAAGGCTGAGATACTTAAGGTTATTAGCGATGAAAACCTCAACATTATTTTATTGTGATTGAATCATCGCCACTGCCGATCGAACACCGATATGTATCGCATCTTCATTTGGGTTTAATTTGCTATGATGTAAACCATATGGAGAGTCAACTCCTAGCCAAAACATAAATCCCGGCACCTCTTTTAAGAAATAACCAAAGTCCTCCCCCGTCATCGCAGGACCAGCCTCCACAAAGGTTATTCTTTCTTCTTTCTCCACAGCTTGCTGAAATTGAGCTACCAACTCTTCCGTATTATGAACCTGATAATACATCGAGCCATAATCCAGCTTAATCTCGCAGTCATTGGCTATTTCAAATCCGGTAATCATATGCTCCAATGCTGCTTTAATCAATGTCATAGTTTTTGGCTCAAGTGTTCGGATCGTTCCTTCCAGGCGAGCCGTCTCAGCAATGATATTCTGCACAGTACCAGCTGTCATTTTCCCTATCGTAATCACACCATTATCAAGTGGATCCAGGCTTCTAGAAATAATTTGCTGTAGCTGGGTTACAAAATAACTAGCCGTTACGATCATATCCCTTGTCAAGTGCGGATAGGCAGCATGACCACCTCGTCCTTTGAAATCAATAAATAGTTCACTTGTATTGGCGAATAAGGTGCCAGCCCTGCTGGATACCGTGCCTACCGGTAATTCCGGTGCTATATGTAGAGCAAAGATCATATCCGGCTTCCACTGTTTAAATTGCTCTGTCTCCATCATAGGGACCGCTCCACCAGGCCCTTCCTCTGCTGGCTGAAATAAAAATAATACATCGTCTTTGACAGGATGAGCTGATATCTCATCCAAGACACCTAATGCAATCGTCATATGCAAGTCATGACCACATGCGTGCATATGTTGACTATGCTTCGATTGAAAAGGTAAATCCGTTTCTTCCTTTATCGGCAATCCATCTATATCCGTTCGATAACCAATTGTTTTTGATGGATTGGTTCCTTTCACTAAAACAAATAAGCCTGTTTTCCATTTGATCATTTCAATGTTGGGACGGTTCATCCTTTGAATGATTTCCATTAAAAAAGTCTGTGTCTTCACTTCTTGAAAACCTAATTCAGGTATTTGATGTAATGATCGACGGATGTCTCTCATCTGGTCTTGGTTCATGTTCCGACCACCTCCTTCGTCATTTTCATTAGTCTTTTCGATGACCACCTAATATAACCTCTTCCATCTTGTTACTATGTTACGTAGATAGCTACCTTCCAAAAATCATGCATTCTTTTTCAAAGAAAGACAGGATATGATATCCTGCCTGTTAGATCATCTTAATCATTTAATTTACGAAGTGCTTCCATAATTTCTGTTTTTGATCTTGTTTGATCATCAATTTCTTTGATTACTTTGGCGGGTGTACCTGCTACAACGGTGTTTGCTGGGACATCTTTTGTAACAACAGCCCCTGCTGCAACCACTGCTCCTGCGCCGACTTTCACACCTTCTAATACCACTGCATTAGCGCCAATTACTACTCCATCTTCAATAATAACAGGTTGCGCTGAAGGGGGTTCGATCACACCAGCAAGTACTGCACCTGCACCAACGTGACAATTTTCCCCTACTGTAGCACGTCCACCCAGACTTGCGTTCATATCAATCATCGTTCCTGCACCAATCACAGAACCAATATTCACCATCGCGCCAAACATGACAACTGCTCCATCACCGATTTCTACTTGATCACGGATGATAGCGCCAGGCTCAATTCTAGCGTTAATACCTTTTGTATCCAATAAAGGAATAGCGGAATTGCGTCGGTCACTTTCCACCACATAGTCATCAATCTGGTTTTTGTGGGCATCCAGAAGTGCTTCTACCTCTTTCCACTCTCCAAAGATAACACCTGTCGTTTCATTAAAAAAAGTTTGCACAGAACCAGTGGCTTTTATCTGATTTATATCGCTCCCTTTTATATAGACCTTTACCGGTGTTGATTTTTCACTGTTTGATATAAAAGAAATAATTTCATGGGCATCCATTTGTTTCATCGTAATCCTCCAATGTATTTTGTATTGTTCTATCTATGATTGCTTATTAAGACAAAGCATAAGATCTCAACTTTTTTTCACTGTGCTAAATATAACAAATTATTGTTTATTTCACTATCAAAACGTATCATTTTGTTCATTTAAATGATGTATGTTCCATTTGGACTCTCTTATGTGATTCGGTATTATAAATCGATTTATTTACCTCTTTTAATATCGCCCTTCTTGTTAGGATGCCAAGAAAGTAATTGTTTTCATCTACCACACAAGCAAAGGCATGATCAATGACCACTTTTAAACCAGTCAGAAAACTGCTATCCATCTGTAAAGCAGGTTGTCCAGATTTCATAACATCCTCTACTTTGATGTCTGCCATCTTCTCCATTTCAAAACGTTCTAATCCAGTAACGCTTTTTAAAATGGGGGTTTTTCCAATAATTCCTTTCAAGCGATAATCAGCATCTAATACTGGAACAGAAGAGTAACCAGATTGAACTAACAATAAGAGGGCATGTTCAATTGGATTTCCTTGCTGAACGTGTGCAACCTGCTCAGCGGGGATCATTAATTCTCCAACCGTCAAATCGACTAATCTTTCACCTAATATGTCAGACATGTCTTCCACTTCCTTTTCTTTGTATGAAGGGTCCATTTTGACATCACCTCACATAGTTTAACATAAAATAGTCGATTCAAAAAGCTTCATGAGGGCACCTGAGAAGAAAAATGAACAAACCCCCGTCTCAGCCCTTAAAAGTAGCTATTGAACTGCCGATTCGTCAAAGTCAAAATTGTACCAAAGCTAATTCTACAAAAAATATACTTTCCTGCATTTTTAAAAAAATTTAGGTGTTTATCGCTAAGCCACAGCTGATAACTAGTCTCCAGTGAATGCTCGATACTTTTTTCATCACCTCAGATATGACGGACAACACCTTAAGAATTTGCACCATTTTAGTCATCATCAACGAATAAAGAGTATGCACCTTTCCTTTCATATCATGGTGTCGAGGTACTGGTGCTGATAAGAAAAAGCAATGAAATAATGATCTAATGGATTCCCTTTATTGTTCATAAGCTAATCTATCGTGCTATAATATAGGGAAACTTTATTCAATTCTAGCGCAAACTCTCTCGATAGAATGTTTGAACATCCCCGGGGCTTACAGTCGTTTGCACCTGGATAAACAATAGAAAGGTATAAATCTAATGAATCGCAGAACTTTTTTAAAACGTTTTTTAGGTAGTATTGTTGCTTTCTTCGGTCTGGGTGGAGGAACTTATTATTATGCAAGGGAAATCGAGCCAGGCTTATTAGATCAACACCATATTGATATTATTTCCCATAAAACACCTCGCAGTTTCAATGATTATACGATACTTCAATTTTCCGATACCCACATCGGTTTTCATTATACCGTTGATCAATTGGTCGAATTAACCAAAACAATCAATCAATTAGAGCCTGATCTCATCGTTTTTACCGGTGATTTAATAGACAACCCGCGCACCTATCAGGTAGAAAGCAAGTTAATTCATGCGTTGGCAGACCTTCAGGCTAAAGACGGTAAATTTTGGATCTATGGTAACCATGACCACGGAGGATATGGAACCGATATATTAAAAGAAATTTTTGAGCGAAGTGGATTTGAATTGTTACAAAACGGACACAGACAAATCAATAAAAATGGTGATATGATTAACCTGATTGGTGTAGACGATGTATTATTGGGCGATCCCAATCTGGATGAAGCAACGCATGGCCTTAGCGAAGAGCACTTAGCCATATTATTAGCACATGAACCAGATTATGCAGAGGTAGCCAAGGAATATCCTATTGACATACAGCTGTCGGGACACAGCCACGGTGGACAAGTCCAACTTCCTTTTGTTGGTTATATCTATACTCCGCATCTATCTGAAATATATGTAGAAGGTGACTATCAAGTCGGCAGTCGACCGCTCCAATTATTTGTTAATCGCGGAATTGGAACAACCAGGGCACCTTATCGTTTTTTATGTAAACCAGAAATTACGATCTATCATTTAAAAACCAATCAATAGCAGGAGGTAAATCAAGTGGTGAAAAAAGTATTACTACTCACTGCCATGTTATTATTGTTAGCGGCATGTGGTGACAAATATGAAGGAGACTTCTCTTATGAGATAGAAGACTTCACTTATACAGATCAAGATAACCAAAGCTTCAGCAAAGAAGCATTGGACGGAAAATTTTGGATTGCAGATATGATGTTCACGAATTGTAATTCGATTTGTCCAGCAATGACCGCCAATATGTCGCGATTGCAAGATATGCTGGCAGACGAAGGGATCGACAATGTAGAGATGGTTTCCTTTTCTGTAGATCCAACGGTGGACGAACCGGAGATGCTGAAACAATATATTGAAGATCGAGGCGGAGATTTTGATAATTGGCATGCCTTGACTGGATATTCTAATGAAGATATCAAAGCATTTGCACGAGATTCCTTTAAAGCAATTGTTGAACACCCCGACAATGATGATCAAGTGATTCATCAAGGATTCTTTTATTTAGTTACACCAGAAGGGAATGCAATCAAGAGATATAGTGGACAGGAAGCAAACGAAATGGAGAAAATAGTTGAAGATTTAAAGGCAATGAATTAAAGTATGGAGTAGGAGAATATAAGATTCTTCTACTCTTTTACTATGCCAATAAAGGTGGAACAACATGGAAACAAAAAAACACGCTCCAAATGAAATGGGAGAAGCGCTCTTTATCGTCAACAGACATACCAAAACAGCACCAGACCCCTCTAAGCTTTATCATTTAAAAAAAGAAGCCATCCAAAAATTACTAAAAGAAGGAAAAGCCACAAAGATTGGTTTGCATTATTCTAATAACCCTAGACATAGCAAGCAGCATTCTGTCCTGCTCATTCAAATTGGGAATTTTTATTTCCATATCCCTCCGGATAAACACGACTTAAAAACATTGCCCCACTTAGGTAAACTGGACGAGAGCTATCAGAATCCTAAATCAAGATTGTCACTGCGGCAGGCAAAAACCATTTTATACCGTTATTTAAACTGGTCTCTTACGAAACAGCAAAACAATCAAGACAACTACATGACTTCAAACCTGTCTCCTTTCTATCATAAACGAAAATGGTAGACCTATGCCGTTTCCAGTGCAGCTATCGACACATCTGCCGCTCGCTCGAAGCTGCCTACGAGTAAGACCGCCTAAACAAACGATGAAAACAGACAATACTAGTAAAAATCAGGCAGCTGACTATCAAGTACTTCCCCTCTATTTCCGTTTGGATCATAGCCGTTATGACAAGCATGATCATAATGACAAAGCTATAGGTCATAAATGCCTTCCATTCGATTAGTACTAATAACGAAATCAATGGACGCAAAGTAAAATAAAGGATAGTCAGACCAATGGTTATATAGATGACACTAAACATCTCTGCTTGCTTTGTTACTAATAAATAATCACTCACTCTTTCTAGTTCCTTCCACCATTCTGTTAACATGCATTATACCCTCCCTCAGCTTACTTGTGATAAAATAAACTTGGATTTCTTTTCCCTATTGGCAGTATCACCATTTTCTCTAATGCTTAGACCTAGATCATGATTTTCAATCAACAGGAGGTAATAATGATGGAACACTATATCAACAAAGAAGTGAAAGACATTAAAATATCTGGTATTCGACAATTTTTTAATATGGTAGGTAATAAAGAGGGGGTACTTTCCTTAACGATTGGACAGCCAGATTTTCCTACTCCCGAACATGTGAAAGCACAAGCAAAACAAGCTCTTGATAATAACTTAACTACTTATACGGCAAATGCTGGTATACTTCCTTTGCGTGAGGCAATTGCTGCCTTTGTGCAACGCCATTACCAACTAAACTATGATCCTGTCCATGAGGTGATTGTCACAGCTGGGGCATCTCAAGCAATTGATATTACCCTTCGTACCATTCTCAACGAGGGGGATGAAGTAATCTTACCTGGTCCTGTTTATCCTGGTTATGAACCATTAATTAAGCTTGCTAAAGCAGTACCAGTCTATGTTGATACACGAAATAGCCAGTTTAAAATGACTGCTGCCAAACTCGAAGCCGCGATCACACCAAAAACGAAGGCCGTGATACTTCCTTATCCATCCAATCCAACTGGTGTCTCCCTGTCAGAGGAAGAACTAACCGAAATAGCAGCTGTGGTTGAACGGTACAATATCTTCTTTATCGCAGACGAAATATACAGTGAGCTGACGTATGAACACGTCCATTTCTCCATTGGAAGACACACTCAAATACGTGACAAGGTTATTATCATCAATGGTGTCTCCAAGTCCCATTCCATGACTGGATTTAGAATTGGCTATGTCCTAGGTGCAAAGTGGTTGATGAGGCATATGATCAAGATCCACCAATATAATATCTCTTGCGCCTCCTCCATCAGTCAATATGCGGCACTAGAAGCTATACAAAACGGAGAGAATGACCCAATTATCATGAAACAAGCCTATCTCCAGCGCAGAGATTACGTATATGATCGATTAAAAAAAATGAATCTTCCGGTTTACCTGCCAGAAGGAGCCTTTTATTTCTTCATAGACATTCGACACTTAGCAGCAGATTCGCTCACAGTAGCATTGCAATTAGTTGATGAAGCCAACGTAGCCTTGGTCCCCGGGAGTGCTTTCTCCGTGTACGGAGAAGGTTATCTCCGATTATCCTACGCCTATGATATGGATACCCTGGCAGAAGGTTTAAATCGAATAGAAACTTCTATTAGTAATAATTAATACAGCAAGACATCCCCATAAGACTTAGCGAAAGAAAGAAATAAAATAGATGTGGACGGATATCAACGACTGTAATGGAACTAAATCAAGACGCCTTCCAAAAAGAAACAAAAAACGCACAGATCTATATTTTCTTAGATTTGTGCGGGTTAGCTGCTCTCTTTCTTGGGAAGCGCCTCCTTTTTTTGAGTTTGTTTGTAATGTTGATAATCATTAAGCAAACCATCTAATTTTTGACTGATTTGTAATGATTCCTCACTTGTCATACCTTTTTGGAGGGCGACTTCCGTCATTTCTTTACGTAGTCTTTCGATTTCCTTGACTAGCTCATTTAGATACACCGTCATAAGTTTAAATCCTCCAGTATTGTAGGATGTGATAAAGTGAAACTTTATTCAGTTAGGACTACCGCACAGGGCGTGCTAGCGCAGATGTCGCGACAGAACATCGCGAGCTTCGTCTGCTTCCACATCCCCAATGAATATTAGTTGAACCAACCGAGCAGTTACTAAGCGAGGCTGCTATCCATGAGTTTATTCGATTATCCCCTTGCTGGGTAATAAGACTTAGCTTATTATCAGCATCTGCAATTCTCCACTCAGACTTTTCTATAAGTCTGAAAATGAGGGCATATGAACGTTTATGCTAGAATAAACGTTATACTCATGTCTACTGATTATCCCAAATTATTGTAAGAATGTAAAGCAAACCGCAAAATTAGACATATTTCTCACAAAAAAACTTTTGTCACCTGCCATTTTAGCATATTTTAGCGATTTATCCCGTTTTTTCTCATCTTAAACCAAATGCTTTAGCATAAATCAACTGTAAATTTGGATTTTTTGTGATTCTTATTAACCAGATCCCTGTAAAGATAGATAAAATTAACATAATCGCTTTTTTATGAAGATGTTAAAACACTTTTCTAATGACAGGAAAGCGCTTTTATTTATGGTTTTCAGTTACAAAAAGAACTTGCCTGCCCAAATCACGACGATAATTGCCGCACTAGCGGTAGGAGGAGATAACCAGAGAATAAATGCATTTATTCCTTGGTTATCTCCTCCTACCACGTAAATGGATCAAGAGCACCTATCCGATCTATGAGACATGATTTCATTCCACTTATATCATCAAAAGAACATACTGACTGTCGATAAGGCGGGATGATGTTAAGTAGAGTCTTTTACGGAATGGTGCGTTTCATCTGCGCTATCTAGCACCGACAAACGATCAACTTTACGACAGGGCATAGATGGACGGCTTACTTTACATCATCCAACTTATCGATATCGAAATTCGTTTCAGGTCAACATCATTCCAAGTCCTATTATGCCAAGGATTATATACGTTCTTTGCTTATAAAAAAATCGGGAAGCCTATCATCTATAGTTCTCCCCCATTTCTTTCTGAAAATAACCGCTAAGCAGTGAATCGGCGGTTACCTGCTTGTATTTGATATTACTGATCTCATTCCAGACTTATGCTGGCCATGCTATTTCACTCGGTCAAATATGTTGTAACCCACCGTACCAATGATAATAACAAAACATAGAATACCCATTAATGTACTCATTGCTTACACCTCATTTTCTCCAAATTCTACTTTTATTATATCATTTTTTTTGGATTAATAAAGCTAAAGCTGCATTTTATGATTCCTACACGATTTTGTTCCCTGTTTTTTCTTTTTTCATGGTATAATATGGTCCATATTAACTCTTTTATACAACTCTAGGGCTTTGTTATAACTTTACCTTGGTTCTCGTCATCTAACTAAGATGTCTTAGATTTGTCTATGGAAGCGATTATTGCTGACGAGTAGGCTACACATGTAACACCAAGAAAGTAAAGAAGCCAAAAATCGCTTCTCTTCTTAAAGTTTGTCAAAAATAGATTAAAACTTGGTGCAGAGTGGGGCCTTGACAGTTTCGTTCATATCAGGAGGCTAAGCACAAGTCCGCTGTATCGGAAACATAAATGAGAGCGTTTTTTACTCGAATCACTTGTTGAATTGTGCCCTAAGAGAAATAGCAAAACCTATTCCCGGCGTGTTACCTAGCGCAGACAAACAACAACTTGACTACATGAAATAGATGGACCGGCACCTTCTCATCATCCGTCTTATTGATTCGTTCAAAATCTTATACCTAGGAGTATTTATTTTATAAAAAGGTGGTGACGCAATGAAACACACGATTTGGATTTTCCTATTATTGATGCTGTGTGCATGCGATAATGATCAAGAAGATTTGATGATTACGAAAGAAACCGACGCTATGTCTAATGAAACAGTGGAACAGCCGCCTGAACAAGCAGAACCCATCGAAGAACAACATGAAATTGAATTTGCATTAGATGATGAGGTCATTGTTTTAAATACTAACAACATTACTATCTTGAAATCCTTTCTAGCGACAACAAACGATCGGGAACAAGCTGTTGCAAATATGAAATTAGAGAAACTTATGCTAGAAAAACTCTATTTATTATCTTTCAATTGTCAAGATGAGAAGTGTTCTTTTTTATTATTAGATCGAAAAGAACCTAACCGCTCACTGCTGCTGGATGACATGGTAAAACTAAAAGAAATCATTCCTTCCCCTGAAGAGACGCAATTATTTATACTTTTCGAACATAAAAACAAAGATGTATGGAAAGTTTTTCAACTAGAAGATTGGGAAATGGCCCCTTTCCAGGCCGAAGCGGAATTAGAAGATCTACGTGTAATAGAGGCCAATTGGCAGGATGAACAAAACATTCATATCCAGTATCATCTGATTACCAACTCTGATCCCCAAGAAACTAAGTTGCGTATGGTAGAGTGAGCTTGCACGAAGAAAACCAAGTACAGGAAGAATCACTGACAGGTGCTAGGAAGCATTCCGGTTAAAACTTCGGTCTCCCGATGTTTGTCTAGCACTTTCTACGTCTCACAACCGTATATCTGGGCCGTTCTTATATAGTACTGCTTTTTATAAACGGCCCTTCATTTCATGAACCTATCATCGCATAATGAACCCTCATATATAGGCGCTATTCAAACACAAGCTCTCCCTCACTCTTAATGTTAACCTGCTCCCCTTCCAATTTAAATTGTGTATGAATAAATATAGCATGTTCCCCCTTCTTAAGCGAAGAGAAAGTCAATGGCTCCTGAGGATAGTACTGTCCCCCGCTATTTAATTGTTTTTCCACTTCGCTACCCGTAAACACAGGATTATCTTGATCTATCGTCACTTGCGTCAGCGGTGCTCTATGATAAATAACAATATCCTCATCACCTAAGTATTGAATCGAACGTAGTACCATAAACCCTTCCGACATTGGTTCCACTTGAATATGTACGACGAAATCTTGATACTGTTCTTCAAACTTTACCGTTTCAGTTAGAGAAGCACCTTGCCACTCTCGTACAATGAAGAATGAAATGGTTACTACAACAAGGAAAGCGATAATCACCATATATTTCTTTTTCAAAAGTAGCTCCCTCCCCCTATGTTACCATTTTTTCGCTTACTCTATATAGACGATTTTAATCGTGCAATCGTTTCACTTTTTTGACAAAAAAATGTTTTTTCTCTTCAAATTATAAATCAAATGCATACTTTTTCAAAAACTTTACAAAATAGAGGTGAAAACAATTTATCTCGGTGCAATCATCCGTAAGCCTCCACTTGCAGCGTTGAAGAGAATTCTAGGAAGTCTAAGTGAGGGATAACAGGTGTTAACACCCCGATAAGCTCTCACTACTCGTCATTTTATAAATCACACCGTACTAGTCACCATTCCATTTAGAAAGGAAGAGAAGTATGAAGTTGGTCTATACACTAATCATCGCCTTCGTTTTTACTTTGATTGGATGTCAAAATCCTGATTCTCCATCAGCAGAAGCACCAGAAACGGGCGAAGAAGTACTTATTTTACATTCCAAAAACGGAGGCAGCAGCCCCAGTCAAGCCTATCTAGATGATGTAAAAGAAATATCTGATTATAAAGCTGTTCAAGTGGATGATCAGCTCTTTGTCGCCATCACAGCAAACCCTATCCAGCAAGCCACCGAACGAAAATTAGAAAAAAAAATAGAAAAAGGACTGAAAAAAGCAGTTGATTCTGACAAAGTAAAGGTGACATCTGATCAAAAATTTATGATTGAATTAGGCAAATTAGAAGACAAGCATTTGTCAAAAAAAGAAGCGAAAAAGGAAATCAATAAGTTAATCAAGCTTTCGGAAGAACAGGCTTAAGGGAGGTAAACAATGAAAGACATACAATCAGATTATAAAAGCTATGAACAGGCAACCGAACCGAAAAGACCACTTGTTAAAAATTGTATTCGAGCTTTTTTAGTAGGCGGGCTTATTTGTGTAATAGGTCAGTTGATTTCTTTTTTTTACATGTATTTCTTCCATTTCACAGAACAAACCGTTGGAAATCCGACCGTTGCTACTTTAATCTTTATCACCATGCTTCTTACCGGATTTGGGGTATATGACCGCATCGCCCAATTTGCCGGTGCAGGTACAGCGGTTCCTGTCACAGGTTTTGGAAACGCCGTTATATCGGCTGCCATTGAGCACCGTACCGAAGGCTTTGTACAAGGTGTAGGCGGTAATATGTTTAAACTGGCAGGTTCGGTTATCTTGTTTGGTGTTTTTTCAGCTTTTCTTATTGCATTAATTAAAACCATTTTTTCATATTGGAGTGGCATATAATGATTGGAAAACAAACGTGGTTATTTGAACAGCCACCTACCATTTTAGCTACAGGAACCGTCGGTGGCCCATTTGAAAAACAAGGTAATATTCGTACCGATTTCGATCATTTTTATGATGATCAATGGGTGGAAGAAAAGTCTTTTGAACTGGCTCAACAGCATATGATGGAGGATGCCTGTCGTTATGCATTAAAGAAGGCCCAACTTACGTCTAGTGACATGCAATTCCTGCTGCAAGGGGATCTCATCAATCAATTAACCCCCTCTAATTTTGCTGCCAGTAATTTGGCTATCCCTTACCTTGGGGTATTCAGTGCATGTGCTACCTCTATGGAAGGTTTGGCTCTATCTGCCTTAATCGTTAGTCAGATGAAGGCGAATTATGTCATAACGGGAGCCTCTAGCCATAACTCGGCAGCGGAAAGGCAATTCCGTTATCCTACAGAGTATGGCAGTCAAAAGCCTGATACTGCACAATGGACGGTGACAGGGGCTGGTGCCGCCATTATCGCCTCGACAGGTAAAGGGCCTAAAGTGACCTCCGCTACCATCGGGAAAGTCGTCGATCCAGAGCTAAAGGATCCCTTTAATATGGGCGGAGCTATGGCGCCTGCTGCCTTTGATACGATTAAACAACACCTGGAAGATCGGCAAATCAGTGCGGATTATTATGACTATATTATTACCGGTGACTTGGCCAAAATTGGCAGGGAGCGTTGCATGGATTTATTAAATCAAAACCAGACAGGGGTTACAGAGCAACAGTTTGTAGATGGTGGTTTAACGATATACAAGGCAGACCAACCCACTTTTTCTGGCGCAAGCGGGCCAGCCTGTTCAGCGATCGTTACATACGGTCACTTTTATCACAAATTATTGAAAGGTGATTGTCAACGAATCTTAGTTGTGGCAACTGGCGCATTATTATCCCCATTATCGGTACAACAAAAACAAACGATTCCCTGCATCGCTCATGCCGTTTCTATTGAAAACATGGAATAGGCCTTGATAACGGATACGTAACAAAACAGAGATAGGAGGGGTTATAGATGGTATTTTTATGGGCGTTTCTCGTAGGTGGACTCATTTGTGTGATTGGTCAGCTATTGTTGGATGTCGGAAAATTAACCCCCGGTCATACCCTGAGCATACTAGTCGTCACCGGGGCAGTCCTACATGGCTTGGGCTGGTATGAGCCTTTAATCGATTTCGCTGGAGCGGGTGCCACCGTTCCGATTACCAGTTTTGGCAGCTCGCTCGTTAATGGCGCAATGGCAGAGGCCGAAAAACATGGGTTAATTGGAGTCGTCACGGGTATGTTTGAGGTAACTAGTTCTGGCATCTCTGCAGCGATTATTTTTGGTATGATTGGGGCTATCTTTTTTAAGCCGAAAGGATAATCAAAAAGCAGGCAGGGTGAACCTGTCTGCTTTGTGTACTTTTTACATTACATAACAACATATACCTTACCTAATTGGGTTTGACCGGATAAATGGTCAAAGGCCTGATCTATTTTAGTAAAAGGGAATCCTTTATCAAGTAGCGGTCTCAATTCATGTTGTTCACAAAATGCAAGGAGTTCCCGCAATTCCTCTCTACTCCCCATCGTGGAGCCGAACAATTGATATTGCCCATAGAAAAACTGACGCAGGTTAAGAGTAAATTGATCCTCTGTCGATGAACCAAACGTAACGATACGCCCACCCTTCTTGAGAACACCTAAAGAACGATTAAAGGTAGCACCACCGATCGTTTCTATCACCAGATCAATTTCTTCATCTGCTAGCTGCTCCTCCCAATTATCATCTGTTAGAATCGCTCGATCATATCCTAGAATTTCAGCCTGTTTCAATTTATTCGGATCCCTTGACGTCGTGATCACATAAGCCCCCTTTGCCTTGGCCAATTGAATAATAAAACTGACCACACCGCCTCCAACGCCTGGGATAAACAAGGTTTCACCTCGCTTGATTTGCCCTAATGTCACCAAGGCGCGATAACCAGTCAAGGCCGATAAGGTAAACACCCCTGCCTCGGTCCAACTCAAATGATCTGGTTTTTTCTCGATAAAGTCTTCGCTGATAACCGTCCTTTCCGCAAACGTTCCATCAAAAATACGAAAATCATCCGGCGGAGCACTGGTTTTATCATACCAATTCAAGCTCGGATTAATAATCACCTCATCCCCTATTTTAAATCGAGAAACTTCACTGCCCACCTTTTCAACAACACCTGCCCCATCAGAACCTAACGTATAAATATCGGGCTGATTACCAATTCTGTCTTTCATCATTAAATCACGATGGTTTAGTCCTGCTGCTCGCAAGGCGACTACCACCTCGTTTGGCTGAGGGTCGGCTATCTGTTGCTCCAAGAACTGTTGAGAACCATGTTGAACGGCAAATGATTGCATAATTGACCTCCTATTGTTTGTGAAGTGGTTGACCTTGTTCGATACTATGTTTTAATAATTGTTGCATTTTACCAATTCCTTTTGTACCTAATAAGGGATATTGGATCTCTTGGGTCGTAAATACCTGCTTGATAATCGGCTGATACTTTTTCCCCGTTAGAGCAATAATGTTGGGGAATTGGTCAAGCTGTTTGTCGATGACTTGTTGTTTTAATTGAGCGATCGAAATGACATCAGGATGTTTTTGTCCAAAGGTGACATCATAATTCTCCGGTACGATATCATCTGGCAATAACAAGCCATGTTTGCCTGAAATAACCGCCCACTCGCCTACATATAGTGACGCATATTGGCGACATAAACGGTGAAGCACTCCAATATAGGCATCCGCTGCCTTGACTCCACCGACTGCAGGGTTTTTGTCCCAGATCTTTCGTCGACCACAGGGAAGGATAGCTAATGCTTCCATCTTTTCACGACCTTATTACTATAATTTATTAACTAGTATACCAAAAACTGGTCAGCACTGTAAATAACAAAGACCTTCGTGTAAAACTATGCCTTCTTCACAGAGAAAAAATAGCAAACACCGCCTGTCATCCAGTACGGCTCCCAAAATACAAGTCTCCAAAAAGTTGCATAGGTCGTTAAATCCATAGCCAATATATCAAATGCACTCATAGAAATGGTAATAAAATTTAATAATCCATATAAAAAGAGAAGGATCCCTCCCGTTTTGGTAAGGTAATAAAGCACCTTATTCATGAAGACATTTTGCCAAGAAATAAGCAGCAGTACTAGCAATAACACACCTAATAATTTCACAAAACCAGTTAGCCAGACAAGTAATATAAAGGAGGGATCCGGATCAAGCGATTGCTCATAGATGGCATCACCTAGAGATCTGACACCAAACATTCCACCCATCGCCCAATAAAAACTCATCCCAGCAAACACAACCGTCCAAACCACACCTAAAGTAAGCCACCTTTTGTTCACTCGCAAATAAAAGCTCCTCTCTGCATAGCTTTTTATCATAGTATATATGAAAAAAAGCGCGCATTGCATGAAAAAATGGATATTCCTTATTTACCCAAAAATAAAAGCTTCATCCATTATGAACAAAACTTTTTCCTTTATGAGATATGGTATGTGATTATTTTACAATATCATATTTAACATGAATGACACCTGTTCCCTCGATGACCTTAGTTGATTTTAGCATAATATTTTCTTCTCCAATATGGTCAAATAAGCGCACACCTTTCCCTAATAACACTGGAGCAATATGCAAATCAAGTCCATCCAGCAGACCAAATGCTATACACTGCTGGGCAACACTAGCTGTTCCAACGCTTACCTCTTTCTTGCCTGCTGCTTCCTTCGCTTGTTTAACTGCCTCTTTCACCCCATCGGTGATAAAAATAAACGGTGTAGCACCTTCCGGAGGATCCGTCGGAATATGATGTGTCAACACAAATACGGGAATATTCGCTAATGGGTGGCTCCCGCCCCACCCGTGCACGATATCAAACGTCCTCTTCCCAACAATCATCGCACCTGTTTCTCGAGCTGACGAATCAAAAACTTCTTTATCGACGCTGGAAAGCTTGAAAAAAGAATTGATTTCGCTCGTTTCTTCCCCTGAAAACAACCACCTTTGGATAACATCACCCTGATCTCCCAAGGGTTGTTGCGGATGATCATTGTTCCCTGCTATATAGCCATCTAGCGACATGGAGATATTTAGCATCACTTTATTCATTTCAAAAGCCCCCCTCCTAATTAGTATCATTCTATCACGTAAAAATAGACTATATTTCTTCTCGATTGCTGTATATTGCTACAAGCGAGTTAGGAAAAGGGGTTATGTGTGAGAATGCAGCTTTCTTGCTGCATTCTCGATAACATGGACATTATTAGCAAAAAATTCATCCCAAATAACGATGGTAGATTTTTTTTGCTTCCTGTTGATCCATCGTCCCATGAACTAACGTTCTCCCATCTTGAAAGAGCACTACTCGGTACGAATCTATTTCAAACGAAAGCAGATAAGGATTTTGAAATAGCTTTATCTGTTTATTCTTTTGTAATTCTTTGGCAACTTCACTCAAATCTGTTGATTTACGTTGCGATCGTAGTTGAACAGTGTTTCTTCCACATAGCTTCGTCGTTTTCATACGGGACTCGTAAGCTAGGTTTGGATAGCTTCTGTTCTCGGAACAGGACGGACAGTCTTTTTTTCGTAAGGCTGCTATGTCTATTTCTGTGTGTGCATTTTTCCATAAGTCAAACGAAATAAGTTTTCCAGATAAATCGGCTTCGTTACCGGTTAATAGCTTGAGTGCCTCGGTTACTTGGTGAGACACGACCTTTTGTACCACGGGCTGGATAATTCCAACACTATCACAGGTGGCCCCGTAAGCTGGTATATAAGCTTGCAGGCATTGCAGACATGGCGTTTTATCAGGGAGTACGGTAAAGGTAATGCCATAGCTTGCTACAACAGCTCCGTAAATCCATGGTTTTTGATACTTCTGTGCGATATCATTCAGTATAAGCCTTGTCTCAAAATTATCGGTAGCGTCAATAATTAAATCCGCTTCAGGCACCACTTTTCTTAATATATCGACTTCGGCATCTCCGACAATCGCATGTATTTGGACATGATGATTTACTTCAGCAAGCCTTTGTCTGGCGGCAATTGCCTTTGGTGTTTTTTGTTTCATATCCGTTTCACTAAATAGCTGTTGCCGCTGCAGATTACTTTCTTCCACATAATCTCGATCAATTAATGTCAACTGGCCAATACCTGCTCGTGTCAATGCCTCCGCACTGCTTGATCCCAACGCACCTGCGCCGACAATCAGTACATGGCTTTGACTAAGCTTTGTTTGCCCCGTCTCACCAATTGGTACAAATAAGACTTGGCGTTGATAACGATTCGTCTCCAACATTAGCTCCCTACCTCCGGACTGCTAGCTACCGCATATGCCTTCTTCGTGATTCTTCCTGCTTGATAGCCAAGTCGGCCGGCCTCTATTGCATATTTCATCGCCTTAGCCATTTTCACAGGGTCTTCTGCTCCGGAAACGGCGGTATTCAACAAGATACCATCTGCACCCAACTCCATAGCATACGCTGCATCAGCTGGCGAACCGATACCTGCATCCACGATAACCGGAACGTTCGATTGTTCGATAATATAAGAAAGGTTCAACGGGTTGATAATTCCTTGACCGCTTCCGATCGGGGAAGCTCCGGGCATGATGGCATGCGCTCCCGCCTCCTCCAGCTTTTTGGCTAATACCACATCATCTGAGGTATATGGAAGCACGGTAAATCCTGCTGCCACCAGCTCTTCCGTTGCTTTTAGTGTCTCGATCGGATCTGGCAGCAATGTTTTATCACAACCAATAACCTCCACTTTCACCATATCGCATCGCCCTGAAGCGGCAGCTAAATTAGCGATTCGCACCGCTTCTTTCGCATCCTTTGCCCCTGCCGTATTCGGTAAAAAAGTATAGCGGTTTACATCTATTTTTTCTAAAAAATTGGGCAGGGATGGGTCGTAGATATTCATCCTTCTCACGGAAAAAGTAAGAACTTCTGCCTCTGATTGATCTACTGCCTGCTTTTGAATATCAAAATCAGGATATTTGCCAGTCCCTAAGAACAAACGAGAAGCAAACGAATAGTTTCCAATATTAAGCATTTGCTTATCCTCCTCCAACGAAATGAACAATCTCAATCTTGTCTCCATCTTTTAACACCGCTTGTTTATGTCTTTCTTTTTGTAATATCTGTTGATTATGCTCGATAATCAACGGTTTATCTTGCAACCCCAGAAACTCAAGTAAATCTTTGATGTGTTTTACTCCTTTCTTTACTTCCAAATAACTTCCATTAACGATTATTTCCACATGCATGCACCTGCCTTTTGTGTTTATTCCAAACTTGTGACATTTGCTGATGGATCTCGTGCTTGACCACCACGAAAAAAATCGTAATAAAGTGGACGAACCGACTTGTTTTCAACTAAGTCTGCTAGATAGATGCCTGTAATCGCTGATAATAGAATGCCATTGCGATAGTGTCCCTTGGCAGCATATAAACCGTTGATTCCAGGAATCTCACCCAAGTAAGGACGTTCATCGGCGGTAGCTGGTCTGATCCCTGCCCAAAAACAATTTATTGTTGCCTCTGCCAGCTGCGGAACCATCTGTTCTGCTCGTGATAATAGCCCTTGAACACTTGCTGCGTGGACATGTTTATCTGTTTTTCCTGGTATAGATGAAGCGCCAACTACCACCTTGTTGCCTTGCTTGGGGACAAGGTAACAGCCGTCCATCCACAGGGTTGTTTGAAATAAGCGCTGCTCTGATTCCAATAGCAGACATTCCCCTTTTACAGGAATAATGGCATATTCATCAGGCAGCAGATCATCGCCAAATGCTCCCGTTGCTACAATGACTTGATCAGCGTAATAGGTTCCTTTTGTGGTTCGTATACCATAAACCTTTTTATTTTCCCTTAGCAGTTCAACTGCTTTTTCCTGTTCATGAAGCATGACACCATGACGATAGGCGGCAAGGGAAAATGCTTTTGTCAGATGATAAGCGGACACCTGACCATCATTCGGCAGGTAAAGAACCGTGTGGAGCTCCTCTGTCAAACTTGGTTCCATCTTTCTCGCTTCTTCTGTCGACAGCAAATAAGCAGGATAACCAGCTTCCTGTTGAAAAGTTGCCAGGCTTTTCAACGTATTGTATTGCTGCTGATCAAAAGCGAACTTCATGATTCCTTTATGAACATACTGAATATCCATCCCTGCTTCTTCCCAAAGCTCAACTGATAAATCTGCAAATAACGCTCTGCTTTCTTGAGCAAATTGAAAAAGAGGACTTGCTTGTGTGAATTCTCCTTGAGCACCTAGCATTCCTGCTGCAGCACTAGAGGCCTCACAACCGATTTGATCCCTTTCAACTATCAGCACCTGATAACCTCTTTTGGACAATTGATAAGCAATCGAACAACCAATCACGCCGCCACCAACAATGATTTGATCAAATGTCTTTTTCACTTTCCACCTTCTTTCCTGTTATTCAACACTTGCAGGTAAGCCTTTACTGTTTGTATCGGATCCGCCGCCTGCCAAATACCTGACATGATAGCTATCCCACTTGCCCCTGACTTGATTATTTCTTTTGTTCGATCAGGTGTAATGCCGCCAATAGCATAGACCGGTACCGATAGTTCTTCGCTTAATTGCCGAAGATTAGCTATTCCTCTTGGTTGTTGATTCGGCTTAGAACTGCTAGGATAAATATGACCATATAACAAGTAATCTGCTCCCTCTTGTTGAGCCTGTTCAGCCTCTGCTAACGAATGGACAGATTTCCCTGTAAGAAGCGTTGGGAAGCAATTTTTAACCAATGAAACAGCTAGACTGTGATAGGCCAACTGGACTCCTGCACATTGTTTCATCACGGCAATGTCAACTCTGTCATTTACGATTAGTTTCGTTAAGGGTAACCCGCTAGTTTTTAATACTTCGATTAGTTCCAGAATATCTTTTGCTGACTTATTCTTTTCTCTTATATGCAAATAATCAATATCCCCATGAATACGCTTTACTATTTGTACATGCCGTTTAGAAAAATCGCCATCACTGATAAGATGCAGTGATTTATCCATCTCCATTACTCCTTTCTTCGTTGAGCCGGAAGAAACGAAAAAAACCACTTATCCAGTTAGGACAAGTGGCTTCGATTATATAAAATTCATTTGTCGAATAATATATCGTCATGCTTCCGCCACTTCCCTACGCTAGTGTTAACCAGATCAGGTTCAAAGGGTCCGAATACTCGTCTCAGCCAAAGGCTCCCCTAGTGTTGATGTTGATTATGAAATTAGAACTACCTCCAAAGCATAACACATCCTGTTTTATTTTTACAGGTGTTTTTCAAAATCGTAGCAGATTCATTAAAAACGATGCTAGATATGGCCAACGTTATTGTTATGGGCATTAGAAATGTGCTTTTATACTCTTCCTACCTGTCTATTTTAAGATAGAAAGCGCTTCTGTTTTTAGTGGATTCCGTACTTTCTTATTTTTAACAAAAAAATCCGCAAAAAACAGTTGACCTATCGTCTTTTTAGTTGTATTATTGTCGTCAATCAGATTTTTCTGAAAATTACACATTTAAAAACTTTTTTGTGGACAGAATAAGCGATATCGTATACTATAACAATAAGCGAATATGTTTAAAAACGCGGACGGGAAAAAAGGATCAGGATCATGTATGCTGCAGAGAGCCAAGACAGGTGGAAACTTGGCCATACACCTTATCTGACTACTCATCCCTGAGTGCTATGCTGAACGGTTCTCCCATTAAGTATAGCCAGGTATTACACAGTACCTGTTATCCAATCAAAGCTATTTGATTTTGTAAATAGCTTTATGAGGCAATGTTTGTGAGAATATTGCAAATCAGGGTGGTACCGTGAAAAGAAAGGCCTTTTCACCCTTGATCTCTGCTACACTAGTGGCGGAAATCAAGGGTGAGATGGCCTTTTTTAGTGTAAGGAAAAGACAATAGCCATACTTTTCTTTGTACCATAAACATCTTCTAATACCAATAAATCAAGGTGATTGTTGATAATTATTAATAGGAGGGATTAACGTGGAAAACACACAAAAGCAAGCAAATGAAGCTGTAGAACCAAAAGAACCCAGGATTGGTGCTGATTTGCTAGTCGATGCCTTGATTAACGAAGACGTTGACACGCTATTTGGTTATCCCGGCGGTGCAGCATTACCAATCTTTGACGCATTATATAGAGCACAAGATGCCTTTGATCAAATCTTAGCTCGACATGAGCAAGGATCCATTCATGCAGCCGAGGGCTATGCCAGGGTATCAGGTAAGCCAGGAATTGTGGTAGCCACCTCTGGACCTGGTGCAACGAATTTAGTAACAGGAATTGCCGACGCAATGATTGACTCATTGCCATTAATTGTGATTACTGGTCAAGTTGCCAAAGGTGTGATTGGCAGTGACGCCTTCCAAGAGGTTGATGTCATGGGGGTTACTACACCAATTACTAAACACAATTATCAAGTAAATGATCTGAAAGATATCCCTCGTGTTGTTAAAGAGGCCTTTCATATCGCAACTACTGGTCGTCCTGGTCCTGTATTGATCGATATCCCGAAAGACGTCTCAGCCGAAATTATCAGTGATGATTTTCAAGCTAAAGTAGAGATTGATTTACCTGGATATCAGCCAACATTCAAGCCAAATCCGTTACAAACCAAAAAATTAGCGGAGGCGATCGGAAAAGCAGAGAAACCAGTATTATTAACTGGTGCTGGTATCTTAATGGCGCAAGCCTCCAAAGAGGTACAGGAATTTGCAGAAAAGTACTCACTTCCGGTTACCTCTACCTTATTGGGCTTAGGAGCATTTCCTGGCGATCATCCGCTATTTATGGGAATGGCCGGTATGCATGGCACATACGCTGCCAATACGGCCTTGTATGAATGTGATCTACTCATTAACATTGGTGCCAGGTTCGATGACCGCTTAACTGGTA
This sequence comes from Gracilibacillus timonensis, assembly GCF_900086715.1. Classification (GTDB taxonomy): domain Bacteria; phylum Bacillota; class Bacilli; order Bacillales; family Amphibacillaceae; genus Gracilibacillus; species Gracilibacillus timonensis. The sequence goes on along the minus strand of NZ_FLKH01000012.1, from coordinate 687,328 downwards.
AATTATCATCGTTTGCACCGAAAGCTACCGTGGCTCATGTCGACATTGACCCTGCTGAGATTGGCAAAAATGTTCCAACAGCCATACCTATCGTTGGTGACGCCAAAGAGGCATTGAAACGATTGTTGTCTCATGATATTAGCCAACCGAATCACGATGAATGGCTCGTTCGTATCCATGAAAACAAAGAAAATTACCCATTATGGTTTAACACACCGGATAAGGAAATGATCGGCCAATGGGTGATCAAACAAGTATACGAAGCCACGAATGGCAATGCAATTGTGACAACAGACGTTGGGCAGCATCAAATGTGGGCGGCGCAATACTATACCTTTAATCAGCCAAATAAATGGGTTTCATCTGGTGGTTTAGGTACGATGGGCTTTGGATTTCCTGCTGCTATTGGTGCCCAATTGGCTAATCCCGAAGAAATGGTTGTCTCGATCGTGGGCGATGGCGGTTTCCAAATGACCTTGCAGGAATTATCGATTTTACAAGAAAAAAGATTACCCGTTAAAATCATTATCGTAAACAATCAAGCACTAGGGATGGTTAGACAATGGCAAGAGAAGTTCCATGGCGAACGTTATTCCCAATCTATCTTTCAAATCCAGCCAGATTTTGTGAAACTAGCCGAGGCTTATGATGTGAGAGGAATCAAGTTAACGACACAAGAAGAATTTATCAATGCTTTACCAGATATTTTTGATTATGATGGACCTGTTCTTGTGGATGCACGGGTATTGCAGCAGGAGAATGTATTCCCTATGATTGCCCCTGGTACAGGACTAGATGAAATGATTGGGGTGAAACCATGAAACGAATTATAACAGCAACGGTTAGAAATCGCAGTGGTGTCTTAAATCGAATTACAGGGCTGTTGCAGCGTCGTCAATTCAATATTGAAAGCATCTCCGTCGGCAGAACAGAAACAGAGGACATGAGCAAGATGACGTTTGTTGTAGATGTGGAAGATTTTCAGAAATTAGAGCAAGTAACCAAGCAATTAAACAAACAAATTGATGTGATAAAAGTATCTGATATTACCGATAAAGCCATTGTTGCACGTGAATTGGCCCTGATTAAAATTGTCAGCAACAGCCAATTACGCGCTGAAATTCAAGGCATCATCGAGCCATTCCGCGCTTCTATTATTGATGTCAGCAAGGATAGTATGTCGATTCAGGTTACAGGTAAGCCAGATAAAATAGAAGCCTTGATTGAATTATTAAGGCCCTATGGCATCAAAGAGCTGGCTCGCACTGGCTTAACCGCCTTTGTTCGCGGCCAACAGCCAAACACCATTGATGGGAATTTTTCTTCCTTATTAGGTTAGGATAGTATAAGAAAAGAAGGCTTTCCCTATTTCATCTAGGGAAAGACCTGTTTTCTTTATTATATAAATAAAAATTTTTGAGAGGATGTAGTATATTTATGACAAAAGTATTGTACAACAATAATATCAACGAAGAGGTATTACAATCGAAGAAAATTGCCATTATCGGATATGGTTCTCAAGGTCATGCACATGCCCTAAACCTTAAAGAAAGCGGCTTTGATGTGGTCGTAGGACTTCGTAAAGGACGTTCTTGGGACAAAGCAGAAGAAGATGGTGTAGAAGTTAAAACCGTTGCAGAAGCATCCAAAGATGCCGATGTCATCATGATTCTTCTTCCAGATGAAAATCAGCCAGCTATCTATAAAGAAGCGATCGAACCTAACCTAGAAGCAGGAAATGCTCTAGTATTCGCTCATGGTTTCAATATTCACTTTAACCAAATCGTACCTCCGTCCGATGTGGATGTATTCCTAGTAGCTCCAAAAGGCCCTGGACATCTTGTACGCAGAACCTATGAAGAAGGCGCTGGTGTCCCTTCCCTTTATGGTGTGTTCCAAGATGCGACTGGTAATGCTGTAGACATCGCACTTGCTTATGCCAAAGGAATCGGTGCAGGTCGTGCTGGTATTCTTGAAACAAGCTTCCAAGAAGAAACAGAAACAGATCTATTCGGTGAGCAAGCCGTACTTTGCGGTGGTACCTCTGAGCTAGTTAAAGCAGGCTTTGAAACACTTGTAGAAGCAGGCTATCAACCAGAAATTGCTTACTTCGAATGTCTGCATGAATTAAAACTAATCGTTGATTTATTATATGAAGGTGGTCTTGAAAACATGCGCCACTCTATCTCTGATACTGCTGAATGGGGCGACTTTATGTCTGGTCCGCGTATCATTGATGAAGGCACCAAAGCACGTATGAAAGAAGTACTTTCTGATATCCAAACAGGTAAGTTTGCCCAAGGGTGGATCCTTGAAAATCAAGCAAACCGTCCTCGTTATGAAGCTATTAAAACAGCAGAATCAAAACTTCAAATTGAAGAGGTAGGTAGAGAACTTCGTGAATTAATGCCATTTGTAAAACAAAAGGCCATTAATAAGAAGGAAGTGGTCTCTAATGACTCCAATTAAGATTTTTGATACGACACTGCGAGATGGTGAGCAATCACCAGGTGTCAACTTAAATCAATTAGAGAAATTAGAGCTGGCTAAACAATTAGAACGCTTTGGAGTAGATATATTGGAAGCAGGATTCCCTGCTTCCTCCAAAGGGGATTTTGAAGCAGTCAAAAAGATTGCGGAAACGGTGAAAGATGTCTCCGTCACTGGTTTAGCGCGTGCGGTAAAATCAGACATCGATGCTTGTCGAGATGCCTTGAAGGACGCCACCAACCCCAGAGTCCACATCTTCATCGCCACCTCCCCTATTCATATGAAATACAAACTAAACAAGACACCAGAAGAAGTGATCGAAACGGCTGTCGAGATGGTGAAATATGGTAAGCAATTCTTTGACCATGTCGAATGGTCAGCAGAGGATGCTTCCCGTTCTGATTTGCCATTCTTAGCAGAAATCATAGAAAAGGTAATTGACGCCGGTGCCACCGTGATTAACCTGCCTGATACCGTTGGTTATACGATGCCTCGTGAGTACGGTGCCATGTTTAAGTATATGAAAGACAACGTACCGAATATTGAGCAAGTAGATTTATCCTGTCATTGCCACAATGATCTGGGAATGGCTTTGGCTAATTCCTTTGCTGCCATCGAAAATGGAGCAACACAAGTCGAAGGTGCCATTAATGGTATCGGTGAGCGCGCAGGTAATGCTGCCCTTGAAGAATTTGCCGTTGCCTTACAAATTCGCAATGATTATTATCCTTTTTATACAAACTTGATATTAAACGAAACCAAACGCACTAGTGACATGGTCAGTAAGTTTACCGGTATGACCGTACCAGGCAATAAAGCCGTCGTCGGTCGTAACGCTTTCGCCCATGAATCTGGTATTCATCAAGACGGTGTGCTCAAGAATGCCGAAACCTATGAAATTATTACCCCTGAATTAGTTGGGGTACATTCTAATAATCTAGTACTAGGCAAACACTCAGGTCGCCATGCCTTTACCGATAAAATCAAACAATTAGGCTATCAATTACCAGAAGCAAAACTAAAAGAAGCGTTCAAGGCGTTCAAAAGCTTAACGGATCATAAAAAAGAAGTAACCGATGATGATTTGTTTGCTATACTAACCGATATCCAAACCGACACATCCAATGTCAAACGATATCAGCTGGATCATTTCTTTGTTCAGTATGGTTCCAATCATCAACCAGAGGCAACCATCAGCTTAACGACACCGTCTAGTCAATCCGTTGAAAAAACAACGACAGGTGCTGGAAGTGTGGAGGCATTATACCACACCTTAGACGCTATTTTCGTCGAGGAAACCCACTTAACCGATTTTCAATTGAGTTCAATCGGTCAAGGGCGTGATGCATTAGCAGAAGTGCATGTCAGCTTAACCGTTGACGGACATCACGTGAGTGGTCGCGGCTCTGCACAAGATGTATTAGAAGCTGCCATCTTAGCCTATATTAATGGTGTGAATCGGGCTATTTATCAAAAAAAAGCTAGTTAAATCGCATTTTCTTACAGGAGGTTAAGGCATTGAGTAAACAAATCGTATTGCTTCCCGGGGACGGGATTGGTGCTGAGGTAATCCATGCAGCCCAAGATATCCTTGAAGCAATTGAAAAAAAATTCAATCATTCATTCACATTCTCTTCTTATGATATTGGTGGAATTGCTATCGACAACCATGGCACTCCCCTCCCAGATGAAACGATAGCGGCATGTCAAGCTGCAGATGCGGTTCTATTAGGAGCGGTTGGTGGCCCAAAATGGGATAACAACCCATCTGAACTGAGGCCTGAACGTGGATTATTAGGGATTCGTAAGGCATTAGATTTATATGCCAATCTGCGTCCGGTAAAAGGATTCAAAAAATTATTACATGCCTCCCCATTAAAGGAGTCCATTATTGCCGGAAGTGATTTGTTGATTGTCCGTGAATTAACGGGTGGCTTATACTTTGGAGAACCGAGTGAACGACGCGACAATGGTAATGCAGTTGTCGATTCGTTAACCTATACAAGAAGAGAAATCGAACGCATTGTCGATAAGGCATTCGAAAGTGCGCAACTGCGCAATAAGCACCTTACTTCTGTTGACAAGGCAAATGTGTTAGAATCTAGTAAACTGTGGCGAGAGATTGTCGAAGAGAAAAAGTCAGACTATCCCGACGTAACCGTAGATCATGTCTTAGTCGATGCCGCTGCCATGAAATTGATCACCAGCCCAACTGATTTTGACGTGATCGTGACCGAGAATATGTTTGGTGATATTCTCAGTGATGAAGCTTCTGTATTAACGGGATCGCTTGGTATGCTCCCTTCTGCCAGCTTGGCGGAGGATGGTGTTGGTTTATATGAACCGGCCCATGGCTCGGCACCAGATATCGCTGGCAAAGGTATTGCCAATCCGATTGCAATGGTGCTCTCCGCTGCCTTAATGCTGCGTTATTCATTTAACCTGAATAAGGAAGCAGAGGCGATTGAAACAGCGGTAGAAGCCGTATTAAATCGCAATTACCATACAGCAGATTTGCAAAGTACGGATGGTAAACTCGTAAATACAGCGGAAATGACACGCCTCATTGCAGAGGAAATTCAGGCTTAGTGTCATAAACCAAGAGGGAAAATGTCGGCGTGGTCTATCTTCGGATCGTATCAACGCCGATCTTTTTTCTACTTATCATGATAAAAGAAGGAGTGACAATCGATGAAGACACCAAAGACAGTCATTGAAAAAGTTTGGGAAAAGCACGTGGTCCATCAAGAAGCAGGTAAACCGGACTTGTTATATATTGATTTGCACCTTGTTCATGAGGTGACATCTCCCCAAGCCTTTGAAGGACTAAGGATTAATAATCGTAAGGTACGACGTCCAGACCTTACCTTTGCGACGATGGATCATAACGTACCAACGATCCACCGCAATGTGATCAAAGATGAAGTTTCCAAAACACAAATGGAAACGTTGAAGACAAATTGTGAAGAATTTGGTGTACCATTAGCAGACATTAATCATCCCGACCAAGGGATTGTGCACGTAATCGGGCCAGAACTAGGTTTAACCCAGCCAGGTAAAACGATTGTTTGTGGAGATAGCCACACATCTACTCATGGTGCATTTGGCGCCTTGGCATTTGGCATTGGTACGAGTGAAGTGGAGCACGTATTAGCCACTCAAACGATCTGGCAAGAAAAACCGAAGACCTTAAATGTTAAAATAAATGGCACGCTAGGAACAGGCGTTACTGCCAAAGATTTAATCCTAGCAATTATCGGTAAATTCGGCGTAAAATTTGGTACTGGGTATGTGCTTGAGTACACGGGAGAAGCGATTCGTAACCTATCCATGGAAGGCCGGATGACGATCTGTAATATGTCGATTGAAGCTGGAGCACGTGCTGGTTTAATCAGTCCTGACGATACTACAATCGAATTCTTACGTGGTAAACGATATGTTCCAGAAGGAGAGGCATTCGAAGCATTAGCCGAAGAATGGAAGGCACTAGCAACCGATGAAGGTGCTGTCTATGACGAGCAAGTAGAAATAGACGCAGAAGAAATCGAACCACAAGTAACCTGGGGCACGAATCCAGGCATGTGTATTCCGGTTAGTGCTAATGTTCCTGTTCCAGAAGACGCAACAAATGACAATGACCGTGATGAAATCCAACGCGCCTTAGAATATATGGGACTAGAAGGCGGCGAACCGATTGCTTCTGTTAACATTGAGCATGTCTTTATCGGTTCTTGTACGAACTCGCGATTAGCTGACTTACAACGGGCATCGGAAATTATCAAAGGACACATTGTCCATCCTGATGTGCAGGCCATTGTAGTACCTGGCTCCCATAGCGTCAAGGCACAGGCAGAAGAGCTTGGATTGGATCAAATTTTCAAAGAGGCAGGTTTTGAATGGCGTGATGCTGGCTGCAGTATGTGTCTTGCCATGAATGATGATGTCGTACCAGAAGGCGAGCGCTGTGCCTCTACTTCCAACCGTAACTTTGAAGGTCGTCAAGGCACAGGTGCACGTACACACTTAGTCAGCCCAGAAATGGCCGCAGCCGCTGCGATCAAGGGCCACTTTACCGATGTACGTCATTTAGGCGTTGCTACACCAAGCTAATCGACAAGGAGGAATGAGACATGGAACCAATTCGTAAACATGAAGGGCTTGTATACCCGTTAAACCGGGCAAATGTTGACACCGATCAAATTATTCCAAAACAGTTTCTCAAACGAATCTCTCGTCAAGGTTTCGGTCAATTTGTTTTTTATAATTGGCGCTTTGATTCCAAAGGAGAATTACGAGAAGACTTTTCATTAAATCAACCAAAATATAAAGGCACCTCCATCTTGGTAGCTGGCGAGAATTTCGGCTGCGGCTCCTCACGTGAGCACGCACCGTGGGCATTGCAGGATTATGGCTTCCGGGTAATCATTGCCCCAAGCTTTGCCGATATTTTCTATAACAATTGTACGAAAAACGGGATCTTGCCCGTCAAGCTAACAGAGAATGAAGTACAGACCTTAATCCAAAAGGCCGAATCCGAATCCTACCATCTTACCGTAGACTTGGAAGAAAAGAAAGTCTTCGATAACGAAGGATTTGAGGCAAGCTTTGATTTGGATAACTATAAACGAGAAATGCTTTTAAACGGATGGGACGAAATTGCTGTAACCTTAACCAATGAAGACCGCATTGCTGCATTTGAGCAAGCGCGCGGTTAAAAAAATAGCCCTCAGGCTCTTGGAAACGAGAGTCTGGGGGTATTTGCTTTTTTGTGAGAAGCTTTTCTCCCCTTTTGTTTTGAAAAGAAATAGATACTTGTTACCCCCATTTTGAAATGGTAAACGCAATCACAAAAAGAAAAAATCAAACTACCGTAACACGAATTAATATAAGTCAATCCATAGGTTAAAATAAACGAGCTAAATATACCCGAAGGAGCTTTACATATGGATATTCGAGTACAAACATCCTGTATCATCATTAAAAATAATTGTATTGCTACAATAAAAAAGAATGATCCGAAATATAAAACGTATAATAAATATATCCCACCAGGTGGACATGTAGATACATTCGAAAAAATAGAAAATGCTTGTATTAGAGAGGTAGTTACGATCTAATGAACCTGAAAAGCAGACTTCTCACTGGATAAGTATAGATGATATTCCATCTCATAAAGATATCCCTGATTATCACAAAGCTTTGCTAAAAGTTATTTTAAATGAAAAAATTTGCAAAAGCTACTATAGAGTGGATTCCTCCTAATGATGAGTTAAAATGGGCTATAGAATCTTCATAAGCAGCTGTAGACTTGATGGACAAACTTTGAGCAATATGTTTTAGGAAATCAAAGTTAATAATCAACTATAGCACTTGACTACAGGCATACCAAACTATATTATGACATACCTGTCTATTCTATCTTTGAGTTATAAATTATGTTATTACTTCATATTCTTCCACTGAATGAACCAACTTATGGTAGACGCTTTTTTTTGCTGTTAATTCATCGTGGTTTCCTTCTTCTACTACTAAACCATTCTCTAGTACAATTATATAATCTGCATTTTTTACGTTATTTGCTTCACCAAAATGTATTACTTATCATGCTAATTTACTTCGTTGCCAACCAAATCGTCCAACGATCTTTTTCTATAATATCATTATCATGAATTTTTTTATCCAAATAATGAACAAGCTCTTTTAATTCAGCATCACTGAGTTCGTGTAAAATACTTCTTCCTGTTCTTGATAGCAAGTCTTCTAACAGTTGTTGCTTACTCTGGTATTTTTTCCTTACCTCCCATATCTTGAATTCTTCTATTTTTTTAAAACCAACTTTTTTCAAATTATATTTTACGGTCTCACTTTTATATCTTCTATTCGCTTCCTTTTGGGATAACTTTGGGAAACATGAAAAAAAGTAACCTCTTATATGAGTATTACTTCCTTTTAATACACAATCCTCAGGAGTTCGATCTTGTATAAAAACAAGACCATTCTTTTTTAAAACTCTATAAACTTCCATAAAAAGTTGTTCCAGGTCATTGACATGATGAATCAATGCTCTCTCTAGTACAATATCGTACTCATTACTCTTTAGTCCCGTATTAAAAGCATTTCCGTTAATAAAATTGATATGATTATATTCTTTGCAATTTTCTATAGCATCTTTTAAAAGAGTTTTTGAATAATCAACTCCTGTTATACTTTTAAAACCTAGTTTTGAGAGCCCTTTACAGTAAATACCACCTCCACATCCAATATCTAATGCTTTATTACGTTTACTAGAAGGAATTAAATCTCTCATGAAGTTTATCCATGTATCATCCACCCCTCTAGCAGAATAACTGTGTCTATTTTCTTGATTGTGAAAATCAATTCCCATTTTATAAAACACCTTTCATCATTGAAATCTTATTATTCAATTGATTGTAAGATTCATTAATATTCCTCGCTAAATTCTACAATCCAATATTCGATTTCACTCCCATGTATTGACCAGCATGAGGAAAATCAGATAAAGCTAAATTCGTAAATCTTGTGCTAAATCCATATTGTTCTAACTCGCTAATCGGTACCATTTTCACATCCGATATAGGGTTTGCATCGTACTCATTAGAAGGAAGGGTTATCGAGCCGCCAACTTTGCTCAGGAGAAATGTTATGTGTAGTAAAGGTGAAGTGGCTTCAAGAAAATCACATACATATAACAATTTAATGACTTGAGCTTCTATCCCTGTTTCTTCTTTCCATTCTCTTTTAACACCTTCTTCTAACGTTTCCCCTTCTTCCAAATGCCCACCTGGAAGTGACCAATTTCTTTTTGTGGAAACATTTTGTTTTACTATAAGTATTTCATCATCTTCAACTAAAATCCCCGTAACCCCCGTACCTGAAATAAATGATCATGCATGTATTTAACACCCCTTCAATATTTTACATAAAGCTTATTATACAATGAAAAGTAATCGGTTACAACCTTATCATGGGGATTTTTGAGTAAATAACAGTAGTAATTAGCCAGCTCATTTATATAAAAGATTCGTCGATTGAATTTCTGAATGAAACGACTACAAAATAGCATATCTTCCTTAATCCTATGATAAACGAGGGGTTTAGCAGATAGAGGAAGCTTCCCTGTGTTACACACGGGAATATGAACAGTAATTGCATTTGTTCGGTTTCTAAATAATTGATACTATATAAAAGTTCGTCTGATTTCTATACGAACTTTCTTAAGTAAATCAGATAGTATGTGAAACTCTATACAAAAGGAGATGATGATGTGCATTCTGATATTTCTTCAGATCAAAATCAAACCCAAAACTCTAGTGATGACTATTCATTGGGCAGAGTCCCTGTCCACAAAAGAAACATGGGTTGGTTAAGTATTACTAATATTACTTTTGGCATTGCAACGGCAATATTTTATTTTCAAATGGGAAGTGTGATGGCCCTGCAATTTGGCGCAATTAATGCCATTATCTCTGCTGTATATGCTATCGTAGTTGCTGGTATCCTCGGAACATTTATTGCGTATCTATCAGCAAAATCTGGTACGAACGTCAACTTATTATCAAGAGGCGGCGGTTTTGGTTATATTGGTGCGTCCTTGACTTCCTTGATTTATGCCACCAATTTTATTATGTATTGCGCACTTGAGGGACTTATTCTAGTTGCTGCTGTACATGAATTCTTCCCTGTTATCCCGGAGTGGGCTTTGATTCTTTTCTTTGGAACTCTTGTTATTCCGTTAAATTGGTTTGGCATTAAGCAATTGGATAAATTGCAGAAATGGTCATTGCCATTGTTTTTTATATTTTTATTAACTGCCATTATTGTAGCTGCGATGAAACCGTCTCTTTACGATGGCGAATTTTGGACATATATGCCAGAAAATGTGCAGGTTGGAGGCACAGCCTTGCTGCTTTGTATTGGAATGCAACATGGTATTATGGGTCTAACCCCCCTGCTGGCTTCCGATTATGCCCGTTTCCTTAAACCAAAGGATCGTAAAATTGGTATATTTGCTATTGGATTTATCCCGCAAATTTTCTGTTTCGGGGTTATGGGCGGCCTTGGCATTTGGTTCGGTGTTCGTTTAGGAGAGCCAAATCCGGGTGTATATATTGTTACACTTCTTGGCGTTTGGGGCGCATTATTCACCATGATTACCCAAGTAAGAATTAACGTGACAAATATCTATAGCGGCTCCCTGTCCTTATCTAATTTTTTTGAAAATATTTTTCATTTTAAACCGGGCAGACGTTTTTGGGTGGTGGTAACAGGTGTATCTGCAATCATCTTAATGCTCGCCAAAATTGTAAACCATCTGGATACCGTATTGACATTCCAAGGAGTTTTCCTATTATCCTGGGCAGCTATTCTTGTGACGGATGCTGTTTTTGTGAAGCGTATGTTAAAAATTGGTCCTGGATATTATGAGGTGAGACAAGAAAATCTGCATAAATGGAATCCAGTGGGTGTTGTTTCGCTGATCATTGCTAGTGGTCTCGGAACCGTGGCTGCGTTAGGATTTATGGGGGAATTTCTGCAAAACACAGCAGCATTTTTCGCCGCCATACTGGCCTCGGTTTTAACCGTTGTTATCGCCGTTACGACCAAAGGAAAATATTATCTTAAAAAAGAAACTGATGATATTGAAAGAGAAGACTATATTGCTTGACGTGTTAAACCTTCTACATGAATTTGTAGAGGGTTTTTCCATTTGTGGATAGAGTTATTTTTATATTTTTCATCCTATTTATTGTCCAACGATAAGTAATCGGGTTTGGATTTGGCTTATTTATAGGATAACGCCTTCCACTCATCCTCTAAAATACTCATTTCTAAAAGATTCCAATATTCTCCCCCTATCTTACGGCATTCCCTTAATAGTCCTTCTTTTTTAAATCCAACTTTTTCGTAACAATGAATAGCCGATTGGTTAAAATCAAATACACCAAGGCTCACTCTATGCAACTTCCATTCTTCAAACGCAATAGGAAGAAGTTCGTTTACCATTACCTTTCCCATTCCTTTTCCGCGGGAAGCTTTATCACCAATTAATACGTTAGCTATTCGAGCTGATCTATTTTTTCTATCCACTTTATTTAATGAAATATGCCCAATCATTTTCCTTGTTACAGAATCCTTTGCTTTATAAATATACGTTTCGGAATCATGTAGATTGGCATGTTTGATGTAATCATGAAGTTGATCCTTGGTCAAAGGAAATACAAATTGGGGACCTCCCCATTGAAGAAGAAATTCTGCTGAAGGTATCCAATCCATCAAATCCTTAAAATCTTTCTCTTCGAAATATTCAAGTTGGATCATTTTCTAGTTCCATTCCTTTCATAGTTGGCTCATCGCATGGAGTCGTCACTTGTTGAACTTCCAAAAACATCCCTTCTTCTGATTATCCCCTGGTAAATAACTGCGGTCTACGAGTGGAGAATTCCATTTTCCTTTTCAATCTTTTAAGACAGTCCGAAGTGCTGGAAAGTATGGATCGAGTGCTATGATCAATGCCATATCCTCCATGTTTATGAAACTAACATAAATACAAAAATTTAAACACTAACATATATTTCTTTAAATAATATCATTTGGATGCATTATGGTGATCCAATTTTTTATTCCTTTAGAATGATATCCTAGTGAAAGCCAAGAGCACTCCACTAGGATATTAATTATTAACAAAAAAGTATTCTCTCTACCAATCATCCTGCCCTATCAATAATCACTATTACTCGCTCCACCATTCACAATCGCTACACTGGCACTAGCGCCAATTCGGCTTGCTCCTGCTTCCAAGAGGGCGTCTGCTTTTTCACGATCCCGGACACCGCCTGAAGCCTTCACACCAATGTCTGGTCCTACTGTTTTTCGCATTAAGCGAATATCTTCTACGGTAGCGCCTCCTGTCGAAAAGCCTGTTGAGGTTTTGACATAGTCAGCGTCAGTCGCAACAGCCAGTTCACAGGCAGCTACCTTTTCTTGATCAGTGAGCAGACATGTTTCGATAATCACTTTGACTAAGGCCTTCTCCCCTGCTGCTTGCACTACGGACTCGATATCTCGCTGTACCAAGGTATGGTTGCCATCCTTTAGGGCAGCGATGTTGATGACCATATCCACTTCTGTAGCGCCTTTTTCGATAGCATATTTGGTTTCAAAGGCCTTGACGGCAGGTGTGGTGGCTCCTAATGGGAAACCAATCACCGTACATACAGCCACATCTGATCCTTTTAATAATGCAGCCGCTGTCTCTACCCAGGTTGGATTCACACATACGGAGAAAAAGCTATGTTCTCTTGCCTCTTGACATAAGGTTTCTATCTGTTCTTTCGTCGTATCTGGCTTTAATGCCGTATGATCTATCTTATTTGCTAGTGTCATATTTGCTACACTCCTTTATTGTTGTACATTAGACATATCGTCTGAGATAAATGCGCCTGGCAGCAAGTCCTGCACCGTCGTTTCCAGTACATCCCCTTGTAAATTGGTCAAAATCACCGGCATATCAGCCTCGCACAATTCTGCCATCACCTGACGACAAGCCCCACATGGTGAAACGGGCCGGTCACTATCGGCGACAACTGCCATCATGGAAAAATCTCGCGAACCATTGGCATAAGCATGAAATAAAGCCGTTCTCTCACCACAATTACACATAGGGTAAGCGGCATTTTCAATATTACAGCCATGAAAAATGTGTCCGTCTTTATCTAACAAGGCGGCACCTACTTGAAAGTTCGAATAGGGTACATAGGCTTTTTTCATCGCTTTTTTTGCCTCTTCGATAAGTTTCGTTTGCATCATTTCCCTCCTCTCTAGCTAATTTTTTGCACTAAGTGCTTCACAAATTGTAAAAAACTGGTCCGCACTCTTTCGGTGGTTTCGATCACCTCGTCGTGTGTCAATGGCTGGTCGAGAATACCTGCCGCCATATTGGAAATACAAGAAATACCGAGACATTTAATGCCAGCATGTCGAGCGACGGTTACCTCTGGTACGGTGGACATGCCAACTGCATCGCCACCAACTTTATCTAACATGCGAATCTCGGCTGGTGTTTCATAGCTAGGGCCGGTATTCCATACGTACACCCCTTGTTTTAGTGGGAGCTCTAGAGCTTCCGCTGTTTGATTGGCGATTGCTTGTAAATCTCGATCATAAGCCGTCGACATATCTGGAAAGCGTACACCATGCTCAGCCACATTCTCCCCGATTAATGGATTTTGACCGGTATTGTTGATATGGTCTGTAATTAACATTAAATCGCCCGGTTCCAAGGATTGATTGACTCCGCCGGCTGCATTGGTAACAATCAATGTGCTGACACCTAATTCCTTCATTACACGGACCGGAAAAGTGACAGCGTCTAGTCCATATCCTTCATAGTAGTGAAAGCGTCCTTGCATGGCGATCACTTCAACCCCATCCAGCTGGCCAATAACTAACTGTCCTGCATGTCCTTCCACGGTGGAAACAGGGAACCCTGGGATTTCTTCATACTTGATTTTCGTAGCCTCTGTGATCTCATCAGCAAGCACGCCTAATCCCGAGCCGAGAATCAATCCGATCGCTGGCTTGCCATTGATTCTTTGCTGTAAAAAATTCGTTGCTTCATTTAATTGCTTCATTGCCATTCCTCCGTTTCTACTTACGTTTGGTTTTATTATATCATTTTTTATTGGTTGTTCAAAAAGTCAATTAAAATGATTCACTTACTTGTTCCAAAAAAATAGTTAATATAATTTAAGAAACAGTCACATCGTCTTTTCTTATTTCCTCTAACATACTAGTGTAGTCAAAACATTTGAAAAACATTCATTCACCTAAATAGATAGTAGGTAAATGAATGTTTTGAAATAAATCATTTATAAATGTTTATATATTTGACATCTGGAATCAACTGCATGAATAACTAGCTCTTCAGATGCCATGTTTTGCTCAAAAACAATTCTCCAATCCCCAACTCGACAACGAAGTATACCAGGGTTTCCTTTCAATGAACTAATATCTCCTTCAGGGGGTATATGTTGTAGCTTTTCAATAGCATCGATCATTCTTTTTTTATTAGGTTTATCAAGCTTTTTTATATACTTTCTTGCTTTTGAAGATACAGCTACATTAACTAAATAATTCATGCAAGTTGTCCCCGCGCTCATACTTTCCGTTTTTATAGTCCTTTATTGCTGCATTCAATTCATCCTGTTCTCCTTCGGTTAGTTCCTCTTCAGGATACGCTTTTCCTTCTGAGGAAACCATAGAACTAACCACTTCATGAAGAGCAGTAATTTGCTTTGAATTCAAACGACCAATCAACAAAAAGAGCTTTTCTTTTTCAGTCATTTTATTCACCTCAGTATCATTATACGTTATTTTCATGAAATTACACTCCTTTTTTATATTTTAACACGAAATTCCGCGATGGAATTATTAAAATGCTCTCATTTATACCAAACGTTAACACACTATTATTCTTGACAGTCTATTAAATATATGATATTTATGTAAAGTGTTAGCACTCAGAAGCAAAGAGTGCTAAAATACATAGTAGACAGAAATAGAGGAGGAATACGACATGGAAAAGAAGCAATTCCAGGCCGAATCACAGCGGCTGTTAGAAATGATGGTGCACTCTATCTACTCACAAAAAGAAATTTTCTTACGTGAATTGATTTCCAATGCGAGTGACGCGATTGATAAGATCTATTATAAAGCATTGACGGATGAAAATATATCTTTTAACCAAGAAGATTATTTTATTCGTATTGAACCAAATCAAGAAGCTCGTACCTTAACCGTAAAAGATACTGGTATCGGAATGACCAAAGAAGAGCTGGAGAATAACCTTGGTATCATTGCCAAGAGTGGTTCCCTTGATTTCAAAAAAGACATTGATATGAAGGATGGACAAGAGATCATTGGTCAATTTGGGGTTGGTTTCTACTCTTCTTTTATGGTAGCCGATCAAGTAACCGTTTATACACGTTCACTCTACAGTGACGAAGGTTACAAATGGGAGTCTGACGGTGTCGAGGGTTATACCATTGAACCGATCGAAAAGGAAGACGTTGGTACAGAAATCGTCATCCAAATCAAAGAAAATCAAGAAGAAGAAAATTACGATGATTTCGTAGATCCAAACCAACTACAGACGATTATCAAAAAATATTCTGACTTTATCCGCTACCCAATCAAGATGGATATAACCGAACAACAACCGCAAGACGATGAAGGAGAAGAATTCATCGATGTTACCGAAGAAAAGACGGTTAACAGTATGGTGCCAATCTGGCGCAAAAATAAACAGGAGTTAACAGATGAGGATTATGAAAGCTTTTATCAAGAGAAACGTTTTGGCTTTGACAAACCATTAAGCCATCAGCACATCAGTGTCGACGGTACCGTACGTTTCCAATCAATCCTTTATATTCCAGAACAGCCACCGTTCAATTATTATTCTCAGGAATATGAAAAAGGGTTGGAGCTCTATTCTAACGGTGTCTTGATTATGGAAAAATGTGCTGACCTATTACCGGATCATTTCAGTTTTGTCAAAGGGATTGTTGACTCCGAGGATTTATCTTTAAATATCTCCCGGGAAATCCTGCAGCAAGATCGCCAGGTGAAGCTAATCGCCAAAAACTTAGAAAAGAAAATCAAAAATCACTTACAAAGCATGCTGAAGAACGATCGTGAAAAATATGAACGTTTCTACCAAGCCTTTGGCCGACAAATCAAGTTTGGTGTCTATTCCGACTTCGGCGCCAACAAAGAAACGTTAAAGGACTTATTACTGTTCCATTCTTCGAGTGAAAACAAATTAGTATCCTTAAAAGAGTATGTCGAACGCATGCCAGAGGATCAAGAGCATATTTATTATGCAACAGGCGAATCGCATGACCGGATTGAAAAACTGCCACAAACCGAATTAGTCAAGGATAAAGGTTATGAGATCCTTTATTTCACTGATGAAGTCGATGAATTTGCGATCCGTATGCTAATGAATTATGACGAGAAAGAATTCAAGAATGTCTCTAGCGGTGACCTTGATCTAGAGGATGAGGAGACCAAACAAGAAGCAGAAAAGCAAAAAGAAGAGCATAAGGATTTACTAAACGAGATGAAAGAAATCTTAGGCGGTAAAGTGAAGGATGTTAAGCTATCTACTCGCTTGAAGTCGCATCCGGTTTGCTTATCTGCTGAGGGTGAAGTATCGATTGAAATGGAAAAGGTATTAAAGCAAATGCCAGATAATCAAAACATCGAAGCGACTAAAGTATTGGAAATCAACAATAAGCATGAGATTTTCGATGCATTGGTACGCGCCCATGGTTCTGATCAAGAAAAGGTTAAATTATATACCAATATTCTATACAACCAAGCCTTGTTAATCGAAGGTCTTCCTGTTGAAGATCCTGTTGCACTTACGAATGATATGTGTAAGGTGATGGTGTAAGGTCATGAAGATACCGGTTTTTTCCGGTATCTTTTTTTTGAGGATAATAATACAATCCTCATTATATTTTGAATCGATTGGATCCTCAAAATCAGCGTATCGATAAATCGGGTACTTTGAGAGAATAATTAGTGCCTAACAACACTCTAGCCAAGCCCTCTGCTTTCCAGAGCTATCTCACGTCAAGTGCGATCTTTTTTCCTCAGTTCTCATTCACAAGATTCATTCTTATGGACTCAGGAACGCGTTTTCCTCTCTACAGTCCGCGAGATTCATCACTTGTGGTCTTGGTAATTATCTAATTATCAATAGGCTATAACCTCTTAAGCAAAGATTTCCTACATAAAATATTGTCACTTCCCCATTTTTACAGTTTAACGACAACTCACAGGTGTAATAATTACTATATAAGCATATTCTAAGCAAGACAGTATAACATAAGGAGGAGAAAGCATGCAGCTAAACGTAGCGCAGAAATTAATTCAAGAACATTTACTGTCAGGTGAGATGAATGCTGGTGAAGAGATCGGACTGAAGATAGACCAGACATTGACGCAAGACGCAACAGGTACAATGGTCATGCTGGAATTAGAAGCAATGGGAATTGATAAGGTGAAGACCGAAGCTTCAGCTCAATATGTCGATCATAACTTGATTCAAGAAGACTTTCGTAATGCCGACGACCATCTATTTTTGCGTAGTGCGGCTCAGAGGTTTGGCATCTATTACAGCAGGCCAGGTAATGGAGTTAGCCACCCTGTCCATATGCAACAGCTAGCCAAACCAGGTAAAACTTTGTTAGGGTCGGATAGTCACACATGTGCCAATGGCTGTATGGGCATGTTAGCAATTGGCGCCGGTGGGATTGATGTCGCCATGGCAATGGCCGGTGAACCCTATTATGTAAAAATGCCACGTGTGATGGGCGTTGAATTAACCGGAAAATTACCAGACTGGGTAAGTGCCAAGGACGTCATCCTAGAAATGTTACGCCGTCACGGAGTAAAAGGCGGTGTTGGTAAAATTATTGAATATCACGGCCCAGGAGTCCAAGAATTATCGGCAATGGACCGACATGTGATTGCCAACATGGGCGCCGAACTTGGTGCAACAGCAACAGTATTTCCTTCCGATCAGGAGATCAAGCGATTTTTACAACAACAAGGACGTGAAGAGGACTGGACAGAACTGATTGCTGATAAACGGGCTAGCTATGATGAAGAAGATCATATTGATTTATCTACGTTAGAACCATTAATTGCAACGCCATCCAGTCCAGACAATGTCGTTCCAGTTGCAGAGGTAGCTGGAGAGACCATCTATCAGTCATATATCGGCTCGTCGGCAAATCCTGGTTATCGTGATTTTGCGATTGCTAGTGAGATTGTTAAAAGCAAACAAATTGCGGCAGGTATCTCTTTCGATATTAACCCTACTTCGCGGCAATTATTGGAACAGCTTGTCGAAAACGGCCATATCGCCAATCTTTTATCGGCTGGCGCCCGTATGCATCAAGCTGGCTGTAATGGCTGTATCGGTATGGGACAGGCGCCAGCTACAGGAAGAAACAGTCTGCGCACCACGCCGAGAAACTTCCCGGGACGCTCAGGTACCAAAGAGGATAGTGTTTTCTTATGTAGTCCAGAGACAGCTGCCGCTTCTGCCCTGACAGGTAAGATAACCGATCCACGCAGCTTGGAGATGGACTATCCGACTATTAGTGAGCCAACCAAATTCTCTACACAGGGTATGTTGGAGGCACCACCAGAAGACAATCGTGAGATCAACTTGGAAAAAGGACCAAATATTTCCTCCATACCTGATTTTCAAGCGATTGAAAATAATTTCGATCTGCCTGTATTATTAAAAATGACGGACAATATCTCTACCGATGAGATCCTAGCTGGTGGATCCAGAGTATTGCCATACCGTAGTAATATTCAAAAAATTAGTACCTTCGCCTTTGAAATTATCGATGAAGACTATTATGAGAAGGCGATGAAAAAGCGTGACAGTGGTGGACATACGATTATTGCCGGCTCCAATTATGGTCAAGGTTCCAGTCGAGAACACGCTGCACTTGCGCCGCGTTATTTGGGATTAAAAGTGGTACTGGTGAAGGATTTTGCCCGGATCCATTTACAAAACCTGATTAACTTCGGGATTTTACCATTAACCTTTGTCGATGAAACGGATTTTGAAAAGATTAAACAAGGAGATATCCTGGAATTTCGTCACATCCATGATACCCTTAAAGAAAAACGAGACTTTTCGATTCAGGTCAAAGGATCTGAGCAACAAATCCAGGTACAGCATGATTTAACCGATCGACAGCTTGATATCATCTTACAAGGCGGTATTATTAATTGGATTAAACAAAAACAATAATCCCAATGGAAGGGGTGTTCGTTTATGGGTTCCCAACAGTTTGCTTGTAAGGCTTGTGATGGAACAGGTCTGTTAATGGATGATAACCAGTGGCAATATACTTGTTCCATCTGCCATGGAGATGGTTATATTGCCCGTATGGAGACAGTTGAGAAGTTAGAAGTAGATGAAACAAACCGAGTCATTGAATAGCAAAAGTGCCCTGTTTTTTCAAGACAGGGCACTTCTTAATTTTATGCATAAAGAAATTTCAAACAAACGGCTTCCGGTGCAGCT
Source organism: Gracilibacillus timonensis (assembly GCF_900086715.1). GTDB lineage: Bacteria > Bacillota > Bacilli > Bacillales > Amphibacillaceae > Gracilibacillus > Gracilibacillus timonensis. The sequence continues at coordinate 667,698 of NZ_FLKH01000012.1, read as the reverse complement.
ACATCTTTTTGGACAAGCGTTAACGTGCCTGCTTCTGGATCACGTTCAAATAATACGATGGTGCCAGATTCCTGATTGGAAGCTACAATAAACTGTTCAGAAGGATCTAAAACAAAATCACGTGGCCAATCCCCTTCTGTATCTGTCCATTCGATAAATTCCACGGTAAAATCATCTAATACGCGGTACACAGCGATCGAGTTATGTCCTCGATTTCCAGCATAAACAAACCGACCGTCAGAGGAAAGGTGAACCGCACTTCCCTGGCTGTTCTCCGTGAAATCCTCTGGTAATGTCGAGATATACTGCCATTCTTCAAAACGACCGTCCTGCTGATCATATTTTAAGACAATCACTTCATTGCTAAGCTCTGTCATTACATAAGCATATTCTCTATTGGGATGAAAAGCGATATGACGAGGACCACTACCTGGTTTTGTCTTTAACACATTCACTTCTTCCAAACTACCATCCTGAGGTTGATATGTCGTGATCGTATCCGTTCCTAAATCGACTACCACCACAAAACGTTCATCTGGTGTATATCCTGCAAAATGCAAGTGTGGCTTTTCTTGTCTTTCATGAGGCCCATTCCCTTCATGCTTGGCAGAAGTTGGTGCCTGCAGGGATCCATCGGAATTGGTTGCGAATGCCTCCACTAACTGAGTATGGTAGTTGGCTGCCACCACTAGTTGGTTTTGACTATCTACACTGACATGGCAAGGAGCCGATCCAGGTGTTACTTGACTGTTTAACGGGCGTAAGCTTCCCTGATCATCCGCAATTTCAAATGCCGTCACGCCACCTTGATCTCCTTCTTTTGCCACCGCATAGAGATTCTGATTATCTTTACTTATCGTTACATATGTAGGGTTATCAAGAGAGGCTGCCACCTCTACACCGCTTAATTGTTTCTTTTCTGTATCTAAAATAAATTTATATACTCCTTCACTTTCCTTTTTTGTATAAGATCCGATATAGCCGATATATTTTGTCATTTTCCTCCACCTTTCGTTGTTTCCGTGTTTTCACCCTTTTATTATAGCAAAAAATAATTGTTAAAACCAAGAAGTGTACTTGGTACCACCATGAGCTGTGTCAGTTACAAGCATGCAGATAAGACGAAGCAGTATTGTGCTCATTCTTACGGACAATATTTCATGATTTGGCATTTTTTTGTCCGTTAGATTCATTCTTACAGACAACATTTCGCGATTTCGCATTTTTTTGTCCGTTAGATTCGTTCTTACGGACAACATTTCGCCATTTCGCATTTTTTTGTCCGTTAGATTCGGTCTTACGGACAATATTTCGTGATTTCTCCATTTTTTGTCCGTTAGATTCATTCTTACAGACAGCATTTCGCCATTTCGCATTTTTTTGTCCGTTAGATTCTTCGTTCTTACGGACAATATTTCGTGATTTCTCCATTTTTTGTCCGTTAGATTCATTACGGACAATATTTCATGATTGTACGGATTTTTGTCCGTTAGATGATACGGGATCGAGGCTGCCTTTTCTTCTTAGTCTCACATACAATAGGCAGTCATTTACAAGAACAGGAAGCATGCCCGTCTAGAATAGCATACGAGGGGAAACTCGACCATTGCCGAGTTTCCCCTCGCTATCGATTACATCATTGTTTTGTTGCGGCGCATATGGTAATAGGCATACGCACCAATTCCAACCGACGCTAGTACAGACAGCATTCGTTTGTTTCTCATGTGTATTCCTCCATTCGTTAGGATACACCTTATTATTTGCTATCTTGTTCTATCTAACCCCAGCATCTCATTGGAATTTGTTTCCTACAAATAGAAAAAATAAAATAAACAAGCCAATGGTAAAGGGCAAAGCGCCAATCAGACTCAAACTCATCCCATTGTAGCCCCCTACCATTTCATTACCAATCAGATAGATCACTACACCTACGGCACAGCTAAGAAACCCCCACCAATAAGGCAATCGTTTGAATAAACTAATAATCATCCCGATCAAACACACACTTAGAAAAAACCATGGTAATACCACATAGATAAAATGCCCCACATTACTCATCCTTTATTTACACTGACAGGAGTTAGTTATCATTCTCCTTGCTACTGTCATTATAAACCTATTTTACCTAAGTGAAAAGAGACTTCCATTAAAAGAAGTCCCTTTGTAAAAAACAGTTGCATATACATATTATGCACCGACTGCAAATTCGGAAAAATCCTCTACAACTTCCGCACGTTTAAGTAATTTTCTGATTCTGAACAGTCGTGTTTTCACTGCTGAATTACTAATATTTAACATCTCTGCTATTTGTTGATTATCAAACTCCAGCCTGAATTTTAGTTGAAAGACAGCCAATAATTTTTGCTGATTACCGATACATTGTTCTAACTCTTCCAATAGGATTGAACAATTTAAACGTTCTTCCACAAAGTCCCCCGCACACAAATCCAGCTCTTCCAGCCAATTAGGATCCTGAAACAAACAGGTATGTGAGCGTTTCTCTTTGCGGAGTAAATCAATGGCCGTTCGGGTCGTAATTGTTTTTAGCCAGGAACCCAGCTTTTCCACCTGCGTTATTTTCTTCCCTTGTTTTAGCACCTTGATCCACGTTTCTTGCACAACGTCTTCAGCGGTTTGCTTGTCTTTTACTACATTGAAGGCGGTATAATACATCATGGCTTGAAATTGATCAACAATGATATCGTAGTTCCACACACTGCTTCACCTTCCTTTAGGGCGATTCTAATTGACTGCTTATATGAGCAGGTAATTGCGACGAATCAATCGGAATGGTATACAATAATTCATTCTCACGTCCGTAAAAGCCAATCCACCGATCCCCGTCTTGATTTGCGTTTAAATCCATTAACTCACTAATATCTTGTCCATCGGTCACACGTAGCCAATTTCCTGGTACATCTTGAAATGGAAAGGCGTAAAAATCTTCTGGATCACCTGTTTCATCTGTGATAGCAATCATTCGCACATCATCTTCGTTGACTTGTATTAAGTCATCCATGTTTTCTTCTTGCAACAACTCAATCACATGCCGAAAATTCACCGGAACACCATGACCAATAGACGTTCCATCATGGAGTTGAAATTCGATCGAAAGCGTAGATTGTACATCTGCCCGTCTAAGCATTTGATAGTCCATATCAAGCACATCTTGCCGATAAGCTTCCACTAGCTTATCGATCATTTCCGGAGACGTTATCTCCTGTGATTGCTGGTAACCATAAAGGTAAACAGACCGGAATGTAATACCCTCCTCAAATAGCCACGGATAGATAGCTTTTTTAAAATTATCATGCTGTGCCATTCGTTCTAGGTATGGATCTAGTGTCGTAATATCATCCATTGTGTATTCCCTCGTCATCTGCTGGCCGTTGGATAATAAATACGTTAGCGTTACGTTATTGGAATAGAAAATGCCGTCAAAAGTAGAGTGTCGGTTCCGATCCAGTAGCTCTTGATGCAGCGAGATCGTATCTTGAATGCTTTGATGATCTTCCACAAAATAATCGGAATCATACTCCTCATTTAAATAGTACCTGCTTCCCATCTCTCCAGTGTTAATCATCACTCCCTCTACTTGGTCAGCGATTGGAATTTTAGACTCAAATCCATACCAATCAAAGACAACGGATAAGAGTAAAATAATCGAGATGCCGATATACACGACAAATCCTCTCCACTTGGCAAACACACGCCAAGTTTTTTGAATTAACATTTCTGCCAATACATAGCCAATCACAGCTCCTAATCCATAACCTACCGTTAACCAAGAAAGGCTTGCACCTTGTATCACCGCAAAATACATGCCGCCCAGCAACATCATACAAAAGGTAACCCCAAACTTAAAAATAGGCTTGATAATTGGAAACGCAAAGGCTTGTTGTGTTACTTCTGCTGGTCTTATCTGATAAAGCAAAGCAGCCACAACGATAAAGACAAGGGCAACAATCCAGTAATACCATAACGTCCAGCCATCCGAAACGCCATACATATTATCTATCAGCCAGATAATTGGCGATAAACGGTACATTAACGCATCTGGCGTAAAGGAATCGCTGTAACCAATTAATAATAGCGCCAAATTACTTTGCAGCAAAAAGATAATACCCGCCGGGAAAAACAGGGTAATATAGGTAAGTGCACCTTGAACAATTGAATTACCGGTAAGGTGTCCGATAAATAAACTGCAAGCAAAGAACAAGGTTTGGAACGTCATCGTATAATAAAACCAGCGAAAAATATCGCCACTTTGATAAATGATATCCACTTGATCGATATTCAACAGCGCCAGTAAGATCAAACCAGTAAGCACAACAGGAACTAACAATTGGATATACCCCATCACCAGCTGATGAATAAAAATGGTGGAGCGTTTCAAGGGCAGACTGTGCATAAAATCAGAAGACCCCTTTGCGTGCATATAATGGGAAACGAAAATACCAGCCAATACAGAAAAGATAACAATAAAAAGCACTTGAAAAGCAGAACCCAAGGATAGAAAGATATCGGTATGCTCCCACATTTCTTCTTGCGCAAGTCCGAGCCTAAATTCCTCATTGGACAGCTCCATGAGAACGCGTATTGGTAAGACGAGCAATAATACCAATAAGTAGGCGATGCCAATCCAGCCAGTTGATCGAAAACTTTGTTTCATTAATTCTTTTTTATAAGAGAATATTCTCGATCCCATAGCCCGCATCCTCCATTTCATAAATAAAGATTTCCTCTAATGTTAACGGCAAAATATCAAAAATCACTGGTTGATACTTCCCTATTTTTTCTTCAATATCTGTTCGATCCCCTCGAATCACACAAACATAAACACTGCCTCGTTTTTCCTTTTCAATAATCTGTAATCCTTCTAATAAAGCTGCCTCATCCACTTCGCCTTTAAAGGCAAATTGCACCTTATGTGTATCGGATTTTAGATCATCAAGATTGTTCTCGATCAAGAGCTTACCACGATGTAATACGCCGATCGCGTCACACATGTCCTCCACTTCTTGAAGGTTGTGCGAGGAAATAAGTACGGTCATATCACGTTCCGCTACATCCTGAATGATCCATGACTTGATTTTACGTCGGATGACGGCGTCAAGCCCATCAAATGGTTCATCCATAATTAAGTAATCCGGGCGAGCACATAAAGCCAGCCAAAAAGCTACTTGGCGCTGCATTCCTTTGGAGAATTTATGGATTTTCTCTTTCGGATTTAAATCCAATAACTGCTGCATATGATCAAAGCGTTTTTGATCCCAGTATGGATAGGTATTGGCATAAAATGATGCCATTTGCTTAACGGTATATTGTGAAAAGAAAAAGGGTTGATCTGGAATAAAAATCATTCGTTCTTTTAATAGCGTATGCTCAAAAACCGGGTTGTCTTCAATCAGGATACTCCCGTGATTCTGCTTAATGATACCAGCAATCGTTTTTAGCAATGTCGTTTTGCCCGCGCCATTCGAACCAAGTAATCCATAAATTGAACCCTTTTTAACGGATAAGTTAATCTGTTGCAGCACCTTATTTTTTTCAAAATGCTTTGACAATTGCTCAATCTGGATCATAAGCATCCCCCTTTAACACTGATGTCTGACTCTCTTCTATTATTTGCTTCATCTCTTGGTTTGTCATGCCGAGAAAAAAAGCCTCGACCATTAATCGTTTCAAATGTTCTCTAATTTCCTTGATCTCTGCTGTGTTATCTATCTGTGATATTTGACTGACAAAGCTACCCTTTCCTTTTACAGAATAAATATAGCCCTGTGCTTCTAACTCTCGGTATGCCTTTTGAATCGTATTAGGATTAATTGATAAATCTTGTGCTAGTGATCGTACCGAGGGTAACTGTTCATCTTGCTGAAGTACTTCACTCATAATGAGCTGTTTGAATTTATCCACTAATTGCTCATAAATCGGCTGCCTGCTGCGCAAATCTAATTCAAACATGGCACCCTCCCTTTCACTGTATTAATTGTATTAGGTGTACTAGTTATGTTAATACAGTTAATTATAGATGATTTTTGAAAAATTGCAAGAGGGTTTTTTAATTTTTTAGACTTCCATGTGTTGATCTTTTATCACTTAAGGAACATTGACGATCTTAAATGATGGACCAAACCTGGAAAATAAAACGGGGGATTATCTTGATCATGACAACCATTTTCTAAGCTTTCCGAACTTTTTTGGTCGTCATTTCTTTTATGGCAACCATAAAAAACCTTGCACTCCATCACGGAATACAAGGTCTTGTTTTAGCTCATTTCTTTTTGATACCATTCGCTTGCTGCAGCAACTTCTGTTTGGGTCAGCTGATGGCCATTATTCTCCCAATGAATCTGAACCAAAGCACCATTATCCTTCAAAATTCGCTCCAGGTCCAAGGATTCTTGCTCTGTACACAAAGGATCATTATGTCCAGCGGTAATCAGAACCTTCACATTAGTCAGCTCTGGCAATTCGATGTTCCTGCTTGGGACCATTGGATGGTGTAAGATAGCAGCAGATAGAGCATCCTGATAGCGAAATAACAAACTTCCTGCGATATTTGCGCCATTCGAGTAACCTACGGCGATCACATAGTTACGGTCAAATTGGTATTCCTCTGCCGCTTCATCCAGAAACTCATATAACTCTTTCGTCCGCAAGCGCAAATCCTCTTCATCAAAAACGCCTTCCGCTAACCGTTTAAAAAATCGCGGCATGCCATTTTCCAACACGTTGCCACGCACACTTAACACATTGGCATCTGGATCCAGTCGTTCTGCAATCGGCAGCAAATCAGTTTCTGTACCGCCTGTGCCATGTAATAAAAGTAAGGTGGGGCCCTGTAATTGTTTTCCTTCTTTAAAAATATGCTTCATCTTATCACCCTTCCTCTTCTCTCGAAATCAAACTATTTATTATATTAAGTTTAAAAAAGATCATACTTTCTGTCAAACCGCTTGTCTAAAGTGATTACTCATACTAAAATGAAGAAAAACCATCACGGCGAGGAGATTTATCCATGTGTCTCATACCTTTATTTGTGAATCTGCATCATAAAAAAATTGTCTTAGCAGGCGGAGGAACGGTAGCAGCAAGAAAATTGCAAAAACTGCTTCCTTTTCATCACAATATAACGATTGTCAGTCCGGAAATATCATCTATCATACAAAACCTTATTGACCAGTATCAAATTCAATGGATCAAGGCACGTTGTCAATTATCCCATATGACAGAGGCAGACGTTATTATTATTGCCACCAACGATCCAGCGACTAATCAATATTTGGCAGAACATGCTCCAGAGAAAGCCTGGGTAAATGCCAGCCATCAAGCACACGTCGGCAACCTGCAATTCCCGATCACGATAAACAAAGGGCGATTACAGGTTGCGATTTCTACGGGAGGTGCCAGTCCTATCCTTGCACAAAAAATAAAGCAGACGATAGAAGAACAAATCCCTGATTCGTATGAGCAATATATCGATTTTTTATACCAAGCCCGCATCACAGTCCGTACGCATATAGCTTCTGCCCAAAAGAGACAGGAATTATTACAAACGATTGTCGATGAACCTATTTTTTCTACGAGAGCACAACAAGACTGGCTCGATCATGTGGCGCAAATGAAATCGATGTAGACACCTCAGTTATGCTGCTGGAGCGACTGCAATTTTCCCAACGCCCGCCCCGTATGTATTTGTTGCTTAGCAAGCTCAATTCCTTCTTCTATACTTGAGGTGATATGAAAAAGGTAATAGCGTAAACCCGCGTTTAAAAGGGTTTGATGATAGGCATAGCGATACTTCCCCGTCTGTTCCCCTTGGAAAACAGCTCGAACTCTATGTGCCTGCTCTACTGCCGATAACTTTTCCTGTTTATCAAATTCTTTACTCGCCAGCCCATAATCCTGAGTTTTACAGTAAAAACAAACAAAAACACCCCTTTATCCCTTGATGTAACTGGGATGGAGGGGTGTTGTATTTTGTCCTGTTTTCATGGGGAAAAATCACCTTTTCTTCGTCTGTGCTAAAATCTTTTTAATTTCTCCCAATCGACGATATCTGGAAGAAAAATCAATTTGAAATTGCTTGCCAACAGCCTCCAGAACATCGTCATAATAATCAAATAGATAATAATTCTGTTTAAGCTCTGTACATTCTGCTTTGCGTAAACTGTTTAATAAACGAGAGACACCATATTCTCCTTTCATCTCCATCTCCAATAACCTGGCGATCGTAAGTGATACAAAACAAGTTAGAAAATGTGCCTCAATATGTTCCTGGCTGGAAACATAAACAGGCCGGGTTTCTAAATTGCTTTTCGTGATCCGGAACGTTTCTTCAATCCGCCATAATCCTCGATACATATCAATGATGGCATCATCCGATTCGTTGTATTCGCTGGTAATCAATACATAATAGCCATCCAGTTTTTCTTGTTCCTTTATTTTCTCTATATCGAGCTGCAGTTGTTCTTTTGGTGTTAAAATTTCGCCTGTCTTTTTATCAAAGCGGATGTTTTTAATATAATTACTGGCACCTACGGAAGTGGCACGTTTATAAGCCCCTGGATTGTCGATTAAAGCTTGTGTCTTTTGAAGGATTTTTTCTCTCTCGTATTTGGCTTTTTTCGCATATTTTTCGCTCCAAAAGATGACCTGTTTTTCATGGACTTGTCTAGTAAGTTTTTTTCCATTTTTCGCTGTCACTTGAATATCTCTTGGATATAACCGGGATTTTCGTTTGTATTCCTTTCCGAGCCATTCATAGCCGTTTTCATTCGTCACATAATCTTTTAATGCCTTGTTCGCTCCACGTACGGACATACTGAATACATAGCCGTCTTTGGCAGAGAGCGTATACCAGATGTTATCTCCTGTGGTCATTCCTTTGTCAGCTACGACAACAGCACGCTTGATTCCATAATCTAATTTCATTTTTTTGAGGTTTGGACGATAGGTCATACAATCATTCGTATTTCCAGGGAATAACTGATAGGTGATGGGAATGCCTTGATTATCCATAAACAGCCCCATTTGGACAATTGGATTGGGGCGATGCTCCTTCGATACCCCTTTCCGGCGCATATCATCTTCTTTGATAGTCTCTGTTTCAAAATAATAATTGGTGACGTCATAAAAAACACGGGAGGTATCTCGTCCATAATTTTCTGTTACTTGGTCATGCAGCCACGAAAGGAAGTCGTCTTTTTTCTCGTTATAGAAGCTAAGTGCACGGTAGACATCGGCAAGCTTAAAAGTTGTTCTTTCAAAAAAGAGCGATTGATTTTCAAACGATTGATATTTCGATCCGGGATACAAGAGACGTGTAAAAATCAATAACTTAAAAATAATATTGGCATCAAAATCAAATTTCCGGCGATGCGAACGATTTTTCCAAAAAGTATCCAGCTTCAGCCGGTGATAAATCTGACTGAGTATCACATGCCCGAAATTTTTTCGGTATGCTTTTCCTTTTTCCATTTTTTCATCAACAGACAGTTCCAATCGGATGGGTTCTTTCTTTTCGTTTTTCGCTCTTTTTAATTCCTCTACACGTGCTTTAAAGTGAGCGATGGGATCATCATATTTTTTCTCCGCTTCATCCAGATAACCTAAGCTTTCCACGGTTACCTGTCTGGCATGTTTTTTCGCTTTATCGTAATAAGAATCGACAATACTTAAATGAATTCGTCCATTCTTTGTTTTTGTCTTTTTTAAATACATGATATCACCTGCTTTATCCCTTATTATATCATATATCGTTATATTACGCTATCAAAATATAACTTAAAATAAATAAAAAAATAAGCTCGTATCATTGATAGAGCAACTGGTTTCAGTGTTAATATAGGTGAGGTAACTGTAAAACAACGGCGATACTTCCCCGTCTGTTCCCCTTGGAAAACAGCTCGAACTCTATGTGCCTGCTCTACTGCCGATAACTTTTCCTGTTTATCAAATTCTTTACTCGCCAGCCCATAATCTTCTGGTCTGACGATAAACGAGTCCAGTCCCTCTGGTGTCCAATCAAAGACGAAGCTATTGCGGTGCACTGGGACATCTTCTGAACCTTCCAAGCCTTGAACTACATAAACATGTTGATAATCAAGCTGCTTGAAGACCTCCGATAATTTATTAATAGCCGTCCGATGAAAGGCACCCAGCATCACATTTTTCGCCTGGCTAATGTTGACTAGTTTTTCTACGGTGTTAAATAGGGTCCGCACCCCGATCTCTTCTCTTATGGGACGAACGCGAGCAAGAGCCGGACAATATTGTTCGGTGTCGGCAAACCCAAACTGATCATGCTCGACCATGGCGGTCAGCTCTTGCTTAGTTGCCTCCGTTGATATCAACAATTCCTGCATAATCGCTTTTAATGAAGTACCATATTTAGGAGGCAGCGTGTCACTAGCAGAGAGAAAAACAGGTACACCATGTTCCGCTAACAAAAGCGATACAGGAATAGTGGCCGCAAAGGAATTCCGACCATTATACGGTCCTGCAAAATCAATGGCTTGGGCTTGCCGATCGGCGCTTAAGTCCAGATGGTCGGCATGATCGGATAACGTATGAATAAATGCCAATAATTCTTCTGCCGATTCCATCTTGATGCGTTCTGCCACCAAATAAGCGGCGGTTTGTGCCGATGTTGCTTGTCCAGACAGCAAGGTTTCGGCTACTTCCACTGTTTCCTGATAAGTTAAATCCTTGGAGCCCTTTTTTCCTCTAGCTACTTCCTTCAGCCATTTCTGCACGGTCAGCCGCTCCCTCCATTGCTTCTTTGGTTCGATCAACTAACACATCAACCACATTAGGGTGATGCCCTAGATAATCGGTTCGCAGCACTTGTTGATCGTTCCCCAAATTCAAGGAAGCAATATATTCCTTGATGCCACGATCTAACAGCCCGGTAAATAATAAATAAGGAATAACAATCACGGAACTGGATTGATTTACCTTGGCTTGTAACAGTTGTTCAAATTTAGGTTTTGCAGCCGCTAGAAAACAGACCTCCAGCGAGGAATTCGGATATCGTTCTTGTAGCATGTTTGCCAATTGGTCCATATCGGTTAATATATCCGGATCACTGCTGCCTCTTCCCACCAACAACATTTCGAAATGTTCCAAATTTTGAAGTGGTAGTTCATCAATGCGTTCTGCCAATACATCTACCATCCTGTCATCCACTTCAATCGCCTTTCCATAAACAAACTCTACTTCGGGATACTTATGGTGTTCTTGTTCGATCAGTTTGGGAATATCTCGTTTAGCATGTCCTGCAGTGAGTAATAAAATGGGCATCACAACAATTTTTGTGGCCCCTTGTTCTACAACTTTTGCAACGGCGTCTGATATATTTGGTTCCTGTAGTTCTAAAAAGCAACCCTTTTGAATCGGTGCATCGACTTGATCCTTTACTCGTCTAAGCAATTGCATTGATTCGTGTTTGGCTTGTTCTACTCTACTCCCATGACATATATATATAACGGCTTCCACGCTAACAGCCCCTCTATCTATTTTATTTATTTACATTCTAATTTTATCATATCTGCTGAGAAGCTAAAAGGAGAACAGAGAGGCTGGCAGCATATTGCCAGGCAATGGAGATGTGCGCGCAGGGTGATTCATTGTCCAAAGCACTAACCATCAGTAAAGCAAAGCTCCACTGATGGCAGCCGTACTTTACAACGGCAAGGCTGGGGAGGCGATCGTATTCCACCAAACCAATAAACTAATCAGGATACCAATAAATACGATCAGACTTTTTATCGCGTATGGAAGCTGGTATGGTATGAGCTTCAGAATAAGTCCTAATACAATTACTGTAACAAAAATATAAATGACTGCATATAAAAGCATGCCCAGAAAATTATCTACTGGCATTTTCATCGATTCGACTAAGATACTCACAACTACACCTCATTAAACATGAACTATTTTCTTCTACTATGATACAATATTTTGCCGAATATGAAAGTATTTTTTTATAATGTAACCTTTTTGTTAAGAAAAATGTCGTGTATTGGGTGTTAAAACATCCTTATTACTTGTAAGAAAATACACAAAGGAAATCTTCCCTTTGTGCATTTTTTGCTATTCCTATCGTAGTTCCTTAATCAACGCCTCTGGCTGCTCACCGCGCAGTCCTGTCAGCAAGTTTTCAGCTGCATACTTTTTCATTGCTTCCCGTGTTTCGGCAGTCGCTGAGCCTATGTGCGGCAGGGTAACGACTTGATTCATCTGTAAAAAAGGATGACTAGGATCGATTGGCTCCTGCACAAATACATCTAAACCTGCCCCGGCAATCTGCTTGTCTTCCAATGCCTCGATTAAAGCCTGTTCATCTACTACGGCACCTCTAGAGGCGTTAATAAAAAAGCAGCTGTCTTTCATCTTGGCAAATGCTTCTTTTCCTATTAGCTGATAAGTAGCTGTTGTAAGAGGCGTCATTAGCAAAATAAAATCAGAGCTTTCCAGTAAACGATCCAATTCTTCATAAGTAACCTGTAATTCTTGTTCTGCCGTTTCATGACGGGAACGATTATAGTAAGATACATCCATCTCAAAACCAAAGCGGGCACGGCGAGCTACTTTTTCCCCTATTCGTCCCATTCCGATAATGCCCAATTTCTTATGGTGTACATTATGACCGAATTCAGGGAGATCTATTGCCTTCTGCCATCTGCCTTGTTTAACGTATTGATCTAACTCTGGTATTCGCCGTGCAGTGCCCAGAATCAGTCCAAAAATCAAATCAGCGACGGTTTCATCTAATACATATGGCGTATGGGTAGCCTGTATTCCCGCCTGTTGTATCGCTTCTGTATCAAAATTATCATAACCAACGGCAATATTACTGACCACCTCTAATTTGCTGGCTGCTTGTAACAACTCGGTGTCAATCTTATCCTTGGAAGTCAATAATCCGTGGTATGCATGGATCTCCTTCAGTAGCTGTTCTCTTGGCATTTGTTCAGAGCTCCCCCACTCTGTTACGTCGACCTCCGCTTCCAATAATTCTTTTACGGATGACGGTATAGTTTCCGTTACTAATACGCTTTTTCTCATTGTCTACCTCCTCGTTTATCTTTCTGACAACATCTTCATAATCAATCCTGCTGTTTCTTCGATGGATTTATCGGATACGTTAATCACCGGACAACCTAACTTGTCCATCAAGTTATCGGCTGTTTCCATCTCCCGTTCAATTTGATCCATGGAGGCATACTTGGATTGAGCAGGCAAACCTAAAGTCTTTAACCGCTCCGTCCTGATTTTCAACAGTTGGGCTGGGTCAATCGTCAGTCCCACCACCATTCTATCTACATCAGCAAACAGCTCTTCCGGTGCTTCCATATCAGGCAAAATAGGCAAATTCGCCGTTTTAATACCTTTATGAGCTAAAAATATACTTAAGGGTGTTTTCGAAGTGCGTGACACCCCGATTAAGGCAACATCAGCCATCAGGAGACCTTTCACATCTTTTCCATCGTCATATTTAACGGCAAATTCCACTGCTTCAATCCGTTTAAAATATTCTTCATCTAAGACCTGTCGCTGACCGGGATCTGGCTTTGGATTACCATCAAAGGTATCAATATATGCCTGCATCATCGGTCCCATCACATCTACGGCCCGAATATCAGCTTGAATCGCTTCTTGTTGCATTTTCGCCCTCAATTCAGGCTGAACCAAGGTATACGCTATAAAACCTTTTTTGCTTTTTACCTCTTTCATAATATCCTCTATTTCTGTTTCTGTCTGAATATGGCTTTGTCGTTTCACTTGTACATTGTTATTAGCAAATTGTCTGATGGTTGCTCTCACCACTGCTTCTGCCGTCTCTCCCACGGCATCGGAACATACAAATACGTAGGACTGTTCTGCCATCACTCTACACTCCCCTTGTGTGTAAGCTATCAAATGGATGATCAATCAATGCTTTCACGATATTGGTTTTGGTGATTCGGCCAATCACTTTGTCTTTGTTTTCTTGATTCTTAACGACCGGTAAGCTGTCCACTTCATACAACACCATCATACTGGCAGCCTCGTAAACGCTTTTATCTGATGCAATGGTATATACCTTTGGCTGTCTGGTCATCACCAAATGTACCGGCATTGATACAGCTTCTGGATTTCCCAAAGTTACCTTTAATAAATCCTTGCGCGAGACAATTCCTTCTAAATAATGATGTTCATCGACCACAATCAGTGTTCCCACATCCTCCATAAAAAGAGATATCACAGCATCCTTGACGGTGGTTGTCCGCTGAATGGTAACAGGTACTCCTTGAACATCTTTTATTTGTGTTTGCTTCCAAATGTTCTGTTGACTGGGCTCCTTCTGTTCCTTCGCTAAAAAATAACCTACTTTCGGCTTAGCTTCAATATGTCCCGTCATGACTAACACAGCTAGATCAGATCGCAATGTCCCTTTACTTACGCCCAGCATTTCTGCAATTTGTTCCGCCGTAATCGGTTCATGTTTTGCTAAAATATGCATAATTTCTTTTTGTCGCTTGGTAAAATCAATCATTATCTTCCTCCTGATTCTATGCAAAACAAACACATGTCTAATAAATATCATAACATATTTTTGATGAGTAGCGAAAAATCTATCGGCTAATGTTGTTTCCTTCTATCAATAAGAGAAAACCGGCACTCAAAGAAGTCAAAATTGTTCCACATCTGATCATACCAAGACTGCTTTCTTATCCTATAAGGAAATAATATTCGCAAAAAAAGCATAGGTAACCCATCATTTTTATGATATGATAGACGGAATGGAAAATCAAAGGAGTTCAGTCATGATCAAGCAGAAAGAAAAAACGAACTACATATTATTGCTATTTGTTATTTTTGGGGGATTTTTCATTTTTGGCATTTCCGAGAATATTAAGGGGCCGGCCTTGCCAGAGATGCAAACAGAATTAACCATAACAGATGGGACATTAGGAATCTTATTAGCGATTAATTCCTTTGGCTTTTTTCTCGCCTGTACCTATACGTCGTGGTTAATCGCAAAAATCGGAGCAAAGACGACTAATATTCTCACCTTTATCTTGATGGCGTTCTCCGGCGTTTTTATTTATTTCTCTAATAATTTTACCTCTTTAGTGATCGCTTACTTTTTATTATACATAGGAAATGGCATGCTTGAAATCGGTTTAGCCATTATTGCGGCCCGGCTTTTTACAAAAAATACGGGAACCATGCTTAACCTATCTCACTTCTTTTACGGGGTTGGTTCTACAGTAGCACCGATTGCTGCTGCCTACGTGATGGGCTGGGAGATATCGTCTACCGTGTTTGGCTGGCGTGGTATGTATTTAGTGATGATGAGTTTGTCACTCTTGCCTATTATCCCGGTGTTATGGAGCAAATTCCCTAAGGAACAGGAGGCAACAGAATCCGGGGAACCAGCTTCTTTTAAAAAGCTAACTAAAGACCCAATAGCTTGGCTGATTGTTTTTGCCTTAACAATGGGTGTGACCGCTGAATTAGGAATCGCCGCTTGGCTGGTGAATTATTTGGTTAGGGTAAATGAATGGTCGATTGGTGATGCTTCTGGCTTATTATCTCTGTTCTTTTTTACGTTTATGATGGCACGATTGTTGTTTGGACCGTTAACAGATCGGATTGGTTATGCGATCTCGATTGTTATTTTCTCTACATTCGCAGGTTTACTTAGTCTATTGCCACTTTTTATTGGTGATCAGATTGCTTTCTTATTTGCGATTGCTGGTTTAGGGATTGGCCCGATTTATCCTACAATGATGGCACTAGTCACCAAACAATATCGGGCAGGAACCGATGCTGCGATCACCTTCGTCGTAGTATTGATTGGGATTGGCGGGGTTCTGACAAACCTATTAATTGGTTATATTATTGAATTTGTCACCAGTCTATCCTTTGGCTCTTCATGGGAGGCAAGCAGACAAATCGGTATGCAAGCAGGCTATTTCTTTATCGGGCTCACCGCCATTCTCTGTGCCGTGAGCACGTTAGAAATTTATCGCAGACAGAAAAAAGGCATCGAGTAATCCTCGTGCCTTTTTCTTATCAACCAAATTGCTTATTTTATTCCGTTAATCCCTCTATTTCCATCGTCTCAATCGTTGCCGTTCCGTTATCAAGCACTTGCGCCTCTGCTTGGATTCCATCACCCTGCTGTAAGAAAATCGCTAATGGTACCTTGCTGGCGTTGACAGTATAAATCGTTGTATCGTCTTCGATTAAAAATTGTACAATCTGTCCTTGCTCGGTGGAATGAACCAACACACGGTTTATTGTGCCTGTCACTTCCTCTGTCTGTGTTTCACCTGTTGCCCCAGTGTTACCTGGATCTTGTAATAAGGCCATGCGATAGGCATCCAGTGTTTCATTAGCCGTATCGCCAAACACGACGAAATCCGAATCATTGGCTTTAATATAGGCATATTGCTTGTGTAAACCATTCGGATCTAATACATTCACGACCCACGTTGGATTCCCATCAATATTATACAAAACAGGCATATAGCCTTCCCATTTTTTCTCAGGAAATTCCTTGTTAACAATCTGTTTGGCCCCTTCACTGTCCATAATACCGTTATTCTTTTCTCCGCCATAATAGGTTAATTCACCGGTACGAGCATTGATTAACGTATAACCTAACGCCGAATCAATATTTTCCTTTGGTGACGTCATGTCGGTAAAATAATACATGTCTCCATTTTCATCAAACATCGGAGTAACACCAGATTCGGATCCGGACTGATTAGGAATCTTCACATCTCGCTTGCCAAACACACTATTTAACCAGCCATGTACGTATTTTCCGTAATAATCATTGGTTAAAGTAGCCATCTCGGAACTGACCGATCCCTCGATAAATGCTGGTGCCTCGTCTGTATCAAAGGATTGCATATCCCCAGTATCGGGATCAATGACCACCACTTTTAACTGATCCAAGTTCGGCTTATTGGTAATGTGCATCGGCTTATAAATGGTTTGCACATACCAAGGCTTGCCGTTATCGTCTACTTCAATCTGTGCCTCACCACTTTGAATATAATTAGGGTATTGATTGTAGATGACCCGCTTAACATATTTATGAAAATAGCTAGAATTAGTATAATTCATGGCATCTTCATGAAAATCAGGTTGGGCATTTACATTCGTAGCCGAAATCGTAAAATAACCAGGTGTTTCTTGACCTCTTAAAAACTTCCAAAAATCAGCAAACTCTACCGGTGCGACATACACAATCTCGTCGTCTACCTTTTGCACTTGCAGCTTACCAAGGTCATAAAATTGCGGGTTCGGTACCACACTCATCGCCTTCTGAATCTTATTCCGGGCAAACTCTGGTGCAACCGTGATAGGCGTTTCATCCTTGGTCAACGGCTCTGCCTCTTCTTCTTCACTCACGGAAATGGTCTGCTGGGCATTATCCAATGTGACAAAGCTAGTAATAACTACCGCAATAATAGCGATAATCGCCAAAGAAAATATGCCAACTAATGGCCGTAATACCTTCTTCTCTACTAATTTATTAGGCTGTAATACAAATAAATAGAGTGGAATTAGGATAACCGCCACAATTACATTAATGGTTAACATATTGGGAACCGTAATGGTTGGCATGGCAAAATAATTAATAATGGCCATGATAATAAATCCAAAAATAAATATTCCTAAAGCAAATTTGAATACTTTTTTGGTCGGAAATGATGTCACCACAGTTGTAACGATCACACCTAATACATACAAGATTAAACTCATTAATGACGTTAATAGAACTCCCATTTTTTCTTCCTCCTTACTTACTCTCCTATTGTTTACGATTGAACAAGCAAAAAGGATTCATTTTGCATGCTACAATTTTTTACTGGAACCGACGTCCCCTTATTCCAATGACCAAGCGGTGAGTGCTAAAAACACCATGATTACTAGGGCATAACTGATGAAATAACCCCAAAATTGGCGGTGTAAGTATTGGTGAATCAATTGAATCGTCCGCTCCGATTGAAAGACCTGTAATTCACTGATCATTTTTTTAGAACGTCGATTCTGCATAAGATATTGAATGGTTTCCACTCCCAAGCGGAAGACCATATAGAAAAAGAGTACGATACCGCCATCATTAAGCTGCTCCCAAGGCCCGCCGATATTGGGGAGTCCATCTGGCCGTGTTTCCACCGCCGTAATTACTAGCACAAAAGGGGTGAGAAATAATATGAAGAAAAGCATCCAATTAATCAATCGTAACACACGGTGAAAAAAGTTGGGCGCCATTTCCAAACTTACGGCACCAAGCATTTTTGTCATTCTGGCATAATCGACTATTTTCCGGCTTTCTTCTACAGATTCACTAACATGACAGGACCAGTCTTCGGTATAGATATAGAATCGAGAGGTATAATGAAACTGAATATCATGTCGTTTCCATAACGGCTGGTTTGGTAACAGCTGCCGTACGTCTTCTACCTCCTGAAAGCCTTGATAAAATAATTGACCAGTCGTAATCAATTCCTCGCTTTCTTCTTGCAAATTTTTATTTTGCGTTGCAAAAAAACGATCCCGTCGATATGTTCGCGGCCCGCGATAACCCCAGATAAGAGCCATGATATAGGTAGCCCAGATGGTAAGCTCTGTCGCTAACGGCATCACTCCGTCAAAAAACATTCCTGCTCCCCCTTCGTTAAACTGCTGATTGAATAAAATGTTGCTCAATTGCATTTGTTATGAAAGTGACTAGCTGCCAGCGTCTACCCCTTATAGAGTACGATAACATTTCTTACGGACAGTATTTCGCGATTCAGCAGTTTTTTGTCCGTTAGATTCATTCTTACGGACAGTATTTTGCAATTCAGCGGTTTTTTGTCCGTTAGATTCATTCTTATGGACAGTATTTCGCGATTCGGCGGTTTTTTGTCCGTTAGATTCATTCTTACGGACAGTATTTTGCAATTCAGCGGTTTTTTGTCCGTTAGATTCATTCTTATGGACAGTATTTTGCAATTCAGCGGTTTTTGTCCGTTAGATTCATTCTTACGGACAGTATTTCGCGATTCAGCAGTTTTTTGTCCGTTAGATTCATTCTTACGGACAGTATTTTTCAATTCAGCGGTTTTTTGTCCGTTAGATTCATTCTTACGGACAGTATTTTGCAATTCAGCGTTTTTTTGTCCGTTAGATTCATTCTTACGGACAGTATTTCGTAATCCGCTGGTTTTTTGTCCGTTAGAAGAACAGCCAAACTCTCTCTGCGTCTCTGAACAAAGTAAAACTAACAACCGATGAAACAAGAGAAAACCGTATCCATCTCAACAAGGGATACGGTTTTCTCGAACAGCTGTTATCTCTCAAAGTTAATCAGCTCTGTCTCCTCCATAAAAAGAGAAGCTTCTTTTGGCTTGGTTTCGGCAATCTTCACGCCATTACGATAAGAGGCAAGCACTTCTGCCTGTTTGCGAATCGCGTCATAAACATTGGTAGCATTAAGAATAATAAAATTGGCTGGTTTACCTGGCTCTATGCCATATTGGTCTTGGATATCCATGGTAACAGCGCTATTCTCTGTTATATAGTCAAACGATTGAATTATTTGTTGATACCCCATCAAGTGGGTCACATGGATCCCCATATGTAACACCTGCAACATATTACCGGTACCCAGTGGATACCAAGGATCGAAGATATCATCATGACCAAAGCTGACATTCAAACCGGCTTCGGTCAATTCCTTTACCCTTGTTACACCCCGTCGTTTTGGATAATCATCAAACCGCCCTTGCAAATGAATATTTACAAGCGGATTGGCAATAAAGTTGATTTGAGCCATCCCTAATAATTTCATCAATTTAGAGACATAGGCACCATTATAAGAGTGCATCGCTGTCGTATGACTGGCAGTTACCTTACTTCCCATATTCCGTTTATGGGCTTCTGCTGCAACCACTTCGACAAAACGAGACTGTTCATCATCGATCTCATCACAGTGAATGTCGACCAAGCGCTGATACTTCTCGGCTAAGTCAAAAGCGAGTTTCATCGATTCTACCCCATACTCACGCGTGAATTCAAAATGAGGGATTCCGCCAACCACATCTGCCCCCAGTTTCAAAGCCTCTTCAACCAATTCTGTCCCGTTCGGATAAGACAGGTAACCTTCTTGCGGAAAGGCAACCAACTGCAGGTCCACGTAATTCTTCATCTCTTCCTTTACCTCTAACAAGGCCTTCATTGCTGTAAGCGATGGATCACAAACATCAACATGAGTACGCACATGCTGAATGCCTTGAGCGATTTGCCATTTCAACGCCTTCGTTGCTCGTTGTTTGACATCCTCTATCGTTAAAGTCTTCTTACGCTCTGCCCAGGTAGATATCCCTTCAAAAAGGGTCCCACTTTCATTCCATTTCGGTTCGCCTGCCGTGAGCGTCGTATCCAAATGGACATGCGGTTCGATAAACGGAGCACTGACTAGCTTACCATTCAGATTAACCGCCCCTTCTACCTCGGTCGCTTCCACTATTTTTGTAAATCGACCATCCTCTACATGAATATTCCATAATCCCTCTTGTTTTGGTAAAGTCGCATTCATCAATATCATTTAAGATACCCCTTTTCCTATTTCCGTTTGCTTGTCTGTTTCTCCTAACTTATCGGCAGCTAGACGCAATCCTACATAAATGATAACCGCGCCAACAATACCATTCAATGGAGGTATACCTGGTAAGAACTGAGCCGAGGCAAAACCACCAACCCAAGCAATAACCGCCGGCCAACTGATCGTTTGAAACGTCATTTTATGAAAATCAGGATATTTCCTTTTACGAAGAATAAAGAAATCAGCTAATAGAATGGCCCCGATTGGCGGTAAGGCAGCCCCCAATAAGTTCAACCAGCCAACAAAATTATTGTACAGCCACATCGCAAAAATCGTACCAACAATTCCATTGAAAATAACCATTTTGCTTTTTTTAATCTTGGTAATATTGGAAAATCCTAATCCAGACGCGTAAAGGGCATTATCATTGGTCGTCCAAATGTTCAGCCCTAAGACAATCACGGCTGGCACAATTAAGCCTTGCACAAACATGACCTCTGAGATATCACCTAATCCAGTGGAAATAGATCCCACTGCCCCAAAAAGAAACATCAATGAATTTCCGATGAAAAAGGCAATTAGCGTCGTCCACACGGCCGTTTTTTTACGATTGGCAAAGCGAGTAAAGTCAGGTGTCAATGTCCCACCACTGGCAAAAGAACCTACACAAATCGTTAATGCTGCTGCTAGACTTAAGGTAGTTTCCGGCTGATAGTCGAACAAGGCAGAGATACCACCTAAATCGCTAATAGCAATACCAACAGACATACTTCCTAACACGGCAATAGCTGGAACAGCGACAAAGCTTAAGATCGCCAGCGCCTTCATGCCAAAAAAGGCAGAAGCCGTCATCACTACCCCAGAAATAAGCACAAGCGGCAACATATCTATCCCGGTAACCTTGTTAACCGGTACGGCAAACATGGCCAAACCAACACCAAACCAGCCTACTTGCGTTCCCCCTAATAAAAAAGAAACCAAGTAAGAACCCTTTTCGCCAAAGGCATAACGGGCCAATAAGTGTGTCGATAATCCTGTTTTAGCAGCCATATAGGCAAGTCCAGCTGTATAGCCACCAAGAATCAAATTACCAAGTAATACCATCCAAATAAACTGGGACATCGTCAATCCTAAACCTAATTCTCCACCCGACAACATACTTGCCGAGAAAAAGGTAAAACCCAACATGACAACAAACATTCGCCAAAATCCTTGCCTGTGTGCTGCTGGTACAGGCTGCAGTGAAAATTCTTTATCCATTTTTTATCCTCCTTGTCAGCTACTGGTACCAACGTCAGGCAGGATTTTTTATCATAAAAAAAGCTTCCTGCCCAACCGACAAGAAGCCTTCGATCAATAGACAGCACCTATCGTCTATTGTATCACACGTTGTCCTTGTCAGCCTCGCGGGACTGAATTAAAGGTACCAATATCAAATTAAAAATATTATCTCAATCAAGTCGGTTTTTGTCAATATCAATTTAATCAGGCATACATCTGTTTCAGCCATTCTTGCACCGACGTCTCTTCACGGATATTTTCTACTGCTTGTTGGGCAATAACTTTCCCTTGCTTCATGACCACTACTTCATCCAGAATAGCCTCTACTTCCAATAATTCATGTGTCGTAATTAACAAGCTTTGCTTCTCCAGATCAATAAATCGAATCAGTCCTTGCACGATTTTTTCTTTCACCATTGGATCCAGTCCTGCCAGAGGCTCATCCAACATAAATAACGGACAATTCCTGGCGAGGGTTACGGCCAATTTCACGCGCGCCGTTTGACCTTTTGACAGATAGGCCATCTTCTCCTGTCGTGGTATCGAGAAAAAATCGATGAGTTCTTCTGCTTTCTCGCGATGAAAATCAGCGAATTGCGACTGATAAAAATCCACTAGCTGTGTTACCGTAAAATAGTCATAAAAATAATCTTGATCAGAACTGAAGGAGAGTATTTCACTTCGGTCAGCCGGCAGATTTATTTCTCCTTTATCCGAACGCAATACTCCGGCGATCATTTCTAATATCGTTGTTTTTCCGCTGCCATTTTCACCTATTATTCCAATGATCTTGCCCGTTTCGATTTGAAAAGTGGCATCGGTTACTCGTCGCTTTTTTTGTAAATGTTGGATATTAATCATATTTCTCCTCCTGTTTAAGCCGGTCGATAATTTCCTGTTTATCAAATCCCAATGCCGCCATATCCTCAATAAAAGAGGTAACATATTGCTCTTTTAATTGTTCGCGAACAGCGGCGATATGTTTGCGATCTTCCGTTACAAACGTGCCTTGCCCTCGTTTGGTAACCGTGATCCCCCGTCCTTCTAGTTCACGATAGACACGCTGAATCGTATTGGGATTTACACCTGTTTCTAGCGCAAGCTCACGCACTGCTGGCAGCTTTTCCCCAGGTTGACGTTCCTCGCTGACAACCTCTTGAATGATTTGGTCGACAACTTGCAAATAGATGGGTTTATCCCGTTGAAATTGTGGTGGCATCCTTACACCTCTACCTTGCGTCTTAACACGATGACACTTACTTGGTAGATAAGAAAGTTTAAGCAGATGAACAAAAACACAGCAAGCAGAGAAATTTGTCCATCACCAAACAATGCATGCACCTCTGTAACATCAATCGTTAGAACCAACCAATTGCTCACTATTTCCATCAACCACTGCATTGCTTTTATAGCTCCTATAAAAAGGACGAAAAAAAGCAGGATATTTAGTAAAGTGAACAGGTTCTTTCTCCACCACTGATAGAGCACCCATGCCAGTAATATGAATACAGCACCCGCTAAAGAAACCGCCAATAAGTATATACCAACCATTCCTACTACCGAAAAAGTGTGAGATAGCGACTCATCCAAATGATTAGTGAAGAATAAAACAATTCCCATCAATCCAATACAAATATAGTACAACATGTAAAGCAGTAAACCATGCCCGAATTTAATCAAAACTTGTTTAGACAAATGTTTTTTCACAAATAAAAAAGAAGCAAGTTGATGCCTTTCCATATTTAAACTAAAAAGCACTACGACTGGTATGATCACAAAACTAAAGGGTGACATATCAACTAACGTCATCCAATCCCAGTTACCCTGAGAAAGCAGGCTGGTCCACATAAGAAGAACCGCTAAACCAAACAATATGTGAAAACCACGCATCATTCTGATTTCCTTTTTCCATAAACCTTGATATACAGACAAATCATCACCTCTTTGTATTAGTGTACTAATCAAATAGTACACTAATACAAAGAAAATGTCTACCCCCACAACTAATATGCAGTGAGGAAAAATCTCCTCACTGCATAACGTTTTACTTTATTTTATTGATAACGTTCCACATCGGTTTGATCTAAAATCAAATCATTGAGCTTTTCATTTACGATGAATTGGAATCGCTGAAGTTGCTCTCGCTGTTGTGGGTTAGCGCTTTGCAAGACACGCTCAATTCTTTGGGCCAACGCCTCCAGCTCCACATGGGCACTCGTATATTCTTCATCCATGATAAAATTATTTCTATTAGACAGCTCTAATTGTTCTTCCGCCTGCTGCACCAACTGCTGGCCTTCTTCCAGCAAGCGATCAATGGAATCCCTTGTTGCCATCATGATCACCTCTGTTATAGTGTGAGGAATTCAGAAAAAATCATACACTTTTCGAGATTGATTTGTTAAACTAAGCAGGAGTAAATAGAGAGAGGAGTATCCTTGTTGCAATCTGTTATCCAATTTTCCCATCAATTATTAGCAGACACTCTAAAACCCGGAGATCTTGCCATTGATGCTACCTGCGGGAATGGTCATGACACCTTAAAATTAGCCCAATTTGTCGGAGAAAAAGGAAAGGTTTATGCCTTTGATATTCAGGAGCAGGCGATTGAAAACACGCGTTCATTAGTCTCAAACGCAAATATGAAACAAGTCGAGATCATCCATGACGGGCATCAGCATATCGAACAATATCTCGATCAACAACCGATTGCTGGGGCAATTTTTAACCTCGGTTATCTGCCAAAAGCCGATCATTCCATCACCACTTTGCCGAAAACCACGATCAGCGCCGTTGATACCATCTTATCTGTTTTAAAGCAAAATGGACGTGTTGTACTGGTTATTTATCACGGACACCCCGGTGGAGCAGACGAGCGAGATCAATTGCTTTCGTACTGCCAACAACTGGATCAAAAAAATTACCAAGTGTTGCAATATCAATTTATTAACCAGCGAAATCACCCGCCTTTTATTCTTGCGATTGAAAAAACAAGCACCAGCGCTTCTTAACACGCTGATGCTTGTTTACCCTTTACCCGCTAAACGATTGTACACCCGAATATTCCAGTGAAAGAACGACGATTTACGCCCGCTTGCCTGGATTAATCGTTTGACTAAGGCTTGATACTGACTCATTTTTTTCACTTTTGGATCGGCCAAATAAAGTCCAACCAGTCCTTGCTGTACCATCTCATGAAAGGTAGAGTCAGGTAATTCCTGCATCATCTGGTTGGTTTGTTCAACAAAATAGATCAATCGCTCCTCTAATTCTTGCTCATTGGCATAGTAGTTACAGAAATTGAGGTCACCTTCTTCTTGATCTTCTTGTTGATCAATAAAATAATCGAGCATAATATGTAAACCTTGTAAAAATGGGAAATAGCTCGAAAAAATACGCTCAGATAATTCTTTCGTTAACTCATTAGTCAATCCATATGCCACCATACAAAAAATACCTAATGTCGAACCTGTACAGGCTGAGAATTCATACCAAGTCAACATGGGCCATTTTTCTTGATACTCTCCAAACCATTTTTCCAAACGTGGAATTCGCTCACTATGCGTGACATGTTTGTGTACCTGTAAGTCACTATACATCCCTTCCAATTCTAGTACATGGTGTTGAAACAAGCGGTAATTAGGGATATAACGTACAACAGCTTGACAGGTTAACACCAAATCCTTCAGATAATCTGCATCCTCCTGCTCCATTCGATAGTGGTAATAGTTCTGTACCTTGTTATCTGGAGAAAGTGCGTCTTCCATGGATTGATGCAACATACGAAAATCAGTAGGATCCAAGGAGGTACTGCGGTCACACAGATTGTCCAAATAATCACTGATCGTTTGATAGGCGACAATAAACCGAATCGCTTCCTGCCAATATTCGCCCGCTAGCATACTATAAACACTGCCGCCCTGGCAATGAAATTTCTTATCACGAATGCTCGCTAATGCTTGCGTGCGTAATTCTGGGTCAGGTATCTGACTTGCTCTTTCTTTCCAGTAAGCCAATTGATTATTTACTTCAGGAAAAACTTTTCGATAAACATTTTTCATTAATAAAGTAGCGCTTGCTGGGACTTTAACGGACACTTTGTTTCCCTCACTTTTTGCATAATTACACGCTTAAATATGATATCATATAAATAGGACTAGCTATATAGGAGGTTAACACAAATGAACTATCAATATAAAGGAAAATGGCCTGTAATCGATAAAACAGTTTTTGTAGCACCGGATGCGGTGATAACAGGGGATGTAGAAATTGGTGCACACAGTAGTGTATGGTTCCAGGCGGTGATTAGAGGCGATGTCGCCCCAGTTCGTATTGGCAGCTATAGCAATATTCAGGATTTGTCTTTATTGCACCAGAGCCCTGATCTTCCCTTGATCGTGGAAGATCATGTAACCATTGGACATCAAGTAACGTTACATTCCGCTATTATTCGGGAAAAGGCCTTAATTGGTATGGGATCCATTATTTTAGATGGAGCAGAGATCGGTGAAGAAGCCTTTATCGGCGCAGGTAGTCTCGTACCACCTGGAAAGAAAATTCCACCTCGCACACTTGCTTTTGGCAGTCCGGCCAAGGTAGTGCGTGATTTAACTGAGGAAGATATAGCAGAGATGAAACGGATTCAAGCCGAATATGCAGAAAAAGCGCAAGAATACAAAAAGACTATCGAGCAGACAGATTGATAAAAAAGGTTGTGACGGCGTTTATTCTAACGCTGCGTCACAACCTTTTTTTATCTTATCGAGATAAGGCAGCTTGAAGCGCCTTTACTTTGTCTGTTTTTTCCCAAGGGAAGTCTCCATCTGTACGCCCAAAATGACCGTAGGCAGCTGTGTTGCGATAAATCGGTCTGCGCAAATCCAGCATCTTAATAATACCTGCTGGACGCAAATCAAAATGCTCGCGCACGGCAGCAACCAAAGCTTCCTCCGAATAGTCACTCGTGCCAAACGTATCAATCGAAATCGAAACTGGCTGGGCTACTCCAATGGCGTAGGCAAATTGCACTTCGCACGTTTCTGCTAAACCAGCCGCTACAATATTCTTGGCCACATAACGCGCCGCATATGCCGCCGATCGATCGACTTTGGTGGCATCTTTTCCACTGAACGCTCCGCCACCATGACGGGCATAACCACCATATGTATCGACAATAATTTTACGCCCTGTTAGACCTGCGTCCCCTTGAGGTCCACCAATCACAAAACGACCGGTTGGATTAATAAAATATTTTGTCTGATCATCCAATAATTCCTTGGGCACAACCGGTTGAATGACGTGTGCCTTTATATCAGCTTGCACCTGCTCCAAAGTAATATCTTGATGATGCTGAGTGGAAACAACAATCGTATCAATCCGTTTTGGCTGGTTATTCTCGTCGTATTCCACGGTGACTTGTGTTTTTCCGTCTGGACGCAAATAAGCTAATGTCTTATCTTTGCGCACATCTGCTAAACGCTTAGCCAAACGATGTGCCATACTAATCGGTAATGGCATATATTCCGATGTTTCATTACTGGCATAGCCAAACATCAAGCCTTGATCTCCCGCACCAATTGCTTCAATTTCATCTTCTGTCATCTTGCCTTCCCGAGCTTCTAACGCCTTGTCCACACCTCCGGCAATATCTGGAGATTGCTCATCAATTGCAGTTAACACACCGCAAGTTTCTGCGTCAAAGCCATATTTTGCCCGCGTATAGCCAATATCTTTAATGGTATCCCGCACAATTTTGGGAATATCCACATAGGTTGTTGTGGAGATTTCACCTGAAACCAAGACCAAACCGGTAGTAACGGTTGTTTCACAAGCTACCCTGGCATTGGGATCACTTTTAAGTATCTCATCCAAGATAGAATCGGAAATCTGGTCACATATCTTATCCGGATGTCCTTCTGTTACCGATTCTGATGTAAATAAACGTCGATTTTTCGTCATCTTTCTAGCATCCTCCCTATGATCAATCACTAAGACTTTCCTGTACTATCTATATGTAAAAGTCTGCTTTATGGATTTTATGAATAAACCTATACCTTTCACTATACAACGTTTTAGCAAAAAATGCACGAAACAATTAACGAAAGCCAATGGGATGAAGCTCATTAAGTCGTCCATTTTTTATGTGAGCCGTTCGATCATTTACATGGGCTGAGCAAGTGCTCTGGGAGGACGTCACGGATTATCTGACTAGTTTCCAACAAAAAAATGAGGACCTTATCCAGCTTAATGGATGGTCCATACTAAAAAATGGTTATACAAGCCAAGAAAGGATAACTCTCTTGATACAATAGGATTTGGAAAGAATTTAAATGAATCGCAGTGCCGTGAAGTAGCCCAGTCATTATTTTGAGAGATTGTATGCATAACAACGCTCCGGCCAAGCCCTTCGCTAAAGCTTGTCTCGCGGCATAGAAAACTCGATAAGAACATTCTTTGCTCGCATCGCTTGTTGACTTATGCACTTGTAGGTACAAGCGGAACTATTTCCGCAGCACTCTTCCTAACACTGACAAACCGTCAGGAATAGATGGACCTGCTACTTCACATCATTCATCTTATCAGGAGTATAATATCTAGCCTGGTTTAGCGATAAAGAACCGGACGGGTTGCAGCCTTTTTTTAATCAGAACAACCCGTGCATAACGCTTCTTTTTATGATAGATGATGCTCAATATACGCTAAGCTATGGGTCAGTACATCATCTTTCATAATAAAACTATACTGAGGATTATCCTTAACCTTGGAAGGAATCGTCGGTAACAACACAGGTCCGTTTGTCTCAAAATAAGTGGATTGTACATCCAGTCGATCGATCCAGGCAAAATAAATATTTTTTGCTAGCTTTTCTTTTTTTCCCGACACATAATATTGACCGATTAATTGAATATTTTGTACTTGTCCGCCAGTCTCTTCTCTAACCTCCCTAATAGCAGCCTGCTGCGGAGATTCGCCTGACTCCACCTTTCCACCTGGAAATTCTAATCCTCGATCCTTATGTTTGGTGAGCAGCCATTGATCCTGATAACGACAAATCACCCATACATGTCTTGGATTTGACTCGAATCGTTGTTGCTTATCCAAAGAAAGTTGCACCTTATTGTGATAATAATCATAAAAAGTTTTCATATCTCTATACTACCTTTTTCTTTCGACAAATGCGAATGTTTACAAACGATAATAAGGTTTACTATTACCGTTGCCGCCTAATCTGATGCCGAAACTAATCTTTTAAAAATTCATTTCCATCGATTTTCATCCCCGATTCTTGCAGTGCTTGTCTTGTCTCAGGAGTCGCTAGTTGATAAATCATTTGGTATATCTCTTGCAAATCGTTGTCATATTCTTGGTTCTCAGGATCTTGATGGTATTGCATAAAAGGGATGTGGGAGCGGACGAACGTGCCCATCTCATCCTGTTGTATTTCATTAAATTTTTCTCTTAATAAAAAGACCTCTTCACCGGTTGCCTTAATCGTATAAGTAGCGTTGTTTCCATATGGAATTTGGGATATTTCTTTTGTTCCTATGTTCACATAATATTGTCGTTTTTCCATGTTGATCACCTCTGCCCATATTGTATGCATCCTAGGCTAAAACATGTACGACGCAATATTATATCATTTTTTAATAGAGACCGATCACCATGAAGCGCTTATCTAACATAACAAAAAGCCTCACACTCTTATTTGGAATGCAAGGCTTACTTCATTAACTTGTTAGGCTGGTTTGCTTTTGCGATTCTGCAATGGTCTCCTTAATTAGACAACGTCCACGTCCATGAGGAATACACATCGGTGTTCCAAACATGGGATCATAAACAACATCTGCCTTCATTTGGAAGACTTCATGTATGAGGTTGCAATTAACTATCTCTTCTGGTTTACCATGAGCAAAAATCTGTTTATCTTTAATAGCTACTACTTGATGAGCATAACGACACGCCATATTAAGATCATGCAGCACCATCACAATCGTGCTATTACGTTTCTCATTCAACTCAAATAATAAATCCAATATCTCTATCTGATGTGTCATATCTAAGTAAGTCGTTGGTTCATCAAGCAGAATCGTATCCGTACCTTGTGCCAAGGTCATCGCAATCCAAGCCCGTTGCCTTTGACCACCTGACAGAGAATCGACATCTCTATCTCGCAAATGATCCATATTGGTTGATTGTAACGCCTCTTCTACAGCTTCTTCATCTTCTTTTGACCAACGTTTAAACATCTGTTTATGCGGATGACGCCCTTGCTTTACCAAATCCTCTACCGTTAAACCTTCTGGGCTTGTCGGACCTTGGGGCAAAATAGCTAATTGCTTGGCTACATCTTTCGTTGGTATACTCGCAATAGCATCTCCATTTAAAACAATACTACCTGTCTTTGGTTTCAATAATCGTGCCAAAGAGCGCAGCAAGGTTGATTTGCCACAGCCGTTCCCACCAATAAATACCGTTATTTCACCCTTCGGAATCGTTATATCTAAGTCATCAATAATGACATCATCGCCATATCCCAGCGTCAAATCTTTCGCTACTAACGTTTCCATGCGAACTACCCCTTTCAACAACATGGGTCAGGTTCTTACTATTTGTTGTTTAAATTAAAATAATCTCTTTCTCTAAGTTTAGGGCTTTTTTTCTTTCCTGTCAATATTGATAATCAATCTCATTAAGATTAATTAAACTGGAGAAATATTTTATTCTATTGTAATTTATAACGTTGCAACTTCTTGGTCGCATTGCGTGGAAGATGTTTCCGAAAAAAAATCTGTTTAGGCACCTTAAATGTTGCTAGTTGTTGTTCACAGTGAGCCTGCAATGCATTTTCAGTAATAGCTGGGTCACTTACTACCACATAAGCTACAGGTACTTTACCCCATTTTGCATCCGTTCTGCCTGTTACACCTGCCTCAACTACACCAGCAAACGCCAGCAAAACGGCCTCGATCTCAGCAGGGTAAACATTCTCTCCTCCCGAAATAATCAAGTCACTTCTTCGATCAACCACAAATAAAAAACCTTCCTCATCCAAAAAGCCCAGGTCTCCCGTATAAAACCAGCCATCATGAAAGACAGCTTGATTGCTCGCATCTGCTTGGTAATAACCTGGCGTAATCATCGGTCCCTGAACAGCAATCTCTCCAACTTGTTTTGCAGGCAACGCTTTGTGACCATCTCTAATCTGTAAAGAAGCTGAAAAAAGCGGCTTACCTGCTGAACCAAGCTTTCGTAATGCCTCTGTTTCATGCAGCGTGACAACCTGTGAACTGGTTTCTGTCATACCATAGGTTTGGATCACAGGTACCTGTTTTTGCTCTGCCTTTTTTAATAAAGGCTCTGGCGCTGATCCGCCACCTAAAAGCATGCAGCGAAACGTCTCTGGGTATTGCTCATCCCCGAGACGTTCTAATAATCGCGCACAGGTCAGCGCAACCACGGAAATCATCGTCACTCTTTGGTGCATAATAGCTTGATGTACCTGCTCTTCATCAAAGCGTTCCAGTAAATAAACAGGCATGCCATAGATCACACTTTTAAACAAAATAGACAAACCGCCAATATGAAATAAAGGAAGACAGGCCAGCCACTTATCATCGGTTGTTAATCCAAGGTTGAGTACCGAGGCAATCGCGCTTGCCCAATGATTGCCGTAGGAATGCTGAACGGCTTTAGCCCTGCCTGTTGTACCTGAAGTAAACATCATGGAACAGATCGCTTCTTCCTTCATCGTTTCTTTTACTGTCCCTGGCAGTGCCGATAATTCTTTCACCATTGCAAAAGTTACCACCACGACTGGTAAGCTTTCCGCCTGTTTCCGAAGCAATTCGGAAGTAATTATGGTAGAGACATGGGCATCTTCACATTGTTTTTTCCATTCAGCGTTTGTTAATTTGGTATTTAAAAAAACGACCGGTGTCTGCAAATAGGTACAAGCCCATAAAGCCACCACCATATCTACTGAATTATGAGATAGAATCGCTACTTGCTGCTTGATGTCTAGTCGAGCTAAATGTTCAGCAAAAGACAGTGCTCGCTCCCGTAATACTCGAAAAGAAAGCCGTTGTCCATCTGCTAATTCTAATGCCGTTTGTTCTGGTGTTAATAATGCTCTTTTTGTCAGCCAATGCTCCATACTGCTCCTCCTTATTAAAAGATGGCCTCATCACCTTTATCATATGATGTAGTATTTTTGAAACATGCACTTAAAGAAAAGAAGATCAACACCTTTACAGCATTGACCTTCTTCTCACTTACGGAAAACGCGGAAACTGTTTAAAGTCCGGCTTGCGCTTTTCTTTAAAGGCATCGCGGCCTTCTTTTGCTTCATCCGTTGTATAATACAACAAGGTGGCATCTCCGCCCATTTGCTGCAAACCAGCCAATCCATCGGTATCTGCATTGAATGATGCCTTAAGAAAACGAAGGGCAGTTGGTGATTTTTCCAACATTTCAGAACACCATTGGATCGTTTCCTCTTCCAATTGCTCCAAAGGTACGACCGTGTTAACAAGTCCCATATCTAACGCCTCTTGTGCATTGTATTGCCGACATAAATACCAAATTTCACGCGCCTTTTTATGGCCGACAATTCTAGCTAATAAACCAGCGCCATATCCTGCATCAAAGCTGCCTACCTTTGGCCCTGTTTGCCCAAAGATAGCGTTATCTGCCGCAATCGTTAAATCACAAACGACATGCAATACATGACCTCCACCGATGGCATAGCCTGCAACCATTGCCACTACTGGTTTAGGGATGACACGGATTAAACGCTGTAAATCGAGGACATTTAAACGTGGTACCTCATCATCCCCCACGTAACCTCCATGACCGCGCACTTTCTGATCTCCCCCAGAACAAAAAGCCTTATCCCCTGCACCAGTTAAGACAATCACACCAATGCTTGAATCATCACGTGCGTATGTAAATGCCTCAATTAGTTCATTCACAGTTTGCGGACGAAAGGCATTGCGCACCTCTGGTCGATTAATCGTAATCTTAGCAATTCCATCGTATGTTTCATATAAAATATCTTCGAATGTATGAGCTGTTACCCAATCTACTGTCATTTCCTTACCTCCTTTGGTTAATAAAGTGAAACTTCATTCAGTGGGCCTTTCGCTGAATGTTAGTTGAGCTAATCGGGCCGTTACTGGCTGTTTGGATTCCATCCTCTTCCCTCATACCTTCACTGATTCTTGTAGTGGAAGCCTTACAGCCAGTTACACTGCGATAAAGTGAAACTTCATTCAGTGGGCCTTTCGCTGAATGTTAGTTGAGCTAATCGGGCCGTTACTGGCTGTTTGGATTCCATCCTCTTCCCTCATACCTTCACTAATTCTTGTAGTGGAAGCCTTACAGCCAGTTACACTGCGAAAAAGTGAAACTTCATTCAGTGGGCCTTTCGCTGAATGTTAGTTGAGCCAATCGGGCCGTTACTGGCTGTTTGGATTCCATCCTCTTCCCTCATACCTTCACTGATTCTTGTAGTGGAAGCCTTACAGCCAGTTACACTGCGAAAAACTCTTTTACCATTGTACCAAAAAACACCGCTTGTTCCACGTGAACTGCATGTCCCGCTCTTTTTACGACTTGAAAGGAACTATTAGGCAATCGCTCGTGCATTTGTTGGTTAATCATGATAAACTTTTGATCCCACTCCCCTGTTATTAAAAAAACTGGCAGTTCTAATTCTGGCAAGTACGACCAGCAAGAAGGCATCGTACCTGTTCCCATTGTTTCGAGAGAAGTAGCCAGACCTGACCTGGATTGCGCCAGTCGTTCTTCCCTTACTTGCTGCTTTTTCTCTGCACTTAACGATTTTTGCGATGCAAACAAAGCAATATTTTCCCATTTGTCGACAAACGTCTGTAAGGGATGCTGACGGATGTATGCTGCCAGCTCTTGATCCTTCTGCTTTCTTTGTTGACGCTCCTCCCTATCCTGCAGCCCAGGTGAGGCACTCTCTAACACGAGTGATTTTATCATGCCTGGAAAATAGGAAGCAAAAAGCAGCGCCGTACGCCCTCCCATAGAGTAGCCTACCAAATGAAAGCTTGTAATTTGTAATTCCATCAATACCTGCTGCAAATCATGACAGCACGCCTGCAGGGAATCCACCTTTGCCATTGATTTGCCATGCCCTGGCAAATCAATAAGGATCAACTCGTATCCAGGCAAATATTCTCGGATAAATGACCATGTTTGAACAGAACCTGTAAAGCCATGGAAGAAGACAATCGGATCCCCATCCCCGATACGCTCTACCCAATATTGGTTAATCAACATATGGATTGTCCTCTATAACCTGCAAAACATTTCTTTCAATCGTTTGCCATTTTTCCATGTGCCATGCTGCATTCTCATCTCGATCCGTATTCACTTCGATCAATGATACCCCATTTGTTTGATAACTAGCTGTTAACGCTTGATTAAGTTCTCCCCCATCGTTCACACGCTGATAAGATGATAATTGATACAATGCTGCAGCATACTGGATATCTACCTGTTGTGGTGTACCAAATAGTAACTCATAGTCATCCTTATTTTCCTGCTGCGCCTGCGGTAAAAAGGAAAAGATTCCACCGCCTTGGTTATTGATCAAAACAATCGTCACATTCAGCGGATATCTTTTTGCCAACAACAGTCCATTTATGCTGTGTAAAAAGGAGATATCGCCAATAATGAGTGTCACTCGTTTCCCTGTGGTTCCCATCCCTAAGGCAGTAGACACTACACCATCGATACCATTTGCGCCTCGATTGGCAGCGATAGCCACATTCTTATCTGTATTGTGCCAAAAAGTATCTACATCACGTACGGGCATACTGTTGCCAACAAAAAGATTACTATCTTTTGGAATCACCTCTTGGATCACATGTATAACTGTTCCTTCTGTTAATTCCTCTTGGTTATCAAGCAGAACCAGTTTGGCGGTATGATTTAACTTTTGCCAAAAAGCTAACCAGCGATCCCCTTGTTCTCGCGGTATTTCTGCTAATTGTAATGCGATATCAACGGGATTCCCCTGCACATAACGCGCCTGTTTCAGCACTGGGTTGCGGTAACTAAAAGCCTCATCAACAATCATTTGCTCTATTTCTTGTTCCTGTAATAACTGCAATATTGATTTGGCAACCGGCATCGCACCAAAACGAATGATCACATCCACCCCGATTCGCTTTCTCACGGCAGGCCTTTTTAAGATACTATCAAAACAATCCATGACAACCCTTTTTTCCGTATTGATGCGTGCGGAGGATAAGACATCTGCCAATACAGGTATATCCCAAGCTTCACCCAATCGTAACACGGCTTCAGCTAGACCTTCCGTTTGATGAGGTCCAATCACTAATACCACTCGTTGTTTTGCCATAAGATACTGTTTGATATCCTGCAAGGCTTCCACAGTTAATTGCGTATGTGTCGATGGGTAATGCCGTGCTTCTTCATATGGCATTTCTGTTGGCACGACCTGTTGAAAATCTGGAATCAATGGCTCTCTAAATGGAAAATTGAGATGTACCGGTCCTTGTAATGGAGCCAAGGCTGTTTGAACGGCTCGATCTGCATGATGACACGCATATCGAAGCAATTGTTCAGAATCTTCCGGCAAAGCCATCTCATGAAATGCTTTCACGTAATCCCCAAATAATTTGATCTGATCAATCGATTGCGGTGCGCCAACCGCCCTTAATTCATGTGGCCGATCAGCGGTCAGGGCAATAAGCGGTATCCGTTGATGGCTTGCTTCGATAATAGCTGGAAAATAGTTGGCGGAAGCCGTACCAGATGAACAAACTAAAGCGACAGCCCGGTTGGTTTGCTTGGCAATACCCAAGGCAAAGAAGGCCGCCGATCGTTCATCAATATCCACCCAAATCTGGAACCTCCTGTCAGCAGCAAATGTTAAGGAAAGTGGTGTCGAACGCGAACCCGGTGAAATCACCACATCCCGTACACCAGATCGGTAGAGCTGTGCGACAAAGTTTCCTACATAAAAGGTCAGACTCGATGTATGATTCATTGCGATCCTCCTAAGGCATCCAACATAGGAGCAAATTTTATCGCTGTTTCTTGATATTCTAACCTTGCATCAGAATCACGCATCACACCACACCCAGCAAAAAGAGAGGCGTTTGTACCATCAACAAGTGCAGATCGAATCGCCACGGCAAACTCTCCATTAAATTGACTGTCGAACCAGCCAATTGGCGCGCCATACCAGCCTCTTTCTAATTGTTCAAATGTGCGGATAAATGCTAAAGACGTCTGGCGCGGGTACCCACATAACGCCGGTGTAGGATGCAATTTCTCAACTATCTCTAAAAGCGTGTACCCCTGCTTTAATGTTGCCTCTACCGGTGTATATAAATGCTGCAAGTTTCTCAATGGATATAATACCGGTTGATCTGGAATATGAACATAGGTGGCAAAAGAATGAACAGCTTGTCTGATCATGTCCACTACTAATTGGTGTTCCTGGAGATTCTTCTGATCTTGCAGTAATTGTTCACCAATTTCACGATCCTCTTGAATGGTAACGCCACGCGGCGCAGTACCTGCCAAACACGTTGAATAAACCTGATTGTTCTCTACCTTGACTAACCGTTCTGGGGTGGCACCTATGAAACAAGTACCCGCTTTTTCCCATGCAAATACATAATTATTCTTTTGCGTCTTTTTCAGATTTGTCAAGACTTCTCCCATATTACATGACTGTTCAAATTCAACTTGTAGCTCTCTTGCTAATACAATTTTATGAACTTCTTCTCTATCAATCTGTGCGGTAGCTTGTTCAACCATTTCTTTCCACTGCTGAGGGTCCACTTCATGTTTTAATACAATGTGATTCTCTTGTTGAGGGGCCTCCATGCGTTGTAGCAAATACTGTTTTTGACGCTGTAGCTGTTCCAATAATGCAGGCAAATCACTGTCTTGTTCTACATGCAAAGAAGTGGTTACAAAATACTGGTCTTGCTCAACAGTTAATAGAAAGGTGGGCACACGAAATTGACTTCCTGCAAACTCTTTCCATAAGGTTTGCAGCTGTTCTTCCCCATCAAAAGGAAAACCACCAAAGGCAATCGGCCCCGTTTTAAATTGTGCAAACGGGTTTTTAATATAACTTTGCTGTAATCCCTCTAACCATTGCTGCTTAATCTGCTGTGTAGAAGCCTGTCCATCTTGATAAGTCATCGCCTCACCGACACCAACAAATTCCAGCTCCTGATCAGCACTCGACCAAAAAATCCGATTGTCACTTAACCCTCTGCCTGTATGAAAGAACATAATAGGATCGATGGGATCCACCTGTTCCGTCACACTGACAAACGTTGGTGCAGCCTGTTTAATCGCTTGCTGCTGAGCAGACTGTAACACACCATCTATGTTTATGTCTTGCATTTCAATCATTGCTAACCCTCCAATATTATAGGGCATGTTCTCATAAACGCTATCCATTATATTATAAAATTACTCTTTTTGAAAGTCGCACTTTTTACCTTCCTTCCTAGTATAGCAAAAAATGTTCTGTTAAAGCTTGTTTATTGCTTCATCGCAAAGAAGTTTGAATTTTATGACATATCAATGGAATAAAGTGTGAAAACAATGACGACTATTTTAAAAGATAAGAAAGCATAGAATTCTGAGTATGATAGGATGTGGACCGATTTTGATCTTGAACGAATGGTGGTACCGATAAGATGGATTATGTAAAGTAGTTTGCTTTCTCTAGTGGTGAGTTTGATCGTTTTATCTGTGCAAAGCAAACGCTGCGGGAATAGGCTACGCTTTCCATGGGGCCGGCTTCAGCTAACTAAAAAGAAGAGCACTTTTTAGTGGATCTTCAGCTCGTCCTGTGCATCGAAGCGGAACCTATTTCCGGAGCGCTTCCTAGCACTGACAAACAATCAACTTTACCACATGGAATAATGGAACTAGATACTTTACATAATCCATCTTACCGGCAGTTCAGTGGCTACTTTTAGTTATGCGTCAAGGACCGGACGATTTTGGCCCGGTTTTTCTTAACTGGATTTCACGAGATTTTGTCGTCATTTCTATATCATTTTTCTCATACACGATGTAACAATAGTTTGACACACCTTCAAGTATTCACTAAACTAATACTGTTACGGCATTTTTTTATAACTATTTAAGGGGATAGAACAATGGAAACAAACTCTACTGCAAATCATTTAAATGAGAAGCCTGGCTTCCATATATGGTGGAGGTTACTTCGTCCACATACTTTAACCGCTTCTTTCATCCCCGTCTTTGTTGGTACCATGCTGGCGATTCTTGATGGTCACTTTCAACCACTAGTTTTTTTAGCTATGTTGTTAGCTTCCATGCTTATTCAAGCAGCCACTAATATGTTTAATGAATACTACGATTTCGTACGTGGATTAGACAATGAACAATCTGTCGGCATTGGTGGAACCATTGTAAGAGATGGGATCAAACCGAAAGTAGTGAAACAGTTGGCGTTTACTTTTTTCGCTGTAGCTGTTTTATTAGGAGTTTATATCTGCTTGTTTTCTAGCTGGTGGATTGCATTGATTGGCGTCATATGTATGTTGATCGGTTATCTATATACGGGCGGACCTTTGCCAATTGCTTACACCCCTTTTGGCGAATTATTTTCTGGTTTTTTAATGGGGACGGTTATTATTGGAGTCAGTTATTTCATCCAATCCATGACAATGACGTGGGAAGTAGTATTTATCTCGATACCAATCGCTATTCTGATTGGTTGTATCCTACTTGCCAACAATATTCGAGATTTAGACGGCGACAAGGAAAACGGACGTAAAACACTCGCCATTTTGCTTGGGAGAAATCGTGCCATCTTTCTATTATCAAGCTTAATGCTAGTGAGTTATTGTCTCACCGCTTCCTTTATTTTCACTGGTCTGCTGCCAATATACAGTGCGATCAGCCTGCTTAGCATCTTAAAGGCGCGGAAAGCGATTCGCCAATTCTTAGCCAATACAACGAATGTAGGCATGATACCCGCAATGGTTGCCGTTGCAAAAACAAACACGATGTACGGTGGATTAATTGGTGTTTCCTTGCTTATACAAATTGTTTTTCCATTATAAGGAGGAGCCCTAATGACATTGATGACAACTCTGGGGATGCGCACGATAACTGTAGACAAAAAGCAAGTTATCATCGAAATGCCTGTTACCGATAAGATTAAACAACCAGCTGGCTTTCTGCATGGCGGTGCAACTGTCGCCTTAGCAGAAACTGCCGCAAGCCTTGGCGGGATGAAACATGTTGATCCCGAAACCGAATCGATAGTTGGAATAGAAATAAATTGTAATCATATCAAAGGAAAACAAGATGGTAAAATTATTGCAGAAGCTACGCCTATCCACATCGGCCGAATGACCATGATCTGGAGTATTACTGTTACCGATGAGAAGGACGAACTAATCGCGAGTGCGCGCTGTACTTTAGGCAGGATAACGAATGAATAATAAAACAGGCAGGAAGGGATAAAAGATACCCTTCACTGCCTGTTTTATTTGCGGATATACACAGTATTTGACGCTCTAAGTCTTTTGAATCCATTTTTCTAACTTACCAAACAAAAGCAAGAAAAGAATCCCAACTGCTATTCCCTTAATAAAATTAAACGGTAAAAATCCTATAAGTACAGTATGGAGTTTAACAGCTTGAGACATGGAATCCCACCCCATAAAAAGACTATATGCGGGTAGAAACAAGAAATAATTTGTTACGGCCATTCCAACTGCCATGAACACCGTACCAATTAATAATCCATGAATAACACTTCGTTTGGTTCGATGTTTCTTAAACATATATGCAACTGGCACTATAAATAATACCCCTGCCACGAAATTAGCAACCACACCAATTGGATCAGAAATCGCCGTAATTAATAAATATAATATATTTTTGATAGCAACGACTAGTACACCTGCCATTGGCGAAAAGATAACACCAGCAACCAATGCAGGTATATCACTGATATCGATCCTCAAGTAAGGAGGGAGAAACGGCAATGGAAAACTTAAAAACATCAGCACAACCGCTATCGTACCCATAATCGATAATACAATCAGACGGTAGAGATTTCCTGAGGTTGATTTCAATAGTATGACCCCCCTTTCTTTTCTTTGATGATTCGTAAAAACTCTTTATCTAGTATACTACAAACTGTTGATTGTTGGGCCTTAAAAATCTCTTATAAGTCAAGAGGATTTAAACTTTCTTTCCCTGTCATCGCCGCAATGGTATTCGTCACTAGTTCTATTTCCTCTTCTATATCTCGAATACTAACGGTTTCCACTGGTGAATGCATGTAACGTAATGGTAATGAGACCAGGCTAATAGGTACACCCTTACCAGTTAATCGCATTCTATCAGCATCCGTGCTCGTGTGACTGGATGTTAATTCATATTGTACATCCATGCCAAGCCTTTGTGCCGTTTGTTCTAATAGCTTATTAAATGGACGACTAATCGGTGCCCCCTTGGCAAGGACAGGTCCTCCTCCCAAGCGAATGTCACCAAATTTTTGCTTATCAGCACTTGGATAATCTGTAGCAAAAGTTACATCTAAGGCTACGGCCATATCCGGTTCAAGTCCAGCTGCCGCAAAATAGGCGCCACCCATATTCGTTTCCTCGTTGACGGTGCTTACTCCATATACGCCAATCTGAATATCTTGCTCATGCAGTCTTCGCATAATTTCAGCAACAATAAAGGCACCTGTTCGATTATCTAATCCCCGCCCCGATAAATAACGACCCATTAAGATCTCTGACTGCCTCCGGTACACTACCAGATCTCCGATTTGTATGGTGTCGATTATTTCTTCTTTGGACTCTGCTCCACAATCAATGAATAAATCATCGACCTCAAAGCCACCCTTGCTGCCGCCATGATGTTGGGCATTTACGCCAATCACACCTGAAATCGATTGGGTCTCGCCAAGAATCTCCACTTTCATGCCGATGGCCGCTTTAGGATTGATCCCCCCCATTTTGTCTACATATACAAAACCATTCTCATCGATTCGATTAACGACAAAAGCAATCTCATCACAATGACCTGCTAATAACAAATGAAAATCAGCCTGTTCGTTTTTGACGGCGATCACATTTCCAGCATTATCTGTCCGAATCTCGTCTACGTATGGTTTCACATAATCGATCCATTTCCGCTGAATATTCATTTCAAGGCTGGACGGTGAGGGTGTATGTAATAACTCCTGTAAAAAGTTTATGTTTAGTTGACTCATGCTAACTCTTCCTCCTTTTTGCTCCAAACGTCTGCGCTAGTTCAAGAAATACCCTGTTATTATTATAGCAGAGTATTTCAATAAACAGCTACTAATTCAGACGCTTAGGAAAGCAGTGTCTCCATATTGTTTAATACAACTTTGGCATGCTCTACATATTTTGATGGAATGTCCCCATCTTTGTCTATAGGTGTTTGAAA
Source organism: Gracilibacillus timonensis (assembly GCF_900086715.1). GTDB lineage: Bacteria > Bacillota > Bacilli > Bacillales > Amphibacillaceae > Gracilibacillus > Gracilibacillus timonensis. Next base: position 626,309 of record NZ_FLKH01000012.1, on the reverse strand, counting down.
TTGGTTAAAGGATGCTTGCAATACCCCACTTTCTGCCGTCGAATCATTATCATTTTGATAGCGGTGAGTTAAAATAAACGGTGAATCGATAACAATCACAGCATCTTGCTCCACTTCTCCCCGTATTGCACGGAATGGGATACGCAAAAAGTGATAACCGTCATCGTTGGCTAGTTTATAATCAAACGAACCGTGCTGATAATCCCAGGATCCTCCTAATGAAAAACCTTGACCCTCTAAAATACCCTTTGCTTTTTGATAGTCAAATGTACGGTCTGTAACAGTGGATTCTAATGGAAACAATGGAATTCCTCCTTTGTCCTTACAATCTCCGTTTATCGAAATATCATACGCACAAACGTTGATTTTTCGTAACCATTTCCCTTGTTCCGTCTTAAAAAGGAACATTGCCTAATTAGCAAACCATGGTACTTCTCACTTTCAGAAAAAAGGAGGAGAGAGGCAACACATTAGCACTATAAAAAAATGGAAGATGAATGATGTGAAGTAGAACCACTTTTATTAGCAGTGAGTTTGACTGGTTTTTTATGCTAGGCAAACACTTCGCTTTGGGAATATGCTGCATTTGAACAGTCTGTAAGGATGTTATGGACTGGGGAAAGCTAATCCGGTTCTTCAGTCCATAAGATTCAATCTCGCGGTCTGGAGAAAGCTAATCCGGTTCCTAAGATATCAAGAATTGTATACTTTTTCATAAAAAAGCCCCATAAGTCATCACCTATGGGGCTTCGTTGCATGCTATTATAAACGCTTTTCTAGTTCTTCTTTTTCTTCTTCAAATCCTGGTTTACCAAGCAAGGCAAACATATTCTTTTTGTATGCCTCTACCCCTGGCTGATCAAATGGATTTACTCCCAATAGATAGCCACTGATGGCACACGCTTTTTCAAAGAAATAGACGATGTAACCAAATGTATAAGCGTCCAACTTAGGTACATGTACTAATAAGTTTGGCACTTGACCATCCGTGTGAGCCAACAATGTACCTTGGAAGGCCTTCTCATTAACGAAGTCAATCGTCTCTCCAGCTAAATAGTTAAGCCCATCTAAGTCTTGCTGCTCTTTTTCAATTGTGATATTGGACTTCGGTTCTTCCACATGAAGTACCGTTTCAAAAATATCACGACGGCCCTCCTGTACATACTGGCCTAATGAGTGTAAATCGGTTGAGAAGTTGGCAGAAGATGGGTAAATTCCTTTAAAATCTTTGCCTTCACTTTCGCCAAATAATTGCTTCCACCATTCTGCAAAATATTGCAAGGACGGTTCATAATTAATCAGCATTTCGATTGTTTTCCCTTTATTGTAAAGGACATTACGTACGGCTGCATACTGATATGCAGGGTTTTTCTCGATATCGGCCACGTTCAATTCCTCCTGGGCCTTTTGCGCACCATTCATCATTGCTTCAATATCAACACCACTTGCTGCAATTGGTAATAGTCCAACGGCGGTTAAAACAGAATAACGACCACCCACATCATCTGGAATGACGAAACTTTCATAGCCTTCTTCATTCGCAAGTGTCTTTAACGCACCTTTTGCCTTATCTGTAGTGGCATAGATCCGTTTCCTTGCTTCTTCCACTCCGTATTTTTCTTCTAAGAACTTACGGAAAATTCGGAAGGCAATTGCCGGTTCAGTGGTTGTCCCACTCTTGGAAATAACATTAACAGAAACATCTTTTCCTTCCAATAAATCAAATAAATCATTAAGATATGGCGCACTGATACTGTTACCAACGAAAAATACCTGTGGGGTTTTTCGTTGATCTTTGGACAGTTCATTATAAAAAGAATGGTTTAACATTTCTAATGCAGCACGCGCACCCAGATAAGAACCACCAATTCCAATTACTAACAAGATATCAGAATCGGATTTGATTTTCTCTGCGGACTTTTGGATACGGGCAAATTCTTCTTTATCATAATCGGTCGGCAAGTCTACCCAACCCAAGAAATCGTTGCCTGCACCCGTTTTATTATGTACCATTTCATGTGCCAATTTTACAGGTTCTTTTAAATACGTTAATTCATGTTCCCCGAAAAAGCTAAGTGCTTTTTCATAATCAAAACGAATATGTGTCATGATATATAACCCTCCAATATTTTATCGTCTCCCTTTAATGTACCGAATCCTGTTCGTTAAATCAAGCTATCTACTAGGATAATGACAATTTTTTTATCATTATGACTGTTTTTATCAGCAATTAACAGAAATGTTGTATAATTTTTCTGCATATCCATACAATAACAGCGCATAATGGGAAAACCCACTGCATGTTTATCAAACTAATCAAGCCGTTCATGCTTCCACTTAGAACTGAAATGTTTATTGATGGAAGTCTTACGGCTTACACTTTGAAAAATAAAGAAAGGAGGACCATCATGAAAAAATTAGCCTTAATTCTTATTATTGTCGGTGCGATTAACTGGGGATTAATTGGTCTATTTCAATACGATTTAGTAGCGTCTCTGTTTGGAGGCGGAAGTCAAGCTGGGATGATTTCGCGGATTATTTACACGATTGTCGGAATCGCAGGATTAGCAAGTATTGCCTTTCTATTTAAAAATGAACAACGGCAAACGGCTTAATCTCCATCAACCCACCTGTTAACAGTCAGGTGGGTTGATGTTGCTTATTCTGATTGTTTAATCCATTCTTGCAGCTTGTCCTTTAAAGTATGAAAGCCATGTTCGCCTTCTTTATCTGCAATCACACTTTCTTTTTTTAATTGATCCTCAATCGCTCGAATCGATAGCGCCAATTTATTCTCCTTATTGTCCATTTCAATTATTTTTACTTTAATGGTTTCGCCCTCTTGTATATATGCATGAATATCTTTGACAAAACCATTCGTTACTTCAGATATATGGATCAATCCCTGTGTGTCCTGATCGATAGAAACAAAGGCTCCATATGGCTGTACGCCTGTCACTATACCTTCTACTATATCTCCGACTTGATATTTAACGGTCACCATTTACACCCCTCTCTTCTATTTATAGCCGCTTCTTCTTTTTTTAAACAACGAATAATGTTAACATACTATACATAAAATGCCTAATCCCAAGCACTGACACATTCAAAAAAGCAGAAACTTAGGCTGAGTTGCTGGAAGTATTACCAGGTAAAACCAGTGAGGATATTCTTCTTTTCTGTGCAGACTTCCTTATGATATAATGCAAAACGATTGAATCTTTTTAGGAGGCGCAACATGACACTAAAGAAAGACTTTGAAGACATCCAAGATGAATTATTCCAAATTCGCAAACAACTATTTGAAAACCCCGAATTAGGGGATCAAGAATACCAATCGATGAAATTGCTAGTTGATTATCTACGTTCCTATGATTTTGATGTAGAAACCGGGATTGTGCAACGACCAACGGCTTTTCGAGCAGAATTCTCCAGTGATAAACCTGGACCAACCATTGCCTATCTAGCAGAATACGATGCCTTACCAAGCATCGGACATGGCTGTGGCCATAATTTAATTGCCACTTTCGCGGTTGGAGCTGGCGTTATGCTCCGTAAACAGATTGAAGAAATTGGCGGAAAAGTAGTGGTGCTTGGTACACCAGCGGAGGAAACCAATGGTGCTAAGGTGCCGATGAGTGAACAAGGCACGTTCGATGATATTGATGTAGCAATGATGGTGCACGGGGCAGATGTTTCTTCTGAAAGTGGACCAATGTTGGCGATGGATGCTCTTCAGTTCGCCTATCAAGGACAAGCAGCCCATGCAGCAGCGGCACCCGAACAAGGGATTAATGCATTAGATGCCGTCATTCAATTATTTAATGGCATCAATGCATTGCGACAACATGTCCCTTCCGATGTAAAAATGCATGGTATTATTACCAAAGGCGGTGAAGCTGCTGGAATCGTTCCGGCAGAAGCCGTGGCACAATTTTATATTCGTGCCAATCAGCGGGAGGTATTAGATGACGTTGTTACCAAGGTAAAACGTATTGCGGAAGGTGCCTCTTCAATGACAGGAGCTGATTTGACGATATCAAATTATGAATTAAGCTATGATAATATGGTAACTAACCAACCCCTGTCCGCTGCGTTTACCAAACATCTAAAGACATACAGCGCCAATCCTGTCTACCCTGCAGTACCAGCAACGGGATCAGCGGATATGGGAAATGTCAGCAAGGTAGTACCTGCGATCCACCCTTTTGTCGGCCTGAATGAACCCGGGCTTGTGTTTCACACCAAGGAGTTCGCTGATAAAACGATGACTCCTGATGGCGAAGCAGCAATTCATGACGCAGTACTTTCCTTAGCTCACACTGGTTACGATATTATCGCCAATAAAGATTTACTACATGCGATTAAAGAGGCGTTTAACCGCCAATCATAAGGTATACACCCATCGTAACAGGTAGTTTATGTTTGAAAGGGTAAACTACCTGTTTCTTTTCGAAAAAATGCAATAGTGAACCACCCAAGGAGGAGTAAGAAAATGAGTGATGGCCATGCACCATCTACTGAAAACAAAATTAAAAAGAAATTTACATTCCCCCATGTATTTGTCCTATTATTTGGACTTATTATTCTAACGTCCTTATTAACCTATATCATACCTGCGGGAGAATTTGAACGTGAAATGAATGAACAAGGAAGAACGGTTGTGATTGATGGAACGTATCAAGCAGTCAGCTCCAACCCGACCGGATTTTTTGGCATTTTTGAGGCCGTTCATAAAGGAATGGTTCAAGGTGCCGAGATTATCTTCTTTATTTTTATTGTGGGCGGGGCATTTGGTATTTTGAGTGCTACCCAAGCCATCGAAACAGGATTTGCCAGTGTAGCAACCAAATTAGCCAGCAAAGAAGTTTATCTGATCCCCATTGTCATGCTATTGTTCGCTCTGGGCGGCGGAACTTTTGGCATGTCAGAAGAAACCATACCGTTTATCATGATCTTGGTTCCACTGGCGCTGAAACTAGGTTTTGATTCTTTGGTCGGTGCAGGAATGGTGATTATCGGATCCTGCATAGGTTTTACCGCTTCCTTTATGAACCCATTTACAATTGGTGTAGCTCAAGGAATTGCAGAACTACCACAATTCTCAGGTATGGGAGTACGCTTTATCATATGGATCATTTTTGTTTCTATTAGTATTATTTTTGTCATGCTTTATGCAAAAAAGATCAAAAAAAATCCTGAAAAAAGCTCAATGTATAAAATCGATCAGCAGCGAACGATCACGGAAACATTCCCAGAGCACGAAACAAGGCTAACAACGAGACAATGGATCATTATTGGATTATTAATTGCTTCTATCATCATGTTAGCCATTGGCGTTATCTACTTTCATTGGTATATCATGGAGATCGCCTCTCTCTTCTTAGTGATGGGCGTATTCGCTGGATTTATCGGTCGCTTACGTGTCAATCAAATTGCCGAAGCGTTTATTAATGGCTGTAAAGACCTGATAGTCGGAGCATTAGTGGTTGGTTTTGCCTTCGGGATCCTCGTTGTACTCGAAGAAAGCAAGACAATTGACACGATCTTATTCACCGCCTCCAACCTGGTTAGTCAGCTTCCTACCACGTTTTCAGCGATGGGGATCTATCTGATGCAGAGCTTTATTAACTTTTTCGTCCCATCTGGAAGTGGTCAAGCTGCCCTGACAATGCCGCTTGTGACACCATTATCGGATCTTACAGGTGTGAATCGTCAAACGGCCGTCATGGCGTTCCAGTTTGGCGACGGTATCTCGAACGCAATCACACCAACTACCGGTGTACTAATGGCTTCTCTGGCCATCGCAAAAATACCATGGACCGTTTGGCTACGCTGGGTAATGCCCCTACTTGTTTTGTTCTATATTCTCGGGGCTGTTACTCTAACGATTATCCATTTATTCGTGTGGCCGGCTTAAGCACACGAACATAGCAAATGAAATATTCTGCCAAAAAATGCGTATAAGTAGGTTTAGCATTTATGAAAATCGGGCATAGTATTAATGTGTAAGACTTTCTCGTATTCCCCTTAGATGGCAAAGCGTTTTTCCGCTTTGCTCTTTTTTTTGCATATTATCACCTAGATGCCGCATTGCATCGAAAGACTTTTTCCTCGACAAGTGATATGATGGAATAATGTATAGGATTTATACAAGTTAGGAGTGCAGGATGAAATGACTTTTTCGTTTGAAAACAAAATTGAAAGACGAAATACACGAGCCGCAAAATGGGATTTGATAAAGACATTATATGGCGCAGACGACGTGCTGCCCATGTGGGTAGCCGATATGGACTTCGAAGTTCCGCCAGCAGTAAAAGATGCCTTAGTTAAACGAGCACAACACGGTGTATTCGGTTATACAATTACCGACTCGGCATTAGATCAAACCGTAAGTAACTGGCTGGCAGAACGTCATGATTGGCAGATTAAAAAACAAGATATCATGTACAGCCCTGGTGTCATTACCACCTTACAGATGGCCATGCAAACTTTTACAGAGAAGGGTGATAAGGTACTAATCCAAACACCGGTTTATCCTCCTTTTTATGACATAGTGGAGAAACACGAACGAACACTTGTCAAAAATCAATTACGTTTAAATAATCAACACTATGAAATCGATTTTGACGATTTTGAAAAGCAATTAAAACAAGGAGTTAAGGCCTTCATCTTATGTAACCCGCATAATCCGGTAGGACGGGTTTGGACTAAAGAGGAATTAACAAAGATGGTAAACTTGTGTAAACAATACCATGTCATGATTTTTTCCGATGAAATACATGCTGATCTTGTCTTTTCCCCAAACAAGCATATTCCGACGGCTACAGTGGATAATGATATGCAGGGCAATATTATCACCTGTATGTCCCCGACAAAAACCTTTAATCTAGCAGGACTTCAAGCTTCGTTTGTGATTGTCTCAGATAAACAAAAAAGGACGGAATTAGAGAAGATGTTCCATAAACAAGGGGCCAACCATATCAATACCATGGGGGTAACTGCACTTGATGCCGCCTATACTAACGGTAGCGAATGGCTTGATCAACTACTTGTGCAACTGCAAACCAATATTGATCACGTAATAGAGGCATTTCAGGAACGATCCGATGTGAACGTTTTTCAGCCTGAGGGAACCTATCTGATCTGGTTTGATTTTCGATCATTACAACTGGATCAAGATCAATTAAAGGATTTCTTGCAGAAAGAGGCGAAAGTTGGACTCAATGATGGCGCTTCTTTCGGAGAAGAAGGCAATGGCTTTATGCGTATGAATGTAGCTTGTCCGCTTTCCGTTGTACAAGAAGGAACATCGCGTATTATCTATGCACTGGAAGCACGAAAATAAAGAGGAGTGAGGGAATTCCCTCACTCCTCTTTATTATTCGTCTCAGTTGGATCCGTGGCCTCTTCCTCCGGCTGATTTTTCAAGGTGATTTCTCCACAGACAATACGTGCTCCTGAGTTACCTCCAGGCTGGGAAACACCGTCATCTTGATCAGCATGGATAATAATCGATGTACCATCCTCCCTTAGCAGAGAGTTATTTCCATCCATTAATGTCGCTCCAGGTAAATCGAATTCTACATCCGCAGTGCCATCCTGCCCTGCTTCAAGGTTAGGCATATCACCTAAGTGGGCACCATCTGGATTCATCAACCCGTGCTCCTTCCCTTCCGGATTAAAATGATTGCCCGCACTTTCGAAATCTGGCCCTTCACATTTGGCATATTCATGAATATGAACACCATGCAAACCTGGTTCCAGTCCCTCTACCTTTATTTGTACTGCTACATTATCTTCTAACTCATTAAATCTGGCCGTTCCTACCGCGTCCTTATCTGCATTATATAAGCGAACTTCTAGTGGTGAACGTTCATTTTCTTGGCACGCTGTTAGCAATACGATCATTATCACAAACATAATCAGCCTGATTCGCATCATTATTCGCCTCTCTTCTTCATTATCCATCCTTTATTATGGACGGACCGAAGCGATTCTAATCATGCCGATCCATATCTTGATACTCTTGCTCAAATTTCTGCTGTTCTTTTTTTGCCGCTTTCTTGATCAGTGACATGGTCACTATTGCTCCTGTCACAAAAATGATCAAGGTGATGACAGCAGGTATATACAAACTTTTATCCTCGGGAAAATAGAGAAATTCCATCATAGTTATCACGTTCCTTTGTAAACAAGCATTATACCATTCATTGTATCACATATCGACAAAGGATACCTTAGAAAAATGACGTTGAACAAGATAACCAGAGCGATCAAGGCTAAAATAGTTTCAAATCTTATGATATCAAGGATTTATACTTTCAAATAAGAAAAAACGTGTGATAAGCAAGTCTTTGCTCGCATAATTTTCTGATAATACCTTGTTTGATCCATTCGTGTAAATGGATCAAGAGCACCTATCCAATCAATGAAACAAGTCCTATTATACCAAGGATTGGATTACATGCTTTACTTACAAAAAAACAAGGGCTTGGATCAGCCCCTGTTCTATTTGTCAAACTGTTCTGCAATGGTTGCTGCGATCCCTTCCATGGCATGTTCTTCATCATTACCATCGACGGTAATTCTCACATCGGCACCTTGTGGTACACCTAGTGACATAACCCCCATGATTGATTTTAAGTTAACTGTTTTTCCATTATAATGTAATTCAATGTGTGATTCATATTGACCAGCTTTATTCACAAGTAATGTAGCTGGCCTTGCATGAATTCCAGTGTCGCTTTCGATATGAAACGATTGCTCCTTCATATTGCACTTCCTCCTCCAGTATACTTAATGATAGCGCTTTCTTTCCAAAAGATGAATCAGCTCACAAGAAAGCAAACTCTCTTTTGTTAATATAAAAAAGCTTACTACTCCCATTATATACGATAATGAGAAAATTAGAAACAAAATCACCTTCTTTATTGGTACAAATTCCATATCTTTCACATCTCTTACGCTTCTGTTTGTAATTATCGGGACTTTGTGATAATTTTTATTTATGGAAGTTACCGTTACTCGTGTTTCTATCCCTACAATAACCATTATGAAGGAGGTTCTATCCCAATGAGTGTACATATTGGAGCAAAACAAGGAGAAATTGCTGATACTATTTTACTGCCTGGCGATCCGCTTCGTGCAAAATATATTGCAGAAAAATTCCTGGAGAATGTAAACTGCTACAATGAAGTTCGCGGCATGTATGGTTACACTGGTACCTATAAAGGCCAAAAAATCTCTGTACAAGGAACAGGGATGGGCGTTCCGTCTATCTCCATCTATGTCAATGAATTAATCCAAAGCTATGATGTCAAAAACTTGATTCGGGTCGGAAGCTGTGGGGCAATTCAAAAAGATGTCAAGGTTCGGGATGTTATTCTAGCAAGCACCTCTTCTACCGATTCGCAAATGAATCGCATGGTTTTCGGCGGTATTGATTATGCACCGACCGCTTCTTTTGATTTGCTGAAAAAGGCATATGATACGGGCACAGATAAAGGGCTTGCCTTAAGAGTCGGGAATGTGTTTACAAGTGATAGTTTTTATCGTGATAATATGAAAGAAATGCTCGCTCTATTGGATCAATATAATGTGCTGGCGATCGAAATGGAAACCACTGCCTTGTATACCTTAGCAGCTAAATTTAATCGACAGGCACTCTCTGTCCTAACCGTATCGGACCACATTATTACAGGTGAAGAAACAACAGCCGAAGAACGACAAACAACCTTTAACGACATGATTGAGGTGTCATTAGAAGCAGCTATTAAATAAGTAAATGGTCTCTGCAAGCAACGACCAGCTCAATTTATGAATGAGGCAACGTGAGATGAGGGGTTTAGAAAACTAGCGATACCTGTTTATAATCGCTAATCATTAGAGCGTTTTTTTAGAGATAGAGAGGATGTTATGTTTTGGAAATTTTCACGAATTATCCACTTTGGGCGGCTTTAATTGGGATAATCTTTGCACAAACAGTGAAAGTCCCCCTTCATTTTGTTGCTACAAAGGAATTTAAACCAGGCCTAGCCTTCAGTACGGGAGGCATGCCCAGCAGTCATTCGGCAGCAGTTACTGCTGTAACAACCGGTATAGGGATCGAACACGGTGTTTCCTCAGGCCTGTTTGCCGTTTCATGTGTACTAGCTGTTATCATCATGTTTGATGCCACCGGTATTCGTAGGCAAGCTGGTGAACAAGCTATTTTACTAAATATGCTAGTCAAGGATTTTAACCGTTTCTTATCTGAAGCAAAAGGTTGGGCACAAAAAGGAGAATATCAAAAACAAAAAGAATTAAAAGAATTATTAGGCCATCAACCTATTGAAGTATTTTTCGGTGGTTTAACAGGTATTATTTTGGCATTCTTGTTATATCCGTTGTTCTAAAGAAAAGGAGGTGTTCCGACTCCTTTTCTTTTTGTGTTTGCCCAGCGCGTCGCTTGTTTTCTATTGTTTCTTGTGGAGAAGCCATGTCCGATGTATGTAATGCCGTTTGTTTAACAGACGGCTGAGCTGTTTCTTGAAAACCATTTAATACCTCGAAGGCAGATAAATTGGTAATCATCGTGAAACTTGCAATAAGTGCCCAAAACCATAACATGATGAGCAATCCGCTTTTTGACACTTTCTTTAAAAACATAAAAGATCACACCTTTTTAGATGTCATCTTTTCCTTCCTGTTATTAAATATACCTTTTCTACTACATTAAAACATTTGATAACCATTCTTACGTAAGAATCTGATCACAAAGCCTGCTACAATGGTTCCAATAAATCCTGACGATAAAATAACGATATCCTGAACACCTAATGCTGCAAATTCTCTACCTAATGTGGTAAAGGCAAATCCTGGATCTGTAAAATAAGTAAAAAAGGAGAACGTATCCACAATCAAAACGACAATAATCGGGAATACAAAGGCCATCAGCCAAGTCTGCCTTAAAATCATATTAAGAATAAAACTGATACCGAAAAATAACACAAAAAACAAAAGCACGGAAATAAAAAGTTGTATCATCTGTCTGCTCCTCTTTGATCACACATTTCTTTCACTTCTAACAACCTCTGCTAACATTGTATAATGAGACAGGTCAGAGTGCAATCCTGTTCATACGATTGTAACTTAAATAATGGACATTCTTCCTCATCACAAGATAAATCAACAACTTCCACACTAAATATCACTTTTTTCATGTCTTGATTCCTTTCAGATGGAAGAGCAAAAGCAGAGGGTATCCTCTCCTCTGCTTTGCTCGATTGTTCTTATTTAGAAGTGAAAATATTGAATTTACCTTTTTTCAACATCAGACCGATGCCGCCTGTTTTCAGTAGGGCACGATTATCGATGACTTTCTTCATGACGGTGGCTGTCCAGCCATAGATCTTCTTACCGCCAAAAATGGAACCCATCGCATCATTTTCACCTAATGAACAAACCGTTCCGCGATCGTTAAATTCAAATCCATGTAATTCTCCATCACCTTTTACTAAGGTAATAAGATTATGTGCACAAGTTTCTGCTTGTTGCATAGCGATCTGTGCAGTTGGTGGATATGGGCGATCAATTTCTTTATTCCATATTAAGGCACAGTCTCCAACAACAAAGACCTCTGGATGAGACGGTGCACGTAATTCAGCAGATACTTCCACCTTACCACGATTATCCTCTAAGACCGACTCTTCTACTAAATGATTAGCTCGTACACCTGCTGCCCATACGGTTGTCATCGTTGGAATATCTTCTTTCTCGCCATTTTGCTCAATCGTAATGCCATCCGCTCGTACTTCTTTTAAGAACGCACCAAGCTTGAATTCTACTCCACGTCCTTCTAGTGAGTTCATTGCATATTCAATTAATGCAGGGTCAAATCCAGGCATAATCGTATCCATTGCTTCTACTACAATTAAACGCACTTTACTACGATCAATGTCGAATTCTTCACACCATTTCGGAATTTGGTTGGCTACTTCACCGACAAATTCAATACCAGTGAATCCACCTCCACCTACAACAATGTTTAAGCGTTCCTGTTTTGCTTCTGCTTCATTATTGTACTGGGCAAATTGGTATTCGATATGCTCACGAATTAATCTAGCCTTGTTAATGCTGCCAATCGTTAAGGCATTCTCCAATAATCCAGGAATACCGAAAGTAGCGGCCTCAAAACCTAACGCAACAACTAGGTAATCATAATCCAATTCACCATCTTCTAACTCCACCTTTTTCTCATCAGGTTTGATAGCTGTTACGGTATCCTGCACAAAATTAACCGTCGCTGAATTAATCACGTCCGTAATTTTAAAACGCCCCTTATCCGGCGCAATTGTACCAGCAGATACTTCGTGCAGCCACGTTGACTCATAGTGATAGTCATTCTTGTTGACAAGAGTAATTTGCGCGTCATTTACCCCTAGCTTTTTTTGTAACTTTGTAACGGTTGTTAAACCACCATACCCCGCACCTAAAACAACAATTTTTGGTTGACCCATCTTCTTCACATCCATTATTAAATATTTTCTATAATAGCTCGTGATATTCTTCACGTAAAATGCTCTAACAAATCAACGAGAAGAATTCATCCCTTTTAATATGTTAGACTTTTTTTCAACATTTTTCAACCCTTGATGATGATTTAGTACTAATAATTTTTATCATGATAAAGTGAAACTATCCTATATGGAAATTTTCAACGCGCAGGAAGCGCTAGTACAGCGAACTTTGTCTACTTCCACCTTCCCTACTTAGCTTCTTTGGTTTTGGCATCTTGAAATGAGGATTTACGGACGATTAGCATTGTGATAAAAATTCTCAATTAGCAAGTAATAAAGTATGACACTTTATATGAAATTATGTTAAAATAAAAATCGTTGAGCGTTGCATTAAGGGGGAAATCAAGAAATGTCAAAAGAAGTTTATGATATAACGGTGATAGGCGCTGGTCCTGTCGGCTTGTTTACTGCTTTTTATGGTGGATTACGACAGTCTTCTGTCAAAATCATTGAAAGTCTACCACAAATCGGTGGACAGTTAAGTGCCTTGTATCCTGAAAAATATATTTATGATGTCGCAGGCTTTCCAAAGGTCCGTGCACAAGAATTAGTCGATAACCTAAAGGAACAAACCGATTTATTCGAGCCGGAAATTGTCTTAAATCAATCTGTTGAACAAGTAGAACGTTTAGATGACGAGACTTTCCGCATTGTAACACCCACAGAAGAGCATTATACAAAGGTGATCATTATCACAGGTGGTAACGGTGCTTTTCAGCCAAGAAAGTTAACGATAGATAATGCCGAAGCTCATGAAGAGGGCAATCTCCATTATTTCGTCGATAATATGGACAAGTTTAGAGATCAGCGTGTCGTCTTGTTTGGCGGTGGAGACTCTGCGGTCGATTGGGCCCTTATGCTAGAGCCGATTGCCAAAGAAGTATCCTTAGTACACCGTCGTGATACCTTCCGAGCTCATGAAGCGAGTGTCGAAAACCTGATGAATTCTCGAGTTAATTTACTTACACCTTATGTTCCTGAGAGTTTAATCGGGGATCATTTGATTGAGCAAGTTCGTTTAAAAGAAGTCAAAGGGGATAAAGAAATCATTTTGGATATTGACCATGTTCTTGTTAACTATGGATTTATCTCATCACTTGGTCCGATTAAGAATTGGGGACTGGAAATTGATAAAAACAGCATTGTCGTCAATTCAAAAATGGAAACCAACATTCCTGGTATATATGCAGCTGGTGATATTTGTACCTATCCAGGTAAAGTAAACTTGATTGCTTCTGGCTTTGGTGAGGGACCAACGGCTGTTAATAATGCCAAATCCTACATGGATCCAAAGGCTAGAATTCAGCCGAAACACTCAACAAGCATGTTTTAAGATGGTCGCGTAACCAGAAAAAGGCGAAGGGTTTGTAAAGTCATAGGGCCCTTCGCCTGTTTTCATAAATAACCTTTCATCATATGTCGCCTTCTAAATAAGGAATCTGCCTTTTTCATCTTCTGTCATACATCCTACTGATTCTAGTTGATTAGCCAACTTACTTTTCATTTTCTTTACATTTTACAGTTGGTTCACCCTCTTCAGCTGGCACACGACTTCCTATCAATAATTATATGCTTTTTTCTACAAAAAACCCCTTTGGCATTTTAACATTATCTACCAAAGAGGTTGTAAACCCTCACTACTAGACAGTGTGGGTAAGGGTTGCGGATCGCTTAAAAAGCATTATTTTTTTAACAATTCTCCGGTGTTCCTTCTCGTGCTTTTGCCTTAAAAGAAGAGCCACAGCCACAGGACACAATCGCGTTCGGGTTATCAATGGTAAAGCCGCCACCCATCATGTTTTGTTTATAATCTATTTTAGTGCCTTCGATCACATCAATATCGAATTTTTGGATGATGATCGGGATACCATTCGACGTCTCTGTGTGATCTAATTCTTCATTTACATCATAATCAAATCCCAGTGAATAGGAAAGACCACTACAGCCACCGCCTTTCACACCAAAACGCAGACGAACACGGTCGGCATCCTCTTCTTTCATCATCTCTTTTATCTGTAATCTTGCATCATCAGTAATATTTAAAATCATTGGAAAACTCCTTTCCCATTTAGTTAACAAACGTTTCTGTAATTAAGTATACAAACAGCTAGCGATGAATTCAATTTTTTTGTTTTTTATGCCAAAGAAAACTTCCTTCAACGGTTGTTTCGGCTGCACCACGCATCCAGACATGACCACTCTCCGCCCAAGTAATAAATAGGTCGCCTCCTGCTAAATGCACGGTTATTTCTTTATTTTTGCTCACTTTGTCATTTAAAACAGCTGCGACAACAGCCGCGCATGCTCCTGTACCACAGGCTTGCGTCACACCAGACCCTCTTTCCCATACACGGAAATGGAGTTCTTCTTCGTTTACTTGTTCAATAAATTCCACATTTACTCCTTCTGGAAAACGTGGATCTGTTTCCACTTTTGGTCCTAAGGTGGTTAAAGGAGCTTCTTCAATATCCCCCACAAAAAACACGCCATGTGGATTCCCCATCGATACAGCGGTAAACTCCCATTTACTTTCATCTATTTCAAAACGTTCTGCTACAACCGACGCTGTGTCTTCTCCTGTCATTGGAATGGCCGATCGCTGCAAAATAGGTTCACCCATATCAACCGTGACCTCCGAGATCAATTCCCGATCACCGTGCACTTCCGCCGTCACTTTGCCCGCCTTCGTTTCAATCGTAAACTGTTTGTTAGCAACGAGCTTGTTCTCATACGAATATTTGGCCACACAACGTAACCCATTACCACAGTTCTTTCCTTCAGAGCCATCTTTATTAAAAATCCGCATCCCCACATCTGCCTGCTCTGTCGGATGAATCAGAATAAGTCCGTCCGAACCAATCCCTGTATTTTTATTGGCAGCCGCAATGGCAAGATCAGCCAATATGCCTTCTGCTAAAGTAACCTCAAACATATTTATAAAAATATAACTATTTCCAAGTCCATGCATTTTAGTGAATGGTATATTCATTCCTGTTCTTTCCCTTCTTAAAATTGATCGACTAATTCATTGTCAATATAGTCATAAATACGGTCAAGCAGTTCTTCTGGTGTATCCGCTTTGATCGGGTGGCTGTTTACAATCGCTACATGGTACCGTCGGCAAATACCACAATAGCTTGTGCAACCATATTCGACTACATCCATATCCGGATCTTTTAATAATTTTTGGCGTACCTGCTCGGTCCCTTTCGCCAAATTCTTGACACAAAATCCTATTTTTATCGTAATCATAATCTTATCACACCTTTATATCCATTAGATACGCCTTTGCTTTTCTCTTATTTTTAACACACTTTCGTTTACAAATAAAATAATAAACGCTAAAATAAAAGGGAGAATGATTATCAATGGCGTGATTATGGTTTTACGGAAATCATATCACTATCGAATAAAGCTTTCAAGAACAGAAAGGGGCCTTAAGAGATGGAGCAACAAACGGAACAAGTACAGGAAATTTTAAATAAATTGCGTCCGTTCCTTTTACGTGATGGCGGTGATGTGGAATTGGTCGATGTGGAAGATGGTATTGTACGCTTACGACTAATGGGGGCATGCGGTAATTGCCCTAGCTCAACCATCACCTTAAAAGCAGGGATTGAGCGGGCGTTAATGGCTGAAGTGCCTGGTGTAACGGAAATAGAACAAGTATTTTAAGAAAGGTGACCCTGATAACTGGGTCACCTTTTCACATTACTGGTATTGTTCCATCACTGCCTCAGTCAGTGGGTGTGTTAAAGATAGCTTACTCATTTCTGCAAAGGTGGCAACTACACCCTGCTTTTTTATCATATCCTGCAAGTGCACAGCCTCTTCATCTGCTTCGTTATAAAAAGTTAGAGAAGCAGCGATGGCCGTAACCAAGTGATAAGGAAGTTTGCCTGTAGTGTCTAAATACATGAGCGCAGGTTTTACCAAACGATCGTTTGGACCAAGCTTCCGAATCGGCCCTCTTGCCACTCGAATGATAGCATCGGAAAGATATGGATTTTGAAAACGTTCGATTATCTTTTCCATATAAGCTTGGTGCTGATGATGATCAAAACCATAGATTTCCGTCAATGCTTGCCCCGATTCCTCTAAAGCACCTCGTACCGTTTGCAGAATCGATCGGTCTTTTAATGCCTCCATTATCGTGGTATAACCCTTACTGTATCCCACATAGGCAATCACGGCATGCCCAGTGTTAACGGTAAATAATTTTCGTTCGATATATGGCCCTAAATCTTCCACATAGTGAATCGCCTCTATCCTTGGCACCGGCCCTTTTATTGCAGATCGATCCACGACCCATTCATAATAGGGTTCAACGGTGACATCCAATATATGATCATTTGTCTGATTGGGCACAATTCGATCGACGGCAGCATCTGGGAAATGATATAAACGATCAAATGTTGCTTTTTCGTCCTGTGTAATCTCCTGATAAACCATTTCTTTGAGCTTGGAACTGCCACCAATCATATTTTCACAGGCAATAATCGACAAGGGTGTTTTATTTGTATGGATGCGTTGCTGTAGTCCTTCTGCGATCGTCTTTGCAATCATCGGTAATACTGATGCACCAACTGCTGTCGTAATAATAGCTGCTTCTTCGATAGCTTGTGTAACTAATAAAGGATCTTCCTTGCTGTTAACAGCGGATATCTGTCGCACCGTCTGCGATTCACTAGTGTCATCTGCAAAGTGTACATTATACGATTGTCGTTTATTTATTTCCTCAATCAGTTGTTGATTAACATCGATAAAGGTGATATGATAGCCAGCTTGCTCTAATAACAATCCAATAAAGCCTCTTCCAATATTTCCTGCACCAAAATGGACAGCATTCATATTAATTCACCTCTTGTAATAAGTCGATCACTTCTGCTGCTTTTGAGGCATTCACCAGCTTTTCCACATTCTCTACTTCTGAGCAGATAATAGCAATCTGTGACAATATCTCCAGATGCTCATCTTTTTGACTGGCAATCCCGATCAGCACCCTTACTTCATTGCCATCACCAAAGTCAATACCATCAGGCACCGTTACGACAGACAATCCTGTTTCTACCACTTCTGTTTTGGCATCTTCCGTACCATGCGGTATTGCCAAATAGTTCCCCATGTACGTAGAGACTAGAGCCTCACGCTCTAACATTTTATTAATATAAGTTTCCTTAATATAGCCATTATCTAAGAGAATCTGTCCTACTTGTCGAATGGCTTGTTCCTTTGTCTCAAAGCTTTGATGTAATTCAATATTGTTTTCAGTTAACATTTGTTTTGTCATTGTTGGCACTCCCTTATATATCAGATTTTTCATTCATGAATAGTTGAAATTTTCTGCTTAAATACTGATAAATTTTCGTTTCACTACCATTTGCAAAGAGCTGCAATGTATCTTGATCCTGTATAAGCAACCCACTAATTTGGCTTAAAATGTCTAACGCTTCTTGATGTGCAGAGGTTGGGGCAAGCATTAACAGGATACGATTAATCGCTAGGTAAGAACCATCCATGGCTTGCACATTAACAGAATAAGGTAAGCTAAAAATGAGAAAGCTTGGACGTTGAATTATCTCTGATCTCGTATGAAACAAGGCAATATCTGAATTTGGAATCCCTAAACCGCCATGTCTTTCTCTCTCTTTTAACTTGTCGAATAATACTTGCTTATCCGTTACCAAACCGATTGTCTCTGTTATCAAACACACTTCCTGCAAAAAGTAATCGTGACCCGGGATCGAATAAATAGTAAAACCATGCAAAATCTCCAGAATTGTCTCGGCATAGCGCTGCATCGATTGCAGATTATCAATAAATGCCGATCCATTCTCTGCTTTAAGCTTGTGCCTGTGACGAGAAGTTCTCAGTGAAAGCTTGTCAATTTGCTGTTTCACTTTTACCGCTTCTTCTTCTGACAACATAGGCGAGATAAGTACATAATCTAAGTCAACTGTCTCCAATGGCATGGTCGATATTACCAAATCATAGCCTTCTGCAGTGGAACGATCTAGTTCAAAAAACGATCGATGGTCTGCCCTGTCGATTTCAGGAAATCTTATTTTTAATTTACTCGCAAGCATATTAGAAGTACCAATCCCAGTTGAACAAATAACCAGTACTCGCAAATGGCGTCGTTCCTCTGTTTGTAAAAGGATAGCTGCAAAATGGAGCACTAAATATCCAATTTCTTCATCAGGCACCTGAAGTTCTGGAAATATCGTGACCAGCCCTTCTTTCAGGACGGTATACAATTCCAAATAATCACGTTTAATATCCGCTAGCATGGGATTATTAATATTCATCTGCTGTTTAATTCGGTAAATTGCAGGTTTTAGGTGGGTCGTTAAATCATTTAAAAACTGGGTATTCCCTTCAATCTGGGTTTGCATGTGTTCATTCACAAATTCGATAAGTTCCCTTGCCTTCCATGCCAAGTTAAGGCTTGTATCTTCTAATAAATAATCCTGGTTCTCACGTAGTTTTGCCCCTCTTAGGTGCATGGTAATATAACCCACTTCGTCTTGTGGAATTTGCATATGAAATGCGGTTCCTAATCGTTCAATCATCTCAGTCGCTACTTGATGTTCGGGTGTATTTTTAATTTCTGTTCGGTACGCTTCATCAAAATGAATCGTATCTCCCTTTTGTAAACGTTCAACAGCTAAGGCTAAATGAACAATTAGACCAATATAAGCGCCGTCCGCCAAATCATAAGGTAATTGATGACGCATTTGCTGCACTTGCTGTTCAATCAACTCCAGTTTTAATGGATCAATCAAACCAAGTAAGCGATCGGCAATCGTTTCTGTGGTTTCTGATTGCTCTTTATTTTTAGCCTTAATCCGGTCTATAAATTGAAACAAATCAATATGGCTGGAAATAAGGTGGCTTAGTACCGCACGTTTCTGTGCCTCTTCTCCCTTTACCTGTACGCCATACCCCCTTTTTCTTATTAGTTCCAAACCAAAGCTGGCTATGCGATCTGCTATTTCATCTAAATCTTGTGTAATCATTGGAATAGTTGTGTCTAACTCAAGAGATAGCGTATATAATTTAACCGGCTCATTTAATTGAATTAAGGTGTGCAGTAAAATCGATTGTCTTTCTTCTGTTGTTAATTCCACTCCCGTTATCTGTGCCACTTTATTCTTGAGCGCTGCTATACTTTCTGCTGAACCTTCCACCATGATTCCTTTGCCAACCTCTTTTACTAGCTTGACATTGTCATGTGATAACGAATGTTCAAGTCTCCTTAACTCACGGTGAATGGTTCGTGCACTAACTTGAAACTTTTCAGCAATTTCCTTAACGGTTTTATGATTTGAACTAGATAACAAATATCCTAAGATACTTCTTTCACGCCCCGATAGATACATGACCATTCACCCCCTTTTCCAATTAGTATCGTTTACGTATTTTTCATTCGTTCCACCAATTCATCATATTTAGGACTGTTTAAAAAGTTATCTACTGAAATATGTTCCGCTGATGGCT
Source organism: Gracilibacillus timonensis (assembly GCF_900086715.1). Lineage (GTDB taxonomy): Bacteria > Bacillota > Bacilli > Bacillales > Amphibacillaceae > Gracilibacillus > Gracilibacillus timonensis. The sequence continues at coordinate 606,249 of NZ_FLKH01000012.1, read as the reverse complement.
GTTTACTTCTAGCACGCTCTGTCAAAGCTGCTTGTGTAATAACAATATCGGCGTCTGCTGGAATTTCATTAATTGCCTTATTCGTTACTTCGATATCAATATTATTGTCCTTAAATTTCTTTCGTAACAAAGAAGCGCCCATAGCACTCGATCCCATCCCCGCATCACAGGCAAAAATCACTTTTTCCACTTGTGCTGCTTGTTTCTCATCATTTCCTGTTAATGCACTGCTCACACTGCTTTTCTTCCCTTTCATTGCTTCCATCTTCGCTGTTGACGCAGCCAAATCATCTTCTGACGATTTCGATGTTTTTAAGATAAAAGCGGCAATCACAAAAGATACCGAAGCTGCTATAATGACACTTAGTATTACTCCCACATAACTATCACCAGGAGTCATCGCCAACACAGCAAAAATACTTCCAGGGGAAGCGGCTGCTCTTAAACCGCCATCAAATAATTGTAAGGTGAATATACCAGACATGCCGCCGAAAATCGCAGCTATCAACAAAGTAGGTTTCATTAAGATATAAGGGAAATAAATTTCATGAATACCACCTAAGAATTGAATAATAGCTGCCCCTGGAGCAGACGACTTCGACACACCCGTACCGAAGATAGCAAAAGCTAGTAAGATACCTAAACCAGGTCCAGGGTTGGCCTCTACTAGAAAGAGAATCGATTTCCCTGCTTGAGTTGCTTGGTCGGCCCCAAGCGGTGTTAATATACCGTGGTTGATCGCATTGTTTAAGAATAGCGCCTTAGCTGGTTCTACGATAATACTTGCAATAGGCAGTAGTCCTGCATTAATAATAGCCTCTACACCTGACGCAAGCCAACTGGTTAAATTAGATACAATCGGCCCTACCCCAGATACAGCCAACATCGCTAGTAATGCGGCAAGAATTCCTGCTGAAAAATTATTGTAAAGCATTTCAAACCCTTGTCGAACCCTTGATTGGAATGGTTCGTCAATTTTTTTCATTAAGTAACCTGCAAGAGGCCCCATAATCATAGCACCTAAGAACATAGGTGCATCGGCGCCGACGATCACACCCATCGTTGCGGTAGCACCTACTACACCGCCACGGGCACCATATACCACCCGCCCGCCAGTAAAACCGATCAATAATGGTAATAGATAATTGATCATTGGATCTACCAACTGTGCCATTGTTTCATTTGGTGTCCAGCCATCAGGGATAAACAAAGCAGTAATAATCCCCCAAGCAATAAATGCACCAATGTTAGGCATGATCATTCCGCTTAAATTACTGCCAAACTTCTGGATCTTTGCCCTAAAAGCGCTTGTTTGTTCTGACATTTTGTTAATCTCCTCTCCATTGTGTAGTTCTTGCTTATCTTTTATTTTAATGGAGTGTTTCATCCCTATACAATAAGATCAAAATGCTATTTTGTCCGTCCTATGCTGCCAAAATCAAATTTGTAAGCGGTTATATTATGGGGGAGTTCATAAGATTGATTCAGCAAATTCCACCCGATCCCTTATGACTGCCTAAAACTAAGCACCTCGGTTTGTTCAAGGTCAGAATCGTTCCACATCTTATCATAACAAGAATGTTTTCTTATCTATAAAAAAAGCTGCTATAAAACCTTATGTCAGGCTCTATAACAGCTGCGTATATTATTCTTTCATTTCGGCTTGTTCGAATTGCTCTACGGATGATCCTCTTTGTTCTACTTGTAATGGCAGCCATTGAAAATCAGGGTATGCCTGTTGCCATTTACGGATCGTCGCAAAAGCTTTTTTATCATCGACTACAGCAATCATAGTCGGTCCTGCCCCACTTAAGAAAACACCGTAAGCATCTTCTTTCATGTAATGATAGAGCTCATCATAATGCGGAATCAAGGATTTACGAAATGGCTGATGAAAATGGTCTTTCTCCATCATATCACCAAGCGTTTCCCATTCGCCTTTACAGATAGCCGCCACGCTTAAATTGGCCACACTGCTTGCTTGGACACTTTCCTTAAAGCTAAAAGTCTGCGGCAGTACAGCCCGGGCTTCCTTAGTTTTAAGCTCAAATGGAGGAATCATGGCGACAAAGGTAACCCCTTTGACTGGAAGCTTGGTGTAACTTACCTTACCATCATAATGACCAACTACACAGCCACCAATTAGGGAAGGCGCAACATTGTCAGGATGTCCTTCCACATCGGTCGCAATCTGCAATTTATCATTTTCCGTCAAATCCAAATCCAATAATATATTAGCTAGTTCAATCCCAGCGATAATAGCTGTCGCACTGCTGCCCAACCCTCGCGCTAATGGAATATTACTCGTCATCTCTACATGACATGCAGGAATTTGATCCGCTTTCCCATATTGAAGCGCCACGTTTTCTACTATTTCATAAACCAAATTATCTTTTCCGGTTGGAATGTCGCTTAACGATTCCGAAACGGGAGTAAACAGCCATTCTTCCGCTTTTGATACATGTAATTCCAAATATAAGTTTAATGCCAAACCAATCGAGTCAAAACCAGCACCTAAGTTAGAAGTGCTGGAAGGAACCTTTATCATCCAGCTCATGCCTTGACACTGCCTAAGATTTTATTAATTATCACTTCTTCATCATTCGGCAACACCGTTGGTTGTACGTCACTATAGTCAATTGCCGTGTTTGGATCTTTTAAACCATTACCGGTCAAGACCGATACAACGGTCGATCCTTTTTCTACTTTTCCTTGTTCCAGCTTCTTGAACAATCCAGCAATCGAGGCACAAGAGGCAGGTTCGGCGAATACCCCTTCTTCCTGGGCAATCCATTTATAAGCGGCAATCATTTCCTCGTCCGTAATTTCATCGATTTCTCCATTGGATTCCTCACGGGCATTAACGGCACCTTGCCAGCTAGCTGGATTACCAATTCGAATAGCTGTCCCCACTGTTTCTGGATTTTCAAATACACGATCATGGACAATAGCAGCTGCACCGCTCGCTTCAAAGCCCATCATCTTCGGTAAGCCGGTCTGCTTCTGCTCATGATATTCCTTAAAGCCTTTCCAGTATGCCGTAATGTTGCCGGCATTTCCAACTGGAATAAATAAATAGTCAGGGGCCTTGCCTAATTCATCACACACTTCAAATGCCGCCGTTTTTTGGCCCTCAATTCGATAAGGATTGACCGAGTTCACTAACGCCACATCGCCTGATTCCGCCAATTTACGCACATAACGCAAAGCATCATCAAAGTTGCCAGCAATAGAATAGATCTCGGCGCCATACATAACCGCCTGTGCCAATTTTCCTTGTGCAATCTTGCCATCTGGAATCACGACAATACATTTAAGACCCGCTCTAGCCGCAAACGCCGCAGCTGAAGCAGACGTATTTCCGGTAGAAGCACAGATAACGGCCTTGGCTCCATCTTCCACGGCCTTAGCCATTGCCATAACCATCCCTCTGTCTTTAAAAGAACCAGTTGGGTTTAGTCCGTCAAATTTTGCATAGGCATTAATTCCAAATTTTTCTGATAATTTCTCCAGTTTATACAAAGGTGTATTTCCCTCAAATAATGTAAGCATTGGTGTGTTCTCTTCAATTGGTAAATATGATTGATACTCTGCTAATAATCCTTGCCAAGCCATGAATAAGTCTCCCCTCTAATTTTGCAACAATTTACGTCTATTCGTGTTCAAACCCCTGTTGGAATAGACTAGTTAATATACGGTAATGACGTATCATTCTCCATCAACGCGGTAACAACTAATGATTTCATTAACAACGTCTAACCGTTTTAAGTTTTCTCTACTATTGAGTAGTTGCTGTTTGCTTATCTTATGTGTCACCATAACAATTTCTGCCAGTTTCTCTTTTTCTGATGGTAATTGTAAGATCTTCTGGAAGCTTACTTGTTCATCGGTAAACACATTTGTCAATTTTTGAAAAGTGCCTGCTTGATCATCGACTTCCATGCGGATAAAATACTGCATATACTTTTCATTGTCTGCTTTTAATTGCTTTTCATACTGTGGGATAACGTATTCGTTGCCTGTGGTACCAAGCTGAATATTCTTCACCACATCCATCAAGTCGGATACAACAGCCGTTGCGGTTGGCATACTACCGGCACCCGGGCCATAGAACATCGTTTCCCCTACTGCTTCCCCATAGACATAGACGGCGTTATACTCATTTTTCACCTGTGCCAATGGGTGATCAATCGGAAGCAAGGTTGGCTCTACCGTCACTTCTGCTTTCCCATTTGTAATAGACGCAATTCCTATTAATTTAATAGTATACCCTAAACTCGTCGCAAACGTAATATCTTCTTGAGAAATAGTACGAATCCCTGTCACTTCAACATCCTCTAAGGCAATTTCCATTTTGAAGGCTAAATTTGCCAAGAGAGTCATCTTACGGGCAGCATCCAGCCCATCCACATCAGAAGTAGGATCCGCTTCTGCAAACCCAAGCGACTGGGCCTCTTTTAGAACGGGCTCAAATGCCAATGAGTCATCTGTCATTTTGGTCAATATATAATTTGTAGTGCCGTTTACGATCCCCATAATTTTTTGGATACGATCGGAGGCTAGCCCTTCTGTTAACGAACGAATAATCGGAATACCACCGGCAACACTTGCATCATATAAGATGTCACAATTGTTTTCTTTGGCTAATCGAAGCAGTTTCTGACCATGTACTGCCATTAAATCTTTATTCGCCGTTACGATATGTTTTTTATTTTGAATTGCTTTTTCTAATAAAAGGTTAGTATCCTCAATACCGCCCATTACTTCGATAATAATGTCGATATTGGGATTATCAATTAACTCGGCTGCCTGATCGGTTAACCATTCTTGCTGGATCACCACATCACGTTGTTTGTTTAAGTCATGAACGAGAATTTTCTCTATATTAATTTCACAACCTACCTTATATTTTATTTCTTCTGCATGGTTTTGCAATAGCTTGACAACTCCAGTACCTACTGTTCCCAAGCCACACAAACCAACATTGATTTGATCCATCTAGACGCCTCCCTTGTTTGCATAACGTGTACATTTGTATTTCCATAGTGGACATTATACATCTGAATACCTGCTTTAGCAAGGTGCATTCATCTAAAATTGAAAAAAAGCCTCGTGCTGCTGATCGAATGAGTAGATTTGATTCATTAACTATAACTTGTCCTTCACCATCCAGCCTCACCGAAGTTTATCGAAGCTGAAAGCTACCTGGTACTTTATTGCTGACATAAATGAGATACAGAACTGCCCATTAGGATGGAATGATCTAAAATAGCAGGTTGATTATATATTGGTCAGCCAATCTAATTGTATACCATTTATGTCTCTTTCATCCACCCCTAATTGATAAAAAAAGGACGCCAAATGCTGTTGGTAATTATGTTGTTGTGTGATGATGTCTTCCATTGATATCGTGGATCGAGACGTTTGTTGGATTTGATCCACCAAATCGAATAAATGAATCGGAAAAAGCAGTCTGGCATATAATAACTTCCAGCCAAAGGCAGACAATGGTATTTGCGAGAGATAGGAACGTAAAAAACGTTCACAATCTGCATGGCGCAGGCCTTCTTCTTCCAGCATAAAATGTCTTATCTTCTCGGCAAGATCGCGAACGGGGTGATCATATATAAAGGTAGGACTATAAATAAAATCTTCCTTCATCTCCTTTTGATAACGTCCAAAGGTAATGGTCGGCTGATCATTGGCACTGAATTGCCTTTCCTGTTCCACCACATGTAAGTATTGGATGGCGTTTTCTGCTAAACCAACAATATAGGGAAATAAGTTTACCGTATCCCGCAAGATTGAATTCGCTGGCCGTTGTTGATATAGTTGTTTATATACTAACTCATACTGATCCGTCTTATTGGACCAAAGTTGCCGCCAACGACCATAATGATTGATCTCCTTAGGTTGATAAGGGTACTGAAACCCAATCTGCTGAAAGGCTGCCAACATTTGCCCCTCCTCCAGCTCGAAGTTGGATGGATAAGCATAACAGACAACATACTGTTCTTTACCAACCGTCGTGATAAACTGATTATGTATATTAGGTATGGGGCAGGTTACATTGGTAAACCCTTGTTGATGATAATAAGAGGCAATGCTGTACCATTCCAAAGCGGCTTCTTCTGAATAAGCACTTGGCACCACGAAATAATAGGTAGATTGGTCCTGATATGTCATATAAGGCTGGTCAGCTATTGGTTTAACGGGAACCTGCATCGGGTAGTGTAAGAATACAGAATGCATGGTTATTCCCCCCTTTTTTAGAAATATATTAAACTATATGTGTCTTTCCTCTCAAAAATGATGAATACAGGATGTGATTAGATGTCAAATCAACGAAAAAAGAGTGTACTGGAAACAAAAGCAAGAGAAATGCTGCAAGATCGGGGAGTAGAGCTTGATGATATTGCTGATCTAGTCTTTTACCTACAAAATAAATATCAAGAGAATCTAACCTTAGAAACATGTTATAAGAATGTGGACCATGTACTAATGAAACGAGAGGTGCAGAATGCCATCATCACCGGTATCCAGCTAGATATCCTAGCAGAACAAGGCAAACTCCATTCTCCACTACAGGAAATTGTTGAATCAGATGAAGGCTTATATGGAATTGATGAGGTTATTGCCTTATCGATTGTTAATGTATATGGTTCGATCGGTTTTACCAATTATGGTTATATCGATAAGCAAAAGCCAGGAATATTGGAGAAGCTCAACGATAAGGCCAATGGCTGCCATACTTTTCTTGATGATATCGTAGGAGCGATTGCTGCTTCTGCCTCCTCACGCTTAGCACATAGCGCAGAACATGATGAATCCACTATTGACGATGAATAAAACTCAAATAAGCCGTATCCACAGTGGATACGGCTTATTAACAGTCACTTGCTTATTTTTGCTGGAACCTGGTTGGCTGCCGATTCTTGGTAGACATCCTGTTTCTCCTTCAACAACGGTGAGGTGAAAATAAAAATGGTTACAAATATGGCTATGCCGATCATCATGACCTTAATCGCACTTAAAGGAATAAAAAAGAGCGAAAACACAACGCTTGTCCAAACAAGGCAGACAGCACCAATCTTAATTTTCACAGGCACTCCCTTACCTTGTTGATAATCGGCGATATAACGGCCAAAGTACCGGTTAGTGATCAGCCAATGATGCAACCTTGGCGAAGCCTTTCCAAAACAAAAGGCTGCCAATATAATAAAAGGAGTAGTCGGCAAAATCGGTACAATAATACCAATCAGACCACTAAGTAAGCTCAGTGTCCCCATCGTCAGAAACCATAATCGCCGTATTTTTCTCATGGTATATCCTCCTTACCCCTTGTTTGTAAATGTATTCGCTACGCCGATTTCATTAGCCAGATATTGTCGTATACTGGAGCTAAACCGCGATAAAGGTTCGTAGGCAACGATGAAAACACTCATTAAGCGGGCATGATCGATCTGCTTATATTCTTGTACAACATGCTTTCGCAATGATACAAATACCTCATAAGCCCCTTGATCTTGCTTATTAATCACTTGCTCATCCACTAATATATGAACAATATCCAGATAACTCCCTGGATCACGCATTATAAACCCATCTATCATCATATTACCCGTATCAATGAAGGCCTCGATCAGCACATGTGTCATACGCTCCAACGCATATTTGTCCAAGTCACTTTCACCCGAGTAATCTTTTACTTTCGGCAGGGTTCGGTCAAAAAAATCCAACGTTTCATTCATTTGCATCATGTCTACAAAATACAACGTGCTTCCCTCCATATATTTATCCTTTTCTAATGGTTCACCTGTTTAACAATAAAAAAACGACAGCCAAAATTACAATATTCGTACAAATAATCTTCACAGGTACTAAATTTTGTATCAAAGGTAGCTTTTGGGTTTTGGTCATCATAAAAGCCCTTTAACCGCAGCTGTTGATACCCCCAGTCACCAACAATAAAATCATATTTCGTTAATATATCGGCATATCTCTCCTTGAAGGCTTTTTCCTCAAAGGCAGACCGATAATCTTTGATCACTTCATAACGTTTTCCTTGTACTTCAATCATTCGATGTCACACCTTTTTCGTAAAAGTTTTTACAAATGTTTCTAGCATGAAAATAATCGCACTGCTCACACTATGTAGAAACGGTTCAAGTCGTTCCACCCCTAAAGAAAAGGAGGTTATTATTTTTGATTCAACGTATCTTACTATTTGCCTTGTTAGGTTTTTTTCTTCTATCTACTATAGCATATGCAGAAGAAAATGTGGATGCAGACGCTGAAAAAATCGCACTTTATCGACAAATGGAAGCCGTCACCCTCATTCCATGGTATTATTTAGCTGCGATTGATCGCTATGAAGCAAACATACGTGACGCCGATGGTCAAGAAACTGGTTTAATTAATATAAACATTAGCGAAGAAAAATGGTACGGATTTGTACCATTTCAACAACCTGCTACCCCTGAGCTGCTGCAGATGTTTGGCGGTATCGGACAAGATGGTGATGGAGATCAGCTTGCCGATAAAGACAATGATATCGATGTATTATATACGATGGCATCTTATTTAAAAGAGAGCGGTTATACTTCTCAAGACATTCGCACGGCGTTATGGAATTATTATCATCGAGAGTTAACGGTGATGTCCATTATGAATTATGCCAAGCTATTTCAACAATATCAGACAATTAGCTTGGATGAAACAGCCTTTCCTGTTCCTAAAGGGTATAATTATAGTTATCGCAGCACATGGGGTGATGCCCGTGGATTCGGCGGACGAAGAATTCATGAAGGAACAGATATTTTTGCAAGCTATGGCACCCCTGTACGTGCAACCACCTATGGGGTTGTGGAACTGAAAGGTTGGAATAAGTATGGTGGCTGGCGTATTGGCATTCGCGATATTTATAACAGATATCACTACTTTGCCCACCTTAATGGCTTTGCGGAAGGTCTGGAAATGGGAGATATCGTCGAAGCCGGGCAAACGATTGGTTCGGTAGGTTCCACAGGCTACGGCCCGCCTGGTACCGCTGGAAAGTTCCCGCCACATCTTCATTATGGTATGTACAAAGATAATGGCAAAACAGAATGGTCCTTTGATCCGTATCCCCATTTAAAACGTTGGGAAAATAACAATCCGTAAAGCACGAAATGCACTTTACGGATTGTTTCAGCTTTACTATGTTATGATTCCTTCGACGCATTTCTTGCCCGCAATACACTGGCAATTAACCCGCCCCAGATAATCACAATTCCAATCACAGCCATCACAATGGCACTTGCAGACATAGTGAGTCCTCCTTTTATATTTTTTAAGCCTGATGATCCTTTGCCGGCCATTTTTTCATCGTAATTAAAGCACCAATTAACATCGCTCCAAGCGCCACAAGCCAACCAAAATTAAAGAGGAAATCAATGGGGTACCCTTCATAGTTCTCTTTCAGATCTCCTTTTAAATTTTGCAACATCATATAACCTAGAATAATTGGGGTGATTACACCCAGACAGAATCTCCACCATAGACCTAATTTGATATCAGAGATCGAATCGGCATGCTGTTGTAAGTCTTTCAACGAACGTGCAAACCATGCAATCGCTACTACCTCAAACAAACCGGCTAAAGCTACACCATATTGGTTAATAAAATAATCCACGGTATCTAATAAATTGAGACCTCCTTGGTTGGCATATAATAACGAAGCCAAGAAGGCCAAACCGCCACCAAATAATAGTGCCTTTCCTCGTGTAATCGAGAATTTCTCTTGGAGACCTGCAATATAAGTTTCAGAAATCGAAATCATCGACGACAGACCTGCCAAGAACAAGGACGCAAAGAATAAGAAACCAAAGAATCCAGAAGCAGGCATTTGATTAATAATCTCAGGAAAGACCATAAAGGCTAATCCCATCCCGCTGTCCACTACTTCAGAGACCTCTTCACCTGACTGTAAAGCCATAAATCCTAACACAGCAAAAACACCGATACCGGCCAGTAATTCAAACGATGAGTTGGCAAATCCGGTAATAAAGGCATTATTCGTAATATCTGATTTTCTCGGCAAATAAGAAGCATAAGTAATCATAATCGCAAAGGCAATCGATAAACTAAAGAAAATCTGTCCATAGGCTGCTACCCAGACGGAGCCATCCATAATACTAGACCAATCCGGTTTAAAAAAGGCATCAAGACCATCTATCGCACCAGGCAAGGTAACGGCACGAATAACAATAATCAGAAAGACAATAAACAGAGTTGGGATAAAAATCCGATTGGCCCACTCAATCCCTTTCCTCACCCCTCTTCCCAAAATAAAGAAGACGATGATCCATACAACAAGGAGCGGAATCATAACCATCGGAACAATCGATCCAAATGATCCGGGATCAGTTAAATTTAAAAAATCTCCGGTAAAGAATGCTGCGCCATCATCTCCCCATTTGGTTCCAATTGCAAAATAGGCATACATGGCAGACCAAGTAATAATAATCGGATAATAGGTCGAAATCACAAAAGATATCAGTACCTGCCACCAGCCTATCCATTCCATCCCTTTACTAATTTTAGAGAAGCTACGAGGAGCTGAACTGCGATACTTGTGACCGATTGTATACTCCATAATCAATAATGGAATACCTGCCGTTAGCAAGGCAAATAGATAGGGTACAAAGAAAGCACCTCCTCCATTCTCAAATGCAGTTGCGGGGAATCGCCATATGTTACCCAAACCAACGGCTGAACCGATTGCCGCCAGCAAAAAGCCTATCCTGGTTCCCCATTGTGAACGATTATCCATAATGTTTGCTCCTTTCTCATTTCTATTTAATTTGTTTGCCAGATGAATTTACTGTTCACCAACTCACATGATCCAGTGAAAACATGATGAATAGATAACAGTGCTAATCCATGAAAGTATAACGAATGTTTGAATATTCTGTCAAATATTAAAAAAGAAAGGCAGTTGTTTTTTTGTTGACCATGGATAGCAGAGATCTGCTATTCATGGTCCATATTCACTCTGAAATAAAACGGAATCGGAATTAACTCAAGCGTTCATCTAGTTTTTTTGAGCAACAAGATTATATCTTTTCCACCTTTACACCCAATAAACATTAAGGAGAAAGATTGGGATCAATGGGAATGGATAAATCAGATGACCCTTCCCCATTATGATAGTAATTCGGCACATCACCTGGATGAAATACCTTTGTTACAGGGATGTTCTGCTCTAGTTTCACTGGTTTAGAAGCAAACGGAATGACAACACTCATTTCTACTTCTACATGTACATTCACTTCGATTATCGCTCCATTAATCCCTGTTTGAACAATCTCACTAGTTGTTTCCGTTGCCACACTTCCGATTACCTCCATATGAACCGGAATCTTCGGACCTAGATTCCCTAACAGCGGAATGCCTAAAGCCTGGCCAATGGGGATTTCGACTAATAACCCCCTCTTACGAATATCATCCAACAAGGCTTGCTCAGATTCATCCAACTCTAACTCTACTTCAATCGGCACACCGGTCTCCGGCCGCTCGCCTTCCTCCAAGAGCTTCAAGAAATTCTCTACCCGATATTGTACATTCCGCTGGACGCGGTTCTCCACAATTGTATTAAACACATAACTCTCCACCCTGCCCTGATCATCAACTTGTTCTTCAAATAAATCAGCCGTATCTAAGTCCTCCGAAATTTTCTTACTAACGGCAATCCCTAATGCCTGATTAGCAATTTGCGTCACACGTACTTCCGCATATTTAAGCAGCACTGGTTTTAACCCTTGATTGACCACTAGTATACTGGAAATCAGTGCCAATATAAAAAAGAAGAAAGAAAGAAAGAAGATGCGATGTACTGGAGATCTTCTCCATTGTCTTACTCTTGGTTTTCGTTTCATAAAAAATCTCCCCCTATCTTATATTTATGATAAGGGGAGCCGTTTATATACGTATATCTATTTTTCTTGGCCAATCTTTACTAATGCCTCACGCACTTTCATGCCTTGTTGCCATCCGTATTGCCTAGCATGATGAGTCACACTCTCTAACTCTGCCTCTTGCAGCTCAGCAATGGTCTTGACACCGACTGCTCGACCTGCCACAATTGGGCGATCCGACAATTTTTCATTTAATAACTCCACGTCCAAAGCACCGCACATCACATAACCTATCTCATTAGAAATTACCAATAGGTTGGTATGTGGTAGCTTTACAGTGATCGCTGTGAATGTTTTCCCTTCTATCGTAATTGGATAAACCTCCATCATCATCCAACACACCCCTTTTCCTCTTAGTCTATGAAAAAGAGGCTGCTTTGGTGTTTATGGATCCTATTGTTTCAGCATTTGCGCTAACAGATCTCGCATAAACTCTGGAAGAAAAAATTCTTTCCTTGTGGAACGGACAATTTCCGGAAACATATTGCCAAAAGTAAACATATCAGCAGTAGCAAAGGTGTAAATGCGATTTAATTTCAGCGGTCTCCCCTGCCATTCTACATCCTGTACTCTTGTTGAACCATCTTGATCGCTTTGTAGCGTCACCTTGACTCCACTAAAGACAAACTCACCTATAATTTTTCCTCGAAAACCAAACCCAGTTAACTCTAAATGTCGTAAAGAAGATTGACAAGCTCCTCTGATCACTTCCAGTACCTCTATGCCCCTTAACGGCACTGTACATGGATTAATCGGATGTGGACATATTTGATGAATATCTCCATAGGTCACTACTCCCTCAGGTAAACCATCTAACAAAATACCAGCGTTTAGCATGGCAATATCAGCATCTGTCCATTCCCTTAACTTATCCGTCAGTTCTTGAATAATCGGCGTATTAGCAAACCAATCAACCCTTAGTGGCTGGGCAAGCTCGGTTACTGGCTGCTGTAGTAACTCCATTGCTTGCTGTTCCATCGATTGGACCAAATTCACTGTTGCCTGATCTCGATCCAAGTACTCTGTTTCCACTGTATAGGCTTGCTTTTTCGTCAATTGGCCTACTGTATGGTCCCACTCCAGATGGACTTCACCGACATACTTCCCAAATTTCCCTGCAGCCGTTAACAGGCTTTGATTAACCTCTTTCCCATTTTTTAACAAATGATGGGTGTGACCACCGATAATCACATCAATCTCCGGGTATTTCTCCGCAATCATTTCATCATCGGACAATCCGAGATGTGATAAGAAAATCAATACATCACAATCTTTTTTTAACGCTTGAATATGTTCGGCCAAATAGTCATAAGGAGAAGTAACTTGCCATCCTAATGGCTGATAAAAAGCAGTAAACGGAGCCGTCAAACCAAATATTGTCACCCTTAATTGATACTTTGTTTCAAATGTGATACTGTCTTTTAACCAGGAAGGATTAGGTCCTTGCAACGTATCCAAATTAGCACAAGCTACTTGAAATGCCGCTTGATCATATAAATGAAATAAATCTTCATGCTCTAGCGTGATTCCTTCATTGTTGCCTAACGTGGCAAAATCAAACCCCGCTTCATTTAATAAGCGAATATTGGCCTTGCCACGAAAAGCCTCTGCAATTGGATGAGAACGATCAATATGATCCCCAATATCGACGATCCAGCTCTGCTGACCACGCTGTGCATTTTTCTCCTTCTCTTTTTTGAAATAGTGTACAATATTTGGCCACTGATCAAAATGACTATGTAAATCATTACAATAATAAAAATGAAAACGTTCGATCATCTAGCCAAACCCCCTTCTAAAACAGTCCTTGCCATATTAATCGCAAACCAATCAACAACAGAATGGCGCGAAGCAAATATTCTACCGAGGTGCTCGACAAACGTTGATTCAGTTTGGCCCCTAGTATACCGCCAAACCAAGCACCCGGAATAAATGCCCAAACGTACATCCACTCGATATGTCCCAGGCTGATATGTGTTAATGAACTGACCGTGCTAAGTGTTAAGATCATAAACATCGAGGTTGCCGTTGCAATATGTGGTGGAAAATAGAAGAGTAAAATCATCGCTGGCACCATTAAAGAACCCCCGCCAATACCGAAAAATCCGGATAATACCCCCACCACAAAGGCAATCAACATAGCAATAACTGGCGAAAACCCATAACGATAAGTAGAAGAACCAATTGTGATTTCTCTCCTCACCTTATGTCTGCCTTTCTTCAGAGGCATTTGCTCACCGGAATCCGGTGTTTTTTTCAAAATAAAGACAAGGAAGATCACCAACATAAAAAGTCCTAGAAACACAGAGAACATGTCTGTTTCGACAAACTGATTAAGCCATGCTCCTAATATTCCACCAGGTAAACTTCCAATAATAAAATATACACCACTCTTATAATCGATTCGATGATTTTTGGCATACGTATAAGTGGAGGATGCCGCAGTGAAAATCATAATAATCAGTGATATCCCGACAATCGTACTAGTATCCGCCCAGTCAAACGACGGCGTAGTAACATGCAGAATTAATAATGTGGGAACAAGTATCACTCCGCCCCCAAGTCCTACTAAACTCCCTACCGTGGCAGAGGCCAAACCTATTATAAAACAAAGTATGATGACAAACACAGTTATCCCTTCTTTTACAGATATTTTTCTTAGCCATCAGCGACCTATCGTTGCTGATGGCAATCTCCCTATATTATACTGATTCTGTCTTTAAATATCCATTTTGCCAAGTGATGTTGGATTATTGATCAAAGGGTGCGCTGTACTGGACAACACCTTGTGTATTAGTTAGCCCGCCCTGTATTAACTCAACTGCCATGAACGCTTCATCTTCTACTGCAAAAGGTGCCGTTATTTCCCACTTGCTTGCTGGCGCAAAACCAAATCGCGGATAATAATCTGGATGGCCAAGTACAATAACAGAGGAATAACCAAGCTTTGCGGCCTTCTGCAACGATGTACCAATCAGCTTACTACCGATCCCTTGTCCCTGATATGCAGGCAATACAGATACCGGCGCAAGTGCCAAGGATGGAGTATGGAAGGCTCCAATGGTTATCTTGGATAACAGTACCTGCCCAACTATTTCATTGGTTTCATTAAACGCAACGAAGGATAGTTCTGGGACGAACGCTTCTGTTTGTCTGATTTTATGTACTAAAACATGCTCTGTTTGATCACTGTATGTCTCATCGGCAAACGCCTGCTTCACTATTCGTTCGGTTTCAGCATAGTCAGTTTCTGTTTCTTGTCTTATGGTATAGTGCATAGTTTTCTCTCCTTTTGGAACAACCTCTTCATTATATTATTTATTTTAAAGAGATGCAGAACGAACGTCAATTTATTGCAATGTACAATCTCTTCAATAATTATGATATGATTACTTATAGTCACCCCTTCTATATAAGTTGAACGTATAAATGCAACAAAAACGTGTGACAAGCAAGTCTTTGCTCACATTATTTCCTGATAATACTTCGTTTAATCCATTCATGTAAATGGAACAAGAGCACCTATCCGATCAATGGGAAATGATTTCATGCAACTTATATAGTTAAAATCTCGCTAAATGTCAGGCAACGAGTCTTGCCTTATCCAAGTGGCAAATAAAGACTAATGACGGCATATAGCACGAAATGAGCCTAAAACGGAATCAAGATGTTCATTATTAGTAATGCAAGAATAACCCTTTAAACAACCTATCGAACAGAATTTATAACCAAAAGGAGCTGGAAAAATGTTCAATCAAAAGGAAATAACGATCCCCGCAGCATATCCATTACAAGGTACCTTCACCTTTCCCGATAGCGAACAAGTCAGCTACCCTACCGTTCTCATTATTCCTGGTTCCGGCGAGATAGACCGAAATGGCGATACAGCAGAACAACCAGCGATGTATTTATATCAAGACATAGCGGAGGCGTTAGCTGCTCGCGGATATGCGTCATTTCGTTATGATAAGCGAGGGCTCTTTGAAAGTGAAGGAGACTTTTTAGAGACCGGTTTCTATGACTTTATTGAAGATGCCGTACACTGCATCCATCATTTGCGTGAAGTAACGGAAGTAAACGCTGAACAAATTTATTTACTAGGACATAGCGAAGGGGCGATGATCACCCCAGCCATACAAAAACAAGAGGAGGTGCAGGGAATCATCTTGCTTAGCGGTTTAGCAGAATCCATCATTGATTTAACCAATCGGCAAAATGATGCGTTTTTTGAGCAGTTCAAACAAAGTAAATCATTGAAAAGCTTGCTTTATCGCCTATTTAAAATCGATTCCCTGCAAAAAAAAGTATTAAATAAACAACGAAATAAGATACTCTTCTCTGATCAAGAGGTAATGATGTCTAACGGAAGACGGATAAACGCAAAATATATTCGAGAATTTTGGCGTTATAATGTCTGCGAAATACTTCCAGCTATCCATTGTCCCACCTTCAGCCTAACCGGTGCTAATGATCAGCATGTACCGCCAGATCATGCCCAGACTATAGCCGAACTCGTTTCCGGTCAAGCAGAATGGCAGATCATCCCTGAGATCAATCATTTTTTACGAAAAGGAGAAGATCAGCCTCCGCATCAGCAAACAGCCGATTTTATCGAACAGCAGTCCAAGCTGTCCCTAGCGAATGAAGTAATCACAAAAATAACTAGCTGGTTAGATAATCAAATGAGGTAGACTACATTCAGAATCAAGTTGTGATCCCCCAGAATGGAAACAACTTGATTCTTTGTGTAATATAAATCCCTTTTACAAACGGTTTTGATTATTGCTTGTGTCATCTTTTTACCTAATTGAAATGGGGTTCTTTGTAAAATGTGAAGAATAAGCCGTCATAGCCAAATTATCACTTCTAATGTCGATTTATCTGTGTAATAATTTATCATAATTTGTTATCCCTGCTTAAATATTTTGCAACTCCCCTGTGATGTTCAGATGTTAAAGTAGTAGACAGTTGAGCGTAATAAGCGGTAATTAGGCTTTCGCTTAATTCTACTACAATTTTTTAAGGAGGAGTAACATTGGTAGAATCGCAACATTATCTAAAAAAATACGTTATTTCGACTGCAATTGTCACCTCAATTGCCCTTACCCCCGTATTCAGCGGCAGCGTCTTTGCTAAAGCTGGTGAAGGATCTTCAGAAGGTGATATTTCCATTAACGAAAGCAACGCTCCTAACATAGAGCAACCCGTTGCTAATCAAACCTCACTTATCCAACAAGGTGACGTTAACGAATCCGTAGAAGATATCCAAATTCAACTACAGGATCAAGGTTATTATACATATAACATTGATGGCATTTTTGGGGATATTACCGCACAAGCAGTTCGGGATTTCCAAGCCGATCAAGGATTGCAGGTGGATGGCATTGTCGGTCCAAATACTGCTCAATCCTTAGACGTACCTACTAATGGTTCCAGCAGTGAAGGTAATCAAGAAGAAGTGGTTGAGGTTGATCAGCCAAGTGACAACAATGATTCTAATACAACAGATACTTCTATCCAGCAAGATATCGTTGACACTGCTCAAAGCGTAATTGGTACGCCGTATGCATGGGGTGGGACAAGCCCTAGCGGAATGGATAGCAGTGGTTTCATTAACTACGTTTTCAATCAAGTAGGAGTAGATATTTCTCGTACTCATAGTGACATGTGGGCAAATACTGGTGTTCACGTGGACTCTCCGCAGATTGGTGATGTGGTTTTCTTTGAAGGTACCTATGACACAGAAGGAGCTTCTCACAGCGGAATTTATATCGGTAATAACCAAATGATCCATACTGGCAGTGAAGGTGTTGTAGCTGCAGATATGAGTATCGATTATTGGCAAAATCACTATATTGGAGCAAAATCATTTATTAGATAAGCAACAAAAGGGTCTTCTTAGGAAGGCTCTTTTTTTATATTCAAAAAGGAACGACTAGCTAAAATAGCATCGAGTTAGATGTCTCCCGTGATTTGCGCAGCGCAGCACATCACTCATTTCTTATGGGCTCAGGAACTGGTTTGCTTCTCCTCAGTCCGTAAGAAAGCTAGAATTCGATCACCTTACCATACGTTGCTGCTAGAAAAATAAGTCAAGCAAGCGTTTTTGGCCCCCGAATTAGTTTACATTAACGATTTATCACTATCCAAGTCTGTCCAGAGCCTTGAACAAGTCAAATTTCAGGTTAGTTACATCTATATGCTAAAAACAAGCAGACAGGTCACTTTCAAATAAGCGTCCTGTCTGCTATAACTATCCCTTTAGCGCTGATCGTTTTCTTCCTCATTTTCGTTTTTGGCATCTTTTATATTTCCTTTCGTGTCCTTGGCAAAACCCTTCGCCTTATCTATTTTGCCTTCTGCTTGTTTACTTTTCTGACCTGTTAGTTTTCCATACGCATCTTTTGCTTCCCCTTTTACTTTATCCTTTGCTCCCTCTACTTTATCTTTAAATCCATCTGTCATGTTACCAATCCTCCTTTACAATGACTGGTTCCCTGAAGGATTGACAATTAAACATGATCATTCATCAGGTTTTAAAGCTGGTGGTAACACATCATTTATCCTCTTTGACGACGTCTTTTCAACCATACCAAACCAATAACAAGGACAATGAGAAGCAAAGCACCGATTGTATAGACCATGGTCTGATTGATTCCAGTATGTTTACTTGCATGTTGTAATACATCTTCTCCAAATTCTTCAATTGGAACGGCATATACATTGGAATCCTGACTACCAATAAACATCGTATTATTGACAATAATAGGACCTGCAGGAGCCAATACACCTTGTAGCTGTTTCTCTCCTAATGCTTCGCCTGATTCAGCGTCCAACGCATAAATAAATCCTTCCGCATTCGAAAAATAAACTACCCCATCTTGTGCAACAGGAGGTGCTTTCATCACTTCATTCTCAAATTCCCATTGCTTCTCCCCTGTATCCAAATCAAACGCATAAAATGTTTTGGTGATCGGGCTTCCCACATAGATCATGTCTTCATAAATGATAGGTGCGCCAGATTTATTGTTTTTGACAAACTGACCAACGCCAAAACTAGCTTCCCATGCTAATTCTCCTGTTTCCGTATCCATCGCATACATCTTATGCTCTGGTTCTTCCTGTGTGCCTTCTATCGCCGTCGTAATAACCAGGTCGTCTGCAACGGCTGGTGGCACATCATCAAGACCAGCAATAACTTCAGGGAATTCTGTCTGCCAGGCAAATTCATCTGATGTTAAATAATAGGCTGAGAATGTGTAAGGTGATGGACTGCTCCCGCCTACAAACAGCTGATCATCCGTAATATTCGGTGCCGACATACTGACAGTGGAGCCGATTTCTGCTTTGTGCAACAATTCACCAGAATCAGGTTCTAACTTATATAAATGTCGATCTCCAGTAGCTGCATACACAGCACCATCATAATAAACCGGAGTAGGCATAACTTCTCCTTCCGTTACGTACTTCCATAAAATATCGCCATTTCCCGCATCCAATGCTAAGACACCACTCTCCCCTGTACCTCGGATACCATTATCCTGGAAATAGCGATTCCCATAACCTACAAAAATAGTACCATCTTGATAAATCATTTCTGAATGAATCCAATTAGGTGCCTGATTACGCCAGATTTCTTCTCCACTTGCAATATCAAAAGCAAATAAATCACCAGAATTATGATTTCCCACAAATAATCTATCACCGACAACTACCGGCGTCGCCCTTACTTCATCCGCCGTTTCGTAAACTTGACTTTCAAGCGGATCACTCCCATTATCAAATACCGCATTTTTATCACTTTTCATTCGATATTGCTGCCATTCCTCTGGTCCAAAATCTTCCGCTGATACGAAGCCAGGTAACAGAAAGAAAGTGCACATAAGAATCAAGCAGAAAAAAGTTTTGGTGTACATCAAATTCTCCTCACCGATAAGTTTTCTTCATTTTAAACGATTGTTGTAGAAAATGAAAGACAAGCATTTGAACGAGAAACATGACAAACTTATTATTATAAAGTTTGAATATTCACAATATCACTGGATATTCCACATGTGAAATCATATAACATTAGCTTATAAAGATTATTATTATAAACTTTTCATTAAGTTATCCTCCTAAACAAAGTTGACTATTATGTGAAATATTTAACTTTAATATAGCATTTATATTAGCGATCATTTATAATGGAATTGTGAAAGATTGAACAAAATTTTTAAAAAGAAATGGGGCGATGATGTTGAAAAGAAAAAAAGGGTTTCTGTTCCTAATCAGTGCACTCTTCTTTGTTCTCGTAATGGCTGGCTGTGGCTCTGACACAGAGGATGCAGATGGTTCAGAAAATGAGGAGAGCGGTAATAACACAACAGAAACAGAGGAAACACCAGAAGTTGAGGCAGAACCAGGAGAATACGAAGATGGTATTTATTTTGCAGAAGAAGATGGCTTTTCCGAGGATAGCGGCTGGAAATATACCGCTACATTAGAAGTAGAAGACGGCTCCATCGTGTCTGCTGACTGGAATGGCGCCAATATAGCAGGCGGTGATGATAAAGATACCGTTTCCGCTAATGGTGAATATGGAATGGTAGAAAATAGTGACGCTGAATTAGAGTGGCATGAGCAAGCAGAATTAGCTGAAGAATATTTATTAGAAATACAAGATCCAGCTGCTATTGAATATTCTGATGATGAAGGGCACACCGACGCAATTTCAGGCGTTTCCATTCATGTCGTTGAATTCTTTGACCTTGCCCAACAAGCACTAAATAATGGACCTGTGGGCAGAGGTGACTATACTGACGGTGCTTACCATGCAGAACAAGCCGATTTTGATCCTGATTCAGGGTGGAAGTATACTGCTGATTTAACGGTAATTGATGGCTATATTGTAGCTGCTGATTGGAATGGAGTGCATACTGATGGTGGCGATAATAAAGACACCGTTTCCGCTAATGGTGAATATGGAATGGTAGAAAATAGTGACGCTGAATTAGAATGGCATGAACAAGCAGAGTTAGCAGAAGCACATTTACTAGAAACACAAGATCCAACAGATATCGAATATACCGATGATGAAGGACACACGGATGCCATCTCTGGCGTATCCATCCATGTTAGTGAGTTCTTTGACTTAGCAGAAGAAGCGTTGGCAGACGCACAATAAAATAATTGACAATTTAAAACAAGTATAAAAAGACTGCTACACACGATTAAAGCAGTCTTTTTTATTTTGATTAAATGCACTTTTCTTTCCCCTGTATAAAAATATTCCCTTTAAAACTATCAAATTGTCCTAAAAAGTACTTGACAAGAAAGATACTTGATGATAATTTTTGGTTATGTAACCAAAAATATAATTAATCAAACAATTTTTTATATTACCTAAACAACAAATTAATTGGACAATCATAATAGCAATTGAAAAGGAGGAAGGTTCATGGTCGAGACAAAAACCGCTAAAACAATGCACGCCAAACGTGCACTATCCCTAGATCTTGCACGAGGACTGATGCTCTTTTTGATTATCCTCTCGCATATTCCATTGTTCTTATATACTATCGAACCTGGTGTGATAACCAAAGTGGCTGGCAGTACAGCCTTGGATCACATCTTAAATGTATTAATGGAAATAATGGTAGATAATCGTGCACGCCCCTTATTTGCCATATTGTTCGGTTATGGACTCTCCATGATTTACCGTAAACAAACAGAAAGAAATGGAACAAATGAAGCCAAACGCATCATCAAACGGCGTTGCTGGTATTTGATATTATTTGGTGCAGTCCTCGCAGGTGTTGCAGGCGGTCAGGATATCTTAATGACTTATGGTATTGCCGGACTTTTGTTGACCCCTAGCTTGAAAAAGGCTCATACTAAGATAAAAAAGTATACCCTTATTTCTACCATGATATGTCTTGTATATATCCCTTTTTTATGGGGCGGCATAATCGCAGAAAATCAATCCTATGGGTTACCAATAGCATTAACCGGTCAGGAAACCTACTTCGATACCATACTGGAGCGGGTGGTTTCGATCCCTATTATTCCACTGTTCACCCATATCACCTTTCCCATTATACCTTCTGTACTAATGGGGATTTGGTTAGGGAACATCAACATCTTGACAGAACAGCAGCAGCATATCAAACGATTAAAGCTGCTAACCATTAGTGGCTTAACGATTTCACTTGCAGGCGCTATTCCACTTGTACTAATCAATGATGTTTGGTTTCCTTCTCTATTCACTGCAGGATTTGCTTATGGCCTTCATATTATCACAGGTTTTGCAGGAGGGCTTGGCTATGCAGCACTATTTGGACTGCTTGGAATCTTTATTAAAAAACAAGGAGTGATGATACAAGCCATCGCAGCGATGGGCAAACGATCGTTAACGTTTTTTGTTATTCATGAGGTGTTGACAGTTATGCTTCTCTCCCCTATTGGCTTCGATTTAGGGTCCTCCTTAACAGTCACCACTTCTGTAATGGTTGGCATCCTGATGTGGCTCTTTACTTTATCCATTGCATACTTGATGGAACAACGTCACATAGCAGGGCCGCTGGAGAGCTATATTCGCTATTTGATTTATAAAAAATAGAAAACGCATCAAATCGCCTATTATTTGTTTTTAGGTTGACAAAAATGATAGTGATAAATCGATGCAAAATCATATAAAAATCAAAAATCATCATAGATTTTTTCCTTTTTTGCGTTATACTCGTAACCAAGGGAGGGATTTATGATGTTAATACCAGATAAAACGATTCAGGATTCTATTGTATATATACAGCAAAATTTGGATAAGGACCTAACACTCACATCACTTGCTAAACAGGCAGCCTATAGTCCCTATCATTTTTCCCGTATGTTCAAAGGACAAGTTGGGGTATCTCCCATCTATTTTATTTCCAGCTTACGACTCCAGCTTGCCAAAAAATTATTGTTAGACACTTCATTCCCCATTCGTGATATCGGTCTTGAAATCGGACAGCAAAGTCTCGGTACCTTTTCCACGCGCTTTACGAAAAGTATCGGCATGACACCCGCTTCATTTCGTTCGTCTGTTCAGCATCCCGAACGGTATATGACAGACTTAAAACAAGGCAAATGGCAACACAGGCAAATAAACGCTTATTCTGAGCGGCAAGTATCCGGAACCATTCAGACATCGCAAGCTTTTCATGGCATTATTTTTGTAGGTCTTTTCCCTAAACCGATTCCAGAAGGACTTCCCATCCGCGGCACCTTACTAACGCAGACGGATTATTTTCAGATAACCAATATCCCTGTTGGTACTTATTTTATCATGGCAACGGCTGTATCATGGGAAACAAATGCCGAATCTATTCTTATTCCGCATGAAACATTACGCGCCCGTCACCTAGAGCCCATTTGTATCGATAAAAAACTACCTGTACCTGATATCCATCTGATCATGAGGAAACCAGAAATCACAGATCCACCAATTCTTATCTCTTTACCGTTGTTAATGAAGCATTTTCTGCAGCGATCCTCTATTTCCCATTAACGATAGAAATAACAGGGATGCACCACCGTGGGTTCATTGGCACATCCCTACTTTTGCTTTCTCAATGTTTTCTCCAGAAAATAATAGCTGTTACCGTTAACCACCAATAGACAGAGCCATACAATATACGCTGCAGCAATCCACCTGGAATATCCGTGAATACCGGCTGCAAGAATAGCATGAAAAGCGTCCCCATAGTCACCACGGTACAAACAATGGTCCACCAAGCTATGTAAGGCATTTTTTTATAGGTAACCTTACTGATTAGAATCATAGCGGGAATCTGCACTACCATCCCAGGAAGCGCACTCAGTGTATGCCAATAAAAGTTCACATCTGCAGGAATGATACCTGAAATCCCATAGCTTATTCCAAAAATTCCAATAAAAACGGTTGCCACTTTAGATGACCTAGCTTTCGGCCATAAAGGGTAAAGAAGAACCGCCCCTACCAAAATTGACAGACCAGTTAGAAAAAAAGTCCAGTTCATTAGCCAATGATAGGGTGAACAAATATCGTACGAGGCAAGTTCATATGTGTCCGTTCCACAAGCAGTTACCCCTAGGTCACTCATCGGTTGTTTCAGAAAATCATAGGGTACGGTCGTTGCACGAATAACGATTACTTCTATTACAAAATACGCACTTAGTGCCACCCAGCTAATCAAGCCAATGAGAACCGAACCTTTCGTTGGTTTACGCAATAAAAACAGTGTTAATATGGCTATCATGGCAACAAGTATCATTAATCCTGCATGGAATCCATCATTCATGTTATCCTATCCCCACTTCCCTGTTTTTTATCATTTGATAAGCATATCAAATCTCACACGTTGATCTCAATTGCATTCATTTCATTCATTCGACTTATGCATTTCGTTACCTATTAAACTAGCGACAAAACTCGTCAATGATTTGCTGTTTTATTTCATTTATAGGGAATTGCTGCGGATACGTAGCTATCATCAACATAATCCCTTGAAGCGTGGAAGAAAAGTATAGCGATCGTTTCCGCGCTTCCTGCACACCCAGCCTTTCAAAAATCTCACATTGAAACTCAAACTGTCTTGCGTTCTCTTCGACAAGAAAACGACTGTATGGAAGCAGCTCCTGATCTGCTTCTGGTTGTGTTTGCAAATGAAGATAGAAACGGAATACTTCTGGATTGCTGAAGACATTATCAATAGCCCCTGCAATAATATACTCAAGCTGTCGTTCCGGAGTTTCCATGTTCTGAGCTTGTTCCATCACTTCCACCATATCTGCCACTCTTCTATCCACCATGGTCGCCAGCAGTTCAGTTTTTCCCTTAAAATAATTATAAAGCAATCCCTTAGATATGCTAGCATGTTCGGCAATCTTGCTGATAGAAGTCGCGTGATACCCCTGCTCTATAAATAATTCCATAGCAGCTGTCAAAATTCTCTCTTTCGCTAATTGACGTATACGCTCATTTTCCTGTGCTGTTCTTGGCATAGCAGTCATCAATCCTCCAAAAATTCTGTTATATGGCGATATAAATCCTCTGAATGGGTTAAGGGAACCATATGATCTGCACCAGAAATGTCAACGATCCGAGCATTTGTTTCTTTCCGGAAATAATCAGCCACACGGAGATTATCGAGTAATTCTTCCGTACCTATGATAAATAGCGTGTTAACGACCAATTCGTTCAGCCGCTTCACTGCCGGAGGAGCTGGCCAAATCAATTCAAAACCTGGCCACTGAAATGTTCGTTTGATATGATGTCGCAGCATTTCATCTACTAGTTCTTTATGAGGGCTGGCTTGAACGACACGATAGGAGGCTGCACTTTGTGACACTTCCATCATTTTTTCCACATTCGGTGCCACCGCATTTATGTTATTCATATAGTCTAAGAAATCAGCAGAGTAGTCAAATCCAGTTAATGCTGGTGCGATAACAATTAGTGCGGAAACATATTCGGGATACTCCAAAGAAAAGTCTGTAGCCACTTGTCCTCCCATCGAATGTCCGACTAACACAGCCTTATGAATCTGTAAGTGATCCAGAAGCGCTTTCAAATCTTCCACATAGTTTACATCACCAGTTGGATCTGGTGACTTTCCCGCTCCACGGCCGTCATAACTAACCACCATATAATGTTTGGCTAAAAGGGGAGCAATAAACGTCCAATCTCGTAAATCAGCACCCCCACTGTGAAGTAAAATAACCGGTTGCCCACTACCAGCAACTTCGTAATGCAGATCCATTTCTATCTCCTCCTATGCTTTTGCTAACTATTTGTCTTCATCTTACTATTGAATGACCGATTAGTCAATGATAAATGTATGATCATTCAGTATACATTATTTCATTTTCTGATTATTGATATGTACCCTACTAAACACCTAAAAAGTGACTTGTGTGGTTTTCTACTCATCTCCACTATCAAAAATGCTTAAAAAGTGACTTGCACCCCTGTTATCTATCAGGTATACTAATACTCGAAACAAAAAAACTAAATTGGTTTAATTAGTTTTCGGAAAGGAAGTTATTATGGAACAACGTATAATCCAAGGATTCGCGGAAGAATTAAAGAAAAGTGGCATAAAATTTACAATGGATGATCTTGCTCGTCATTTAGGTATTAGTAAACGTACGTTATATGAGCATTTTTCATCTAAAGCAGATATTTTGGATGCACTAATCGAAGACTCTTTTTCTGAAGTTGATAAGAGAAACGAATTAATTTTGCAAAACGATGCTATCCCAGTAACCGAGAAGATTAAACAAGTTATCATAAGTTTACCTACTCACATCGAACTTGTTGATCGCCCTACATTAGAACAAATTAAACGTTCTTTCCCAAAACAATGGGAGAAACTATCCAAAATGTACACCAAAGACTGGGATGAAATGAATACTTTAATTGATCAAGCTATTCGTGAAGGGATTATCGTCAATAAAAACCCTGCCTTGATTGTAAAAATGATCAGAGGGGCAATTGAAACTGCTCAAGATCAGCAGTTCTATATCGTAAATGACATTTCCATTACGGAAGCTTTATCGCAAATGACAGATATCATCTTATATGGATTAATTTCTAAAAAAAAATAAAAAGTTCGATTTATTTTTTTAAAAAAACTAATAAAACCATAATAGTTTTATAATTAACAAATAAAATTACAAGCTTGGTATGATATCCAGCGAAGGAGAGAAAAAAATGCAAAAGACTGCCATTGAAGTGAAGCAAATGAAGGATTTTGACAGCGACGTAAGAAGAGAAGCCGCTGAAGTGTTTGTGGATGGTTATAAAAAAGAATTGGGTTTTTTCTCAAAAGACCGTAAAAACTTAGTCGATGCTTTTCAAAAAATGATAAATCCAGAGGTTTTCTATCTTGCTTTATTAAATAGAGAAATAGTAGGTATACTTGCTTGTTCTAATGATAAGGAGCGCGGACTCAACATTGATCGAAATATATTGAAAAGACACTTTGGTCTTGTGAAGGGGAACTTGGGCTATCGCTTCATGAAAGACGATTTTAATAAAAAACTTCCGTATAAAGATAGTACGGGATATATTGAATGTGTTGCCACTTCTGTAAAGGCTCGAGGAAAAGGAGTTTCTACAGCTTTATTTCAGCATGTTTTATACCATACTGCTTATCATCACTTTATTTTAGAAGTGATCGATACGAATAAAATAGCGTATCAGATGTATGTCAAACTGGGATTTAGCGAGATGGAAAGGAAGCAGGAGAGATTTTCTTCTTTTAAAGGGTTTAAGGAGCGTATTTATATGAAGCTGGAAGTGTAAACTTTATAGTGATAGATATTTCTTTGTGATGGATGATGTTAATTGAAAAAGAGACTAATAATTCCCGTTTATATGTGAAACAAAATCGGGTCTCATACCTTCGAAAGCTGGTATGAGAATCTTTCATTATAGCTAGCACTGATTTACAGAGGTTGAATTCACTTCCAGGTTGACGATATGCATAGTAAATAGCATTTATTTTTGCTATTGGTATAAATCCATGGACGGTGTTGAAAACGAAGAAGCACTTAGCTTATAAAATTTACGATAACGTAAAATTAGAAAAAAGGCTTTCAGCAAGATTCGTTCCTATACCAATTAAACATATGGCCATGCGTTATGGGTTTCAACACGCAGGTAAAGTAAAAACAATGACGCTTACAAATATGGGACGTATACAACTCCCCCCCCCACCCATGAGTATACATGTGGAACGAGTGGAAGCAGTGATGTATCCGACGCACATATATAATAAATGAAATTACGCTTGTGAATAGATAGGACTCTCCAAATGATTTATAATAGGGGGCTTATTTTTTATTTGTACAAAGTCAAGTTCCGACAGTATTTTTTGAAGATATTTTTCTTAAATTAATAATACAAATTCACGATAAACCGGGCTTTCAAACAAGGGATAAAAAGACAACGTTGTCGAGCTTACGAATGCCAAAAAACATGATTGAGGTTATATAGATGATGAACGGTTTGATCACATAACACAAGAAGGTTATTTCTCTACTTCCGATTACGTGAAAATGCGGTCACTCGTACACTTGAAATATTCCCCTTCTCACAGCCATAAACACATCCAAAGTTTAATCAAAAATTAAGTATAACAACGGCTAGCAAGTTCACCCAACTATATCGACGGGTACATGTCTATTTTAGTATGCAGAAGTTGATATAGTTAGCTTACCATATTTTCATTTTCATCTCGAAATGGTTTTATTTCTCCGCTTGGTTCAAAATTAAAACTATCGAAGCGATATTTGCAATACAAGATGACTAATTGCTCCTGCAAGACAAAGATCATCGTATAAAATATTCCCATACCTAACACAGCGATGAAAATAGAATCCACTTGAATATAATCAAAATGCCGGGCTATGTATTGAATAATATACAATGCCATTAAACCACCGAAGATGCCTATTGATATAAGTGACTTCTTTTCCAAATGTACTCTTGATTTATCCTTCTTTGAACCTTTTCTGTATTGGCCTTTTTTTAACAGAATAGAAAAACGCACGCAAGTTGCTACAAATACCAAAACACCTAATAACAACGTAATAAAGGTAAAGATGAGTAAAGAGCTATTCGAAGCATTACTCTCTGCAGCAATAAATATCGTCATTAAATAAGCAGGGATGGTAAACAAATTTTGGGACGCTACGATAAATACTGCATATTGCAGATTCTCATTCCTCTTATACACTACAGGCACAGCAAAAATGATAGATGAGAGAATCATAGTAACCTGTATAGCGAAGCAGACGAACAATATCTGTTTTTGATAAGGATACGGAAAATCCTGCCCCCATCCTAATACGACATAAAGGATGACATACATGAAAACCGCCAGAGGTATGGCCAATAATAATGTTCCACTATTTGCTTTTGGGCTTTGCCTTCCAGATTCCAGAGGCCCTCTTAACACTTGAAAATCTTTTTCTTCTAACTTACGCAAACGCATGTTTTCTTTCCTTCTTCCATCTCATTCATCTATTGATTGGGATAATTGATTTCCCACACATTTATTTTCCATCTGCTGTTTTATTTCCTTATGCCATGCCTCAAATATATCAGCTTCAGACGTAACATATTCTAAAGCAGCAGCGACCATATCACTTTGTAATTCTGAAAAACTATCTTCCAAACTTTTCATTATTGTCCACTTATTTATGGGTAAAAGCACTTATTGCTTTACTTGATTCATTTAAAACCATTTTTGTGCGTTTTCAAATAATATTTATGCTGTCAAGCTATTTAGAAACGCTGCAAAATTATTACTTATCGTATACGTTACTGGTTGTAAATTGGAAGATGCCTCATGACTCCAAACGCATACACTTGGCTCTTCCACATTGTCGGTATAGTCTAAACAAACAAAGTCACCTGCAAATAAAGCAAGTATTGGCAGCAATTCCGCACCTACTACATTTTCATCAAACACGATTCTCTCATCTAATTGTGTTCGGACTACTCCTATATCGTAATACTCATCATCGTTTTCTCCACTAACTTGTAATATACACAAAAACCTGTCCAGTGCATAAAGATGATTATGACAAGTAAAACGATCTTTGATAGGAATGCCGCCGTTATATTTTTTTATAAATTCTTTGTACGCTTCTGGCAAATGGATTCTCCATTTACTTTCTTTTTCAGCCAGTAACATATCATCTGGTAGTGGATAAATGATTGATTCAGCCTTACATACCATTACAATACCTCTCTATCTTATGATTTCGAAACACCAGCCAACCTATCTTTTGTCTTTTCAAGATTAAAGTGGATTTATTCGCCACCACAAGGTATTTGGTGCTAATTGGCTTATTTTAAAACATTTACACTTGCACAATGTCTATGTATCTTTCTCACTCTTCCATTATTTCTAGAGCGAACCAATTTTTAACCCCATAAATCATGGTCGCAATCACACTGACTAAGCCTATTCCAATAACAATCACATGGTTTATCATTCCCCCAATAAAGATAAAAGCCAGCGAAATAATAAACAATAACACCGCCATTGTATTTATTTTTATTTCTATCCTTACTGGATCTTTTACTTCTTTTTCTGGGCTTCCAAAAAACGATTGTTTCGCCTGAATCTTTGTGGAATCCTTCGTTGAATCAATGATGCATTCTTCATTATTGCTTAATTTACTCGTTTGCTGGCCATCTACGGACAATGACACCTTCATCGCGCCACCCAGCATGCCCGTGTTTCTTTTCACTTTTATACTCATTTTTATTACTCCTTACCTATTATTTTTTCTAGTAAGTGTTAAAGCACCGTGATAAAGATACTTTATTTCCCAGTAAATATCGCTTCTCTTCTTAATCAGCCAAATAGTATGAGACCTTTACCAACCACTCAAAATAGATACGGAACTACCGATAAGATGGATTATGTGAAGTGGTATTTTTTTCATATAGTGAGTCTGACCGTTTGATTGTACTAGACGAGCGCTACGGGAATAGGTTCCGCTAGAAAGACGTACACAACGGTCGTTACTGCAAGGATGAAGAATTCTTGGTACATAAACAGGATGGTAACGAAAGGAGAAAATCGTTAACTTATAAGAGCCATAACGTAGGATCAAATCGTTCTCAGAAAGAGGTTATCCGGTTTTGGACCAAACACCAAATACAGCATTTAAAACATTTGCCAGATTGATAATAAGCGACAAAATAGCTATGATAATAGCCTTTTTTAAACACACCATTCAACACCCCTATTTGTTTACCACGAAAATAGGATGAGAAAATATCCGCAAGCTTATATACACTTACGAAATGAAGCACCTCACTGTCGCCAATTCGGTTTAATACACACGCTCCACTTCATAGCCCTTGTCCTCCAGCTCCGTCAATATACTCGGATCCACTGTCAAATGGGCTGTTCCGACAAACACAAAATAAATTTGACCATTATCTTCTTGCAAAATCTCATCAAGACGATTTGCCATATCGACATTGCGCTTATCATTTAACTCTTCCATATACTCATCATTAATTTCCGCTTCATTGTCAGCATCGGACAATATTTCGATCTCTCCCTCCAACCAGGCATCAGCTAGCTCTTCCATTTCATCCGCAGCATTTTCATAGCCGTCCAACGCTAACTCTAATGTTTGTATTTGTGTTTCCATCGAATATCCACTGAGCATTTCGTATTGTTCTTCTGCACTCTCTAAAGAAACAATCTCTTTTCCTTCCTTCGTTGCTTTTTCTAGAAAATACAAATCCACAGCGTCTTGTGCGTTTACATCACTGCTCATAATGGTAAATTGAAGCAGCGTCATTTCTACAAACCATGGTTGATATCCATTGACGGCTTCTACATCCATCCCATTGCTTTCAAGAATTCCCTCCAACTCCGCATAGGTCTCCTCTGGAAGCACCTCGTCCAAGGTGGTATCATCTTCGAATGTGGCATATTCCATGATTTCTTGTTGAGGAGGCGTTTCTTCCAACAAGTTAAACTCCGGCAATACCACATCCGCACGATCAAAGGCTTCTTCAATCGCTGGGTCCAGTGGATAAAAATCATCATTGCCTAAATGAATTGTCCCTTGTAAGTACATTTCAGTATCACCAGATTCCACCTTCCACAAGAACCCTCCATTCCCTTCCCCGCTCTCTTCGTTATGATCTGTTTCCTCTATTGCATCCTGATCCTGCGCTTCTGTTACAGATTCATCCTGGGTGCCCTCCGTTTCAGGCGCATCGTCTTCCGTGCTGCATGCTCCAAGCACAGATGCAAACAGGAAGATAAATAATGCTAATACTATTTGCTTCATCTAATCCCTCCACAATTAATTTGAAAATGAGGTGTAATCCTTTTGTTGATTTACCATAACTCTACTATACAAAAGATAAGAAGTCATATGAAAGAATTCCATTCAAAAGAATGAACAAGAAAAAATACTGGTAACGGAATATGCATGCAGCTGGAGGGCAGCGGTAGAAGAACATATAAAAAATGCGGAGTATGATTCGTTAACGAAAGTGGAATTACCCAGCGTAGAAGCAATTAAAAAACGTGTACTTAGTTTGATCCATTCGTATAAATGGATCAAGAGCGCCTATCCGATCCATGAGAAATTATTTCATTCCACTTATATCATCAAAAGAAGATGCTGACTACCGATAAGGCGGGATGATATTAAGTAGACCACTTTACTCTAAGGCATAGAGGGACTCGTTACGTTACATCATCCAACTTATCGGTATCGCGATTCGTTCCAGGTCAAAATCGGTCCACACCCTATCATACCAAGACTGTTATACTTTT
This sequence comes from Gracilibacillus timonensis, assembly GCF_900086715.1. GTDB lineage: Bacteria > Bacillota > Bacilli > Bacillales > Amphibacillaceae > Gracilibacillus > Gracilibacillus timonensis. The sequence continues at coordinate 573,959 of NZ_FLKH01000012.1, read as the reverse complement.
ATGAAAAATAAAAAAAGTGACCTCCGCAGAAGTCACTTTTTTATTTTTTATTTTTATCCGATGCTTCCTTCCATTTCGAAGGATATGAGCCTATTCATCTCAACCGCATATTCCATTGGCAACTCTTTCGTAAATGGTTCAATAAAGCCCATTACGATCATTTCGGTTGCTTCTTGTTCAGAAATACCACGGCTCATCAAGTAGAATAACTGCTCTTCCGATACCTTAGAAACTTTGGCTTCGTGTTCTAACGAGATGTTCTCGTTTAAAATTTCGTTGTAAGGAATCGTATCCGATGTGGATTTGTTATCCATAATTAACGTATCACATTCGATATTGGAACGTGCATTATCTGCTTTACGTCCAAAGTGAACCATACCAAGATAGGTTACTTTACCACCTTGTTTTGAAATGGACTTCGATACGATCGTTGAAGATGTGTTAGGCGCCAAATGGTGCATTTTTGCTCCGGCATGCTGATGTTGCCCTTTACCTGCTAATGCAATGGAAAGCGTGTTTCCACGTGCACCTTCTCCTGTAAGAAGAATAGATGGGTATTTCATCGTCAGCTTAGAGCCAATGTTCCCATCAATCCATTCCATTGTTGCATTAGCGTCACAAGTAGCACGCTTGGTTACCAAGTTATATACATTGTTTGCCCAGTTTTGGATCGTTGTATAACGGCAATAAGCGTCCTTTTTAACAAAGATTTCTACAACAGCACTGTGAAGGGAATTGGTTGTATACGTTGGCGCTGTACAACCTTCTACATAATGGACTGATGCACCTTCATCAACAATAATAAGCGTACGCTCAAATTGTCCCATGTTTTCCGAATTAATTCGAAAGTAGGCTTGCAATGGTGTTTCAGCTTTCACGCCTTTTGGTACATAGATGAAAGAACCACCAGACCATACCGCCGTATTCAAGGCCGCAAATTTATTATCTGCTGACGGAATAACCTTACCAAAGTATTCTTTAAACAAGTCTTCATTTTCCTTTAATGCTGTATCGGTATCTTTAAAGACAATACCCAATTCTTCTAAATCTTCTTTTAAGTTGTGGTAAACCACTTCTGATTCGTATTGAGCCGATACACCTGCTAGATATTTCTGTTCCGCTTCTGGTATACCTAATTTATCAAAGGTTTGTTTGATTTCATCAGGTACTTCATCCCAAGAACGCTCGGAACGTTCGGACGGTTTTACGTAATACGTAATTTCATCAAAATCTAGTTCAGAAAGGTCACCACCCCATTGTGGCATTGGCTTTTTATAGAATTGATCCAAAGCCTTCAAGCGTTTATTTAACATCCACTCTGGCTCTTCTTTCATTCGGGAAATCTCTTCAACAATATTTCGTGTTAACCCCTTTTCGGTCCGAAAGATCGAGATATCCTTATCATGAAAGCCATATTTATATTCACTTATTTCAGGTGCTTGCTTAGCCATATGATTACCTCCTATTAATGGATTTCCGTTGACTATTCTTGCTTTTCCTCTTCATTAGCGGCTGCGGCCTTCTCCATTGCCTTCCATGCTAATGTTGCACACTTGATTCTTGCAGGAAACTTAGAAACACCTTGCAATGCCTCGATATCTCCCAAATCAACATCCACGTCATCCAGTTCTTCACCTAACATCATCTTCGAGAAAACCGTAGACATTTCCACTGCTTCGTCTAATGTTTTCCCTTTTACTGCTTGCGTCATCATCGAAGCTGATGACATGCTTATTGAACAACCTTCCCCTTCAAATTTGGCCTCTTGCACCATGCCACCTTCTATGCGTAAATGCAATTCTATGCGATCACCGCATGTGGGGTTGTTCATATCTATTGTAACAGATTCATCCGCTAAAGTTCCACGGTTACGCGGATTCTTATAATGATCCATAATTACTTGTCGGTACAATGTATCTAAATTATCAAAAGACATCGCCGAAATACTCCTTCGCTCGCTTTATTCCATCTACTAAGCGATCAACATCCTGTTCATTGTTGTATAGATAAAAGCTTGCTCGTGCAGTAGCTGTCACATCCAGCCATTTCATTAAAGGCTGCGCACAGTGATGACCCGCCCGAACAGCGACACCTTCAGCATCGAGGACAGTTGCCGTATCATGTGGATGTACTTGATCAATATTAAAAGTCAACAAACCTCCACGACGTTCCGGCCCAAAAATACGCAGTCCATCGATTGCTGAAAGCTGCTCTTGTGCATAGTGCACAAGCTTCTGCTCATGTGCCAGCACATTCTCCATACCAACTTCATCAAGAAAATCGATCGCCGCAGCTAATCCAATGGCACCTGCAATAATCGGTGTCCCTCCTTCAAATTTCCAAGGAAGGTCCTTCCACGTGGCATCGTACAAATCAACAAAGTCAATCATTTCTCCGCCAAATTCTACTGGATCCATTTTTTCAAGCAACTCTTTTTTTCCATACAGGACACCGATGCCGGTAGGTCCACACATTTTATGTCCCGAAAAGGCATAAAAATCACAGTCTATATCTGTAACATCCACTTTCATATGAGGTACACCTTGGGCACCATCTATCACGACAACGGCTCCTTTTTCATGGGCAATAGAGGTGATTTCCTTGACTGGATTAATCGTGCCTAGCACATTAGAAATGTGCGTAACAGCTACGAGTTTCGTCCGATTGGTCAAGGTATTCCGTACCGAATCGAGTGTAATCGTACCATCCGACTCCATCGGAATATACACGAGTTTTGCTCCAGTTGCCTTGGCTACTTGTTGCCATGGAATAATATTGCTATGATGCTCCATCTGAGTTAGTGCAATCTCATCACCCGGTTTTAGGAATAGACGAGCATATCCATATGCTACTGTATTGATGGAAGCAGTGGTTCCACGCGTAAAGATAACTTCTTCGGTAGAACCGGCATGGATAAACTGTCTTACCTTCTCACGGGCGCCTTCATATTGATCCGTCGCCCGTGAACCAAGGGTATGAACGCCACGGTGTACATTGGAATTGTCATTCTTATAGTAAGCCTCCAGCGCCTCTATCACATTTAGTGGCTTCTGTGAGGTGGCTGCTGAATCCAAATAGACCAATGGATGACCATTTACTTCCTGATCCAGGATAGGGAACTGTTGACGAATAGCTTGAATATCCATTAATAAACTTTCCCTTCAATAACCTCTGTCAGTTGATTGCGTACGGCCGTAATTGGTATTTCTGATACTACCGGTGCAAGAAAACCATGAATGATTAAACGCTCTGCCTCTTGTTGAGAAATACCACGGCTCATTAAATAATAAAGCTGAACGGGATCCACTCGTCCTACAGAAGCGGCGTGACCTGCCATGACGTCATCCTCATCAATTAAAAGAATTGGGTTTGCATCGCCACGTGCACCTTTACTTAGCATCAATACTCTTGATTCTTGCTCTGCATTTGCCTTAGAAGCACCGTGTTCAATTTTACCAATGCCATTAAAGATAGCTGAAGCATTATCCTTCATCACACCATGCTGCAAAATAAAACCTTCACTTTGTTTACCGAAATTGACAATTTTCGCTGTATAATTTTGAATTTGATTGCCACGCCCAACAGCAACAGTCTTTGCGTAAGAATAGGAATTATCACCAAGCAAATGGGTAATATTCTCTGAAACGGTGTTACCGTCATTCATTTGACCAAGATTCCATTCAATCCTTGCGTCACGGTAAGCAACACCTCTGCGGTTAATATAGACGGTCGTACCTGCCGCAAAATTATCGACTGAACCGAAATTGACACTCGCATTATCGTGAGCCACTACTTCCGTCACAATATTTGCTACAGCATGCTCTTCTTTATTCTGTGAGATATAGTTTTCTACATACGTTAACGAGCTATTGGCTTCCGCTACTACAATCACATGATTAAAAGTAGCCGCTTCTGGGTCTTCTTGCCAGAAAACAGCCTGTAATGGTTCTTCAATTTGTACATTTTTTGGTACATAAACGAAGACACCACCATTCATTAAGGCCGCATGTAAGGCCGTCATTTTATTTTCATCCACCTGCACAGCGTCTTTCATGTAATAACGCTGTACCAATTCACTATACTCTGTCAAAGCCGTTTGCATATCGGTTAGGATAACACCTTTTTCGGCTAATTCATCGGTTAATGATTGATACGCAATGGATTGATTACGCTGAATCACAATATTCTGATGTTGATTTTCCATATCTAAGAACACCTGGATATCAGACGGAAGTTCTTGGAAGGATGTAATCGTTTCTCCAGCTACATCATGTTTATAATCATCGAAATTCCAACGTTTAAGGCTTGTTTTATCTGGTTTTGGCATATCCAATCCAGCTGCCGATTCAAGGGCTTGTAATCGCAGTTCTTTCATCCATTCTGGTTCATTTCTATTCTCTGAAAATGATCGGATATAGTCCTGATCATAGGGAAGTTTAGTTTCCACAGTCATATGATACCTCCTACCTTACGCTTTTTGTCCTACTGTTTCATCTTCAATTCCGAGTTCTTGCTTAATCCAGTCATAACCTTCTGCTTCCAATCGTTGTGCTAATTCAGGACCACCTGATTTCACAACCTGTCCTTGCATCATCACATGCACCTTATCTGGGGTGATGTAATCAAGCAAACGTTGATAGTGGGTGATGATAAGACAGCCGAAAGACTCATCACGTAATTTGTTAATACCTTTAGAAACTACCTTCAATGCGTCAATATCAAGACCCGAGTCAATTTCATCAAGAATGGCAATTTCCGGTTTAATCATCATCAGTTGAAGAATCTCATTACGTTTCTTTTCCCCGCCGGAGAAGCCTTCGTTCAAATAACGCTGAGCCATGTTTTTATCTATTTCAAGGTAATCCATTGCTTCATCCATTTCTTTAATGAATTTCATTAAAGAAATTTCATCGCCTTCTTCACGTTGAGCGTTAATGGAAGAACGCAAGAAATCAGAGGTAGTTACCCCGCTAATTTCACTTGGATATTGCATAGCCAAGAACAAACCAGCCTTTGCACGTTCATCTACTTCCATTTCCAATACATCTTCACCGTCAAGTAAAACTTGTCCTTGGGTTACTTCATACTTAGGGTGTCCCATGATAGCTGAAGCCAAGGTAGACTTACCTGTACCATTTGGTCCCATTACTGCATGGAACTCTCCGCCATTGATAGTTAGGTTTACACCCTTTAATATTTCCTGACCTTCGATTTCGACATGAAGATCCTTAATTTCTAATGTAGAATTTGCCATATCTAATACCTCCAAAACGATATAATGATAAAATTGAAGTGGAATTACATTCATTCTCACTTTATTCTCATTATAATCTTATACTATTTAGAAACTATTATCAACCATTTACTGTTACATTTTCAAAGCTCACGTTTATGATTATATCATACCTTGAAGGCTTTTATCGAAAGATTGTACCTTCGTTGAGAGTCAGTCACCATAAACCGTTCGATTTTTACAGACTGCCTCTTGGTTTATTCCTTAACATGTACTGAATTTTTGAATGATATGAAATAATCGCCAGTAGCTCCTGGGAGCTGTTAGATTGAAATCAAGTGGGATATAGCTTATTAGGGCATATTACTATTTTATCATGTTAAAAAGCAGCTATCCCCATTTATGAGATAACTGCTTATTTCATGTCTATGCTTTTATCTGTGAACTAAATGTTCTACATCCTTAATAACATCTTTTCCTTGCTTATAGCTTTCTTCACGCTCTTTTTCCACTGCTAAACGTTGATCCAATTTACGGCAATACTCTGCATAACCTACGCCATGAGTTTGCTGCATAGCTTTCTCCATGTCTGGCGTATAATTAAGATTTACCTGTTGGTCATTAATAATAAATCAATCCTTTCTTATTTCTACAATGAACATTGTAACATCTTCTAACAACATAGCAAAACCGATTCAGTCTAGATTTGAAGCTACTGAGGCCAACTGAAGCTTAAATAGCGTGGTCAGAATAGCAATCATTTAAAATCCTTCTTTTTTGCGGTTGTTTAAAAGGAAATGCTCTGTTTTTGCCGCCATCTTTCTAATACATGAAACATATTCGTTACCGATTCAAAAGCATATATTTGTTCGACAACCACACCTTCTTGCAGCAACAGCAATGCAGGCACGCTAGAAATCTGTTGTTGTTCCATAAAATCAGGAAAAAAAGAGGCATTCAGCCGATAAAAACATTCTTCCTGCTCTGCTTCTTCCAATATATAAAGCATTCTTTCAGCCAGCTGACAAGTAGCACAAAAAGGTGTATGCACAAAAACCATGGCGATTTGACCAGCTTGCAGCTCCTGTTCCATTACTTGCTCGGTTACTTCCTTCAAAAACATCACCTTCAATCATGATAAGTACATTGGGTTAATCTGTATATGTGCTGCTAATAAGGCAACAGATAGTTCTGGCTCTGGAGTTGCCGCAACCTCTCGATACGATTTATCCACATAAATATGCACTGCATGCGGCAATTCTTTGGTTAATTGTTTCCTGAGCTTTTTACCTGCCGCATCCTCGTCCACCAAAATATACACGTCTCGTTCATCCATTTCAAATGATTCGATCAGATCTTCCAGACGCTCGACATTGATCGTGCCATTGGTACAGACAATGTCCACTTCCTCATTCACGATTCTTGCTACTTTTTCCTTGTCGGTTCTTCCTTCTACAATAATTAATTTATTCTCCATTAATGACAACCGGCTCACCCACTTCATCCAAGGTACATTTCACGAAAGGTCGTTAATGTATTCTATGGAACAGATCCCATGCATTATGACCGAACGAAGCAAAGGAAAATATAAAGATAGCACTCGCTCAAGCGAATGCCATTATCTTTATTATGCCTCATGTATTAAATTATCATATTCATCCGCAGACAATAATGTTTCCAGTTCTTTTTCATCTTCTACTTCTACTATGATCATCCATGCTTGATCATATGGAGACTCATTAATTAATTCAGGATTGTCATCCAAATGATCGTTAACCGCTACGACTTTACCTGTCACAGGGGCATAAATCTCCGAAACAGTTTTTACCGATTCTGCACTGCCAAAAGGTTCACCGGCTTTTACCTCATCTCCTGTCTCGGGAAGTTCAATAAATACAATGTCTCCTAATTCGGCTTGTGCATGATCTGTCACGCCAATCTTCACCTGATTGCCGTCTCTTTCTATCCATTCATGCTCTTTCGAATATAATAAATTATCTGGTATACTCATTGGTACATCCTCCTTCTACTATTCCCAGGTTTCGGCATATTCCGTTTGTTTAAAACCAACCGTAGCTTGTTTCTCCCCAATGGTTAGCGGGCGTTTAATCAACATACCATCTGAGGCTAATTGAGCAAGTATTTCGTCTTCTTGCATATCCTTTACTTTATCTTTCAGACCAAGTTCACGATACTTTTTACCGCTCGTATTAAATAATTTCCTTGCCTCCAGCCCACTCTTGGATACTACCTCTTTCAGTTTCGCTTCACTGGGCGGCTGTTCTACTATATGTATCGCTTCATACGAAATATCATGTTCATCCAGCCATTTCTTTGCTTTTTGACAAGTACCACACTTTGGATACCAATAAAATTGTAGAGTCATTCTAATCCTCCTTTAAAAACAACCTATTGATCATATTTTAACCAAAAGCAGGAATAAAAACAAATAATCTAAATAAGTTGAATGAAATAATTTCTCATGGATCGGATAGGTGCTCTTGGTTCATTTACGCAGTAAGATGAGATAACCATTCACATAAATAGATCAAACGAGGTATTATCAGGAAATTAAGTTCCACTTATATAAATGTTTTTACGATAAGGATAAGATTGGTATTCTCGTCGAAACGACAACCTTTATTGATGAAACATTGCAGACTATTTTACAAATCGTAATGATTACAATACAATAAATATAGAAGAGGAATGCTCATCGAAACTCGATTTGTGCAAAGGAATTTAAATAAATGCTGATTTATGCGATAATATATAGAGTGACTATCGTTCGATGGAGGAGCGATTGTCATCGTGTTATCTAATCTCGAAACTACGTAATGGCTAGCAGTGCATATAAATGGGGGTGAATATAGGATGGACACACAAGAAGCATTAACCACCTTAAAGGAAAAAGGTTATAAATTCACTGATAAACGGAAGCATATCATTGACTTTTTTGCTAAAGAGAACCGCTATCGAACCGCAAAAGATCTATTGGAAAATATGGAACCTCATTATAAAGGGATTAGCTTTGATACTATTTATCGTAACCTTCATTTATTTGTGGATTTAGGGATTCTTGAAGCAACGGAGTTAAGTGGTGAAAAACATTTCCGACTCAAATGTGGACAAGAACATCACCATCATTTCATCTGTAAAAAATGCGGAATAACCAAAGAAATCCGTTTTTGCCCAATGGAGCAAATCACCCAAGAGTTGCAGCAATTCGATATCGCCGATCACAAGTTTGAAATATACGGATACTGTCCTGCTTGTCAATAATAAAATAATCAAACATATTTAAAAAGGTCAACAGCTTCTGCGGTTGGCTTTTTTATAGGAAGGTATTACTGGAAGCAGCTTCCCATTTTACACTGTCTAAGTCTCCAGATTGTATCCATCAACCTGGAGACCGTCGTTTTAGGACAGGGCATTTTTGGCCAATAAAGAGATCACCATATCGTCCATCGGCGGATTGTGTAAGCCTGCCCGCACATCTCGATAGTATTGTTCAAAAGGTAGCTGTTTGGATAGTCCTCTACCACCAACAATACGCATTGCCAAGTCCACTACATCGTTTGCATGGTTGGTTGCCGTCCATTTTACAGCGCCCAATGCATTCATTAACTCCCCGCGACGATCCGGGTATTTATCCCATTTCTCGGCTACACTGTACATAAAATGGCGAGCCTGTAATAATTTCAAGTCCATTTCACCAATTTTTTGCTGAATATGTTCTACTTCTGCAATGGGTTTGTTTAAACTATTTGGTTGAAAGCTTTTTGCAAATTCGATCGCATCATTACGTGCTGCGATCGCGATACCCAAATAACATGCTGGAATATGTAATAACCAGCCATTTGGTTTTGGTTTGCTAGGTTTGTCATTTAATTCCACAACGTGAGCCTTCGATACCCGTACATGATCAAAGACCAGGTCATCGCTACCGGTTCCTCTCATGCCAAGCGTATCCCAAGTTTTGTCCACGCTAATGCCCGCTAAGTCGCTAGGGACTAGAATCGCTCCTACTGCCTCTTTATCCTCAACATAAGCACTAATAATGTAATAATCCAATACTTCCGCCATACTTGCAAAGCTTTTTCTCCCGCTGATGATGTAATCTTCTCCATCAGGAATGGCTCTCGTTTCTGGCATTCCGCCTCTTGTCGGACTTCCTGTTGCAGGCTCCGTATTGCAGCGATTGATCAGCTTCTGGTTATCTCCAATTTCTTTTGCCAAATAGTCCAGGTCAATTTGCTCCCATTGATTTTCTTCAAAAATCTGCTTAATACCACTTAAGTGCCATCCTACCGAAAGGGCAGTTGCCCCATCTCCTTCTGCTAGCTTCTCTTGCAACAATAAAAATTCATACAGTGATATATCGTCTCCATGATAGGCTGCTGGTAAGGTCAATGATAAATAATGACTCTTCTTTAAATCTGTCAAATTTTCACGTGGTAACGTAGCCGTTTGATCGCCTTGTTTTCTACGTTGTCTTACCTTATCTGCTAATTCGGCCGCTCGCTTATATAATAGCTCTTGACGTTCTGTTTGAATAAACTGATTAGAAAAATGCATGATCCTACCTCCTTCGTATTCCTTTCTCATAAATTAATGATAGCTAAAATCATGAATTATTACCACTAATTCACTTGGAAATGGAGAGTAGTTACATCGAAAATCAATACATAGCCAAAAGAAGGATAGTTTGGTATAGTCATATAGGAGTGAAATTCAGAAATTATTGAGGGGATGCTTATGCAACAATGGAGTAAAAACTTTGCCACCTATTTATTGGGCCTAATCATTTTAACACTTGGTATTTCCCTTACGATTCAATCCCAGTTAGGGGCTTCCCCATTCGACGCTTTATTAGTGGGATTATATCGAACGTTCGGACTATCTATCGGAAGTTGGGAAATTGTTGTCGGTTTCACGATTGTCGTAGCTAATGCCATTGCTGTCAAGCAAAGACCGGAATTGACTGCCCTTTTAACCTCTTTCATTACAGGTATTGGGATCGATACATGGCTTGTCATTCAACGACCATGGTTAGAAATGTCTCAATTATTCGGACAATCGCTGGTATTAATACTCGGTATCGTCTTATCAGGAATAGGTATTGCTATTTATCTTGAATCTAGTTTTGCTCCAAACCCAATGGACCGATCAATGGTGATATTAACCGATAAAACAAATTGGTCGCTTGGCAGATCCAGGGCCATTATTAGTGTGGTCCTTGTTATCATCGCCTTGTTCTTTCATGGGGATGTTGGGGTAGGTACTTTGCTTAACGCCTTAACCAGCGGCATCGTGATTCAATTCGCTAGGCCTTATGTTCAAATGATACAAAAGAAACTACAAACTGCTTCTGCTTCCGTTCGTTATGATACCAAGTGATGAGCTTGTCTCCCTGAACAAACGAGACAACCATAATAGTTGAGATTTCATAACAAAAACGAAGATCTGCTGATAACAGTTCTTCGTTTGAATGTTTCCTCTGGAGATTTACTTCTCTAGTCCTCTACAACTTGCTGTACTTCATCTGCTTCCTGGACAGTTAATACTTGATCAAGATCCAGCAGTAATATCATACCTCGATCTTCTATTTTGGCCACACCTTTTAAATAGCGGTAATCAATATGTTGAACCAACTCAGGTGCCTCATCAATTCTTTCTGTATCAATATCCAACACATCGGTCGCCTCGTCCACAATAAAGCCAACCTGCACATCTCTTACATTAGCAATTAATATTCTTGTCTGATCATCTGTTTCCGTTTGCTCTAACCCTAGTCTTGTTCGCAAATCAATAATAGGAGTTACACTACCACGCAAATTAATAATACCTTTAATAAATTCGGAGGTTTGCGGAATGGGAACAATTTCTTCTAAACGCTCAATCGATCTGATTTGTGCGATACTAGCGCCAAATTCTTGCTGATCTAGTTTAAAAATAATCGTTTTCGTTACGATGTCTTGTACCATTTTCTATCACCTGCCTGTTTCATCATTTAATAAGATCGACATCTTCATATTACCAATATCCTCGTATTGAATCATTACCTCTAACGCGCGCTTGAAACCAGATAATTGTGTCACCCCATTCATGATGGTAGGATGTGTAATATCCGTTTCAATGCCTGCATTTGCTAAGTGGGTAGACAATCCTCCCGCCAGCATATTGCCTAGCTCGCCTGAGAAGGAGTCCAGCATTTCATCTGGAAGCGACATACCATACAGTAACCCCCCAATTTCACGAAAAACAGAAGGATCTGCTTGAATGACCAAATCTCCTTTGAAATTGCCATTATATCCGATTAGCACGCCATACTTTACCTCAATTGACTTAGTAGTTAATTGAGGCGCTGCAAAATGCTGCTCTGTCTTTATTATATTTTGAATCGTCTTCACCGATCCATTGTAAAGTTCTTTAATTATCATATTAGCTGACAAGCCTATAACAGCTGACATATAATACCCCCTTATTATAACACATTTCATTTTTAGCCATAAAGACTTATGAAAGAAACTGGATACATTAAACAACCCCTCATTACTTTCCCTTTCATTAAGTGAAGCTTTATTCAACAGGGATCTCTTCCTAACTGAATATTTGATCATTTAATTGGCCTTTATCATTTATCCTTAATGACTATTTTGCCCTATGTTTATTTTACTATATTAAGCCCAAATAAAAAAGGAGCTATTTCAAATATTTTTTAATATATAAGTTGAGTTAAATAAATTTTGATTGATCTGATAGGTGCCTTTGATCCGTTTACGCGGTATGAATTACCATGCACACGAATGGATCAAACAAGGTATTATCAGGAAATAATGCAAGCAAAGACTTACTTGTAACACGTTTTTGTTACATTTATAAGTTCAACTTATATAACTTCTGTTTGAAGTACTTCTTTCCTATCGTAACCCATAATCTAATATCATGGTAACAGTCAATTTTACACAACTATCGTATAACCGACCAACATACGCTATAATAAGCAGTAGGATAAGACAGCAAAAGGAGGAACGATTTTGTCAGATATCTTGTTACAATTTGATTTTGAGAAACAAACCTATCAGTTCCAGCATCCAGCAAAAATTTGGAAAACATATAAGATAGACGAGATCGAAGAACTGATTCACCAGCTAGAGAAGGCTGTTGATCAAGGTTACTATATAGCTGGTTATCTCGCTTATGAAGCGGCCCCTGCCTTTGATGCAAACTATGCTGTATCTCCAAATGCTTCTATCCCACTATTATGGTTTGCTGCTTTTGATCAGCCTATCGTGGGAGATACAGCAGATAAGGAGACAGGCTATTCCCTGACAGATTGGAATAGTGCCACAAATTACTCCACCTACCGTGAACATATTAATAAAATTAAAGAAGCGATCGCTGCTGGTAATAGCTATCAAGTAAACTATACAACTCGGTTGCATGCTGATTTCACTGGTAATCCATACTGTCTCTATCAACAGCTGCGGGACAATCAAGCTGCTTCCTATTGCGCTTTTTTAGATTTGGAGGAGTTTCAAATTTTATCGGCGTCCCCGGAATTATTTTTTCGTGTAGAGAGTGGGATAATCACTACCAAACCGATGAAAGGAACGAGAAAGCGAGGGAATACATCGCAAGAGGATGAACTGCTTAAACAAGAACTTTTGCAATCGGAAAAAGATCGAGCAGAGAATCGAATGATCGTCGATTTGCTTCGTAATGACGTTGGCCGAATTGCTAAGGTTGGCAGTGTTAAGGTGAATAAACTATTTGACGTAGAAACCTATCCGACCGTACACCAAATGACTTCTACTATCACAGCGACTTTAGCTACGAATCGCATGTTTGATTGGTTTAAAGCTTTGTTTCCATGTGGTTCCATTACTGGTGCGCCAAAGATAGAAACAATGAAACTAATAGAGAAATTAGAAACAGAACCTAGGAATATCTATTGTGGTGCTATCGGCTTTATTACACCAGAGCGTAAAGCCATTTTTAATGTTCCTATTCGCACGGTTTTAATAGACAGACAACAAGCTACATATGGCACGGGCAGTGGCATCACCTGGGATTCGAATATCGATGAAGAGTATGATGAACTCTATCAAAAAACTAAGGTGCTGCAACCTTATACGAATTATGCGTTAATTGAAACGATGAGACTAGATAATGGAAGTTACCCATTACTTCCTTATCATCTAGCACGTTTAAAACAATCCTGTACCTATTTTGCCTATCGATTTAATCGTGAAGAGATTCAGGACAAGTTAACACAGTTAGCGCAACAGTATCCAAACGGCCAGTATAAGGTAAGACTTATACATCAGCATCAGACCAACCTTTCCATAACAGAACTACCAGCTAGTGATCGACAACAATTAGCTGTAATTGCACCTTACGCGATTAACCCAGACGATCGTTACCTCTATCATAAAACAACCAATCGAGGATTATATGAAACGGTCGATCGTGAAAAACCAGAAAAGACCTTTACTTCGTTATTATGGAATACAAAAGAACAAGCGACTGAATTCACTACAGGTAATCTCGTAGTCGAAAAAGAGGGCCGCTATTATACACCTCCTGTAACCGATGGATTATTGCCCGGCACCCTGCGTGAAAAGCTTATCGATCAAGATCTTTTGATAGAAAAGAGCATTGCCTTACAAGAACTAGCTGATTATGAAAAAATATGGTTTATTAACGGATTAAGAGGTTGGATAGAGATAGAGTTAACAGATGAACAAACAAAACAGTCGCCATCGATATAAAAAGTTTGTTACTATATAAAGAAGGTATTATATAGAGGAGGTTTGTAGATGAATGCATACGAAGAATATATGAGAGAAATTACGCAAGGTATGAGAGATGAACTGACGACGGCTGGTTTTAACGAACTAAACACGCCTGAAGCAGTAGAACAGTTTATGGATAGCAACCAAGGTACGGCACTAGTTGTCGTTAACTCTGTATGTGGTTGTGCAGCTGGTCTGGCTCGTCCGGCAGCCGTACGGTCATTAGCACATAATAAAAAACCAGAACAACTGGTCACCGTTTTTGCGGGACAAGATCGTGAAGCAACCAACAAAATGCGTGAATATTTTGAAGGTGTGGAACCATCTTCCCCTTCCATGGCCATTATCAAAGATGGAGAATTACAACACTTTATCCCTCGCGAGCAGATTGAAGGGGCTGAAGTAGAAGATATTATCCAGCAATTAACGAATAGCTATGATCAATTTTGCTAAAGACAAGGAAGGCTTCTTATCGTAAAAGATAAGGGGTCTTTTTTATGATGGTTAAAGAAACACAAATCGAGCGTATCATTGCAATTAATGATTAGTTTTTATTTTATAAGGTTTATTTTAATACGAATAGGGTAAAAAAGAATAGGAGGAAGTTTAGGTAAACAGCTGCAGTATTATTCATCATGGTCGTTTGGCTTATTGGTGATTACACAAAAGTGGACGAGGTATCTAACCACGCCCACTTTGTAAATATTCTATTTCGATCTATAATCTAGTTAATAAAGATTTAAAATTAGTTAGCTACACGACGTACATGTCCGCTAAATTTCTGTGCCCAATAGCCGCTTCCCATGTCAGCAATTGCTACACCAGATGAGCTTTGAGATCCAATGAATTTGTTATTTCCTAAGTAAATACCGACATGACCATTGGTTTTATAAGTATTGAAGAATACTAGATCCCCTGGTTGCATATCGCTTGGAGAAACCTTTGAACCAACGGATGATTGGCCAGCTGTACTTGCTGGCAAGTTAATTCCACCTTGTTTAAATGCCCAGCTTACAAAACCAGAACAGTCAAAACGTCCATTAGCAATATCATAACTGCTTCTTCCGCCGCCAAATACATATACTGAGTTTCCAATATATTTCTTACCAGCGTTCATGATTGTTTGGATACCACCACCACTAGGAGCTGGGGCAGACGCTGTTTTTACCTCGGGTTTCTTGTCCTTGGATGAACTAGACTCTTCACTAGCTTGACTATCAGAGTTACTAGAATTATCTGATGATTCCTCACTGCTTTCATTGGATTCATTAGAAGATTCTTCATTTTCAGCGTTAGCTGCTGCTTGTTCTTCCGCCAAACGTTGACGCTCTGCTTCTGCTTCTTCCGCTTCTTTCAAGGCTTGTTCTTTATTAGCCAATACTTGGTCTTCGATGTGTAAGTCCGCTAAAATATCACTATTTTCTTCTTCTTTTTGCGCCCATTCTACTTTTAATTCTTCATTTTCGTCTTTTTGTGCAACGATTTGCTCTTGCATCTCTTCGTACTCTGCCTTCGAATCTTCTAAATCTGCTAGTTTTTCATCAAGTTCTTTTTTATTTTCTTCAACGGCAATCTTATCTGCTTCTTGTTTTTCAAGTAATTCTTTGTCTGCATTGGTAATCTTATTAACTTTAGATACTCGATCAATCATATCAATGAAATTATCTGCACCTAAAACCACTTCTAAATAACCTTTAGATCCACCATTTTCCTGTAATGAGGAAATACGTTCTTTGAGGATTTCATTGCGTTGTTCCATGTCTTCCTCGATTTCTGCAATTTCTGCTTCTAAGTCGCTAATTTCCTGTTCTGCTTTTTCGATTTGATTTTTGGTTTTGTCAATTTCTTTCTCATTGTCTTCAATTGCTTCATCTAGACGTAGTATTTTTTCGTTTAATTCTACTAATTCCGTTTTAATCTCTTCAATCTCTTGTTCCTTTTCGCCAATATCCGCTTGTACTTCTGATCGTTGGGATTGAACTTCTTCTTTTGTCTCCGCACTAACGGAGGAGGCAAATAACAAACTAGATACTACTGAAAGAGCAATGACCGAATTCTTTACCGTTACTTTACATTCTCGCATTAACAATTCCCCTACTTTCAATCTTTTTTTTATTCTATGTATAATCCCTTGTCCTCAAAGGACTTCTTGTTGTATTTCTTTTGAACCAGACTCAGTGTAACATACACAGATTTCAATCATGTTATATGCATATTACATTTTTATTTCAAAATCGAGAATTTATTTATCGGCTTTTGTCAAGAAAAAAATGAAAAACTTAGTGTTTACCGTCGCTTTGCCGTTTATCTTGATTTCAAAAGGATTTTCATGGTAATTTTACGCAGCTATGCAAATTGTAAAGAAAAAAATATTTTTTGTACTTATCAAGTAAAATAGTACTGCGTCTATAGCTGTTGTTTTTATTTGCTAGAATAAACGTAGTTTTAAGTAACAAAAACGTGTAACAAGCAAGTCCTTGCTCGCATTATTTCCCTGATAATACTTCGTTTGATCCATTCGTGTAAATGGGTCAAGAGCACCTATCCGATGCATAAGACATGATTTCATTCCACTTATCGGTATCGCGGTTCATTCCATGTCCATATCATTTCAAGTCCTATTATGCCAAGAATTATATTATTTCTTTACTTAAAAAATAAACGAGAGCAACTACCAAGATGCTCTCGCTCCCTTTATTATCTTTAAATTACCAATTAGCACAGCTTCTAACCTGGTACGACTGTTTTTTATCCCATTTATCTACTGTTTTTTGGTATATTTCATTTCCAAGATTCAAACGATCAAAATCATTAAACAGCTCATAGTATTCCGTTACCCTTTTTCTAATATCCTCCTCCGTTTCTAACGTCACATGACTACAAGTAGATAGTGTATAGGAGCTATCTGTATCCGAAATGAGCGACGGTATTCGTTGAAAAAGTATACTTAGCTCTCTAAAAGCCGTTCTCATCGAACTGAGATGATGATATTCATCTTCTGTTAAAGCTTGATTCTTCCTAAAACTTATTCGTTCAGAAATGACTTGTAAGGATTTTTCTATTGCCACTTGTCTCTCCATCCAATAATTCACAGAAAAATCAACGTAATGATCATCTTCTACCATGTATGCTAGCTAATCCACAGACTCTCTAAATTGATCCCCTATACTTGCTTCTAGTTCGTTCGCATATGCTTTATCTTCCTTCATTTCTGAAACATACAACCAGCTGAGTGTCGCAACCACTAGCAAGAGTAATCCTGTAGTAGTTATAACGTATTTATTTTTGAAAATTCTCATAACTTCACTCCAGTACTTGATAACTTTGTGTAAAGTAGCTTTCTACTTCTCCCACTTTTTTTGTATAAAAACGAAAAGCGTCTCTTCCGTAAATATCAAATTGAAAGTTGTATTCAAGTTTTCTTTCGCCTGGAACTCGTTCAAAGCCTTCATCAGTAGGTATTTGTAGATCGTAGCCTAAATATATTAGATCACCAGGTTCTTTGAAAAATACACCTTCTAATGAATAACTGTAATAGCGGATTGCTTTATTCCAAATTGCTTCTTGACCAGAAATACTGTCTGGATAAGGAACAATATTACTTGTTTCTTTCTCCTCCTTAAAATCTATAACATCGATCATTTTCGGAATATAATGATACTTGCCAAAATCAAGTAAACCAATAAGCGATTTTACATTCACAGTTATGTCAAAGCCTTTATATTGAGCAGTTTTCTCTACTCTTGAAATGATTTCCGAATCACCAGTCATAATCCCACTGCTTACCTTAGGATTTTTTATTCTATAATAGGCAATATCATTCACCTTATCTAGCCTATTATCCTCAACTACATAGTTAAAAGCACTCCAATTACGGCATTAGTACTTTTTACAAAGTAATAATAATCGGTCCTTCTTTAGTGAGAATAACCGTATGCTCGTATTGAGCCACAAAGCTTTTATCGGTTAAGCAGGTCCATCCATCTTCAGATTGGAAAACTTCCTCTTCCAGAGTAGAAATCATAGGTTCAAAGGCAATGACCATCCCATCTTTTAAAATCTCATCATCCCATCGGGTAAAGTAATTGAAAATATGTGTTGGTTCTTCATGAATCGAACGGCCAATACCATGTCCAGTAAGATTTTTTATGACTGTTAAGCCATTCTGTTTCGCTACATGGTGTACAGCTTTTCCGATCGCGCTTTTATTCGAACCTGGCTTTGCCTTTTTTAGTCCAGCATCGAATGCTTCTTTCGCAACATCACATATTTTCTGTAAAGTCGCCTCTCCTTCTCCTACCACAAAGGAAATTCCAGTATCTGCAAAATACCCGTTTTTTGAACCTGAAACATCAATATTTACTAGATCCCCTTCTTGAATAGTCCTTTTTCTCTTTGGAACCCCATGTGCTACTTCTTTATTTATGCTAATGCACGTATATCCAGGAAAGTTATATTCTCCTTTGGGGGCAGATTGAGCTCCTGCTTTTTCAAACAGCTCTCCTGCTATTTCATCGAGTTCTTTTGTAGTAATCCCAGGTTTTGTACAATGGACTAATTCATCTCGAATGGCCCCACAGATTTCACCAATTACTTTCAATCCATTAACATCCTCTTTATTTTTTGCGACCATTCATATCCCTCTTTTTTAACTATTTTATGATTTATATTTCATTTGGTTTTTAACATAGGCACAATAGCCATTTCATGTTAATTATCACATATCACACTGTGTTCAAAATAGAATCGACTGATTTCAACCTTGCGAAAGCGAAGTATTTAGTTATACCTGAATTATTCACGTAAGTTCTTTCATACGTTGAAAACACCTATATATCAAACGATATAGCCCCACCCTGTATTCATCAAATAAATGAAAAAAGAATCTATTTCTGATAAGGTTAAAGTACCACCAAAACCAAACAAAACGGAAACTTACTACGAAGAAACCGTGTATCAAGCGACTTTATGGACCAAGCCCAGAAAAGTGATCATCCAGTCCATTCGTCCAGCTAGGGAATTGTTCTTCACGCATGCTTTCTTTGTCACGAATCTAACCAATGTCTTCTCCTCTAAAACGATCGTACGCTCTTACCAAAAAAGAGGAACGATGGAAAACTACATTAAGGAATCTAAAAATGGGGTCCATCTGGATCGCATGAGCAGCTATCATTTTGCCTGTAATGAAGTGCGGATGATGCTTAGTCTGTTGGCGTACAACCTGACGAATTGGCTGCGTACATTTTGTTTTCCCAAAGAGCAAAAAAACATGCAGCTCCAAATGATCCGAACGAGAATTATTAAGGTTGCCAGTAAGTTGGTAAGATCTGGACGCTCGTTTTATGTTAAATTAGCTTCCAGTTTTGTATATGCCACCTTTTTCTGGGATTTTTTACAGCGCATTCAGCGATTACAGATAGAGAGTGAGTCTCTATCAACGTAAGCGGCCTCCATTTTTATAACAACTTCGTCCGACCAAGGGAGTCGTATGTCTAAAAAACGGATGGACTTAGTCCATCCTTACTCGTCTATTTTTTCCTTACTTTAAGAAAATCGATCAAATGTCAGTTTTATTTATCTATTTGTCTATTGATATGAATAATTCAGGTTATAACATGTTAATTATTTTCAGTATATTTTTCCCTTAAGTTATCAACTGAACAGTGAAAAATTCTCATTAACACTAACAAGAATGCATGAAAAGGAACACAGACGTCCTTGTATCACTATTGCTTCTACCGATTTTGAGTTGTTAGAATATATCCAAACCGTTACGAGCGGCCACATCTATAATAAAAAGAATTATAAACCAGATAAATTTAAAGATTCTTATATACTTAGTATTAAAATCAAAAAAGATGTTTTCTATATATTGAAAGAAGTCCTTCCTTATCTTAGAATAACTAAAAAGAGAAAACGTGCAGAATGGGTTTTAAAACAATATGAAGAAGTAACTGTAAGAAATGGAAAATACACAAAGGAAAAGTTATGAAAGAAAATGGAGTTCGAAACACATTTTTTTGAATTATAAAGAATTTATCACTCATTAAACCTCTACTTTTATCTAGATTAGGTTCAACTGTTAAATCTTAAATTCCATTTACTCAACTGTTCCACACATAAAACCTCTTACTATCATTGTGTAAATCCGATCTTACCTTATCATTATTTTAACTGAATAAAACCTTCGACAAAATTATCATAAAGGTTCTTTTCGTTCACAAAAAAACCACCAATTATGTATTGGTGGAGACGGTGGGAGTCGAACCCACGTCCAAGGATATCGGCACTCAGGCTTCTACACGCATAGTTGGTATACTAGCGCTTCGCTGGTCGTTCTGCCTACCAACAGGCGTCCGGGCAGCTAGCCTGATTGGTCTCTTCTGTAAATCCCCAGGCGGAGGATCACAGCGTAGCCCACTGATAAGTGAGACCCTTCAATCTACCACATGGGCGATGGTAGGAAGGATCCTTTAGGCAGTGCTTATGCAGCTGCTGCTAAAGAGTAATTGTTTTCTTTGCCAGTTATTATTGGCATAACGTTTTACGAGTCGTAACCTCGACGCGCCACCTGAGTTCGATCTACCCCTGTCGAATCCGTAACGTCCCCATATAAATAGGAAGGACAAACGGAAAAGCATATTAGCTTATCTATTCAATTTGTCAGTAATGTCTCTAACGACAATATTTATTATATCATAAAATCATAAAAAATCAAGTGCTCGAGAATTACTTGAGGTGATCTTTAATCGCCCGATCCATGTCGCGCTTAGCTTGTTTTTGTTTCATGTCTTCCCGCTTATCGTATTTCTTCTTCCCTTTACCAACTCCTATGAGTACCTTAGCCACACCGTTCTTAATGTAAACCTTTAATGGTACAAGGGAATAACCTGCCCGCTGTGTTTCGCCGATCAGATGATCAATTTGCTTGCGATGCAGCAGCAGCTTCCGCGCCCGAGTTGGTTCATGGTTATAACGATTCCCTTGTTCATATGGAGAAATATGCATATTATTAAGATATGCCTCGCCTTGCCGTATCGTAGCAAAACTATCTTTTAAATTAACCCTGCCCGCTCGAATTGATTTTATCTCAGTCCCCTGTAAAACAATGCCTGCCTCAAAGGTATCCTCTATAAAAAAATCATGACTCGCCTTTTTATTTTGTGCAATTGCTCTTCCTTGATTCTTTGCCATTCCGCGTTCCCCCAGTTCTAAGTAAAGCTATTATAACAAAAAGGACTGCCGCTTTCCAGATTAACGACGAAGGGAATTACTGCACTTAAAGCAGCAATTCCCTAATGATCAGCCGCGCTTTTTCTTTTTTGGTCCTTTTTTCTTTTTGTGATGTGACTTTTGTGCTTTTTTGGCTGTCTTTTTCAGCCCTTCTTTCTTTTTCTTATCATTGGATGGCTTTTCTTTGTTGATCTGCACCGGTTTTGCTTTTCTAGGCTTCATACCGACCATTTCAAAATCTACGGCTCGTTCCTCTAAATTGACCTGTGCTACCTTAATCGTTACGGTATCACCAACCTGAAAGACATTCCCTGTTCTTTCACCAATCATGGCATAGGCCTTTTCATCAAAATGATAATAGTCATCGGTTAGATAGCTGACATGAACTAAGCCTTCTACCGTATTAGGCAGTTCTACAAATAAGCCAAAGTTGGTAACCGAGCTGATCACACCTTCATACTCTTCGCCGATTTTATCCTGCATATATTCTGCTTTCTTCAGATCATCGACTTCCCGTTCGGCATCTACGGCCGCTCGCTCTTTTTGCGAAGCATGTTTAGCAATATCAGGCATGCGGTCTTTCCAATATTGTCTCGTTTTTGGGTCGAGTTTTCCTTCTATTAAATAGGTCCGAATCAAGCGATGGACAATCAAATCGGGATATCTACGAATTGGCGAAGTAAAGTGAGTGTAAAATTCGGTTGCCAGACCAAAATGACCAATGCTTTGCGGATCATATTTTGCCTGTTTCATCGATCGGAGCATTAATTTCGAAATAATCATGTCCTCATCGGTTCCTTCCACTTGATCCAGCACTTGCTGCAAGGCCTGTGGATGAATCTCATTGGATGTTCCTTTGACAATATAACCGAATCTTCCAATAAATTCAAAAAACGTCTGCAGCTTCTGTGGTTCTGGATCCTCGTGTACACGATGGATAAAAGGTACGTCCATCCAATGAAAATGTTCAGCGATCGTTTCATTGGCGCATAACATAAACTCTTCGATTAAACGCTCGCCGACAGATCGTTCCCGAATGACGACATCTTCTGCTTTCCCTTTTTCATCGACAACGACTTGGGCTTCTTTAAAGTCAAAATCAATCGCACCTCGTCCAAAACGTTTACGACGTAGTACTTCTGCTAACTCTTCCATTTCTTGAAACATCGGCACTAATGACTGATATTCTTCGATCGTTGCTTGATTTTGTTCCGCTAAGATTTGGTTCACAGCCTTGTAGGTCATTCGTTCCGTTGTACGGATGACAGCTTGAAAAATCTCGTGATTCACAACCGAACCTTTGTCATCAATTTCCATGTCACAGCCTAGCACTAAGCGATCCACTTGAGGATTTAAGGAACAAATACCATTAGATAAGCGATGGGGGATCATAGGAATGACTCGATCCACCAAATAAACACTGGTTCCTCTATCCAATGCTTCACGGTCTATTGGAGAGTCTTCCTTGACATAATGCGTAACATCGGCAATGTAAACTCCCAACTTGTAATGACCGTTATCTAACTTGGTAACAGTGACAGCATCATCCAAGTCCTTGGCGTCTGCACCGTCAATCGTTACGATCGTTTGATCACGTAAGTCGCGTCGACCTTTTAGTTCTTCTGGTTTTATTTCCGCAGAAGTATTTTCAGCCTGCTCTAATACCTCTTCAGGAAATTCCACCCCGATACCATTCTTATAAATAATCGACATAATATCCATACCTGGATCATTTTTGTGTCCAAGGATATCGACGATTCTGCCTTCTGCACTCATGCGTCCTTCCGGGTATTTGGTTATCTCTACAATCACCTTGTGCCCTTCAATTGCACCCTTTGCTTCTCCTTTTGGTACAAAGATATCGTTTGGTATCCGCTTATCATCTGCAATCACAAAACCAAAGGCTCCATTATCCTCATAAGTACCGATAATTTTATTACTATATCGCTCGATAATACGAACGACTACACCTTCTGATCGTTTGCCATCTTCATTACTTCGATCGACACGGACAAATACCTTATCCCCATTCATGGCAGATAATAAATCGGCTTGATTGATATATACATCATCCATATCCTCATTCTCAGGCAGTAAAAAGGCAAAACCTTTAGCATGCATTTGAATCGTACCTTTGATTAAGTTCATTTTCTCTGGTAAACCATACCGATTCTTGCGTGTCCTTACTAAATCACCTGAATCCTCTAGCTGATTTAGCGCCTTGACTAACTCTGTAAATTGCTCACTCTCTTCTATTCCCAAGATTTCTTCTAATTCATGAATAGATAAAGGCTTTTCGGCATTTTCTTGAAAGTAATCTTGTATTTCTTGCTGTAATGTTTGGTTTGTCATTATCTTGTTCACCTCTTTCTTTTTTTTCCTATTTATCATCACCAATCAAGCGATTCTAAAAAAGTTGCAATATCTTCATGTAATTGATCTTTCACTTTACTGAAGGTAATCACATGACCGGCATTTTCATACCATTTTATTTCTTTTTTATCGGTCTCTACATTTTCATATATATACTTAGCGCTGTCTGTGTTAATCATTTCATCTTGTTTGGCCTGGATCACAAACGTAGGGGCATATAGCATGTCTACATTTTCTTTGACGTTGGCAATGGAGGAGGCAATCTGTTGGAATAGTCCTGAAGCTTTTGATAGAAGCTGTTCTATCTCCTCGTTTATCGTCTCTTCATCCTTATCCTCTAGTTCTTTATATTCCTTTGCAAATTGCCGAAAACCAATGGTCAATTGTTCTTCATTATCAAAAAACATTGGTGTACACATCGTCACGACCCCAGTAACTGGGTAATTACAAGCGAGATGTAAGGCCAGCACACCACCAAGTGACAATCCTGCGATCGCAATTTTTTGGTAGCCACTATCTTGTAGATACTGATAGGCTTCTTGTACATCTTGCCACCATTGATCCGCCGTTACCTCGGTTAACGCTTCTGGAGACTTACCATGACCACGATAGATTGGCGCATAACATGTATATCCCTTCTCATTTAAAAACCTGCCCAGCATACGCACATCAGCGGAGTGTCCGGTAAACCCATGTAATAGTAATACCGCATGTTCTCCTCCTTTAAACATAAATGGTTCAGGTTGTTTTCTTTGCATGATTATTTTCCCCTTTCTGTACTTCCCCATTATAAGCTATTTCCTGTTTAGTAAAAATTAAACCTCACAGATATGGGAAAAGGCCACTAATGCTTATTTATCAATAAGCGATATCCCTCATTACATGTTACAAACAATGAAAAAACATCCCCTGCATATGGCAAAGGATGTCTACGATGCTATGATGTCTATATTTATATAAGATAGGCAATCGCAAAAGTCAAAACAAAGAATAGTGTTCCTGTAATAATCGTCCCTCTATGGAGCACGGCATCCAGCCCTCTTGCCTTTTGCTTACCAAATAACTGTTCGGCACCTCCGGAAATGGCCCCCGATAATCCGGCGCTCTTTCCTGATTGAAGTAATACCATGACAATTAAAGCAATCGCATCAATAATTAATAAAGTCATTGCAACGGTCAACAAGTTGCAAACCCCCCTTAAACGTACAAATACACAATTACAATGTAGCAAACATCCCGTAAAATAGCAAGATTTTTTTACGGGATTCACTTTTTGGGATACAATAAAGATAGTACAAAAGCTTATCAATAAAGGGGGATATATGATGGAAAAGGAGGAGTGGATCGAGACAAGCGATCAGCAACGATTATATTTGAAAGGCTGGTTAACGGAAGAGAAACCAACAGCCATTATTCAAATAGTTCACGGGATGGCAGAACATATCGAACGTTATCATCGATTTGCGGCGTTTTTTAATCGTTGTGGAATTGCTGTTTATGGTCATGACCAACGCGGGCACGGCCGAACACGGAAAGACGAACAACCCTATGGCTTTTTTGCCGATAATGATGGTTTTCGCAAGGTCGTCGATGATTGTAAAGAGGTAACCCGATATATTAAACAACTTCATCCTCACCATCCGCCTGTTTTTCTGTTAGGACATAGCATGGGTTCTTTTGTCGCCCGAAATTATATCACTGAAACGTCGGAACAAATCGCTGGTGCAATTTTTGTTGGCACTGGTTCGCAGGGGAACTTCCTCTTGAAAACAGGGAAACAATTAGCGAAAATAATCAGTACATATAAAGGCAAACAAGCTAAAGGAACTTTGCTGCATCAGATTAGCTTCTCTGGTTATAATAAACATACAGAAAAACGAACAATGAATGATTGGTTATCGACAGACCCTCAAGTAGTTGACCAATATGAATCTGATCCATTTTGCGGTTTTATTCCAACGAATCAATTTTTTTATGACTTATATAATGGGATGGAAAGAATGCAATCACGACAAATCGGTCAGCATATCCGTAAAGATTTACCGCTCCTGTTTATTAGTGGTAAACAAGACCCTGTCGGCCAATATGGAAAAGGGGTGCTAAACGCCGTATCCTTTTATCAAAGTCTCGGCATAGCTGAAATAACGTGTTTATTATATGATGATGGCAGGCATGAAATATTAAATGAGCAGAATCAATATACTGTTTTTCATGAGCTTTTCGACTGGATTAATAGGCAAAAGGCTTGTCAATAGACCTGACAATCTTTATAATAAGCATGTTACCTTGATATTTTGCTTGAAATTACACCATGATCAAGGGTAAAATTAGGTTGTAGAGTTAACTTCAATTCAAATAATACTTAGGAGGTTTTTTACTATGGCAGTAGAAAGAACAGTAACAATTACAGATGAAACAGGTGTACACGCACGTCCAGCAACTGTACTCGTAAACAAAGCAGGTAGCTTCTCTTCTGATATGAACTTAGAGTACAACGGAAAATCAATTAACTTAAAATCTATTATGGGTGTTATGTCTCTTGGTATCCCACAAGGTGCGGAAATCAAAATTGTAGCGGATGGTTCTGACGAAGAAGAAGCAATCAACGCAATTATTGATGTCATTAAATCCGAAGGTCTAGGAGAGTAAAGCTGTAATGGCACCACTTACTGGTATAGCTGCATCCAATGGAATAGCAATTGCGAAAGCATATAAGCTTGCTATTCCTGACCTATCTTTTGACAAAAAACAGATCGATAATCCCACCCAAGAGATAGAACGATTTAACAACGCATTGGAGATCTCTAAGTCAGAGCTAGAAAAAATCAAAGAAAATGCTCGTGTTTCCCTTGGAGATGAGCATGCTGAGATTTTTTCTGCTCACCTATTAGTTCTTGGTGATCCAGAATTGATTCAACCTATACAAGATAAGATTCAGAGTGACAACGTAAATGCGGAAACTGCTTTAAATGAAACAGCACAAACGTTTATTCAAATGTTTGAAAGCATGGACAATGAATACATGAGAGAGCGTGCTGCGGACATTAAGGATGTAACAAAGCGTGTCATGGCTCATCTATTAAAGGTGACTTTTCCAGATCCAGCACTTATCGATGAAGAGGTTATTGTAATTGCTGAAGATTTAACACCTTCTGATACGGCCCAGTTGAACAAACAGTTTGTGCAAGGTTTTACTACTAATATCGGCGGCCGCACCTCCCACTCTGCCATTATGGCACGTTCATTGGAGATTCCTGCTGTTGTGGGAACGAAAGATGTAACGAACCAAGCAGACGAGGGCGATATAGTCATAGTGGACGGTATTAATGGAGAAGTGATCATTAACCCAGATGAGGAACAAATCGCTGTCTACAAGCAAAAACAGTCCGAATTCGAGGAACAAAAGCGTGAATGGGCAAAGCTCAAGGATGAACCTACTGTATCGAAAGATGGTAGTCACGTTGAACTAGTTGCCAACATTGGTACACCAGAGGATGTTGCCGGTGTAATAAACAATGGTGGTGAAGGTGTCGGTTTATACCGGACCGAATTTTTATATATGGGTAAAAATCAGCTCCCAACAGAGGATGAGCAGTTTGAAGCTTATAAATCTGTCCTAGAGCAAATGAAACAAGGACCGGTAGTTGTGCGTACGCTGGATATCGGTGGAGATAAAGAGCTATCGTACCTAAAATTACCAGAAGAAATGAATCCATTCTTGGGTTATCGAGCTATCCGCCTCTGTTTGGATCGCGATGATATTTTCCGTACTCAACTACGTGCATTACTGCGCGCCAGTGTCTATGGAAATTTAAAAATTATGTTCCCAATGATTGCAACACTTGATGAATTTCGTCAGGCCAAGGCTATCTTACTTGAAGAAAAAGACAAGTTAACCGAAGAGGGTATCGATGTTTCAGATGATATCGAGATTGGTATCATGGTGGAAATTCCGTCAACAGCGGTTATTGCTCGACAATTCGCCAAAGAAGTCGATTTCTTTAGTATCGGAACCAATGATTTGATTCAATACACATTGGCAGCCGATCGCATGAATGAGCGGGTTAGCTACTTGTATCAACCATATCACCCGGCTATCTTGAATCTCGTTCATAACGTGATTGAGGCGGCCCATGCAGAAGGTAAATGGGCTGGTATGTGTGGAGAAATGGCTGGCGATTCCATCGCTATCCCTATTCTCTTAGGTTTGGGTCTCGATGAATTTAGTATGAGTGCAACTTCTATCTTACCTGCTCGTACACAAATTAAAGACTTATCCAAACAGGAGCTTGCCTCCTTTAAGGATCAACTACTTAGTATGAGTACCGCAGATGAAGTAGAAGCATTCGTCCGTGAAAAAACAAATCAATAATTGCAAAAAACTAGGTCATCTGATGGCCTGGTTTTTTTGTGATGAAAAAACTGAAGAGAGAGCGTGAAATTGGTTCTTATAGACAACATTCTATGATTTGCCGATTTTTTGTCCGTTAGATGCATTCTTACGGACAAAACTTTATGATTCGCTGCTTTTTTGTCCGTTAGATTCTTTCTTACGGACAAAACTTTGCGATTTGCCGGTTTTTTGTCCGTTAGATCCATTCTTACGGACAAAACTTTGCGATTTGCCGGTTTTTTGTCCGTTAGAGATTAAGCCCATATAATTGTGTAAAAAGGAAAAGGCCTCGTTCATTTCCTGTTATAATGTTTTTATCCCACTAAAAACTTATAAAGGAGAAATGAACGATGACCCATATCCATTTTAAACTGAATTTTGAAGAATTAAAAGAAAAAGTATTAGGATCGGATTTAGAAGATGTGATGAAATCAGCGTTAGTGATTGTGCTGAATTCGTTCATGGAGAAAGAACGGGATGACTACCTAGAGGCAGCATCTTACGAAAGAACCGAAGGGCGTAAGGACTATCGCAACGGTTACTATGAGCGCGATTATAAAGTACCTGTGGGAACCTTAAAATTACATGTTCCCCGAACGAGGAAAGGGGAATTTTCCCCATCCTTGTTTGAAAAATATACACGCTCCGATCAATCCTTGGTCTTATCGATGCTGGAAATGGTGGTGAACGGGGTATCTACTCGAAAGGTCACCAATATCATGGAAGCGCTCTGTGGAGAAGGGGTGTCTAAATCCATGGTATCGAATATCACCAAGAAATTGGATCCCCTGGTCATGGAATGGGCCAATCGCCCGTTGAATGTGAAGTATTATCCCTATATCTATACCGATGCCATGTATATCAAGGTAAGAGAGCATCATAAAGTGGTCTCTAAAGCGGTGTATATTGCGGTAGGGGTCAACGAAGAAAAGAAACGGGAAATCATCGGGATGACAGTTCAGCATGCCGAGTCGAAGGAAAGCTGGAGCCGTTTCTTGGAAAGTTTACAATCGAGAGGTCTCCAGTCGCCCAAACTGGTTATTTCGGATGCCCATGAAGGGTTAAAACAAGCCATTCAACAACGGTTCATTGGTACGAGTTGGCAGCGTTGCACGGTCCATTTCAAACGGAATCTGTTCGATACCTTGCCGAAAAAAGGGAGAGAGGAGGCCAAGAGATGGATCAAACGTGTATTTAACGCGAGCAGTGTAGAGGAAGCGCGAGCGTTAAAAGATCAGTTTTTGAAGGCGTATGAAGATCAGCCAAGATTTACGAAAGTAGGAGAATTGTTAGAAGAAGGATTTGATGATGCGGTTCAATTTATGAACGAACCCGTTGATTATCACGTGCAGTTACGGACCACCAACAATGTGGAAAGAATCAATGGAGAAGTCCGAAGAAGAGAACGAGTGATTCGCATATTTCCTAACACTCAATCCGCTTTTCGGTTAATTGGGGCCGTCCTCATGGATATCGAAGAACAATTAGACCGAGGCAATCGAATATACTTGAAAGGTACCTAAAAGCCCGCCAGCGTCGGCGCGAAAATGTGTGGAGGAAGGAGGGGGTACCCCCTCCTTCCTCCACACATTCACCATACCCTAACCGGATAAAAACATGTAAATGTATTTTACACAATAATATGGACTTGACTCCGTTAGATTCTTTCTTACGACAAAACTTCGTGAGTCGGCCGTTTTTTGTCCGTTAGATCCATTCTTACGACTGGGGAACGCAATTTCCGTTCCTCAGTCCGCCAGATTTTTTCTTATGAACTGGAGAGAGCAAATTAGTCATTAAAATACACATGATAATGCTTGGAACAGTTAGGATTAAATTGCGCTTGACAATTAGGGCAACTTTTCGTATGTACATATTGGTTGATGGTTAGTTCCCTTTTGCACTTCCCGCACAATACAGCGTATTGATCAAACTCCTCTTTATTCCATCGACCAAATGGGTGGTCGCAACAGGCCTGATGACATAAAAAACACGGATAATAACGCTGACATGTTTTACATTTAAGGGCAACAATATCCTCCTCTTGCTGATAGTGTTGACAACGTGTTTGATCATCAACCGTTAAACCATAAACCTTAGGCATATTTCTCCCCTCCTCAGTAGATTAACAGTACAGGATCCCGTACTGTATGTAAAGAAAACTCCCGTATATTAAATATACAGGAGTTTATCAGCAACTTATTTATTTAAGTTGTAAAATGCTGTTTTACCAGCGTATTTGGCAGTACCAACCAATTCGTCTTCGATGCGTAGTAATTGGTTATATTTCGCTACGCGGTCAGTTCGAGATGGGGCACCTGTTTTGATTTGACCGGCATTGGTGGCAACCGCAATATCTGCAATCGTAGCGTCCTCTGTTTCACCAGAACGGTGCGAGATAACGGCAGTGTAGCCAGCGCGTTTAGCCATTTCGATAGCCTCAAATGTTTCCGTAAGTGTACCGATTTGGTTCACTTTAACAAGGATAGAGTTGCCAACTCCTTGTTCAATACCTTGAGCAAGACGTTTCGTGTTCGTAACGAATAAATCGTCTCCCACTAATTGAACGCGGTCACCAATACGCTCTGTTAAAAGCTTGTGACCTTCCCAGTCATTTTCATCTAATCCGTCTTCGATGGAAACGATTGGATATTTATTGATCATTTCTTCAAACCAGCTAACCATTTCTTCAGATGAACGCACAACCCCTTCACCTTTCAGGTTGTATTTACCATCTTCATAGAATTCGGAAGAAGCGACATCCATCGCTAATTTCACTTCTTCTCCTGGTTTGTAACCAGCGGCTTCAATCGCCTCAATAATAGTAGATAGTGCTTCTTCATTTGATTTTAGATTTGGCGCGAAACCACCTTCGTCACCAACACCTGTATTATAACCTTTGCTGCTGAGTACTTTTTTCAAGTTATGGAATACTTCTGCTCCCATTCGTAAAGCTTCACGGAATGTTGGAGCACCTACTGGCATAATCATAAATTCTTGAATATCTACGTTGTTATCGGCATGCTCTCCACCATTTAGGATATTCATCATTGGTGTTGGAAGGGTAGTCGCATTGAAACCACCTAAGTAAGTGTAAAGTGGTACACCTAGGTAATCTGCTGCTGCATGTGCTGCTGCCATCGAAACACCAAGTATGGCATTGGCACCTAGTTTACCTTTGTTTTCTGTACCGTCAAGCTCTAATAATAACTGATCAATTACGACTTGACGAGTCACGTCTACACCTAACAATTCTGGTGCAATGATTTCATTAACGTTTTCTACTGCTTTTAAGACACCTTTTCCTAGATAACGGTCTTTGTCACCATCGCGTAATTCAACTGCTTCATGCTCACCAGTCGACGCACCACTTGGTACTAAGGCAGAGCCGAATGCTCCTGATTCTGTAAAGATTTCTACTTCAACGGTTGGATTACCACGGGAATCTAATACTTCACGTGCATAAATATCTGTAATATATGACATCATTCATCTACTCCTTTTTGGTTATGATTTTTTGATGAGGCTGTCGCCTGTCATTTCTTTTGGTTTTGTGACATCTAGTAAATCAAGCAGTGTTGGTGCAAGGTCTGCCAAAATGCCGCCATCGCGTAACTCTACCCCATCCTTTGTTACAATAACGGGAACTGGATTGGTAGTATGGGCAGTCATTGGTTTATTCTCCAAGGTCACTACCTCATCGGAATTACCATGATCCGCTGTAATAATAGCGTGACCACCTTTTTCTGTGATTTTATCGACTACTTTACCTAGACATTCATCGACTGCCTCAATCGCCTTCACCGTAGGTTCTAACATCCCGGAGTGACCGACCATATCCGGATTGGCGAAGTTAAGAATAATCGCATTGATTTCATCTTTATCTAGTTCTTCCAGTAAGGCGTCCGTTACTTCATAGACGCTCATTTCTGGTTTTAAATCATAGGTTGCTACTTTCGGCGAATCAATTAAAATTCGTTTTTCTCCAGGGAATTCCTTCTCCCGACCACCACTCATAAAAAAGGTGACGTGGGGATACTTTTCTGTTTCTGCAATTCGTAATTGATTCAAATCATTCTGTGCCAATACCTCACCAACGGTATTATCCAAATTAATGGGCTGGTAAGCGACATGACCATCGACTGTCTCACTAAAGTTTGTCATACAAACAAAATAGAGATCCTTCGGTGCCTTGTCTCCACGATCAAAATCTCGAAAATCCTCATTTGCAAAGGTACGAGAAATTTGTATCGCTCGATCGGGACGGAAATTATAGAAAATAACAGAATCATTATCTTCAATCGTTGCTTTCGGTTTGCCATTTTCATCCGTAATGACACAAGGAATCACAAATTCATCATAAATCTCATTTTGATACGAATCTTTAACGGCTTCAATTGGGTCGGTATACGTTGGGCCTTCTCCATATACCATCGCATCATAAGATTTTTTCACGCGATCCCAACGATTGTCACGATCCATCGAATAATAGCGACCAGATAGTGTAGCAATTTCTCCTACACCTAATTCGCTCATCTTCTCTTGTGTTTGTTTAATATAGGTTTCTGCTGTTTGCGGGCCGACGTCACGACCATCCAAAAAGGCGTGGACAAATACTTTTTGCAGCCCTTTATCTGCCGCTAATTTCAGCACAGCAAATAGGTGTTTAAGATGGCTGTGAACCCCGCCATCTGACAATAAGCCAAATACATGCAAGGCTTTATTGTTTTGTTTGGCTTGTTCTACTGCCTTGACGAGTACCTCATTATCAAAGAAATCACCGTCTTTAATCGCTACATTCACGCGCGTCAAGCTTTGATAAACAATACGTCCAGCACCAATGTTCAGATGTCCTACCTCGGAGTTACCCATTTGACCATCAGGTAGTCCAACCGCCTCTCCACTGGCCTGTAACTGATTGGTTGGATACTGATTCCAATAACGATCAAAGTTTGGCTTGTTGGCATGTTTGACGGCATTCCCTTTTTCTTCATCACGGATGGCGAATCCGTCTAAAATAATGAGGGCCGCTAATTTATTCTGACTCATTTGGCACCAGCCTCCACTAACTGTAAGAAAGAGTCTGCCTCAAGACTAGCTCCACCAACTAAGGCACCATCGATATCTGATTGTGCAAGTAACTCATCGACATTTGCTGGCTTAACACTACCACCATATTGAATACGTAAGGCTTCTGATGCCGCTTCTGATACTGCTTCTGCAACCACTTTACGAATGTACGTACATACTTCGTTTGCTTGTTCAGAAGTTGCGGTTTTTCCTGTGCCAATTGCCCAGATTGGTTCGTAAGCAATAATCGTTTGATTCACTTGCTCTTCCGTTAATCCAGCCAATGCTGCTTTTACTTGGCTTTCTACCACGTTCATTGTTTCGTTTGCCTCACGCTGTTGCAAGGTTTCACCCACACAAATGATAGGGATAAGGTCATGATCGAAAGCTGCTTTTGCCTTTTGGTTCACTGATTCATCCGTCTCTGCAAATAACTCACGACGTTCTGAATGGCCTAACACCACATAGGTTACCCCGATATCACGTAACATGCTTGGGCTTACTTCTCCAGTAAAGGCGCCACTTTCTTCAAAATGCATATTCTGTGCCGCAATGTGTAAATCTGTCCCTTTTGCAATCTCTACCAATGCCGGTAAATAAGGAAACGGAGCACAAACTACTGATTCTACCTTTGCTTCAGCAGCTATCTTATCCTTTGTTGCTTCGACAAAATCAACGGCTTCACCAAGTAATTTGTTCATTTTCCAGTTGCCTGCAATTACATTTTTACGCATAAAAATTATCTCTCCTTTGCCTTACTTATCTGTTAATACACTAACACCTGGCAATTCTTTACCTTCCATAAATTCCAATGAGGCACCACCGCCTGTTGAAATATGATCCATTTGCTTGGCATAACCGAATTTCTCGACTGCTGCTGCTGAATCTCCACCCCCGATAACGGTATACCCTTCTGTTTGAGTAAGAGCTTCTGCCACAGCTTTTGTACCATTTGCGAATGTCTCCAACTCAAAAACGCCCATTGGACCATTCCAAATCACAAGCTTGGAATCTTTTACAATGTCAGCATATGTTTCACGTGTCTTCGGACCAATATCCAATGCCTCAAGATCTGCCGGGATACTGTCAATCGTAACAATTTCTGTATGGGCATCATTCGAAAAATCATCTGCAACGACTACATCCTCTGGAAGCACAAAGTTAACGCCTTTCTC
Source organism: Gracilibacillus timonensis (assembly GCF_900086715.1). GTDB lineage: Bacteria > Bacillota > Bacilli > Bacillales > Amphibacillaceae > Gracilibacillus > Gracilibacillus timonensis. Next base: position 539,681 of record NZ_FLKH01000012.1, on the reverse strand, counting down.
TTTTGCCTTTTCCATGTAGTCTTTGGCTAGTTGGATCTTGTCTTCTTCTAATAAGGATTGTCCAATTTCATATCCTAATGCCTTGACAAACGTATAAGCAAGACCACCGCCAATAATCAGGTTGTCCACTTTATCTAACAGGTTGTCGATGACACCGATTTTATCTTTTACTTTTGCTCCGCCAATAATGGCTGTGAAAGGTCGTTCAGGATCTGATAATGCTTTGCCTAATACCTCAAGCTCTTTCTCTAATAAAAAGCCGGCTGCTGATGGAATATGTTCTGCTACCCCGGTTGTCGATGCATGGGCACGGTGAGCAGCTCCAAAGGCATCATTTACGAAATAATCTGCAAGGCTGGCAAACTCTTTTGCTAAAGCAGGATCATTTTTGGTTTCACCTGGTTCAAACCTTACATTTTCAATCAAAAGTAAATCGCCATCTGCCAACTGGTCTACTGCTTGGTTTATTTCCTCGCCATAGACTTGATCGGTTTTAATCACAGACTTACCACTAAGGTCACTTAAACGCTTGGCAACGGCATCCATACGCAACTCTTCCACTGCTTCTCCTCCTGGACGGCCAAGGTGGCTTGCCAAGATAACCTTCGCTCCTTGTTCGGAAAGATATAGAATAGTTGGTAAAGCTGCTTTGATTCGTGTATCATCTGTGACCTGGCCATCTTCCATTGGCACATTAAAATCTACACGACAGAATACCTTTTTTCCCTTTACATCAATGTCTTCGATTGTTTGTTTGTTCATGGGTAGGATCCTCCTTCAGGACTTTATTTATAAAAATGTGAAAACGGGAGGAGGATTGATCCCCCTCCCGTTGGTTCTATCTTATAGTCCTTGTTTTTTAAGGTATGCCGCTAAGTCTACTACACGAGAAGAGTAACCCATTTCGTTGTCATACCAAGATACTACTTTTACCATGTTACCTTCCATTACCATGGTGGAGATACCATCAATAGTGGAAGAGTTGGTATTACCTACATAGTCAACAGACACTAATGGCTCATCGGAGTATCCTAAAATACCTTTCAAGTTACCTTCTGCTGCTTCTTTAAGCGCATTGTTAACTTCTTCTGCAGTTACGTCTTGACCTAATTCAGCAACTAAGTCAACTAATGAACCGTCTGGAGTAGGCACACGCATTGCCATACCATTCAATTTACCTTCTAATTCAGGTAATACAAGCGATACTGCTTTTGCAGCACCTGTTGTTGTTGGAATGATACTTTCTGCTGCTGCACGCGCACGACGATAGTCTTTATGTGGCAAGTCAAGAATTTGTTGATCATTCGTGTAAGAGTGAATAGTTGTCATCATACCACGTTTGATACCAAATTTATCATTTAATACTTTGGCATATGGGGCTAGACAGTTTGTTGTACAAGAAGCATTGGAGATAACATGATGGTTTGCTGGATCATATTTATCTTCATTCACACCCATTACAACGGTAATGTCTTCTTCTTTTGCAGGAGCTGAGATAATAACTTTTTTCGCTCCAGCTTCTAAGTGTTTAGCAGCTGCATCGCGCTGTGTAAAAATACCTGTTGATTCAACAACAATTTCTACACCTAAGTCGCCCCAGCCTAAGTCTGCTGGATCACGCTCAGAAAGAACTTTTACTTCTTGTCCACCTACTACAAGTGCATTTCCATTTACGGAAACTTCTTGATCTAATTTCCCGTGTACGGAATCATACTTAAGTAAGTGTGCAAGCATATTTGCATCGGTTAAGTCATTTACTGCTACTACTTCTACCTCATCATTGTTTAGTGCCTGACGAAAAACATTACGTCCAATACGGCCAAAACCATTAATACCTACTTTTACTGCCATGCTAAAATTCCTCCTTAATAATGCTATTAATTTATAGTTAAAGGGAATATCCCTTTAATAACTGTTTGGCTGCTGCTTCATCAGTAATCAGCACATTGCTTTTTCCTTGCTTGAAATAGGACTGGATGGCCTTTCCCTTTGAGGCACCACCCGCAACGGCAATGACATATTCGGCCTTATTTAATTCTTCTAATTGCATGCCTGCCGTCCGTACCTTATAGACCACATCACCATCTTCATCTAAATAGAAACCAAAAGCCTCACTGACAGCATTTCTTTCAGCTAGCTGCGTAAGCACATCCTGCGTAGCTTTGCGTCGTTTTGCCATCGTCATCGCGTCTCCGATACCATGAATAATTACCTTGGCATCGTGGATCAATTCTAGGATTTCCTTGATCGTTGGCTCCTCAATAATCGAATGATAAGTTTCTTCACTTAATGGATCTGGGACATACAACATCCGGTAACTGCCATTTACTTTCTTGGCCATTTGGGCACAAATCGTGTTGGCCTGGTTCTCTACTTGCTCCCCCAGCCCCCCGCGCGCAGGCACAAATATACAATTTCGCGCATGCTCTAACGGCGTCATCTGGTTAGCAACCTCGGCCATCGATGTCCCGCCCGTCACAGCTATTATTTGATTGGAAGTTAATATATTGCTTAAGAATTGCGCGCTAGCCTTTCCTAAGTCTTGCAGGACTGCTTCTTGTTCATCACTGTTTCCTGGAACAATAATAACACGTTCCAATTGTAATTTATCCTTAATTTGCGATTCTAAAACACGAAATTCAGAGATTTCATCCATAAATGCAGCTAACTTCTCGATCATAAAGTTCCCTTCTACGGTAACTTGCATACCTTTTCCCGTAACCATGATAAACCCATGCTTACTCAAAAAATCAATCTCACTGCGGACTATTCGTTCTTTTAGCTTGATATTTTCCGCTAAGCTTCGACGTCCGATCGGCTGCATTAATTGAATGTATTGCAAGACCTTATATCGTCGCTGCATAACATCGAGCAAATCTGGAAACAATTTTTCTTGAATATCGATTAAGTCCTTCAAACCGGAAACGCTCCTTTTAAAGGTTGTTCACGCACTTTTATATTCTGCGGGTAATTTTTGTCCCTCATAGTCGCATTCCGTCCCACCAAGAATAAAAAAATATCTGCAAATAACTTCCTTACATTTGATTGTATCAAAGATAGACGATCCACTCAACTATTTTGTCATATTATTTGGGTTTACTGATTGTTTTAGATAATCTTCTACGGTTTGCAAATCAATAATGCCACTGTCAATTACCTCTTGTTCGCACGTTACCACTGGGATAAGGAGATGGTATTGTTCCAAGAGTTCTTCATCAGTATAAATATCGATTTCTTCTATTTCAAAAGCATAATGGTTCTGCAGTATATCCAAGGTTACTTTTGCTTGATCACAAAGGCTGCAGTTTGTTTTTCCATATAAACGCAACTTCATTCTCTTTTCCCTCCTTGTCGATGGAACATTCATCGGTTATTTATCAAAATCCTACGTTCTATTTTACCATAAGATGCTTCTGTTTTTATAGATCACCTACACAGAATGGCCTCCAAACGGGAAACTATGATCAGCATATACTTTACAACCGACCTTAAAGACACCCTCATTCGACATTTTATCTACTATGGAACTGGAGAGTGTGATATAATAACAACAACCTTATGACTAGTACATAAGTATAACTTTTTTAGTTTTTATTGTAAAAATGGCAGATGCCAGTCACAAATGATAGCTACTACAAGGAGGAACATCATGAAGATGATGCAATTAAGATCCATTAGGGCAAAATTAATCACGGTTTCTATTTTATTACTTATTATTCCTATTACGGTGTTGGGAATTTTTAGTTACCAGAAGAGTGCCAATAGTTTAAGCGAACTAGGTGAAACAAACTTAAAAAACAGTGTCGCTCTGACCATCGAACTTATTGAAGCGCTAAATGCAGAAGTGGAAGAGGGGCATTTGACGTTAGAAGAGGCACAAGAAAAAGTGAAACAGGCTATTCTAGGTGAACAAAGCAGTGATGGGACACGACCGATCAATTCCAATATTAACCTTGGGGAAAATGGATATATGTTTATTCTGGATGATGAAGGCACTCAAATTGCTCACCCATTCACTGAAGGGAGTAACACTTGGGATTCTGTCGATCCAAATGGAGTAAAGTCAACTCAAAAACATATTAACACAGCCAATGATGGCGGTGGATTTGTCTATTTTCATTGGCCGTTAAACAATGATGATAACAACATTCAGCCGAAAGTCTCTTACACAGAAAAAGATCCCGTATGGGGCTGGAACGTAGTGGCTGGTACTTATATGATGGACTTTAACCAACCTGCTAATGATCTGTTGAATAACATTCTGATCATTGCTGGTATCACGCTAATCATCGGAATTGCTGTTACCTGGCTATTCGCTAACAATATTGCCACACCAATTAACCGTATTTCCAAACAAATGAAGGCATTAGCAAACGGTGACCTCACAACCAACAAAACCAGTGTTAAATCCAATGATGAAGTTGGAAAATTAGCCGATTCAATGAATCATATGCAAAAGCAGTTACATGTTCTTATCGCCAATGTGGCAACAGCCTCAGAAAAAATGAGCAACCAAAGTGAGGAATTAACACAATCATCCAGTGAAGTCAAGACAAGTTCCGAACAAATTGCGATGACAATGGAAGAACTAGCTACTGGTTCTGAAAAACAAGCGGACAGCGCTAGTGGATTATCTTCCGAAATGCAAAACTTCGCCAAAAAATTAGCAGAAGCGAATCAGCAGAGCAGAGAAATTCAAGCTCATTCAGAAAACGTCTTAACGCTAACCAATGAAGGCAACGAGCTTATGCATGCTTCCAAACAGCAAATGGAAAAAATTGATCAAATCGTACATAAAGCAGTGGAGAAAGTGGAAGGATTGGATACACAAACCAAAGAAATATCCAAGCTTGTTTATGTTGTCAAAGACATTGCGGCTCAAACCAACCTGCTCGCTTTAAATGCTGCGATTGAAGCCGCTCGAGCTGACGAACATGGCAAAGGCTTTGCTGTGGTAGCAGATGAAGTAAGAAAGCTGGCAGAACAAGTAACAGATTCCGTTGACAACATTTCAAAAATTGTTGCCAATGTTCAGAACGAATCCAGTACTGTGGCCTCCTCCTTACTAGATGGATATCATGAGGTAGAAGCTGGTACTAACCAAATGGAGGCTACCGACGAGAAGTTTAAACGTATTAATCAATCGGTGACAGAAATGGTTACTAATATTAATCAAGTAGCTAACAACTTAAATAGCATTACCAATAGTAGCCAGCAGTTTAATCGGTCCATTGAAGACATTGCTGCTATTTCAGAGCAGTCCGCTGCCGGAGTGGAAGAAACAGCTGCCTCATCCCAGCAAACCAGCTCCTCGATGGAAGTTGTAGCGCAAAGTTCCAATGAGCTTTCTCGCATAGCAGAAGAATTAGACGGCTATGTTAACAAGTTTAAGCTAACCAATAAATAAGCCGCGTCATGAACATAAGAAAAACCGGGCAAAATTCGCCCGGTCCTTGACGCATAACTAAAAGTAGCCACTGAACTGCCGATAAGATGGATTATGTAAAGTAGCCCACTTTCCTTAGTGATGAGTTTGACCGTTTTATCTGTGCAAAGCAAGCGCTCCGGGAATAGGTTCCGCTTTCCATGGGGCCGGCTTCAGCTAACTAAAAAGAAGAGCACTTTTTAGTGGATCTTCAGCTCGTCCTGGTCCCATAGGAGTCTCCACCTATTTCCTCCGCTGGGTAGCAGGACTACAATCGAATGACTGCTAAGATGAAGCGTTCCAGACACTATATTTCTGCCAATAAGAAAACCGCATAACCTATTTCTGAGAACGGCTTGATCCTATGTTATGACTTTTATATTAGTACCGTGATCCATTACGCAGCCAAAGAATCAGTTGACGATTTTTTTCTTTTGCTACAACAGTGTCTAGGTACTTAGAACGCTTTCTCCTTGCAGAGATAACCATTGTTGTACGCCAATCTAGCGGAGGGAATAGGTGGAGACTCCTGCGAGAAAAGCGCAGTGTGAAGACCCCGCAGGAAGCGATCTTTGCTGACGAGGAGGCTGAGCCAAGCTCGCGGAAAGCGGAACCTATTTCCGAAGCGTTTCCTAGCACTGGCAAACAATCAACTTTACTACATGGAATAGATGGACTTGCCAATTTACATAATCCATCTTATCGGCACCACCATTCGTTCAAGATCAAAATCGGTCCACATCCTTTCATACTCAGAATTCTATACTTTCTTATCTTTAAATAAAAACAAGCACACTTGAGTCAAGTGTGCTTGTTTTTTATATCGCTATTATCTCTATTTACTGAATAGCTTTCCGTGCTGTTTCATTCATTTGCTGAATAATCGCGGCCGATTGTGCAAATTGTTGTTGTTCCGTTTCTGACAATTCTAATTCCAACACTTCACGAATGCCTTGACGATTCAATATGGCTGGAACCCCGATGTAAATGCCTTGTTGTCCATATTCTCCATCCAGTTCCACTGAGAGAGGTAACACGGCATTCTCATTTTGAAAAATAGCCTTGGTTATACGTAATAATCCTAAGGCAATACCATAATAGGTAGCACCTTTTCGATCAATGATATGGTAGGCAGCATCTCGTGCTCCTTCAAACCGATCAATCATATCAGGGTCATTCGCGATATCTGTAATCCCGGTATAGGACTGTAATGACACACCGCCAACTCTCGCCTGACTCCATACCGGCAAGGAAGAATCACCATGCTCTCCGATAATATAGGCATGGATATCACGGGAATCCACCTCTAATCGCTCGCTTAAAAGATACTGTAATCTTGCGGAATCCAAGCTTGTACCTGAACCAAATACACGATTTTTCGGTAAACCAGAAACCTCTTTTGTCACATGGGTAAGGATATCTACTGGATTGGTAGCAACTAAGAAAATCCCCTGAAAATCTGCGGCCATTACTTGCTCCACAATTCCTTTAAAGATCTTTGCATTTTTGGCTACCAGATCCAGCCTAGTTTCGCCCGGTTTTTGACTAGCTCCTGCTGTAATCACTACTAAGTCAGCATTATGACATTCTTCATAACCACCTGTTTTGACTTTCATAGGTTCTCCAAAAGGTAAACCATGGTTTAAATCACGTGCTTCCCCATCTGCTTTTTCCTCATCTAAATCGATTAACACCAGCTCATTGACGATTGCCTGATTAAGTAATGCATAGGCATAGCTTGTTCCGACAAAACCAGCACCAATAATGGCAACTTTTCTGATTTTCGTTTGAATGTTCGTCATTATCTGCTCATCCCCTCTTAATTACGATTAACCTACTCACTACTATACCTTACTTTTGTCTTTTAAGAAACAGGCGCGTTACCCCCATAACACGTCCTCTATTCGTTAAATTTCACAGGCATAGGTAGAGATGGTTCCTCGTAATCGCTGAGCTTCCTTATAGGTACAACGATTATGAACTACTTGCAAGCCACCTTCCAAGGCTACTCGCTCGGCCTCTGGTGATACGACCCCTTCTTGCAGCCAGAATACTTTTGGTTTTACTTCAATGGCCTCTTCGGCAATACCTATGGCTGCTTCTGGGCTACGGAAGACTTGTACAATATCAATTGGACCTGGCACACTTTTTAAATCCGGATATGCCTTTTCGCCTAAAATTTCTGTTTCACGCGGATTAACAGGAATAATTTTGTAACCTAGTCGCTGCATTTTTCTTGCCAAACGATAACTTGGACGAGCTTCCTTACCACTTAATCCAACCACTGCCAACGTTTTTTGCCTGGTAATTTCTTCGCCATTTTCCGTATAGCGTTCATACGGTGAATTCAACGCCCACTTGATAACCCCTTCATCATTAACCACGATTTGGGTATCTGCTTCACTTCCAATTCCAGTCGCTTTTACTAACGCTTGATCTAAATCATTTTGGATATCGCGAAGGGACTCAATACCGACGGATAAACGAACTAACTCTTCCGATACACCCGTTTCCTCTAATTCCTCTTTAGACAATTGTTGATGAGTGGTAGAGCCTGGATGGATGATCAAGGACTTGGCGTCTCCTACATTGGCTACATGAGACCATAGGGACACATTATTAATAAGGGCACTTCCAGCCTCACGACCTCCTTTGATACCAAATACAATGATCGAACCAAAGCCATTGTTTAAGATTCGTTCTGCCAAGGCATGGGATGGATGGCTTTCCAGTCCAGGGTAACGCACCCACTCCACTGCCTCATGTGCCTCTAAATGACGGGCAAGTTCAAGAGCATTTTGATTATGACGCTCGACGCGGATGTGTAATGTTTCTAATCCTTGTAATAACTGGAATGCGTTGAACGGGCTTAGTGCTGCACCAAAATCTCGGAGCAACTGTACACGTACTTTGGTAATAAAGGCCAATGTACCAAAATCTACTGCGTATCGAATACCGCTATAACTTGGGTCAGGTTCGGTAAATTCAGGATATTTCTCGGAATTCCAATTGAAACGACCACCATCTACAATCACACCACCGATTGATGTACCGTGACCGCCGATCCATTTTGTTGCGGAGTGTACGACAATATCTGCTCCTAGTGTAATAGGTTTACAGCCAAACGGCGTAGCAAAGGTATTATCAATAACGACCGGAACCCCTGCTTCATGAGCGATTTCTGATACACGTTCCACATCCAGTACTTGTAACCCAGGATTACCGATAATTTCACCATAAACCGCCTTGGTTTTGTCGGTGATTGCCTGTTTAAAGTTTTCAGGATCGGTTGGATCGACAAATTTCACATTAATACCATAACGTGGCAAGGTGACATTGAACAAATTGTATGTACCACCATATAAGTTTATACCAGCAACAATCTCATCACCTGCACTTGCTAAATTCAAAATCGATAATGTAATGGCTGACATACCAGATGCGGTTGCAACAGCTGCCACACCATCTTCAAGAAGAGCCATCCGTTTTTCAAACACATCTACCGTCGGATTTCCGATTCGAGAATAAATATTGCCGGGTTCATCCAAGGCAAATAACCGCTCGGCATGTTCTGTATCATGGAATACATAGGAAGTAGATTGATAGATTGGAACAGCACGTGAACCGGTTGTAGGATCTGGTGCCTGCCCGCCATGTAAATGAATGGTTTCTGGATCATACGTTGAATGCTTAAAATCTGTCATGTTTTATTTCCTCCCAAAATTTGAATATTTGAATAGCTTGCTATATAAAAAAACCCGTATTCGACTTTCTTTTGAGCCAATACATTAGCTTTTTTTGACAAGGCTTTCCTCGTGTAGCAAGTGCTAGCGTTCGTTACCATCCTGGTTAACTTTTTTCATTTTTCCAGGTGAAATTCACAAACGTTTACACCTAGATTAAAAAAGCTCTCTTCCTAAGAAGAAAGCTCTAGCTACATCATCCATGTCTCCTTCTTATCTTTCAGGGCAACCCTTATAGGTTTTCGTGACTTATAAGTCTTTGCTTCATAGTTACCGGGCTTTGTTAGTCCAGCCCCTCCATCCCTCTAGATAAGCGTAATTAAATCCAAGTATTGCACTTTACTTTGATATGTAATACTCTAGCATGGCACTCGTTGGTTGTCAATCGTTTTAAGAAAAGACGTTATGTTATGTATTCAGTAGATTTATCATTTAGATGATGTGAAAAATAGGTTTTCTCTATAGTACAAAATTTTCAGTATCTAAACTTGACATATTATACTGATCAACCGTATACTGTAATAGGTTTGTTATTACATACCCTTTTTTGCGCCCGTAGCTCAGGGGATAGAGCAATGGTTTCCGGTACCATGAGCCGGGGGTTCGAATCCCTCCGGGCGCGTAATCCGTTGGGAGAGTAAGGCGGAACCCTATTGGGAAGAAATGGACGCTCAGTGGTGCGGGTAAAATAAACATGACAAAAATTGCGCCTGCACCACCACTCTAAGCCTGTGAATGTTCCTACGTTTTATGCCTCCTTTCATTATAAATTAGATGATTATTTTAATCAATGACACGAAAAAGCCCCCGCAGAGATAACTCTCCTCCGCAGGGGCTTCGTGTTCGTTCCGGGTTTCTACTATATTATTTTCCGCCTAAAAGTTCCCTCGATTCAACCTCCGCTGTAACTCCTTCACAACTGCGGAAGAAGGTAACCAAGTGCGAATTGTAGAGGTCGAAGAGGAGACTTATTTTGTCGGTAACGATGTCGCTAGGATTTTAGGGTATTCAAATTACAGAAAGGCGGTTAGCGATAAAGTCGAAAACGAAGATAAGCTCCGTACCCGCGTTGGGTACGCAGGACAAAACAGGGAAGTGACCATAATAAACGAGTCCGGTCTGTACGCATTAATCTTCGGAAGCAAGCTAGAGTCCGTTTTTGCCTTCGACTTATAAAAATTTATAGCAATTTGTTGGACAGCCGGCAGCGACGAATTAAAAGCCCCTCCCCGCGGGGGTTTGACAGCGGTTTAAAACACGAAGCTATGCCGCAAAGCCTCCGTATGCCTTCCGTATATTTATCCACCGTATGCAAAGCGCTAACCCTTCGATTATTTCCGTATTTACCCAAGTAAATAAACGGAATAAGGACGTCAAACCATTGATACGACGGCATTCTTTACGTCTAGTTGACATATTGTATGTTATCGGAAGTCAACTATAACCGTTGGTATGACGGCATTTGTTCGGAGGGAGTAGACGGAGGATGTATACGAGGGGTTATACACCGGAATTATACGAATAAAATACTGCATAAAGTACGGCATAATAGGCGCTTAGAAGGCGTTCCTAAAGGCGCTTAGTTGTCCGCTTAGGCATTCGGAGGCTTTCCGCCTATGCCTTCGCTTGTAGGCGCTGTTAAAGGCGCTTGCCCCTCGTATTTTTGGGGGCTTGCGTGCGGTGAACGGGCTTTCCGATAACGTAACGATAACACAACGGAATCACAACGCCTCTATAACGGAGGATAACACATATCCATTGCGAAATGGAACCGAAAAGGGTTCGTTACTCGACTAACTAACCTCGGAACCTCCGTAAACAATCGTTCATTTAATCCGCACTAAATAACTCGGAATTAACTGCGAAGGTTTCGACTTTCTTCTTATGTCGCTTTTCTGGCGGGTTATCTCCACTTTAAAGGTGGCGTTTACAAGGCGCTTCTTTCTCGCAACCTTCTAGCACTTATACGTTGCTCTCTCGTTACTTCCGAAGTAATGGTTCTGCCTACCTCTCTGCGGTCTAACTCGATCACTTGCCCGTCTTTTCCGACGGCATAAATTTGCGACAACCATCCGTTAGTTGCTTGCAACTCTGCTCGAATTCCTTGCATTTCTGAACGGTCTGTCTGCTGCTGCCTTTTTTTGAACGTGTCCGGGCTTTCTGCGTAACCCGGAGAGGATAAGGCAACCTGTGGCGGTTTAAAGCCTTTGATAGCGTCCTTCGCCATGTTGCCGGTTGCGCCTTTAACCTTTCCTGCCATTCGGTCGATCCCTTTAACGAAACCTTCGCCGGTCGATTCTCCCATTGCCATGAAGACTTTTGACGGCGAATTTATATTAAGCAGGTTTTCTGCCCATCCGATAGCGTCGTTCACTACGTCCCCAACGGCATTAACGGCGTCACTTGCCATTCCTTTAATCCCGTCAATTAGTCCGGTGATAATGTTACCGCCTATTTCCTTCATGTCGTCAAATCCGCCACCTAGAAAGTCAAGGACGTTATCCCATATTTCCTCGATTTTCGATTTAACGTTACCCATTTTTTCTTTAACGGTATCGACTAGTTCTTGAAACTTTCTCACGGCGGTTGAAACTATGGTACTAACGATATCGAAGGCTGCTTTCGCTTGTTGCCACTTCTTTTTAATCCAGCCGGAAACTTTCGAGAATATATCCTTTGTCCAACTCCATATGGTATCCCAGTTAGATATCACGATAGAGGCTAGCGCAATAATGATGTTAATCGCAATCCCTATCGGATTGGTAAGGCTCGCAATCCTCGTCCCAAACATGGCGATTTTAGGGAAAATCTTAACGAATATGTTACCTAGCTTCCCTATCCAACTCCACGCCTTTTTAAGGAACGGTGCTAATACTTTAAAGGCGGAGGAGACAGCCGTAACAATCGGCGCAACGAGTTTAATAATTCCCACCAAGGAAATAGCGACGCCTATCACTTGTCCAATCCATTTATGGTTTTCGAGTAGCTGTGACGTCCATGCAAAGAACTTGTCGGCTAACTCTAACACTTTAACCGCTACCGGCTCCATAGCTATTCCTAAATTAATTAGCGTTGTGGCGATATTGCCTATTAAACTCAGGACGGTAGGCGTATGTTCCTGCACGAATGCTATAAAATTTTGAAACGCCTCACTCTCCGACAAGGCAGCGCTCCACTCTCGGAATCGCTCCGACATATTTAGAAAGCCTTGGCTAAAACTCTCCGCTAACGGATTAAAGGCAACTAGCATGTTCAGTAACCCAACCGCAAAGTTACCTACTGCGGTAGTTAGCGTTTCTAGCCTTGGTCCGGCAGTCTCGCCTAACCAGTTGAAAAAGGTTCGGATGTCCTCCGCCTCTAAGTTGGCGTTAAACTTGTTAATCAAGTTCTGCATGGCGGTTGTAACGCCTTCTATCGCCGGCTTGGACAACTCAAGCAGCGTTTTAGTTGCGGTTAAACCTCCCATAAAGATATCTAGAATCGGATTTTCAAACTGCTTAGACAGTTGCTTATAGAAACTCGAAAACTCCCGCATGGCTCCGACGGTTTCCAACTGCTTGGCTGTGTATCCGTCCTGTAGCTGCGTCAATTCCTTTAATGCCTCGGCTCGCTCCTCCTCGTTAGAGGCGTTGTCAACGGCTTCTTGGGCTTCTTTCAAGTCCTCGTTAGCCTTAACCACGCCTCCAATTGCCGGAATAGCTACGGCACTAAAGGCGCCTGCTCCCAAAGCTGCGGAACTAAAGGCGCTCGCTATAGCTCCAAGTCCTCCGGCTGCAACGCCTATAATCGGGACTAAGGCAGGCAGGGCGGTGAACATTCCTCCGCTTGCCATCCCTCGCATAATTTCATCAAAGTTCCGCAAGTTGGTGGCGACTTTGCCCATCTTATTCATATAGTCCTTATAGCCGGTTATAAGCAAGTGAGTGTGTACGACAGCAGGGACTTGCCTTGCTGTTCGGTTGGCTTGCGTTAGCTGGTTAAGGGCTTTTCCGGTTCCAGTTGCTTCGACTCTAACCGGAACATAGTTGTTAATTTTCTCCGCTTGTTCTTCGACCGCTTTTAACTCGGAGACAGCCTTTTCTGCGCCTTTGGTTTCAAAACTAATCGGTTTTAGCGACTCTAAGCTTCGGGCTTTTCGTTCTACCGAGTCCATTTGACGTTCTAACTTCTTCATGTTTTTGCTAAAGTTGTCTATGGCGGATATCCTAAACCGTATATTGTATTTATCTTGCATATTCTCGCTCCCTTCCTAACGAAAAAAGCCCCTTACTCGGGGGCTTTAAACGTTATGCTTTCGACTAACTCCTCGGCTTGATATTTGTCGGTTAGGTGGGTTTCTAACTGCGGGGACAGTGTAACTTCTTTCGGGTAGGTTACCTCGATTTCTAGCGGCTCCAGGGTGGGGTCGGTTGTCCGTGCTATTTGATGACTTATAACCGTGCTTAGCGTCGCTTCTATAAATTCGATAGGATTTTCTCGTGAATTTGATCTGACTTCTATCCTCTCCCCGTCTTGTATAGCGGTATAACTCCTGCGTCCGTTACGGAATGGGTAGCCTTTATTTCCCGGGTATAACCTTTGCGTGATTTCGATTTGTTTTTTCATAGTAAAATCGCTCCTTTAATAGTTTATTTTTCGTATTCCTTGCTTGCTTCTTTCGCTAACTTCTTTGTGCTAACGGCTCTCCTGCTTCGGCAAGGGGCTTTGTCTGTCCGAATGATTCAAACGCTCCACGTTCTCTAACTGCCCGCTTTCTGTCTGCTTCTTCGATAACTTTACCCGGAATATACGCCGCCACTTTGTTAGCGAGTAGGTCTAAATCATCTACCCGTTGTACGGCTCTTACAACGCCTTTGCTATCACCTCCGTTGGTCGTTATCGTGGATAATAGCGTTCCTAATTGCCCCTGCAAAGCCGTGCGCTCGGCGTCGGAAAGATATTTAATGTCCTGCTCCACTCGCCTAATAGCTTCGTTCATATCTAGGTCGTTCGGGGCACTCTGAATCGCCAACGTATGGCGGTTAGCAAACTGCTCCGCCGTATCTCTATCGGCTTGGGTGACGTGTATCCTTGCTCTGGCGGATTTTCTCCGGGCTTCTTCCTTCATCTCCGCAACTTCTGCTTGCCATTCCGATTGTATGCGGGTAGAATCCGCTTGAAACTCTTTATACGCCTTTTCTAGCTCATACGATTTTACCTCCTCGGTAAAGAGGGGGCTTTTCTCCGCCTCTATTTTCGCTTTCTTATTTTCGTAATCGCTAACGGCTTTCTTGGCTCGTTGGCGGTACTCGTCATATTTTCCGAACTCAATCCGTTTTGCTTTACCTTCTTCGATTAATTGATTCGCTTCCTGTTCGCTTTCTACGTTGCCTACCGTGTGCTGTGCGTTGTCTCCTACGTTGTCCAAGTAAAATAATTTCGTTGTCATACTGTTAATTCGCTCCCTTTTCGTTTGTTATTTTTTTCGTCCCTTGCCCGCTCTATTTGAACGGGTTCCACGTTTGTTTTCGTCGCTGCGCCATTGCCGGAGAATCTGCCGGCTTGACGTGGCTAGCTACTTCCTCGTACAGTTCTTCCGCTGCTCGTTCAATTGCTTCGGCGGATTCGCCTGCCACGTACTTTTTATAGGTTGACAGTTGGTCAAAGGTAAATCCTGCGTCTAGTAGCGCCTTCTTTTTTAAAGCCTCGAAGTATTTCGCTTTATACTCGGCTTGCTCCTCCTCGGCTTCTGCTTGCGCCTCCTCGGCTCCGGCTTCGGCTGCTTCCTCCGTGACCTCTTCCGTTGCTTCTGGCGATACGTTTGACATGTTCTAACTCCTCCTTGTGTTTGCGTTCTTGTTTGGCTACTTTTTTGCGCCATTTCTCCTGTTCTTCGTTAACTTCTTCTTGTGTGAACATTCCGGGCGTTTGAAAGCCTTTGCTCATTTGTTACCTCTCCGTTTTGCTAACAGGCGTCTAGCTAGCGTCCGTCCTTTTTCTTCTCCGTTAACTCTCTTCGGCTGCTGGCGCTTGCCGTTCATTAAGGACGGGTCTACGTACGTTTTCTTCGGCGGAATTTCGTCCGCTAACCGCATTGCCGCTTGCTTTTGCTCCTGCTCGGTTTCTCCGGTGACATGTGAAAGGTATTTTTCCGCCTGCTTCTCGTTATAGCCTTGCTTTAGCAGCAACTTGCGTTTGCCTTCGGTGTCTTCTTGGGCTTTTCGGTCGGCTATTTCCGTTTCTAACTGTTCGTACAACGTTTTATAATCCATGTTCGTGCTGCTCCTCTCGTTTATATTTAATCGGCTCGTCGAAGTATTCTACGATATCAGTCCGCCTCTGTAGCGTACTTTCTGCCAGTTTTACCGCTTCTTCTGCCTGCCTCGGGTTGGACGGGTGAATTCGGAGGCGTTCGGTGAATTTCGTTAGGTCTACTTTTCCCGTGTTGACTTTCAGCCCTCGGATAAATCCAAAGTCTGTTGCGCCTAATTCGTCGTAAATGTAGTTTAATAAGAAGTAGGCTTGTTCCTTGTTTGTTAGATATCCGTTGTAAAAAATGCCGTGTATAGCTACGGTCTCTCCTTTAACCCTTTCCGCAACTCCCAGCGCGGTGGCTTCCTCTGCTTTATTGGCAATTATGGTAGCAACAAACCAACGGGAATCCGTTCGAAAAAACAAGCCGTGTGCGTATTTTCGTTCGTACTGCTTCCACGGCAAGCTTACTCCTTTTATTTGGTCGGAGACGGAAAGCGGGGAAGGGTCGAAGGTTAGGCTTTGGACGATTGCCACTCCGTCCGTTTCTTTTCCCCGGCGAAGGGTTTCGCCTGCATTCGTCGTTAATTGGTATCCTTCCGGGGTGATTGATAGAAGGGTACCTTCGTCGCAAATAGGCGTAAGGTGGTCGCTCTCAATTAGTACGGGCTGGTGGGGTGAGTTCCCGCCTACATGCTGGCGTTCTCTTACGATACATTTCAAATAAGTTCCTCCTTGATTTGTTACGCTTTAGAACTGCAAAAACAAGGGTACTAGGGTGTTTAATCCTAAATTGAAAATATGCGATTACAACCCCTGCCATATCAAGTGTTTAA
Source organism: Gracilibacillus timonensis (assembly GCF_900086715.1). Classification (GTDB taxonomy): domain Bacteria; phylum Bacillota; class Bacilli; order Bacillales; family Amphibacillaceae; genus Gracilibacillus; species Gracilibacillus timonensis. The sequence goes on along the minus strand of NZ_FLKH01000012.1, from coordinate 523,446 downwards.
ATAGTCTAAAGCGTAACGATAGTAGTTTATATCTGATTTGTTACGGCTGCTTTTCGTCTTACCTTCATACGCTCCTTCGCTTGTTTTTGTTGTACGATGGGTCGGCATTTATCACAATACTTCTGCCGGTTACTTGTCTTTTTATATCGCTGGTAGCAGCGGCTACATTTGTTAGGAAACTCTTTTTTATCTTTTTTAAGTTCGTGCCCGTCCGGCAAATGTTCTGAGTACTCTTCTAGTAACCTCGGACTACTTGGCGCAACATGTTTTACAAAATACGGACATATATTGCCGGTTACTGACTCCCCTTTAAACGAAAGTACACATTTTTCATTGTCAGTTAACAAACACTTATCTACGTCTTTATGGTTAGCGCAATGGTCTTTTGCGTGTTTGTGTATGCGGTGCTGTAGTGATTTTATTTTTCGGGTGTCTGTCATAATTTGGTTTTCTCCTCCGCTTCCTCTAACTGTTTCTGTAGCTTGTTTAATTCCGACCTTATTCGTTGGATTTCTGCAAGTTGTTCTTGCAAATCCCTCGTTATCCTAATCTGTTCTTGGCTAACGGCGCCTAGCTCGGCTTTAAGCTCTTGCGCTCGACAACTGTAATCGCTTCCATTCGAATCCATTGCTCGGCTCCTCCTCCTCTGTAGGCTCTTCGTTAGTAGCTTCCGCTGCTTGTGTGATCGTTTCTGCGTTGACAAGGTCGCTTAAATCGACGTTGTACCGTTCGATTAGTAATAGAAGAAACCTTAACTCGGCTTGGCGGTCGAAGTTGTCCCGGAGAAACTCGAAAAAGAAGCCGTCTCTTTTTCTTGCGTTACATGACCGGCAGCAGGCGACTAGGTTCTCGTATTCGTTAGCGCCTCCGTGTTTAAACGGAATAACGTGGTCTAAGGTAACTGGGTTCTCTTCGGTTAGCTGCGTTTGACAGTAGGCGCATTCGGGTTCGTTTTGCAAGTCCTCGACCTCTTCGGTTGTTAACGTATCAAGTAGCTGCTCGCCTAGCTCCGTTTCTGCGTTCTGTCTGCGACGTTGGGTGTTGTGTAAGGCTTGTAACGCTTTGCCCTTTCCGGTGGTGCGATACACACTGCGGCAGGTCTTACATTTCGCCTCTAGTCCGTCCTTGTAGCCTTTATGCTTGGTGAACTCGGTTACCGGCTTTTCTTCGGCGCACTTGGCGCACGTTTTGCTTTTTATCTCCGTTGTTTTCGTTTCTTGTGCTTGGGTTAGTTGTTCGTTCATTCTAGTCTCTCCTTCATTCGATCTTTTTGTTTTCATAGCGTTTTCATTTTTGCGCATGACAAATAAACTTACGTGCTTTGGTCGGCTAACTCTGTTTAGTTAATTTGTCTAACTGCTTCATAGCTTCGGTTGCCTCTAAAGTTACGTGGAAGCCTGCCTTTCTTAGCTCGGCTAGCGCTTTTAGATACTCAATCAGTTGTTCTGTAGTCATTCGCTCGCTCCTTCCTTCACTCCGGCGTAAGTATACTTATACGGTTAGTTGAATTGAACCTTGATACTTTCTAGGTGCTTGCCGTTACCTGCATAAACGACGTTAGGATTTACGATAATATAACTTTTTCTAGTATCGCTTCCATCAGTTACGAATAAGAATACCGCCTTATTTTTATATTTGATCGACTTTAACGTCTTTGCCAGGTGTTTATAATCGGCAAAACCTAACTCTTTCGCAAGTTGCTTTATCTCCATCGGTTTAACCTTATCCGGAATTACTTCTGTCGGGTTTTTGCAAACTGTGTTATAATTAAAATTAATGTACGGTAGAATCGCGTAGATAACGCCTAACTTTGCTAGTGTTCGTCCGGTAAACTTGCCGTATAACTCTCGGATTGTTTGCTTGAATACTCTAGTATATCGGTAGTCTGTCGAAATTTTATCGACATTAGTACCTCGGTAAAATACGTGTGGATTAATCGCTAACCCTTCCGGTAATTCTAATAAAATCCCTTCGGCAACAAGTTTCTTATAAAATTCCGGAAACTTATTCCTTGATACGCCTAGTAATGCTTTTAACGCTTTCTTATCCATCTTCTTTCCGTTGTCATGCACCAGGTAACAGTAGTTAAAATATCCACTATTATATGATAGGTACGTACTCATGAAGATTAATATTGCATAGTCCGCTTGCGTTAGGCTTGGAAAGCGTTCTTGAATCGCTTGGCTCTCGGATATGAAAGCGAATACAAAGCCGCCGTTATCTTTTTGGTGTGTTTGTAACTCTTTTATTACTTTGTAGGCGTTCGCCTGGTCTTGTGTAATATTTAATGTTACGCTAACTCTCTCCGTCACATCCTCGCCTGTTCGCCTGTCGTAGACAACTCCGTCAACTACTTCAATATTTTCTTTTAGCGAAAATAGTTGGCGTTTTTGGTCTTCGGTTAACTCTTTCCATGCTTGAGTTTCTTTTTTGTAATCCGTCATTTTATCGGCTCCTTAATATTGTTTTTTTTACATAACTCCGAGATAGGAGGGTTTTTATGTGCATTTTTCGATAGATAGGAGGGTTTTTATGTGCATTAATTTTTGCTAAAAAACGCCCGAACCCCTTGTGCCCCAACGGTTACATCTTTTTTCTCTGAAAAGTCACTCCTCTTCTATATCAGAGGGTATAACGTTTACTGTTAGCGAAGGGTATATAATGTACTTATTTTTTACTCGGAATAATACTATTAATAAAACACTTAAATTTAGCAAAGCTAAATTAACTTGACTTTGTCAAGTTTAGGTAGTCTTATAAAAGCGCCTATTATTTACGGAATACATTTTCCGAAGAATAATAGTACCGATAGTAGGATTCGCCATTATAAGGCGCTATCTGTTGGCGCTAATGTAATTTGTACTTTCCGACTTACCACTTCCCATAATCAAATCAATTACTTTTATATTCGTCATTTCATTCGTTCCTTTCTCGTTTAATTTTAGTTTCCCTTTTGGCGAAACTTCTGCTTTTTTACGATGATTCTAGGAAGAAACCTTCCTAAATTTTTTTACGAAGCTTAGAGCGCCAAGGGATACAGCGTTTAACCCTTAAAAGAAAATAGGGCGTTTTTTACCTCGGTATATGCCGCTAATGTTTAAACCCTGCCGCCTTGAACAAAGACCGTTCAAGCCGGTAACTTATTAGCTTCGCTTATATTTGTTCGGATATACTACATTCCGATAAATCTACTCAGCAACGGAGCCGTTAGGCGAAGTTGCAAAGGGTTTGACTTTGACCTTGAACTTATAAGGCGCCTACCTTTATCGCAAATCACTGACGGAATACACTAATCGGAGTTATTTAACTCTCGGAGTGTTCCCCTTTCGGATTTGATGTAATTGATCAAATCCAGCTAGGCAAAGCCTAGCGATATATACAGTAGCGAATATTTAATTCCGTGTATAAATGATAGATAAGGAAGTAAAAGTAGTTATTTCGAAAATGAAGCCTTGCGCCCCAAGGGGTACAGCGTTCAACCCTTAAAGGGTAGGAAGAAAAAGTAGTTATCGAATATAACGTAATAAAAACGGTTGTTGTAGCGGAATCCTAACCTGTCGAATTGACAGGTACGAGACTGGCGACTATAGCCTTCCTACGCCCCTGCCAACGATTTCGCCACCTTTCTTCGCATATCCATGTAATTAATAAAATCGGACTTGACCGGCTCCAGTAGCTTAACAATGCGATGGCAACTTCTACCGGTGATAATAACTCTGTCTGCTTCGATGTTCGCGATAGTTGCCCGGGTCATCCCTGCTGCTTTGGCAAACTCCTCTTGCGTCAATTCTAAAAATTGGCGGATTAGGCGAACCTCTTCGGCTGTTAACGTGCTTGCTGATATACTTGTCATTTTAACTCCTCCTTGTAAATAAATATATTTTATCGCCTATAGTTGTGCTTTTAGGCGAAAATAAAAAGCTAGCGAAAAGCTAGCGTTCTGATACTTTTATATAAAGTTGTCCTTACTTACTAGTAAACGAACTAACCCTCATTGTGACTATATAACCTAAACTTTTTTAGAAACTGTAGTTATCCGGCAAAATGGATAATCCTCCATAATAAGTGCTTATACTATATATGGTATTAATAAAACCCCGTTACAACCATATAACCTAAACTTTTTTTGGTGTTAACAATTTGTCGGACATAATTACCCTGTACAACGTTTTGTTATCGATATTTAAAACCTTTCCTACTATATATGGTATTAATAAGCACCTAAGTTGCCCATTCGTCTGTAATTGTAAAGAAACTGTAACATTTTCGTTCACATTTTAGACGATGACGAACGGTCTAACTCCAAGTTAACGATTGCCAACCGAAAACCTAGAAGAAGGAAGGCGCTACCCTCCTCCTCCTCCTCCCTCCGTTCCTTTAAGCCCGTCACCTTTCGCCTCCTAAGCTCGATATCCGTTCCCTTAGAAACGCCTCTCGGTCATGAAGCGCCTGCCATAAAACGAACTCAAACGCCTTTTGGTTGCTCTGCCCCAACTCCTCCGATATTTTATCGGACATGTGCAGCCTATTCGCTCCTAACTCGACCGCTTGCATGTTTAGCTTGATAACCTCGCCTATTTTGTCGTGCATATACTCCGGTACAATAACTTGCATAACTAAGCCCCTCCTGCGCAAATAATGATAAAGATTAGCCCGCCTACAAATAAAGCGGCGTAATAAAGGTTAACTAACGTCGGGAAGTTTCGCCTCATTCAAATCGTACTCCTTTCGCTGCAAGCTCCGCCTCCATTGCTTCTAATTCCCGAGGCGTGAACTCTGCTTCCTCAATGAATCGGGCAATGACGTATTCAATCTGAGTGTGTGCCCATGCTGCGATGATCTTGGTTTCTCTCTCCGCCTCTGCTTCGAGTTCCGCTTTTTCTGCGGGCGTTCCATACGTTACCGGGTCGGTTTCTTCGTTCCATTCGATTGGTTCGGTCATTTCTGCGTTGCCTTGAATCCATACTAAGTTAGTCATAAGTAATCGCTCCATTTCGTTTTATAGTAATACTATTTACAGTAATAAATATACACGAATCATCACATTACGTCAAGCCGTAATACTATAAAATTTACTTGGCGCTATTTTTAATGTATAATTAAGCGTAATAATAAACGAAAGTAGGAAGGTTTATGGCGAATTTTAAAAACACAACTCCAATGGTTAAAGTAACGCTTGATGAAACGTTAAAAGCAAACGGGTTAACTCGGAATAAAATAGCCGTGGAAGGAAAGATAAGACCTGCTACACTTTCCGATATTTGTAATGGAAGAACGGAGGCGATTAAATATAGTACATTGCTAAAAATTATCGAAGTTATGAACGGATTGACGGGGAAGCAGTTTAAAATAACGGATATTGTAACGGTTGAATATAAGGAAGAGGACTCGAATCAAGCAGCGCTTTATGTAGCGGAACGACCAAACTCCGAAGGGAGCGAAGAATCATGAGCGAAAAGGAACACGGAGAACTACTGCGCCAAATAGCCGAAGGGCAAGCGCAACTAATCGACAAAGTAGGCAAGCTAGCGCAAGGACAGCACGGCTTGGGGAGGGAGCGAGTGGACAGCTTAACGGAGCAGGTAAGAGAATTGAGCGCCGGGCAGGATTCCTTGCGAGAAGAAATGCGCAAAGGGTTTGCGGAGGTTAACCGGAATGTACAGGAAACTTCCGACAAGGTACGAGGTTTGCAGTAAGTTTAGCGGAATAAATACGAAAAGCGTAAAGGATTTGCTTCCTTTGCGTTTTTTTTATGCACGCGAGATGTACGAGTCCTATTCCGTTCCTACTTCAACGAAGTCACGCTCGATGAAGAGAGGGCGGAAAAAGACCGACTAGAAGGACGGAGGTTAACGTTATGACTGAAATAGCCGAACAAGAGCGGAAGCAAGAGCTATCGACGGACTTAAACGTCATCACAACGGAAATAACTACGTACAAGCGAATTGCAGGCGAAGCTATTTTCGAGATTGGAAGGCGCTTGAAGCACGTTAAGGAGAGTGACTTAGCGCATGGAGAGTTCGGGAAGTGGTTGGAGGAGGTTGAGATTGACAGGTCGGTATCGGCGAAGTTTATTAAGGTATACGAGGAATTAAAGCAAGACGATGTGTCTACGTATACACATTTCGGTTTAAATGCCTTACACCTTATCGCAACTTTGCCGGAATCCGAACGCACCGCCACTCACACAACCGCCAAAGGCGAAGAAAAAACGCCGGACGAAATGACGGTAAAAGAACTTCGGGAATTAAAACGCCAGTTAAAGGCGGAAACGCAGGCGAAAGAGAAAGCCGAGCAACAAGCGGAATCCGCACAAGACCGAGAAAGGTTAGCGAATGCAAAAGCGGAAAAGTTGGAGCAGAAGGAACCGGAGGTGAGGACGGAGTACGTGTATATAGAAAAAAGAGCGCAACTTAATACGCCCTCTTTCGTCTACAAAGAAAAATCGTCCTTTTCCTCCACGATCCTGTATCGATCAAGTATAGTATCCTTCGAATATTTCAAGTAAACCTGCGTTGTCTCTAGCGAAGTATGCCCTAGAATCTCCATTAACGCCCGGATGTCTCCGCCTAATCGCATAAAATTAACGGCGAAAGTGTGACGAAGCGTATGCGGAGAAACCTTACAACTACTCGGCAAGCCTGCCCGCTGTTTATAACGGTACATGTTTCGGCGAATCCCGTTTTCGGAAATAGGGCTTCCGTCGGTATTTCGGAATACGTTCGTAACTTCCTTGCTGCCTTCTTCTTCATTTTCTTCGACGGTATCCACGTCCTCTACATCTCCGAAGTAATAGTGTTGCTCTTCTATTAAAGTTCGAAGCTCTTCCGCAACCTGTTCGGTTATAGGGACAATTCTCGTTTTGCGGTTCTTGTTCTTCGACCCCGGAAGTAAGATATAACGTTGGTCAAAGTTAATGTCCGTTTCATCTAAGGCATTCACCTCGTTAATCCGAAGCCCACTTTTTAACATAAGCAGCATAGCGCAATAGTCCCGATAGCCGGAAAATAAATTTTTGTCAACGACAGAGAATATTCTCCGTATCTGGTTATCTTCTAACGGTTGACTTGCGTTCTGATCGACTTTCAACTTCTTGACGGATTCTACCGGATTACTTTCGCCGATCAGCTTTTTCTTGAATAAATGATTGACGACAGATCGAACGGCATTCATTCGGATATTGACGGTAGCTGGCTCTAAACCTCGCTCTAATAAACGGTTAATGAATTTACGAAAATCGTCCGCTGTAAGCTCGTCCGCATACTTAGGTAGGGGGTGCGCCTCCTCCCGAAACTCTTCGAAAAACTTCTTATAATCTGTCAACGTCCGTTCTCTAGCTCCTTCCGACTTCCTTAGCCGTACAACTTCCGAAGCCATTTCGTCCACTCTCATTTTGCGGTCTTTTCCGGGGACATCTTTACGCTCCCCTTCGAAAGTGTTTCGGTTGAATTTTCTACTAAATGTCGCCATAAAAATAACGCCTCCTTCGTTAAAATGAAGGCATAAACTATTAGGAACGTTTCTACCGACACCGTGAGCGCAGTCCCGACACCGAGTAAAAACACCGTGAGCACTTTTTCAGAAAACGCCTATAACCCCCGTCAAATCAACGTTTTGCAATCGAACATTTGCGCCCGTAGCTCAGGGGATAGAGCAATGGTTTCCGGTACCATGAGCCGGGGGTTCGAATCCCTCCGGGCGCGTCTGCTTTAACACAGATCATTGATATAACAATGATCTGTAATATCTTGTACACCTAACACCTGTTCATACTACAGGTGTTTTTTAGATTCCAGAAAGTGTAGACTTCATCACCTCAGGCATTTGAATGGTTTTGACTAAAAAATAAACATCACCGAAGGTTCACAATCCAATGTTTAAAGTAAAGCCGTTAAGGGTAGGATGAAGATAGAAAATCAAGATAGCGGATGGTCGTTATACGAGAAGAACAGCACTGTAACCGCTTCTTATAGGTGTGACTAATAGTTGTTTTGCAATAGGCATACAAATCTTTTGACCTTTTTTGACCAATGCGTTATGATAAGTATAGTCACAAAAGAAATGTGAACCAAGTAAGTGTTTAAAGGAGGAACCTTTTTATGAATTTAATACCTACAGTTATTGAACAAACGAATCGTGGCGAGCGCGCGTATGATATTTATTCTCGCCTATTAAAAGATCGGATTATTATGCTGGGAAGCGGTATTGATGACAATGTTTCCAACAGCATTGTAGCACAAATGCTGTTCTTAGCAGCAGAAGACCCAGACAAAGATATTTCTTTGTATATTAATTCACCTGGGGGATCTATCACAGCAGGTATGGCTATCTATGATACGATGCAGTTTATTAAACCAGATGTCTCTACCATCTGTATCGGTATGGCAGCTTCGATGGGTGCCTTCTTATTAACAGCAGGTGCACCAGGAAAACGTTTTGCCCTGCCAAATAGTGAAGTGATGATTCACCAACCATTGGGTGGTACACAAGGTCAGGCATCCGATATTCAAATTCATGCCAACCGCATCATCGAAATGCGTAAGAAATTAAACCAAATCCTTGCTGATCGCACCGGTCAACCATTAGAAGTAATCGAGCAAGATACCGATCGCGATAACTTCAAAACGGCTGCAGAAGCAAAAGAATATGGTTTAATCGACCAAGTGATGGAGAAAAAACCAGATAACTCAAAATAAGTAGTTGATTAACCTACAGCCCAAAAGTGGTGTTGCTTTTTGCAACACCACTTTTTGATGATAAAATTAAACGGAATGATCATGTCAATTTAATGAATAAAAGCAGGCAAAAAGTGAGCCTTAAATCCACTATTTAAAAAATATTACGTGTGTGGAATGATGTAGACGCCGTTAGAAAAGGAAAAGCCGGCAAACGAATCGGCCGACATATTACAGGACATGCTGCAGGTAAAACCATTAGGAAATTATTCAAGTAAATCATCCATCTTTTTTGTTACTTCATTTTGGTACATACACGACGTTCAATCCACCAAATAAAAATGAGACTCCATTCTTTCCCAAAGATCTTTACATAACGATCATCCAGCCTCAACAAATTTCACCAAATCATTTAAGGCCTCTTTTTGATCATTGCCGTCTACAACGATTCTAATACTGCTTCCTTTTGTCAGCACAAGGCTCATTAATCCCATAATACTCTTGGCATTTACCCTCTTATTATCCTTATCAATATAAATATCTGATGTATAGTTATTTGCCATTTGGACAAATTGTGCTGCAGGTCTTGCTTGTAAACCCGGCTCTATTGCAATAACCACTTCTTGTTCTACCATATTTAAACTCCTCCTTTTCGTAACCGTTATCATTATAATCCACAAACAATAGGAAGAGTAATCTCCCTATCGCTGCTTATTCTATCGGCAAAGCCTCGCCACGCAACTGATCTGCAAATTGATCAATTTTTTTCAGTCGATGGTTAATACCAGATTTGCTTATTTTACCACCTGACAACATCTCCCCCAGTTCTTTCAGGGTAACATCCTGATGTTCGATTCGTAATCGTGCAATTTCTTGCAGTTTATCTGGCAAGGCCTCTAATCCTACCGTTTGATCAATAAATCGAATGTTTTCCACTTGACGAAAGGCTGCACCAATTGTTTTATTCAAGTTTGCCGTTTCACAATTAACGAGTCTGTTCACCGAATTCCGCATATCGCGAACAATTCTTACATCCTCAAACTTAAACAGCGCCTGGTGTGCCCCCATATAGTTTAGTAATTCGGTGATCTTTTCGGCTTCCTTTATATACACAATATATCCCTTTTTCCGTTCTAATACACGTGCATGCAGGCCATATTCATTGAGAAGATCGCATAAGGATTGATTATGTTGTTCGTGGAAATTATAAATCTCTAAATGATAGGACGAGGTTTCTGGATTATTAACCGATCCTCCTGCCAAAAAAGCACCCCGGAGGTAAGCCCTGCGACAGCATTCCTGTTTGGTATATTTATCCGAGATCGTATGAATAAACTGCAAAGGCTCTAGCAAAATTTCTAAATCCTGCAGCATCTCCTTAACACCCTGCTTCATTCGTACAATATACACATTGTTTTTCTTTAATTTCATTTTTTTACGAACTAGTAATTCTACAGGAAGCTCGTATATCGACTTAATTAAGGTGTAAATCCGTCTGGCGATGGCGGCATTTTCCGTTTGCACGTCTAATGAGTAGTGATTTCTGGAGAAAGAAATCGCTCCATTCATGCGGATTAATGCAGCAAGTTCGGCTTGCTTGCAGCAGTCTTCACTTTCTACATTCGTCAGTTCCTTCTTGATATCTGCGGCAAATGACAACGTATTCCCTCCTCTCTCTTTTTATTCCATTAACGAGCACAACACCTTCGCTACTTTATCCGTATCATGACGTAATGACTGGTTCAGATCCTTTACAATATCCTCTTCAATCACCTCTAATCCCATCGATCTTAATCGCTCTAAATCATATCGTACCGGTGCAGCATTTTCTTCTGCATATACTAACTTTAAACTAGGATCAATCGATTGATTATGAACAACAACGGATTGAATACAGCCATCCCCAATATGATCCATAATCGCTTGGACATGATCGGATGCTGTATAATCATTTGTTTCTCCTGCCTGTGTCATCACATTACATACATACACCACTTTTGCCTTTGTTTCATACAAAGCCCTGCCAATCTGCGGAACAATCAGGTTCGGCAATATACTGGTGTACAAGCTTCCCGGGGCGATAACGACCAAATCGGCTTCACGAATTGTCGTGACCGCCTCCGGCAATGGCAAAACGGGATTAGGCTTTAAAAAAACGCGCTTAATCCGCTTGTTTTCTTTAGGAATATTGGATTCCCCAACCACAATTTGACCATCCTCATATTCTGCATGTAAAAACATATTCTGATTTGCAATCGGATAGATGTTGCCTTTCACATTTAATACGCGTGAAATTTCTTTGATTCCTGTATAAAAATCTCCTGTTACTGAAGTCATTGCTGCTAATAACAGGTTTCCCATCGAATGTCCTGACAAGTCATTGCCCTTAGTAAATCGGTGTTGAAATAGATGCATCAACATCGGCTCTACATCAGATAAGGCGGCAATCACATTGCGAATATCTCCTGGTGCAGGCATCTCCAGTTCTGTGCGTAATCGACCAGAGCTGCCTCCGTCATCGGCCACGGTAACAATCGCTGATAAATCAATCGGATGTTGTTTCAAACCGCGCAAGACAACAGGCATTCCTGTCCCTCCGCCAATCACCACGACTTTTTTCTGTTTCGTTTGTGCCATATTTATCCCTTCCGTTTGTCTATATCACGATGGCTTACATGTGTGACATAATTTTTTTGGAAATGTTTTGCTAGATACTCTGCAATAGCTACCGATCGATGCTGTCCGCCTGTACAACCGATCGCAATAACGAGCTGGCTTTTCCCTTCTCGTTTATATTGTGGAAGCATAAATTGCAATAAATCAACCGTTTTTTCTAAAAATTTCTGTGTATCTGACCATTTAAATACATAAGAGGATACCTCCGTGCTTAATCCTGTTAATGGACGCATATGCTCAATATAATGTGGGTTAGGTAAAAAACGCACATCAAAAACAAGATCGGCATCAATTGGCAAACCATATTTAAATCCAAAGGAAACGGTATGAACAGAGAATATTTCTTGATCCTTTTTACTAAATCGCTCGACAATCTCTTCACGTAATTCTTTTGGCTTTAGTTTAGATGTATTAATAATATGTTGCGAGCGTCCACGCAGTTCACTAAGGATTTTCCGCTCGGCATGAATACCCTCTAAGGGCAGACCGTCTTGTGCTAATGGATGGGACCGGCGTGATTCCTTGTAGCGTGATACAAGTACATTGTCCTCCGCGTCTAGAAACAGAATCTGTTCCTCCAGCCATTCTTCTTGACCAAGCTTATCCAATGCCTCAAATAAACTGTCAAAAAATTCTCTTCCTCTTAAATCCATCACAAGGGCTACCTTTTGAATATTATTCGTTGCGTCCTTCATTAACTCCAAAAATTTGGGTAAAAGAGCTGGCGGGAGATTATCTACACAATAGTAACCCAAGTCTTCAAAGCTTTGTACAGCTACCGTCTTCCCTGCACCAGACATCCCGGTGATCACAACTAATTGTATCTCCTCTGATTGTCTCCCCATAAACGCACACTCCTCACTCTATTATTCATACGTTAGATAACGATGATTATGTATATGTGCGTGTCCAAAAAAGCAATTCTCTTTTTGAACAACTTCTACATCTATTATACACAGAGTAGAAGCGCTCTACCAACAAAAAAATTGGCATAGGTATGAAAACCTATGCCGTCCAACGTTTCTATATTATTAAAAAGGGGGTCAATTAGTTAACTACATTGTATCACCTTTTTATTTCGTCCGTGTTACAGCCGGATTAATTTCCAGTAACGTTATATGTCTAAACCATTACAAGACTAGCCCAGCGTCTGTACCGCTTCTTCCAAATTCTCGATGTAAGCCTGCGCTGCTTGTGCGGCAATACTGCCATCACCTGTAGCAGTAACAATTTGACGCAGTTGTTTTTCACGGATATCTCCAGCCGCAAATACACCTGGTACACTGGTTTCCATATTTTCATTTGTAGGAATATAACCTTCTTCATTGGTAATACCTAACGATTGGAACGGCTCACTTAGTGGTACCATACCGATATAAATGAAAGTACCATCGATCTCTTGATCATATTCCTGACCTGTTTTTTTGTTATACAAAGTGACACTGCCCACCTTGCCATTTTTTTCATTAATGGATTTAACCACCGTATCCCAGATGAAGTCGATTTTATCGTTATTAAAGGCACGATCTTGTAAAATTTTCTGTGCACGCAATTCATCACGGCGGTGAACGATCGTTACTTTACTGGCGAACCTTGTCAAATAGACGCCTTCTTCTACAGCCGAGTCTCCCCCGCCGATAACGAATAGTTCCTTTTCTTTAAAGAAGGCCCCATCACAAACGGCGCAATAAGATACACCACGACCGCCTAATTCTTCTTCACCGTCCACACCTAATTTCTTGTATTGCGCACCAGTTGTAATAATTAAAGCCTTTGTTTTATATTCTTTCGCCCCAGCGATAATTGTTTTATAATCGCCATGATCGATTACCTCTTTGATATCACCGTAAGCATACTCCGCACCAAATTTTTTAGCATGATCATACATTTTAGTCGATAAATCCGGACCAAGGATATGGTCATAACCTGGATAGTTCTCCACATCTTCTGTGTTGGCCATCTGTCCGCCCGGAATTCCTCGTTCCAACATTAATGTATCTAAATTTGCACGTGACGTATAAACCGCAGCGGTCATCCCTGCTGGCCCTGCACCTGCAATAATCACATCATATATTCTTTCCTCTGTCATTTTCGTCATCCTCTCTTCCGCTTCTTAGCTTTTATTATCAAGCCTTTATGGCAAAAGGTCTACTAATTTGCTCAATCATCATTTTTGCCATGGGGGACGCTGGTCAGCCAATACTTGATGTTGACGACAGCCCTCTTCCCATAACCGATCGGCCATTACAGAGGTACCTGCTTGATAGTGACATAAACTAAACCATTTATAATAAGAAGGGTGACCCTTTAATTTAGATTTATGCAGTAATTTAAAACGCTGCAACGCCTTTTGATAAAGCCCCACATGGGCAAAAGTAACAGCCATCCTTAGCTTTTGCTGTTCATGCAAAGGATAAATATTATCCAATAATGCGATAAAGCCATCTGTTTTTTCTTGCTCTTTTATATCATGGTAAAAAACCGTTAAATTCATACAGCTAAATAAGGTATTGGGATGCTCTTGCCAATAGTTTTCTTCCAAAGCAATCGCCTTGTCTCTTTCCCCTGCATAAAATAAGGCATAATGGTACTCCTGTCTTGCCTGTGGGAATTCGGGAAAAAGGGTGATCATTTCTTCCAGTATCGCAATCGCATCTGCCCATTCCTCACGTTCCAGATGATAAAAGGCCGTCTCCTGATACATAAGCAGATCATCTTCTTCCTCTAACAGCCAATCCTCATCCGTCTCTTCCTCCACACCATCCAACATGTGCAGCAATTCTTCTGCCTCTTCTTCGAACTCATTATCCGTGTTATGCTCTAAATATAAGGTGGTGTATTTGATGGCATCTTGTATCAGTCCCAGGTGAGCATAATTGTTTGCTAATAAATAATAACAGTCTACATATTCCTCACCATGATGAGCCAGCACTTTAGTTAGCAACTGATTAGCGAGATGATATTCCCCTACCTCGGTATGCACAATCGAGGCCTGGCACAAATATAACGGGTTGGTAGGCTTCTGCTCTACCGCTTTTTGAAACCACTTTAAAGAGAGGTCGAATTTCCGTTTTTGATAAGCCTCTACTCCCTTCGTGAAATAGAACTCTCCATCCGGAATGAATGGTATTAGGTTATCTTGCAGCAGTTGATTCTTAGACATACCGTATTCGCTCCTCCCTTCTCCTGCAAATGCAGTAACTCATGCATTATAACATAATTGTTCTTGATATTGGTACCTTCTTTTTACCCTTGTAAAAACAGGTCCTCACGTTGTCTTTGTTCCATCTGTTCGGCCGTGTAGATCAGACGCATTGGATTACCTGCCACAAATGTGCCTGGTTCCACATCTTGATGAACAACAGTTCCAGCAGCCACTACGGCACGATCTCCAATCGTCACACCTGGCAACACGGTACTATTTGCACCAATCATGACCTCGTCACCGATGCTAACATCCCCTAACCGGTATTCTTCAATTAAATATTCATGAGCCAAAATCGTTGTATTATAACCGATAATCGTATTGTTTCCAACATGAATTTTCTCTGGAAACATGATATCTAGCATGGCCATCAAGCCAAAAGCTGTCTGCTTCCCGACCTCCATTCTTAGAAATGTTCGATACAGCCAATTCTTTACAGAGAGAAATGGGGTATAACGTGCTATTTGAATAATGATAAAATTCTTCATTACCTTCCAAAAAGAAACGGTTTGATACACTTGATGCAGGCTATTTCCATTATAGACACGATAGCGTTTGGTTTTTCGCATAGTTATTCCACTCCAACAATACTTAGCAAATCTCGCATTTCTTCTAAGATAAACCCTGGATCATATTGTTCTAAGATTGCTTTCCCTTTGATAGACCAGGCTACTCCTGCTGTTTGTACACCTGCATTATGGCCTGCCTCGATATCATGATAATTATCACCAATCATCATAGTAGTCATCGGATTAGCCTGTAATGCATCCATTGCCGTTAAGATAGGCTCGGGATGAGGTTTGGCATGGGTAATGTCGTCTAACCCAATGACGATATCAAAATATTCTGCAAGTCCAGTCATTTTCAGGCCTAATTTCGCGGTATCGTGAAGTTTGGTAGTGACCACTCCCAACTTATAGCCTGCTTCCTTTAATGTTTGAATGGTTTCTACAACCGTTGGGTATGCTTCTACATATTTTTCATGATTGGCAATGTTGAACTCGCGATAGGTTTTCATCATTTCTTCCGCCTGATCTGGATTTATTTTGCCTAAGCTATCGATTAAAGGCGGTCCAATAAATTCGATGATTTCCTCTCTAGTATAAGAGCGATCCTCATATTGTTCCAACGTGTGTGCAAATGAAGCAATAATTAGCTCATTGGTATTGATTAATGTGCCGTCTAGATCGAATAATAGTGTCTCTATTTTCATTATATTTCCTCCTTGTTTTTTTGTTTATTCACGTGTCCATTAGATAAATCGGGCTGAAACTCGTCGGATAGCTTTATCGCTAGCAGTGAGTTTAACCGTTCTTATGATGAGTAATCGCTCTGAAAATCGTACTACAATGGTATTCATCACCATATGACTTTTATATTGGAAGCAACAGTTCTTAGAAGAAAAAGATTACTTATCGATTCATTCTTATGACCCAAACGTCTATGATGAAGCGAGGTTCGTTTCTTAGCTTCATCGAAAAATTAAACATATAGACTGGCTTTCGTGTATTATCATCACCATTCTGTTTCTTACTAAAAGTCGATCGAGGTAAAATCGGTTCAAACCTTATTATACCGAAGTATATCTTCTCTGCATACCACATCCTAACCAACAAAAAGAGGGGAGTACTCCCCCTCTTTTTTCCTACACCTTGATTTTCTGTTCAAGCTACTTGTTTTTCACCTGTTTTCCTTGGTACGTATGATCCGCTAAACCCCTCTTACGACGATATACCATCAGCAACACCGAACCAATCACTAACAAAATAGAAATAAGCTGGGCTGCTCTTAGATCAAGGGCTTCACTCACATACAAACTATCTGTACGCATACCTTCAATAAAATAACGACCAATAGAGTACCAAATAACATAAGATAAGAATAATTCGCCGCGACGAATCGAATTTCTCCTTAATACCAGCAACAGTATCAATCCTAAAATGTTCCAAACAGATTCATATAAAAAGGTTGGATGATACATCGTGCCATCTATACACATTTGGTTCATAATAAAATCAGGCAAATATTGATGAAAATTTTGATAAGCTGCTTCGGAAATAGGACCGCCATGCGCTTCTTGGTTCATAAAGTTTCCCCAGCGTCCGATGGCTTGACCAACAAGAAGGCTGGGTGCCATAATGTCTGCTATCTGCCAAAATGATAATTTTTTCACTCTGGTATAAACAATCGCCGTTAACACCGAACCAATTAACGCTCCATGGATAGCTATCCCGCCTTCCCAGACAGCAAATATCTTCCACCAAGGCTCTCCTACGTAATTATCCCATTCGAAGGCAACATAATAAAATCTTGCAGAGATAATGGCTATCGGGATAGCGAACATCACTAAATCCACTATGTAATCTTTTTTTAAACCTAATCGATCTGCTTCTCTAGTCGCCATCCATAATGCCAAAAACACACCACTAGCAATGATGACACCATACCAATAAATGGATAATGACCCCAGTTGCAGAAAGACAGGATCTAATGCAGGTGCTTCACAAGACAAAATTTATTTCCTCCAATCTGCTATTCCCTATCTAAATGGGTTTCCATTTCCACTTCTTCGGCTCCGCCTTTTTGAATCATTTGCGTCAATCGTTGGGAAAATTCTTCAGCGGCATTAACCCCCATTTGTTTCAAACGGAAGTTCATGGCTGCCACTTCAATAATAACTGCCAAATTACGACCAGGTCTTACTGGAAGGGTCGCCTTAGGAACATCAACATCAATGATTTTCATGGTTTCTTCCTCGATACCTAAGCGATCATACTGCTTTTTGGCATCCCATGTCTCTAAATTGATCACAAGGGAGATCTTTTTATGGGAGCGGACGGAACCTGCCCCAAACAAGGTCATCACATTAATAATACCAAGCCCTCGTATTTCTAACAAGTGTTCAATTAATGGAGGAGAAGAACCAATTAAACGATCATAATCCTCTTGGCGAATCTCTACACTATCATCTGCCACCAATCGATGGCCGCGTTTTACCAGTTCAAGCGCTGTTTCACTTTTACCTACACCGCTTTGACCGGTTATAATGACACCCACACCGTAGATATCCACTAACACGCCATGAATAGCGGTGAAAGGGGCAAACTTCGCTTCAAGAAAGTTGGTAATCCGACTGATTACTCGCGACGTTTTATGTTTCGAATGTAATAGAGGTACTCCTGATTTCTCACAGGCTTCCTTTAATTCGTCGGGTATATCCATATTTCGTGTCACGACAATTCCTGGCGTAATATCTGTACACAAACGATAAGAGCGATCCTTTTTCTCTTCGCTCGTTAATTCCGCAAAAAAAGAAAGCTCGGTTTTTCCAAATAACTGCAATCTATCTTTTGGATAATATTTGAAATAACCAGTTAATTCAATACCTGGACGAGCCATTTCACTCATAAAAATCTCTCGGTGCACTCCTTCAGAGCCAGCCACCAATTCCAAATGAAAACGGTCTAACAAATCCTGTGTCCGTACTTTCACCATACGACAACATCCCCTTTTTTCAAACCATTTATACGTTTCT
Organism: Gracilibacillus timonensis; assembly: GCF_900086715.1. GTDB lineage: Bacteria > Bacillota > Bacilli > Bacillales > Amphibacillaceae > Gracilibacillus > Gracilibacillus timonensis. Next base: position 505,355 of record NZ_FLKH01000012.1, on the reverse strand, counting down.
CTAAATACCATACTATCCTACTTACACTGTTTATTATACCATCTTTTCCTAGTTATCGCATCGTTTCTTGATGAAAAGTAAAAGAGGTTAACCTGTTGGTTTAGGTTAACCTCCTAATGATAGATTATGCTGTTCCTAATGTAAAACCCATATCCGTTAAGTAACGGCGATAGGCAATACTTACTCGGTCGCTGATCAATGACAGTTCTACTTGTAAATCAAGTGGTAAGTCTTCTGGTTTTTGATTTTCCACAATCGGCTGATCCTGACCAAAAATAACATCCTGGAATTGGATTGCCTCCTCATCAGTCTGCCCATTATCGTAATTAAACGACATGATCCCATATACCATCGAACGTTCCTCATCAATCGGACGGACTAATAATAAGATCGTAAACTTTTGATCCGTATCTGGATCGCGTTTGGTAAACCGAACGGCAAGCGGACGATAGATACCATAGGTGTAGTAGACATCCTTTGCTGTTCCAGACCCATCTGGATCGGGCTGGAAGATCGGAATTTCATCAGAGAAAATCGAACCATCCTCCTGCGTATTCATTTTGTAAGGCTTAATCTCGGTATGTTCTTCATCACCCAACCAGCCGCCATGCAATACAGCTAGGTGACCCACATCCAAGAAATTTTCGATGATACGTGGTGGTTTTGCTTCTACCGTGTGACCGCCCCAAATAATATTACGGTAATTAGCATTGCTATATTCCGGATATTCGAATAAGTTCGGTTGGTTGTCATTAAGATTGACCCAAATAAAACCATATGCCTCTTTACATGCATATTTGATGGCCTTCGCCTTTTTCGGAATCGGCCGATCTTTTGGCAATTGAGGAATATGTACACAGTTACCTGATTCATCATACTCCCAGCCATGATAGGGACATACCAAACAACCGTCCTTGACCTTTCCTTGTGATAAGGCGGCTCCCCTGTGAATACACAAGTCTTTAAATGCATGTACCCCACTTTCATTTCTAAAAATAACCACTCTCTCATTGAGAATAACGACTTGGATTGGCTCTTCAGGCACATCCGCGGCTGGACAAGCAACCACCCAATCGTTTTCCAACACTTCTTCTGTTAAACGCATCGTTACACACCCTTCTTTCACGCATATTTATCCCCATTTTACGTTAATCGACAGCTTTTCGCAATATAATACGAACATTTTATAAGAAATTTATATTTTTATTCGTTTTCTGTTGAATTATAGCCAAAAGACGCTATAATGAAATGAGACTTATTAGGATGTTCACTTTCCTTCCGTGTAGCGATTCGGACAACGACAAAGTAACATCGGGAAGTATTTATTAAAGGGGGCTAACATGTGCAAACACAAAAAACAAATATCGTCGTCGGAATCGATGAAAAAATCGGGGTAAAGAAAGCTTTTTTGCTAGGTCTGCAACACGTTCTGGCTATGGACTTATATATTGCACCTATTATCATTGCCGGCATTCTTTCCTTATCAACTGCCAATATGTCTTTCTTTATTCAAATGTGTTTCCTTGCGACAGGAATTGGAACGATTATTCAAACGAAGTTCGGGATTCGACTACCTGTGGTGCAAGGCCCATCCTATGTACCAATTGGTGCGATTGGCGCAATTGGGAGTAAGCTAGGATTAGGCGCCATCGCTGGAAGCTTGATCCCAGGGGCCCTTATCATTGCCTTGATCGGTTATCCGCTAAAATGGTTTGCCAAAGTCGTACAAAAGATTATTCCACCATTAGTTGGCGGGACGGTGATTATTATTGTCGGCATCTCCCTCATGCCAATTGGAATGAATAATATTTATGGTTCACCAGGGAACATCTGGCATAATATATTGATTGCCGGGGTGACTGCCGGTATATTAATGCTATGTATCATGTTAGGGAGAAATAAAGGCAAGCTTGGTACGACGATTCGCATCATATCTGTATTAATTGCCATTCTAATTGGTACGGTTACGGCGAGTTTCTTTGGGCAGGTAGATTTCTCACCTGTAAAGGATGCTGCTTGGTTTTCTTTGCCGAAATTCTTTCCGTTTGGTGCACCTGTGTTTGATATCAGTGCCATTTTAACGATGGTATTTGTTTATTTTATTATTTTAATTGAAACGACCGGTACTTGGTTTGTCGTTTCTTCGGTTACGGGAAAAGAATTAAATGAAGAACGTTTAAATCGCGCTTCCTTTGGTGAAGGTCTTGGCTGTTTTGTCGGTTCCCTTTTTGGAAGTACACCGATGACAGGCTATTCATCCAATGCCGGTTTGCTGGCCATCACTGGGGTAGCGAGTCGTACAGCCATTATGGCTGGTGGTTTTATCTTGATTGCTTTGGGATTGATTCCTAAGCTGTCCACTGCCATTACTTGTATTCCTGAACCAGTGATTAATGGGATTTTTGGTATTGTTTGTGTAGCAATTGTGGCAAATGGAATGAAGGTTATTCAACCGATTATGATTGATGATCGAAATATGTTGATTATCGGCATTCCGATTTTATTAACCATTGCTACCGTGATTTTGCCAGCTGAGGCTTTGGAGTCTACACCGGATTTTGTTGGTTATATCCTTTCCTCTGGTGCAGCGGTTGGTGCATTGGCGACGGTGCTGCTACATTTAATCTTACCGAATAAATTAGCGAAAAATAATGAATAGCTGGGGTAGAAAATGCGCTTTAGAACTAGTTATGCAAAGGCTTTGAACTACCTCATAATCATCACAGGAATGTTTTTACTTGTCATCAGCTATACTTCAGGTGACTATTGGGTTATGTTGATTATTATCATTTGTGCTATCCCGTATATGATTACTTATACAATAGAAAATGAAATGCTTTTGATCCAAGCGGTCCTTTTCAAAAAACAATAGCTATTTCCAATATCACTTCCTTGAACCGTATAGACAGTGGATTAACAGCGCCTGCTGCCGGACCAATAGCAGAAAGAATCGAAATATTTTTCAACCAACACAGCTCTGTTATTGTTACACCTAGGAATCGCAGGGAATGTATTTGTGAATGGATGAAGCAAAACCCTAAAATCGTGTTATCAAATGATTTAAAAGAAGAAGTGAAGATAAGTGAATAAGAGTAGGGGTGGACCGCCCTCCAATGAATGTTCCGTTCTATCTTCTTACGCTCCCCCTTGCCTTGCATAGAAAAAGCCGCTATGATAACTCATAACGGCTTTTTTCTATGCATCAACGATCCGATTGATGAAGGCATTTAAAATGGAGATAAGGATAGCGGATATAATGGCGACCCCAAAGCCATCGATGATAAAGCTTGATCCCAGTAACATTTGGGTAAGCCATAAGGTAATCGCATTGACTACTAATAAAAACAGCCCCAGTGTAACAATGGTGATTGGTAAGGTTAAAACAACCAAAATAGGCTTTACAATCACATTGAGGACCGATAAAATCACGGCGGCGAGCAATGCCATCCAAAAACCGTTGATCATAAATCCTTCAAACAAATAATCCAGTAACATAAGCACTAAAGCATTTAATACAAGAGATAAAATTAATCGCATTAGACCGACTCCCCTTCTTTTGGAATAATAATAACAGCAGCAATATAGAGCAGTATAAATGGAAGGCCTGCAGAAAAAATAAGGAGTATAACATAGAACAAACGCAAAATTGTCGCATCTAGGCGGAAGGTATCTGCCATTCCACCTAGTACTCCAGCTAACATACGATTGGTCATCGAACGATATAATTTCCTGTTCATGATGAATCCTCCTATCATTTACCTGCCATAAGTCTATGCTTTATGAACTCATTGTGCTACCATTGGCATTCTGTTATTATTTATCATTCCACGTATAGAAGGATTCTACACCTAACCATTGTCTGGTGGCTGCCTCCACATCATCTGCCTCATTTTTTACTGATTGTAACATGCCATCTGCCTGTGATTTATGCGCCATAATGGTTTCTAATTTTTTGGCAAATACATCTGATACGTCGTTCTCAATATCAGGACCTCCTAATTCTTCCACATGGGTATTACTGATTGCTTGTGCCCATACGGTAGGACGATCTTCTTCTGGCAACATTTCTACTGCCCTAATGGCCGCAGCTCCAAAAGCGTCATGATCGGGATGAACGGCGTGACCCGGATAATGTGTGATAACAAGTGATGGTTTCATTTGTTTTAGATAACGATAAAGATTGTTTGCTACCTCTTCTCGCGACTCGAACTCCAGTGTTTTATCACGATAGCCGAGCATTTCTAATTGAATATCCATCACTTTGCAGGCCTTGATTAATTCTTTTTTGCGGATTTCCGGTAATGTTTCGCGATTGGCAAAAGTGGGATTCCCCATATTTCGACCCATCTCACCCAAAGTACCACATAAGTAAGTAACAGGAATCCCTTTTTGACGAAAGGTAGTAATGGTACCCGAAGCTCCAAAGGCCTCATCGTCAGGATGTGGATAAATGACTACTACATGTTCTGCCATGGTTATTCCTCCTTTGTTTTCTAATGACTAAATGGTGTTTCACTAATCTCCAGGGCCACCATCAATCGACCTTCGCGATCATGTCCGGCCATCAGCAGACGGTTTTGTTCATCTATTTCATATTGGCTTACTCCTTCGGCATAGATCCAGCCAATATCTAATTTTAAGCCAACACGATAGGTGGTGCCTGTTCCGACTACCTTTCCACGTTGATAGGATACCTTAGCATTACGAATAAAGGCCCCGACATTATAGGCATCTTTATTAAAATGATTGGCATAGGCACCATTAGTTGTTTCTAAGTGAACATATACTTCCTTATTTGCCAGTGCATCAATTTGTTGTTGTAACTGTCCTATTTCAATTGGTTCCATAACAACATCATTTCCCCCTCTGTTTACTAGACGCATTTCTTATTTTAGCATAGAACCGTGCTAAGTGCTTTTGATATGCAAAGTGAAAAGGAACGAAATCAACTTTTAAGCGTTCGTAAATAGGATGGTTGAGCTGTGTCTTTGCCGCTTATTCGGGACTGGGTTGCGAATTAGCTGCTTCCTAGCGCAATGGATGCTATTCTTACGGACAGTATTTTGCGATTTGACGGGTTTTTGTCCGTGAGATTCATTCTTACGGACAGTATTTCGCGATTTGACGTTTTTTTGTCCGTGAGATCCATTCTTACGGACAGTATTTCGCGATTCGGTCGTTTTTTGTCCGTTAGATTCTTACGGACTGGAGAGAGCAAATCCTGTTCCTTAGTCATTGATTTGGCATGCCATCACCTTCGCAACAACCAAAAGTCGCTCCAGCAATAACTCATATTGCTGGAGCGACTTTTTACTTATTGAATGGTTGCTGCCATTCTAGCTTTATCTCTTTCCAAAATCGGTTTTAAATACAAACCGGTATGTGAAGCCTCTACTTCGGCGACTTCTTCTGGGGTTCCGGTGGCAACAATCGTGCCGCCACCATCGCCGCCTTCTGGACCTAAATCGATAATATGATCGGCTGCCTTGATTACGTCTAAATTATGCTCAATGATAATCACAGTATCTCCGTTATCTACCAAGCGCTGGATGACACTCAACAGTCGCGAAATATCATCAATATGAAGACCAGTCGTTGGTTCATCCAAGATATACAATGACTTCCCATTGGAACGACGATGGAGTTCACTGGCGAGCTTCACACGCTGCGCCTCTCCTCCGGATAAGGTAGTTGCTGGCTGGCCGAGACGAATATAACCTAACCCGACATCATAAATGGTTTCTAACTTACGTTTGATTTTGGGAATGTTCTCAAAGAATTTCAATCCTTCTTCGATTGTCATATCCAATACATCCGCAATATTTTTCCCTTTATACTTCACTTCCAGTGTTTCCCGATTATATCTTTTCCCGTCACATACTTCACACGGGACATAGACATCAGGTAAAAAGTGCATTTCAATCTTGATAATACCATCGCCACGACACGCTTCACAACGGCCGCCTTTTACGTTGAAACTAAAACGGCCTTTCTTATAGCCACGAATTTTCGCTTCATTGGTCTGGGCAAAGACATCTCGGATATCATCAAAAGCACCTGTATAGGTTGCCGGATTAGAACGTGGTGTCCTGCCAATCGGTGACTGATCAATATCAATGACCTTCTCAATCTGGTCGATCCCACGAATCTCCTTATGCTTACCTGGTTTGCGTTTCCCTCGATGTAATTGCATGGAAAGACTTTTATGAAGAATTTCGTTAATTAATGTACTCTTACCTGAACCAGATACACCTGTTACAGCGGTGTACACACCGATAGGGATTTTCACGTCTACATCTTTTAAATTGTTTTCCTCCGCTCCTTTGATTTCCAGGTAGCGACCATCGTTTGAATGACGAGTAGCAGGTACCGGAATAAACTGCTCACCAGATAGGTACTGACCAGTGAGAGATTTCTTTTTCTTCATCACTTGTTTTGGTGTCCCTTGTGCCACTACCTCACCGCCATGCTCACCAGCACCAGGACCAATATCAATTAAGTAATCCGCTGCCAACATCGTATCTTCATCATGTTCTACGACGATCAAGGTGTTTCCTAAATCTCGCATTCGTTCCAATGTTTGGATTAGACGATTATTATCACGTTGGTGCAGACCAATGGAAGGTTCATCCAGTACATATAAAACCCCTGTTAAGGCAGAGCCTATCTGAGTTGCCAGACGAATACGCTGTGCCTCGCCACCCGATAAGCTACCTGCCGATCGAGAAAGCGTCAGATATTCCAACCCGACATTGATTAAAAAGCTTAAACGATCATCTAATTCACGCACAATCATGTGTGCAATTTGCTCTTCCTTCTCTGTTAATTCCATTGTGCGAAAGAAATCTAAGGCATCCGCTATCGACAAATCGGTTACTTCCCCAATGTGTCTGCCGTTTATCTTAACGGCTAATGCCTCTTCTTTTAAACGATATCCCTTACAAGTAGGGCATGGTTTTTGCGTCATGTATTTCTCCATTGTCTCACGAATAAAATCAGAAGACGTTTCATGATAACGACGGGAAATATTCTGGATCACACCTTCAAAGTGAATATCATTTTCGCGGAGCATACCATAGTCATTTTCATAACGAAAATGGATACGATCTTTCCCACTTCCGTAAAGGATTTTATCCCATTGTTTTTTCGGGAGTTTCTTGACTGGTGTATCCATATCAATCTGATAATGGTCACAAACGCTTTTTAAAAGTTGTGGATAATATTGGGAGCTGATCGGTTCCCACGGCACAATTGCTCCTTCGTTCAACGACAAATCCTTGTTAGGCACAACCAAATCCATATCAACTTCCAATTGGGAACCTAAACCATCACATGTAGGACAAGCTCCCCAAGGACTGTTAAAGGAGAACAGGCGTGGTTCTAATTCATCAATCGAAAAACCGCAAATCGGACAAGCATGATTCTCACTAAATAATAGCTCTTCCTCTCCGATAATATCGACAATCACTTTGCCTTCTCCTAGTCTTAATGCCGTCTCCAAAGAATCGGATAAGCGACCCGTGATCCCCTCTTTCACAACAATACGGTCAATCACTACTTCAATCGAGTGTTTCTTGTTTTTATCTAATTGAATATCATCGGTGATCTCCCGCATTTCGCCATCGATACGTAAACGGATGTAGCCTTCCTTTTGCAGATTATCCAACACTTTGACGTGTGTACCTTTTCTGCCTGAAATTACGGGTGACAAAATCTGTAATTTCGTTCGTTCTGGATATGCCATTACACGATCGACCATTTCTTCGACCGTTTGTGAAGTGATTTCCACCCCATGCTTCGGACAAATAGGATGCCCCACCCTAGCAAACAATAAACGCATATAATCATAAATCTCGGTGACGGTTCCTGTGGTAGATCTAGGGTTCTTACTCGTTGTTTTCTGATCGATTGAAATGGCCGGTGACAACCCTTCGATTGAATCGACATCCGGCTTGTCCATTTGTCCTAGAAATTGTCGCGCGTAAGCTGATAAAGACTCGACATAGCGTCGTTGCCCCTCGGCATATATCGTATCAAATGCCAAAGAGGATTTACCAGAGCCAGAAAGTCCAGTTAAAACTACTAATTTATCTTTCGGAATATCTATAGATATATTTTTTAAATTGTGTGCGCGAGCGCCTTTTATAGAAATGGATTTCTGTGCCATTGCTTTCACCCTTCTGCTTTCAATTCTAAAACAAGATCACGAAGCTCTGCTGCACGCTCAAAATCAAGCGCCTTTGCGGCATCCTTCATTTCTTGTTCCATGTTTTCGATAACCTTTTGCTTTTCTTTCTTCGTCATTTTACTAATTTCTTCTGCTTTTGTTTCATAACCTTCTTGATCCTCCGCTGCAACGGTCGCCCGAATTACATCACGCACGTCTTTTTTAATTGTCTGCGGAATAATGCCGTGCTGCTGATTGTAGGCCATTTGTTTTTCCCGGCGGCGGTAGGTCTCATCAATCGCGTGTTGCATCGAATCCGTCATCTTATCGGCATACATAATAACCAGACCATTCTCATTACGGGCCGCTCGTCCCATCGTTTGGATCAATGAACGTTCTGAGCGTAGGAAGCCTTCTTTATCGGCATCCAGAATGGTAACTAAGGATACCTCTGGAATATCTAAACCTTCCCGTAACAAGTTAATACCTACTAGCACATCATACTTGCCCACACGCAAATCACGAATGACTTCAATTCGTTCCAAGGTCTTAATCTCCGAGTGTAAGTAAGCCACCTTCAACCCGACTTCTTTTAAATAATCGGTTAAATCCTCTGACATTTTCTTGGTTAAGGTAGTGACTAGTACTCGTTCATTACGCTGGGTACGCTTATTAATCTCACCAATTAGATCATCCACCTGTCCGTCAATCGGTCGCACATCTACTTCCGGATCCAATAATCCTGTTGGCCGGATAATTTGTTCAATCATCTGTGGTGTGTGCTCTAGTTCATACGGCCCTGGCGTGGCAGACACGTATATTAATTGATTAGACTTCGATTCGAATTCCTGAAAAGTTAATGGCCGGTTATCCAAGGCGGACGGCAGACGAAAACCATGATCAACTAATACCTTTTTACGAGCCTGGTCTCCATTATACATACCACGAATCTGCGGTAAGGTAACATGGGACTCATCAATCACAATTAATGAATCATCTGGAAAATAATCAAGCAAGGTATATGGAGTAGAACCAGGTTCGCGTAAAGCCAAGTGCCGGGAATAGTTTTCGATACCGGAACAAAAGCCCATTTCCTCCATCATTTCCAGATCGTAATTGGTACGCTGCTCGATACGCTGTGCTTCCAATAGTTTATCCTCTTCGCGAAAACGGGCAAGCTGTTCATTCAATTCTTTTTTGATATTCTCCATCGCAATTTTTAATTTCTCTTCACGAGTAACGAAGTGGGAAGCTGGGAAGATCGCAATATGCTCACGATCCCCGATAATTTCTCCTGTTAAGGCATTCACTTCACGAATACGATCAATTTCATCACCAAAAAATTCCACACGGATACACTGCTCCTCCCTTGAAGCAGGGATAATCTCCACGGAATCTCCACGTACCCGAAAGGTACCACGCTGAAAGTCAATGTCATTACGTGCATATTGGATCGCAACTAATCCCCGTAGCAGTTCATCTCGATCCTTCTCCATACCTACTCTAAGAGACAGCACTTGACTGCGATATTCTTCTGGCGAACCTAAACCATATATACAAGACACACTGGCCACAATTAAGACATCATTACGTTCAAAAAGTGATGACGTAGCCGAGTGTCTGAGTTTATCTATTTCATCATTAATGCTGGCATCCTTTTCAATAAAGGTATCGGTCGAAGGTACATAGGCCTCTGGTTGATAATAATCATAGTAACTAACAAAATATTCGACGGCATTATCCGGAAAAAACTCCTTGAACTCACTATACAATTGACCTGCCAGCGTCTTATTATGGGCAATCACCAAGGTTGGGCGATTGACTTCCTTGACCACGTTACTAACAGTAAATGTCTTACCCGTACCGGTGGCTCCTAGCAACGTCTGGTGACGCTTTTTCTCTTCTAATCCCGTCACCAGCTCTTTAATCGCCCTTGGCTGATCGCCCTGTGGCTGGTATGGTGACTGTAGTGAAAAAGTATGCTGATCCATTCTGTCCCTCCGTTCTCTATCCTAGTAAATAGTATACACTACTTCTCAACAAAAAGCGAACAAATATTCGTTGATTATTGTATTTTTTATTTTCATGTTAGACGTTGATTCTCTCCATTATACCCAATTCCCTTTTATTGTGAAAAAGATAAGATTATTATTCCATTCAACGGCTATTACGTGGTCTGGATGAATGAACGAAAAACCCACATTAGCTGTGGGTTGTTTGATCATATTGATTGACCTCATATAAATCAATCAGCTCGATATCAGGGTGTTTATCAGTAAACCAGCGCAGGGCGAAATCATTTTTGAATAACACCAAAAAATCGCCTTCACGATCCTTCACTAACATATTTCGTTCATCAAATAAACTTGGGTCAACCTGTTCTGACCGAAGCCAACGTGGAATGCGGTCACCAATGGATTCTAGTAATACCTCCACGTTGTATTCATTTCTCATGCGGTGTTGGAATACATCATACTGCAATTGTCCAACAGCACCGATAATCATCGAGTCCATCGGATAACCGCGGAATAGTTGAATGGCCCCTTCTTGCACAAGCTGCTCGATCCCTTTTCTGAATTGTTTGGCCTTCATTACATTTTTTGCGGTAACACGTTGGAACATTTCAGGCGGAAACTGTGGCAGCTCATCATAGGACTCCTTCAATTTCCCTTCCAGAAGTGTATCACCAATACGATAAGAGCCTGGGTCATAAACGCCAATAATATCCCCGGCATAAGCCTCCTCCACGGTATCACGAGAAGAAGCAACAAATTGCTGCGTCTGTCCTAATCGAATCGACTTTCCGGTGCGGGCAAGTGTTACATTCATACCACGTTCAAACCTGCCGGAACAAACCCGTAAAAAGGCAATCCGATCACGGTGTTGTGGGTTCATATTCGCTTGAATCTTAAAAATAAACCCAGAAAAATCGGGATTGTCTGGACTAACTACAGCCTCCACCGTGCGACGAGGGCCTGGTGACGGTGCCATTTGAATAAAGGTATCAAAGAAGGTCTGCACACCAAATGGGGCCAACGCACTGCCGAAAAATACAGGTGTCTGATCCCCTGCTAATACACGTTCTAAAGAAAATTGATCCCCAGCTTCGTCCAATAACGCCAATTCTTCGACTGTCTCTTGATATGTCGGATCCTCAGACACGGCAAGTGAGCTAACCTCATCCATTGGAATATAGGATTCTTCCTCATTACCATTAAACTGGACAAACCGGTCATGATAGCGATCCAAAATGCCTAAGAACCGCTTGCCCATTCCTACCGGCCAATTCATCGGATAAGTTTCAATATTTAATACCTCTTCAATCTGATCCAATAGATCAAGCGGTTCCCTGCCTTCACGGTCCAATTTATTAATAAAGGTAAAAATCGGAATACCTCTCATTTTACAAACCTTAAACAGCTTAATCGTTTGCGCTTCGATCCCTTTTGTTGCGTCAATAATCATAACCACACTATCCACGGCAGTTAAGGTGCGGTAAGTGTCCTCACTGAAGTCTTCGTGACCAGGCGTATCCAAAATATTGACCTTATGCCCCTTATAATCAAAATTCATCACACTAGAGGTGACAGAGATACCACGTTGTTTCTCAATCTCCATCCAATCAGATGTGGCATACTTTCCTGTTTTCTTCCCTTTCACAGTCCCAGCTGAACGAATTAAGTTTCCAAATAACAGCAATTTTTCTGTCATCGTCGTTTTTCCAGCGTCAGGGTGAGAAATAATCGCAAAGGTTTTGCGTTTTTGCACTTGTTCCTGTAGCTCCATTCATTTACCTTCTTTCTATGTCACATTCCCTTTATAGAGGTTGCTCCAATCATGCATTGATTGGAACACTTACTTTAAATAGTTAAAATGATTTTCTGATAACCTTCTTTATTTTAACATTTATTTTTGAAAAAAACAGTAACAAGCTCGTGATTACTTGCAGAATCTGCTATAATGGAATGATGAATTCTTTTAATAAGGATGGGATCGTTTTGCAAAAGATCAACATGTCGAAACAATCAATTCGCGAACTCACCGGTGATCGCTTCTATCGGCGAGGGAAAAGCTATTTTGAAGATGGAAAGGTCTATGGTCTTTCCTATAATCCAGAAGCTAACTCCTGGCGCGGACTAGTCAAGGGGTCGAAGATTTACACGGTAAGAATTTATTTTAATAATGATTTACGTGCAGACGCCACCTGCAACTGTCCCGCCTTTGCTACACATGGTACGTGTAAGCATGTTGCGGCGGTTCTACTAGCCATCACGCAGCAGGATTCTTCCAATCGCAAACGGTTCGCAGTGGATCGAGGAACCTCCCCGCTGCCAACGCAAGAGACCGATTTATTTGCAAAACAATTGCTGCATAGCTTTCGATCTCCACAGGAAGCGAGTCAAGAATCCCATCAGGAGTCATTAATGGTAACAACGGAATATATCTTATGCCTCCATAAATCAAATAAAACAGGGCAACATGTCTTAAGTATGGAACTCAAGCTTGGACACAAACGGCCTTATGTCATTCGTGATATCCGAGAATTTATCAAGGCATTTCAAAAAAATCAGCCTTATAAAGTCAATCAGAGCTATACCTTTCAACCTAATACCGATTATTTTTCGATAAAAGATAAACAAATGCTGGAAATGTTAGTGGCTTGTTGGGAGCAAGAAAAGCTGTTAGGTACTAATTATGTCCTAAAGATGGAACAACCGCGCAGCATATTAATCCCGCCAAGTTTAACAGATCAGCTGTTACAACAGCTATCAGGGATGAACTACACCTTTCGCTCTGCGTCGAATAAAGAATATAGCGCCATTCAAGTGGAAAATATGAATGAACAATTACAATTTCACTTGGATTACCAGGCTTCCAAACGTTACACTCTGGAGATAACTGACCTATCTCATTACTTTTTTTTAGAAAGTTATTACTATGTGATTCATGATCAATATTTTTACAAAATCACCTACGAACAAAAACAAATCATGGATAAATTATTTCGGGTGATTCCTTTTTCAAATAAGGCAAAACAGACAATATCGGCGGATGAAATGAATGAGTTTGTCCAGAATGTCCTGCCACAGTTCGAACAAGTAGGAAATATCAAGCTGTCCGAACCAATGAAGGAACAAATCAATACGGAACCCTTGGAAACAAAGGTATATATCGATGAAGTGGAAGGTGCCTTAAAAGCTGTAGTGGAATTTCACTATGGTAGCGAGGTGTTCACCCCTTTTTCCGATAACCGATACTCTGGAAAAATTGTGAAACGGGATACCTATCGAGAAAATCAGGTCATTGAAACCATCCATGAGCAAGCCTTTATGGAAATGAATCAAACCTATTATCTGTTCAACGATGATGCGATTTTTCATTTTATTCATGATGGCGTGGAACAACTGGAACAGATCGCTACGATTTACTTGGCACAAAGTGTGAAACAAATGGCCAGTGGGTTAGACGATATCCAACTGCAATCATCGGTTGATTATCAATCGATCGAGGGCATGCTAGACATCTCTTTTAACATTGAAGGTATCTCTGACCAAGATGTTCAGCAGATTCTTCAAGCCTTAATCGAGAAAAAAAGGTATTATCGCATCCCGAACGGCACGCTTATCAATTTGGACAGGGAAGATTTCTCCTCCTTTCATCAATTACAGGAGGCCTTGCAATTAAGCAAAGGTCAATTGGAAGACGGAGAGGTGAAAGTACCTGCTGCCCGTACCTTTCAAGTAGAAGAAGCGCTAAATAAAACAGATCTCCGTTATAGTCAGGCGTTTCAAACGATGCTGGAAGAATTAAAACACCCTGAAAAGTTGCAATTTGCTTTACCAGACCAACTCCAGGCTGACATGCGGGATTACCAAGTAACGGGATATCAGTGGATGAAGGCACTCTCCCATTATCATTTAGGCGGCATTCTGGCCGATGATATGGGGCTGGGAAAAACCTTGCAAACGATTAGTTATATACTCTCTGAAGCTAGTCAAAGCAAGGGAAATTACCAGGTACTTGTCGTTGCCCCTGCCTCCTTATTATATAATTGGCAAAAGGAAATCGAGAAATTTGCGCCAAGTTTATCATCAGCGGTGATGATCGGCAATAAGCAAGAACGGGAACAATTATTAGAAACACTCACGGAGACAGATGTGATTATTACATCCTATCCGATCCTGCGCAAAGATTATTCCATGTACGAAGAGCACCTTTTTGATTGTATTATTTTGGACGAAGCGCAAGCGATTAAAAATCATTTAACACTTACCGCTAAATCGGTACGCGCCTTACAAGGCAAACAGTTTTTCGCCTTAAGTGGTACGCCGATTGAGAATGCATTAGATGAGCTATGGTCGATTTTTTATACGATTTCGCCTGGACTGTTTGGCAATAAGAAATCCTTTAGCAATATGCACCCTGATTATATCGCCAAAATCACCCGTCCCTTTATCTTACGAAGAATCAAACGGGAAGTATTAGATGAATTACCGGATAAAATCGAATCCGTGCAATACTCGGAGTTAACTAAAGAACAAAAAGAAGTCTACATTGGTTACCTACAGCGGATTCAGTCAGAACTGGATGAAACGATCGCCTCCAGCGGCTTTGAGCGAGGCAAGCTGCAAATCTTAGCCGGATTAACGAGGTTACGGCAAATTTGTTGTCACCCCAGCCTCTTTTTAGAAAACTACACAGGCAAATCTGGTAAGTTGGAACAATTAGTCAGCCTGACTGACGAGCTGGAAGCAAACGGAAAAAGGACCTTGATTTTTTCCCAATTTTCCAGCATGCTGTCCATGATTCGTGACACCTTAACAGCCAATGGAAAGGATGTCTTCTATCTAGATGGCTCTACTCCTTCCTCTCAACGCTTGGAAATGGTCGAGGCATTTAACAGCGGCGAACGTGGTTTCTTTTTGATCTCCTTAAAGGCTGGGGGAACTGGATTGAATCTAACCGGTGCAGACACCGTAATCTTATATGATCTATGGTGGAACCCTGCCGTTGAAGAGCAAGCAGCTGGAAGGGCCCATCGAATTGGACAAAAAAATGTCGTGCAGGTTATTCGTTTTATTACAGAAGGAACGATTGAGGAGAAAATTTATCAACTCCAGCACAAAAAAAGAGAGCTGGTTGATCAAATTATTCAGCCTGGTGAAACCTTGTTATCTAAATTATCAGAGGAAGAGATTCGCGAGCTATTACAGTTTAACGAAAAACAGGAGAGCCTTTAATCGGGCCCTCCTGTTTTTTCATTGGGAAACAAATAAAATCCCTAATTTATAGTGATCTCCATCATATAAAGCTCGCTGCGCAAAACGAATTTCCCCATCTAAATCCTTAATACTAAGCTTACAGTAAGCACGGTTTTGATTGATGACCTGATAAAATTCATCTTCTGTGCTGACATTTTGATCATTCACTTTAATAATCTGTTCCCCCGGTACTAAACCTAAATCAACAGCTGGTGTGTCCGCTAAGATGCCCAGCACAAGCAAATGCTGTTCATGGGGTTGGAAATACATACGTTGTTTCTTCTCTTGTCTGCGGAGGAAATAGTAAATAACCTCTTTTCCAAACAAGGCTACCGCTAAAGCAATATAGCCGACCCAGTCAATATAATAACTGCCAGCAGAGAGCAGAAGCACGACTAAAGCTAACCAAAGATGGCGATTGCCCAGCCACTTACCAGCCGTTTGAGGTAAGCTTGTCTTCACCACATATTCAAAACCCAATAAATAAGGAACCAGAATCAGGGCATAAGACTGTTCACCAATGGGAATCAACGGCCACCAATCGGCAAATGGTTCGATCCACCCTCCAGGTAAAAGCGTCAGAATCGGAATAAGGGTTATTTTTTTGATACGATGCTGTCCTATCCTTTTACCTCTGACACTTTTTATGTATTCAGGAAAACTGTCTTCACTCCTAATCCTCCATAAATGACAAGCTTCTATTAATAATAATAAGCCGATCAAGAACGGGAGAAAAAACACATCTATCTCTTGGGCATATTCCATGATAAATGCTGGCAGATAAGGCTCTCCATACATTTGAATAACAATTAGCAACAAGGAGGCAATCGTTAAAGCATATCCCGCCGACAGCCAGCTGAATCTTCCAGCAAGGCCAACCAGTAACATCACTGCTCCAACGAGAAGCGCAAACGGCACGGTAAAAATGAAGCCGCTTAGAATCGCCAGAATAGACAATAATAAACCAGCGATCAAGGAGATTGACCAAGTATGTCTTGTTTCATAAAAAAAGGGAGAAACCCTAGCACCTGTCGTTTTTCTATCTTTTTTCATTCGCAGGTATCCACTTAACCAAATCAATAGAAAAAATAAATAGATAAACGGCTGTATAAAAGCACGACCAATTGTTAAGCCAATCTCTGTCAACCATTCCACCTTAAACAATCCCTTCTGACTATGTTCATTTTGTACGATGACGCTTCATTACGTTTTAATAGCTTATTAGTTTGCAAGATAATCTATTCATACTTTACTATTAATTGCGGTGAAACGCAAATGTGGCTTTCCATTATTTGAATTCCCTAGTGAAAAGTTTGTTTGTTTTGCTATGCCTGACGAGTACTTCAAGGAGAGGCAGCACCAGGAAATAGGATTTCTTACGGACTAGAGAGAGCGAATCTCGGTCCTCTGTCCATAAGCTTAAAAGTTAACAAACAAAAAGGAAGAGAATGAATCCCCTCCCTTTTATTCAATGAGCCTTATTGCGTAACTGCTTCTAATGCCTTTTCCAGCTGCAGGTCGTCTTCCCCCTCTCTTACATGTTCAATGATCTCGGTCTGTAACACTTCTGCTGTCTCTTCATTGATTTCTCCGTTGGCAGATAGATCATGGTCGGACTGGAATGATTCCACAGCCTGTTGCGTCTCCTCATTAAAATAACCATCTGTTCGTCCAGGGGAATAGCCTAAGCCATCCAACATGGTTTGCGCATTGGCAATTTTACTATCACTTTGATCAAAGCTTAGCGGTTGATCAATTTGAATCGGACTTGTGTAATAATAATCAGGCATTTTTTGTTCAATGGTTGGCTCTACACCTACTTCATTGATAGAATTACCATCCGGTGTTAACCATTTAAGTGTGGTGATTTTTATCGTACTGCCATCCCCCATCGAAACCGTTTGTTGCACCGTTCCTTTTCCAAAGGATGTTTCTCCTACGATATCATAGCCTTGTGTTTCATTTAGCGCACTTGCCAATATCTCAGAAGCCGAAGCACTTCCCTCATTAATTAAAGTGACAATCGGGTAATCCTTGACCTCATCCGTATCGGAGAAATATCTGGTTTTCTTACCAGTCGGATCCTCTGTCTGCATATAAGGCTTGTCTTCAGGGATAAACTGCTTCAATATATCCTGTACGGCAGGCAGTAAACCACCTGGATTACCACGCACATCGATCACAAGCCCTTCAATGCCTTGATCTTCTAAATTGGTCAACTCCTGTTCGATATCAGCGGCAGTATCTTCCGCAAAAGAGGTTAACTGTAACACACCGATCAATTTACCATCCACTTCTTCTGTCTCTGAATATACCGTTTCAATCGGGATGGAATCCCTGGTTATCTCTACCTCCAAGGTTTCTTCTACGCCTGGACGTTGGATATCTAAGACTACTTCCGTTCCTTTTTCTCCGCGGATCTTATTAACCGCTTCATATAAATCAAGACCTTCTATACTTTCGCCGTCCACCGCTAGAATTTGATCATTTGGCCTTAAGCCCTCTTTTTCCGCAGGTGTATCCTTGATTGGAGCAATAATGGTGACCTTACCATCCTGCATAGATACCTCTGTGCCGATACCTTCAAAGGACGATTCAATCTGCTCATTAAATTGCTCCATGGTTTCTTGATCCATATAAACACTATGTGGATCATCCAGTGATTCAAGCATTCCTTGAATCGCCCCTTCAATCAATTGGTCATCCTCTGCACCTTCCACATAATTTTGCTTAATAACAGAAAATGCATTAGCCACCTTTTCCATTTCGCCAGAACTGACTTCCTCGCCTTGCTGCGCGCCTAAGGATAAGCCGCTATCTGAGCCTGCCACACTGCCTTGATTGTTGTCCGTCAACAAGCCACTGCTAAATACCGATATACCAGCAAAAGTAATGACGGCTCCCAAGCAAGCAGATAAAACCATTATTAAAACAAATTTTTTCTTGTTCATATTCATTGCTCCACCTCGTTATATTAGAAAATGAGGCCGTTGTCCACACTTCCTTTTTATTACTTTTATCTCTATTATAAATCTACGCCTCTACTTCTATATTATGAAGGTTTAAAAAAGACATCACAAGTATTTTGTGATGTCTTTTTATGTAAATGTCAGTTACGAATCACTATTAGTTAAGGTATTGCATTGGATCAACTGGGTTTTTATAACCGCCTGGATGGATTTCAAAGTGTAAATGTACACCCGTTGAACCACCAGTATTCCCCATAACTGCAATGTTTTGCCCTTGGCTGACCGATTGATTGTTTGAAACGTTTATGCTTGCCAAGTGTCCATATAAGGTGGAATAGGCCTTGCCATCAATATAGTGTGTAATCATAATCGTGTTTCCGTAACCACTCATCCAACCTGCAAAGGAGACTGTACCACTTGCCGCTGCCTTAATCGACAATCCAGCTGAAGAGGTGAAGTCTGTACCATTGTGTGGTTTTACCACTCCATGAATAGGATGTAGTCGATTAGGATCAAAAGGTGAAGAAATCGAGCCATTTGTCGGACGAATAAAACCACTGCTGCTTACTGATTGAGTCGCAGTTTGTGTCGTTGATGGTGTAGATGGTTCTTCCTCATCACCATCGTCGCTACCACCGCTAGTGCTTTGATCACTTCCACTGCTTTGATCGCTACTTGATTCACTCGCTTGTTTTTCTTCCGCAGCCTTACGTTCCGCTTCTTTTCTTTCTCTTTCTTTACGCTCTGCTTCTTCTTTTGCTTGTTGCTCGAGACGTTGTTTTTCTGATTCTGCATCAGCCATTGCCTGTTCAATTGCTGCTGCCTGTGCATTGATTAATTGCTGTTCCTCTTCCTGTGTTAATTGTTCTTCTTGTAAACTTTCTTCTTCTACTTCAAGATCACCCATGATCGCTTCTTTTTCGGACACCTGATCATTTAAAGTAGATTGGATACCTTCTAGCTCTTCTTCTTGAGAAAGCAGCTGTCCTTTCTCATCCTCTAGGGCACTTTTGCTTTCCTCTAAAGAAGCTTGCTTGTCTTCTAATGATTGTTTATTCTCTTCGACCGCTTGTTTATTTGCCTCAACTTTGGTTTTGTTTTCTTCTAACTTCTTCTTGTCCGCTTCTTGCTCTTCCATAATTTTCTTATCGGAATCCATTATCTTATTCACAGCCGTGGCACGGTTGATGAAATCACCAAAGTCCTTTGCACCAAGCAATACTTCCAAATAATTGGTGTTCCCGCCATTTTGCTGCATGGATCGTAATCTTTCTTTTAATAATTTCTCACGCGAAGCAATTTTTTCTTCTAACTCCACAATCTCTTCTTCTAATTGTTTAATTTCTTCTTCTAAACGTTCAATTTCTTCTTTCACTTGTGCAATTTCATCTTCTGTTGCTGTAATATCTGCCTCTGTATCAGCGATCTTGCCATTTGTTTCAGAAACCTCTGCCTGTTTTGCTTCTAGTTCCGCTTGCGTCTCTTCGAGGTCAGCATTAATATTGTCAAGTTCACTTTCTGTTGATGATTGCTTCGATTGATTTTCGGAAATTTTTTCTTCTGTTTGTTGTTTTTCTTGTTGTGTTTCGTTCGATTTTTGATTTAATTCCTCTTGCTCTCGTTGCAATGAGTCAATTTCCTGCTGTACGTCTTCTGATGATTCAGCAGAGACGGTTTGGAAAGTAAAAAAACCAGTAAGTAGTACAGTCATTCCCATTGTCAGCATTCTTTTTCGCATAAATCACGATTCCCCTCTCGTCGATCTTTTCTGTGTCTATACTTTTAAAAACTTCCGAACACTCATCAAGCTTCCCCACACACCAATGATGGCACCAATTGCTAGAATAATACCGGCAACTTGGAAGGCAAATGGATAAAATGAGAGTATCTTTATAAAATTAAATTCTTGGAAAACAACGATATTTTGGGTCAAATAATAGTACCCCCCAAGAATGATCCCTATCGGAATAAGACTTCCCAGGACTCCTAACAATAATCCTTCTACAAAGAATGGAAGGCGAATAAAGTTATTGGTTGCACCTACCAATTTCATAATTCCTATCTCTTTCTTTCTAGCCATAATGGTTATTTTGATCGTGTTAGATATCAAGAAAATAGCCGTAAACACCAATGCGACAATTAATACCAAACCTATATTTCTAGCATAATTATTGAATTCAAACAGTGTATCCACATATTCTTGACCGTAATTAACACTATCGACAAAATCAATTTCTTCAATTTCTTCTGCTATTCTCTCTGTTTCTTGCGGATCTGTCGCACTGACGACAAAGGCATCATTCAATGGGTTATCTTGTTCATACAATCCCCATGCCTGACCTTGCTCACCGAAACTTTCTATTAAACTATCTAATTCTTCTTCTCTGGAAAGAAATTCTACACTCTCAATCCCCGAAATTTGGTCAATTCCTTCCTCTATTTCATCAATATCTTCCTCTTCTGTCGTTAACTCCACTAATGCCTTGATCTGCACATCTTCTTCCAGTTCGTCGGCAATGTGGTTTAAGTTCAGCATTAATACTAAAAATACGCCTACTAGTATCAGGGTTGTTGTAACCGCCCCTACCGAAGCTATTGTCATCCAGCCATTACGCCAAGTATTCTTGGCTCCTTCTTTTAGGTGTCGCTTTAACGTACTAAATTTCATATCCATACTCTCCTCGATGCTCGTCACGGACAATGACGCCATCTTCTATTGCAATGACTCGCTTTTTCACCGCATTTACGATTTCTTTACTGTGTGTGGCCATTAACACGGTCGTGCCACTTGCATTTATTTCTTCCAAAATACGCATAATTTCCCAAGATGTCTCAGGATCGAGATTTCCAGTTGGCTCATCCGCAATTAATAAAGAAGGACGATTAACAACAGCCCGTGCGATGGTCACCCGCTGCTGTTCCCCACCAGACAATTCATCTGGAATAAAGCGCGCCTTATTTTTCAATCCTACTTGCTCTAAGACGTCCATCACTCGTTTACGAATACTACGTGGCGACTCTTCTATCACCTCTAGGGCAAATGCAATATTTTCATAAACCGTCATCCTTGGCAGTAATCGAAAATCTTGGAATACAACCCCTACATTTCTTCTGAAATAAGGGACTTCTTTCCATTTCAAACTCGAGGTATCGGTATGGTTGATGGTCACCTTACCCTTATCGGGTACTTCTTCGCGGAATAACATCTTGGTAAATGTAGATTTTCCGGCACCACTCGGACCAACAATATAAACAAATTCCCCTTGTTTAATCTTCACGTTGATTCCATTCAGAGCAATGACCCCGTTTGGATATGTCATATGGACATCTTTCATTTCTATCATATATATATCACCTTTGTTTGTAATAGATTTATAAAGCTAGTGTCATAATATGTAAAATATCGACAGAATTCCCTCACACTTTTTACATTATAACATTAATTACACCTTTTTTTGACGAAAATTATATTACAATTTCATTTCAAATGTTTGATTTTGTAATAATCGGGTAAAGGGGGATAAGTCATTAGCACGTTTTTTGCTAACTAAAACTCGCGTGTCGCAGGAAGGAGTTTTTTGACAAATGCTCCGCCTATCACTCCAGCATATTAACACCTTCGTGATTCCTAAGCAAGCATATTTCGTCAAAATAATTCATTATAATCAGAAGGAATAAACATTGGAGCATATAGGAAAAAATAAGTGGTGCATCGAGGATTTCTTTAGAAAAATGTGGACACGGCTTTTAAAGTGGAGTGGTTATTATTCACTATACTTCAGTGAATCCTTAACTCTCATATATCATGCGGTTTATACATGTCTTGCTTTGGAGAGATGTGCTCTAGGGGTATAACAAAAGCGGCAGTAACCTGAATTCAGATCATGTTACTTGCCGCTTTTATATTATTCTTATTTATTCATAGAAATGCGTAAATAGGCATCAATAAAATGATCGAGCTCGCCATCCATCACAGCTTGGGTGTTACCTGTTTCGTGGTCAGTGCGATGATCCTTCACCATCGAGTACGGATGAAATACATACGAGCGAATCTGACTTCCCCAGCCAATTTCTTTTTGTTCGCCGCGGAGAGCTTCCTTTTCTTGCCTCTGTTTCTCCATTTCCAGTTGGTATAGCTTTGCCTTTAACATCTTTAGTGCTTGTTCCCTGTTTTTGATTTGGGACCGTTCTGACTGGCAGGTGACCACCGTGTTCGTAGGGAGGTGCGTCATACGGACGGCTGAATCGGTCGTATTGACATGCTGTCCACCCGCTCCACTAGAACGATACGTATCCACCTTAATATCTTCAGGATTAATATCCACATCAATATCATCATCTAATTCTGGTGTCACATCGCAAGAAACAAACGAGGTATGGCGCCGTCCAGAAGAATCAAAAGGGGAAATTCGAACCAAACGATGTACTCCTTTTTCTGCCTTTAGATAACCATAGGCATTATGACCTTTAATTAATAAGGTTACACTTTTTATACCAGCTTCATCACCAGGTAAATAATCCAATGTTTCTACCTTAAACCCTTTTGCTTCTGCCCATCTGGTATACATTCTCAACAGCATACTAGCCCAATCCTGTGATTCCGTACCTCCAGCACCTGGGTGGAGTTCTAACATGGCATTGTTTTTGTCATATGGTTCGCTCAAGAGTATAAACAATTCAAATCGATTTAATGCCTCACCCAGCGCTTGCACATCCTGCTCGAGATCATTTCGTAAATCCTCATCATTCTCTTCTTTAACCAACTCATAAGAAACCTCTGCATTCTCCAAGGATTCTTCATTTTCATCAAAACTCTCGACTAATTCTTTTAGGCCATTGGATTCGGCAATTAATTTCTGGGCACGTTGCTGATCATCCCAGAAATTGGGGTCTGTCATTTCCTCGTCTAATTCAGCGATTCGAGCTCTCTTTGCTTCTAAGTCAAAGAGACCCCCTGAAGTCCGCTAAACGATTAGCCATTTTGTTTAATTGCTGTTTTACTTCTACTAATTCCATTATTCCACCTCATCTTATCTTCCATGACAGTTTTTGTATTTTTTCCCACTGCCACAAGGACATGGATCATTCCGTCCAACTTCTTGTGCCTTTACAAATGGTTTTTTCACTTTTTTCTTCTTTTCACCATCGCCAGATACTGCTTGGGTATCTTTCACTACTGCTTCACGTTTTACATTATCTTTGATTTGAGCCTTCATGACATAGCGGGCAACTTCTTCATTGATCGTCATGACCATTTGCTCAAACATCGCAAAGCCTTCCATCTGATATTCACGAAGAGGATCGTTTTGTCCATAAGCTCGTAAATGAATTCCTTGACGAAGCTGGTCCATTTGATCGATATGGTCCATCCATTTGGTATCCACGGTACGCAGCAGGATAACCTTCTCAAATTCACGCATCTTCTCAGAAGTAAATTCCTCTTCTTTTTGCTGATATTTCTCTTGGATTTTCGTCATCAGCCATTCGATAACTTCCTCTTTATCTTTCCCTTGCAGATCTGATTCTGTTACCCATTCCTCTTCTAAAAGATTACCATGCAAATATTCGACTAAACCAGACAAGTTGGTATCCTCTTCGCTTTCGTCTGAGACATAAGAAGATACAGTACTTTCTAAGGTTGTGCGAATCATCTGCTCAATGATATCATGAAGGTTTTCAGAATCTATCACATCAAAACGTTGTTTGTAGATGATTTCACGCTGCTGACGTAATACATCGTCATAGGACAAGACGGTTTTACGTGCATCAAAGTTGTTTCCTTCTACTCGTTTTTGTGCCGATTCTACTGCCCTTGAAACCATTTTACTCTCAATTGGTTGTGTATCATCCATACCAATTCGCTCCATCATATTACGCATATTATCAGAACCAAAACGACGCATTAGCTCATCTTCCATCGATAGATAGAATTGCGTAATACCAGGATCACCTTGACGTCCTGAACGACCACGTAATTGATTATCAATCCGACGAGACTCGTGACGTTCGGTGCCAATAACGGCAAGACCACCTAATTCGGTGACTCCTTTTCCTAGTTTAATATCCGTACCACGACCTGCCATATTGGTTGCGATCGTTACGGCATGCTGTTGACCTGCATTTTCAATAATCTCAGCTTCTCGGTAGTGGTTTTTGGCATTTAACACATTATGCTTTACCCCAGCCTTTTTCAACAAGTTTGAGATAATTTCTGATGTTTCCACCGCCACTGTCCCTACCAGTACTGGTTGTCCAATTTGATAGCGTTGTTTAATCTCATTGACAACCGCCTGAAATTTACCATCCATTGATTTAAAGATTAGATCGGAGCGGTCTTCACGAATAATTTCCTTATTAGTCGGGATCGCAATGACATCCATGGCATAAATGTTTCTGAATTCCTCTTCTTCTGTTTTTGCCGTACCCGTCATCCCCGCTAATTTATTATACATCCGGAAAAAGTTCTGGAAGGTGATAGACGCCAATGTCATGCTTTCATTTTGGATTGGCAAATTTTCTTTTGCTTCAATTGCCTGGTGCAGGCCATCACTATAGCGACGTCCTTTCATTAAACGGCCGGTGAATTGATCGACAATCACCACTTGTTCCTCTTCCACCACATAATCCGTATCTCTATGCATAGCGATATGCGCCTTCAAGCCTTGATTAATATGGTGCGTTAATGTCACATTATTTAAATCAAACAGGTTATCGATATTAAAGAAATTTTCAGCCTTGTTCATTCCTTCTTCGGTCAGCTGAACCGCTTTTGTCTTTTCATCATACGTATAATCATCTTGGCTTAACGTCCTTACAAACATATTTGCTCGTTGATAGAGAGTAGCTGACTTTTGTGCAGTTCCTGAAATAATCAAAGGCGTTCTAGCCTCATCAATTAAAATAGAGTCAACCTCATCAATAATGGCAAAATGCAGTTGACGTTGCACCATTTGTTCCTTATATAACACCATATTGTCTCGTAAATAATCAAAGCCGAATTCATTATTCGTACCATAGGTAATATCTGCCGCATAAGCCTCGCGCTTGGCATCTTTATCCATACCATTTTGATTTAAGCCAACCGATAGGCCAAGAAATTGATATAATTCTCCCATTTCACGGGCGTCACGATCTGCCAGATAATCATTCACAGTGATGATATGGACCCCTTCTCCTGTCAAGGCATTTAAATAGGCGGGCATGGTGGAAGCTAAGGTCTTTCCTTCCCCCGTCTTCATCTCCGCAATATTACCTTTATGCATTGCAATAGCACCAACTAATTGAACATAAAAAGGGCGCATACCCAACACTCGTTTGGCCGCCTCTCTCACTACTGCAAAGGCCTCTACTAATAGATCATCAACTGTTTCGCCTTGCCCATATCTTTGTTTAAAACTGTCTGTTTTATTTTTTAGTTCATCATCTGATAATAGTTGTATTGTTGGCTCTAACGCTTCTATTTCATCTGCAAGTTTTTCTAGCCCTTTCAGCTGTCGTTGATTTCCATCACCGAATACTTTTTTCAATAATCCACGCATTCTAGCCGCTCCTCTTTTTTCATAAGATCCGTTTGTACTATTTTTATTTGTCCATTCCTTATCATAACACTTGGATGAAAAAAAGGAAAATATTCCGCAAAAAAAGGAAGCGAGAAGATAAAAGTTGAAAGGATGTGGATTTCCCGCCCCCTATATTATTTATACCATAGCCTATAAACAGTGCCAACTGTGCATTATCGTATTTTCATGCAAGGTAACAGCAAGAAAACAAGATTATTTCATCAGTGAAAAGGAATTTTATGGCGGTTGTTTGAAGTGAAAATGAGAATTTATGTTTTTTTATGAAAGATTACAATCGATGTGTACTCTCTTTAAAAAGCGATTACATTCTACGATCAAAAAGAAACGACCAGCTTTTGTTGGTCGTTTCTGTCGTAAGTATATATTAACTTGGTTCAATTAAACCATATCTGCCGTCACGGCGTCGATAAACGACATTTGTATTGCCGGTTATGGCATTTTCAAATACGAAGAAAGCATGTCCCAGCATATCCATTTGTAATACTGCTTCTTCCGAATCCATTGGTTTCAAGTCAAAACGTTTAGTCCTGACAATTTCAATTTCGCTATCATCAAATTCGTCTTCTTGCCTAGCTTCAGCAATTTCTTTTTCCATCTCAGCAAATACATGCTTTGGCGCACCTTGCTGACGGAATTTACGATTAACTTTTGTTTTGTGTTTGCGGATTTGTCTCTCTAGTTTGTCAACAACAAGATCAATTGCAGCATACAAATCGAGGTGTTGCTCCTCTGCTCTTAGCAGTAGATTAGACATGGGGATCGTCACTTCTATTTGCTGCTCCTCATTATAGACACTTATATTTACATTTACATCAGAAGTGGGAGGTGTATCAAAATATCTTTCTAGTTTCCCTATTTTGCGTTCCACGTACTCCTTGATTGCGTTTGTTACTTCTACATTTTCTCCTCGGATGTTGTACTTCATAAAAAGTGTCCTCCTTTCAAACTATAAAGCTTGTGATCGCTTTATAATTCTATAATACCACACTTTCGCATATATAAACGAGTAATATTCATAATTATTTAACAATTTCTTTACATATCGAATAAGCGCTGATTTACCGGGTCGCACGATAGATGACTACTGTTTGGAATCGAGAAATCTGCCATCATAATTGGCCACATTTTTGTATGGATTCAAATAATGATGGTTGGAGCGTGTCTGCTTCTTTGTGTTACGCATATCTTGTTTAATCTGCTGCATCATTTGTGTTAAGTTCTGCTGTAGCTGTTTATCCAATGCAACGGCTTGCGTACCTAATTGTTGATCCGTTTCAGAAAAAGGAGGACGTATTTGCTCTTTGTATTGATCGCGATCCGTAAGCAAGTCTGTCACCTGCTTGATTCGCTCTTCCCGTGACTTATCTGACTTGGAATCCTTCAATAATACAAGCATGCGTTTCGTGACATCGATATACGCTTGAATACTGGCATTCATGCATTTACACCTTTCCCATGCTGACGGAGACGTTCTTTTTTAATGACTTCTTTCCAAGTGTTACGAAAATCCTCCATGATGGTATAAGCCTGATCCAGTTGTTCCAGGTCATTCTTGATGTTGGCCTGTGTAAGGGCGTGATAGGCAAAGTCATATAGTGGCATGATCTGTTTGGCAATTGCTGCCTCGCTGTCCAAAGTAACCATTAATTCACGAATAATATCTTGTGTTTTTTGAATCATTTGATTCTTTTTTGCATGATCACCATTTTCTATCGCTTTTTTTGCTTGTTTGATAAATTTCAAGGACCCATTATATAACATCAGCGTTAATTCCCCTGGTGTAGCTGTATTCACAGAATTATGCTGATATGTTTGATACTGCTGATAAGCCATAAAGCCATTTCCCCCTCTGTTCAAGTTCCTATATTTTCTTATCTACAATAAAACCCATGTATTCAAACATGGAGGCGTAGACATCAAGCATTTTTTCAGGTGGTATTTCCCTGACGACTTCTTCGGTATCCTGATCAACAATTTTGACAAAATACCTATCTAATTTCTCATGTAATTCATATCTAATACTCGTTTGGGTTGATTCCAGAAAAGAATTCAGCCCTTCCACCATTCCATTTAATTGATCGCTAGATATGTCAATATCATTGATGTTTGTTTCGATCGTTTGCCGATGGTTATTGGATCGCTCTCTTGCAGATTTGGATGCCTCAATCGTCGTGTTAGTTTGCATGAGTGGAGATCCAGTGATCATTTTACCAATTTCCATGACAAAACTCAGCTCCTCATTCTATTGTTATTCCTATTATCGGCATTTTTATAAAATGTTTAATAGTTTTTGGATAAATGAGGTGGTTTACGAGTGAGATGAGGTACTAACTTTTCATTGACAATGTAGTGGTGAAACTTGTGATGTAGCAATATGGGGTGTATTCGGGTTTTTATGTGGTTTTGCATTGGTGTTGGTCTTCATTGCTGAGATGACGCCCATTTTTCATGATTCCCCTCCGGTTTTGGCCGTCATTTCCGTGATGACGCCCATTTTTCATGATTCCCTTCCGGTTTTGGCCGTCATTTCCGTGATGACGCCCATTTTTCATGATTCCCCTCCGGTTTTGGCCGTCATTTAGTCAAGTCCATATTATTGTGTAAAATACATTTACATGTTTTTATCCGGTTAGGGTATGGTGAATGTGTGGAGGAAGGAGGGGGTACCCCCTCCTTCCTCCACACATTTTCGCGCCGACGCTGGCGGGCTTTTAGGTACCTTTCAAGTATATTCGATTGCCTCGGTCTAATTGTTCTTCGATATCCATGAGGACGGCCCCAATTAACCGAAAAGCGGATTGAGTGTTAGGAAATATGCGAATCACTCGTTCTCTTCTTCGGACTTCTCCATTGATTCTTTCCACATTGTTGGTGGTCCGTAACTGCACGTGATAATCAACGGGTTCGTTCATAAATTGAACCGCATCATCAAATCCTTCTTCTAACAATTCTCCTACTTTCGTAAATCTTGGCTGATCTTCATACGCCTTCAAAAACTGATCTTTTAACGCTCGCGCTTCCTCTACACTGCTCGCGTTAAATACACGTTTGATCCATCTCTTGGCCTCCTCTCTCCCTTTTTTCGGCAAGGTATCGAACAGATTCCGTTTGAAATGGACCGTGCAACGCTGCCAACTCGTACCAATGAACCGTTGTTGAATGGCTTGTTTTAACCCTTCATGGGCATCCGAAATAACCAGTTTGGGCGACTGGAGACCTCTCGATTGTAAACTTTCCAAGAAACGGCTCCAGCTTTCCTTCGACTCGGCATGCTGAACTGTCATCCCGATGATTTCCCGTTTCTTTTCTTCGTTGACCCCTACCGCAATATACACCGCTTTAGAGACCACTTTATGATGCTCTCTTACCTTGATATACATGGCATCGGTATAGATATAGGGATAATACTTCACATTCAACGGGCGATTGGCCCATTCCATGACCAGGGGATCCAATTTCTTGGTGATATTCGATACCATGGATTTAGACACCCCTTCTCCACAGAGCGCTTCCATGATATTGGTGACCTTTCGAGTAGATACCCCGTTCACCACCATTTCCAGCATCGATAAGACCAAGGATTGATCGGAGCGTGTATATTTTTCAAACAAGGATGGGGAAAATTCCCCTTTCCTCGTTCGGGGAACATGTAATTTTAAGGTTCCCACAGGTACTTTATAATCGCGCTCATAGTAACCGTTGCGATAGTCCTTACGCCCTTCGGTTCTTTCGTAAGATGCTGCCTCTAGGTAGTCATCCCGTTCTTTCTCCATGAACGAATTCAGCACAATCACTAACGCTGATTTCATCACATCTTCTAAATCCGATCCTAATACTTTTTCTTTTAATTCTTCAAAATTCAGTTTAAAATGGATATGGGTCATCGTTCATTTCTCCTTTATAAGTTTTTAGTGGGATAAAAACATTATAACAGGAAATGAACGAGGCCTTTTCCTTTTTACACAATTATATGGGCTTAATCATCTAACAGACAAAAAATCACCGATTCGCAAAATTCTGTCCGTAAGAATGAATCTAACAGACAAAAAATCACCGATTCGCAAAATTCTGTCCGTAAGAATGAATCTAACAGACAAAAAATCACCGATTCGCAAAATTCTGTCCGTAAGACCGAATCTAACAGACAAAAAATCACCGATTCGCAAAATTCTGTCCGTAAGAATGAATCTAACAGACAAAAAATCGCCGAACTGCGAAGTTTTGTCCGTAAGAAGGCCTCTAACATTCGATGATGTTCATTAATAAATCCTCTGTCTCTTCATTTTCAAAATGTTTTATTCGATCAAGGACTCCGGCATTTTGCAAATAAAGCGTTTCCAGTACAGCGTCCCAATCTCTTTTGCTAATCCGTACAGCACCAGCGTCATTTTTTGCACTTGTAATTTCAATCGGCGTGTTATCATCATTAACTTGTTTAATCAATTGGTAGAGGTTTTGTCTTGCATTAGCTGGGTCAAAACTTAACAATTCAAATCCCCTTTCTTTTATAATTAATCACTATCCATCGTATAGCATACGTAATCATGTACACCAAGTTATAGATGTCTATTTTCATCATTGTATTCATTATCATATCACCGTTGATGCCACCATATTCATTTTTTATAGGTCAAATAGACTGTCACCAGAAAAAATCATTAATAGTGAATATTCAAAACGTTACTCCCTTGCTTCTTCATCTGTAATCGTCCAAATAACTTGATTACTTGTGCCCGCTTCTACGTTTCCTTGATCCTTTCTGAAGTAGTATTCATCAGCGGTTAACACATCACCAATAAACGTTGCTGTTCTCTCTTCTCCTGGTTGAATTTCGCCTTCGAATTCATCGATCGTTTCAAATTCTGAAGCACCATTTGAGAAACCTGATCCCATGAGATCTTCGGTGATCTCCATATTACCCATGACTTCTTCTGCTTGTAATACATTATCACCAATATTTTTAAAGCTTAATTCTAAAACGATCAATTCATCCAATAAAGACGGCTCCCCATCAAGCTCTTCACCAACCATTTCTGCTGATTTCAACGTCACTTCGTAAGTACCTAATGTTGCTTGGAATGTGCCAGTATCTCCGATAGTAAGATCTTCTTGATCTTCTTCCGTTACTTCAAATATTCCACTAGCTGAGCCTTCGTTATTGTCCACCTCATCTGGCTGCTCTTCCGCATCATTTGCTTGTTCTTCTTCATCTGTTTCGCTTTCAACTGGAGCCTCATTTTCTGCCTCGGCTTCATTACTGTCGTTTTCATCCTCACTACACGCCATTAAAAACATAGCTATGCTTAGTAAAAAAATCAGTGGAACCTTTTTCATATACGTCCCCCCCCCCCCCGTCATTTCTGAGATGACGCCCATTTTTCATGATTCTCCTCCGATTTTGGCCGTCATTTCTGAGATGACGCCCATTTTTCATGATTCTCCTCCGATTTTGGCCGTCATTTCTGAGATGACGCCCATTTTTCATGATTCTCCTCCGATTTTGGCCGTCATTTCTGAGATGACGCCCATTTCAGCGCTTCCCTCTCCGATTTTAGCCGTCATTTTTTGTTGACGAAACAGATTCCATCCATCATTCAGAAGACAATTCGCCTCTAGAGTCACAAGTAGCAATCTTTTTGCTATGCTACGGGATTATATAGTCCCAACAAAAAAAGAGTCCTGATGAGACCCTTTTTTATCCATCTTATCCTTGCAGATCGATATTCCCCCCCAAGTGAGGCTGGACAGAGCTTTCCATCAGCTTGATCATGTCATTGGACTGAGCTTCTACCTGATCCATCGCCTTACTCATCAAGGCTATATCTTTCTGCTGCTGAACTTGCGACTGATTCATTAAAATAGATAAGGCTGCAATATCCATTCCTATCTGCCTCCTTTGTTTACATCATTCCCATTCCACCGCCAAATTGCTGCATCATATAGGCAGCTTGGCTATTGGCTTGCTGCATCGCCTTCTCCATTGCTGTGAATTGACGCCAATAACGCTGTTCGGTTTGTTCTAATCTGCGTTCAAAATTGGCAATGCGATCTTCCATATCCTCCAGGTTTCGTCCAATCGTGAATTGTTGATTGGTATAGGTTGCTCTTCCCGCACGTTCATAAATGCGATCCATGGACTGATTAACCGAATCGGTAAGACGTTGGGTGATTCCTTTTTCACTCTGCGTTTCGCCATCTACACGGAAGAGATCCTCTACTGCTGACGGATCGGTTTCAACCGCTTCTCTTAATTTTGCTTCATTGATCTCTAGTTTACCACCATCCATATAGTTCCTTGTCGTGGTGATCCCAATTTGGGCAAGCTGATTATAAGCAGCCCCTTCTCCTGTATCCACAGGCGAATAAAAATCGTTCCTCATACTGGATAAGGTACTTTGAAGCAACGAATCATGGCGCAACAAACCGCTCTTAGCCATTTCTTCCCAGTCTTCTTGCTGTCGGTCCGATAACGATTCCCGCTCTTCATCCGTTAATGGATCATAGTCACGATGAAAGGTCTCATTCACCTTGCCATTGATTGAATCGATTAAGGTGTTATAGGTCTCCACAAACTCTGTAATCCGCTCCACTACGGCCTCGGCATCATTGGTAACATTAATGGTAACCGGCTGAATAGGGTCAGTCTCATCGGTATTATTAAAAGTTTGCCTTAATTGAAAGGTCACACCATCCATTTGAAAGCTGTTGGATGTGCGTTCGGTATTTAAACCATTGATGGTGAACTTGGCATTTTGGCCTGCTTGAAAGGAAGACTCTTCACTATTAAATCGAAGCGTATTTTCAATAAAATTTCCGCTGACCTTGATATCCTGGCCATCATCACTAAAAATCCCCGTCTCCGTCCGGCGCATAGAAAGCTGGTTAGTGAAAGAATCAAAAGTCATCGATACACCCAAATTGGCATCATTGACACGACGAACCACCTGATTTAACGATTCATTACCTTGCACAATAAAGCTTTGGTAGGTTTCTCCGTTGGAAGTATTGGATCCTACTGAAAATGTCGTGTAGTTTTGTTGATAAGATGCCTTAATTTCGATATCAGCATCTTCGTCTGATTTTTCCATGGGTTCTTCAAACGTTACTCTACCAGTATGTACATTAATACTACCAAGCACATCGGATTCATCCTCAGCATTCACCAACTGATAAACCCCATCATTTTCACTGTTTAAGTCGATTTTATACTCCTTACCATCCACTGTTAATTCAAATCCATTATCCGCAACGATCGAACGTCCTCCTAAAGTAATACCAGATGTCTTCTCTGCAGTTAAGGTGATTTCATCAATATTCTCACCAGTCGTAACATAATCAACAGAAACACGATCATTTGCCGATAAATTATTTTTAAATGTTAATTTACCATCAGAGGTTAATAATACTTGATTGTCGTTTAACTCAACATCTTCATCCGTTACCACTTCATACCCCTTACCATTCACTCGAACATTGACTCCGTCTGCTACCACACCTTCGCCTAATTCGATAGCCTCATTACCTCTACCATTAAACTGCTTAATAGCACCCTTTTTCCAGTCTCCCTCATTTCCTAATAAGTCTTTCTGATCGATCAACCGGCCACCAGCATCAAAATCATCTCCAGCAATCCCCCCACCATTCACCCAAGAAGCCGACTTGGCTAGTTGCTCCACCCTGGAAATTTCAAAGGATGACTGGGAGGCAGCACTGCTGGCGGTTGCGGTTATCAGATTTTCGTTTGTTGAGGCAACCTGGCGAGCTCGATAGGTGCTAGGCATTCTCATTTCGGCTAGCTTGGTGCGAAAATCTAATAATAAGGTGTTCATGGCACGATAATCATCACGACGCCATTCTAAAACCTGTTTTTCTTGCTCCATCTTTTGCAACGGGATACTTTCCGCTCTCATCAAGTCTTTGACCATCTGATCAATATCCATCCCACTGGCCATACCTGAAATTCTCATCTGGATCACGTCCTCTTTCACTAGTCTTATTATCCATATTATCGGATGCCTGATGGTAATGTTTAGCCAAATGAGAAGAATTCGGTTATTTTTTCTCCTGCCATGCCTGCCAAAGCTGATCGATCTGATCCTGCTGTGCTTTGGTTAACTGCTGATTACCGTAGCGAATATCGTCATACCATGCCTCCAGCTGCTGCAATTGTGCCTGTTCGTCGGATAATGACAGAACCTCATGGGCAGTGAGGGCATGACTCCATTTTTCCCGTTGTTTTACCTCATGGGCAATGATTCGATAAAGCAGTCGGACTTTCTCTTCAGCCGTCTCTGGCCGGGGTTTCGACCGGCTTGAAAAGACTTTGCCCCATTTCGCCTGTTGTCTTTTCCGCCATGCCTGCCAATCAAACAAATTCTCTTTCGTGTCTTCATAATCCGTATCGCTTTCCACTCCGGTTTGTCTAATAAAAATCTTAGTCAGCGTTCGCCAAACAGCTAAAAACCATCTTTTTAACAGACGGCGAAATTTTTTGAAACAAATGGCGATGAGGAAGGCAACACCGATCACTAATAATAAGATCGCCACCACCTGCATAAATAGCTCTGTCCATTCCGCGAAACGAGATGGTTCTTGTGGCTCTTCCTCAGGAAACATCGGAGCCATTTCACGTGGAGGCTCTTCGGCTGGTTCACTTTCCTCTCCCCCAAACAAACCAGCAAACCAGATGACGGATTGCGCAATCGCTCGAACCGTATGATAAACAGCAGATTGCACCACTTGAAAATTAGTAATCACTATCACTAGCAAAAATGTCACCAGCATATAGGTCCGATTTAACGATTTCATTCCCGTTGATAACCGTACTTTCCCTTTTTCCAGCGACTCCTTTTGTAAGTGATCTTCGTTTGTCATAAAGAGCAGAATGATAATAAATAGAACGCCCATGATGCTGATCCAATGCTGATAAGGCTGTAAATTCTCTATAAAATGAAAAGCCAAATAACCCACAAAATACAATGGTAACCCAGCAGCCCACATCACCATTCTTGGTAATGCTCTTATCCAACTGATAACCGCATACTGAATGCCACGAAAAGCAGCCAGTAATAGCACCAAGAACATGACTGCTGCCTGCCAAATACCCGGGGCAATCCACCAGCCTAGCGTTCCTGCTGCAATCAATAGTAATACCATCGTCAGCCAATGATAACGATTGACGGCAGCCAGCACATAACCTAAAAAGAAGATGAACAACAAGGCAAGTAGCCAATAATATAAACTATTCCCCGGAAAAACTGTCAGACCAAGCACGAAAATTACTGGAAAGAAGCAAAGCATTTCCAAGAAAGCACGCCAGATAATGCCTACCGATAACATGCGATCAGCTTGCATCTTCGTCCACCTCTTCTCCCAATTCGACTATCTTCACAGCGTTGCCTAGCCGTTCTATCGCCGTGATTTGCTGACTGACACGTTCCGTTAAATAAGCAGTAAAAATGAGCACATCATGTTTGGTCAGGCCAGCATCCACATCCTCCTGCAAAAAAGCACGAAAATTACGACTGCGATCCATTTTTAATTTGGCAATCGCGTCCAAAATATAATAGCCTTG
Source organism: Gracilibacillus timonensis (assembly GCF_900086715.1). Lineage (GTDB taxonomy): Bacteria > Bacillota > Bacilli > Bacillales > Amphibacillaceae > Gracilibacillus > Gracilibacillus timonensis. The sequence goes on along the minus strand of NZ_FLKH01000012.1, from coordinate 469,803 downwards.
TTGCGCGCTGTTAGCTGGTTCCACCCGTACCGATGGCTTAATCCGCTCCACCGTATTGGTAAAGGGTTCCACAAAATAACCATTACAACCAAATCCGGTCGCAATGCCATTTTCTAAGGTATATTGCGCCAAGGAAGCGGCATAGGACAAGGCCCTCTCGATTAATTCCGGTTGTCGGATAGGCAAGCGAATATCCTCATCTATATCAAAATTAACATAAATCAATAAATGATGATCTGCCGTATAATCTTTTTTGTTGACCTGTAAGGTTTGTGTCCTTGCTGTTGCTTTCCAATTAATCGCTTGCAAGGTATCGCCATGCTGGTATTCGCGTACCCCAGCGTAAAGAAATGGATCCTCGATAATCCATCGTTGAACCGTAACATCTCCCAACCAGCTATGGGAAGGAAGCGGGATCTCATCCAAGGGAACCAGTTCAGGATATACCGTAACGGCAGTAGCCGCTTCAAACGAATCAAATACCTCACCAAAGCCAATCCCGTCTCCTGTTGTCACAGATACCGTATGCAAGGGGTAGTAACCCCGCTTCTTCCCAATTAGTCGATGTCTCCTGGTGATTTTTTGATAGGGCATTAAGCTGAACAAGGTGCGATGGAATACTTCACCATCCTTTATTTTCTCCCCTTCTTTCATTAAATAGGGACTCATTTTCACCTCTAAACGCAGCCAAGGCAGTGGCAGCAGCTTTTGATTGGTAATTTGATCAACCATTTCAATCGGCTCACCAGCAAATACAGACTCCTGTTTGAACTGACGCTGATAACTAATTCCACGCAAACCGAATTTACTATACAGCATCCCCTGCAAAAAAATAACAGCTAATAACACGACGATAATCCATGCTATATTCATAGGGCGATCATTCCTTTTCTGGCTCTGTCGGTACCGGTACTAGGCCCAGGATATTTTCAATGACTTCATCCGTATCTCCTTGCTTGACACCAATCCGCTTCGCAAGCACAATACGGTGTCCTAGTACCGGTTTAGCCATTTGCTTGATATCATCAGGAATTACATAAGTACGTTCCTGTAACAAGGCATAGACCTGTACCGCCTTTAACAAAGCCTGACTCCCTCTTGGGCTGACACCTAATGCAATCTGTTCATGCGTACGCGTCTTCTCAATTACATCTAATAAGTAGCTCAACACATCATCACTAATCGTCACCTGACTGTATAAGCCCTGCATGGTAACGATTTCATCAATCGAAAGCACTGCTGATAATGTATCCAGCGGATTGCTTTGCTTAAAACGCTGGAGGATCGTTAGTCCCTCTTCTTTTGACGGATAACCCATATGTACTTTCAGCATAAAGCGATCCAATTGTGCCTCTGGCAGTGGAAAAGTACCCTGACTCTCAATCGGATTTTGTGTAGCAATCACCAAGAAAGGCTGTGCCAACATATGGGTATTGCCATCTATCGTAACCTGTCTCTCTTCCATACTTTCCAGCAAACTGGATTGTGTTCTCGGTGTGGCGCGATTGATCTCATCTGCCAATAACACATTAGTAAAAACAGGGCCAGCTCGAAACTCGAACTCCCCTTGCTGTTGATGATAGAAATGAATTCCCGTAATATCAGTAGGAAGCAAGTCTGGTGTAAATTGAATTCGTTTAAAATCTCCCGCTAAGGAAGTTGCCAGTGATTTCGCCATCAATGTCTTTCCCGTTCCAGGCACGTCCTCTAGTAACACGTGACCGGAGGAAATCAGGGCAACCAATAATAAATCAACCGTTTCCTCTTGCCCTACGACCACTTGATTGATATTATCTTTTACCTTTTTGGTTAGTAATGGTATCTCTGTTAATTCCATTAGAAAACTCCTTTTCATTTTTGTTGGCGCTTTCAATATTCTTTATATCATGTATCTTGAAAGGAAGTAAAACATTATCCCTTATCCGCAAAGAATATTCGATCAGAAAGTGATACTTTTGTATAGTTTTCTGCAACGATTTTTGTTAGTCTTAATAAGGGATGTTTAAACCATTTATTTTTGAACATTCGCTTATTTGGGGGATAATAGGTTATAGATAAGATAGGAGCTGTGAAAGATGAAGAGAATTGTAATGGTTGGTGGCGGCTATGGAGGAATGAACGCCCTGCATCAATTAATCAACAATGGAATTGCAGACGATGTAGAGGTCATATTAATTGACCGTAATCCGTATCATGCCTTAAAAACGGAATTCTACGCGATTGTAGCAGGAACGAAGGCAGATAAAGAAGTACGCCTCGAATTCCCAGACCATCCACAAATTTCTTATATATTTGGTGAAGTAGTAGAAATAAACACGGAGGAAGAACATATTCGCTTACGCAACAGGGAAGAAATGGTATCCTATGACTACCTGTTAATCGGTCTCGGCTGTGAAGATAATTATCACGGTATTCCCGGGGCGATGGAATATACAGAAAGTGTGCAAAGTATCTTCAAGGCGCGTCAGGCAAGCAACAAAGTCAACAACCTGCCTGCCTACAGTCAAATTTCCGTTGTTGGGGCTGGATTAAGCGGAATCGAGGTGGCATCAGAAATAAGAGAAAGCCGAGCAGATTTGAAGATTCGTTTATTAGATCGTGGCTCCTCTGTCCTCTCTGCATTTGATGATAAAATTCAAAAATATGTGGAGGATTGGTTTCGGGATAACAACGTTAGTATTCTGCACCATAGTAACGTGGAGGCAGTGGATGAAGGCATTTTCTATAATAATGGTGAAGGGATCGAAAGCGATGTGATTATTTGGACGGCAGGTGTTCGTCCCCACTATCTCGTGCGTACCCTCCCTTTTGAAAAGGATCGGCATGAGAAGATTATCGTAAATGATTTCTATCAGGTGCCCAGCCATCTCAATGTCTATGTTGTTGGAGATTGTGCCGCTTCTGAGTTCTCTCCAAGCGCACAGCTTGCAGGTATTCAAGGAGAACAAATCGGCGATGCCCTTTCCAACGTGATCCGAGGTCGGCAGCCAGAGAAACCAAAACCGATCAAATTGAAGGGACAGTTAGGTTCACTCGGTAAATCAGATGGGTTTGGCAACATGTATCGGCGTGCATTCACCGGTTTTTTACCACGATTAGCCAAGTCTGGTGTGTTGTGGCTTAACAAACGGCATTAATAAAGCATCCTACAGCGCCATAAAACCAAGCATTTTTCATTTCTCCACCTGTCAAACAGACACCATTCCTGAAATGTGTCTGTTTTTTTAGTGTGAGAAACGGTATATTTGTAGATTAAAAAATCATTTTATTATAAAATAAGTACACATTATTCTCGGACGCATGTAGAAACAAAGGGGAGATACCATGTCGATTGCCAAATTAAACGACCTCATTGATAACGAAAAATTCACCCATCAATTCCAAGCATTGTTTGACCTTCAAACACTTAGTACGATTGGTTATGAGGCATTTATAACGTCCGATTTATTTAAAAATACAGAGATCCTTTTTGAGAAAGCAAGTAACAGCTCGCGTTTTTTTGAATTGGAAATGCGTTCAATTAAAAAGGCGATCCAAAGCTATGATCGGCTTTCCACAGAAAAAAAACTGTTCGTCAATATTTACCCGATCAATTTAATGCACAGCTCGATGCTGCAGTATTTAGAACACTTTAGAAAGAAGACCCGGGTAGCCCCTGATCAGATTGTCTTGGAAGTCAAGGAGGCAGATATTACAAAGTACTCCCCTTCTTTTGTGGATTCACTCCGCTCTATACAACATGCTGGTTATTTGATTGGTTTTGATGATGTGGGAAAACAAGCCTCTTCCTTACACGCTATTGTCGAATTAAAACCAGATTTCATTAAAATGAATCGTTTTTTTGCCAAAAACCTTGCCCAATCCAGTCAAAAGCAGGAAATGGTGCGTTCCATTGTGACGTATTGTTTCCACACCAACACCAAGCTTGTGTTAAAAGGAATAGAAGTTCCCGAAGACTTAGAAATGGCAAAATCAATCGGTATTTCGATTGTTCAAGGCTACCTGCTCGCCCGGCCTGAGCCATTATCGGTTATTCAACAATATGAGACGAAACAGGCAGATGACATGGCCAGCAATGAATAAAGGTGGGGAGACTACCCACCTGTTTTTAAGATGATTGATCCTTATGTAACAATTGATCTTCCACCTCTGTCGCCATTTGCTCCAAATAGCTCTCTTGATAATGCAGTCGCATCCGAGTAATAGGGACAGAGCGCATCAAGATGCCAACAAGGAAAATACCCAAGGTTACGATCAATAATAATTCAATCGAAGGCGACGAAAGGTAAATCCATAAAAAAATCAGTGAGAGAAGAAGACAAACGGCAAAGACAATCACGGTAAAACGTGCATTTCGCCAGCCATCTCTGACATAATCCTTGAATTCTTCCTTCCTCAAATAGACATCCTTCCACTCTGTTTTCTCCATGGACCTTTTGTACAAATAGTTGTTCTCTAACCAAAAGGACAACCCTCCCAAGATAAGCAGCGCCATCACACTGACAAAGCCATTCATAGGAATGCGAATATCCCCAATCATGCGAAGCACGGAATAACCGGCAAAGACATAGATCCAATATTGCGCACTATTAAAAATACGATGATTATCATTATATATTCGGTAAAGCTTCTTGGTATTCCGATCCATGTATAAACTATGCCCCATTCGATCGCGAGGTGTTTCTACATAAAAAGGAATGTGATCTCCTACTCCCATCTTACCTCTCCTTACTCTTGTTATTCCTTTTTCTTACGTCCGCGCCAGATAAACGATGTATAATTGGCATCGCACCATTTTTCCAAATGCTTCCTTGCCTCGGCACGATCTCCTTTGCGAATCTTCCAGACTAGCGGACGCGTTGGATCTCCCAACGTGCTGACAGAAAATCTATTCCTGCGCCGCTTCATATCAATGTAGACAACAGAACGGCCAGATACCTTTAATTTACCGAGCATAAGCTTATCCGCCCAGATCTGAACGTCCATCCAGCACCATTTTCCCAAAAAGATGCCGAGTACAATCAATCCAATTGCTATCCCCATACACCACATAGCAGCTTCGACGTTCGTTAATCTCACCAGGATACCAAAAAGGAACAGCAGCAATCCAGCCCCTACCGCTATATTCTGTAAAGCGGTAAGCTTGGCGCGAAATTGATAGATTTTTTCTGTTTGAAGCCGCTCCTCTTCTGCCTGTTTCCATTGGGTAAATGTCTGTTGATATGTTTCTTTAATTATGGGCTGACTCCCCAACTGATCCTTGCTTCGCGCTAGACGACGTTCTCTGATCATCTTTTTTAGTTTCGATTGATGTATCCGATATCCAAGAAACCATACCAAGAGAAGAACTCCTGTCCAGATCAACTGACCTCTGGAAAATACGCCTGTCGCAGTCAGTATCAAAGCAACAGGAAAAATCCCCCACCATAACAAGCGAAACACTGACTGGACGAAACGATACCAACGATCAGAAACAAGGGGCGCATGCTGGTTGTTAGGTTCCATACGCCCCAGCTGAAACTGACAGGTAATCCAGTCATCTATATCGGTAATCAACGGTTTATTCACTGCGATACTTTCTGCGAATAACTGGTGCAAGGCATTCGCTTCTTCATACAACTGACGTAACCCTGTCCCCGTCATCGTCCGTTCTACTATATTTTTCCCCAGCAAAAATTCCCGAAACGTAAAATCAAAACCACCAGTGTGAACTGGTGGTTTGCTCTGCGGCTGAAAGCCTATGTTACCGGCCTCGGCCTAAAAGGCCCACTGAATGGTTTTCCTTTTGCACCACACTCACTCACTGATTCTAAAAGAATCTCTTATTTCTTCTTATTTTTCTCTCCAGTGAACGGATCAAATTCTTCAAATAATGTTAACTGATCACTCATGTAATCCTCTTTAAGCTGATTTCTAATATATTCTTGAATTTGATTTTTATTTCTGCCCACTGTATCTACAAAGTAGCCTCGACACCAAAATTTACGATTACCATATCTGTACTTTAAATTAGCGTGTCGATCGAATATCATTAAACTACTTTTGCCCTTTAGGTAGCCCATGAATTGAGATACACTTAGTTTTGGTGGAATACTTACTAACATATGAATGTGATCTTTACATGCATTTGCCTCGTGTATCTCAATCCCTTTCCTTTCACAAAGCTCTCTTACTATTTCTCCGATGCTTTTTTTATATTTCCCATAAATAATTTGTCTTCTATATTTTGGAGCAAAAACGATATGGAACTTACATCTCCACTGCGTATGTGCTAAACTATTCTTGTCCTGCATTGGACATGCCTCCTTCTTTGATGAGATTTGGTGGTCGGGAAACCAACCTTATCTTATCATGAAGAGAGGCTTTTTTGCCCCCACGCTTGAAGCTCTATGGAACCCCCGGCATAGCCAGGGGTTTTCAAAGACCATAATAAAAGGGACATGCGCTGCTGATAAACCTGCCAAAACGCATCCCATGCATGTTGAAAAGCTTGAAAATCAGCTACATACCAATGATCAAGCTTGGTTAGATACTCCTTTTGGATCGACAAGCCCTCTAATAAGGCGGCAATCCGCTCCTGATCACGTTGCAGCTCGTTAATATCGACTCCATATTCTGATTGAAACTTCAAACGAGTCATTTCCCCACTATCTCCATCCATCCAATGGGTGTTATCTGATTTTCTTTCATTGGTCGCCGACTTGACTAAGCGATCCTTAAGCTTTTCTAAATAAATAGTTGACTGCAGCATCGATACATAGGTATACATCGTCTCCGCCGTTTGGTGATCTGCACGCTTTCCGGTATGATCCAACACATCAAAATGAGAAAAAACGGGGGCATGCAGCTCTTTCTGACCCACGGTGACATACATCTTTCCCTTCACCATCAACGAAATCGATGGCCGGTGCCGCATATTCACGGAAATAAGGACGTATATTGGGCTTTTTTGCGATGACAGTCATTGTTTCTCACCTCTGTTTATGTAGGTATCCATTGGTTTGATATTCCCTTCTTTATCATCATTAAAGCTAATGATAGGACAAAGGATATGGTATCATGATACAGCACTTTATGGAAAATATTCTAATCGTCAAAAGGAATGCCTTGGGGAAACGACGAAGTGTGACTATCATTGTCACCTTGTGGATTGGGATTGCGGAGAGTTTTTTGATTCTTAGTCCAGTAGATTCTTACGGGACCCGGGAGCGCGATTTGCTCTCTCCAGTCCACGAGATCCATTCTTATGGACTGTAGATCGAGATTTGCTCTTTTTCAGTCCGCGAGATCCGTTCTTATGGACTGTGGAACGTGATTTGCTTTTTCCAGTCCACGAGATCCGTTCTTATGGACTGTGGAACGCGATTTGCTCTTTTTCAGTCCGCGAGATCCGTTCTTATGGACTGTGGAACGCGATTGGCTTTTTTCAGTCCGCGAGATTCATTCTTACGGACCCTGGAACGTGTTTTGCTTTCCTCAGTCCGCGAGATCGGTTTCTTATGTACGAGGCAGCGTATTTTTGTTTCTGAGATTACAACTCCCAAATTTCGGTTATATAAAGAATAAGTAATCCAAAAAAGGAGGGCACCCATATGCCTTGGAATACACAAGACTATCCTGATTCATTTAAAAACCTAGAGACCGAGGTAAGGAAAAAAGCAATCGATATTGCCAATGCCATGATCGAAGACGGCTACAAAGAAGGACAAGCGATCCCGATTGCAACAGAACAAGCAAAAAAATGGTACGATAACGCCTCCGAGCACGAGCGCAACCAAGTTTTACAAATGAGTGATCAAGAGCTAGAAGAGACAGACGAGGATCGGCCAAGCAGTCGACCGGAACTATTAGAAAAAGGCGAGCATGTCCTTCCCCATTCCGATGGCTGGGCAGTCAAGGCACAAGACGCCAAGCAAGCCTCAGATGTATTATCAACAAAAGATGAGGCAATCCAGCGTGCTGAAGAAATTGCAAACAATAAACAAACGGCAGTGATCATTCATCGTAAAGACGGAACGATTGAGCGACGAATCGATAAGCAAAACTAACTACCAACGAAACAACTGTAATATCCTATGTGGCACTTGATTGGCTTGAGCTAATATATAGCCTGAGCCACTTGTGCTAAGACGATTTAGCATAGACCTAAGCCGTGACCGCTCTGTTGAAAGCTTTCCTAACACGTTGCCTAGTGTATTAATAGGCTTAACAGGATAGACGTAATGAAATGAAACAAAATGATATCGTTAATCGTATAAATATTAAAATGATTATACTCTACAAATAAAGTACGCCTACCTAATCAATCAGGTGTAACCATCATTTTATCACAGTGTAACTAGCTGTAAGACTCTCAATGCGAAATTTGAATAAACTTGAAATTTTCGAAAATGAAATAACCATTAACTATTTTATTCGTTTAACTAACATGCAGTGAAATTAAAAGAAATTTCCACTGCTTAAACCTTTACTTTATTGTATACCATTCACCAAGAAAGGAATGATCATTTGTCCACAAGCAAACGTTTAGGCATGGATGATACTAGCGGGTTTGATTTTGCCCAAGAGATGCTGAATGGCGATGTAACCGCCGCAATTAACTTTGATAGGATTCAGCAAAAACGAGATGGAACGTATATCATTTTCGAATATTTACTCTGTGAAGAATCGCAAACGGTAAACCCGCATACCAGCCATCCCAATCGCTATATGCACAAAAACAAGAAAAAGTTCACCAGCCTTTGGAGCGTGACACAGGATTTGAACGCCATCTTGTATCTTGTCAATTATGCCAAAAAAGGAACCAGGCATGAGGATAAGGTGTTGCTAATGAAGGTAACAAATATTACGGAGAATCGTGTGGAGACAGAGGATTATCCGCTTACTCGGGCAAGATTTCAAGCGTGGTTTCGCAAGCAAAATGCAGTTTGTTTGTGACTGAAAAGGAATACTTTTATAGCGGAGAAACTACAGGTGAAATGTGCTTTGCATTATGAACCTGTAGTCTTGTATAAGAAAATGATGTGTTACATGTGATCATTATTTTGGTTTCAAAATTAATGTTCTCTTCATTACATACGATAGGAATTCACTTACTTATATTTCTGGATTTTCGCTCTAAATTTGGCATTCTTAAAGCCATTCTCTGTTGGAGTAGACTCTCTATGCACTTCACTACTTTCAGCAATTCATATCATTTTAGTTTTCGACTCAGATTTCTGAATTAACTATTATGAACAATCGAATAAATTATTAATTACAAATAAATAATGCTTTTCAGCCAGGAATTGGGAGGTGTAATTATCTATATATAAATACCAAAAACATAGTTAAGTTCTACATCTATCATTACTTTATTTTATCCCACGTCAAAGGAGTACCAAATGATATATCTGTTGTCGCCTGCTTACCGAGGATCTCATTGATATATTTAGGTTCAATACCATCGTTTGGTCGAATAGATCGAACATTCTCCTCAGTAAATTTCTCACCTTTTTTTATCTCTTTCACCACAAATAATGAACGAGAGAACTTTCGATTATTAATCTTTTTTTTAGTTAATGTATAATCTACTTTTCCGACCGCTTTCTCTGCCTCTCTGACAGACTGAACCATTTCTGCAAATTCTTCTGGATCTAAAGAAAAAGCAGCATCTGGTCCTCCAATACTTTTATCCAAAATAAAATGCTTTTCGATTACTTTTGCTCCTAGTGCAACAGATGTAATCGGTACGGAATGACCTAAAGTATGGTCTGACAAGCCAATTTCCACATCAAACGTTTCCTTCAAGTTTTGCATGGTTAGCAGATTAGCTTCCTCAACTTTTGCAGGATATGCAGAAGTACATTTCAATAATATAATTTGATTGTTTCCCATTTCTCGACATGCAAGAACAGCTTCTTCTATTTCAGATAGCGTTGCAATCCCTGTAGAAATGATTACTGGTTTCCCTTTAGAGGCAACATATTTAATTAGCGGTATATCTGTTATTTCAAAAGAAGCTACTTTATATGCTGGAGTCTTCAAATCTTCTAGCAAATCTACAGCGGTGTAATCAAATGGACTAGAAAATATTACTATGCCTATTTCTTTTGCATATTCGAATAGTTCTTGATGCCATTCCCATGGAGTATATGCTTCTTTATATAAATCATATAAGGTCCTACCATCCCACAATGTACCTGTGTTTATTTTAAAGTAATCTAAATTTGAATTAATAGTCATTGTATCTGCAGTATAAGTTTGTAATTTAATTGCATCTGCTCCAGCATTTTTGGCTGCTTCCATTGTTTTTTTGGCTATATCTATATCCTGACCATGATTCGCTGATAACTCAGCTATAATAAAAACAGAAGATTTTTTATGTATTAAGTGTTTGTCAATTTTTATCATGTAATTCCCTTCTTTAGCTATAATGTGAGTGAGTATACATTTCAAAACTTTCACTTTTAAAACGAGACAATATGTTTTAAAAGTGTTCCATCATATATGAATATTCAAAATAATATTCTTTTTCAATTTCGATAAAGCCTGCTTTCATAAAGGTTCTTCTAGATCCAATATTATCTTTTTTCACTTTTCCAATCAGTGATCTGACAGGTAAATTATCACGTTTAATTTTATTTATTGTTTCTTTAAGTAATAGAGTACCGTAACCCAGCCCTCTATATTTCAAATCAATACTATAACTAATAATTGTTTTATCAAAATCAGTGTCAAGCCGAATCTGACCAATTGGTTGTTGATCGCCATATAAGATATACATATAAGTATTGTCAGAATGCAATTTCGTTTTTAACCATTCTATATGGTTAACTAATGAAATATTGTCTGTATTAAAAGCACTTTTTCTAACTTCCTTGTCATTAACCCAATTGTATAAAAGGAGACAATCGTCCATTGTTACAGAGATTAACTTGAATTTACATTTTTTATTTACTCTCAAAAGAATTATACTCCTCACCTTATTTTAGCTAACAAATGATCAATAATTCTTTTACTACCTTTACCATCAACCTTAGAATGTAATTTATTTATTTCTTGATTAAGTAAATTTATATCTAATTTTTTTTTAATTTGATCTCTTAAGCCATTAAAAAAACATGATTCGTCAAAAATTAAATAATCATCTATAATCGAATTGTTTTTTAATAAGTTTATATTATTCTGTTGATTCTCAGCCATTTTAATTGGAATGAATGGTGTTTGTGTTGCTATCAGTTCAAATAGCGTTTGTCCAGCAGCACTAATTGCAAAATCCGCTTCTCCCATTAATTTTTTCATCTCACTTGCCTGCAAATCACTATGTATATTTAAATTATCATACGATTTATGATATAAAGACTCCAAGGTTGCTTCCGTATTGCTAACAACATCGAAAATAATATATGGATAATTAGTACACAGGAATTCAACAACACTTGTAATCATATTCCTTATATCTGTACCACCCAACATGACTAAAGCTCTTGTTACTTTTTGTTTTCTTTCTATTTGTTCAATAAGCCTAAACTCTTTTCTAAGTATCGTATAGTCTAACCCTTGAAGATATCCGTCATCATTAACAAATTCGTTTTCTATGCTAGGTTGTACTATAATTCCATTTGGATAATCTATTCTATTAAAATCGTCTAGAGAAAGGATTAAACTAGAATGTTTAGCAATATACTTATATATCTTTAGAGAAGCCGTATAGGAATCAATAATACAAAGATCTTGTTCCGTTAACGTTTCTTTTAAAACATTGATATCATACCAATCAAACAGACTAATATTCTGATCTCTAAAAATTTCTAAATCATAATCAGCATTTAGTATGATTTCTGTTTCTATTCCTCTGCTCAAAACCTCTTCATATAAAGCACTACAACGCATAAAATGACCTAGACCAATTTTTGAACTTGCTTCTGTGAATATTAAAATTCGCATTACATTTTAGCTCCAATTATTTTAATTTCTTTTGCTCTACATGTTTGTTTATGTAGTTTAACAATGGTCTTCTCTTTAATAAATCTATAATTTCTTTCATATAAAAATTATGGTTACCGTGATAAAGTTCATGATATATTTCTTCAATAAGCTTCCAGTCTTCAAATGTATCTAAAGTTAACCTATAATCCGAATGGTCGAACTTATTTGTAAAATAGTATACCTTATCTTCATTCTCATATAAATAAGGAGTCACATGTTCCTTCTGGTAATCTAGGTTAGCATTTTGATACGAGTTCTCTAAAGCTTCGAATGAAAATACCTCAACATCCAAACCTCTTGGGAAGGTTCTCAATGTCGTATCAGCTCCTGCGTTTGTTACAAGCAAATAATTATTTTCATCAAAGCATTTAACTAGCTTATCAATTACATATGGATCTATTAATGGGCAGTCTGAGGTTATTCTTACAACAACATCTGCTTGAGCATACTTCGCAGCTAAGAAATACCTTTCCAAGACATTCGACTCATCTCCCTGAAATGCCTCTACACGATTCTTAACTGCTTCCAATACGATTTGTTGATCCTGCTGATTTTTGGTCGTAGCAATTACGATCTTGTCAATCCATTTTGATTGCTTTACTCGACGAATAACATGAGAAAGTACCGTATCATCCTGTAATTCTTTCATTACTTTTCCGGGAAGTCGCGAAGATCCCATTCTTGCTTGTATGATTGCAACGACTTTCATTCCTCATCGCCTACTTTGGTTCGTTTATTGGTCGAAATTATCCGCTTAATCGTTTGGATAATATACTCTACTTCTTGATCAGTCATACTTGGAAATAATGGCAGAGTTATTGCTTCCTCATATAAGTGCTCTGCTTCTAAATAATTACATTGATTATAACCTAAATTTTTATAATATGGCTGTTTGTGAACAGGAATATAGTGCACATTCACCCCTATATCACAATTCCTAAGTTCATTAAATAATTTAGCTTTACTTACCTGCAATACATTCGAACAAAAACGGAGAACATAAATATGCCAGCTAGACTCAACAAATGCGCTTTGTTTAGGTATAACAACTTCTTTTATATCTTTAAAATGCCAATTATACTTCTCCACAATTTCTTTTCGTCGTTCTAAAAATTGATCTGATTTCCTTAACTGACTAATTCCTAAAGCTGCTTGAATATCCGTCATCCGATAATTATATCCTAAAAACTGCATTTCATAATACCACGGTCCATGATCATCCATCATTTGAGAACGGTCACGAGTGATCCCATGTGAGCGGAATGCCAAGAGTTTCTCATAATATACTTTATTATTGGTTGTAATAACCCCGCCTTCTCCTGTTGTGATATGTTTAACTGGATGAAAACTAAACATGGTCATATCACTAATTGATCCTATCTTCTGCCCGCGATAAGTGGCACCAAGTGCATGAGCAGCATCCTCAATGACAATAAGCTTATGACGGCGAGCTATTTCAATAATCTCCTCTAATTCACATGGCTGTCCGGTAAAATCCACTGGTATAATCGCCTTTGTTTTATTCGTAATCTTCTTTTCAATTTCTAAGGGATTGATATTATACGTAACAGGGTCAATATCAGCAAAAATCGGTGTCCCCCCCTGATATAGAACACAGTTACTACTAGCTACAAATGTCATAGGGGTGGTAATCACTTCATCCCCTTCTGTAATACCAGCGGCAAAACAGGCACCATGTAACGCAGCTGTACCGCTAGAAAAAGCGACAGCATACTTAGAATCAACATATGCAGCGATGGCTTCCTCAAATTGATTAATTGCTGGTCCCGTAGTTAGATAATCACTTCTTAACACATTAACCACTGCCTGAATATCTTCTTCGTCTAATGATTGTTTTCCATACGGAATAAATGAATGATCACTCATGATGAACATTACTCCTTATCATATACAAGTTCTCGTAAGTCCTCTACCGTTAACCAATCTTGATTTGTTTCACTGCTATACCTAAAACTATTTTGCAACTTCTGACCATTATTGCCATTTTCCTTCCCCCACCATGGAAATTCAGGTTGAATCACATAATAATTATCATATTCAAGTGTTCGTCTTGCATCGTCCTCAGTAATCATCACTTCATGAAGTTTTTCACCTGGTCGAATCCCTACAAAATTCAAATCACATTCAGGCGCAATTGCTTTTGCTAGATTCATGATAGACATACTAGGAATCTTCGGAACAAAAATCTCTCCGCCTTGCATTCTATAAAAGCTTTCTATGACAAACTGCACTCCTTGATCTAGCGTGATCCAGAATCGTGTCATTCTTTCATCTGTAATAGGAAGAATCCCAGCACTTTTCACTTTTTTAAAAAAAGGAACTACACTACCTCTGCTTCCCACCACATTCCCATATCTTACAACGGAAAACCGTGTCTTCTTATCCCCTGCATAGGAATTACCAGCGACGAACAATTTATCAGAAGCAAGTTTTGTCGCTCCGTACAAATTAACAGGAGCAGCCGCTTTATCTGTACTTAATGCAACAACTTTTTCTACCTTTTTATCTATTGCTGCCTCAATAATATTTTGAGCACCATTGATATTGGTTTTAACTGCCTCAAAGGGATTATATTCACATGCCTCCACATGTTTCATCGCAGCCGCATGTACGACATAATCTACTCCATCAAAGGCACGATATAGTCGATCTGTATCACGGACATCGCCGATAAAAAAACGCAACCGATCATCATCAAATTCTTGCTTCATTTCATATTGTTTTAATTCATCACGGCTAAATACTATAACCTTTTTCACATTTGTTTCTAATATTCGTTTGGTGAACTTTTTTCCGAATGATCCTGTTCCACCGGTAATAAGTATCGTTTTATTTTCAAATTGCATTATTTGCTCACTTCTTTCTCTACGAACAATTCGTTGTTTCTTAATTCTTCAAAGTATTCGTTTACTTCATGCATTAAATGATTTAATTGAGATAAAAATGAACCAAATCGATTGTAAAACAGATCAATTTTTTTCATGTTATCTGATTCTTGTTTGATTTCTTGAGATGATGCTACCAAATTTTCCAGCTGTACTCTAAGCATAGGTGACAAAAAAGTTTGATTAAATCTATTTTTCTTAATTTTTTTAAATTTTTTATCAAATTTGGCAAGCTGTTTTTCCAATTTTCCATTATTACCTCGATAGTGGTGTTTTGATTGATAGATATGACGCATCATTTTCATTGTATCTGTTAGGTCTTGCATAAATATATTTTTATAATATGCTAGATTATTCATATGATCTAATATATGATTACGTTCATAATGCGGTTCTGCATGGTACCATTGATCAGATACTTCAGATTGGTTAGTAAAATGCATATTGATTACTTTAGAGAGCGGTATAAATGAAGCACCTTCAATTGCTGCCCCATCTTTCGTTGTGTTGTATACATTTACGCTAGTAGTCTGCTTAATATATAATTCCAGTGTCTGTCGCATCCTATTATACCCATCTTCCGTCCATACGGTTTTACCACTCACGCTCTTTACAGGTATTAATTTATCCTCACTAACCTGATCAGTTTGGTATTCTACCCCTGCTGCATATCGATACCTATCTTTAAAAGATAAGTTTTGTCCTACTAAATAAATGGTTTTCACCTTTAATTTAGATAACAATTGATAAGTAACTAACGCTATCGAAGGGGCGTCATTAACCATATCTATTTCCTTTTCATCTTGTAACAAATAAGGTGCAATGGTGTCTTGAGTAGTGATCATATGCAACAAGGGGCCTTGATAATCAAATAGGGTTTCATACCCTACGGTACTTCCAAAAATCAATGGGATAGTAGCTATGTTCCGATCTTTCACTTTCTGAATAACTTTATAATTGTGAGCCTGTGGATCATAGGTACATATGGCGTCTGGTAAAATATCATTTTCAATCAACGCATTAATCGCCGATCCTACCGAAAAGATATAAGCTAAACCATGCTTTTTTATATACTTTAAATTCTCAAACTCTTCATTCAGACTTGGACCTGCCGATACAATAATTGCTGGTTTTCCTTTAAAAACTGATTCATCTATATCCCTTAATATATTTGGTGTTTTTAATACTGTTGGAAAGTTTTTAATTGCGTTAATTGTCCAACGTTTTTGGAATGATAAATTAGTTACTAATCTACTTTTTGTATTTTTTAATTGATCTACTAAAAGCGCATATAATTTATCTAGTTCCACTTGATAATTCTTTTGGTAATACGGAAGTGCAAAGACTTCTATTTTATTTTGATGTGACTGTAATAAATGTTGAATACTAGATTCCATTGTTTCCTTTACCACTATGGTGACATTATCTTTACCAAATAATTCTTCTAATGAAATATGCGATAATAACTTTTTCAACACTAACAAATCCGGTTCATAGATAGAAAAAGTGGCATGCGGAAATTTCTTTTTAAGTGCCGTATAATGATAACCCATTCCCAAACCAAATAATAAAATATGTGATTTACCTTCTATCAAGTCAAATTGGTTAACTAATTTATCTATCTCTATTAGTGGGTTATATTTACTATGTACATATTTGTAGGAGTCATTCTGTTTTATTTTTAAGGTTAACTGCTCAGACTTGGCCATCTCTATTTCTACAAATTCTTCATCAGTGGTAGTTTCATTCAGCAACTGTAATAACGGACGATTTTTGACACTTAAATAGTTTTTATTATCAATGAGCATGAGGTCGACATCCTTCAGTATCTATTGTATTTGAGATTAATTTTTTTAAATTCTGATAAATTGGAATCATTTCATATTGAATAATATCAGCTATTAAAGTTTCATCGTCAGCTTCTACAGCCTCTGCTAACTCTTTAATTCCGTCCTCCAATTTATGATATTGGTCAACATAACATTTCCAATTATTAGGACGCTCTTTTAAAGAATCGATAGTTACTAGTATATTTGAAAACCATGTAATTCCTTCTGTGAAATATTGAAACTGATTCCAATCTTCTGCTCCTGGCTTTTGATAAAAATTATTAGAAAGTTCTTGTACTAAATCCACTGCATTATCTAAATAATTCTCTGCTGTCAATAATGTATCATTGATAAACTGCTTCTTTGACTGTGTTATTACTTTTATATACTCAATGCTTTGCCAATGCTGTTCCAAATAAGCTTCAAAATCGTCATATACATCTTGAGCATTAATTGTTACCTGATTAATTATATCGTCATCTGCTAATGTTTGAATTTTTTCAACCATTTGAGTTGCTGTTGTTATTTCCTTTGTATCAATGTTCTTTTCATTTACAATTAGTTTCATCGTAAGTCCCCCAGTTAAATATCTTACCACATATATCGGATTATTTTATAAATATTAAAGTAACACTTGTAATAAAATAAGATAATATATCAACAGAACTTTACTAACTTGTATACTGTAAGATAAAAATATTACTTTATGCATAAAAAAATTGGCAAACCATTGCTATAATCCACTTCAAACATAATGGATCCAAATTTAACTTTATATTGTACATTTCTTTCTTCTACTTTGGATATAGGTTGTTCAAATGTCATAGCGTAATCAAATAGCTTTAAAAAGTCCGCTGCTAAACCATGAGAATTGGAATAATACTTTTCATTGTCAATATTTTCTTTCTTCACTAATACAAATTCTGCATTCTTTAACGTTGCAATCAACTTCTCTTTATCGGTATAGGCAACCAAAAGATCATTATCTCCCTGAAAACAAATGATCTGTGTGCTAGGTTTATAATATTTGTAAATTATGTTTAGATTAAGATTTTTCTTTTCTTTAATAATTTTTTTGGCTAAGTAATCGAACTCCACATTTACAATAGTATTATTGATTCTCTGATTAAGGTATCGATTATAAGTTAGATAAATGGGTTCTATCCATGCAGAATTATCAATTATGTATGAGAATAAATTAGGAACTAATCTATTACTTAAATGCAATAAATACGCTCCATGAGAATGGCCATATCCTATTACTCTTGTTTCATTATAAACGATTTGGTTTTCTTTCAAGATAGTCTTTACTACTTCAATTGCCGTTACTAAATCAATTGCTTGCATATACCCCATATCATTGAAATCTTCTATAGTTTCATCTATCTTTGCCTTAAATGGTCCATTTATATTTACTGGAATCTGCCTTTTTAAGTCTTTACTAGCTTGTTCCATTTCTTGATTAGCTAATTCTTTATCATTACTATCTTTTTTACCCATCACTTTCTCTGCTGTTTGCATATATTTACTTCCAAAGTATTCACATTGCAAAGCGACAACATTATAATCGTCTGAGAACTTTTCTCTCATTTTTTTATAAACGTTTGAATCAATAGTGGCACCGAATCCAGGTACCAATAGTAATATCCCAGTAATTTCGCCTTTATCATTTTCTGGAATAGAAAAATCAACTCGTAGCTCTCTTTTATAATTTCCAGTATATATATTATAATGTGCTGGAATCGTAATATTATAATCGAATGTCATTCTCTCACCTTCTTTTCCACAAAATAAAGAGACTCCAGCAAAGCTAGAGTCTCCTTCTTATAACCATTTATTATCCAAGTAACTGTAACACAGCTTGTGGCTGTTGGTTAGCCTGAGCTAACATAGACTGAGAGGCTTGAGAAAGAATATTCGATTTAGTCATCTCCATAATCTCTTTTGCCATATCTACGTCACGAATACGAGATTCTGCAGCAGATAGGTTTTCAGAAGAATTGTCTAGATTAGCTATTGTATGCTCTAAACGATTTTGCATTGCACCTAAGTAAGAGCGTCCAGCAGAAACCTTTTCAATCTCTGCATTAACTCCGCTTATTGCAGTATCTGCATCTGCTTGCCCAGAGATACTAAGACCACTTAATTCAGATACTACACCTGATAAATTCACACCCTCAGTAGTAAAATCAACATCAATACCGTCTCCTGTATTTGCGCCGATATGAAATTTAACTGTTCCACTATTACCAGCAGTACCATCTAATAAATTTTGGGTATTAAATTGTGATTTATCTTTGATACGACTTACTTCTTCTCTAAGCTGATTAAATTCTTTCTGTAATTCTCCACGATCGACTTCAACATTGGTATCATTCGATGATTGAACGGCAATTTCACGCATGCGTTGTAGAATAGAATGTACTTCATCTAGTCCACCTTCAGCCGTTTGAATCATAGAAATACCATCTTGTGCATTTCGACTAGCTTGATCTAAACCTTTAACTTGCGCACGCATTTTCTCAGAAATCGCAAGCCCTGCCGCATCATCACCAGCACGGTTGATACGCAAACCTGAAGACAATTTCTCCATTGAAGACTGCATGTTGCCTTGGTTGATCCCTAGCTGACGGTGTGTGTTTAACGCAGGGATATTATTGTTGATAATCATAATAAATTTCCTCCTTGAGTAAGTTCAATTTCCACATCCTTGTGGTATGTACTAGTTGTAGTGAAAGCGGCCGCCGATCACTAGAACTAGCTCCTACTATTACTATCGGCTCACGCTTCTAGAATGTTTAGTCATTTTGTTGATTTTTTTTTAGGATATCGAAAATATTTTCGGAGAGATTAGCGGCGGTATTATTTTCCGCTTGAATCGCCTGATAGATTTCTTGGCGGTGCACCTCGACATCCTTTGGTGCGGAAATGCCTAGCTTGATTTGATCGCCATCGATGCCAATCACCTTGATCTCAATATCCTCGCCAATTTGGATCGCTTGATTCTTTTTCCTTGTTAACACTAGCATCTTAATCCACCTCTTTCTGAGAAGGTGTTTGAAAGATTGGTTCACGTGGTGTATATTGCTCGCTTTTGGTGATATATTGTTTGGCTAACTGATTGGAGTGATTGATGATAATCGGTGCTTGTAAATTGGCCGTGCTCTTCGTTAATGGATCTTTGACCGTGACGATCGCCAAAGTGTGGACATCCTCTTCCTTTGTAATAGCCAGTTGTTCCAGAATCGTGTCATCTAGTGTTAATTGATAATCTTCCACGAATAAAAAAGGATTGACAACGACAAAGGCTAACGTCTCCGAATTAGTAGATTGCAATACTTGAAATAGACCGGCCTCTTCAAAGCGAAGCAGAACAAATTGCTTTTCTTGGGGAAATCCAGGGATCCCTTGAAGGAATGTGAGGATTTCCTCTTGCTTAATCATTGTTTCTCCAAAATATTTTGTCTGTATTTGCATGCTGATCACCCTCTTATATTTCTAGTTCAAACTGATAGCCTTGGAATGTTAAATCAGCGATATCGATCTCTAGCCAATTTTGCTGTTCGAGATAGGTTTCGACACCACCTCGTTGATAATGAAACTGGGTAGGTGTTGATGCTGCTTGAATGACAGGTGGACGGACCTCTGCCTCGATATGCACTTCAGCTGGTTCATAGTTAATCTCTACCCCATCGGCGGAAGGAATCCAATCGATGCCAAGTTGCTTTTGTTGCGAAAATCCGATCTGTTTAGCAAAATCTACTAGCGGGCTGCCGCCATGCTCAATCTTCATCAGCCGATCACCTTCCTGCTGTTTTTGTCTGCTTCCGGAGATCGCTGCTTGCATGGCATTATTGGCCCAATTTTGAATCGATTGTTTGACCGGCATGATACCGACATCGGCCAATGCCTTCGACTGATCAATTGTCAATCGTCCGGGTCTGGTGGTAATATGTACTTCCGGCTGCTGCTGTTCGATCGTCTGCTGAGCAGGTGTTTGCTCGATCGTGAGCTGTGCTGACTGAATGTTCAGACCTATTTGTGCAGCTTGTTGTTGGATACGAATTTGTGGGAGTTGCATCGCTATCCTCCTTTTTTTGAAAAAAGCCTTACCCGTAATTTAGGTAAGGCGGATATTGATTAGCGTAAGAAATCTAATAAAGTAGGCTGGATAATCCGGGATCCTCCACTTAAAGCTGCTCGGTGTACCGATTCTTGCGAGATCAAGTTCATAATCACTTCTTCGAAATCGGCGTCTTCATTTCGTGACTTCATGTCCTCTACTGTCACTAATTGCTGATTGATACGATTTTCAACTAAATCAATGCGGTTCTGTCGAGCACCAAGATCGGCGCGAGCATTCACGTTATTATTGATATGTGTATCGATGCGATCGATAAATTCGCTGATTTCCTCATCTTCGGTATCTGAGTCCCTTAACGTATTGGCAAATTCGGTGAGATCGGTGAATAACTGCTCGGTAAAGACGCTGTCTGGTTTGACATTGACGCGGAGCTTAGAACCGCTGGATACCTCAATGTTGACATCATCGGTATTAATCGGTGCGATCAGTTCTCCATCCTCATTCAATTGATACGGTGCTTCGCCATTATTACCTGTCGTGGCCTTACCGTTAAAAATATATTTATTATTCACTTTGGTATTGGCTAATTCGACAAGATGTTCTTTAATCTGTTCTACTTCCTCAGCCATATTACCACGCTGCCCGTCTTCATAAGTGCCATTGGAACCTTGTACGGCTAAGTCACGAAGACGTTCCAATCCCTTTTCCACCTTATCTAAAGCAGAATCCGAGTTATCCATCCAATTGTGTACTTCACCAATATTACGCTCAAATTGTTCCATTTGGGCTAATTGGGTGCGATAGTCCATTCCCTTCATTGCAACAACAGGATCATCGGAAGGACGGTTAATTTTCTTACCAGTTGACAGCTGATCCATATACTTGCCCATATTGCTGTAACTGTTACTGATATTACGAAGCATGTTACTCGTTAGCATATTTTGTGTGACACGCATTTACTTACCTCCCTACTAATCCCATATTATTAATAATCCGGTCGAGCATTTCGTCCACTACTGTCATATTTCGAGCTGCCGCATTATAGGCATGCTGAAATTGAATTAAGTTGGTCATTTCTTCATCTAATGATACCGAGCTGATCGAATGTCTTGTTTCTTCAATTTGCTGACGAAGCACCTGGGAGTTATTTTGCATACGCTGCGATTCCTCTCCCATCACACCCATTTCTCCGATAACCCCTTCAAAGAAACTCTTCACCGAAGCTTTGTCATCTAACTGATTGGGATTGTCTGGGTCATAAGATAAATAATTTTCCGCCCGTTTGCTATAAACATCCGCTAAGGTGGTGGCATGTTCCCCATCACCGGCAGCACCTGACTCACTTGCCGCGATTAAATCAGGATCATTGTCGATTGCTTCGGATAGGGCAATCGTATCGGCCGTTGTTCCGGTAAAAAAGTCACTGCCTTGGATCGGATCACCATTGTCATCCGTAGCTAAGGTGTATCCTTGACGATGGACGGCATTAAATTCTGTGACAAAATTCTCTACCAGTCGGTCCAAGTTAGTCAGCATATCATTATAGCTTCCTTTTGCAGTTCCAGGATCTCCATCAAAGGCAAAATCACTGACATATCCAGCGCCGTCCATCAATGCCCGCAACTTCCCTTGCACATCAAAATGGTCGGCATAAATGTGCACCTCATCACCATGGTTTTCCACTAAATCAGCAAGCTGCTCTTCTTTACTTCTATTGTCATCCGGTGAGGCAAAAAAGATGGCTTGTACGTTATTATCCTCATTGAAGGAGGTAAACACATGATTAACAGCCTCATTACTACCTGGTATTACTCCTTCACTGCCATCGACCAGGGTAATTGGTTCCCCTTCACCATTTTCAATATTGTCTTGATCGGTTACCAGCGTAATCGTTGCGATCCCTTGTGCCATTGGGCTGGGATCTCCAGAGCTCTTCCGATAATCCACCTTGATATCGACATATTCGGATAATTCATCAACCAATCGATCCCGTTCATCGTATAAATCATTCGGCAAATAGCCGTGCGGTTCGACATTATTAATCTGTGCATTGAGCTGATTAATCTGATCCACTAAGGAATTCACCTTGGTATTGTCGACACCAATTTCGTTTTGTAAATTCGTACGGACTTGCTCCAGCGATGTATGTACATATTGAAAAGACTCTGCAACCGCATTTGCGCGCTCCTTGACCACCACACGAGCCCCTGCATCTTCCGGGTTAACAGATAAATCTTGTAGCGATTTCCAAAATTCACCGATAATAGCCGATAATCCTTCATCAGTTGGCTCATTGAGAATCGCTTCCATCTTTGACATCATATCGGCCCTTGTGTCATAAAAACCAACCTTGGCATTCTCTTGCCGATATTGTTTATCAATAAAACTATCCCGCACTCGTTCAATCGAACCTGCCTCTACACCACTACCCACCTGTCCAGGTATTTCTGCCCGATTTCTTCCCATGGATGGATAGGGGGCAGTTGGTTGCATGTTTACCCTTTGTCTCGTATAACCTTCTGTATTTGCATTGGCAATATTGTGCCCCGTCGTATACAGGGCAGACTGTTGAGTATGTAAAGCTCGTTTAGCTACTTGAAGCCCATTAAATGTTGATCCCATTATGTCAACTCCTTCTTACGCTTTCGAATCAAACACCGATCGTTTCGGACCCGATTGTGTCGTATTCCCGTAATTCATATTGGTGATAGACGGCTGCATCATATCCAATGATAACTGGATAAATTGAAGTGACTGCTGAATTAACTGCTTGTTTAAGTCTTCCTGACGTCGCAGTTCCATAAGCTGACTCGCCAAGGCCACCGTCACCTCTTCTAATTGAATCTTTTCTACTCCTTGCGCATGTTCTTCAATAATATCTGCTACCGTAACGGTCTTCGGATCCATATTTTCCGCTGCTGCCCAGGCTTGCACAGATGCTATCCGTCGTTCTTCTATTTGATTAATCGCCTGTACATGCTTCTGTTCCCTAATCAACAAATTTTGCAAGGATTGGGTATCTCCTGCCTTAACGATTTCCGTTTTTTGTTTCGAGATGCCAATAAGACTGTCGTGAAGCTCTATCAGTTTGTTTAGTTGTTTAATGATGGTTTGTACCGGCATTTAGTTTTGCCCCTTTGCTAACGATTTGCCTTTGACCATTGTCCCAGTGCCAGCCTTCGTTATACTTTCCAAAAATTCAAAATCTTCTTCGCTGTCTCTTGAGAATTAGTAACATACTGGCCGTTGTCAATTTGTTGTTTGATTTCATTGACATAAGCCTTTCGTGTAGAGGATTGCTGCAATTTCAATGCCTGATCTGAAATTTCCAGTTGATCCGGTTTCTGTTTTTTTATCTGCTCTGTTATTTTCTGGTTTGCTTGTGCTTGTTTATGATAAGGATTTACATTTGTCTGATTTGTTCCGTTAATTTTCAAAACCGTTCACCTCTTTCCTGTAATGACACGAATTTTCATCCTGATACACTGATCACCTTGATACTTCTCGTTGTCATATGACAGTAATGCTTTATTTATTATATCGGCGGCTAATCAGAAATGTTTAATCTGATTTTGATCAACTTTCTTCAATCTCTTGTAAAATAGGTTTTTTTCCTTTCCGCCTTTTCTAGTTCTTCTTTTAATCGCTTTCTATCGTCATGCTTTTGAATGTCTTCCTTTAATTCAGTCTGACAGCTAGTACAGATGGTGCCTGTCACGATCGGCTGCCCACAGCGTTCACACGGATAGTTTAGGTTAGGAAAATGGACAGGATTTAATCTTTTTTCTTGGACGAACTGAAGAATCACTTTTTCTTCAACACCTGTCCCCTCCGCTATCTCTGGTATGGTTGCTTGTCGGTTCGTTCGTTTTTTTAAAAATTGGTAGACTAATTGAAATTGTTTTTCTTCTTTCTGTATACAATCCGGACAAATGGTTTTGTTTGTTTTAATAAATATTTTATCACATTTGATACAATTGGCTAATTCCCCCATTGTATGTCCTCCCCGCTTTTTTGTTATGTCTATCCTATCTGGTTATCGAATCAAGGTAAAACTATATACTTGTTTGACGCCTGCTTTTTTTAATTCCGCTGCCGCGTGATGTAATGTCATACCGGTTGTATATATATCATCGACCAATAAGACGTCTGTTTCAACCATTTTTTTAAAGAAAAATGGATTTGCTGTTGCCATTCGTTCTGTTTTTGTCCGTTTTGATTGTTTCTCCGATCGTTGTTCATACCTAGATAAAGCGGGCACAATTGGTTTTTTGTTCTTGTTGGCGATCATCCTAGCAATTTCTTGCGATTGATTGAAGGCGCGTTCCTCGAATCTTGCTTGGGTCAACGGAACCGGGACAATCGTATAATCCGTTATTGGGAAAAGTGTAGGAAAACGTTTGTTGATATAAGGGGTGAATAATTGTTTCAGGATATAATCACCACGGTATTTCCATTTGGTCATCACCTCCTGCATAAATGAATTGTAAGTAAATAACGAGCGATTCATTTGTAATAATCCGGCATATGGTTCCGTCGTTTGCCAGTTTTCACAATCCGGACATCGCGTTTGCTGTTCGGTTTTTCTTCCGCACTGCCTGCAAATCGATTCTCCAATGATCTCCAGGCGTGCTTGACAAGCAGCACAAAGCGGTATTGATGAATCGGCTACAAAGAGATTGCGCCATGATATGTCGGTGTGGATGAGTTGATGACAGAATAAACAATGGTCCATTATTTTCTTCCTTTCTTATTCATACTTTTTATTTGTCGGATCGCTTCTTTAATTGCTTCTGTTTTGCCTTGATGAATAAACCAGACATTGCCGGTTGGATCATCTGGACTTCTGCCGGCACGTCCGGCGATTTGGACTAGGGCTGCCTCGTCAAAGACGGAATGACCAGCATCTAACACAATCACATCAACAGATGGAAAGGTAACACCTCGTTCTAGAATGGTAGTAGTGACTAATCGCTGTAGTTTTTTTTGACGAAACTGATCAATTTTTTCTTTGCGGTTAGTGTCCTCTGCGTGTACAAAAGTAGCCTTATGATCGGAAGCGATAGCAATTGCCCATTCGATTGTTGGTACAAAAATCAATAGTTGGCGGGTTTGGTTATGTGCATGCAGCAATTGTTCTAGTGCGGCAGATGGCTTATGTTGTTTGTATTTCTTACGTAGGTTAAATTCTTGTTTTAATTGAGGAACCGGTAAAGGATGACCATGAAAACGCAATGGGACAAAGGTGACGGGCAGTTTCTTCTGACGGATAAGCCGGCGCTGCTTTGGACGAGGAGTTGCGGTCAAATAGATGTTGGTGGCATATTCCTTGCAGGCACGAGCTGCTAATTTGGGTAGTGTTGGGTCATGGTGGAAGGGAAAGGCATCGATTTCATCAATGATCATAACATCGAAGGCTTGCTGATAGCGAATCAGTTGATGGGTGGTACTAATCACCAATTGGCCGACGCCTGTTCGATCCTCTGTTCCTGCATAAAGTGCCTCCATTGCGGTCTCAGGAAAAGCCTGACAAAAACGGGGGAAAAGCTCTCTTACTACGTCTGCACGCGGAGTTGCCAAGCATATTCGCTTCTGGCTTGTGATCGCCTTTGTGATAGCAGGGAAGAGCATCTCCGTTTTGCCTGCGCCACAAACGGCCCAAACCAGTTGTTCTTTTTGCTGCGTTGCCACAGCCTGCGTAATCACGTCAGCCGCTTGCTGCTGCGCTGGGGTTAAGCTGCCTTGCCAATGACATGGTTCGTTTTGCCAAAGCCAGCTTGCCTGATTTCCTTGCCAAAGCCAGAGCGGTTCACAGGCTAACACTCGGCCTGATTCCACACATTGTCGGCAATACAAATGGGTGTGACCACATCTGCCGCAATCTATCTGGGCAAAAAGGTTCCGCTTTTGGTTACCGCATCGTTTGCATTGCATACCTGTTAAATTGTGTTCGATAGAGCGAATGGGAAGTAATTGTTCAGTGCGTTGAAGATACGCTATCGTAGGCTTTGACAGGGGGATTTCTGAGGATAATAATACTTTTCCATCTAATATACTAGCAACATTCATGGGCACTCCTCCTAGCTCAATGATACTCGCAAGCCGTGAACTTGCGAGTATATCAGGATTTATTTTTGATACCACGTCAGGCCAATGGCACCTTCACCTAGATGCGTGCCAATAACTGGACCGACATAGCTAATCGTAATAGTGGCATGTGGATATTGTTCCATTAATTGCTGTCGTAGGGCTTCCGCTTCATCTTTTCTATTGGCATGAATCACCGATGCCTCTATCACAGCACCTGTTCTCGCGTCTTCATCGAATAAGTCCAACATCCGTTTTACTGCCTTTTTCTTAGTGCGGATTTTTTCAAAGGGGACAATCTTGGTATTTTCAAAATGAAGGATGGGTTTGACCTGTAGCATACTACCGAGTATTGCCTGGGCACCATTCAGTCGTCCGCCGCGATGAAGATTATTTAAGTCATCCACCATAAAATAGGCACGCAAGGATTTTTTCATCTGCTCCAATCTTGCCACCATCGCCTGGATATCTTGTCCCTGTTTCGCAAGCCTGGCTGCCTCCAGCACATAAAAACCTTGTGCCAAGCAACTGATTTCCGAGTCAAACGTCACGACTTCTATATCTTCCATCGCCGCTCCGGCGCTAACTGCTGATTGATAGGTTCCACTTATACCACTCGAAAGGGTAATAAATATTGCTTGATCATATTCCGCAGCCAATTGTGTGAGCTTATCCGTCATTTCACCAATGGCAGGTTGGGATGTCTTGGGCAGTTGTTCACTTTCCCTTACTTTTTGATAAAAATCTTCTGTCGATATGTCAATTTCTTCACGAAACGATTCCGAATCAAATACCACACTTAACGGAATCATATGGATGTCTAATTCCTGTCTTGTTGATTCGGGTATGTACGATGTACTGTCCGTAATAACAGCCACTCTCATAAGCTACCTACCTCTCCTTTATGAACTTGTCAGACTCTCTCTCTTTATTTTACCTAATATTCTCTCCGTTGCCTAGTCTTTCGTGCATGGTTTATTTCCATGTTGCGTGAATGGCATAGAATTTTTGGGGAATGTGGGCGATGATGTAAACATTTGAGAGATGGTGTTTACTGAGGAGGCGGCGTTTTTTCGAGATTCGCTCTTATTTTGGCCGTCATTCCCAAAATGACGGACGTTTTTTCGAGATTCGCTCTTATTTTGGCCGTCATTCCCAAAATGACGGACGTTTTTTCGAGATTTGCTCTTATTTTGGCCGTCATTCCCAAAATGACGGACGTTTTTTCGAGATTCGTTCTTATTTTGGCCGTCATTCCCAAAATGACGGACGTTTTTTCGAGATTTGCTCTTATTTTGGCCGTCATTCCCAAATTGACGGCGTTTTTTCGAGATTCGCTCTTATTTTGGCCGTCATTCCCGAGATGACAACTACACACCACGAAAAAAATAGCCCTCCATAAAGCGAAGAGCTATTTTCTACATATATTCTAGAAATATTCAGGAAGCTGATTATATCTATCACAACGACGAGCGTAATCTGGTCAGGTACTGGTGGTCCGAGTCTTTTCTTATATTATCGGGACCACGTGGTGCACTGATCTGCTTTTGGTACATTCATCTTATAGAATTTCTACCCAGCCCTGTTTAATCGCGATGACAACGGCCTGAGTCCGGTCTTTCACCTTCATTTTCTGTAAAATACTACTCACATGGTTCTTTACCGTCTTCTCACTGATGTATAAAGATTCAGAGATTCCTTTATTACTCTTTCCTTCTGCCAATAACTGCAAGACTTGGCATTCACGTCTAGTCAGTAAGTGTAATGGCTTACGGTGCTCGATTTCTTTAAGTTTGTTTACTGAATCATCATTTTCGTATAATGAATCTTCTTCTGAAACAAGTCTGCGGTATTCCTTTACCAAATTATGAGTGACTTTCGGATGTAAGTATGATCCACCTTCTGAAACAACGGTGATGGCGTCAATAAGTGCATCAGAATCCATTTCTTTTAACAAATATCCCTGAGCCCCTGACTTTAATGCATGCGTCACATAATTCTCATCATCGTGAATAGACAGAATGATTACCTTTACGCCAGGATAACGCTCCAACAATTCTGCCGTTGCCTCTACACCATTAACGCCTGGCATATTAATATCCATTAAGACAATATCCGGCTTATATTTTTTTACTAACTCCACAGCCATATGGCCATCATCACCCTCAGCCAAGATCGTAAAGTCATTTTCGAGTTCTAAAATACGTTTTACGCCTTCTCTAAATAATTTGTGGTCATCAATCAAAACAATATTTGTTGTCATGTGTACAGCCTCCTCTTTTCATATTTAATTTTCGCGTTTATTCTCTGTATTTCACTGTGATTTGTTCTTATATTATACACGAAATATTAAATATCTGTATCAATATTTTGTTTAATCGGGATTTTTATCATGATTTTTGTCCCTTTTGCGATTTGACTCTTGATTCTAATCTCGCCTTCAAGCATTTCTACCCGTTCTTGCATACCTATTAAACCAAAAGATTTTTCTTTTTTTTGATTTTGATCAAAACCTTCCCCATCGTCCTCTACTAATACAATCACCTTTTCTGCAGAAACCTCTAAAAGCACCTTGATTTGATCCGCTTCTGCATGTTTGATAGCATTTTGAATCGATTCTTGTATTAAGCGAAATAGAGCTACCTCATATTGACTATCCAATCTGTCCGAAGAGCCATTATATGAAAAATGGATGTTTGCGTGCTGATCATGCAAGGTAGATATATATTTCTTGATCGTTGGGATTAAGCCAAGGTCATCTAATGCCATTGGCCTAAGATCATAAATAATCCTCCTTACTTCGTGTAAAGAATCCTTGATTAAGGAACGGACATTACGCATTTCAGAAACGGCACTTTCCACGTCTCCTTTTTTATATGTACGACCAACGATTTCCGATCGCAGCATAATATTAGCAAGCATTTGGGCCGGCCCATCATGAATTTCTCGAGAAATCCTTCTTCTCTCTTCTTCTTGTGCTTCAATAATTTTCAAACCAAATTGTTGTTTGGCATGGGCGTCTTGAATGATATCGGACACATGCTTAAAGTCATCATTCAAATAATTCAACACGATGGAGATTTTTCCTGCTAGACCATCGGCACGTTCCACCATGTGCTCCATAGATTTGAGGCGTAATTCAATTTCATCTCTTCTCTTTCGCAAGATTTGTTCCTTATCACGATTGACTTGTAAGGCGGTTTGGTATTTGTGGGCCCTATCATATGCTTCTTTAATCGTATCCTCTGAATAGTCACGAAAATTCTTGCTCACTTCTGCCAGATGTTGTCTGGATAAGGCAGACTGTTTATCCAGTTGTTCATTCTCTCGGATTTTTTCGAGCACGGAATGTTTCAAACTTGCCAGCTCTTCCGTTAATAATTCATATTCTTTTCTAGACTCTTCCGCAATACCAAAAACTTCATCCTTACTGTTTTCTACTGTATTCACCATCTCATCTATTATATAGTCTAGTTTACGGTCATTATTTACCATAAGAAAACCTCTCTATCTAATGTCATTCATACAATACGAAATGTTTAGTTCCTTTTTAGGGGTGCGTTACAATATTCTTTACTTCCTATTAGGTACATTGTACACTGACTGTCTATAAATTAAAAATTCATTCAATAATAGTTTACACATATTTCTCAAAAATAAAAGGAGGAAGTGCCGATGCTAGCAAATTATTTTACGGTGAAGACACAAGGTTCAGAGGAACAAGTTATCCAAAAATCCAGATTCATTGGATATGTCAAGCGAGTGACATCTGAAGAGGAAGCACAACAGTTTATCCAAGAGATTAAAAAGAAGCATGCCGATGCCACTCATAATTGTTCGGCATATATGATTGGGGAACATGATCAGATTCAAAAGGCAAATGATGATGGAGAACCAAGCGGAACAGCAGGAGTACCCATCTTGGAAGTCCTTAAAAAGCGCCAGTTAAAGGATACAGTCGTGGTGGTAACCAGGTATTTTGGCGGTATTAAACTTGGTGCCGGAGGTTTAATACGCGCATATGCCAGTACAACTACGTTAGCGATCAACCAAACTGGAATCGTTGAAAGAAAACAAATGTCCGGCTTTGCAGTAACTGTAGATTACACATTGCTTGGCAAAATCGAAAATGAATTACGTCAAGCCCATTATTTGTTAGGTGATATTGACTATACCGATCAAGTAACCTTTCATGTCCGTGTGCAAGCTGGAGAGGAAGATAGCTTCCAAGACTGGATCATGAACCAGACAAGTGGAAAACAGGAGATACAAGAAGAAGGAGCTACATATGTCGAAATAGACGTTCCGACCTCCTGATTTTATTCCCCGGGAAATAACGTGAAGCCTCATTTCGGAAGAGGAAAATTAATCAAATGTAAACCCACAGCCCACGCTTTGTTCAAAATAAACATGCTATACAGAATGGAAAAACGTCTCGTTCTTTCATCTGGATAGCATGTTTAATGAATTAATGCTTTTCAGTTGTAAACGTACTCGTCGCTTTAATCTCTTGCGTTAATTGATGAAGAAAATCTTTGGGGTTATCGATTAATTGCTCTTCGGTTTGATCTAACATCCTTTGCAAAATGGAACGGTACACCTCTTGTTCTGTCAAATTCCTCATCTCCTTAGCTGTTCTATGAATATATTATGTCCGTCGCGTCCTTTTCGTAACTACTCTAGTTATACCACTTCATTTTCTATTAAAACATGATAATTTTTTCACATTTACGCACAAAGAAAACTATACACTATTTTAATAGAGGATGCAAAAAGATATGTTCATACGCTTATAGCAAGCGAATTTCCTGGCTCCTTTGGTGCTGCACAACCATTCCAGGCAGCCTCTACACCAGTATAAGCTTCTATTTTTTAGCGACAAGATAGTAATACGATAGAAAGCAGTTGGATTTTGTCCGTCATTTCTGTTCCTTATTTTGAAATTAGTTCCCGATTGAACAAATTGTCTTCCATTTCTCAAGGGAATTCGAAAGTAAAATATTGTACTTTTTCCCTAGTCGAGATTGAAAAAAACGCTAGTCATTGATAAAATAAGGATAAGTTTGTGCATGATTAGACTAAATGAGGTGTACATATGAAAAAGTTGGCATTTTTGTTGATGTTAGTTGGCGTTGTTTTGTTAAGCGTTGGTGGCTATCAGTATTTCAAGATACAAGCAGCCGAAAAGCAAGCGATGACAGAAGCTCAGTCTCTGATCGAACGCTCCTCCAAACAGGATGAAGCCGAACGAACCACACCAGAGGAATTTGAACCTGATATGAATGAAACAGTAGGTATATTGGAAATCCCAACATTAGAGGCAGAACTACCTATTGTTGAGGGCACCGACCCAGATGATTTAGACAAAGGAGTGGGGCACTATCTCGGCTCTGCATATCCTGAACAAAATGATCAAATCGTCTTATCTGGACATCGGGATACCGTTTTTCGCAGTTTGGGGGACGTAGAGGTTGGCGATACCTTTATCGTTCATTTAGAATACGGATCCTTTGAATATGAGATGGTCGACTCCAAAATCGTTGACGCGGAGGATACTTCCATCATTAAATCTACTGCCCCAGATGAAGAACTTGTAATCACTACCTGCTATCCTTTTTCCTTTGTTGGGAATGCACCGGACCGATACATTATTTATGCAAAACCAATTTAGTGGTAAAAAGCGTATTGATCAAATGAAGCAATACGCTTTTTCTTTTGAATAGACAGATGAGGGGGAAAACATATGAAAAAAATAGCATGGCTTATCATCCTCGGTTTGGTAGCGTTAGTTGGTTGTTCCAATGACGATATCGCCAAGCCGGAAGACAAGTTGCAAGAATATGTAGATCTTTGGAATCAACAAGATTTTACGGAAATGTATACGATGGTTCCAGAAGATGTCGAGGGAGAAGCATTCAATCGTTATGAAAAGATTTATCAGGATGTGGAGGTAGAAAATCTAGACGTTTCCTTTGAGGCAGAAGTCGATGAGGAAGAACGCGATTTAGAGGAAATCGAATCGCAGGCTTTCCCTATACAAGTCAGCATGGATACATTTGCCGGTCCGATTTCTTTTGAAACAGATGTGGAGATGGTCAAAACGACCGAAACGATTGACGGTGAGGAACAAATCGATTGGGTCGTCAACTGGAACCCGGGTTTGATTTTTCCAGAGCTGGCAGATGGTGGTGAGATCGGCATCGATAACATAGAGGCTACTCGGGGTGAAATTTTCGACCGAAATCAAGAAGGGCTAGCTATCAATGATGAGGTCTATGAATTAGGGGTACAGCCTGGCCTTTTCAGTGATGAAGTAGCAGAAAAAGAGACCATCGCTGAAGCGCTGGATATTTCCGTGGACGAGATCGATCAGGCCTTGAGTGCTGATTGG
The DNA here is from genome assembly GCF_900086715.1 of Gracilibacillus timonensis. GTDB lineage: Bacteria > Bacillota > Bacilli > Bacillales > Amphibacillaceae > Gracilibacillus > Gracilibacillus timonensis. The sequence continues at coordinate 436,536 of NZ_FLKH01000012.1, read as the reverse complement.
GTTACTTCCGATACGTTCGTTCCATTGAAGGTATTCCCGTCGCTTGGGGAAAATTTGGAGGAAGCTATACAATCTGTCGAGGCCCTCACCTACCAATCAACAACTGGCCGGGTTTATCCTTTAGGTGAAGCAGCCGCCCACTTAACCGGGTATATCGCACCGGTAACAGCTGAAAAATTGGAGGAACTTGATTCTAGTATATATTCGCAAAATGATTTAGTCGGCTATCGAGGTTTAGAAGAATTATTTGAAGAAGAACTGCACGGACAAAATGGCGTGCAAATCGTAGTGAACAAAGAGGGCGAAGATCCGATTGTGCTGGCGGAGCAAGAAGTGCAAGACGGTGAGGATGTTCAACTTACCATCGACGCTAGCCGCCAACAGCAAATCTTTGAGTCGTTAGGCGATGATGCTGGAACTGCAGCGGCAATTGATCCTACTACCGGAGAAACACTCGCATTAGTTAGCAGTCCCGCCTTTGATCCGCATGCCTTTCTATATGGATTAAGCAATGAACAATGGGAAGAATGGCAAAATGATGAGCAAAACCCTTTATTGAACCGTTTTGCTGCTACATTCGCCCCAGGGTCTGCCTTTAAACCTGTTACTAGTGCAATCGGTTTACAGAATGGCAGTCTGGACCCAAATGAAGGAATCACCATCAATGGACTTACTTGGCAGAAAGAAAACTGGGGTGATTACTCCGTACGTCGTGTTTCTGAATCAAACGGTCCTGTTGATTTAAGGGACGCACTGGTCCGTTCAGACAATATCTATTTTGCTATGCAGGCGATTGACATGGGGGCAGAAACTTTTGTAGAAGGATTGCAACAGTTTGGTATTGGAGAAGATCTGCCTTACACCTATCCGATCACCTCTAGCACCATCTCTGCAGATGGAAGCTTGGATAATGAAGTATTGCTCGCAGATACAAGCTATGGTCAAGGTCAAATTGAAATGAGTGCCTTGCACTTGGCCACTAGTTATTCGATCTTTAAAAATAACGGGAACATGATTCAACCGACCTTGTTATCCGATGAGGAGCAAGGGGTAAATTGGAAAGAGAATCTTCTATCAGAAGACAATGTCGCACTTATGAATGATGCCCTGCGTGGTGTTGTCACTGAAGGAACAGGGAGTCCAGCAAATATAGAAGAAAAAACAATATTAGGCAAAACGGGAACGGCTGAATTGAAGCAATCATTGGATGAAGAAGGCGCAGCAGAGAATGGCTGGTTTGTCGGTTATCCTGAAGATGAAAACCTGATCGTTGCAATGATGGTAGAACATATCGAAAATCAAAATGGCGGCAGTGGTTACGTCGCCGAAAAGGTCGGTCGGGTATTAAGTGAATAAAGAAAAGTAGAAAGCTGCTTTATGGCAGGCATGATCGCTGCCATGAAGTAGCTTTTTTTGGTAACAATCCGGATCGTTTACGTCATGCAAACTATCGGCAGTTTCATAACAAGCGTGATTTTGCAATAAAGGTTGGTTTGATGCCTTCTTCTTGCATAAATAGACAGCTGTTTTTTTATCTATTGATATGATACAATTTTCCTATGTGTATTTTATTAAAGAAAGGATATACCAATGTTATTCCAAAAAAAATGGGTGACCGATTCCACCATGGAATTTGGGCATACCAAGAACAAGTACGATTACTTTGTGGATGAATGGCAGGACAAGTATAAAATCGTTCATACTTATCAAACGAACATCACTGATGAAAATGGTTTTAATTGCGTTTATTTTGATCACTATGCATTCCAATTTTCGGTTCTTGCCGTAAGATCCTTACATAACCAAAAGAATCATATCACCCTTGTAGGAGAAACGATCAATCTCACAGCGACAAACATTCATTTCAACGGAGACGTAAAAATCATAACAAAGCGACAAGAACAGACAGAAACAGACTTAGCCTATGCGATTGAAGAATCGGCACCTGATGAAGTAGTCGAGGCATTTATTCTCATTCCAATGAATAAAAAAGTACCAAAGAAATTCACATTGGAAATTGCAGAGCCTTGGGAGGTTTATCTTGATGAAGAAAAAAGTGATAAGATCGGCGAAAAAATAAGGTTATGTTTTACAAAGAAATAGAGGGATAAAAAATGCGGCAAGGTATGTATGGCGGAGAAGGTGGGATTCGAACCCACGCGACGCTTGCACGCCCTAACGCATTTCGAGTGCGCCCCCTTCAGCCGAGCTTGGGTACTTCTCCAATTATTGATGGTCATTGCTTATCACCGCACTTCGGTAATATAAGCTTGGTTAGCCAAATGCTGATGAGAGGACTCGAACCTCCGACCCCTTCTTTACGAGAGAAGTGCACTGCCAACTGTGCTACACCAGCATGTTTTAACCACAAGAAATATCATAATACGAATGACACGATTTTTCAACCATTGTGAATTAAAAAACACACAAAAACCATCCGCCATACATACGGATGGTTTTCCTTATCCTTACAAAGCTTTCATGGAACCACCGTCTACAACTAATGTCTGTCCCGTGATATAAGTATTGGCACCTGATCCAAGAAATACAACCGCCTTTGCAAATTCATCTGGCTGACCTATTCTGCCGATGGGAATGTTTTCGCCAAGCTGTTGGATTTGTGCTGGCTGATAAAGATCACGGATGCGATCAGTCTCCATCGTACCTGGGCCAACTGAGTTAATCAAAATGCCGTCGCCCGCTAATTCCTGAGATAGACTTTTGGATAAACCCACAATCGCAGGACGAAACGTATTCGATAAAAGCAGTCCATCTAACGACTGTTTCATCGAGCTTGAGGTGATTGTCACGATCCGGCCAAACTGCCTGTCCTTCATGGAAGGTGCAGCTGCGCGTACAGTTCGGATCACACTCATCAGTAAGCGCTCAAACGCTTGCTGCCAATCTTGATCAGCAAATTCATCAAATGCACCCGCTGGTGGCCCACCAATATTATTAATCAAAATATCGATAGAACCAGTCTCAGCGAATAATTGCTTGATCTCTTCTTCTTTCGTTAAATCACACATGACAGCCTCAACCTGTGCATTGCCTGTCTGATGAATGATTGTTTGTTTCGCTTGTTCCAGCTGTTGTTTATTGCGGCTTGCTATCCAAACCTGTGCCCCTTCTTCCGCATATAATTGGGCACAAGCCATACCTAATCCTTTACTTGCTGCTGTTACAAGAACTTTCTTGCCTTTTAGCTGCAAATCCATTCCATCACCTATCATCATCAAAGTATATCCCGCGCCACAAAAGTGTAACACGGGACTATCATGTATTATATTACATTTCTGTTAGTTTATTTGTATATAAATAAAAATGGGCTTCATTTTGCTCATCTAATGCTTGATCCACTAAGCGTAATAAATTGGTGCGTTCTAATTCCATGATGACTTGATCAATATTATCCTTTTTCTCCTCTGGTTTAGGGAGCATCATATAGGGGCTTAGAATCGTTGATAAATGCTGCTGGAAGTCCTTCACTTTCATTAGATCAGCTAAATGAATTCGATGAAACTGCTTTCCTTTTTGAAAAACAAAGACAGCCTCTTTATTCTCAATCTGTTGTGTATCACGTTTGATTCGGATTTCTCGTGCTTCAAGCGGGACGAAATGATAAACTTCCTCATCCATCAGCAGGGAAAAATATTGATATGCTAATACCACTCTTATATATTCTTGCTCTTCCTTAATGTAATATGGCTTTAACATTTTCACTGAAAACATATGGAGCACCTCCTCAAGAATTCACAACGCACTTTACTATACTTCTTATTTTACATGATATACCGAAAATAAGAAAGCGTTTGCAGACAATTTTATATAATTTCTCATCAGATTGCAATCATTACGTTTTAGAAAATGAAATGGATCATATTCTAACAGACCGTATGACTACAACGGCCACCTCCCCTTTTTCTCCTATCTTATGAAGCAGAGCTTATTTTGATGAAACAGATCGCACTCCTTTTGCTAACAAAAAAAGGATTGGAAAGTGTATGATATCTGCGGTATACTAAGCCTTAGATCATTTGAAGGAGTCTTTAACATGAAAGCGAAGATATGGCGTAATCGAAAATTATTTGGGCGGCGTGTCATCAAAACGGCTTTAGCGGTTTTTTTAACATCATTAATCTGTCAATGGATAGGGTGGCCCCCTGTCTTTGCAGTGATTACGGCTATTGTTACGATTGAACCAACTGCGGCAGCTTCTATAAAAAAAGGGATCGTGCGCTTCCCTGCCTCTGCCATTGGATCTGCCTTTGCAGTATTATTTATCTTTTTATTTGAGAATTCACCACTTACCTATGCCTTAGCAGCCTTCTTTACGATCATCACTTGTTATCGATTAAAGCTGCATGCAGGTCTGTTGGTGGCAACCTTGACTTCCGTTGCGATGATTGAGGTAATCGATACGAATTTATTTATATCATTTTTTACCAGATTGGGAACAACCACCATTGGTTTACTCGTTTCAACGCTTGTCAATATGTTTGTCTTTCCACCGAATTATTCTAAACAGATTATGACAAATATCCATGACCTTTTGCAGAAAATTGGTGAAGAATTGGATATTATTATTAAACAGAAGCTGCATACAAATAATGAATCTAAACAGAAAGAAGAAATGGTTCGGCGATTTCACACATTGAAAAAAAGTTTAGATCAAACAGAGAGACTGCTTCAGTTTCAGGAGGAAGAAGCGAAATATCATCGTCATTCGAAAGAGATGCAGAAAATGTTTGCTTTTGAAAAAAAGAATCTCTCCCGATTAAGGCTGATTCATTATCACATAGGTAATTTGGTTAACACGTCTATTAATAATGTATGTTGGTCCGATAAGCAATGTGAAGATATTTCAAATATGGTCGAAACATTAACTGATTTTATGAAACACCCAGACCATTATAAGGCAAGTGATTATAAGCTTCAGTTAAAAGCACTTATGGAGCAGTTCTGGGAAAGCAAGCAGCCTGAACAATCACATACCTCGATGTTTACACCAGAGGTCATCATTTTATATGAATTAGTGTCTATTTATAACATTGTTGAAGCGATATTGATTAGCGAGCAAAGATATCATTATTACGAAGACGAGGATAAAGCTTAATAAAAACAGCACCAAATCCTTAAATAGGCATGGCGCTGTTTGTCTGTTAATGACACACTACAGTCGGAATTTGCCTACTAAACCATTAAGCTGTTCTGCCAGGCTGGTCAGTTCTTTGGAGTTTGATGTTATTTCTTCCATTGCTCCACTGGCTTCTTCCGCTGAAGCTGACGTTTGTTGCACACCTGCCGCTGATTCCTCGGTAATAGAAGCAATTTCTTCCACGGAGGTATTGATTTCCTCACTGGAACGGGCAATAGACGTTAGATTACTGGTTGAATGTTTAATGTGCATAGTCATTTCATTGACCGCCTCATTAATCGATTCAAAGGTCGATCCTGTCTTCTCAATCTGAACAGATCCGTCATCAACGGATTGGTATCCTTCTTCCAATGACTGAGACACATTTGATGATTCCGTTTGAATATTCGTGACAATCCCCGTAATGTCGCTGACCGATGCAGTTACCTGTTCAGCAAGTTTTCTAACCTCATCTGCTACCACAGCAAACCCCTTACCATGCTCCCCCGCTCGAGCCGATTCAATCGCTGCATTTAGTGCCAGCAGGTTCGTTTGTTCCGCAATATCACGAATAACAGCAACCAACTTCGATATTTCTTGAGACTGAGCATCCAAAACTTTTACTTTATCAACGGCCTCGTGAACTACATGATGAATTTGTTCCATATGTTCAACCGATGAACGCATCATTTTCTGGCCGTCCTTCGTCATATCTAATACATGAGCTGACGTTTTGCCAAGACTCTCCCCATCTTCACTGGCAGCTTTTAATTTCTGAGAAAAATCTCCCATCTTGCTTGCGACGTCACCAGCGTGGTTTGCTTGTGTTTCCGTACCAGAAGCTATCTCTTCCATGGTAACACTAATCTGTTGTGCATTAGCATTCACCTCATTAGCAGACTGGTTTAATTGATTACTTTGACTGGTAACGGTATTCGAAACCGATGTTACCTGTTGGAGTATATTTCTCAGGTTATTACTCATTACATTAACGGCGGTGGATAATTGGCCAATTTCATCTTTTGACGAATAATCAATTGGCTCTACTTGTAAGTTTCCATCTGCAATCTCTTCACTGACGTAAAGCAGCTGAGATAAAGGACGGGAAATGCGGCGGGTAACCACATAAATCAAGAGAACACTCAATACAACAGAAACACTAATCGTAATGACCAATGTCACCATGGCCTCTCTTTGACTATCTTTGGCATGCTCGGAAGCAGCCATAAATTCCATGTTAACCATGTCTTCCAGCTCTTCTAATTGATTGATCACCTCCAATTGATAGGCAGTAGCATTTTGAACTTCCCCCTCTGCCATTTCCAGATCGTCTTGATTCATATAAGACACAATATTGGTAAAACTCTCATTCAAGGCATAATTTAATGAAATTACCCTTTGAAGCAGATTCTTTTGTTCTGCATCCGTGATGTTCTGCTCTAGTGTCTCTTTTATTTTTTCGAATCTGTCATTTCTCTCAGAAAAATCCGCCTCCGTTTCTAACGATGGGTTATCCTTATACTGGGAAATCCAGATCATCTTTGCCCGGATCAAAGAACCTAACTCGGTGACTTGAACAGACTTTTCCCCACGATTCTCCATAACGTCAATTTCCTGATACATATTATTTAGAAATATACCAACCATAATAGACGAGGCGAAAAATAATAGTAATACAACGCTAAGTATGACTCCGTATTTTCTGCCAAGCTTTAAATTATTAAATATTTTCATTTGTTTCCCCCTTGATGTACTTGTTTTTCTATATTTTTAGGTAAAAACTCATAATCATTGTAACATCAACAGATACTTTTGTCCTATTTTTGGTGTGAATATTTTGTAACATTTAGAAAGTGATTTTTATAATTCAACTCAATGAATCTGGTAAATGATTGTGCTAAATAAGGCTTTTTCGTTACAATATAGATAGTATACTCATAAAGGCAGGAAATCTTATGAAACTATTCGATATTTCAGAATATGCCGTAATGGCTGTCTTCTCAGAACAAGAAACGGATGTAAACCAGCTGCTCAATTGCCGACAACAGCTTCGTCAACACCCAGCCGTAACTGAAGTCATATTAGGATATCAAAGCATCACCGTCTATTTCAGGATTGATCAGTCCGATCATGCGAGCTTAAAGCAAGAGCTGACAGTCCTTTTTTCTCAAAAAAAGGAGAAGCCGGTTCAAGGCGTGCTCCATCGCATACCTGTTTGTTATGAACAAGCTTATGGTATTGATATAGAACATCTTAGTGAGTACCATCAATTAACGTTTGAACAAATCATCAGGCTGCATACTACGCCGACATACGATGTTTGCTTTCTCGGCTTTTCTCCTGGATTTCCTTTTTTGTCTGGGTTAAATCCTGAATTGGCTACCCCAAGGAAAGAAACGCCTAGAACCCATGTCCCAACAGGTGCAGTAGGAATTGCCGGTCATCAAACGGGTATTTATCCAGCTTCTTCTCCTGGTGGCTGGCAAATTATCGGACAAACACCGATCAATTTACTTACTCTCGAGGATACAGAACATCCCACCCTGCTGCAGCCAGGTGATCAACTACAATTCTATGCTATCAGCAGCGAGGACTACCATAACATCCAAAAAAAGGAGCGAGATAGCCGTGACCATTGAAGTGATTGAGGCAGGTTTACATAGTACCATTCAAGATGCGGGAAGAAGTGGTTACCAGTCCTATGGCTTTTCGCTCAGCGGTCCGATGGATGAATATGCTGCTCAATTAGCTAATATACTAGTAGGTAACCCAATGAAACAGGAACTGTTGGAATTAAGTTTTATTGGACCAACATTACAATTTCATCATCCAGCGATTATCGCTATTACTGGTGCTGATATGTCAGCTAATCTCAATCAACAGCCGATTCAATTAGGGCGCCCCATTCAAATAATGGCAGGTGATACCTTACAACTTCGCACCGCAAAAGTGGGGACATACAGTTATATCGCTGTTAAAAATGGCTTCGAAATACCGACCGTTTTAGGAAGCAAAAGCATGGTAGTGCGTACAAATATTACAGGTTTATTGGGCAGCCCCCTGGCTGTCGGTGATATGATTCCTTGTCTTCCACAGGACAAAGGGAAATGCCCTTTTCATTGGGGAATGGATTCCTCGTTTTTTTCTTATATAACTAACCAACCCCAGGTTATCCGTTACCTTGAGGGTGCACAAACAGATTGGTTCCCTCCTTCTGCTTTGGAAAATAAGCCATGGAAGATCTCCACGACTTCTAACCGGATGGGATATCGTTTACAAGGAGAAGCCATTGCAGCAAATGAACAAAAACAACTAGCAACAGAGGCAACCAGCTTTGGGGCAATTCAAATCCCTGCCAATGGACAACCGATTATTCTAATGGCGGATGGGCAGCCGACGGGCGGTTACCCAAAAATTGGACAAGTGATTCGGACGGATTTGGCCACTCTAAGCCAGATTCAACCCGGATGTCCTTTTTATTTCAAGAAGGTTTCCTTAGCAGAGGCCATTAGAAAATGGAAACAACGACAATATAGTTTGGGAGTCAGACAAAAGCTGATTCGCGAAAAATGGAAGGAAGAGCACTTATGAGGAGAATTAGCTTAAATTGTGACCTTGGGGAAAGCTTTGGGGTTTACCAAACAGGAAATGATCAGGCTATTATTCCCTTAGTTGATGAAATCAATGTGGCATGTGGTTTTCATGCCGGTGACGCACATACAATGAACCAAACGATAAGGCTTGCTAAACAACATCATGTGGAAGTCGGAGCGCATCCCGGCTTGCCAGACATACAAGGCTTTGGCCGGAGACGGATGCAAGTAACGGCGCAAGAGGTCTACGATTGGACCGTTTATCAGATTGGGGCGCTCAAGGCATTTACCGAGATCCAGCATGTGAAACTACACCACATCAAACCGCATGGAGCTTTATATAATATGGCTTGCCAAGATCAGCAGTTAGCCCTGGCAATTGCTCAAGCTGTTTTTGATCTAGACCCATCCCTTCGATTAGTTGGACTATCGGGAAGTGAGCTGATCCATGCGGGTTCAACAGTGGGATTAGCCGTTGTCAATGAAGTATTTGCTGATCGACGTTATCATAACAATGGCAGACTCGTCGCCCGTGGAACTCCCGGATCGCTGCTCCATGATACCGAAAGCGTTATACAACAAGTAAGGCAGATGCTTGACAATGGAACCGTGATGACACAAGAAGGCAACGAAATCCCTATTATAGCCGATACTATCTGTGTACATGGCGACAATACTGCCGCCTTGGAATTAGTTAAGCAGATCCGAACCATTCTGACGTCACGTTAACTTCATTACACAGATATGAAAGGCGGATTGCTGGGATTGTTATGGGCGCAGGGGCGGATTTTGCTTTCTCCAGTCCGCGAGATTCTTACGGACAACATTTTGCGATTTGGTGGTTTTTTGTCCGTTAGATTCGTTTCTTACGGACAGTATTTTGGGATTCGGTGTTTTTTTGTCCGTTAGATTCATTCTTACGGACAAAACTTTGCGAGTCGGCCGTTTTTTGTCCGTTAGATTCATTCTTACGGACAAAACTTTGCGAGTCGGCCGTTTTTTGTCCGTTAGATTCGTTCTTACGGACAAAACTTTGTGAGTCGGCCGTTTTTTGTCCGTTAGATTCGTTCTTACGGACAAAACTTTGTGATTCGCTGGTTTTTTGTCCGTTAGATTCATTCGTTCTTACGGACTGTAGCACGCAATTTGCTCTCCTCAGTCCGCGAGATTCTACAGACAGTATTACACGATTCGGCGTTTTTTTGTCTGTTAGATCGGCCCACGTTCTTGTGAAAAAATAAGCCGCCTCCCTACTAAGACTCACCCCCTACCCTATCCGTCAAAAAACTCCCTTTATAAAAAACCCTTATCCAAATGCAGATAAGGGTTTTAACGATAATGATATTTGAGCAGGCAGCGATCTAAAAAATCTTGAGGTAATTTATTTACTGCCTTTTTCCACAGGCTGACATGAATAAACACAAAGGGACACAACACCACCATTAAAGCACCTGGTAGATAAAAGATAACCAGTGAAAGCACGAGTGCAAATGAGGCAATCAATAATAAATCAGGTAAAGCCGCTAGGGAGATGACCCACGCGTTCTTCCATAACAGCCTCCCTTTTAAATGGGTGCTGACTAATAATGGGAGCATAGCCAATAATACCATGGAAAAGACGATACCTATAAATATCTCACTTGCTTGAAAAAGAATGGATTCGTTGTTTAGAAATGGAGGAAGCACTATCAGCTTCAAACCAAAGACAGTCAAAATTGAAAGGATGAATAAGGTTACATAAATCGTCCTTTTAAAATAACTAACGAAAGCATAGTAGAAGGACTTCCAAATTCTTAAGTTTATGCCATGCTTGGACCAATCCAAAGCTACCGTATACAAGGCAAGGGTTGCAGGAATAACCGTTACCACACCTAAGGAAAAGAACAGCCACAACAGTTGTAACGCTAAGAAAGCTGCGATAATCTGCAGCACACGAAACAGAGGGGATTCTGGTTGATCCAAATTTATCACTATCTCACTCCTTCCCATTGTCCATCATTCGTTATTTATAGTATATCCGTTTGTAGCTAGATTAAACGCAGCGAAGCATATCAAAAAAAGCCTCCTTATTTGGTTGGCTGTTTTCCATCTTACACAAATCACTCTCACAAATAAGCCGCTGGAATCTAAACATTCCAGCGGCTTGCTTGTTTATTCTATAAAGCCCTACTTCATTTCAGGTAATACCCTAACTTCTTTTTCCATGTTGGATTGGCAAATCGGGCACTTTGGTTTCTCATCGAATGAGTAGTTTTCCCGCATCCAGCCTTGGCAATCATTGCTTTCGCAAACCCATACATTGGTTTCTACATTTTTGACAGGCTCTTTTTGATTATTAAAATAAGCCATTTGGCACTCCCTTTCAATGGGTGATACCTTTATTATACGCCTATTGGACATTAAATTCAAAGTTATTCCGAAACACCTCTTAAATAGAAGCGATATTGGTAGCTTCGATTTGAATGCAAGCGATACTCGGTGTGTGGCAGCTGGCCCCAACTATCATCTCCGCCAACACCAGTTTGCCAACCGTTAATTCGGATCGATACCTTATCTGTTTTTGGTAAGCGATAATGATGACTGGCGGCTTCTAATTCAAACGGGCTATATGGTACGGCACTCACGTCCACCACAGGGTCTCCCGTAATTTGTAGTCCTTTACCAGTTGAATCGATGATGCGGAACCAGCGAACACCGCGATGATTACCACTCTCTTGTGGCTTCAAATAAGGCTGTAGCTGACTTGCCACATCGGCATGATGAATCGCTACTTTACCACTAGTCTCCCGATCCCAGTAGGTCTCATGCGGGCCTTGACCAAACCATGTTAACGTCTGAAAATCATCGGGCATCTCCATGCGCAGACCTACTTCAGGAATAAATGATGTTCCTTCTCCAGGGATAAGCTGGTGTTCGATCTCCACTTCTCCTTGACTATCCACCAAATAGGTCAAACGCGCTGTTGAAATGGGCTCTGTCGGCATTCGAAAATGGGCGGTAATCTTTACTTCTGTACCGGTTTGACTGGCCTGCATGTTTACCAATTCTCTTGACAGACTAGCCTGGTACCATTCTTGACTCGTTTGATCAATCTTAGCGCCACGGTCGTTATCCGTAGTAGCTCGCCAGTAATTAGGCAAAAGCGGTGTAGAAACAAGAGGCTGCCCCTTTTGGCTGTAGTTCGTTAAACAACCCATTTCCTTATCAAAATGGATGCAAGCATCTCCCGCCTGCACCAAGTAGGCTTGATCTGTTTCGTTTAATTGGATGGTGCCTGTTGCCAGTGGTCGCTGTTTAGCTGCCGGAATAAAAAACTGTGCAAAGGCAATTTCGTGATCCGTCTCTGCCCACACTGGAGATTCCTGATATACCAGGCGCAGGGTAATCACTTGTTCTTTTTCCACGGCAAATGTTGAAGTGTCATAGTCCAATGAAATGCTCTCTTCTTGCCCTGGTGCTGTATGTAATACCATGGTACCAGATTTGAGCTCTTCCCCATTTTCTTCCACCAGCCAGATCAACCGGTAATCTGTCAATGATTGAAAAAGGTGCTTGTTATGAATAACAAATCTGCCTTTTTCTTTATCTTCACAGTGAAAATCGACGTTTTGATAACAGGCCTTCGTCTCCATTAATTTTGGTGAAATCTGACCGTCTGCAAAAATAAGGCCATCACCAGCAAAATTCCCATCATGAGGTGATTCGCCAAAATCACCACCATAAGCCAAAAACGACTCGCCTGACTCCATTTGATGTCTTAACGCCTGATCCTTCCAATCCCAAATAAAACCGCCTTGTAGTACCTCGTATTGATCAAACAGACGGGTATACTTATGGAGATTTCCGTTTGAATTCCCCATCGCATGACTGTATTCACAAATAATATACGGTTTTTTCTCACCAGGTTGTTTGGCATACGCTTCTACCCGGTGTGGCGGAATATACATGGTTGATTCAATATCGCTTGCCGCATCCGAAGGCCGGTAATGGAAGGTTCCCTCGTAATGTACCAGGCGTGTAGGGTCTTGCTCACGAAAATAGTCTGCCATCCGCAAGAAATTATCTCCGCCGAACGATTCGTTGCCTAAAGACCAAATCAGGATAGACGGATGATTTTTATCGCGTTCAAACATCGATTGGCAACGATCCAGTAGATTGGCCGTCCACTCCGCTTTGCTGCCTGGCACTGTATCCTCCAACTCCTGCTGCCCATATCGCCACGTCCCATGTGTCTCCAAATTCACCTCATCAATCACGTACAGCCCATATTGATCGCATAGTTCATACCAATAAGGATGATTAGGATAATGTGATGTCCGTACAGCATTAATATTATATTGTTTCATCAGAGTAATATCTGCCAGCATATCTGTTTCGGTCACCGCCCGTCCATGATCTGCAGTAAATTCATGACGATTCACCCCTTTAAAGATGATTCTTTCTCCGTTAATGTGCATGATGTTGTCGATTAATTCAAATTGACGGAAACCTATTCTTGTCGAATATGTTTCGATTATTTGGAGGTTTTCATCTAAAATAGTAAACTGCAAGGTATAAAGATAAGGAGTTTCTGCGCTCCATTTCTTTGGGTTCTCCACGGTTGCGGTTGTTTTTATTTCCATCTTTTCTTGATCAGAAATATCCAAATCAATGGATTGCTTGATGACCGTTTCTTGCTCTTCTGATAACAATTCAATTTCCAAACGACAAGCCGCAATGGACTTTTTATGATAGTTTACTAGTTCTGCTTGCACCTCTAACGCTGCATGCTGATAATCTTTATCCAAATTTGTTCTAATACGATGATCATACAAGTGGACATCGGGCAAGGCATAGAGAAACACATCGCGGAAAATGCCACTCATTCTCCAAAAATCCTGATCCTCTAACCAGCTGGCATCTGCCCAACGATACACCTCTACCGCCAGCTTATTCTCCCCTTTTACAAGGTATGGGGTAATGTTAAAGGCAGCAGGGGTAAAACTATCTTCGCTATAACCTACTAGTTCTCCATTCAACCAAACATAAAAGGCCGCTTCCACACCAGCGAAATGCAGGATGACAGGCAGTTCCTCCCATGCCTCTGTGATGCTAAAATGAGTAACATATTGACCGACTGGGTTATAATTAGTCGGCGCAAATGGTGGCTTGATATCATCATGTTCTACCCATGGATAGGTCACATTGGTGTATTGCGGATAATCATAACCTTCTAACTGCCAGTGGGCAGGCACCTTGATTGTATTCCAGTCCGTATGATCATATGTGGTTTGATAGAAATCAGGGATTCGCTGATCCGGTCTCTCTGAAAAATGGAAAAACCACTGTCCATTTAAGGAATGGTAAAATGGCGAATCCGCTTTCTTTCTTTCAAAAGCTTGTTGCTTATGAAGATATGGAATTGCTAGGGCATGCTGTGGTAAGCGATTCAATGAAAAAATCTCTGGATTGTTATTCCATTCCGGGTATCCATTGACGGGACGCTTGTAATTTAACTTCTCTTTGTTTAACATTATATTGACCACCCTTCCTGCATGATTTATCTGATACTAGCGCCTGTGTCTGTGAATCTCCAAAAATACCAAACGCTTACATCGAGATAAAAGATTGATTTTTCTTTGATAGCATCATAAAATAACGAGTAAAAATAGTCAAGTTAAATTTTACTTTAAGGTAGTGTGATAAATGGCGACAATTAAAGATATAGCAGAAAAGGCAAATGTTTCTATCGCTACAGTGTCCCGTGTTTTAAACTATGACCCCAGCTTATCCGTCAGTGAAGCAACGAAAAAAAGAATATTTGAAATCGCGGAATCACTCTCCTATCAAAAAAATGCCGCACGTAAAAAAATAACGAGAAGAATTGCTTTCGTTCACTGGGTAACCGAGGAAGAGGAATTAACGGATTTATATTATATGGGCATTCGACATGGGGTAGAACAACAAGCCAAAGAGGAACATTTACATTTAGTAAAATATACGGTAAAAGAAATCAATAAAATACCTAAACAAATCGATGGTGTTATTGCTGTGGGTAGATTTAGTGCAGAGCAAGTGGACCGTTTGCAGAAAATTACAAAACATGTTATTTTGATTGACTCAGATGTACAGCATCCAGGCTGTGATGCCGTTTTGGTTGATTTTCAAACCGTGATGAAGCAAGCGATTGATTATTTACTTAGTCATGAGACCAAAACGATCGGTTTCATTGGAGGTAACCTGCAAGACGAGATCGATATCCGGGAGCAGTTTTTTCGTGACTACTTACAAGCCCATCATCTGTTAAAAGAAGAATTGATCATAAAGACACCGTTTAGTGTGGATGATGGCTATCAAGCTATGCAGCAGTTCTTAACAAAAACTCCCCCTGCTAAACTTGGCTTTATTGCGGCCAATGACCCGTTAGCGATCGGCGCCCTCAAGGCCATGCATCAAGCCGATATCGACATCCCTCATCAAATAAAGCTGATTGGGATCAATGATATTAGCGTATCGAAATATGTCTATCCTGCCTTAACAAGTGTAAGGATCGAAAAGGAATGGATGGGAAAAACCGCCGTGCAGTTGATGATGGAAAGGATAAAGGATAACCGGGAAGTAGCTAAAAAGGTCTATCTTGATACGGAGCTGATCATAAGAGAAACCACCTGAGTGCAATCAGGTGATTTCTGTTTCCTATTCGGATGGAGGCTCGGACATTAATATGTCCATAACTTCCTCGGTTCTTTCATGATTTTCTGAATTAACGGGGAACATAATAATCAGGTCATGAAAGGCAGGGTAAGCCTCAAACATGGGGATATCTTCGGTCGCTATGCCATATACATCTTCGGTGCCGAAACGGTATAATGTCGCTTCCTGCTCTTCTAGCGAAGGAAGATCAACATATTGATCGACAGGCATTAATCCTTGTTCTCCTTGAAATTGATCGGCCAAAGACTCACTAGCAATAATCACATCGATCATATTTGCCCCCATATTTGCCCAAAATTTCTGTACCTGAGCGTAGTCCACATCCTCCAGGGAACCACTTTCTGTGATCATACTATCTGTTATGACGCGAAAATCATTCAGATAATGATCATTTAAATCGGTTGAAAAGGCCTCGGCAGTATCATAAGGAACCTGTCCCAGTACAGTGATCTGAAAGGTTTCTTCTTTCTCGCCAAATACCGTTCCTAAGATCGACCATAAAAACGCCACTCCCAATATGGTACCAATAATATGTAGTTTATAATATTCCCATATGTAATCAACCGCTTCCTTAAAAGACATCGTTTTCAATGTTTCCCATAATTTCTTCATACGCCTGTCTCATCCCCTTGTTTCTGTCTCTGATAATCAAGTATAACATAGTTTGATAGAATCAAGCGAGACTTATTAGGGACGTTACATTCATTTCTCTTCCTGTCTAGGAATGAGAGTTTCCACCATGATAAAATAAGATTGGGTCTGCTTTATTTATTCCAATCAAATCCTATACTATTTAAAAAAGCCTTCGCCAGTACGGTGTGACCCGTCGCCCCAGGGTGGATACGATCCCAAGCTAGAAAAGTAGGATGTGTATGCTCTAATACGGCATTAAACGCCGCTTGGCTGTCCACATAGGTTAATTGATGCGCAAGCGCTAACCGTACAACCGCTTTCCCATAACGATCCATTGCAGCACGCATGGCATCGTTTGAATTGGTTTCGATAAAGAACGGGGTCATCAAAACGATTTTTGTTCCTTTCGACTTCGTTTCTTCGATAAGCCTATTTAATGTCCGCTCATATTCGTCAAGATACACATGCTTCTCCGTTATAAACGGCGAGTCAAATTGACGCCACACATCATTAATACCAATCATGATCACCAACCAGTCCGGTTGTTGTTCCATGACATCTATTTCCCAACGCTCGCTCAGGTCCCTTACCGTATTACCTGACAATCCTTTGTTCACAACGCGAATACCTAATTCTGGATAGCTCGCTTGCAAAAAGGCATCAACGATAGAAACATAGCCATTTCCCAACGCACCAAATAACCCCTCACCGACTGGCTTTTCCCGGTCGCAGTCTGTAATCGAATCGCCAATAAACAACAATTTTTTCCTTGCTGGAATATCCATTGTTTTCATCCTTTTTATCGTTTTTTTCTTATAGTGCGTGTTCACAATCCTGATAAAAGGTCTCGCCGGCTAATACTGTAACGTCTTGTACGTCGAAAATTCAAAGAGATTCCTCTTTTAAATACCGGCTTTAAACAACTTCTTACAGGTTTACTTTCTTACCTGTTTCTATACTTTCCATCGCCGCAAATACCATCTTCATACTTTCTATATTATCGAAACAACTCGTTTCGGCTGAACGTTCTTGATCCAAGGCAGCAAACATCTCATCCAAACAGCCAAAATGACTTTCGCGACCTTGCCAGCTGTTAGGCAACGAATATCTTTCCATTTCCCGCAAAAATTGCATGTCTTTCTTTTCTTGAACTACTTCTGCCTCTACCTTATCAAAACCATCCCACGTAGCCGTTCCTTTTGTGCCAATAATGCGCCAATCTCCATTCCATGACGTGCGCAAGCCTTCTGCCGCCCAAGAACCTCGATAAGTGTAAACAGAACCATTCTCCATTTCAAATATACAAGTCATCGAGGCATAACCATCATACCAAGATCCAGCCGGATCAAAGGCATGACAATAGACAGAGGTAGCATTACATCCTGAAATAAACCTCGCCTGATCAAACGTATGAATCGCCATATCCACCAGCAGCGGATGCTCCATCTTTTCTCGAAATCCACCGAAATGGGGACCCAAATAAAAATCGCTGTTGATCGTATGAACCTCGCCCAACAGCCCTTGTTCCACAGCAGCACGCAATGTCCTGATTTCCTGCAGATAACGACGGTTTTGCATGACATTATAGGCTCTGTCTGTTTTCACTACCAATTCAAGCATTTGGTTTGCATCTGTTAAACTCTCGGCCATCGGTTTTTCTCCGAAGACGTGACAGCCCGCCTGTAACGCAGTAGAAACAATGTGTGGATGAGCAGCGGGGATCGTTGCATCAAAAACAATCGTTGCCCCTGTTGTCTCGATAGCTACCTGTAAATCTGTAAAAATAGGGACTTGTAATTCCCTTTCTTCTGCCTTTTGCTGAGCAGCCTCTTTCTTTACATCAACCAGACCTGCTAATTCTATAGTTTCTTGCTGGTCTGCATAATCCAGCCAAATATTAGCCATGCCACCACAGCCAACCATGATCACTTTATGTATATTCATATTTCTTCACCCCTTTATTTATGATAGCGGATTAATTGGTCAATTTCCAATGTTTTTCTGATAAACTGGAAAAAGAAATAGGGGAATCAGAAAAGGATGGTAAACATCTGATAGATAGTAATTGCACATTCCTTTCCTACGCACAAAACTCGAAACCTCTGACTGCATCAACGGTTCCGAGTTTGTCCGTTCACATTCATTTTCACTGACGAAATGCCATCAACTGTTGGCTTAATTGCTTGGTTTGGTTATATACACCCTGGTATAAAGGAAACAATTGCTGATAGGCTTCGACATTCTCTGGGATCGGATAATAGGTATCAGCTTCTTCTAAAAAGACATCTGCACACGCCTGTAATGAATCAAACCAGCCTGAGCCATATGCGGCTAGCATCGCCGCTCCCATACCAGGTCCTTGCTCACTTTTTAATCGGATAATATCTGCATTAAATATATCTGCTTGCATTTGCAACCAAGTTGTATTCTTCGCACCACCGCCAATTGAATAAATGGCGTCAATGCGTTTTCCCTTTTCGCGCAGAATGGCCAGGGAATCGTTTAAAGAAAAGGTGATTCCTTCTAGCACCGCACGGGTGAAATGATTAAGGGTATGGGAGCTATCCATCCCGATAAAGCTGCCGCGAATACTCGAATCCCCATGCGGTGATCTTTCTCCAACAATATATGGAGAAAATAGTAATCCATTGGCACCAACTGATATGTCACCTACATCTGCTAGCAATTCATCAAATCCTTTTTCTGGGGCGAAGGTCTTCTTAAACCAGTCAAGACTATATCCCGCCGCCAATGTAACGCCCATGGAATAATAACGATTGGACTCCCCATGGTTAAAGTAATGCACTTTTCCTTGGTAATCCTTATCACCTGTCGCTTCATAAGATAATATCACACCAGATGTACCAATACTGACAAAGGTTTTCCCTTCTGATAAAATACCGGACCCAATAGCGCCACAGGCATTATCAGCACCACCGGCAAATACCTGGGTAGCTGGATCAAGCCCCATCTCATCAGCGATAGCTGGCATTATTGATCCCACATTCGCATGAGAATCTACTAATGGAGGACAAAGCGAAACGTCTAAATCAAGCAAATCACAAATTTCTTGACTCCAATCTTGTTTTGCAATATCCAACAGACTAGTTCCCGCAGCGTCCGAATAATCCATGTGTATCTTGCCCGTTAACCGGTACCGCAAATAATCTTTCGGCAATACAAATGTCGTCGCCTGATCAAATAATGCCGGTTGGTGCTCTCTCACCCACAACAGCTTGGGCAGAGTAAAACCCTCCAAGGCCAAATTTTTGGTCAACTCAATAAAATGGTCCTTGCCTACCTTTTGATAAATTTCCTGACATTGTTTGGTTGTTCTTGTATCATTCCATAAAATGGCTCGACGTAAAGGCTGATTATCTTTGTCTAATAATACTAGCCCGTGCATTTGACCGGAAAAGCTAATCCCTTCAATGTCTTTGACTTCTCCATCAAATGATTGAACCAGCTCTTTAACACCAGCAATCGTTTGACGCACCCAATCCTCTGGTTCCTGTTCGGAATACCCCGTTTTATCCTGATATAGCGGATAATCTTTGGCTATTTCCTTTACTACTTCTCCTGATTTATTCACCAACAACAATTTTACTGCGCTAGTGCCTAAATCTACGCCTATTACGTAACTCACTATTCAACTCATCCTTCCGTTTCATTGAAATGCAGTGTTAAGCTACAAGAAAGGCCTAGTCGAGCTTAATCAACTAAGCCATTCCTTCTGCCGTTTTTAGGCATTCATATTTAAGAGATATCGATTAATCGTTGCTTTAATAACTTCTAAACGACCAGATTTATTTTTTATTTCTCGCAGGTTCAAGGCATGCTCTTCTAATGACTTGAAATCTGCTTTTCCTTCTACGATATCCTTGCCAATTCCTTCTTTAAAGCTTGCATAGCGTTCATCGATCAGTTTTTCAAATACTTGATCCTCGACTAATTTACTAGCGACACGATATCCAATCGCAAAGTGATCCATCCCGGCAATATGTGCATGGAATAAATCGTCTTGTTCAAAGGAACCGCGCCTTACCTTGGCATCGAAATTTAAACCACCTGCGCCAAGTCCACCATTTTTGATTATTTCATACATAGCCAATGTCGTAGAATAAATATCAGCAGGGAATTCATCGGTATCCCAGCCTAGCAATGGGTCCCCTTGATTGGCGTCAACGGATCCTAAGATACCATTGACACGTGCATAACGCAATTCATGTTCAAAGGTATGTCCTGCCAATGTAGCGTGATTGGCTTCAATATTTAGTTTGAAATCATTTTGCAAACCATATTTCAACAAAAAGGCATGCGATGATTGCGCATCAAAGTCATACTGATGTGTGGTTGGCTCTTTCGGTTTTGGCTCCAGTAAGAATTGAGCGCCAAAATCAATTTCCTTGGCATAATCAACCGCCATGTTGAAAAAGCGTGCCAAATTATCTTGTTCTAAGCCTAGATCGGTATTTAGTAACGTTTCATATCCTTCACGGCCTCCCCAAAACACATAGCTTTCTCCATTTAATTCTTTACCTATTTCCAGTTGTTTTTTTACTTTGGCTGCTGCATAAGCAAATACGTCCGCATTATTGGAAGAGGCAGCACCATGCACAAAACGCGGATGCGTAAAGTTGTTGGCCGTATTCCAAAGCAATTTCACATCGCTCGTGTTCATATATTCTTTGATCATAGCAACGATCGTATCGAGATTATCGTTACTTTCCTTTAATGTATCGCCTTCTGGTGCTATATCGACATCATGAAAACAGAAATATTTCACTCCAAGCTTCTCAAATAATTCAAATGCCGCTTCCACTCTTGCCTTGGCTCGATCCATGCCGCCATATGTATCCCAATTACGAATGGCTGTCCCTGTACCAAATGGATCGCTCAAATCTTCGGTAAACGTATGCCAATAAGCCACTCCAAAGCGCAAAAATTCCTCCATCGTTTGACCATTGATCTTTTCTTCCGGATTATAAAATTTGAATGCAAGCGGATTGGATGAAGTCGCTCCTTCATATTTAATCTTGTTAACGTTTTCAAACCATACCATTTTATTCCCTCCATCTTTAAATCATTCATTTGAAATACGGTGTCCAACATCATGCTTTGTTTCAACACCTTGCCTTTAGTATAGCAATCTCTCCTTAGTTTGTCTAGCGGATAAACTAAGGAAATAGAAATTCATTCCACGGTATGCTACAATAGAAGGAAGATCCTAGAAGCTGGATAAACATTTATCAAAAAATGGGGAAGTGACGTTTTCTTGAGTATCAACTTTTTACAACATGATAATGAATCATCATTAGAATTGACACGTTGATGTACCTAGGGTGACATATTGGACTGGAATATTATACGGGAGACAAAGTTACCAATCTTATTACAATGTTCTATATTCAATGTCTTTACAAGATATATTACCTAACAAAAACGTAAGTTCATAAATGCTAGCGCCCCCCTACTTATTCGATTTCACCTACACATCCCGACATGCAGGCGGTGCAATAAATGAGGTTCAGAGGTGCGCAAGACATTGCGACGTTAGCCTGCCCGGTCGCATCTAACTATGATAGAAGGAAGTGAAATGATTGAATCAAACATGGAATCAATACGTCGTAAAAAAAGAGAATAAAGCACTTGTTTTACAAACCGTGCTAGAGAAGGCACCCATCTCACGGGCCTCGATTGCTCAGGTCACCGGTTTAAATAAAGGAACTGTCTCTTCCCTGATTAGTGAGTTAATCACAGAACATTTTATTTATGAATCTGGCACGGGAGAGTCCAGCGGTGGCAGAAGACCCGTCATGCTGTTACTAAATGAAAAAGCCGGTTATACGATTTCCGTTGATTTAGGGGTACATAGTATATTAGCGGTACTCACTGATTTACGTGGTCAACTCATTGCCGAACAAAGAGTCGAGTTCGAAAACAGTGAGGTGGAAGTTGTACATAAACTTTTGTTTGAATGCATTGATCAATTAAAGAGTCAGGCTCCCGCCTCTTCTTATGGCATTGTGGGGATTGGTATTGGAGTTCCTGGGGTGGTTACCAATGAGGGAGAAATTCTTTTGGCGCCAAATTTAGGATGGAAACAAGTACCGTTAAAGCAACAACTGCTCGAACGTTATCAAGTACCGGTTATTGTAGAAAATGAAGCCAATGCAGGTGCTTATGGAGAAAGGGTTTATGGTGCAGGCAGGCTATCCAATGAGATCGTTTATATCAGTGCCAGCATCGGAATTGGAGTAGGGCTTATTCTAGCCAGTAAGCTTTATAAAGGATTACGAGGTTTTTCTGGTGAATTAGGGCATATGACCATTGAAAAGGATGGACTGATCTGCCGTTGTGGTAATCAAGGCTGTTGGGAATTATATGCCTCACAGCAGGCTTTGCTTAATAAGGCTGAAGCCCTTGGATATGTCCATCCAACCATCGAACAACTCATTGCAGACGCCGATCGAGGTGATGCCAATGTATTGTCATTGTTTGAGGAGATTGGCGACTATTTGGGTGTTGGTATCACTAATATTATTCATATTTTCAATCCAGAACAAGTGATTATCGGAAATATTTTACAAAAAGCGGAGAAATATATTTTTCCAGCCATTCAGAAAAGAATTGAACAAAATGCAATCGGCTTTAATAAAGATGATGTGCATATCAATAGTGCCCAGTTGACCAAGCATTCTACCGTACTAGGAATGGCAGCCTTTACGATTGAAAAGTTTTTTGAAACAACTGGTGACCAGGTTGTCACTAGTTAGAAAGAACAGGTGGATTAGTCACTTATAACGAGCCATAATGGCCTATCTGCTAGCCTTACAATGGACGATAGGAGGCTAAGGGAATATGCTACATCAAAACTGTACAACCGTACAACAACATTTTAGAATGAACAGTTCTAGATACAGGAACTACCCTTCATGGAGAAATAGGATGATGAAATGAATCAGATTCATTCTCTCGGTCTGGAGAACGCCATTTCAATTCTTCAGTCCATAAGATTGGTTGCGAACGGAGGAGCGAATTCCCTTCCTCCGTTCATTAAAAAAACATCAGTCATTGGTTATTGATTATACTCCCAAGTAACGCACCATTCCCCTTCTTCCTGCACCAAAAAAACGGGCTGGCTTATTTCTAGATACCCATATTTACTCTCATATATGTAGGTAGCTGTCAGACGATAGGCCGTTTGTAAAGAGGTGTTCTCATTGACTTGATAATCCTTTACCTTTTCCGCTTCACTCAATTGATAATCAAAAGCGGTCACCCCAAAATGCTCTAAAAACACATGGGCACGATCTTGCACATACTCACTTTTACTAAACCGCTCCTTCATGGATGAATGGAACAATCCCCAAGAGTCACCAAAATCGCCCTGCTGTTCATGTTGATAAAAGGTGTCAGCTACCTTGACCGCCTGCCGTTCATCAGAAAAAAGATATAACAGCAAAAAAACGAACAACAAGATCAATATAACCAGCACAATAGATAGCAGGATGAGCCTTTTTGATTGTTTGTTTAGCCTTCTTCTACGCATGTCATCACCTAATAAATTTCAAAGTAAAAAAAGCGGGTTTTCTACACTATATTCCAATTCATGTTCATTTATTAATCTTCATGTTATTCATTTTTTATACAAATAGTTCTAATTACCTATTGTAATCGCTTTCTTTATTTTATATAATAAATTCAGTTGCAATATTAGTTGTTTTGTACATACTTTGTTTCATCTGATGAACAAAGTGTACAGTGTTTTGATTCAAAATAGATTGTCCCCCTTTGCATCCTATTTAATAATAGGGTGTCTTTTTTTATGCAAAAAGCACCTCTTCCTAATGGAAAGAGGTGCTTTACTTTATTTATATTTAATGTGCTTCTACTGTGTTAGGAACGACGTTTTTGGGATCTTTATGAAATAGTTTTGCTTTCAAAAATGGTAAGGCATAGCGATCTAGTCCATATCTGCCAGCGTTATAGCCTGCCACTAATAAGAAGACGGTCAATAATACCATTTGAGCATTGGTGCTGACGGTACCGCTGAATAAGAAAGCAAAATTCATCATGATTCCCATCAGTGCTGCAAAATTAGTGAATAAACCTAAGATTAATGCTATACCAACAAGAAATTCACCCCACATTACCAAAATACTAAAGATATCAGCGCCAGGTAAGGCTACTTTTTCTAAGAAAACACCCCACCACGCTTGCACGGTTGGATTCTCGCCGCCAGCATTGGCTACTGCCCCTTGTAGATAGCCGCTTGCGTCAAACCCTCCGGTTATTTTGTGCCAGCCCCCTGTGAGCCATTGATACCCCAAATATACTCGAATAAAAGTTAACACGATAGCTACATAACGGTTCTCCCTCAAGAATTGTACAAACATTTCTCCCACTCCCTTTTATTTTTGTTCAATACTTCACATAAAATGGTGAACGATTCCGTCTATTAATGAGTAATAACTGGTTTTTGGAACGGTTCTTTTGGATCTTTGTGAAATAGTTTTGCTTTCAAAAATGGTAAAGCATAGCGATCTAGTCCATATCTGCCAGCGTTATAGCCTGCCACTAATAAGAAGACGGTCAATAATACCATTTGAGCATTGGTGCTGACGGTACCGCTGAATAAGAAAGCGAAATTCATCATGATTCCCATTAGTGCTGCAAAATTAGTGAATAAACCTAAGATTAATGCTATACCAACAAGAAATTCACCCCACATTACCAAAATACTAAAGATATCAGCGCCAGGTAAGGCTACTTTTTCTAAGAAAACACCCCACCACGCTTGCACGGTTGGATTCTCGCCGCCAGCATTGGCTACTGCCCCTTGTAGATAGCCGCTTGCGTCAAACCCTCCGGTTATTTTGTGCCAGCCCCCCGTGAGCCATTGATACCCCAAATACACTCGAATCACCGCCAAGACTGCTGCTACATAACGATTACCCCTTAAAAACTGTACAAACATTTCTCCCCACTCCCTTTTGTTCAATTATTCACATAATAGTTTTTAATGTGTTATTAACTATTACATGTATATCATATCATCCCCTTTTTAATACGTCAATAAGTTTGTGTATATTTTCACATATAATTGTGTCTGAATTGTGAATGGATAGGTTTTATACAGTTCTTATCACTTCTGGTGATTCTCCAGCCATGATATTCTAGTATAGAAAGGTGGAATGATCAATGATTTTTGAAAGCACACGATTATACACAAGAGAAATGGCAGCAAGTGATTTGCGTGCTTTATCCAGGATTCTGCAAGATCCACAAACGATGTACGCCTATGAACATTCGTTTAGTGATGAAGAAACAATCGAGTGGTTGGATGGTCAAATCGATCGCTACCGAAAAGATGGCCATGGGCTATGGGCATTGATACACAAGGATACGGATGAAATGATTGGTCAATGCGGCTTAACTTATCAAGATTTCGCTGGAGAGTCTGTATTGGAAATTGGTTACCTGCTAAGACGGGATTGTTGGCATCAGGGATTTGCAGTTGAAGCGGCGAAAGCTACCAAAAAATATGCCTTTGAATCACTGGATGTGGATGAAGTTTATTCTATTATTCGTGACAACAATATTGCTTCCATGAATGTCGCCATCCGTAATGGCATGACAATAAAAGGAAGATTCACTCGTCATTACTATGGAATGGATATGCCCCATTACGGTTTCTCCATTGGTAGAGCGGAATATTTAGCTGAATAACCTGAGGCGCAAGATAAAATGGGTAACTAGTTTGAAGATTGTAGCGAAAACAATGATAGCTTATTTTTCTGGAACACAGTTTGATTGCTTTGCGCTGATCCAATAGTTCCCTCTCATAACTATTACATACGGGTAGTCATCCAATCTAGTGGGTAAAATGAAGTGGTTTTAGCTGATCTTTTTTACTGTTTAGGGTTATTCTTACGGACAGTATTTCGTGATTTGGCGTTTTTTTGTCCGTTAGATTCTTACGGACAGTATTTCGTGATTTGGCGTTTTTTTGTCCGTGAGATTCGTTCTTACGGACATAATTTTGCGATTCCACGGTTTTTTGTCCGTTAGATTCATTCTTACGGACAGTATTTCGTGATTTGGCGTTTTTTTGTCCGTGAGATTCGTTCTTACAGACTGTAGAATACGATTTGCTCTTCTTCAGTCCGCGAGATTCATTCTTATGGACCCAAGAACGAGACTGGCTCTCCTCAGTCCGCGAGATTCATTCTTATGGACCCAAGAATGAGACTTTCTCTCCTCAGTCCGCGACATTCATTCTTATGGACAATATTTCACGATTCGACTGATTCTTTCCATTAAAACATAACAAAACTCCCAGATCACTGAGAGTTTTACGTTTTACACGTGTTCTAAAAAACGCTGCTTTACTTCGGCTAATACCTCATCACCTGGTCGATCCCAAAGTGACTGATTAATAATTTCTACTTCAATCGGGCCGTGGTAACCGGCTTGCTCAACAGCTTGACGCATGCGATTAATTTCGATGACACCGTCTCCCATCATTGCTCGCCCCTTGAACATATCTGGCATTGGCACTTTCCAATCGGAAACGTGGAAACCTAGAATTCTCCCCTTGGCGCGATCCATTTCTTGATATAACTGGGGATCCCACCAGACATGGTACACATCGACAATCACCCCTACCTCAGAAGGTTGATATCTTTCAGCAATATTCGATGCTTGATTCAACGTATTAATCACCGATCGATCGGCAGCAAACATAGGATGTAATGGCTCGATCGCAAGCTTTACCCCATAATCCTTTGCATAAGGTACTAAATGATCGATTCCTTCGGCCACCTGGAGGCGAGCAGTTGCGATATCGCGGCCTGCACTTGGGCCACATACTAAAACCAGGGTGTCTGTTCCCAATTCAGCGGCTTCTTCAATGGCACGTTTGTTATCATCCAATCGCTCTCCTCTTTCCTTAGCGGTGGCAGCGGGGAACATCCCGCCACGACAGATGCTGGAGACTGACAAACCGGCATCCTGAATCAGTTTTTTTGCCTGCTTTAAACCTATCTCTTCTATTTTATGTCGCCATACCGATATCCACGGTATCTCATGTCTTAAGCAACCATCAACGGCTTGCTCCAGATTCCATTGATCGGTCGTAATTTGATTCAAGCTTAGACGATCGGATAAGGATCTATCTACCGTCATCTCATCCCCTCCTGTTTGATACCTGATAAAGCAAGCACTTGTTGCATACGTGTTGTCGCCAGCTCAGGATTTCTTAACAAACCTGCTTGATCAGCCATCACAAATAAATCAGATAAATGGGTAATCGAACGGGCACTTTCTTTTGCACCGATCATCCGAAAATGGTCTTGATGACCGTTTAGATAGGCCATAAAGACGACGCCTGTTTTGTAAGAAAAAGTAGGTACTTGGAAAATATGGCGTGATAATGGCACGGTCTTCTCTAATAATTGATCATATGTTGCCTCATCCCCTTGATCTAAGGCATGCAAGGCGGCAGAGGCAGCTGGCGCAATCGCATCAAAGATTCCTAGTAAGGCATGACTGTATCCTTGTTCATCGCCTTTGATTAAATCCGGATAATTAAAGTCATCTCCAGTATACATACGCACACTGTCAGGCAGCATACGGCGCATGTCGATTTCTTTTTGATCGTCCAGCAATGAAATCTTTATACCATCAATCTTATCTTCATTATCACGAATAATCTGCAGACATACTTCCATGGCTTGATCCAGATCCGTGAAGCCCCAGTAACCTTTTAAAGCAGGGTCAAACATATCCCCAAGCCAGTGGAGAATAACAGGCTGGGAAACACTACTTAAAATCTTATTATACACACGTTGATAATCTTCAGGTCCTTGAGCACAAGCAGCCAATGCACGGCTTGCCATCAGAATGATCCGGCCGCCTTCCCCTTCAACAAATGCCGCTTGCTCTTCATACGCCTGCTCGACATCTGCTAAGGTTACATCAGCAGAAGGTGCTAAATGATCCGTACCTACTCCACTAGCAACTTGACCGCCAACTGTTTTCGCTTCTTGAATCGAGCGCGAGATAAGCTGTTTAGCCCCTTCCCAATTCAATCCCATTCCACGTTGCGCCGTATCCATTGCCTCGGCAACCGATAGACCTAGCGACCATAAATAGTGACGATACTCCATTGTTTTGTCCCAATCAATGGCGACCTCTAATGTTGGATCCACATTGGCAAGTGGATCAGCTACCACATGTGCAGCCGAATAAGCGATACGGCTGGAAAAAGGTCGATTTTCAGGTATATGGAATGAGGTTGCCGCACTTGGCTGATAGCTATACAATTTCCCTTCTTGACTTGGTAAAAGTAATTTAGTCAAACCGCATACCTCCTACAATTTTATCTCCGGTACATCAATCCAGCGACGCTCTTCCCATGATTGCAAACCAAGGTCAGATAGTTGTGTTCCTTTCGCCCCTTCTAATAAATCCCACGGGAATGGCTCATCGGCATGGACATGTTTTAGGAATAATTCCCACTGTACTTTAAATCCGTTATCGAACACATCGTTAGCTGGTACTTCCTGCCATTGTGCTTGGAAGTCAAAAGGATTGTCAATATCAGGATTCCAAGTTGGCTTCGGCGTATGAACACGGTGCTGTGCCTTACAATCTCTTAAACCGGCAACGGCACTTCCCTCCGTACCATCGACTTGAATCGTCAATAAATCATCGCGATTGACCCTTACAGCCCAGGATGAGTTAGCTTGTACAATCACACCGTTATCTAATTCAAAAGTGCCGTAAGCCGCATCATCCGCTGTTGCTTGATAAGGCTCGCCATGTTCATCGATACGCTCGGGAATATGGGTGGCACCAATACAAGAAACAGCCTTCACATTACCGAATAAATTGTCAATCACATAACGCCAATGGGCAAACATGTCGACAATAATTCCACCGCCATCTTCTTTACGATAATTCCATGAAGGTCGTTGCGCCTCTTGCCAATCACCTTCAAATACCCAATAGCCAAATTCCATGCGGACAGCTAACATCTCCCCGAAAAAGCCTGAGTCAATCAATCGCTTCAACTTAAGTAATCCTGGTAAAAACAACTTATCCTGGACAACTCCGTTTTTCACTCCTGCCTCTCTTGCCAATCTTGCCAATTCAATGGAACCTTCTAAATTAGTTGCAGTAGGCTTCTCACAATAGATATGCTTGCCAGCAGCAATTGCCTGTTTGATTGCCTCTGCCCTGCGTACGGTGGTCTGTGAATCAAAATAAATTTCGTTATATTCATCTGCTAAGGCAGCCTCTAGGTCTGTTGTATAGCGCTCTACTCCATGCTCCTCTGCTAACGCTTTCAATTTCTTCTCGTTTCTCCCTACCAGAATGGGATCTGGCATTAAGGTATCTTCGTTTTGTAACAAGACCCCTCCCTGCTCTCTAATCGCTTTAAGGGAACGAATGAGATGTTGATTGGTCCCCATTCGGCCGGTTACCCCATTCATAATGATTCCTATTTTATGCTGTGCCATCTGCTTTCTCCTCTCTTTTCTTTAGATATTTCTATTCTAAGGCATTGAAAAAAAATTGTCTTATTAATCTAAGAATAAAATTCTCAATTTCGGAATTTGAATACTGTTTCTTTTTATCAAGATACTCCCGTTTGATTGATTCGATATTTATGAGGTGACAGCGACGTATGATGTTTGAATGTGCGATAAAAAGTGGATAACGATTCAAACCCGACTTCAAAACAAATAACGGCGATTTCTTTATCTGTTTCCATGAGCATTTTTTTTGATAGCTGAATACGTATCTCGGTTAAGTATTGCATAGGCGTCATATGAAACGTCTCTTTGAATATGGTGTTCATATGCCGTGTACTAATCGCTAATTTGGCAGCCAGATTCTCCGCGTGTAAGGCTTTATAATAGTGTGTATCGATATATTCCCTTAATCTTTCCGCACGCAGAGAATTCGCATCAAAGTTTTCTTGATGTTGTTCGCTTCGGGAAATCAATAGCAGTAACTGCGACAAATAAATATGTAACGCCGATTCTTGATAGAGAGTTGCATGGGCTTGCTCATATAACATGGTACGTAACAATGGGCGCACCTCACTGCTAATAAATGGGTTTAACCCGATCAACTTCGACTCAGACAACGAGTGTTCAAATAGCTTTTCGGTACTAACGTTGATGGCTCGGTGATCCAAGGCCAATACCAAAACCGTCAATTTGTGATCTGCTATAATCGCATGATGTGTGAATGGGGTAATAAAGGTTAGATGATCCTGTTTTAATTGGTAGACCTCGCCATCCAACATGATCTTACCGCTTCCTTCCAGTGTATAGATCAGTTGATAGATATCATGATGGTGTTCATCAATTCGATTTCCTGCATGGTGTTTGCTTTCGTACAGCTGTACACCAAAGGGATCTAAGTTAATAGGTTTAAGCATCGGTGAACCATCCCTCTCTTTTTTTCATATCGTTAAGCGGCTGCGCTTTTTACAGTAATAGGAAAATACATACTAGTATTCTTATAAGCCAGATAAATAGATTTATTTTGCTATAGTCATATTATATGATATAGTTTTTCTAAAAAGCAAAAGGGAGGACAAATGAATGACTAATCAACAAATATCGATCGTGCTTGTAGGCATGGGTGGCTATGGACAAATTTACTTGGAGCGAATTTTTTCCGGACATTATGAAAACGTATACGTTACAGGTCTTGTAGATATAGCCCCTGAGCGATCTCGTTTTTATCAAGAGGTTATGAATCAAGAAATACCTATTTATCACACACTAGAAGATTTTTACCAAGAACAAACGGCTGATTTGGCCATTATTGCGTCACCGATTCATTTACATAAAAGTCAAGCATGTTTAGCGATGGAACAAGGAAGCCATGTCCTGTGTGAAAAACCAGCAACAGGCAACCCTCAACAACTGCAAGAGATGATCCAGACAAGAGATCGTACAGGAAAAAAACTGGCGATTGGCTTTAATTGGTCATTTACCAACACGATACAGCAATTAAAACACGACATTCTAAAAGGGACGTTCGGGCGTGCGATCAGCATGAAAAGCCTAGTATTATGGCCTCGCAACGCGGACTATTTTAATCGTTCCAGCTGGGCAGGTAAACAATATAGCTCTGATGGGGACTGGATTTTTGATAGTGTAGCGAACAATGCCACGGCACACTTCCTGCACCACTTATTCTATTTAGCTGGTGACACGATGGAAACAAGTGCCTCCATCAAAGAACTGACATGCGAGCTTTATCGTGCCAATCCAATTGAGACCTTTGACACGTGCGCTGTAGAAATACAAACAACCAATCACGTAAATATCCTTTATCTTGCTTCCCATGCCGTAGCCAACGAGCATCGACCGAGATACAAGCTTGTATTTGAAAAGGCAGTGATACACTATGAACCTGTTGAAGAAGATGATCAAATCGTTGTTCAGTGGAAAGATGGCACGGAAACAACCTATGAGGATCCAGAAAAAGACCATTTGGCCAAGCTGGACGTGATGTTAAGTGCAATGAAAAATGATGATGATTCGATATTATGTGGACCTGAAGCTGCAAGCACTCACGTGGAGGCCATTTATGCCATGCACCAGTCCGTACCGAATGTACCAAGCTTTCCGGATCATTTGATTCATTATCACCCCTCCAATAAGTTAACAACCGTTGATGGTCTGGAAGGGTTGTGGAAGAACTGTTATTTACAATTCTGCTTACCGCATGAACTCGATGTGCCTTGGAGTTCAGCAGGGAAAACAATCACCTTTTAAATGAAAAAACACAAAGGAATCAGGCCCCCCTGATTCCTTCACATTTCAGCTATTTCTAATTTACGCAGACTTTGGCGGACCTCCGCCAGTGATTTCCCCATATTCGCCTCCACCGCGGCAATATATGCTCCTTCTACAAGCGCGACGTGTTCAGCGATCTGGACATTTTCTACTTCCGTAAACTCGATCGCCATTTCGGCATTCATCTTCGCACTGCCTAAATCATAAAGCAATAACACGCCTTGCCCTTGATCCACCTGCTCGATGGCCTGTTGAATTTTTTCCATACTTGTGCCTATCTCTTCTTCATCTGTACCTGCCGCTACTGCAATGGGTACCTCTGTGATTACTTGCTGAACAAGATCAAATACACCTTGCCCAATCTGCGCACTATGGGAAATCAAGACTATCCCTACTTTGTCTGCCACCTTTATCCCTCCAAATCTAGTACGGCAACTAACGCCTCAAAAATATAAAAAGAAGACATGGAGCCCGGATCAATATGACCTTTAGAGCGTTCCTTCAAATAAGAAGCTCTACCGCGTTTGGCGACCATTTCACGGGTATCTTCAATCATAGCCTGACATACTTCCAGCATATCTCTCCATGTCTCATAAGGCTCCGAATGGAGAAAAGAGGCAACCTGAAACCAGACGTCATACATCGTCTTGTCTCCAAATTCTGCTTTCCCTCTCGATTGAATACCTTCTGTAGCAGCGTCCATGGCCTCGATAAATGCCTTGTCTGTCACATCCTTGCCCTGCAATGACATAGCCATTTGAAGAAAAGCCGTACCATATAGCGGTCCTGATGCTCCTCCTACCTTCGCCGTTAATGTCATGGCAGCTGATTTCAAAACATCTGCTACATTCTCATAATCGGTGTCTTCCGTTTTATGCACTACCTCTTGGAAACCTCTCACCATATTCGTCCCGTGATCCCCGTCTCCGATGGCCTGATCCAAGGACGTTAGTTGCTCCTTATGCTCATCCATTCTTTGATGGATTTCTACCATCCATTGCTTGGTTTGGTCTACGTTTAATATGATCATCAAAGCTCTCCTTTATGATTTAATCAAATGCTTTTGCCGCTGTGGGAGCAGCCAATGCGTTCTTTAACTCCTCATCTACCTGCAATAATGTAATGGAGAAGCCTGCCATTTCTAAGGATGTCATGTATTCCCCTACCCAAGCAGCATGGATTCTAATACCCTTATCTTCTAATATCTTTTCCACCTGACGATAGACAATAAACAATTCCATTTCAGGAGTTGCTCCCATTCCATTAACCATTATAGCTACTTCTTGACCAATATAATCTTTATCTGCCAATATTTTTTCCAATAATGTCTCTGCAATCTTGTCGGCCGGCTGCAATTGGACACGCTCAATGCCTGGTTCTCCATGAATGCCAATGCCTATTTCCATCTCATCATCTGCTAAAGTGAAACTAGGATTACCAGAAGCTGGTACGGTACAGGGTGTTAACGCCACTCCCATCGAACGAACATGGTCAACGACCTTCTCGGTTGCTGCCTTTACGTCTGCTAGACTAGCACCAGAATCGGCAATTGCCCCAGCTACTTTATGGACAAAAACAGTACCAGCAACTCCGCGACGTCCAGTTGTTGACGTGCTATCTTCTACAGCTACGTCATCATTCACAATCACC
This sequence comes from Gracilibacillus timonensis, assembly GCF_900086715.1. Lineage (GTDB taxonomy): Bacteria > Bacillota > Bacilli > Bacillales > Amphibacillaceae > Gracilibacillus > Gracilibacillus timonensis. The sequence continues at coordinate 403,000 of NZ_FLKH01000012.1, read as the reverse complement.
TTTTCTACTTGTATTCCTTCTGCCTCGGCAAGCTCTGCTGCCATTTCAAAATTCATCACATCACCGGTATAATTCTTGATGATTAATAATACACCAGCTCCGCTATCTACCGCTTTTATCCCCTCTAACACTTGATCGGGAGTTGGTGATGTAAATACCTCTCCAACCACAGCTGCGTCAAGCATCCCTTTTCCAACATAGCCTGCATGGGCCGGTTCATGCCCGCTACCGCCTCCACTGACTAATCCTACCTTGTCTGTAATTGGAGCGTCTTGATTCACGATCACTGTCGTACCAGGAATTCTTCTTAGATTCTGGTGTTGCGCTTTCACCAAACCATCCACCATTTCTTCCACGACTTGTTCTGGATTGTTAACCACCTTTTTCATGCTTATCACCTCTTCTTTACTATTTTAGCATATCTAGCCATTTATCATAGTAAATCATCTTCTATATAAGTTGAACTTATAAATGTAACCAAAACGTGTGACAAGCAAGTCTTGGATCGCCATATTTCCTGATAATACTTAGTTTGATCCATTTACGCGGTATGATGAGAAATGATTTCATTCAACTTATATAGTTTGTTTGTAGATTGCTCTTGTTATTGGTGATCTTACGGACTGAGGAGCGTAAATCGCGTTCCTGGGTCCATAAGATCGAATCTTACGGACTGGAGAAAACAAATCCCGTTCCTGGATCCATAAGAATCAATCTCGCGGTCTGGAGAAGACAAATCCCGTTCCTGGATCCATAAGAATCAATCTCGCGGTCTGGAGAAGACAAATCCCACTCCTCAGTCCATAAAAACCTAAGAAATATCGTCATATTCATCATCTCGTATTTACACCCTTAGAAAGCCGTGGGATGGTTCTCACGACTTTGTAGGATGAATAGCTTCATATAAAAGTTGTTCTAATTCTTGGCGGTGCGCTTCCGTTTGCGCCTGTGTCCAATTTAACACCTGTTTCATTTCTTCTATAACAGCCTCTTTATGCTGCTGAACCCAATTGATATGAAAGAACAGCGCACCGGTACGACGCACGAAAAAATCAGTCGGTGTACAAACGGCTTCATGCTCGATACCATAATGCAGCATAGCTTTGACGATAGGATCTTTCGCCTGATTCTCCAATGCCTTACTGTAATAATCATAAACTAGAGGAACATTGGAGCCATAACGTTGCACTATTTCTCCAGCTTCTTCCGTTAACAAGCCTAGCTCTAAACCGTTTTGAATCTGCTCCGTCTTATAGGCAATAAATCCTTTTGAACCATCCACATCACCACCAGAAATTGGTACATGCTTTGTATCAGTTGGATAGAACACCTTGCGTTCTGCCTGAATCATTTTATCCCGAACTACATTAATCGTATCTTCGGCCATTTTTCGATAACCTGTTAATTTTCCACCAGCGATGGAAATAAGTCCAGACTCCGATTCAAAAATCTCATCTTTTCGTGATATCTCTGATGGATCCTTGCCTTCTTCATGAATTAATGGCCGCAGTCCTGCCCAGCTGGATTCTACATCTTCAGCATTTATCTCCAGGCTAGGGAACATATAATCAATTGCCTTCAATACATAATCTCGATCCGCTTCGGTCATTGTCGGATGGGCAATATCTCCTTCATACGTAGTATCCGTTGTTCCGACATAAGCCTTCCCTTCCCTAGGAATGGCAAATATCATACGTCCATCCGGCGCATCAAAATAGATCGCTTGTTGCAACGGGAAGCGTGTTTGATCAAAAACAAGGTGAATACCTTTCGTTAAATGCAGCGTTTTCCCTTGTTTGGATTGATCCTTTTCTCTAAGTGTATCTACCCAAGGTCCTGCTGCATTAACGATATATTTTGCTGAGAGTTCGTGTATCTCTTTTGTCAATTGATCTTCTACTTCTACCCCTGTTATCTGACCTTCCTGATAGTTCAGCTGGGTAACCTTCGCGTAGTTAAGAGCCAATGCCCCTTTTTCCACAGCCTTCTTCATTACCTCCAAGGTCAATCTGGCGTCATCGGTACGATACTCGACATAATATCCTGCCCCTTTTAATGCCTCTTTTTTTAATAATGGCTCACGGATTAATGCTTCCTCTCTCGAAAGCATTTGACGACGCTCATCCTTCTTCACACCTGCCAAAAAGTCATAAACCCTCAACCCAACATTAGTTGATAGCGGTCCAAACGTTCCACCTTGATAAAATGGCAGCATCATCCATTCTGGTATCGTCACATGTGGGCCATTCTCATAAACAATCGCTCTTTCCTTCCCTACTTCTGCTACCATCTTTACCTCAAACTGTTTGAGGTAACGTAAGCCACCGTGTACCAGCTTGGTAGACCTGCTGGAGGTACCTGCGGCGAAGTCTTGCATTTCTACAACCGCCACTTTCAAACCTCGAAGCACGGCGTCCAAAGCGATGCCTGCTCCGGTAATTCCACCGCCGATTACGATTAGATCTAATGGCTGTTGTTTCATTTCCTGGTATAAATATTCCCGATTTTTGCTAGAAAAATTCATCATGATTCGCCCCTTTATTTTCTTCTGATTCATCACAGCTCTAAACACTCTGATAAGTCTCGCTTTATTTAAATACTCTGGTAGCTTCCACCGCTTTCTGCCAGCCATCATTTAAGGCCTGACGTTGTTCTTCGTCCATTTCATTGGTAAACTCTTTATCAATCTGCCATTGCTCACTTATTTTATCTCTACTATCCCAATAACCTACCGCTAAACCAGCTAGATAGGCTGCCCCTAAGGCCGTTGTTTCAATTACTTCTGGACGCTGTACCGGAACAGCTAACAGATCGCTTTGAAACTGCATGAGAAAGTCATTGGCAACCGCACCGCCATCTACTCGTAGCGATTTCACCTCCATGCCCGAGTCCTCAATCATAGCTCCTAATACATCATTGGTCTGAAAGGCGATGGATTCTAATGTCGCACGGATAAAATGTTCTTTGGTTGTACCACGAGTAAGGCCAAATACCGCTCCTCTGGCATCACTATCCCAGTGTGGGGTTCCCAAACCAACAAATGCTGGTACTAAGTATACGCCTTCCGCGGATTCTACTCTAGCAGCATATTTTTCAGAGTCTTTGGCATCTTTAAACATACGTAGTCCGTCACGCAGCCATTGAATCGCAGAACCAGCCACAAAGATACTGCCTTCCAGGGCATATTCCACTTTACCATCCACGCCACAAGCAAGCGTCGTCAACAGGCCATGATCAGACCGTACTGGCTCCTCTCCCGTATGCATCAGCATAAAACAACCTGTGCCGTAAGTATTTTTTACCATTCCTTTCTCAAAACATGCCTGACCGAACAAGGCAGCTTGCTGGTCACCTGCTGCACCCGCAATTGGCACATTATAACCAAAGAAATGATAACCCTTCGTTTCTCCATATACTTCGGAAGAGGCCTTCACTTCTGGCAGCATGCTCTTCGGCACACCAAGAATATCCAGTAATTCGTCATCCCATTTTAATTCATAAATATTATACATCAGCGTTCTAGAGGCATTAGAATAGTCGGTTACGTGTGCCTCTCCATTGGTAAACTTATAAATCAGCCATGTATCAATCGTACCAAACAATAATTTACCCTGATCTGCCTTCTCTCTTGCCCCTTCTACATTGTCCAAGATCCATTTAACCTTCGTACCAGAAAAATAGGCATCAACCAATAAGCCCGTTTTGCTGCGGAAAGTATCTTGATAGCCAGCTTCTCGTAATTCACGACAAATATCTTCTGTCTGACGTGATTGCCAAACAATCGCTTTATATATCGGCTTACCTGTCTCTTTATCCCAAACCACGGCCGTTTCACGCTGATTAGTAATACCGATCGCCTCGATTTGGTTTGCCTCTATATCTGCCTTCCGCAGTACATCAGTAATACAAGCCAGTACCGATGTCCAGATTTCATTGGCATCGTGTTCTACCCAGCCCGACTTTTGAAAAAATTGTTCGAACTCGCGCTGACTTGTTTCGACAATTTCACCTTTTTTGTTAAAAATGATTGCCCTTGAACTTGTTGTCCCTTGATCAATTGATAAAATATACGTCTCCATGTTGAAGCCTCCCTATCCCTGTTTATTTTAAAACCACCTATTGATTGGTGGATGATGAAACCTAGTTCGAATGATTCTCTTTCTTTAATTCCATAAATAAAGCTACCCCTAGTATTATGGCTACCACAATAGACATTATCCAAAACCATAGTGTCCTATTTCCAGTAAACATCGCATGATAAAACATCGCGCCATAAATGCCCCCAATGCTTGGACCAATTACGGGAATCGCAGCGTAACTCCAATTGGAATCGCCTTTTCCACTGATCGGTAATAGAGCATGGGCAATCCTTGGTCCTAAATCTCTAGCTGGATTAATCGCATAACCAGTTGTTCCCCCTAGCGACATCCCAATCGCCACAATTAATAAACCAGCAATCGCAGGGTTTAAACCTTCTGTAAATTCATTGGCCCCTATAAATAATAATCCCATAACCAATACAAAGGTTCCAATTATTTCACTGACTAGATTGGATGGCAGGCTTTTAATCGCCGGATCTGTGGCAAATACCGACAATTTGGCTGCTTTATCTTCGGTTTCCTTCCAATGAGGTAAATATTGAAAAAAGACAATCACCGCTCCGATAATCGCACCGATCAGCTGAGCAGCAATATACATAGGCACTTTTGACCATGGGAATTCACCAATAGAAGCAAATCCTAGCGTCACCGCTGGATTAATATGTGCCCCTGATACATTGCCAACTGCATAAATTCCCATTGTTACAGCCAATCCCCAGCCTAAGGTAATCAATACCCAGCCAGCTCCTTCTGCTTTCGATTTTTTTAAGACGACTCCTCCTATCACACCCCCACCAAAAATAATCAGAATCATCGTTCCAATTAATTCAGCTAAAAATTCAGACATATTGTCCACCCCTTATACCAATATACAAATTTAACAAGAGACGGATGCACCCCTTGCGCCTGAACAAAAAAGCCCACACAAACTACATCGCACTAATTCCTAGGAAAGCACGATATAGTTTGTGTGGACTCCTTGTCTCCGACACATCAATTAACTTGTTATTGTACAAGATACTATATGATAAAAACGCTGTCAACCAACAATCACCATAAAGCTGCTTTGGAGGTCGTAATAGCAACCGCTCCATGACTCAGTGCCGCTTGAACTTCTTCGTTGGTTTTAATTAATCCTCCTGCAATAACAGGGACATCTATTTGGTTGGCGATATCACTAACGATAGAGGGAATAATCCCCGGCAACACCTCAATATAATCAGGTTTAGCCTTGTGAATTAATTCCAGATTTTTTTCGATGGCGGAACTATCAATAGCAAATAACCGCTGAATGGCATATATTTGGTATTGCTTCGCCAAGGCAATCACACTGGCTCTCGTTGAAATAATACCATCGATGTTTATATGATGAATCAGGTACTCCATACCATATTGATCCACTTTTAACCCATTAATCATATCAGCATGGACGAAAACCAACTTATCATGTTGTTTGGCAAGCTGTACAATCTTTGACAGCTGATCAATCCGTGTTTCTAACACGATTAACAACGGATGTTCGCTTTTTATCACCTTCTCAAAGTCCTTCATCTTCCTTACGGCTGGTAGTACACCTCTTAATTCCATCTCTCCACGTCCCTTTCTCTAGTAACCCCCCTCCTATATTTACCATGCGCTACTGATTATTGCAAAATATAACTTTCATAAGAAGACAGCTATCTTAGAGACAAGACTGTATACAGACATAGTTGAGGTTAAGAAATCATAAATGAGTGGGACTTGTTCCATTGATTGAGACACCCTCTCTAAATAAACAAAAGAGTGCGTAATCCCTGCCATGAGAAGGATTTTCGGAATAGTAGATTAGTATGAAAATTGAAAAAATTATTCATTTGTGCAATTTCATGTTATGATAGAACGTGTGCTTATTTCATGTCGTATTTTGTATGAGTGCCAAAAAGGCAAAAAGTAACATTCATTCAAGGTCATCCTCTATCAATTCCAGCCACATATTTGGACAGGTGTGATAGGTAATGAACTCACCCTCCAACATAGCTTATCGAAAAACAAATCCGAAAATTTCGAAGGGAAGTGAAGCAATATGACAACGACAGAACAGAAATCCACCATCACCTTATGGCAAGATGTAGATTTCTTAACACAAATTTTAGATAAAGTCTTGCACAGTGTGGGTGGTGATACTTTATTAAATACTGTAAAAGAAATTCGTCTGCTTTCACGGGAATCAAGAGAAGAAGAAGGGGCAGACAATCAGGAGCTCATTAAACAGAAAATCAGTGAACTAGAGCCTGGTTTACGACAAAGTGTTATCCACGCCTTCTCCATTCATCTGCACCTAATGAATATAGCAGAGCAAAATTTTCGTACAAGAAGACGTCGTGAATACCAAGCACAAGACGAAACAGTAGTTCAACCTGGATCATTAGAGGCAGGAGTTAATACATTAATCGATAACGATGTTTCACCAGATCAAATTACTGAATTACTGGGCAAATTATCGTTAGAATTGATTATGACCGCCCACCCTACCGAGGCAACGAGAAGAACCATTCTGCAACTTCATAAACGGATTGCTCGACTATTAACACAATGGGACTATTCTTATACAAGATACGATAAAAAAATGATAAAAGAACGAATCGCCAATGAAATAACCATTTTGTGGCAAACTCAAGAAATTAGACAGAATAAACCTTCTGTAATGAAAGAAGTTTCTAATGGTTTATACTTCTTTGATCGTGTATTATTTGATGTTTTACCAAAGATACATGACGACTTGGAAGATTTACTATATGAAAAATATCAGCAACGTTGGAAAATTCCTTCATTTTTGCGTTTTGGTTCTTGGATTGGCGGCGACCGTGATGGCAACCCAAATGTCAAAGCAACGACCACCTTTGATACATTAAAAAAACATCGTGAGTTGGTTTTAAGCAAATATGAAAAGGCCATTGATACGTTAAAAAACAGACTTAGTCATTCCAGTTCTGAAATTACGGTAAGTGAAGCATTATTAAATTCGATTGAAAAAGATCGTCGCGAACTAGGCTTCAACGGCTGGTATAAAGAAGATGAAGTCTATCGAGTGAAATTATCACTTATGCAGAAAAAACTTCAATATACGGAACAAGATGATCGTAAGGGTTACGCCAATTCAGAAGAGCTATTAGCCGATTTACAATTAATCCAGGAAAGCATGAAACTCCATCATCCCGTTGATAATCCTATCAAACTATTACGTAAGGTGATTCGACAGGTGGATTTATTCGGCTTCCATTTGGCTTCACTTGATGTTCGTAATCATAGCGGTGAGCATGAATCAGCGCTCTCTGAAATTTTCAAGAAAGTAAATATTACATCCGACTATCCGTCATTGAGTGAAGAAGAAAAAGTGGACACGTTAGTCTCTGTTTTAGAGAACCCTCGTCCAATGATTTCGATTTATGATGAGTTTACTGCGGACACCTCGGAGGTAATCGATACATTCCGCATGATTAAAAGGGCGCAAGATACCTTTGGTCTGCGAGCAATTGAGGTATACTTAATCAGTATGACTGACAATGTCAGTGATTTACTAGAGGTGCTAGTATTAGCGAAAGAAGCCGGTCTATATCGCGTGTATCCAAATGGCCATGTTACCAGCCGAATCCATGTCGCTCCTTTGTTAGAAACAATTGACGACTTGAAAAACGGACCTGAAATGATCAAAAAATTGTTTGATATTCCACTATATCGTAAACATCTAGAAGCTCGTGGTGATCTACAGGAAATCATGCTTGGCTATTCTGACAGCAGTAAAGACGGTGGAAACATTACTGCTAACTGGGAGCTATTCCAAGCACAGCAAGAAATCCATGATATCGCAGCAAGCTACCATGTGAAATTGAAGTACTTCCATGGCCGAGGCGGTTCACTAGGACGTGGTGGTGGTCCATTATATTCTAGTTTATTATCACAGCCTGCTGTCACTCTAGGGGACGGTGTGAAAATTACCGAACAAGGGGAAGTCTTATCATCACGTTATCTATTAGAAGACATTGCCTATCGAAGCTTAGAACAGGCAACAGCTACTTTACTCACTGGTATTATGGGGCTGAATGAAGATCATTCGACCATGCAGCCATCTTCTGAAGAAGTAACGGCGATGAATCTTATTTCTGACTATGCCTTAAAGAAATATCAAGCATTGGTATTTGAAGATCCAGGGTTTATCCAGTACTTCAACCAAGCAACACCGCTACATGAGTTAGGAGACCTAAACATCGGTTCAAGACCTATGAAACGTAAAGGCAGTGATCGTTTCGAAGACCTTCGTGCCATTCCATGGGTATTTGCATGGACACAGAGTCGCCAGTTACTTCCTGCTTGGTATGCGACTGGAACAGGACTGAAGCAATACCTTGACGAAACCAACAACTTAGAGTTACTACAGGAAATGTATAAGCACTGGCCTTTTTTCCATGCAACGATCAACAATCTGCAAATGGCTCTAACCAAAGCAGATATTCAAACAGCGCAAGAGTATGCCAATATGATGAAAGATAAAGAGATTAGTTCGCGTATTTTTGGAGCTATCAAAGAAGAGTACCAAGTGACAAAAGATATTGTCCTTAAAATAACAAATCAAGAAGAACTATTGGATAACCGCCAGAATATTAAAGATTCGGTGCGTGCTCGTAATCCATTAATTGATCCGTTAAACTTCATGCAAGTACAGCTCGTGTCTAAATTGCGAGATATCGATGAAGACAGCGAGAAATATCAAGAATTATTATCGGAGGCATTATTGACCATCAATGGTGTTGCCGCTGGACTTCGTAACACAGGTTGATATTTCATCCTTTTCCCCTCCTTAACTGGGGAAAAGGTTTTTTTATGGTCTTTGAAAACCCCTGGCTATGCCGGGGGTTCCATAGAGCTTCAAGCGTGGGGGCAAAAAAGCCTCTCTTCATGATAAGATAAGGTTGGTTTCCCGACCACCAAATCTCATCAAAGAAGGAGGCATGTCCAATGCAGGACAAGAATAGTTTAGCACATACGCAGTGGAGATGTAAGTTCCATATCGTTTTTGCTCCAAAATATAGAAGACAAATTATTTATGGGAAATATAAAAAAAGCATCGGAGAAATAGTAAGAGAGCTTTGTGAAAGGAAAGGGGTTGAGATACACGAGGCAAATGCATGTAAAGATCACATTCATATGTTAGTAAGTATTCCACCAAAACTAAGTGTATCTCAATTCATGGGCTACCTAAAGGGCAAAAGTAGTTTAATGATATTCGATCGACACGCTAATTTAAAGTACAGATATGGTAATCGTAAATTTTGGTGTCGAGGCTACTTTGTAGATACAGTGGGCAGAAATAAAAATCAAATTCAAGAATATATTAGAAATCAGCTTAAAGAGGATTACATGAGTGATCAGTTAACATTATTTGAAGAATTTGATCCGTTCACTGGAGAGAAAAATAAGAAGAAATAAGAGATTCTTTTAGAATCAGTGAGTGAGTGTGGTGCAAAAGGGAAACCATTCAGTGGGCCTTTTAGGCCGAGGCCGGTAACATAGGCTTTCAGCCGCAGAGCAAACCACCAGTTCACACTGGTGGTTTTGATTTATAAGAAAAACGCGTGACAAGCAAGTCTTTGCTCGCATATCGGTAGTCAACATTTTCTTTTGATTATATAAGTGCGTGTTCAAAAATGCCGATAAAAAGGACCTCGTTGGCTAAAACCTCAGGCGTCCTGGGACTGCGATTACTCGCCCCACCGAACCCATTTGTTGCAACGCCGACACTAGTACGTCCTGTACGTCGAAAGTTCAAGGCGGTGCAGCCTCCCGGTACCGGAACGTATGCTTTTCATACGTGAGGAACGGACTCACGCAGGATGTGTTGATTTCTACGTTGCCCACAGGACGTGGGCGACCTTAGTAGAAGATCCTATATTGCCAACGCAGAAATTCGCTGCGTCATTTTTGTTGGTCTTTTTGAACATCCTCTATAAGTTGAATGAAATAATTTCTGATAGATGCTCTTGATCCATTTACGCAGTATGATGAGATAACCAGGGAATAAAGGCGGGATTTTTTGATTTTCCCAATATAGTAGTTGGATTTGTGAAATACAATCAAGGCTTGAATGATATAACATTCAAGCCTATATTTATGCCTATTCTTGTATTTCATCGAATATTATGAACATTTTTTATCTAATTTGTGTCCAAAATTCGAATTAATTGTTACAAAAAAATGAACGAGTGTGTTATAATACAACTGTAAACACTTACAAAGACTACTTAATGAGGTGATAATCAATGGATATTCTTTTGATTTTCTTGTTTATATTTAGCTTTACACCTTTTTTATTATGGGCTGATAAATGGAAAAAGACGGCAATAGGGCAAATACCGTTTGTAATTGGAGCTTGGTTTACGTTTATTAAATATATTACGGTTGGAATCGGATCAGGTGAAATGTATCTATGGGGGCTGTTTTTCGCGAACCTTATCTATGGTCATATCGCCTTCACCATCATTCTATTGGAACTTCGAAAATCCAAAAACATCCGTCGAACCCTTATTGGCGAAAATTAATGCTTCCTGCTAAAAAACGCACTTATTTAAGTGCGTTTTTTTATGGACCAGGCGCGCATCCATCGATCACTAAAGATCTGTTAAGTCTTAGACTAATCGAATCATGTAGAAACATACTTCACTTGTTCGAAAACGATAACTTTACTATAATCAAGTTATCAATTACATACTGGAGGAAATAAAAGATGAAAGTCGTTGTTGCACCCGATTCATTTAAGGGCAGTCTATCTGCCGCAGGAGTGGCCGAAAATATACAAATGGCCATAGAGGAAATTTCCGACTCTCACGTTATCACCAAACCAATGGCGGACGGCGGTGAGGGTACAATTGAGGCTATTTTATCTGCTAAACAGGCAAGACGTATGAAATTAATGACAGCTGGTCCATTAGGAGAAGTAATCGAGACGAGTTATGCAATTATCGATAAGCAGACCGCTGTGATTGAAACGGCTATGCATGCTGGACTTTATCAGGTCCCTGAACACAAAAGAAATCCTGACTGGACAACTTCATTTGGCATTGGGCAGGCGATTTCCGCAGCCCTTGATCAAGGTTGTACACAGTTTATCGTTGGACTAGGGGGCAGTGCCACTAATGATGGAGGTTTAGGCATGCTGCAGGCGTTAGGTTTAAAAGCATTTGATACTGCCGGCAATGTTTTAGATAAGTATGGGCAGGACCTGCTGGAAATGGACCGTCTTGATACATCTGGCATTGATAAACGTGTCTTTCAAGCCGATTTTCAGATTGCATGTGATGTAGACAATCCATTATGCGGTCAGCACGGAGCTAGTTTGATTTACGGACCGCAAAAAGGCGCTACCCCTGAACAAATCAAACAGTATGATCAGGCCCTAAATCGCTTTGCATCGTTGTTAGAAGAACAGCTTCATGGTCATTGGAGAGATACTGCCGGTGCTGGCGCAGCTGGGGGATTAGGTTTTGCCTTTCTTACCTTAAATGGTCACTTGTCCTCTGGTGCTAAATTAATTGCAGAAGCAATCGATTTGGAGCAGCATATCAAGGAAGCAGACTTTATTATTACAGGTGAAGGGCAAAGTGATGAACAAACCTTATATGGTAAAGCTCCTGGATATGTGGCAGAACTAGCCAATCAATATCAAAAACCGGTAATTCTATTATCTGGTGCCATTGTTCCATCTGAAAAATTGCGACAGCACTTTTATGGTTGTTTTTCCATTGTCAACCGACCTCTTTCATTAGAAGAATGCATGTCACAAACAAGAGAATTATTGAGGGAACAGACCAAGCAAATTTTCACTTTCATTCAACACTTTTTTAAGCAAAGATAACTTGAGTCTTTCACCACTTTTTGCGATAATAAGAATAAAGTAAATTACTTGAAACATTTTCAATAACATATAGGAGGTCTTTTGCTTGCGTGATAGATATCAAAACACTAAATTAAAAGTACTTGCATTAAATTCAAACATACCCTTAGCCGAGGAAATCGTACAACATATTGGTATTGATTTGGGGAAAACTTCGGTGAAAAGATTTAGTGATGGAGAAATGCAAATCAATATTGAAGAAAGCATCCGAGGTTGTGATGTATTTGTTATCCAATCCACCTATCAACCAGTAGAAGATCATGTGATGGAGCTGTTGATTATGGTGGATGCTTTAAAAAGGGCTTCCGCTCGCTCTATCAACGTGGTTATCCCTTATTTTGGATACGCAAGGCAAGACCGCAAATCTCGTGCACGGGAACCTATTACGGCTAAGCTACTTGCCGATTTAATCGAACAAGCTGGGGCAACGAAAATTATATCCGTTGATTTACACGCCCCTCAAGCACAAGGCTTTTTTGATATTCCTGTTGATCCGATTACAGCTATCCCGCTGATCGGCAGTTACTTAGAAACCAAACAATTGGAGGATGTTGTCGTCGTTGCTCCTGACCATAGCAGTGTATCACGCGCTCGCCAATTGGCAGACCGTCTTAAGGCCCCCATAGCGATTATTGACCGTCGTGGCCCTCGTGATCATGCCGCTAATATCGATGTAGTGGGAGAAGTAGAAGATAAGACGGCGATTATCATTGATGACATTATTGACACAGCCTATCGCATTACCACAAGTGCACAGGCATTAAAGAATAACGGGACAAAAGCAATTTATGCCTGTACGACGCATCCCGTACTTTCTGATGATGCAATTGGCAGAATAACGGATTCTGTATTAAAGGAATTAATTGTAACGAATACGATCCCTCTTTCTGAAGATAAGAAGATCGACCGCATTACCCAATTGACGGTTGCACCTGTTTTGGCTGAAGCTATTGTTCGCCTCTACGAACAGCAATCGATCAGTTCCTTGTATCGTACCATCTAGTGTAAAAAGACCGGGTCAATGCTCGGTCTTTTATTTATAAGCAAAGTATAATCCTTGGTATAATAGGACTTGAAATGTTTTTGATCTGGAACGAATCGCGATACCGATAAGATGGATGATGTTAAGTAACAAGTCCATCTATTCCGTGTAGTAAAGTTGAGTGTTTGTCTCTGCTAGATGGCGCTCCGAAAATAGGTTCCGCGTTCCGTGGGCTTGCGCTCAGCCTCCTTGTCAGCGAAGTTCGCTTCCTGCGGGGTCTTCACACTGCGCTTTCCCACAGGAGTCTCCACTTATTTTCTCCGCTGAGTAGTAGTACTACTACAATCGAATGGACTGCTTAGATGAAGGAATCGAGGCACTATCATCCTGCAAAATAAGCTAGCCACAACACCTTTTTAGAGAATGATTTGCTCGTTATTATTCTTATAGATAGAAGGATTATTTCGTAGCATGGATCTATCGCGATGCCGAAAAATCGGTGGACGGTTTGTTTCTTTTTGTTAACGTACTATCTATATACTTAGAAGCCTTCCTTTTTGCAGTAACAACCATTGTTGTACGTCTATCTAGCGGAGGGAATATGCGGAGACTGGAAAATGGTTTACAGGCTAAAATCGCAACGTCCTGGGACTGCGATTACTCGCCCCACCGAAGCCCATTTGTTGCAACGCCTGCACTTGCACGTCCTGTGCATCGCAGGACGTGCTGAAGATCCACTAAAAAGCGGGTTTCTTTTTAGTTAGCTGACGCCGGCCCCACGGTATAGGAAACACGGCGAGAGTGGTCTTTGCTCGAGTCGCTTGTTGACTTATGCCCCGCGGGTAAAAGCGCAGCATATTCCCGGAGCGTTCGCCTAGCACAAAAAAACGGTCAAAGTCAACTGCCCACAAAAGTGGTCTACTTAACATAAACCATCTTATCGGCAGTTCATATCTAGCTTTGGGTAGCAGTAAAGAACCGGGCGAATTTTGCCCGGTTTTTCTTACTAAATGATCCTTCTATGAATGATTAGAATTACTCTGTAATCGCTCATATAAATGATTGATCACCGCCATTTGCAGAAATGCTATGGGAATCATACCAAACAATAGCAACAACGCCGGAAAAAGATAAACAATCCATAGAAAAATACCAGCAAATAATAATTGCAAGAGAAACGCGCTCAATGATTGAACACCGAATTGAAATATCAGCACAAAATAGCTTCGACCCATCCCCTCCCAATGAATAATCACCGGAATAAAATAGATCCACTCAATCAATAAAATAATGGAGAATAAGGTCAACAATGCATACATTATCAACCGAAACACTTCACTATAAAGGGGAACATATAAGAAATTAAGCATCATCATAACGGTCAAAAAAAGTAATGTGTAACCGATTTTATTGGCTAACCAATAATTGTCTTGAACATAGGTTTTAAAAAGGTGACTGAGTTTCTCTGTTGGTCTATGTAACATCCAGTGTCTTACAATCGCATATAGTGCCGCTGTAGCAGGAAACACCCCCAAAACTACTGCTCCTTTTAGGATATGCCATAACCATAACAGATGTAATTGTAATAGCTCCCATAGCCAATCTGAAAATACAAACGTTCTATTCATGATCATATACCGTCCTAATCAATTAGATTATTTGATAGCCCCTTCTGTTAATCCAGAAATAAATTGCCTGCTAAAGATAAGAAATACTAATAAAATAGGCAAGGTAGCTAAAAATGTCCCGGTCAAGATAAGAGAGTAATCGGTATTATATACATCATTCAAAGTTCTTAATGCGATTTGTAAGGTTTGTACACTACTATCTTTTAACACGACCAAAGGCCAAAGAAAATCGTTCCAAGTAGCCATAAATGTAAAGATACCTAGTGTTGCCAATCCTGGTCGTACAGCAGGTAAGACGATATTGAGAAAAATCCGAAAATTGCTGCACCCATCTATCCTGCCTGCTTCGATTAATTCATAAGGTACGGCTGATGATATATATTGCCTCATCCAAAATACCCCAAACGCATTCACGGCAGCTGGAACAATAACGGCTTTTAAGTCATCTACCCATCCCAAATTGGTCATGATCATAAAATTCGGGATTAAACTTAACTGTGGTGGGATCATCATCGTAGCAATCACGAAAATAAAAAAACCATCTCTGCCTTTGAAGTTCAGTTTTGAGAAGGCAAAACCAGCTAAGGAACAGAAAAACAACACAGAAACCGTGACCACTACCGAAATAAACACCGAATTCCAAAGCACCTGTAAAAAAGGAATCTTATCAAATACTGCTAGCGTATTATCAAAAAAATTTGATCCTGGGATAATAGCTGGCGGAAAATGATTGATGGCAGAAGTAGTATTGGAACCGACGACAAACATCCAATAAAAAGGAAAAATTGACAATATCGAACAAACAAACATAAATGTGTACATTACTATTTGTGATAGTTTCTTTTCGCCCACTTGACTCACTTGGTTTCCCCTCCTTCTTACGTTGTACTAATTTTTCTTGTTAGATAAAGATTGACTAAAGAAAAGATAATGATGATAAAAAATAACATCCAAGCAATAGCAGCAGCATAACCAAATGAAAAACGGTTAAATGCTTCTTGATATAAATAGAGAGTCATCGTTAGCCCCTGAGATTGCGAACCTTCTCCAAACAATAACGGTTCTGCAAATAACTGCATACCACCGATGGTCGACTGTACGACCGTAAAGATGATAATTGGGCGTAAAAGCGGTACCGTTATATGTAGTAATTGTTGTAGTTTACTCGCCCCATCAATAGTGGCAGCTTCATATAAATCCTTAGGAATTCCTTGAAGCCCCGCTAAATAAATAATGGCATTATAACCTATCCAGCGCCACATCACCATCACTGCAATCGCAATATGTGTACCAAAATATGATCCACTCCAATTAATCGCATCAAGCCCTAAAACGGATAATAAATAATTGACTAAACCATATTGCGATCCAAAAATCACGGAGAAAACCAAGGCTACTGCTACGACAGAAGTGACGTTAGGCATAAAGATCGCTAACCGAAAAAAGGACTTATACTTCAAAAATGTTTGATTTAAGAAAAAAGCAATGAACAGTGCCATGATTAATTGAGGAATGGTGGATAATGCCCAAATACTAAAGGTATTACCTACCGATTTCCAAAATAACGGGTCGTTTACAATTAAACCAATATAGTTTGTTAGACCAATAAACTCCGTTGTCCCTAAAATATCCCACTTATGAAAAGATATATATAACGTAAACACAAGTGGAAAAACACCAAAGATACCAAACAAAACAAAAAATGGCGATATAAACAAATATCCAGATTTTAATTCACTCATTTTTTGATGATACTTTTTGATCGGTTTCGATAAGCTTTGTTCTGTTTGCATTACCATTGCCTCCTTCCATTTAGGGATAGAGAAGCTAGTAACTCCCCTATCCTAAGTAAAAAATTATTGACGACCTAGCTGGCGTTCTGCTTCCTCGAGCGCCTGGTTCCAAGCTTCTTCTTCGGAAACACTTCCATCTTCAATGGATATCAGTGCATCTTGAAATAACTCACTAATTGGGTCATGCATTACACCCTTGTACCCTGCTACTATTTCTTCAGCCGCTTCCGCATATAACACACCTAATTGATCACTGTTTACAAAATCATCTTCCAGGTTTTGAATAGCTGGCTCATCATATACCCCTGGTGTAGAAGGGAACGGACCACCATTCTCAAATATTCTTAATTGTTGCTCCGGTGCCATGATCCATTTAGCAAAATCATAAGCATCTTGTGGGTGCTCACTTTGCTTTGGAACGGTTAAGAATGAACCACCGAAGTTGCCTGATCCCTCTGGCATAAAGGTAATATTCCATTGTCCAGCAGTATCCGGTGCCGCATTTTTTACATTTTGCAGCATCCATGGTGGCAGCAATACAGTGGCAATTTCCCCATTACCTAGCGCTGTTCCCCACTCAGGAGTACTTCTTTCTATATTCATCGAAATATCAGTAGCATCTGAAGCAATCTCCCAGGCTTTCAAGCTCTGCTCGCTTTCATCCCCAATAAACTCCTCATCTGTTGTAAAATACTGCGTCTCTGCTTGATCTAAAATAGCTAAATATAAATCCGTTGTTCGGTTAATCATATAAGCGTCGGTATTTTCTCGTACTTGTCTGCCTGCCTCTACATATGCATCCCAAGAATCAATCGCCGCTGCCACCTCATCTGGATCAGTTGGTAAACCCGCTTCTTCAAATATATCTTCTCGATAAGCCATTACCATCGGACCAACATCTGTTGGCACGCCTAACAGAAAATCCTCTTCTACGTTAGTTGCTTGTGCCCACTTTGCATCTAAATAAACACCTTCTAATTCTTCTCCTCCAAAATCAAATAAATTATTAAATTGATCCTGATTTTGCTTCATTTGGTCAAGGTATCCCTGATCCACGGCTGAAATATCAGGGGCACCAGAGCCAGAAGCAAGGGCTGTTATTAAATTTTGATGAACATCTCCATATTCTGCTTCTTGAATCGTAATCGTTATACCTGTTTCTTCTTCATATTCCGCCGCCAGTTCTTCTAAACCAAAGCCTGGCCATGCCCACATCGTTAATTCTGAAGCGCTTTCATTACTTTCAGAAGAACTTTCGTTACTATTACATGCTACTAACACAGCCAATAGCAGCACAAATACAGCTAATAGCAAAAAGACTTTGTTTCTCAATGCTAACACCCTTTCTTGTTATTCTTGTTATTTTATTTGTTATTACAAGAAAGATGTTATCACAAAAATCATGAAGTGTAAACGTTTTATTTTTTCGGTTTTGCTGTCGATTTTCTGATAAGAAGCTCACAAGCGATCTGAACACGTTCATTTGGAAAAAAACGATTTTCTAAACGCCACATTAATTCACTAACTGCTCGTTGACCGATTGCTTCTTTCAGCACTTGAACAGTGGTAAGCGGTGGTATATTTTTCATCTTATAGTCAATGTTATCGAATCCTGTTACTGAGATATCACTAGGAATACTTAGACCCTTATCTATTACAACCTTCGATATTTTAGTAGCCATTTCATCATTTGCGCACATGAGGGCTGTCGGTATATTTCTTTCTTCTTCCCAACGGTTGATGTGATGTAAGAACTCTTGCTCAATTCCATTACTATTGTAATCCAACTCTAAAAGATTCCGTTGATTAGAATGGAAGATCCCTTGCTCCTCCAACGCTTCTTTAAAACCTAACCATCTGTCATAGAAGCTCGGCGCGAAACCATTATCCCCTATAAAACAGATTTGCTTATGGCCCAACATCTGCACATGTTTAGTCAATTTATACATCCCTTGAAAATTATCAACAAAAATGCGATCCGCCTGAATGATGTCATCCTCATGATCCACCATCACAAACGGCACTGGATACAGATTACTTAAACTCAACAGCATATCAGTAGGTATGTATCCAACCGTTATTATTCCAAATAATGAATCCCCCTTTATCTTATCCACCAAATGGTCTTTACTAGAAATAACAACAGATCCATAATTCAATTGTTCCAATGTACTGAGAATACCATCAAATACCTTGCCCCAGTAATTAGACTTTGCATTTTGATAGCGCTGATCTGGCATAACCACTAATACAAACCCATCGTTTCTAGCTGTGACTGCCCTCTTCTCTTGATTATTATTAAAATATCCTAGTTGTTCCGCAACAAATAGTATCTTATTTCTAGTACTTTCTTTGACGCCCGGTTGCTTATTTAAAGTTTTAGAAACCACATACTTAGAATAACCGGCTGCATCTGCAATCATTTGCACAGTGATTTTTGAAGCCATATCCTTCATCCTTTTTTGTTAGTTTTGTTATTCTTTATAGTCAAACATTATTATAGATGTTATAATCATTAATTGGAATGGTTATTTTTTTCTTATTACAGGAAGATAATTACTTATTGGTTAATTGGTGGTTTCATGACTAAGTAAGGTGTCATAAACAACACGTTCCATGATATCCATTATTCTCAAAATGAAGGGGAATAAATTTGCAGCATAAAACAAAAGCGGGAAGCCTCCCGCCCTTATATTATTTTTCCAAATCTACATCGGAAATAGAGGTATCAATCAATGATCGAGTAGAATTCCCCTCCTGGAACGTTGCCTTCACTTGTTCTTTGTCGGAGCCAAGCCCATGTTCCTGCATATACAGTAGCATTTGCAAGGCGCGTCTGCCAATCTCACTTTCATTTTGTTTCAAATGGGTAAAACGCCACTGACTACTCGTTACGGTTGGACTATCAAATGATAAAATCGAAATATTCTCTGGCACCTTTTTCCCTAACTGTTCTACGGCAATTTTGGCTAATACTGCGATCTTATATTCCAAAGCCATCAGCGCCGTCAAATCTGGGTTTTCCTCTAGATACTGCTTCATTAATGCAATATCTCTTTTCTCTGTAGCTGAGATTCGCTTAATTGTATCACACCAATAAGCCCGATTCACACTTACTTTATTCTCTGCAAAGGCACTAACAATCCCATTTAACCGTTCCTTGATCGTAGTTATTTCATAATCTTCAGGAATCAATATCCCAATCTGTTCATGCCCTAAATCAAATAAATAGTTAATTCCTTTCTTCGCTGCATGAAAATTATCGGTTGTGACAGATGGTGCCGCAATTCCATGGAAGCTGCGATCGATTAAAACGAATGGGAATTTATTCACAATCATTTTCAAAATTTCAGAGCTGTAATACTGAGATTTAGCTGGAAAAACGATAAGCCCATCTACCCCGTATTCCAACAGCTCTTTGATCGCATCCTCTTCTCGTTCTGGTATTCCTAGTGAGCGTTTGAGCATAATCAAACATTCACCATGAGCAGCTTCTTCAATACCTTCTATGATCCCTATTCCAAAGCTAGTGTCAAAATTAGGTACGATTAAACCAAACACTGGCTTGGAGTTATTCTCTTTTTCACTCCTTACAGCAGACTCGTTTGTCTTCAGCACAAAGGTGCCCTTCCCCCGCTGCCGCTTAACAAATCCTTCCTGAACCAGCTTTTCCAGTGCTCTTTTACTCGTTATTCGACTGACGGAAAAGGCGTCTGCTATCTCTTGCTCCGATGGTATCTTTTCGCCAATGTTGTACTTTAAAGAAAGGATATCTTGCTTTAGTGATTCATATACTTGTTCATACAATGCTCCCATTAATATCACCTCAAGATCCACGATGTACTTTTACTGCATTAATATACTATTATATCAAAAAAATCGAAGCCTAATGAAAAATTTCGACATTTTCCACTAGAAAAAACAAACAGCAGGTGAAAGAAGCGGTCCAAATTTCGGTCTACGTACGTCTGACTATGCACACGAATGGATCAAACAAGGTATTATCAGGAAATAATATGAGCAAGCAAAGACTTGCTTGTCACACGTTTTTGTTACATTTATAAGTTCAACTTATATAGGTTGCTTAAAGAAACTGTCAGTAGAAATGTTGCTTCCAATATAAAAAAAGCAGTTGCTACAATTTCTTCATCATAGCAACTGCTCTTTTCAGTATTTCTTTATTATAGTCCTCTTTCGTATGGTGAATATACGGACAAAATAATTATTTCCTTCTGTTCTTCATCCACACTATAAACCATTAGACGTCTGTAATAGTAAGATACACTGATGTCTCTTCATTTACTGACCAGAACAGCGTCATCACCATTTTTTGCACTTGTGATTTCAATTGGTGTATGATCATCATTAACTTGTTTAATCAAATTG
Source organism: Gracilibacillus timonensis (assembly GCF_900086715.1). Lineage (GTDB taxonomy): Bacteria > Bacillota > Bacilli > Bacillales > Amphibacillaceae > Gracilibacillus > Gracilibacillus timonensis. Next base: position 382,187 of record NZ_FLKH01000012.1, on the reverse strand, counting down.
GTAAAGGTTTTATCTTGCATTAGTTGGATTAATACAGGAACATTTAAGTGCCACTCGAAAAAAGGTTAACCAGCAATACACCAGTTAACCTTTTGCAGATAGGGAGCGTTGATCTATTATTTTGGTAAAGAAACGATGAAAGCCGAAAAAGGAGATATACGCAATCAGTGAACCTAAGAAAAAAGGAATCAAGAAAGTGCTGACATGAAAGCTGCTGTACACAATAACCAGACTAGCTAGACCAAGAATAAGGGTTAGCAATGGATTAACCAAGCTTATAATCAAGGCGTTTTTCATCCCTTGAAAGAGCTGGGTATGCACATGGACGGTCACAGAAAAGAAATGCAAGGTCATCACCAACATAAAAAAACCAATGACAATAAAAAGATAGAGAAAGTTTTCATGCACTCGGTTTACAAAAAAGTAACCATCAATGACTAAAATAAGCCATACAAACGTCAAAACAGCTCCACCAAGCAGACTTTGAATGTAATGCTGCTTCCAATGTTTCCAAAATAATTTGAAAATTCCGATGTCCTCATCTGGAAACAGTATTTTATAACGCAAGACAGCAAACATAGCAGTCGTAGCTGGAAAAAACATAATCGGCGTTAATACCCCAATATATACCACCAAGGCAATGATCTCTTGCATATTATCAACGATTAGCAGCATAAAACCTAGATAAGCGATTGGCAGATTAAACAGGAACCACAATAAATTGGTGACTACGATTGCCATTAACCACTCGGTTACCTTATGCACCTTTCCTGTTAGACCATCCAGTTCCATACAAGCACTCCTTTAGTTAATGATTAGATTTCCGGTATGGATATCTCTACTTCCCTTCCTAACTCGGCTGAACGCAATATCCCATCAATGATCGCCTGATTGATCAAAATTTCTTCGGCAGGTATAGGAGCAGGTTTCCCTTCTTTTACGGCTGTTACAAAATCTCGCACCTTCTCGGTAAAAATATCCAGCGTATGCTGTTGAACCGGTATACTGGTCTCGACATGGTGATGATCTAAATCATGGAACAGTGCGATCGAACCGATTCCACCATCCCAAACACCACTCCACGGTCCGGTACCAGCTGGCGTTAATTTCAAGCCTGCCTCTGTACCTAAAAATAAGGTAGGACCTAGCGAATCCATGTGCATCGCCCAAGATATCTTGAAGTTTAGTACTTTACCACCCTCTAAACGAACCATGGCCACACCAAAATCTTCTACCTCAAACTTATCTGCCTCTGGATGATGAGTAGGGTTGGTACCGAACAGATTGGAAGTAAATGCCGAAACCGTCAGCGGCTTCGGATAATTTAGTGCATTTAAGACAAGATCTAAGGAGTAACACCCAATATCCGCCATCGCCCCTGCACCGGCCAACTCCTTATTAATAAATGTTCCTCCAGGCATTCCGCGGCGCCGTCCGCCACCAGCTTGCATATAATAGACATCCCCTAACTTACCAGAGTTAATCAAGTCTTTTATCGCTTTCATATTTGGATCATATCTAGGTTGGAAGCCTACACTTAGGATTCTATCGTTTGCTTTGGCTGTCCTAACCATTTCCACACCCTGGTCCAAGGTCACTGCAAGTGGTTTTTCCACTAAAACATGTTTCCCAGCCTCTAAAGCTGCCACAGATGTCGCATGATGAGCAACATTCGGCGTACAAACACTAACTGCTTCTAAGTCTAGGGCAAGCAATTCTTCGACACTATCACAACTAGTTGCCCCTTTTATGCCTAATTGTTCAATGAAACCTTCTGCTTTACCAGGAATGATATCGGCAACCGCTACGATTTCCACATCTGAAAAGCTAAGATAAGCCTTTGCATGAGCGGCAGCAATGCCACCGCTCCCGATAATTCCAATTTTTGCTTTATCACTCATGTCATAACCCCTTTAATTCTAATCTAATGTTAAAAATTCACTAATCATATCCAGTAGACGCTTAGGAGCAACTATAATTATGATAAATAAACCGCTTTACCGGTTTTTGCCGATTCATAGATTGCTTCCAAAATTTGCGTGACAACAATGGCTTCTTCTGGTTTTACGACCGGTTCAGTATCCTCTATGATATTATCAATCCATAGTCTTGCCTCTAAATCGGCATCTGTCTCCGCCTTTCCATCGTAAAAAGCAACACCGCCAGAATTGAGTTCCACCTTGGTTTCATATAATTTCCCAAAGTTCTCGCCATTTAATCGCAAACCGTCCTTCATATCGGCCCCGCCTTCTGTACCACTTAAGGAACATTTTGCCTCATCTACTTCTAAAGAGTTTAAGGCCCAGCTAGATTCCAATACGATCGTCGCGCCATTTTCCATCGTGATAAAACCAAAAGCAGAATCTTCCACAGTAAATTCTTCTGGATCCCAGGGACCCCAAGCATTCGCTGCATCCTTTTTCTTACCTAGCTTATGATAAGAAGAACCCATCACCACTTTCGGTTTATAATTATCCATCATCCAAAGGGTAAGGTCTAAGGCATGTGTTCCAATATCAATTAATGGGCCGCCACCTTGTTTTTCTTCATCTAAAAACACACCCCAAGTCGGTACTGCTCTTCTTCTAATTGCATGAGCTTTTGCAAAATAAACTTCACCAAGATCCCCTTGTTCACATACTTTATGTAAGTATTGACTATCTTGACGAAAACGGTTGTTATAGCCAATCGTCAGTTTCTTACCTGTCCTTTTGGCTGCATCGACCATTTCTTGAGCCTCTTCGGTTGTCTTGGCCATTGGCTTTTCACACATCACATGCTTATCCGCTTCCAATGCAGCCACGGTAATCTCCGCATGAACGTGATTTGGTGTACAAACATGAATCACTTCTATACTCGTATCTTGCAGCATATCCTGATAGTTTTGGTATACCTTCGCTCCGTCCACTCCATATTCCTGAGCCGCTTTCTCTGCACGGTCTGCTTCGATATCGCAGAATGCAGCCATCTCCACATGTTTCAATTTGCTCAAACTAGGCATATGCTTGCCATTAGCAATACCTCCACAACCTACAATCCCCACTTTAACTGTTCTTTTCATGCATGTAAGCCTCCTCATTTTCATATACAAAGGATCATTTAAAATAGTTTACTAAATGTTCCCTTGCTTTTATCATACCTTGTTTTTCTAATTCTAGCGAGCCCCAATACCTATGATCTTCTAATTCAATACTAATCGGTCCTTTATAGCCTATTTTCTCAAGGCCGGAAGCTACTTTACTCCAGTTCACTTCTCCATGACCTGGAATGGTGTAGCGCCATGACCCTTCAGAAAAATCGAATGCGGGCCCAAATACAGCAGGCAATCCACCATATTCATACCATTCCTCTCTCAGTAACTCGGTATCCTTGCCGTGGCAATAGGTAATATGATCTCCGAACTCCGTCAAGACCCGCATATAATCAATTCCTAATCGAACAAGGTGAGAAGGGTCAAAATTTAATCCAAAATGTTTGGAAGGTATTGCTTGAAACATCGCTCTTAGCATTTCAGGCGTGCAACCAATTGTTGGATAGTACGGTGCGGGTCCAGGATACCCTTCTAATGCAATATAGACATCTTCTTTTTCTGCATGATGGATAATATCTGGAAAGGTTTCTTTCCATAAGGCAAAGCTCTGTTTTTTCGGTGTTTGATTATCTTCAGGTATTAAGCACATAAAGAGCACCTTACCACCTAATGCACCCACCTCTGACATCTGTTCCATTATATCGGAAACGGCTTGTTTTCTTTTTTCCGCATCCAGACTTAATAGCTTGGTATTACCAACTGCTCCTCGACCATCAATCGATCCTACCTGGAGTCCATACTTATCAAATATTGTTTTGGTGGTTTGATTCCACTCCGGAACATCGATCACGTCCATACCTTGATTCGCCGCCCAATCAGCGACATATTCCAGTCCTTTTGCTGCAAGCTTCGGCGATAGGCGCATACCAATTGGAAAATCCATTGTCTATCATCTCCTTAATTATTTAATCCCACTAAACGTAATCCCTTGGATAAAGGTACGTTGCATAAAGAAAAATAACACAATAATAGGTAAAGTCATCATCGTCGAGACGGCCATCATTAAGCCCCATTCGGTACCCTTCTGACTTTGGAATTGCTGCAGCCCCAGCGACAGTGTATACTGCGATTCATCGGTCAGGTATAGTAAGGGACCAATAAAATCCGTCCAAACATTCATAAATTGAAATAACCCTACCGCTAATACAGCCGGCTTGGCAAGTGGCAACATAATCTGCCAATAAATTCGAAACTCACTTGCTCCGTCAATCTTCGCCGCATCACGCAAGGTATTCGGTAACCCCATAAAAAATTGCCGCATGAGGAATATCGAGAATGGCACCCCAAAAAATGCTGGCACAATTAGTGGTAATGGTGTGCCTACCCAGCCGATTTTATTAAATAAGAGAAAGAGCGGAATCATCGTCACTTGCATAGGAATCATCATGACGGCAATCGTGATGATAAACATCGTATTGCGTCCTTTCCATTCTAATTTCGCAAAGCTATAAGCGACTAACGGACAAGAAATGATCACCCCAATTGTACTGAACACGGTAATCACCGCAGTATTTGACAAATAACTAAAGAATGGGATATACTCGGTCGCTTCGAGATAATTACTCCATTGAAAAGGATTCGGGATAAACTCCGGTGGATACGTGAATATTTGTGTTACCGGCTTCAAAGAAGTAGATACCATCCACAAAAACGGTACCAAGAAAAATACAGAAGCAACGACTAGACCTACATGAGCAGATGTTCTTAACACGTTTTGCCTGACTTTTGGTTGCATGTTCTACTACCTCCCTTTTTATTTACCTTGGTAATGCACCCATCGCTTGGATGAGATAAATATAGCTGCCGTTAAGAGCATAATGACAATAAACAGAATCCAAGCCATCGCAGACGCATACCCCATCTTAAAATATTTAAAGGCATTGTCGTACAGATACATGACATAGAAGGTCAGGGAGTTATCTGGTGTCCCTTGTCCTTGTGTCATCGTATAAGGTAAAGTGAATTGCTGGAAGGCACCAATCGCTCCCATCACCAAGTTAAAGAAGATAACCGGGGTAAGTAACGGCAAGGTTACCTTGAACGTCTTCTGCAGCCAGCTTGCTCCATCGACATCGGCTGCCTCATATAATTCTTGCGGAATATCGCCAAGACCTGCGAGGTAAATAATCACCGGCTGACCAATTGCCCATAACGACATTAAAATAAGCGATGGTTTGGACCAGGTCACACTGCCTAACCAGTTCGGTCCCGTAATGCCAATCGCGTCCAACACCCCATTCACGAGTCCAAAACCTGGATTTAACAGCCACATCCACAAGACCGCTAACGCTACATGAGGAACCAATGTAGGTAGAAAGAAAATGGTACGATACACTGCCATTCCTTTCACCCGCATGTTTAACAGCATTGCCAGCGCTACCCCGATAATAATACTCAGAGGTACAAATAAAACCGCAAAATAGACGGTATTATAAATCGATCGCCAGAATAATCCGTCACTAAATAATTGTTTGTAATTACCTAAGCCAACGAACTCACCCGGACTCAATATGCTGTATGTAGTGAAGCTAAAATAAATAGAAGAGAATAACGGGAATGCATAAAACAGGATTAAACCAATCACCCAAGGCGAAGCAAATAACCAACCATTTAATGATGAGCCTTGCCATTTTGATTTTTTCTTTATCGATCCAAGCGATGCCTCCATCTGCGCTTTATTCTTCATGGGTATTACCTCCTTCATGTAAAGGGTAAAGGAGAAGGATGAACTTCTCCTTTACGATTTTATTCTCCCAAAGCGTCCGTTACTTGCTGGGTTACTTTTTCTAAATTCTCTTGCGGTGTACCATTGCCTCTAGTTGCTGCTTCAACCGCATCAGCAAGCGAATTCCAATATAGCGAACCTTCCGTCATAACAGGACGAGAATTAGATTCTGGAAGTATATTGATAAATTCAGCAAAAATTGGGTCATCGGTATATTCTAAGGAGTCATTCACGGATTCTATAACAGAAAAATCTCTACTTGTTTCACTAAAAATTCTTTGTCCTTCTTCACTACCAAAAAACTTTAAGAATTCCCAAGCCGCTTCCTGATTTTCCGCTCCCTTTGGCATCACTACAGACCAACCGCCAGACCATGTGGTGAAGTTATCACCTGTAGGTGTCGGAATTGGAGCTACCCCATAATTCAAATCAGGAGCGAATTTTTCCAGTGAAGCTACACCAAAATTCCCATCTATTTTCATGCTAAGCTGACCTGATACAAATGGATCCATCGCTCCGCTCCCCTGAGAATCGGTAAAGCCTGCAATATCTTCCACACCGTACTCTTGACCAAATTCCGTCATCCATTCTAATGCTTCGACGTTCTTCGGATCATCTGCCGTTACCTCACCAGTTTCTGGATCGTAGAAGTCTCCGCCAAATGACCAGCCCCAGCCGTAGAACCAACCTTGACCGTACCAAGGAATAAAACCGATTCTTTCAAAACGATTCCCTTCCTTGATCGTTAATTTTTCAGCCGCCTCTTCTAACTCCTCGATTGTGCTTGGCGGGCTGTCTGGATCTAATCCAACTTCCTCAAAATGATCTTTATTATAGAAAAGCAATCGTGAATCGGTCGTGGTTGGAATCGCATACAAATCGTCCTCATAATTGGCTTCTTCCCATGCAAAATCGTAATAGTTGTCTTGACTTATACCATCTTGTTCGGCTAACTCTGTCAATGGCTCCAAAGAACCCTGCGCCGCCCATGCCGCTACTTCAAATCGATCAAAATAGGCTACGTCAGGAGGGTTACCGCCCGCAATAGCTGTGAGCAGCTTTTCATTCTGCCCCTCTCCCTGGTTCGCTACATAGGTTGCGTCGATTTTAATATCAGAATTTTGCTTTTCAAACTCTTCAATAACCTTCTCTACCGCCTCTCCAGACGTATCAGTCATCGGGTGCCAGAACTCTACGGTATTAGCGTCTCCCCCACTTCCACCACTTTCCTCATCTGAAGAACAAGCAACTAAGATAATGACAATGAAACAGCTTAAAACAACCAACATTTTTCCATGTATAGAGTGTCGCAATGTTATACCCCCTTGGTTTCATCAAATTCCTGGACCTACCAAACGATAACCTGCCTCCCCCCTTCTTTAAGTGCCAAATAAACAGCCACTTAAATGATATAACTATATACTATATATCATATGTAACCGTTGTCATCAATTATACATATTTTAATTTCTATGTCAATAACTTATTTATATGTTATTATATCAAATAGACATACCTTCATTACACCTTTATATCAATGTTTTATTCTATTTTACTTTCATTTCCCGATTTTTGAACATAAAAATATATCAAATATATCTTTATTGAATAAAAGTAAACATACCCATTGTTTGATCTTGTAAGAACAACCAGGAAAACCCCGCTCGTTCCTTTATTACGATATAAGTTGAACTTATAAATGTAACAAAATCGTGAATGTTATATTGTCTGATCTTACAAAAAAAAGCAAGGATGAGATATGATACTCTCTTCCTTGCTTTTCATCTATTCTTTCTCTTTATTTTTTTCTTGTATTTCATATAGGCGTTCAAACAATAGTACAATCACCGAAACACCCACCGCCAAAATAAGTGACATGTGATCTGGCAAACCAACCATCCCGCTAACTATGTAGAATAATCCAATCCGTATCACACCCATCATCAAATGAACCAACAATGGCTTCCGAAAGATATACTTAATAAATATTTCTATAATACTATCCAACGTAAATAAATAGACCAATATACCGATCGCTAACATAATCAATTGACTAGTCGGAATCTCTAAAGAAAACAACTGGTTGATCAAACTAGTAGACCCAAAGATCACAAAACCTATCAAGGCAATAACAGCCGTTGGTATCAGGGCAAGTAATGTCGTGGCAACGATAACAACTGACATTCCTTCTTCCTTGTCTTGCTTTGTTATTTGGTATATCAATACAAATGACAGAGCGTAAATCAATAACAGTACAATCGTCACTAACATAAAATAGCCTCGTTACTGTTCCAAGTTTATAACTGCTTTGCTAACATGGAAACTTGCATAATCATGCAACAACTCTGGCACTTCGTCTAATTTCAATCGATGACTAATAAGCCCCTCTACCTGTACCTGCTTATTTGCGATCAATTGAATGGCGTCTTCATGTGTATAAGGATTTACAAAAGAACCAAATATCCTTAATTCCTTAGAAAAAATCTCAAATGGTGCAATTTCTGCCTTTAGTTCGGGAGAAGCGACACCGAACAACAAAACCTGTCCACCTTTTTTTGCTTGTTGAATCGCTGTTTCTACACTATCCTTTCTCCCAACACACTCGATAACAATATCCGCTGGCGCAGCATCAGATACGGCATCTGGACTAATGGTGTCGGTTGCTCCCAATTGCTTTAACTTATCATGCTTATCCGTCATTGGTTCGCTGACGGTAATTTTAGCTGTTCCCTGTTGTTTTACTAGTTGAAGAAATAGTTGACCAATAAAACCTCCACCAATAATCAAGATATGGTCAGTTGGACGGATGGTTAATTTTTTGTAACCATGAAGTACACAGCCAAGTGGTTCCACTAATGCTGCTTCTTCAAATGTCATCTGATCAGGAATAGGATAGCAGTTCGCAGCTGGTACGGCACAATATTCCGCCATACCACCATCTCTGGTCACCCCGATTGCTTGCAGATTTTCACAAAGATTTGGTAAACCTTTTCTACAGAACTCACACGTATGACAATAGATATTAGGATCAACGGAAATGCGGTCACCTACCTGTAAGTCTTTTACCGCTTCTCCAACCTCAACAATCTCACCTGCCAACTCGTGCCCTAAAACCCTTGGCGGAACTACTTCTGCACTTCCAGGATAACCATGATATATATGTAAATCGGTTCCACAAACACCACAGTTTTTCACTCGAATGATCACCTCATCAAGTGCCACCTCAGGCGTTGTCTGAGACGATACCTCAAGCTGTTTTAAGCCCGTCAACACGGCCGAATTACTCATTTGTCTCATCCCCTTTGTTATTTTTACACTTTTGACATGAGATCAGTGCAAACGTCCATCTACGGACGTCTGCACTTCTATTTATTGTTTATCTAATTGAAAGAGTGGGGTTTGACCTGCTTGAACTTGTTGTTCAGACACATAATCGGTGAGTTCAAATTCTTTACTGTTCAAGACAATCAGCGGTGTAATGGTTTTATAACCATCTGTCGTCACACTTTCCAAATCAAAGCTGGCCAAATCGTCACCTTTTTTTACCTTTTGTCCATTCGTTACATGGATTTCAAAACCCTTGCCATCCAATTCAACCGTTTCTAAACCCATGTGAATTAATATTTCTGCCCCATTATTAGCATGCAAACTAATGGCATGTTTCGTTCTGAAAACATCGACAACTTCTCCATCAATAGGGGCTACAACCTCTCCATTAACTGGGGCAATAGCGATTCCTTCTCCCATCATTTTCTGTGAAAAAACTTGATCAGGAACGTCTTCTAGAGTAACGACGTCCCCTGTCATTGGTGATACGACTTCCATATTTGTTTCTTTCTTTTTGAATAAATTCCCTAACATACAAATCCCTCCAATTCCTCACCTCTTATTTGTTTTCATACCCTATTTTTTGTGGATAAAACCATAAGAAGCCTTCTCTCTTAGCATAACAGAAAGGGATGGGATTATACCATTAACGAGCCCTGTGAACGGATTTTACCAGCTTTTCTATCCTATCTAGTTTAATAAGCTGACAAATAGTTTCAGGAAACGCAATGGGATAATGTGACTCGATGTTACCCATATAATCAATCTAACGGGAAATGTTTATCTATGCTTTGTACATTAGAAGTTCTTTTATTGAAAAGAGAAGGTCGGGATATTCATTCCATAAGATATCCCCCTTTTACTACCTAAAAGGGGGGACCAAAAACATCAATTACTTCCGATTAATTCCTTTAGTTTCACAACATTTTCTTGCGCACTATCTAATGGGTCTCCATCAAATTTCTCCTGTTCAATAACATACCATTCAACACCAACAGCTTCTCCGGTCTCCCAAAGCGTTTTAATATCTAAAGAGCCTCTGCCAATCTCGATACTGCGCTTTTCGCCATTTTCGACAGTCATATCCTTAATATGTAGGGAAACCGCGATATCGTCATATGCCTTAATCGTTTGTAATGGATCTACCCCTGCATGCGTTGCCCAGTAGCAATCCAGCTCCATTTTGACATATTCATGATCGGTTTCTTCAAAAATAATGTCGAAGCCGCGTTTGCCATTCCCTAAATCAAAGAATTCCATATCATGATTATGATAGGCAAATGTAAAACCAGCTTCCTTACACTTGCGACCGATTTCATTTAATTCTTCCGCAGCACGATAATAAGCGCCCTCATCTTTTCTGTATTCTTCAGGTAACATCGGACAAATAATTAAATCATTGCCAATTGTGCGATTGTATGCTAAAGAATCTTCTAATTGATCACCAGTCAAACTATCAAATGGCATATGACTTCCCGCTGCCACCAATTCAGCTTCATCCATTACTTGCTTTAGTTTTTCTGCTGGGGTATCAAAAAAGCCAGCAAATTGGACGGCTTCATAGCCCATTTTTCCTAGTTTGGATAAGGTGCCTAAAAAATCATTTGCCGTGTGTTCACGTACCGAATATAATTGAATCGCAATTTTACCCATTCATTTCGTCTCCTTTTTGTTACCTGTTGACAGCAACAAGCATGCTTATTCTTCTTGAATAAGCCCCTGCTGCCTGTCAATCAGATCATTTTGTTTACATCTTATCCTCAAAGCTGTACTTATAAATATACAGCCTTTCCAGTTTCAGCGGATTGGTATAATCCGTCGATTATCTTTTGGATATTGGTACCTTGTTTGGCGTAATGGTCGGTCACATTTCCGCTAAGACATTGTGCCACAAAGGAATGTATCTCCACTTGATGCGCATGAACCTCTGGTAAATAAGCAGGCGTAACATCTACTAATGTATCATGTTTCTCCTGATACATTTTTAACGGGAAGATGTCCGCTCCACCTTTATTCCCCATTAAGGAAACTTGCATAGTATCCTGCTTCTCAACATTCGCCGCAAAAGCAGATTCCAGCACCAAGGAAGCTCCATTGTTAAAGGTGATCATTCCAATTGCCATATCTTCTACTGAATAGTTTTGGTAGTCCCAGTCACCCATTAGTCCTACACCTTTTTTGGTACCTATTTGCTGGTGTGTCTTTCCTAAGACAACAGCCGGCTCAGGGTATCCCATTAAGTATAGGGCTGTATCAAGCATGTGAACACCGATGTCAATAAGTGGTCCGCCACCTTGAAGTTCTTTATTGGTAAAGACTCCCCAGCCTGGAATGCCTCGACGTCTGATCGCTTGCACACGTCCAGAGTAAATGTCACCTAACTCCCCTGCATCAATAAAACGTTTGGCCGCTTGCGTTTCCGATTGAAAGCGGTAATGAAAACCATACATCAATAGTTTGCCCGCACGTCTTGCGGTATCTTCCATTTCTTTAGCTTCCTCTTGGTTCATGGCTGGCGGCTTTTCGCATAATACATGACAACCAGCTGTTAAGGCATTAATCACGGCTGCCTTATGAAATTTATTTGGAACACAGACACTCACAGCGTCTATCTCTGTTTCTGTTAACATGGTTTCATAATTATCGAATACTGCAGGAATTTGATGTCGCTCTGCGATCAGTTTTGCTCGATCATAGGCAACATCCGCGATGGCGACTATCTCCACCTTATCTGCAATAGCTTCGTAGGCAGGGATGTGAACTGATGTTGCAATCCCCCCTGCGCCAATTAAACCAATTCTTAATTTGGACATCAATAAACGCTTCCTTTCCTTACGCCCACCACATCTCTGTTGGCGACTCCGAGATTATAACAGATTTTAAATTCGTTACGGCTCTTGCAAATCCTTCATTAATTGACATGATTGGGTCTTCATGCTCAATACTGACCACATAATCATAACCAGCAATTCGTAGCGCACTCATCATATCTGACCATTCTTCTAAACTGTGCCCACAACCTACCGATCGAAAATTCCATGCCCTTGTTTGAATATTACTATATGGCTGCATGTCGGTAAGGCCATACATATTCACATTATCTTGATCTATATAAGTATCTTTTGCATGGAAATGGTGAATTGCGTCTTCTGCACCTAAAATTTTGATCGCCGCTACCGGATCAATCCCCTGGAACCAGAGATGACTTGGATCCAAATTAGCACCAATTGCCGGACTCGTTTTCTCACGCAGTTTTAACATGGTATAAGGAGTGTGTACTAAGAAACCTGCATGCAGTTCAATCCCAATCTTCACATTATTCTTTTCTGCTAATTCAGCAATTTCTTTCCAATACGGCACTAGTTTTTCTTCCCATTGCCATTCCAAGACATCCGCATAATCTGTTGGCCACGGGGCAGTCGGCCAATTTGGAGCCTTGGCGTTTTCCTGATCACCTGGCGTACCAGAGAAACAATTGACAACAGGTACACCGGTTAAACCAGCTAGTTCGATGGTTTTGCGTAATCCTTCGTCTGATTCTTTGGCAAAGGATTTCTCTGGTGTTAAAGGGTTCCCGTGACAGCTAAAGGCGCTAACGGTCAAACCACGATCCGATACAGCCTTCATATAAGCATGTCGTTTAGCTTCATCGTTTAATAATGCATCAAGATCACAATGAGCGCCCCCAGGGTACCCGCTGGTTCCAATTTCAACAGCTTCTAAGCCGCTTTCTTTTACATGGTCTAACATATCTTCAAAATTCTTATCTGCAAATAATACAGTAAATACACCTAATTTCATAAATAACGGCCTCCTTTAGGAAATGGTCACATTTTGTTTTGTTTCATTTGCTTCCAGTGCTGCTAAGATAATTTTCAATGACTTGTATCCTTCTTCTCCATCGATTAATGGCTTGGTATCATTTAAGACGCTATCGACAAAATGATCGATGACACCTGTGGACGTTTGACCCCCACCGTCATTGGTTTGAATCTGACCCAGTTCATAGTTCACACGCGTACCGTCTGTATAGGTCGCAATTAAACTGTAAGTGGGATCATCTTCTAAACGTAAATTGCCTTTTTCGCCATAAATTACAGTAGCGTTATTTTCTCCCCCTTTATAAGCCCAGCTTGCTGTAAGGGTGCCAATAATACCATTCTCACTGCGTAGTACACTCACAGCTTGATCATCTACATCGCTATTCTCTTTTGCAGATGATTCCACCATAGCTGCTACTTCCTTCATCTCTTCTCCTAAGATATAGCGAATCACATCTGCTTTGTGTACACCTAAATCTCCCAGCGCACCAATAAATGCCTCTTTTTTACGGAAGAACCAACTTTCTGCACCATCTACACTCCAGCCTTCTGGGCCGCCATGACCAAATGTGGTACGGAAACTGTAAATCTTGCCAAGATCTCCATTCGCAATCAATTCACGAGCCTTCTCATGACTTGCTACGAATCGCTGATTATGACCAATCATCAATTTTTTACCAGACTTATTACTTGCTTCAATCATCTGTTGGGCTTCTTCATCGGATGTAGCCATTGGTTTTTCACAAAGTACGTGTTTCCCTTGCTCCAAGGCAAAAATGGAAACCGGTGCGTGTAAATAGTTTGGCAGACAAACACTTACTAGATCAGCACCAGAGTCTGTAATTGCTTCTTTATAATCTGTATAGGCCTTTGCGCCATACTCTGCCGCCACTTCTTGTGCTCGCTTTTCTAAAATATCACAGACTGCTACAATATCTACCCCCTGACGTGACTGATATTCTGGTAAATGCCGGTGTACTGCAATACTCCCTGCGCCAATTACGGCTACTTTTAAGTTACTCATGCTTGTTCCTCTCCTCTTCATCTATTAAAGTTTTTCTATTGGTTGTGCATTTCCATAGCTAGAGAATGTTCTAGTTGTTGGTTTCGCCCAACGAACAGCATTTTGAATCACACGCTGAACATCTTCATGATAATAGGTTGGATAAGATTCATGTCCTGGACGGAAATAGAAGATCTTCCCATGTCCTCTGCGATATGTACACCCTGAACGGAATACTTCTCCACCAGTAAACCAGCTGAGAAATACAAGCTCATCTGGCGCTGGGATATCGAAATGTTCACCATACATTTCCTCATTTTCGATTTCGATATATTCACCAATTCCCTCAGCAATCGGATGAGAGGGGTTGATAACCCACAAACGCTCTGTATCATTCGCTTCACGCCATTTCAAGTCACAGCCAGTTCCCATCAATTTTTTGAATATTTTTGAAAAGTGCCCAGAGTGAAGAACAATTAAACCCATTCCCTCTAATACACGCTGATGTACTTTTTCTACAATTTCATCTGCTACCTCGTGATGTGCCATATGGCCCCACCAAACTAAGACATCTGTCTCTGCCAATCGCTCTTCGGTTATTCCATGATTAGGCTCATCTAAGGTAGCCGTTTCAACTTCGATATCATCCGTTTCCAAGAAAGCTTTAATAGCACCATGAATTCCTTCTGGATAAATGTTGGCTACTTCTTCGTTGTTCTGTTCATGTCGATATTCATTCCATACTAATACTTTCATTGTTTTTCCTCCTTAGTTATCTTATTTGCGTAACGTCTTGAATAAGCATTTTAACAGAATTAAACCCATTTTAAAAATGTTATCCCTTTCATTAGCAAAATAATCTATTTTTTATCATATAGGATATTCGCATATTTGAACATAAGTGATATAATCAAAACATGAACAATTTTGCTATAAAATAAGATTAACGGTAGACACATTTTCTTATTGAGAGATTTTGAACATCCTCTGCAAGTTAGCTATAAATTGCTTATTTGATAGGAAGCTTTTATTAAGAGAATATCAGAAGGTCTGCCTGTGGTTGCTTACGGACAGAATTTTGTGATTCAGCGGTTTTTTGTCCGTGAGATCCATTCTTACGGACAGTATTTCACGATTCGGCGATTTTTTGTCCGTGAGATTCATTCTTACGGACAGTATTTCACGATTCTCCGGTTTTTTGTCCGTTAGATTCGTTCTTACGGACAGTATTTTGCGATTCTCCGGTTTTTTGTCCGTGAGATTCATTCTTACGGACAGTATTTCACGATTCTCCGTTTTTTTGTCCGTTAGATTCTTATCGATTCAAGAACAAGGGGATTTTTAATATCATCAATGATAGGTTTTTGCTAGTGAACGTTGTATGCCAGGCGATAAGTTTATGGCGAACCTAATCACGGCTATAGGAAAGGAATGTTTATCATGCGCATTGACTTTTGTGGTTATTCCTACCACGATCAATTATTTCATACTAATCACCAATCACGCTATGCCTCTTATCTTTTTCGTTTACAAATAGAAGGACAGGCACAGATCACCGTGGATAAGGAAGAGCAGATGATTGAAAAAGGGGACTTATTAATAATCAAGCCGGGTGAAGCTTACGAATTACACGTTTTAGCTGGACAGCAAAGCGGCGACTTTCATTTATATTGTGAAGGGGACGAAGTGGCTGAGCGATTTCGAAATAGTCCAACTATCAGCAAAATCGCTACAGATGATTCAAGTCTGGACCTGTGGCAGCATCTTATCATTGAAGAAAGAAGACCCGAAAAAGAGAGAAATAGTGAGCTTACTTACCATTTACTCAATGCATTGCTTGTCTCGTTAGAAAGATCACTGGATAAGAAGACAGACGATATCTCTCGACCCTATATTGTGACGAAGATGATGCGTTATATCGAAGAAAATGCAACCAAACAGGGATTCAAGATTGCACAAATTGCTGACTATTGTAACTTGAGCAGTTCTAGGTGTGTGCATCTTTTTAAAGAATATGTCAATCAAACGATCATTGAATATGCCCAATCCATTCGTATCGCAACCGCCATCAATCAAATGAAGTACACCACAATGACCTTAGAAAATATTGCACAAAATTGTGGCTTTGGCTCCTATTCTTATTTCCATCGTGTCTTTAAACAGGCTTACCATGTCTCACCAAAGACATATCGCCAGCGGATATTTGAGCTTTAATCCGTGAGAAGCTCAATTAATTCTACCCTGCTTTTTATGCCGAGCTTCTGATAAATCTGGGATAGACTCTTTTTCACTGTTCCCTCACTTACCTTGAGTTTTTCGGCAATTTTTTTATTGATCCAGCCCTTTTGTATCAGCTGGATGATGTTTTTCTCGCGTTGTGTCATATCTGACTGTATAGGAAGCCTATCCTCGATATAGGCAAAGGATTGTTCCCGTTCCATTTGCCGAAGTACACTTAACCGGCTGGAGAAATAACGAATGAAGGTTTGTGGTGCAATAAAATCTCCGGCAATTACAAAGCGAAGGGCTTCCTTAAATCGATCTAAGCTTGTATCTTTTAAAATATACCCATCTGCTCCTACCATCAATGCCGCTTCAAAAGTTGAGTCATCATCATGTGTAGACAATATAACTGCCTTTGCGTCAGGATACACCTGCTTGATCCTTTTGACACATTCCCACCCTTGCAAATTCGGTAATTGTGAGCTCAATAATACCAAAGATGGTTCGGATTGTTCCTGTTCGATAAAATCTAATACCTGCTGCCCATCCCCGAATTTAGCAATCACTTCAAATTCTTCCATCTCTTCGACAAAGCTTGTGATCATTTCCCTGAATAACGTTTGCGCTTCTCCAACAATAACTGTATATGCCATTTTATACACTTCCTTTATCAAAAGGTATAAGTAAATTATATATCTTTTGAACTACATAAACAATAAAAACTTGTAAAAAAAGCCTAATTATTGATTTGTACAATTTTTTGAATAATCTTTCATTTCGAAAGCCACATACATGATGTGATCGCTAAGCGTTGATCTTAAAGAGTTCCGTTCGAAAAATCCATTACAAAGGACACATTGAAATTTTGTGTTGCCTTGCACTTTTTTGGTCCATTTTAACAACCTTTGAATATAAACATAAAAAGTGAGAAATTGACTGGTGACAAACTCACTCAAATGATATGAATCGCTTTGATAAAATGTTGGACTATTCACCAATAAATAATAGCTATGACAGGTGTTTACATCAAGCACGCACAAGTTGTCATTTAAAAAAAACCGGAAGAGGAGGCGGTAATTCGTTAGCTCTTCTTCCGGTTTTTCTATGATGAACGCATGATAACACCACTAACTATGCTCTATGATGATAGCGTTCGTTCATTAACCTGTCATTCTATTTTTTCGATCATTCTCTTCCGTTAAAAATTGCAGAAATGTCTGCAAGCTTAATCGAGGTTGAGATTTTATTATGGAAATATAATCCTTCTTCTGATAGTCATTGATGACATCACTTGTTTGAATCCGATCTACCATATGTTCCTGTTCAATCGTTCTAATTTGTTTCTTAATGTGACGAGACTCCTTGTATAAGGCAACACCTATCGCCGCAATCAAGGCGTAAACAATCAAGAAACCATATGCTAAACCATCCATCATCAACCACAGAATAAGGTTAATGACTGAAAAAAATAAAAGTGGCAAAGCAAACATTTTATATTTAGCATTCTTTTTAAGCAATGGCGTTAACTTTTCAAACAAACCTTCTAGTTCTTTCTTCATAAAAACAGGTAAGTCTTTCGCAAAATAGGAGAACATGCTACCCCTCCAATGATAAAATTGATTACCTTACTATTATATGTCTCCACTGTTTCCCGCGTCAAAACCTTTGCCTTCCGCCGTTTTAATATTTTATGATAGAGATAGGAGGGATAACATGAGAATAGCATTTTTATCAGATATTCATGGGAATGCAGTGGCGTTAGAAACAGTACTTCAAGATATAGAGCAAAAACAAGTGGACCGAATCGTTGTATTAGGGGACCTTGCCTTTCGTGGTCCGGATCCTGCCAAATCGATTCAACTGATTCGTTCCCTTCAAACGGATGTCATTAAAGGAAATGCGGACGAGTGGGTAGTTCGAGGGGTTCGTGAAGGGGAAGTTCCGCAAAAAGCGCTTCCGATCATGCAGGAAGAACAGCAGTGGACCCGTAAACAATTGAGCGAAGATGACATTAACTATCTAAGTAATCTGCCAACAGAGCTAATTCTTACAACGGAAGGTACAAAAATACACGCCTTTCATGCCACACCGAATAGCTTATTTGATGTGGTGCTTCCGCATTTTTCTGACCATGAATTAATCGACAGCCTGACCACTAATGAAGATGCAGATTTATATGTATATGGTCATATCCACAAGGCTTATCAGCGGGTTATTGAGGGGAAAACCATTATGAACCTTGGTAGTGTTGGATTGCCTTTTGATGGTATAACCAAGGCGTCTTATGTAGTAGCAGATATAACAGATAACCAGCTACAAACCAGCCATATTCGGGTAGCTTATGACATCGAAAAGGTATGCCAACAATATGAAGCAGGTGATTATCCCAATATAGAAGCCATGCAGACAATTTTACGGACAGGACACAATACATGATACGCTTTGTAAAAAAGCATCCCTCACTGGCGAGGGATGCTTCTCGTATTTAATGCAGACCAGGAAATCCTTGCTGTTTTAATACATCATAAATAACAATGGCAGCTGTATTAGACAGGTTTAAGGAGCGAACCTTATCCGTCATCTGAATACGCAAACAATGATCTTCCTTACCTTCCAGCAATTCTTTTGGTATCCCCGTTGTCTCTCGTCCAAATACAAAGAACCATTGCCCTTCTGCGTTACTAAAATCAAAATCCGAATAATAATGCGAGCCAAAGTTTTCAATATAATAAAAACTACCAGCTGGATAAGTCTGATATACTTCCTCTAATGAATCATAATAATTTATTTTCACATCATGCCAATAATCCAGCCCAGCCCGACGCAACATTTTATCGTCCGTTGAAAACCCGAGTGGTCGAATTAAATGCAGGTGGACGTTGGTTGCCAGGCACGTTCTGGCGATATTCCCCGTATTAGCTGGTATCTCTGGTTGATATAATACGATATGTACTGCCAATCTGCTTCACCTCAACTATCGCTTGTTAACCTATCATATTATATCATACTCGCTGGCTTTTGCACGTATGGTCAATCGCTAATTCGAAAAAAACGATACTCACATGCTGGTGTCCAAGCTGCTGAATCTTCATAGGTCCAATATCGATTTCTGCTGTTATTGGTGTGCGCATTCACTAACGGTTGATTGTTGCTATCCTTTGCCACTACGATTGTATTATGGTCCCACCTGCCATCCCCTTGAAAGTCATAACAAATGACATCCCCTGGCCAGAGGTCGCTCGCTTGACTGACCTCACCTCCATTCCACCCAGCAACTGCCCCGCTTAGATACCAACGAAAAGAATGGGCAACAGACCAGCTGTAACTCCATTGATAATCTTGGTACCACCATCCTTTCGAACGATTGGGCATGCCCGTCATCGGGATACCGCCAGCTCTCAGACATTGTGATATATAATTGGTACAATCATCCTCTTCAAAAAAAGGATAGGCTGGATTCGCCCCATTCCACCACCGTTCTGCATATTGAACGGCCGCTCTGCGATCATAATAAAAACGAGTAAAATCGCTTGTCACCTCTATCTCCCGCTGCCCTGTTCCTTTATTAATTGGATTGGGCTGTTCAGCTATTACATGACCATTCTCTAAGTAGGCGGTGCGGTCTTGTACGATTTCTTCATGATAATAAGTTCCTTTATCTTCGATCAGCAGCTTCGTATGTAATTGATAGCCGATTTGCTGCTGCCCATTCTTTCTGCTTTCTTGTCGTTGTTTTGCAAATAAATCAACTTGTTTCAACCGTTTTTGTCGTTGTTGCTGAAGTGAATAAATGGTGTGCAAATGGTGTGCCCACATGGATTGCCAATACTGATATACCAAGTTCCATTCCGACACTATCTCATCTCCTTCAAAAATTTTTTATCCCTACCCATAATTTATTCCATACTATCGTATAAATATGACTAGATAAGATGAGTTATGAACCAGTAAAAGTGGATGGGGTTTTAGCTCGCTTATCGTGATTAAAACATGTATGATTAGAGTATGGAATAGGAGAGTATAATTTAGGAGGTTAATCCTATGAAAAGATGGTTAGCGATGTTAAGTATATCTACCATAGCCATTGGCAGTTTAACGGGTTGTATGGATGTTCGAAACCAAGATGACGGAACACCACCGCCCCTAGAAGAAGCCCCTGATCAAGACGATAATCCTGCTGAAGGTGAAAATTAATTACCCAAAAAAGTAGTGGGGTTATGAAAGGTTAGCGCTGCGATAAAGCAAGACTTATCAGGATATATAGTGGCCGTTGGTTTCCATAACCATTTCAATTTTGCGCTTTTACAGCGAGAAAATTTACGGACACTTAGCGTAGTGATAAATAAAAACAGGTAGGCCACATACGGTCTACCTGTTTTCTGTATCGGCTTGTTCCAAGGCCAATAAATATTCTTTTTTATCCAGTCCACCGCCGTAACCTACCAGCTTACCATTTTTACCAATGACGCGATGGCATGGAACAATGATCGATATCGGATTCTTGTTGTTCGCCCCACCTACTGCCCTTACAGCTTTCGGTGCAGCAATATAATCAGCGATATCCTGATAAGAACAAGTCGCACCATAAGCAACCCTTGACGCTAATGCCTGCCATACCTTTTTTTGAAAAGTCGTGCCATAGAAACGATAATCGATCGAAAAAGTCGTACGTTTTTGCTGGAAATATTCATCCAACTGTGTAATAACCGGCTCCAGTTCTGCCGTTGATTCTTGGAAAGTCGTGGGTAATTGATGCTTCTCAGACCATTTTGTCAAACGTTCTTTTACCGTTTCCATCGTTCCATATTTTACATAAATCAGCTTCCCTTGATAACGCAGCAATACTAATGGTCCAATTGTTGACGAATAGGTGGCATAATAGATCTGACTCATAATTGTCCCCGCCTTCATTTTTTTTAGTTTCTGAAACATTATTAAAGTGAAGCTAGAGTTTTCTTCATCCCTTACTGATGGCTGGCGAAACATATCAGGATGTTTAACCACCTACTTGATCTGTGTAGGGCGGTTAGCGCTGTGATAAACCTTTCTTCATTTCTGCTAATACTTCAGTGTCTTCTTCTATTGTCATCGCTGTTTTCACTGCTTCTACACCGGACACTTCCCCTATTTTACCAAGCGCCCAGGCCGCTGTGCCTCTAATCACTGGTCTGGGATCGTCTTTCATCAAGCGAATCAATTCGGGCACCGCCTCTGTTTCCTTATAATGGGCGAGAGCAAGGATAGCATTGCGTTGTAGCGGTTTTTTACCTCGCCACGAACCTGCCATTTTACCAAATTTATCCTTGAATTGACGATTAGAGATAGATAATAACTCAAGTAAACGTGGTTTGACCAAATCGGGATCTGGTTCGAACGCTTCGTGATGATGGAAGTCCACTCCTTTGTTATAAGGGCAGACAACTTGACAGGTTTCATAACCATAAATAAAATTCCCCAGCTTATCCCTGTGTTCATCAGGCAGATAACCTTTCGTTTGCGTCAAGAAAGCTAAACACTGCTGAGCATTGAGACGCCCCGGCTCTACCAAGGCGCCGGTTGGACAAGCGTCTAGACATTTGGTACAGCTACCACAGCCTTCGACCATTTGCTCGTCAGGTGAAAAAGGGATATTGGTGATCATTTCACCCAAATAAATATACGAGCCAAATTCCGGTGAAATAATAAAAGTGTTCTTGGCGCTAAAGCCTATGCCTGCCCTTTCAGCTACAGCACGATCAGATAATTCGCCAGTATCCACCATCGATCGCTGCACAAAACCAGAAACTCTTTCCTGCAAAAAAGCGGACAGCTTAGCGAGCTTTTCTTCCAACACGATATGGTAATCCGTTCCCCATGAGGCACGACAAAACATCCCGCGCCGATCCCCTTTTACACTTTTTACATCATGTTTTAGTTTGGTTGGATAAGCCAATGCAATCGCAATAATTGATTCTGCTTCGGGCAGTAATCTGTCTGGTTCGGTTCGCTCTCTGATGGTACCTTTTTCAAATCCTGACAAGTAGCCTGCCTCTTCTTGTGCTTGTAACCTGGACTTTAATTCGGAAAAGGCGCTTGCGCTAGCAAAGCCAATCTGATCGATGCCTATTTCTTTGCTGTATTGGATCAGCTCTTCTTTCAATTGTTGATATGCCACGGCACTCTCTCCTTTCTGTCCTAGCACAAACTTTCCTGATAGCTTGCTCGACTTATTGCACCTTTGCTGTGCGCAACCTATTCAGACAGGCGGCAATCTCAAATCGTCTCGGTCGTGCCAAATCACCTGGGTGTTGCTGTGGAAAAGGACTAAACGCCGCCAGTCCTTCCTTGTTCATCGTTTCTTCAATTTCATTTAATAAAGCAGGTAATGATCGTTTTTGTCTTAAGATTTGTTTTGCCTCTAAATACCGTAATATTTCTGCTATCGCCCTTGTTTGTGAACTGTCAACGATTTGTTCTACATTTTGTAGCTGCACGGTGGTTGTACCAAGCAAAATAGTCGATTGATCCTTTGCTTGTACTTTCTTTTTTCTCCCTTTATACAATTGGAAACTATCTGCTAAAAAGACGCGCTCTCCTATTTCGGTTAGCGGAGAGTCACTGATAGGCTGACGCGAAATCGGATAATTGGCGACAATCTCTTGTGCTTTATTGGTTACATTCACCATGCGGTATTGGTCCATCATCCAGACCTCGTCTGCCACATCGAAATAGTCACCCGATCCGCCCATTACCAAGACTGTTGATACCCGTAATTGATCACGCAACTGCTTAATACGGTCAATAAATGGCGTGATCGGCTCTTTCTCTTGATGTACTAGCTCCTGCATGCGCGCGTCACGGATCATGAAATTGGTTGCACTTGTATCCTCATCGATAAGTAAGGCATGGGCACCTGCTTCCACTGCCTCGATGACATTGGTTGCCTGCGAGGTACTACCACTTGCGTTTTCTGTCGTAAATCGCACCGTATCTTGGCCATGGGGCAGATCATTAATAAATGGAGATATATTTACCGAAGTAACCTGACGTCCATCCTCTGCCCGGATTTTAACAGCGGCCGGATCAGTTAGGACATACTCACGTCCATCTCCATGAATATGATGATACACACCTCTTTCCAGTGCCTGCAGTAACGTACTTTTCCCATGATAGCCTCCCCCGACAATCACATTTATCCCTTTTTTCATGACCATTCCTGTTAGAGGCTGCTCACGATGGGGGAGGTCAATCGTTACTTGGTTTTCTGTCGGGCTTTGAAAGGGAACGGCTTGCTTCATCGGCCGATTACTAATACCGCTTTCCCTTGGCAAGATGGCTCCGTCCGCAATAAAAGCAAGCCAATCATTCGCTTCCATTTTCTCGCGGATTGCCACATGCTGATCGGCAAGTTCTGCACTTCGTTCTAATTCCTGATCGGTTATCGTAAATATCGACTGTTTCAAAAGTGCTGGAATAATCGTAAAGATCAGTTTTTCTGCTTCTTTACCGTTAATGCGCCGTCCATTTGCAGGCAGTCCGATCGATAAACAAATAACTAGCTCCTCTTGGCGTATCTGAACCGCTGTTCGTTCCAAAATTTCCTGACCTGGTTGATCAATCTGAACGAGGCCACTCTTACCAGATCCTCTTGCTTGGCTAGACTGCTGCTGGATAGCCTTGGCAACCGATCGTGCTATGCGATCTGCTACGTAAATATTTTGTTGTTTGTTATTGCGCCATGTTTTCTTGATCGGACGTTGCGCTTCCCCAATACGAATTCTGATTTTAGAGGGAGCAGCAAATGGGTCTCCCTGAATATAGTCCATAAACAGCTCGTACCGTTCAAATGAATAGCTGCCTTGTAATTGTTTATATGCCTTATAGCTTTTTCCGTCCATATTGCGTAAGAGTTGTTGTAGTTTTCTCATAATAATATAAAACTCCTCTTTTCAGTATCGTCATTTCATAGGATACAAGCTAATAGAGGTTGACGCAAGCGTTATAGTCGAGGAAGCAGTGGAGATATTGTACTTTTTTAAGCTGAGGGAATATATTAAAAAACACAGAAAAAAACGTAATGCTTTATTAAAAACAAAACACTACGTTCACACCTATGTATGGAGCGGGTGAAGGGAATCGAACCCTCGACATCAGCTTGGAAGGCTGGGGTTTTACCACTAAACTACACCCGCATATGTAATATGTAAGAGGTTCCTTATCAAACCCACGTCCATTATTATAACAAGCAGCCCCCTTCCTTGCAATAGATATTGTCAAAAAAGTTTAAAATTTTAGATATTGGGTATTTTAATGCTAACAAAGGAAAGAGGTGAATGCATTGATTTGGACAATTATTGGAATTTTGATATTAATTTGGCTACTCGGCTTTGTCTTTAAAATTGCAGGTGGGTTCATTCACATCTTATTAATTATTGCCTTAATTGTATTCATTGTCAAAATGATTCGCCGTTGAGTCAGTTAAAGCACATGTTTAGATAAACAATAATAGACTAAGAGCCATTACGCCCATCCCCAGCATCAAACCATAGATAGAGGTATGTGTTTGATCATATTTTTTGGCGGCAGGTAATAATTCATCCAATGATATAAACACCATAATGCCTGCCACAGCCGCAAAAATAATACCGAAGATCATGTCATTAAGAAAAGGCATTAAAAAGAGAAAGGCAACAATAGCACCAACAGGCTCCGATAACCCAGATAAAAAGGACAAACGAAAGGCCTTCTTTTTATCACCGGTTGAAAAATAAATGGGAACCGATACAGCAATGCCTTCTGGAATATTATGGATCGCTATAGCCGTTGCAATGGGAATTCCTAATACTGGATCCTGTAAGGCAGCGGTAAAGGTAGCGATCCCCTCCGGAAAATTATGAATGGCGATCGCCAAAGCAGTAAACGTACCCATTTTCAATAATTCTCCATCTCCGTTAGGGTTTTTTTGCATCTCTTCTACTTTCTTCAATTCGTGTGGATTACCTTGTTTGGGAATGAATTTATCAATAAGAGCAATAACGACCATGCCGGCAAAAAAACTTACTACTGTCACCCATTGACCTGTAGTAGATCCTAGTTCGCCAACAAGCGAATCCTGGGCCTTCACAAATATTTCAATCATCGATACATAAATCATAACCCCTGCTGAAAAGCCAAGCGCCCAAGATAAAAATTTGGTATTGGTATTAGAGGTGAAAAAGGCTAGTAAACTGCCAACCCCTGTTGCAAGGCCTGCCATTAATGTTAAACTAAATGCAAATAATAGACTTCCGTCGAGTACCACTTGTTTGCTCACCTCATCTAGTCACTGTTACATTCTGTTCTCTATAGTATGTTGCTTAGCGCCAAAAGTTTACCCTAGGCAAAATTTTACCCTTTAGAGCATGAAACGTCAATATATTGATGAATAAATAAAGGCAGCTACTTTTCGAATAATTCAACTTTGTACAGGCAAACACGAGGAGAATATTTGCCTTCTATCTCCAGAGCGCTTCCAAATACATACTACATAGAGGAGATAGTACGGCTCCTTCTCCTCATCCATCTTATCAGTATTCCGATTAATTCGAGCTCAAAATGGATCCAAATCCTATTGTACCTGGGAATCTGTGCTTTCTTAACTTATAAGAAAAACCGGGCACTCAAAGTAATTAATGAACTGCCGATAATCTATCTTATCGGTACCACCATTCATTCAAGGTCAGAATCATCCCAAGTCCTATTATACCAAAGATTATATGCTCTCTTACCAAAAAGGTCTGGAGTCAAAAGTGACTTCAGACCTTATTCTTTGCGGTACGAGTACCAATCTGCTATTGCGTTACTATTTTCGACATTCATTTCCTTTACAACCACATGCCTGCCTGATATTTTGTTCAAGACCGCCATATCAATAGTAGCCAAGGCTTGTTTACGGTGCAGAATATGCTGTTTTCGTTGAAATGCTTGAATTCTTCTTTGCTGAATAAGAACCGTGTCCTTACCTATAGTTCGGTTTTGCACCATTATCTGCCTATTATCTATGTGATATCCACAAGTACGGTGTATAGCGACACCCAATAAGCAAGCTAAAACGAAAAATATCGCCGGAATCCAAATGAATTTCAAAAAGAAAATACCTACCACTACCGTTGCAATTAATGGGATAATCGCCGATCTAAACAAATAATAAGGTAATGCTTTTTTCGGAAGTCGCGTCATTTTTTCATCCGAATAGTGATATTCTGGCAGTAAAGCGGCTAAGAACTCCGTAATCTGACTTTTTCTAATTAAAGGAAAAATAACGGTATACATCTCTTGATTTTGCGTTGCTTCCCCACTTGCAATCTCTACATAGACCGTCACAAACCCTAGTGGCTGATGAATGATAGACTCCTTGAAGCCAACTGCCTGGATTCTGTTCAACGGAATAGTTGACTGTTTCTTCTCCAATAACCCTCTTGTAATAAATAATTCTTTGTCATAACGAGTAATTGTAAAGTTCCAATATTTAAGCACGGTCTGTAGAATACTTAACAACCAGAGCACAAAAATCGTTATCACCGCGAAAATAATCATTAACTGCATCCCTAAGGAGATCACCCAGTTAGCGGCATCATTGTAGACATGATCAGGAATCAGGCTTTCTACTTGAGAAAAGGCAAGACCAAAAATACCAAGAACAATCCCAAACCCAGCAGAAGTTGAGCCTGCAACTAACAATGTTTTTAAGGTTATCTTCTGCTGTGGATAGTCTTTGACGGGTTGTTCTTTCTCCACTTCTTCTTGGCTAGCCTGGTCCGCCTCGTCCTCTGACCCTTCTGCTTCTTGTTTTTTATATTTTAGTTGATCATGGACTCTTTTACCATCCTCCATCGAAACAGCAGATAAGGCTGCATCTGTGGATGGATCATTCCCAGCAGTCTCTATTTGCACCTTGGTCAGGCCAAAGATGCGATGAATGATATTTTGTGTTAAATCAATCGACTGGATACGATGCTTCGATATCGTCCGATTCTTACGGATCAATATCCCTTTTTCAATCAGCAGCTGGTCATCTTCGACCCGATACGTGAACCGCATCCAAGATAAGACACTGAATAAGATACCTAGGGCTAGCAATACGACGGCGCCAATAACTAGATATATTAGGGCACCATTACTAATAATCACAATAGCCAATGGTAATAAACCAAGGACGGACTGCTTAATCGCTTGGATAATATTAAATATGACGGCTGCTGGATGTAATCGTTTTGGCTCAGACATCATCTTGTTCCACCCTTGCTAATTCGGAGATTTGATCTCGTAAATCAGAGGCCTCCGATTCTAGTAAAGCAGGTATTTGATGCGTGGTTGCCGCCGTCGATATTTCTAGTGTAGCTAATTTGTATTTCTTTAAAATCGGTCCCTGCTGTGTGTCCACATGCTGTACGCGGATCATTGGCACGATCGTCCTCGTCACGATTAATATACCATGTTGTATGTAGATTTCTTGATCATAAATCTGATAGCGCCATCTCCGCCATCTTAGTCTAGGAATGACCTGCGCCGTCAAGACCCATTCCAATAAAGATACCCCTGCAACGGCAAAACCAATCCATAGCGGCAGATCATCTATAAAATATACTAAGACAAAGTACGCAATCGTAATTAATAGTGCGATCACTGCAAATAAATGCGCTGTAAGCTGCCAGGCCTTGATGGCATCTCTGGCGATTCTCACGTTCGGTTGTTCTCTCATCTCTTTTCACTCCTTCTCCATTTTTATACGTTGTTGTTTACCAAAAGGTTTCACTATCATGTCCATTTACATTATGGCAGATACAAGCCATAATTAACAACAAGAAAATGGCGAGGAATAGAATTCTTATACATGGACCGATTTTAATCATTTGGCTATGTTTGACACTATGCTTATTCCTGAAAAGTGATTTATTTAAAATATAAAAGTTTGTCTATTGGCTTAAAAGAGCAATGCCTGTTCCAAGGCCCACAAGAATTTGTTCTTAAGGACTGGAAGGCGCATTTTCTATACCGGTCCATCAGAGTGAGCTCGCGGACTGGAGAGCGCGATTCTCGTTTCTCAATCCATAAGAATCCATACGCTATAGTATTTTTTGTTAGACTGTCGCAACATTTTTTTACAAAAATAGTGTCTATTCCTCATGAATAAGACACTATTGATTCGCTATTCTGTGTATCATGACGGCATTATAGGCACCGCCAAAACCATTATCAATATTGACAACACTGATGCCGGCTGCACACGAATTGAGCATCGTTAATAAAGCAGACAACCCTTGAAAATTGGCCCCATAACCAACGCTGGTCGGCACAGCGATAACTGGATGTGCTACCAAGCCGCCTACCACGCTGGGTAAGGCACCTTCCATACCTGCAACGACTATGGAGACCGTAGCTTGCTGGATCTCTTCTATATGGGCAAATAAACGATGTATTCCCGCTACTCCCACATCATAAAAGCGCCTTACCTCAGCTCCAAATGCCTCTGCAGTCCTGGCCGCCTCTTCCGCGACTGGCAAATCGGATGTTCCAGCACAAACGATCGCTATATATCCTTGCGTGACTGGCAAGCTATTGTCATTTCGCATGATTAGGGTCCTGCTCACTTGGTCATAATCAAACAAAGGTAATGATTCATTTACTTGTTGTGCCTTTTTTTCTTCCACTCTGGTAATCAAGATATTTTCCTGTTTAGCCACCATTGCCCGGGAAATATTAATTAATTGACTAGCCGTTTTCCCTTCACCAAAGATAACTTCCGGAAATCCTTGACGTTTTTTTCGGTGATGATCAAGCTTGGCAAACCCAAGATCCTCAAAGTTCTCTAGTCGTTGTTCTGCCTCTTCTGGCGTTATCGTTCCATTTGCTACTTGTTGTAAAATGTCTCCGAGCATCGTCTCACCCTCGTCCTTATATTAAAAAAATGGCTCAATTGCCTTGGCTAGTGCGCGGTACTTATAGGCAATCGCTTGATAGGCCCGATGATTGTCCAGGTTAGGCTCAATCGTTTGTTTGGCCGGTATATTTTCTTTAATTTGTTCAAAAGATTCCACCTTGCCAACTCCAACAAGCGCCGTCCAGCTAGCTCCCCATGCGGCACCGTGATGCGTATCCGCCACTTGTACAGGCTGACCAAAAACATCAGCAAAGATTTGCACCCACAATGGTGATTTGGATAGGCCGCCATTAATCGATATGGCTGTTGGACGCCCCACAACCTCTTCCACTGATTGCGAGATCTGGTATAGATTGAATACAATTCCTTCCAAAACCGCTCGGACAAGTTGAGGGCGTTTATGTATCATATTCAAACCATAGAAATTCCCGCGTGCCTGTTGATTCCATACCGGTGCACGTTCGCCATTAATATAAGGCAGGAATAAAAGCCCATCAGCGCCAGGTTCCACCGTTTCTGCACCAGCTAAAAATTCCTCATGACTACCCTTAAACTCCAATATATCTTTTAGCCATTGTAAAGCAATTCCACCATTATTTGTTGCCCCGCCGATAATGGAGCTATCTTTAGTGAAAGCATAGCTGAACGTTTCACCGTTTTCGTTGACGTGTTGTCCATTAATCAATTGTCGTATCGCACCACTGGTTCCAACGGTTACGGCTGCTTCACCTGGCTGAATAGCTCCATCCCCCAAGTTGGCTAACTGCCCATCGGCCGCACCTATCACAAGCGGGATACCTTCCGGCCATTCAATATCTGCCGTTACTTCTTGCTTGAGCGGTTCTATCACCGTTGTCGGCTCTACAATAGCAGCCAATTGTGTTTTCTCCACACCAGCTAATGTAAGGACTTGTTCATCCCACTCTAACGTTTTTATATTCATCAGACCTGTTGCTGAGGCCATCGAGTAGTCAATTACACGTTGGTTCGTCCATTGAAATAAAAGGTATTCCTTCATCGACATAAAATAAGCAGCCTGATGATAGGCTGGGTAACTCTGTTCCTTCATCCACATCAG
Source organism: Gracilibacillus timonensis (assembly GCF_900086715.1). Lineage (GTDB taxonomy): Bacteria > Bacillota > Bacilli > Bacillales > Amphibacillaceae > Gracilibacillus > Gracilibacillus timonensis. The sequence goes on along the minus strand of NZ_FLKH01000012.1, from coordinate 352,021 downwards.
CTTTAACAAAGGAGACATCGGATGGATCGGGGTACCTGTTTTCCGATACAACTCTTTTTTTAAGTTAGCGTCCATTGATTGCACCAGATCACTGCTTCGGCCATCTGACCAAATCAGCATATCAGAGAGGGGATTTCCCGATGGATCCACACAGATTAAGGAATGCATGGCGCATGATATCCCCACGGATACCACGTTGAATGATGTGGTATCCCGAAAAACTTGTCGTAAGACATCCCTCGTAGACGCCTCAATCTGCTGAGGGTTCTGCTCAACAAAATGAGACGCCGGGTAGTAGGTATCAATTAATTGCTCTGCCTCCGCCTTTACTTTTCCTTGTAAATCAAAGGCAACGGCCTTCACACTTGTTGTACCAATATCTAAACCAATAACTAGCTCTTCCATACAATCCTCCTTCTTCCCCATCACACAACAACTGGAATCCCCTTAAAAGAGGATGTTCCAGTTGTTTCGCCATTAGTTATACACCGTGAGAATGGCCTCTTGTTTTTTATGGGACAATTCCTTATTCATACTGCCGCTTTTATATCCTGCTAAATCCATTGTAACAAATTGATAACCATATTCCTGCAGTTTTTCTGTTATTCTAGTATAATTCTTCACGATCTTATCCATGTCTTGAGGCTCTACTTCAATTCTCGCAATATTTTCATGTGTACGCACCCTGACTTGTCTAACCCCAACAGTCTTTAAAAAGGCTTCCGATTTTTCCACCTTCGTTAATTTTTCCTTGGTAATGGTTTCACCGTAAGCAATTCTAGAGGATAGACAAGCAAACGATGGTTTATCCCATGTCGGTAAATCCATTTGCTTCGATAGTTCGCGAATCTCTTCTTTATATAAATCTGCCTCTTGGAGCGGACCTCGAACTCCTTGTTCTTTGGCCGCCCGCATACCTGGGCGATATTCGCTCATATCATCGGCAATGACACCATACACAATATTGGCAAATCCTCGTTCCTTCATAATGGGGACCAAATGATCGAATAAACTGTTCTTGCAAAAATAACAACGGTTTTTATCATTTTCGGTATAACCCGGGATGGCTAATTCACTTGTCTCAATCACTTGATGATTAGCACCTATTCTTTCCGCTAATGATTGAGCTTCTATCCGTTCGCTAGTAGGATATGTCTCAGAATCAGCAGTCACTGCTAAGACCTGTTCCTTGCCAAGTGTATCGACCGCCATTTTTAGTAAAAAGGTGCTGTCTACCCCGCCTGAGAAGGCTACGACCACTTTTTTCATGTCTTGGAGAATAGCAACCAAGGATTGATACTTTTGCTCTAGCATATTATCTCTCCTTTATCCTCTAAATTGTCATGCTGCCAAATCCGCCATCTACTCGTAATAATTCGCCCGTCACATAACCACTTGCCTTATCGGAGGCAAGGTATACCGCAGCCCCTTGTAATTCTTCTGGATTGCCGAAGCGATTCAACGGGGTATGACCCATAATCGACTGAATACGTTCTTCACTTAAGATTTTGCGATTTTGTTCCGCTGGGAAAAAGCCTGGGATAATCGCGTTTACTCTAATGTTATGCGGAGCAAATTCCCTCGCCAGATATTGTGTCACATTGTTTATCGCGGCCTTGGAGGCCGAATAAGTAAAAACTTTTGATAAAGGGGTGGTCGACGAAACCGATGAAATATTAATAATACTTCCCTGACGCCCTTGGTCGATCATTTTTTTAGCAAAGGCTTGAGTGGCAAAAACAACCCCTTTTAGATTCACACCCATAATCTGATCCCATTCTTCGGTTTCTAGTTCGAGATACGGTGTCGTGCTGTTTGTTCCAGGTGCATTTAATAAAATGTCCCAACCACCTGACCATGTCTCAATCTCATCGATGACTTGGTCAATCGTTGTTAAATCGCTGACATCGGCTTGAAAGGCCTTCGCGTCTCCCCCACTTTGTGCGATTTCTGTCGCCACTTCTTCGGCTGTCTTGATATTGCGGCCGACGATGGCCACTTTGGCACCATGATCTGCTAGACCTTTCGCCATGGAGCTGCCCAAGGTACTGTTTCCTCCTAATATTACTGCTACTTTCCCTGATAAATCAAATAATGAATGCATATGATCACCCTCCAAAAATGTATTTCGTCTGATTAATTTATGAAATTTCCTTTTTCATCAAATTCCCATGTGTAGAAATCCGTTTGCTTCTCTATGCCTTGGTGCTGTTCTACATCATCTAACATGGTCTCTGATACTTCAATTTCCCCGATTTCCAAGGTGTTCTTAATACGAACGACTCTTGCTTTTTCAAAATGTAAGATATTACATGTCTTAATAGCTGCCTGTACCGCCGTTTTATCGTTTGGCATGGCAGTTGAAATATGTGTAGGACCTACTACAGTAGAAGTTAAACCATTGGCATAAGTTGCTTCACGATCCATCTTATCTACCAAACGTTGCGTCGTAAAATCGGCAGTTCCTACCCCATTGGCATTGCCTTCGGTTTCTTCGGTTAAATCAAGCACCACCATCTTCGTTACATCAGGTCCGCCATAAGCATATGGAGTGGGATATCTTCCAGTAATATTTGGGTCCATCCCATCACCACTAATGTTTTTACCGATTTCATCAATAATCAATACATCGATTTTGTCAAACATGATTTGTGGCAATGATTGTTTCGCTTGTTCTTGCAGCACAGGTTCTTTGTCTTCAATCTCCTCTGGCAAGAGAACATCCAGAACCGCTACCTTATCAAAAGCGTTCTCCACCGTAGCAACAGCAAACAGGATCGGCATTTTATCCAGAATGATCTTTCCCATTGCTGGGACATGCTCCGCCATATGCTTAAAACCTAATTGATGACAAGCTTCTGCTCCTTTTTGCTTTCCTAACCCGATACTAATCATTTTCATAATGCCGCTTTCAAATGGACCCCGGAAAGCCGTATGTGGTTTCACACGATTAATTACAACGATACCATCTGCCTCAGATGCTAATTTATCCACATAGATCGGTAAGCCATTTTCCAATTCATCAATCTTTACTACTTCCATAGAAGAACGGATCTCCGCACCAACTACCTCTTCTCTGATACCGAGATGTTCCAAAACCGCCTTTTGTCCTGGACCGGTTGCTCCTCCGTGACTTCCCATACACGGTACGATGAATGGCTTCGCACCTTGATCTTTAAGGAAATCAATCGTAAGCTTTGTCATTTCCACCAGTTTATCCAACCCTCTGCTGCCTACCGCTACCGCAATTTCCATTCCTGGTTGCACTTGATTTTCTATCTTTTTTACATATAAACGATCGGATAATGCGGTTGTAAAATCATCTATTTGCTGATTATCAAAATACTGTTTTACCTTTGCCACTTGTGGAATAGGGATATCCCCAACTAACTCCTGTAAAATACCCATGAACTGTCACCTCTCTTAAAATATGATTTGTGCAATATATACCGTTGCCGTCACTGTTATCATACTAACAATCGTAGAATAAAGCACAGTTTGTGCCGCCAAATCGGGATGACTGTTGTACTCCTCTGCAATCACGGCACTGTTTACAGATGTTGGCATAGCAGAGGCAATCAATAGGGCTTGTGCTAATATTCCATCTAGCCGAAAGACATAAGCAATAATCACGAAGGCAAGTAACGGTCCCCCGATAAGACGCAAACCAATACTGACGTAAACACTGGTCAAGACCTTCTTAAACTTTAATCGAGCCACTTGTGCTCCTAATGTGATCAAGGCAAGCGCTACCATTGCGTCAGCAATATAACTTGCTGACGTCCAGATGGAAGCTGGAATCGGGATATTACCAATATTAAGTAATACGCCGGCAAGCATTGCGTATAAAACTGGCATACGAAAATAACCTAAAATCGCCTTCCATTTGCCATCCTGAGCTGCCCTTAACGAGAAAATACCATAGGAAAATAGAAAAATATTCTGTAAGGTTAAAACAATCACTTGAATAGACATGGCATAAGGATCTCCGCGAAAAACCAGGTCATTAACTGGCACACCATAGTTACCTGAATTAAAAAAAATCGCACTGTTGGTAAAAGTTGTTTTTCTGCCTCCGCTAATATGTAAAAGCTTTGCTAATAACAAGGCAGCTAGATAAAGCAATAGCACCAATAATACAAAAAAAGCAAACACATAAAAGAATAGCTTGCCATCAAACGATGTTTCATACAATCGGACAAAGATAAAACCTGGCACCAAAAAATAAATATTTAGTTTGGCCAAGGTAGCTAAATCTAATTGAAATTTCATGTGTAAAACAAAGCCAATAGCTAATAATATAAAAACAGGCAAGATAACATCTTTAAAAATAAAGAAAAACTCTGTCAAGTAGTTAGCCACCTCCGTTTAACAACGTTGTTATTATAGTTTATCACATTTTGCCAGCAAATGAAATAAGGTTCAACTGGAATAAAAAGAAATTGCTGATTTTTTTATGGAGATTGTATTTAATCTTTATAAATTCTACCGATATAATACTTACTAGTACATGAACAAATTAATCTTTTTTTCCCAGATACAGGTGTGCTGACTTGCACACATCCACAGGACATTAGCGGAAACTCGATACATCATTTGAACATCCTTTACTAGTACCTAAAATAAAGAGGTGACACAACATGCCGAAAGACACTTTTTTTAATTTACCTGATGAAAAAAAACGCAAGCTAGTTCAGGCATTGCATAAAGAATTTTCACAACATCCGCTCATTAATGCGTCCATTGCTCGAATAATAGCGACTGCCGAAATACCTCGTGGAAGTTTTTATCAATATTTTTCTGATTTAGCCGATGCCTATTTTTATATGTTCGACCAGCAAATCACCGAAGTAGCTGATCAATTAATGAAAATATTAAGAGAAGAACGAGGCGATATCTTTCAATCAAGCCAGTATTTGTTTTCCTGGCTGCTGAAAGAGCGAGAACATTTCTCCCTTTTAACACAAGCTCTGTTAAATCTAAACGGTCACATACATCAGGCGATCACGTCGGTGTTTACTATTGATACGGAAGTCATTTTTCATTTGCAGCTAGAAGTGGCACCAGCACCTTTTGAAAATAAAACCTACTTCTCGCACTTACTTCGGGTGATTTCTGCGACGATGATTCATAATTTTATTGAGGCCCATACGCAAATTCTTCCATTAGAGGCTGCTGTTTATAATTTTTCACAAGATTTACAATTGCTCAATAATGGTCATCATACCGTAGCTTTATAATAAAGTGCAACTTCATTCCGGTTAGTTAAACCAAGCGGCCCGTTACTGGCTGTTGATCTCCCATGCATCTTTTTTGAAGTGGGAATCTGACAACCAGAGTTGTTTATCTCATGAAACCTGCCATTCCTTCATATATTTAATTATGAATAAAGAAGTGGAGGTTATTGGTTATGGAGATTACCGTACGTCATCATGATACGTTTTCGTATTACAGTCAATTATTTGACTTGCCCTTACCACTAATCGCTGCCTCTAATCCTACTCTATCCGATGATTCACTAGCTACCGGACAAGTACTGCACATCCCTGGTTACACAACAGTCCCTTATACCATTCAAGCTGGCGATACTTGCTGGACCCTTTCCCAACAGCGCCAACTCCCGCTTGATCAAATATTACTGCTTAACCAAACGACGATATCCCAGCCCTTACAACAAGGAGAATTGATTTTACTGCCCGTTAGAGTAAGACACATGCTCATTACGGATACAGATCAATACTCCTTTGTAAAATTTCGACGGGATATAGACCGTTTATTGACCGTTTATCCTTTTTTGCAAAAAAAAATTATTGGTCATAGTGTGTTAGACAAGGAAATGATCGAACTGCAGATTGGTTGGGGATCTCAGAAAAAACATATCAATGGTTCTTTTCATGCCAATGAATGGATTACTACTTCTATTATCATGCAGTTCATCAACCAATACCTGCTTGCATTAACCAACCGACTACCACTTAAAGGTCTCGACTTATTACCTTATTTTGTACAAAATACGCTTTCACTTGTTCCTATGGTCAATCCGGACGGCGTAGACCTAGTATTATTTGGAGCACAGGCGGCTGAGGACAAACAGAACGATGTATTGTCCATCAACCAAGGAAACCATGATTTCACCAATTGGAAAGCTAATATCCATGGCGTTGACCTTAACAATCAATTCGCTGCATTATGGGAAGTGGATGCCTCCAGAAAACCAACAGCACCGAGCTTTAGGGATTTCCCAGGCTACCAGCCATTAACTGAACCAGAAGCAATCGCTATGTCTGCTTTGGCACAACATCATTCTTTTGATATTATGAACGCTCTACATACACAAGGTCAGGAATTTTATTGGGGGTATCAAGGCTTAGAACCAGCCGCCGCACACCGCATTGCCAGTGAATATCAACGCGTAAGCGGCTATAAGTCTGTTCAATATGTCGACAGCTTTGCTGGTTATAAGGATTGGTTTATTCAAGAATTTCAAAAACCCGGTTTCACGATTGAATTAGGATTAGGAATGAATCCCCTGCCGATTCGCCAATCTGAACAAATCTATCAAGATATGCTGGGAATTTTTCTAGCGACGTTGTATCTGTAAGAAGACTTGCTTGATCGAGAAAACTATGCGTCATCATGGCAAGAAGTTTACTCCTTTGTCCATACAAATGACGGACATTATCTTGAGATTTGCACTCCTTTTGGTCGTCATTTTCCAAATGACAACCATTTTTTCGCGATGTTTACTCATTTTAGTCGTCATCAGATCTGCTATTTCAAAATCACAGCCTTGCCAACACCGATTGTAATGAAGTCCAACGAACACACAAAAGTGGCACGGCCAATCTGTGTTGGTGTGCCACTTTCTTTTTTATTCTATTTCACCCGTCACTTCACCATCAATCGTTGCAGAAGCTTCGACATCTTCATTAGCAAACTGCAGGTTACCATCAATTGTCGCTGACTCATCAAGCGTAAAACCATTGGCTTCTACAATCACATCACCAGCTAGTGTTCCGCCTTGGAAATTTAAGTTTTCGCTCTGAACGGTCAAACTCGGTACGGTGATCGTATAAGAATCGGTAATGTTGTGATCCTCATCTTGGGTATAAGGCGCAATTTTTCGATAAATATCATTTGCCTCATCACCTTTGTCATGGAATTCACCAGCGACTACGACATCTTCGTCCACTGTAATATCTTCCAAAGTGGCAATGATCCATGTGCCATCTTCACCTACTGCATCTACAAAAGCCTCTGATTCGTTGACAATAGATGCCGTTGTAACTGCATCCTCTTCCCCATTTCCATTTGCTGCAGTATCCTCGGTTTGATCTTCCCCATTTGAGCCACATGCAGCTAATAAACCTACTAATAAAATAGATGTTGCGAATAACTTGATTCTCATTCGAATTACCTCCCAATAAATTTCATTATGTGATTTCTTTCACAATAATTATATCATGTGATCAAACGTTGTGAACGGTAGTTTTGTGAATAGTTTGTGAAATATTGAATAAGAGGAAACCCATCGAATGATGTCGCTCGTTTTTGTGCTCTTATGCGTGCGGCATTTCTAGCAGAAAGCTCCCTCTTAAAGAAGAATAAACGTCATAAACTGACACTTCCAGCTAGACTACCGCACGTTAAATCACGTTAAGCTGAAGATGGTGCACGACAATGCCCCGGCCAACCACTGCAGAACGCTTGGTTATCACACTCACCCTCCCGTTCGCAGCAGAATCAGAATGAACGTTAATAATACCATGACAAGAAGCGTGATTGTGTCGATTCCATGCCAGCTCAAACGACGGAAAGAAGATCTAGGCTTGTTGGATTGATAACCCCTAACCTCCATAGCATTCGCCATATCCTCTGCTCGTTGTAACGAACTTTCAAATAACGGCACAAAAATCGGTACAATTTTCTTCATTTGCTGTGGAAGGGAACCTTCACCAAACTCTGTACCTCGGGCACGCTGGGCATCCATTACCTTCTGCGTCTCATCTAACACAATGGGGATAAAGCGTAAGGATATCGAGAGCATAAGCGATATCTCGTTAACTGGCAACTTCAACCTGCCTAAAGGCTGGAGTAAATAGTTAATCGCATCCGTTAAATCAATGGGCTTCGTCGTTAATGTAATCACTGTGGATATAAAAATGATCATGGTAAACCGACTGAAAATATAAACACTATTTATTAAACCAAAGGATGAAATGGTGATAGGTCCCCAATCCAAATAAATTTCACCACCTGCCGTAAATAACAATTGTAACATGACGGTAAAAAGAATCAGCCAGATTAAAGGTCGGACTCCACGCAGATAGACGCGAAAAGAAACACCGGATAAACGCATCATCGAAAATGTAAACAGCCAAAGTATCGTATATGTCTGCCAATTATTCGCTATAAATAAAATAGCAATAAAAGAGATACCCGCGATCAGCTTAGCACGTGGATCGTTCCGGTGCAACAGTGAGTTTCCAGGAAAATAGCGTCCTAAGATTAACTTATTCATGCTAATCCCGCCTCTATCAATGCATCGGTTAGCTCATCTAAGGTAAGACAAGTTCGCGATAATTTTATATCCGACGCTTGTTCTATCTTCAACTGCAGACGACGTGCCTTGGGTAGTTCCAACTCCCATTCTCTTAACTGCACTGCATCCGTAAATAACTCAGCTGGGGTCCCATGATAGACAACCCCTCCCGCTTCCATCACTATGACTTGATCCGCATATAAAGCAACATCATCCATATCATGGGTTACAAATAAGGTGGTTAAGCCTCGCTCCGTATGCCAGTTATGAATAAGCTTCATCATTTCTCTTTTTCCCTTTGGATCCAGCCCTGCACCTGGTTCATCCAGCACCAGTATAACAGGGTCCATCGCTAATATCCCGGCAATGGCTACATAACGTTTCTGGCCACCCGATAAGGAAAAAGGAGACTTTTGTAGAACGGAAGCATCTAATTGTAATCGTTGAATAATTTCTTGGGCATTACGACGGGCCTCTGCTTCCGTTGAACCGAAATTCATCGGGGCAAACATGATATCCTTCTCTACTGTTTCAGCAAACAGTTGTGATTCGGGAAATTGAAAAACCATCCCCACCTTACGTCGCACGGCTTTGAGTAATTTTTTATTATTTTCAGGGGTCAATTCCAAATCACCTATGCCTACTCGACCATGAATCGGCAACAATAAACCATTGGTCGATTTAAGCAGACTAGACTTTCCTGATCCAGTCTGACCTACCACCGCTGTAAAGGCCCCCTCTTTTACCGTTGCCGTGACAGACTTTAAAATCTCTGGACTGCGAATCGGACCGACTTGATAATCTGCGGTTACCTGCTCCCATGTTACTTGCATAACCATCGCACCATTTCATCTTCTGTCATATAGCTACCCGGTATTGTGCTACCTCGTTCTTTTAACTTTCTTCTCAGTTGTTCAATAAAAGGGACTTCTAGCTGTGCCCCTGATTGAAACACTTGGGCAGGTTCACCCGTCTCAACCACTTTCCCTTGTTGGAGTACTAGCATGCGATCTGCAGCTTCAGCTTCATCCATATCATGGGTAATCGAAATAATTGCAAGCTGATGGTGTTCCTTTAATTCATGTAGGATAGCCATGACCTCTTGTTTACTGGCTGGATCTAGCATGACCATCGCCTCATCTAAGACAAGGACCGACGGGTGTAAGGCAAGTAATCCAGCGATGGCAACCCGCTGTTTTTGTCCACCTGATAAATGGGAAGGATCGTAATTGGCATAGGCGGCCATCCCAACTTTTTCTAGTGCATGATCGACCCTTTGCTTCATTTCCTCATAAGGCATATTAAGATTCTCTAAAGCAAAAGCAACATCATCTTTGACAGTCGTACCGATAAATTGATTTTCTGGATTTTGAAACACTAAACCAATTTGATGACGAAGCTCCCATTTTGTCTCTTCCATTAATTTTGTTCCATTAATATAAATATGACCTTGAGCCGGTGTTAACAAACCGACTAGCAGTCTGGCAATCGTTGATTTTCCTGAACCATTATGGCCTACAATAGCTAGCCATTCTCCTGGATCCATCGTAAATGAGACATCTTCAATTGTTTGTTTATCTTGACGTAAATCATAGCGAAAGGTTAAATTCTCCACCTTTACACAAGACATGACCATCACACTCCCCTCTCCCTTCTCTATCAAACTATCATGATAAGAATACCGCTGCAAGTAAGGTAATTGTCATCATTCCATTCACCAACATCATATTCTTTAAAGACAAGGGGAATGTTTCCAGTTTGCTTTGCCTTTGTTTAAATAGTTTGATACTTTTCATAATAGGCCCCAAAACAAGAAATACCAGCAGGACATAAGCAGGTAAAACCTGTATCAATACCGCACCTAAAATAGCGAGAAATGCCAAAAAATAAAGCAAATGGAATAATCTTAAGGCGTTTTTTCTGCCAATATAATAAGGTAGTGTAAAACGCTGGTTGGCAACATCCTCTTCTAAGTCACAAATATTGTTGGCCAGCATAATGTTAGCAATAGTCAACACGGCTGGTAATGATATGAGAAAAATCTCCAACATCAATAAGACATCTAGTTCAAACGTAATCATACGACCGCTCCAGCCTAAATGGGCAATCCCTTGATCGAATGCATTGACGTAAATAATGAGAAAGGTAATACCAAACCCCATGGTAACACCTGAAAACACTTCGCCAAGCGGCATACGAGACAGCGGAATCGGCCCAAACGTATAAAAAATACCAATCGCAAAACATAACATGCCGATGATTAACACAAACAAGTCGGTACGAAATACCAGCCAAATTCCTAGTAAAGAAGCAATAGCCAGCATCGTGATAATCGTTGCTACTACTACTTTTTCCGGGATTTTCTCTTGTCCAATCACATTAGATTGTTCTCGGTAGTCATCGCTTACTGCTTTTTTATAATCCATGTAATTATTAATCGCCGTTGTCGTCAAATCAAACAACAACATCGCACAAAAGAAAATGATGGTATTGACTGGTTGAATAACCTCATAACGATATATCACAAATAACAGACCAATCAAAAATGGAAATAAACTCGCTAATTTCGTACGAATCTCTACTAATTTCAAAAATGTAGTACCCCTCATCCTAATCTCCCCCCTATTATTCCAGGCTAAACGCCTCATTCGTTAACTCAAATTGATCAACTAGCCCTTCTGTTGTGTATACTTCCTTATCCTTCGTAATGAATATTGCCTCTACACCCTCAAACTCCTCGATAAATTCCATTCCTGCTTGGAGACCTTTTGAGAACAAAATCGTAGACAAGGCATCACCGTCGATCGAATCATCACTAATAATTGAAACACTGGCTAATTCACCATCAAATGGATAACCTGTTTTAGGATCTAATAAGTGGTGATACCTTTGCCCATCCACTTCCAAATAGCGTTCATAAATCCCTGAAGTAACAATAGATTGATTGACCGTCATCAGCTTACCAACAGTTTCTCCCCTATCCATAAAAGGATTTTGAATACCTACTGTCCACTGTCCACCTGACGGCTGATCACCCAACACGTATATATTTCCTCCCAAATCAATAATAGCCGTTGTCACACCCTGCTCTTCCAGAAGCTGTACAATCTCATCAGCAATATAACCTTTAGCAATCGCCCCTAAGTCTAACAGCATATTCGCTTCTTGAAGCAGAACCGATTGATCGGCTTGATCTAATGCCACTTGTTCGTAATGAACGAGTGGCAATACCTGATCAATCTCTTCTTCTGTTGGTTTTCTTGCATTATCCATACCAATATTCCAAAGACCGGTAATTGGACCGATCGTAATATCAAAGGAACCGTCAGCTAACTCACTGTAATTCTTCCCTGCCTCAATCACACTATATACATCGTCTGATACTGGAACAGGCTGCTTCCCAGCTTGCTGATTTATTTCATTGACCTCACTGCCATCTTCATTCATCGTGATTTTATCTTCCAATTCTCTTACTCGATCAAAGGTTTTGTCTAGTACCGCTTCTTTCTCTTCGTCATAAATTTTGACCGTTACCACAGTACCCAATAAAAACTCGGTTTCTTCATAAGGTTTGTCGGTTAAGCTGCGCTGATCGTCTGCTTGACTAGTACCATTAGAACATCCTGCCATAATCAACATACTAATGATGCCTAAAATCCACGTTTGTCTCCACATGTTTATCCACCCCTTCTTATTCGTTTGACTAATCCATTGCATTCCCCATCAAACTAGTTATTCTTTTCACAATGTTTTAGTTATATTTATTGTTAATTATTTCACAAACTTTATATTTTAATTGTACAACGTTTTTGTCTGTATGTCTATAAAAATATTGCATATATTGTTATATACCAATGTTTTTTCTGTGATCCTGTTTTCTATAACATGATTCTATTTTTGTTTAATTTGTGAAATCTTTATCATTTTTATAGACAAATGAGCAAAGTGTGTTACAATGTAATTGATCACAATTTCACAAAGTAAAGTGATCAAGGATATTTATTAAGTAAAGGAGTGGAGAGATAATGACCAAGAAGAATATTGTTATCATTGGGGCAGGTTATGCTGGTGTTCATGCCGCTAAGAAATTAGCGAAAAAGTACAAAAAAAATGATGAAATCACCATCACGCTAATTGATCGTCATTCCTATCATACGATGATGACAGAATTACACGAGGTAGCTGCACATCGTGTGGAGCCTTCTGCTATTCAATTTGACTTACGGCGGTTATTTAATCGTACAAAAGTGAATCTTGTCACAGACAATGTCACAAAGGTGGATCATGATAGTAAAACCATCCATACTGAACATGGGGAATATGCATTTGACTATCTTATTTTAGGAATGGGTGGAGAGGCCAATGATTTCGGCACACCTGGTGTAAAAGAGCATGGTTTCACCCTTTGGTCTTGGGAGGATGCTGTTCGCGTTCGTCATCACTTAGAAGATGTGGTGAAACGAGCTGCGTTAGAGCGTGACCCTGAGAAGCGACAAGCCATGTTAACTTTTACCGTTTGCGGCTCTGGTTTTACTGGCATTGAAATGATTGGGGAATTAATCGAATGGAAATACCGACTGGCCAAAGAAAATAAACTAGACGAAGAGGATATTCAATTGTATGTAGTAGAAGCAATGTCTACTATTCTGAATATGTTGGACCGCAAAAGTGCCGACAAAGCGGAAGCCTATTTAAATAAAAAAGGCGTCAAACTGTTGAAAAATTCACCAATTGTCGAAGTAAAAGAGGACAGTGTGGTATTTGAATCTGGAGAGACCCTGCCTACCCACACCTTAATATGGACAGCAGGTGTCAAAGCAAACTCGGATACAGAGGAATATGGTATTCCAAGCGCTAGAGCAGGTCGCTTAAAAGTAAATGAGTATATGGAAGCGGAAGATTTGGAAGATGTCTATGTCATTGGGGACTTGGCTTACTTTGAAGAAGAAGAGGGAAAACCAACCCCGCAAATTGTCGAAGCAGCAGAGCAAACAGGTGTAACTGCAGCTAAATCAATTATTGCCGAGATCGATAACGGCCAAAAAGAGGCTTATGACGGTAAATATCACGGCACAATGGTTTCCATAGGGGCAAGATACGGTGTCGCTAATTTAATGGGACTACGTCTCAGTGGCTGGTTTGCCAACTTTATGAAACACATGGTTAACCTATACTATTTCTTTGGTATTCGAAGCGGCTATTATATGTTCCATTATATTATGCATGAGTTTTTTCACACAAAAGATAAGCGAAATATCTTCCGCGGGCTATCCACTCGATACGGTAATGTCTTATGGAGTTTACCGTTACGCTTGTTCGTTGGTGGCTTTTGGTTAGTGGAAGCTGGTTCGAAAATCTGGGGAGCGGCGACTTGGGAAGAAGCGACATCCAGTTTCAAAAATATACCTCAATTATTCCAAGGTTTAGGTGAAGGTTCTTGGTTGACTGGTAATACCGTGAGGATGCCGTTTGAATGGCTACAAACACCAAACAGCGGTGCCTCTGAGGCTGCTAGTGGCGCAAGTGAAGCGGCTGAAGGAGCTGTAGAATGGGCTACTCCTATCCTAAGCGAAATGCCTGGTATCTTTGAATGGTTTATGAAACTTGTCTTACCAACACCTGAGATGGCCGTATTTATGCAAAAAGTTGTTGTATTCATTGAATTATTTATGGGACTTGCGATTGTTTTCGGTCTCTTTACTTGGTTAGCGAACGTAGCGAGTGTTGGATTCCTGACCATGTTTACCCTGTCTGCTATGCTAGGTTGGGATAAAGTTTGGGCACTTCCTGCCTCCATTGCCTTGCTTAATGGTTCCGGACGTTCCATTGGTTTAGATTATTGGGTTGTACCTTGGTTACAGAAAAAAGCTGGTGACATCTGGTACGGTAAGGAACGAGCGATTTATAAAGATGATCAATAGACTGACATCAGTGGGGGTTCTCCCCCATTGATCATAACTGATCATTTTGTGTCCATTATCTTCCGTTATTTATACAAAATGGATGTTGACACCTAGAAAGTATGTATTCCAATAGAAGGGGAGGATCGATCATGACAAATAACCAGCGCCTTGTGTATATTGCATTACTAGCTGCTCAAGCGGTGATTATCGGCTTGCTGGAACGCGCGATTCCTTCCCCCTTTGTGATTGCTCCTGGTGCAAAGCTTGGTTTAGCCAACATTATTACCTGTATGGCGTTATACACCCTGCACACCAAAGATGTTGCCAAAGTCGTAACGATACGCATTACCCTGGCTGCTTTACTGGGAGGAACGATTTCTTCCTTTATGTACAGCGCATTAGGAGCCTTGTTCAGTTTTATAGGTATGTGGGGAGTGAAAAAGCTTGGTCCATCACGTGTTAGTCTTATTGGCGTCAGTGTAACAGGCGCTATCTTGCACAACATCGGGCAATTAACTATCGCCAGCTGGATTGCCCAAACATGGACCGTACTGCTCTACTTACCTGTTTTATCATTTATCGGTATTCTGACAGGGGTTGCGGTAGGTATCGTAGCCAATTATCTATTAAATCATGTGGAGAAGCTCCACTATTATCGTAGTTTGCAAGAATGGGAGTATAAAAAACGTTATTCTTTTTAACATTTAACAGGGGTGATAATGATGACTATCCAAGTTCATCCAATGTGGGAATCATATCCGCAATTAAAAACGGATTTGCGCGCTGTCCAACAGATTATCGCAGCCCACATGCACATTCATGATAAACAAATTGAGGCGATTATCCGTGGATTACTTTCTTCTGGAGGGAAATTGCTGCGTCCGGCTTATACCCTCTTATGTGCTCAGATAGGGGGGACCACATCGGAGGAAAAAGAAAGAGCGGTTGCTGTAGCGGCAGCACTGGAGACATTGCACATGGCAACGCTCGTTCATGATGATGTGATTGATGAAGCAGACGCCCGCCACGGATCACCAACGATTCACACGCACCAAGGAAATCAATTTGCTGTTTATTCCGGTGATTATTTATTTTGTGTATGCTTTACGATTTTGTCTAAATATGCCAAATCACTATCTCATCTAGAATTCAATGCTCGTAGTATGGAGAAAATTTTGACTGGTGAATTAGATCAACTCCATTCCCGTTATCAACAGGTGACAAGTGTCAAAGATTATCTGAATCGTATATCTGGTAAAACGGCACAGTTGTTTGCAGTCAGCTGTTATTCTGGGGCCATTACCGGCCAGACTTCACGCAGACAAGCGATGATTGCCTGGAATATGGGGCATTATATTGGAATGGCCTTTCAAATCATCGACGATATACTAGATTTCACTGGGGATCGCAAGACCATGGGAAAACCCCAGTTAGCGGACATTCGCCAAGGTGTCTATACCCTTCCGCTTCTTTATGCCATGCGGGAAAAACCTGAATTATTAACTCCTTATTTAGACAAAAAAGAGGAGCTAACCGATGAAGAATTAATGGAAATAATGGCCATCGTAGAAGAAACAAAAGGGATTGAGTATGCACAGCAATTAGCAAAGAAATATACCATCAAGGCTTTAAAGGCGTTAAAAAAACTACCCGACGGCGAGTATAAACAAACCTTATTTGAATTAACCAGCAAGCTGTTGTATCGCAGTCTTTAAGAACATATGGAAACTTCATCGTAGTCTTTAACAGATTTGAAAAAAGGTACTTGTATGCAAATCAGATCATTTTCTTTCTGAATGATCTGATTGCTGGACCTGCTATTGATATGTTTATGGTACATGATTACCGTAGCCTCTCTTCTATTTCCACTCCCACAAGAAATAGCATTTGTCAGCGAAAATCATAGCTATCTTTTAATACATCCAACTCCACTTTCTGTGGATCACCACTCAGATTTTTTAACAAAATAGACTGATCACTTAACCATACTACCTCAAAATCATTGCCACTCGGTCCAATCCAAAAAATATTTTTCATAAAGTCATTCTCCTTATACAATGCTCCAATGTACGTATACTCGAAATAAGCTGTAGGGCCTGGGTAATAATATACCTTAATCGCATATTCCCCATTTTCTGACTCAGATACCACCTGATGATTGGATACATCCATATTTTCGAACCCAAAAGGTCCCCAAACCATTGGTCTAATCCAAAGAACGAAAATACTTAAAATTAGAAAAAATAAGAAGAGGACGAGATATTTATGCTTTTTGATTAATGTCATACAATACCTCATTTACATGTTAATCATACGTTTTTATCGATCATTTTAACATGTTTGGTACCTCCATAACACTAAAATTCATGGTAAGCGATCAATAACCAAGTATCTATAAATGCAGCATCACCTCCTGTACACTTATGGTAAGACAAAGATACAGGAGGTTTTTCTATTTGATTGTTAATTTAAAGCAAGCGAAAGGGTTTTATATTGTATGTGGAAAAACAGACATGCGGTATGGGATTGATTCGTTGGCTTATACGGTGCAATCCCAATTCCATTTAGATCCTTTTCAAGAAGCGTTGTTTTTCTTTTGTGGAAACAAGCAGGATCGCTTCAAGATGTTGCATTGGGATGGAGAAGGTTTCTGGCTGTTATATAAACGGTTTGAAAATGGGCAATTAAAATGGCCTCGAACGACCAAAGAAGCCCGGGAACTGACCAGTCAACAAGTGGATTGGCTACTCCGTGGTTTTTCGATTGATCCACCGATACAAATCGCTTCTTCTCGCGCCTTTTATTAAATAAAGAGTGCTTTTATATCCCTTTTATGGTATAATATAGTTAGAAAATAAAAGGGAGAAACGCGTATGAGTCCCGAGGAGACATTACTAAAAATCAACGAAGCACAAGTGAAACAAATCGAACAATTAACAGCTCAGCTCGCTCAACAAGCGAATGAGCTGACATTGTTGCGGGAACAAGTCGCTTACCTCACCCAAAAAATCTTCGGTAAATCCAAAGAAACACTACCTCCTGATCATCAACTCACCTTCTTTGATGCACCAGAAGCCCCTCCTATCGTGGAAGAGGACATCGAGGAGGTTACCGCGAAACGGAAGAAAACAAAAGGCAGAAAAAAAGCCATTTTAGACCAGTTTCCGGAGCAGCCTGTTCACCATCGACTGGAGGGAGAGGCCTGTACTTGCCCCACGTGTGAGGCAACGTTGGACGCCATCGGGAGCTATGCCGTGCGAGAAGAAGTCATTTACCTTCCTGCCAAGCTTCAACGACAAGTGCACTACCAACACGCTTATAAGTGCGCAGCCTGTTCCAAACAAGGGCCAGAAGATAAGATTATCAAAGCACCAGTTCCCAAAGCGCCTATCGATAATAGCTTGGGTTCTGCTTCGATTATTGCCCAGTCGATGCATCAGAAATTTGAGTTAAAAGTACCTGCCTATCGTCAAGAAAAAGGTTGGCACCGCATTGGTTTACCCATTACGCGCCAACAAATTGCCAATTGGCATATACGAGTGTCGGAGTATTATTTAGCCCCTTTTTATCAACTGTTGAAAGACACGCTACTTCAACAGCCGATGTTACATGCCGATGAAACAACGTATCGGGTGTTGGAAAGTGATACCGTGAATACGCATTTTTGGACCTTTTTAAGCGCCAAACATAGTGAAAAGCCGATCACGCTCTATCATCACGATCCAAGTCGGGGAGCCCATGTCGCTCAAAGCTTTCTTGGTACGTATAAAGGGTACATCCATTGTGATATGTGGAAAGCTTATCAAGCCCTTTCTAACGTAGAGTTGGTCGGGTGTTGGGCGCATGTTCGTCGCAAATTCATAGACGCGATGCCAAAGGATTGTCCCGCCGATGCGTTGAGTCGACAAGCAGCCGAGAGGTGTGACCAATTCTTCACGTATGAGCGCGCGTGGTCCGAACTATCCGATGAGGAAAGGTTGGGGAAACGCCAAACCATCTTGAAACCCAAAATGGATGCCTTTTTTGATTGGTTACGGGAACAAGATCCTTTATCCGGCAGCAAGTTAGGCGAAGCGATACAGTATGCTTTGACATACGAGTCCACGTTTCGCACGGTCTTGAAAGATGCGAAACTAGCGCTTGATAACAACCGAGCCGAACGCGCCATCAAACCCTTCGTGATGGGAAGAAAAAACTGGTTATTCAGCGCCACCTATGAAGGAGCGACAGCCGCTGCGATTATCATGAGTATCATCGAAACAGCGAAACAAAATAACCTCGTTCCCGAAAAATATATCACTTATTTACTCGAAGAACTTCCTAACCTTCCCACCTTAGCCAATGAGGAAGATTGGAAGGCTTATTTGCCATGGCGTTCCCACGTCAAAGAACGTTGCCAGGAAAGAACGCTGCCAAAGCCACGAAACAAGAAATAAGGATAAATCTCCCCAACCCTTCTGTTCCTCTTTCTAGAACAGTTTATCGCAGGGTTGGGGATTTTTCTATACACTTGAGTATTGATCGCTTACAATTCATGAAACGAACGAATACGTGTCATTTTAAAGATAGCTATTTCTATACGAAGAAGCTTCCTTTCATTGCAAAAGGAAGCTTCTTAACTAAGTGAGTCTTCGTGCTTCAATAATGCTTTCAACTAGGCATTTTTTTCGTATGCCTATCACTTTTGAATAACTGTTTTATGGTAACTTATTGCCCGCTACGCGATAGAGCTCATACCATTCTTCACGGCTTAAAGTGACCTCGGTTGCCTTGGCAATATTCGTTAATCGTTCTTGGTTCATCGTGCCTACGATTGGCTGCATATTGGCAGGATGGCGTAAGATCCAAGCAATGGCGATCGCCGATTTGGTCACTTGGTGCCTATCTGCAAACTCCTGTAACTTTTCATTTAATTGCGGGAACTTTTCGTGATCGATAAATACTCCCTCGAAGAAACCATGCTGGAATGGCGACCATGGCTGAATAGTCATATCATGCAAACGACTGTAATCTAAAATACCGCCGTCACGCACAATGGCCGGATCATGCTCCATATTGACATTTAAGCCAGCATCGATCATCGGAGTAAACATCATGCTTAATTGTAACTGATTCGCAATCAAATCCTGTTTGACATTCTTTTTTAATAATTCGATCTGTGACGGGTTATGATTACTCACCCCAAAATGACGTACTTTACCACTTTGCTTTAATTCATCAAAGGCCGCTGCCACTTCTTCGGGCTCAACTAAGGTATCCGGTCTATGTAATAACAGAATATCGATATAATCGGTTTTTAGACGTTTTAGACTTCCCTCTACAGAAGATAGAATATGTTCTTTGGAGAAATCAAAAAAACCGTCTCGAATACCGCATTTTGTTTGAATAACCATTTGCTCACGAACCGACGGAGACATCTGAATCGCCTCTGCGAAGATTTCCTCGGACCGACCTTTACCATAGATATCGGCATGGTCAAACATATCAATATTCAAATCCAAGGCATTTTGAATCACACGATTAGCCTCTTGAACGGATAACTGATCCATGCGCATGCAGCCTAATGAAATCTCACTAACTTGTAAACCACTCTTTCCAAGTTCTAATTTTTTCATGCTTTCACTCCTCTATTCTTTATAAAGCTAGTTTAGCATATAAAAAGGGTGTAAGCGATTATATTGCACGTTCGACCATTATTCCTTCACAAAACCCTGCCATATTTTCATGACAGGGTTTTGTAGAATTTTTACCGATCCATCGCCAAATACAAGGCACCTTTGACACCGGCTTCGTCTGTTAAGCCTGGAGCGACTATATAACGATCGATTTCTTTTTCCGTTAAATAAGGAGAGCTGACATAGCCATTCAGCATTTCCAAGACATTTTTACGAATTAACGGGAATAATTGTGCTTGTTTCATCACACCGCCACCCATAATAATTCGCTCAGGAGAAAGAATGTAAATGTAGTTGGTTAACGCTTGGGCAAGGTAGTATGCCTCCATCTCCCATACTTTCTCATCATCTGCTAATTCCTGCCCTTTTTTACCCCATCTTTGCTCTAAGGCTGGTCCGGCAGCAAGCCCTTCCAGACAGTCTTTATGATACGGACAAGCGCCTTCAAAATTATCATCGGGATGGCGGATTACCCTTATATGTCCCATTTCTGGATGTGACAGCCCTTTAAGCGTTTGACCGTTGAAGTAAGCTCCTGCACCAATCCCTGTCCCCACGGTTATGTATAAACACGTATCAACATCGGTTGCATTCCCCCACTTCGCCTCTGACATCGCTGCCACGTTTACGTCAGAATCAATCTCGATTGGAACCTGGAGCGCTTCCTTTAACGTTGCCCCTAGTGGATAATCTACCCAATCTAGTTTGGGTGTTTTTTGGAGTTGTCCATATGTATCGCTTTGCTTATTAATATCAATTGGTCCGAATCCTCCTACCCCTAAACGATCAATTCCTTTTCCTTCAAAAAAGGCAATGATCTTCGGGACTGTAATATCGGGATGTTCGGTTGGAATAATTTCCTTTTCCAGAATATCACCTTGATCGGTTCCTACACCTAATACAAATTTTGTTCCACCAGCTTCAATTGCACCTAATTTCACTATGATTGCCTCCTCTTCAACTTCCCTGATAATAGCTCAAATGCTTTTTATTATCCTCTTTTATTCTAGCATAATCACCACGGATAATGTATATTTTTCAGCTAATTTGTCAAAGAAAACAGGGCAAAATCTGTCTGGTTCTTTATTGCTAATCAAAAGAGATGTGACTGCCGATAAGGAGGTATTCATGAAAACTTTTCGTTACAGCTGTATATCCCTATCTGCTATCACATTTCAGAAAATTTTCGTACCATTTTCCACTGGTTGATCGGGCGTTAACAAAATAACATCCCCATAGCTCGGCACACCGCCCAAAACCAACACCTCGGACCGGAAACCGGCAATGCGTATCACTGGAAAATTAACTACTGCCGTTATTTGTTTCCCTATTAATTGTTCCGGCGAATATCGGTTGGTAATTTGAGCAGAGGATTGTTTTACACCAAGTTCTCCAAAATCTATTCTTAATTTGATAGCAGGCTTTTTAGCTCCCTCTAAATAATCGGCCTCTATAATAGTACCCAATCTTAGGTCCAGCTTCAAAAAGTCTTCTATTGTTGCCATCTAACCACCTCTTCTTTTTCCATTATATACTTTGACATTTCACTTCAATTTATCTTATAATAACAATTCAGTGTCTATTTTTCACCTCTATTGCTGTCGGAAAAAGTCGGTAAGCTATTACTTAAGTCTCAATCTTTTTCGACCAACCCTCACCCTATCAACCTTTATAAAAAACAATGACAAATCCAAATACTTTTTTATTGTCAAAATGCCCTGCATCATTTAAAATACAATATATAGACAACAAAGAGTTCAAAACATCAATATATTGTATTTGCTGGTTAGCAATATTACATAACACTATTAAATATAAATCGCTCTTTCGGGCGCTTTTATTATGTATATGGAGGGCTTTAATTATGACAACAACGGAAGCAAACAGTATCAGGCATTCAGTCATCAATGCATTACAACAAGCTGGGGAAACATTCGACTTAGATACCAAAGAAATTCAGCAACGCATTGAACAAACAACAAAATCAGACCAGGAAACAACACAAGAAGCCTTATTCTACTCGTTAAACCAAATTGCGATGGATCAACCGGATTGGACGTTTGTAGCTGCTCATTTTCACTTGGATAACCTATATCGGGAAGCTGCTTCTAACCGCGGCTACGATGGCGAGCAAAAATACGGCAGCCTGTATGAATTGGTTCATACTCTGACAGATATCGGCATCTACTCAACGGATTTATTAGCATCTTACAGCAAAGAAGAACTAGATTCTTTACAAACCGCTATTGAACCAGAGCGAGATAAGCTCTTCAACTATATTGGATTATTCTTACTTGCCGATCGCTATCTGGCACGTGATCATGAACGTAACCTTTACGAACTGCCTCAGGAACGTTTTATGATCATTGCCATGACACTTATGCAAAAAGAGGCACCAGAAAAACGACTAGATCTGGTAAAGGAAGCATACTGGGCCTTAAGCAACCTGTATATGACCGTAGCAACCCCTACCTTATCCAATGCCGGTAAAAGCTATGGACAACTATCGTCTTGTTTCATTGATACGGTAGACGACTCGCTTGATGGCATTTATCTAAACAATTGGGATATTGCCCGCCTTAGTAAAGATGGTGGTGGTATTGGTATCTATTACGGCAAAGTCCGTGCGTTAGGCTCCGACATTAAGAAGTTTAAAGGCAATTCTTCTGGAGTAGTACCATGGATCCGCCTTGTTAATGATACCGCCGTTAGTGTCGATCAATTAGGACAACGCCAAGGGGCCGTTGCCATCTATCTCGACGTATTCCACAAGGATATTATGAACGGCTTCTTAGATTTAAAAACGAATAATGGAGACGAACGACGTAAAGCACACGATATCTTCTCTGGAGTGTCCATCCCAGATTTATTCATGCAGCAGCTGCAAGAACGGGATGAGCAAGGCAAGAGTGTAGGTGAATGGCATACATTCTGCCCACATCAAGTGAAGCAAACGATGGGCTGGAAAGATGAAGATGGTAATCCACTCGGACTAGAGGATTTCTATGACGAAGAAAACGAGAAATATTTCTCTGAAAAATATTGGGAAGCAGTAAACCACCCATTATTACCAAGAAAAACGTATCGCGCCATGGATATTATGGCTCGTATCATGGTCGCACAGTTAGAGACAGGTACCCCGTATATGTTCTATCGTGATGAAGTCAATCGACAAAATCCGAATAAACATAAACGCGGCATCGGTAAAACATCGATCTATTGTAGTAATTTATGTACAGAGATTGCACAAAACATGTCAGCTACATCCATCACCAAGGAATATCAAGATGAAGACGGCAATATCGTAATTATCCGTAAACCAGGTGATTTTGTCGTATGTAATCTATCTTCTGTTAACTTGGCAAATGCGATTCGCGCAGAAGTCTTGGAGCGTCTTGTCGCTATTCAGGTTCGCATGCTGGATAACGTGATTGATCTTAATACGATTTCTGTTGGTCAGGCACAAGCAACCAACAAGAAATACCGGGCAGTTGGCTTAGGTACATTCGGCTGGCACCACCTATTGGCGCTAGAGAACATCCACTGGGAATCAGAGGAAGCTGTTAATTATGCGGATAAAGTCTATGAGGACATTGCTTATTATACGATTAAGGCGTCGATGGAATTGGCTCAGGAAAAAGGTTCGTACAACGAATTTGAAGGATCCGAATGGCAAACTGGCGTCTACTTTGACCGTCGTGATTATACGACAGACCGTTGGCAAGAGTTACGCCAACAAGTTGCCGAAAAAGGAATGCGTAATGGCTGGTTAATGGCCGTTGCTCCTAACTCTTCTACCGCTAAGATCGGCGGTTCAACAGATGGGATTGATCCAATCTATAACGTAGAATATGCCGAAGAGAAGAAAAACTTTAAATTTAAAGTAACGGCACCTGACTTGGATCACGTCACTTATAACTATTATCGCCGTGCACGTCATGAGTTAGACCAGTTATGGAGTATCAGACAAAACGCGAAGAGACAGCGTCATATTGATCAGGCGATCAGCTTTAACCTCTATGTCCGTCACGACATCAAAGCCGTTGATCTATTAAACTTACACGTAGCTGCATGGGAAAATCGATTAAAAACAACCTACTATGTCCGAAGCACATCACAAACAGAGATTGAAGAATGTGAGGCATGTCATAGTTAATCGATCGAGACACAATTGAAAACACAAGCGGTGAGACCAAGCAAAACGGATCGGAATATTTACACAGTCGTTTACACTGGGCTCACTGCTTGCATGTAATAAAGGAGGATATGGGTAGCATGACACAAGTGGATCAAACCCTAAACAGAATAAAACTATTAAATCCAACTCATCCCAATAAATCAACTGGTATTATCAATGGCGAATCTTCTGGTGTACTTAATTGGAATGATATCGCCTATCCACAAATGTATGACTTATATCAAACATTACTGGCGAACTTTTGGAAGGCACAAGAAATCAATATGCAAGATGATATCAAGCAATGGGATAACCTAACTGATATCGAAAAAGATGTTTTCTTACGTATTAATACACAACTTGCTTCTTTAGATAGCTTGCAAACACCAACCATGTCACATGTCATGGACTATGTAACTGATTCCAGCTTTAAGGCAATTTTTGCGGTTATCTCACAACAAGAAGCGGTACACAACGAATCGTATTCTTATATTTTGAGTTCTTTAGTCCCTATCAGCGAGCAAAACAAACGGTTTAATCAAGCAAAAGAGGATCCAATTGTCCAGAAAAGAAACCAATTAATCTTAGATAGTTATGAGGCATTCCGGGAGCAACCTACGCCACAGCGTTTATTTGAATTAGCGATTAATTCGATTAATCTGGAGGGTATTTATTTTTACGCTGGTTTTGCCTTCTTCTATCATCTTGCACGGCAGCAAAAAATGTTAAAAACAAGCACCATGATTAGCTATATTCAGCGTGATGAGATGCAGCATGCCTATTTTGTCGCACAGTTTGTTCGTATTTTATTGACCGAAAATCCAGAACTAAATACACCCGAAAATATCCAGTATGCCTATGATACAATCAATCGAGCGGTAGAGCTAGAGAAGGAATGGGCAGATTACATTCTAAAGGATATCGAAGGGATTGACCTGGACGAATTCCATGGTTATGTCGAATATTTAGCCAACAAACGATGTCGTCAAATTGGTTTAGATAACTATTATCCAGATCAAGAAAATCCTATGCAGTGGATTCATGTGTTTAGTGATGAAATGATGAATGAAACAAAATCAGATTTCTTTGAACAAAAATCAAGAACGTATACAAAAGTTTCTTCTTCCAATGGATTTGATGAATTATAATAAAGGAGGTGTTGCTGTATGAAGGCTGCAGTTATTTATACATCAGTTACTGGCAATACAGCGACATTAGCAGAAATGATTCATGAACATATGGAAAAACGCGGCGTGGTAACCGACCTAATCCCCGTAGATGATTTTAATCCCGCTCAACTAACGGATTATGACATCATTGCGGTCGGTACGTATTCTTGGGATAACGGGGAGCTGCCAATGGAGATGGAAGAGCTATTTGAGGCATTTGAAGATGAAGATGTCCAACAGATAACAACTGGTGTATTTGGCACTGGTGACAGTTTCTTTGCCAGCTTCTGCGGTGCTGTCGATCTTTTCCGTGATATGCTCTATGCCCAAAGCAACCTAGCGGTCACGCTGAAGGTGGAACTCACTCCCCAAAAAGGGGATATCAGCAAATGTGATACATTTTGCGATCGTTTGACTAGCCGAGTAGCTGTTACTTCCTAGTCAGTTGGCATTCGTTGCATATAGTGAGTAAGTGTTGAATAATTGATTTTGTGCTATAATAGATATTGTCTGAATGCCCGAGCTATTGCCATACCGTGGTGATAGCCTTCTTTTTTTATCTATTGGAACATAAGGAGGATTTTCTATATGATCGAGTACTTGCTTGTATTATTAGGTGCAGCGATTCCCTGGCTGGAGATCGCTTTGGTTATACCGGTAGCGATTGTGACCGGGTTAAACCCTGTGCTAGTGGTTTTAGTGGCCTTTATTGGCAATATGATCACTATCTTCCCTTTAATTATTGGCTTTGATAAATTGAAGCAATGGCTGATGAAAAAACAAAATAACAATTCGAAACGTTCCGCACGAGCTCGTAAACTTTGGGATAAATATGGATTGCCAGGTATGTTATTACTGGGGCCCATCTTAATTGGTTCTCATATAGCCGCTTTTATCGGGATGACCTTAGGTGCTAGCAAACAGGCAACCATGACTTGGTCCATCATCAGTATAGCAGGCTGGTCCCTCGTCTTCGGACTCGTAACAGCATTAGGGTTCGACCTGTTTGTCCAGACATAACATCAGAAATATTTGTTAATTACTTTACTAATGGAGGGCATAATGATGACGTTCTACAACATCCTGATATTGATTCATATTATATCGGCTATCATCGGGATTGGGCCAGGTTTTGTGCTAACAACCATCGTGAAGCATGCCCATACCATGACAGATATTCGTTTTGCCTTCACGGTCAAGCGTCGTCTGCATCATTTCATCCAAGTCGGAGGAGCTCTATTATTGTTGTCTGGATTACTGTTAGGTGTTATAACCCCTTCTCTTTTTCAACAAGGCTGGTATCTAACGAGCCTTGTCCTGTATCTCCTCGTGCTTATCTTAGGCGCTACCCTTTTGCGAAAGATCTCTGCCCCCATCAGACAGATGCTGGCGGATCAAACCTTAACGGAGACGCCAGCTTATTATCATGAGTTGAGGAACAGACTATTACGAGTCGAGTACGCTGTCAACGCGCTCTTGCTTGTCATTATACTGTTGATGGTACTCAAGCCATTCTGATACAACATGTTTCCCATACTCTGCATCTCAAAATAATAAGATAATAAGAAATCAAAAGCCTATTCAAAGCGGCAATCCCCTATCAACACGATCAGTTTGGAGTTTTTCATTTTATTATAGTTATGGGATGATTTCTCCATAGTAGCAGCTCCTATTCATTAGATATGATTCGCTATAAGTTGGCTTTCCAACGCATTAAAAACGAAAGAAATTGTCAAAGAATCGCTTTTCATGTTGGCACCTGCATGATTTTGTCCATGAATAGTTATTGTTTACCGTTGTTTCGTCTATTATAATAAGGGTATATCATGCTTTATGACCACGCTTAAACTCCTATTATTTAGCCTGGAGGTTATTATGGAAGGAAATGCTTTGGATAACTTGCTGGAACTTGTGAACAATGCACTGCCTGATAATCAGCTATATATCGGGCGTATCGACGGAGATACTTTTACCTTATTACGCATTCTCGATCAGGGTGATACCAACTTAAAAGCTTATGAAAATAAACCGATTGCCTTATCAGAAACATACTGTCATCAAGTATTTATCACGAAAGCACCTGTTATGATCAAAAATACCGCAGCAAATCGCAAAACCAAGAGCTTGCCATTCACCAAACAGTTGGCATTCCGCTCTTATGCAGGCGTGCCAATTTATTATCAAGATGGAAGCCTATTTGGATCATTATGTGCCATCAACCTCAAGCCCGGGCAATTTGATCATCACACGATGGAAGTGTTAGAAAAGTTTTCGCGGCTCTTTGCCCATCTAATGGAACTAGAAAAACAAGCCAAACAAGATATGTTGACCAAAACCTACAACCGTCGTTATTTGCACGAGTATTTTGAAAAGGCCTCCATCAAAGGTACCTTGCTATCGATTGATTTAGATGGTTTTAAAGAGGTAAATGATTGTTATGGACATGCTGCTGGGGACGAAATCTTAATCGAGGTAACCCGCCGCTTAGAGCAGAACCTGCGTGAGCAAGATAGGCTATTCCGTTTGGGCGGGGATGAGTTTATTATCATTCTGCCTGGGTCACCGAATGAGTCTTTTTCTCGTACCTGTGCCCAAGCCATCATTGCTTCCTTGTCTGAATGGAGTGATTTCTCACCTGCTATCGATATATCAGTCAGTATTGGCATTGTCCATTATCAAAATAAACAGTCATTAAAAAAATTATTGCAAATAGCAGATGAGGGGCTTTATCAAGCAAAACAACAAGGCAAGGGAAAATTCACGATGATGCCGAGTGGATAACAGGTAGATCGGCTTGTTTGCCATTATCCATTAATAAGCAGACAACAATAGCGATAAAGCCAACAGTCCAAATACAATGATAACAAGCCACGATTTTTTATCCCATACTTTTGTTTTTTGATAGTAATAGATATTATCTATTATCAACGTCACGACAAGAAGCAGATTAGCTAACCCTACGTAAATCGGATCAAATTCTTGTATTATACCATAGATTAAAAAACCGACCATTGCCATGGCAGTGATTAATTGAACCGCCAGCAAAGCTTTTGGCTTCGGATATTTGATGCGTTTATCATTCTCAAAGAAAATCCCCATCGTATACTCCCTTTCTATTTAAAACACGGATAATGCCCCAACTCTTTGACAGGCTTCTTGTAATCGGTGGGGTTCATCCAATAAACCTATCCGCACAAACCCTTCACCTGTTTCACCAAAACCATTACCAGGTGCGACAACCACATGTGCTTCTTCCAGCAGTAAGTCAGCAAATGCTTCGGAGCCATAGCCTTTAGGCACGGGCATCCATACGAAAAAGGAGCCCTGAGCTGTTCCACCTTTCCAGCCTATCGCTTCAGCTGCCTGTAAAAAGGTATCCCTGCGTTCCCGATAGGTTCGATTCAACTGTTCCATGGCTGTTTGACCATGGTCTAATGCCTCTTTAGCGGCCATCTGAATGGCACCAAAAAGGCTGACATAATAATGATCCTGTATCAATTCCAATGCCTTGATTACTGATGGGTTACCGATTGCAAAGGCAACACGCCATCCCGCCATATTAAACGACTTCGAAAGGGTATACATCTCCACCCCAACCTCTTTTGCACCTTCTGATTGCAGGAAACTTTGCGGTTTGCTGTCTTCAAACCCAATCGAGCCGTAAGCAAAGTCATGGACAACACAAATGTGATGCCGCTTAGCTACCTCGATCGTTTCATCAAAAAACGCTTTTGTCGCAGTAGCTGCCGTAGGATTATTGGGGTAATTCAAAAACATTAGCTTGGCCTGCTCTAAATCAGTGGCGGCCATTTGCTGATAATTCGGAAGAAATTGTCTCTCCGCTTTTAGAGGCATATAAACCGCTTCAGCACCCGCTAAGCTAATACCAGACATATAATCAGGATAACCAGGATCAGGAACTAACACTTTATCACCAGCGTTTAACAGGCATTGGCTTATTTCCACCAAACCTGTCTTGGAACCAAATAAAATGGCCACCTCTGTCTTCGGATCCACCTCTACCCCATATTCTCGCTGATAAAAATCGGCAATCGCTTCTTTTAAAAAGGGAAATCCTTGAAAAGGGGCATATTTATGAAATTTGCGATGAGTGGCAGCCCGCTGTAAAGCCTCCACAATAAAATCGGGTGTAGGCAAATCGGGATTGCCTTGTCCCAGATTAATGACATCGTGCCCTTGTTGGATTAAGTTTTGCGTTTTTTTAACTAATTGAGCAAAAAATTGTTCCGGCAATCGTTTTAATGCCGCTGCATATTCAAACTCGATCATTTACTTCACTCTCCATACAGTTCAGGTACCCTGCTGTCAAACACAGGAATATTTTTTCTCATAGTTGCCACTTCTTCCAGGTCGATGGCTGCTTTGATCGTAGCTTCTGTTTCACTGGCACCTTTCTCTACTAATACACCGGCTGGATTAATCACCAAGGAATCACCAGCAAACTGGGTGTCATTACAACTGCCGCTGCTATTGGCTGCCATCATAAAACATTGATTCTCGATTGCTCGTGCATGCAGAAGATAACGCCAGTGATCTTTTCGCGCAGCCGGCCATTGTGCCACGACATGAATCACTTCCGCCTTTTGTAAGGCCAAGTCCCTTAACAATTCTGGAAAACGCAGGTCATAACAAATAGCCAGACCCATCTTGACACCATCTAATGCAAAGACCCGTCCCTTGCGTTCACCACCTTGCAAATAGATCGGTTCATCCAACATGGGTACAAGGTGCATCTTGTCATATTCATAGATAAGCTCACCAGCTCGATTGAAGACATAAGCAGTATTATAGATACCTTTCTTCTTTTGATTGGCAATCGATCCACCTATAATATTCACCTGAAAATCGCGAGCCATGGAGCTTAAAAATGGAATCGTAATTTCTCCGTTTTGGTCAGCGATTTCTTCCAATTGATCCAAGGCATAACCTGTATTCCACATTTCTGGAAGCACCAGTACATCCGGATTGTCTTGCACCATTTGTGCCTCAATCCACTTTGTTATTTTTGCTCGATTGGCTGAAGGATCTGCCACCATCACATCCATTTGATAAATGGCATATTTCATTTGCCTGCACCCCACTTTTGTCTCTTTTCTTTATTGTAAAGCATCGGCGGCCATTACGCGAATAAAGCGTGATTCCCACTATAAAGACCGAAGCTTTTCCTCAATCAACGCTGCCGATTGCGCCGGACTGGACACAGAAGTATCGATCTCTACATCATACGAATGTCCGTCGTGAACTGCATGCTGCCAGCGCTGTACAGGTAATGGGATCGTCCCATCTTCTTGATAACCAGCACCCCATGTAGCTAACCTGCGCTTCATAATGATATCAATCGGGCAATGAATCCCTACCAACAACACAGGAAGCCCTTGCAAAATTGCCCGACAACATGAAAAGATGTCACGCTTTTGCGAATAAAAATCATGATGACCAACGTCTACCACCACATTCAAACCGAGACGGCTATGGGCAGCAATCGATTGATATAACCCTTGATACATTTGCACAATAGTCTCTTCCAAATCCGGTCGTTCGCCTCCAGGACGCAAGCCGATGCCTGGTTGAAATTGCTGAGGGATCATTTTCATATAATGATCCACACCAATATTAAGCCATACCCCTGGAAAAGTGGCTTGTATTTCTTCTACAATCGATGACTTCCCCGAACGTGGCGGTCCATTCAAAATCACGATATGACCGTACGCATCACTCGACAAATTGACCCCTCCTACTTGCCGTCATTCCGGCATTTTCATTAGACTTTTCGTTCTTTTTTTCATATACTTGATAAAATAAGGAAAAAGGAGTGCCTCATCATGCCTACCTGTCCCTCGTGCCAAAGCAAATGGAATTGGAAGCAGACTATGAAGGCTTGGATGACCTTTGACCACGGCTTATGTTGTCCAATTTGTCATCAAAAACAATTCCCCACCAGAAAGACAAGAACATACAGCTTCTTCTTATCGATCATTCCATCGATGGCTCTGGTGCTGCTTTTGTTTGATGTGCCTGCTAGATGGGCAATCAGTTATCTGATCATTAGTGCTCTCATTGTTCTCATGATCTATCCTTTTACCCTGACACTTACTGAGGATGAGAAAATCTATTAATGGGCATGAATCACAAGCTCTTCCCACTGTTTATCCGCATCGGCGATCGTCTGATTGATTTCTCGATTTAATTCCTCCAACTGGACCAAGGTACGCTCTACTTGACCATGCATTTCATCCACCTGTTCTGCTGACTGATTAATTTTATCTTGCACAAACCAGTCGACAATTAATCCATCGAGAAAATAATCGGCAAAAGTGAGCCCACCTGAGATATTCATATCTGCTTGAAAGCTTTGCCCGATATCATTTAATTCATAAGAAAATTTCCGCAGCAAACGCTGTGCATCATGCGAAGCTTGCTTGGCATCATCGATATGACCATGCTTTATCGCTGTGGTAAAGGGGCCGCCTCCAATCATATCGGCCGCTCCCCAATTCTTTGCCTTAGATAAGGCCTCCTGCGTCTCTGCAAGCTTTTCCCTTACCTTCATACCTGCGTCCACGGCTTCCGCTATTTCCGTTTGCTCATCCTTCATATCTCCCAGTTTCTCCAAAATAGTTAAGGCCTGTTGACCTGTCTCATGGCCCATATCCAGTAAATGCTGATATCTTTCATCTAACAATTGCTGATAGCGCAAATCCGGCTCGCCTAGCTCCGAAATCTTGCTTTGCACATGATGCCTATCCTCTTTCAAATCGGCAACTGACTCCCGCGCCTCTTGATACTGTAGTTGAACCTTGGTAACATCTTGCTTCTCTTGATCCAATTTATCTTCCTTTTGACCAATCAATGTATAAAATAGATTGGTCAAGCTCACGGATTCTAGTTTCTCCACATCTACTTTCTCTTCTTGGAGTTTGGCATGATAATCTGCTTGTTGCTGTTCCAAAGAATCTAACTCAATCGTGAGATTTTTTTGTTCTTGCTGGAGCCGCTGCAGCTTTCGTTTGTCTTGCTGTGCCTTCGTTATTTTTTGATAAAGTGTATCCATATTCATCACCTCTCTCTTTGTTACGAATCATTATTCTGTTTTGTTTCACGTTGATCCATTTCTTCTCGTACGCTTTCCATCCGATCCGCTAAGGAAGGGTGGCTCGATCGAAAGAACGCAATCCATTCAGCAGGCTGAATATCCGCCTTTGACTGTTCGGCCATCTGCTGGTAACTGGCCAAGGCAGGCTCCAGATTATCGGTATGCTCAATCGCATAAGCGTCTGCCTGTTTTTCCATTAATCGTGAAACCGATAACTCGATCGGTCCGGCAAGCATCAAGATCACAACTGTTATCGTCAAAAGCCGGGCCAGGGCAGGTATTGTATAAGTCTTTCGCCACCTTTTAGTCCATTGCTGCAAAGCGAGTAAGATAAGCAGACTGCCTAGCAAATATAAACCTACTCCCCAATAGACATGATGGAATAAATAATGGGCAATCTCATGCGCCATAATATAAAGCACCTCATCTGTTTCCATACCGGCTACTGTCGTATCCCATAGGACAATCCGCATATGGTCAAAAATGCCATTCACGTAGGCATTATAGGTAGAAACTTTCTCGCTTTTGTTGACGACTAACAGGGTCGCATCCGCGATGTCCGCTTCCGTCAATAATTCCTCTATTTCCATGCGTAGTTCTCCCTGTTCCAATGGAGAAAAATCATCAAATAACGGGTCAATCCAAATCGGCTGGATAAACGTAATAAAAAGCACCACTGGTATCGCCAATACCCATACGATCATTCCCCACCACGCCGGCCATTTCTTGATGATCCACTGCACC
Source organism: Gracilibacillus timonensis (assembly GCF_900086715.1). Taxonomy (GTDB): domain Bacteria; phylum Bacillota; class Bacilli; order Bacillales; family Amphibacillaceae; genus Gracilibacillus; species Gracilibacillus timonensis. The sequence goes on along the minus strand of NZ_FLKH01000012.1, from coordinate 318,697 downwards.
ACGCATACAATCAGCGAGAGAGCAAACCAAAAAAGCAGGCTATTTAATATACTGTCGGTTAACCAAGACCAAATCGTTTGCGTTCGTACCCCTTCATGAATCCCAATCCAATACCACACCAGGCGAAAAGGAAAATGGAGCAGGTAATCCAAAACCATTAACAATGTCGTAAAGAGGATTGCTTTTCTGAACAAAGAGGGCATGTCGTCCAGCCTTTGCAGTATCTTTGTTTTCGTTTGCAACACATATAACAACAAGAGCTGCAGCGGCCACATGGCAAAGAAAAAAGCATGGGCCAATGCACCATAACGAGTGTCCCCAAAGGAATCTAACGGATAAAAGAAATAAAAATAACCAAAAATAAGGAGGACATAAACCGTGTAAGCAAGTATGATTTTTTTCATCAAACGTCTCCTGCACCTTTATTTTGAGCAAATTAACAATAGCCCCTTATCGAACAAAGATAAGAGGCCATTCCTTCTAATAAATCAAACTTAAAAACTCTTCTTCACTTATTTTACCTAAATAATGAGAAATATCAATATCTTTAACGGCCTCGGAAATCGCCTGACGCTCATAACGAACTCCTTGTAATAACGATTCTAACTCCTTCACATCGCCAACACCAAAGAAATCACCATAAATCGTACATTGCTCAATCATGCCTTTCTGAACATCTAAGCGAAGATCGACCAGACCACCATCGAATTTATGGGAGCGCTGCAGGTTAAAGGCAGGTGATTTACCATAATTCCATTCCCACTTTTGATAACGCTCTTCCGACAATTGATAGATATTAGCCCAATCTTCTTCTGTCAATACATATTGAGGGACCTCTTCAAGGCTTTCCACTTCAAAGATATATCGTAAAATATGCTCTTTTAGCTCTTTCACCGATATTTTTTCATCGACAAATTCCGAGATATTGGCGACCCGACTGCGAATCGATTTAATCCCTTTTGATTTTATTTTTTCTGTTTTGACATTAAGGGAACGTACCACATTTTCTATTTCTGAATCATACATCAAGGTGCCATGACTGAACATACGTCCTTTCGTGGTAAATTGAGCATTTCCGGAAATTTTACGACCGTCTGCGACCAAGTCATTACGACCTTTTAATTCCGCTGGGACACCAAGCTGACGCAGAGCATCCACCACTGGTTCAGTAAACTTGGCGAAATTTTGGAAGCTGTCTCCGTCGTCTTTTGTAATAAAACTAAAATTTAAGTTACCTTCATCATGATAAACTGCGCCACCGCCAGACAAACGCCGCACTACTTTGATTCCTTCTGCTTCTACATAATCGGTGTTAATTTCTTCAATCGTGTTTTGATTTTTCCCAATAATGATGGATGGACCGTTTATGTAAAATAATAAATACGTATCCTCTTCACCGAAATGCTTCAACACATATTCTTCTATAGCCAAATTAACTTGTGGATCGGTAATTCCTTTATTATCAATAAATTTCATTTAAGTATCTCCTTTCGATTCCTTCTTTATTTAGTATAAAAGATGTAGAATCATAACTCAATTTATTTGAAATTGTACTAATACAAACGTTTGATTTTTTCATTTTGTTATAATACAATAAAAAACACAGTTTGATAGATTGCATGTCAAATGGTGTCATTGTGCGGATGATAATCATAGCGATGTTGCTACTATGATTTGCCGCTAACTTGTGTTGTCTTTTGCCTTATACCTTGATGTCTTCATCCCATTTTATCCTGCCCATCACTAGGATGATGTACATTCCCATCCAATCCATAAGAGGTATAGGTGAAAGACACGCATCTGCAGCTATTTATTAGCTGCTTTTTTGTGTTGCCATGAGAGGCAATTCTCTTTTCATGATCACGTCCCAGGCTTCAACCATTGATCCCTTTTATCTTATAATAAAAGTAGATGGTCTCACACGTTTCCATATCTCTAAGAACATTATCACTGGAAAGCTATATTCACCTAAGAAAATCCGAGCAACCCCCGCCCGGCGCTTTACCGACCACTCAAAGTAGCCACTGAACTGCCGATAAGATAGATTATGTAAAGTAGTTTGCTTTCTCTAGTGGTGAGTTTGATCGTTTTATCTGTGCAAAGCAAGCGCTGCGGGAATATGCTACGCTTTCCATGGGGCCGGCTTCAGCTAACTAAAAAGAAGAGCACTTTTTAGTGGATCTTCAGCTCGTCCTGGTCCCATAGGAGTCTCCGCATATTCCCTCCGCTAAGTAAAAGTACAACAATGGTTGTTACTGCTAGAATGAAGGGTTCTAGGTGCCTAGACAGTATTGTAGCAAAAGGAGAAAATCGTCAACTTATTTTTCGGATATGTCATGGATCACGCTACAAAATAATTCTTTCATTTATAAAAACCATAATGTATGATCGAATCATTCTCTGAACAAGTTTATCTAGCATGATGATGGTGCCTAGAATCCTACATCCTAGCAGTCATTCGATTGTAGTGCTACTACCCAGAGGAACCTATTTTCGGAGCGCCATCTAGCACTGACAAACAATCAACTTTACCACATGGAATAATGGAACTAGATACTTTACATAATCTATCTTATCGGTACCACCATTCGTTCAAGGTCAGAATCATTCCAAGACCTATCATTCCAAGGATTTTATGCTTTCCTTGCTTATAAAAAAAGAGCGGATACTTCCCCGCCCTTTTCTGTATTTTATCGATATAAATTTGCTAGATAATTCCTTTTGTCTCCGTTGCCATAAAATCTAAGATATCCTGTACAGCAGCTTCTCCTTGGTCTATACAATCAGGGAGTCCAATTCCTCTATAGGGACTTCCAGCTACAAACACGCCAGGAAGATCCGCTGCCAAATGGTCTTCTAGTTCTTCGACCATTTGTTTATGGTTAATACCATATTGCGGCATCGCGTCATTCCAGCGTGATACGATGGAAAACAACGGCTGCCCTTCGATATTCATAATCTTATTCAAATCATGTAAAACGATCTCTTCCAATGCCTCATCCGATAAATCAACAATATCTTCATCACCAGGTCGTCCAACATAACAGCGCAGCAAAGCCTTACCTTCTGGAGCGACGTTTCCCGGCCATTTTTTATGCGTCCATGTACAAGCCGTGATACGGTAATTACTATTTCGAGATACGACAAATCCCGTACCATCAATATCTTCTTTAATGGCAGAATGATCAAAAGCCAAGGCTACATTAGCGACAGAGGTTGCTTTTATATTGGTTAATTCATCCGCAAAATCAAACGACTTTAATACTTTTTTCATCACCGGATAAGGAGTAGCGATCAGGACAATATCAGATGTCTTGTCAGGACCTTTTTTCATATGCAATTGATAGGCTTCCCCTTGTCTCTCAATACTTTCCACGGTGCTTCCCGTTTGAACAGTACCCTCGGAAAGTTGTGCCTCTATCGCCTGCACAAACGTCTCTAATCCACCTTGAATACTGTAGAATTTGCTTTCTTTTTTCCCAGGAGTCGAGGATGGTGCTGGTAACGTCTTACGCAACCCTTTCATTAAACTACCATATTCTTGTTCCAACTGATAGAAATTTGGAAAAGTAGCCATTAAGCTTAAATCGTCAATATCCCCAGCATAAATCCCTGATAACAATGGCTCAATCAAATTCTCCACTGCTTCATCACCAAGACGACGGCGAAAGAATTTTCCTAACGATTGATCTGCTGCTGCTTCTCCTTTTGGTAAGACGAAATCCATACAAGCCCGTAATTTCCCTGTCATGCTAAACAGACTCGATTGGAGGAAAGGCCTAACCTGTGTTGGTATGCCCATATGCGACCCTTGAGGCATACTATGTAGCTTATCCCCCACTAATATATAGGATTTTCCTGTTCCATTCTTCACAAGTTTATCTCCTATTCCTACATCACGTGCCAGTCTTTCCGCCGATTGTTTTCGAATTAAAAAGGAATCCGGTCCTCGTTCAATTGTAAAACCTTCCCGATGTTCGGTTTGAATCTTACCGCCCAATTTTTGGTTCGCTTCCAATAGCTCCACTCGATAGTCTAGTCGTGCCTCTTTGATTTGTTTCTCCAGATAGTAAGCAGCCGTTAAACCAGTTATTCCGCCGCCTATAATCGTAATTTTTTTCATGAGGTAGCAACACTTTTGGATTTAGACACGACTATTTCAGCGAGCGTATCAATAAATGCTGGTGCGGTATTGGGCATCGGTGGACGATAGTAAGCAGCTCCGATATCATCACAGACCTTCTTACACTCATAGTCATTATCATAAAGAACTTCTAAGTGGTCGGCAACAAAACCAACTGGAGCATAAATAAAAGAGCGATATCCTTTCTGCTCATATAAATCTCTTGTTAAATCCTGAACATCAGGTCCCAACCATGGATCTGGGGTATTTCCTTCACTTTGCCAGCCGATTTCTACATGTTCAATACCTGTCTCTTGTTGAATGCGTGCAGCTGTCGCTTCCAATTGTTTTGGATAAGGATCACCATCTTGCAAAATTTTCTCTGGTAAGCTATGTGCGGATACAATCAGTACAGCCCGATCCTTGTCCTCAATCTTTTGATATTCTTGTTTAATCACATCTGCCCAGTAGCCAATGAATCCATCTGCCAGATACCAGCTCTCAATCGATTCGATCGTAATATGGTGTTTCTTAGCTTCTTCCTGAGCTCGGTCATTATAAGATTTGACACTAAAAGTAGAATAATGTGGTGCTAATACAAGCGAAACCGCCTCCGTGATACCATCCTTAGCCATTTGCTCAACGGCGTCTTCCACAAACGGTTCAATATGTTTTAAGCCCAAATAATGAACGAACTCTACTTCATCTTGCATCTGATTGGCGTATTGTTCAATGGCCTTCGCTTGTTCTCGCGTAATTCGAGCAAGCGGAGAAATTCCGCCAATCGCTCGATATCGCTCCGTTAAATCATCGAGCATCTCCTGCGTCGGCTTACGACCATGGCGAATATCGGTATAATATCGTTCAATATCCGCTTCTTGATAAGGTGTGCCATAAGCCATCACCAATAATCCTACTTTTTTCTTTGCCATAAAGAAACATTCCTTTCTTACTAAATTCATTAAGATGCTTTTTATCATGTATTGTCACTGTTGTCGCTATTTTATTGTTTATTCCATCAACGCTTAAGGTGAACTAGCATAGTCTTGCTATATCTATTTCCCTTTATCTTTGTGAATATTCATGAATAAAAGCCGTCAATTGCTTCAAACGTTCTGGATCCACTTCAGGAACAACACCGTGGCCCAGGTTAAAGATATGAGCTGGTTGTGCTTTTCCTTCATCAATAATCTGCTTCGCCTTTTCTTTTGCCATTTCCCAATCAGATAACAAAAAGGCTGGATCCAAATTTCCTTGTAGCGGCTTGGTAATACCTAGATGACGAGCCTCACTAATCGACAAGCGCCAATCTAAACCAATCACATCAACGGGTAATTCATTCCACTCGTGGATTAAATGACTCGCCCCTACACCAAAGATAATTAATGGAACTTTGAGCTCACGTAATTCACTAAAAATACGCTGCATCACCGGCTTGATATACTTGCGATAATCGGCTGCATGTAATGCCCCGACCCATGAATCAAAAATTTGAATGGCCTGAGCACCAGCATGAACTTGTGCCTTTACATAGCTGATCGTCATATCAGCCAAGACATCCATTAACGCAAACCATGCCTTTTCGTCACTATACATCATGCCTTTCGTTTTGTGGTAATTCTTCGACGGACCGCCTTCAATCATGTAACTAGCCAGTGTAAAAGGGGCGCCGCTGAAACCTATTAAAGGCACATTCAACTGTTCTTTGGTTAACAGACGAATTGTGTCTAAAACGTAAGGCACGTCACTTTCTGCATCAATCGTTCCTAATTTCTCAATATCACGCAATGATTGGATCGGCTGGTCAATCACAGGTCCAATCCCTGATTTGATTTCCACATCGACACCTATTGCCGGTAGTGGGGACATAATATCCTTATAAAGTACAGCAGCGTCCACATCATACATCTCTACGGGCAACCTGGTCACATAAGCACAGAGTTCTGGCTGATGCGTAATTTCAAACAAGGAATACTTTTCCTTTAATTTTCGATATTCTTTTTGTGATCTCCCTGCCTGCCGCATATACCAAACAGGAGTGTAGTCGGTCGCTTCTCCACGAAACGCCTTTAAAATCGTATCATTAAATGTCGTCATTCGTTTCACCCTTTTTTTCTTTCCATTTCACTATAGAAGGTTTGAGCGTTTCTGTATAGTGTTTTTTAAAATGTTCATTAATTTGTACGAATCAGTGTTGTCTATTAAAACTAAAAACCTGCAATGTTCGACGGTTCACCAGTCTGCTTCGTTAATGGGTTATAAGGTACAATATAATATTCTTTTGTCTGAATAAGAGAAAGTAATTGAATCGTGTAATCGCCTTGTCCTTCTATCTCACCAAGCAGCTGATCACCCTCACCATCCCGTTGATAAATGCGATAGACAATGCGGTCATCGTCACCTGTTGTCCAGCTTAAATTCCCCTGTATGATCGAAAAGCCACCAAATTTCAGATTCACCTGCAGGTCATCAATCACTGGCAGGTTTTCAATCGGTTCAGGAAGGTCTTCTACATCTGCTGGCACTTCGAAACTTTCCGCCAACGAAGTGCGTTTATCGATTTCTGTCAGGATGGCTTTCGTTAAGCGAACAGCTGCTTCGGAACCAGTTGTTAAATAGTTATCCTCGGTCGCCTTGTCATAACCGATCCAAGCAGCAGATACATAATCAGGTGTTACCCCGGCAAACCAAGCATCCTTCACTTCTCCAGGTACTTCCGGATGTTGGGTAGAGCCCGTTTTACCCGCGAGTGCTTTATTATATTCACCGGCAGTTCCTGTACCTTCGGTGATAACCGCCTCCATCATTCGAAGTATATTCCAGGCATTCTGTGGTTGAAATACTTGCGCTCGCTTTTGTTCACTGCTCTTTAGTTCCTCGCCCTGTTGTTTATAAATCTTTTGAATACTTTTTGACTGTTGCCATTCTCCCTGGTGAATAAACGTGCGATAAGCCTCGGTAATCTGAATCGGTGTTAAGCCTTTTTTTAAGCCACCTAAAGCCATCGCTAATCCATTGTCTTCTAATGATATATCCATTTTTTCTAAGCTGGATTTACTGTAGTCGATACCAATTTGATCCAATAACCATACAGCTGGTGCATTTCTTGACTGAAGCAAAGCTTGATACATGGTAACTTCTCCTTGGTATTGTCCATCGGCATTATTAACATGATAACCATCATAGTCAATGTCTCGATCAGGCAGAAGATCATACGGCTGGTAACTTCCTTGTTCCAAGGCTGGGCCATATACAGCTAAAGGCTTGATTACCGATCCTGGCTGTTTAGGTGTGAGTAAATGATTGGTATCCCCTAACTGAAAGGAGCGATTTGCGAGCAACACCTTTAATGCCCCTGTCTCTTGATCCATTAATACAAAACTGCTCGACATGTTTTGATTTGATCCAGAGAAAAATTGATCATCCTGCATTTGCTGATAAGCCACTTGCTGCATCTCTAGATCTATATTTACTTCGATCGTGTAACCTCCGCGCTTTAATGCCTCTCTACTTAAATCATATGCTTGTTCTGCTTCTTCTAACACATAGGCAAAATAATCATCCAGCCATGGTTCCCGTTCCTCCGGCTGGTCTGCCACTTTTATTTCCTTGGCCTGTAATTCCAAAAGCTCTTCCGTTGAAATTTCCCCTTCATTAGCCAGCTGCTGCAATACCAAATCTCTGCGCTGTTTGGCCTCCTCGATATCATGATGCGGCGAATAGCTATTGGGCGCCTTCACCATCGCTGCAAGTAACGCCCCTTCATCGATAGTCAAATCAGCAATTGGCTTGTTGAAAAAGTAATCAGCCGCTGTTCCTATTCCGTAAATGCCATGTGCTAAATAAATCTCGTTTAAATATAATTCTAAAATATCAGATTTCGTATAATTCCGTTCTAAATAAACAGAAGCCATCACTTCTTTGGTTTTTCTCATCCAAGACTTGTCATTTTGCAGGAATAAGTTCTTGGCTAATTGCTGTGTAATCGTGCTGCCACCTTCTGCTTTACTCATGGTGATCACATCGCGATAAACCGCCCGTGCTACGGCAGGCAGTGAAATTCCTGCATGTTGATAAAAATCTTGATCTTCTACCGCCAGAAAGGCCTTTTCCACATGATCAGGTATTTGTTCCAATGTGGCGTAATCTCTATTCTCCGTATATAGTTTACCTAATAGTGTCCCATCTTCTGCGACAACGCGAGAGGTTGTTGGTAAGATAACAGCCTTTTCGTCGAATACAAATCGTCCGCCGAATACAATAAACAAATAACCTAACAAGGCAATCAGGAACATGGAAGAAGCAATCAAGACAATCCATTTATATGGTTTGATTTTCTTTATAAAGGCCAGCCAATATTCTTTGATGTTATTATTTTTCAAGCTTGTTCACCACCTTCTTTCCTTAGGATATGTTGTTACCTGCAAAACCATTTATCGAAATCGTATTTTAAGACAAATGTTTGACATCCATCGTGTTGTATATAGCATTTATCTTGACTGATTTCAAAAAAACAAGCGATGGACTTCGTTCTTCGCTGCTAAGCTAAGATTCCAAATACAGCAACTTTTCATGGAATCATGGTGATAGAGACATATGATGATTCCTATTTTTCGTCCTTATTACCAGTAATCAAGCTGCCGATAAGATCGACTATGTAAAATAGTCCATGCAATCATTTGGAGAGATGGAGGAAATAGTTCTTCGTGCAACCAAATCCAAATTTGGAATGTGTTCTTGGGACTTATCTTAGGAAATAGTAATACGGTGGTGCAGACTAATAGAATACTTCATATTTATGATGTAATCTCCCTAATTAATCACAGTTCATATACGTAGAACCTCTAAGCCCTGCAGTGATAAAAATTGTAGCACTGTTACCTAGCGGAGGGAATATGCGGAGACTCCTATGGGAACAGGACGAGCTGAAGATCCACTAAAAAGTGTTTTTCTTTTTAGTTAGCTGAAGCCGTCCCCATGGAAAGCGAAGCATATTCCCGGAGCGCTTGCCTTGCTCAGAAAAAACTGACAAACTCACTGCATGGGAAAATGACTACTTTACATAATCGATCTTATGTCGTTTTGCTATTTTGACGTTATCTCATAACTTCTGTCCAATTTCAAATGCAACACAGCCCTAAATACTATAACAGGCTACCTATCATTCACCTTGCCTAAAAAAAGACAACAACATTATTTTATCATAGAACGCTTGGAATGGACGAATAATATAGATCAAGTTATGATAGGTAACATAATGATAAGAGGAGTGAAAAGACATGAATGGTTATATGACGAACGGAACCTTGGAATACTTGGAGAAAATAAAAGAAAAACAGGCGATCACCCCTTTTCTCATCATGCATAATGAGGTCAAAACGGTAGCTTACTATGAGGATGACCAGCCATCAGCCTTTAGCACAAGCCGTGATTATCACGTTATCGCAACCAACGGCAACCTAACTGAATCCGGATATGCAGTTCTTATCTTTATTCCAACAACAGAAGAAGGCCGTCCCATTTTTGAAATGGAGTATAAAAAAATCGTCCAGCAAGCAAACCGTACGATCGCCGCTCGCTTGTTACGCCCGCAGCACGGCAATACCTATATCTTATTGCTGGAATGGCAAGAGGCTGTCGATTATCAATTGTGGAAATCTGGTACCACATTACCTCATGAAACAAACAGTGATTACATCAAAGGGGCTGCCTACAGTGAAACCTTCCATGTAGGTGAAAAAGAAGAAGACTAGTTATGCCATTCGCATAATTAGTCTTCTCCTCTTTACTCACCAAGTACTTCTTGTTCAAAAAATGACTCAAATGTTTCCTCTGACTGCTCTCCTACAAGGCGTGCCGATTCTTCCCCGCCGCTGTAATGGATCATGGTAGGTGTTGATTGAATTTGGAATTGATCCCAAGCGGCCTGGAATTCCAATAAATTAATTTTCACTAAATCAACCCCCATATCTTCTGCCATTGGTGCCACGATTGGCGTAACACGTTGACAGTGGATACAAGTAGGGCTGTAAAAATAGACAGTCACATCTTCTCCGCTTTCTAAACGATTAGACAATTCTTCTGGCAGGATTTGATTTTGATAATTTTCATCGTCTAACTGATCAATCGTTTCTTGCTGCAAATCCGTTTTATTATAAGGGTTGTCCACCCCATCAAGCTGTTGCGATTGCTGATAGTTAACCACAAATATTAAAGCGGCAAAAATAACCACCAGTATTAATACAAACACAATCATTTTCTTCACTTTAAGCTCTCCTTTGCTGAACAATGACAATGATGTGAATCACCGTAATAACGAGGAAGGCGATCATTGCCTGGAATGGAATCGTTGCAAATCCAAAAAAGTTGACATAAGTCGTATTGCATGGGATCACACCACATGCCCCCCCTGCTTCTTGCATACTGGGTACTTTTTGAACAAGGTAATGATACGTAGACACAAACACGCCAATTGTACTTAAGATTAACCCTGGAAAGGCATAGCGGATGTCCTTTTTATATAAGGCATAACCATAAATAATAACGAGTGGATACATAAGAATTCGTTGATACCAGCATAGTTCACATGGTACAAACTTCATGATCTCCGAATAAAATAGACTTCCTAATGTCGCCACGACACTTTGTGCCCATATGACAAAAAGGAATGTCTCCTGTCGCTTGTTCATCTTCTGCATATTCCCCTTTCCTCATCATTATACATTCCTTGATAGGAAACACAATCAGAACGCACTTTTTTCAATTCTAATCATATGGGAATTCCTTTATCATGTAAAGTAAAGATAGTTAGTAGATTCATTCTTTCATAAACGGGTTAAACAGTGATTGTTCGCCCTCCATAATTGTTGTTAACAGTTACTCTACTTCTAGCCAACTATTTTTTATCCCTATACAGACATCCCCCCTAACAGCAAATATGTTATACTAAAAGAAGATTTCCAGCTAACAGACAGGTTACGAAATGATAAACGAAACTACCCACTATGAGGTGATGAAATGAGAGATATACTTTTTGCCGAACTAGATGCTTTATTTGATGAGATGGTCAAAACAAGGCGCTTTTTACATCAATATCCCGAATTATCTTTTCACGAAACAAAGACATCCGCTTTTATCCAGGAACAGTACCAGCTATTAGATATTCCTTATCGAGCCAATGTGGGCGGCAATGGGGTAATTGCTACATTAGCAGGAAAGAAACCCGGCAAAACCGTGGCATTACGTGCGGATTTCGATGCTTTGCCGATTCAAGATGAGAAAGAGGTTGCCTATAAATCCAAGCATGCCAATGTGATGCACGCCTGTGGACATGATGGACATACTGCCACTTTGTTAGCGGTAGCCAAGGTTCTTAAACAGCATCAGCATGAACTGCAAGGTAATGTTGTTTTTATTCACCAGCATGCGGAAGAACTTGCTCCAGGTGGTGCTAAACCGATGATCGAATCAGGACTGTTGGATAATGTCGATGTCGTCTACGGCACCCATTTATGGACGAGTACCCCTTATGGCGTGGTGGAAAGTGCTCGAGGTAATTTTATGGCGGCAGCCGATCGATTTATTATTGATATCAAGGGAACAGGCGGCCATGGGGCCATTCCGCACCAAACGAAAGATCCGATTGTAGCTGCTTCTGATTTGGTCACCCAGCTGCAACAGATCGTCAGCCGACGGATTGATCCACTGGAAACGGCCGTACTTTCAATTGGGAAATTCCATGCAGGCAATGCCTACAACGTGATTCCTAGCACCGCAACAATAGAAGGTACCGTGCGCACCTTTAATCCAGATATACAGCAATTTATCCGCGAAGAAATTGGCAAAATCACACAAGGGGTGTGTACGGCGCATGAAATAGCGTATGATTATGACTATCTGTATGGTTATCCCCCCGTTGTGAATCACGCAGCAAATGCGGAGAAGGTCATCGCAGCCGCTCAACATGTCAAAAGTGTGGAAAAGGTAGAAATGGTTAGCCCAAGCATGACCGGCGAAGATTTCTCCTATTATTTACAACACAAACCTGGCGCCTTCTTCTTTACTGGGGCGCAAATCAACAATGGTTTTGTACCGCATCATCATCCGATGTTTGATTTTGATGAGCGGGCAATGCTGATTGCCGCCAAGACGCTTGTGGCGGTTACTTTGGAGGAGCAATAGTTGAAAAAGCTGTCCTAACCGAAAGGACAGCTTTTCGTCATGTTTCTATTTTCTTCTGAAGGTACACCGGTACCAGCTGCCAGACAAAAAGCAGGGATAGCACTAGCATGAGTAGCGCAGCAAGCCATTGGCCCATTACCAATAACAAGAGTATAAAAACCACTGCCGCTGACGCTGTCATTTGCTGCATCCAAGATAGAAATGCCTGCCTTCTTTCTTGAAACGGAATCGGATAAAGATCCAACCAGACAATGGTGACATGGTGTTTCCACAATGGAACAATCTGTAAAAAGATCATATAAACAAATAACAAGGCAAAAATAAGTTTGAGCCATTGATTAGGTACAAAATAAATCAGCAAACCACCAATAACCAGTAAACGTAGATAAATGCCCAGATACTCCCCGCTTCTTACGGTTGTAATCCGATACAAATAAGGGTAAGCGGCCGATTGTTTGAATGGAAAACGACTCGTTAATAAACGGACCAGCCAGTGTCGTTTCTTAATCTCTGTTTCCATATGTGGTACATCTGTGAACATATTGGCTAACCGATAAAATCGGCGCATTCTACGGTAATCATTCTCAATCAACAGATCCCAATTTAAGCCTGGATTTCTCCTGCCAACCATAAAATTGGCACCATACAAAAGAGCTAGCAACGCCGTAACTATACATAAGAAAAGGGGCTCCTGTACCACATAAAAATAGACTAGCGTAATAATCAAGGCGGCGCGAACCAGTTTATCTATCCTTCGCAGCTGACGATCTCGCACCCGCAGCATCCACCAATTGGCCATCAGACTCCATGCCTTCACAATCAAGAGCACGATAAACAACCACAAAAATGAACTATCTGGGAAGACCTCAATATATAAAGGGGCCACAGCAATAATCGCTGCTACAAACCAATAAAGCTGAGAAAAAAAACTATATACCAACGCCCGGCGAAAATAACCATGCAGACGGTGTTCGGCCGGAATCAAAAACACGATATCTGCCCTTTTTAATAATAATTGAATCGGGCTGTACATCACAGACAGTCCTAGTACAACTGCAATCACCCATCCAGAAGGAAAATAGTCAGGTATATCCTCTAAAAATTGCTGATAATATACCGACATTGCCCCCACAATAAATACCATAGCAATCACGATATGCCCGGTAACGATATAGCGTAAATATCTACTTAATTCCTTAGAATGAGCAGAGAGCCGCTCCGCAAACATCTGACGGGTATTAAGCATAGGAATCCGCCTCTTTCGTCAGTTGGATATAGAGATCATCCAAGGTTGCCTGCGGGCGGTCAAACGTTTCTCGCAACTCATCTAACGAACCATAAGCACGGATCAATCCATCATGGATAATCACAAACCGATCACAATAACGCTCAGCCGTTGCCAGGATGTGGGTCGACATTAACACCCCTGCCCCCTGCTCTTTCATTTGATTCATTAATTGCAGATACGACTGAATCCCGATCGGATCTAATCCAACAAATGGCTCGTCCACAATATACAAGGCTGGTTCTACTAAAAAGGCACACATAATCATCACCTTTTGTCGCATCCCCTTCGAAAAATGAATCGGAAACCATTTCATTTTCTTCTCCAAACGAAATTCTTTTAATAAAGGGGTTACACGCTCTTGATACACCTCTTCCGACAAGTTATAGGCCATCGCCGTCAGCCTTAGATGTTCTTCTAAGGTCAACTCATCATATAGCACGGGCATTTCCGGAATATAGGAAAAGTGCTGACGGTAACTATCCGGTGTTTCCTGATAGGTTTTCCCTTTTATCGATACCGTCCCCTCTTTCGCTTGCATCAGACCAATAATATGCTTAATCGTGGTACTTTTCCCTGCCCCATTTAGTCCAATCATGCCGACCACCTCATTTGGGTGTACATCAAAGGAAATACCATGTAACACATCTCGATGGGTATAACCACCCTTCAAGTCTTTAATATGTAATAAAGGTTCCATCGCTTACATCCCTTTCATTTGTGCTCTTTTTATTCTATATGGTTCATTTTCACTCATTATACCAAATAATAGTGTGGATAGACATGAATCACTATAGGAATGGAAAAGTTTTAGTGGTTTACTTTTTATTCAGCGTTCAAATCATGTATAATAGAATGGAATAGGAAAACAAACAAAAAGGAGCTGTTTCTTAACGGTTGCTAGCCAATCCTTCCCAATCCACAATATACGAACAAAAGGAGCGATCATAATGACAGCACATGCTGACTGTATTTTTTGCAAAATCATAGCTGGAGAAATCCCGTCCGCCAAAGTGTATGAGGATGATGATGTCTATGCCTTTCTTGATATTAGTCAAGTGACCAAAGGACATACACTTGTTATACCTAAGACACATATCGAAAACATTTATCAAACAGATGAAGCCACTGCAGCAGCGTTATTTTCACGAGTGCCGAAGATTGCCAATGCGTTAAAGCAAGCATTCCAACCAGCCGGGATTAATATCCTTAATAATAATGGGGAATATGCCGGACAATCGGTCTTTCACCTGCATATTCATTTGATCCCGCGATACGATGCCAATGATGGTTATCAACCCAAATGGGTAACACACGAAGAGCAATTTGATTTAGAAGAATTAGCTTCTGCCATTACAACAAATCTGTAAAATTCAAAAATAATGGTTTGATATCGTCAAAAAAAGAGAATGTTATACTTAGAAAGGAGAGTTCGTAATGATGAATGCGAAATCGTTAGTCGTCGGTATTTTAGCTGGAAGTGTAGTAGGTGCAGCAGCTACGCTATTAAGCACACCAAAAGCAGGTAAAGAATTAAGAACGGATGTAAAGGTAAAAGGTGAAGAAGCCAAGCGCTATATCAATCATTTAAAAACAGAAGGAGTAGACTTAAGAGAGCAGATCTCCAAGACCTCCAAAGAAGGGGCTGCCCTCATTAAGGATCTAGCGGCCGACATCAAAGAATCGATTGAAACATGGAAAAAAACTGTGGAGCCCCATCAAAAAAACATCCAAAAATATCTGACACAAATTGAAAAAAGTCTCAAAGAATTAGAAGATAAGACAAAAGAATCTTAAATAGAGCCAGCGACTGCTGGCTCTATTTTTAATAACACGGAATGACGGACATTTGGGCGCATTTCCCTCGGATTTTGGCCGTCATTTTCGGAATGACGGACATTTGGGCGCGTTTCCCTCGGATTTTGGTCGTCATTTTCGGAATGACGGACGTTTGGGCGCGTTTCCCTCGGATTTTGGCCGTCATTTTCGGAATGACGGACATTTGGGCGCGCTTACCTCGGATTTTGGTCGTCATTTTCATTTTATAAACAAAGGCAGTTCAAATTGGAAGCGATTACTTATATTTTTTTTGAAAAACTATTGATTTTCGTGTGGAAAGGTACTATAGTCATATTGGCAGAAACAAACAACGATATATTTTCTTGGTGAGGAGGGGTCTTGATGAATTGTTGGGATTCCATTAGTGTTGGGAAACAATTAGGGCTTTATCGCAGTATTTTATTATCTATTCTTTTGGGTCTTTTTTCTTTTATTATTTTATATTTAGGTTTCCATGCCATTCATCAAGAAGTAGCTATCCAAGATACCGGGTGGTTGCCTTTAATCATTGTGTTGGCCTTGTTACCTTTATTACACAAAGTATTACGGATACTTCCAATAAAATTGGCACATCGACAAGTGAAGTTTCAATGGAAAAGGAGTTATTGGTTTTTTCCAAATTTCCAGATGTGTTATCATACGAAGATTAGAAAAAGTCTTTTGCTGTTTGCTTTAATTACACCGACTATCGTAATTGTCATACCTTGTCTAGTGGCAAGCTATTTGCTGCCAAGCTACTATCTATACTTTTTAATAATTAGCGCCATTACCATCAGTCTTTCTTGGCCAGATTATATTTATATTCATTACTTGCGAAAGGCTCCAAAAAAATGTATGGTATCTAATGATAATAAGGGGTATAATATTTTAGTTCATCAGTAGAAAAAGACCGTGATGATTTGGACAGCGCTCCAGAATAGTTGACTGGAGCGCTTTTATAACCAGTCAGATTTAGCAACTGCATTTCCTCTATACTATTCCGCAGTGCAAGCCTTATCGTTTTAATGATATGTCACAAGTTGAGAAAGCGCCTTCTTTAAAGCGATTAATTCAACTCCATATGGTGAATTTTCTGTCGGTGTTGGGAAAATGAGTAGGTATCTACTGTTCAAATCATGATTTTTTTGTTAAAGTAAGGAAAGGAGCTTAAGGGGGTATATCGGAATGTTCTTCATTTTTGTGTTTTTTGCTTTTTTTATACTATTTATTTTTAATTCGCTCACCATGAGATTTTGCCTACAAACTGAAATGGGACAAGAGAAGCAATCCAATGTGTTTCGTACTATTAATATTTTAATCACCATTTTACTTGTTTCTTCTTACGTAGATGTTATTTATGTGTAATAAGCTGTTTAAAAAAGGGCAGCAAATGGCTTCGATGGAATGTGCACGACACCTGAAAAGTATAGACAGCCTAACCTTTTTATTACATGCTTTTCCCATACTACATCAACGAATAAATAAGGAAAATTAATGTAATATTACAATTTAATATTTATTTCAACGCTATTTGTGTTATATTATTGCATGAATCAAATCAAAAATTAGATATAGTAAATGAATTAGGGGTGTATGTACAAATGAAAAAAGTATTAGTTTCCGCAGCATTTGCCGCAAGTGTTATTACCTTATCTGCCTGTTCTTCTGATGATTCAGAAACAGTAGTAGAGACCGATTCAGGAGATGTCACCAAAGAACAGTTCTATCAAGAGCTTGTAGATAATGGCGGCGAACAAGTACTACAACAGCTAGTGCTTACCACAATATTGGAAAGTAATTATGAAGTGAGCGATGAAGAAGTAGACCAAGAATTAGAAAACTTCAAAGAGCAAGCCGGTGACCAATGGGACATGTTCTTAACCCAAAACGGCTACGAAAATGAAGATGATCTTAAAGAAGACTTACGTGCCAGCCTCGTACAAGAAAAGGCGGCGACAGAAGATGTCGAAGTTACGGATGAGGAAATTGAAGACCGTTATGAAAAGATGCAGACTAACTTAAATGCACGTCATATTCTGGTAGCAGATCAAGAAACGGCTCAAGAAGTGAAAGACCGATTAGATGATGGTGACGACTTTGCTGAACTTGCCGAAGAATATTCTACTGATCCTGGAAGTGCAAGCAATGGTGGCGACCTTGGAGAATTTGGTTTAGGACAGATGGTGCCAGAATTTGAAGAAGCCGCTTATAATCTAGAAATCGATGAGATTAGTGACCCAGTCCAAACAACGAATGGTTTCCATATCATTCAAGTGACAGACCACGTTGAAAATGAAGATGTGGAGCCACTGGAGGATGTCAGAGATCAAATAAGACGTGAAATTGCTTCTACTAAGATAGATCAAGCTGCTTTCCAGCAAAAGCTTCAAGATATGATGCGAGAATCTAATATTGATGTGAAAATTGATCAGTTCGAGGATTTATTTGAGTTCCCAGATCCAGAAGAACAAGCGCCTGTTGAAGAAGCACCTGCTGAAGGCGGCGAAGAATCCGATCAAGAAGCACCTGCTGATGAATCGAATGAAGAGGAACCAGCTGATGATCAGACCAACGAGGAAGAAAACACCGACGAATCTGCTGAATAATTACTTTTATTTCAACCCTTATCTTCTTAATCGTTCAGAAGATAAGGGTTTTGTTGTTACATTTTGAGCCTCCTGCAATCTTCTGGTAGTTAGCCGGGCTTATGCTACAATGAATATATTTAGTTGAAAGGAAATGTTCTTATGTCTTCTACTTATTTTTATGATATGTTTGCTATTAATTACTCATTGACCGATCAACAGCGCCAATGGATTGCTGACAGCTTCCCAGCACCAACTCTGCCTGACACCCTACAAGGACTGCATCTTCAAGAACTCGGCAAAGGGGATCGTGTCTCCGGCCGCGTATTATTGAACGACTTCGAGGTGAAGAAAACCAAAACAAATAAATCGTTTTTGCGATTATCACTGGGCGACCAATCTGGCATGATATCAGCAAAAATGTGGGATAACAATGGCGAAGTAAACCAAATGGTTCCTATCTTAGAACAAGAAGGAGTCTTTGATATACGTGGACAAGTAGATGTTTTTAATGGCTTCAAAAGCGTCACTATCTATGAGATGACACCTGTTAAGAAAGCAGTAGATCCATTCCTTTTGCTTCCCTTTACTAAACAAGACATCCATGCCTTAACCGAAGAATTATTTGCCTATCTGCTGGAATTAAAGGACCCTTATCAAGAAATTGCTCTGAAAGCGATGGAACAGCTTTGGGAGTCATTCCGTATCAGCCCTGCTGCCAAAGGTTTTCATCACAATTACCTTGGAGGTTTGTTGAAACATACAGTTGGCTTAATGCGCTTTTGCCGCTATATTACGATGCAATCTGACAATCCTTTCCGGGCGGTTATGAAATTAATTCAAAAAGTAGAGACACAGTACAAGCTAGAAGTTTGGGAGACGTTAAAAGCAGACGACGACTATCCTTCCTATGTTTGGCGTGACACGATTGATCATCTCTATCACATGCTGCAAGGAATGGGAGACTATAAATTCGATAAGATTAATTATGATGCTCTGCTCACCAGCATCTTATTTCATGACATTGGAAAACTAGCAGAGTACGATTATGCTGGTAAATCGTTTGATATTTTTCATTTCCTTTTCCCGACAGCAACGTTTCATACAGAAAACCATAAACAAGCAGGAATTAGTATGGATCCATTAGGGACAACGATTGGCCATATTCCTTACGGGGTCTTGGTCTTATCTAAAGTAATCGAACAGTACCAAATTACAATAGAAATGGAAAATATCCATTTGATGGCACATTGTATTTTATGCCACCATGGTTTACCAGAATGGGGCAGTGCCGTGCGAAAACCACAAAACATTGAAGGATACCTGATCCATATTGTCGATTATTTAGACAGCCGCTATGAAAATACGGAAGCAGATGAAGAAAAATAGCTCATATCGCCCATCTAACGGATGTTAACCCTATTCCGCTAGATGGGCTTTTAACGATTAGATAAGTAGAACTTATAAATGGAACAAAAACGTGTTTCAAGCAAGTCTTTGCTCGTATGATTTCCTGATAATACCTCGTTTGATCCATTCCTATCCGATTCATGAGACATGATTTCATCCAACTTATCATAGATAGATTTATCTTTTTTTATTTCTTATTCTAATCGAATAACAGCAGCCGCTGTAGGGTTGGCGGTGAAGTATATGATTTGATGATCCTTACTTAATTCCTCCATCAACTGAATAATCTCCGCCCTTCGATTTGGATCAAAATGAACAAAACCGTCATCAATCAGAAATGGGACAGCCAGACGTTCTGTCATCACATGACTAAGTGCAAAACGAATAGCGATATACAATTGATCTTGTGTTGCCCGTGATAACGCTGAGATTTCAAACCAATAGCCCTGACTGTCCTCCACTATGATTTTCTGATCATTTTCCAATAAGATACGTCGATAACGCTGTAAGGTAAAACGAGAAAAATATCGACTACCTGCTTCTAGTACCTTAGGCAAGTATTTTTCGGTATAACTTGCCTTAGCTTGAGTTAATTTATGCAAGGCCACTTGATAGATTGCCCATTGTTGAACTGTTTGATCCAGTTCATCCTGTTCTTCGGCCATACGGTGTTTTAATAAAGAGGTATCTTCGCTTGCTTCCAGCATGGTCAGGTTTGCCTTTTCATCACTCAGCGCTGCTTGTTGTGCTTGCAGCTGTTCCTCTATGTCAGCCATCGTTTGACGCAAGGCTGTTTGTTCTGTTTGCAAGATATGCTTCTCGGCAAACTCTCCTGCTTGAACTTGCTGAAGCTCCTCTTCTGTAAATACCATGCGCAAGCTGTCAGATAGTTGTTGTTGCTCCTCCTGAAGCGTGTGATAACGTTGGTATCGCTCCCCTTGTTCGATGAATGACTGCTCTGATTCCGCTCCCGCTTCTATTAATAATTGCTGGATTTCATGATAGTATGGCTTCTGTTTCATTTGATTGTTAGTCCACTTACTCTCCAAGGAATCCCTTCTAGTCTGAAGCTGCTGCTGTAATTCCTGCTTCCGCCGCTCTTCTTGTTTCTTGGCTGCTGGGTCCCCTTCCCATTCAACGTTATCCAATTGTTCTCGTAATGCCTCTCGCTCTAATCTAAGTGCCACTGTTTTATCTGCCCTATCCTTCAATGAACGTAATTGCTGATACAGTTTAGGCCAATAAACAAAAGATACCGACTGTAAAAAAGGATATTGCTTTTGATAGTCGGCCATGCGTTGTTCTAATTGTTCCATCCGTTCCTCTATAAAACGAATCCGTTCACTCGATTTAAGCTGTTCCATCTTTTGCTGTTGTATATCCTTGTCCAATTGCTGGATCTTGGTTTGCAACTGTTCCTGTTCAACAAGCTTCTCTTTCCTAGCTTCTATTTCTGAGTTCGACAAGGAGGCAGTCATTGTTTGTTCTGGTGCTAACCATTGTGCCATTGTTTTTCCGTATAAATGAAATGCTGCATACTGACATACGGATAAAACAGCTAGTACGACTGACCAAACCCAATCCGTAAAAAATAGAAGCGCGATGGCTAGGATAATGCCTCCTCCCATGATCAGCAAAGAAAGCCGTTTTTGTTGATCAAACGCCTGCTTCCACTCGTCTAATTTTTGCCGTTGACGACTAGTTGCTGCTGCCTCTTGCCAGGCTTGTATATCGGCTTGATAGGCTTGGAGCTCTTCCTTTGACAGCTGTTCTAACTGCAGCTGTTTTTTGGTTTCCTCATGATCTTTTAACACTCGTACAGCTGATTGGTTATCATTACGAAGATATTGCCGTTCCATTTCCAGTTTGTCATATTGTGTAGCAAGACCTGTCCATTCTTCTTCCAGGTAGAAAGGTAACTCCAGTTGTTCCACCTCAGCGCTGGAAATGGGTAACTGTAACTGTTGTAATGTTGTTGTCCATTCCCGGCGCTGTTCGGTTATTTGCTGATCCAATTGGCGAAGTGTTTCCTGCTGCTCATACTGCTGCTGCTGGAGGATAACCTCTTGCTCCAACTCCTCTAGTTCTTCGTTCGTCAACAGATCGATCTCCTCTATGTTGTTTTCGATTTCTTCCATTTCATTGCGAATAACCTGCTCTTCACTTTGCAGTGGTAACAGCTGCTCCTTCCATTCCTGCAAACGATCCAGCCCTAAACTGGGAAAATGAAGGTTTTCCGGATAACGGGCAAGCTGCTTTGTCGTCAAATAGTAATCACGAATAAGTTTGTCGTGAATCAGCCACTGTTCTACTTGTTTCCAGCGTGCTTCTGCTTGCTGTTTGTCTTGCTGTAGCTCCTTATGCCGTTCCTCCATTGTTTCTACTGCTTCTAATTTGGCGCGATAGCCTTGTTCTTTTTCCCTTGCATTAGTCCATTGTTGATGTGTGGCAGCCAAATGTTGTAATTGTTGATTGATTACCGGCTTTTTACCATGGGGACGGAATAGCTCGTCTGCCTGCTTACTTAAGTTTTTCTCTGCTTGATAAATACGATCCGATCCAATCATACCAATCGTTAATAGCACCTCTTGTAGCGCCTGATTGTCGATCTGTTGAATCTGTTGTAATTCATAAGCGGTGAACGTATAGATGGATTCAAATTGATCACGTGTCATCCCCTTCAGCCGTTGATTCAGCCAGTTTTCGTCAAATATTTCTCCATCCGTTGTATATACCTTCACTCCCTGTTTACCGCGAACCCGTTCCACGGTAACTGGCACCTGATAGATGTCAGTTAGTGTGATTCGCCCGCCCAGTGCAGATCCTTTTTTCGGCATATAAGCTGCTAGCGGCTTCGGTTTTAATCCAAATAAAATATAGAGAATAAACTGTCTTAGCGTGGTTTTGCCAGACTCATTATCGCCTGAAATCTCTATATAATTTCCTTGATCAAACGAAAAGCTGGCATCGACCCATTTTCCGAATCCATAAATATCTACTTGCATAATTCTCATCTACTTCACCTCCTATTCCCGTAATAACCGCGCAAGTAAGGCTTCTGCCTCTCTGGTAATTTCAGCTGGATCTAACCCTTTTCCCGTGTGCACCCACTTCTTTCCTTCTGTATGAGAAGTGATCGGTTGAATCGCTTCTGTGATATCTTCTGCAGCAAAAGCCTTAGATAGCTCTTCCATAAAAGCACCGCCATCCTGCCAATTAAATGACGCCGCTTCTCTCCATTTGTACCCAATCAAAAAGGATTTCTGTGCTTGTTCGTTTACATAATCGATCATGTCATCCATATGACGGTCGAGAAACCAATTCCGCTGTTCGCCTTGTACCTGATCAAACGCTAATTGTATAAAGACCGTCCGATCACTTGCCTGAGTTGCCAGCTCAAACAGGTTATCTGCTAATAGGTCCAGCTTGTCCCATTCTGTTAATGACAACTGTTTTTTCTCAAATAAAATCGGAGCAAGTGGTAAGAAGTGATAGGTCGTTTCCTGTTCGGTTAACGTAACTAGATAACATCCTTTCTCCCCTGTTTCCTTACTAGACCTTCCTTGCATATTACCAGGGTAAACAATTGCTGGCTTGGTGGAAAGTACCTCTCGTTTATGTATGTGGCCCAGCGCCCAGTAGTCAAATCCCTTTTGCTTCAGCGATTGTAAGGAAAAAGGAGCGTAAGGTACATGATCGCTGTCCCCTTTACTTCCGTGCAGCATCCCAATATGGAAGCAATCGTCTGCCGTTTTCCGATATTCACTGGTCTTATCAATAGAAACTGCCCTGTTTTCATAGCTAAAGCCATAAATTTGTGCCAACAATTGCCCCTCCTTTTTAAAAGGAAACGTCTGAACCTCTTCTCTGTCAAACCAATGGACATTGCTGGGGTAATGATGTGGAAAGGTATGACTCTTAAGATAATCATGATTGGCAAAAGACAAGTAGACGGAAATCTCATGTTCCTTTAAACGCTGCAAGGCATGGCGAAATGCCATATGTGCCCGCATACTCTGTTCCTCTTGATCAAATATATCGCCAACCATTAATACAAAATCGACTTGGTGGTGAATGGCCTCTTCTACCAACCGGTCTAATGCTTGAAATGTACTTTGACGCACTTGTCTTAAGACATTCTCTGGTAAATGTGATAATCCTTTAAAGGGACTATCCAGATGCAAGTCTGCACAATGGATAAACGTCACTGTTTGCATGTCTCTCACTTCCTTTCTTTCATTGTAACAGAACCAAAAACAGAATGCACGTTCGATGTGTAAAAAGAAAGGATAGTTTTCTTAGCGGTAAGTTTGCCTGTTTTTTTGTTAGACGAGCGCTCCTGCTTCAACGCATAGGACATGCGTGTGCTATACATTGAAGCGGAACCTATTTCCGGAGCGTTTCCTAGCACTGACAAACCATCAACTTTACTACATGGAATAAATGATCTGGCTATTTTACATCATCCATCTTATCGGTACTCTCGTTGATTCAAGGTCAAAATCATTCCAAGTCCTATTATACTAAGGATTATATGCTTTCCTACCCTATCAAAAAAGACGGACACACTACTGAAAAACAGCGTAGTGTTGTCCGTCATCATCTTTTTAAAAAAAGTGGCTCGTCTTCTGTTTATTTTTTAGACAATTGCAAGGCCTTTTTGAAGTCTTTTAGCGAAGTGGATGTACCATACATCAATACACCCCCGCGATAGATTCTTGCTCCTAATGCTGCCAACAGAAGGATAGCAGCAACTAGAAGGGCAATACTGATCGCAATCTCCCAGAATGGAATATCGAGCACACCAACCCGCAAAAACATCGTCATCGGCGAGAAGAATGGGATATAAGACGAAATAACAACTAATGGTGATTCTGGCATGGCCAGACCGAACATTGCAATGAAAAAGGCAAGGACAATTAACAAAGTAACTGGCATCATTAATTGCTGCACATCTTCGGTACGGCTTACCAATGATCCAAGCATAGCTGCCAGGGTAGCGTATAAGAAATATCCTAAGATAAAAAAGATTACGGCATAAACAAACGTGCTGGGACTCACATCATTCAATCCTAAGTCACTTAGAAAGCCATCTTCTTGCTGCTGGATCAGCATATAATAGCCTACCCCACAGAAAAGAAGCATTTGTACCAATCCCGCCAGACCGATAGCCAGAATCTTGGCGAACATCTGACTGACAGGAGAAGAACTGGATATTAGAATTTCCATAACCCTTGACGTTTTTTCGTTAGCAATATCCATGGCAATCATGTTCCCGTAAGAAATCACGGAGAAATACAATAGGAATAAAATCACATAAACAAGCGCTCTTGCTCCCATCATTTCATCCATTGACTTCTCGCCCTCACCTGCCTCGCTATCTGTTGATATTACTTCTTGCTGGAAGGAAACGGGCTCATTGATCGAAGCTACCACATCGGATTCAACCCCTGCCTCTTCGGTGGCTACTGCTACCTTTAATTGCTGGAGTTGACTTTGAAGTATTCCCGGGATCGTCAGCTCCATATCACCTGTGCTATAATAGATGGCTTCAGGAAGACCATTCGATTCCGTTACTTCCAGTACTCCTGAGTATTCTTCCTCGCTTGTTGCTGTTTGTGCTTCTTCCGAGGTTCCCTCAAATCGCTCCAGTTCTACTTCCCCTTGGGCACCAGCTTGCAGCATCTCTGCCCACGCATCCTCTTCTGTCACTAAGGCAATTTGATCTGATCCAGACTCTTCCGATTCATCCGAATCAAAGACATTGATAATAGAATCAAAATTAGACATTAAGAAAATAAAGGCGATAAACAAAGCCGTAGTAATAATAAATGATTTCGACTTTATTTTGGATGAAAACGTATGAGAAAAAACGGTCCAGAACTTATTCATAAGATTCACCTGCTTTCTCAATAAAGATATCATTTAGACTAGGCTCTTCTAGTTCAAATTTTCGGATGAATCCTTTTCCGTTTATTTCCTGCAATACACCTTGTGAAACCTCTTCATTTTCAATTTGACACATGACACCATCTTGCAGATACTTTACCTTTAACACTCCAGGAATCTGCTCGACAAAGTTCAAATCAAAATCGGCGTTGATGGCCAGATTTTTCTTGCCGAAAGAGCGTTTGATTTCGCGAAGATTTCCATCTAAAATCGGCTTCCCATGCTGCATCATACATAGATGCTGACATAGTTCTTCTACGTGCTCCATTCGATGAGAAGAGAATACGATCGAAGTACCTGAATCTTTCAGGTCAACCACGGATTCCTTTAATAGCTCTACATTAACCGGATCCAGACCGGAAAACGGCTCATCGAGGATTAACAATTTCGGCTTATGTATCACCGCAGAAATAAATTGGATCTTTTGCTGGTTCCCTTTAGACAGCTCTTCGACTTTTTTATCGAAATAATGCGGAACCTTCAGCCGATCTAACCAGTGAACCAATTCGTTTTCGACATCTTTTTTTTGCATACCTCTTAGTTTTCCAAGATACACTAGTTGATCCTTCACCTTCAATTTCGGGTATAATCCTCGTTCTTCTGGTAAATAACCAATATCATCCGTCTTGCTGTAATCAATCACTTTCCCATTCCAGGTAATCGTTCCAGAAGTTTGGTCAATCAGATTCAAAATCATACGGAAGGTTGTTGTCTTACCTGCCCCATTTGCCCCAAGAAAACCAAAGATATTGTGGGCAGGTATTTCCAGCGATAACTGATCAACAGCGGTAAAGCTGCCAAATTGCTTAGTAACATTCTCTAATTTTAACGTCACGTCCTCCACTCCTTTCTTTTTTCTTACGTTGATGGTTAAGGAAAAGTTTCATTTACTTAAGGCTGTTTTCTAAAGCAGGATACACTGAGACTGTTGTTTCCCTGCACCATTTCGGTTCAGCACACTTACAAGTGGAATAACTTACGGACTCTTAACGCGGTGGCAAAAAGATAAAAACAGATAGGACGATGAGGGTAAAAAAACGACGCCATACATAGCTGTCATTAACCGACTATTGAAAGGCTTCGTGGAAGTAGCTGTATGCCCGTCTTCCCTTTCTACATACTGGATGATTTCCTCTAATGTCTTTAAGTGATTATTTTGTTTGATCTGTTTTTTGTAGATTTCTATGCGATAACCTGCGTAAATACCAATCAACCCCAATGGTATGAGCACCGTAAACGCATAGTTATCGAAAAAATGGAAACTTGGCAGAAGCATTAATACTAATAGGCTGAAGGCCAACGTCATCACGATCCCCCATCGATTGATACGAGTTAGGTTTAAGTCTTCTTTCATTTCTGTTAGATCTCCCTTTACTAAGTGATCAATTGTTGTCTCAAACAGCTCACTCATTCGTAATAAGGCTTCCACATCGGGGTATGTCTTTCCTCGCTCCCAATTAGATACCGAATTACGACTGCAATAAATCTTATCGGCCAATTCTTCTTGCGTTAATCCCGCTTGTTTTCTGTAATATTGAATCTGTTTATATATATCCATCACATGGCAACCTCCTGTGTGTATCCTAACAGAATAGCTGCGTGCAGACCACCAAAAATGTTAGGAATAGGAGCTAATTTCTTTGACAAAATCATTGTGCAAAGCTATTATGACGGGATTGATAAGTGCTTGTTCACACTTTATAAAGGGGACTGCGGATGATGCTAAATAACTATGCGCTTACCTCTATTGATTGATGTCAGCTTATTTTCTCTACAATCAAAACCACCAGTGTGAACTGGTGGTTTGCTCTGCGGCTGAAAGCCTATGTTACCGGCCTCGGCCTAAAAGGCCCACTGAATGGTTTCCCTTTTGCACCACACTCACTCACTGATTCTAAAAGAATCTCTTATTTCCTCTTATTTTTCTCTCCAGTGAACGGATCAAATTCTTCAAATAATGTTAACTGATCACTCATGTAGTCCTCTTTAAGCTGATTTCTAATATATTCTTGAATTTGATTTTTATTTCTGCCCACTGTATCTACAAAGTAGCCTCGACACCAAAATTTACGATTACCATATCTGTACTTTAAATTAGCGTGGCGATCGAATATCATTAAACTACTTTTGCCCTTTAGGTAGCCCATGAACTGAGATACACTTAGTTTTGGTGGAATACTTACTAACATATGAATGTGATCTTTACATGCATTTGCCTCGTGTATCTCAATCCCTTTCCTTTCACAAAGCTCTCTTACTATTTCTCCGATGCTTTTTTTATATTTCCCATAAATAATTTGTCTTCTATATTTTGGTGCAAAAACGATGTGGAACTTACATCTCCATTGTGTATGTGCTAAACTATTCTTGTCCTGCATTGGACATGCCTCCTTCTTTGATGAGATTTGGTGGTCGGGAAACCAACCTTATCTTATCATGAAGAGAGGCTTTTTTTGCCCCCGCGCTAGAAGCTCTATGGAACCCCCGGCATAGCCAGGGGTTTTCAAAGACCATAAAAAAATCGCATGAAATCCAGCACTTCGTTTGATTTCATGCGACCCACTTTTGCATCCATTCGGTTAGGTAGGCGCTAGCTGCTTACTGAGCTTGCTCACCATATAATTCTTCTAACGGTTTTGTAATGATACGGCTGATATCATTTATCAGGTTGTTTAAACGTTGCTCTTCTTCCATTAGCTTCGAGATATCTTCATGTTGCTGTACAAGTTCAACCACTTGTTTCGCCTTTTCAATCTCTTCTTCGGTAATTTCCTGTCCTTGCATTTGCTTTTGCTGTAACTCTAACTGCGTGTTGCGGAAATTATCGAACATTTGCTTCGCGTTGGGATCACTCATGACTTTATCATAAGCAGCCTTTAGATCCTGAAATTCTTCACTCTCCTGAATTGCTTGTTCCAACGCATGGGCACTGTCTTGAATGTTTGCCATAAAATAAAATCCTCCTAAAGATTGGCTTAGCCTGTTTTATACATATGCTTGTTACATGTACCATACCACTATAACAAAGAATTAAACTACGATAAAGGGAAACCTTCATACTCACGACAGGAGATTTACCGCAAGTAGTTATACGGCGAGCAAAAGAATCGCCTGAATAAAACCGATCATTCCCCCTAAAAAGACGCCCAAATAAGTGATGAGACTGAATTCTTTACGAGTGATAGACAAAACCAGTTCCTCTACACGTTTAATGGGAAAAGAAGCAACTTGATTCTCGACCATCTTCTCTACTTCCAGCTGCTGCATGATTTTTGGAATCTGCTGTGACAGATGGTCAAATAGCCCATCGATCGCTTGCGGGATCACTTGTTCCTTCACCTGTTTCGATAATGGTTGAAGTAAATCCTGTATTGGCGTATCCAGCCATTGCTCGAGCGGAAGCTGTTCTTGGACAAAAGAACGAACGATTTCTTGCGTTTGTTCTTTTTTAAAAAAGGTGCCGATCACGTCTATTCTTTGCTCCAGCAACTGTTGCCACTCTTTCTTTGTGGTATGCTGTATCCACTCTTTCCCTTGCGGTGATTGGATGTAATTGATGACGAGACGCTGAATTTTCTCTGCTAATTCATCCCCACTAAACATCGACAACAACATTCTACCGAAAAACCCTTTCGAGACGGCATAGTCTTGAATGATCTCCTCCATTTTTTGTTGGGTTTCTTCACCTGCTACAATATCCATCAGTTTATTCTGTACAAGATCTGCCATTCGCCGTACATCTTCCTCGTCTACCAGCAGATCGATAAAAGAGCCAAGTTTATCTTGGCGGTGTTTTTCCACAAAGCCATTGATATGATCAACTATTCGTTGTGCAAGATGTTCTTTTAACAGATTCGGTTCTAACGAGACAGGCAGCTGATTGATCCTAGTCGTTTGCTGCAAAAAGTAATCCCACTCCTTTATCACCTGTTCTTCCACGTTTTGTTTCAGTACAGGATCCTGTACTTTAAGCTGAATACTGTCCACTGTTACTAAATGATTAATGACTAAACTGCCCAGCTGTTTCGCCAATTGATCACGTCTTTTCGGAATCACTCCAGGGGTGAAAGGAACACGCCACTTACCAATATACTTCGGCTGATGTGGTTGAAATAACATTTTTATGGCAACATAGTTGGTTAATCCACCAATAAAAGAACCGATAAGCACCATAAATAAGATCATTAACAAGGTATTCAAACGATTTTTCCACCTTTCTATGAGTTGATGACAACCATACGAAATTGCCAAGGGTTACTTGAACTTGCTCCATAAGGTATACACCCATGAGCCGAGCATATAATGTATCAAGCAAGTCTTAATACTTCTTTAAAGAAGGTGTTGATAATCAAACAAATATATACCATCACCGTATACGCCAGTCAGAAATACCGTATGATCCTTCCACAAAAGGAATATACCACATTTCGAACTACCGATTTTCTACAATATAAAACGAAACGCTCATCGTGTGACATATTAGGTCATCAGAAAGAGGCACACATCATTTATCTATCTTCCGCCCTGTCTCATCATTTACAAATAGACGATGCCCAGCAAGTGATTTTATGGAAAGAAGGAGCACACTGTTCCCTTTACCATCCTTTTGCTATCATGCTGCATCAACACCCCAGCCGGTCCAAATGGCTGACCTTATTGCAGGAATTGACAGAAACAGGGAAAACACTCGGTTTTCTGACGGTATGTTTCACATTAAAGCACGTCGATCGAACGAATAAAAGACTAACCGCAGCGGTGTGGGAGGACAAACAATGGCAAGCGCTGGAAATAGTTATTCCGCCTCGCATATACAATCGTCTGCCCAACCGCAAGATCGAAGCACATCCTTTTCATCAATCGATCATTGAGGATTTATCGTCCACTGCTATTATATTTAATAAGGGGTTTTTTAACAAATGGAATGTCTATGATCAGCTTAAACAACAGGAGGATTTGGCATATCTCTTACCTGAATGCATCTTTCATCCTTCTATTTCCACCATCGCACAACAATTAGAAGAGAAAGCCATCAAGCTCTATCAGACGAATCAGTATTATTCCCTAATGATTGAAAAAAAACAAGACCATTTTATTGCTTATCCTGTTCTCGGTAAGTCCAAACAATTTACTAACCTTACAGAACTTATCTCGGAGTGTTTCTCTAATAACCTAGATGCTATCGTATTACAAGAAATGCTCTCGTTAGGCTATCCATACATGATACGAGTGCATACCATTCACACCGATAAATGGGAGATTGTTTTACGATACGGCAGGCATCCAGATAATCAGCGTACGCATCGCTTGGAAACAACGAATATTCCACAGGATAAGCTCAACAAAGTGGATAGGTTAGCATTGCAAATCAGTCAAACACTGACGAAAAAAAAGATCGCTGAGCTTGCTTTTGATTTTGCCATAGACAAAGAAGGACGCATCTGGTTACAAGAAGTATATGCCAAGCCTAGCTGGGACATTTTTCTCGAAAGCGAGTTTGCGGCTCACACCACCGAATATTTTGGCAAGCTTCTCCAAAGTCAAATTGCCGATTAGCACCATCAGACAGTCATCCAATTGGTGAAAGTGGGGGTCTGTCTGATTATTTGTTATAATGAATGTATGTATTCACCATCTAGGAACGATGAGAGAAAAATAATAATGAAAGAGGACAAATAATGCTTGAACAACTACAACAGATGTTTCCAAATCTAATTATGGTTTCAGACGAAGCCAAGACAGACGCTTTTACATATAAATGGTATGTGACTGAACAGAATGAGATTGTTGGTATTCCACAAGCTGATTTATCAGAACGCGAGATGGACTTGTTGGAACTTTTCCTTACCCCTTATAAAGCCGTACAATTACCAACCACAGACAAGGAAAAATGGTGGATCGATATTTTATTTCATCGTGAAATCCCAAAACATTGGCTGGAGAACCAATTTACCTCCTACCATTTTGTTTATTTTTCTTTATCCGATGAATTAATCGATCCTGAATCTTTTCGTGAAGCTATCTATGGTCTATTCCCAGATAAAACTCCAATTCTTTGGGAAAACAATCATGAAGGAGTTATTATTCAAGAAACAGAACATTCGATGGAAGATATGGTTTCCTATGCGGAAATTATTGAAGTGCTTACCTCTGACTTCTATATTAATATCAAATTATTTGTCAGCCCATCTTTGTATGATATCCAACAAGCACCTGATTTCTATCAATGGATTAAAAAATGTTTCCATATCACCAAGAGCTATAACCATGATGTGTTGCCTTTTACGGATGCCATTCCTTATCTTTTTTTACACCATATCACTGCCAAAGAACGTCAGCTGATCTTAGATTCTGTTTTGTACCCTGTTAAAGAAGAAGCTGAATTGTTGAAAACCGTCCAAGTCTTTTTAGAATCTAATTCAAATGCTACTTTGGCGGCGAAGAAAATGTATATGCACCGAAACAGCCTGCAATATCGTGTCGATAAATTCATTGAAAAAACCGGCATCGATGTCAAACAATTTAACAGCGCCATCGCTGTATATCTATGTTTTATCTTAAAATGGGAGAATAACTGACAAATAAGCTCCCATTTTTCATTTTGTAACCGTGCACAAAGAGAATGTTTTTTTTTGTGCACGGTTTCCATTTACATGTAGGCGATTACCTAGTAAACTAATAATCAGATCATGAAACGCTTTCAAATCTAGGAGGGAATACAATGGCAGAATTATCACTTAGAAGTATTGACAAAGTTTATGACAAAGGCGGACAAAAAGCGGTAGACAATTTCAACCTCGAAATTGGAGATAAAGAATTCGTTGTTTTTGTTGGTCCATCTGGTTGCGGTAAATCGACGACTTTACGTATGATTGCCGGTTTAGAGGAAATTACTGATGGGGAATTTTATATTGATGGTAAATTAATGAACGATGTAGCTCCAAAAGACCGCGACATCGCGATGGTATTCCAAAACTATGCCCTTTATCCACATATGAATGTGTATGACAATATGGCATTTGGTCTAAAACTACGTAAATTTAAAAAAGACGAAATCGAGCGTCGTGTATCCGAAGCAGCTCGTATCTTAGGTCTAGAAGCATACTTAGATCGTAAACCGAAAGCACTTTCTGGTGGTCAACGTCAGCGTGTGGCACTAGGGCGTGCAATCGTTCGTGACGCAAAAGTGTTCTTAATGGATGAGCCTTTATCCAACTTGGATGCCAAGTTACGTGTACAAATGCGTGCGGAAATCCAAAAACTACACCACCGTCTGCAAACAACTACTATCTACGTTACACACGACCAAACAGAAGCGATGACAATGGCAACGCGATTGGTCGTATTAAAAGATGGTCTTATCCAGCAAGTTGGGGCACCAAAAGAAGTTTACGATAAACCAAACAATATCTTCGTTGGTGGTTTCATCGGTTCACCAGCTATGAACTTTTTCAATGGTGTTTTAGATGAAGGAACGATTAAGCTTGGGGATACCAATGTAGAAGTACCAGAAGGAAAAATGAAAGTCCTTCGCGACCAAGGTTACGTAGGTAAAGAAGTCGTACTAGGTGTACGTCCAGAGGATATTCATGATGAGCCGGTATTCTTGGATGCCAATCCAGGTAAGAAAATTCAAGCGACAATCGACGTTGCTGAGTTAATGGGTTCTGAATCTTATCTTTATTCCGAAGTAAACGGTCAAGAATTTGTCGCTCGCGTAGATTCTCGTACCGACATCAATGGTGGAGAAAGCATCGACTTAGCATTTGACATGAACAAATGTCACTTCTTCGATCAAGAGTCAGAAGAAAGAATTAAATAATGAAGGTTATGACGAAAGAGGCTTTGTAATACAAAGCCTCTTTTCTTGTAAGATAAGAAAAGAAAACATAATAGATTGTGGAATGACTTAAAACATGAGTAAATCGAAGTACCGATAAGATGGATAATGTACTTTCCTAAGTGATGAGTTTGATCGTTTTATCTGTGCGAAGCAAGCGGAAATATGCTGCGCTTTTACCCACAGGGCATAAGTCAACAGGCGATTCGGGCAAAAGCGGAACCTATTTCCGTAGCACCTATTAGCACTGACAAACAATCAAATTTTGGCTACATGAAATAAATGAACTAAATTCTTAACATAATCCGTCTTATCGGCAGTTTAATAATTACTTTAGGCCAAGAATTGAGCATTAAAAGAAGGAGATGCTAATGAATACTCAAAAGCTCTCCTTCTTTTTTGGTTAGCTATTATTATTGTTGTTGCCCACCAAATTGTTGTTCAGCCATTGTTACTAAACGTTTTGTGATTTCTCCACCAACAGAACCGTTCGCGCGAGAAGTGCTGTCAGCACCTAAGTTCACACCAAATTCTTGTGCAATTTCATACTTCATTTGATCAAGAGCTTGCTCCACGCCAGGAACAACCAATTGATTTGAATTGTTAGTTGCCATCTGTGATCACCTCCTGTACCCATATTGTGAACCAAAAGGTGATCCTTATACTTATCGATACATTAGCAATTTATAGAAATTACCTCATTACTTGGGATAGGTCATTTCCTCCGGTTTAATCCACTCATCAAACTGTTCCGCTGTGACTAAACCAAGCTTAATCGCCGTTTCTTTCAAAGTGGCATTATCCTCAAAAGCCGTCTTGGCGATTTTTGCAGCATTTTCATAACCAATATGAGGATTTAATGCGGTAACAAGCATTAACGAGTCTTTCAAATTCTTTTCGATTTGCTCATGATTAGGCTCAAGTCCCACTACACAACGATCATTAAAGGAAATCATGCTGTCCGCTAATAATTGTGCCGATTGTAAGAAATTGTAGGCAATTACCGGTTTGTATACATTTAATTCAAAGTTACCTTGACTAGCAGCAAAACCAATTGCCGCATCATTTCCCATCACCTGAGTAGTTACCATGGTAATGGCCTCGCTTTGTGTTGGATTGACTTTGCCCGGCATGATCGAACTTCCTGGCTCATTGGCAGGAATCGTGATTTCACCAATTCCACAGCGAGGCCCACTTGCTAACCAGCGTACGTCATTGGCGATTTTCATCAAATCAGCTGCAAGTCCTTTTAAAGCACCATGCGCATAGACTAACTCATCATGACTAGTTAAGGCATGAAATTTATTTGGAGCTGATACGAAATCATGCTTGGTATATTCGCTGATTTTTTTGGTTACACGTTCCGAAAATTCCGGATGTGCATTCAGGCCTGTCCCCACTGCAGTCCCGCCAATCGCTAACTCCTTTACATAAGGAATACTATCTTGAATCATACCTTCTGTTTTTTCCAACATACGGTGCCAGCCGCTGATTTCTTGACCCAATGTCAGTGGAGTGGCATCTTGCAAGTGTGTCCTACCAATTTTCACCACATCCTCAAACGCTTCCATTTTTTCCTTTAATGTTTGTTTCAGGATTGTTAATGCAGGCTGCACTACCTCCGCTAATTTGCGTACAGCTGCTATATGTAAAGCCGTTGGATAGGTGTCATTCGAACTCTGCGATTTGTTAACATCATCATTGGGATGCAGACGCTCTTCCTTATTTTGTTGTTCCAGCCATTGATTTCCTACATAAGCAATGACTTCATTCACATTCATATTGGATTGTGTACCGCTTCCTGTCTGCCAAACCACTAGCGGGAAATGCTCGTCCAATTCACCAGTCAAGACGCGATCTGCGGCATGTTTAATTGCCTCTGCCTTGATATCTTCCATCAAACCAAGCTCGTTATTCACCAACGCAGCGCTTCGCTTTAGAATAGCAAAGCCTTCAATAATCTCTACGGGCATGGTTTCTTTACCGATAGGAAAGTTTTCTTTACTACGTTGTGTTTGGGCACCCCAATATTTATCGTTTGCCACTTTCATTTCACCAATTGTATCTCGTTCCATACGATAATCCATTACGATTCTCTCCTTTATCTTATCATTCCCTTCTATTGTAACAAAAAAGCAGGGAAAAATAGAGACATAACACTGGCTTTTCAGAATTTTACAAACAGCATAAAGGCAGACCTGCTACAGTCCACCCAAACTGCTTATTTTGTTTCTACATAAGGAATTCCCGTACGATAAATACCTCTTGTTTCCATACCACCCAAACCTTTTTCGCCAGTAAGGGTGTTTTTGAGGATTTCATACACATTTACCTTTTCCATAAACGGTGTATAAGCCACTTTTGCCACAACATAGACAGGGTCTAAGGCATGAATGTTAATACGATCAGGTGAACTGGCAAAATTGGCGCCTGCCCGAATCAGGGATTCAAAATGGGACTGGCAAGCGCCTGCAAAGATCACTAACTGATCAAGATTTGGTGTAGTCACTCGCGCTTTTCGAACAGCTTCTACAAAGTAGCGTGTATTACGATAAGCAGTGATATCCTTTTTATTTCCTTTTGCCTCTGAATAAGCATCATGACCTGTTATGACCAAAATTTCCGGCTGTATTTTTTCAATGAGACCTTCTATCTCAAGCGGCACCTCTGACTCAGGGACATAGACTCCATGTACCTGTAATCCTAAGCGTTGATACAACTCAATGCATTTCCTTAAATACAGGCGATCCCCATCAATATGGAGCACCTTGGCAGGTAATTGAAATCGCTTGACACTGCGAGGTTCTTGTTTATGATGATCTACTTCTTTTTTTTCTTTCATTAATTGATAATCTTGACGAAACAGCCGGTAAGAAAATTCTTCTTGCTCCTTCATTTCATCTTGTCGCTTGCGAATATCCTTCTCAGGGAGTATACATAAATCTTCTTTCGGTGCATCAGCTTCCAGCCTTAAATCCTCCCCATGTAAGATGACCTTATCCTCTTGTATTTGTTGTACGCGAAAAACAATGTCATGTTGATGAGAATATCTTGTTACCAGCATTCCGGTTATTAGTTTCACTGCTTCACCCCCATCATGCTATATCGTATGAAGGTGAGTGATAAATGGTGATTTACCTAGTGAGCTGCGTATCTAGCCAAATATTGACATGAGCTTAAGTCTCATCTTTCTTTAGTAAGAAAAATCAAGCAAATTCCGCCTGGTCCTTTATCGACCACTCAAAGTAGTTAATGAACTGCCGATAAGATGGATGATGTAAAGTAGCCCACTTTCCTTAGTGGTGAGTTTGACCGTTTTATCTGTGCAAAGCAAGCGCTCCGGGAATAGGTTCCGCTAGATTGGCGTACAACAATGGTTATCTCTGCAAGGAGAAAGCGTTCTAAGTACCTAGACACTGTTGTAGCAAAAGGAAAAAATCGTCAACTGATTCTTTGGCTGCGTAATGGATCACGGTACTAATATAAAAGTCATAACATAGGATCCAGCCGTTCTCAGAAAAAGGTTATGTGGTTTTCTTATTGGCAGAAATATAGTGTCTGGAACGCTTCATCCTAGCAGTCATTCGATTGTAGTCCTGCTACCCAGCGGAGGAAATAGGTGGAGACTCCTGTAAGAAAGGCGGAAAGCGTCGGGTAAAAACGTAACAACTGGACCGAAGCGACTGAGATAAAGGAATCACGGTGAGGGACGAACCGATGATGACTTATCGTAGGGCGCTGTCGGGAAGTTGTCTAGTTTTTGACGCTTGTAGCCAGACAGAGAAAAGCGCAGTGTGAAGACCCCGCAGGAAGCGATCTTTGCTGACGAGGAGGCTGAGCCAAGCTCGCGGAAAGCGGAACCTATTTCCGGAGCGTTTCCTAGCACTGGCAAACAATCAACTTTACTACATGGAATAGATGGACTTGCCACTTTACATAATCCATCTTATCGGCACCACCATTCATTCAAGATCAAAATCGGTCCACATCCTTTCATACTCAGAATTCTATACTTTCTTATATTTTAAGAAAAACCGGGCATTAACCAGCCCGGTTTTTCTCCATGATTTAATCTAATTGAAAAAATTCTTCCATTGTTTGATCTGCTTGATAGATCGAGGTAGCCATTTCTTTGCCAACATACCGTAAGTGCCATGGTTCAAAGTTATATCCCGTTGTCTCTTCCTTGCCCTCTGGATAACGAATAATAAATCCGTACTCATGTGCATGATCTGCCAGCCACTGCCCTTCATCTGTTTCACTAAAGCTAGGCTCTAATACTGCCACTTGAGCCGCAGAAGCGACATCCATTGCCAATCCTGTTTGATGCTCACTCGTGCCAGGCTTAGCTGAGAATTTATTGGCATGTTCCTCGCCATTTTGTTGCACATTTGCTTCATAAATTTGTTTTTGCCGATCATATCCTCGATAGCCTGAGACGGCTACCAAGTCCATCCCATCTTCTTCACCAGCGACAAACAGTTGTTCAAGCGCGCCAGCAACCTCTTCTCTTACTAAACGTTTAGGGTCTCCGGCTGGTGCAAGATATGGTACATCTGCCTCCACTAAATTTTGCGGCTCATATCCATCTGGCAGTTTACGTTGTTTGTTTACCACCACTTCTATACTTTCGGGATCATTAACGATCACCAGACCATCTTCGTCTACTTCCTCCTGATTGTTATGAATGTACTCCAGTAATCCGGTTGCTGGTTCTTTGTGTACTAACTGAATCGTGCTATTAGGCATATATTTAACCGTTAATAGTTCATCGCTGTCTACAATAGAGGCAAACAGTAACATAGCACTCATGATTATGCTCATTATCTATCCTTCTTTCCTGCTCTTTTCAATTTTTTCATTATTATTTGATCCTAATTTAATATAACATAGTTGTAGTTATTCTTCACTTTTTATATGTTCGAAGGAAAGAGGAATTTATGAGTCATAAGAAAAAGTTCTTCATATAAGATATTTACCGAGCTTTTGATCATCTTTTATTTACTTTTTTATTATAACGTCGACAAGTTGCGATCGCTTCTTTACGAAGGGCATCCAGATCAGGATGTGTATCATCATACATTTCTCCTGAGTTCACCATTTGCTTCACTTCTTCTTTGTTCACTTGTATTCTCCTCACAATTACTAGAAATGATCGTGTCCATCTTGCAACACGATCATTTCTTTAGTTTTTGTACATTCTCATTCATCAGAAAATGCAGATCGCTTTTTTCTACATCTTCTCAACATCAAGCTTTACTTAAAATAATGTGTTTCTACCTCTCCAACACCAATACATCAAAAGGGGCCAAGGTATACTTATTCGTTAGATGGTTGCCTGTAATCGCATCGGTAAAGTCTTTCTTAATCCCTACTGTTTGAGGAGCATCGGCATAGTTTAATAAGAAAACGTAATCCCTGCCGTCTTTCTTGCGGATCGATAGTTCCACTTGTTCAGGCAATTCGAATAGATCTTGATACCTGTTCAAACCAAATTCATCGATCAGCTGACTGACTAAAGCTTGGTTAAACACCCCGCCAAAGTAATAACACTCCCCTTGTCCATAAGTGCGTTTCACCAACGCCGGTTTGCCTGCAAAATGGGCATTCGTAAAGGTAGCTAATACATCGACTTCCTGGTGTGGGCGTAATACCTCATTAAAGTCATTGGCCTCTACCTCATAGGTATTCTGCAGCTGAATGCCAGGAGTTGGTTCAAATTCAGCCACTCTTGTAAATTCTTCCACCGTCACTCCTGCCAATTCCGCTAGATAGCCAGGGAATTCTTTCATGTAGACCTGACCCGTTTCATCTTTGTAACCCGAACGGCAGCCAAAAATAATTTTCCCACCTTGTTCGACATAGCCCGTAAACAGTTTGGCATGTTCTTCCGTTAGAATAGCCGGATGAGGGTAAACTAACACCTTATATTTTTTCAAATCTTCCAAGGTGGTGTCATTTGTAAAATCATATATATCCATCGGTACATGATTATATTGCAAAGCCTTAAACCATGCTTCTTTACTCTTGGATTCATAAGGTCCAACCCAATTATCAAATGCTCCATCCCATTCGTTATCATAATTGTTCAAATAGGCAATGTCTGCTTGATAAGTAGAGCCGGCAACCTTTCCTAATTGCTGTAATTCTTTACTCACTCTGTCTACTTCTTTGACACGACGATTCGGAACATTATGGTAATCATTAATACCATGCCAATAGATTTCGGTTCCTTTCGTCGCTGTTCGCCATCTGAAATACAAGATCATATCTGCCCCGTGCGCAATCGATTGGTAGGTCCACAAGCGCAGCTGACCGGGTTTTGGCGAAGGTTGTTCAATTCTTGTCGTCCAGCCGCCAGGTCCAGATTGCTGCTCAAATATGGCAAAGTTAGGAGAGATACTTCGTACCATGCTCAAATTCCAACTCCATTTACGATCTCGCAATGGTTTTTCAGAATCATCTTGACTGATCCTGCCAAAGTTTGGGTACGAATCATAAGCATAGAAATCTAACAAGTCATCGGTCATTTGATGATTATTCAAGTTACCGAACATGCCATTCGTGGTTACCCATTGATTCGGTGCATGTTCACGTAAGATGTCTGCCTGCAATTTGGCAAAAGAGATCGCACTATCTGAGAAAAAGCGCTTTTCATCCAAAGCATGATGCGGGTTTGGTGAATCAGGAACCGTCTTACGTGTTAAATAAACTTGATCCCAGCTAGTGTAGGTCTGATTCCAGAAAACCGTACCCCATGCTTCATTCAAATTGTCGAGTGATTGATACTTATGCTTGGCCCATTCTCGGAAAGCATCATGATCCGCCTTCGAATAAAAAACATCGGTTTCACAATTTAGTTCGTTATCAATTTGCCAGCCCACGATAGCCGGATGATCATGAAAATGTTTGGCCATTTCGGTCACGACAATCGCCGACAGTCTCCGGTAATTTTCTGAATTATAATTATAGTGGCGGCGCGCCCCATGTTGATAAGGTATGCCATCTTGTGTCGCATTTAAAGCATCAGGGTATTTCTCTGTCAGCCAAGCTGGTGGTGTAGCCGTTGGTGTCCCCATGATGACCTTTAATCCGAATTCATGCGCCTTGGCAACGGCACGATCAAATAAATCAAACGAAAAGATGCCTTCTTCTGGTTCAAAAATGGTCCAGGCAAACTCGCCCATTCGCACATAGGTAAAACCTAGCTCTTTCATTCGCTTGTAATCATCTTCCCATATTTCTTCTTGCCAATGTTCCGGGTAATAACATACCCCTAATGTTAATTTGTCTTCATTTACTCGTTTCTTCATTCGAAAGTCCCCCTAAGATGTATTATTCTTTCACAGCTCCTCCTAAAATACCAGATACAAAATGTTTTTGCAGGATTAAAAATACTGTCATTACTGGTATAACAGAAATTGCTGTACCAAGCATTAATTGTCCGTAATCAATCGAGTTCAGCCCAGCGAGTGTGGATAATGCGACTGGTAATGTATAGTTATCTTGTGTGGTCATGACAATTAATGGCCACATAAAGTTATTCCATTGGAATGTAAACAGAAAGATTCCCACTGCCGCGAGTGCCGGCTTCATCGTTGGAAGTGCGATGCGGAAAAAAATATACAATTCTCCTGCCCCATCAATTCTAGCTGCTTCGATTAAGGAATCCGGTATACCTTTCATATTCTGCCTAATCAAGAATATCGCAAATGGATAACAAAGCTGTGGTAAAAACACCGCATGATACGTATTGATCCAATTTAAGGAACCAAATACTTGAAACAGCGGAATAATCGTTGCTTGATATGGCACCATCATAGCTAGCAAAATAGCGGCAAAAATGAGATTGCTTCCCTTAAATTTATATTTGGCAAAGGCATAACCTGCTGATGAACAGATAAACAAGCTTAACACCACAAATATGCCAGCAATAACAATGGAATTCATTAAAGCCCTTAAAATATCAATGGATTCACTCAACCCAATAAAATTCTCCACCAAATAATCGCCTGGAATTAATTTAGGCGGGAATGACAGGACATCCCCTGATGGATTCGTAGCTGCCACTACCATCCAGTAAAACGGGGCCAATGATACGACAATACCGACTAATAAAAAGGCGTGTAATCCAATTTTTTGCAGTAATTTTTTGTTTTTCATTAGTCATCATCCCTTGCTACTTTAAATTGTAACCACGACAATATCGCAATAAATAATACAATGATATAGGCGATCGCCGATGCATAACCAAAATCAAAATACTCAAAACCTTGGTTATACAGGTAATAGGTAATCGTTAACGTGGCATTATTTGGTCCACCATTTGTTAAGTTATATGGCTCATCAAACAATTGGAAGGTACCAATCGTTGACAAGATAAACGTAAACAGCAATACAGGCTTAAGCTGCGGTAAAGTAATAGTAAAGAATTTTCGTATATTGCTGGCTCCATCAATACTGGCGGACTCATATAGACTATGTGGTATCCCTTGTAATCCGGCTAGGATAATGACCATGTTATAACCTGTCCATCTCCATGTGGTGACAATGATTAAGGATATCTTGGCCCACGTTGCATCCGTTAACCAGCCGATCCGCTCCATCCCCATCGAGGTTAAGAGATAATTGATCAGCCCATAATCCGTATTGAGCAACAAGACAAAGATGATCGAGGCGGCTACTAAGGAAGTAACTGCCGGTGTAAAAAAGGCCACGCGATAAAAGCCTCTCATCGACAATAAAGCAGAATTTAAGAATACGGCTAATACCACCGCCAAAAATAACATGATCGGTACTTGAACGAGGAGGATAATAAACGTATTCCCCATCGCTTTATAAAACAATGGATCATTAAATAATCGGATATAATTGTCAAGACCGGAAAAGGTGTAAGCTCCCCCCGTTCTTGTTTGAAAACTTAAAATAAAGGAAGAGATAATCGGATACACCATGAATGCTAAAAATAATAGAACAGCTGGTGCGACAAAAATGTACGGCGCTGTTTTAGGTGTGATCAAGGCTTTTCTATCTTGTTTATTTTTCGCCATTTTTTCCTGTTGACTGGTTTGCAATGTCATCCCTCCTTGGGAAAAGACTGGCTGAGCATTTATGCCAGTCTCTTCGCGTCAGCTTGATTATTCGGACGTTTCTAATCCTGTTTGTTGTTGTGACTGACTTTGGCCATCACTTAACACCTGATCTGCCGCTTTGTCCTCTAATAAGAAAGACTCAAATTCACTTTCCATAATCGACCGAACTTCTAGCTCCCCTGGTGCGTGATTAACTGGTGGAATGTCTTCTATTGTTTCTGCAAATTTCTCAAAAAATGGCTGATTGTTAAAGTATTCCTGATCCTCAGAGAAGATAGGTTCATCATAAGCCGCTGTTAAAGACGGAAATAACCCTCTGTTTGTTAATCCATTGATTTGAGAATCCACATCAGTGGAAGCGAATTCAACAAAGGCATAGGCTGCTGCCTTATTCTCAGATGCTGATGGAATTGCTAGGGCCGAACCACCATCGTTCGCTGCTCGGTTACCACTTTCTTCAAAGGCTGGCAATTCAAATACGTCCCAGTTCCCAGATAATTCAGGCATTTGTTCAATCATTGTTCCACTCCACCATACCGCACCAGGGTGGTTTGCCACTTCCCCATTTTTCATGGCTGCCACTTGTCCATCCCAGTTATTGGTATATACTAAAAGATCTTCATCTCGCATTTCTTGAATCACTTCGATAGCATTGTTAGCTTCTTCGGAAGTTAAATCTAATTTTCCATCCTCCGTAAAGAAATAAGCCCCTTGCTGTTGCAGCATAATTCGGAATAAACCTTCATTATCCATACCTAAAAATGCTTTACCCGTATGCTCCACCACTTGTTTACCTGCTTCGATATAATCATCCCATGTTTCAATACTTGCTGGATCAACACCTGCTTCCTCAAAAACATCCGTACGATACATGACCCCAACAGGGCCTAAGTCTCTAGGTGCCGCTGCTAGCATACCGTCATCCGTTTTCAACCCTTCTACTTTTGATTCCGCGAACTTATCCTCGTGTTCATCAAAACCTAACTCATTTAAATCGGTTAAACCGTCTGGGAACTCGTTGGTAAAGGAATGAATCCGATTATTTTCTACTTGGAAAATATCTGGTAAGCCACTTCCTCCACTGGATAAACCTGCACTCACCTTTTGATACACTTGATCGACACCACTTTGTTCGATGTTGACGTTTACATTTGGATACTCCTCATTAAACGCTGGTACCACATCCTGCTCCAAATAGTTTGCTTCTAATTCCCAAGCCCAAATGGTGATATCCCCTTCCAAGTCTTCTGGATTGTCTGGCATGGTTACGTCTTCTGCATCGGTTGAAGAACCCCCACAAGCTGCTAAAAAGATAGTGAAAATGGCTACAAGTGTCATTAACCAATATTTTTTCATTTGTCATACACCCCTTTTTGTTTTAATCGCTTACAAGATATATTATAAAAACAATTTGATTGCATTTATGGTATAATTTCTACAAAAATAGAATGATATCATTTTTTATATCATTTTAACGAGGAGATTTGAAAATGGATCATCATTTAAAATATAGTTGCTATTTAGTCAGTGAAACGAACAATATCCCTATTTATGTATTAGATAAGCATGGTCATATCGAGTTAGATTTCTCTCTAAATGTGCCTCTCAATCCCTTATTCTCATCCAGACAAGAGCATATAAACAGTTTAACGATACAGAAACCCTCTGAGCTATTGCCCAAACTTTATACAAATGAATTTTTAGAACAATTTGTTCAAATACCAATTATAGTAAATGAGAGATATACTGGCTCCGTTATTTTAGGACCATCCATCTCTCCTAAACCTTCGGAAAATTTTTTAAAAGATATAATCAGCCTATACAAGTTATGGGATATTGAAACAGAGGTAAGAGAGTATTTTTATAATGTACCAGCGTTCAGTAGTTGGAAATTATTGCAAATAAGTATACTTACTTGTTATCTGATTTTCGAAAAAAAGTTTGAGATAGAAGAGCTAGCAAAACAGAACCTACTCCAGCCAGCTGTTTTTCAACGATACCAACAACCCGATAAAGAGGTGTCTGTTTTACTGCA
The DNA here is from genome assembly GCF_900086715.1 of Gracilibacillus timonensis. Taxonomy (GTDB): domain Bacteria; phylum Bacillota; class Bacilli; order Bacillales; family Amphibacillaceae; genus Gracilibacillus; species Gracilibacillus timonensis. Next base: position 274,382 of record NZ_FLKH01000012.1, on the reverse strand, counting down.
AAATGAGGCTTTTCATCAAGACCCTATTTCCGAAAAAAGACTTTATCAATTTATTAAAGAAGGAGATAAGGATGGTTTGGTCTTATATAATCTAACCTTTCATCACAGATCGGATATTCAATTTGGCAAGTTAGCTAGACAGGGGGAACTTCGAAATCAAAAAAACTTAAAGATTGCTACCATTACACTAGCTACTCGTGCCGCCATAGCCGGTGGATTGCATCCTGAAGTTGCTTATACACTAGGGGATAATTTCATTCAAGAACTCGAAGAAATTCGAACGATTAAAGAAGTCGAAATGTTTATCGAAAATGCTCTTTCCGAATTTGCGGAAAGAGTAAAAAAAAGCCAAAAACAACGTTACTCCAAGCCAATAGGCGACTGCATCAACTATATTTTCACGCATATTTATGATGAACTAACCCTTTCCGTACTTGCAAAAGTGGTTTCATTAAAACCAAAATATGTATCTAACCTTTTCAAACAAGAAGTAGGTGTTCCAATAACCGAATACATTCAAAAAACCAAGATTGAAGAGGCAAAAAAATTAATGACATTCACGGATTACTCCTTAGCAGAGATTTATACATTGCTTAATTTCACCGATCAAAGTTATTTCACTAAGGTGTTTAAAAAGCATACAGGACATACACCTAAACAATATATGAAACAATGGATTGACATGGATAGCAATCTTTTATAATCGTGAAAACTTAGAAGCAATATAAAAAGAACAGACAACCTATTTGCCCGTTCTTTTTTTATGGAGGATATTCTTTTAACTTATGTGTTTGTCTACCATTGCTTATAGCTCCCAAATATATCGATATTCTTTTGTCAAGGTCTGAAAAGCTTCCTCATTACTCTGATCCAATGCTTGATTGATTGCCTCGTCCAGACGCGCTTTATTGCCTTGAAAACAAATATCGTCCAACACCATTTTAGCAGCTAAACGAATCTCGGAAGAAATTTCCCTTCTTGCCTGTATAACCTTTACTGGATTGCGGTCAAAACGTTGCAAATGATAATTCACCATATGTTTTTTCAACAAGCACGCCTCCCTTTCTTGCTTAGTTACTTACATATTCCCCAACCACAGACATTTCAAACATCGTTCTGTCTGTTCATTAGAAGAAGATAGTTGTTTCTGATGAACTTTATTTGGTAAACTGAGCTTATCATTGCTCTACTGGAGGATGTCTATGAATCAATATGATAAATATAAAGAAGGGGAAAAAGGGGCATGGTTAAGCATTATTACCTACCTTGTCCTCGCTTGCGTCAAACTGTTGATTGCCACTATCGGTAATTCTGCCGCCTTACGTGCAGACGGTCTAAACAATACAACTGATGTTATTGCCTCTGTAGCCATTCTTATTGGCTTGAAAATATCAAGGAAACCACCAGACGCTGATCATCATTATGGTCATTTTCGAGCGGAGATGATCGCCTCTCTTATCGCTGCCTTTATTATGATGACAGTCGGTCTCCATGTTTTATCGGATGCCATCCAAACGATGTTTACCGGGGAATTTCAACCACCAAGTATGTTGACCGCATGGACTGCTCTAGGAGCTGCCATCGTCATGTTTGCTGTATATCTATACAACCTTCGGCTTGGAAAGCGAACGAATAGTACTGCCTTGAAAGCGGCGGCTCGAGATAATAAATCCGACGCATTGGTCAGTATTGGGGCCTTTGTTGGTATTGTCGGCGCACAATTTCAATTGTATTGGCTGGACCCATTAGCTGGCGCCCTAGTTGGTCTTATTATATGCAAAACGGCCTGGGATACTTTTAGCGAAGCAACCTATACACTAACAGATGGCTTTTCACCAGATGAGGCAGAAGATATTAAAGCGACAATAGAGAAAGAACCCCATGTGCTGCAAATCAAAGATATCAAAGGCAGACTGCATGGTAACCAATCTTACATAGAGGTAACTATCTATGTTGATCCTGATATGACGGTAAAAGAAAGCCATAAGATAACCGATCAGATTGAAGATATTTTGAAACAAAAGCATGACATTCCTCATGCCCATATTCATATTGAACCTTTTGTGGAAGAGGACAAAGGACAATCCAACTAAATTCTTACGGACAGAATTTCGTGTCTTGGCAGTTTTTTGTCCGTGAGATCCATTCTTACGGACAAAACTTTGCGGTTCGACGGTTTTTTGTCCGTTAGATCCATTCTTACGGACAAAACTTTGCGGTTCGACGGTTTTTTGTCCGTGAGATCCATTCTTACAGACAAAACTTTGCGGTTCGGCGTTTTTTTGTCCGTTAGATTCATTCTTACGGACAAAACTTTGCGGGGTGCCCGTTTTTTGTCCGTTAGATCCATTCTTATGAGAAATTGCGTTCTTCATTGTATTCAAATCGGGGTAGCAATTATTCAGTATCTCCTAAACCGCAAAATTCCGACAAAGCAATTGGTCATCGCTCTTCTTCACTATTACCAAAAAGGACCATGGCTTCTACCCGCCGTGGCCCTCCATTTTATAATTTCTCCAATAACGCTGTAATACTAGGAAAACCATAAGCTGTTTCCTGGTAAGTCCCTGTTCCGATAGTTGTTTGTTCTTGTTCGATCTTCTCAGCTCCGAGTCGCAAGTAAAAATGATGGGTGGGATTATTCGTGAGCACCCAGATCAACAAGGAATTATAATTTAGTTCTTGCATCTCTTCTGCGAACGCTTTTAATAATTTCTTGCCGAAACCTTTTCCTTGGTAATCAGGTAATAAATAAATAGCTGAGATTTCTCCATCAAACCCAAAACGTTCAGTGCGCTCTTTTCCTCCAGCGATAAAGCCAACGATATCACCTTCTACCTCTATCACGGATACAGGTTGTTGCTTTCTGGATAACTTCAAAATCGTTTCCCAATAAACTTGATGATACTCTACTGTTGTGTTTGAGACATCTTGTTCATTAATTAAATCTTTGTAAGTTGCCTTCCAACTATGCACGTAAACCTCTGCAATCGTTTTGGCATCATTTATCGTCGCCTTACGAATTTGATACATCGTATTTTACACCCTAACCTTTTATTATGTGTAGAAACTGTTGTTTTTAAAATCATGTCTGCAAGCTGATGGTCATGCTGTATCCGGAAAAATAATGACCCTCCTTGTCCATTTTGTCTACATAGTTAATCAACATAGCACAAATGCTGATCATCACCACCATTGAACTATGCTTTCCAATCACACATGGCAACAATGGAAACCCTTCCAAATTGGTCAATAAATAAAATAGCTACTGTACAGAGCTTGTTGCATTAGTATCCCTGCTTAACAAGCGCTTCTGAAAATAGGCTCCGTTTTTCCTTAAGCTAGCCGGCCTGTTGGGCTAATACCTTGCAAATCACAAAATCAAAATCAGTGGATATTCCACCAACAAGCCGACTTATATTTATGTTATATTCAATTTATCTAATCTGTCAGCCCCTCTTGATCTGTCAAAATCATGGGTCCGTCACTGGTAATTACTAATGTATGTTCATATTGGGCAGATCGCTTTCCGTCCACTGTTCGTGCTGTCCAATTATTGCTATCCATCTTGCTTTGCCATGCTCCTTCATTAATCATCGGCTCAATCGTAATAACCATTCCTTCTTTCAATCGTGGCCCTTTCCCTGCTAAACCAAAGTGAGGTATTTGCGGATCTTCATGAATGGTTGGACCAATCCCGTGACCAGTGAAGTCACGCACAACAGAGAAACCTTCCGCCTCAGCATATTGCTGCACCGCATGGCCAATATCTCCAATGCGATTTCCCGGCAAGGCTTGTTCCATGCCCACATATAAAGACTGTTTCGTAACATCTAATAACTTTTTTGTCTTTTCATCTGGTTCACCGACACAGTAAGTCCAAGCGGAATCAGCCAATCCACCGTTTAAATTGACCACCATATCAATTGTGACAATATCTCCTTCTACCAGCTTTTCATCCCGTGGAAATCCGTGACAAATCTCGTCATTTACTGATGCACATGTTGCATACTCATAGCCGTTGTACCCTTTTTGCTCAGGTGTGGCTCCATTTGCCGCTAAAAAGTCCTCTACAAAATCATCAATTTCCTTTGTAGTAACACCTGGCTGGATGCGTTTGGAAATTTCCTGATGACAACGTGCTAATAACTTCCCTGCTTCTTTCATCATTTCTATTTCACGTTTACTCTTCCTTGTAATCATTAAACAAACTTCCTTTCTTACTCTTCTAACAGACCTTACTCCTTTAAAGTTTATCATACTTCGATCAAAAGTTGTGCTAAAAACTATTACAAAATCCAATCAGGTGCTTCACTGCCTTCTTGTTACGAAACTGAATCCGCTAATTAAACGCCTGTAAAAAGTATCGGATCAGCAAGGATGTATTTTGTGAACGAGATTTTATTTTACAAAAAGTATATACTGTTTTTCCTTATGCGAAAGAACCTGACAACACGTTGGTTTGTCAGGTTCTTCCCATCATATATTAATAGCCGCCATAACCCCAAGAAGCACCGATGATGATTAGAAGAATAAACAACACCACAACCAATGCAAATCCCGAACCGTAACCATATTGTCCGCTCATCAAAATCCCTCCTTTTCATACTTACACTTATAAGGTATGTCAAAAGGGAAAAAAAGTCCTTATTATTTAAAAAAATGGGTGGATACCTAATTATTTTTTGATGTACAGGCAAAAAGCGATCGGCTACAGTAGTTCCTTCACGCTAAGGTATTGCCCATTAACAAGATCCTCTGGCTTCAACAAGCGATCAACCAACACACGCGCGACTTTCTCTGTGCTGCGCAATTGATTATGCTGTTTATAGTCTTTGAATTGCTGTACATCGCTAAACTGACTCTCGTCGGAAGAGCGGATTTCTCCTTGCATATCCGTATCCATAATACTTGGGTCAAACAGCAGTACTTTTTTTCCTGTGCCAAGTTGTTCTTGTTCTAGAGCCACAGTTTGTGTATACCGATCCAATCCGGCCTTGGAACTGCCATAAGCACTCCAACCATAGACCGATCGATTCGCTGCACCAGACGTAACATGGGCAATCACACATGAAATATCAGACTCTCGCCAGCCTTGAAGCCACAGGTTGGTAATTATCATAGGAGACAGCAAATTCACATGGACATGTCTTGTTAATTCACCACTCGTTTGTTTCCCTACCTGCTCTATCGGTGTAACAACCGCTGCATTTTGCACTAAATATACAGCTTGCAGTGGTTTTGTTTTCAGATCGTCCATCACCTCTTGCAACTTCTGCTCGGTTTGCTGAAGATCTGCTAGGTCCACTGTCACATGATGATACTGGCCAGGAAGATCTTCATTGGCTAAATCCTGATTCTCATGCCGTGCCAGTCCGATGACATGGATAGAAGCTTGCATAAATAGTCTCGCAATCGCTGCCCCCAAACCTTTTGATGTGCCAGTAACTACCGCATATTTCATACGAATCCCCTCATTTCTGTGCTTGATCTAAGGCGTTGACAATCATGGTGATAATATCCTGTGCCTCTTCTATCCCTACCGAAATTCGAACGATCCCTTCACTTATCCCCAAAGCCTGTTGAGTGGTGGGTGGCATATTTCGATGAGAGGTTTTGGTTGGATACGACACACTTGTTTCTACCCCAGCTAGGGTGGCAACAATCTTCACCCATCCCAACGATTGAAAAAAAGTTTCTATATTTGCTGCATCACTTAGCTCAATCGTCACAAGCGCACCATTACCTTGTTCTGACAGAAAGGCTGGATAGTATACCTTTTGCACCGCTGGATGCCCTCTTAATGCCTCGGCCAAGGCGGACGCATTCTTGACATGCCGCTCCATTCTTACACTTAATGTCTTGAGGCCACGAACCGTTAGCCATGCCTCAAACGGACTGAGATTGCTTCCTAAGTTAACCATCTTTTCTCGCGCAATTGCGATTACATCCGCTTGACCAACAAGCACTCCTGCCGTAATATCACTGTGACCACCTATATATTTAGTTGCACTATGTACGACTAAATCCGCGCCTTCTACAAAAGGCTGAATCAAATATGGTGTGGCAAAAGTATTGTCTACCATCCATTTTAAATCATGCTTTTTGGCAAACTCGTTAGCTTTCGGCAAATCCTCGACACGTAACAAGGGATTGGTCAATGATTCTGTATACAATAAAACGGTATTATCCTGTAATGAGGAGGTTAAATCCTCTCCAAAATCTACAAAACTTACTTCAATGCCAAAGCCCGTTAACTCCTTTTCCAATAATTCATAAGTACCCCCGTACAAATCTTCTGCTGCGATAATATGATCACCTGCTTTAGCAACAGCTAGTATACCAACCAAAATAGCAGATAAGCCAGATGAGGTAGCGATACCTGCAGGTGCCCCTTCTAATTGCGCCACAGCAGTACCTAACTCATCTGTATTGGGATTACCAACCCTGGTATATAAATAGTCACGTTCTCCGCTGTAATAAGATTCCATATCCTCCAAGTCTTTAAATGTAAAAGCAGATGTCTGATGGATAGGGGTAACCTTTGTTGGTATCCCTTCTCGTTCCATCGTTACATGTACCGACTTTGTATCAAAACCTTGTTCCATTCTCTCACTTCCCATCTATCCTTTAATTTCGCAACCATGCCAAACACAAGGTACCGTGACCAGTGTGAACACCAGCAACGGGCACCAGGGTTTGCACTTGTATTTTTAACCCTTGATAAAGACTGCCTATTTCATCTTTCCACTGGTGCGCTTTTTCCTTCACACCAGCATGTAAGATACAAATTTCTTTTAATTGGTGCTCCTGCATTGCCTCTGCTAATAGCTGGAACATGTGACGTTTTGCCTTCTTTTTACTTCGCACTTTATCCTTTACGACTACTTTCCCCTCGTCAAAACCAAGAATTAAATGAATATTCAACAGGGAGGCAAATAACGTTTGGGCCGCGCTAACCCTTCCGCTTCTACGTAATTGTTCAAAACTTTGTGGCATTAAATACATTTGGGCTCGATTCGGACATCCTTTTAAATATTCGACAATTTCTGCAACATCTGCCCCTTGTTTTGCCATCGATACACCGTGACGAATCATTTGGCCCAAGGCAAAATCACCAATCTGAGAATCAATGACCGTGACTGGCAAAGAACTCATGTTAGCCGCAGCTGCAGAGCTTTGATAGGTTCCCGTTAGTTTACTAGAGGCATGGATAGCAATCACTACGTCATATTCCTTCTCTAATCGCTCATATAAATCAGTAAAATCACCAAACACCGGCTGACTTGTCTTTGCTCCCTCACCATGTTGAAGCAACAGTTCGTATATTTCCTCTTTGGATAAATCCACCTCTTCTTTATATGCCTTACCATCGATAACGACATTTAAAGGTATAATAAAAATATTATTTTCCTCTGCAAAAGTGGCATCCAGTCCACATGAACTATCTGTGACCCAAGCTACCTTCGTCATATGCAATCCCCTCGTTTCTTTCATATTTGTCTATTATTAAGCGCTTATTTTGCTTATTTCATGCCGTGTATTCCTATTCATATCATACCATACCTGTGGAATAGATTATAGGGAGAGAACAAACAGGGCTTTACAGATAGCAAAAGTTTTTGTAAGATAGAAACTATCACAGGCTAAACGTTTATCGAAAAACGTTTAGCTGCGGTTCCAACCGTAAAAAATTGCATAAACCGTAGTACACTAGGGGAGCTTTGTGAAATGGCTGAGAAGGTCTGTGACCTGACCCTTATTACCCGAACTAGATAATACTAGCGTGGGGAAGTGTAGTTGGTCGTATGGACGATTTGTTTACCTAGCTTCTTTACATACGTACAAACTGCATTCCCTTCGGAGTGCAGTTTTTTTGTGATCAAAAATAGACTGGAGGTATTTTTTATGACAAGTCATTGTGGAACAAGTCGGATTGCAGGGTGTCAATTTACGTTATTCCCGATGAGTGATCGTTTTGTTGATATTATCTTATCGAGTTTACGGGAAGTAGACAGCTCCAAAGTATGGATGCACACAGATGATGTCTCTACCTGTATTCGTGGGAAACGTGTGCACCTTTTCGATGTGACGAAAGCCCTTTTTCTTCATGCTGCTAAAACAGGTGTACATGTGGCTATGAGTGGAACCTTTTCCATCGGATGTCCTGGTGATTCAACTGGAGATGTATATATGGATGAATCCAGTCAAGTCATGAACCAAGCAGCTGACTCACTAAACCAATCAGCGGGCTGTAGATTTTCATTATATCCGTTAGGTAGAGAAGATTATATGGAGCAAATCTACCAACAAATCGATTGGTCCAAAACGGCAGGGGTTGACGTCAGCCATAGCCATTATGCAACAAGGTTAGATGGCGATGTCCATGATATCTTTCGTGTATTGGAGCATTGCTTTGAGCAAGTGCAACAGAAAGTGTCACATGTCACCATGTCATTTACCATTTCAGCAAATAGTCCATCTAAAGGGGGACAATAAATGAAGCAGTGGAAATTAAAAGACATTGTCTTAATGTCTATGCTCGGGGTTGTTTTTGGATTGATTTATTTAGCCTTTTTTGGAGTAGGCAATGTTTTATTTGGGATATTAACACCGTTTGGCTTAGGTCCCCTTAGTTATGAAATTATTTTCGGGGTTTGGTTTATGGTATCTGTTATTGCTGCCTACATCATCCGCAAACCGGGTGTTGCACTGACATCGGAAATCATTGCGGCATTAACCGAGGTATTAATTGGTTCAACAGCTGGTCCATCATTGATTCTAAGCGGGATTGTTCAAGGAGCAGGGGCGGAGCTCGCCTTTGCAGCGACGGGCTGGAAGGACTATCGCTTAAGAATTCTTATCCTTTCTGGAATGGGTGCAGCCTTGGTCAGCTTTCCATATAACTACTTTGTATCGGGATATGATGCTTATGCTTCATGGCTTCTCATCCTTATGATAATCACTCGATTAGTCAGTGGTGCCATCTTTGCAGGTATAATAGGTAAATTTATAGCCGATCAATTAGCGGCTACTGGTGTATTAACGGGATATCCATTAGGAAAGGAGCATCAACAACAACGTGAAGACGACCGCGCCTCGTAGTCCATTGTTTCAATTACAAGATTTTTCATTTACTTACCAACAGGAGAAGAAACCGACCATTAAGCAGATGTCTCTTTCCTTATACAGCGATGAAATAACTCTATTAATGGGATCAAGTGGTTCGGGTAAAAGCACGCTCGCCCTCTGCCTTAACGGGCTATATCCTGAAGCAGTCGAGGGTTCTATAGCTGGAGACATTTTTTTTCGGGGAAAGGCTATTCAAGATTATCCGAAGGGACAGTTAAATCAACAAGTGGGTATTGTTTTTCAGGACCCTGAAAGTCAATTTTGTATGATTCATGTCGAAGATGAATTGGCCTTTGTGCTGGAGAACTTATCTGTACCTAAAGAGCAAATGCGCTCTCGTATGATCGAAGTACTCGAGTTAGTTGACATGCGTCCGTTTATCCATCATAAAATTCATCATCTATCTGGCGGGCAAAAACAAAAAATTGCCCTCGCCTCTACTCTGCTGCTTGAACCAGCATATTTGATTCTTGATGAACCAGCTGCCAATCTTGATCCAATGTCCAGATTAGAATTAGTCAACACTATAACAACCATTCAGCAAAAACGGCAGCTGGGAATACTTATTATTGAGCATCAGGCAGAAGACTGGATAGGCATTGCCGATCGGATGCTCGTGTTAAACCAGGACAATCAACTAGTAATGGATGATCAGCCACACACGGTTTTTACATCACACAGCAAAGAACTAGCCTCTTATCACATTATCACGCCTGCAGCATTTGAGCAGTCAACTGTTAGGGCTACACGGGCTGCTTCCAACGGGAAAGAAATTGTACGCGTCGATGCATTGTCTTTTCACCAGAAAGGGCGGTTGGTTTTAAATAACATATCGTTTTCCATTTGCAAGGGTGAATTTTTAGCTATTTTAGGCGAAAATGGAGCGGGAAAATCCACCTTGTTGCAGCTGCTATCCCGGCTAAAAACTTCCCGCTATGGTCAGATTTCTTTTCATGGTATAGACATAATGAATTGGCAGGAACAAGCATTAAGACAAAGAACAGGCTTTGTCTTTCAGCAACCAGAACATCAATTTATTTGCTCAACTGTTTATGATGAAATTAGTTTTGGTATGAGGCTTAATGGGCAACCTCCAGATAGGATTGATCAACGTACGGAGAAACTCTTACAAACGTTACATTTGCAAAAGCATCGATGGACAAACCCATTTATGCTAAGCGGTGGCCAAAAAAGACGGCTAAGTGTTGCTGCCATGTTAGATGAAACCCCTGATCTATTGCTGTTCGATGAACCTACATTTGGTCAGGATGCCCAAACGACAAAAGAACTGCTTCACTTAATAGAAGAATTACGCCAGCAGGGGACGGCCATTGTTTTTGTTACACATGATATGGATGTAGTGGCTAGTCATTGTGAACGAGCTTTGGTGTTACATCAAGGGGAAATCGCCTTTGATCATACTCCGGATGAATTATGGAAACATCCTCTGCTTTTACAGGAAGCAAGACTTCGTCCACCTTATTTTAAGAGGCGAGAGAAGCAGAAGGCAGGGTCTTTATGATACAGACGATTAACCCCAGTATCAAGGCATTAGCAATACTTCTTCCTGGGGTGTTGCTAAGCTTTGCCTTTGATATCATTACACCGTTGATTTTCTTTGTCTTTGTTCTGTTGTTAACGTTGTTTTTCGCTAACATATCCGTTAAAAAATGGCTTATATTTTTCTTGCCACTTTCCTTCTTTGCTATAAGTGTTGCCTGGATGTCGATGCTTTATACCGATAAAGCGTACGCAACAGGACCTGTTATCTTCCAATTTCTTTGGTTTGAGGTTACCTCAGGCAGCCTTCAAGTTGGGGTTAGTTTGGCATTGCGTTCTTTATGTTTTATCTCTTTGTCTTTACTGTTCGCCTTAACAACAGACCCAACTAAATTTATGCTGAGCTTAATGCAGCAGGTTAGATTATCGCCAAAGCTTACTTACGGTATCTTGGCAGGTTATCGCTTTCTACCTACCTTCAAGCATGAATTGGATCTATTGCGTCAAGCCCATCGTATTCGTGGCGTGCACCGAGCAAAAGGACTTCGAAATAAATTGCAACAAGGTAGACAATATGCTATCCCTTTACTTGCCAATTCTATCCGCAAGGCAGAGCGTGTAGCTCTTGCTATGGAATCGAAAGGCTTCACCGGCAGCAGGCATCGCACCTATTACCATGAAATGAGGGTCAACATGAAAGATTGGCTATTCTTAGCGGTCATGTTTTTCTTTTTAACCCTTGCTTACTATACTTCTTATTCATTTGGCTATCTTCAAATTTTTAGCGGTTGATAGCTATATACAGGCAGGGAGGAATGGAGGTTGGTCTGGAAGCCTCCCTTCCTTGCTGTTCTCGCTGTTAGGAGGCTCTCCATTCCATCACAAACTCCTTTTCCATTGTATTATCGTCGATGGTCTCCTTTTTTAATTCAAAGCCATTGTTGAGATAAAAGGAAATCGTTGGTTGATTTTTTTGATATACTTTAAGTTCTAAGTGATCTTTTTTTTCTTTAATAAATTGGAGGAGTCGCTTACCATAGCCCTTACCTTGATAGGCGGCATCGATAAACAATGCTGCTAAGTAATCCTCCTTGATCGAAAGAAAACCAATCACTTGATGGTTATCCTCAAGCACATATGTTTCTGCTTCCGATAAGTAATGATCTTGTATCGCTTGTTTTTGCGATTCCCAGTAGCGACTATCGATAAAATGATGGGCAATAACAGATGTTTGATACCATATATCAGATAATTGTTTCGCATCGGTTGCCTGATATTTTCTAATATTCATGTTTCTTCTCCTTCCTATTTCATTCATCTCCCGACAGTACTTGTAAGTGTTGTGGGAGGACAGATACCTCTGTTGGTGTCTCTGTTAATATTTCACCATCACTGTCGATATGCTGTACAGGCCTTGTCTCTATTTGAAGCTGGCTCGTGCGAAAGTATATTAGTTGATCATCCCTGTCTTGCGGATAATCTTGTTGCGTTTGCGCTTCCAGCCATGTCCAGAATTGTTGAAATTTCGTTTCTTTCATAATTAACACATCAAGCTTGCCATCTTCCATATCGGCATGAGGGAAAAATGATTTCATACCGCCAAGAAAGGGACCATTGCCAATGACTAACATCACCGCTTCTCCATTATATGTTTGTTCTTCGCTTTTTACATGCAAATGGAAGGGCTGATTTTGAAAGACTATCTTGGACGTATTTAGATAGTAAGACATTTTACCAAGGAGTTTTTTATTGCTATCTTCCATTTCCTCTGCCACCTTGGCAATCAAGCCAATGCCTAAGAAATTGAGAAAGTAGTATTCTTTAAAATAGCCAATATCAACTATTTTTATATGTTTTTGTATAATCTGTTCCAATGCTAACAGCGGGTCTTGACTCATTCCTATTGCCCTGGAAAAATCGTTACAGGTTCCCCCAGGTAAAATGGCAAATATCGGTCGTTGCCCTAATGGAGCGATGGCGTTTACCAATTCAAAAATAGTTCCATCACCACCTGCGCCAATGATGACATCGGTGTTATTTGCCAGCAACTCTACATATTTTTTGCCATCACCTTCTTGTTCAGTTATATAGAGATGAACCTCTTCAAACACCTCAGCTAATCTGGCTTGGATCGTATCTGTTTCTTTTTTGAGCTTTCCATTTCCTGCATTAGGATTCAAAATAACCGCTGCACTCTTCATGCCTGCACATCCTCTTCTTATATTAATGTAAGTCTCTTTTTTTAACAACCTTATCACCATAGTTCTTTACCCGTTTTCTTTTACTTACACACTTGCACTCTGATTCTAGAAGTAACATTCGGTTTATGCTTTATCGGTTCCTCCCAGTTGGTTGCTGAATTGTCACATACAGCATTTTATGATGGAGTTATTTTTGTCTGTTAGATTCATTATCATACCTGCAAAGCAAAACTAGGCTTAAAACTGACCAATCCTTTACGAATAAGTCACTGAACTGCCAATAAGACGGATTATGTTAAGTAGAGCCCTTTCATTAGCAGTGAGTTTGATTGTTTTATTTGTGTGAAGCAAGCGCTACGGGAATATGCTGCGCTTTCCATGGGGATGGCTTCAGCTAACTAAAAAGAAAAGCACTTTTTAGTGGATCTTCAGCTCGTCCTGCGATGCACAGGACGTGCAAGTGCAGGCGTTGCAACAAATGGGCTTCGGTGGGGCGAGTAATCGCAGTCCCAGGACGTTGCGTTTTTAGCCTGTAAACCATTTTCCAGTCTCCGCATATTCCCTCCGCTAGGTAAAAGTACAACAATGTTTATCACTGCAAGGAGGAAACGTTCTAGGTACCTAGACAGTGTTGCAGCCAAAAAGAACGGTCAACGGCTTTTTCGACATCATGATGAACACACGTTACCAGGTAGTTTCGTTCTTTACATAGAACCATAACGTATGATTGTGAATCATTCTCTAAACAGGAGGCTGAATCAAGCCATGAAGGTTCGCAGGCTAAGATCACGACGACAATCGCCATGCCTGCACTTGCATGTCCTATGCATCGAAGCGGAACTTATTTCCGGAGCGCTTCCTAGCACATTAAAAACGTTCAACATGATCACTTGGAATAGCCTGTTACTTAACATAATCCGTCTTATCGGTACTTCGATAAGTTCATGATCAAAATCGTTTCAAATCCTATTATGTCAAAGATTTTATATTTTCTAAACTTACAAAAAAGAGAGAAAAACCACATCTCATGGTTCTTCCCTCTTTTAAACGCCTCGAAAAGGCAGCTGTATTCTAATGATACTTAATGGCCCCCTGCATGACCGGAAGTCAATACCCAGATGGTACCAAATACGATAATTAAGGCAAGTACGGCACTATTGAACATGTTAATGATATTCAGCAACCCTTCTTGACCCTCAGTGACATGCATAAACATAAACAACTGAATGATCGCTTGGAATACAGCAAATATACCAATAATCCATAAAACAACTGTTGATGAAAAGTCGGTATTAAAAGCAATGAACACAGCAAGGAGTGTGAATAAAACTGACAATACAAAACCGATTAAGTGATTCCACGGAAAACGATAAGACTGTGCACTCATTTACATCACCATTCCTTTCAAATAGACGAAGGTAAAAATAAAGATCCACACAACATCTAAGAAGTGCCAATACAAACTAACGATAAATAGTTTGCTAGATGTTTTTTCCGTAATACCTCGACGTGCTAGCTGAATAAGCAGCATAATAACCCAAAAGATACCAAACGTTACGTGTGCCCCGTGTGTGCCTAGCAACGTAAACAAAGCAGAAGTGAAGCCGCTCGTTTGGATCGTCGCACCCTCATGGACAAAATGAATAAACTCATTAATCTCCATATATAAGAATCCGGCACCTAGGATAAGTGTTACTATCATCCATGCCATTAAGCCTTTTTTATCCTGGTGTCGCATCGAATGGATTGCCAACCCACAAGTAAAACTACTTGTTAACAGCAGGAAGGTCTCGATCATGACATCTTTCAAAACAAAGATGTCTTGACCCGCTGGCCCACCTGCTGTGTTGTGTTCCAAGATAAAATAGGAAGCGAACAAGGTGGAAAACAGCACAATTTCTGCGCCAAGGAAAATCCAAAATCCGGCTATATTCATTTGATTTTGATGTGACCGATATTCTAATGGGGTTGTCTGTGATGTCATTTTAAATCACCTCTCCATTTTCGTTCCTCTTCTTCTACTTCCTCTGCTTCAATATGATAACCCTCATCATAATCAAAGCTATTTGCGATTAAACCAATAACAATACCTATCGAGGAAATAATCGCCAAGGTAAACCATTCAAATACCAAGAAGAAACCTACCACACCGAAAGCAATTGATAAGACGATCGGCGTCCAAGAATTGCTTGGCATATGAATCGATTGGATATCTGATTTCTTCAAATCGGTTCTTCCTTGTTTTTTCTTATACCAAAAATCATCTAGGCTCTCTACTTGTGGCTCCACTGCAAAGTTATACTCGGGAGCTGGAGATGCCGTTGACCATTCAAGGGTACGTCCATTCCATGGGTCTCCTCCAATATCTCTGGACGCATAACGAAAACTCCAATAAATGTTATAACATAAGGCCGCAAAACCTGCTGCCATGATAAATGCGCCGATTGCCGAAAAGCCTAAATATGGTGCCCAACCGGTACTCTCTGAGTATGTGTACATCCGACGTGACATACCGTCTAACCCAACAAAGAACATAGGCATAAACGTCATGTTAAAGCCAATTACAAACAACCAGAAATGCCATTTTCCGATTTTTTCGTTTAATTTGAAACCAAACATTTTTGGCCACCAATAGTATATAGCTGCAAAAACAGCAAACACCACACCTGGAATCAATACATAGTGGAAGTGTGCCACTAAGAACATGGTATTATGATATTGATAGTCGGCAGCAGCCATTGCTAGCATGACACCTGTAACCCCACCAATCGTAAAACAAGGGATAAACGCTAATGCCCACATCATGGCCGAGGAGAATTCAATCCGGCCTTTCCTCAAGGTAAACAACCAGTTGAATATCTTGACCCCAGTCGGTATCGCAATCATCATCGTTGTTAACGAGAAAATAGAGTTAACGGCTGCACTGTTACCCATTGTATAGAAATGGTGTACCCATACAAGCATACTCAAAAAGGCGATACCTGCTACCGCAAACACCATTGACTTGTAACCATAGAGATTTTTGCGGGCAAACGTTGCAATCACCTCAGAGAACATACCAAAGGCTGGAAGTACCACAATATATACTTCTGGGTGCCCCCACAACCAGAACAGATTTAGCCATAACATTGGATCCCCACCGGCCGCAACGGTAAAGAAGTGAGTACCGAATAACCGATCCATTGTCATAAACAGCAAGGCAATTGTTAAAATTGGAAATGCTGCCACGATAATAATCGATGTAATAAAAGTCGACCATGTAAAAATCGGCATCCGCATCCATTTCATACCCGGAGCACGCATTTTGATAATCGTTACGACAAAGTTAATCCCTGTTGTCAGTGTACCAATCCCTGCAATTTGTAAAGCAATCGCATAGTAGTTATTGCCGACATTAGGTGTAAATTCTTTCCCCGCTAATGGGAAATAGGATGTCCATCCTGCATCAGGAGAACCCCCAATTACAAAGGAAAGATTGAATAGCATCGCTGCTACAAAGAACGTCCAGAAACTAAATGCATTTAATTTCGGAAAGGCAACATCCCTTGCCCCAATTTGCAAAGGTACAACAACGTTCATAATCCCGATCAACATCGGCATCGCCATGAACAAAATCATAATGACACCGTGTGTTGTAAAAATCTCATCATAGTGCTGTGCATCTAACAGACCCATTTCCGGCCGTGATGTCTGTGTCCTCATTAATAAACCATCGACACCACCTCTAAAAAACATCAACACACCTGATAAGATGTACATAATCCCAATTTTTTTATGATCAACGGTTGTAAACCATTCGCTCCACAACCATTTCCAGCGCTTTAAGTACGTAATTAGCGCAATCAGCCCAATCATCGTTAAGCCGATTGCTACCTGTGAAGCCAAAATTAATGGATCACCCGTAACAAAAAATTCATCTAATGACATGCCGTCACCACCTCTATTTAATGATGTGAGTGATCTGCTGCGTCAGATTCACTACTCTCTTCTGTATCTTGATTGGTTTCTGCTTCTTCCGCTTCTTCAATTCTCTCTTGAGCAGACTCCATACTATTTTCTGATCCACCTTCATCTTCATATTCACGATATAGTTCTGGATCTATATACTCTTCTGATCCGCCATGAGCATGGTCAATCCAATCTAAATGGGTTCCATTAAATGTCATACGTCCGATAACACTTGGTTTTAACAATTCTGCATACTGTGCTTCCGTCAATTCATTCTCCGCATTTTTGACATCATTGACCCATTCGTTAAAGTCATCTGACTCTAATGCCTCAACATCAAAATTCATGTGCGCATAGCCTTGACCATTGAAATTGGTGTTTCGCCCATAAAAACTCCCTGGATTATCTGCTACCATGTAAAGATTGGTCTGCATATTAGCCATCGTATATTTCTGACCGGCTAATTCCGGAACCCAAAACGATTGCATCGTACCGGCAGAGGTCATTTTAAACTGAACGGGATGATCTGCTGGGATATTAATATAATTCACTGTCTCAATATCCTGGTCCGGATAACTAAATATCCATTTCCAATCTGCTGATGTTACATGAATGACCAGCGGCTCTTCCTCTTCATAGCCTTGCGGAACTTCATCAACATCATAAATGGTTTTAGCAGTTGGTATCATTAATGCAATCACAATAAGAACAGGAATGGTAAACCAAGTGATTTCAAGCCAATGATTTCCTTTTTCTTCTTTCGGTTCGAAATCCCCGTCATCTTTCTTCGCACGATATTTCCAGATGAAGTAGCCGAATAAAATGAATATCACTACTACGATGACTAGCATAAAAATAATTGAATATACAATTAAATCTGTTAAACTTCTTGCGATCGGCCCTTTAGGATCAAAAACTAACAGCTTTGACTCACAGCCAGCAAGAAACACAGGCAGTAATAACAATGTAAAAGCATACAGTAACTTCTTCCTCATTGTCATGGCCCTTCCCCTCTCTATAAGTACTTCTTTTTCGACACCCCTAAATAGAATGTTCAAAAACCCAACAAAAAGGACGTATTGAACTTCTGCGTTGGTCATAACGGAACTGAACACGCACGAAAAAACGTCATTTTCTTATGATGCCAAGAAAATATGATGAAATTATGATGAAAACAGAATCGTCATAAAAAGTTCATAATTATACATGCTCTACCCACCCTATGCTGGAACAAAACAAGTACACGAAAGTTCTTTGTTACACCTTTCGTTCTTGCATACGAAGATCCCCAGGTTATGTTATCATGTATCTGGGTGTCTCTATGGGTTTGGACACAAAAATGATTATCATGCATGTGAAAATACAAGGTGTTCTTGGAACATCCTCTATAAGGCAATTATTTTACTATTCTCCCATTTTTATATACTATTTGAAATAGAGGATAAATTTTGAGATGTGCGAGGGATAATAACATGACAAAGATTTTAATTGTCGATGACGAACAACAGATGCGTCATATGTTGAGACTATATCTAAGAAACGAATTTGAAGTGATTGAAGCAGCTGATGGTAAAGAAGCGATTCAAACTTTGCAAGATACAGAATTGGATCTAGTCTTATTAGATATCATGATGCCAGGGATTGATGGTGTCGAGACCTGTAAACAAATGAAAACCTTGAAGCCTGATGTGCCGATTATGTTATTAACGGCATTGAACGATACATCACAGAAGGTAGAAGGTTTAACGGTAGGTGCAGATGATTATATTGTAAAACCATTTGAACCACCAGAATTAATGGCTAGAATACAAGTTCAATTACGTCATTTTCAAAAAGCAGCCCCCTTCCATACCTTGAAATTTGCTGAATTAGAAATCGACCCTGCTTCCCATCAAGTGAAAGTGACAGACAGGGAGATCAAATACAGCCCAAAAGAGTTTGAACTGCTCTATTTACTAGCTTCTCATCCAAATCGAGTGTATACCAGAGAACAACTGCTGGATATTATCTGGGGGTTGGATGAAGTTGTTGATATTCGCACCGTTGACTCCCATGTACGATATGTCCGTGACAAGTTAAAAAGGGCGGGGATGTCATATCAGCCGATTCAGACCGTTTGGGGAGTAGGCTATAAATTTGAATGGGAGGGGAAAAATGAAACTTAATAGCGTTGTCTTTAAGTTAGGAGCCACGATTTTATTTTTACAATTAATTATCCTTATTCCATTGGGATACGTCATTTTACAATTGATTCTTAACTATTCTGTCAATCAAACGGAAACACAGCTTATCCGATTATCGGAGAACTACGCAACACAGGTTGAAGATTTGGAATCCCCAGAGAATATGCAATTACTCGAACATTTAACCACGATGACGGATACAAGTGCCGCCATTCTGGATCAAAACGGTGACACGGTTCTGCAAACGAATTGGAATGATGATATTACGGAGGAAATCTTGGAAAATCCACAAATCCAACAGTTGGAATCCGGGGAAACGATTGTGGAGGAGTACAATTTTAATGGATCCAATTATTTAAAGGTGGCACAACCAATTACCAATCAAAATGGTACGCAAGGAAGTGTCGTTCTATTTTCTTCGTTTGGATTAATCAGTAATTCGATTCACAATATTATTGTCTTGGTGGTATTAGCCAGCCTAGGCGCCGTCATTTTAGCCATTGGTTTTACCATCTTTATTTCTAAAAAACTAGGCTCCCCTTTAATCGCAATGGAAAAAGTAACCAAACAAATTTCGGAACAAAAGGACTTTTCCTTACGTGTCGATTACAAGGCAAATGACGAGATAGGTTCTTTGGCACAAGCAATTAATCATTTATCGGAAACACTGGAACGTTATCAAACCAATCGTAATGAGTTCTTTTCTAATATTACGCACGAATTAAAAACACCGCTCACTTATGTGAAAGGTTACGCCAATGCCGTCCGTCATGAAATTTATCAATCCAAAGAGGAGCGAGATGAGTTCCTTGAGATTATTGAGGATGAGAGTGACCATATCAGTAATTTAATGGACGATCTTACCGATATGTCCAAAATTGAAGAAGGCAAAATTGATTTAAATAAAGAAAACCTGCATATGAATCAATTAGCGAAAGAGATATTGAAACGATCCCATTTCAAGGCAGCTGATAAAGGATTGAAACTGCATCTTTCCGTTCCAGATCACGATGTCGTATTAAAGGCCGATCGCAGCCGTATCGATCAAATCTTAACAAATTTAGTAGAAAACGCCGTCCGTTATACGGAAACAGGACAAATCACCCTAAAGATTCGTGATCTTTCATCAGATGTGTGGATCGAAGTGATCGACACAGGCATTGGTATCAAGCAAGAGGATGTCCCTTATTTATTTGAACGTTTCTATCGAGTGGATAAATCTCGTTCCAGGGCAAATGGCGGAACGGGTCTTGGCTTAGCCATTGTCAAACACTTAGTAGAAATGCATGAAGGTACGATTAAGATTGACAGTCAGTTTAATGAAGGAACTACCTTTAGCTTAAGATTTCCTAAATAAGAACAGCCGGGCGGCAGACAGCCCGGTTTTTTATTGCAAAAATAGACGATAAGTGGGATGATAAACATATTTTTCTGAAAGGGTTGAATGTTACCCTTTCTCATATTATAATATGAATATATGTTCATATATGTATAGGAGGGTTTCACATGAGTCATGATCATCATCACGGTCACAGTCATGAGCACCACCACACCAATAACAAAAAGGCATTATTGCTTAGCTTCAGCTTGATTACTTTATTTATGATTGTCGAAGTAATCGGGGGATTTTTGACAAATAGTTTAGCCCTACTGTCAGATGCAGGTCATATGTTAAGTGACTCGTTCGCTTTAGGACTAAGCTTATTTGCCTTTAAATTAAGTGAGAAAGAGGCTAATCAGCAAAACACCTTTGGTTACAAACGCTTTGAGATTTTCGCCGCTCTTATTAATGGAGTCGCCTTGATTGCCATCTCTATTTATATTTTCTATGAGGCATTTCAACGTTTTTTTGATCCGCCTAATGTTAATGCAACGATGTTATGGATTGCCATCATCGGTTTCCTCATCAATGTCGTGGTCGCCTTTATTCTTATGTCTGGCGGTGACACCAAAGAAAACTTGAATATGCGCAGTGCCTTACTGCATGTGATGGGGGATTTATTAGGTTCTGTCGGCGCCATTATTGCGGGACTGTTGATTATGTTCTTTGATTGGAATATAGCAGACCCCATCGCCAGTATCGTTGTCGCTCTTTTAATTCTTTTTAGCGGTCTTCGCATCACGCGTGATTCCTTTCATATCTTAATGGAAGGAACACCTCATAATCTGTCTTATCAAGATATTGAGAATTCACTTGTACAATTGGATGGTGTCATAGCCATTCATGACTTGCACATTTGGATGATTACTTCTGATTTTCCATCCTTCACCTGCCACGTGGTGGTTGAAGAGAAGGTAGACCGTGATCAGCTGATCAAAGAAGCATCCAAGTTATTAAAGGATCGCTTCTCTATCCAACATACCACGATACAAATTGAAGGAATTCATGCTAATATTAAGGCATCGGAAAATCATTGTAACTAGGAGGGAGACAATGGAACAAAACAGTTATCAATCACTCGATGAAGAGACGCTTTTTCTTGTTTCACAAACGTTCAAGGCCCTGGCAGATCCCACTAGAATTCGTATTCTGCATTTGTTATTTGAGTGTGAATTATCGGTATCTGCCATAGCTGAAACCCTGCATCTCAATCAGTCCAATGTATCCCATCAATTACGTTTTTTGAAAAATTTACGCCTCGTCAAATATAGACGAGAGGGAAAGACGATTTACTATTCACAAGATGATGAGCATGTCATGAAGATTTTGCAACAATCCATCGATCATGCAACACATCATTAAAGGAATGAAAAAACTTGGCATAGCAGCTGCCAAGTTTTTTTCTTACACACAAGTAAAAGACTGAATTCGATTTAAATCAACACCAAAGTAAATCCAGTTGAATCCGGTCCAACGATAACCTGCCACAGACCTTCTGCCCAAGAAAGTAGGATAAAACCAAAAACCTCGGCGAGGGCTCTCCCAGATATAGGTATAACGGAATAAACAACGCCTCATCGACCCGGAATCAACCGCCAACACTTGAGCTCCTCCTGGTCCGCTCATTACTTGAGGGATTTGATTTGGTGGCGGCCCAGGTGGCGGTGGTGCTTGTGGCGGGCCCTGCCCTGGAGAAACAAAGGGAGGCGCTCCTCCTGGTCCACCTTGCCCAAACGGTGGAAATGGCAACCAGGAAACTGGCCTGGTCTCTATATTTGCATCATACATATATGGATCAACGGAATAGTATGTCTCCATCACAACAACCTCCTATCTCTACCACTATATGTCCTATTTATTGATTAGGTAATTTGTCCAGCTATTTTTTCTTTATTGTACTACTCATCTAATTGTTTTTTTATAACCTTCGTACCACTGCATGAGAATAAACAGCCTTGCTTATCGACAACAGTAGCTAGATGTACTGGTCGCCCCCACAGTTGATAAATGTAAGGTAACGTCTTTTCTAAATAACGCAGATCAAGCTCTACTCCTTCATAATGATGGCACAAATATAATTCGCCATTCCGCAGATAGTCTCCATCTGTTACGGTAATATATGGGAATCCACCATTAAAACGACTGGTAATCAGTTGTTCACGTACCTGTCGCCAATCCTTATCGACAATTTTATATTGCCGTTCCTGTTTTTGAAATACATACATATCTTCCTTATTGACGAAGTCTTTTGTTAAATAATTTCTTAGAAAGGAAATATCTGATTCAATCTCACGAACTTCAAATATTTTATCCCTGCCTGAACCTGGCTCTACTCCTGCTTTTTTCATCTCCTCCGTGGGATGATTATACCTTTCTTCGATATCTTCAAACATTTTCACCCCTAAATAATAGGGATTGATTTGAGTGGTAGACGGTTGGACAACTCCTGCATTCAAAGAGGCGAATTCAATGGTTTCTGCTGGGGTCAAATTTAATTCACGCAGAATTCGCTGATGCCAGAAAGAAGCCCAGCCCTCATTCATAATTTTTGTTTCCAGCTGTGGCCAAAAATATAACATTTCCTCTCGCATCATCGTTAATATGTCACGTTGCCATTCTTCCAGCTCTCTACTGTGCTGTTCAATAAATAAGAGGATATCCTTTTCTGGCTCTGATGGAAAAGATCTTTTTTTCTTACTTGTTGCAGCGAAAGGTTTCGAATGTCCCTTTTGATCAAGTTCCCATAAATCGTTGTATTCTGATAAAGGTTTATTTGCTGTCTTTTGCTCTTCGTCATCTTGTGAACGTGCTTTTACCAAGGTTGGATCAATGTGTTCCTGTATCGCAAGAACCGCGTCCAGAAATGTCTCTACTTCATGTATACCATGCTCTTTTTCATATGCAGCAATGCGATCCGCTGTCGCCGCCATACTTTCCACCATGTCTTTTTTGGTATGTTGAAAGCGTAGATTATTTTTGAAAAAGTCACAATGTGCCAACACATGGGCTACAATCAACTTATTTTGAATCAAGCTGTTGGAGTGTAGCAAAAAGGCATAGCACGGATCTGAATTGATCACTAATTCATATATCTTGCTTAACCCCAAGTCATATTGCAATTTCATCCGATGAAATTGTTTACCAAAGCTCCAATGAGAGAAACGCGTCGGCATTCCATACGCTCCAAATGTGTAGAGGATTTCAGGCGGACATACCTCATAACGCATCGGATAAAAATCCAAACCAAACCCTTTGGCAATCTCCGTAATATCATGAATCGCCTTTTCTAATGTCAATTGATCCTCTGCTTTCAAACACAACACCTCCACTACACTATATGAACAACGACCAAAAATAATTAGTATAGACTGAAAATGGGACAACTAGGCATTCGGGATTTTCGGAATGACGCCCATTTCAGCGCTTTTCCTTCAGATTTTGGCCGTCATTTTCGGAATGACGCCCATTTCAGCGCTTGCACCTCCGATTTTGGCCGTCATTTACGTGATGACGACCATTTCAGCGCTTTTCCCACGGATTTTGGCCGTCATTTTCATGATGACGCCCATTTCAACGCTTGCACCTCCGATTTTGGCCGTCATTTTCGTGATGACGCCCATTTCAGTGCTTGCACCTCCGATTTTGGTCGTCATTTTCGGGATGACGCTAACCTCGAAAATTCCTAACGAACGATAAAAAAACAGCTACTGCAATAGCTGTTTTTGGATTGCTAATCATTTGTTCATGACAAGAAGTATCTCCAGACTTATCGTTCCTAACCTTCTTCTATCATTTCTACCAGATCATTGATCGCCTCGGATATTTCACCAAATGATTGGTTTACTTCATCCATCTTGTGAAAGAATTGCTCCATCTCTTTTTCAATCGTATTATTTTGTTCCTTTGCCTCATGCATTTTTTTCATTAACTCTTCAAAAAACTGGGAATGGTAACGCATGTTTTGAGTGCTGCTTGAAATAGATTGTTGCATGTCGTTCACATATTTGGTTACCTTAGCTACCTGGCTGTTCGTTTCTCCTATTAACTCTGTTACATTGCTAACCGAACGCTTGGTTTGTTCTGATAATTTACGCACTTCATCCGCAACAACTGCAAAACCCTTGCCTTCATCTCCTGCCCGAGCCGCTTCAATTGCTGCATTCAACGCCAATAAATTAGTTTGCTCAGCAATATCTGTCACTAGCCGGACAATCGAATCAATTTGTTGCGATATTTTCGAGAGGGCTTTACTTTCTTGCCTAATTCCCTCCATCTTTTCATCAATATCTGCCATTTGTTGTTCTTGCTTTTGTAAATCCTTATGCCGATAAAGAGAATCTGTTTCTACCGACTCACTCGTCGCCAAACCTTGTTGAGCAAACTGCAGGATGTCATCAAGCTGACCAACCAATGTAGTTGTGGAACTTTGTGATCGTTGAAAAATGCTCGCCAACTGCTCGGAAGTTTCCTTTATCTTCTGATGCAAGGCTTCTTTTTCCGCTTCCTGTTCTTTATACTCACGCATGATTTCATCATGAAAGGCTTCAAGCACTAACTGCTGCTCCCATGAGATAATTTTCGTAGTAGCCAATACAGCATCTGCGAAGAAGATCTGATCCTGAATATGCTGCTGTAATGTGTCAATGATGGAGCGCAGCAATCCTTGAAAGGCACCCATATACCACTTGGCCTCTAACCCTATCTTGACATGTATATGGGCTATTTGCATCCGTTTGTCAATAAAACCTTGATCAATATGACCATTAAACATTTCTTGGATATGTATCGTTAACGTTTGTTTTAAGCGTTCTATAGAACTGTTCTCCTCGATAATCTCCATTAAAGCTGGTTCATTCTCTAAATTTAAATAAAATTGATCAACCATAGATTCAATATTCATCGTGATCCAAGGTTGAATATGTCGTAAGATTTTCAGATCTTCTTCCGTTAAATCGATCATCTGCAATTGTTTATCATAAGTACTTTGTTCTGGAATGTTTAAAACGACCTCCGTTTCCTCTATCACTGGCGCTGTCGTTTTTTTCTTAAATATGCCCTTCACTTTAAAAACCCCCATCATTCCATGCCAATCTATATTGCGAAACATGTCTTACACTATTTTACCATACATTCACATGTAAAGGGATGTATTATACCATTTTTGCAGTAAAAAATACCTAGTTTGATCCATGAGACATTATTTCATTCAACATATATAGTCAAAAGAAAATACTGACTACCGATAAAGAGGAGTTTTGTTAAGTATACCATTTTTGTTGGCAGTTGACTTATGCCTTGTGGGTGAAAGCGGAACCTATTTTCGGAGCGCTGTCTAGCACCGACTGTTTACATCCTCCGTCTTTTCAGTACTCCGTTCCGCCAAGGTCAAAATCTATCCACATCCTGTTGTGCCAAAGATTTAATACTTTCAAGGTAATTACTTAGAAATACTTCATTTGTTCATAATAGAAAAGACAGATGGTGCGCATACCATCTGTCTTTCTCTTCACGCAATGTTATGAAGTTTTTTCTGGCAACCGCAATTGGTTAAGGTATAACCTTTCACATACAATCCTTTACCCTTCAACAATCGAATGGCCAGATTTTTTTCTAATTGGTTTGCGGCAATAATATGGACAGTAGAAGTAGGGATTTCTTTATAGTATCTGCCTAAATAAGCAAGGGGAATACTCATCGCTTCTTCTACACGATCATTAGCGGCCTCATGGTAATCCCGAATATCTACCATGGTTTGTTGATTCCGCTGCACACGTTCTTTCTCTAAGCACGGAACACCTTTTACAGGCACATATCGAATATAAGCCAAATACGACACACCATATACGACCAACAATAATATACCAAGCCATATGAATATCATTTATTTACATCCTCCTGCCGACAGTATATGTTGTGCCGGTTCCTTGTTTTACTATTGCATGTTTTTAACCTTTTCCCAATAATGAACGAGGGTTTGCATTCCTTTGTGAAAATGTTCAACAGGAAAGCTTTCATTTGGCGAGTGAAGACGGTCTTCTGGTGTACCGAATCCCAGCAAAACAACAGGAATTTGATACAGAGCGTCAAACCATTCTACTACTGGGATAGAGCCACCCATTCTAACAAAGACAGCCTCCTTTGCAAACGTCTCTGTAAGACTCGCTGCTGCATGTTGAATCAATGGATGATCTGGTGATACCTTGTAGGCCTTTGCCGATAATGGCTCACGAGTAATTGACAAAGTCACACCTTCTGGTACATGCTTTTCCAAATGCGCAACAAGCAAATCCTGAATAGCCGATGGGTCTTGACCTGGTACTAAACGACAGGTCAATTTGGCCGTTGCTTCTGCAGGAATTATTGTTTTTGTTCCTTCGCCTTGATACCCGCTATACATACCATTAATCTCTAATGTAGGTCGTGCCATGGTGTGTTCCTTGGCTGTATAACCTTTTTCAGAAATCGTTGATGGTGCCCCTGTTGAAGTAGGATAATCTTCGCCTGGCGCTTCTTTCATCAATACCCTTTCATCCTCGCTTAAAGGTTCAACTTCATCATAAAAACCGGCTACTGTTACAACCTCTTCTTCATTTTTCATCGTTGCTAATAGTTGAGCCAAGGCCATTGCCGGATTCTTTACCGCGCCGCCATATAAGCCTGAATGGAGATCATTTTCTGGTCCCTTGAGTGTTACTTCCAGACCAGTAAATCCTTTTAAACCATACAGAATCGTTGGTTGATCCTTGGCAACCATTCCCGAATCTGAAATCATTACAAAGTCGGCTTGAAATTGCTCTTTACGCTGCTGCAATACGTCATATAAATGAGCACTGCCAATCTCTTCTTCGCCTTCGATACAAACCTTCACATTTAAAGGCAGTTCCCCTGTCGTCTTTAAAAAAGCCTTTAATACAGCTAAATGCATAAATACTTGACCCTTATCATCACTGGCTCCCCGGGCAAACAAACGTCCCTCTCTTACCTCTGGGGCAAAAGGTTCGCTCTGCCATTGGTCTAATGGGTCTGGCGGCTGCACGTCATAATGCCCATAAATTAATACCGTTGGTGCCGATTTTCCAGCTTCCATCCATTCTCCGTAAACTAGCGGATGACCTGGTGTCTCTTGCATTTCTGAACGTGTAAATCCAGCTTCTTTTAAGTAATCGGCAACAAATTGTGCTGCTTTTCTGATACCTTCTTTATGATTAGAGTCTGTGCTTACACTCGGTATATGTAAAAATTGCTTGAGTTCTTCCAGATGTGTCGTTTGTGTTTTTTCTAAATAATCTAGTACTTCTTTCATGTGTCGCTCATTCCTTTCTTCATTCACTTCCATAGTTTAACATGATTACAGGAAATGATACATCAGAAATGCTTCATTTTTTTCAATGGTGGCATATATCCAAGTTAGTCCGTTTTCCTCTTCTAATCAAAAAAGTGATAGTTCCCCTTTTGCACGGGACTATCACTTTTTTCTAATATTAATCAGCGAACACTACGTCCCACTCTTCTTTATGGGATAACATATTACGAGCAATGGCTTGAGCACCTTCCAAACTATGACTAGCCGCCCAGCCACACTGAACTTCATTACAAGCAGGAACTTCTGTCGCGTTTAAAACATCATTTAAGGTGCGATCCAGAGCATCCACTACTTCATCAAAGCTATCGTTATTTATAATGGACAAGTAAAAGCCTGTTTGGCAGCCCATTGGACTAACATCTAGTATATTATCAATATGGTTACGAACTTTCTCTGCCATTAAGTGTTCGAGAGAATGTAAGCCCGGCATATCCATATGATCTTGGTTAGGTTGACAAAAACGGATATCATATTTATACACCTTATCTCCATGTTCACCTGTTGTGACCCCAACCAAACGCACATATGGTGCCTTTACTTTTGTATGATCTAAGTTAAAGCTTTCTACATTCATTTTATTTACCATCGTAAACACTCCTTGTCAATTTCGTTTAGAGCTTGTCTTACTATATATACTATTGTATCATAGGTTGTTTTTTCATTCACTAGATTGATTTTGCTGTGTATTTAATCGACATATAGGAATTTGTTTTTTGCCAGCAAAAAAAGCCCCCACCATGACATGCATGGTAAGAGCTTCTTTCCAAATGAATGATTAACCTCTATCCGGGAATACACGCTCAATCATATTACCCATCCGTTTAAAAAATCCTTCCACCGGTTGTCCATTTTCCATATCGTCAATGTACTGTCCGCTTAATTGGAAAAAGTCTGGGTTGGTCGAGATATAAACATGGTCCACATCTTTATCGACAGACTGAACGACATCTGTAATTTTTTTCTTGGTTTCATCGGAAAGCTCTTGTTTATCTTGGTTGGCATTATCTGCTTGCTTATTCCAAGAAGCAGCAACATAGGCATTATTGTCCGTTTTCAATACATATACCCTGTCCACTTCTTCTACATCGGCAGATATTTTTTCAGCCGCTTCTTCAGATACATCATATTTGTTTTCCGTCTGTCCATTGTCATCCTGCATGCGTTCTTCTGCCACGTCACGATTTCCTTCTCGCTCCATTTGCGGATTGTCCGTCGCTTGATTATAACCGATTGGACGAGTTCCATTTCCATCATCGGCTGCATTATCCGGATTATTGTCCCCGTTACAAGCAGCTAATGTTAACATAGTAGTTACTGCTAAACCTACAGCCAGTTTTGGCAATTTCATCGATTTTACCTCCTTCTTTAACCTTATTCTTCCGTAGTATTGGTAAAATCGGTACAGACTATGCTTTTCAAAAAATGGTAACAAGTCCAAGAGTTATCCAGTTTTAATTTCGAGCTTTAACACAAACTAAACGCAACCCCGATGATTAATGACTAAAACAAGGCAAGGGGGCTTTTATTTGTACACCGTTGATTATGATAAGGCATTGTATTACACACTTTGGGGCGAATGGGATAATTTACTTGTTTTGATGGTACGAACAAAAGACGACCTCCTCTCTAAGAAAATCGAACATTTTTTACACGCATACCACTATCCTGTTTCCGATATGTATTTAACTGATATGTATAACCAATTGATTCTTTATATTGATTATGCTTTGATTGAACACATGTACCACCTTGAATCATAAAGCGAGACCTACCGGGGTGTTACCGAATGCCTTTGGAATATTTTTTAATAACAAGCGGTTACACCAGGATCATAAAAACACAAAACTGTCCGCGGCTCCACTACCTTTGTTGGGGTGGCGGACTCTTACCCTTCATTAAACTGCCTTCTTGGGGAGGTCCTTCATCTTTATTGTATCCCTTTTTTCTGGAATTCGTACGATCTCACACATAAAATGAGAGTGATGCTTCGATGAATGATTTTGGTCGATGTTAAATGCTTCCTTCTCTTCTTCCGAGGCATGATCATAAAAATTTTTAATAAGTTCTTGTTTCTCTTTACTCAAAAAAAGAGCGGAATCCTCTTGATCAACAGAAACCGGTTGAATCGCATCTGTTTCATTTGTCTTTAACAAATTAGCAACTACCTTATTCATCGAAATATATTCTTTTTCTGCCATTCGTCTTAATTGATCAGAAACCTCATAAATAGCCGTTGAATAACCCAATTTTTGCAAATGTTGATGGAATGCTTCTTGAAAAGCAGGATTATCTTTTTCATCAAAATAACTAATCGCCATTAACAAAGAGTACGGTACCGCATTTTCTTGATGTGCAGGGAGATAGTCGAGCATATCGTCCGTAAAGGCAGTAAGGGATTTGCCTTGTATATCTATCTGCTTTAACATTTCTTCAGCAGATTTGTTCATTGGAACGGCTTCCAGCACCTCATAATTTTGATTGATTTTAATATTCAAGCTCGGGTTAATATCAATGCTTATAACGGCATAGGTCTCATTTTTACCTAATAGTAAATAAAGTGGGCTTATAATCAATAAACACACTAATGCCATAGGTAGCCATCTCCATTTATGATCTTGAAACATCATAAAAAAAGAACGGACCCGGGAAGGCTTGGGTTTATAGATGGTTTCCACACCAATATCCTTCTCTCTTATTGGTTCTGCTTTGTGGAACACCCCTTCTCTGTCCATGATAATTGTATAAAATGGACGGTGTTCCACAATAATTCCTTTTTTCACAGATCTACCCCCTTGAGGTATTCTTTTAGGTAGACATAATCCCCCGTTAAAATAATAAAAATGGTTAAGATATATTTTCGATTTCGTTCTAGTGTCTTTTTGCTGACAGATACCAGTTGCAGCAACCTTTTGATTGGTACTCTCTTTTTATGGAATACATACGCCTTTAAATCATCATGATGAACCAATTGTTGGGCTGCAAAAATGGCAGACTCCCGTGCGTCCTTGTGTTTCGGGGAAATCTCGGTTAACTCAGCAAAAGAAATACGATATCCTTGTAACTGTTTGGACAACTGCTCAATTTCCTGCTTACGCTGCCAGGTTTCTTCTTTTAACTGAAATACCTTTTTTGCCTCAACAATTTGAATGGGGCTCTCTTCCAGGTCGTCATCATCGGTTGCGTCCAACGAAGGATACATATACTGCCTTTGTTCTTTTCGTATATAATCGATTACCTTACGTTTGATAATTACCTGTGCAAAGGACAGGAAAGAAGCTCCTCTTTCTCTTGCATAAATATCCAAAGCCTCATTAAAAGCTATCATTCCTACACTAAACTCATCATGATTTTTCTGTATGTATCGTTTGCATACATCTGACACACATTTTGCAATAAACGGTTGATATGCCTTGATTACTTGATTTCTTAATTCATCATCTCCGTGCTGAATCAGCTCAATTTGCTCTTCAAGTGTTCTTTCTCTATCCATTAACTGGCTTCCTAACATATTATGCACCACCAGTCCTTTATAAAAATTCGTAGTATATTTATCTCTTTTTGTCTGTTTTTATCTAAAAGTTTCATTATTTCACCAGTTTTTTTGTCATATTTATTATGATAATGTTGCCATTTGTTATAGGATAAAAGAAATTAACGATTGTATCTACCATGATTTATTTACAAATCATTAAAATTCATTTGCAAATGGTGGGTATTTATGCTTACCATAACCCTATATACCTAAATCAGTTATCCTGACTTTGATTATATAGTATCACCTCTAATAAAAAAGCAAGATGATCCGTTATTCTCTAGTTATCAACTCATTCTTACAGACAGTGTTTTGTGATTTAGCGGTTTTTTTTCCGTTAGATCCATTCTTACGGACACAATTTCGTGATTTAGCGTTTTTTTGTCTGTTAGATTCATTCTTACGGACAACATTTCGTGATTTAGCGATTTTTTGTCTGTTAGATCTGTTCTTACGGACAACATTTCGTGATTTAGCGATTTTTTGTCTGTTAGATCCATTCTTACGGACAACATTTCGTGATTTAGCGATTTTTTGTCTGTTAGATCCGTTCTTACGGACAACATTTCGTGATTTAGCGATTTTTTGTCTGTTAGATCCGTTCTTACGGACAACATTTCGTGATCCACCGTTTTTTTGTCTGTTAGATTCAGCTTCCTGGCATATTATTCATGGATTTGTGCCTGATTGATCCAAGCTCGTTCACCCAAAGTTCCATACAAAAAGGGTCTATAACCTAATAGTAGATTACAGACCCTTTCATTCGTTCCATAATTCGTGAAAATAATCAATCGGAACGGCTAACCCTATTTTTCCATATTCATCATGGTTCAAGGTGGCAAAAATAACGGCTATTACCTCACCTTGATCATCAATAACCGGGCTGCCGCTATTTCCCCGATAAACCGGCGCGTCCAACATATACACAGGCTTCTCCCAAGAAGATAAGGTAATCGAACCAATAATATCTCCTTGATTAGCTATACCATTAAATTGTAGTGGATTACCAATAAACGTCACTTCTTCCACTGTCTCTGGCTGTGCTTGCTGACTTAATGGTAAATGGGGCAAACCGGAACCTTCCACATCTAACAGAGCCAGATCAATCTGGGGAAAAGACGCCACTACTTCTCCTTGAAACAACCCTTCATCTGCGAAAGCGACCGTTATGTTTGGTTGATCTTCAATTACATGATGATTCGTTATAACATAGCCATCCTCTGAAATAGCAAATCCTGTCCCTTTGTTATCAGCTCCTTCAATGACAACAACGGCCTCCCGATATTGCTTAACGGCATCATCTTGCATCATAGCGATCGATGTCTGGAGAAATTGAATAGCTGGTATGGAAAAAGTCTGCGGAAAAATCGCAATGACTTGAATAAACATAACAACAGCAATCAGCCAGAAAATCCATCTAGGAAAACGTTTTTTAGGCTGTTCTTCTTCTTGCTGCTCTCGTTCTTGAAGTTTACGACGCTCTTCCTCAATAAGCACATACATTTCTTCAGGTTCAATATCTTCATATAAATCCTTATCAATGATATCATTCGTTTGGTCGTCGGTGTTCTTCATCATCCACCATCCTCTGACGATTTGACAGCATTATTATACCATTTTATTGATTACAATGATAAACTAAAAGAGGTTGTTCAAAATCCGACAAAAAACATATATATTTTTTTTTGGTTTTTGAATTCGTAACTAAAGTAAAGATAGAGGAGTGATAGGATGTTATTAGATGACATACTGGCATTTAATGAGAAATTTGTAGAGGAAAAAGGATATGAGCGCTACGTAACGGATAAAATCCCAAACAAACGAGCCGTTATTTTTACCTGTATGGATACTCGCCTCATTGAATTATTGCCGCAGGCCTTAAACCTCAAAAATGGAGACGTCAAAATGGTTAAGAATGCTGGTGCCATTTTGAAAGACCCTTATGATAGTGTGATGAAGAGTATTCTAGTTGCCATCCACGCTTTGCAAGCAGATGAAGTGTTTGTAATCGGGCACCATCGTTGTGGTATGACAGGGCTTGAATCTGATGGTTTTGTAGAATTGATGAAGGAAAGAGGGATTGACCAAACAGCGATTGATCGTCTTGATAAGGCGCCAGAGGAATGGCTGAATGGTTTTGAAGATGTCAACGACTCCGTGAAACAATCCGTCCAGACGATCGAAAACCATCCGCTTCTCCCAGCAGACGTTCCTGTGCACGGTCTGGTTATTGATCCGAAAACAGGTAAGCTTGATCTTGTGCAGAAAGGGTACTAAGAAAAAACAGACTGTCGCCAGTTGGATGGTTTCTTCAACCACCTAGACGACAGTCTTATTTATATTCTCAGTTCACAGATCACGCCTCATAATCAAACTCATCTGGATGTTTACCTAAGCGATAATTTGCGTCCATCTGTTCTATTTTGTGAATATCTTTTGCAGAAAGTTCAAAATCAAAGATATCTACATTTTCTTGCTGGCGTTCTTTATGAACCGATTTTGGGATGGTGATTATCCCGCTTTGGTACTGCCAGCGTACGATAATCTGAGACGGCTTTTTATCGTATTTTTCAGCCAGTTCTGTTAAGACAGGATGATCAAAATAACGGGCTTTTCCTAAAGGCGCCCATGCTTCTGTCAGGATTTGATGGGCCTCGCCAAAGGCACGCACTTCCTTCTGCTGCAGTTGTGGATGTAATTCAACTTGATTTACGGCAGGAACGATTTTCGTTTCCTTTAGCAACTCCTCTAAATGATGCGGTTCAAAATTACTTACCCCAATTGCTTTCGCCTGACCGCTGCGATAAATATCTTCCAATGCCTTATATGTCTCGATAAACTTTCCTGTCACTGGCCAATGGACTAGATATAAATCGACATAATCCATCTGAAGTTGCTCTAAGCTGCGTTGGAAGGCTTCTTTGGTTTCTTTAAACCCTTGTTCATCATTCCAAACTTTGGTGGTTACAAACAATTCTTCACGAGGAATACCACTGTCCTTAATTGCCTGCCCTACTCCTTCTTCATTGGCATAGAGGGAGGCCGTATCGATATGACGATAGCCTAGTTCTAGCGCAGACCGTACCGCATAATAGACCTCATCCCCAGGCTCTGCTTTGTAGACACCTAATCCGATTGCTGGAATCTTCGTACCATTGTTTAGTGTTAATGTGCTCGTTAAACTCATAGATCATTGCCTCCTTTTCCACTATTTTAATATAATAGCCAAGCTTAACCAAAATAAAAGACTTATTTTGCTTGTTGTTTAATGGTATTAATGACTTTTTCTTTTGCCTCGCTAGCATGATAAGCCATCATTTTTTCTTTCATAGTAATTTTACCTGCTTTTAGCTGTTTTAGTGAACGGATCAAGGATTCTGTCGTTAACGCTTCTTCTTGCAATACCTGAGCATATCCTTGCTTTTCAAAAGACTCAGCATTGACAATTTGATCTCCTCGGCTCGCTTGCAGGGATAAAGGAATCAAGAGCATCGGCTTGTTCAAAGCAAGGAATTCAAAGATAGAATTAGACCCAGCCCGGGAACAAACCATATCCGTTATCGCTAATAAATCCTGAAGTTCGTCCTGTATATATTCGTATTGTCGGTAGCCTTCTTCTTGTATCGAGTGATCGATATTACCTTTACCACAGATATGTACGATCTGGAACTCTTTCAGTAGCTGTTCTAGCCCATCCCTTACAGCCTGATTTACCTTTTGTGAACCGTTACTACCACCCATCACCATAAGTACATTCTTTCCAGAAGTAAAACCGGTAAAAGCAAATCCTCTTTCACGACTGCCTGTATATAACGCCTCGCGAACGACTGCTCCAACCCATTCCCCCTTATCTGCAGGAAGATATTTCATCGTCTCTGGAAAAGTGGCAAGCACTTTTTTCGCAAAGGGAATCGCGAGTTTATTCGCCAATCCAGGTGTATAATCGGATTCATGAATAACCGCTGGAACACGACGCAGCCTTGCAGCGACTAGTACAGGTACCGAAACAAATCCTCCTTTAGAAAAAATCACCACCGGCTTTTTCTTTCCAATAATGCGAGCAGCTTGTATCGTCCCTTTCATGACTTTGAAAGGATCCTTGAAATTTTCCTTAGAGAAATAGCGACGTAGCTTTCCCGTTGAAATAGGGTGATAGGTCACCCCTTCTATTGGCTCTATCAAAGATTTCTCGATTCCGTTATGAGACCCGATATAATCCACCTGCCAGCCTTCTTCGAGGAAAACAGGGATAATCGCCAAATTAACCATGACATGGCCGGCTGATCCACCACCAGTGAAAATAATTTGTTTACGTTCCATATGCAAATCCAACCTCTCTATTCACAATATATGTTATAATCCCTCTAGCTTATGTGCAAAAAATACGGCATCACGCTGTGCTTTTTGTATCTTTTTATTTCACTAACAAAAAGGAAGATACATCATGTTTCAAACCAAAACGCTTAAAGAAAAAATAAGACTCTTTTTGATTATACTGATACCTATTCTAATCACGCAAGTAAGTATGTATTTAATGAACTTTTTTGATACGATTATGTCTGGTCAAGCTGGTCCGGCTGATCTTGCTGGGGTGGCTATAGGCTCTAGTCTATTTGTTCCTGTTGAAATGATGGTTGTTGGGATTTTAATGGCCATATCGCCAGTTGTTGCTCAATTTTCCGGGGCTAAACAGCAAGAAAAGATCCCCTTCACCGTACAGCAAGGTCTCTATTTAGCAGTTGCTATAGGTGTTACTGTAACGGTGGTGGCTATTTTTCTGTTAGAACCTATTTTATCATTAATGGATTTGGAAGACAGGGTGGCTTATGTAGCAAAATATTATATTATCTCGATTGGGCTGGGTATCATTCCATTATTTGTCTATAATCTATTGCGATCTTATATGGATGGATTAGGACAAACACGATTATCAATGATTATTATCTTAATATCTCTTCCCATTAATATTTTACTGAACTACTTGTTTATTTTCGGCAATTGGGGATTTCCTGCCCTAGGAGGTATTGGAGCTGGCGTAGCTTCTGGTTTAACCTTCTTTATTAACGCAATCATTGCTATCTGGATTGTCCATTATGTCCGTCCTTTCCGTGAACATCATATTTTTCGCCGTTTACGGAAACCGGATGTAAAAGAATGGTTAGCTCATTTAAAATTAGGCGTGCCCATTGGTTTTTCCATTTTTTTCGAAGTTAGTATTTTCTCTGCCGTCACTTTTATGCTAAGTGTGTATAGTACTAATACGATTGCTGCACATCAAGCGGCCATGAACTTTGAATCATTACTTTATATGATCCCACTTAGTATCGCCATGACGTTAACGATTACCGTCGGCTTTGAGATAGGTGCCAATCGAGCTCGCGATGCCAGGGTTTATTCCTACATCGGGATTGCTTCCGGAATTGTAGTTGCTGTCTTAGCTGGGGCTGTTATTTATCTACTCGATGATCCAATCGCTCGATTATATAGTGATCATCCGGAGGTATTGGCATTAACCAAACAATTTCTTTATTACGCGATTTTCTTTCAATTTGCAGACGCAGTTGGCGCCCCGGTTCAAGGAATACTCAGGGGGTATAAGGATGTTAATATTACCTTTTGGATGTCGCTTGTCTCCTATTGGCTGATCGGATTGCCAAGTGGGTGGCTATTTGCCCATTATACAAGTCTTGACGCCTTTGGTTACTGGCTTGGCTTAATCATCGGACTCTTTGCCGGAGCGATTACCTTGTTTGGCAGAATGTACTACTTACAAAATAAAGCGAAGAGAGTAAAGATAGCTGAATCTTAAACATTTGAAGGTGCAGCGGAATGCTACACCTTCAAATTCATCACGATTAACCTTTCTTCTGTCATTTCATTGATCGAATATTTCGGACCTTCTTTACCGTTACCACTATCTTTCACACCACCATACGGCATCAAATCTACCCGATATTGAGAGCCATCGTTAATCATAAAGCCGCCAACTTCCACGTGTTTAGCTGCATAGTAAGCCGTATCGATATTTTGAGTGAAAATACCACCTTGTAAACCATAGGGAGACTGGTTGATTTCCCTTATACATGATTCTAGATCGGTATAGCTTATAATACTGGCGACGGGTGCAAAGATTTCCTCACAA
Organism: Gracilibacillus timonensis; assembly: GCF_900086715.1. Taxonomy (GTDB): domain Bacteria; phylum Bacillota; class Bacilli; order Bacillales; family Amphibacillaceae; genus Gracilibacillus; species Gracilibacillus timonensis. The sequence continues at coordinate 237,000 of NZ_FLKH01000012.1, read as the reverse complement.
ACAACTCGCATGTCTTTGGTTACATTTGAAATAATGGTTGGTTCCAATAGCGCTCCATGGCGTTGTCCTCCATGGATGACTTCTGCGCCATCTTTTTGTGCTTCCATTATCCATGTTTCTGCTCTTTCCGCTTCTTTTTCATCAATCATCGGACCGACATCTGTATCAACATCAGCTGGATTTCCCACTTTTAGATGCTGCATTTCTTCAGTTAATTTTTCGATAAATGCTTGTTTTATCGCTTCATCGACATAAATCCGCTGAACCGAGATACAGACTTGCCCGGCAAAGGCAAAGGATTGTGCGGCAAGGGTTTTTGCAGCCAACGCAATATCCGCTTCCTTATCCACAATTACTGGTGAATTATTCCCCAGCTCCAAGATCAACCGGTTTAAACCGGTCTCTTGTTTTAATTTCAAACCGACCTCTGCACTGCCTGTGAACGTGTATAAAGCAATGCGTTTATCCTTCATCATTTGATTGCCGACGGTTGAACCAGAACCCGCGATAACTTGGAGTAATCCCTTAGGCAGACCTGCTTCCTCTAAAATTCTGGCTAACTTAAGCGCGGAAACCGGTGTTTTGCTCGCTGGTTTTAACACAACGGCATTTCCTGCAGCCAAGGCTGGCGCTAGCTTATGAGCAACTAAATTCATTGGAAAATTAAACGGGCTGATCGCACCAACAACCCCAACAGGAACCTTGATGGTAAATGCCATTCTATTTTCCGAACCTGGTGCCGCTTCTACTGGAACACCTTCCCCATGAATCCGCTTTGCCTCCTCTGCAGCCCATAGAAAGGTAAGAGACGTACGATCAATTTCTGTTTGTGCCTGCTTTAAAGGCTTCCCTGCTTCTTTGGTAATAATCATCGCAAGCTCGTCTTTTTGCTCGCTAATGAGTGTTGATGCCTTGTGCAATATTTGATATCGTTCAAATGGCGTTAATTGTTGCTCACTAAATGCTTTGGTAGCACTGGCTATTGCTTTGTCTACCAGCTGTTCATCAGCTTTCGCTACCGTTGCATATAATGTTTGCGTATATTTATCTAAAACGTCAATCGTCTCACTGGAGTCCGTCCATTCTCCATCAATAAATAATTGAAAATGTTTCATCGTGCTAGACACCTCTTTTTTGATTGTTTATTAACAGTATTCCACTTTCTTTTTTGCAGTAAACCATTAGATCGTTTCCTGTAAAGATTTAAAGTTTAAATAGATACAGTCTTTATTCCTATTGGATCATAAAAAATAACCCCTCACTGCAGTTTTGTGAGGGATTATTTTCGCTTCATTGCTTGAGTCGGGGTTCACCCTTCATGCTGATACAGGAACTATAGCATTGGCATTCTTGATAGGATAGGATGTGGAACAATTTTGACCTTGAACGAACCGAGAGTCCGTATCTAGGGTAGCAGAGTTTGCTCGTTTTTTCTTAATGATGATACTTATAAAAACAATCCAGCCATGGTAGCAGATAAGGCAGATGCTAAGGTAGCTCCAATTAACAGCTTCATACCAAAGCGCGACACGGCTTTCCCTTTCTCACTATCAATACCTTGAACCGAGCCTGCAATGATGCCGATCGAACTAAAATTGGCAAAGCTAGTCAGAAAGACAGTCACAATCCCTATTGTTTTCTCCGATAAATCTCCCATTATCGCCTGCAATTCACCCATTGCCACAAACTCATTGGTAATAATCTTTGTCCCCATAATACTACCTGATTGCAGTAATTCCCCTGGCGCAATGCCCATCAAATAAGCCAATGGAGCAATCACATAACCAAGTACATCTTGAAGGGTTGTCCCAGCAAAAATTGCTGCAAAGACCCAGTTAACCAACTCTAGAGCTGCGATAAAGGCAATCAGCATAGCCGAAACAATTAATGCGATCTTCCCACCGTCTAAAGCACCAGTTCCCATTGCTTCAAATAAACTTTTTGCCTCTGAAACATTCTTCACATCTACTTCATCATCATCTTTTTCCACCTTCACTGGTGCAATGATCGATGCCATGATGAGGGCGCTAAACATATTAAGCGGTATTGCAACCAATACATATTGTGCAGGCAGCATTTGCAGATAAGCACCGACAATAGAAGCAGATACCGATCCCATCGCCGAAGCACTCACAATATAAAGTCGATTATCGGATAAATGATGGAATTGCGATTTAACCGCTAATAGCGCCTCTGATTGACCGAAAAACATACTGTTTACCGCATTAAACGATTCGATTTTCGGCAGTCCCGTTATTTTCGAAATAAACCACCCAAAATACTTGATAATAATGGGCAATATTTTCAAATAGGTTAATACCGATAAGATGGTAGAAAAGAAAATAATGATCAATGCCACATTAAAAAAGAAGACACCTTCTCCTTCTATCCCACCTAGAACAAAATCCACACCGCTCGTTCCGAATTCAATGAGTTTATTAAACAGTGCGGATATTTTATTGATAATGGTTTCACCGATGGTTGTCATAAACATAAAAGCCGTCGTAATGGCCTGTGCAACTAGCATAACACCGATTCCTACATAATTAATGCGCTTTCGATTGTTCGACATGAGATAGGCGATACCTAATAGAAGAATAATAGCTACTAATCCTAATAAAATACTCATATACTGCTCCTCCTCCAACATGGTTAGAAATTAATGGGTGTTTCATCTTCATTCTAGCATGAAAAAGAGGAGCAGCATATTATTTTTTTTGAGAAATTTTTTACAATCTGTAAGCCGTTTCACTCTCTAGTTGGAGCGGTATGAAAGAAATGCTTCATCGCATAATATACATCGGCTTTATTACGCAACATATATTTCTTAAAATGAGAATGATCAATTTCTTTAAAGGCTTGCATGAGTGTAGAAAAACGATTATATTGATTCACTTCACCATAACCGAACAAACTAGCCTCTTCTAATAATTGCTGCACTGCTTGAATCGATCGGCGGTTATCAGATGTGAGATTATCCCCATCTGAAAAATGAAATACATAGATATTATAACGACTTGCTGGGTATTTATTTTCTATTAGCTCTAATGCCTTTCTATACGCCGATGAACAAATGGTTCCACCGCTCTCTCCTTTGGTGAAAAAGGATTCCTCATCAACTACCTTCGCTTCCGTATGATGAGCGATAAACTCCACATCGACGGTTTCGTATTTCTTTTTTAGAAAACGGGTCATCCAAAAGTAAAAGCTTCTTGCCACATACTTTTCCCAAATTCCCATCGATCCGCTTGTATCCATTAAAGCGAGTACAACCGCCTTTGATTCCGGCTTTTCTATATGATCCCATGTCTTAAAACGCAGGTCATCCGGATAAATCGGCATAAACGATGGATTCCCTTCCAAGGCATTGCGTTTGTAGGAAGCAAGCATTGTTCTTTTCTTATCGATATTACCAATTAAACCTTTTTTACGAATATCACGAAATTCTACATCGGTGATCGTAATATTCTCCTTCTCTTTCTCTTTTAAGTTAGGCAAGGTAAGTTCTGCAAAAAAAGTTTCTTCTAAGGTTTCAAAATCTACTTCTGCTTCATAATAATCACTTCCTGGCTGATCACCTGCATTGCCGGGTTGTTGTCCCTTTTTTGCCTGCTCAGGGCTTTGTGCAACAACGTCGCCTATTTGACTATCTCCCTTGCCTTGACCCACGTGTTGTTTGGTGGAATGATTATAACGGATCTTATACTCATCTAACGAACGGATTGGTATTCGAATAATCTCTTTACCCTTAGACATGATGATGCTTTCCTCACTAATCATATCTGGTAACTTCTTCTTCATTACTTCCTTTATTTTGTCTTGGTGACGCTTTTGATCATCGAATCCTTTTCGATGGAGGGACCAATCTTCTTCTGCAATGATAAAATTATCTTTAGCCATGCCAACCCTCCTTCGTGTGTATTAATTTATTCTATGCAAAGGCACGAAGAATGATTAAGCTTTTTTTGGAGAATGGGGAATGGTGATGATGACCATTGGTTGGTTTTTTCTTCGGATTTTGGCCGTCATTTTCGGAATGACGACCATTTTGACGGCTTCCCCTTGGATTTTGGCCGTCATTTTCGGAATGACGACCATTTTGACGGCTTTCCCTTGGATTTTGGCCGTCATTTTCGGAATGACGACCATTTTGGCGGCTTCCCCTTGGATTTTGGCCGTCATTTTCGGAATGACGACCATTTTGGCGGCTTTCCTTCGGATTTTGGCCGTCATTTTATAACTGACCTTTGAGCTCCGTCCGCTCCCGTGCCCTATCATAAAAAAGCGCGAAAAGAGTACTAAATAACTCTTCTCACGCTTTCCGTCATGTGATACGAATGTGTTTATCCCTCTAACAATAAATCATAAGGGTCTTCTAGCAATTGTTTCAGCCGAACAAGGAACTGTACAGCTTCTTTCCCGTCAACAATACGATGATCGTAGGAAAGGGCAGTGTACATCATTGGACGAACTTCAATGGAATCATCTGGCATTACCATGGCACGTTTTTGAATCGAATGCATACCTAGAATACCAACCTGTGGCGCATTAATAATCGGTGTTGACAACAGCGATCCAAAAATACCTCCATTTGTAATCGTGAAAGATCCTCCTTGAAGATCACTAATTTGCAGCTGTTTTTCTTGCGCCTTCTTACCTAGATCAGCAATTTCTGACTCAATCCCGGCAAAATCCAAACGATCGGCATCTCTGACAACTGGTACCACCAAGCCATCATCGGTAGACACGGCAATGCCGATATCATAGAATTGTTTCAATAAAATCTCATTTCCTTGAATTTCCGCATTTAAATATGGGAATTCGCGCAAAGCACTAACGACTGCTTTCGTAAAGAAGGACATAAAACCTAATTTAATACCATGTTTTTCTTGGAACTTATCTTTCCGCTCACTTCTAAGTTTCATAATCGCAGTCATGTCCACTTCATTAAACGTTGTCAGCATGGCAGCTGATTGTTGTGCCTCCACTAAACGATTGGCGATGGTTTGACGACGACGTGTCATTTTCTCACGTTTAACCGGCTTCCCTGCTGGATCTTGTTGTTCTTGTTCTTTTTCTGGCGCTTTCTTTTCTGGCTTGGAAGATGATGAACGATCCACTTTATTGGCGTTATCTACATCTTCCGTACGAATCCGACCTAATGGATCTGACGGTGAAATATCATTCAAATCAATTCCCAACTCACGAGCACGCTTTCTTGCAGCTGGTGAGGCAACTACTTTTTGATCCTCACCCGCAGTTTTAGGTTCTGAAGGTGTTTGTGAAGCAGCTTCTGTTTTGGATTGCTGCTTTTCTGTCTGCTCACTTACATCTGAGCTTGAATCGGTACTTGCTTCCGGTTCATTTTCCTCTTCAGCCGATGTATCGCCACCTGCTTCGCCATTTTCATCTATCTTGGCAATGACTTCACCTACCTCAACATCATCGCCTTCTTGTTTGATATGTTCGGTTAACACTCCGGCATACTCTGCATTAACCTCCACGTTTACCTTATCCGTTTCCAGCTCACAGACTGGATCACCCTTTTCAACGGAGTCACCTTCTTTAACAAGCCATTCTGCTATCGTACCTTCTGTAATGGATTCTGCTAATTCCGGGACCTTAATTTCCTTCATTGGTTTCTCCTCCTTCAGCCATATCTAATGCATTTGTGATTATTTTTCGTTGTTCTGTTTTATGAATATGCTGATCACCTACGGAAGGCGAAGACCGTTCCCCACGTCCAACATAATGCAACTCTAGCTTCGTATCTTGCAACATCTTAAACAAACGCTCTTTCACAAAATTCCATGCTCCCATATTACGAGGTTCTTCCTGTACCCACACAACCTCATCTAAGTTCTCACAAGCTTCAATAATCTCTGCAAGCTTTTGTTCAGGAAATGGATAGATTTGCTCTAGACGCACCACATGAATTTGTTCATATTTCTGTGGTTGTTCACTCATTGTTTCTTCAATATCTACCATAACTTTCCCTGTTCCAATCAACAATCGTTTTGCTTTGTTAGAGGTTAATTCTAAACCAGGCTGTGGGATGAGCGGCCGAAATCTGCCACTTGTAAATTCATCTATTTCAGAAATAACACGCGAACTCCTTAGTAAACTCTTAGGTGTAAACAAGACAAGCGGACGGGCAGCTTCACTATCCACTAATGCAGCTTGACGTCTCAACAAATGAAAGAACTGGGCACTTTTAGTTACATTGGCAACAATCCAGTTGTTCTCTGCTGCCATCGTTAAAAAACGCTCTACTCTGCCGCTGGAATGCTCAGGTCCCTGCCCTTCATAGCCATGTGGTAGTAGGAGAACCATATTCGAGCGATCATCCCATTTGGCACGTGCAGCAGAAATAAACTGATCAAAGATGACTTGACCTGCATTAGCAAAATCGCCAAACTGTGCCTCCCAAATAACAAGTGTTTTGGGTGCCTTCACACTATAGCCATATTCAAATCCGATTACAGCCGCCTCCGATAGCGGACTATTATGAATATCAAAAGTTGCCTTGGCGTCCTCTAAGCCGTGCATCGGACAATAGGTCTCTGTTGTCTCGACATCATGCAGTTTTAAATGACGATGAGCAAAGGTTCCCCGCTCGGAATCCTGTCCTGTCAGCCTGATCGGTATGCCATCTTGTAGTATAGACGCATAGGCTAATGCTTCACCTACAGCCCAATCGGCTTTTCCTTCTTCTTCAAACGTGTTATGACGCTTGGTTAAAATCTTCTCCAACTTTTTCAGTGAATGAAAACCTTCTGGACGCTTTAATAAATCTTTATTTAACGTCTCTAATATCTCTTTAGGCACTGCCGTTTCAATATCACTTAATCCTTGCCGTAATGCTTGCGGCACTGGCATAGCTTCTGGGTTTTCATTCACACTTTCTGTCATATCATCATAAATACCTTGCAGTTTATCAAAAACCGCTTCCTTCATTTCTTCATAAGCGTTTTCGGATACAATTCCTTCTTGATGCAATTTATCTGCATAAATCGAGGCACATGTCGCGTGCTGATCAATGGCTTGATACAGCTCAGGTTGTGTCGCACGAGGTTCATCCATTTCATTATGCCCGTATCGACGATAACCAACCAAGTCAATCAAGATATCCTTTTGAAACTTATGGCGATAATCATAGGCTAAGTTAGCAGCGGAAATACACGCCTCAGGATCATCAGCATTGACATGAATAATCGGCACCTCAAAACCTTTTGCCAAATCACTAGCATACGTAGTGGAACGCCCTTGCCGCTGTCCCGTTGTAAATCCAAGAAGGTTATTCGAAATAATGTGCAAAGAGCCTCCCGTACGATAACCGTCCAATGCGCTCAAATTAAATGTTTCGGCAACTACACCTTCCCCAATAAAGGCCGCATCCCCATGAACCAAAATACCAAATGCCTTACTCACATCTTGTTCTGGTGCCCCCTTTTGAAAACGAAAATCCTGCACGGCCTTGGTGAAGCCTTCTACCACTGGATTAACGAATTCCAAATGGGAGGGATTATGCGCCAACGTAATTTTAGTTGGTGACGGTTTCTCTTCACCTACGGCACGCTCAGCACCGAAGTGATACTTCACATCTCCTGTCCATCCATACGTAATCGCTTTGGAACCAGGTGACGATGGAACCAGTTCTTTATCTGCGGAAGGATGAAACTCTGAAAATAACTTATCATAAGGCTTGCCCAAGATATGGGTCAGTACACTCAATCTGCCGCGGTGAGCCATCCCCATCATGATTTCTTCTGTGTCATCATAAAAGGAATTCTGCACCATACGGTCGATCACTGGCACCATCATTTCTAAACCTTCAATGGAAAATCGTTTTTGCGCCACAAAGGTTTTGGCTAAAAAGTCTTCAAAGCCTTCCACATCTAAAATCTGTCCTAATAATTCTTGTTTTTCACTATCTGAGAATGGGAAGCGATACTTCCCTGACTCAATGTTTTCTTGAAACCAAGAACGTTCATCATCATTGTTCACATGATCGTATTCAAAAGAAATGGTTCCTGCATATTGTTCCATGAGATAGTCGACGACATCTTGTGCGGTCTGCACATTTTCAATATTTTGTTCCCATACCCAATCTGCGGGAATCGCTTCCAAAATGCTTTTATTAAGATTATATTGTGCTGGATCTACTAAAGAAGTATCACTGTGTATACCCGATCCAACTGGATAGATATTTGCCTTCAAGTGCCCATAACGTCTAATAGCCTCAACAAGTTTGATTGCTGAGGTTAACTGTTTGGCACTGATATTGGCAGAAAAATCTTTGTTCCCTGCTCCTGCTGTTTGTACTGCTGCTTGGATTTCCTCTGGCGCCCCATACTGATCAAACATTTGTTTCAGGGATGGATCCACAGAGTCTTTATTTCCTAAATACAGCTCATACTGCTCTTCTACATATCCCATGTTGGGACCATAAAAATTTTCCCATATTTTCTCACTAGACTCATGCTGTGTCACGTCTTATACCCCCATTACATTTCACTTACTCCTGCTTTGATTTATTCCCATCCAAAAGATGCAATGTATAAACACTACATCTCTAAATATAACCTATTTTACTATGGGAAACAACAGATATGATGGGAATATTTGAATTCTTTTTTTCAAAACAAATCGTTACCATTACGGCTGTTCATCAAAGAAAAAACAAGCCGTTTCTTATTCATGAATACGATTTATTTTGACTCTCTCTATTTCCGTTATATGGAATAACTTTGATACCTGAGACTGGTATTATTATTAAAAGTAGGATCCCCATTTTTGACGATAACTGACCTCCCTCTTGCTTAAGAAGGAAAAAAAGACTTAAATATCATGGCCGCCGCTCCATTTGCAATTGCCTTTTCGGGATCGTTTTCCTGATGAAACAGAATAGGCACTCGTTCTTGTCGATCAATATATTTCACGGCCGTTTCTACTACCTTCTCATAATAAGAGGGATAGGCCTGAATAAGAACACTATTCAAAACTACTCGATCCGGCTGTATAATATTAACAATATTCGCTAGACCAATCCCATATACTTCTGCCGATTCAAGCAAAACGGCTTCTATAATAGGGTCGTGCTGTCGCAGTCCATCTAACAGCAGTTCCATTAAAAGGCTTTTCGTAAATGTCTCTGGGTAAAAAGGGGATGAGGTTTCTGCTAGATAGCGCCGATTCACTTCTTGTAATAAATAATCATAAGTAATCAGAGAAGATAGTGTCTGCCGAGTCTTAATATCAATAATCATTTCACCGAAAGAACTGACATCCCCTGTTTCATTTTTTAACAGACGTCCATCCGCTAATACGCCACAACGTAAGCCCCGACCACTAATGCAATAAAGAATCGATAGTTCGTTTAATTCTCCCTGACTATAGGTATGAAGTGTTGCTGCATTGGCACCATTCTCCAATATAATCTTCTCCTGTTGAAAACTCGGTAAATGATCAATCAAGCTGAAATTTCGCCACCCTGACGCCATAAATCCTTTTGTATCCAACATCATCCCACGCTTACGATCCAGTGGTCCAACCGTACCAATCCCAATACCCAAGAACTTGTCTCGAGGAATCTGATGTAGCTGAAGTAATTGCTGAATCGCTTGATCAATCTCTGCTAGTGTTTTTTCACCTGTATGTGTCTCTGTCATATTTAATGTATAATGATCTATTTCTTCCATTTCTATGTTGACTAATACAACCGTTGATTTCATACGAGATAGATCGACTCCAACCATATAGCCGGCATTTGGATTAATATGATAAAGGGCAGGTGGACGCCCGCCTGAAGACGCTTGGTATGCCGCAACGTCTATATATTTTTCTTGAAGTAAATAATCTAAATGTCTCGTTAATGTGGTCTGTTTCATACCTGTCTGCTCCAGAAGTGTTGCTTTGGTGCTTGGTCCTTGATCAAATATACATTGATAAACTTGTTTCATTCCGCTGTACTTTGTTGAGGTCTGTTGTAAGAAGTCTTTTAGCATATTGGTTTGCTCCTTTACTAATCCAAGGCACTGCAACAAAAGGGAAGCAGTCTCTTGTTCTCATTATTGATCGTGGTCGCAATGGATATGTATTCCTCTCTTTTCTTCATTATAACAAACGATCACCTATCCTCACCATTCCTTTGTATGTCCGATCTTTGCCTGGCTAACTTTTCATGAAAAAAGTCCTATGGAATTATCTAACCTTTCTGTTATACTAACAAACAATGGAAAAAGTAAAGGGCAGAACGTTCGAAGTTAAATACCCTTTCTGACAATTTGAAAAAGGAGGATTGGATGCGCTTTATATTGCTTATTTTGGTTACTTTTCTGTTTATGCTATCATACGTAGATCAATCATTAGCAGGATTTATTGTTGCAGCAGTTATTATTACATTAGACACCATCGTAAAACCTGACGGCAAACGAACCAATCATTTATTAAAATATCTGATCACCATCGCTGTCGTTTTCCTGGTATTCAGTTTTCGCAATCAAATTATGGCTATTTTTAATGGAGGAATTTTTTAGCTTTCCATGTGAACACGCCGCCTACATAAATAGAGCGGGCAAATGGTTTACCCGCTCTTTCACTTTTTTGTATAGTGATAAGGACAGCTACTCGTCAACTGTCCTTAGCGCCTCTTATTGAATCATGTCTAGTAGTTGGTAGGCGTCCTCTTTCGTTTCAGCATTCTGCAATTGCTCCCGAAACGTATCATCCATCAACTTGCGCGAAAGCATTTGCAAGATTTTCAAATGATCATCACCTGCCCTTTCTTCCGGAATCACAATCATAAAAATCAATTTGGCCTTAGTGCCATCCAGGCTATGCCAGTCGATACCTTCTTGACTGATTCCAAAAACCACTGTTGATTCCCTGACCGCAGCTGATTTGGCATGCGGAATAGCAATGTTCATACCAAGACCGGTTGTACCTTCCTTTTCACGATCGAAAATGGCCTGTTTGATCGTCTCCTGAGATGTAATATATTCTCCATCATCCAGCATTTGAACAAATTCATCGATAACCTCTGCTTGTGTAGATCCAGCCACATGCATGGTCATCAAATCTCGATTTAAGATATCGGTCAATTGATGAATGGTGCGATTCTCTTTCGACATTTGTTTATTGGTACCCGTTTGGATCTCCTTTTCAGCTTGATGATCTGAAGTATCTGATGTATCAGCTTCTGTATCCGCTGTCACTTCCATCCCTTCTGGTGTTCCAGCAGCGGGCTGCACATCTTTTTTCAAAAGATTCACCAATAAAGCGGTGACAATCGTCCCGATCATCGCTGCAATAAAGAACATGAGCACATTATCTACGGCACCGAGAACGGCAACGATCGGTCCGCCATGAGCAACCCTGTCTCCCACATTACCAAGCATGGCAATCACAGCACCGGTCATGGAACCGACGATAATACTGGGTATCACTCGAAGTGGGTCTTGAGCAGCGAAAGGGATCGCCCCCTCGGAAATACCGAACAGTCCCATTGTAAAGGAGGCCTTTCCCGTTTCCTTTTCAGCGGATTGATACTTGCGTTTGTTTAAAAACGTGGCCAGTCCCATCCCAAGCGGGGGTGTACAGATAGCAACAGCGATTGATCCCATGATAGCATAGTTACCTTCCGCAATCATCGCTGAACCAAACAGGAATGCCACTTTATTAAATGGTCCACCCATATCAACAGCGATCATCGCTCCAAGAATCAACGCTAACAGAATCGAACTAGCTCCCTGCATTCCTTCAAGCCATGTGGTTAATGCGGCAAAGATACTCGCCACTGGCGCTCCAATCACGCTAATAAATAACACGCCAACAATCAATGAAGCAATGATCGGGATAAATATGATTGGCATAACCGGCTGTACCGCTTGTGGAACTTTTATCTTTTTTATAGCTAAAACAACAAAGCCTGCTAGAAATCCTGCAATTATGCCCCCGATAAATCCTGCATTAGCCTCACTTCCATAAAAACTTCCCGTGCTGGCAATATAACCACCGATCATACCTGGTGCCAGACCGGGACGATCAGCAATACTCACTGCAATAAAACCTGCAAGTATCGGAACCATAAAACTAAAAGAGGCATTGCCAATGTTTTCAATTTGTTTCCAAAATGAATCATCGGGTACGACAATACCTTCAGGTGTCTGTTCTCCGCCAATGGCTAATGATATAGCCATCAACAAACCACCAACGACGATAAACGGAATCATATAGGAGACCCCATTCATTAAGTGCCGGTAAATCGGATTTTCCTTTTCTTTTCGTTCCTTTTTCACCTGATCCACCGATTGCTTCGCTGCTTGATAAACCTCTGCGTCTCCAGTTTGTATGCGTTGGATCAATTGTTCCGGTTCCCTTATTCCTTTCTGAACACCAACTTCAAGCAACTTTTTGCCAGCAAAACGATCTTTGGAAACATCCGTATCACTAGCAATAATAATCCCATCAGCTTCGGCAATATCCTGCTCGGTGAGTTCATTTTCAACACCAATTGAACCTCGTGTCTCAATTTTCATATCAACATCCATGGTCTCTGCAGCTTTTTGCAAATTCTCAGCAGCCATGTAGGTATGTGCAATACCTGTCGGACATGCGGTAACAGCTAATATTCGCATCGGTGTTTCCTCCTTTTATTATTTTGTTTCTATGATAAAACACCTTCTGCCCAATAAAATAATTCATTTTTACCGGAAGATCGGAAAAAATGAATTATTGTTCAAAGATTTGCAGCATTTCCGCTACACTTTCTGCTTCGTTTAATGCTTCCACCATCGCCGGATTTTGACTGATGGAGAGTACGGTTTGCATTAGAGGTTTTAGCATATCTCGATCCTCTTTGGCAATTGCCAAGAAAAACACAACAGAGACCATCTCTCTTCCCCATTGCACTGGATGACGTAGTATAGCTAGCGATACTACGGACTTCTTCACAAAATTTGGATCTGCATGCGGAATAGCGATACCCCCACCAACAGCCGTTGCCGCTGTTTTTTCCCTTAACATCGCACGATGAATAAATGATTGTTCAGCAAAGCCCTTTTGAACCAATTGACGGGCTAGCATTTCAACAATTTCAAATCGATGTTTGATATTCATTCCAAGATAAATGGTGTCTGGATTGATAAACCTCTTGATGACAGGCAGCACCTCTTTTTCATTGGTTCCTTCTTGATCAACTGATTGTAAAAATGCCTCCAGTCGGTCTTTATCATCTGATTCCAGTAAAGGGGATACCACAATCACCGGAATATCGGGATGATCTATATCCATGGTAGCAATTATCATATCCACATCATGTTCATATAGAAATCCAGGAAGATTCGTTTCCCCAATACTAGCAAGTATTTTAATATCATGATAAGACTGTTCCAGTTTTGCCTGAAGAAGATAAGACATCCCGACTCCCAAATCACAAACGACCACGGCTCGTTTTAGTAGTGTGTGTTCCTGCATGCGTTCAACAGAAGCTTGAAAATGCAGAAGAAGGTAAGCTGCTTCATCTTCGGTGATATGAATATGATAGGCTTCATTGATCTTTTCCACTGCCAAAATCACCATGCTGAACATATAGGCATATTTTTTCTTAATGTCTGAAAGCATGGGATTTCTAATGGTAAAACCATACCTGATACGATGTAAAGCAAAAGCAAGATGGCTTTCAAGACCATCCCTTAGACCCTTGTCATTCTCAAATTTGATCATCGTCATGCGTTGCAGTTGCAACATCAGCTGGCGGACGACATCCGACAATAATTCATTATGTTTAGATGCTTTACCGGTATAAGGCGTTCTACAGCTTACTAGATGCCAAGTGAAGTAAATATACTCATCCTCTGGAAACGACAGGCTCAGAAGCTCTTCCAGTCGCTTCAAAAACCATACCGTCAAATGGTAACTATCCAACCTAACATCTGTATCCTTCGATCTGCCGACTAAAATTGGAGCGTGCTGGCGGGTACGTTTAATCATAATCAAGGCATGAATCTGTAAGCTTTGAAACTCGTCCCCTGTCAAATCAAGCGAATAAGCTATTTGTAAATCACGTAGTAACTTCCTGACTGTATGGATTTCATGCGGAGAAAACAACTGAAACACGCGCTGCTTTTGCTGTGCTTCAAATGAGATTAGTTCCGTTAGATTCGCTAATGCGTTACGTTTGCTTAATTCATCTCCTTGGACGAGATGACCAATACGTTGTTTCGAGACCAATTTCAGATCATAACCTTCCAGCCATCTGGAAATGTCTTGCATCTGATGCCTAACTGTGGTCGTATTAGTATAATATTCTTTAGCGAGAGTTGATAATGTCAATGGTTTATCACTTGCAAGCAATTGGTAAGCCATTTCTAATAAACGATCCTCCGTTGATATCGCTTCCAGCTGATAGATATGATTTAACAGTTTATCCTTCCCTTCCTTGTCAGCTACAATAGAAATTCCCGTTCCCCGTTTTCTTCTTAATGCAGTGGAAGGATATTGCTTGAGCAATGATTCGACCGTATTTAAATCATTTCTAACTGTCTTTTCTGAGCAATCCAGTTTATCCGTCAGTTCCTCTATACGAAAAAACTCACCCAAATCCGTCAACAATATCCGTAACAGTTCTTTTTGTCTGCGATTCATCAGAAACACCGCCTAGCGTTAATATATCCTGCCTCTATCATGGCGATAGGGGCGCTTTACACAATGAGTGAATTTCCTCCCCCTCTATCCATCGAGACAAAAAATCTTACCTCGACCACCTATTCCTGCTAGATACCCTAGAAAACCTGATAGCAAACGAAACAATTACAATTATTAAGGTCTGATTTCCATCACTGTGTTGTTCGTTTCCGAAATTACATGATGGTCATTGCTTTTTTAGTCTGTACTGTGAACACGCCGCCTACATAAATAGAGCGGGCAAATGGTTTACCCGCTCCTTTTCTTTACTAATTTGCTGTCTTCACACAACGAAATCCTATATTTCCTGACGAACTTTCCACCGTATTCGAGCTCCTTGCAGCTACACGATAACGATTACAGTAGGAATGATGACATAAATAAGAACCCCCGCGCATTACCTTAAGAAGATTTCCATCTACCGGTTCTTGATCTGCCTTTCCTTGACGATCGATTTGAAACGTATTGGCACACCATTCCCACACATTCCCTGACATATGATACAGACCATAGTCATTCGGCGAGAAACTTTGCACAGGTGCGGTCCCTACATATCCATCCTCTTCTGTATTATGACGAGGAAATTCACCCTGCCATATATTACAATAATGCTCGCCGTTTGGAGTTAACTCATCTCCCCACGGAAACCTTTTTTGCACAAGACCGCCTCTCGCAGCATATTCCCATTCCGCCTCTGTTGGCAGTCGTTTTCCTGCCCACTGACAATAGGCGATTGCATCATTCCAAGAAACATGAATAACGGGATGATCCATCCTCCCGTCCAAATTAGAGCCTTCACCTTCCGGTTGATACCAATAAGCCCCTTCTGTTGCCAGCCACCAAGGAGTTTGAGGAACTTGCTGCACTTTACCTGGAAAATCTTTCGCAACAAATAGATGGAAGACAAAAGACCAGCTAAATCTCTCTGCTTCGGTCTGATAACCAGTCTCCTTCACAAACGCTTGAAATTGCTGATTCGTTACCGTTGTTTCATCTATGTAAAAAGGGTCCACTTTGACCTTTTCTACAGGGCCCTCTCCATCCGTTTTAAAACCTTCTTCATCGTCTGTCCCCATTAGGAACTCTCCCCCAGACAGATATACCATCCCATCTGTACTTTGCTGCCCACGTTCCACTTGCACCGTATCCTCTTTTTTCTCCGCAAACAAATCAGCTCTGCTTACCTGACAGCAGCTGCGTTTTTCTTCTGTCATCAAGTATCACTCCCTCTCCATTAACTTAACTTTAGTATAACACGAGCCCGCAAATCCCAGCCAAAGCAATTACGGTAACCGGATGCAACCGTAATTTCATCAAGGCAAACAGGGATAAGGCAAAAATCCCAATCAAAGTTATCGTTTGGTAAGATATTTCCCCAATTACTTGATTAGAAATAGCAAAATGGATCGCCGAATATAAGATTAGCCCTGTGATAATCGGGCGCAATCCATAAAAAGCCGAACGTACAAGCGGCAACTCATGAAACTTAAAAAAGAAGGCTGCAATGATTAGTATAATAATCAATGAAGGCAAAATCATGCCAAGTGCGGCGATGATCGCCCCCGGCAGCGATGCCGTATGGTAACCAACAAAAATCGCACTATTTGTCGCAATCGGGCCTGGCGACATACCTGCTACTGCAATCACATCAGTAAACTCCTGAGTAGTCATCCAGCCATGTTTGCTCACCTCTTCTTCAATAACAGGAATCATCGCATAACCGCCGCCGAACGAGACCGAACCTATTAATAAAAATGTCCAAAACAAACTCAACAATTCCATGTATTACTCCCTCTTTCTCTTTTTCCACTAACACCAATTTGTCTTATTTATCCTCTCTATCCAACCTTGTGGCGTATCCCAACCAGCGCTGGACCTTTACAGCCGCAATCCCCACAACAATACCTCCTAAGATCACGATAACAGGATGTACTTGTAATAGATATAAAACAAGTGTCGTGACGATCATAATCATTAAGGTCGTTTTATCATAAATAGCCGTTAAACCAATTTTATAAGCGGCATACAAAATCATCGCTACTACCGCCGCACGGATACCTGTAAACGCGGCTTCAACATAAGGATTATCATTCACAAAGATAAACAGTATACTTAAAGCCACAACAATGAGAAAAGTCGGGACCATAATACCAACCATCGCAGTGACCGCACCAAGTACACCTGCCAAACGATAGCCAATAAAGGTAGCCGAATTAATCGCAATAGCTCCTGGTACCGATTGAGCAATCGCAAAAATCTCGGATATTTCTTTCGTCTCCATCCATTTTCTTTTATCTACTACTTCTTTTTCCATTAACGGTATCATTGCATAACCACCGCCAAAAGTAGCGGGCGCTATCTTTAAAAAAGCTAAAAATATCTGTCCTAATGACTTCCAACTCGATTTCAAATTGAAGCCCCCTCTATTATTCTTCCTATTATTCAGTATAACACACTTTCGTCCATTTTGGATAAAAGTATTTATTTTTTTATGTAATATAAACAGGACTAAACGAAAAGGGCTTGATGGATTGCATTGACCCACCTTCTTCATTATAATGTAAACTTACAAAGGAGGCGTGTCCGATGAAGGAAAAACATCCTTTTCAAATAGCCAATCGTGAGGCAATCATTGGTATCATCCTTGCGCTATTTCATTTTATTTGGTGGTTTGGCTTTGCCTATGGACTAGGGACTAAAGATCCCAGCCAATACCAGTATATCCTCGGGTTTCCAGCATGGTTTTTCTATAGCTGTATCGGCAGTGTGCTGGTAATTTCAACACTGGTTTTTATCATTGTTCATTATTTTTTCACCGATATGCCGCTTGATGAGGAGGAATCGTACCACACATGAATGCCATTGCAACGATTACCTTATTTATCTCACTTGCAGGTATTTTCCTTGTTGGGTTGTTAGCAAGCAGAACAGCCAATCCGTCCACTTCTTTTATGGAGGATTATTATCTAGGGGGCAGGAAGCTGGGTGGTTTCGTACTGGCCATGACGATGACAGCTACCTATGGAAGTGCCAGCAGTTTTATTGGCGGTCCTGGTGTTGCTTACAATGAAGGGCTGGGATGGGTGCTTCTATCTGTAACACAAGTAGCCACTGGTTATTTCACTTTAATGATTTTGGGTAAGCGCTTTGCGATTATGTCCAAACGATACAAGGCGATCACGATGGTCGACTTTCTAAAGGCGCGTTACCAATCCAAATGGGTCGTCCTCTTAGCAGCAGTCAGTATTATAATTTTTCTATTCTCGGCAATGGCTGCTCAATGGATTGGCGGCGGTAGATTAATTGAATCCGTGACCGGTCTGTCTTATCATACCGCACTCCTTCTTTTTGTCATCACCGTTTTAATCTATGTTACCTTTGGCGGCTTTCGTGCGGTAACCTTAACCGATTCGATTCAGGGCAGTATTATGGTGATTGGTACGATTATTTTACTAGCAGCGATCATCATTTCTGGCGGTGGTGTAGAAGCTATCATGCAGGATCTTCAAACGGAAAATCCCCATTTGATCACGCCATATGGAGCAGATGGTACGCTTACTCCTCATTATGTGTCCAGCTTTTGGATACTCGTCGGGCTCGGCGTTGTTGCTTTGCCACAAATTGTCGTACGGTCCATGTCTTATCAAAGCACCAAGGCCTTTCATCGCGCCTTAATTATTGGCACGATCGTAGTCGGCGTATTAATGTTAAACATGCATATCATTGGTGTGTTTGCTCGCCCCATTCTACCTGGTATTGATGTACCAGACGCCGTGATACCGTTAATTGCCTTGAAGGTTCTTCCCGCTTGGCTGGCAGGAATTGTCCTAGCGGCACCATTAGCCGCCATTATGTCTACCGTGGACTCTCTACTGTTGCTCGTGAGCTCCACAATCGTCAAGGATGTATACGTCAATTACGTTCAACCTCATGCAAGCAGGAAACAAGTAAAGACCATCAGCATGAGTATCACTGCCCTACTAGGTATTATCGTTTATTTGATCACCATTCAACCACCTGACTTGATTATTTGGCTGAATCTCTATGCCATCGGTGGTTTAGAAGCGGCATTTATCTGGCCAATTGTTATGGGTATCTATTGGAAAAAAGGGAATAAATACGGAGCTATCGCCGCCATGGTCACTGGGCTTATATCTTATATTTTATTTCAAGCCTTCTACCCTACGCCCTTCGGCATGCACAGCGTTGTAAGCTCGATTGCTTTGTCGTTGATCGCTTATGTTGGAATGAGTTGGTTCATAAAAGAGACGCCACAGAAGGTTCTAGAACATTGAAAAAAATGAAAAAGCTCTAATGATACACGCTGCCATCATTAGAGCTTTTCTATTCTTAAATCGGAGAAACATTAATAAACAGGCGTTAATGGTGATTGACCTGCTAACACCTTAAGGATATTTTCTGTCGATAGTATTGCCATATTATCTCGTGTCTCAACGGTTGCATTGCCAATATGCGGGGTAATCACTAATTGTTCAATCTGTTTTAACTCTTCCGTGATAACTGGTTCAAATTCAAACACATCCAGTGCCGCTCCTGCGATTTCTTCCTCTTTTAAGGCATCCGCCAAATCTATTTCCTTTACTACGGGACCTCTGGATACATTCAGAAAATAGGCATCCTTTTTCATGGATTGAAACGTTTTTTTTGTAAAAAGGTGATGGGTTTCTGGCGTATAGGCACAATGAACCGTGATTACATCACAAGTTGCCAGCAACTCTTCTTGACTCAGATAAGTCGCTTGATACGGTTCTTCTATTTCCACTGGTTTACGTGAACGTCCCGTATAATAAATCTCCATACCAAAGGCTTGCGCCCGCTTAGCCACTGCCTGTCCAATCTTGCCGAACCCAACAATCCCTAACTTTTTGCCTGTTAATTCCCTGCCCAAAAAGAACAGCGGAGCCCAACCGTTAAATCCAGTCGTTCGGCATAACTGATCGCCTTCTGGAATACGCCGCATTAAGGCGATCATTAAGCCAAGTGTCAATTCTGCCGTTGCCTCCGTCGATACTTTCGGCGTATTGGTCACTGCGATCCCTTTTTCCTTAGCTGCCTCGATATCGATATTATCAAAACCAGCTCCAAAATTGGCAATAATCTTTAAGTGAGGCGCCGATTCCAATACTTTTCGGGTTACTTTTGTAGACAAAGGGGTTAATAATGCCTCTGCCTCTTTTGCCCCTTCGATCAGCTGTTCTTCTGTAATCAGCTGCTCTCCTTCATGTACGTGATAGTCATGTTCTTTTAGCATGCCATAACCTGTCTCAGGAATTTCTCCGGATATAAATATGCTTGCCATGATGTATGCACCTCTTTCTGGATTGTTTGTGGTAAGCCATCGTTTCCACTATGTGATGACACTTGTTTTGTCGATGGGTTTATTATATCACAAAGAATCAGGGGTTACGTTTTTCTGAACCAATAACCTCTATAAGTGGAACTTATGCATGTAACAAAACGTGTTACATGCAAGTCTTTGCTCGCATTATTATTTCCTGATATATCTAGTTTGGTCAACGAGAAATTATTTAATGCAACTTATATAGCTCATAGCAATTTCAAGTCCATTCCGCTAACATTCAAGCCCCTGTTTGTCTTCTGCTGACTGGTCCGTATGATAAAATATTGGCTACTTTAAACGACCGTACTTGCTTGCGGAAATAACAGTAAGCCAGGATATGGGTGTCTTTTATTTTCACAATTCTTATCATACGCTGCGTGACTTTATGGTTGTCATCCATATAGTACATCATGATTTTCTGATTGGCTCTCATGAAATACCCCAAAACAGAACCTTTGTTTGAATTGTTATACACAAAAACAAGAACATGAGTACCCTTTTGCCGTTGAATTTAATGAGCAACTGCTATCCTATGAATTACTCGTCTTTGACACTAATCAAAACCACCAGTGTGAACTGGTGGTTTGCTCTGCGGCTGAAAGCCTATGTTACCGGCCTCGGCCTAAAAGGCCCACTGAATGGTTTCCCTTTTGCACCACACTCACTCACTGATTCTAAAAGAATCTCTTATTTCCTCTTATTTTTCTCTCCAGTGAACGGATCAAATTCTTCAAATAATGTTAACTGATCACTCATGTAGTCCTCTTTAAGCTGATTTCTAATATATTCTTGAATTTGATTTTTATTTCTGCCCACTGTATCTACAAAGTAGCCTCGACACCAAAATTTACGATTACCATATCTGTACTTTAAATTAGCGTGGCGATCGAATATCATTAAACTACTTTTGCCCTTTAGGTAGCCCATGAACTGAGATACACTTAGTTTTGGTGGAATACTTACTAACATATGAATGTGATCTTTACATGCATTTGCCTCGTGTATCTCAATCCCTTTCCTTTCACAAAGCTCTCTTACTATTTCTCCGATGCTTTTTTTATATTTCCCATAAATAATTTGTCTTCTATATTTTGGTGCAAAAACGATGTGGAACTTACATCTCCATTGTGTATGTGCTAAACTATTCTTGTCCTGCATTGGACATGCCTCCTTCTTTGATGAGATTTGGTGGTCGGGAAACCAACCTTATCTTATCATGAAGAGAGGCTTTTTTTGCCCCCGCGCTAGAAGCTCTATGGAACCCCCGGCATAGCCAGGGGTTTTCAAAGACCATAAAAAACCGTCAAAAACTTAGTCATTACAAGATTTTTGACGGTAAAAAATAACTCCAAAAAGCGTACTATTTCCTTTTTTCGTACAATTTTAATTCTATGAGGTCTGTTACTATTTCTTAACGATTCAACAAGCTTCCCACATACCGCAATAAATCATTGGCGGACTGAGAGGAATAACCATATTCTTCTACCAGGGTTGCGACGACCTCATTCATTTTCTTTAATTGCTGTTCGTCAGGAGTTTTGGAGGATGTCGTGATCTTGACCACATCTTTAAGATCCGCAAATAATTTCTTTTGGATCGCTTCCCGCAATCGTTCATGGGATTGATAGTTGAATTTCTTGCCTTTGCGAGCGTAGGCTGAGATTCGAATCAAGATCTCTTCTCTAAAAGCCTTTTTCGCATTCTCTGAAATGCCAATTTGTTCTTCAATGGAGCGCATTAGTTTTTCATCAGGCTGCATTTCTTCGCCTGTCAGTGGATCTTCCAGCTTTGTTTTATTGCAAAATGCCTCGACATTATCCAAATAATTGTCCATTAACGTCTTGGCAGATTCTTCATAAGAATAAACAAAGGCTTTCTGCACTTCTTTCTTAGCTAACTCATCATATTCTTTTCTTGCCGTAGAAATAAAATCCAAGTAGTCTTCTTTTTGCTCTTTGGTTATGGAGGCATGATCATCCAACCCATCCTTCAAGGAACGCAACACATCCAAAGCATTGATTGCCTGCATTTCTTTGCGAATAATCGTGGATGAAATACGGTTGATGACATACCGCGGATCAATACCAGACATGCCTTCATCGGAAAACTCTTTCCTCAAGGAAGCAACATCTTGTTCGCTAAACCCTTCTACGTCTTGATCATTATATAGGTAGAGCTTCTTTAACAAACTGAGCTGATTCTGCTTCGATTCCTTCAAACGAGTCAGGATGGTAAACATGGCAGCAATTTTCAAGGTATGCGGAGCAATATGCACATCCTGAATATCACTTTCCTCGATCATTTTCTGGTAAATTCGTTCTTCTTGATCCAGTTTTAGATTATACGGGATCGGCATCACAATCATTCTGGAATGTAACGCCTCATTCTTTTTGTTGGAAATAAACGCACGATATTCTGTTTCGTTCGTATGGGCTATCACCATTTCATCAGCAGAAATAAGGGAAAATCTTCCCGCCTTGAAATTTCCTTCCTGCGTTAGAGAAAGTAAATGCCAGAGGAATTTCTCGTCACACTTGAGCATTTCTTGAAACTCCATTAATCCTCGATTGGCTTTGTTTAATTCCCCGTCAAATCGGTAGGCACGTGGATCTGACTCGGAACCATAGGTAGCAATCGTTGAAAAATCAATCGAACCTGTTAAGTCAGCGATATCCTGTGATTTAGGATCAGATGGACTGAATGTACCAATCCCCGAACGATTATCCTCCGAGAAGAAAATCCGTTCAACAATAACATCTTCAATCCGCCCACCATAATCTTCCTCTAGGCGTAAACGATTTAAGGGAGATAGTGTCCCTTCAATTTTGATACCATATTCCTTTTCAAAGTCAGATCGTAAGTGCGCTGGGATTAAATGCAGTGGATCTTCATGCATGGGGCAATCTTTAATCGCATAGACGGCACCACGATCCGTTAAGCTATATTGCTCCAGCCCTCTTTTTAACATGGTGACCAAGGTAGATTTCCCACCGCTTACTGGTCCCATCAGCAGCAAGATCCGTTTCTTCACGTCTAATCGCTTGGCTGAAGGATGGAAATATTCCTCTACTAATTTTTCTAAGGCATCTTCTAGGCCAAACAATTGCTCACTAAAAAAATGGTACCTGCGCCCATCATTCGTTTCTTCTATCCCCTTATCTTTAATCATTTGATATATCCGTGAATGCGCCGATTGCGCCAGATAAGGCTTTTCCTTTAGTAACTCCAGGTACTCAACAAAGGTTCCCTCCCATTTTAAAGCCTGTTGTGTTTGGCGATATTCCTGTACTCTTCTTAAAATATCCATTCAACAACCTCCCAGTGATGTGAAGCTTTTCATGGCTTGTGACTATAACTAAATGTATGATGAAAGGATCAAAATCATGAATGGAAATGAGCCCTTCACAAATGAACTGTATTTCGTTATAATATATGGAGATAATAGAAAAACGTACATAATGGACAGATGAAGATAAATAAAGGAGGCTACTTGTATGGGTGTTGCGTTAATTATTGGTGTGTCTATTTCCTTTTTGGTTGCTATTTTTGCTGCGGGGTATGAAGCGAAGCATTAATGAAATTAACAAAAAGCTTGCTCTCTTGATGAGGGCAAGCTTTTGTTGTGCTATTTAAGGCGTGGAAGTGTAAAGCGGAATGTTGTTCCTGCCGATGAACTGTTTACCTATGAAAGGGTTTATAGAACAATACTGAAGTAATTGGGATTTTTTGAATATAGTACAAAAATACTCTTAATAAGGAATAACTACAAAGACCTACGCCTTCATTGATAAACCACATGTCTTTTTCACTTCCTCACTCTTACAAAAAGGAAAGAACACAATGGCTCTTTCCTTTTTCATTCTCTTATTTTGCTTTTTTACGTCTTAACTCATAGAACGCTATGACAAGTCCTAGTAGTGCAAATAACAGACCTGCAATGATCCAATTAAATGTAGATGTTGCTGTATCTGGAAGTGTGTCACTATCTTTATTATTACTGGCTCCAGTATTTTTGGTATCATTGTCACTATCCTGGTTTCCGCCCGAACCACTGACATTCGTTTCTTCATTAACCTCTGATTCTTTCCCTTTATTCGTCTCATGACTATTACTGCTATCTTTTGCTTGCAGATCCTTAATTGCTGCTTGTAACTCTGACATGGCTGTATCCACTGCATCCTGATCAGCTGTTTCTGCTGCTAAAATTTCTCTTGCATCTGTCATTGCTTGATCAAATACCTTCCAACTTTCTATGGTATAATTGGATTCCTGCTTATTCGTTTGGGCGTCCACTAGCTCTTGTAATGCGGTTTTATTAACAGTTTCCGTTTCCATTAGTTGTAATTGTTCAATTGCAGAGACTAAAGCGGATTCTGTGTTGTCTACTTTTTCTTGTGTGACAGTTTCGTTAGCCAACACTAATACCGCCTTATCTAATGCCTCGATAAATCTTTCCCAGCTTTCTGTTGTGTAGTCTGATTTCTGTTTATTCAAGTGAGAATCTACTACTTCTTGTAATGCAGTTTTATCTATCTCCTCCGTATCTAGCAACTCTAATTGTTTTACTGCTGCCGCTAAAGCAGATACAGCTTTATCTACTACTTCCTGTGTCGCTGATTCATCGTCTAACACTGTTTCCGCTGCTGCTAATGCTTCTGTTAGGACAGTACCACTCTCTTCGGTGTAACCTTCTAAATCAATAGCTTGGGCTTCTTCTATTTTTGTTTCTAATGTTGCCTTATCTACCGCTGCTTCTAATTCGTTGATTGCTGTCTCTAACTCTGCGATGGCTTTGTCTACTACTTCCTGTGTCGCTGATTCATCGTCTAACACTGTTTCCGCTGCTGCTAATGCTTCTGTTAGGGTAGTGCCACTCTCTTCGGTGTAACCTTCTAAATCAATAGCTTGGGCTTCTTCTACTTTTGTTTCTAATATTGCCTTATCTACCGCTGCTTCTAATTCGTTGATTGCTGTCTCTAACTCTGCGATGGCTTTGTCTACTACTTCCTGTGTCGCTGATTCATCGACTAACACTGTTTCCGCTGCTGCTAATGCTTCTGTTAGGGTAGTGCCACTCTCTTCAGTGTAATCTTCTAAATCAATAGCTTGGGCTTCTTCTATTTTTGTTTCTAATGTTGCCTTATCTACCGCTGCTTCTAATCCGTTGATTGCTGTCTCTAACTCTACGATAACTTTGTCTATTGTTTCTTGTGTGGCAGATTCATCGGCTAGCACTGCTTCTGCTGTTGCTAATGCTTCTGTCAGGTTATTAACACTTTTTTCGGTATAACCTTCTAAATCAATGGCTTGGACTTCTTCTATTTTTGCTTCCAATTCCGATTTATCAACTTCTCCTAGTTCTTCACGTAATTCTTTGATGACAGTTTCCAGTTCTTGCAGTGCTTCGCCTATTTCTTCTTCCGTTGCTTCTGGATCGGTCAACACTGTTTCTGAAGCAGTTAATGTGTCTGCCAACCTGTTTTTGCTTTCTTCCGACAACCTCTCTATGTCTAATTCTTTTGCTTCTTCTATCTTTGCTTCTAACGCTGCTTTATTTATTGCTTCCTGTAATCCATTAATTGCTGTCTCTAACTCTGCTAAAACGTTATCGACTGCTTCCTGTGTTGCTGATTCATCGACTAGTATTGTTTCTGCTGTTGCTAATGCTTCTACCAGTGCAGCAGCACTCTTCTCGGTGTAGTCCTGTAAATCAATAGCCTGTGCTTCTTCTACTTTTGTTTCCAATGCTGACTTGTCTGCTTTTTCCTTAAGTCCATTAATCGCTGTCTCTAACTCTGCGAAAGCTTGATCTATTGTTTCTTGGGTTGCTTGTTCATCGGCTAATACTGTCTCTGCTATTGTTATGGCTTCGGTCAGTGCTTCAACACTTTCCTCCGTATAACCTTCTAAATCAATAGCTTGGGCCTCTTCTACTTTTACTTCTAATGCTGTCTTATCTACTGCTGCTTCTAATCCGTTGATTGCTGTCTCTAACTCTGTGAAGGCTTTGTCTACTACTTCTTGTGTGGCTGATTCATCAGCTAGCACTGCTTCTGCTGTTGCTAATGCTTCCGTCAAGTTATTAACACTTTCTTCGGTATAATCCTCTAAATCAATGGCTTGAGCTTCTTCTATTTTTGATTCTAATACACTCTTATCAACTTCTGAATCAGGTTTTTCTACTTCTCCAATCTCATCAATGACGTCAAATCCGGTGTTAATGAGTAGTGACCTGGTAATTGACATATCAAAATCAGTATCTTGCAACGCTCTTACTTTAACTACAGCCAGAGTATTTGTCCCTTCTAAAACTTCCTGAGAGCCCTTATTAGAAAAAGCTGCCATCAATCGTTCTTCAGAGTCTCCTGCGTCTCTTTGAGATGAATAACGTAACATATGTTCAGTTGAATCCACAAGCAAAATATCAATCACATCATATTTATTAGAATTAAGTGTTAATTCTAAATTAAAGGCATTGATGTCTTGTAAGGTTTCTCCATTGATCTCAACGAAAAATTCTTCTCCTTCTTTTAATTGTTCCTTTTCTGGTTTGAGGTTTAGTGCTCCACCAATATCATCACCGGTCGCTTCTAATGGTGTTTCACCCAATTGGCCTGCTACATACATAAGATCATAGGCATCAATAACGCCATTATAATTAATGTCAACTTTGGATACTTGATCCCATGCTGTATCCGTATCATCTACACCGATGTAACTTGCAAAGAATGTTAAATCGTCTTCATCAATGACTCCGTTTGGAATATTTTCTCCCACGACGATTCCTTCAGTATTGTTCACTTTATACGGTCTAAATTCATGAGCGCTTGCAAATCCACCTACACCATCTTTAATTGTTAATTTAATGTATCTCGCTCTCACGTCTTCATCAAAGTTAACCGTTTTTACATCACCATTACGTTCGAATGTTCCATCCGTGACAATATTTTTATAGGTCTTACCATCCAAACTGACATCTAAATCATATTTTAGAATAGTTCCATTACTTGCGGCAGGTCTTGGTAGATATTCAAATTTATCTAATTGATACGCTAACTGCATATCAATTTCATAGGTGTGTGGTGGTTGATTTCCATCATTCCAGTCAGTATGCCATAATGTCCCTTCATCACCATCTATAGCATTCTCAGCACCTTCACCTGACTGTTCACTGCTCGCTTCAGCTGTCATGTTTTCGGGTACATTTCTAAACCGGTCAAGCTTTGTTTGAAATGTTACTTCATCCGTCCAGTCAGAAGCTCCTTTTGAATTAACAGCCCTTACACGATAAGTATAAGCCGTATCATGAAATAAATCTTTATGGATGTAGAATGGCGTTTGTTCATTATCTGGTGAAGTAAATACATTTCTATACACTACTCCATCTATCATTAGATCATACGTATTGTCGCCATCAACCTGATCCCATTGCAAATGAATCTGTCTATCCGTAATATCTTCCTCATTTGCTCTTAAATTTGTCGGCATATCCGGAACTTTAGGATCAACTACCTCTTTGCCTTGGGTATTATCAAAACCATCTACTATTACTTGTACTTCATTTGCGGTAATATCTGTCTTCTCTACCTTCACTTTTAGTTTGGGGGATGTCTCTATTTCTACATCTTCAAACTCAGAATCCGGGGTAGCATATTGATTTAAATCGGGATTCTCATTATAGAAGAAAACATTTTCCGAATTATTATATTCTGCTTCAGAGGTCACTTCTGTTAGAATAATTTCTTCTCCACCAGCTTGAGCGACTATATTATTTGGTTTTACACGGGTATTAACCAAAAACTCTGTTCCTCTATTTTTTACCATACCATCATAGCCTTTTCCCTGTGCTGTACCGACTGTAATAATTACTTGTCCATCGTGCACTTCTGAAGTAATTTTTGTTCTTGTGTTCTGTCCGTTTTTATAATCAAGAGATTTACCATCATCTTCGTACAAGGTAAAACTAGATGTGCCTGATGGATATATATCAAAAATTCGATTCTCAGATCCATCTAATTGATTAGTTGAATTATTATCAGGAGTCATTGGAATAATGGCGCCATTCTTAACAAAAACAGGCGTTTTCCATAATGGTGCCTCGAAGTTATCGATAACTCCTCCACCTTGATATTGATCACCTGTGAAATAATCAATCCACACTTGTTCTTCGTCTGGTAAATAAATTCCATTCCTTACACCAGCTTCATGATCAGATTCATTGTACACCGGGGCAATTAATAAGTTTGGCCCCCACATATATTGATATTGTGTTTGGGTTCCGTACGTATATGAATCTTCTGGAAATTCTAACATCATACCTCTTACCATAGGCATAGATGTAGTAGTAGATTCTTCTGCAATTGTATAGTTATATGGCATCATTCGAGACTTTAACTTCAAGTACATTCTGTTTATAGAAGCATAAGGTTCTCCATAGTTCCACGGGTTTTTCTTATCATCTACTGAAGACCAACCATCCATATTGATTTGAATAGGAGTAAAAGCTTTCCACTGATGATCGCGGGTTTGTATTACTTCGTCACCACCAAATATCCCGTCCATATCCGATCCGACATTGGGATTACCTGATAATCCTGCACCAATATAAGTTGGGATGTGCATTCTAATGTATTCCCAGTTTCCACCATATTGATCACCAGACCATAATGAAGCATAGCGTTGCGTTCCTGCCCATCCATCTAAACTAACCACAAAAGGGCGTGCTCCACTAGAATTCTCTTCTTTCATTATTCCTTCTGCAGCTTGACGAGTTGCATCTAAGGCCATCGAATAACCTTGTCCTACCCATGCTACATCGGTTTTTACACCTCTCACACCAGCTTGCACTTCACCATCAAGATCTCTTCGCAATGGACTATCTGCAGGCAAACTAGGATCTGGGTGAAGATTACTTTCCGTCCACAGCCCTACTTCCACTCCATGTTCATTTGCTCCATCTACAAATTTTTCTAAGTTATCTAAACCACCGTAGCCACAACCATATCCATCATTAGGCAGAAACCACCCTAATGGCATATCATTCTCACCATATTCATTTAATTGGTTTAGACCCTCATCCAAGAGTGTCCGCTGATCACCATGTCCATTATGCGTTCCATTGAAACAATCGGCATGCCCTAAATAAAAAGCGTATTCTGGCATAAGTGCCGCTTGACCGGTTAACTCTGTGTATTCATCAATAATGGATGGTATCGAATCGTCTACAAAATAGTAAGCGTCAAATCTTTGTTCATTGTGCGCGAAAGTTGCTTCTTTGGAAAAATCATAAACACCAGGTTTGAATGTGTTTCGCATAACTCCATATCCTTGAGTACTTATATAGAAAGGAACTGGACTGGAAGCTGCTCCGGCATCCCATCCCCCTCCAATAGCAATATTAATAGATTCATTTTTATGAGAATAAAATCCGTTTTGCTGGCCTCCACCATAAAAATATTCTTTTTCTTTTGTTTCTAATGTTTGTACTGTTTTATTACCATCATATTTTAATGGCTCACTCTCACTCCAAAGCTGTTTATCGTTTATCTTATCGTATAAGTTCATTTTAGATGTTTGTTTTTCAATACTTAATTCAATATCTTCTGTTGAAATTTTATAATATTTGGAATCGCTTTCATATAAATTAATATCAATTTCTCCATATTCTTTAGTATAATCATCAGCTCCCTTAGCAATGATTGTTGTTGTGTGGTCTTCACTATTCGGAGTTGGATATTCTGGAAATTCACCCTTTGGATCTAAGTGCATCCTGAAAAGGTTAGTCTTAAGAAAGTTTATCTTGATAGATTCACCGCTTGCCAGTTCTATAAAAATATCACTACCTTCTCGGGTTATCTGATCAATTAAACCAATTTCCGTAAATGAATCACTGGCAGATAGCATTTCCGGTTCCTCAAGAGAATCGTTAATAGTTGTTACGTCTGATGTAGTATTTTTAGTATTAGCCATCACGGTATTAACTGGGGCAAACATAGTCAATATCAACATAAAAATCAACCATACGCTGGTATATTTATTAGTATTACTTTGTTTATTACTCATAACAATCCTCCAATAATTATTCATTTTGAATTTTCCTGACTAGTTTTTACACTTTTCCTCTAGGAGTTCTCTGTTCCTATATAAATGAATAGACTTGACCATAATAACTTACAAATATGGACCTTCCAAAAACATATCTTCTGATTGCGCCCCTTGTAACCTTTGTTTAACGGCATCACGAATGGCTGTAATGACCTGCTTAAGATCCGCTTCCGAAGAGGTCAACGTTGTTGATAGAAAGCAGGTAACACCGAGTGACAGAATGGCTTCAGAAATATCTTGAACTGCCTCCGTGTTCCCATTCATCACATCATAGCCGTTGATGCCATGCATGTGGGTGTCAAATAACCTGTGGGAAACGGTCTAACCACTCCAATCAATGATGTTGACCTGATCCAACAAAGATACCAAACTGATCCTGATTTACTTATAAACATGCCACTTTTTTCACCGTCTTATAATAAAAAACAACTTGCCTTGATACAATAGGATCATGTAATCCCTTCTTTGTGGTTAGATTCCATCCTGTGAAGTAGACGATTCTTTTCTTTTTTCCATAGCGAACTGTTTAATATTACTTTTCCCATCCTCCATGACTTTCTCCACAAATTCTTGAAGACCTGCTTCCCGCTGAAAAATTCCACTTAACAACATAGGAGAATTGATTCCACCGATAACTTGAACACCCGATAATGATGAAGCCACTTGGGAACAAATATTAAAAGGTGTACCTCCAGCTAAATCCGTGAAACAGACAACACCGTTCCCACCATCCACTTCATGAATAGCCTGTTTGATTTCTTTTTCCAGTTTATCTGTATCATCTTTAAATTCAACAGTCTCTGCCTTTTGAACAGATCCCGCAATTAACTCGACAGATTCTAATATAGCTGTTGAAAAGGAACCATGTCCTGCTATGACTATGCCAATCATTGTAATACTCCCTTCTTATAATGCGTGATCAAAAAGTTCGTTAAAGATAGACGTAATGTTTTCCTACGCATTTTATTGAACTTTTTGATCATCTATTTATGGCTAGAATTATTTTTTAATTATTAAAATTTTACATAATGCCAAGTAATGAGCCTATTAGCCCTAAAACTACAGTGATTCCAATTAACATAAGTGGAGACCAACCCTTTTTTAATAACCAGTACATCAACAATGTGTATGCAAGAGGCAGCATAGCAGGCATAATTTGATCAAGTACCTCTGTTTGAATGTTCAACTCCGATTCCCCTTGTACCCATACATAGTCAATTTGTAAGGCAACATAAGTGGCAATTAATCCTCCGACAACGGTCAAACCAACAATCGAAGCCGCCCGAGAAACAAATTTCGTTCCTTCTTTCAATTTTGCAATGGCTTTAACACCCGTTTTATAACCGTATGTCATGAGACCAAAACGTACACCAAAGTGAATAATATTAAACATCAATACGAAAATAATCGGTCCAAGAAAATTACCATCTACAGCTAACGACGCCCCAATACCAGCTGTAATAGGTAGTAATGTTAGGTAAAATAGTGCATCTCCAATACCGCCCAACGGTCCCATAGTAGCGACTTTAATCCCTCGAATCGCCTCTCTATCTTCCTTTTTACCTTCCATTGCAAGAATTATACCCATAATGAAGGTCACAAGAAATGGATGTGTGTTAAAAAACTCCATATGATCTTTCATGGATTTACTTAAGTCTTGCCTGTTTTTGTGAATTTGTCGCAGCCCCGGTAAAATGGAATAAAGCCATCCAGCTGCTTGCATACGTTCATAATTGAAAGAAGCTTGAAGTAATAATGAACGCCAGACTAAGTGTCGTAACTGTTTAGGTTGTAATTCCACAGCTTCTGTTTTATCTTCATATATATAATTAGATGCCATCGGTAATCTCCTCCTCTTGAGGTGATGATTGATCAGGATCTTTCTTATTTTTATTCTGATAAAAATCATATAATGCAATTGCCAAACCAATCAGGGCAATAGCCAATACTGGTAATTCTAAATAGGCAGCAAGTACAAAACCGACAATAAAGAACATCACATATTCTATTTTCATCATAATTTTCAACAGCATGGCAAAACCAACAGCAGGCATGATACCACCAGCAATCGATAATCCGTTGATAATCCATTCAGGTATTGCCTCTACATAATGCGTCGCCTGTTCTGCACCAAAATAAATAGGTAAAAAAGCAATCAATGCATTAAAGACAAATAATATGGTAACACCTAGGTAATTGATCTTCT
The DNA here is from genome assembly GCF_900086715.1 of Gracilibacillus timonensis. Taxonomy (GTDB): domain Bacteria; phylum Bacillota; class Bacilli; order Bacillales; family Amphibacillaceae; genus Gracilibacillus; species Gracilibacillus timonensis. Next base: position 204,643 of record NZ_FLKH01000012.1, on the reverse strand, counting down.
CAATCCCACGATAATTGGCGTCAAGAGCAAACTGATCAGCCTTATGCATCATTGGAGCGAATAAAGTAAAAAACAAGGTGATCAATCCCTGAACCGCTACAGCAAATGGAATAGCAATACCTACTGCTGCTTGTGCATCACTCCCGAGAATAATTCCGAATGCTGTTCCAATTGTTCCGCCAATTACTACATTTGGCGGTTGAGCACCTGCAAGCGGTACCATTCCCATCCAAATAAGTTCTAACGTCCCACCAACGATCAGTCCAGTTGTCACATCTCCTAAAATCATCCCGACAACAAGTCCGGTTACTACCGGCCGATGTATATGTGTGAGACCGACATAAAGATCTATACCAATGATTCCGGCCCATAAGGCGATTAAAATGGCTTCTAACAACATAGATACATTCCTCCTTTAAAATCGTTAATTCTCACAATAAGTCCAAAATGTTCTGTCCTCTTTCATCCGGCACACGTCGTAAGTCTAATTCAACTCCCAGTTGTCCTAACTGTTTAAATGCTTCAATATCACTTTCATTTACTGAGACAGTAGACGAGATCTGCTTTTTTCCTTCCTCATAGTGCATGTTGCCCACATTAATATGTTCGATTGGCACACCTCCTTTTTTTAGCTTTAAAGCATCATGCACATCTCGAACAACTAAGAAGATTTTTTGCCTTGGTGCTGCCTTATGGATAATATCTATAGTTTTCTGTATAGTGAAAAAGCGAGTTTGAATAACATCTGGTAACACCATATCCATTAAATTTTGTTGTACTTCATCACCTGCTACTTCATCGTTTGCTACCAGAACAAGGTTAGCCCCTAAGTGATTAACCCATGTTACACCAACCTGCCCGTGAATCAGTCGATTGTCAATCCTTGTTAATAATAAATTTGGTCCTGCCATCACAAAACACCTTCCTTTTTAAAATTTTTATTTATGATACTCATAAATCGTAACACCCTGTACTACTCGATTTACACTGCCATCAGGACTTGGATTATCAGGAGTGATGCCAAGTTTTAGTGATTTCTGTAACGCCAATCCTTGAGCAAAAATAATATAAAGTATAGCCGCATGAAAATCATCAGTTGGTATATTGTAAGAAGACGAAACAGAAATAACCCAATCGGATAATGTTTCAACAGTGGAATCTTGATCTGTTGTCACAGCAATAATCTTTGGTTGTGCTGGACTATCCGCAATCTCTCGTAAAATATCCATATCATATTTTCGTGTATAACAATCTTGAGAAAGAAAAAGAACAACAACGGATTTGTCATTCAGTACGAACTTTGGTCCATGACGGAAACCTAAGGATGATTCATATAACGCTACCACTGTTCCAGCACTTAGCTCCAACATTTTTAAAGAGGCTTCACGAGATAAAGGGCCTAACATACCAGAACCCAGATATATAATACGTTCAAACTCAAAATCACAAATACCTGTCAATGGTGTTGAAAGATTTGAAATTAGTTCCCTTGCAGCCTCTATTACACTGTGATCTAAATCGTCTGAAGTAAATAAGGTATAGGCAGAAATCAGCATACAAGTAAAACTACTCGTCATAGCAAAACCTTTATCGTGTGCTCTGTCTGGCATTAAAATGGTTATAGCATTGTTATCTTCTTTGGTTCCTGTTGCCAATTGGCCTTCTTTATTACAAGTGATAATAACTTGATAAAAATCGGTAACAAGCCGTTCACCAAGCTTGGTAGCTGCCACACTTTCTGGACTGTTACCAGATCGAGCAAAGGAGACTAGAATAGTCGGTACATCTTCCTGTAAATATTCATTTGGACTTGCCACAATATCTGTCGTAGCGATTGAATCAAATTGCACATGCTTTTGATTTCGAGATCGCAAGAAGGGGGTAATGGTATCTCCAATAAAGGCAGAGGTTCCTGCACCTGTGAATATAATTCGCACATATTCATGTTTTTCATAAATAGAAGATAAGAACGGTTCCCATATACCCTGTTGTTCCAAAAGAGTATGTCTTAATTTTTCCCATACTTCAGGTTGTTGTATTATTTCACTTACTGTGTGAAGTGCTTGCTTACTTTGTAATTCCTCGTTTGTTATATGAAACATTGTCAATCCTCCTGTAAATATTTTCTTTTCAACTGGTTATGTCGTTATAACCAGTTGACCTAAAAATAAACGAAACGCTTTCATATTTGAGTATAATACGATAAGACCTCTTTTTAATTTCACTTTGTCACCGAATAATACTGATTAGGTATTCCACTAATTTCCTTCGCTATTGAAAGAATACCCTAGGAGGTATACGACTTGTTTTCTCAAGTGTAACTCCTTCCTGCATAGTGATAGCAGCAGAAAAATCCCCTCAGAAGTGGTTATTACCAGTTGGATTTAGTATAATCTATCTTAATATAAATGTAAAGCCTTCTTTTAAATTTATGTCGTCTTTAAAGAAAAATTCATATCACAGCGAGGAACAGGCAATGTACGAAATAAGCTTTTGATTCTGGCATTTGGATATATCTCAATAAAATATACATATGAAATCCAAGTCGGTAGCCTTAACTTCTATCATCATCCATTAGAGACAGCTTAAAAAATTTTAAAAAGGTGAAGTTTATTTGAGTGCGTCAAAAATAAAATAACGAATCTTAAAACGAGTAACCTCATACATAGAAAAAGGAGCTATCAGCAAATGCCTCCTATGCATTTTGCGACAGCTCCCTTGCTGTTATTCTTATTTAGCAGCCTTACGTCTCCACTCAAAATACCCTATAACAAGCCCTATTAAAGTAAATAGCAAACCTGTAATTAACCAGTTAAATGTAGAAGTTGCTGTATCCGGTAATTCATCTCCTTGCTGGTTATTACCTGAGTCCCCACCTAGACTATCATTGGCTTCTCCACTTTCTGTTGAACCAGTATTATCATCAGGTTCATCATTGCCTTCTGTATGATTATCCCCATCACTTTCATCTGTCTTTTCTTCAACTGTTAGCCCATCAATTGCTGTTTGCAGTTCTGTTAAAGCCAGGTCGATTTCTTTTTGACTAGCAGTTTCTTCGGCTAACACTTCCTTAGCCTGTGCCATCGCTTGAATAAATGTTGTCCAGCTTTCTTTTGTATACTCTGCTTCTTCCTTATCAGCATGGGCATCTACTAGCTCTTGTAGTGCTGTTTTGTCTACTTTCTCTGTCTCTTTGGATTCTAACTGTTCTTCTGCCTCCTGTAAACTAAACAAGGCATGATCTACATTCTCTTGACTAGCCTCACTATCTGCTAAGACTGATTCTGCTTCACTTAATGCTTGAGCAAACACTTCCCAACTTTCTGCTGTATAATTTGTTTTATCTTTGTCTGATTGTGCGGCGATAAGTGATTGTAATTCCCCCTTGTCTACTGGTACATCTTCCACAGTAACACTTGCTGTTGCCATCCTAGCTTCATAACCTTCTTCCTCTAGTGTAAAGGTGACGACATACTCCCCAGGTGTTTCATTATCAAAATCACCAGTGTCTATTTTCACATTTTCCGTGACATCTTCTCCTTTAGAATCTAATGCCTTCACAATTAATGATTGTAAATCAAACGAATCGCCAACGGAAATAGTCATATCCTTTACTTCTAAGATCGGTGCCTTTTCTTCAAGCTTTTCAATTCTTAAATTATCAAGAATGAAATTACCTTCCCCAGTATGTGCATCCACTGTCGTACCATCACTAAAAATTCCGACATAGGTTTGCCCATTTTCAGAACCGTCCACCGTAAAGGAAACTCTGTTAGTATCCGTGGAGGCTTCAAGCTGTTCATTTTGACTTAATCCTTGCACATTATCAATACTTTGCTCATCAATTGCTTGGTCTCCAACAATGAAGCGATAAGAATCAGCGGTTGTTTGATAATCAAACGATACTTCATACTGAGAACCTGGATCAAAGGAGAAATGTTGCGGAATAGTGCGATAAACAAGCCCGCTATTTCCAGTATTCACTTTTACTGACCAATCTCCATCAATTACATCGTCAATTTCTTTGGCATTGGCCCATCCTTTTTGTGTATAGGGTGCATTTTTCTCTGATAGATGAATTCGATTGTCCTCTACGCCTTCCGTATTACCAATAACAAAAGGATATATACCTTGCACTACCGTTTCAAAATCTTGCTCAAAAACATTCTCAGAATCATAATTATCAAGCGATTTTTCAACGATACGAATGTCATCAAATTTGGTTACTCCTTCGCCTTCATCTCTTGTCAAAGATAAGGTAGCTACTTCATCCTCAGCTGTAAAGCTTACCTGCATACGTTGCATTTTACTATTAAGTCCATCATTGGAGGCATGTGAATCGGCCTTGACATAGTTCTTCTGCAGACTCTTCAAGGCAACATTACTTGCCGTTTCCGCGCCTGTATCTACCTCTATATAAGCTTTTGCATCACTTTGGTTCTCCACATACACTTCTGCTACATAATCTTGTCCAGGTTCCAAACCACTAATCGTTCTAGAAAAAGATGTTGTTTCAGTAGGGTTTTCCATACTTAAAAAATAATCTCCGCTTGTATATTGTCGTCCAGTTTCCTCTGTTTCTGTACGTTTTACATCTACTGCTTCTAGATCACCTTCAAGTTCCGTTTGACGGTCATCGATAGTGCCTGAATTAAATCCTGTATCATAAACATGAGCCTCTTCGCTCCAAGCGACATCAGTGTTTTCATCCGTATTATCTCCAGTAATTAAATATGGTGTTGACGCTTCTGCTGCAATGGTAATTTGATTATCGACTACCTCTACTTCTTCTTGGAACACTCGGCCCTGATCAGTAAGCTGATACACCTTCATTGTATTTTCATTAAGGTACTCATTTGGTAAATCCCAAGTTGTTTCTCCACCTTCTTTATTCCAATGGTATAACTTTTCAGAATCAGGTGTTGTTCCTTGAAAATCTTGTTCTATCCATGGAAGCAAATAATTAGATCCATCTAGTATTACATGATCATTCAATGTAATGACTCGCTCTCTCCCATTGTTTTTTCGTTTAACTACTACAGTGTCATCATTACCTGGATCTTCTAATTTAATTTCTTGTTCTAAGTTTGTCTCAGTTGGATCTCCATCAACGGTTTCCCAATTCATAACACGATATTTTTGCAAAAATTTGGTTGGAAGGTTAATATCAAATGTTTTGTTGATAAAGTTGTCAAAGTTCTTATCCGATTGCCATCCTTCAAAACCAAATAATTCGTATCCTCCAAGTAATGGATGGTCTGCTGTTCCACCTTGCTCTGGCCAGTTTAACACCCATGAATCTCGTTGATGATTACTTATGAAACGCAATAAATCAGAGTTGATACCTTTGGATTCTGTTCCACCATAGTTTTTATCCGTAGCCCAATGTGTCCATGTAGCGGAATTAGGAATGGCTGTACCAAATTCTGTGGTCACTCTTAAATCTCGTTCATCAAATTGTTCAACGATTCGATTGGATTCCCATTGATCCTGATACCAAACGTCTAAATAAACAAAATCTAATCCTGGTGCAGTTGTTTTCAATTCATCTAATCGCTCCGCACGACTTCCCGTAGCCAAATCATTTATTTTGTCGATTACATATCCTTGATCTAGCCAAGCCCATCCTCTACTATCAGGACCTTCGATTAAGTCTTCACTAAATGCATTCGCCTCTGGATAAGTCTCTTGTGCATTAATATGAACGCCAACTTGCGTATTGAGTTGGTGAGCTTGATCAATCAAAAAGTTAAGATCTTCTTCTCCACCGATTCTTTCACCTACATCACCATAGTCAGGGTGTGCACTGTCATGACCTTCATTTCCATAACCTTTCAATAATACAGATTGTCCAAGATTATCAGTAGCCAATTGTACTTTCTTGATATTATCTAGTGTTTTCAAGAAAGGTTGTTGCGCTTGTGATCCAAAGTTCATCGCAATCCTAGTTGCTACCTGATTATTAACCGATTCCCACCCTGGGATTTCTTGCATAATATCACGATACGCAATTGCCCCATCTTGCCAGTCAACTTCATTATCTTGATTCTCGTCCTCAGCAATTGCGATTTTTATCATCGGCTGATTGGAAGAAGGTTCATTCATAAATGATCGATGATAGTATAAGGCACTGGAACCTAATCCAATTGCTTTAGACTCTTCATCATTTTCGTATCTATTAGCTATAAGGTTCTTATGACCATTCACTTCCGAACTTGACCAAATGGTACCACTTAATTGATCATTAGAAAGTACACCCACGTAATAACTTTCACTGGATCCAATCTTATCTAAAGATTCATCTACTGTTATATCAACATCCCCAGGCTGGTTAATATCACCGCTAAGATTCGTCAGCTTAGCCGTTGCATTTTTCTCTTGATCATTTACCGATATAAAGTTTAGATTGGCAAACTCAATCGTCTCAATGGTGGTAGCCATTTGATTGGATACCTCTGTAAACTCATAAATTACTTGATTACCTTCTACTTTTACACTTAAAACCAAATCAACGTCTAAATTTTCATCCGCATCTTCAACCGTCAGCACGTATTCTGCTTCATTATCAGTTATTTTTTCAAAGCTTACATTTGCAGCATATGGAATGCCATTTATTTTTATGCCTTGAGTCGGTGTTTCTTGTCCATTAAGGGTTTTGTCACCAACCTGATATTGTATAATCCTTGGGAAAACTTCATCAATCGTTACCTCCATATAATCAGATTGTAACGTATTAGGTACAGGCTCTGTTTCTGGTGACTCCACGTCTGTTTCTTCCGTTATCACAATATTGGAAATGGTGATATTCGCCTCTCCTCTACTTTTTTCAAAGCCTAACAAGCCAGGCTCTTGAACCCCTTGCAGACTCCATGAAGTAAGGAATTCATTATCTATATACAACCTTGCCATCTGATCAATAAAACGGATTTTTAATCGTTTTGTTTCTTCAGCAGCAAGAGCTGGTCCGTCGGTAAAACTGGTCCAAGAATTATCTGGTCCGAATATTTCCCCGAAATAACTTTCGTGGGTATCACCAGTACCTACATATGTATAGGCTGATTCATCTTGCACTCGATAGATTAACCCAAAACGACTTAAATCAACATCTCCGGTGATATCTGCTTCTAATGTTCCGTTCTTTATCTTAGGCATATTGTTATATACTACTTTATTTTTTCCATTAGAAGTTACATGGAAGGTAGCTGAGCCATCATCATTATATGTGATGTCTCCATCACCTTCGATAATGTCTAAGTCTCCCTCTGCTAATTCTTCATCACGAATGTCAACTAGTTCACCATTATCATCCGCTTGTTCTCTCTTATGGTGTTCATCCTCTTCCAACGTCTCTTTTTCTTCAGAAGTTTCTTCGTCTTCTGTTACTTGCTTTTCTTGTTCATCTGTTTCTTTTTCTGAACCGTCATCCTCTTGAACAGTTTCTTCCACTCCATCTTCACTCTCTTTTGTTTTTGGCTCTTCACTTGCCTCCTCAACGGCAGCATCCTCATCTTTTTCAGGTGATTCAGAATTAGATGTTTGATCAATATAAATCTCTGATCCTCCTTGCTCATCTTTTCCTAATTTTAGAGCAGGAGCTTCTACAAATAACGGTTCAATTGCTTCATCAAATTCACCTTCATTAAAGATCGTCTCATCATTTAGCAAGACTGTTAGCTGAAACTTATCGTAATTAACTTCTAAATCAAACGCTTGATCAATACCAGGAAACGCTATGTCCGAGTTCTCTTCTATGCGTTCACCTTTACCATCCACTTTGTATTCATAAAACCAAACCTCCCCATCAAAACCTACGAGAGAATAATTGGCTTGATCCTTAAAGTGTGTATAGAAACCAACATTCATTTGATCGGCAGCTGTTTTCGGAACTACCGTGTATTTTAATTGATCGCTCTCTGCAACAGGTGTTTCTTGATCTCTAAAAATAGCGGCATTTTCTTTATTGTCAATATCTTCACCAGCACCTAAATGAATATACGTCTGCTCATTCTTATGAATAATCTCGTTAATTTCATTGCCCTCATCGGAAATCGTTTTCCAAGGATTGTCCTCTTCTGCAGCCACAACTGGTTGAAAACCAGTTAACACGGGAGAAAGCGCTAACATAACAATCGATAAAATAAGTATATTTTTTTTGAAGGTTTTTCTTTTCAACTTCATCATTTCTCCTTTCTATTTTGCAAAGATACAATGACAGGGGGTTGGGTCAATGTGCTTTATCATCTTTACATTATGAGATCCCTCCATTCTCTCAACAAGATAAATGAAATAAGATAAGGATTCTTCCTATAGAGAAGGAAGAAAAAACTTAGAATTGGATTTTCTTCCCTCTATTTTTCTTTGAACTTACCTTTCTGAAACAGCTAAGTAAACAAATGCTCCTGAACCGCCTTCGCTGCTCTGCCCTTGATCAATTTCTCCCCATCTGTATAGCCTTCTTCCCTTCCCAATAATTCTTCGATCAATTGATTTCTTCTATGACTGACGCGCTCTTTGTAGCTATCTTTTAACGCAAGATTTTGTAGTTCATGAGGATCTTCTTGTAAATCAAAAAACTGCTCTTCTCCAGTTTTGGAAAACCAAATGTATTTTTCCTTTCCATTCGTTATATAATGGTATGATTTCTCGCCAAATGCGTGTTCACCATGGATGTAATCCCGCCAAGAGGTTTCTCCATTACATAACGGCAAAACGCTCTTCCCTTCAACCGTTGTAGGTATATCCGCTCCTGCAACATTCAATAAAGTAGGCATAATATCTCGCATTTCCACCACCTGATCGACTATCACATTCTTTTGCAGTCCAAGTTGTTGACCAGGATCAGCGACAATAAAAGGAACTTTGGCACTTCCTTCATACGGTAAAGATTTGCGATACAAATGATGATCCCCCATTAACTCACCATGATCGGATGTAAATAAAATCACTGTATTATCATATACACCATATTCACGCATGGCCTGCAAAAACCTGCCTATTTGATGATCAATATGTGTAATCAATGCATAGTAAGCAGCTTGTGCCCGACGATAACGACCTTCAGGAACCGTTCCCTGAGAAGCGACGGGATCCAAGCCAGACTTATCCAAATCACTTTGTTCAGCCCAGTCCCCAATCGGTGGATCTGGCAATTCTCTATCCTTATACATATCCAAAAAGACTTGTGGTGGATCAAATGGCGGATGTGGTCGCACATAGGACATCTTCAAGAAAAAGGGTTTGGACGGATCGCGACGACGTAAAAAATCGATCGATTGGGAAGTCACCCAGTTAGTGGGATGATACTTCTCATCCAAATGCCAAGGCCGTGCCATTGTTGATGAGTTGCAGTCAAGACCAAGATCTAAAAGATCCACATCTGCACCTACTCTTTCTTGAAGCCATCTTAAATAATCATCCGTTTCTGCTTGAGATTCCGCCACAGTAGTCTGTTGTTTAAAACGACCATAATGCATATAACCATCATGTAATACCACATTGTGAAACCCACATAAGTTACGAGTTGGATAAACATGCATTTTACCGACACATTGTGTATGATAAGTCGCTTTCGCTAACTCACTCGCTATGGTATGTTCATATCTCCATGGAACTTTATCGGCATACCCCGTTCGACCTGTGGCAACTTGTGACATTCCCGTTAGCAGGGAAGCTCTTGCTGGCACACAAGATGGAGTTGCAGAATATGCATGTTGAAAGAGTACGCCATCTCTGGCCAGCTGGTCCAAATTAGGTGTGTCAACGGCTGGGTGGTTCAAATAACTTAAGCAATCCCATCGCATTTGATCCACTGTTATTAAGAGAATATTAGGCTTCATTTCAGATCACCTTCCGTATATAGTAGATTAGATAGACCACTATGAACTTGTTTCTAGTGCCCGAAGTCCAGCACCAATGATACCTTGCTCATTACCCATATGGCTTACTTCCATTCGCTCCAATATATGGGCCTGTTCAGCAAGAAGCCATTTTTTTAATTTTGCTTTCATCATTGGTAATAAAACCGGATTGCAGGAAATCACACTACCGCCGAACACTATTTTATGGGGATCTAACAAACTATTCATTGTATAAATTCCTTGAGTAAGACCGGCAACCATGTCATCTATCAACCTTTGTGACATTTCCTCCCCATCATAAAATAGTCGAAACACTTCTTTTGCAGTTAAATCATTTCTTCCATATAAATCGTTCGCATATCTTGCAATAGCAGGGCCAGAAGCAATCATTTCTAAACGATGTAATTCTTTCGCAGGAAACTCTGTGTAAACTGGTACTAATCCTGCTTCACCAGCAAATCCGGCCCCTCTGATAAACTCCCCATTTTGAATAATGGCTGTCGAGATTCCGGTGCTTATTGTCATGTAAACGAATAATTCATCTGGTTTTAGCTGAGCTTTTTTCCACTCGGCAAAGGCCGCCATATGCACATCATTATCGATCGTTATATGACTCACATCAAAAACTTCACGTATTCGCTGAACAAAAGGGAAATTCCGCCATGGTAAGTTATTTTGAAAAACTGCAACTCCTTTTTCCCGATCTACTTTCCCAGGAATGCCAGCCCCTAGACTATGAATATCGTATATAGGGATACTTGAATGACCCAATAAATTCTCTATACACTGCACCACTTGGTTAAACATCTTCTCACTATCAGAGGGAGCACTGCTAACGGTTTCCTGTTGAATAACATCTCCATTTTGATTGAGGAGACCACTGGCAATCTTGGTCCCTCCAATATCTAGACCAATAGCATATTTCATCGTTATCTTCCTCCTGCTTCCATCACAACTTCCAACTTCATGAATTATATAAACTTTCGATTATAGTTCCATAACAAGAACAACAAACCAGCAAGACCAATCAATTGATATAATAAATAAATTTTCCCTACTGTTTGCTGACCATAAATAATCAAAAACATACAGAATAGAAAAAAGATTATTTTTAAAACACGGAACCCTTTATCCATTATCCCGCATCTCCTTCCAAATAATATCACTTGGTTGTATCGTTAATGTATCTACATGGCCATCACCATCATAAACCTCTGTTTGCTGAAGACTGTTTGCATTATTCACGATCGCATATTTTCCAATACTAGGATAAGCATGTACCTCACAATGAATATTAGATGCCAACCATTTTGTGAATTCACCTTCTTTACCAGCTGCATAAAACAGGGCACGCATTAACAATCTTGTATTTTCGTGACTATACGGCAGTCCAGCCATATAGACTCCTCTTCCCCTACCAAAGAATGTACTGGATAACTGGACACTGCCATTATGATAGGCAATAATCTCCGTATCATCATTTAAGGCATAGATATTATTGCTCCCTTCTCCGTAGTCATAGCGAGTCAAGTCCTTGGTTAGAAAGTGACTATTGGTTTCTTCGGTGACATATTTATTGGTAGATAAACTAAATCCTAATTCCTTATCCACACCAAGCACATTGGCTAATTGGAAGTAACGACCTTGGTGATGAACTGCCGATGGTTCTCCGACTCCAATCAAACCGCCGCCATGGTATACCCATTCTCTTAGGAGAGACACCAATGTTTGATTCCTCCACTTATCCCCTCCTGAAAAAGCCGTACCTGCATCACCGGCGTTAATTATTACATCAATATCTGTCGGAACACCTTTTTCCAATATATCATCAAAACTAATAAATTCTACATCTACCGAAGCACCGCTTAATGCCTCCACTATTCCATAATAAGAGTAAGTCTGTTGATAATATTTTCCATGCGCTACAATGTGTGTCTGCCAGGTGCGTAACTTGCCCCAAGCATTCAAAATCGCAACTTTTACGCCAGTGTATGGCTTTGCTTCTGCTATCGTATGATAGATATCGCGAAATTCATCGGTTACCTTTTCCACGTAATCAATAAAGTCCGGAAACTGATAAGGTAAGCTTGGGTAACCACCATAACCAATTCGATCTACTGGCTTTCGCATTAAAGCTCTCCTAGCTGTCAGCCAATTCTCATTTGCCTCTACGACAGGGTCATTCCCCTCATAAAAGGTATCTGGAAAGAAATAAGGAAGAAAGCGACCTTCCGTATAGCGTACATGTGGAATGTCTGAAATAAGACGCAACGTGGTTCCATCCCCTACACTGCCTACAACCGCATCGATACCCGTTTCTTTGAAATAGGAACCATACGGCTCTGTCCCAATCCAATTATCCCCCAAAAACATCATTGCTTCTTTGTCGTAATCATGTACAATATCTACTAACTCTTTTACTTCGCGTGCGACAAATTTCTGGATAAAATCAATATAATCCAAATAAGCGTTAGATGGTACTCGAAATGGTGAATTGTAATAGCCTTGATCCACTAGATCCTCTGGACGAAGCTTATATCCTTTTTCTTCTTCAAAAGCTTCTAGTGCTGCAACCGAAACACTCGCTCCATATCCAAACCAATCTACAAATTTTTCCTGTCCTACATGATTAAACACAAGCGTAAAATGATAGAAAAAAGTCGTAAAACGGACAACATCGGTATCTGAATTCTCTCGAAGCCATTCTCTTAAATAGTCTTTGATAAATTGATTCGAATAAGGCTGGCGAGCATCGAACGGAATCTCATGCGGTTTATCTCCCCAATTATTCGTCATATGATTATACATGTGCGTCGGGTCCCATTTCATATAAGCCAGGTAGGAAACCGTATATTCATGCCATGGTTCTGCGTCATGGAGTACTAATTTATTTCTTTCTTTATCGATGGACCAGTGGCTTGTATCAATGATCTCTCCGGTTGTTCGATCCATCACTTCCCACCATTTTTTGGGGTCATGCCGGTAATCTGGTTCGATTTGCTCCTCAAAATAACCAGCCATAAAATCTATTTCCAAGACCGATTCCGTTGCTACATGGAAAGAGGACATAAGATAAATTTGTTGTGTTTCCTCCAAGTGCTGCTCAGCGAATTCATTATTTCCTCGAGCAACAAAATAAGTAGTATATATTTTTGCATGTAGTTGTTTAATAGCTTCTTCCATTTTGGTACCGTCACTATCTCGTAAGGCATCGGCACCCCATCGCTCCATTAATTCCTTCGTTTCTTCTAAAAAATTTTCTTCAATGGGGAGTGTAATACGCCCGGTTGATTTCTTCATTTCTATCACCTATCCTTTCACTCCGCCAACAGTCATGCCTTCTGTTAAACGCTTCTGTACAATGATGTATAAAATTAATGTCGGTAGCATGACAATAACCATACCAGCATACATCGGACCATAATTGACAGCCGCTCGTTCTGCAGCTAGTAGATTAAGAAGCCCTACTGGCAATGTCTTGTTATCCCCAGGCATGATCGTAAGTGCCAATAGATATTCGTTCCAAAACAGTAGGAAGTTAAAGAGAATAACGATCACAATACTTGGCATAGCCATTGGCAGCATGACGGAAAACATCGTCCGAAAATAACCTGCTCCATCAATATTCGCCGCTTCCTCAAAGTCAGATGGTAAAGTCTCAAAATAACTGGATAACAAAAAGATCGTAAACGGTAATGCTGTGGAAGCATAAATTAATGCCAAAATCGCCCGGTTATCTAGAAAAAAATTTTGCCCGATGATATCTTGTAATACATTGTCCCAGCCAAGTAGTAATAAAAAGATGGGTACTGCAATATAGCTGACATTAATAAATAGACCAGCCTTAATAAAACCATTTAGCAAATTACTTCCAAAGAATTTGAATCGTGACAGTACATAAGCTGCTGGCAAGGCCAACACCAGTAAGAAAAGTAGAGCCAGTACAGTCACAATGATAGAGTTTAAGAGATATTGTCCCATTTGTGCCTCGATAAATGCCTCTGCAAAGTTTTGAAAATGAAAACCATCTGGTAATGTCCACGGATTTCCATAAAATTCTTGGTTTTCTTTGATAGAGGCCATAAACACCCAGCCTACAGGAACAATGATGGAGACAGCCAAACTCACTAATGCCACATAAATAAATACTTTAAATAGTGTCGTTGTGCTTATTCGTTTCGATTTTTTCAATTACTACACCCCCTTAATACTCTAATACCGTTCTTTTGGTAATTCGACTAACAATCGCCGCAAGTATGAATGAGAAGGTAAACACTACCACACCAATCGCCATTCCATAACCATACGTTGAATTGCCGTACGCTTGATCATACATGTAGGAAAGGAAGACTTCTGTTGATCCGCCTGGTCCTCCTCCAGTCATCGCCCTTACCAATAAGAAACTGAGATTTATGGTACTAATAATATAAAAGGCTAATGTCGTACGGATATTATTCCAGATCAATGGGAGCGTAATACTGGTGAACTGCTTTATTTGACTGGCACCTTCTAAAGAAGCCGCTTCATAAAAACTAGGTGGTACGCTCGCCATACTCGACATATACATCACCATATAATAACCAATTGCCTGCCAGACTAATGCCCCTGCCACACTATAAATAACAATATCCTGATTTCCCAACCACATTTGCTGCCAGCTTTCTAACTGAAACACCCCTAAGACACTGTTCAAAAGACCATTATCCGGGTTATACACCGCCGAGAATATACCTGCAATAACAACAATGGACAGAATATTTGGTATATAAAAGATAACCCGAAAGAAATTGCCGCCTTTTAATTGTTCTCTTGTCAATATCGCTGCAAAAAATAAGGCAAAGAACAAGGTAACAAGGGCAACAAGTACAATTAATAAAATCGAGTTTTGGAACGACTGAATAAAATTCATATCATTCCATAAAATTCGAAAATTATCGAAACCAACAAACTCCTGAGAACTAGAAAGACCCCCCCAGCGATAAAGTGACATTCTAAACACTTCAAATGTTGGTACTACCATAAACAATATAAATAACAACACTGCAGGTAAAACACAGACCGCAATGAAAATGTTTCTAGACATTTTTTTACTCAAGTTGCTCACCTCTCTTGAAAGACACTGCTTCCATATAAACCTTTGCTAATCTGGATGAAACGATACAGCGAGTCTATGAATAGAACTCGCCGTATCGTTTTGAAATCATTCCCCACCTAGTTCATTTCAGGTCTCAATTGATCCGATGCCTCTTGAATAGCTGCTTGCCACTCTTGATAAGTCATTTGACCATTGACTACATTATCGACATTTTCATACAGGGCTTCACTTATACTTACACCTGGTACAGGGTTTGTCGAAGCAAAGGTTCCCATGGCAGGAAGCACTCCTTCATCATAAACGCTGTAGTATTCCAGCATATTTCCTTCTAATTTATCTGTAATATCTTCGATTGGCTGTACCGCTCCAGCTTCAAGGAATGTATCTGCCGCTTCATCAGAATACATGTAGGCAATAAAATCTTTTGCTGCCTCTTTGTTTTCTGCTTCTGCAGGAATCCACATTTGCTCGAAGAATGTAAAGGCATAACGATCTCCCTCACCACTTTCAAATGCTGGAACAGAAGTCATGCCCCATTCAAAGTTATCAGCTCTTGGTGCTTCCTCCATCTCACCAACAACCCATGTTCCATTAGGCATAAATAAGGCTTCATTGTCTAGGATTAATTGCTGGTTTCTTGTAAAATCATTCGGATTAGCATTAGCTACAGTATTTGGATGTGTATACTCTGCTAATTGTTCGATGGTTTGTAGCACACGTTCGGCTTCTTCTGTCTCCCAAATTCCTTCTTCATATGTCATCACCGAATGAAAGAATTCTGGTCCACCTGACGCATATAACATCGAACCGATAAAGGTATCAAAATAGCCCGCAACTGGATAAGTGAAGAGTGGTAAATCTTCATTAGCAGCCTCATCACCTAAGGCCCACATATCATCCCATGTTTCAGGAACTTCCCAGCCTTGTTCCTCTAATAAACCAGCATTATAAAACATGCCTGAAGGACTATAGAACATTGGTGCTAAATACATTTCACCATCTCCATAAGGGTTAGTTGCTAATGTATCTGCAAATCCGTCCAGTAATTTGTCAGCAACTGTCACCTCTTCGCCAGGCACTGTTTTATCTAAGACATCTGTAATGTTTTCCAATCCATTATCTTTAATAAGTGTCTCGGTCAGCGCCTCTTCACGATCCGTAGCTAACAAAAAGACATCTGGGTAATTGCCAGCTTGCATTTGCGGACGAACAACCTCTTCCAAGTTCTGTTCAATCGTTAATTCAACGGTAACGTTTTCATTCATTGCCTCATAATCTTCAATAATGTTATCCCACATTTCAGCGCCATAAGCAGATTCCAAAGCTGCTAAATGTAATGTAACATCTTCATCTGATCCGCCAGTATTTTCTTCACCCTCATCATCGCTTTCCCCACTACAAGCAACTAATGTAAAAATAACGATCATCATAAATCCTATAAACAATAAACTTTTTAATTTCATTCCGGTTGCCTCCTTTGGTTGGTTATTACAATTTCATTCTATCGATTTTTAAAACGCTTTCTCAATCGAAATATTGTTGTTTTTTTTAGTAATCTTGTTTTACAGTGGATAAACTGGAGTTAAAAATCCTATTAAATAGCGATTTCAATTACTATCAACATCATCATCAAAAAGGAATGACATTTCTTTGGCTTGAATAGTAACGATCATTTTCTGCGTAACACCATTGATTTAACCGTTCTTTTAAACAACCTGATTTGATTTTTATTTTATCCCTCCGTAAAATAGATTTAATTAAATCTTAGACAAAATGGAGCAGGTGAATAAAATGTCTTATGAAATGTATAAAATGAACAAAATACTTACAAAAGAAATATCGTTTAAGCTCTTGTATGTCACACGTTCAACGTATGATAAGGGATGGCATAGCACTTCACATACGCACCATTTCACTGAGCTGTTTTATATTACCAAAGGAAAAGGAGCGTTTGTACTTCCTGATTATGATGTACCGGTCCAGCAAAATGATTTAGTAATTATTAACCCACATATTGAACATACAGAACGCTCAAACGCACAAGATTCGTTAGAGTATATTGCCTTGGGAATTGAGGGACTTTCCTTCTGGCTAACGGAAGAAAACAATGAACCGATTGGTTTGTATCGATATGAGGGGGAACGTGAAGATATTTTATTTTACTTAAATAAACTATTGGAAGAAGTGCAGCAAAGCAAAGAAGAGTACGAAGTTATTTGTCAAAATATTATTGAAATTCTAGTTATCAAATTATGGCGTGAACCCACAATCACCATCGAACAAAATAATACGAAGGAATTAAGCAAATTAACAAGTTTTGTAAAGCACTATTTAGATAAAAACTTTCGCGAGGATATTACATTGGATAGGCTGGCAAAAGCAGGGCATAGCAACAAATACTATCTTTCACATGCATTCAAGAAAGATATGGGTGTCTCTCCAATAGAGTACTTAAACAATGTTCGTATCAAGGATGCTAAGAATCTATTAGAAACAACCGATTATTCTATCGCAGAAATTGCCGAAATCAACGGTTTTTCTTCTCTTTCCTTTTTCTCACAGACTTTTAAAAGGGAAACGAGTTTTACTCCCTCTGCTTACCGAAAAAAAGCACGTAAACATGAAACAACAAAATAAGATTGCCATATTGTGTGAACTAAGTCGAGCTTGATGACAATAGAGACAAGTGGATTATTTTTATCATTGTAGCTTTACAGAAAGAACAAGATCTATTATACTTTACCCAACTGGTCATAACCAATCTGATATACTACTGACACATTTTCGTTTGGGAAAGGAGGAAGATAATTGGATAAAGCAAGCAAAGTGCCTTTATACCTGCAATTGATGGATGAGCTTATCCTTAAAATGGACAATAAAGAACTTCAAGTCGATCAAAAGTTGCCATCCGAAAGGGAATTATGCGAAATCTACAACTTAAGCCGAATTACAGTGAGAAGCGCCTTGCAGGAGTTAGAACGCGAAGGCTATATCTATAAACTACACGGTAAGGGAACTTTTGTATCTCCCGTTAGTTATCATCAAAAATTGATTAAGCTATATAGTTTCACCGATGAAATGAAAAAATTAGGAAAAACGCCAACAACGCAAGTCCTTTCTTTCCAGGAAATTGCCTTGGATGAACGATTGGCCCATAAAATGAATGTAACGGCTTTGGATGAAGTCTTTCAAATTGTCAGATTGCGGCTCGCTGATCAGGAGCCTCTCATCTACGAAACCTCGTATTTGCCCAAGGAAACATTTCCTGGTCTCACCAAAAATGATTTAAACGAACGGCCTATGTACGAAATTTTTCGGCAAGAATACCAAATCCATGTCACCAAAGCTGTGGAACATTTCTCTGCCAGCAGCTTGCGCAAGGAAGAGGCAGATTATCTTCAATTAACAGCAGGTTCTCCTGCTATGTTAGTAAAAAGACTTGCTTATCATAATGATCAGCTGATTGAGTATACCGTTAGCGTGACACCCGGTGATAAATTCAATTACACGGTAGAATTAACCTAGCCCATTTAACAAGGGCTTCTTATTTACACCAACTGGTTATAACGACATAACCACTTAAAGAATTAATTAATTACAGGAGGATCTAGAATGTTTAACATGACAAACGAAGAATTACAAAACAAACAAGCGCTTCATACAGCAACAGAAATTCAACAGCAGCCAGAAATGTGGGAAGAATTAAGAACCATTCTTTCTGAGCAACGGGATATATGGAATCCATTTTTAACTGCTATTTATGAAAAACATGATTATGTTCGAGTTATATTCACAGGTGCAGGAACCTCTGCCTTTATCGGGGATACCATTACTCCCTTGTTACGCACCAATCATCAAAAACAGATACAATTGGACTCCATAGCAACAACCGATATAGTGGCAAGCCCAGCGGAATATTTACAGGATGTCCCTACTATCATGGTATCCTTTGCTCGTTCTGGTAATAGCCCGGAGAGTGTAGCCGCCGTAAAACTCGGAAAACAGCTTATTACCGATTTTTATCAAGTAATTATTACCTGTAACAAGGACGGAAAGCTAGCCGCAGACACAAAAGAAGATACAAACGCTCTTACTATTTTAATGCCTGAGAAAGCCCATGATAAAGGCTTTGCTATGACTAGTAGTTTTACTTGCATGCTGATCTCAGCCTATACCTTATTTACTTCTAATAACTTAGATACCAATGTAATCCAAGCGGCCAAAAAACTAATTCCTAGCATTCCAACATCTGTGAAAAATATTTGTGACTTTGATTGGGAGCGTATTATCTATCTAGGTTCTGGTATGTTAGGACAGCTATCTCATGAAGCTGCACTAAAAATGTTGGAATTAAGTGCAGGCAAAGTAGTCGCTTTACACGAATCATCCTTAGGTTTCCGCCATGGACCGAAGTCAGTTTTGAATGATCAAACTGCGGTCGTACTTTTCTTCTCACAAGATGCTTATACAAGAAAATACGATATGGATATTCTGCGGGAGATTGCAGACAGTCCTGTTAAACCCAAAATCATAGCCTTAACGACGGAACAAAATGACGCTGTCGAAACGTTAGCCGATTGGACCATTCCAGTATCAGCTGGTTTTAATATCCGTACAGATGATTTCCATGCGGCCCTACTCTATATCCTATTTGCCCAAAGCTTGGCACTACAGAAGTCATTGCGGCTTGGCATTACTCCAGATAACCCAAGCCCGGATGGTAATGTGAATCGAGTAGTGCAAGGGGTTACGATTTACGATTATGACAAATAACCACAAAGAAGGGATTATATGACCTATTTCATTAAGGCAAGCCGTTTTTTACTAGAAGACGGTGAAAAAAAAGATGCTTATTTACAAGTGAATCAGGATCGATTTGGTTTTTTTGTTGACGAGGTACCGAATCAAGCCAACATCATTGATTGGAGTGGTTATACCGTTGCTCCTGGGCTATTTGACACCCATATTCATGGCATCAACGGCTATGATGTGATGGATGGGAACACGGAGGCAATTCACGGTATTTCTGAAGCCATTCTGCCACTCGGTGTTACCCGCTTTCTACCAAC
Organism: Gracilibacillus timonensis; assembly: GCF_900086715.1. GTDB lineage: Bacteria > Bacillota > Bacilli > Bacillales > Amphibacillaceae > Gracilibacillus > Gracilibacillus timonensis. The sequence goes on along the minus strand of NZ_FLKH01000012.1, from coordinate 184,622 downwards.
AACGTTGACCTCTTCGGAAGCGGATCTTGAGCAGGCCATTAAAGCCATTCGTGATGCCGTTAAACAAGGGTTACAAGGGGCACAATCAGAAGGTATGTTTTTGGAAGGTCCATATTTTACCGAAAAGCATAAGGGTGCGCAAAATCCAGACTACTTTTGTGACCCAGATGAAAAGCAATTTCTATCCTGGCAGCAGCTCGCCGAGGGCTCTATTGTCAAGATTGCACTGGCACCAGAGCGCAATGGAGCCATCGAATTTATTGATTCTATTCATAAAGATGGCGTGTTACTAAGCATCGCTCATAGCGACGCGAGTTACGATTGTTGCCAAAAAGCGATTCATGCGGGGGCAAACAACTTTGTTCACTTATTTAATGGCATGTCTGGCTTACACCATCGCGAACCAGGAGTGGCTGGTGCTGCCTTCATAGAGGAACAAGCTTTTGCCGAACTAATCTGCGATGGACACCACGTCCATCCGGAAGTAGCTTCGTTAGCGGCCAAAATAAAAGGTAACAAGTTGACCTTAATTACTGATTGTATGCGAGCGGGATTAATGCCAGATGGGAACTATATGCTAGGTGAATTCCCGGTGGTCATGGAAGATGGCATCGCACGTACCGAGAGTGGTTCCCTGGCTGGCAGTACATTGCGTTTGATCGATGGGGTGAAAAATCTGCAAACATGGACGAGCGAGCCATTATATGACATATGGCACCTTGCCTCTCTCTCTCCTGCTGCAAGTATTGGTCGAGATGATCTACTCGGTAGTATAGCCACAGGAAAGATAGCTGATTTTGTGGTAATCGATGATCAACTTACGATTCAATCCGTTACAGTAGCAGGTAAGGAAAAATATCACAAGGAAAAGAGTGAGGTGAATGAATAATGATTTTAACAGTTACCTTAAACCCTTCTGTTGATATTAATTATTCCTTAAAGCCTTTCGATCTTGATACGGTAAACCGAGTATCCACTTTTTCCAAAACGGCCGGTGGAAAAGGGCTTAATGTAGCAAGAGTAATCCAACAGCTTGACGAAAAGGTCGCCGCTACGGGTTTTTTAGGAGGCAGTTTAGGTTCTTTCATACGAAAAAGTCTTGTTGAGGAAAATATCATTGATCATTTTACATCGATTACTGGAGAGACGCGGAATTGTATTGCGATTATTCATGAAGGGCAGCAAACGGAAATCTTAGAATCCGGGCCAGAGATTAGCGAAAAAGAAGCAGAAGCGTTTCTCGATAGCTTTGCAAACCTTGTGAAAAAAGCGGACGTTATTACGATCTCCGGTAGTCTGCCCAAAGGATTAGATACGTCCTTTTACCGTTTATTAATCCAGACGGCTAATCAATTCGGTGCGTCCGTGCTGCTTGATACCAAAGGAGATCTACTCTCTTACACAATCCAAGCAGCAGACAAACCGTTTTTAATCAAACCAAATATGGAAGAGTTAGCTGATTTATTAGAGGAACCACCTACAAATGAGGCAGCAATTATCTCTGCTCTTTATACCGAAACATTCGCGGGTATTCCTTGGGTCGTTGTAACCACAGGGAAGACTGGTGCCTATGTCAAACAAAAAGAAGTGATTTATAAGATTACCCCGCCAAAGGTAGAGGCAATTAATCCAGTTGGTTCCGGGGATTCAGTCATAGCTGGTTTTGCAGCGGGCTTGTCGAAAGGATTAGCCAATGAGGCATTGATGAAGTATGCCCTTAGTATGGGTGTTCTCAATGCCTTGCACCCTCATACTGGAGCGATTCAAACGGATCATATCGACAAATATGTGGAGAAAATGAAAGTAAAGAAAATATGCGATAACGGGAGGATAATGGAATGAAACTTACCCCAGGAAAAAAACGAGGACTCGAATTAATTTCTGATCAAGAACAAATCGTCTTTGCCACCGCCATGGATCAACGTGGATCATTAGGAAAAATGATTCAATCGATGAATGACCATATCACGTATAAAGATGGATTATCCCAATTCAAGGAAGGTGTGAGTAAGGTGCTGGGCAACCAATCATCCTCCCTTTTGCTTGATCCAGAGTATGGCTGGGAGGCCGCTGCGCAACTGCATGATGATGTTGGCTTGATTATGGCCTATGAGAAAACGGGTTATGATGCTTCTGAAAAAGGACGACTGCCCAACTTAGTTGACGAATATGCGATACAGGATTTAGTGCAGCGTGGAGCCAGCGCAGTCAAACTATTAATCTATTTTGATCATCAAGAAGAAGCACTGTTCAATAATACAAAAAAAGCATTCATCAAACGTGTGGGAGACGAATGCCGACAAAATGATTTATTGTTTATTCTAGAACCTGTTTCTTACAGCACTGAAGGTTTAAATACCAAAGGGACGGAATTCGCCAAGAAAAAACCAGCTATCATTGAGTATTTCATGACCGAATTCTCTAAGGAAGCATACGGCATAGATTTGTTGAAAGTAGAAGTGCCAGTATCTATTTACCATATCGAAGGTAATCACCAATATGATAATTATGATCCTGTCTTTAGCCAAGAAGAAGCCAAAGCTCACTATAAAAACTGTTCTGATAAAAGCCGTCTCCCTTTTATCTATTTAAGCGGTGGTGTTACCAACAAACAATTTGTCGATACCCTCTATTTCGCTAAAGAAGCGGGAGCGACATTTAATGGTTGTCTTTGTGGACGCGCCATTTGGAAAGATGCGGTCGAGCCTTTTGCCAAAGAAGGTCCTGAAGCTTTTCATAACTGGTTGGAATCCGTGGGCACGGATAATCTACAGAAGGTAAAACAAGCGATTCGGGAGACTGCAACTCCATGGAGTCGGTTGGTGAAATGAAATCAATCATAAAAAACTTGGACATTATATTTGTCCAAGTTTTTTTTATGAGCAAGTGTCCTAACAATCATTTTTATAGTTTTCTCACTAAACGGATCGTACCTTTGAAAAACTACTCTTTCAAAGCGGCGTAATTACTCTTTTTCTACTTTACGTCTCAACTCAAAATACACTATAACAAAACCTAGTAGCACAAATAGCAGACCAGTAATTATCCAATTAAATGTAGAGGTTGCTGTATCTGGTAAAGAACCGTTTTTCGAATCATTATTTGCGTCTGTATCTTTGTTGGAATTCGATTCAGTCCCACCGTTTTCATTAGATCCATCATCACCATCTGGATCGTCATTGCCGTTGGTGCCATTATCACCGTCTGAATCATCATTGCCACCGCTGCCATCTTCCTCACCGTGTGAATCGTCATGACCATCACTGTCATCTTCACCGTTTGAACCATCATCTCCACCGGTGCTATCTTCATTGTCTGAATCATCATCCTGCTCTGCTACTCGAATAACAATAGCTGATAACGGCTCTATTTCAATAGAATGCTCAGAAAGAGTAACACCAGTCGGTTCCTCGATAACATTCATTCCAGCTGTCTCTTGATCAACAATAATCTCACCATTTGTTAAATCTTCGGATAATGTTAAAGATCTTGTTTGATCATCTGCATTTACAAAAATGAAATACTCCTCTTTTCCAGCAGAATCTTCTGAACGATAAGCAATGACAAGGTCTTCATTATCTATTTCAGGAATATCCAATAAAGAAACTTTATCATGGACATCTTCCATGGTTCCATGTCGAAATGCATCAGTGGAACGCCTGAGTTCAATTAAACCTTTTGTATAATCCCTTGTTGTCGTCTCTGTTGGGTATGCTTCCGTATTGGTCGCTTTCTGCCAGTCAAACTGGTTAATCGCATCCGTTGAGTCATACGAATCGTGAATGAAATATGGATATTCAAATGGATTTCCATCTTTATCTGTGAGATAAGTAGACTTATAAGGAGGTTCCGTTACCTCTCCTTTAAAATCTTCATGGCGGAATTGCTTGGTTCTGCCATACTCTTGACCGGCATGAATAAATGGTGTTCCTTGAGCAGTTAATACCATTAAATTACCTAACCGGATGCGTTGATGTATTTCCTCGGCGTGATCTTTTGGATCCTTTTTAATTGATTGGGCAATCACATCATGTAAGGTTAAATTATCATGTGCCGCAATATAAGGCACCACATCCCCTGGATCATCTGCTGTAAAATTACCGGGATTAGCCGTAAGATTTTCAAATATTCTATTAATATCGCGGGCCCCTCCAGTAATAAATCTTGGCTCTCCTTCACTACCAAAACCTGATTTTAATTCATTACGAAAATCATCGGAAAAGGAACCAACACTCGTCGTATCCTCCATCCAACTCTGATCAGCGGGTTGCACATCTGGGTTATTTTCGTCACCTACATAGGTTACCCAACCCTCGCCAATCATCACAACATTTGGATTCAATTCTTTTGCTTCATCATATGCCATTTGAATGGATTCTGCATCATGGTCTCCCATCATATCAAATCGAAAACCATCGACTTTATACTCGTCTACCCAGTAGGTTATAGAATCTACTAAAATACGTCTTGCCATTTGATGGGTTGTTCCTAAACGACCACCACCAAAACTTTCACGCGGCGTCCCATCTGCGTCCATAAAATGATAATAATTGGGTTCTAAATCTTCCAATATATGCAACTGGGCCGTATGGTTATAGACCACATCTAAAACAACTCCCATATCACGTTTATGAATTTCATCCACTAAATTTTTAAATTCTTCGATTCTTTTTTCAGGATCCTCTGGATTTTCGGAATACATTCCAGTTAACGAAAAATAACTTTGTGGATCATACCCCCAGTTATAGTTGGTATCCGTTGATTCCCAGTCTAATAGCCGATCATCTTTGTTCATTTCATTCGCATGAAAATAACTCATTACCGGGAGTAATTGAATATGAGTGACTCCCAAATCTTCTATATAATCTAATTTTTCTACAAAGGAAGCGAACGTACCAAATTGAGCTTCTAATTCATCATCAATCGATGGATCAGACGTAAAATCACGCACGTGCGTTTCATAAATAATCGCATCTTCACGTTTTTCAAAACCATCAATCGAGGCATAATCTAATGTTGGCCCTAATGAACTTGGATCGACAATAGCCGCCTTGCCAATATTAGCTTCAGCGTCATTACTATTCCAAGCTGCCATAGATTTTGCGTAAGGATCTAGTGTTAATGCCGTTTCCCCTTCACGTTCTATAGCAAAATGATAATAATAACCAATCATATCATCCAATCCAGTTGTTTCTTTATTTAACTCTACTTCCCAGACGCCTTGTTCGGAACGTGTCATCTCCAAATCATCTTTAATAACTTGCTTCGCATCATCCTTATCGTACAAGACGACGAATACATTGTCCGCACTTGGTGACCAGACCTTTAAGGTAGCATTACTAGAATCATGGACTTCCAATCCCAGATCCCCTTCATAGCCATACATATTATCTTTTAATCGCCAACCAATTGATGCAATGACTTCACGTCCATTATGCTGAATCGTAAATGGAGCCTGGTCCAGATCAAAACTTCCGTTCAATAATACGGTGTTATCATCTTCTATTATGGTCACTGAATTCATTTCTACTTCTTGTTCTTCGCTTGTTAATACGGTAATATCCTCTAATAATTGTGCCTCTGTAAATCCTTGAACAGAAGTATATTTTAATTCTATCTCTTGGTCTGACAAGACTTCTGCAGATACTAAGCCATCTTGACTTACAAAGTAAGGGTTCGTGTATATCATAGGATCATCTTTCTGTACAAAAATTTGTGTGTGCTGCTCTAATTGATCAAATGACAATTCTTCTGACTGCCATTCTGTTTCTTTATTCATTAGTAAAAAGTCTATTTGTTCTGCTTCATTTGTGAGAGGTAAATCGTAGTAAGACCCTTTCATTCCTTGACGATCATCGGCGAAAGAATGTGCTCCATCAGGCCAATCTTCCGTTGGTTCTGCCACATCACCCCATGTCCACAAACCAAATGGGTCATAACTTTCTGCTGTTTGATAAAAATTAACACGAAGTGAATTTTCCTTCTCTAATGGTTCGTAATAAAACACTTCATAATCTTTATTCAACCAAACTTCATTCATTTCTGGGGAAAGCATCTGAACAAAGATATCTCCTGATAAGTTATCGCCATTGGAATGATTAATCAGCAAGCCTACCTCATTAGGATTTTCTGCTAGCTCAACATCAATATACCTTCCATATTCGGTTTGGTTCTGTTCTTCAAAAGATAATGCGGCGTCCGGCCAGCTACCTGCACTTTCTGAAGGAGTTGCAACGTCTTCCCACAACCATAATCCTAATCCATCAAAGTCAGCACCATCTTCAGGAAAATGAACGCGCAAATGGTTGTCAGGAATATCACGACCTTCTGGCTGTTCTTCCCCTTCTTCTCCATCTACAATATTTCCATTGTTTGCTGTTAATAAAACGGTACCCCCATCTTCCATAGCAGGAATATCAATGAATACTTCAAATTCACCGGCTTCATTTCTTTCAGCCTCATATGTTTGATCTTGATAATGGTCGACAATTTCTGTTTCCTCATTATCTACAGTTAAAGAAACTTGCTTTGTCGTATCAGCTGTATTGAAAGCAACATAAGCAGACTTCCCTTGAAACGACCGTTCCACAAGGATAAATTGTTCCTCATCAGAACCGGCAACTTGTTGACGTTCCCCTTTAGCCATAATATCAGAATGATCATTTCGGAAGGAAACTAACTCTTGGTAATGCGCTAACATTTCATTTCCTTCTACTTCGTCCCAAGCAAAGTCATAGCGATTATCATATTCTGGCCAATTATTAGCACCCGATTGTCCCAATTCTTCTCCATAATAGATAACCGGCTGTCCCTTAGCAGTAATTTGTAAAGATGCTGCTATCATTGCTTTTCCTTCATCACCATCTAATTGATAAAGAAAACCATCTTCATCATGACTACTTAAAAACTGCCCTAATAAAGATGTATTATCCATATTCTGATTTCGCTCTATCAAAGTTTGATTAGCACTCTCTAAATTTCCATTCACAAAATTGTTTGCAGTACCCTTAAATTCAAAATCTAACAAAGAATTCATCGTACCTGTTTGAAGATAGCCATGATCATTCGACTGTCCAGCTCCCCATGATTCACCAATCAATTGGAATTCAGGTTCTTTTTTAGTTAATTCATTACGAAAATGCTGCCAGGTTGTATCATCTACATGCTTCACTGTATCCACTCGATAAGAAGCCAATGAATTACCATTTGGTGTAGTAGACTTTTCAACCCAGTTTGATTGCCATTCTACCATTTGTTCACGAACAGCAGCTTCTTCTGTTAAGAAATCAGGTAATCCGGATAGTTCCGTTGTCAAATCTCCAGAACCAGAACTTTCTCTTAACATATCCTCAAACCGTAGACGGTCTTCACTGGTCGGATAACCACCTGGTGCATTTTCGCCCAGTGCATCTACTGATTTCAATCCATATCCAGGATGATTGAGAACGACATCTGCCATAATATCGATATTACGTGCTGCTGCAGCATCAATAAGTTCATGAAACTCTTCTACTGTTCCTAAATGAGGATTGAGCTCTTCAAAATTCTTCGCCCAATACCCATGGTAAGCAAAATAGGAACCTTGAGATTCATTATAATTAACATCATGACCAATATTTTCAACGATTGGGGTAATCCAAATCGTATTAACCCCAAGTTCAGCTAAATAATCTAATTTCTCTGTTACACCTTTAAAATCTCCACCCTGATAGGTACCACGGGGATTGTCATAATCTTGATACCCCAAATCATAAGGATCATTATTAGCAGAATTACCGTCGTAAAAGCGATCCGTTAGCATAAAATAAATGATTGATTCATCCCAATCCGTCGTACCCTCGCCGATTTCTCTCGCATCAACTGTAGCAGTCACGCTAGTCTTATATGTGCCCCCTGCTTCATCCACGACTGTGACAGGAATATCTTTCTCGCCAGGCTCTATATGATAAGAAGCAGATAGAGTAACCTCATTTAGTTCAGGTGATATTTCCAGTCGTTCTTTGCCGCCTAAAGCAGAAGTATCTGCATAAATTTGACGTATTCCCAGGTCAGATTGATTGTTGATGTTTACTTCTAAGACAGCATGATCATTATAGGTAAATGCTCGATTCACAGAGGCACTTACTTTAATATCCTGCTTCCCTTCTGTCTCTTCCGGTATCTCTTCCTCCACCTGATCTGATACATAATACGGATTAGTGTATACTTCTTCACTGTCAGCTTTCAAAAAGATTTGCCGATGCTTGTCCAGTTCTGCAAAATGAAAATCATTTGTTTGGGCGCCATTTTCGATTCTTTCTACCAATAAAAACCCGATTGATCCCGGATTGTCCTTCAAAGGAATATCTACATAGGCACCATAAGGACCGGTTTGTTCGTCTGAAAAAGGATGCGCATCGGTTGGCCACTCATCAGATGGCTGAAGTACATCATCCCACGTCCAAACACCCCAAGGTTCATAGGATTCTCCCTCTGTTTGATAATGAATTCGAATACTATTATCCTCCAATTCCATTGGTTCATAATAATAAACCTCTCCATCATTGGTTAACCAAACCTCTTGCATTTGATCAGATAATATCTCAATCGTGATCTCTTCAGTCAACTCATCTCCATTACGATTATTAATCAGTAATTGAACCTCTTCTGCCTCTTCCATCACTTCTACATCAATATAAGCACCATAATCATTTGTTTTATCCTCTTCAAACCAGACTCCATCTGGCCACTCTCCAGTTGTTTCTGAAGGTGTGGTTACATCCCCCCATAACCAAGCGCCTATGTCGGTAACGGAATCGTCACCATAGTCATAATGAATTCGCAATACATTTTCTTCCGTTATTTCGTCCGCTTGTACGTCTGATATTGGTTGTATGCCCGCAAATAAACTGAATAACATGACGATAACCATCATTCGCACCATAACATACTGTCTTTTCTGCTTTTTCAAATTACGTTTCCCTCCTATTTTAGTCTGAAATTTAAGCAAACGATTGCATTTATTATTAAAAGATCACAAGTAAAAACCAAGCCTTATTATACTTATTTTTACACATATCAAAAGTATTTCTCTAAAATAAGTGCAATCGTTTTCTTAGGAGTATATACTATTCACATTGCAAGCGCAACCATTATTTTCATGATTACGTTATTAAGATTGAATAAGCATTGACTATTCCCACTTCTGAACTTCGAATGAAATCATTCATAAAAAACTTGGACATACATAATTTCCAAGTTTTTTATGAAGTCAATTATCTCACCCGAAAACACCGAAAACCATAACCCTCTAATTCAAGTTGTGTCTCTTTATGAAAGGTTATCGTATCATTGCTAAATATTTCTGTTACGTCTTGATGCGATAAGGAAGGTACCTCCATAACCTGAAAATTTTCACTATTATTCAGCACAAACACAAGCTGTTCATGCTTTGTTTGTTTCTCGTAAACAATCGCACCACCTTGATATCCTAAAAAGCGAAATTCGGCTTCATTACCGAAAGCAGGAAGTTTTTTTCTTAGGTTTATCAATCGTTTGACAAAGGCAAACATTTCTTGATCCTGTTTGTTTTCCTGCCACACCATGCATTTTCGACAACCTGGATCATCACCTCCATCCATACTTATCTCGTCTCCATAGTATATACATGGTGAACCGATAAAGGACATTTGGAATAAATATAATAGCTTAATCCGTGCTTTTTCCCCATCCGCTTCTGTCAGAATACGTGGTGTATCATGACTGTCTAACAAATTGAAAGTGACTTCATTGACGTTCTGCGGATACATATGTAATACCTTCGTGATCGTGTCCAAAAATGTCGGACTATCCATGTTTTGTTTGGCGAAAAACTCCACTGCCCCATTCGTAAACGGATAATTCATAACCGCATCAAATTGATCCCCTTGCAGCCATTTTAGTGAATCGTGCCAAATTTCTCCGAGAATATAGGCATCCGGCTTGGCCTTCTTAACAACTTGTCGGAAGTCACGCCAGAAAACATGATCCACCTCATTCGCGACATCCAAACGCCAACCATCAATATCAAATTCTTCAATCCAATATTTCGCAACTTCCAGTAAGTACTGCTTGACTTCTGGATTAGTTGTGTTTAATTTTGGCATGCTTGCTACAAAACTGAATGTATCATAATTCGGCAGTCCCTTTGTCTTCACCGGAAAATCCCAAATAAAGAACCAATCCTTGTATTTCGATTCTTCTTGATTTTTTAAGACATCTTGGAATGGCTCAAAATAAAAGCCGCTATGATTAAATACAGCATCAAGCATCACTTTGATCCCTCGTTTATGGCACTCTTTCACTAATTTACGAAAGGTTTTCTTATCACCAAACTGTGGATCGATTTCGAAATAATCGATCGTATCATATTTGTGATTGGAGTATGCCTTGAAAATAGGAGTAAAATACAATCCGTTAATACCCAATTCATCCAAATAATCTAAGTGGTCGATCACTCCTTGGAAATCTCCGCCAAAAAAATTAGTGGGAGATGGTTCTTCACTTCCCCATGGTAATGTCCCTTCTGGATTTAACGAAGCATCACCATTGGCAAAGCGTTCTGGGAAAATTTGATACCAAACCGTATCCTTGACCCAATCCGGCGCCTGAAAGACATCAACCTCATGTAAATAAGGAAAGCAGAAGAAGTTGCCAATATCTGCAGGAATGGTGTCATAGAAACCTCGTTCGGTAATGATTTTTTTGTTGCCTTTCAGATCTGTACAGACAAACCCATATCGAAGTCGACGATAAATTGGTTCTACTTCTATATGCCAATAATCATATAATGCACAGCTGCCACTGAGGTTCATTGTTTTTTGAGCGCAGCGCCACTCCCCTTTTTCTATATTATAAGGATCTCCATAGATTAACTGTACATTTTGCAGATCTCCTTTTTTACTTTTCAGACGTATATGCAATTTTTTCTTTCCGTAACCATACACGAATTCATTTGTTGTTCGATGAATTATTGATGAAATATCCATTTTTACACTCCTTTAATATTAACAATCGTTTGCACTAATGACCCATAATTATTCTTTACCAATTTACATATTTCAAAAAATTATAACAAATCGAATTCTATTTTGAAAGCGATACTATCTTTTAAATATAAAGATTTTTTTCTTTTTAAAAATCTCTTGTCAAAAGGTAATTTCGTGTGTATAATTTATTTTGAAAGTTGCGCAATCGTTTTCGCAATAATTTTTAATCACAAATCAAGGGGGAGTATTCAATGAAAAAGCAGTTAGGAAGTTGGTTTATTTTTTTATGTATGATTGGTCTATTAGTAGCTTGTGGACCTGATGACGCACAACCAGAAGAAACAACTTCAGGAGAGGCGGAAGAAGGTTCAACAGATGAAATGCCTGAGAAGCCTGACCAATTAACAGTTTGGATAAATCCAGAAGAAAAGCAAGAAGAAGCAGTTAATGAAATTGCCGAAGCATATACGGAAGAAACAGGAATTGAAATTGAGACGATTCCAATCGATATGTTAGAACAAGTAGAAAAATTAGATGTGGAAGGTCCTGCCGGTAATGGTCCAGATATCATTTTTCAACCACACGACCGAATAGGTGACCTTGTATTACGTGGTTTAATTGATCCAGTAAACCTTGGAGAGTTAGAGTCTGACTATACAGAGGCAGCTTTGAGTGCAATTACTGCCGAGGACGAGTATTGGGGATACCCTGCTGTAACAGAAACTTATGCGTTATTCTATAATAATGCCTTAGTGGATGAAGCACCTGAAACAATGGATGATCTTATGGCTATTGCTGAAGAGCAAACTGATGCGTCAAACGATGAATACGGTTTCCTAATGGAAGCAGCTAACTTCTACTTTACCTATCCATTCTTTTCTGGTAATGGGGCTTATGTATTCGCAGAAGAAAATGGTGATTATGATATTGAAGATATCGGCTTAGCAAATGAAGGTGCAGTGGCTGGTGGAGAACTTATTCAAACTTGGTTTGAAAATGGTTATATTCCGCAAGACCTAAACCCAGATATCATGAATGGATTCTTTAGAGAAGGCAAAGTAGCTACTGTTATTAATGGCCCTTGGATGATTCGTGAATATCAAGATTCATTAGGGGATGATTTACAAGCTACCGTTCTTCCATTACTTGATAATGGAGAAAACCCTAGATCTTTTGTTGGTGTGAAAGCTTGGTTACTTTCCTATTATTCTGAAAACCCTGAATGGGCTGAGGACTTTATGGCTTACTTAACCAATCAAGAGAATGCCATGCTCTACTTTGATGTTGCAGGAGAAATGCCAGCAAGAGTAGACTCCATTGATGATCCAGTAATTGCCGAAGACCCTATCTACTCTGCCTTTGCTGAACAAGCCACTTATGGAGAGCCTATGCCAGGTGTTCCTGCAGTACAACAGATTTGGGATCCGATCAATAATGGATTGAATTTCATTTCCAAAGGAGAACCAGTCCAAGAAGTATTAGAGGAAGCAGTACAAACGATTGAAGATAACATCGAGGCCTCTGGAGCTACTCAATAATAATTTAAATAAGGGGAGCAATCAATCGCTTCCCTTTCTATAATATACAAAAGCAAGGGGGAGCATATCGTGGCAAGTCAACAAACAAATCAAAATACTAAGACTTCACGCAGAGCGATTGCAACGATATTATCGATCATTCCTGGACTTGGTCAAATATATAATAAGCGTTTCGTAAAAGGAATTCTGTTATTTGCTATTGCCATTTCATTTTTGCTTGTTTTTTGGAATTTTATCGATATAGGCTTGTGGGGTATCTTTACATTAGGAACGATTCCTCGTGAGCATCATTCGGTTCAATTACTTATACAAGGGTTAATAGCACTGATTGTTTTGGTATTTGGTATTGCAATCTATGCCTATAATTTAATAGATGCTCGAAAAGATGCAATAGCCATCGAAAAAGGAAAGAAAAATCCAACATTATTACAAGGCGTTAGAGATTTTTATAACAACGGCTTTCCTTATTTTATGATTTTACCAGGGTTATTAATGTTGTTGTTTATTGTGGTATTACCACTTGTTTTCATGGTGGGACTTGCCTTTACAGATTACAATCAGTACAATGCTCCACCAAGAAATTTATTGAATTGGATTGGATTTCAAAATTTTGTAGATTTAGTAAATATTGATATATGGAAAGATACATTCTTTAATGTATTTACCTGGACAATTGTTTGGACAGTTGTAGCAACGACGCTGCAAATTGCTTTAGGTTTATTCTTAGCTTTATTGATAAACGATAAACGCATCAAGTTCAAGCGAACAATTCGTACAGTGCTTATTTTGCCTTGGGCAGTGCCAGCATTTGTGTCTATTTTGATTTTCTCAGCATTGTTTAACCCAACATTTGGTGCCATTAATCGGGATTTGTTAAGCGTTTTTGATATGGCTATTCCCTGGCTATCAGATCCATTCTGGGCGAAAGTAGCACTCATTATGATTCAAACATGGCTTGGTTTTCCATTTGTATTTGCTTTATTTACTGGTGTATTGCAAAGTGTTCCTGCCGATATGTACGAAGCTGCAGATGTAGACGGTGGGACACGGTGGCAGAAATTCACAAATATAACACTGCCTCATATTTTGTTTGCAACTGCTCCGCTTCTTATTATGCAATACGCGCAGAATTTCAATAATTTTAATATCATTTACTTATTTAATGAAGGAAACCCTCCAGTAAGAGGACAAAATGCTGGTGGAACGGATATACTCATCTCTTGGGTTTATAAGCTAACTTTTGAATCAAACCAATATAATATGGCGGCAGCTATCACCATTATCATGGGACTCATCGTCATGGGTTTTGCCTTTTTCCAATTCCGGAAAACCGCTTCATTTAAAGAGGAGGGACGTTACTAATGGCTATGAAAACAAAAACAAAATCCAAAATTGAAGTAACGTTCATTTATCTATTCATTCTATTTATGTTTGTCATTATTGGTTATCCATTAGTCTGGACATTTATGATGAGCTTAAACCCAGGTACAAACATGCTAGTAACACAATTGGTTCCAGATAATCCAACTTTTGAACATTATAATTGGTTATTTACAGATCCAAACAGTGATTATCTTCTTTGGTATAAAAATAGTGTTATTATTGCGATACTTAATGCTTTAGGATCCGTGATTATTACATCACTCATTGCTTATGCTTTTTCTCGCTATAAATTTGTCGGTCGAAAGTATGGTTTGTATTTATTCTTATTATTGCAAATGTTTCCTGCACTAATGGGGATGGTTGCAATCTATATTCTATTAACAACGATTGGTTTGGTAGATTCGATTTGGGGACTGCTACTCATCTATTTAGGCGGGCAAATCCCTTTCAACGCATGGCTTGTCAAAGGTTACTATGATACGATTCCAAGAGAATTAGATGAAGCAGCTAAGATTGATGGAGCGGGTCACTTACGAATTTTTTGGACAATTATGTTACCATTAGCTAAACCAATTTTAGCGGTAGTTGCTTTATTTAATTTTATGGCACCATTTATGGACTTCTTACTACCTCAAATCGTGTTAACCAGTCCAGAGAATTATACCTTAGCATTAGGGTTATATAACTTTATTAGTGATCAATTCTCTACCAATTTCACACGATTTGCTGCAGGTTCTATTCTAATTGCATTACCGATCGCTTTGGTATTCTTAATGCTACAGCGTTACCTAATAGGTGGGTTAACAGCAGGATCTACCAAAGGTTAACGTTGCACACCACTAAAAAGCGAGAATATGCTATATGATTAGCATTATTCTTGCTTTTTTTGATTTAAAGTTTTCATTTCTCTGTATATGTCCTATAATAAAGCCATAACAACTATATTACAAAACGAAGACACGTATGAGAACGAAGCACTATAACAACCAAAGGATGAGAAATAATGGCCGCAACGATTAAAGATGTCGCAAAAAAGGCTGGGGTTGCCCCGTCTACTGTTTCAAGAGTAATTGCAGATAGTTCCAGAATTAGTTTGAATACAAAAAAACGTGTACGTAAAGCCATGAAGGAACTTGGCTATCATCCCAATATCAATGCGCGAAACCTGGCAGTACGATCTTCCCAGGCGATCGGTGTGATTATGCCCTCTTCTGCCGATAAAGCATTGCAGAACCCTTTTTTTCCCGAAGTATTACGCGGGATCGGGGCATTTGCCCATGAATTGGAATATTCTTTATATGTTTCTACTGGCGAAAATGATGAGACTACCTTCGAAGAAGTGCAGCGAATGGTGAATGGACATCGGGTGGATGGACTTATTTTACTTTATTCACGCAATAACGACCCTGTCCAGCAATTTCTTATGGAGGAGAACTTCCCTTTTGTCATTGTCGGCAAGCCCTCTAAAGATGAAAGCGAAATCACTTATGTCGATAATAACAACTTCAAAGCAAGTCAGGAATTAGCTAAGCATTTGATTGACATGGGACATCAACACCTTGGTTTTATTGGAGGATCTCTGGAACTAACCGTTACCCAAGAACGACTGAATGGCTTTCGCTCTGCCATTCGGGAAAATAATCTACCTTTATCCGATGATTATATCGTTCATACCGAATTTCTTAAATCTGGAGGGACCGAAGCTGTTGAGAAGCTCTTTGCCTTAGACCACCCTCCTACCGGATTGGTCGTATCAGATGATCTTATGACACTTGGGGTTATCCACGCCATCAAGGAAATTGGACTGCAATGCCCGGAGGATGTCTCCTTAACTTCCTTTAATAACCTTTATTTATCGGAGATTACTCATCCCCCGCTCACCACAGTAGATATTAATATTTATCAACTCGGGTTTCAATCGGCACGCTGCTTAATTGAGCAAACCAAAAACAAGGAAGAACCTGCTAAACGGATTATCGTACCTTATGAAATTAAATATCGTTCTTCGACAAAGCCTCTGTATTCATAATTACAGGGCTTTTTCTTTTATTAACAGGATATGCTATATTAGAGAAAAGGAGGCTGTCCGATGACGCATATACTAATCGTAGAAGATGAAGAAAAACTAGCACGCGTACTTGAATTGGAGTTAGGTTATGAGGATTATCAAACCTCTATTGCTTTAGATGGACAGCAGGCATTCCAGCTGTTGCAATCGGAAAATTTTGATTTGATTCTTTTAGACATTATGCTTCCAGGTATGAGCGGAATGGAATTGCTGCGACGTTATCGTAAGCAAAATCAAGCCACCCCCATTATTCTATTAACGGCACGAGATGAGGTACACGATAAGGTATCTGGGTTAGATTTAGGGGCTAATGATTATCTGACCAAACCATTTCAGACAGAAGAATTACTTGCTAGGATTCGAGCGCAATTGCGACAAACCGTTCCCGCAAATAATTCCGTTGAACAGCTTAGTCATCAGGGGTTATCTGTCAACTTATCGTCTCGGGATATTTATCGAGAGGACACTGCAATTGAGCTGACACCAAGAGAATATAATTTGCTTGTTTTCCTGTTAAAAAACAAAAACCAGGTGTTTAACCGTGATCAACTGCTTGATCAGGTATGGGGATTCGAGTACGCTGGAGATACCAATGTGGTAGACGTCTACATTCGCTATCTGCGTAATAAAATTGATAAACCTTTTAGCACGGAAACGATTCAGACAGTACGTGGCGTTGGCTACACGATTAAGGACGGCATTTCATGAAACTGCGGACGAAATTTCAGCTTATATTAACCGGTTTTATCCTGGTAGTTGTTTTACTTATCAATAGCGCGATTTACCTCATGTACGAAAATCAAGCACATAATAATGAAATGAATCGGCTACAGCAAGAAACTGCTAATATTATGAGTGTATTTGCTGAAAATACCACAGACAACGTTGATATCAATGAATTGCTCAAGGCCTTTTTACCAGCCAATGGGATGATTCGGATTATCTCTGAAGAGGCCTCTGACCCTATTTATGATGTCTCCACAGATAGTTCATTTACGGAGTGGCCTTATGAATACACGACGACGGAAACACAAAACCTGCATCAAAGGGAAGATGGACTACTTTATATGCAGGTGTCTAAACCGTTAATTTGGGAAGATGGATCGATTGTAACCTTGCAAGTAAGTGAGGCATTATATGAAACGGCAGACACCTTACAAACACTACAAATCGTCCTTTTGGCAACGACTGGGGTTCTATTGATACCAACACTTTTGGTAGCCTATTTACTTGCTGGTTTTATGACCAAGCCGATTCGATTACTAACCAATGAAATGAAGGACAATCCGAAGAACGGCAAATGGGAAAAGCTAAGGCTTAAAGGAAAAACTCAAGATGAAATCACCGAGATGCAGAAAGCCTACAATGCCATGATTGATCGAGTAGAAGAAAATATTGGCAAGCAAGAACGTTTTGTGTCGGACGCTTCCCATGAATTGCGTACTCCTCTATCCGTTATTACGAGTTATGCTGAATTATTACAACGACGGGCAAAAGATCGTCCAGAATTATTAGAGGAAGCAACGGAAACCATTTTATCTGAATCGGAACGTATGAAACACCTGACAGAACAGATGTTGACTCTTGCCAAAAATCAAAATCAAGCAGACTTATTATTTGAAGAAATAGATCTAAGTCAGCTGATACGTGAGTCGATCCGCTCCCTTTCCACCACCTATCAGAGGGAGATTCATTATCGAAACAAGACAGAGGCTGATCTCCGCTATTCCGGTGATAAACATAAAATTCATCAAGCGATCTATATTTTAATCGATAATGCCTGTAAGTATAGTGATGACAAAGTGCTTGTAGAAACGGACAGTACGGAGACAACGCTAACTATTTCTATTACCGATTGTGGAGAAGGATTATCTGAACAAGATAAGGAACACATTTTTGAACGTTTTTACCGTGTGGATAAAGCTAGAAGTCGTAAAGCCGGCGGAACTGGTTTGGGGCTAGCGATATGTTATCAAATCGTACACGGACATGGCGGAACGATAACGATTGATTCAGCGATCAATGAAGGTTCTACCTTTACGATTCATTTGCCAAGATAGTTTCAGATCTATGATGGGTTCAATGCATTTGAACCACCAATGACGGACCTAGTCTTGAGAAAATGCTCAGTAGACTCTCATCATTTTCTCATTTTTCTCTCAGCGCTCCTTCATTTTGCTGGGGTATAGTAGAATTAACAAAAGATATGGAGGAGATAACATGAAACAAAAATTATTACAACACAAGAAGTTCTTAATCATTGTAGGGAGTCTCATTATCATTGGTGCTGCCTTTGCGATTTGGCAATTTAACAGCAGTCCAGCCAGTGCGATGATGACAGAGGAAGAAGCAACCGAAATAGCTACCAACCAATACTCAGGAGAAATTGTTGAATTAAAACAGGACAGAGAAGATAACAAACAAGTTTATGAAATCAAGATTCAGGGTGATGATCGTCTATATGATCTAACCATCGATGCAGAAACAGGTGATATCTTAGAGTTAGATGAAGATATGGTACAGCAGGCGGACAACAGCAACAATCAAGAAACAGAAGGAAATAATGATGGAAATAACACTCAACAAGAGAACAGCAACAACGAACGCCTTTCTACAGAGGAAGTCACTGCCATTGCTCAAGAGGAATATGATGGTGAGGTTATTGACTTAGATTTTGATGGTGATGATGGTCGTCAATATTACGACATAGAAATGCTCACGGATGAAGCAGAAATCGAATTAGAGATTGACGCATACAGCGGAGAAATTATCACAAAATCAGAAGATCGCCATGATCAGACGCAACAAGGTAATGAAGCTCTACTTTCAGCCGATGAAGCATCTAATATTGCATTAGAAGAGTATGATGGCGAGATTACTGACTTAGATTTTGACGAAGATGATGGCCGTCAATATTATGAAATAGAAGTGACCACAAGTGAAGCAGAGATTGATTTAGATATCGACGCCTACACGGGCGAAATTGTTTCTATCTCACGAGATTATCATAATGATTAATCATTATCAAAACGGGACCGGCCTGATAGAGCTGATCCCGTTTTGTTTAGTTCTGAGGCACCCAGACTAGAAATAGCACAAACACTGTCATCAAATATGCCAAGGAACTGGCAAACAACAGATTAGCCCACTTAAGCAGCGAATCTGCCTTCCAACCATAGAAAGCAATACTTAGCCAAACCAGGTTTAACACGGTAATCCCTATATAAAAAAAGGGTGAAAAGCCGGGTACGAAGAATGGCACCGCCAGCAACAAGGCAATATAGACAAAATTACGCCGGATGGTCACTTCATATCCCTTTACTACGGGAAGCATCTGCAAGCCAGCACGGGCATAATCATCAAACTTACGAATGGCAATCGCGTACGTATGTGGCATTTGCCAAAGAAACATTATTATAAATAAAGCAAGTGGAATAGGGTGCCATGCCGTATCAATTACGGCCCAACCCATCAGTGGAGTAACCGCTCCTGACACACTGCCAATTTGCGTATTCCACGTGACTCTTCTTTTGGTCCAAATCGTATAGACCACAATATACGTATACCAGCCAATAAAACCATAGAAGGCTACTTCCAAATTAATCAAAAACAACAGGATCTGACCAGCTACACTCAGTAAGATACCAATCGCTAAAATCGTTCGTAAAGATAGTGTGCCTGTAACAGTAGGACGATTTTTTGTCCGCTCCATTAATTTATCTACGTCTGCTTCCAGCCAATTGTTTAACGTCAGTGCACCAGCAATCAACAAGAAGCTTCCAACCGTTAATAATACAAATTCCAACCAATAATCTGAAAAAGCAATCCCGTAATATCTGCTAGCTATCATGAAACCAAAGAAGACAGGTAACACATTGGCGATGAGTACGAATCGCTTAAACAGACTATTAAATTCTTTCCACCAACTACTCATGCAATAACTCCTTAACTTAATCTATCCGCTTGATATAAATATGCCAGTTGGATCCTGTTCCAATATTATGGGCCCTGGCAAAAGAGCCTTGATTAATGGCTACTGCCATGTTATCTAATGAATTGACATACAGCACGGGCTCCCCGAGCTGAATTGCTGCAAAAGAACGGCCGAACGTCATACTGTTCCGGTACATCCTCCTGATATCATTGACAATTTCGATTTCAATCGCATCTCCATAATGAATACCTAATGACAGAAAGAGCTCCCTGCTGATATTGGTCCACAGGTTACCAAAGCGCACATCGAGAATATCAATGGTTCCTCTAATCATGTTGTCCGTTTTTTCCGGTTCATAAAAAGTTAATTGCTCTATATCAGCCAAATCTAATTCTCTGCCTACTTCTTGAAAGCTGATGACACCAGCAGCCAAGCGAGCCCCTGTATAGGCATATATATCGCGACCATGAAAGGTATGAGACGCACCGGACTTGGGCAGCCTATTTAGGTTTTCATCAATTTCCCGCATCTGTTTAATACCTACTTTTTGATGGACATGGGTTAAGGTGCCATTATCTGGCGTTACGATATATTGATTATTATTGGTTTGAGCGACAACGCTTTTTCTTTCTGATCCAACCCCAGGATCAACGACAGATACAAAAACGGTGCTCTCTGGCCAATAACCTATCGTCTGTAATAAGCGGTAAGACCCAGCCCAAATATCAAATGGCGGGATATCATGGGTGTTGTCATATATAGAAATCAGTTTGCTAACGTTGTGTGCAACACCTTTCATTGCACTTACTGCGCCATCTTCCAGGCCAAAATCAGATTGTAAAACCAGTGCGTTCATCATGATGACTACCCCTTTCTCTACTTATCCCCCATTATACTATTTTCTCTGTCAGAAATGAAAGAAAATCCTATTTTTTCAGCGGCTGCTATTCCTGTAGCAATCCATTTGAGCGTAAAACCTCGTCTTCCGGACGGTTTGTTCTCTTTACTGACATCTTTTTCAGCTTTTTTCTTGACAGTTTCGTTCGTTTTCCGGACGGTTTCAACCTTTTTCCGGACAATCTCAGATTATGTCAACTACATGCATTACATCTTAGGATTTGCTTTTTACTCGAATCAGCTTGAACACTTCCATTAAAACCATACTGCCAAGCGCTAGTCCAAAGGCAAGCAAGCCTTCTGCCCAACCGAATGTATCTGGAATCTGAAATACTCCCCGGGCAAATGGCATCATCGTCAGTGCATATAATAAGAATCCTACGATAACGGCACCTAAGACATATTTATTTTGGAAAAAGCCAGCGCCAATAGCCGTCTGTACGTTGGATCTTGCTGGGAAAGTCTGCAGCGTTCGCGATAAGATTAGCACACTAAAGGCCATCGCCACGCCCATTTCATCTGAATGCTGAAGTCCAATATAATGAGCCGTAATAACAGCTGCAGCAATTAGCACCCCACGCAGGATAACCGATTGCAGTGTTCCACCGGCAAAGATGCCTTCATCGATTTTACGTGGCTTTCGTTTCATAACATTTGGTTCTGATTTTTCCATTCCCAATGCTATCGCAGGCAGGGAATCATTGACCAGATTAATAAACAAGAGCTGCAGAGCGGTAAAAGGATTGGCCCAGTTCATCAGAACGGCAAACACAATCGCTATAATTGCCCCTAGATTCCCAGCAAATAGATACGCAATCGATTTTTTGATATTATCAAATACCGTACGCCCTACACTAACCGCCTTGACAATAGAAACAAAATTATCATCCGTTAAGACCATGGCAGCAGCGTCTTTCGCTACATCCGTACCACTTCCCATTCCAATACCAATATCGGCTTGTTTAAGGGCAGGTGCATCGTTGACACCGTCTCCGGTCATCGCCGTGATTTGATTCTTGCGTTGCCATGCCTTCACAATACGAATTTTATTTTCTGGTGAAACCCTGGCATAAACCGAGATATATTCTAGCTTTTGATCCAATTCCTGTTCGGACAACTGATCAAGCTCTTTACCGGTTAGTGCCATATCGCCCTCTCTCATCAATCCGATATCACGACCAATCGTCTCTGCGGTTGTCTTATGGTCCCCGGTAATCATCACAGGCTTAACACCCGCCTTCTTAGCTTCCTCAATTGCCCCATAAACAGCATCGCGAGGTGGATCAATCATCGCTGTAAAACCTAGAAACGTTAATCCTTGTTCGTCTGCCAAAGAAATTTCTTTTCCTTTTGGTATTTCCTTATAAGCAAAAGCGAGTACACGAAGTGCTTGGTTCGAATACGCTTCGTTTTGTTGGATCAATTGCTGCTGTCGTTCTGCCGTCATCGCCGTCACTTTCCCATTTTCGAGAACAGAATCAGTACGCTCCAGCATCACATCCGGTCCGCCCTTAACCAGCATAAGACGTTTTCCTTCTATCGTATGTACAGTCGACATCATTTTACGATCGGAATCAAACGGTAACTCTGCTTCACGTGGATAACGTTCACGTAATGTTTGATACGATTGATTATATTTTTCCCCTAAACGAATCAAAGCAATCTCTGTAGGATCACCAATTTCATTAGACTCTTCATTGATATACGAATCATTACACAATGCAGCCGAAAAAAGCAGCAACTGTTCTGCTTGACTCCACTGCTTGTCTTGCCATGGACTCTCTATTAATGGAAGATAGGCTTGCGTTACTGTCATTTCATTCTTGGTTAATGTTCCAGTCTTATCGGTACAGATCACACTTGTGGAACCTAATGTCTCCACGGCTGGAAGTCGTCTGATAATCGCATGCTGTTTGGCCATTTTGTTCGTACCAACGGATAAGACAATGGTCACAATCGATTGTAATGCCTCAGGAATCGCGGCTACCGCAATAGCTACTGAAAACATCAAAGCCTCTAACACCGCTGTAGTCATGTCCACGTCAGCATCGCTAAACCAGATACGCCCCACTTGTATAGCAAAAATAAGAATACAAATCGCAAGAATGGCGAATCCTAGTTTTTTACTGAAATTATCCAATTTTCGTTGTAAAGGTGTCTGTTTGGCTTCTGCCGTTTCAATCATTTCCGCAATCTTGCCTATTTCTGCTTTCTCACCAGTTCCGGTAACGACAAAGCTCGCTCGCCCATTCACTACTAGCGAACTGGAGAAAACCATATTGACTTGATCTCCAATAGACATTTCTTCTTCTAGCGGTTCGGTGATTTTCTCTACGGCATTTGATTCTCCCGTTAACATTCCTTCATTTACTTTCAAAGATTCTGCTTCCAATAACCGCCCATCAGCCGGTATGTAATCTCCCGCCTCTAAGGTAACAATATCGCCTGGCACCAATTCCCGAGCCATCACAACCGCACTTGTTCCATCTCGAATCACCTTTGCCTCTGGCGCAGACATATCCCGCAATGCCTCTAGTGAGCTTTCTGCTTTTTTCGTCTGAACAACGCTGATTACCGAATTTAACAAAATAACGATAAAGATAATGATCGATTCAATCATTTCTCCTAGCAAGATTTGAACAATTGCAGCCACTAAGAGAACGATAACCATCGCATCTTTGAATGTCTCTAAAAATAACTTCCATGTCGGAACACTCTCACGATCGGCAATTTCATTATAACCTTCTTGCTCTAATCGTTTCTTCGCTTCGGCCTCTGTTAATCCATTTTTCTCATCTGCCTTCCATTCGTTAAGTACTTCTTGTTTGGTGTATTGATAGGTTTTCACAGACTTTCCTCCCTGGTTGAACAATTCTAACTACCATTGGTATACCCTTGTTGGACCTGACTCAGTCGAATTTATTTAATAAAAAAATTCCACAAATGCTGAATCCTAGCGCAAACTTCGGTATAATAAACATTAAACGAGTTTTTTAAGTGCGTATTCAAAAAGGCCGATAATAGGTACACAGGTAACATTCGCAACGCCTGCGCTTGCACAGGAAGTGTTGACTTCTATGTTACCCACCAGGATGCGGGCGGACTTAGCAGAAATTCGATGCGTCATTTTTGTTGGACTTTTTGAACAACCTTTTTAAACTTGAGAAATCATATAAAGAAAGTAGCTGATACGTTTTATGCAATTGAAAATAGATCAAGACTCATTACCAGTTTATGCCGCTTTGGCAAGCCAAGTAAGACTGGATATCATCCAATTACTCTCTACCAACAAAATGAATATTAAAGAATTATCCGCGGCTTTAGGGCTAAGCAGTCCAATCGTTAAAAAACACGTAGAAAAATTAGAAGAGGCAGGGATTATTCGAACCGAAAAGATCCCCGGTAAATCAGGTTTACAACGTATTTCTATATTAAAAGTAGATCATATTGAAGTTAACTTCCCAAAGAAAATTTATCATTCGTTTGCTACATATGAAACCTCTATCCCGGTCGGTCATTATACGGATTACTTGGTAAAACCAACATGCGGTCTGGCCACCAGTAAGGATTTTATTGGCGAAGTAGATCAAACCAAGTATTTTATGGACCCTAAACGAATGGAGGCAGGAATCCTCTGGTTTACGGAAGGTTTTATCGAGTATAAAACACCAAACTATTTACAGGAAAATGATCAATTACAACAGTTGGAAATCAGTTTTGAAATAGGATCAGAATTCCCTTTTTCTCATGATGTGTGGCCGTCTGATATTACGTTTAGTTTGAATGACCAAGAGCTGGGCACTTGGCAAAGCCCTGGAGATTTTGCCGATACACGCGGCTTATACACCCCCGACTGGTGGCCGGAAAATGTGAATCAATATGGATTATTAAAGACGATAAGGATCACATCTCATGGCACCTATATAGATGGCGATCCTCTATCTGATGTAACCATTGACGATTTAGATACAACCATTGACTTATGGAAGATTCGCATGGAAGTAAAGCAAGAGGCCGAGCATGTAGGTGGCCTCACCCTCTTTGGGCGGGAATTCGGTAATCATAATCAAGATATTAACGTAAAACTATACTACATTTAGTACAAGTCTTGCTCACCTGTTTCAAACAGAAAAGCGCCCCCACCATGTTCCATTAACTATCCATAGAATGATAGTTAAACATGATGGGGCTATAATGGTGATTAAAAAATGGCGATAATAGCTGTATTTCAGGTGTTAACGCAATTCATAGAAGCTTTCTTGTCCTAAATGTTGTACATATTGCTCTACTAAGGCTGCTAAATCATCTGATTCATCTAGCGTTAACCATTCATTCTCTTTACCACCTGTATATTTTCTTTGCTCCACCTTAAAAGCTCTGTTTTCCTTATCTATCAATGTGAAGCAAAGCTCAGTGAAGTAGGTTTTATACTTGGGATCCGACAATGCCTCCACAATCAAAGGATTTTCATTGAATGGGACGGGATTTTCATAGGTATATACAAAAATCGTATTCTTTTTGACATCTAATTTAAAATCCCTAATCGGACTATGTTGTTCCATACACTCTTGTACTAAATTGATCTCTTCATTAGTAATTTGTTTCTTGGTTTTTTTGGTTAAAAACACACGGCCATTGGGGTGCTCATAAATTTCATATCCTTCTGGGATACTGGGTACATCGGTATTATCGTCTTCTTTCTTAAAGTAATAGCTTGGATTTCCCTTTTTGGTTTGTCGTACATGCAGATAGTATACATCCCCACGAAAATTCGTATATTTAACTGCCACTATTACACCACCTTCAGTTATTATTATTTACCTACGCACAATATCATGTTGTTAAGCGTCCATTTTATTCTGCGTCATAGTCGCAAAACATCCTGATAAGACTCATTTTACTATAATACAGTGTAACAAAAAATACCCTAAAGTAAAACTTATTCATCAGCGATTCAAGTAATCCTTCCTATTTACGAAGGTATATCGACAATTTCCCAGGAAATAATGCTATCTATTCACATACTAATCCCGTATAATAGGTGTAACACCTTCCTTATATGGGAATAGATTTAAGAGGATGTTCAAAAAGTGGCTGAAAAAGAATGCAGCTGGATTTCTACTAAAAATCGCCCATAATCGATAAAAATCCGATCCTTTTATCAAGCTTTTTTTGAACTATTTTTTATACTAGAAGGGAGTTGCTATGATTGGAAATAAAGATTTCGGATAAGGCACTAGAATGGTTTAAAGACGAAGTGGAAGTAAGTGAAGGTAACACGGTGAAATTTCAAGCGAAGTATGGAGGAAACAGCCCTATACATGAAGGGTTTTCGTTAGCCTTTTCCCTTAATGAACCGCTAAAAGGAATCATTACACAAAAAGAAAAGGGCGGAATCACCTTTTTTATTGATGAGACAGACGAATGGTATTTCAAAGGCTATAACTTGATTGTTAATTATGATGAAAAAGACGATGAAGTTGCCTATGAGTATGAAGAAGAATAACTTCCGTATGTTGAGCAGGCAGAATAACACATGCCTGCTTTTACAATTATTACGGCTAATAATGAAGTGGCTTGTGAAATTCCTTCGTAAAAAACCTTCTATAAACGAGGCTGCCATATGTGTTTTTTCTCGGACGGTTAACACTGTAATAAGTGTTTTTTTTCAAAGAAAAAGAAAACCATGCTTAGCTCCCCAAAGCAATGCCTCTGACTAGACTACATTTGATTCGTAATAAAGGACAAGACAGGATTTTGCCCAGCTTTTTATTCCTGAATATCATTTCCTTATTTCTGAGCCAATCAGATTATTATTATAATGGATTATGTTATGATGATAAGATACAGAGAATATATAAAGGAGGCATTCAGCTGATGAGTTCACAAGAATTTCGCCAGGCTATGGGCAAGTTTTCCACTGGGGTTACGGTGGTTACCGGTCAAATTAATGGGCACATACATGGAATGACGGTTAATGCATTTATGTCCGTATCCCTGGATCCACAATTAATTACCATTTCACTCGATCAAAAAACAAAAATGTATAAACATGCAGATGAGCTGCAGCGTTTTGGAGTAAGTATTTTACGAGAAGAACAAGAAGATGTTTCGATGATCTTTGCCAAACAGGTAGATGAACCGTTTGAGGATTTTACAACACTAGACGGAGTCTCTGTGATAAACAATGCGCTAACAACCCTGGCTTGCACAGTTATTAACAGTGTAGAAGCTGGCGATCACATGTTATTAATCGCAGAAGTAGATGAAATTGACTTGAGAGATGGTAAGCCGTTGATTTATTATGATAGGGCCTATCGAAAAATAATCGATTAAGCGATTGTCGGAGGTTCCTATGAAACTATTTAATATCCTAGGGAAAAGTGCGGCACTGCCAAAGAAAAAGGCGCTTTTTGCTTTGAACCGCGTTAGTATGAGAGACACCCTTGTCTATCTATTCTTATTGTTTTTTATTGCTTTTTTACCAAACGTTATTTCGCTCATCCTTCGATTTGAAGCAGGCGTTTCACAAGCATCTTATAGTCAATATTTACTGCAAATTATTGTATTTTATCCCTTTTCTATCATGTTTCTTGTGATTGTAAGTGTTTCTATATTAGCACTAGGCGGCTGGTTGTGCAGGCTTTACTTACATCGTCGCCTTGCTTATCAACAATTATGGAAGATGACGGGTTTTGCCTTGCTATGGCCATTGGTCTTCTATAAAGGACTGGCAGTATGGTTGCCAAATCTAGCGTTTATAGGTGGTTTGCTTTTGTTATACATCTTACTCATTCAAATGATTCGTGTATATCCAGCTAAAAGGTAGATTTGTTACGATACCTAGTCTAAGCAAGCTCAACTTTCCTTTTTCTTCACATCCTTTTAAAATAAAAAGCTAGAGCCGTTTATCGGCCCTAGCTGTTGATCATCTCTCGTACTTTAGTGACTTCCTCTTCTGGAACAATATAATAATAGATACCATCAATGGTTGTACCAGAACCTTGCATTAAATAGCTGGTCGGATTATTTCTAGTACCGCGATATCCACTCAATAAGGCTTTCATATCATCGTATGTCAGGCTGGTAGCCATGTTATTGCCCATGATATCAATTAATTCATTGACCTTTGTGACATTGGCAACGTTAGCACCCTCGTCGATAATACCTTGAATAACCTTACGCTGCCGTTCTGTTCGACCAAAATCACCTTCCGGATCCTGTTTCCTCATCCGTACGAAAGCCAAGGTCTTGGCACCGTCCATTTCCGTTGGTCCTTCGGTAAATTGATAAGTACCATCATCCCATGCGATTTCATTATCAACCGTAATGGTACCTAGCTCATCTACTAACTCTTTTAAACCACCCATATTCACGCGCACAAAATAGTCAAGCTCAATACCGATGAAGTCTTCCACCGTTTGAACGGCCATATCGGCACCACCAAAAGCGTAAGCATGGTTAATTTTATCTTCCCCCCTACCAGGAAGGACAGTCCTTGTATCACGTGGAATACTAATTAATTCCATAGAATCACTTTCTGGTTTTAAAGAGAGCACCATCATCGCATCAGATCTACCAATATCATTATCTTCCTGATCTACTCCTAATAATAAAATGTTAAGAGGTTCTCCGCTTTCTGCTTTTTCCATTGACCTTTCCATATCAATGGTTTCCAACGGATCGTGCATCTTTGAATCAAACGTATCTTGTACATTACTAAGAATCGACCAGGCATATATGCCTACCGCTAAAATCAATGCAAAAATAATAATAAGTGGCGTTAGTATCCACCATTTTTTTGATTTTTTTCCCTTTCTTTGTCTCGATCTCGTTTCCACTATTCATCAACATCCTATCTTTTTATACTCTATTCGACTTTTTCATTATAACATAATGCTCCCAACATTAGTAAGCTACTTTTGGAAAAATTCCGAATATTTTTAGTAGACAGGGTTTGCTTCATTAGTAATTCACGTAATTATTTTGACCTATGAATCATTACAAAACAGGGCATCCTGTTTCGGAGCGCGCCCGACAAAATTCATCAAGCTTATCGAAATAATCGACTTACTTGTACCTATAATGAGATCCAACGTTTTTCTGTTGCGGAACGCTCAATTGCGTCTAGTACCTTTTGGTTTTGCAATCCATCGATAAAGTCTGGATATGCTTGTTGATCTGCTGCCAATCCTCTAAAGAAGGCATCCATCAGATTGATAAAAGTATGCTCATACCCAATGATATGACCCGCTGGCCAATAAGCCCCGGCATATGGATGGACTTCTTCGGTACAATTGATCACACGGAAGCCTTGTAAACCCGCTTCGTCATCTGCCAAATAAACCTCCAGCTTATTCATATTTTCCATGTCCCAACGAACCGAGCCCTTTTCCCCATTTATTTCTAATTTATTTTTATTACGATTTCCCCCAGCAAACCGCGTCGCTTCAAAAACACCAAATATTCCATTTTCCATACGAGCAAGAAAAGCAACAGCGTCGTCCACAGTCACCTCACCCATTTCTTGTGCTTCTGTACTAGCTGCCGCGCTTAAGCCTCCTGCTGTATCCCCGCC
The DNA here is from genome assembly GCF_900086715.1 of Gracilibacillus timonensis. Classification (GTDB taxonomy): domain Bacteria; phylum Bacillota; class Bacilli; order Bacillales; family Amphibacillaceae; genus Gracilibacillus; species Gracilibacillus timonensis. Next base: position 155,218 of record NZ_FLKH01000012.1, on the reverse strand, counting down.
TATCGGGCGTTCTTTAATGAACGTTTCCATCATTGCCGATACTTCTTGAAATTCTCCTACTAGGAATCGTGCCAAATCAATACTATGAGCACCGATATCCCCTAAGGCACCAGAACCAGATATTTCTTTTTTCAATCGCCAAGCGAGCGGAAAATTAGGATCCATGATAAAATCTTGCAGGTAGTTGGCTCGGTAATGATAGATATGGCCAAGCCTGCCTTCTGTAATGAGTTGTTTGATATATTGGACGGCCGGAACAAAACGATAATTATGACATACCATATGCTTCACCTTGTTACGCTCGACGGCATCCACCATGCGCTCTGCTTCTTCGACGGTTAAGGCAAGTGGTTTCTCTGTAATAATATGCTTGCCGGCTTCTGCGGCTGCAATGGCGATCTCGGCATGCGTATGGTTAGGCGTCACAATATCGATGACATCAATATCGTCCCGGGCAATAAGTTTGCGCCAATCCGTTTCATACGATTCCCATCCCATGTTCTCCATTGCTTCCTTCACGGCTGTCTCATTTCTTCCTGAAATCGCTTTTAATTCAGGTTGTAATGGATTATCAAAATAAAAAGGAAGATCACGGTACGCATGACTATGCGCCTTTCCCATAAACTGATAACCTACCATCCCTATTCTAATCTTTTTCTTATTACTCATATGAATAGCACCAACCCTTCTTTTAGTTTAGAAACTTTCGTTCACAAATGCCTCTGGCTGCTTACAACTGCTGGAAAGAATGACGTGCTTTTGCTCTGTTGAGGCGTGATGTACACCGTGCATGATCTCTAACACATGATATCCCACTTCCCCTGTCACCCTAGACACTTTCTGTTTCTTAATCGCCGCAACCATCTCTGCCACACCTAAACCGCGACTGTTATCAGCATATCCAGCAACTAAAGGAACTTCTTTCCACTCTTGTTGATCGTGTGTCTTCATTCGTACAGGACCGGCAAAGGTATTAGGATCTGGAACAGAAATCGTCCCCTTTGTTCCGTATATTTCCATGTGTGGCAACTGATGTGCTTGAACGTCAAAGCTCATAATCAAGGAAACAACGGTCCCTCTTTCAAAATCAATGACACTATTAACTTGGGTAGGAACCTCAACTTCTATTTTTTCCCCGCGTTTAGGCTGGCTGGTAATCGTTCTCTCTGTGCTGGAAATTTGGGCGGAGCCTGTCACTCTAGCGGCAGGTCCTAACAGATGGATAAGAGTAGTTAAGTAATAGGGACCCATATCAAACATTGGTCCGCCTCCCTGTTTATAATAAAAAGCAGGATCTGGATGCCAGCTTTCATGTCCCGGCCCCATCATAAAAGCGCTTGCAGATAAGGGCTCGCCAATTTCCCCTTCATCGATCAACTTCCGAACCGTTTGAATACCTGCTCCTAAGGATGTATCTGGGGCATTACCAAGATATAATCCCTTTTCTTGTGCCAATTTAAGCATTTCTTCTCCATCTTCCAGTGCAACGGCCAAAGGTTTTTCGCCATATACATGTTTTCCTTGCTTTAGGGCACGTTTAGCAATATCCGCGTGAACAGCAGGAATCGTCAAGTTAATGACTAATTCTATTTCTGGGTCATTTAATAACGCATCCGTACTGTATGCTTTAAGTATACCATATTCTTTTGCTCTTTCCTCGGCCCTTTCCACCACTAGATCGGCTACTGCCTCGATCGTATAATTAGCAAATCTTGGTGCATTCTCTAAATAAATGCGGCTAATATTACCACAACCTATAATACCAACTTTCATTTGTTCCCGCTGTCAACATCTATTTTGGCATGGTCCTGTTGGTTGAAAAGAAGATTGACACTTGCCCATCTAGCCTCCTCAAGAACCAGCGAACCAGCTTTTTTTAATCTGTTGCAAGATTTGACAGAACGGTTCCCCTCCTTCTTTTCAAGAAACGACTACCGCAAACAAGGAAGTCGTTCTTCGGTTTTTAGTATAACGCGAGATGTAGCAGAGCTGTCATTTCCCTTCTTAATTGGACTAAAAATTATCGGCACGCCCACTTCATACCATTACGCATAAGTTGCCGTACCTCTGGCATTTGAACCACTTCGGCTACATGGCCAAGTCCACAATAATAAACCTTGCCATCTCCCCATTTTTTCGTCCAGACAACTGGCATCTCCACTTCTCCGTTGGTTTGATGAGGACCTGCGATAACAGGAAATTTTGTCGTAGCGTGGACATCAACCACAGGATCTACATGCATATAATATTGCTCGGAGACAACCGTGAAATCGTCCATTCCTTTGGTTAAAAGATGACCAGGGTCTTTGATACAAACTTGGTATTCAACCCCGTCATTGCCCGGGTGTGCCACCCATTGGCCGCCGACCATGAATTGATAATCTACTTCCATTCGAAAAGAATCACCCATGCCACCATGTAAACCGGCAAGCCCCGTTCCATTTTCCACTGCTTTTAATAACGGTTGTAGCTGCTCTTGAGCAATGGTCCCTTGAGTCCAATTGGGTATAATCAGATCATAAAGGGATAAGTCGTCTTCTGCCAATGTTTGTAACGTGTCGGTAATCTTTACTTGAAATCCTTCTTCGTTTAATATCCCGCCCAGGATATGTGCGACTTTTTCCGGCTCATGTCCATCCCAGCCGCCTTGAAATATTAATGCCTGTTTCATTATGTACCTCCCCCAAAATGATATCGCTTTCTATCTATTCATCTCATATTATAACTTAGTACATCTTTAAAACAAAGTGATATATTCGCTTTATTTCGTTATATGAAAAGAAAGCATAACATTTTTGATATGATAGGAGGCGGAACCATTTTGACCTTGAACGAACCGAGTTGCTGATAAGATGGATAATGTTAAGTAGCTAGTCTATCTATTCCATGTAGTAAAGTTTAGAACATCTTTCTTAGCAATCCTTTATTACTTTTTAATCCATGTCTTGTCGGTTTCATCAAACTTCGAATATTTGCAATCCGCCGCTTAAAGCGCGATAATGTAAATACAAGTTTTTAAAATAGTGACAGTTATTCTGTTTCGGGAAGGAATTAACCAAGATGGGCTCTACGCATGAATTTTCTTTAAAGGAAGAAGTCGCTAATTCGATCACGCATGGGATAGGCGTGATACTAAGTATAGCTGGGCTAATCGTTTTGATTGTATATGCCTCATTGTATGGTACCGTATGGCATATCGTTAGTTTTACCCTTTTTGGTGCCACTATGGTATTGTTGTATACATCCTCCACGTTATTGCACAGTTTACCAAAAGGAAGGGCTAAGAATGTATTTGAGATACTCGATCATTCTTCCATATATTTCTTCATTGCAGGTACCTATACCCCTTTTCTATTTATTGTGATTAAAGGATGGGAAGGATGGACACTCTTTGGTGTTATTTGGGGGCTGGCCATTGGAGGAACGATATTTAAAGCCTTTTTTGTCAAACGGTTCCTCTTTTTCTCCACTATTTTGTATATTTTGATGGGATGGCTTATCGTCTTAAGCTGGAACACGTTAACCGCAAACTTGGCGTCCAATGGGATTATTCTTCTAGTGGCAGGAGGCTTATTTTATACCATTGGTGCCGTTTTCTATGTATGGCGAGGCTTTCGTTATCATCATGCACTATGGCATGTGTTTGTATTAGCAGGATCGGCAGCACATTTCTTTGCTGTGCTATGGTATGTTTTGCCGTTAACATAAAGGTTACAGTTAATATAACCCCTCCTTATCGGTAGTCAGCATTTTCTTTTGATGATATAAGATGAATGAAATCATTTCTCATTGATCTGGTATGTGCTCTTGATCCATTTACGCAGTGTGAATAGGTCAAGAGCACGAAATGGATCAAACGAGATATGACCAGGAAATCATGCGAGCAAAAACTTGCTTGTCACTTGTTTTTGTTACATTTGTAAGTTCAACTTATATAGCAATAAAGGATCAGGCGGGGTTTGCCCGTTTTTTCTTATTTTATCGATTGTCTTCACGATGGTCTCTGGTAACGAATTGTTCAGCCAAGAAGTCAAATTGATTTTTTCCGTTACCTTTGGCTTGATACATCGCCTGCTCTGCCTGTTCAATAATTCCTTCAAAACGTTGGGCGGAGTTTATATCTGTAAAGCTGATTCCCACGCTTCCTGATACTATCACATTTTTCTCTTCTGTCACTATTGGCTCGTTTAATAGCTCCACCACCTGCTTAGCCAAATCTCGCACGGTTGCAGCACTACAGCCTTCCGTTAGCAAGAGAAATTCATCTCCGCCCACTCGAAAAAAATAATGCTGCTCATTAGTTAATTCTTTTAAACGGTTACCAACCTCCTGTAAGATCATATCACCAATATGATGACCATAACTGTCATTAATCCCTTTAAAATTATCTAGGTCGATGTAAATCAAGCCACGGGTTATACCATTTTTCATATTCTTTTTATATTGTTGCAAGGCATATCTATTAAACAGACCAGTGGTAAAATCTTGATAGGCCTTTTTACGTAATTTGCGCCATTCCATCGCAAGAATAACAACAAACCACGTCACTGCAATACCATATATAATTAAGAAATCCATCATTCTTTGACAACTCCTAAAGGGATTAAGCTATGATGAGCAGTGCATCACACATTTTTCACAAGGTAAACTTGTCGACATTTATATTTTAACACAAATATAGATTTCCAACATCCAAAAACCTCCATATCAAAAGCACATATAGTACTATATACCCGTTAAACATTGCCTCTTAACGGGAATTTTGCACAATTTTTTGTTGTGTGAATGGTCCTGTGTATTTTGGGATACCATCACTAATCGATGGTGAATGATCGATCCTTTGTTGCTTGTTCCGCAATAGAAGGCAAGCGCTCTGGTCAACAACTCCCCGGAACACTTGCCTATATAAGATGAATGAAATCATTTCTCATTGGTTTGGTATGTGCTCTTGATCCATTTACGCAGTGTGAATAGGTCAAGAGCACGAAATGGATCAAACGAGGTATGATCAGGAAATCATGCGAGCAAAGACTTGCTTGTCACTTGTTTTTGTTACATTTGTAAGTTCAACTTATATACTACTACCCGTTGACATGATCAAGCGATATTTTTTGACGTTACAAAATAACCACTGTGAGCGGGCAGTACAACTGGCTCCAACAGAACACTGCGAAAAGGAAAATCTCCAGTCGCTGTCTTCACTTCCTGTATTCGTAATTCTATTTGTTCTGGATGAGGATTTATCACATATAAGACATACCGATCGTCTAGATAGCGTAATATCCCGAACAATGACTTAGTGTAACAAGTGAGAAACTCTCCATGTGTTAAACAGCGATTCTGCTTACGTTGATCGATCCAAGCCTGACATGCTTGAAATATAGTTTCATTTATATTCTCCCACGGGAAAAACTTTCTATTATCCGGATCACTGCCTCCGGTTAGACCGGCTTCATCTCCGTAATAAATACAAGGGGTACCTGGAGACATAAACAGAAAACCAAATGCTAGTTTCAGCTTCGCCATATCCCCTCCAAGTAAGGTAAGAATACGTTCTGTGTCATGGGTTCCAATATTATTGAAACCATTATAAAACACATCCTCAGGATAATTTTCCTGCAGCTGCATCAACGTTTCACAGACCTCTTGTGGAGTCGTTTGTAAATTCAATAATCGTAATAGTTGATCACGGAATGGGTAATTCATCACGCCGTGCAAATGATCTCCTAATATGTACTGCCTTCTTTGATCATAAGCTATCTTGTTCGAGGCATCTTCCCAAACTTCACCAATCAATAGTTTATCATCCCATTGATTCAGATTGTTTCTAACCCCTTGTAAAAAGGTATCTGGAAGTTCATCCACTACATCGATACGCCAACCGTCAATGCCTAAACGATTCCATTTCGTTAACACACTGTTTTCTTTTCCGTAAATAAACGATTGGAAAGAAGCGTTTGTCTTGTCCATTTCCGGTAAATCCTTTATCCCCCACCATGACTTGTATTCATCAGGGTAATGATCGAAATTAAACCAAGAATAATAGGGACTTGCTTGATTTTGATAAGCCCCTTGGTTTTTACCATAGGAGCCATCATAATTGAAATAGCGGCTATTTCTGCCGACATGGCTGAACACACCATCCAAAATCACCCTTATTCCAGCTTGATGTAATTGATCGACCAATTGCGTGAATATTTCTTCATCCCCAAGCATAGAATCTATCTTATCATAGTCTCCTGTGTCGTAACGGTGATTACTGGCGGCTTCAAAAATTGGGTTTAAGTAAAGCGCATTTACTCCCAATTCTTTGAGATAGGGAATCTTTTGAATGATACCTTGCAAATTACCGCCATAGAAGTCCCAACGGATAATATCCCCTGCCTCGTCCTTGATATACATTGGATCATCATTTGTCGTGGCATAAAGAAAGGTATTAGGCTTTACTGCATTCAGCTGACCGTTGGGATTGCCATTATAAAAACGATCCGGAAATATTTGATAAAAGATAGACTCTCTATACCAAGCAGGGGGGCTTTCTGCCTTTTCAAAACATGTTAGCTGATAAGCAGGCATCCCTGCATTGTCTTGATACACTTGTCCCTGCCCGCCCTGCTTAAGCGGGGCATAATACTTAATGACAACTGTACCGTTTGGCTGCCTTTCTTCAAAAGTAAAATAATAGAAATACAAGCCTTTCCCTTGATCGAAGGTATAGGTAAAAGAAAGATAGTCGCCATCTGTTTTTTCCAACAAATAAGCTTCTTCCCCATTGGGACCATCTTCCTTTCGAATCACCATCTTCACATGGGAGATAGCCGGCGATGTAACCCATAAACGAAACGTGCATGATTGATCCTGTTGAATGGCACCAAACGGATATTTATGTTTAGTTAACCATGAATGAAAATAAATATCTGACATATAACAGTTTACTCCTTTTTCTTTGCGTGTGATGCGATGGTTTCAATATTCCAAATATCCTCGGCATAACGGCGCACGGTATCATCGGCAGAGAAACGACCAGCATTGGAAATATTAATCAGACTGATTTTTTGCCATTTTTTTTGATCAGCATAGGCCTGATCAATTTGTTCTTGGGCTTTTGTATAGGACTCAAAGTCTCTTAACACGAAGTATTCATCATTATATTTAATCAAGGAATCAAATATTTCTCGCCCTTCATAAATGATATTAGGAATGGTTCCATCAATAAAGGTATTTAACACCCTTTGAATCACCGCATTTTCCTCATAGAGACGGATCGAAGAGTACTGTTTGTTTTCATAATATTGGTATACTTCTTTCTCTGTAAGTCCAAAGATATAAATATTCTCGTCTCCAACAGCATTTCGGATTTCGACATTTGCCCCATCCAACGTAGCAACGGTGACTGCCCCATTTAACATCAGCTTCATATTACTGGTTCCTGACGCCTCTTTGGACGCTAGCGAGATTTGTTCACTGACATCAGAAGCTGGAATAATCTTCTCGGCCAGGGACACATTATAGTTTTCTAAGAAAATGATTTTCAAGCGATCCTTGATATCCGGGTCATTATTAATTAAATTGGCTGTTTCATTGATACATTTAATGATCGTCTTGGCATAGGCATAACTTGGTGCCGCCTTAGCTCCAAAAATAAACACACGGGGCTGCATCGGATGGCTTGGATTATCCTTCAAATCCAGATACAGTTTGATAATATGCATCAGGTTCATTAATTGACGCTTATAAGCATGGAGACGCTTGATTTGCACATCAAAAATAGCATTCGCTGACACTTCAACACTCGTCTTGTCATGAATATAATCAGCTAGTACCTGTTTATTCGTTTGTTTTGCTTGAGCTAGTTTCTCTAATACCGCCTCATTGTTCTGATAATTCATCAGCAACTTTAAGTCGGATGGATTTTTTCGCCATGTTTTACCAATGGTTTCATCTAAGACATTCGACAAAGGTTCATTGGCTAGCTGCGACCAGCGACGATGGGTAATACCATTCGTTTTATTATTGAAACGGTCTGGATATATTACATAAAAATCATGGAGCACAACGGATTTTAATAAATCGGAATGCAATTTCGCTACCCCGTTAGTGCTGTAGCTTCCGATAATCGCCATATGCGCCATATGAACCTGTCCGTCTTTGATGATACGGGTCCTGTCGACTAAGTCTGACTCATGAATATCCGACATTTTTTGCACATAACGGCGATCAATTTCTTCAATAATCTGATACATTCTTGGCACCGTTCGCTGCATTAAGTCGATGGACCATTTTTCCAATGCCTCTGCCATAATCGTATGGTTCGTATAACTCATCACCTTAACGGTCGTATCCCATGCCTGTTCCCAAGTGAGCCTCTCTTCATCCATTAGAACACGCATCATTTCCGGGATACATAGCGCTGGATGGGTATCATTAATATGAATCGCAATATATTCACTTAAACGAGTCATGGGGACATTTAATTGTTTGTAATAACGAATAATACTTTGAATACCTGCAGATACAAAGAAATATTCTTGGGTTAAGCGCGTAATCCTGCCGCTCTCATTGGAATCATCCGGATAGAGGACTGCGGTTAAATCCTCCAACTCCCGTCTCCTTTGAATGCTTTGATATTTATCTTCTTCTGATGCGGGAATCTCCACAGACCAGAGACGCATCGTATTGACAACACCATTGTCATAACCGACCATCCCCGTATCATATGGCACTGCTCGTAAGACACGGGCATGTTCATAAACCGGTTCGAGCCTGCCTTTTTTTACTTCTTTCATGTACACATTGCCGCCAACACGCACATTCACAGCCTTACTATCCCTTCTCAATTCCCATATGTTACCGCTACGAAGCCATTCATCTGGCAATTCTACCTGATAACCATCCACGAAACGCTGTTTAAATAAACCATAATCATAACGGATGCCATTCCCATTACCAGGAAAGCCACCTGAGGCAATCGAATCCATAAAACAAGATGCTAAACGACCTAATCCACCATTCCCCAAGGCCATATCTCGTTCCACATCGGCTAGCTCCTCTAGATTAATATCCATTTCTGCTAGTGCATCTCGTACCATATTTAGCATGCCCATATTCAATAGATTACTTTTTAACATTTTTCCTGGCAAAAACTCAATAGAAAAATAATAGACCTGTTTTTGCTTTTTCACAAGATAATTCTTCCAGGTGTCCCGCCAATCATTGGAATATTTAGCTTTTAGAACGGCGCCCAATGTATTAAAAAGTTCTGGCGCCTTTGCTTCTCCCACCTCCATCGCATAGTTCTCCCTAAGACGCTGTTGAAATTCCTGCTTAAATTCTTTTTTTGTCATTCCCATATGATCTGTTAGCTCCTTTTTTGAATGTAAGGCCTTGCATTCTTTGTTGCTAAGCCGAAGTAGATCGCCATTTTCCGAATAAGGTAAGACGTAACGAGGATATTACGGACGTTAGCACCAGACAATAGTGGGGGCTAAATATGGCAGAAGGGAGGACAACTATCTCCCTCCTGTTATAACTATTTCGTTACGCCAGAACACTCGATCATGCAGATGATACTATACTATTTCATGATACAGAGAAAGGTACCGATCACTGGAACTTTCCCAACTAAAATCTTCTGCCATGGCTTGACTCATCAGGTTTCGCCAAGTTTCAGAGTCATTCTGGTACAGCTGGATCGCCATCTTAAGAGTCTCCATCAAGTAAAAAGATTTGAAGGAGGAAAAACCAAAGCCTGTCCCACTTTTTTCAATCGGATTATAAGGCTTTACCGTATCTTTTAATCCCCCCACTTCATGAACAACTGGCAAGGTGCCATAGCGCATCGAAATCATTTGGGACAACCCACAAGGTTCGAAAGCAGATGGCATCAAAAACATATCCGCACCTGCATATAACTGTTGCGCAAAGCTGACATCAAAGTCGATATGGACCGAGCATTTTTCAGGAAACCGTTCACCAAAGCTTTTAAATGCGGCTTCCATACCAGGATCGCCCGTCCCTAGCAAGACAAATTGCACATCGAATTGCAATAGGTTTTCTAATTCCTGTAGCACTAATCGAAAGCCTTTCTGATGAGTTAAGCGGCTGACAACAGTGATCACTGGCACATCTTCCCGAACCGGTAAACCCAGCGCACGCTGTAATTCCAGTTTGTTCTTTTGTTTACCGTCTGTGTCCTTGCGTGAATAGTTGGTATATAAGGCCTCATCGTTTTCCGGATCATTAATCTCATAATCAATTCCATTAACAATACCGCTTAGCTTATGCTGCTCCATCCGTAAAATCCCTTCCAATCCGTGACCAAACTCGGCGGTTTGGATTTCTTCCGCATAAGAGGGACTAACGGTATTCACTCGGTCCGCATACTGTATACCTGCCTTCAAGAAATTCACATCATCGTCAAAACGTACGGCACCGTCATAATATCGCTCCATACCCATACCGAACAAATCAGAGAGAATACTAGGACTAAATCTTCCTTGAAATTCCATATTATGAATTGTCAGAACAGTACGAATCGATTGATAGGCATTAATCCAGCGATACTTTTCTTTTAGCAGAAACGGTATCATCGCCGTATGATAATCATTTACATGCAAAATATCTGGTATAAATTCGATATGTTCCATCAGCTCAATAGCGGCCATCTGGAAAAAGGCGAAGCGTTCCCCGTCATCGTAATAACCATACAAACCGTCGCGAGCAAAATAGTAGAGACTATCCACAAAATAATAATCGACATCTTTGATTTTTAGGTGCTTCACACCAGCGTATTGTTTTCGCCAGCCAACATTTACTGTAAAAGAAAATAAATCCTTGCATGCCTCTTGATAGGCTGATGGCATTTGCGAAAAATACGGAAGCACCACAGCTACTTCCGTATTTTTTTTCGCTAATTCTTTCGGTAGAGCTCCCATTACATCACCAAGTCCACCCGTCTTAAAAAACGGAGCACATTCAGTACTTGCAAACAGTACTTTCATTGCGTTTGTCCCTCCAAGATATGGTTAGTCACATGTGTACCCTTTGGTATGACCACGGGTTCTTCTTTTGTCCCGGCAATCTTAACACCTGCGTCTACTACGACGTTCTTATCTAATATCGCAAATTGAATGGAGGCACCCGAACGAATTTCGGCACTTGGCATGATGATGGAGTGGAGTACTTCTGTATCCTTCTCAATAATAGCACCTCTGGATACGACCGAGTCTTCCACCTTTCCTTCGACAATGCTTCCTGTCGCAAATTGGCTGTTATTCACCTCTGATGTTTCCGAATAATAAGTTGGAACTTCATTCTTTAATTTGGTATAAATCTTTTGGCTTGAATACATAAGGGAGTTAAATCGTTTGGAATTCAACATATCCATGGAAGCCTTGTAATACGACGGAATATCAAATATATTACTCAAATAACCGGTGTATTCATAAATAGAGCTTTTGACGGTATGGATCTTCTTACGTAAAAAGTCCTGTAAGTCCACGGTAGCTCCCTCTCGTTGACCGGCTTTCAGCTCATTGATTAACCAATCTGTTTGCACAATATAAATATCCATACATAGATTCATTTGATCCTCAGTGTCCCCTTTTTCCTTGGCAGAGAATACTTCGGATATCTTTCCGTTCTCTTCAATCGTCAGCACGGCATCGGTGGCACAGACGTTATCAGGCTGCACTTTCTTATAGACTACCGTCATTTCATTCTGATTAGCTTGATGGATGTTAAGGACGGCGCGCAGGTCAATACTACACAGCATCTTACTGCTCATATACACCGTATACTCGGATTTTGATTTCTCTAAATAACCAATTAATTCATTATAATATTCTAAGTTTTGTGCCTTTAATTTCAAGAAATCCTGATAGAGATGGATAAAGAAACGATTATGGATACCATCTAAATTCCATTCCTTTCCCCCACCAATATGATCAAAAACGGATTGCGTCTCTCCTTCATTAAAGATCATAAATACCGTATTCACATTGGCGTTCACAATACTGGATAAAGGAAAATCAAGCATTCTATATTTACAAGCTACTGGTAGAGTAGCAAGCGGTCGTTCATTCGTTAATGGTAATAAGGCGTTGTAACGTTGAATATTCCCTAACACAGCACACATTTTGTTAGTCCTCATCGATCGTCACTCCAATCACTTCAGAATCGCCAACTACACCAATTTCTTCACTGCCATCAATCACTGTATTATCCCCTACTACGGCATATTCACCAATAATTGCCCGATTGATCGTCACATTCTTGCCAATAGACGCCCCTGGCATAATGAAGCTTTCCCTAATCGTGGAACCTTCTTTTACTTGAACATCGTTGGATAAGATACTCCGTTCAATTCGCCCTGCCACATAACAGCCATCAACAATCAATGATTCCTTCACAGATGCTGTATCCGTTAAAAAATGAGGCGGTGATATCGTATTTTTAGAATATACGCGCCAGTTTTTATCTCGAATATCCAAATTCATCGCAGGATCAATAAATTCCATATTCGCTTCCCACAACGAATCAATCGTTCCAACATCCTTCCAATATCCATCAAAGCGATAGACAAACACATTCTCACCACTCTCTAAGTAGGCAGGAATCACATGTTTACCAAAATCAAGCATTTGATCGTCCTTCGAATAACTGTTCAGCAATACACTACGTAGTTGTTGCCAGTCAAAGATATAGATCCCCATGGAGGCGAGATTATTCTTGGGTTCTTGCGGTTTTTCCTGAAACTCTATAATGCGGTCATTTTCATCTGTATTCATAATCCCGAAGCGCGAAGCTTCCTTAATGGGAACCTCAAGCACGGCTACCGTTAATGAGGCATGATTCTTTTTATGCGTTTCTAACATCTCTTCATAGTCCATCTTATAAATATGATCACCTGACAACACTAAGATATATTCCGGATCCATTTCATCGATATAGGACATATTTTGGTAAATGGCATGAGCTGTACCATCAAACCATTTCCCTCCCTCTGAACTGGAAAACGGCTGTAAAATGGTGACACTGGAATTAATACCATCCAAACCCCAACTGGCCCCATTCCCAATATGTTTGTTTAACCCTAATGGCTGATATTGTGTAACGACCCCAACATTTTTAATACCGGCATTGGCACAATTACTTAACGTAAAATCAATAATACGGTAACGTCCTCCAAAAGGAACTGCTGGTTTCGCATTTTTCTGTGTCAGTTTGCCTAGGCGGGTACCTTTACCCCCAGCAAGAATCATTGCAAGCATCCCGTTTTTCATAATCTACGGTGAAAGAATTCTTCCACCTGCCTCCCTTCTGTGGCTTAATATCTATGGATTCTTTCATCTTGCCAACTTTAAAGTGTATGCTGGGTGGGAACAATTATTTACCGGGTTTTTGCTTTTTTTTCATTTGGATTTTTTTCGGTCGTAACAGGAGTGCTCCTAGTGCCGGAACGATGGTTCGAATCTGCTGGTCAAATGCTTTGAATGGTTCTTGTACACTTTGACAATCTTCATTGTTTCTCACCCATGTACCGCCAAATTCTTCTTTTTCTGTATTGAGAATTTCTTCGTATACTCCCGGATAAGGCACACCGATCGGGAAGTCTTTACGTTCTATCGGGGTCATATTGAAGATAACAATCAGGAAATCCTTCTTCTTTTTCCCTTGGCGGATAAAACTCAATACCGTTTCATTTCGATTATCGGCATCAATGATGGTTAATGTATCTTGGGTCTCTTCTAATTCCCATAATGCTGATTCTGCTTTATATAAATGATTGATATGACGAGTGAAGTGCTGCATTTTATGATTCAAATCGTCTTGCAAATCACGCCATTCTAACCCTTCATCATACTTCCATTCCAAAAATTGCCCCCATTCACTGCCCATAAACAATAGTTTCTTTCCGGGATGTGTCAGTAAATAGGTGTATAGATTACGAAGCTGAGCAAATTGTTTATAACGATCTCCCCACATTTTGTGCATTAAGCTCTTTTTTCCATGTACCACTTCATCATGTGATAAAGGCAGAATATAATTCTCATCCATCATGTACATAAAAGAAAAGGTCATTAAGGAAATGTGATCCTTGCGAAAAAGAGGGTCCATTTGATAGAAACGCAATACGTCATTCATCCAGCCCATATTCCATTTGTAATCAAAACCTAGTGCTCCCGTTTCGATCAATCCAGTAATCTTCGTATCTGATGAGCTCTCTTCAGCGATCATCATGGCTTCTGGATGTGCCAATTTAATGACGGCGTTCAACTTTTGCAAGAAGTAGTATCCTTCCAAGTTACGATTGCCACCTTCATGATTTGGTTGCCATGATCCCTCATCATAATCCAGATACAGCATATTAGATACAGCGTCCACCCTAATTCCATCAAGGTGGTAAAATTCCAACCAGAATATGGCACTGGATATCAGAAAGCTTTGTACTTGTGGTTTACCTAAATCAAAATTTACCGAACCCCAGCGAATATTCTGGGCTCGTTGTAGATCTTGATACTCAAACTGCGGAGTTCCATCATAACGAGGTAACGTTTCCTCGTTTACGCAGAAATGGCCTGGAACCCAATCGACTAATACGCCAATATTCTGGATATGACAAGATTCAACGAATGCTTGAAACTCTTCAGGGGTACCATAATAGGAACTTAAGGCAAAATAACCAACTAGTTGATATCCCCATGAGGCGCCAAGCGGGTGCTCCATGAGCGGCATAAATTCGATATGGGTATAGCCCATTTCTTTTACATAAGGAATTAGTTCTTCCGTCAATTGTTGAAAGGTATACGGCGTACCATCCTCATGATGTCTCCATGAGCTAGCATGAACTTCATAAATATTGATCGGACGTTTGAAAAAATTGGAGCGTTTTTTCCGGACGAACCATAGACCATCCTTCCATTTTCGTTCGGGAATGGCACGAATAACACTTGCACTGCCTGGTCTCTCCTCAAAAGCTATGGCAAAGGGATCGATCTTGAGAATTTCTCTGCCATCTGCTTGACGGATTTTGTATTTATATAAATCTTGTTCTTTCGCTATGGTCGTAAATATTTCCCAACAGCCGTATTCTTCATTTTTCTCCATTGGTAAGGAATCGTTCCAATCATTAAATGTTCCTACCAGCCATACTTGTTGAGCATGAGGTGCCCACACCCTAAATATAAATCCTGTTTGCTCATCCTGCACGTCATGATGATAACCAAATAGATGGTGACTATAGAAGTTCTCACCAGATTGAAATCTTTCTAATGCTTCACGAGTTTGTTCGTTTCTTTGCATATTGCCACCCCATCATAAACGTTTTAGTTTTCACCTGAGATCCATCAGGAGGCTAGTAGCATTTTCTACAACTTCTTTGACATTGCTCCGTTTTGTCAAGAGCAGGAAGACTACTCGATTGATTCTATTAGTTTGGAAATAGTAGATTCATATTTAGTAATCTTTTCTTCAACCTCCTCCGCATCAATCGCTACCGCGGCGATGTAAAATTTGACCTTAGGCTCTGTTCCTGAAGGCCGTATGGCGACCCAGCTATGATCAGATAACGTGTACTTTAATACATTGGAGACAGGTGCATTGATATCTTCTGAGTTTCCATCTAAAAAGGTTTTGATCAAATGCTGATAATCTTCCACTTGTATCACTAGTTCTCCACCAAACTCCCTTGGTGGATCTTTGCGCAATTGCTTCATAAGGGCTGCAATCTTTGCTGAACCTTTAACCCCTGGCATGGTCACCGATATGGTTTTTTCACTATAATATCCGAATGTTTCAAAAATTGACTGCAAAGCGTCATAAAGTGTTTTTCCTTGTTTTTTATGATATGCTGCTACTTCTGCAATCATAACTAGCGCTTGAATCGCGTCCTTATCACGAACAAACGGTTTCACTAAATAGCCGTAACTCTCTTCAAAACCGAACATGAAGGTTTGTGATTGATCTATTTCATATTGTTCCATTTTTTCAGCAATAAATTTAAACCCTGTTAGTACGCTAACGCACCTCGTATCATACTTTTCCGCAATAGCTGTCGCGAGTTCACTAGAAACAATCGATTTCAAAATCGTCGCATTTTTCGGTAACGTCCCTGCCTGTTGGCGTGTCCTTAAGATATATTCTGCCATCAATGCGCCGATTTGATTGCCTGATAACACCTCGTACTCCTGATTGAGCATTCTGACGGCGACACCAAGACGATCGGCGTCAGGATCTGTCGCAACAAGCAGCTCCGCCTGTTGTTCCTTGCCCAATTTAATCGCATATTC
Source organism: Gracilibacillus timonensis (assembly GCF_900086715.1). Lineage (GTDB taxonomy): Bacteria > Bacillota > Bacilli > Bacillales > Amphibacillaceae > Gracilibacillus > Gracilibacillus timonensis. The sequence continues at coordinate 138,929 of NZ_FLKH01000012.1, read as the reverse complement.
AAAAGCAGAATGTTCTTCTGGATTAGGCGACTTCACGGTAGAAAAATTAGGGTCGGCAACCGCTTGCTCAGGCACCAAAGAAAAACCTTCAAAACCAGCTTGCCTTAATGCTTTTTCTCCAAGCATTTTGCCTGTTCCATGCAATGGCGAAAAAACCAGTTTCAAATCTTTCCCAGCCTGTTTAGTAAGTGCTGGGTCAACCGTTACTGTTTTCACATTTTCCAAATAGATACGGTCTATTTCCGCACCAATGATGGTTAATAATCCTTTTTCCTTAGCCTCTTGTTCGGACAGGACAGCAATTTGCAGTGGATTTTCTACAGCGCGCACAAACTCCGTTAACCTATCGGCTTCATCCGGGGGCATTTGACCGCCAGCCTCACCATAAACCTTGTAACCATTGTATGCAGCCGGATTGTGTGAAGCGGTTATCATAATGCCCGCAACAGTCCCTAAATGTCTTACCGCGAAGGAAAGTTCCGGTGTTGGTCGTAAATCCTCGAACACATAAGTGACAATGTCATGTGCTGCCAAGGTTTTTGCAGCCTCTAGTGCAAATTCCTGTGACATGTGGCGACAATCGTAAGCGATCACTACTCCTTTTGATTTAGCTGTGTTTGATTGCGCTTCGATAAAACGTGCTAATCCTTCTGTAGCTTGTCTTACAGTATACATATTCATTCGATTAATACCAGGGCCTATAAGCCCTCTCATGCCAGCCGTACCAAATTCTAATGGTACCGCAAAAGCATCCTCTAGTTGTTCCTGATCTTCGGCAAGCATGTCTAGTTGTTGTCTTAATAACAGGTCTAAATCCTTTTCCTCTTTCCATTGTTCATATGTTTCTTGATAGCCCATCGACAGCACTCCCTCCGTTATAAGTTCTCAAGCTTTTACTAAATAGGAAAATCCCATCTCCCCCCACTATGCATTCGCTGATATATAACGCCAGATGGCTTGGGTAATATAATAGTTGCCTCACTAATGTGATCTTGTTTACCAAAATGACAATTTATACACCCCTATTTTAAATAAAACTATACAACTCTTGTTTAGATTGCTAAGAGTAGTATAGTTCTGTCAAAAGGCTATATCAGCAAAACGGAAAGCGCATACATTTAAACTTATGCTAATGTGATTTCAATCTTCCTTTGACTCTACATTTACAGATTTCAATGTACTCACCACTTATAGATCTGGCAATCATTTGAAACAAAAGAAAGAAACGAAATCGATTGTACACGTTGCAGAATTTAAGAGAGTACGACATAATTTTGGAAGGTAAGACTTGGTAGCCTGATATGACTTAACAGTCGCTAAGTTATGGCTAATGTGTTAGAAAAGACAGGTATTCCTATTATAACCTTATTGGTATCAAGGGCAATTGCTTCGTATTGCCACTGATACATACATTGTATAACATTAACCTTACACAAAGTGACACATTCATGTAATAAAAATGAAATACTAATGTAATATTATACTCAAATCTTAAAGGAAAAAGCTGTCTATGTCAAGCAAAAACAGTATTAAATTCCATTTTTGAAAATTATTTTTCCAGAATTGGAATTTTTCCATGATAAAATAAGGAGAATGACTATCCATCATAGGATCGCGAAATACCTATTTTTTATATTCCCCTACTTTATTTGAACGAAACTTCAAAGTCTTATTTTTTGTTAAAAAACCAAGCAATTTTCGCCTGGTCCTTTACTGCTAATGTGGATACTGACTATCGATAAGACGGATTATGTTAAGTAGAGCCCTTTCCTGAGTAGTGAGTTTGATCGTTTTATCTGTGCGAAACAAGCGCTGCGGGAATATGCTCCGCTAGAAAATGACTCAATAATGGTTATCACGAAAAGCATAAAGAGTTCTAGGTACTGCAAGACATGCATCGCCTTTGATATGGGAAGCATAGCAGATATCACAACGGTTAATCCATGCAAAAATCGTTCCACCTGTCATAAGAAAAAGATAACAGAAAATTATTGTTGTAGCTTTTGAATTTTTCTCGTAAAATTAAATATCATTTTGCTATATAAGAGAATAAAGCTTCCTACTACAATTGCAAGAAATAATAATAGAAAGGGTCTTTCAAGCGTTATACCACTTAGAAGCGAAAGTATAATCATACAAGTGAAAATAAATATTCCCAAAAAGCTCCATCTTTTTCTTATTTTACGAAACAGACTGATTTTTGATGTAGAATCTGTATATATTTCTGTAATTCCAGAATGGTTGCTGCTTTTGCGAAAATAAGTCCATTCTACGTCAAATATAGGATAGAAAAAAACTGGTGACCAGCCACTATCTTCAAAAAACTGTATATAATCATCTCTGTCTCCATCACCTGGACTGTGACAGTCGATACGGTAATACACGTCTTGTGGCTCACCTTTTTCAAAGTAGTATCTAAATCCTTGATAACGTTTAAAATGCCAGCCTTTCTGTGCCATCTTCCTTAAATATGCTTCCTCCTTTTCAAAATTATCCACGGTGAAAAATTTGAACACCTTCTTCTCCATCAGTCCTCAATCCTTTCTGTATTTTTGTATAGTTCTATAATTCTTTCTTTTTCGATACGCAACAGCTGATTACCAAGGTCCGTTACTTGATAAATCTTTCGCTTATCTTCTATCCTTACAATCTCAATCAGTCCATCCTTCTGCATTTTCGCTAAACTACCATATAAAGTCCCTGCTCCAAGTTTGATACGACCATTTGTTAATTCCTCAACATGCTGCATAATAAGATAACCATATCGAGAAGACTGCAGGGATAATAAAATATAAAAGGCTGTTTCGGTCATTGGAACATATATCTTTTTAATTTTTGAATTCATCACTATATCGCACCTCGATACATATATTTCTTTTATTATATCGAGATGCGATATATAAGTCAATCGTTTGTAAAGAAATCTAAATACGTGAACCCTCATCATTATGTTATGATTTAAAGTGGCATGAACAGAAATGCTTAAGTATTTGAAGAATCGGCTCCGTTGTATTTTTAGAAAAGCAGCTGATCTGTTTGGTGATTTTTTTCACATTAAAGTTCATTCCACAGTAGTAAATGAGTGGTAAAATAATCTTGAAATCTTGTGAAATCACTAAATTGAGTGTTACTAGTTAATCGATTTTTTATGTTATAGTATCATCCTTATGCTTGTTACACATTATTGCAGAAAAGTTATAGACGTGAAAAAGAACTCAATGAAATAAACGAGCACAAAAACAGAATAAATATATCCAGTCTTTTATCTTATAAAAACATACGAACTGCTGACTGAATCGCAGTTTACCGTCCAACTTCTGTATGATCGGGATAATTTTCTAGGTGTGTGGGTGTATTAATGGCTGATCTCACAAAACAACATTTGGAGTACTCCTCCTTTTTGCTCTACATAACCACTGAAAAATTGGGCACCTTATTAATGCAGGTAACAATATAAGGGAGGTAGAATAACATGCCAAAGAAAAAATATAATATTCGAAATATTAGAAATAATACGAAACAAAAATTCAAGGCAGACGCAAGCGATTTCCGCACAGACAGAACTCGTTCCACCAAGGGTTAAAGCACTTGTCAAGCATAGATGAACAAGAGTCGACTCACCATAAAGAGAATACGTATCCAAGCACACCGGCTAACCCAGCATAAACGAACATGGCGATCATAGTCATTCGAATGATTACCCCTTCTTTTCCAACTAGACCAACCACGGATGCAGCGGCTACCACATTCACAACACAAATCATATTTCCTGCATTTGATCCTATGATCTGTAAACTAACAATTTGGGTTGGATCAACTCCTGCTTTATCCGCTACCGAAAATTGGAATAAGGAAAACATCATATTACTAAATGTTGCACTCCCTGAAATAAACGAACCTAACACACCAATAAATGGTGCCATGATTGGCCAACCTGTACCAATTAAAACAGCCGCTTGATGCGCTAATTCAATAGGCATACTTTCTAATCCGGCTTCATTCAATCCAGAATTGATAAAAATTCTTACCATAGGAACAGCTGTAAACAAGGTAATAGCTGTGCCGATTAAAGTTTTTCCGGAAGTAGCAAAGGCCTGACCAAATGCTCGAAATGATACTTGGTGGTAAATGATAGTAATAAGAACAACGATTAAAAAAACAGTACCTGGTAAATACAAGGGTTCAAATACCGCTGAAATCGAAGTGCCAAGAATGTTCTCCCAGCCGACAGTCACATTATTAAGCCAGCCCTTAACCGGCAGTTCTTCTACACGCGTGATAATTAATAATATGCCCAATAATAAGTAGGGTAACCAAGCCTTTAATAAATTCATTTCCTTTACTTTTTCCTGCTTGGCGATTGGTAAATCTCCCAGCCATTCTTTTGACCAATCTTCGCGTGGCGGAAATTGCCATGGCTCATCAGGCATCATCCAGCCTCTTTTAACAGCAAACAATACCAGTAATAATCCCACTAAACCGGCGATGATCGATGGAAATTCCGGTCCTACAAAAACGGCTACCAGGAAGGCTGGAATCGTAAAACTAAACCCAGCATAAAGAGCAAATCTCCATAATTCAAACGCCTTTTTCCAAGATTTATCCTTGCCAAAAAAGCGGCTTAATAGCACGACCAATACTAACGGCATGAGTGTACCAGTGATTAGGTCAAATTGCATCACTTGACTAGCAATCACGCGCGTATATTCTCCAATGCTAATATCTCCTAAGAATAAAGCGGCGACTTGAGCAAGCGAGCCACCTTCTACCAAACCTTGTCCAACACCAACAATAATCGGTGTTCCTACCGCTCCGAACGATACCGGCACACTGTTCGCTATTAATGCTAGTACAACGGCAGCCAAAGGAGGGAAGCCCAAGACTACCAATAATGGTGCCACGATCGCCGCTGGTGTACCAAACCCCGCTGCTCCTTCGATAAAAGCACCAAATAGCCATGCAATTAAAATAACTTGCACCCTCCTATCAGGAGTTACTCCCATAAAGAAGTTACGAATCGTACCAATAGCCCCGCTTTTCTGTAACGTATTTAATAATAAAATCGCACCAAATACAATATACAGAACAGATATACCAATCAACACCCCTTCAATTATGGAAGCACTAATTTGTAATAAGGGGACTTTCCAATAGAAAAATGCCAAAACTCCTGTAATCAGCAGGCTAATTGGCATCGCTTTCATCGCTGGCATACGTAGTAAGACAAGAAATAAGAATACTGCTAAAATCGGTGTCAGCGCTACTATTGTCATCATTTTATCCCCACTTCCTTTCCATTCTGTGATTATTATAGCATATACTAGCAGATGCGCTGCCTCTATTTAACACTAGTTACCTCATCGTATTTAGCGCAATAAAAGCAGGCTGCACTCATAATATGGACCTGCCTTTTTTAACGATAGCAAGTTGTTTTTATTCTCTATTTTATGATGTTCGCACCTGCAAAATCAGCTTACCAATATTCTTATTGGCTTCCATATGACGATGGGCATCAGCTACTTCTTCTATTGGATAAACCGTATCAATAACTGGCTGCAACTTGCCCTGTTCCATGTATGGAAGCGCCCGTTCGATAAAATCTCTCGTAAGTCTTGCTTTATAGGCATCACTTCTTGGGGTTAACAAGGTACCTGTCAATTGGATTCGCTTTGCCATGACATCCATTAAAGAAATCTGTTCCACCTTACTTCCACCTAGTACACCAATCAGCACCCAGCGGCCATCCACGGCAATACTCTGCATATTTTTCTGCCAGTAGCTGGCTCCAACGAAATCTAAAATCAAGGAAACACCTTCACCATCTGTAATCTTGGTGATAACGTCAGCAAAATCTACTTCTTTATACGGAATGGTCTCATTCGCGCCTAACTGTTTACAATAAGCTAATTTCTCTGCTGTCCCTGCCGTTGTGAAAATTTCTGCATCAGAAAGGACACGCGCTAACTGGATCGCAGCTGTACCCACTCCACTGGCGCCAGCGTGAATCAATACCTTTTCACTACGTTGCAAATCACCGATCCAATACAATGTTTGAAAAGCAGTCAGGAATACCTCAGGGATAGCAGCAGCCTCTTCAAACGACAAGCGATCTGGAATAGGTATCACTCGGTCGGCAGGCATTACCACTTGTTCTGCATAGGCACCGCCGTTCACCAAACCCATTATTCGATCCCCTTTCTTCCAGTGACTATGACCATTCGGATCAGCAACCTCACCAGCTACCTCAATTCCAATTATCGGATTCTCTGCATACCCAGACTTCCCCTCACGATTCAAGATATCGGTACGGTTCACAGCAGACGCATAAACGTCGATTAAAACATCTTTATCTGACATGGTTGGGCCTGGCATTTCTTGATAAACTAATTGTTCAGCTCCTCCTGGTTGTTTTGCTATGACTGCTTTCATGACTCATTCTCCTTTCCAGACGTTTTTTTCTCACGCCATAATTGTTCGATCAAAATAACTAACGTCACACCGACTAACAGCCCATTGCTCATCACATTCTGCACAATAGATGGCAGATTGGAGAACACCTCTGCCGGTAAAAACATCGTGCCCATTCCAATTAAATAGGCAATACCTACAATCGTAACTTTCCGGTTATCTAAAGGCTGCAGCGTCACATTATGAATACCCAAACTAACCAATTGAATGAATGATGCCATCAAGGCTGCATTGGCAATCGGTGCCGGAATGCTGGAGATAAACGAAACAATTGGTGGAAAAAACGCAATAATCAATAAGATCAACGACGCATAGATAAAAGGTTTTTTTCTTTTCTGTCCTGTCAAACCAATAAAGCCAGCTGAAGTTGCTAACGGCACATTGGCAATGCCAGAGAATACACCAGCTACACCATGGTTAACACCTGACAAGATCGTCCCTCGGTTTACCGCTAAGGGGCTATTTGTTTTGGCACCTAATGTTTGTTCAATCGCTACTACAGAAGCAACCACATTAGATATTAATATAATCGAGGTAATCAAAGCAACAGGTACCACACTCAAATCCCATACAGGCATTCCAAAGGCGAATAATTCCGGCACAGCAAAAAAAGACACACTTTCTAACTGCGGAGAAGATCCCCCAATCAGCACAAATAATATCCATCCGGCAATAATACCTATAAACATAGAATAACTGCTTAACCAACCTTTAGCAAAAGTAGACAAACCCAATACAATAAAAAAAGTTAGAAAGGCAAGACCAGCTTCCTTTACCTGGATATTCTCTGCTTCTCCTTGTAACCCCAGCATACCTTCCAAAAAAGTACCGCTCAATTGAACCGTTAATAATAAGAAGAAGGTGCCAGTAACTAATGGAGTGAAAATTGGTAATATTTTTTGCGAGATACGAAAAACACCAATTAATACTAAGAAGATCCCTGTAAAGATCATGGTTGTCTGTAATAAACGCAAGGTATGATCAAGACCTTCCCCACTCTGTAAACCCGTTGCGGCCATGACAGTAAAAATACTGATCCATATTCCCGCCGGTCCTTCCATGATCGGCAAACGATGACCGAATAGACCTTGCAGCAGGGAAGCAAGACCAACAATAAAAAAAGTACGCTGCATTAAACCAGCAATCTGGTGGAAATCCATATGAAAAACGGCCCCGATCACGATCGGCAAAGCCACCGAACTAGCCAAAAAGAAAATAAACCACTGCATTGTTTCCAAGGATGTTTGAACAAATGACTGATTCTTCACAAAAAAACGCTCCTATTCAAAAAATACCATATTATTTTATTATACTAGGAAATGCTACCGACCGCATCTATTACATTTAAAGTAGTCATGACAGATAATCAACAGCGCTATCCTTTCAAGTACATTGAATAATTCCTAATATTTCATGTTTATTTTTTTAAAAATAGGGTACAATGGGATATAGATTTTTAATAGATATAGAATGGGGAGATGAGATGAAAAAAATAGTTGGTTTTAGCATCTTATGTTTTTTCTTTATACTGCCTGCCACCGTATTTGCGCAGGAAAAAGTATACGAGGTAGACGCCTCAGTTCTTCTTGTTCGTGAAGAACCAGCTAGTAATAGCGATGTCATCGGAAAACTCCAGGCCGGGGATAAGATTAAAGTATTCCAAGAAAAGCATGGTTGGTACCAAACCTACGTAAATGGCCAAAGCGGCTGGGTAGCGTCACAGTATCTATTTGCTTCTGATTCCGAAACTGCCGTCGAAACAACCAGCAGTAAAGAAATCACTGTGCAAGCAGAAGGCACCAGAATACGTTCCGGACCTGATACCAGTAATTCCATCATAAACTTTGCCACAAACGGGGATAAGTTCTCCGTCGTTGAAACGCAAAGTGATTGGATTAAAGTCCAATTAAACGATGGATCTACAGGATGGGTTGCTCGTTGGTTAACGAGTGACAGTGCCAATGACAGCCAGTCCTCTTCCTCTAATGAAACGACACAGTCAGAAAGTGCAGAGGTAGAACAGGTTGCTCGCACGGAAAATAATGGTGATGGGGACTTAAGCGGATATAATATCGTGCTTGACCCTGGTCATGGCGGTCATGATCCCGGTGCCATTGGTTTGTATGGCAACCAAGAAAAAGATCTTGCCATGATAGCCGCCAACCAAATTGCGAGTGATTTGGAAAGTGCAGGCGCAAATGTCATCCTCACTCGATCGAATGATACCTTTATTAGTTTAGAAGAACGGGTAAATATTAGTCACAGCTATCATACCGATGCATTTATAAGTCTTCATTACAATGCCAATCCATTGCGATTAGTCAATGGAATCAGTACTTATTATACGAATGATAGTGATCAATCATTTGCCTATCAGATGCAGCAGTCGCTTGCAGAACATGTTGATTTGACAGATCGCGGCGTCATGCACGAAAGCCTGCATGTATTGCGTAACAATGACAACCCGGCATTATTACTTGAATTAGGCTTTATTACCAACCCGCATGATATCGAGGTTATTCAAACCGAAAGCTATCAATCTAACATTGGACAGGCAGTCACCAATGCCTTAAGCAACTATTTTCATTAAAAAAGCCGAGTATCTTTACTCGGTTTTTTCTTGTATTATAGCATGTATGCTTGGCGTTATTACTGAGATGACACCCATTTCGACGCTTTTTCCTCGGATTTTGGCCTTCATTTCCGATATGACGACCATTTCGATGCTTTCCTCTCCGATTTTGGCCATCATTTCCGTGATGACGACCATTTCAGCGCTTTTCCCTCCGATTTTGGCCGTCATTTCCGTGATGACGACCATTTTGACGCTTTTCTCTCCGATTTTGGCCGTCATTTCCATGATGACGCCCATTTCGACGCTTCCCTCTCCGATTTTGGCCGTCATTTCCGTGATGACGCCCATTTTAACGCTTTCCCCTCCGATTTTGGCCGTCATTTCCGTGATGACGACCATTTCAGCGCTTCTCCCTCCGATTTTGGGCGTCATTTCCCCGATGACGCCCAAATCATATAATCATAATAGTAAACAAAAAAAGTGCACGAAACATCATGATGACGTTCGCGCACGCTGGTTTGACCATTAGGATACCGCTGGTTTGACAGCACCTTTTTCTTTTTCTATTTCCTCCACGGCTTTATCACTTGTATCGACTCGTTTCATAAATAAGGACAAGATTAAAGCCACAATATTTATTCCCAATGCCACATAAAAGGAATATTGAATCCCTGCCAACAATGCTTGCTGTGACATCGACATCATGGTGGCGTCTGTTACCGTGGCTGGATCCACACCCTGCATTAAGCTTTCCCCTTCAGATGTAGCAACGGAGTTCATAATCGTAATCATAACTGCAGTACCAATCGCACCAGATACTTGTTGTGCTGTATTATTAATCGCCGTACCATGTGGATTTAAGCTGGTTGGCAATTGATTCAAGCCATTTGTCATGATTGGCATCATCACCATTGACATTCCTAACATCCGCAATGCATAAACGACTACAATATAGGTATACGTAGAATCAAGCTGTACATGGGCAAGCATAAATGTCGATACCCCTGTAACAGTAAGCCCCACAAAAGCTAAAACACGTGGACCAAACTTATCAAATAATTTTCCCGTAATTGGTGACATAAGCCCCATGATCAATGCACCTGGTAATAACATTAAACCGGAATGCATAGGTGAAATACCACGAACATCCTGCACATAAGCAGGTGTCAAAATCATACCAGAAAACATGGCAACAGCATTAACTACCATAATAATAGAAGCCAAGCTAAACATTGGATATTTATAAGGCCGTAAATCTAACAATGGCTTATCCATTTTTAGCTGTCGGATAACAAATAAAACTAAAGAAATAACACCAACTATCAAGGTAGTTAATACGATGGTATCGCCCCAGCCATCCGCACTCGCATTACTGACTCCATATAAAACACCACCAAAGCCTAAGCTAGATAGCACTAAGGAGAAATAATCCAGACTTGCCTGTTTATCCTGTTCCATCACATTACGGAATTTCCAAATGGCTAAACCTAGACTAATAATGGATAATGGCAAAATCATTTCAAAAAGCAGACGCCAATGGTGATATTCCACAATATAGCCTGATAGCGTTGGGCCAATTGCCGGTGCAGCTATCATTACCATGCCAAACACGCCCATCGCTGTACCACGTTTATCTCGTGGAAAGCTGACTAACATAATATTCATTAATAATGGTCCCATAACGGAAGATCCAACGGCCTGCACCATACGCCCTGCTAATAAAACACCGAAATTAGGTGCAAATGCCGCCAAAGCCGTACCTAACGCAAAGATGGACATTGCCGTAATAAACAAATTCCGATTAGAAAAACGTGTAATCAAAAAAGCTGAAGCCGGAATAAGAATCCCGCTTACCAGCATATAACCGGTAGCCAACCATTGTACCGTTGAGTAGTTATCCAACCCTAAATCAACCATAATCGACGGAAGAGCTACATTTAATAACGAATTATTCAAAAAAGAAACAAACGCCCCAACAAACAAAATAGCAAGCATCGTATAAGATGCTTTATTTACTTGTGAATCCATCAAACATCCCTCTTATCTTTCTTTAAAATAATGAGCACTTTTATATATTATACCTACCGTACATTTTTTCAAGGTTTTTATACTGTTAGTTCAAAAAATTGTTTTTTATCTATTAGAATTGTATACTAGACGATAGAGAAAGATCAGGTGATGCTAGATGAATCAACGCAAAAGAAAAGTAGCCGACATTGCGTTAAGACTGTTTATTGATAAAGGATTCCAGGAAACATCGATTCAGGAAATTATCGATAAAGCAGAGATATCAAAAGGAACTTTTTATAATTATTTTTCTTCTAAAAATGATTGTCTTGTTGAAATATTAGAGAATATTCGTTATGACGCCAGTCAACAACGAGTAGCCATCCAAATTGGCAAAGATGAGAAGGATCGCAGCGTACTGGTGGAGCAAATCACTGTAATTATGAAGCTAAATGAAGAAAATAATTTACGTGCATTGTTTGAGAACATCTTATCCTCCGATAATTCCGATTTAAAAAAACTGGTTTTACAGCATCGTACGATTGAAATGGAATGGATGGCCAATCGTTTAGTCGATGTGATGGGCGAAGATATCAGGGAATATGCCACCGAGGCAACCGTATTATACTTTGGCATGCTGCAGTATATGCTGTTCACCTTGAATATTACCAACAGCCGCTTCTCTCTAAAAGAATTAATTGAAACCTTACTGTCTTATGTAGAAATTTTACTCGCGCAGATGGAACAGAGAGGAAGTACTTTTTTAAATAATAGCGCCATCGATTTATTGCAATCGAATGTACACAAACAAATCATCACACTCCCTGAGCTTTTAGAAATGGCTGATCAACTGCAAGCACATCTTGATTTTAATGAGGAGCAACAGGACTTATTTGATACCATGTTATCCGAATTAAAACGAGATCGCATTCGAAAAATTGTCGTGCAAAACCTTTTGAAGCCATTCCTATCCTTGTTTGAAGAAAATTCGACCAAAGCCCAGGTACAATTATTCACCAATGCTGTGTGGACTTATTTGCAGGCGAATTAACTATGAGAACGCTAAATGTTCCAGCTATGTTATACTAAAACAGGGTGATAGAGAATATGCAGCAAAAAAGATTATCTGATAGTGTAGCCGACGATATGATGTCGATGATCGCCATAGAGAAAAGATTTGCACCTGGTGATAAGCTTCCCAACGAAAATGAGTTATCAGGGGAATTAAATATCAGCCGAACCACGCTTCGGGAAGCCATTCGTATCTTAGTGGCTAATGGTATCGTAGAAATCAGACGTGGAAAAGGAACATATATCAAAGAAAATATTGATACTGATAATCTAGAAACCTTTGGCGAGCTTACAGAAGCAAAAATCAATGCACGGGATTTATACGAAATGCGATTGATATTTGAGCCGGACGCCGCCTACTATGCGACAGTTCGAGCCAGTGAAACAGAATTAAAACGGATTTTGGATTACGGCATGCAGATAGAACAGAAAATCAAAGCCAAAGAGGACCGGACAGAAGTGGAACAGCAATTTCACCAAGCCATTGTAAAGGCGACCCATAATGAATTTATGGAAAAGCTGATGCCGGTTATTTATCAGGCAATCAACAAAGGGGTTATTCTATCCACTAAAAGAGAATTAGCCGTCAAAGATACCATCCATGATCACCATATGATTATGGAGTTTATGAAACATCGTAATCCTGAAGGGGCCAAAAGCGCCATGAAAATTCATATTTTACATGCGATGCGAGAATTAGGAATTGAATAAGTTTGAGAATGTCGTAAGATTTAATGACGGACAAAGTGGGAGTTTTTTCCTGACTTTGTCCGTCATTTTTTAACAATAGCCTCTAGTAAATACATTTTTCATAAAATACATCATACAACGTTATTGACAGCAGACAACTATCCTTATAAAATATAGAATATTAACTATTAATTTAAGGATGGATGTACAAATGAGAAGTGATACGATTAAAATTGGGGTAGATCGCGCCCCGCATCGCAGTCTTTTATACGCGACAGGAAAGGTAAAAGCGAAAGATTGGGGCAAACCTTTTATTGGCGTTTGTAATTCCTATATTGATATTATTCCAGGTCATGTCCATTTACGTGAATTTGCTGAGGTCGTGAAGGAAGCGATTATTGAAGCCGGTGGTATTCCATTTGAATTCAATACGATTGGTGTTGATGACGGGATTGCCATGGGACATATCGGCATGCGTTATTCCTTGCCCAGCCGTGAATTAATCGCTGACAGTGCAGAAACGGTAATTAATGCCCATTGGTTTGATGGGGTATTTTATATCCCCAATTGTGACAAGATCACACCGGGCATGCTGATGGCTGCTGCCCGTACCAATGTCCCAGCCGTATTTGTGTCTGGCGGTCCGATGGAAGCAGGAACAAGCTCCAGTGGAAAACAGTTATCGTTAAGCTCTGTTTTCGAAGGGGTTGGTGCCTTTAAATCTGGTAAAATGTCAGAAGAAGAGTTTAAAGATATCGAAAATAATGCATGCCCTACCTGTGGTTCTTGTTCTGGTATGTTTACAGCCAACTCGATGAACTGTTTAATGGAGATGTTAGGTCTTGCTCTCCCCGGCAATGGTTCGGTTGTGGCCACTAGTGAGAAACGTAAAGAACTTATTTATGAGGCAGCCAGACATCTCGTTCGCATGGTTAAAGAAGACGTGAAACCACGGGATATTATTACAAAAGAAGCAATTGATGATGCTTTTGCTTTAGATATGGCCATGGGAGGCTCAACCAATACCGTTTTGCATACCCTTGCGATTGCGAATGAAGCAGAAATCGAGTACAACCTAGAGGATATAAATAAAATTGCCGAACGCGTACCATATCTAGCCAAAATTATGCCTGCCTCCGATCTATCAATGGATGATATTAATAAGGCTGGCGGGGTCAGCGCTATCATTAATGAACTGACAAACATTCCTGGTGCTATCCATCCCGACCGCTTAACTATCACCGGGCAAACGATGGGAGATCTTGTTAGTGATTATCGCATCACCAACGAACAAGTCATTCGAACCAAGGACAATCCCTATAGCCCGGTTGGTGGCTTATCGATTTTATATGGAAACCTTGCCCCAGAAGGCGCTGTGATTAAAGTAGGTGCCGTTGATCCAGCTATTAAGGAATTTAAAGGGGAAGCCATCGTCTTTAATTCACAAGACGAAGCACAGGAAGCAATTGACAATGGGACGGTAAAAGAAGGTCATGTGGTTGTGATTCGTTATGAAGGTCCGAAAGGTGGTCCTGGCATGCCGGAGATGCTCGCTCCAACTTCCGCAATTATGGGACGTGGGTTAGGCAGTACGGTAGCACTTTTAACCGATGGACGTTTTTCTGGTGCCTCTCGAGGTATCTCGATCGGACATATCTCTCCAGAAGCAGCAGAAGGCGGCCCAATTGCCTTGATTGAAAATGGGGATACGATTGTGATTGATTTACCAAACAGAACCTTAAACGCACAAATATCTGACGAGGAATTGGAAGAACGTAAAAAAAACTTACCACCATTTGAGCCTAAAATCAAAAAGGGTTGGTTAGGCCGATATTCCAAACTAGTAACAAATGCATCTAACGGTGGTGTGATGGGAATTTAATAACAAGAGCCTGTTTTGAAAAATTTTCAAAACAGGCTCTTGTTTTTTTTATTATTCTTTATCTTCATCATGATGATGATTGTCTTTTCGCTGCAAGTCCTGCAGGTAATCATCTAAGCTGTCTAATCTTTCCTTCCAGATGTGTCGATAAGACTCCAACCAGATATCTAGCTCTTGGAATGGCTCCAGGCGCAGTTTGTAAATTCGTCGGTTGGCAATTGGATCCACCTCGACCAACCCGGCGTCCATTAAGGCACGAAGATGTTTCGAGGTCTGTGGTTGGCGGAGCCCAATTCGATCAGCAACTTCCCCTACAGAAAGCGGTCCGTTACGCAGAAGCTCGACAATCTGAAAACGATTTGGTTCAGCTAACGTTTTAAAGGTTTTATTCATGATAGTTGCTTCTTTCTTCTCGATTCATGATGAC
Organism: Gracilibacillus timonensis; assembly: GCF_900086715.1. Taxonomy (GTDB): domain Bacteria; phylum Bacillota; class Bacilli; order Bacillales; family Amphibacillaceae; genus Gracilibacillus; species Gracilibacillus timonensis. The sequence goes on along the minus strand of NZ_FLKH01000012.1, from coordinate 123,809 downwards.
ACCGTTTTTTGGGGTTATTGAACTTCTTTCAAATGTTTGTCGAGATTGTTCATTGTTTCTTTCAATCCTTGCATCATTCCCATTTCCAATGTTGCCTTTAGTTCTTCGACGGAAGGTAATTGAATATGGACTGAAAGCTTCGTTTTACCTTCTTTTTCCTCAAATATTATGGTTGCCCGATGCTCAGGTAGTGGGCTTTCTATTGGATTGGCTTCTTCATCTGACAAGGTACTGGTGTATACAAGCCGCTCCGGTGCGACAATTTCTTGATATACACATCTTGACCAATGCTTTTCACCTTCTGGTGATTCAAAACAATAATGCCAGATACCACCCGGTCGCAGGTCCATCTTACACACCGGCATGGAAAATCCACTTGGTGCCCACCAACGAGAAACATGCTCAGGTTCCGTAAATGCCTTAAATACAAGTTCACGTGGTGCATCAAAGACACGTTCTAGAGTAAACGCCCGGTCGCCTATGTTCGTGGTGATGTCCCCTAATTCATTCGATTCAGTCATTATAAATCACTCCTTATAAATATTTAACATGAAACCCACAACCTTTTGCTGTAAGTTGAGTCATCTTATAGATTTAATTATGCCTCAAAAAGAATATTCTTGTCAAGGAATATTTAATTTTCAATATCACTGATTTTTCTTTGAAATGCTTATTCCAAAATACATTGTCGTTTCCATATACTGTTGACCAATTTAATATAAAGAAAAACATCTTTTAGAGGTTTTGAACATCCGATAATCAGGATCTAAACACGTCACAGTACTTTTTTCTTATAATAGGCAACCTTTCACCCTTACCAACTCCAGCCCATACCTCTTTCACTAAATATTCAAAAAATATACAGTGCTAATTCCTTAGTAAACGGAATAAAATGTGATATGATATAGATGTGTAACTTTATGCATATGGGGGTTGGATAATGGGTAAACGAATTTTATTATTTCTTTTGACAAACATTTTGGTGATGACAACCATTGTGATTGTTTGGACCGTCATCACATCTTTTACCAATATAGGTAGTATGTACAATTTGGATGGGACACTTGATTATGGTTCCCTCATGGTCTTCAGTATTATCGTCGGTTTCGCCGGCTCCTTCATCTCCCTAGCGATGTCACGATGGATGGCAAAAATGATGATGAAGGTAAAAGTAATTGACCCGAACAGTGCTTATGGACAAGAACGTGCCGTATATGAAAAAGTAGAACGCTTGTCTCGTGCAGCTGGACTAGCACATACACCAGAAGTTGGTATCTATCAATCACATGAAGTAAACGCCTTTGCTACTGGTCCAACGAAAAAGCGTTCTCTGGTTGCAGTCTCTCAGGGGTTATTAGATACGATGGATGACGATGCTGTCGAAGGGGTTATTGCCCATGAGGTAGCACACGTTGCTAATGGAGATATGGTAACGATGACCTTATTACAAGGAATTGTCAACACCTTTGTTGTCTTCTTATCCCGTATTGTTGCTTCGGTTGTGTCCCGTTTAGTTCGTTCGGAATTGCAATGGATCGTACATTTTGCTTCGATTATTGTATTCCAGATTCTCTTCTCTATTTTAGGAAGTATTGTGGTCAGTTCCTATTCGAGATATCGGGAATTTCATGCCGATCGTGGCGGCGCTGACTTAGCTGGACGTGACAAAATGGCGCATGCCTTGCGCTCATTACAAGCTTATGTCGATCGTGCCACAATGGATGATCATTCCAACGATGATGCGATTCAAACCATGAAAATCAGTGGAAAAAGCAGTGTGATGAGATTATTCTCTTCTCATCCACCATTAGAGGAACGTATTGCCAAGCTGGAACAACGATAAGATATGAAAAATACAACTGTTAGACTAAACAGTTGTATTTTTTTCGGTTTACTTTTAGCATAGTAGATAATACTATCCTAAGGAGTGATAACATGGAACTAACCGTATACCTTGCTGGACAAATTCATGATGATTGGCGGGAACAACTTGCTGAACTAGCCAAAAAACGGAAACTACCTCTAACGTTTTCTGGACCCCAAACCAACCATGACCGCTCAGACAATATTGGCGAAGCAATTCTTGGAGAGCAGCCAAATAACTATTGTAAGGACGATGCTGCTTCCGATATCAACAACTTTCGTACACAAGTCTTACTTCAGAAAGCAGATATTGTCATTGGCTTATTTGGAGAAAAATACAAACAGTGGAATACGGCAATGGACCTGAGCACCGCTATTCAGATGGGCAAACCAACGATTATGATTCGTCCAGAGTCACTCATCCATCCGCTTAAAGAATTGTCGAATAAAACAAATGTGACTGTAGAAACGATGGAACAGGCGCTAGACGTGCTGCAATATATTTATGAATGATTAGTGAGGTTTGGCTTTTTGATGGTCCGCTCGTTCTTGCCAATCAAAAGAGCAAGTGAGATCCCTCCCCTCCATCCATTAGATCTTACAGACAAAAATTCGTGGCATCGCTATATTCTGTCCGTTAGAATGAATCTTACAGACAAAAAAACGCGGCATCGCTATATTCTGTCCGTTAGAATGAATCTTACAGACAAAAAAACGCGGCATCGCTATATTCTGTCCGTTAGAATGAATCTCACAGACAAAAATTCGTGGCATCGCTATATTCTGTCCGTTAGAATGAATCTTACAGACAAAAATTCGTGGCATCGCTATATTCTGTCCGCTAGATTCTCGCGGACTCAGGAGCACTCAGTCCGTAACGTCAGATCCATTTCAACCATAAACAAACACCTCCCGTCTTTCACATGACGAGAGGTGTTTATTTACACTAACTTATAACCACAATTCCCACAAAATTTCATTCCAGCTGTTTTGCTTCCACAATTCGGGCAAAAGTTAGGAATCGATCCAGGCGACGGATTGTTGTCTGCAGCCTGTTGATTCGATTGCTGGTTAGGCTGCTGTTGGTTAGAGGTCTGTTGCTGATTATTATTATTCGACTGATTTTGGTTCATGCCCTTCATCATTTCCTGGGCCATATTCATCCCCATCATCATTCCTGCCATATCCGTTGCCGAGTTGCCGCCTTCCGACTTACCAGAGGCAATCGCATCGGTCATCGATACTTCCTTATAACGGTTCATATCGCCAATCATACCATGAGAAGCGGATTTTGTGATCATATCCTGAATCTCTTTTGGATAATTGAAACTCATAATGTTAAAACCGCAAATCTCCAGGCCATCCTTGTTTACCTGCATATCCAAGTCTTCACGAATACCATTACCGATCTCAAAGGAATTGGCTTGCAGATTAAACATATCCTTGCCCTCTTTACTAATCCACTTCATTAACAGCTGATCAAGAATCGCCGTAATACGCAAACGTACATCTTCTACCAAATAGCTATCCTTCACCCCGGCAATATTTTCAATCAGCTTGACATAATCGTTGACCTTGAATTGGAAGGTCCCGTTGGCGCGAATCGGCATTCCACCTGGCAGTTGCTGGGTTGGAATATTAATGGCGTTTTTGGTTCCCCATTTTACCGTGAATTCTTTCGTATTCACAAACAGCACTTCCACACGCATCCCGGTGTTGAAACCAAATTTAAACCCTTTTAGAGTAGATAAAAAAGGAATGATTTCCGACTCAATTTCATACTCGCCCGGCTCTTTAAAAACACCCTCTACTTTTCCTTGATCGAAGAAAATCGCATCCTGGCCGGATCGAATAATTAAATTACTTCCCTTTTTTATCTCATTATTATTCCATTTCCAGAAAATCATATCATCGCGGAATTCTTCCCATTCGACGACATTGGCAAACTGGTCTTTGAAAAAATCAAACATCTGCTTTCATCCTTTCCTGTTAAAATATAAACATGTGCTAGAAACCGCCACGACTGCCTGAATGGGAATGACCGCCGCTGGTTACACCGCCGCCACCGCCACCTCGGCCGCCACCTGAGTTCTTTTGGATTTTTGTTTTGGACACGGTCTTGCGCACATAAGTATCTTTTTTCCTTTTTACTTTGGAGTTATTGGCATCGACATAGGTTTGATGATCCACCGTTACCCGGCCGCCCATATTAAATATCATAAATCCAACAATGGCACCGCCGATCACAACCGCTACAACCAATTGAAACCATGTTTTCAACAAAATACTTTCCGGATTAATGATCGGATTAACACCTAAGTACTGATCGGCCTTTTCCAAATATAATTCACCGGCAGCAAAGAAGTTCTCATTAGATAAATACGGAGTAATCTGTTCTCTAATTTGATCGAGGCGACTATCCTCTAAATATTGCTCTCCCTTACCAAATCCTGCTAAATATACTTCTCGATTTTCCGACATATCAATCGTCAAAATGGCGGCGTCACCGAATTCAGTATCATGCTCATCATAAAAATCTTCGGTATACTGAACGACATCACGACCGCCAAGATCTGTTGCCGTAGCAATAAGCAAATTCACATCATGATTAGCACTGTATTCTTCTGCTAGTTGTGTTAGCTCTTCCCTTTCTCCATCGTTCAAAAGATTCCCATCATCGTAAATATATTGCTCTACCGCAAAACTTGCTGGTAACCAGAGCAACGAAACCAATACGATGAAACATAAGGCAGCAAGATATTTTCTCATAGCCAGCCACCACCTAACATCAGCGCGATCGACTTAAAGATAACAAAGGAGCCACCCGCAATACTGGAAAACCAAATCGCTGCTTTTTTATAGCTTAGCGGCGGTTTTCCGACAATCTTGCCAGTTTGACCATTCATCGCAAAGGTGTGCTCCTGTTTATCAAAGTCATAATACACCATCCAAACTGGTAACAAAACATAATAGCTGTTACGCTGTTTGGTATCGATATGTTTATGGTCGTAAGAAACCGATGAATAACCATTGATCGTCGAAGCCACATAGGAATCGATAAACTTGCCGATCTTATCCTTGACCCTGCCAAATAACTCTTTATCGGTATAATTATACTTTTCTGCCAAATAGCCTGCTAGATAAGGAGTTTTAAAGTCTTTTAACTCGCCATAATGATAAGGTTCTAGTTTATCCATCAGCTGATCATCCATTTTCTCCGAGGCATCGACAGGCACCTTTAAATAGCTGACATCAATATCACGATAGACACTGTAATAATGCGTTTCACGATAACGGTAATCACCGCGCCGATATGTCTTCACTCTAGTACCGGTAGCTTTCACTTCCACGTCATTATCTAAGTCATACATCCAAAAAGGAACATACATTCCAGTAATTCCTTTGACGCGATCGGCCGTCATAAACCCTTTTGGTGTCAAACGTCCATTTTTACACCATTTTTTAAAAGCGGCCATCGCTTCTTCCTTACTAATGGTAAAAGGAATAACCTGAGCCGGCGCCAAACTCCCTGATAATCGATCGGCCAGCACCACCCCTGCACCACAAAAGCTACAAGAGGTTGCCGTTGTATCCGCATCCGTTATCACCACTGCACCGCAATTATCACAATGGTATTCTTTCGCTTCACTTTCTTCAAAGGAGTGTGAAATATTGACGTCATCATATGTATCAATATGCTCCTCATGTCCGCAGCTGTCACATGATAAATGACCCGAGCCACTGTCAAATTTCATATCAGCCCCACAGCTAGGGCACTTATAGTGTACTAACATACGCTCCTCACCTCGAATTCCTTAGTTCTAGTAATGCCTCTGCTTCTGCTAATTGTCGTCTTACTTTATCTTCGTACTGCTGTAATTGCTGAATGGTTTCTGCTTCTTGCTGTTTGGAGGCTGCTTCCGCTTCCATTGCCTGAATGTAAGCCAACGTTTCCGCAAAGTCTTGATCGATTTGCTGAAAACGGTGCTGATAAGGAGCCAGTGATTGCTCCAGCTGCGATTTCCTCTGTTCTAATTGTTTGATTTCTTGCTCTGCTTGCTGCTGTTGTAAGGCAAATTGCTGTTTTTGCTCGGGCTGATCTGCTTTCTCCTGATAGCGGGCCAACTTATTTACTTTCGCCTGCTGACTAATGATTTCCTGAGCTGCTTGCTGAATCTTCATTTGGTAGGTATCGATTTTGGTCTGCAGTTCTCGCATCGTTTTTTCGGTATCATCTTTCATTCTTTGCCATTTTTTATTATCTTTTATCATATAACTTTTTGCTACGGTCTTCAACCGATGAAAGAAACTCATCTTGACACACTCCTTTCGGTATATCTTATATACGCTCTCTTGTCAAAAAAGTTTCACATGATACAGCGCTGCTTTTTCTAAGCATACCATACATCCTATCATGGGTAGAAGTATTCTTTGGTTGTTCTTCAAAATGATATCCATATTTTTCGTTTGCTGTCACTATTATCAGGCTGTGTTGCTTATTATTTCCTGGTCATTTTCATTAAACCTTCACTATTATCCCCTCCACAAGTCAAACAAATCTGCTATAATAGGGAAAGAATGACCCTATTTTGAACGAAAAGCGCAGGAGCGCCCTCTTAAAAACGTAGAGACCTGCGCGTTGCAACTGAGATAAAGGAAACACGGCGACGTGAGGAGTCGATGTTGACTTTCACCCGCAGGACATAAGTGCGACTTTAGCTCTGTCTGCGCCTGTTGGCTTGCCAGTCGCTAAGTCTTCTTTATCGTAGGGCGTGTCGTGAAATCTCTAAAGTTTGGCGCTTGGAGCTGGACACGGCTGTTCCTGAATAAGAATTTATTCATGCAAAATGATATACTTTCTTATCTAATAAAGAAAACTTGGCATTCGCCAATCCTTTTGTGAATACCTTAGTTGCACTTATACTTTATTCCTTACATTCTTTTTACTTTCTTAAAGTGCAAAAAAATCACCAAATGGAATTAAGATATGACCTTTTCGGGTAACATAATTATAGGGAAAAAGCCATTTCGTTCAGCAAAGGAGGACTACTTATGTTATTTGAAGACCCGGCCTATGCCAGTCAACTGCTCACACTATTAACCTTATCCTTTCATATTATTTACGCCACCATTGGGGTTGGGTTGCCGTTAATGATTATGATTGCCCAATGGATTGGAATTCGTAATAATGACCCCCATTACTTATTACTAGCTCGACGCTGGGCAAAAGGCTTTGTTGTCACCGTAGCTGTTGGGGTTGTCACTGGTACGGCGATTGGCTTACAGCTTTCTTTATTATGGCCAAGCTTTATGGAACTGGCCGGAAATATTATCGCTCTACCATTGTTTATGGAGGTATTTGCCTTTTTCTTCGAAGCCATATTCTTGGGTATTTATTTATACACATGGGATCGCTTTGATAACCAGAAGAAGCATTTACTATTATTAATTCCTGTCGCTGTCGGCGGTGGGATGTCGGCCTACTTTATTACGGTGGTGAATTCGTTTATGAACAGCCCGGCTGGATTCGATATCGTAAACGGCGAATTGGTCAATGCCAATCCGATTGCCGCCATGTTTACGGTCTCCATGCCAACCAAGGTGGCGCACGTGTTATCAACTGGTTATATGACAGTCGCTTTTATGTTGGCTGCAATTGCTGCATTTCGTTTGATCAAAGGCTCTCACAAGCAATATCATAAAAAAGCCTTACACATGACCATAAAAATCGGTTTTGTCTTTGCCTTGTCTTCCGCCCTAATCGGGGACCTTTCTGGTAAGTATTTGGCTGAGCACCAGCCAGAGAAGCTCGCGGCAGCAGAATGGCATTTTGAAACGTCAACCGAAGCTCCGCTTGTCATGTGGGGTACGTTAGATGAAAATAATGAACCACAGTACGCCTTGGAAATCCCATTCGCCTTGAGTATACTGGCACACGGCGTACCTAATGCTGAGGTATTAGGGTTGGAGGAATTTCCAGCCGATGAACAGCCACCGCTTTTAATTCACTTTTTCTTTGATCTAATGGTGACGATCGGTGTCTTTATGCTCGTACTTTCTTTTGTTTATTGGGTTGGTACCTGGCGGAATTGGTCCTTTATTCGTAAAAATTGGTATCGCTGGCTGATTGTACTTGGTGGACCCCTGTCGTTTCTTGCGATTGAAGCCGGCTGGTGGATGGCAGAGGTAGGACGGCAGCCATGGATATTACGTGGTCTCATGCGCGTGGAAGAAGCGGCTACCACCAGTGATTATGTCGGCTGGATGTTTATCCTATTCGTCGCTTTATATTTTATTCTCGGTGTCGGTACCGTGGTCGTATTACGCCATATGTTCCGCAACAATCCGGTTGAACAAGATTTACAAGACTACCATGGGGGTGATCAAACATGACACTTGAAATACTTGGTATCTCCGTTTTATGGTTATTTCTATTCGGCTATATTATTGTTGGTTCGATCGATTATGGTGCCGGATTCTTTAATGCCTACAGTATTGTAACTGGTAAACAACATGTCGTTTCGAAAATTATTCAACGTTACTTATCTCCTGTCTGGGAAGTGACCAATGTCTTTTTCGTTTTCTTCTTTGTCGGGATTATCGGTTTCTTTCCGGAGACGGCTTTCTATTATGGCACGATTCTGTTAATACCTGGAAGTCTAGCCTTAGTCCTGTTAGCGATTCGCGGTTCCTATTACGCCTTTGAATCCTATGGAAAAAAGGGGCATAAAGGCTACGCAATCATGTACGGCTTATCTGGTTTACTGATTCCGGCATCCTTGTCGATTGTGCTTACCATCTCAGAAGGTGGCTTTGTATCAATTACCAATGGAGAGCCAAGCCTTAGTTACCGTGATTTATTCTTCAGTCCGCTGACATGGTCGATTGTGGTGTTAAGCTTGATTGCTGTCTTATATATATCCGCGGTATTCCTGACCTGGTATGCCGATCAAACGGGAGATCAAGGAGCCACTGCTCTGATGCGTAAATACGCCTTGGGCTGGGCGGTTCCACTAATTATCGCCGCCGGAGGGATTATTTTTGAATTACGCGCCCATAATTACGAGCATTATCAAAGTATTCTTGATTTATGGTGGATGTTTGCTATCTCCTTTATTTTATGGGGATTAACGATTTGGCTGATTTGGCAGCGCCGCAACTATGGCACCGCCTTTTGGCTATTAGTTGGGCAATTCGCTTTTGCCTTTTTTGGATATGGGATTTCACATTATCCGTATTTACTCTATCCACATTTCAGCATTTATGAAGGGTTCACCAATCAAGCAATGGCAATTTCCTTAGTGGTTGTCTTTATCCTGGGGATGGCCTTATTGATTCCTTCTTTATATTTATTACTGCGACTTTTCTTATTTGACGAAAATTATAAAAAAGGAAAGAAGTGATGGCGATGTTTAATGATTTTCTAATTTTTATTGCTCCCTTTATTGTGTTATTCGCCGCCATTGGATTAGCATTTGTGGTGGTTAGGAAGGGATAATGGAAACAGCACTCCTTTTTCGAGGAGTGCTGTTTTTTTAATCATTAGCTGAATCGCAATTGCTCTTCCTCTAACCGCTTCATCTTCCTAAAATAACCATCTGTTTGCTTCATCAGTTCTTGATAGGTCCCTTGTTCCACTACCTCACCGTGATCCATCACAACAATTTGATCCATTTGCTCCAATCCAGTTAGTCGATGGCGGATCATAACGATGGTAGCGTCTGCTGCGTGTTGATACACCTGCTGCATAACTTGCTGCTCGGTGATGGCGTCCAATGAAGAAGTTGGCTCATCCAACAGCCATGTGTCAGCAGGATGGAGAAATAACCGCGCTAATGCCAGTCGTTGTTTTTCACCACCAGATAAGTTGGCACCACTTTCTTGGACCAAGTCATCAAGGGCAAGGTGTGATAACGTGGCTTTGTTCAACGCTACTCGTAAATTATCCTCCGTTGCACTAGGATTGGCCAAGGCAAGATTGTCCCCTACACTCCCGTAAAAAAAGTGATTCTGCTGTAGAGAGACATTCATGATACGCCACAGTGATTCCTTTTCCCACGTTTCGATCGGGGTCTGCTGTACCGATAAACAACCGCTTGTCACCGGCAAGAATCCAAGCATTGCCTGCATTAACGTGGACTTACCCGAGCCGCTCGCCCCTACAATCGCCACCTTTGACCCGGCCGGAATATCCAGGGATATCTCTTTCACAAAGGATGTCGGCTGATCAAGGTATTGCAGCGAGACCTGATCAAATTGAAACGCTAAAGCCTCTTGCTGTGCCATCTGTTTTGCAGGTGTTGATGATGCTGCTTCTTCCCCGCTCCATACTTCTATCAAGCGTTGGGAGGCCTGTCTGCTTTGATCCAAATATGCGGGGAATGTCGCCATCATCGGTGCATCCTCAAAGGCCGTCAGTGCAATCATAAACAGCATCGCCAACAACAAGCCCGACAAGGACCCTTCTGTCACATAAAAACTCGCTTGTACTAAAACGATCACGGCAAGAAAGAAGGCAAGAAAGATCATCACCGTTTCTTGGAAGGCGTGCCGACGATTTTCGCTTAATTTCTCTGCTTCATATTCTTTCATGGCTGCCAGTAATTGTTGTTCCTTTTCGTCTGCTTGCTGATAAATCGTTAATTCTTGAAAGCCATATAAATATTCGGTGAATTCCGCAGACAAAGCACCTCTGCTCTCCCGAACCTTGCTTGCCCTCTTTTTTTCTTGCAGATAGAAGCAGGCAGGGATGAACAGAACAAGCACGACCATCCCTATGACCATTGTGATCGCTATTTTTATGGAAAAAATGGTCGTAAATAAGATCGTAGTTAGCATTACCGTCACTAATACAATCGGAGGATAGAACACACGTAAAAAGAAATACTGCAGTGACTCCACGTCCCCCACAATTCTCGCTAATATATCCCCACTTCGATAGCGTTGTAGCAATCGATCCGCAATAGGTTCGATGCGATCATACACATAGACACGAATATTCTTTAACATCGTAAAGGTGCCACGATGAGAAACGTACCGCTCGCCATAACGGCTAACCGCAGAAGTGATTCCCAACAGTTTTACCAAGGCAACAATCACAATCAATGTATAAATCGGAGGAGCCAGCGCCGCCTGTGAGATTAAATAACCACTTGCCGAGAATAATCCCACCGCTGTCATTCCCGCGATAAAACCGAACAGAATCGACAATAGCACATCTTTTTTCTCTTTTAACAGCATGCGTAGTACGATAGCTACATCCTTCATCACGGCTTACCTCCTTGCTGTGCTTGGAGCATCTCTTGATAAATCTTACTGGTTTCTAGTAGTTCAGCATGTGTCCCTTGTGCTGTCAAGTAACCTTCCTCTAGTAATAAAATCTGATCCGCGCTTCGTATCGTATGGAGGCGGTGGGCCACGGTAATGACGGTTGCCTGATTTCGTAATAACGCCATGGAAGACTGCAACAGTTGTTCTGTTTGAATATCTAAACCTGTTGTTGGCTCATCAAATAGGATAATATGGGGTTTTTTCAAGAAAGCGCGGGCTAATGTTATCCGCTGTTTTTCCCCGCCAGACAGTCCCCTGCCCCCTTCTCCTATCCATGTATCCAAGCCATCAGGTAACTGGGTGATCCAACGCCAAATCCCCGCTTGTTCAGCGATATGCTGAATAGTTTGATCGTCATATGTTTCTTTCGCACCTAATAAAATGTTGTCACGTACCGTTGCGGAAAGTAGATATGGATGTTGGGAGACATAGCTGATTTGTTCAAACCAAGTCGCTTTATCCACTGCTGACTGTTCGAGGTCATTTATAAAATAGGTGCCTGTGCTAGCAGGAATCAAACCTGCTAATAGATGCAATAACGTGGATTTTCCAGCACCCGTTTTCCCAATAATAGCGATGTGACTATTTGACGGAATGGTAAAACAGATCGGCGCCAGCTGGAAGGACCCCTCTCCATATTGAAACGTAACCTGTTCCATTCGTAATATCGGAATCTCATCTTGTTGCAGTTGTTGATTTCCCCATTCTACCGGTTCTGCTGTCTGTTCCAATACCTCTTCCAAACGACGGGCAGCTCCCATACTGGTTCGTCCCGTATGAAAAGCCGAACCTAGCTGTTTTAATTGATTAAATAACTCGGGAGCCAACAATAAAATCAAAAAGCCAACCGAGAAGGTTAAATTTTCAAAAATAATCATTCGAATGGCAATTTCTAAGGCAATCAGACCAATGCTAAGCATAGAAATAAACTCTAAGGCCAGCGAATTGGAAAAAGCCACCTTCAGAACGTCCATCGTCGCCGCCCGAAACTGTTGACTGCTTTCCGCTATTTTTTCCCGTTGTGCCTTGGACCTGCCCAATAGCTTTAATGATGGCAAGCCTTGCAGCGTATCCAGAAACGTGCCGGAAAAAGAGGCTAAAGCAGCCAATTGTTCCTGTGATTTATCTTTTGTTTTGAAACCAATAATCATCATAAAAATGGGAATAAACGGTGCCGACACCAGAATGATCAGTGCACTAGACCAATTTTGAATAAGAATAACCAACAAAATAGTTACCGTGATAACGACGGATTGAATCATTTGCGGCATATATTGGCTAAAGTAATTATCCACTTCGTCTACTGTATCCATAAAAAGGCTTGTTTTGTCACCGGATTGTCCCTTATTCGCTTCCAAAATAGGTTGTTTGATAAAATGACTGAGCAACTGTTGTCGAATATCTATTTTTGCTGCTCGCGCCATACGCATACCTAGATATTTCACGCCATACTGCAGCGTCATTCGCAGTAATAAGGCGATACACAGTAACAGGATGGTGGTTAGAATATTGGAGAAAGCCACTGATTCTAAAAATATCCGCTCGATAATCGAGACGATCAAGAAAGCTTGGACAACAATCGCCGCAGCCAGTAAAATCGCAAGCCCTAGCATGACATACAACTTTGAGCGAAGGGTTGTCATAAATGCCTTCAACATGCAGAAAATCCTCCTTTAATAGCAAGTTTTCACCATTACCTCTTATTATACACGCCTTTCGGTGCTCTATCGCTTATAAGGCGTTACATTTTTTTGACGATTTTTGTTGATCATGTACTAGCATTTATCCCTGATCAAAGATATTAAATGGAATTTACACAATCAATTTTCCCTAAAAAAGATAAAATAACGACAAAATAACAGCCATATGACAAAAATTTTACATAGTCAATTGTGCTCAATCGTTCGATGGTATTCGACATTATTTTTTCCGTTTTTTGTAAAATTATAAAATGGATTATTTTTTGTATTTCATCCCTTTTTTTCCATGATCATGGCATTTATCATTATTTTCTGAAAATTATGGTAATTAATTATTCCTAGTTACTTCATGATTATTTTTTACTAATTTGTCCATATATAGCTTTTACTTTCGACATTGGGGGTTATTGACATAACAAGATTATTGACCTAGCATATTACCTAATATTCTCTAGAACACTTTTGGATTATTACAAAAAGGTTAATAATTAATTTATTTTTAACCTTTTTTGTTAAATAAAATTAATATAATTTTATTTATTGTCTATATTATATCCACTTTTTAGCTATTATTTAGGCTATAGTGCTCTATAAATTTTATGATAGTTGAGAGAAAGACTCACATGAATATGTATATAACAAGGGGGACCGTACAACACTGTTGAACATGTGAGAATAAATATATAGATAAGAGATAGATTGAGGAGGTATTCATTTGAGAAATTTTGATTACAAAAAGAAAATGGATCAAAAGCAAAGAGTAAAAACGTCAAGCATGAAAAAGATGGCAGCCGCAGCTTCAGCAACGCTCTTATTATTATCTACTTCACCTGCGCCAGCTGACGGTTTTCTAGGAAAATACTTAACCAATTCTAGTATAGAGGTACAAGCTGCTAGTTTAGCAGAAGTGCAGTTATTAACGAATGTCGATGTTACGGCTGATTTGACAGAACCTGTTGCTGACGATCCATATAGTCTAGATCTCGGTTTAACTGGTACCGGCTTAGCCGATGCAGAACTAATTGGTCCAGAACGAGTCGTCGTATTTAACCTTGAGGATTTAGCAGGCCAACTGTCATCAACTGGTCCAGCAGATGTATCTGTAGATATCACGGCGGTCACCATGGATGACTTACCTGGCTTAGGACCTGCGATTGATGGGTTAACAGGTGATTTAAATAGTGTTGTTGGTGAAGTGTTAGGTGTTGTCGATGACTTGCAAAGCAGTATCATACCTGAAGATCTACTCACGATAAATGGTATTTCTGAATTAGAAGGTGCTCTTGATGCCTTAACAAATATAGATGACGCCTTAGCCGACTTAGCTCAATATAATGACCAAGTGGAGGTAACAGTAAATCCAGATGGTACGGTTGTGGTTAATTTCTCTGATGGTATTGGCCAACATTTAGAAACTGCTGTAAATGATGTTATTGTCAGCACTTTGCAAAATGTTGTAGACGCCATCAATGGGGTGGAAATCGAAATCTTACCTGGTGCAGAAGATATTCCTGGTGTCGGTTTAATTATTGGTGGATTAAATGACTCGATTAACGGCGTATTAAGTAGTCTAACCGATGTAGCAGGCGAAGCTACTGGCATTATCGATGACATTTCTAATGGCACCATTGATTTATCTAGTGATCTAGCAAGTGTCCAATTGCTTGGTCAGACAACCGTTGACTTAAATCTAGCCGTTAATAATCCAGCTGGGGTATCTGGAGAGGTTCCCGTATATGGTGCTGGTGTAAATAGCACAGTGATTGATGCAGAATTACTTTCTAGTCTAAATTCTCAAGATACGATTGTATTTGATGAAGATGATGATTCTGATAGTGACTCGGATTCTGATAGTGATTCTGACTCCGACAGTGACTCGGATTCCGATAGCGATTCTGACTCGGATAGTGACTCTGATTCCGACAGTGATTCTGACTCGGATAGCGATTCTGATTCCGATAGTGACTCTGACTCGGATAGTGATTCTGACTCGGATAGCGATTCTGATTCCGATAGTGACTCTGACTCGGATAGCGATTCTGATTCCGATAGTGACTCTGATTCCGATAGTGATTCTGATTCCGATAGTGACTCTGACTCCGATAGCGATTCTGATTCCGACAGTGATTCTGACTCGGATAGTGACTCTGATTCCGACAGTGATTCTGACTCGGATAGCGATTCTGATTCCGATAGTGACTCTGACTCCGATAGCGATTCTGATTCCGATAGTGACTCTGACTCGGATAGCGATTCTGATTCCGATAGTGACTCTGACTCGGATAGTGACTCGGATTCCGATAGCGATTCTGATTCCGATAGCGATTCTGATTCCGATAGCGATTCTGATTCCGATAGCGATTCTGATTCCGATAGCGATTCTGATTCCGATAGCGATTCTGATTCCGATAGCGATTCTGATTCCGATAGTGACTCTGACTCGGATAGTGATTCTGATTCCGATAGTGATTCTGACTCCGACAGTGACTCGGATTCCGATAGTGATTCTGACTCCGATAGCGATTCTGATTCCGACAGTGATTCTGACTCGGATAACGAAACAGACACTACAGCACCAGAGCTCGATAATGTCAATATTTCAGGATCCAGCGCAGATGGTTATGGAATCTCCTTCACATCCAATGAAGTGTTAGAAGATATTCAGCTAACGGATAGTGAAACAGGAGAAGAAATTGATATCACCGACGTAATCGTTGACGAAGAATCTGGTGAGTATTTGTTACTAATCGCCGGAGATGCCGTGGAAGTGAATGACGAACTTATCATTGCAGCTACCGATGCAGCCGGAAACACAAACGACGAGGAGACAGTCACGGTTCCAGAAGATCCAGATAATGGTGATGGAGATGGTGGTGAAGATGATGATGGGGATGCTGACTTAGATGGAGCACCGATCTTAACCGATATTGAGATTGATGGAAATAGTGACGATGGTTATGATATTTCCTTCGAATCAGATGAACGATTGGCTGACATCGATATTATCGATAGTAATGGCAATGAGGTGACCATTGAAAACACACAATATGATTCTGAGACAGGTGAATACACCGTTCATCTTGCAGGTAGTTCCGTAAACATTGGCGATGTATTAAATATTGTCGCAACCGATGAAGCTGGCGAAGTAAGCGATGATGATTATGTCACGGTTCCAGAAGATCCAAATGGCGGTAACGCTGGTTCTGGTTCTGATTCTGATGATGGTTCAAACGCCGGTTCTGATAACGGATCTAACGGAGATTCAGGAAATAAATTGCCAGACACAGCTACGTCCTTATGGATGTATGGAGTAGGCGGTATTGGTGCATTACTTGCTGGTATTGCAGCTAGATTGTTTGGTCGTAAGAAAAAACATTCATAAGTACATGTATATTTCGTTGTAATCCTTTCGAGAAGCAAATGACAACACATTTGCTTCTCCTCTTTTCCAATAAAATCTGTCCTAGGGGGAAGGATCTCATGAATACCACAACCTTACAAAAGGCAAAGACATTCAAGGAACGAATGGAGCAGTTATATCATTATATTGCTGACAAAGAATCCCTAAACCAATCAAAAGAGACGATTTTGTTCCTCTCATTGGGCACATTAGAGCATCGTGCGATTGTATTTCACGTAAAGGCAAATTCCTTTCAAAAGTCATGGACCAAACTCGTTCACCTTGGAGAATCGTTTATCTCCAAACAATCACATGATTTTCCTTATATAAAAATAGATATAGTCAAAAACACCGAAGCGCTCTCCGTTTTTGAATTTATTAAGCGACTCACACAGACTAAGCGCTACTATTTTCGTTATGGGGTTAGTTTCGACCAAAATTTTAACCATGCTTTTCTTGAACAAGAACTAAACGGAAATGCTGTCTTAAAATATGACAAACAGAATAAACGTGCCTTTATTGACGAAAAAAATCTGCAATTATACATAAAAAAACATCGCCCTAACCTGCCTGCTTTGGATTTTAATAAAGTATCTTCTGTGCAACTATTTCAAACAAAAGGATATTTCCTAGCAGATGAGAAGTGTTATGAATTACATATGGATGAACGAAACAATGGCCGAAGAAACACCGCATTAACTAAAGAAGAGATCGTATCCATGGTTCAAGCAAGCCAGCAATATTTGACACATTTAGTACATGAAGACGGTAGATTTACTTATGGATATTTTTCTTGCTTTGATCGGGAAATTGAGCATTATAACACTCTACGGCATTGCAGTACACTATACGCTATGTGCGAATCCTACGAATTCCTCCCAAATGAGGATTTAAAAGTAGCAATTACGAGCGGGATCCAATACTTGGTAGAAACTTATATTACTACTAATGATAATGAGCACGAGGCATTTCTTCTGGAACAGATTCCAGGTGGTTATGAAATAAAATTAGGAGGAAATGCAGCAGCCATACTTGCATTAACCAAATTCACTACCGTTTTTAAAAATGAACAATACTTAGATCTGGCTAACGCATTAGCAAATGGGATCAAACGGATGCAACAACCAGATGGTTCCTTTGTCCATATCTTGGACTTTCCTTCTTTGAAAATGAAACAAGCTTATCGAACCATATATTATGATGGTGAAGCTGCCTTTGCTTTAATGCGCTTGTATCATCTCTCAGAAAATGCGGAACACTTACAGATGGTTCAGCATGCTTTTGACTATTTTATTGCCAACGATTATTGGAAAAACCATGACCACTGGTTAAGCTATTGTACCAATGAGCTTACTATTTACTGCTCTGAAGAGAAATATTTTCAATTTGGATTGCAAAATGTAGCAGGTCGTTTAGATTATATTTATCAACGCATTACCACCTATCCAACCTTTCTGGAATTGACGGTAGCAGCACATCGCATGGTAGAACGGCTTAAGCAGACCAACTCCCGCCATTTATTAGACAACTTTGATGAAGACAAATTGGTAAAAACAATACAGAAAAGGGCGGAATATCAACGAAATGGTTTCTTTTATCCGGAATTAGCGATCTATCATAAACGACCAGCACGGATTATGGGGGCGTTTTTCATCCGACATCATACCTTTAGAACAAGAATTGACGATGTCGAACATAACCTCTCTGGTTACATCGCTTATTATGACGCCTTTTTATCATCCGTCGAGTAAACTAAACAAATGGAGGCTTTTGACACCTTGAAGAATGTTTATTTTTTACATACAGATATTGGGAGCAGCTTAACCGGAATAGAGAAATCAGCCATGATACGAGGTAATCTTTTTATCAAGTATTTGGGCATCACCCCCACCTTCATCACCGTACTTAAGAACAAAAAGGTGCGGCAAAATTGGGAACGCTATGTAGAAAACGGAGTAGTTGATTCAGAGATTCCTATGATCAACCTCTATGACTATCTGCAAAAAACAGAAGAAGGGCGGCAGTTACCAGCTTATCATCTAAAAAAAGAAAAAACATACGGATATCAAGAAGTCAACACGAAAGATGACTCTTATCACCTCCGTGTCTTCGATACAAATAATCAGCAAATCAAGTATTTGGTTTTCACTGATCAACAGCTCTTAAGCCATATTAATTATTTCCATGAAGGGAGAAAAATAGCTCGAGATCACTTTAACGCTTATGGTCAATTGTCCCACACGGAATATTTAACTGAAAATAACTTAGCTTATGTCACCGAGTATTTCGATGTGTATGGCAAGCGTGTTTTAACGAAACATGTAGATGGCCCTATTTTGGTTGCTGGTAATGATTCAGCCTATGAAGCTGTGCTAGAAGATGAGCAAGCATTGATGCTATATTTCTTAAAGAAAATAATCGAAGCAGAGTCGATTGTTATGATCGATCGAAACAAAAAATTCAGCAGCCTTTTTATAAAAAACAAACAAATCAACGCAAAGTTAGTTTCTATCATTCATTCCACTTATTTTTCTGATATAGAGTCCCGAGCTAAGATTAATTCCAACTATCAAAAGGTGTTAAACAGTCCTTACAGCTTTGAGAATATTGTCGTACTGACCAATCGCCAAAAAAAGGAGATGGAACAACAATTTGGGATAACAAACTTAGTCACCATTCCCCATCCTCGACCTGTTCCGTATATCTCAGAAGATGTTAATATTTCTTCTAATAAATTAATTAGTGTTGGCAGGCTTGCCTCGGAGAAGAACTTGAATCATATGCTTGAAGCGCTAGTTCTCGTTAAAAAAGAAATCCCGGATGTTACTTTAGAGCTTTATGGAAAAGGGAAAGAGGAAAAGAAACTAAGACAATTAGCCATCAAACTTGGTTTACAAAAGAATGTTCAGTTCAATGGCTATCAAGATAATCTCACTACTCTTTATACCACTGCCGAATTATTTTTGTTTACCGGGCAAGCAGAAGGATTCACTATGAGTGTATTGGAAAGCCTATCGTATGGTTGCCCTGTCGTCAGTTACAATGTGCGCTATGGCGTGGATGAGATGATTCAAAATGATCATAATGGGTTCCATGTTACATTTGATGATAAAAAACAGTTTGCAAACCAGATTATTTTCTATCTAAATAAAACCACTGCAGAAAAAAACACCTATCGCAAAGCTGCCCAACAGAGTACGATAACCTATGCAGAAGATAAGGTTGCCGATAGATGGAGACAACTACTGCAGGGATTGAGTTAGGCAGTTACTATTTATAGAGAGAACTCTTTCTAATCGGCAGAGTTCTCTATTCCACAAAATAATCCGGAAAAGATTGTTCCAACAGCGGGAATTGCTGATCTATCCTGCTCATATGCTGCTCCAATAATGCGGCAACCCTCTCTGGCTGTTGTTGTTGGAGGAAAGTAAACAACTGTTCATGTTCGGCAATAATTTGCTCCGTGCTATCTACTTCTTTCATCGCAAGATATCTAAATCGATCTAAATGTCCCCTCATTAAATAAACTACCTTTAACAACGTTTGATTCCCTGTTAATTGAAGAATTTGCTTGTGAAAGGCTTCATCTGCCAATAAAAATCGTTCGATGTCCCGCTGTTTGGAAGCCCATTTCTGTTCTGATAGAATCCGTTCTATTTCTTGCTCTGCCGTCTGACAATCACTTTCTGTCCTCCACTGCTTAGCCACTTGTTGAAAAGCACTACGTTCCAAGCTGAGACGCACAAAGGCATTCTCCTTCACCTTCCTTTTAGAGATAGGTGCGATATGCTTGGTTCGCTGAGGCAGCACGTGAATCAATTCCTCCGCAATCAAGGAATGGATCGCATCTCGAATCGGTGTACGGCTGATATTCAAGGAAGCTGCAATATCCTTTTCATAAATTGTCTGACCAGGCTCTAATTGAAACGTAAGGATGGCATGACGGAGTATATCATAGGCTTGTTCTCCTAAATTTTTTGCTTGTGTTATGTTTGTTGATAAAGTCATTTTAAAAATTACCTCCTTTATGCTATAATTATACATGTATACACGTATACAATCAATGTTTAATTAGAAGGTGCTATATGTCAGAGACGTATTCTAAAGGGAGTCATTATAAAAAATATATGGTAGCGTTTGGTATATTGGCGCTTCTATCTATTATTCTGGCTGTGGGACTCGGCCCTGTATCCGTTTCCCCATTGACCGTGCTGCAAATTTTAACAAGTAAACTACCTTTTCTTCATGATGTAGTAGAAATGAGCTGGCAGGCAAGGGATGAAAATATCATTCTTAGTCTGCGTCTGCCAAGAGTATTACTAGGCATGATTGTTGGTGCTTCGCTAGCTGTAACTGGTGTCACGTTACAAGCATTAGTGCGGAATAAACTAGCCGATCCCTTCATATTAGGTGTTTCTTCAGGTGCTTCCGCTACTGCTACTTTGGGTATGCTATTTGGCGCTTTCTCGTTTTTAGGCAGCTATTACTTACCTATCAGTGCCTTTATTGGCTCATTTATCGTCATTATACTGGTATACAGCCTTGCTAGAGTGAATGGTCGAATTAATATCACACAATTATTACTATCTGGCGTAGCCATCAACCTAATAATGGAAGCCATTACGCGATTGATTACCCTGAGCGCCCCTAATGCATTGGGAATACATAATGCGACCTTCTGGATGGCCGGTAGTTTAGCCGGAGCTAAGTGGGCTTACCTCACCCTGCCGTTACTCGTCATGTTGATATGTATGACCATTTTACTCATTCAAAACCGCGCCTTGAATACATTGCTGCTCGGCGATGAAACGGCCGAGACCTTAGGCTTTAATGTACGGTTCATGCAAAAATTGCTGATCGTTATCGCCTCTTTGTTAACAGGTGTGACCATTGCCGTAAGTGGTGCCATTGGATTTGTTGGTTTGATGGTACCGCACATGACACGCCTCATCGTTGGATCCGATCATAAAAAAGTACTTCCAGTCAGCGCACTAATCGGAGGGATTCTGGTTGTCTGGACCGATGTGGCGGCGCGTATGGTGATTGCTCCCGAGGAATTACCGATTGGTGTCTTAACAGCCATTGTTGGAGGTCCTTTCTTTATCTGGCTGTTAAAGCGTAGAAAAAACTGATGTTTATGGCTACTTTTCAATGGAAAAGGGGGGGAATGTATGACATTAAAAGTAGACCAACTATCCTATCGGTCCATCCTTAAATCAGTGAACGTAGATGTCTATCATGGCGAATTCATTGGCATTATTGGACCAAACGGAAGTGGAAAAACTACTCTGTTAAAAAATATATACCGCAGCTTGAAACCTGATTCTGGTGTTTGCTATATAGATGGGGTCGATTACCGCACGATCAAAGTCAAAGAACTCGCCAAACGTTTAGGTGTCATTGGACAAGAAAACACACTTCCCTTTGATTTTACAGTAGAAGAAATCGTGGCAATGGGGCGTAGTCCACATAAGAAATTACTTGAGCCAGACACTTCAAACGACGCACAAATTATTAGAAATGCGCTTGACCGAGTAGAATTGCAGGATAAGCGACAACACCCTTTTTTACAACTTTCAGGTGGGGAGAAACAACGTGTCTTACTTGCCCGAGTGTTGGCACAGCAAACCGACTTTCTACTATTAGATGAACCAACCAATCATTTAGATATTTATCACCAGATGAAATTATTTGATCTGATCAAAGATTTAGGAACCACCGTATTCTCTGCCATTCATGATTTGAATATGGCAGCACTCTATTGTGACCGAATTTATGTGTTACATCATGGGATCATCTATCAATCCGGGAAACCAGAAGACATATTAACAGAAAATTTGCTGCAAGAGGTATTTCAGGTGCAAGTAGATATTACGCCGCATCCTATAACTAAAAAACCTCTGATTACCTTTTTACCAGCACATATAACGAATAAAGCGAGGGATTAATTTGAAACGATGGATAAAAAATAGCATGCTTATAACGACGATTTTGCTAGTCATTAGCGCCTGTTCACAACAGGCAGAATCACAAGAACCAGATCAAACCAACACCTTGACAGTGGATAATTATGGACGAGAAGTAACGATACCCGATGTACCTAAACGAGTATTAACATTCGGTCCAAACACCACCGAATTACTGATTGCGCTTGGTCAAGGAGATAAGATAATCGGTAATACCCTAAATAATCACAGCCGCGGTGCCCTGCCTGAGTACAAAGAACAATATGAGCAGATTCCCGAATTAACACATGGATCAGCCACACGTGAAGCCGTTCTATCTAGTGGCGCCGATTTTATTTACGGGATTGATTGGGAATTTGGCGAAGAAGGTATTGACTTAGCGGAATTAGATGATTATGAGATCACCGCTTACCTCAATAGTGCTGGCAGTTTAGAGGATATCTATCAAGAAATTACGGATATAGGCACCATTTTTGATGCAGAAGACGAAGCAGAGGCGTTTATTACCGATCAACAAGAACGAATGGCAGAGGTAGAAGAAAAAAGGAAAGACAGCGAACCTCTTGACGTACTTGTTTACGATAGTGGCGGTGAAGGTGTCTTTACGGCTGGTGGCGATAATTTTGAAACACGCCTGATCGAACTAGCCGGCGGTCGTAATATTTTTGATGATATTACCGATAAACAATGGAGTACAGTCAGTTATGAAGAGGTCCTCGCTCGTGAACCAGATGTTATTCTGATTCATGATTATGACGTGCCTTCAGCCGAGGAAAAGATAGCTGAGATTCAAAACAACGCCGCCTTAGCTGAATTAGAAAGTGTACAGCAAGA
The DNA here is from genome assembly GCF_900086715.1 of Gracilibacillus timonensis. Classification (GTDB taxonomy): domain Bacteria; phylum Bacillota; class Bacilli; order Bacillales; family Amphibacillaceae; genus Gracilibacillus; species Gracilibacillus timonensis. The sequence continues at coordinate 100,716 of NZ_FLKH01000012.1, read as the reverse complement.
ACGTTTTGTTACGATCTCGTTAGAAAGCGTTCTTCCCGGTGCAAGAATGGCGTATGCAGTGGAAGAATTAGCAAGAGGGTTTTATCCGGAGTTATTTTAATTTTTTAAAGGTTGGGCATGAATAACATAGGCTTGGCTCGTGGATCATGTCCAGCTGGATCATACTTCATCGTTTAGCAACATAAAACGTTCATCCCCTCTAGGTAAAAATCACATTAAAACCAGCAAAAGGTAAAATTAGCTTCTATCTGTGCTGTTTCCTGAATCTACGGAAAAATCCATCCTCTCTTCATTAGCCGTTACATTATTTCCTCATAGCGATAGTCATCCCCTTCTTACCTCATGTTTAGCCACACATAATTGGAATGATGGTTTACGGCCATTTCTTATTAAAAGGCATTTAAGAGTAAAAAAGCGTGAGGAAATCTCATTTTTTCGATCTCCACACGCTTTTGTTTCCACCTAAATTATCCGTATTCTGCACATTCTCTAAAGCACTGGATGATTTCGTTCCACACAGGATCATCACTTATCCTTTTACTCCTCCAGCCGTAATCCCTTCTACCAAATACTTTTGAAAAAACAAGAAAATCAGCAACTGTGGTACAATCGACGCGACGGACATCGCAAACATTGGCCCCCAAGCCGATACGGATGAAGGATCGGAGAACATTTGTAATCCCAGAGAAACGGTATATAACGCTGTATCATTCAAATAAATCAGCGGCGTCATAAAATCATCCCATGTCCAATAAAAAGAAAAAATGGCTACCGTGGCTAAAGCAGGCATGGTTAATGGTAAAACAACCCGCCAGAATATCCCGAATGCACTGCAACCATCCATATAAGCCGCTTCATCTAACTCACGTGGGATCCCCCTAATAAACTGTATCAATAAAAAGATAAAGAAAGGTGTTCCCCCAACAAAGGCGGGTACAATTAAAGGTAAAAAGGTGTTAACCCAGCCTAAATTATGAAACAGAATATACTGAGGAATAAGCGTTACCTGTTGTGGTAACATTAACGTAATAATCATACATACAAATAAAGCAGTCCGGAAACGAAAATTGACTCTGGCAAAACCAAATGCCACAAGAGAAGAAGAAATTAAGGTTCCTAATACAACCATCAGTGTGACAAAGGATGAATTCATAAAAAAGGTTGTAAAACTTAGACCACCAAAACCCTGCCACCCTTGACTGAAATTCTCCCACTTAATCATAGATGGAATTAAAGAAGCAGAATTCCGAAAAATCTCATCTTCCGGTTTTAAGGCACTGGCAATGGTCCAAAGAATCGGGTAAATCATGAACAAACCGAGCACCCAAATCGCACCATGGTATATGATCGTCTTCCTACTCTTTCGATGCATCATCTTTATTTTCCTCCTTCCGATTCATAGTGGACCCAACTACCAGCTGAGCGAAAAATAAACCCGGTGAAAATAGCACAAATAATCAATAATATCCATGCCAAGGCAGAAGCATACCCCATATCAAAATGGGCAAACGCCTTCTCATATAAATAAACAGCATAGAATAGGGTTTTATCCATCGGACCACCCTCTGTGATCAAGAAACTTTGCGTAAAGGTCATGAATCCTTGAATCGTTTGCATCACCAAGTTGAAAAAGATAACAGACGATAACATGGGAAAGGTTATCTTGAAAAATTGCTGAATAGGATTGGCGCCATCTACCGCAGCAGCCTCATATAATTCCTTTGGTATGGCCTTCAAACCTGCTAGAAAAATTAACATTGGAGACCCGAATTGCCATACTACCAAAATAATCAACGTGGAAAGGGCAAAGTCCGGACTGGTTACCCAGCTTGTTCCTGTTATACCGAAAAAACCTAAAATATCATTAATCGCGCCATCACGTCCAAATAACTGTTTCCACACGATCGCAATCGCAACGCTTCCACCTAGAATAGATGGGACATAAAATAAGGTACGATAGATACCTACTCCTTTGCGATTCGTATTAAACAACATAGCCACAAATAAAGCAAAAGCCAGTTTAAGAGGCACACTAACAAATACAAAAATCAATGTCACCTTCAAAGCTTGTATAAATCGAACGTCACTCGTAAACATCTGTATGTAATTCCCTAATCCAATCCAAGTTGGGGATGTTAAGAGATCGTAGTTAGTAAAAGAAAAATACAGGGAGGCAATCATCGGTCCGATAATAAACCCAGCAAAACCAATTAACCAGGGCGCAATAAATGCAAATCCAACTAAATCAATTTTCCATTGTTTTCGCAGCTTCCCTTGACTTCGAGTAGATACTTGAGCTTGTTCTGCCACTTCGCACACCTCCATGAATAAAAAGAAAAGTCATTGGATAATAGAGTGGGCTCATCACCTAAATTACAGGTGGTAAATCGCTGTATAAGTGTCCGTCATCCCCACCAGTCTGGAAGTGGGGATCTGGCGGACAACTTCCCCCCTAGTAACCAAGATGACTTTCCGATTCTATTGTTATTTATTATTTTCTAAAATAGTGGTCGCCTTTGTTCTAAAATTGCTTGCTGCTTCTTCTGGCGTAATCTCGCCGTAATAGATCGGATCGGCTACCTCATTTTCAAACAAGGTTTCGATTTCTGTTGACCCTTGTGGATCTGGTGGATCAATTTCACGGCTGTACTCCTCCGCTAACTCCACGTATTCAAACATTTTTGTTCCTGATTCATCTGCCTGTTCTTTCAAATGCTCTCTCACTTCTGTAGCGATCGGTACCCCGCGCTCTGCCTCTAAAATTTCATTCGCTTCGATACTATTGGTGAAGAAATCAAGAAATTTCGCCGCTTCTTCTTGTTGCTTGGAGCTTTTTGCGATGGATAAGAACTGACCTGGCTTAATATAATGCCCTAATTCCCCACCTTCCATGGAAGGCTGTAACATTAAATCAATCGAGCGACCAGCCGCTGCTTCCAAGGCAATAATTTGATTACTATGAATGTCCGAAAGAATAGCTGTCTCGCCATTGACAATTGGAGATTGCTCGAGGCTATCTCCAGCTACTTTAAATACATCCGGAGGAGCCGCTGCTCCAGATTCCAACATATCAACCGTGATTTGTAAAAAGTCTTCCAGTAATTGATCATCGTCATACCCTAAAGCCGTTCCATCTTCGTTATATAACCATTGGCCATGTTGTCTTAAATAATGCTTAAACCCCATAACGCCAGCACTTGGATGAACACCGTATACATTATCATCTGTATTCTCTGAAATGGTTTGTCCAACTTCTTTTAAATCATCCCACGTATAACCCGGTTCTAATGGATCTACACCGGCTTCCTCAAAAATGGCATGATCCACTGCAATGGCATGAGCATTCGCTCCAATATTCAGTGCATATAATTGATCGTCAATCTTACCCCCATCGATATATAAATCTTCTACATCACTAAGATCAAGTGTTCCATCCTCTACATATGGATTCATATCTGCCAGAAGATCTCTGCCTACATATTCGGATAAATATTTATAATCCATTTGAATAATATCTGGCATGTTTCCCCCTGCCGCTTGAGTAGCCACTTTCTCCCAATAACCATCCCATCCGGTAAATTCTGCTGAAATGTTCACACCTGGATTCTCTTCCATGTATAAATCGATAACTTCCAAGGTACGATCATGTCTTTCTTGAGAACCCCACCACATCATTCTTAGATTTACTTCATCTGAATCCCCACTACTTCCGCCAGTAGCATCATTATTTGACCCACATGCTGATAAAATAAGTACAACAAGCACGGACACGATGATCATCCACTTCTTTTTCATTGCAATGCACTCCCTTTGTTATGTTTGTTTAACGGTTTGCTGCTGAGCAACTCTATGTTTTAATTCCGAAACATGCTCCACTGCTGTTTTGCCAAAAATCATCACGATAAAACTGATCAAACTTATTCCAATCGTTATCAGTAATTGCGGGAACATAAGCAGGATATAAACCGTACCAGCCAATGAAATCGCCATCAAAATGGTTTTGATTGGATGGAGCATCCCGATAATAAAGGCCTGTTTTAGCTTACCAAATAACGTTAATGAGTAACTAGTAGATACCGGAATAATATATAACAGCATAATCATATACCACACAGATAGGATATAAAATAGAATGCCGGCATAATAACTCCACGCATGATCCATCATTATGAAAAACTGCAAATCAAAATAAATAATCCCCCCGATTATCGTCAACACGAATCCGAGTTTGTTGGCACTCCAAAAATTCGATCGATACGCTTGCCAAAATGTTTTCCAGATGGACGGGATGTGTTTTTCTTCGATTAATTTTTCCTGTACTCGGTAGACAGCAATCGTAGCTGGAGAAAAACCAAACACAACTAATCCGGCTAGCGTAAATAATCCCCATAGCATATTCAAATAAATAAAACGAAGAAAATATATGCAAAATATTCTCATTATTTCGGTTAACTTCTCGAAAAACATTGGATACCTCCTTGTTATTTTTTGTTTATTCTTTTAAAATAAGAACATGCTGAAACCGTACTTCAAGTATAGCGATTGAACAAAACAAAAAAAGGGCTTCCATTACTTATTTCCACTCATTATTAAAGCGTTTACACAAGAAAGGTATCATTGTTTATGGCATTAAAAAAAATGATACCTTTTCACATGACATTGAAAGGGGTATCTTAATATGTATAAAATGGTAATAGTAGATGATGAGAAAGAAATTCGGTACGGGTTGAAAAACTATTTTCCTTGGGGACAACTAGGATTCGAAGTAGTCCATCACTGTGAAAATGGGAAATTGGCATTAGCTTTTATTGAAGAAAATGAAGTAGATGTTGTATTGACAGATATACGTATGCCTGTTATGGATGGCCTGGAACTGGCTCAGCAATTACACAACAAACATACCAGAATCCACACCATTATTCTAAGTGGCTATAAAGATTTTGAATATGCCAAGGAGGCCATACGTTTCGGGGTAAAAGATTATATTATTAAACCAGGTAAATTTGAAGAGATGCAAGAGGTATTCACTCGTCTAAAGAAGGAGTTGGATACTTCTTTGTTTTCTAATAAAGGGGAACGAAATTATGTAGATAACATCATCCAAACGATCAAAAACTATGCCGAGGAACATTATGCGGACATATCTTTGGATGATTTGGCTGTATTATGCAAAATGTCTCCCAACTATGTCAGTACGTTCTTCAAAGAAAAGACGGGAATTAATTTCTCTACGTATCTCACCGAATTACGAATGATAAAGGCTAAGGAAATGCTCGATGATTTTCATTACAAAACCTATGAAATTAGTGAATTGGTTGGCTATAGCAGCCCTAAAAACTTTACGCGCACGTTTAAAAAATATTATGGCATAACACCAAGAGAATACCGAAAGCAAGAAATTAGTTAACACAAAATGAAAAAAATTCTATTTAAAAACATCATACTTTTTTTGTTTCCTGTGTTTATTCCTGTTTTCATCCTTGGAACCTTTGCCATTTTTGTTACGGACAATCATATGAGAGAATCGATAACATCCAACAATATGAACGTGCTGCAACAGCTGGAGCACCAAACAAGTCTGGTATTAAACGAAATCGAACTGCTTCATTTGGATTATAATTGGAATCCAGAGATTATATTGTCGTTACAAAATATCTTGGATGAGGAACCCTTAACGTTACGTCAACAAGGTAATTTAAACTATGGAGAGGGAACATTAAGACGAAAAGAAATTGCTACACCTTATATTCATTCGATCTATATCTTTTATGAAAACGATAAAGATAACGTGTTAACCTCTAACCAAGGTGTTATCCCTATTGATTCGTTGTATAACGATGATTGGTATGAAGCATTTGACAATGATTCTATTCAAACAGAATCATGGATAGAAACGCGTGATATTGCGGAGTATTCGTTTGTATCCCCTACATCTGTGATAACGATATATAAGAATCTATTCAAAACCAATGGCGCAACGGCACAAGGTTTAATTGTTTTAAATATCGATCAACGTTACTTTGAAAATTTAATTAATGAACTCTATCATTATCAAAATCAACGCATTTTTGTAATCGATGAAAATAATCAATTACTTTACCAAAATGACTCAGAGCAGCAATTAGAACCAGCCGATTTGCCGTTGAGTAAGCAAGAGGAAAATTATTCTTTTCATTTTGAAGGAGATACTTATATCGTCAATCAATTATTCTCAAACGAATATAATCTACGGTATGTATCCGTTACAGAAGATAATGTCATCTACCAAATTCCTAATCAATTGCGGTTATCTACAATCGTTTTGGTAATGCTGTCCCTTATTTTAGGTGCGGCAACGATTTATTATCTATCACAAAAAAACGCCAAACACGTCCAGCAGATTATGTCTATCCTTCATATGAACAATTCAGAACCTGTCCCAAAGCGGTGGTCATTCAAAGACAATGAATACCAAGTCATTGTGCAACGAATTCTGAAAAACTATTTAAAACAAAGTAATTTAGAACAAGAACTGAAGGATAAGCAATACCAACTTCAATCGGCTGAATTATTGGCCTTACAAAATCAAGTAAACCCGCACTTCTTGTCCAATACACTAGCGATTATTTACTGGCGGGCAATGGCAATTACTGGTGAACCTAATAAGGTAACAAAGATGCTAGAAACCTTAAGTGATATTCTCAATTTCTCCTTAAGGATTAAACAATCGACTGTCACCTTAAGAGAAGAAATCCATCATACCAAAAATTACGCAGAAATCATTCAGATTCGATCGGATCAACCGTTTACGATTAAATGGGACTATGAAGAAAATCTATTAGATATACAGGTATTGAAGTTCATGCTCCAGCCTATTATCGAGAATAGCTTGACGCACGGAATCGAACCACAAATTTGCCGGGAGCTTACCATCAAGGTAAAAGTACGCATCGTATCTGACAACGTGCAAGTCACCATCAGCGATAATGGAATAGGTATGTCTCCTAAAAGGCTGAGACTGGTAAGAGAAAGAATGCAAGAAGAAGAACTATCTACTCAACATATTGGATTAGCTAATATTGCAAAACGTTTAGACTTAATCTTTAATCATCAATATGATTTTTCGATCAAAAGTGAACAAGGCTGTGGCACTTCCATTACAATTACCCATCCGTTGAAAAGGTAAAAGGGGCGAAGAAGGGTTGTGATTCATTGATTTTGCTTGTAAAAGGTGATTCTTACGGACAAAACTTCGGGGATTGGTGTTTTTTTGTCCGTGAGATCACGTTCTTACGGACAAAACTTTGGGGATTGGCGCTTTTTTGTCCATGAGATTCGTTCTTACGGACAAAATTTTGGAGGTTGGCAGTTTTTTGTCCGTGAGATCCATTCTTACGGACAAAATTTCACGATTCAGTGGTTTTTTGTCCGTGAGATTCTTTCACCGGTCCGTAAAATCTGGTTACTTTCTGTTCTGTGAATTATCTGACGCGTTAAACAACAAAACAAGGACAGCGCCCATCATCTGAGACTGTCCTTGTTTTATTTATTATGCGTTGATCTCTGACTCATTTGTTGTAGATCGATTCGCTTTTTTTAATACCATATCTTCATGTTCCTGCGTGGCAGTGAGTAATCCAATCACAATCATCACCGCAAAAGAAACTAATGAAGCGAAGAACATGGCTAAATAGATATTTTCGATTACATTAAGTTGTGTAAAGACAACATACAATCCAGCGCCAGAGATAACAGCACCTATTGCCCCATAATTCGTTGCCTTCTTCCAGAAATATCCTAGCGATATCGGTGCCAAAATGCCAGATAGGATCGCGGAAAAACTAAATTGGATCAATATCGATAGAGAATCTGGCCGGTCCAATGAAATATATAAAGACAATAACCCTACTACAATCAAGGAACCCTTAGCTACTTTAACCGATTGTGATTCTAATTTCGCTGCCGTAATCCCCTTCTTAAATACAGGTGCCAAAATACGATAGAAGTCATTTCCAATACTGGTAGTAACACCTAGATACAGGCTATCTGTACTGGAAAGGATCGCCGAAATAATCCCGACAATCATGATGGCTGCAATAATACTTGGGAATGACTCAATCACATAAGCAGGAATAGCCGCATCCGCACTCTCCAGAGCTGGGAAAAGTACACGTGCTGCCAACCCTCCTAAAACCATTAAGGTAGAAATAACAAATAACACCAATCCAGACGAAAGCGTAAATGGAGCCAGCTCTTCTTCCGTTTCAATCGATAAAATTTTATTCAGTAAGTGTGGCATAAGAATAAAACTAAATAGCAAGAACTGCACGGCCATAATGGCTAACACACTATTATAAGGGCCTTCCGCTCCAACAAATGAGGTGAGGTTCGGATCAATCGCACTCAGTTTGCTACCTAGTTCACCAAATACATTGAAACCGCCGCCGATCGTCCAAAAGAAAGATATAACTATCAAGATGGAGGCAATTGCCATTAATAAACCTTGAATACCATCCGTAATCATCTGGGCGTATGCCCCACCTAAACCTATATATAGAATAGTTATCGTAACACCGACGATAATTCCCCAAAAATATGGGATGCCAAGCACGGTTTCAAAAATAGTTGCCAAACCTACATTCTGACCAACGATATAATAAACATTAAATAAGATTAATAAGGATACAATTACTTGCAATGCCTTGGAATTATAACGTTTACCCAGCCATTCCGGTACCGTTGATACACGGCCGAATTTCTTACCGTAACGCCAAAATGTTTTAGCAAAAATTAATAGACCTACCCAAGAAACCCCGAAACAACCTAGTGTATACCATAACACCGACGTACCATATTCATAAGCCAACCCAGGCACCCCAATAAATAAATTTGCACTGGAATACGACGCCGCAAAGCTCGCACCCACTAGCCAAGGGCTTACCTTACCTCGTGCGGTGGCAAAACCATTCATTGATTTACTATGCTGTCTCCCTTTCTTTCCAATCCAAGTTACCAAAACAAAATATCCAATTAATAAAATAATAACAGTCCAAAGTAATAAACTATTTGCCTCTCCCAACATAACTGACAACCACCTTTAACTTTTTTTATAAAACTTTGTCCAAATGGTTAAACCTACTACCCAAAAAAATACAATGAACAAAAAGTAGGTAAGAATCATACGTGAGCTCCTTTCTTTCGGAAAAACGGTAATACAAAAGCATCCACTTCTTGATAATTTATTTCCACTGGCATTTGATAACGCAGTTCCACTTCATCGATGATTAGATGGGCTAATAACGAAGGGCCTTCTTCTAACTCAACGATGCCTACCACGTAAGGTGTCCGTTCTTGCCATGCTGGATGTCCAGCTCGATAGACAACACTCCATGTTGTTAATTTTCCATTCCCTGAGGCCGGACGCCATTCTAGGCGGGAGCCAAAACAATGGGGACAATGTGCTCGTGGATAAAACACCGCCTGACCACAATCCAGACAATATTGCAGATAGAACTGCTTTTTTTGTATATAATCCCAAAATGGTTGAGTTATAGGAGTGATCGTTGGTTGCGGTAATGAGATATTCATGATGACGTTCCTCCTAACACTAAAGCTGTTGTCTCACTTAAAGTCGCTCCATTACCAGTGACGAGGGCGTGCTTTGCCTCTGGAATCTGGCGCCCAACCGCTTCACCGCGCAATTGTGTTACGGCTTCAATAACATGTGACATACCGCCTGCCAAATCCGCCTGACCAAATCCTAATTGACCTCCATGGGTGTTTAAGGGATAATCCCCATCATGACTGAACGTGTGTGATCGGACAAAAGAGCCAAATTGACCGAGTTCACAAATGCCGAGGCTTTCCAGCTGTACAGCAACTACACTCGTATAACAGTCATAAAGAGAGAGTAAGTCTAGATCCTTCCCGGTTAAACCTGCTTGATTCAAGGCATAAGGTATCGAATAGGAGAAAGGATGTCGATCCACTGCTGGAGCTTGGCTAACCGCTCGGTGTGTGATTTTTTCACCTGCCCCTTTTAGATAAACGGGCTTCTGCTTAGCCTTTTCCGCCTTCTCTTCTAAGGTCACGATCACCGCCGCACCTCCTGCGCATGGCATCACAATCTCTAATAAATGAAGCGGATCGGAAATAATCGGTGACTGTAAGATATCTTCTAATTCCACAGGTTTGTCATGAAAAATTGCTTTAGGATTCTTACGAGCGTTCTTTCTTGCCCAATAAGCAATCCGTGCAAAATCTTCTTGTGTTGATCCGTAGTTTTCCATATGCAGCCTTTTTAACAAGGCATAGGATGTATTGGCACCAGATGCTCCAAATGGAACATCAAACTCACGGATCGGATTACGATTCGGTGAACGTGGCGGATTACCTCGTTCATTTTTATTCGCTAATACACAGACGACTGTTTCACACATGCCTGCCTCAATTGCAGCTGCAGCGCGCCAGATCATACCTGCGCCAGTAGCACCACCTAAGTCTACCGTGTTAGACATCGAGGGCTCCAAGCCTAAATATTCGGCTACAGTTGCTGGTACATGCTGAGGCGTTTCTCCTACTTGAGGTCCAACGAGCAGACCATCTATATCTTCCTTCGATAATCCTGCATCCTGTAAGGCCAATTGCACCGACTCGGCGATAAAGCTTAACGTCGTTTTTTCTTCTGAATAGCGTACAGGCTGTAACTCCCCAATACCAATAATCGCACCTTTTGGACGCTTCACCATTAATAGCACTCCCTTTTCTTGATATGGGTGAAATCTGCTAGACATTCCGGATTGCGTATAGAAGCCTTATTTTTCACTTCTTTCCCAATCGCCTCTGTCTTCGCCGCTCCCTCTACTTTTTTACCATTATTCGTATGAGGTACATCGGCAACTTGATAAATGCGACGGGGGACATGGCGTGGAGAAGCCTTCAAGCGAATCTCCTGTCTGATTTCTTTGGCTAATCCCTTTGTCAATTCATCCACCACTACACAAAGGACAATCTCTTCGTCATTGTCACAAGGTAAGCCGAATACTATCGAATCTTCCACTGCTTTTATCTGTTCCAATACACGATAGATTTCTGCTGTTCCGATTCGCACACCACCCGGGTTTAATACGGTATCGGCACGACCATAGATAACAAAAGTTTGGTCAATCGTTTGTTCCGCAAAGTCACCATGTGTCCATATACCAGGCCGTTCCGAAAAATAACTTTTCTCATATCTCTCGTCTCCGCCTTCACCGTAAAAAGTGATCGGCATACTTGGAAATGGCTGCGTGCAAACGAGATCTCCCTTTTGGTCATAGACTGCCACCCCTCGGTCATCAAACACGTCAACCGACATACCTAGCGCTTTGCAGCTTATTTCTCCTCGTTTAACTGGATGGATGGGAGAGCCCATTACAAAGCATCCCATAATCTCTGTACCGCCAGAAATCGAGGCCAAATAGAGATCCGTTTTTACCGTCTGATAAATCCAGTCATATTGCTCTGCTGCTAATGGAGCACCACAGGACAGAATGCTTTTTAACCGGGTTAAGGGATAACGTTCTTTTAGGACGATATTCTCTTTCATTAAGGTTTCTAAATATTTCGGGCTTGTGCCAAAATGGGTTAGTCCTACTTCCTCAGCAATATTCCATAAATGTGCTGGTTTATCTGGTAACACAGGAGCACCATCATATAATAAAACCGAAGCTCTGCTCGCTAAACCAGATACGAGCCAAGGATACATCATCCAAGCCGTATTGCTATACCAAAATAGCACATCCTCTTCTTTCAGGTTACAATGAAGCTGATGTTCTTTCACATGCTGCAGTAATGTGCCGCCAACCGAATGGACAATGGCTTTTGGCAATCCCGTTGTACCGGAAGTATAGAGGATATACACTGGGTCGCGAAAAGCTATTTGTTCAAAAACCGGCTCCACTGCGTCGTTATCAAGCAGCTCTTCCCAGGTCAAGCCACCTTCTACCTCTCCCAGTGTCGTAACCACTTTAGCAATACTGCCGACTTGTTCCACGGTTTCCAAGACCTTATCGGTGATGTCAAATGGCTTTTGTTTATATTGATACGTAAGATTAGCGATTAATACTTTCGGCTGTACCTGTCCGATCCGGTCAACAATCCCTTTTGCACCAAAATCAGGTGAACAGGACGTCCATACGGCTCCAAGCGAGGTCGTCGCTAATAAGGCAATCAAACCTTCTACATTATTATTGGTAATTCCAGCAACACGATCACCCTTCCCAACACCTAATGAACGAAGGCCGCGCTGTGCTTTCGCCACTTCGATTCGCAATTCGGCATAGGTTATTTGCCCAGTCACGCCTGTTTCATCTGCTTCATAAGCAGCAATCTTATTGGGATTTCCTTGCAAGAGATTTTCGGCAAAATTCAGCCGTGCTTCCGGAAAAAAGGTAGCTTCTTTCATCGTCTTGCCAGGCAAATAAGCAATCGTACCTTTCTCTCCTATCAGCTCGGCGTAATCCCAAACAGCCGACCAAAAGGCACCGATATGGGTTATCGACCAGCGATGCAACCTTTCATAAGGGAATAATGGCTGATTCACTTGTGTGGCGAAGCTTTTTAAGTTTGATTGTTCGATATCCTGCTGAGTAGGCTCCCATAATAAATGATGATTGCGTTCTTTTATTTCCACACTCATGCTTTATCCCCTTTCCCATTTACCTCTATTAATATCGCGATTCCTTGTCCGCCACCACCACATAATGCAGCGATTCCTTTCCCCCCACCTCGTCGTCTTAATTCGTAGGCAAGAGTTAGAACCAGTCGGAAACCGGTACCGCCTAATGGGTGACCAATAGCTATTGCACCACCATTTACATTTAATTTATCCTCGGAAATAGATAATTGATTGGCACTGGCAATAACGACACTGGCAAATGCCTCATTTATTTCAAATAAATCAATATCTTCCACGGTAAGTTTTTGCTGTTTTAATACCATTTCGATGGCATCTGCTGGTTTGGTTTGTAGGCTGGTATCTGGCCCTGCAGTTTCTGCCCAATCCTTGACACAAGCAAGTGGCTCCGTATTCAACTCTTCTGCCTTAGCTGAAGTAGTGACAATTCCAACACTCGCACCATCCGTCATTTGTGAAGCGTTCCCTGCCGTAATCGTTCCATCCTTTGCAAAAACAGGTGACAAACCTGCTAATTTATCCAATGTGGTCTGAGGCCGTATTCCCTCATCTTCTACTAACACCTGATCAAACGGCACGATTTCTTCCGCTAATCGTCCAGCGTCACGCGCTTTTGCTGCCCGTGTTTGTGATAAAAAAGCTATGTTATCTTGCTCTTCTCTAGTAATGTGAAAGGATGGGTTATACTGCTCTGTCAACACGCCCATGGATTGTTCACTCAAGGCGCAGGATAATCCATCTCGAAGCAAGGTATCCGTCATTTGCTGATGACCAAAGTCTTTGGGTTTAGGCTTTGGAATGACGTAAGGAGCGTTGGACATGGAATCCATTCCACCAACAATGTAGGTGTTCCCTTCGCCAAGTTTGATTCTTCTTACAGCGTCGATCACGGTGGCTACCCCGCCAAGACAAACATTATTTACTGTCATCGCCGGAATCCGACTGTCTAACCCCGCCTGAAATGCCACTTGCCTCGCAGGATTCTGTCCTTGGCCAGCTTGAATCACTTGTGCCAGTATCACGCCATCAATCGTTCCCAGAGTCGGATATTTTTCTATTAAATGAGTTAATGGTTTGCTGGCAAGTGATACAGCGTTATACCCCGCCAATGCCCCATTCCATTTACCATAAGGTGTTCGTTTCCCATCCAAAATAACAACTGTCATTATAATCCCCTCGTTCTATGTTATCGATCATCTAATAAAAAAAGCCCTCTTTCGATAAAAAGAGGACTGTTCCACTTCTTATCTGTCAGGATGATACCTGATGGATTTAGCACCTTTTAAGCTGCATGCACTTAAAGGTTGCCGGGTTTCGCAGGGCCATGTCCCTCCACCACTCTGGATAAGATATTTCTATATAATTTTATAAGTTTGGAAAACTCTCTATAGCAACATAGAGAGTTGATTGTATCTGCATCTATTAATATAGTAAAAAAGCGTTCAAATAATACCAAGTAACATGGTATACTTTATCACAAGGAAAAACCCTTGTCAAGAATTATCGAAAAATTTTTAAAACAGGAAAGCGATCTCGTTGCGGATGACGGACTTTTTTTCATAATTCTCTCTCATTTTGTCCGTCATTTCCAAGATGACGGACATTTTTTACGATTCTCCTCTCATTTTGGCCGTCATTTCCAAGATGACGGACATTTTTTACGATTCTCCTCTTATTTTGGCCGTCATTTCCGAGATGACGGACATTTTTTACGATTCTCCTCTCATTTTGGCCGTCATTTCCGTATCCACAAATAAAGAGACAGGGCAAACCACCCTGTCTCTTGAATAACCTTCTATGTTTGTTTCGATTTATAGCTAATGGCAGTGGATAAAGTTCCTGGTTGATACAGTTTCTTGGAAATCAGTGTTTGAACAATTAAAAACAAGCCACCCGTCGTCCAATACAGCGGAAGTGCTGCTGGTGCCCCAAAAGAAACCAGACCAATCATGACCGGTGAGATCAGACCAATGATCGCCATTTGTTTTTTCTGAGCGGGATCCATACCCATTTGTGTCACTCTTGATTGCACAAAATAAACCGCCATGGCTATCAATGCCATCCAGATATTTGCCTCTCCCAGGCTAAACCACAAAAAGGAATGAGTGGAAATCTCCGGTGTGCTACGAATCGCATAGTAAAAACCAATTAAGATCGGAAATTGAATGATAATAGGCAGACAGCCAAGCGATGCTAAAGGATTGATTTGGTGTTTCTGATAAAGTTGCATCGTCTCCTGTTGCATTTGCACATTGGCATCTTTACTGCTATCTTTATACTTTTCCTTGATTGCATCCATCTCGGGTTTTAGCACCTTCATTTTCTCCTGCATCTCGCGACTTGATTTCATTTGTTTTAGCATGAAAGGCATCAATAACAAACGTATCATCACCGTCAGCACGATAATAGACAGTCCATAATTATCCCCTAATAGAGTCGCCAAATGTTTGATAAGATAAGAAAATGGACCAATCAAATACTGATCAAAAAAGCCAGATGAATCTCCATCACCAACACAACCAGTTAAAAATAAAAGAATCGTTCCTACAATAAAACTATACTTGCCAAAGAAAGGGAATACAGATTTTTGTCCCATTGTGAACCTCCTCGTTTTTGTTTGCTTGGATAAAACGAGAAGGAATGATTATCACTATCATCATCAGGCACATCTATGCGCTTGGTTGTATGGGTTATCCAGTCTTGTACATCACGTGAATCCTCACGAGCGTCATCGATTGGCAGCCGCTTAAATGCCAATGCATGGTATTCTTTTGTATATCTCTGGTTTGCCATTATCGTACTACTAACATGAATATCTACCATTCGAAACGTGAAAATCATTGACAGGATGATACTCAAATAAAAGTACATTGGAGAAACTTCAGCTAATAAGTCATACAACAATTCAATCGCCATCTGTATTCACCTCCTTTCATTTGTCTATTTACTATTTACGTTGTGACAAGTTTATTTGTTTCATCTAATTTTTCATTATACTAAAAATAATATAAAATAGACAGTGGCAAATACAGTCAGTCCAATTCTATTTTTAATACCACTGGTTTATCTGATTGCACCTGCGTGGTTTTACACTGCAATCCGCTGCTTGTTCGCTTCCATACTGGTTTTTCTTCATAACCTAGTATCGTAACATCCTTGATAATTCCAGAAAAATGCGGCAGTTTCGACGCATCCTGGTCTGCCAGTGATTTGATATGGACCAATCCATCTTCAGGATACTGGAGCACAGTCGCATATAAATACGATCCGTTCACCGTAAAACGAATATCTTCCGAGGTAAACTGCTTCTGCTCCGCATCGGTAAACTGGCCTTCCTCGATAGTAGTAGGACCTTCGCCCGCTTGACGCCATACCTTACTGCCATAGATCGCTTCCCCATTTACCCGCAACCATTCTCCTATCTCTAACAAAATGTGTCTATCTTGGTCAGGTATGGTGCCATCTGCTTTTGGTCCGACATTTAAAAGCATAGTACCATTTTTGCTGACAATATCAACCAGATCACAAATCAGGCTATAACTTGTCTTATAATGGTTATTCTCGGTATATCCCCAAGAGTTGGTAGCTACAGAGGTACAAGTTTGCCAGAAATAGGGCTTCTGTTCGGCAAATTGTCCGCGTTCGATATCCAAGACGGCCGTGCCAAACATAAATGCATCATGCTTATAGTTGATCGCTACCTCAGCTCCCCATTCGGCAGCACGGTTATAATAATAGGCGGCAAATTCTCTCAAGTACGGCTTGGCAGCTGGATGCTGGATCCACCAGTCAAAATAAAATACCTTCGGACGATAATTATCCACGATTTCACAACAACGAGCCAGCCAATCTTCCATAAATTCTTCGCTAGGTGCAGGAGCATTCAAGTCATGTGTGCCATATTCCTTTTCAGCTGGCCAGTAAAAATCACCGCGAGTTAATGGTTCTTTGATGTCACTATCAAATTCTTTCCCATGCCCCATAAAGAACCAATGCTCTATTCGATGGGAGGATGCACAAAATGGGATGCTTCGCTCGGATAGAGATGTCTCTAATTCACCCATTAAATCCCGCTTCGGCCCCATATCATAGGCGTTAAAAGCTGATATATCACTGCGATACATCTGAAAACCATCATGATGCTCTGCAACTGGCATCACATATCGTGCACCTGCGTCAGCAAATAACTGCGCCCATTCTTCTGCGTCATAGTTTGTTGCTTGAAATTGAGGAATAAAATCCTTATATCCAAACGTTTTATGCTCCCCATAGGTTTTCCGATGGTGTTCAAATTCTGGAGAGCCTTGGATATACATATTACGAGAATACCATTCATTCCCAAAGGCTGGTATCGAGTACAATCCCCAATGAATGAAAATACCGAACTTCGCCTTCTGATACCAATTTGGTACTTGATATTGTGATAAAGAATCCCAAGTCGCATCAAATGGACCCTCCCGAATGACCCTTCTGACTGCCTGTAAGTACACTTCTACATCTTCTCTGCTAAAATTCATGACATCATACCTCCTATTTATTTTTTTGAATGTTGATTATATTCACAAAACACCGCTGGGCAATTATGATGCGCTTACATTATTTGACTAAACAACCGTTGTAAGGGAATATAAATCTATAATTGTTACCGGTAACTAAATAAACGATAGCCTTTACGCGCA
Organism: Gracilibacillus timonensis; assembly: GCF_900086715.1. GTDB lineage: Bacteria > Bacillota > Bacilli > Bacillales > Amphibacillaceae > Gracilibacillus > Gracilibacillus timonensis. Next base: position 83,382 of record NZ_FLKH01000012.1, on the reverse strand, counting down.
TGATAAGACAACACGTATCTGCCTTACCATGCACATCAACATCCTTATAGACTCGGCTTAAGCGTTTGTTTTAATTCATGCAGCGTCTGAGCATCTTCTAAGAATTGCTCTTCTTCATCATATTTAACAAATTCCATCAATACATATCGTTCCTTGCCGTCCTGAAATATCTCTCTTAAATATTGCAGCCACTCTGTTTGTCCCTCAGCTAAGTTTAAACGATCCTCAAAAGAATACCAATAGAAAATATGAACATTGGTTATCCAAGGTTTTACGGCTTCTATGCTAGCTAATCTTTCCTTTATGGATACACTATTGGGCGGCTGCCAATACGTAAAGACATTATCATGGTCAATCTCTTCCATTAATTGTCGTGCACTTTCCTTGGTATCTGTCAGCGTATTTCCATGGAATTCTAAATGAATGCTGATTCCATGCTTACTAGCCAAATCGGCAACTCGACGAGCGTCCTGTACGACCAACCCTCGATAATCATCACTTGCTTTATCGCTGCCTGTTACCCCTGCCCAGACACGAATCGCTGGTGCTCCTAATACCTCGGCCGACTGCAAAACCTCTTGAAATGCTTCCTCGTTATCCCCATAATCCGCCAAGCGGTAGTATGAGCCATAAGAGCTAATTTCCAACCCTTGATTTCTCGTCGCTTCTCCAATTTCTTGAGCCGTTTGCATATCTCCAGCTGGAACATGTGTATCAGCTCCCCATTCAATCGCATCCAATGCTGCCTGTTTTGTTAAATCAATGATTTCCTGAGGGCTTTTATCACGAAATGTTACCGAACATACTCCTAATTTCACAATAGACCTCCTTTTTTAAGCCATACGTACAAATTGCGCTTCACTAACTTCCCATTTTAATGGTTGATCATCTAGATACCTTTTTAATTCTTCCAACATAAAGCTTCCCATCCGTCCACATTCTTCGCCTTCACTTCCTGCTAAATGTGGGGTGATGACCACATTTGGCAGTTGAAACAGTAAGGAATCCTGGCTTGGCGGTTCAGGATGTGTCACATCAAGTATTGCGGTGATATCCTTGCGCGCTTGTAACACTTCGATCATTTCTTGCTCTCGAACAATCGCTCCTCTTGCTGTATTGATAAAACTGGATCCTTGCTTCATCAAGCGGAAATGATCTCCGCGAATCATCCCAATCGTTTCTTCCAGCAGCGGTGTATGTAAGGAGACCACATCTGCTTGTCGGAATAATTCCTCTAAGGAACAAAGTGTGACCCCCAGCTGATCCGCTTCCTCTTGCGTAATAAAAGGATCATACGCCAAAATATCGATGTCAAACGGACGCAACAATTCCAACGTATGTCTTCCTACCGTACTCAGCGAAATTAAACCAACTTTGCTTCGAAATGCCCCTTTTATGGCAAAAGGCTTCGGTGGATACTGTTTCGTTGCTTCAATCTCTCGGACAAACTCCCAACCATTTTTCAAACAAAAGAGAATCTGTGACAAAGTAAACTCTGCCACCGGCCTGCCATTAGCAGATACGGCGGTTGTAAATCGAATGCCATGATCCCATGCCTCCTGCTTTGCAATAGCCTTAATCGATCCTGCACCATATAGAACAAGTTGAAGATTTGGAGCAGCGTCTAGTAGTGTCTGATCAATAGCAGGTGCTCCCCACCCGGTAATGATAATCTCTACATCTTGCAATACCGATAAGTCTTTGCTTAACTCCTGTTGCGACATTGGTTCGGCTACAACGTTCACCAATGTGGCTATCTCATCTCGTATAAAAGAAGGATACACCAAATTAAAGGTATCTTGGTTCATTATGAATATAGCATTTTTCATGACTACCCCCCTTTTCCTTGCAGCAATTGTTGCTGTAACCAATTATACGCTTTTCTACCACTTACTTCATGTGCCCCTGGAAAAATATCATAACTAAATTTCTCTGGAGAAAATGTATAATATTCACTAATTTCCTCAATAGCCTCTTTGGTATATTGACTTGGAAAAATTGGATCGTTCTCGCCCGATTCAATAAACAGACTCCGTGGGGCAATCAAAGCAATCCACTCTGGCAGTTCCGCCACCGCCAAAATACCTGGAATATAATTATCAATACAATGGTGCATTGCCATCGTACTACCCTTAAATGTGTTGGCAAATCCAGTTAATACCGTTGCCTTGACTCGGGTATCTAAAGTGGCTGTAAAAGCGGACACCAATCCACCTCCTGAAAAGCCCATCATTGCTATATTATTTGCATCTACTTGAGCGTCCTCTTCTATATAATCTAGTATACACCGTGCCTCCCAAATCCGCAGACCAGCTAATGTTTTTCCTTCCATTAATAGATTGGTTGCCATCGATTCACAAGAATTTTCATTTCCCGCTTCTATATCTCTCGTCAAACGCCTCTCACCAAACCCAATTACTTCAGGCACAAAAACCTTGAAACCCTGATTCACTAACTGAATAGCAAACTGATGGTGAATCGTGTTTTCTTCTTTTTCCCCATCTTTAGTCAGCCCTACCGCTTCATGGACACCATATCCATGTCCGTGGACAGCCAGAACAGATGGAAAAACCTCTTGATTGGTCTTCGGTGTTAAAATAAACATTTTTATCTCCACAAGCTCTGTAACGGACAATGCTATTAAATCTCTGTGATATCTCTCACAATCCTTTGTTTCTAGCACACGTGTCTGAAAAGGAACTCGGGTATCATTTAAATACGAAAAATCTCCTAGCAATTCAAGAAGTGTATTAGTTAAAATCGATCTTCGCTCTGCCGGTCCTACCGCCTTGACAGACTCCTCTAATGCATTTTGATAAAATTGATCAAACAATTGATCTTCTTGATTCACCTAAGGCCACCTCTTCTCCAAAAGTTGTTTAACGATTGTACTCTGTATTTTATTTGAAGTGCTAGGAATATTGCAAGGATATCGCTTTCATTTAGAGGTGTTATCATAACCGAAGCCGCATTTTGTACCTGCTAAGATCCTTAACAGCAAAAATCACGACAAAAACTTCACATTTTTCAACAAGAAGCCGGACTGATTTGACCGACTTCTTTTCTATATTATTTCTGTGCCTTGTCACTAAGTTTCGACCAAAAAGTCGCTAGTACCGGCCCAGATATATTATGCCAGATACTGAATATCGTACTTGGCACGGCTGCTATCGGGTTGGCCGCAAAGAAGTTCAGTGCTAGTTGCGAGGCCAATGCTGAATTTTGCATGCCCGCCTCAATCGCAACCGCCTTTTGATCGGCGAAGTTCAGCTTACTTATCCTTGCCAATAGAAAACCTACCAGTAAACCTAGGATATTATGTAACATGACCACAACAAAAATGAGTAAGCCAGACGTTGCAATCGCCTCTGTATTGACAGAAACAACCCCTGCCGCTACTGCAACAATACCGATTACGGAGACAAGCGGTAGCGCAGTAACACTTTTTTCCACCTGCTCTCGGAACAGCATACGCACAACAAAGCCCAAAATAATCGGAATCAATACTACCTTTACAATAGAAAAAAACATATCAACAAAAGACACAGACATCCATTCACTTGCTAACAATAGAGTGAGCGTTGGTGTCAGTATCGGTGATAATAGCGTAGAAACGGTAGTTGTAGCTACAGATAAAGCCGTATTTCCTTTCGCCAAAAAGGTAATCACATTCGACGCTGTCCCGCCAGGACAACAGCCAACCAAAATAACACCTACCGCAATTTCCGGTGTTAACTGAAAAACTTTTACCAATAAATAAGCAAATAAAGGCATAATTGTATATTGTGCAATCACTGCGATCAATACACTTCTTGGTGTTTTGATAATTCCTTTAAAATCCTGTGGTGTCAGTGTCAAACCCATGCCGAACATAATAATTCCCAACAAGATGTTGACATATGAAATAATCCAGCTAAATCCACTAGGAAAGATAAAACTAATAATGGCAATAAGGATAACCCATAGTGCAAAGGTATTGCCCGCAAATGAACTAATTCTTCCTAAAACTTTCATTATAATCTCCTCAGACCTTTCGAATCCGTTTAAATATTCTAACATTTTTCAAAAACATCAACTTATCATATCAAATAAGGGAGATTACTGTCTAGTTCCTTTTTCGAAAACGAACGATAATGTACATGGGTTATCCGTTTACCTTAAAGCATTATCATTAGTGACAAGCTACTTCCTTATCTCACACCTGTTCCTACTAATTATTTAGAATTTCTTTTCAAGTCCTCAATCACCTCTTTTTCCAAACCGGTAATTCTTGAGATTAAATCTAAAGAAAAACCTTCCTTCAACATCACTACAGCATCCTCTTTTTTACCCATTTCCTTCCCTTTTTCCTCATACGAAATAGGCAGTTCCAAAATCTTTTCGGCATCGTCCGATCGTTTGATTTCCTCCATCAATTCTTCCTCCTCTTCTTCATTTAAGATTAAATAGCTTTCAAAAAATCCATAAATTAGTCGTTCTCTGGCTGGATCTAATTTCATTCGTACTAGCATACGCAGGAATTCTTTCTTTACTTCTACCTTTTCTTGCCCATTTTACTCAGAAGGGCTGCCGCTGCAGGGTTATCTGAACGAATATAGTCACGCCAATCTTTTTCACGCAAATGAAGGATCCTATAGTTAAAGGTTAACACATGATGGAAAGGGAAAGCCATCGTATATTGGTCATATTCCCAGTCTTCCTCGTAACTAAAAACAGCAATCGGCACAATCGGTTTTCTATACCTATTATACAACATGTTAAAATAAAGAAACATGCGCTCATGGAAATTCGACTGTTGGTAACTTTGTGGTTCGACATGGATAATCAGCATAGCATCGCTTTCTTTCAATTTGGTTTCCACGACAATATCCAAGCGGCGAGTGTCTCCATCATGCAAGTCGGAAAATACTTCTTCTGAAAGGGGTTTGATGGTGGCAAAGTCTAAATAAGCGTGGACATCAGGAAAGAAGGCTTCCAGGAATTCTTCGAAAAAGTTGTGGATTAATTCTTTGAATAATTGGTCATGTTTGGTGTAGGTCTGAGGTGCTTCGCGAACGAGTGATAATACGGTCATTATAGCACGTCCTTTGTGAGGTTATGAGGGATGTATCGTGGTGAAGTTCTAAGACTAGTATAGCATCAATCACCAGGTAGAACAAGTGTTTGTTTACAAAATTTCCTTTTCTTTTATATAACATGTTTGTCTCGTTTTCAACCATTTTTCTAAAGCTCTCAGCACATGTGATTTTTTAATATAATGGCTTAATTCTCTTACAGGTACCCACTTTACTTGTACAATCTCACCATCAGGATCGTTCATTTGGGGTGTATCTTTTAAATCAACCTCTATTCTAAATACGGTCACTAGGCTATGTGCCGTATATTTCCGAATAAAACTTTCATGAATATACGCTAATTCCTGATTTTGCACATGCAGTCCAGTTTCTTCGTGTACCTCTCTATAAAGTGCCTTTTCAAGTGTTTCATTTAGCTCCACTACTCCACCTGGAAGACTCCACGTATAATCAGCATCGTTACTGTTATTTTGCACTAAAAGGATATTACTTCCTGATAGTATAATAGCTGAAACTATTCTATATAGGCTAAACTCTTCTGTGACTGTCATTTTTACTCCCCCTTGTATTTTAAACCTGGCTATTCTATAAAAATATATTACTTTCATTAGAATAAACCATGCACCATCCAGCTTCACAGTCAAAACTCCTAACAATATTATTAGATATTGAAAAGTTAATAAACTAATCATCTCAACCGCTTCTCTTGAAATTCCCGTGGCGAATATCCGACCGATCGTTTAAATTGACGCGAAAAATGGCTAGCACTGCCAAAACCACAGCTTTCCGATACATCTTGGATTACGGCCGCTTGGTTTACTAGCATTTGTTTAGCTTTATTTATACGTGCATTCAGCAAATCAGCCTTGGGCGAAATATAGAAGAATCGTTCATAATATGTGTAGAATTGGCTTTTCTCTAAATGTACAGCCTGGCACATCTGGGCAATCGTCCAATCCTTTTCACATTGAGTAAGTAAGGTAAAGCGAAGGTTACGAAAAGCAGCGTGTAACATACTAGCTTCTTCTGATTGATAAGATGGGACAAGTTGCCGCGAACTTTCTATCAACAGCTGACGAAGTAACATATCCATCATTTCTTGTTGAAAGATGTCTGGTGAAAGAAATTCCGCCTGGATCTTTTGAAATAGTTGATCGATTACTTCTATATTTTCAGGATAAAAAACTTCATTTAATGGCAACTGGTAATCTAGAGCATTCCTCCCTTGCATATGGAAGTGCACATAACTATTCTGGAACTCTTGTATTGCAGAATAATCTTGCGGATACTCAGGTGTAAACAGAATACAAGCACCTTCCTGTGCGTACACGATGGAATCAGTTAATACTATACGCATTGATTGATAGAAACGTAAAAAAAGATAACAACCTAACCCATTAGGACGATAAATCCTATCACCATCGCGATTATGACAGCTATAATCACAATAATCCAGTCTCAACATAAGCATCCCCCTTACCTTTCCTTGAGTATATCAAGACCGGAAGAAGTGTCAAGAACAACGGAAAAAAGCCTATTCTTTTTGAAAGGGTTTTCTAGTATGCTTATCCTAATAGTTTTAGGGAGGTAATAAGATGTGTGCCTATCTATTCGTTCACTTTAAAGAGAAAAGAACACCTGATGGCGAACAAGTTTATTTTGGCATCAGTCGTAATGGGTTTGATTGGGAATCTGTCAATCAAGAAAAGCCAGTGCTGTGGAGTTACTATGGTGACAAAGGTGTTCGTGACCATACCATTATCCGTACCAAGACTGGAGAATTTGTCATCCTGGCAACAGATTTGAGCTTATCCTATGGTATGTTGAATCAATATCAGGGATCATGGGAAACCATTTCACGCCATGGCAGCAAATCCTTAGCCCTATGGCGCTCCCAAGACCTAATCAACTGGGAACCGCAAGAAATGATACCACTTGGAAATGAGCATTTTGGTTGTCTTTGGGCACCAGATATCATCTATGACCAGCACAATGAGGATTACATCGTACATTGGTCTTCTGCCCATGCGGATAACAATTTTGGTCCAAAAGCGATTTATTATGCACGAACAAAGGATTTTCGTGATTTTAGCGAACCAAATATTCTGTATAAGAAAGAAGATAGTGGTGTGATTGATTCTGCGATGTACGAAGAAAATGGCCTGTACTATCTTTTTGTGAAAAGCGAAGGCCATCCAGCCAACATTATTCTATTACGTTCTGACCACATCACCGGTCCATTTGAAAAGATCGAGGCTTTTGATCATGGTATGGGTGAGCTGGAAACAGGCGTGTATGAAGCACCAACTGCTACAAAATTAGCAGATAATCGCTGGGCGTTATTTTTAGACTTTTATGGAACAAAAGACGCTGCCGGTCACGGTTATATCCCATTCCTGGCTGATTCCTTGGCTAGCGGTGAATTCACCCGTGCCGATACGAACTTTTCTTTTCCTTATGGTTTTAAGCATGGGACTATTCTAGCGATCACTGACGAAGAGTTTGAACGATTGCAACATTATCAAAAACAACCTTCCGAATATTAGAAAGGATGATAGACATGAAAAAAGCAAACTTACATATCAACAAACATTTTCAGATTGGTGAAATCGACAACCGCATTTATGGGTCCTTTATTGAACATCTTGGTCGTGCCGTATATGAAGGAATTTATCAACCGGAAAGCCCTTTTGCTGATGAACAGGGGTTTCGACAGGATGTCATTGATTTGGTCAAACAATTAAATGTTCCCGTCGTTCGCTATCCAGGTGGGAATTTTGTGTCAGGATATCGTTGGGAAAACAGTGTTGGACCAAAAGATAAACGACCAGAAACAGTTGACTTAGCATGGCAGGTCATTGAATCCAATCAATTCGGTTTAAATGAATTTATCGATTGGTCGAAAAAGGCGAAGACAGAAACTATGATGGCGGTTAATTTAGGCACTAGGGGAATCGAAGCTGCCAAAAATATTTTGGAATATAGCAATTTAAAAAGCGGGAGTTACTATAGTAACTTGCGCCGTCAGCATGGGTGGGAAGAGCCGCATGATATTAAGTTATGGTGTTTAGGCAATGAAATGGATGGCCCTTGGCAAGAGGGACATAAAACGGCTTATGAATACGGCCGACTTGCTGCTGAAACGGGACGTACCATGAAAATGATGGATCCAACAATTGAAACCGTGGCTTGTGGCAGCTCCTCATTGCAAATGTCGACATTCGGTGGATGGGAAGATACCGTGTTGATGGAGTGTTATGATCAAGTCGATTATTTATCCTTACATCAATATTATGGCAATCGTGATAACGATTCAGCTGGATTTTTAGCCAATACCGTCGCCATGGATCAGTTTATCAGCCAAGTCATCTCCATCTGTGATGCCGTCAAGGCGAAAAAACGTGGTAAAAAGGATATTCATCTCTCTTTTGATGAATGGAATGTTTGGTATCATTCTAATGAACAAGACAAAGACATTGAACGATGGACGCAGCACCCTCATCAATTGGAGGATGTTTATAATTTTGAAGATGCCCTCTTAGTAGCTGGCATGATGATTACCATGTTGCGACATGCCGATCGCATCAAGATTGCCTGCCTTGCTCAGCTGGTAAATGTGATCGCACCGATTATGACATCAGATACCGGGGCTTGGAAACAAACCATTTACTATCCGTTTGAGTTGATCAGTAATTTAGGTCGAGGCACCGTGCTACAAACAGAAATCGATGTCCCTTTTTATGAGTCTGTTCACGGTGATGCTCCCTACCTAGACTCTGTTGTTGTGATGAATGAAGAACAAGAATCCGTTACTATTTTTGCAGTAAACAAAGACTTGAAGGAACAAATGGAACTCACCGTTGATCTGCGTCAATTTGAAGGATATCAGGTGGACAAACATGTTGTATTAACCCATCCTGACTTAAAGGCAGAAAACACGGAGGCTCAGCCCAATAATGTCGTTCCAAAGGCGAATGGTAATGCAGCATTAGATGGCGGGCATTTACATGCGATTTTGCCTAATCAGAGTTTTCATGTGATTACGATTAAGAAGAAGTAGATTGGTATAATTGTACAATTAACGTGGTAAGCCTAAGCCTACCACGTTAATTCAAATAAAAGCAGATATCGCTCATCATTATCATCTCTACTTGAATATGTCATTATCCCATATAGGCTTTCTATTGTTACAAATTCTTCTTCAAATCAATTTCTCTTTTTAATTTAATTGATTCCAAAGAAGCGCTTACCATTTGGAAACTGTAGATGTTATCAGACACAACATTACTAGGTTCTCGCCCCTCCTCAATAGCTGTTATCATTTCATTTATAGAAAAAGCTCGATCTTGTTTTTCCATCTCAGGAAGAGATAATGACTGTTCTTCTCCATTTGACTTAATAATCATAGGCCTATCATCAATTAATGCGATGATGCCTTGCCTACCGTATAACTTGCACTCACCATTCCAAGAAGTTTCCGGACCGCTAGTTACCCAGCTCGCAAAGTAATTGACATGTATACCTTCCATATCGATCAACACACTCGCTGTTGGATTACCTTGAAACCAACTCCAAGAAGGACGCATACTTTTGGCATATACAGTATCTGCGTTTTTTCCAAGAATGTATCTTAATAAATCAAAGTGATGAATACTCATATCTTCCAAAATGATTTCTTGATAATTATCTCTCCATCCCCCGAATTTAGAAGCCCGTTGAAAGTTCCACTCAACATATTCAATAGGACCAACGACTTCTTGTTCTACTGCTTGTTTAATGGCTTGAATTTCAGGTCGATATCGATAATTTTGACTTACTACCACATGTTGTTGATATTTTTTTGCAAGTTCAAATAAATCATCTGCTGTCTCTTTCGTGTGGGCTAAAGGTTTTTCCATGAAAACATGGAAATCATGCTTTAAGGCATCTAAAGTAATTTGCCCACGTGTTTGTGGTGGAGTAATTACCACTGCGATATCCGCTGTTTCTTTCTCAAATGCTTCTAAATGATTCTCATAATAATTGATCGTTTTTACGTCCATTATTCTGCGAGCTTTCTCCAAATTTTCTTTTGCTACATCTACAACGGCAACAATGTCTACATGGGGATCATCTTTCAGAATTTCCAGCCATGTCAATCCAAAATCACCTGTACCTACTTGAATTATTTTTTTCATTTCCCCACATCCTTTGACTGAATTTTTATGAGTATAGATAGCATCTTCATAAAATTACATGAGCAATTTAACAAACAATACGTAGAATTTACAACACGCCCCCTATTAATAGTTTATTTTATATATTGTATGCGCTTAAAATAAGACGGAAATCACTTCTATCTCAAAGCTCCATTAGGACTATATTGTAATTCTTTACCCTTGTCATACCTTTCTTGCTAAATTTCCCTAGCATTCTTCACTCCACCCATAATTTTTAATTAATTTTAACTATATCACATTTTTCCCCTGTTTATCTAACTGCAGAAATGAACTGATACATTTCTGTAAGATAAATAATATGAGAACCGATTTTTTTGATTGCTTTTTGGTAACTGAATGAAATTACCTGATTGAAGCATAATGGGCATTCATCCTATGAAGCGTGATCACTATTTTCAGTAATTAATAATGCATCTCTCCATGTGAATATTTGTATTTATTCACTACACCGTGTACTTCCACAAAAACAGGGTATTCCATAAATAGGACCACCTTATTCATACATCAAAAAAGGAGTGACAACAAAATGGAATGGAATATACTAGATTGGATCCTGCTTTCCACCATTATACTTATCGTTACCATCATTATTGTGCCATTGATATTATTTGTTTTTCTTTACCTGAAAGATCGCAGTCAGCATCAGCATGCCATCTTGCGAAACTTCCCATTGCTCGGGAAATTGCGATATATCCTGGAAAAGATGGGGCCTGAGCTAAGGCAATACTTATTTGATCAAGATCGATCGGGCAAGCCTTTCTCCCGTGATGATTATCGCGATATCATCATGCCAGCCAAATATCAGAAGAACATGATAGGTTTTGGTTCGCGACGAGATTTTGAAGAAGCGGATTTTTATGTACAAAACGCCATGTTTCCTAAACAGCAAGCAGAATTGGAAGTAGATAATCAACCGCTTATTGATTCCAAGGTGTATCAAATCAAAGAGGACAATTTATTTAATCGAAAAGAAACATTCCAAGATAATCAAATCAAACCTTGGCTGCTTACTGATGAACACGCGATTGTACTTGGACCGCAATGCCGGCACCCTTTTATCGTTAAAGGATTGGTGGGAATGTCAGCCATGAGTTATGGTGCCTTGGGAGATCATGCAATTGCTGCCTTATCTAAAGGAATTGGTATGGCTGGTGGTTCTTGGATGAATACTGGAGAAGGTGGTTTGTCTGATCATCATTTACAAGGAAATACCGATATCATTGCTCAAATCGGACCAGGTTTATTTGGTGTGCGTACAAAATCTGGGGAATTCAGCTGGGATCTTTTGAAAGAAAAAAGTGAGATACCACAAGTAAAGGCTTTTGAATTAAAGTTAGCCCAAGGAGCGAAGACACGCGGCGGACATGTGGCTGCGGAAAAGGTAACGGAAGAAATTGCTGCTATTCGTAATGTTGAGCCTTATCAAGAGATTGATAGTCCCAACCGCTTCCATGAATTTCATGATGTTCCTTCCTTGTTTGACTTCATTGATAAAATTCGAAATCACACAGGACTGCCTGTAGGCATGAAGGTCGTTATCGGAGGTAATCAGTCTTTTGAAGAAATTGCCCAATATATGAGGGATTCCGGAACAGGTCCTGATTTTATTACCGTAGATGGATCGGAAGGTGGTACGGGGGCTACCTTTCAAGAATTAGCTGATCGCGTCGGCTTACCGATAAAGTCAGCCGTGATGATTGTCGATCAAACATTGAAAAAATATGGTGTGCGAGATCGTGTAAAAGTGATCGCCTCAGGAAAACTGTTTACGGCTGACCGCATTGCTGTTTTGCTTGGGATGGGTGCTGATTTAATCAATATCGCTCGTGCCTTTATGATCACCGTGGGCTGTATTATGGCACAAATCTGTCATACCAACCGTTGTCCAGTTGGTGTAGCTACCACAGACACCAAGCTGCAGCAGGCATTAGTCGTTGATGAAAAATGTTACCGCACACTTAATTTTTTGGTAACCTTACGAGAAAGCCTATTCAGAATATCTGCCGCTGCCGGACTCGTTAGCCCTAGTGAATTTAATGCATCACATATTGCTTATACCGACACTTATCATCAAGTACGTAGTCTTAGCGAATTACTAGATAGGGTCGAGAATCCTTCTGCTCATTCGATGACATGAGGCAGGGGGTTACGCTGGCGAAATCTTAGGAATTCGCACCATATAAACATATCTAAGGAAAATGGTGAAAGGATGACAGATAGATTCTATATCTCCCATCCTTTCGCTAGCAAAATGGCCTGTGTCCTTGATTTCACCTCTAATTTACTGTATATATTCGTTAAATAGACACGAATGGTTCCTTCTGATAAATACAATTGCTTGGCCATCTCCCGATTAGAAGCTCCGCTTATCAACAAACGCAGGATATCCTTTTCGCGCTCTGTCAGTTGACCTAAACGTTTGTCCAGACGGATCATGCTTGTCTGTTGCAGCGCGATCAAATTTTTTAGATAATTCTGTTGGTCCAGATCCATGTTAGTCGTATTATTTAGATAGGAATGCAGTATGTTACTCGTGCTTAATTCATCAATAACTAACCGTTTATAGCCATAACGTGATCCCAATGCAAGCACCACTTCTAGGGTAGTGCGTGCGACTTTGTCCTGGTCCAAATGATAATAACAGAGCGTCTCTAAGAGGGCTGCTTCGATGATGATATCAATCTGACCAATGCCTTGGCCGTATTCATGTACTTCCATTACAATGTTTAATGCCTCACGGTACGCTTTTTTTGCCATCAACAGCCGGCAATAGACTAACACCCATAACTCTTGACCTAATTCTATTCGCAGAGAATCCGGACGCTTTACACGAAATAATACCGCTTCTGCTTCTTCTAGTTTATTTTCTCTTATATAGGCCAATGCCTTCATCGCTTCGATGGATCGTTGCCAGTACCATTCAGAAACATGATGGATGGAAAAATCCCATACCGCATGGGCCGCGGTTATCTGCCCTTGTGCCATGTATATCTTCCCTTGTAATACCGTTAATGGCACATATAAACCACGGTCTTTAAAGGTATTGGCATAACGAAGTCCCTGCGTAACTTCTCGTAATGCCTCCTCCAGCTGATTCTCTTCATAGAGCTGCTCCGCAAGCATGCTATAGCTGTATCCCATTAAATGCTGATCCTTGAATTCTGTTTGACGAAACCACTCCGTAAAGGCACGATGCAGATTAATATCAGAATATTTCCCTTTCCCACCCAAAGAAGTCCGCGTCACCTTAGCATAAAAAGGGTTATACTGTACCGGAGCAAGATACCATTTATCATGGACCAGCCCTCGCTGTACTTGCTTCGTAATTAATTCCACAAACATCTCTAATTCCCCAGCTGCCAAATGAACAGCAGCCTTCAAAGAAAGCAAAATACTGACGAGTTCGGAATATTCTTCCCTATCCTTCCACCCGTCTTGCTTATCACGCGCATCCAGTTCGCTAATTGCTTGGTTGGCCTTTTCTATCTCTTGAATATTCATGAGCGAGATGGCATAAATCAGCAATGTTTCCACATGTACTGGATAAGCCGCTTTTCGCAAACGATCGACCCATTGTATTAATAAATGCGTTTGTGCGCTATTAAAGATATCAAGCAAATTCGTCGTAATCCATTGATCTGCCAAAGAAAACAACTGATGCTTTAAAGCAAATTCAATCGCCATATGGTGATCTCTTTTGTTATATAGTAAGCATGCAGCTTTTTTTGTCAGTTCCTGCAAAGCTTCTCCACGATATACCTTCTGTCTCTCTTCTTCCAATACCTCCAACAAAAGCGGATGATAGCGAAAGGCTTGTTTTTCTTGAGATAAACGTATGGTCAGGATACCGTAATCTACTAATTCAACAAGCTGTTCGCTGCTGTCTTCTCGATTGGTCAAGGCATTGCAAAGTTCCGGATCCAGCACCTCAAACAATGATGTTTGCAACAGAAAGTGTTGTGTCGATGGAGCCAAGGTAGTAAAGATTTCTTCCATAATATATTCAGAGGCAAAAGCGGCAGAACGCTGTAAAGATCCTGCATTCCTCTCTGCTGAAACACTAGCAAGTTGCACGCCAGCTGCCCAGCCTGCCGTACGATCCAAAACATTTTGGCAAAACGATGCCTTATCTACCGTGATGTGATTCTTTTGAAATACTGCTTCTATCTCTTGATACGTGAAGGCTAGTTCGGACATACTTATTTCCTTCACCCAACATTTCATACGCCAGGAGGCAATTGGAAAAGGTAATTTCCTCCTGCTTGCAATATATAAATGAACATGGTCTGGCAAATATTGAACCAAACGAATCATCATTTGATGAATCATATCCAGTTCAATATGGTGATAATCATCTAATATGACATGTAACCGGGTGTCCATTTCGTCTAATTCATGTAATAAAGAATCAATAATGAGTTCGGAAGGCGGCATACATTTTAAATTAAAAAGATGTCCCAATTGTTGATCCATTGGATAACCAGTCGCATACACGATCGATTGCAACACATATTGGAAAAATCTATTCGGATCATTGTCCATTATATCTAGAGACAACCATGCTGTCGGTTCTTTCAACTGCCACTTCCATTGGCTTAGTATCGTCGTTTTCCCATAACCTGCCGCTGCTTCTATCACTGTAATCTTGGAGGCAGACTTTTCCCGCAGCAGTGCATACAAACGCTCTCTGTGAACAATGGCAGTGCTTACCTTTGGTACCGACATTTTAGAATGTAACCAAATCGTTTGCATCGTTGTTCAACTCCTTTGCCCCCCCTGCATCTATTATAGGAAGGACGACTTATACATTATTATACATGTTTTTAACCTATTGTGGTTCATTCTTTTGTCAGAATAATTAGTGTTTTTTAGACAGAATGGATATTTTGCGATTAAGCAAAGCAGCGCCTAGCATGATTAACCTGTACTAGTGGTGTATAATAAGTAATAAGTTACCGTACTTTATTGTTTTTAGAGAGGGGGCGAATAACAATGCAGCATCAATTCCCGGAAGCCGTCTATTATTATTTTAAAGAATGGCAGGAATTTCATATGAAACCACATCAACATGCGGCGATTGAAATCATGTATGTGATCAAAGGGAAATGTAAAATTGAGATAAACAACAAAATCATTGAATTGCGTAAACAGCAATATATTTTCATTTACGGCAACGTACCGCATCGTTTGATTGTCGAGAAAAAACAGCCATGTCGTATGCTCAATGTAGAATTTGAATGGAGGCAATCGTCCAAGCATTTTACGGATATCGATACGCTTGTTTCCCATGATAATCGACTGCATAAGATGCTTACTGCCGAGGAAGATTATTTCATATTAAAGGATGGGGGACATATATACAGTCAACTTAGCTCCTTAGTCTTAGAGTTGGATTTACAAACTACCGGCAATCTGCTTCAGATCGATGTCTTATTTATCCAGCTTCTATTGAATATCGCCAAAAGCAGGCATGAGCAACGAAATCAACTGGACGAAACCAATGAATTCATTATTCATCAAGTATTGTCTTATATCCATGAAAACTATGATTATGAGATTAGAGTACAAGATTTAGCTCGTATTGTTCATTTACACCCTAATTATTTACATCGTATTTTCAAACAATCGCTTCATGTTACGATTAATGAATACATTACTAACTTACGACTGGACAAAGCAAAGATGCTCCTTTCTAAAACCGATATCCCTGTCACAGAGATTGCCAGTTATGTTGGAATAAATACCAGTCAATACTTTAGTAATATGTTTAAGACGGTTACACAGATGACTCCTTCTCAATACCGACAACGAACGCAAGACTTTAAAGGACAGGTTAAACGCCCAGAGAAATGGCTCTAATATATAGACTATTCTATCTCTTCATACAAACCAGCCTGCTCCCATGTGTGAGTGAGATCAGGCTGGTTGGAAGAATCTCCTTTTTATTCTGTTATAATAGCCCACTCTCGATAACTGGCTATCACATTCCCCTGTTTATCTGTTGCAAACAGTTGAGAACGTTCCTTCTCTAACGTAAAACGATATCTTTTCTCGGAAGCTTGATCCCTTATTTCAATTGGTGTGTCCACCGCATACTCGGAGACAAATATATATAAGTTACCGTGCGTAAAGCTTAGTTTACGTCCATATATACCAGGGTATTGTCCCCCTTGCAGCCACTCTATTTCATTGGTTACACCTGCAGCCTGTACCGCCTTTTGATAAACAGCTATCAAGACATCCGCACGTTGATTTAATTCAATCGGAAGAGGTGACCAAATTAATTTCCCTTTGCCAAGCTTCACTTCCAGCAAATCTGTCCCAGCGACTTCTTCTTTATATAGTTCTCCAATTCGTCTATCACCAAATGAAACAGGGTATTCTATACCATTTATCGTCAGCAATTCCTCTCGGAGAATATTTGCTAATCGATGCTCGCCTAGTTCTTTTTGCAATATGTGTTCATGCTGCCAATACTCGTCCAAGCCGATTGGTCCCGTCCATAACAATACTGCCCCACTTTCCTTGACATAGTCTATCAGCTGATTACGAGCTTGCCTGCTAAAGTTATGCGCACTTGGCACGATAATAAGACGAGGAGTCTGTAGCCTAAGTGCTTCCAGTTGATATTCGCTCATGGCTCTAAAGGGTATATTCATGTCATAAGCAAGCACTCTCGTAAGCTTGGTAGTAGCATCAAAGGCAAATTTTCGATTAGAAAAATCATTCGAATAAGGAAAAATGGCTAATATCTCTTCTAATCCCCTGTCTTCAAATAAATCACTAATTTGGCCGATAAAGCTGCCAAAATCATACGACACATCCGCTTCTGGCTTCTCTGAACCATCCGCTCGTAATGCGCCAATATTTGATTCGTTAATATTATTCATATAGAAATTGGTATTCCATAACCACTGTACGGCACCTGCTCCGCCTGTCGAAAAAGCATAAGCATATTTCCGCTCTAACATATTGCGCAATTCATATTCGGAACGTTTCGCCTTATTATCCGGTGTTTCCACATACATTATCCCGGTTTCTTGAATCAAATTGGGCTTATTAGGTGTCTTGGTGAAAATACCATCCCACACCAATTGGTCAAGCATCCACCAAGAATGAACGGTTGTATAGTCTACTACCTGTTCATAAAAGAATGGAGTGGGCCTCTGACTCGTTAATGCCTCATCCTGTCCCACGGTTACCAATTGTTTCGGATTGACGGATCGCAATGTTTCTGTAAGCTGACACGCCCAGCGGTTGTGCATATCCATCGTAAATAATGTATAATCTAGCCATGGCAACCCCCGTTTCAGACGGCGCATATCCTGAATATCAAAATTCACTTCTTCTTGCTCTGGCATTTCCACCGCCTCAAACGATGGCAGTTCTTCTGGTGTCATATCCCAGCGCTCTTGCAATGCTTGAATCGTTTGATGACGATCCCTTAGCCAAGCAACAAAGGCTTGATTTTCAAAAGGATCATTTGCCGTTCTTGGTCCTTGAAAAAAACGCTTTGGATCAAACATGGACGGCTCATTGATTAGATCCCAGTTTATATTCGTTGTATAACGATGCCTGGAGGCCAGGGCAGCAATAAAACGTTTTTGGGCCTTTACACTTCTTGGATCCAAATAAGGATTAACTCCTTCATAAGCTATTGGGGTAAAAGCAAAGAAATTAAAGGTGACTTCGATTTGATGTTTTTTGGCAGTAAGAATAAACGCGTCAATCGCACGTAACACCTCTTCTGACGGGTGACCATCCTCAAACATAACATGACGCCAACCCGTCCAAAGTCCCGTTCGAATCAAATTAATACCTGCCTTTTTCATATCTGCCATGTCCTGATCCCAAACAGCTGGATTCGGTATAAAAATAAATTTACGCGCTACATCTGAAGTCATATAGGTTTGGCCGACAATTGGAAATGGCCGATTATTTTTCCAAAAATAATCGCGTTTCACTTCCAAGTATGTACCTTCTTGTAAAAACTCCTGATCGTTCCCCCAAAAACCTTGTGTTAATGTCCGCTCTTCTCCATTGTCAGATGTTAAGGTACATTCGATCCGATACTGTCCTTTTTCAATCATTACATCCACCGGAATCTGGAGACGGTCCCATTGATCGGTTACCTGCAGTTTCCCTTCCGTCGACCAAATGACTTTATTGTTATAGATGATCTGGAGCTGGTACCGCCATGTATCCTGCACATCGATCTTATCCAGTGCCTGTGTAATTTTTTCATACTGCAAGGTAATAGACGGACGCTCTCCTTCCTCATAGACGGCATAATTAGGTTGCATCCAGAACTCTGTCACACCACGACGAATGATATCCGTCCATTCCTTTAACGCCGCTACTCCCTCTGCAGTCCAAAATTTCGTGGTAAGAGGTTGATTAATAAACAGCCACCTGCCCCCGGCAAAGGAGGACTTGGTATTCTCTAATAAAACGGCCGGTGCTGCGGTAAATCTTCCTTCTGGAGAGATTCCTTTTAATAAAGGCTTGATTTGCAGATCCATCGGTCCGCTTGATCCATTCTCATCTGGTCTATCCCGTGATTTCGTTGCATGCAAAATAAAATTATTAGTCGATTCTATCGTAAATAAAGCTTCTTTCCCCTGAAAGAATGGCAGTTGATCATTAGCTTCCAGTCTAGTAAACGACGAGGCATCTACAGATAATATTTCATGAATGTTCAGCTGTCTGTGATAAGATGTCTGGTCACGTTCCATTATCCAGGCACCATTTCTTTCCGTTACCGGTGTTCGAAAAGGGAATCCGCCTATATGTAATAAAGCTTTTCCCTTTTTCAAATAAGCTAGTAAACTATTCCATAGCCGCTTAGGGAAGAATCGCCCGTGCAAATATACTAAACAATCGATGTCTCCCTCTGATAAGGCTTGCTCTAACCCATTCACATCTACCACCTTACACTGTTCTTGCAATTGCTTCAGGCTTTCCGGGGAAGGTCGTTCCCCTTCATATAAAAATTGTTCATCATAAAAAATAACAGTCATGATTGTCCCTCCAAATAGTGATTTACATTATCCTTTGACAGCCCCTTGCGTCATTCCATTGACAATTTGTTTTTCCATGACGAGATAGAACAATATTGTTGGTATTAATACAATTGTCAGACCTGCCATCTGCCCAGTATAATTGGTGGCATACTGACCGGCAAAATTCGCAAGACCCAATGGCAATGTGCTTAAGGCATCGTCGTTAATCAGAACCAAGGCAAAGGAAAACTCGTTCCAATTATTAATAAAATTAAGAATCACGGCAGTCGCAATCGCCGGTCGGCTCATAGGCAAAATAATAGACCAGAAGATACGAAACACCCCACAGCCATCCATAATCGCTGATTCTTCGATCTCTTTTGGGAAACTTTGCATAAAACTAGTTAACAAAAAGATCGTGATCGACAGGTTAAAAGCGACATATGGAAAAATTAAGGCTAAATGGGTATTCAAGAAACCTATTTTCTGCATTAAAATAAACATCGGTACTAATGTGGCGTGAATAGGAACTAGCAAACCAATAACGAAAAAACCATACAACAGGTTTCTCCCTTTAAATTGAAACCTGGATAAGAAATAAGAAGCCAAGGCACCGACAAAAATACAGATCACTAAAGCGGTAATCCCAACGAATAAACTGTTAAAGAAATAGGTCCCAATATTAGCGGTAAACCATGCCTCAACATAGTTGGAGAAAATCCATTCTGTTGGGATACCAAACGGATCAAAGGCAAACTCTTGCCCAGATTTGAAAGAGTTCATAATCATCCAGAAAATTGGATAGGCATTGATTATCGTAAAAGCAATTAAAACAATATAAATCGTACTTTTTTTAAAAATCTTACGTTTTCGAGCCGCTTTTGAATCATGTGCTACGTTTACTTTTTCCATTTGCATTTACCTCTCTTTCCTTTGCAGCAATTTAGTCGTGATCAAAATAATCGCGATACTAAAGACGAAGATCAGGACAGAAATAGCACTTCCATACCCGTAACGAAGCCCTTCAAATGTCTTATTGTACATATATGTGGCCATTACCTCGGTAGAGTTAGCTGGACCACCTGATGTCATGACATAAATCAAGTCAAAGGTTTTGAGGCTCCCGCTAATACACAAAATAATTGAAATAAGGATAATATGGCGAATCGATGGCAGAATGATATGACGTGTCTTCTGCCATTCAGAGGCCCCGTCCAAATCAGCGGCTTCCAGTATCTCTCCCGGAACCGTTTGCAAAGCAGATAAGAAAATAATAAAATATAACCCAACAAACTGCCAGATGATCGTTAGACAGACAGCTACCATCGCCCATGACGGATTACCTAGCCAATTCTGTTGTAGAAAGCCGAGACCAATTCCTTCTAGAAAATTGTTGAGCAATCCGTATTCAGAATTATAGATCATTCGCCAGGTAATCGAAATAACCACTGTAGAAATAACCACTGGCATAAAGCCAATCGTCCGGAAAAACTTCGCTCCTTTGATTTTTCGGTTCAACAACAATGCCAGTATCAGCGCAATCGGGATTTGACCAAAAACAGAGGCTAATACTACTAAGATATTGTTTCGTACAGACGTCCAAAACACCTTATCTTGAAAAGCCTCCTGAAAGTTAGCCAATCCAATAAAACGCATTTCTGAAAAACCATCCCAAGACATAAACGAATAATAGAACGATATAAAAATTGGTACAATACTGAAAATCAGATAAATGACCAATGCAGGAATAATACCTACTGCAATAATCCAGGGTTTTTTTAGCAGATGCATGTACTCACTCCTTTTGATAAGAATCTGTACCTTATTATAAAAGGGCTTACATTTATCTGAAATCCTATAAAATTAATATAATATCTATTTTTTTATGGGATGGAGCTTTCGAAACTGAGTTGGCGTGACCCCCTCCTGATTCTTGAACACCTGAACAAAGTATTTATACTCTCGATAACCCACATATTCGGCAATTTCAAAGACTTTATTAGACGTATCTGCTAGTAACTCCTTTGCTTTATTAATGCGGATTTGATTGAGATATTCTGAATAACTGCAACCTGTTTCCTGTCGAAAAAGCATACTGAAATAATTCGGGGTAATATAATGATTTTCTGCTACTTTCGCTGCTTTAATATCCTTCTGATAGTTGCTGTGCATATATTCCTGCACCTGCCGAATAATCCAATGATGCTCATTGGTAGTAGTAAGGCAAGCAATCAATTGTTTTAAATCTTCCATAAATAATAACTCTAACACTTGGTCATTATTATATATTCTTGTATCTACTGGCTGGCTAAAAAATAAATCTGCCTGTTCAAATATACTTGCCTGCCCTTTTTGGATAATAGCCTGCTCCATCTCTTTCAACCCTGATACGATTTCCATTATGGTAGCCCCTTGTTTTCTCCATTCGACCAACTGCTGCTTCACTTCTTTATCTAAACCTTGCCATTTCTGCTGCAAGACCATCTCGACGATCGAATGATTCACTTCTGCATGACAAATGGAAATGCTCTCATGTTCTTGAGAGCCATTTATTCGCGTGGTTTCAGTGCCTCGGTAACGATTCAATAGTCCATCTATCACCTGATAGAGTGCATGAATCTGTTGTATATCCTTTGAAATAGGGCTTGCAACGATCAAGATGTTTTGTTCAAAAGATTCGATTAGGTCATCCATTAATAATGCTAGCTCTGTTTGCGAATATAATGGATGTTGACTATAGAGAAACAAGATGAATTGATTTTCATGTGTCTCTAACCAGAAAAAAGATGTTATATGATATCGATTAAGCACTGTTTCTGTCACTTGGAGTTCAAGCGGATGTTTGGTCTGTTTTCCATCACTAGCTATCATCATATAATCTTTCTTTTCTACACCAATCATACAGAATTCAGATAACAAACCTGCTAACTGTTCTTCTATCTGACTGGATGGAACCTGAAATATTTGTTCAGATAAATATTGTCTGATGATCGATTGTGTTTTATTCTCTTGCTCCAGCTGATAATCGGCAATGTCATGCTTTATTTTTTTCACTAATGCTAATAACTCGTCAATATTAACAGGCTTTAATAAATAATCCTGTACTCCCATCCGTATTGCCTCTCGTGCATACTCGAATTCGTCGTAACCACTGATCATGATAATTTGTGTTTCTGGGAAAGTCTGAACCACTTCTTTCGATAAATCTATTCCATCCATTACTGGCATGTATACATCCGTAATTAAGATATCTACTTTCGTATGATGTAACATTTCTAAAGCCTTCTGACCATTCTCGGCTGTCCCTACAATTTCCACGTCTAACTCATCCCAAGGAATCGTGTTAGCAAGTCCATGGGTAATCAATGGCTCATCGTCAGCTATTACGATCCTGCATGTCATCGTCAGAATCTTCTCCTTTCCACAGCTGCTTCCGTACTTGTTCGTTTTCCATCCACGGAAGCACCAAACTTATTTTTGCCCCTTGGTCAGGTTCACCAATCTTCATTCCATACCCTTGACCAAAGGCGTTTGCTATTCGATCATGCACATTTCTTAATGCAAAGCTATTGGCCTCCCCTGCCGACCCTTCACCTTTTAACAATCGACTAACCTGTTCTACATCCATTCCCACTCCATTATCGAATACTTCTAATATCAGTTTGTCCTGCTGCCGATAAGCTCGGATCGTAATGGTTTTATTAGACTGCGCAGCCAAAAAACCATGCTTAAAGCTGTTTTCTATAAGTGGTTCAAGAATCAGTTTCATGACAATACCATCTTCTATTCCTGCTTCCTTAAACAGATAATATTGAAAGCTTCCACCCAAACGCTTCTGCTGTAATTCCATATAACTTTGAACATACTTTAATTCACTACTTAGCGGGATAAAAATCTTCCCTTGACTGAGCGTAATTCGAAATAAATTAGCCAAGTCTTCAATACTTTTGCTCGTTTCTGGAGCCTTTTCGATGCGTGCCGTCCAACGTATCATATCTAGCGTATTATAGAGAAAATGGGGGTTGATTTGACTTTGCAATGCCTTTAGTTCAGAATGCTTGTTTTGTATTTCTAACTTATACTTAGTTTCAATTAGCCGCTGCATTCTACCTACCATCGCATTGAAGCGAAACCCCAACTGGCCTACTTCATCTCTCGAACGAACAGGGACTCTGGCTTGGAAGTCGCCACGCTCTACACGCTTCGTTTCTCTGGTC
This sequence comes from Gracilibacillus timonensis, assembly GCF_900086715.1. GTDB lineage: Bacteria > Bacillota > Bacilli > Bacillales > Amphibacillaceae > Gracilibacillus > Gracilibacillus timonensis. The sequence goes on along the minus strand of NZ_FLKH01000012.1, from coordinate 59,869 downwards.
AATTCTAGTATCGGCCGAACGACAAAGAAAGTAAAGCCAGCAAACGTCAACAGTCCCATCAAGATAGCAATAGCCATCATATAGCCAAAGCTAGTGCGTATCCCGCCCATTTCTGACAAGATATACGCCTCACTGACAACCGATATAATGTATAGATCAATCGAATCGATATAACGAGAGGCGGCATAATAATTTTCGTCATGCGAGGTGAATTGAAAACTCTCTCCATCATTTTTTATATTATCAATCAATTCCTCATATTCAAATGGTGCATCGTTCATTGAGCCAATGACATTACCCGAATTTTCATGGATGAAAAAAGCTTGATGCTGCTGATTAACAAACCCTTCTGAAACATGTTGAAATAAGGCTTCTTGATCTAAACGAAAGGTAACCAATCCAATAGGTTCCGTTATATCGTAAAGATGATTAATCGTGCGATACAAGCTAATCACTGTTTCCTCTTCACTCTTGCGAATATTGTAAAGAGAATAAGGCTCACTCCACAAAATATTTCCCTTTAATTCAGCAGCGCGATCCCGCCATGTTGTCTCATCTGCTTCTACAAGCTCCCCTGCTGAAAGCACTTGTTCATTCTGTCCCTTAATTTCCACAGAGTGAAAGTAATCCTTTTCCGATTGATGAAAGACAAAAAAGCCATTTAAATTGCTACGCAAGCGATTTAACACGGTATAATCACTGCTAGTAACAGCCGAATGTGTCATGAAATCCCGGAATTCGTTACTGTATATAATATATCGTGATATTTCTTCCACCTCATCGATAACATCCGTCAATTTCGATTCCATATTGTTTAAATTGCGTTGTGTAGTATCCATCACCTGTTGCTTCACAATAGTATTCGACTGGTTAATAACGATGGAACCAATCAAACTGCTTGGAATCGTGACTAGTAATAAGAATATGATGATAGATTTCCATTTCAGACTATTCCGAATGAATGACACAAACCGTCTCATAGACTTCTCCCCATTTAAGATAGTAACAACTTTTCAGATTTTCTATTACTTTAACTGTATATCAATTGGCGTAACAAGTACAATTTACTCTATGAGTATAGAGGATACTATCCAAGCACACTTTCCTTATTTTGAAAAAGCTAGGTGAAAGGATCTCTTACATAAAGCGCATTTACGCTAACAACTGTGCTTGAACAATATCACCCAATAAAATAGAGCATCTTAGAATAAGACACTCTACTTTACCTAATACTCTATCTATTTACTGTTCACTATCTGCCACTCGTTGAATATTAGCGGCCGCTTCTTCTGCGGTAGAGCCACCAACGGTGATAGATTGCAATTCATTCTCCAGCTGATCATTAACCGCTGGTGATAGTGTCGCATCATACACGGGAGCTGGATCAGAATCAGCAATGACTTGCAACATTTCTTCTGTGATTGGATTGATATCCGCATCCTCAGGAAGTTCCAAATTTGCAATAATCGGACGGCCTACTTCCATTAAATTTTGCCATAACTCTTCATTATACACATATTGCAAGAAGGTATGTGCCGCCTCTAATTCTTCCCCTTCTAACTCACTATTAATCGCATGGCCTGTGCCTGCTACTGTTGAAATGGTATTGGAATCATTTAACGGAATAGAAGCTACGCCTATATTTTTATCTTCTGGCATATTTTCTAAAATAGCGGCGATGCCCCAATTGCCATCAACGACCATTGCTGTTCTTCCTTGAAGGAAATAATCAATCATCTGTGTACTATCAATGGTATTTAGATCTTCATTGAAGGCATTCTTAGCCATCAACTCTTCGATTACCCCTAATGATTCAACAAAATCATCATCCGTAAACGCTCTCTCCCCATTTGCAACCCCTTCCAAGAAATCGTTACCGGTAAAGCGGTCTGCAATAGTGGAAATATACACAGATTGTAACACCCAGCCATCGGCATTACCTAGTGCAATTGGCGTGATATCCTCTGCATTCAAATCATCCACTAAATTCAAAAACTCATCATAGGTCTGAGGAAACTCATCATACCCCACATCTGCCAGCATATCCTTATCATAGAAAATCATATGCGTTGGATTCGTATTAGCTGGGACGGCATACACGTGCTCATCAACCGAGAAATCTTGAAAATCCTCTTCATCTAATAAACCCGTTTCCTCCGTCCAGTAGCTTGTGATATCATCTATCGGCTGAACGACTCCACCTTCTACTAACGGCTCCAATTCAGCTCCAGGCCATACTTGAAAAATATCAGGAAGCTGTCCGCCCGCGGCTTGTGTGTTAAGTCTTGTGCGATAATCAGCATGTGGTGTTGTATTTACTTGAAGATCTATCTCTGGATGCTCCTCATTAAATTTATCCACCACATCCATAAACACCTGAAAATCTGCCCGACCAATATCTTCTGCTCGCCAAAATTCCAATGTGACCACATCATCATCTTGATCAGAAGAACCGCTGCTTTCACTACTTTCATCAGAACAAGCAACAAGCACAGTTAACAATACGACCATTCCCAATAAAATTAAATAATTCCATTTTTTCATTTTTCCATCAACACCCCTTCAATTAATGTTATCGCTTTCAATACGGATTATCTCATAAGCATAACATCTAAAAAATACAACAAAGTTAAAATAATATCCAAAAAATTAATTAGATTGAGGGTGGATTACACAATGATACGTTTATTGTCTATTCTTACGTGATTCATATAAAGAAGAACTGCTATTCATGGGTTTCTCTTCATCCCCACCGATCGTTATATCAGGACTTTAAACCCTTGTTGTCTCTCACTCTCATATACTTTGATCTTCTGACATTTTGAAATGAGGATATAATGACAGTTAACACTGTGACAAATCCAATAGTACATTAACATCGCATATTCATTTCGATTTTAGCCATTAACTTTACTCGTCTATTATAAATAAAGTTAGAATTTTATACATCTATTCTTATTCTGGTTATTATTTTGAAAGCGCTTTTATTTTTGCAATGTTATAGTATATCTATTATTAAAACAAGGAGGTCTTTATCATTTCATTTAAAATAGCATTCATAGGCGCAGGAAGTATAGGTTTTACACGAGGGTTATTGCGAGATATTTTATCTGTCCCTGAATTTAAAGGGATAGAAATTGCTTTCACTGATATCAGCCAGAAAAATTTAGATATGGTGACCCAGCTCTGTCAACGCGATATTGACGAGAATGGACTCTCGATTCAAATTGAAGCTACCACCAATCGACGCGAAGCATTAAAAGACGCAAAATATATATTTAATGTTGTGAGAATTGGTGGATTAGAAGCTTTCAAACATGATATTGAGATTCCATTAAAATATGGGGTGGATCAATGTGTTGGTGATACCCTATGTGCTGGCGGGATTATGTATGGGCAGCGTGGTATTGCTGAAATGTTAGAAATTTGTAAGGATATTCGTGAAGTTGCTTATGAGCAGTGCCTGCTGTTGAACTACGCTAATCCAATGGCTATAATGACTTGGGCATGTAACACATATGGCGGTGTACATACAATTGGGCTATGTCATGGGGTGCAGAATGGGCATAAACAAATTGCTGAAGCATTGGGAAGAGAGAAAGAAGAAGTCGATATCATTTGCGCAGGGATTAACCATCAAACATGGTATATCCAGGTTCAAACCGATGGCGAAGATCGCACTGCTGACTTATTAGAGGCATTTGAACAACATCCCGAGTATAGTCAAGAAGAGAAGGTCCGCATTGATATGCTGCGCCGCTTCGGTTATTTCAGTACCGAATCTAACGGACACTTAAGCGAGTACTTGCCTTGGTACCGCAAGCGCCCGGAAGAAATTAACGAGTGGATTGACTTAAGCACATGGATCAATGGGGAAACAGGCGGTTACTTAAGGGTTTGTACCGAGGGACGTCATTGGTTTGAAACAGACTTTCCCAATTGGTTAAAAGAACCTGCATTTGAGTATAAAGAAGATAATAGAGGCCAAGAACATGGCTCCTATATTTTAGAAGGATTAGAAACCGGAAGAACGTATCGCGGTCACTTCAATTATATCAATCAAGGAGTGATTGCTAATTTACCTGATGATGCTGTCATCGAAGCACCTGGTTATGTCGATCGAAACGGGATTAATATGCCACTTGTTGGCGACTTACCGCTTGGGCCAGCAGCTGTTTGTAATGCCAGTATTTCTGTACAAAGGCTGGCTGTGGAGGCAGCAGTTCACGGTGATGATTATCTTTTACGACAAGCCATGATGATGGATCCATTAGTAGGAGCTGTTTGTAATCCAAAAGAGATTTGGCAAATGGTTGATGAATTCTTAGTTGCGCAGGAGCAGTGGCTGCCGCAATATAAAATAGCTACCGCAGCTGCCAAAGACCGCTTGCAAAACGAGGAGTTAATACCTACTAAAGATTATCAGGGAGCAGCCAGGTTGCATGTGAAGACGGTTGATGAGATGGCACAAAATCGCGAAGAAGCCGTTAAGAATGCGGGAGAAGCGGATAAAGGTAATTTTTAAAAATAGGGGTGAGAGGTAATGAAAAAATTATTATTTATAACTTTGAGTTTAGGAATCTTGTTTGGTTGTAGTTCAAATGATAGCACTGGCAGTGAAAGTAGTAATCAAAACACACTTGAAATTTGGTGGAATGTAGACGAAGCAGAGGACCGCAGTGGTTACTATGATGCAATCGAAAAATACCAAGAACTAAATCCTGATATAAATATTGATGTTCAAGTTCTTCCTTATGAGCAACTGAAACAAAAGATAACTACTTCTGCCGCAAATGGAAACCCACCTGATATTGCTCAAGGATTGGCAGAATGGATGGCAGATTTTAATTCTATGGGTGTGCTCCATCCCTTAACAGATTTTGTGAATAATTGGAGCGATAAAGATAGCGTACCTCAATCTGTTTGGGATAGTGTGTCTATGAATGATGAAATAGTAGCTTTTCCAAGCTATATTGGTACTAGAGCTCAAATGTATCATGAAGATACGTTGAACGAAGTTGGAGTTGAAACACCTGAAACATGGGATGACCTACTAACTATAGGGCAGCAGCTTAATGAGGCAGGCGTTGAAAATCCATTTGGAATAAGTGCAACATCTGCACGTGCTCCTCAAGAACTAGCTGTTTTTATTTGGTCAAATAATCTTGAAATTCTCGAAGAAATCGACGAAGGTTCTTATAAAAATACTTGGACAGATGATGAAGAACAATTAGCTAGGGCAACAGAAGTGTTCCAGTTATACAAAGATATGCTTGACCAAGGTGTGATTTCACAAAATCAAACTAGTTGGGGATATCAAGAATTAGATCAGAACTTCACCCAAGGAAGTGTTGCTATTACCCAAAACGGACCTTGGATTGCAGATTATGAAGAACAACAACCAGAAGGGATGGCAGATGTAAAATTAGACGGGGTTCCTCCTTACAAGGAAACTCCTGCCACCTTCTTAGAAGTAGCTCAATGGTATGTGTTTGAAGACTCTGATCAACAACAAGCTGCTTTAGATTTTATTGAGTGGATGGGTTCTGAAGAAGGACAAAGTATTTATGCGAAGGGCAATAGAACGATTCGTAATGATATGGAATTGGAAGGAGAATGGAATACAGTCTTTACCGACATTGCAGAGTATGGAAAGTCTTGGCCACCAGTTCCAATGGGAGGAATCATTGATTCTATGACGCAATCCCTTCAAAAGGTTTTACTAGGTGAATCAACACCAGAGGAAACAGCCATTTGGCTATCTGATCAAATTAATCAATCCCTTGCTGATAACGATCTACTAAGTCAATAAAAAGAAGAGATACTATTTAGTTAAGGAGCACTAAAAACTAGATAGTATCTCTCTCACTAAACAAAGGAGTTGCTAAAATGATCAGATATTTAAACAAACATGGCATAGCATATCTCTTTATGTTACCAGCTATTGTGTTTTTGGTTTTATTATTATTGGTTCCTATTATACAAGTATTTATTAACAGCTTATATGAAGCAAATTTACTTATTGCAGAAGATGATACTTTTATTGCCTTCGAAAACTTCAAAAACATTATACAAGACCCGCTATTTTGGACGCATATAAAGAATAGTATTGTATATACCTTCGGTTCAGTTGGTGGAGAATATATTGTAGGCTTGAGCATAGCCATCCTATTAAACCAAAAGATAAAAGGAAGATCTTTTTTTAGAGGTATTATGATTATTCCTTGGGTTGTTCCAATTGTAGTGGCAGGGATGACTTGGAGATGGATGTTAAATCCTGATTACGGGATCATTAATGTATTATTATTAAATATGGGAATCATTGATCAAAGTATTAATTGGCTTGGAAGTGAGTCTACTGCAATGTTCTCTGTTATTTGGATTAACGTTTGGAGAAGTTTCCCATTTTATACTATTTCTTTTTTAGCCGTCTTACAAACGATTAATAAAAATGAATTAGAAGCTGCTGAAATAGATGGCGCAAATATGTTTCAAAAGTTTTGGCATATTACATTACCAAAATTAAAAGGAATTTCTAGTATCCTAATTGTATTACACTTAATTTGGACCTTTAACAATTTCGATTTCATTTGGATTTTAACAGAAGGTGGTCCTTTAAATGCAACAGAAACATTGGCAATTGCAACATATAAAGAGGCCTTTATGAAATACCACTACGGGTCTGCTTCAGCCATTTCTGTGTTAATGGTAATTATATTAATATGTTTGATGGGACTATATTTCTGGCTACAAAATAGACAAGGGACAAAGGAGGGGTAGTGTGCGTTTCTCTAGAAAAACAAAGAAGAAATTGTTAAACATAGTTACTTATTTCTTACTAGTGATTGCGGGCATCTATAGTTTATTCCCTATTTTTTGGGCATTTTTAACCGCTATTAAACCAGCAAATGAGGTGAGATCACCAGAACCAACACTATTCACAGCAAACCCAACCTTTGAAAATTTTCGGTCTGTTTTATTTGATACACAATTTCCTACGTATTTTATGAACAGTTTGATCGTATCAGTGGGTAGTGTATTATTATCTATTGTAATTGGTGTGTTGGGTGCTTATACTTTGAGCAGACTAAGCAAAGCACCTGGTGTTAAAGCATTTGGGGTTGGTATGCTACTTGCTCAAATGATTCCTGTAGTTTTATTAATGATACCGCTTTATCGGACAATGATGAATCTAGGATTACTTGATTCCTACTTAGGTTTAATTATTTCCTATACAGTATTTGCTGTTCCAATCATTACTTGGATGCTAAAAGGTTTTTTTGATACCATTCCAGTCGAGATTGAAGAAGCAGCGATGTTGGATGGTTGTAGCAAGATTTACATCATCATCCGAATTATGCTACCCCTGTCTGTTCCTGCTATTATTTCTGCAGGTATTTATGCTTTAGTACATGCCTGGAGTGAATTTGTTCTAACTTTTACTTTTGTATCTGATGATTCCATGAGAACTTTATCTACAGGAGTATTTAATTTTATGGGGCTCTGGATTGTGGATTGGGGAAGACTAATGGCTTCTGCAGTTCTCATTGTTATACCTATTGCGATTGTATTTGTGTTTATTCAAAAATATTTAATCAGTGGTCTAACTGCCGGATCTACTAAAGGATAACAACAAGACGTCTATCGGTTATTATTACCGATAGACGTCTTTACCACCAACGAACTATGTATGAAACGATAACTTGTTATGTTCAAAATCAAGGAATACAGACAATGCAGCTCCCGTGACTTGATCATACGTCTTCTTTTGAAACTGGATATTTGTCATCATCAATGGGATTTGTAAAGCCGATAATCGCACCCTCTCCATGCAGGCATTCGTAAATGCTTGGGAAGCGTTGTAAGGAGAGTCGATAATAATTTGATCTGGATTCATCAGGTGAATAATATGGATTAGTGCTTTGCCAAGGTAATTGCCAAATTCATTGGCTATCACTTCCACTTCCTCTGAATGGATATCTTGTAGTGGTAATTCTACCTTCTTTCCCCTCGTTTCTTGTATTCGTTTGGCAAATGCCAGCTCACTAATCAATACTTCTAGACATCCGTTTTGACCGCAAGTGCAAAGCGGACCATTATCCTTTACGGAAATATGTCCAATTTCCCCTGCTGTCCAGCTTCCTCCACTCAATATCTGATGATGATCAATAAATGCACCACCAACTCCTTCGCTCACCTGAAGAAAAAATATACTTTTTTCTGACGTTGCAACATCTTGTTCTATACTTTGCAAGGCGTTCATTCTCACCCTATTTTGAATTCGAACAGGGATCGCCAAACCATATTCTTTATTGAGGTCAAATAACTCATTCCTCCATCCTAACCTTGCTGATTCATATACAATCGACTGATCGCAATTAACAATACCTGGTATAGCAATCCCTACACCTACAATGTTACTATACCGACCTTGAATGTCCTTAATGACAGAGACAATGGTATCTTTCGTCTGTTCTATATGTTGACACGAACAATCTATTTTTTGATTCTCTAATATATCACCATTGTAATGCATCACGGTTACTTGAATATGATCATCGTTCACTAAAACGCCAATTGATTGGTATGCTGATTCTGCCAATTGAAGCGTAATTTTTGGTCTTCCTTTAGAAGACTGCCCATTTATTCCCACCTCTTCTATCAAACCGGCAATCATTAGCTCTTCTACAATCAGGGAAACCGTATTTTTGCTTACCCCCATTTGAGCAACAAGGTCTTTTCGCGATGTTTGCTTATATCTTCTTACTAAAGACAATAATTTGCGCTTATTTACTTCTCTTAATATTCCAGTACCTTTTGACACAGTCATACACTCCTCAGAGCATCATTGACATTATAAATGCTTCATCTTACCTTGGAATCGACCCAAGAATTGTTGATTCCATTCATCTCCTCCTGTTGCGTTACCACTTTTCCAAATCGGTGGTTCCACTTCTTGAGCATTCAATAACTTCGTTGTCTGCATGGTTATCGAATTCATGATAAAAGCGTTAACAAAGGTAGAAACGGCACCAACTTTTTGTTCCACTCCTTCAATGGAAATCACCGCGTCGCCAACTTGCACTTTAGAATCCACATGTATGTCAACAATGTCATGTAAATTTTTCTTAGATGGATGGCGAGCAGGATGTGTTGCTGGTGTATCTTTCGCATGTTCTACCGATGATATACCAATCACCTTAGCCCCTCGTTGTTTTGCCTCGATAGCCGATTCAATAACGGTTGTATTGATGCCATATGCGTTTACTAAAATCAGCAAATCGCCATCACCTATTTGATAGTTATCCATCACTATTTTACCATATCCAGGTGTTCGCTCAATGGCCATCGAACGAAGTGCTCCGCTACTAAGTAATGTACCTTCATCTAGTATCGCGTTGGCATGCATTAAACCACCGGCTCGAAAAAACACTTCTTGTGATGCTAAATTGGAATGACCTCCCGGACCATAGACAAAAAATGTGCGATCCTTTTCAATATGCTGTGCTACTGCTTCAGCAGCTTCTTGGATATGTTCTTCTTCTGTTTGTATAATTGCTTCTAAATAGGTTTGAATCTCTTTATAATAATCTAACATAATTTGCATCTTTTATCCTTCCTTTCTATTTAATAGTGGTATTCCTTCTTTGTACGTTTCCATCACCTGATTCGTTTCTTTATTATAAATGACCAAATCGGCAGGTGCTCCGATGGATAGTCCCCGCTGTTGAGGTAGGTTTAATAACTTGGCAGGGAGGATGGAAGCTTTATCCCAAGCCTCTGCAAACTCTGTAATACCTGTATGAATAAGATGGTGAATTCCCTGAAGCAAGTTCATAGCCGATCCCGCTAGAAGCTTCGGGTTATCTTTTAGATGCAACCTTCCCTCTTTCGTTAACACTACTTTTCCTCCTACTGGAGATGTATAGCTTCCTGGAGGTAATCCAGCAAGCGCTACACTGTCACTTACTAAAACCATCTGATCACCCTTTACTTGATGAATGACCTTCAATACAGAAGCAGGTAGATGATGTCCATCTGAAATAACAGAAGCAGATAAATCATCCTCTGCCAACTGGTCCCATAGGTAATTAGGATGCCTTGGCAATAACACATGGGCTCCGTTACCAAGATGAGTCGACAAACTGGAACCGGCGTTAACTGCTTTTCGAATATCATCGCTATTGGCAGCTGTATGACCTATGGCCGTGATTACGCCTTCATCTTTCGCCTTTTCAATAAACAGGGGAGCTTCTTCCCATTCGGGTGATAAGGTAACTAGTTTTATTTTTCCATTTGCTTTACGTTGCAGATGAGAGAACTCTTGCCAACTGGGCGCTCGGACAAAAGACTTATCATGAGCCCCACGTGGTCCATCTTCGGTTGAAATATAGGGCCCCTCCAAATGAAAACCACCAATCGTCGAAACCTCTAATGGATCAAGTATCTTCACCGATTCATGAAACAGATCAGCTAACTTTTCAAAAGAATTAGTGATGATGGTAGGGTAAAAGGTAGTCACACCATGTTTCGCCATATCCAACATAACTGTCTGCCACTCTTGTTGATTAAGGGGAGATTGATTAAAATCAATTCCCCTATAACCGTTGACTTGCATATCTACCAATCCTGGGGCAATGATATTATCAGAACTCTCTACTCCTTTTACCGGCTGGATATTAGTAATGACACCATTATCCCATTCGATTGATTCTAGATCCTTCGTTTGATAGTTATATCCTATGATGTTATTTACCATCATTCACCACTCCAAAGGCTTCTCTATCCATCACTAAGTGGGCATCTGAGTGGATTCTTAAAATAGAAGCAGGGCATGCCGTACTTATTTCTCCTTTTAACATATGATAAACGGCTTGTGCTTTACGTTCTCCAGGTACCACACAAACCATGGATTTTGACGAAACTAAGGCAGGGATCGTTAACGTCCAAGCCATTTTTGGTACTTCATCAATCGTTGGAAAACAACCATCATTGACTTGTTGCTGCTTACATGTTTGATCAAGCTCTACTTGCTTTACTAGCTTAACATCATTAAAATCGGCAACCGGAGGGTCATTAAAAGCAATGTGACCATTCTCCCCAATTCCCAAACATACCAAATCAATAGGTGCCTCTTGCAGTAATCTTGTATATCGGATCGTTTCTTCTTCTGGATCAGCTAACGTATCAAAATAATGCATGTCTTTCATATTCACTTTATCTGCAATATTCTCTTTAATAAACACTGCAAATCGCTGATCTTTGTAGTTGGTTAAGCCAATGTATTCATCCATATGAAAACCGATTATCCTCGACCAATCGATAGATGAATCACTGGTTAGCTCGTCAATAAATTCTAGTTGTGATGGGGCAGCGGCAAATATGATTCTTACCTCTTCTTTCTTGGACAAAGCCTGCTTTATCCGTTCTGCAGCCAATGCTGCGGCTGTTCTCCCCATTTCATGTCGATTCTCACAAACATAGTAAGATAACTTATCTATTCGTTGCTGTATCATATGTTATTCATCCTTTCATCATTCATTAACGTTCTCATCTTGCTTTTTATTTGTGTTTCAAGGGAAGGATCATAAGGTAACGGCAAACCAAAGTAGAAGATAGAATCATAGGACTCATATCCCCCTTCCTCCATTTGGTTAGCCGTTGGAACATATCCTACCATCCCATTTGCATACCCTAAAGGAAGGACATTCTCATCCAAGGTTTTCAAATATAAACCATATTGATGTACCAGTTCCCCATTACAGGCAAACAGCTTGAGTTCCTCAGATAATTGAATATATTGCAGTGTGAACGGAGGATGTGCATAATTCTTTGATAGTCTATTCCATTCATCAGCTAAATCAGCGGGAGGCTTTGGGTCGGCCCATTGATTAAACGGCAGCAACAAGCGCGTTTCCTTCACTTTAATCTCCCGGTCTAGATTGATAACAATAGGGGGCTTATGCAACATGTCCATAACAGCTTTTGAAAATGCTATTCCCAGATGATACATATCTGCTAATGATCCTCTGGTAAAAGACTCTCCCGTTACCAAATTAGGTCGAATATCTCCACAAAAACCTTGTAGATAGGCCACAATAGCTTTAGGACGTTTTTTCTCGATTTCTTCGCACAATATACCACAAAATTCACTAGATATTTCATTGGCATCGGTAATCGTTGGGTGACAGGTATAGTGGATCCAGATTGCTTTTACTTCTTCCTGTTTTGTCTGAAAAGTCAGTGCGGTAACAAGATTATCTGTTGATCCTTCCTTATTTGGTGCCATCACCACATCGTCCTCCATTATTTTGCGCCGATTCACTCCCATATGATAATTCATCGTTTGTTTAGATAATACTACTTCCTCTTGATTATTCATAGCTATATCTAAGCCTGCCCACACACCAGCTTGTATACTTGCTAAATAGGCAGCATCGCTTCTGCCAAGTGCTCTGCTGAATTTTTCGCTTGTTTGTGGACCAGAATGATTATGTGTGCCCTGCAAACAAATATATTTGCGATCAATTTGATATTTCTTTTCTATTTCGCTTTTCATAGCTTCTACCCATTGATCATCCCACCAAATCAAATCAGCTATCATATAGACAAACTGGCTTGAACTTGCTTGAAAATAAAATACTTTCAGCCATAACCGAGTAGCTACACTATCTGCCTTACCCTCTCTATGCGCAAAACCAGCAAGTTCTATCGGTGTATTTGGTGTAATATCTATTTTACTAACGCCTAGTTGCATTTATTTCTTCCTTTCTTGCAGCTCGATTAACAGAATAAAACTTCGAATAATATGAAAAGGGTCCTTCACCGGAAGTGCTACCACTTTTTCAAGTGGTGTGCCATCCCGACTTCTAATTTGGATCCATTCACGTATAGCAGGATCTGTTTGCGGAAAAGTAGCTAGCGCATAACGCTCGATCTGTTCATAATAATTCGTCCATTCTGTTTTTCCAGTAATGCTCTCCAATAGCTTTGTGGTATACAGTGCTTCTGCATGCGGCCACCATAGCTTTAAGTTCCATGTATCATGTATTAATTGTTCGTAAGGGGTGTCAATTAATATTCCAGTCGGCTCTCCACCCAGATGGTCAATAAACCTGAATAACCCACCATCTTGTTGATCCCATCCAAGTTCTAATGCCTGTTTAGCAACCTCTTCTATCTTTGTTATGGTCTCTTGCTTTTCCTGTTGTAACCCTTGTAACGAATGAAGCATAAACCAAACAGACTCCAAAGTGTGACCTGGGTTGATATGTCTTTCTAGTAACGTATCTCCTGCTGCTTGAGAATGTTTTAGTTCCTTGATCCGGCTACCTGTCACAAACTCATCAAGAATGCGGTTAATGAGAATAAGCTGATCTCTTTCTAAAGCTTGCTCATATTCTTTAGAAAAGGATGTTGCTGTGATATATAATTCTTGGGCAACATTGAGTAAGATCATCGCAATAGAATGAGAAGTGTATCCTTTAGGAATAGGATACGGATCGGATTTAAATGTTTGATGATCTATCCTATTATTTATTTTTTGATAGATGGCATAAGCATGCTCAAATACTTGTTTATCCTGCTGTAAATCGGCATAAGCATTACAGCCTAATACGTAAAAACAGTCCGCAAAGATACTGGTATCCATCTGATCAGCTATATGTCGTCCATCTTTCTCTACTGCAAATACGACATGCCGATTGTCCATTAAGGCATTCTTTCTTAAAAACTCGTAGGTCTGCTTAGCGACACGATTCCATTGAAAATCATCTGTGAGTCTGTTTTCGTTTTGTAATTGCTGTAATTTACAAGCAATCCATAAAAATCGACCCTGCGACCAAATATACTTCCTTTTACTAATCAGTTGTGCACCATCATTGGAAAAACAAGTATATACGCCGCCATATTCTGTGTCGATTGCTTTTTTCCAAAAAGGGAGCAACTGTTGACTTAACTCTGTTTGATATCGTTCTATTGGTTTATTCATCTAATCACCCTTTTAATCTTTACTTAAAGCGTAGACCATTTTTTCCACTTCCGGATTCATTTTCTTATTACGGTTTAACCATCCCATCACAATAAAAATAATAGCTGAAGTAAATACTGGTGCGCCAATCTCTATCGATAATGGAACCGTAACAGCATATTTCGTGATGACAAACATACACAAACCTGCTATCACTGAAGTAATCGCCGCCTTGGAGTCAGAATGTTTGAATATAGGAAAGAGACCAAATAACATAGGCACAGATATAGGCCCAACCAATGCCCCAAACCATGAAATAATTAACCCTAATACACCACCGAAATATTGATTTTGAATACCAATAATTAACGTTAGGAAAGTAAATATAAAGGTTGTTACTCGAGCAATTCTTAATGATTCCTTTTGTTTTAAATTTTTAAATTTAGTTGACAGAACGGGTAGAATATCTCTAGTAATAACAGCTGAAATCGTATTGGCATCAGAAGAAGTCATCGACATGGTTGCTGCAAAGAGACCGGCTAAGACCAGTCCGACTAATCCTGCTGGTAATAATTCTTGGGCCAACATCCCATATGACTGCGTTGGGTCTGAAATATTTGGTAAGATAAGAGGAGCTGCCCACATGGGATAAAACAGAAAGATTGGCCAAATCAAATATAAAACACCCGATAACAAAGCGCTTTTCTTCGCTTCTTTTGCACTAGGTGAGGAAATAAACCGTGTTGCCAAATTCCATGTTCCACCATTATAACTAAGAAAGACAACTAATAAATAGAAGAGAACATACCAGAAAGTATATGGTTCAAGAAATGGTTGGGAGTGTGAAGCTGGCAATTCTGACCAAATACCTATAAAACCATCCCATCCCCCACCAAAACGTTGGAGTACCACAAAAAACATAATTAACCCGGCTACCGCTTGAATAACAAATTGTGCAAAATCGGTCCAGATGTCTGCCCATAGACCGCCAATGGTAATATAAATAAGCGAAACAATACCAGACACGACCACGCCATAAATAATCGGTATTCCCGTAAACACATTTAATAAGATTCCAATAGCCGCCCATTTTGCACCAACATCAAACAACTTGAGAAGCACACCACACCATGCCATTAGCTGTTGGGTCGGCAAGTTATAACGAAGCTTCAAATATTCTGTCGGTGATTCGACATGATAATTGATTCGTAATCTAGACCATCTTGGGGCAAGTGTATATGCTCCAATAATAACTGCCACAAAGATTACCAATGCCCACCATACATAAAGACTGAAACCATGGGTATAAGCAAGACCTGCATAAGCGACAAACACCGCCCCGCTATAGCCTGACACATGGTGAGAGATTCCTGATAGCCACCATGGTAATTTACCTCCAGCCACATAAAAATCTTTGGAATCGCTTACTTTTTTGTAAGAATAAAAACCGATAAGTACCATCACAAGGACAAACAGCAAAATCACGAACCAATCCAACCCACTCATGAAGCATTTCTCCTTTTCCAAAGTATTTAGTCATAGACTATGATTAATTAAAAAGAAGTCTACCACATGTCTTTTTTATTGTAAAGGCTTTTGTAATAATGTATGACATTTTCGTCGTAACTAACACCCGTTTTTATCATAAAAATAGGAATGCGTATTTTCTTATAGTGCGAAAAGGATCTGTCACTACGTATATCTCACGCATCGTGTGACAGATCCTTTTATTTCCTGCAACTTTCAGGATGGTTATCGCCCGTTCTCCTACATAGCTTCTTTTAGCATCTGGAAGGTTCGTCCTCTGATAAACATCTTAGTGTTTACTCGGTAGCTTCTTCTTCTGCTTCCAAATTCCGATCATACGCATCTTGTTTGATTTGTAACCAGTCTTGATAGCCTAAACGATCCAATTCAGCAAGATACTCTTCCCATTCTTCATCTGCCATACCATTGGTAATCCACTCGGCTTTTTTACGCTCCACGTAAGGGAACAAATCGGCTTCAATCTCAGAACGCTGATCCAATTCATCTAGAGACATGAATACTGGTGGATAAATATTATCATTATTCATGTAAGGAACTAAGGTTTCATGTAATTGTTCCAATCTCCAAGCTGCATCATCCGGCATAGTCGTTACATTGTCATAGTAACTATCCAAAACAGCTAAAGGACCACTAATGGATGTCTCTTCACGTAATTCAACGGGTGCTGTACCTTCTAACGGTAAGTGTTTTAACATTTCTTCATTTTCATCATATTCAAAAATATTCTGCTTTTCTTCATCCCCATAAGTACCCCAATTATTTTGGACAGATTGCAACGGTTCATATAGCTTATCAATCCATTTTGCTGTTAGTTCTAGATTTTCATTGGCTGATGTGATGACCATCTTGGATCGGTCAAAGCCCATTCCGTTTGAACGCGCCACATGTTTACGACCATCAGGTCCCTCTAATGGAGGTAACAATTCATAATCTTCCATTCCGGAAATATTGGCTTTATCCCAAGTAAAATATAAACCGTAACGACCTTCCTTCCCTTTTGCTACATAAGAATTCCAGTCTTGTTCAAAAGCCTCCACGTCAATTAAATCCAATTCATATAGTTCATTTAAATAATTGATGGCGTCTTTATAACCTTCTTGTGCAGAGGTAAATAGTACCT
Source organism: Gracilibacillus timonensis (assembly GCF_900086715.1). Lineage (GTDB taxonomy): Bacteria > Bacillota > Bacilli > Bacillales > Amphibacillaceae > Gracilibacillus > Gracilibacillus timonensis. The sequence goes on along the minus strand of NZ_FLKH01000012.1, from coordinate 43,232 downwards.
CATCATCATTGGTAACAACGGTATGATCCCAATTCTCCCCCTCACCAAATGGAGAGAATAAGAAGGAAACATCTTCCCCGCCGTGGCTAATAATAAATGATAATGGAATCGTTTCGCCGTTTCCAGCCATATCATTTTCTTTAAAGGCTACTAAGGCTTCCTTTAATTCTTCCGTAGTGGATGGCATGTCTAAACCTAATTCCTCTAACCACTTCACATTAATCCATCCCGTTGCATCCAACGAGTGAATACTTTCTTTACCTGAACCTAATTCTTCAATCCAAGGAAAGGCATAAATATGTCCGTCGGGAGCGGTCATCATTGCCCGATACTCTGGTGCTTCTTCTAATACCGCTTGTAGATTTGGCATATACTGATCGATTAAATCTTCTACTGGGACAATCGCTTCATCATTGGCTAAATCTAATAATTCATAATCACTATAAGCTGTGTTCATAATAGCATCTGGCAGGTCACCACTCGCAACTGCCAAGTTACGTTGTTCTGCAAAAGATTCTCCGGTATAGTTTTTCCAATCAATGTGAACTCCTGTTTCTTCTTCCAATCGTTGCAAGATTAGCTTGTCATTCGGATCTTCTGGAGCCATTGGTGAACTTTCGGTAATAAACTTCAGACTAACGTCTTCTTCCTCTACTGGGAACGTAATATCACTTAACTCATAATTCTCAGAGGAGGCTGAATCATCACTATTAGAACAACCCGCAATAATCAATAAACCAATAAACATGCTAACTGCTAAGTAACGATAAAAATTTCTCATTCTTTTACCCCTCGCTTTTTTTATATTATTTTAATGACCCGACCATAACACCCTTCTCAAAATACTTCTGGAAAAATGGATACATGATCATCAATGGTAAACTGGCTATCACAATCGCAGAGTACTTGATCATTTCTGCAAGACGCTGCATTTCAGCCCTTGCCATTTGATCCCCAATCATACCGGGTTCGACTTCATTTTGAATCAATAGATCACGTAATATTAATTGCAATGGATAAAGACTTCGATCCTCTAAATAGATCATCGCGTTAAAATAGGCATTCCACTGACCGATAAAGGCATATAAGGCCAGTACAAAAATAATTGGTTTTGACAAAGGCAAAATAATACTTAGAAAAATTCTAGCGTCTGAAGCCCCGTCAATTCTTGCCGCTTCCTTCAAAGCATTTGGCAGCCCTTTAAAATAGGTCCTTGCTAAAATAATATTCCAAACCGTAATGGCGCCTGGCAAAATCATGGCCCATGGTGTGTTTAACATACCTAATTCTCTTACTAATAAATAAGTAGGAACCATACCACCATTAAAGAACATCGTAAAAATGAAATATAACATCAGTGCTCTTTTTCCTACTAAACCATCTACTGACAGGGAATAACCGGCCATAATAGTAAATACCACGCCCACAAGGGTAAAGCCAGCAGCATATAAGATAGAGTTCAAAAAGCCCCTCATAATCGATCCATCTTGGAATATCTTGACGTAACCATTAATGGTCCAATGATTAGGGTCTAAGGAAATACCTTGTGTGAGTAGTACATCTGGTTGTAAAAAGGATCCCAATAGGACATACAATAGAGGAATTGTCACAATTAAAACGATGATACTCAACACAATCTTATTAAGAAGTAAAATGAACTTATCTGTCTTTGAGTTGTTAATTAATGAATTATTCATGGCACAGCCTCCTCTCTAATAAAGTGTTTCTCCATTAACTCGTTTCACAATCGTGTTAACTGCTATTAACAATACTAAACTGATAATCGAGTTAAATAACCCAATTGCCGCACCAAACGACCAATCTGCTTGTTGCAACCCTCGTTTGTACACATACGTATCAATAATTTCAGAAGCTGGTATATTCATCGATGTTTGAAGAAGATACGCCTTCTCAAAACCAATCGTCATAATACCGCCAACTGCTAAAATAAAGAGTACCGTCATGGTTGGTTTCAATGTTTGCAAATCAATATGGCGAATCCGCTGTAATAGAGAGGCCCCATCAATCGTTGCTGCATCATGTAACTGTGGATCTACATTAGATAATGCCGCTACATAAATAATCGAGGCAAACCCTGCACCCTGCCAGATTCCAGAAGCAATGAAGATCGTTCGAAAGTACCCTGGCTCTGACATAAACGATATGGGTCTATCTAATATAACGCTTAATAGAGCATTCAATGGACCAGCAGGAGATAGAAAGATAAAGATCATACCGGCAATTACCACTACGGAGATAAAGTGGGGTGCATAAATAATCAGTTGAATATTCTTTTTAATTTTTGCTCGTCTCACTTGGTTCAACATCAATGCCAAGATAACTGGAACAGGAAAACCAAATAGTAAATCAAAAGAACTCAGCTTGATCGTATTCATAAATATCTGTTGGAAGTTAGGCGACTGTAGAAATGCTTGAAAATGTTCAAAGCCAACCCATTCGCTTCCTGCAATCCCTTTCAATGGACTGAAGTCTTTAAAGGCGATAGATACTCCATACATCGGAATATAGTTAAAAATAAGTACCAAAATAAACGCAGGCAATAAAAAAAGATATAACACATAATTTTTCTTGATATAGCTTAGCGCACCTTGTTTATTCTTTGTCCGAGGTGCCTTACTCGTCAGTGCGCCTGACTTTGATGAATTCATCAAAACCCCTTCTTTCTTTCTAGGCTTTCACCTAATTTGTATTGCTTCTGTATTTTTAATATATCAAAACTTGAAATCGTTTTATTTCAATTTCTTAGGGTGATGTTATTTAAAATCTTTGGGTTGTGTATTTTGGGAGAGAGTAGTCTTAAAGGATGGTTCAAAGTACATTATTTAGAACCATGGTAAGATCATCACCTAAAGAAAAGTGTATCTGACCATCTTTGTAATGGATTTTCGCTAAAAATACCCTTTAACCTTTTATAAAATAGAAAAAACCTCGCCAAAGCAAGGTTCTATCTATCCATGTATAGTTAACGAATGTTTGCAACCGTGTAAACAAGCACGACATTTCTAATCTTCTATAAATAAAGAGATAGTAATAATCGCCAAGATGCCAACACCAGTGCCAGCAACAATACTTGGAAATACTTGCTCGATAACTAATCCAACTGCCCAACCGATTAAAATAAAAGCTACAAATGACCAAAATTTTGCCGTTGCATATTTCATCCCTGTTACTTCCCCACTTCTACATGATGTTCGAACCCATTCACTATGATTTATGCGTCACACAATCGAGAGCAACGGGGATACGCTTCGCCATTTCCATCACTTAAGACTCTTGTATCACATTTGCTTTCGGAAAGGATAAGGTCGCAACCTTCATTACTATAAAACTCATCAAACTCATGCCTAGCACTAACACTAAAGAAGGAACCAACATATATAGAAATATAAGACCAGTTATTAATGCAATCAGCATAATCGTTTGAATGGGGCGAGCAATAGTAATAATACAGGCATATTGGAAATATTGTGACCATTTCAATTGAAAATGGACGAACACCGGAAAAATATATAAGGCAGCGATCAGGTAAAAAACGCCAATCACTAGGGTGAGATTAAACAAAATAACCTGTACATTGGACTGACTGATATTCTGAATAATCCGGAAATCTATTAATAAAAATAAACCAACTAAAAATACAACATAACCTATTTTATTAGCTCCCTTAAATTCTGTTTTATACTGCTTAACAAATTCGGAAAAGATGGCTGTATCCTCATCTTCCAGTATCATTTTTCTCAAGACAGAAAACAGAGCCACCGTTGCCGGGAAGAGTCCAAATACTACTAGCCCTAACAGCGTAAAAATGACCCATAGCATGTTTAATACAATCAGATTAAAGCCTAGATTTCCTACTCGCATATACCATCTTTTTTCAATCATTACGGCTCACCCTCTCCTTATATTCAATGTATCAAAAAAGGCAGCCAAAGGTTTATAATATTTTTGGATTATCGCTTATAATATTTTTGGCATTTGAGTCTATTAGAGGATGTTCAAAAAGACCAACAAAAATGACGCAGCGAATTTCTGCGTTGGCTATATAGGAACTTCTACTAAGACCGCCCACGTCCTATAGGCAACGCAGAAGTCAACACATCCTGCGTGAGTCCGTTCCTCATGTATTAAAAATACGTTCCGGTACCGGGAGACTGCGCCGCCTTGAACTTTCGACGTACAGGACGTACTAGTGTCGGCGTTGCAACAAATGGGTTCGGTGGGGCGAGTAATCGCAGTCCCAGGACGCCTGAGGTTTTAGCCAACGAGGTCCTATTTATCGGCATTTTTGAACACGCACTATTATGGTTCTATTTCTGCTAACCTTTGATTAATCGTCTCTACCGCCTCTGCGACAGATGTTTCTACATCCTGATTCGCCAGACCAATATTTTCAAACAATTCTTTAATAGCTCTACTTATCACAGGATAAGCTGGTGTCACTGGACGATTTTTCGAGTGTAAATATGCCTGTTCTGCAAAAATATTATAAGGATATTTATTATAAACCGGCAATGATTCAGCTACTGAATATCTAGCTGGGATATCGCCGGTAATCGTCACGTATTTTTTCGTTGCTTCATAACTAGTTACATAACGGATAAACTCCCATGCCTCTTCAGGATACTCGGTATTCGATGACATACCAAGCGCCCAACTCCCGTTAGGGGTCACTTGGTATTCTGCTTTGGGTAAAGGGGCAATACCGAAATCTTCTCCTAATACGAAACCATTGTTCTCAAACTCTGTAATAGCCCATGAACCCAAAACGGTCATCACTAGCTGATTTTTTTGGAAGGCTTCTGCTGGTATTTCACGTTCGGCCACCTTATCCTCGTGATACAAATCCTGATAAAATTGCAAGGCCGATATGGCTTCTGGAGAGTCTAAATAGCCACTTGCGGTGGTACCTTCTGGATTTAACACCTCCGCACCAAATTGCCAAAGAAACGGAAGCTTAAAATAAGCAGGTGCTTCCCCGTTGCCAAAGCCTTGGGCAGGATCAATTCCATAAACTCCGTCTTTCGGACTTTGGGCTGTCTTGACCATTTCTATTGTTTCTTCCCATGTCAACGGTTGAGATGGATCCTTTGATGGAAGAGAAATTCCGGCATCTTCTAATAATGGGATATTGTAATATAGAGCAATACTTGACTCAATCAAAGGCATTAAATATTGTTGGTCATTATAAATTAGTCCTTCCATTACCTGTTCGGAAAAGTCATCCTGCACGTCATCACTACTAGACAAATAATGATCTAATGGCGTAAGAACACCTGACTCTGCATATAAAGCTAGATATGGACTATCAATTGCCATTACATCTGGCCCTTTTTCGGTAACAATTTCTGTGCGCAGTTTCACCTCATAATTGTTATACTCCACATTTTGCATATTTACCGTTATATTTGGATGTATCTGATGAAAATCAGAAATGATCTGATTATACGCTTGATTTTCTGCTTCATTTCCATAGTTACGCCAAAAAGTGATCTCTACTTTATCTTCCGTTTGGGGCTCTTGCTCTGTTTCTTCTTCCTTTTCATTGAGCACAAATGGTTGAATCAATATAACGAAATAACCAATTATTCCTCCTATCATGAGCATAAATAAAATAGTATAGAACCTTTTTTTGGACATGATCCACACCCTTTACTCCCATTCTAATGATTTTCGATAGGCTGCCGGTGTCTTACCTACATGTTTTTTGAAAACCGTACTGAAATAGGCGGAACTTGAAAAGCCAACCAGATTGGCCACATCAATAATTTTTAAATGGTGATCTTCAAGAAATTTTTTCGATTCTTTCAGACGCACTTCTGCCAGATATTCGCTGAAATTCTTCCCAGTTTGTGTTTTGAAAATTTCGGATAAGTAAGCAGCATTAATATGGAATAAATCTGATAATGTCGTTAATGAAATATCATTACCATAGTATTGGTCAATATAACTTCGTACCCCGTCAACAATTCGTTGTCCATCCGATGATTTGGTATCATTAATCCACTCCATTACTACAGTTGCCAATTGGATTAAGTACGCCATCACTTTTTTCTGTGCATTCAGTTCCCAGATTGCTTGTTGACATTGCCAGATAAGCTGCTGGGTATGCTTGGTTTCCACACCATACTTCTTAGCGAGAGAACCTAGACAAAATAAAACTCGATTAGCTGCGACCGAAAAGGATAATACCGATTGTGGCGTTGCCTCACCTAACATCATCTCTAGTTCTGATTGAAACCTAGCTATATTCGTTTGTTCAATCGCATTGATGATTCGTTTCTCTAACTCCGGTGAAAAATCTGTCAAATCTTCTGGTCTCACACTCTCATCTATCACCTGTGAACGACTCCCCAGCTTACTTTGGCTCCAAGACAACAAGCTAGAGATATAGCCAGTCTTTAGTTCATCCAAACCGCTTACCTGACTGCCTACTCCTACCACTGTTTCTAATTTCAACAATTTTTTGACATGATGTTGAATAGATTTGGCAAGAGCACTTGGTTGGTTATGAAAAGCCGGTTCCAACAAAATAAGAAATTGCATCATATGGGTATAATGAGGATCATAAAAAGCATATATGCCATGCTGGTGATCAGACATTTCTTTACAGAGCATTTGAAAGGCACCACGCAGTTGATTCACACGATTTGATTGTTGATTGATCTCTCTTACTTCAACTGTTATGAACTGTGCCTCCCACTCGCCGTCGAGTAATACATCCAACTTAAGCTGCTTGAGCCGTTCTTGCAAAAAGCTTTGTTGCACCCATTCTTCCTTTACTAACGATAACAAACATTGTTCCTGAACCTCTTGAAGTTGTGTTCTTGCTTGTCTCTGCACACGATCCAATTCCAATTGTTTATGTTTGTCTTCATCTATAACTGCTTTCATCCGTTCTAATACCTCTTCTAGTTCATCCGGATCTACAGGCTTTAGCAAATAATCCCGTACACCCTTCTTCATAGAGGTTTTTACATACTCAAAGTCTGAATAACCTGATAGAACTACAACTTTCGTCTGTGGATACCTTTCCTGGCAGTGCCTTGCCAGTTCTATTCCATCCATCACAGGCATTCTTACGTCGGTCATTACTAAATCTAATCTATGTTTTGCTAACACCTCCAATGCTTCTTTCCCATTACCTGCTTCTGCAATCACCTCAAACCCCATATCCTTCCAATCAACTTTCCATTGTAATCCTTTACGAATCTGCATTTCATCATCAACGATCAAAACCTTCCTCATGAATAGTCCCTCTTTCTTGATTAATCATTAATGTAATGGTCGTCCCTTTATTTGCCTCACTATTTATGTGATAAGTGAACTCTTCTCCGTAATATAAGTGTAAACGATCCAATACATTCTTTAATCCAATACTATTTCCACCGCTTTCTAGTGTGTTACCATTATGAGAAACAGACAGCTTCTGAATCACTTCACCTGGTATACCCACCCCATCGTCTATTATTTGTATCATCAATTGATTTTTCTGGTAATTGGTTTCCACTTTTACCTCTGCTTGGTTTTTCGAAAGCAAACTATATTTTACAGCATTTTCAACTAATGGCTGAATAATAAATTTGATGATAGGAAGTTCCTTTGCCTCTGGATCTTCCTCAATGGTGATCGTTAAATCCTCTTCGTATCGAAGCTGCAGTATCTTAGCATAGTTGCGAATATACTGGATTTCTTCAGCCAGTGTGACCACATTCGATTTGGTATTCAAAGAGTAACGCAGCATTTTGCCAAGATAGACACTGACATTCATTACATCTCGATTCTTTCCTTGAGCTGCCAAACCTCCAATTATTTCTAACGTATTATTTAAAAAGTGCGGATTAATCTGCAATAACAGTGCCTTATACTCCGCATTTCGTCTGCGAATATTGGTTTTATATTCACTATCGATCAATTGCTTTAGGCGGTCCACAGTATGCGCAAATACTTGTAACAAATAACCAATTTCATTATTACCAGACCGGATCGTTGGCATTAATTTTTGCGCTTTTTCAAAATCTCCTTTCTCCAAATGATGCATTGCTTTGGTAAGTGATCGCAAAGGGTCTGTAATAGAAGAAGAGAACAGGAAAGAAGCAATCATCGTAATGAAAAATAGCCCTGCACTAAGTAATAGCATACTCTTTTGCAATTGATTCGGGCGTGAGAACAGATCTTGCTCTGTCACTTCACTTACTAGTATCCAATCACCTACCGATAATTGTTGATAGAACAGGAAATATTTCTCTTCGTTATCTTCTATCTCTAATAAACCTTGCTCACGAGGCATATCCTCCACATCGGATAAAAAAGAATTGATAATATGCTTTGGTGTATCTATACTCCCAGATAATACATTGTCACCATATTGATCGATGATAAAGGTATTGCCCTGGTCCCCTACCTTTATTCTTTGCAAAGATTCCTCCAACAGCTTGGTTGAAAAATTAACCTTGATCACACCACTATCTTTTAGTGTGTTCAAATCCACTAATGGAATTAAGTGACTATTTATTTTCATATCACGCATTAAAGCAGATTGCTGGTTGCTGTCGACATGGGATTTAGTAAACGTTTGATCATACTCAATAAAATCGGTGTACCATTCAGTCTGATCCAATCCTGGATAGTCTCCCCACAAACCTTCACCATCATGAGTGAAAATGGATACAGAAATATTGTTGGAGCTATTGACCATCATTGAGCTTAGTAAACCATTTAACTGATTTCGCACCAAAAATCTATTAGTCGCTAAATTGGCATCGTCATCTACTTCCGCTGTTCGGAGCCATTCCTGTGTAACGGGATTGACCAGAATTTGCTGTCCTGCATCCGCTGCCTGTGTTGTAATGGACTCAGCATAGATAGAGAATTGATCCATCATTCCGATCGTCAACTCCTGTGTCTGTTCCTTAATATAGCTAGTAAACAGGCTCGGTATAACAAGGGATAGCACAAAGAAGGGGATCGTTAATAAACATAAAAAAACAAGAAATAATTTATTTCGTAAGGATAGAAACATATCAGTTCCTCCAGAATATACTTGAATTGCCAGCTTCAGACTTTTTGTGAAATTTGCATTGTGTGAATGGAATGAAAGATATCTATGCAATTCTTGTCGTTCCATCTGTCCATTCGAAACATCAACTGGTATACTGTGCCTTTCTCAATATACTACAAACGGTTGAAACTGTATAATCTGCTTTAGGTATTACTTCATACTCCATACTTTTCCTTGATAGACATGTTATTGCTGTTTCTACCACTTCACAATGAATCATTTGTCATTTCATCTCTACTAAATTGGTTGGTTAATCCAGATACAATTGCTCCCTTATTGCAATTTGTTGATTGTAGAATATACAAATGATAAGTAACTATTTTTCATCATATAGCAACCGCTTTCACATGTCAACCGGTTGACTTGAGAAGCATTTATAAAGAACCATAACATAGGATCGAATCATTGTTGATCTAGCATGATGATGGCGCTTAGAGTCCTTCATACAAGCAGTCCATTCGATTGTCTACTACCCAGCGAGGAAATAGTTGAAAGGTTCAGACCACGCCTGCACTTGCACACCCTATGCATCAAAGCACAGTGTAAAGATCCCATCGGTTGGTTGACGAAGAGACTGAACCCCCTTGTCTTACGGTATAGAAAACACGATGAGAGCGTTCTGTGCTCGAATCGCTTATTGACTTATGCCCGGTGGGTGAAAGCGGAAGCTATTTTCGGAGCGCTTCTTAGCACAAACAATCAACTTTACTAGATGGAATAGTTGGACTGGCGACTTAACATCATCCAACTTATCGGTATCGCGGTTCGTTCCAGGTCAAAATCATTCCAAGTCTTATTATACCAAGGATCATATGCTTTATTATCTGACAAAAAAACTCTGCTTTAACCCAAGCAGAGATCGCTAATATACTATACTCTTTCGCTTTTTAAAACAACGACTGCACCTTCCGATAACTTTCTAAGGTACCGATATCGTAACAAGCCTCTGCCAGCGGAAATGCTTGGACAGGACGATGCTTGATAAGCCATGGGATGAAGTTACCTGGGGCGTCTGGATTATTGTCTTCTCTTATATATTGTCTTAGCAACGGCAAAGTTGACTGTTGATAAATGTAAAAAGGTGGGACTGCTAAGTTTGATTTTGGTACCTTTGGTTTTTCTTCAAACGTCTGAACCTCTCCCTGTTCATTTAAGGTCATCACACCAATTTGTTGCAAGGCTTCTTTATCTTCCAACTTATGATAAGTAATACAATCCGTTTGTGCTGACTGATAGAATTGAACAAAATCGGTTAAATCAAAGTCAAACAGATTATCACCGGCTAAGACCATCGTATCATCCTTGATTTGTTGTTGGTTGATAACATATGCGATATCGCCAATAGCTCCTAGGCGATCTTGGTTCGATGTGGTCTCATCGTTGACAATGGTTAATGGCTTTTGCCAGGCACTATCTTTCGCCCATTCTTCAAAGCTTGCGGCAAATTTCTGATTGGTAACCACATAGACACGATCGATGCTATCAATCGGTTCAATCTTCTCCATAATATGATTGATCAGTGGTTTACCTCCTATCTCCAATAATGGTTTCGCCTTATTTTTGGTCAATGGATACAGTCTTGTCGCATAGCCAGCTGCTAGAATGATGCATTTCATCCAATCGCTCCTTTGTGTTGTAATCCGTAGCTATCAGGTTCTTGCGGATGGAAGGTATTTCAATCATCAATATCTATCTCAAATGATATGCTCGTTCCTTTCCCTGGAGAACTCTCGATCGTTAATCCTTGATCCAGAAAACGTCTTAATCTTTTTTCTACGTTGGCAATTCCTACACCAGATTCACCGTTTCTATTGCTCATGGATATCTCCGTTGACTCCATACCTGTTCCATCATCTTCAATTGTAATACGCAGTTTAGACTTTTGCGGGATTTTCTTCACTTTGATGGTGACCGTACCTTCCCCTTGCTTGTCTCTAATACCATGTTTTACCGCATTTTCCACCAAAGGCTGTACGGTTAAAAAAGGTACCTGCACTTGTTGACAACTGTCCAGATCCCACTTGACATGCAAGGCATCCTGGAAGCGGACTTGTTCGATATACAAATAAGAACGAACAATATTTAATTCTTCTTCTAAAGGTATTAAGGATTCCATCTGTTGGAACTGGAATTTACTTCTGAGAAAATGACTAAACTCATTCAATAACTTCTTCATTTCCTCGATATTCCATTCACTAAAGGCCATAATGGCATTTAGCGTATTAAATATAAAGTGTGGTTGAATCTGAGCTTGCAGCCATGCTGTTTCTAGTTGTAGTTGCTGCTCCGCCACATGTTTCAGTGATATCAAGGAGTCCATCCTTGCCTTCAATTCAATCGGATCAACCGGCTTTGTGACAAAATCATTGGCACCAGCCATAAAGGCAGATGGCAGATCCGTGTTTCCACCCGTCAACAATAATACAGGAAGTTCTGTCAATGAATACCGCTGACGGATCATTTCCGTTAGTTGATACCCAGATATTTCCGGCATCATGATATCGGAAATAACGATATCGCATTTTCTTTTTTTCAATTCTTCCAACGCTTGATGAGCATCCGATACAAGCACCGTTTCATATACTTCAGCAGGAAGGGACGCCTCGATAGCAAGCAAACTAGCTGGATTATCATCCACTATTAAAACAGTCGGCGCAAGTTCCTTACGATTTGGAAAGAGGGGTTCGCTCTCTTCTGCTTGACTAGTAGATCTTATACCATCTTGAGGTAAGGAAACCGCCGTCTCCGGGTCTGCCAGTGCCAATGTAAAAGCAAAGGTCGTTCCTTGCTCTTCATTAGCTGAGACTCGAATCGTACCACCATGCAGTTCGACTAGTTGCTTGGTAATCGATAAACCTAAGCCAAAACCACCTTCAGAAATAGGGGCAGAACTTTGCCCCTGTTCATACGGGAGAAACAATTGCTTTTGCTTGTCTGGGCTGATACCAATTCCCGTGTCTGAAACATAGATTTCCGCAAACGAATCTTTCACCAATGCAGATAATATAATTTGACCATGATTGGTATATTTAACGGCATTATCGACTAAATTATAGATAATCTGCCGCACGCGATTTTCATCGGCATATACTGCTGGAAAATTCTTTGGAATTTGATTAATCGTTTCCAGTTTTTTCACACTAGAGGAAGCATTTAAGACATCCAATACCATAGTGGCGATTGGCTCTAATATAATCGCCTGTTTATGCAGATTTGGTTTACTATCTTCCAGTCTTCTTGCTTCTAGTAAATCGGTCAATAATAGATTCATCTGCCTACCCACATTCAGGACCGTATCTAATTCGTGGATGCTTCTATTAGACAGATTTGCTTCTTCTCGCTCCTTCACTGACTGGGATAGTAATAAGATACTATTTAACGGGTTACGGAATTCATGCGACGTGTTCGCAAGAAATTGATCCTTCTCTCGATTGATTTGCTTTAATCTATTGGCCAATTCATTCGTTTCTTTGTACACGTTAAAATATCGTTGGACTAAAACCAAGGAAAAGCAGATTAAGGCAATCACTAGATCAAACGGATAAAACGTCAGACGCATCCCTTGCCCATCCCTTAAATAATTCCATATCCCATGATGCGAAATAGCGATAAAACTACATAACACTAGTGTAACGGCTTTATTGTTTCGCAACATTTGCATAACAGAAGCAATCACAATAATAACGGTAATAAAGGCAAATATATTATAAATGGGTCGTATCGTAAACACTAATGACATGGGCAAAAAGTAGCTGACCATAGCGAGGATTATCATCCCCCATTTCCAAAAAGGGAACAGTTTAGGCCAATACGGCAGTTTTTGGTGATCGGTTGACTGCACTAGGGCATAAAAAATGATTAAGTACACTGTATGAATCAGCCAATATTCCAGGTCATAGCTAATATTGACAAACTGCTGAAAGACTTTCCCGCCAGAATAGAATAGAAAACCAGTAAACAGACTAAAGCTCAACAAGGCAAAATAGAGAATTTTTTTCTCGCGATCTCCAATAGCATAAATAATCAAACTAAACAGTAAGAAAATAAAAAGCACAGCCGCAATACAAACTTGTAAATAATTCGAAAGTTGCACGTCATTGGTTATGGCAGACTCTGTCCCAAGCCGGACCGAGAAATTAATACCACCATTTCTGCTGTCTTTAAAATTGGCTGCTTGAATCACAATGTCCAGATTACCTGTTTCATCGGGGGTAAGAACAATCATTCGGGGCATTAAATCTGCTTGATAGGCTGCTTCTGTTTTAGCTGGTCGTCCCACTTCTGCCTCTTTTTGTCCATTCACATAAATCTCTGCTGATGTACGAACTTCCCGTATGTATAATGCATATGGTTCATCTTGCTGCGGATCCACTTTGATTTGTAATCGATAAGAGCCATACCCAAATGGAGAACCTAATGTATCCTTCCAGCCTCCTGGAACCATTTCTGTAACTGGTTCAGATAGTGTCTCATCCATCATAAATTGCGAGGGATAAAACTTCCATTCTCCATTAAGTAATAAAGTTTCCTGCTCTTCCCATCGCCATTCTCGTAAATCAATGACACCATTTTGAATATCCGGTTGGTAATTTTCTTGGAATATCCCCATCCAAATGAAGCGCAGACCCATTAAACAGAGAAGAAATAGAAGGAGAAAACTAAGTAGTCTGATATTTTGTCGTTTCATATACATCCTCCCTCTTCCTGTCCCTGAACTCAACATAATTGGTGTTCTTCTGCTTTATCATCCCAGCAACATGAGAGCGATTTAGTTAGAAGTATCATCTTTCAATTTATCAGTATAAACTTTTTTCGTACACTATTATATCACACAACCCAACCAGATTTTATATTCCTTTTGCACTAGATAATCATTGTTTTTGATACCAAGAATGAGGTATCAATCTCTTTATAAACGCTTTTTTATCCTTTATAATTAAAATATACTATACATTTTATTTGAGATTTGTTTACTACGATTATTTACTCATTTTATACTACCAGAGCAACATCAATCTCTCAAAAAGGTCAGGTGAATTTATCATGCGAGCTTTATTATTCGACGATGAACCCTTAGCCCTTGATTTCCTTGAACACCAGTTGAAAAAGACCAATCGAATAACACAAATGCACAAATTCCAAGATGCCAGTATTGAGCAGCGTGAATCGCTTATTCAACAAGCAGATATTGTGTTTTTGGATATTGAAATGCCTGGCATAAACGGTCTGGAATTAGCAGAACTTATTATCGAAATAAACCCAGCTATTAGTTTAGTTTTCGTCACGGCATATGATCAGTATGCCATAGAAGCATTTAAAATCCACGCCTTAGACTACTTACTTAAGCCAGTTGATGTGAAACGATTGAATGTCACCTTAAAACGAATTGATTATCTCATTGAAAGTCAAAGTAAACAAGTACCGGCTCACAAACATTTACATATTGACATCTTTCAAGATTTAAGGTTCCAATTTGCTGATGAAACGGAAACACGAAAAATAAAATGGCGTACATCGAAAACGAAAGAGTTATTTTTGTACTTATTACATCAGCAAGGACAAAGTGTATTGAAAAGCCAGCTGATTGAATTATTTTGGCCAGATATTGAGCTACAGAAAGCATATGCTCAACTCTATGTCACTATTTATCACATACGTAAAACACTTGGCAGTTTTAACAATCATATTACGATTACCAATATTCATGATGGTTACCTGTTAGAATTACATAGAGTCACGGTTGACCGTCTGGAGTGGGAGAAACAATTAAAAAAAGATACGTCTATTCGAGAAGATACCTTGAGTTATTATGAAGATTTATTAAAGACTTACCCTGGAAGTTATTTACACAATAATGATTATATATGGCTAGAAGCCGAACGATATAAAATAGAAAGAATATGGCTATCCAAGACTGTTAAACTAGCTAACTACTATTTTGACCATCATCAGTTGGATAAAGCGATTGAATGGTACACATACATTACGGAAATAAAACCTGATGATGAGACCATCGCCTGGAAATTAATGCGGTTATACGCTTCCTTGAATTATGGCATGCTTGTACATCATCATTATAAACTATTAAGATCAACCTTAAAAGATTTGGACGTTTCGATTCAACCGTCCATTAGGAAATGGTATCAGGAGTGGATGGAGAGCTGAAGCTGAGTTGATGTTTTATTTGTTGGTTAAGGTACTCCGTTGAGTCTTTGTAGCTAAGAATCTCAAGATAAAAACTTGTTGTGGTCGTCATTTTCGGAATGACGATCTTTTTTCGTGCTTTCGACGAGATTTTGGGCGTCATTTTTTCTGGTGGTAGTCAGAATATCCACGAAGTGATGAAGCTTTATTTGCCAACCTCCATCGTTTCATATTTCTAAGCCTATTTGAAGAAAAGCCCTCACCGCAATGGTAAGGGCTTTTCTGTCATCTCTTACTTAGGACTCTTTTCTGCGTTTGGCGATCAAGATGGATGCGCCGCCTAAGATTGTTAAAGCTAAACCGATTAGTAACAAATTGAAGGTGTTGGTTGCTGTCGCTGGCAATTCACCATCACCTGTTTCATCGGATCCTGGTTGATCAGTAGTGCTCTCGGTGTCCCCTTCACCTGGATCGGTTGTTTCTGGATCTTCAGGCTTAGTCGGTTCCTCTGGATCTCCAGGATCTGCTGGTTTCGCCGGATCTGCTGGATCAGGAGATTCTGGCTCTCCAAGTTCCTCTTTGACAAAACCAAAGTCTAGCGTTGGATCACGTTCTTCGTCTTCTGTTAAATGACGAGAAGTTGCAAACCAAGTAGAAGAGTCGATCGTGATATCATCGCCTACTCCTTCTAAGGTTGGTACATATCCCTCCAACGCCTTAGCTGATGCTTCTCGATCAATGCGAACAATATACGTATTATCGATCGGTAAATCGTTGAATGTATACCAGCCATCTTCATCGGTGGTGGTTGGTCCAACTAGATTACCGTACACATCGGTTACCGGATTACCATCTTCATCCTCAATCGTTAGTACCACACCTTCGATTGGGATGTCTGTTTCATCCTGCAAACCATTTTTGTTCTCATCGTACCAAACATAGTCGCCGACACTTACTTTCTTGGGACTGTTCACGATGATTACGTTGCTCGAATCTTTTACTTCGACAGAGCTCACATAGCCTGTAACTTCTTCTTCTTCAACGGTATAGTCAATTTCTTCTCCGTCGGCAAAGAGATCTAAGCCAGTAAAATCAGCTTGCCAGTTGTTCGATTTGTTTAACTCTCTAGAATCTACTTTTTCACCATCGGCTAATAAATTAATGGTAATAGCCTTTGGGCGTACCTCTTTATAATTACCGTCGTTCCAGTGTTTCACCACATTGATACTGGTTTGTTCTGGCGTATAACTGTTGGTGATATTCATGCCATCCATCGCAGCTGAATAACCTTCTACATTGTCTTCTTGAACGGTGTAATTAATTTCTTCGCCATTCTCAAGTTTTGGCTGATTGATAAACGCAAATGTCCAATCTGTTTCTGCTGTTACTTCAACAGAATCTACTTCTTTTCCATTTGCTAAAAGATGAACCATGATCGAATCTGGGCGTTTGCCATCTTGATTATCGGCATCATTCCATGTTTTCGTTCCTGATAGATCAGTTACTACTCTTACAAAGCCAAAGTCTAGGGTTGGGTCACGCTCTTCGTCTTCTGTTAGGTGACGAGAAGTGGCTTCCCATGTTGAGGAGTCAACTGCATTGTCGTCTCCTTCTTCATCCAACGTTGGTTCGTAATCTTGTAGAACGTCTGCCGATTTTTCACGATCAATGTGAACCGTATACGTATGATCTGCTGGTAAATCATCAAATGTATACCAGCCATTTTCATCCGTTGTGGTTGGTCCGACTAGCTCTCCGTACACATCGGTTACTGGATTACCGTCTTCATCTTCAATCGTTAATACAACACCTTCGACTGGAATGTCTGTGTCATCTTGCAGACCATCTCGGTTCTCATCGTACCAAACATAGTCGCCGACACTTACTCTCTTCGATTTAACGAAACCGAAATCTAAGGTTGGATCTCGTTCTTCGTCCTCTGTTAAGTGACGAGAAGTGGCTTCCCATGTTGAGGAGTCAACTGCATTGTCGTCTCCTTCTTCATGCAATGTTGGTTCGTAACCTCTTAAGGCGTCCTCCGATGCCTCACGATCAATGCGAACAGTGTACGTATGATCGATTGGCAGATTGTCGAATGTATACCAACCTTCATCATCAGTAGTGGTTGGTTCTACTGGATCACCATATACATCGGTTACTAGATTGCCATCTTCATCTTCAAGTGTTAATACAACACCTTCGACTGGAATGTCTGTATCATCTTGCAGACCATCTCGGTTTTCATCGAACCAGACGTAGTCGCCGACGCTTACTTTTTCAGGGCGGTTCACAATGACGACATTATTCAGATCTTTTACATCGACAGAGCTCACGTAGCCATCTACTTTTTCTTCGACAACGGTGTAATTAATTCCTTCGCCATTCTCGAATTTTGGCTGGTTTGTAAATACGAATGTCCAATCTGTTTCTGATGTTACTTCAACAGAATCTACTTTCTCTCCATTAGCTAAAAGATTAACGGTGATGGAGTCTGGACGTTGGTCATGGTGATTGTTACCATCATTCCATTCTTTCGTTCCTGCTAAATCAATTAGCTCTGGTTCATGGATATTAGTAATGATATAACCATCGGCTGCATTTCCGGTTGTTTCGGATTCATAACCATCCACGGTTAGTTCTTCCACCGTATAGTCGATTAATTCACCTTTTTTAAATTTATCTAGCTCGGTGATATTTGCTTGCCAGTTGTTGGATTCATTTAATTCGATGGAGGCGATTTTTTCGTCATCAGCAAATAAATTCACTGTAATCGAATCTGGACGAATACCATCTTGGTTATTGGCGTCATTCCATGTTTTAGAGATATTAATACTGGTTTGTTCTGGTGTGTGATGGTTGGTTAATATGATATTTCCATGATCCTCATCATTGACAGAAACTTCATAGCCGTCCGGTATAGATACTTCTTGAACCGTATAGTCAATTTCTTCTCCACCGTTTTGATAAGTGTCCAAACCTGACCACGTATGCATCCAATCATTTTCTGCAGACAAGGCAACTGTATCACCAATTGCGTCTTCTCCTGCATACAATTGAACTTCTACTTGTTCAGAACGGAGGCCATCTTGATTATCGTTATCTTGCCAGCCTTTGGTAACGGTGACCGAAGTTTGTTCTGGTGTATAAGCATTAGTGATTATTCGTTCATCATCTTCACTTATTTCTATTTCTGTGGAATAACCTTCCACTGTATCTTCGGTTACACGATAACCAATTTCTTCACCTTGGTTACGGTTTTTTGGTAAATTTTCAAAGGTATGGGTCCAATTGTTTTCTTCATTTAATTCAACAGTATCAACGACTTCTGATCGATCATTGATAACTTGTACTGTTACATTGTCTGGACGGACTCCATCTTGATCCTCTGCATCATTCCATTCTTTGGTAACAGGGATGTCTACTGTATCTAGCGTGCGGTTGTTTGTAATCAGCACATTGCCATTTTGTTCTGTTACTGTCGGTTCTTCATAGCCTTCTGGGATTTCTGTTTCTTCCACCGTATAATGGATTGGCTCACCGTTTTGGTTAACATTCAATTCGGTCCATGTATGGGTCCAATCATTTTCTTGTGATAAACGAACAGGGTTTCCAGCAGGTTCTTCATCAGCGAATAATTGAACGGTGACATTATCTGGACGAACACCATCTTGGTTGTCACCATCTTCCCAGCCTTTTACAACAGTTAATGATTTTTGTTCTGGTGTATAACTGTTGATGATGACAAATCCATCTGCTTGTTTTTCGGTAGTTACAGAGTAGCCTTCAATGGCATCTTCTGTCACACGATATTCGATTTCATTACCGTCTTGGTATTTAGGTAAGTCTTCAAATACATGAGACCAATTACCATCTTCGTCTGGAGTTACTTCTGCTGTTTTAACAATTTCAGAAGCTCCATTGACAACGTTAAGCGTGATACTGTCTGGTCGATTGCCATCTTGGTTATTGGCGTCATCCCATTCCTTTTCTACCGGGATATTAATCAATTCCGGCTCATAATTGTTGGTAATCGTAATAGCACCGTGATTTTCATCGTTTATTTCCGACTCATATCCTGTTGGAACATCGACTTCCTTGACAGTATATTCAATCGTTTCCCCGCCATCACGGTTCGCATCTAAACCAGACCATGTATAGGACCAGTTATCTCCTGCTGTAACGAGCACCGTATTTCCTAATGGTTCACCGTCTGCGAGCAATTGAACGCGAATGCTGTCTGGACGCTCGCCATCTTGATTATTGGCATCGTCCCAGAGTTTATTGACGGTAACCGAAGTCTGCTCTGGCGTATGTTCATTCGTTACGGTAAATGTTCCATCACTATTATTAGAAATAGAAGTGGAATAATCTTCTACCGTATCCTCTGCTATGCTGTATGCGATTTCTACGCCGTCACGATATTTTGGTAAATTCTCAAAGACGTGCGACCAATTACCATCTTCATCTGCTGTTATTTCTTCGCTTGCTACAAATTCTGAATGATCATTATCATACAGATGGATCGTAATGCTGTCTGGACGTTCACCATCTTGATTATTGGCATCGTCCCAAGCTTTTTCCACCGTAATATCTGTTACTTCTGGTGTGTAGCTGTTTGTGATGGTATAACCATCTTCAGCATTTCCGCCAACGGCACTTTCATACTCATCCGGAACATTGGATTCCGCAACGGTATATTCAATCTGTTCTCCATCTTGATACTCATCTAAATCAGTAAACGAAGCTTCCCAATTGTTTGATTCATTCAAGATGATATTTCGAGATGTTTCTTCTCCATCTGCCAACAGGTTTACTCTAATGCCATCCGGACGATTGCCATCCTGATTATTAGCGTCATCCCAAACTTTTTCTACCGGGATATCTACTTTACCTGGTGTATAGCTGTTTGTGATGACAAACCCGTCTGTAGCATCACCAGTAACATCACTCTCATACTCCTCTGGCACATTTACTTCTTCAACGGTGTAGATAATTGCAGACCCACTGTTATCAAACTCTGGCAGTTCTGTAAAAGAAGCTTGCCATTCATTGTCATTACTCAGCGTGATGTTTTCCTTATCTGTTTCCTCACCATTTGCAAAGAGTGCGACTTCAACCGATTCTGGACGATTACCATCCTGATCTTCTGCATCCACCCATGATTTTTCGACGGAAATATCCGTGGTTGGAGATACGTATTCATTGGTAATCGTTAATCCATCATCGGAAACAGATTTTTCGTAGTTGTCTGGAACATTGACTTCATCGACGATATATTCGTACGCATTGCCATCGATATCGGTTCTATCAAGATCATACCACGTATATTCTGTTTCACTGTCTTCCAAGGTTACCGGATCGCCAAGTGCTTCTCCATCTCTGTATAATTGCAGCTCGATGGATTCAGGGCGTTGATTTTCACCGCCTTGCCATTCTTTCGTGCCTGTTACGTTGATTTTTTCCTTGGTGTTTTCGAAGGTATTCGATACAATGTTCTCTTCATTGTTATTATAAGCTGTGTCAACAACAAATTCTATTTCATCTTCTGAGAGAACATATCCTGCTGGTGCGTCTTCTTCTACTAGATAATAAGTTCTAAGTGGTAGATTTCCAATTTCAAGAACACCATCTACTGTCGTAAATGCCTCTTCTTGTGTATATTGAACTCTTTCCCCATTTAGCTCATACCATAAGGTGAAGGTCGCTTCGTTGGTAATTGTTTCTTCAGTCTCCGCATCTATTTTCGCAACACTTAAGGCGCCTCTATTCGCTGCCCATTCACCGCCTGCGTCAGAAAATTGCCTAGCATTTAATTGATTAGATTCTTGCTCTTGTCTCTCAATAGAGGTTCCATCTAAAGAGATTTTATTACCAATATTACCATCCGTTTCAGTTACAACCGTAGTATACCGTAAGACTAAGGTGTCTTTTAAATCTTCAGTCATGTCGATAACTAGGTTTGTTTCACCAGTAAGTTCATCATTTTCATCCGTTATCGCTACAACTTCAAGGTCATAATCAATACCTTCTTCTAAGGCATTTTCTTGATCATGTGATCTGAAAATTTCAAGACTATCTTCTTTATAAACATGCCCTGCACTAATGGTATCTGTAATCACAGCATTCTGAATAATGGATAGACTTTCGTTGACTGTTGCTTCCCACTCCACTTCATCACCGGTAAATACTTGATTACCATCTAAACCGATTGTACTTTTCTTCAAGAAGTCATTATGCTCATTGTAGTTGATAGTGGCTTCATAATGATAAGGTTCACCTTCAACCTCAACTATTGCGTTGTTAATATAATTTGATTCTGAGATATCTGGTACGGATGTAGTGAATTCAATTACATATCTTTCGGTTACTTCGTTGTTAAAAGTGATGGTGAACTCGTTTCCATTCACTACTACTGAATATTCGCTCGGGCTCAGTACATTATCTGTAATAGTAGTTTCACCATTAGCATCTACATCATAAACAGAAATTCGAATACGATCTGCATCGATCTCCCCTGTATAACCTAAGGTATCAGTAATGCTGACATTTTCTCCAAGGTCTTGTTGCTGATAGTTTGTGTATAGTTGCCAAGCAATTCTTCTTTCATTACCGCTAACCCAATCATTCTCTTCAACTATGTTACCTTCACTGTCTACACTAATTAATTGCCCTTCTTTTTTACCACTGTTCCAAGAGTCTACTCTTACTGTTGTATCAGCACTACGAGTTTCATCAATGGGATTATCATTTTCCGTATCGCCATTAAAATTAACACGATTATGATATACTCTATCTTGCTCTCCATCACGCACATGTGGATCTAATGTATTTCCATCAACTACTCTTTGCGGGTCATAAGAAGTTGTATAATTCACAACTAATTGCCCACCATCTAATGGTAATGCATTAGCTAGAAATTCGATAGTAAAACCTTTGTGATAGCCAGTTTCACCATCTTCTGTTCGAGGGACAAGCGTATAATCTGTACCTTCTACAAGTGACTCTCCAGCATGTTGCACTTCGACTGAACCTGGTAATAAAATCATCCCCCTATTAGGGAAAGTATCTTCTATTACTAATGAATCGATTGCTTCTCTTCTAGGGTTTACAGTTAGTTGCCAATCCATTGTTTTCTGGTTGTAGGCTATTCCTGCAAAACTTTTATCATACGTGTTTCCTTCTGGTCGGATTTCTGCATTACTATTTTCTCCGTCTTCACCAATACCATCACCTATCATGCCAACGCTATTATTAAAATTATTGATAGTGAAATCGGTAATTGCAGTGGTGTATTCAATTTTAAGATGTTTTGTACCGACATTTCCTAAGTTGATTTCCACTGCTGTTCCACCATCGGCGTCAGGGTTAATTTCAATGTCGTTTGGAATATATATTGCCTCATTCTCGTCTCTGATCACAATGTCATCAGCTGTAATGGCTAATCCTCCTGGAATTAAATCTGTTAACACAACATTTCCAATTGAATGGCCCGCTTCATTGACATGAATGGTCCAGGTAACTGTTTTGTTATCATAATCTACATTGGAAGCCCCTACTTTACGAAGAACAGGATCTCTCACAATGTTAACTGTTGCGTCATCATTATTTAATTCATCTTCACCATCTTTTAAAGTTACCTCATTTTGGAAACCATTTTCTCTTTGATAATCACTATCATTAACTTCTGACCAATTAACATTTGATTTAAACTTAATTCGATAGGTGTCATCTTGCCCTAATGCACCTAAGTTTATCGGGAATTCTGTAAATAAATTCTCATGGGGGTCTCCTTCACTCCAAGTATCTCCGTTTTGTGTAATTCTTACTACTTCAATACTGTTTGGGTCTACGGTTAAACCCTCAGGCAAGCTATCTTCTACAATTGCTTCACGAATGATACTTCCATTTTTATTGACATCAATTTGCCACTGAATAACATCGCTATCTTCAACTTGCCAGCCATCCTTTTCAATTGGATTACTTCTTGTTAATCCATCAATGGTAGCATCGGCAGGTAAACTTTCTTCACCGTATTCAAAAGTGGCCTCATTGGTAAATGATTCTGCTGCATAATTTTCAATAGTTGTTGTATACTGCACGCGATAACCATTAAAAGGTGCAACATTGCCTAAATCAATTGGAAATGCAGATGGATTTAGCGTAGATGTTACATCGTCACCTTCTCTTATATCTCCATCATACCCTACACTTAACTCATGAATCACAAAATCTCTAGCTTCTCCTAATCCATCGGGAATGTTATCCGCTAATGTTGCGTCTGTTATCTCTTCATCATTGGTATTGATCACATCGATTGTCCAGGTGACCTCTCTTGCATCATGCTCTGTATCAGGATGTCCTTCCTTGTCAATACCACTGTGGTCTATATTTGGTTTTGCAATAACGGTTATATTATTTTCGTGACCGTCATTAAATGGAATTTCTTGTTCAATATTTTCTCTAAATTTCTCCATATTGAACTCTAAACCAAGGTTGACAAATCCATTTTGAACGTCGGAAGTTTCAATGCCTTCATTAAACTCAAATTTTAGAACACCATTTTCAACATGGTAAGTTCCTACGTTTGTTCCATCAACTATGAGATCTTGAGTTGGTGTAGTTACCATTTTAAAGGCATCAGAAAGTTCGATTTCTGCTGTATCACCAGCTTGAGCATTAAGTCCCTGTGTATGCCAACTAAATCTAAGGTCAGCGATGGTACCATCTGCTATTTCAATAATATCTCCGTCTCCAACAACACCATTATCAATTGTAAGAGATTCAAAAGTAAAGATATTACCTAATGCTCTAAGTGGCTGAATGCTTGAAGTTCCAATGTCTGGTATATCCTCTGTCTGATCTACATCCGCCTCAACCTCTTCAAACTCAGATTTGGTAGTTTCTTCGGCTTCTTTGTTCTCATTATTTGCTTCTTCCCCTGTTACTTCTTGCTCTGTTTTTTCAGTTTCTGAAGATTCTTGCTCCTCCACACCTTCTTCTTCTACATTTTCCTCTGTTCCTTCTGCTTCTGATACTGGTGTTTCTTCTTCAAAACCGCTCTCTTCCTGCCCTGTTACTTCATCTTCTTCCTCTGCAGCGGGATCTTGCTCTTCCACAGCTTCTTCTGCTTCTGCATTGGTTTCTTCTACAGCTTCTGGTTCGTCAACGGTTAATACTAACGTCCCTTCCGCTTCAGGATAATCCAATGCGGCTTCTGAAAAAGTAACAGAAATAGATTGTCCGTCTACGCTATAATCGGCAATCTCTGTTTCTTCGGCTGTTAAATTGCCGTCCTCTACTTCAAGGGCAATTGGTGATTCTAACGCAATCAAATCGCCTGGGATTATCTCTTGATCAGCTAACGACCAATCAATATGTAATTCCCGGCCATCCGACGTTTCCACTACGGCAGGTTCTTGAAAAATCGAATTCTGCGATTCCTGTGCCTGCACGAGTTGTGCCGGAAGCATACCCGAAGCGGCTGTCTGGATCAACAGCAAGAAAATCAGCCATAAACTCAGATATTTTTTCAAAGCCTAATCTCCTTTCTTCTTAAAAGTAATGTAAGTTAGTACTCTTCTAGTCTATCTTTGTGAACTTTCCAACTTCTAAACAATCAATGAACATTATGTCTGTTTCATAGGTCATAAGACTCCTTTTTTGTTTATTGAACATCAAAAGTACTCTTTTCTGTTAAAAAAAGAGCAAACTCTAGACAGAAGATATACTATTTTCCACAGCTACTGTCGGCATAATCTCGGCTTATCGAAAAGTAGATAGCTAGTCTTCCAATAATTGCTGTAAATCTTGATAAAGGATTTCTAATCCTTCTTGGCTAACTTGAAGCTGACCATTCAATAGCGGAAAGACAGGTTCATCCGTTTTACCAGTTACCTGGCATCTTGCATGTGTAACTTTCTTCAAGCCAATGCGATTAGCTTGCGTGTAAAATTCCACATGGTCTCCTGGATGCAGGCCATACTCTATCCTTAATTGATAAGGGATTAACAGGCGGCCGAGCCGATCCAATTTTCGTGCATCGGATTGTTCTCCACTAGCTTGTTCAATGATCAGAAAACCCTTTTTATAGCTGCAAGCTAATGGCGTATTGACCTGAAAGTTAAAGTGTTCTCTAACTAATGACGGAATGACTAATCGACCTAAATCATCCATTTGTTTTATGACGCCGATTGGTTTCATCACCGATCACCTGCCAGTCTTCCTGATTTTGTAGTAAGTTCTTGACTTCATCGATTAGCATCGCTGCACCTGGTTTACTAATAGGTATGTTTCCATTACCTACATAGTAGATTTCACCCTTGGTATTGCCTGTTACCACGCATTTCACTGCTTTCCTAATCACAATATAATTCCCTTCTAGCGTGATCGTTAAATAATCATCCTTGGAAATATGTAGATATTTGCGCAATTCCATCGGGATATTAACCCTGCCAAGTTCATCGATTTTCGTTTGCATGCTTGTCGCAAAAAGATTATAGTCTGGCTTACTGAGAATAATCTCACTTTCCTCTAAGCTGATTTGTAATGTATCTCCCTTAGAGACGCCATACATATCACGAATTTGATACGGTATAACCACTCTCCCTTTGATTGATTTCTTGGTTATCTCTGTACTTTTCATATGCCCAACCTGCCTTTATTCACTGTGTCTTTATCATATGAAAAGCATCTATACATTTTCTTATCAAAATTTCTTCGTTCTGACTAAAAACTGAATCAATAGTCATTTTTTATTACTCTTTTTTGCCTAGATCATTTCTGTTTCATATGTTTAAATGGTGATACTTCAGTGTTTTATCTGTAAAACCATTACCTTAGAAAAAATGATAATGAATTTTTAATATGTAGAACGCAAACGTTTTTATATGCTATTCGAATCATTTATTTGGATTTTTATGGTTTAACGCTAATGTTAATAGATGTTTTATTTGGTTGAAGGTGGTTGGGTGTGAGATAAGTTATTATAATGTTTTAAGAAAATTCATTATTTTTCGTTTTATCGGCCTCTCGTCCTCTTTTAGAAATTTGCAAAATAATAAAGCCACCTTTTTTTAGGTGACTTTTGAATATAGGTGGTAGCATGCCGGACATGATGTAAGTGCATGCCAATCATTCTCATTTCTTATAAACGATACCTTAAAACAATAATGTAAGATCACATTGATTATGGAACGGAACATGACAAGGATTTTTTTGTATACAGAGAGTGACTATCACAGGAGATCATTTAATTGCAATACCATTAATACCATTGTCCTATACTTATCCGTATTTTTCTCACGTGTTATAAAACCTAAATTCTCATACCATCCTACGCTACTATTTAAAGCTTCTACTGTAATAAAAACACAGCCAGAAATATTAGCGATTTCAAAACAAGAATGATAATGAACTACTCGCAAACATCGGAAAATCATTTGACTTAGATTTTGGTAAGCAATACAGATCATTAGGCGTGATCAAAAAAACGTAGAAAACCCAATACAACTTTGACAAATAGAATCAGCCTAAAAATCAGTATTCATCATGTGTTCAAGCTGTTCTTTATTCATTCAACAGCATCATTTAAGGTGGAAGTGTTGTGGGCTATCTTTATTTTTTGGTTGTTACATTATCTACGCTTCGTCTTATAAGTCTGCGGATATCGAAGCTTTAGTAAACCTCTATCTACTAATGGTTTAATGTATGGTCTTCTAAAATTAGCTGCTTCACGATCTAAGAGCACGGATCACTCTCTTACCGTTAAAAATTAATGGATCTCTGAATTATCTGCGGTTCCCCCCGTGTTAGTTACGCTATCCCTTGTGACTTTTCTGTTTTGAATGTTCCCAATTAATAAAGGCTCAAATATCAGAAAGTTCATAAACAGTGCCTGACCCTAGACCTCTATCTTAAATAGTCCTTCATGAACTAGATCATTTAGTAATTTACGAATATCTTGCGGGGATTTATCTGTAAGCAAATTTAATCAACAAAAAAGTCCGCCTCCCGTTATTTTAATGAAAGAATAACGAGAAATGGACTTTTCAAATCTTATCTTTTTAGAGCAATGCTACTTCCCATTACATCATGCCCGGCATTCCGCCGCCCATGCCGCCCATGTCAGGGGCTGCGCCGCCGCCTTCTTCTGGAATGTCAGCTACTACTGCTTCTGTTGTTAAGAACATGGCAGATACACTAGCTGCATTTTGCAAGGCAGAGCGTGTTACTTTGGTAGGGTCAAGGATACCGGCTTCCACCATATTCACCCATTCGCCTGTTGCGGCGTTAAAGCCTACACCTACTTCTTCGCCTTTTAAGCGTTCAACAATAATAGAACCTTCTAGTCCAGCGTTTTCAGCGATTTGACGAACTGGTGATTCTAATGCATGTAATACGATGTTCGCACCAGTTGCTTCATCACCTTCGAGTTCTAGTTCCGCTACTTTCGCGTAAACGTTAAGCAGTGCCGTACCACCACCGGAAACCATACCTTCCTCTACTGCAGCACGTGCAGAGTTTAAAGCGTCCTCAATGCGCAACTTACGTTCTTTCAATTCCGTTTCTGTCGCAGCACCGACTTTCACTACTGCTACACCGCCAGAAAGCTTAGCTAGACGTTCTTGTAATTTCTCTTTATCAAAGTCAGAAGTTGTTTCTTCTACTTGTGCACGTAATTGAGCAACACGAGCAGCGATTTGTTCTGGGTCACCAGATCCTTCTACAACCGTTGTATTATCTTTTGTAACGATAACTTTAGAAGCACGGCCAAGTTGTTCAATCGTTGTGTTTTTCAAGTCTAAAGCAAGGTCTTCTGTGATTACTTCTGCGCCTGTTAATACAGCAATATCTTCAAGCATTGCCTTACGACGGTCACCAAATCCAGGAGCCTTCACAGCAACAGCATTAAATGTACCGCGTAATTTGTTTAATACTAAGGTAGCAAGAGCTTCCCCTTCTACATCTTCTGCAATTAAAAGAAGCGGCTTACCTTGTTGTACCACTTGCTCTAGTACGGGTAATACTTCCTGAATATTATTAATCTTCTTATCCGTGATCAAAATATATGGATCTTCTAGCTCTGCTTCCATCTTATCTTGGTCGGTCACCATATATGGAGAGGCATAACCACGGTCAAACTGCATACCTTCCACTACTTCTAATTCGGTGTTAAAACCTTTGGACTCTTCAATCGTAATGACACCATCGTTACCAACGCGCTCCATGGCTTCAGCGATAAACTGACCTACTTCCTCATCAGAAGAAGAAATCGAAGCTACTTGTGCAATCGACTCTCTTCCTTCCACTGGGTTGGAGATGTTGCGCAATTCTTTCGTTGCTATTTCAACTGCTTGCTCAATTCCGCGACGAACGCCTACTGGGTTAGCACCGGAAGCCACGTTCTTCAATCCTTCTTGGATCATTGCCTGTGCAAGAACTGTTGCAGTGGTTGTACCATCACCAGCTACATCATTTGTTTGAGAAGCAACCTCTGAAACTAGTTGTGCACCCATATTTTCAAAGGAATCTTCTAATTCGATTTCTTTGGCAATGGTAACACCATCATTTGTAATAAGTGGAGATCCGAATTTTTTATCTAATACAACGTTACGTCCTTTTGGTCCTAATGTTACTTTTACTGCATTTGCCAGTGTGTCCACCCCGCGCAGCATCGCACGACGAGCGTCTTCACTAAATTTTAATTCCTTAGCCATAATGAAAAAACCTCCTTAAATTTTTGAACTATGTTATTTTAAATAAGTGTTCTTCGTCCTTTAGCCAATAACAGCTAATACATCATTTTCACGAAGAATTAAGTAATCTTTTCCTTCATACTTCACTTCAGTTCCAGCGAATTTAGAGAAAATAATGGTATTGCCTTCTTCTACCTCTGGTGCAATCTTTTCTCCGTGTTCTGTTACACGTCCTGAACCAACAGCTACCACCTTACCTTCTTGTGGTTTTTCTTGCGCAGAATCTGGAAGAACAATTCCACTTGCCGTTTTTTCTTCTTGCTCTACAAGTTCGATAATGACACGATCACCTAATGGTTTAAGCATCTTTTATGTTACCTCCTTGATTTTCTCATTCATTTTGTTTTATTAGCACTCATTCAAGAGGAGTGCTAACACAATTATTATAATAATGAAAACTTCACTTTTTTGCAAGTATTTTAATTTTATTTTTTTAAATAGGAAAAAAGCAATACCTACTCAGCCACCTGCAACATCACTACATGGATTGCATGAATGATGGGCTGTTTGTTCTCATATACTTTAAAAGTTGAAACCACCTACAGACATACTAGTTCAATTTCACGCAGGTTATGTGTTAAAATATTTAGCATGGGTTAAAAAGAATCTAAAGGAGACGTTTGACTTTGGAGAAAAAATATATTTATGTGATTTTAACGTATATCATCATGCAGTTATCTGCTTATCTGGCATTACCGTTTCTTCCTCAGATTGAAGATCCTGCAGCATTTACAGTTGGCTGGTCGGTGGTGACTTTTGCATTAGCCTTGCTGTTATCCCTTTATTTATTGCGAGATGAAATAAAGGAATTCTTCCAACTGAGACAAAAAAAGATTGGTTCCATTGTGCTATGGTCCGTGTTAGGATTTATTATGGTCATGCTGGCGCAATATGCAGCCGTTGCTATTGAAGCCCTTGTATTCGGAATTCCACCTGGCTCAGAAAATACGATGAACTTAAGCAATATCGCCCGGCAGTCGCCAATCTTTATTATGATTATTGCCATCTTAGGGCCTATTCTGGAGGAATTGGTATTTCGTAAGGCGATTTTTGGTACACTTTATAAACGAATGAATTTCTTCTTTGCAGCATTATTATCTGGTGTTGTTTTCGCGGTCGTTCATATGGATTTTAGCCATATCCTAATTTATACCGCTGTAGCAATGGTGTTATCCTTTATCTATGTAGAAACAAAACGGATCCTTGTACCTATTATTGTTCATATGTCGATGAACACCATCGCCATTATTGCCCAGCTATCAATTGACCCGGAAGAATTAGAAGAACAAATGAAACAATTAAATGACTTAATGCTCATACTCATTGGGGGATAATCATCACATGCGTATTTCACCATTACGCTCTGCTATCTTTTATTTCGCTTTAGGGATATTATTTACTTTTTTGGCGATAAGATTTGTGGAGGATACAGTCTTTAACTTTTTTACAATATTATTAGTGATCTTTGCAACCATCGACTTTGTATTAGCGATTCGCTTGGTTGGCCTACACCGACGCATCAAGCAGGAAAAACGCAAAAAAAAATAACACAAAAAATGGAGTAGGACCAAGCATCAGCCTGTCCTACTCCATTTTTTTATTACGTACGTGTCTTTTTTCTACCTTGCTTTGGTTCTTCTTCCAACGGGTAATGCTTCATGAAATAGACTAAAGACTGTAATTCAATCGCTAAATCGATATGATGTACCCGGACATGGTCCGGTACCGTAATCCTTGCTGGCGTAAAGTTCAGAATACCGTTTACCCCTAACTCCACTAAACGATCGGTCATTTGCTGCGCCTCCGACACAGGAACAGTCAGAATGGCTACAGAAATATCTTCTAGCTCTTTCTCCAAGTCATCGATATGATGCACCTGAATATTACCTACCTGTGTCCCTACCTTGTCATGGTCCGCATCAAATGCCATGTCAATTCTTGTATTATTATTCTTAGTAAAGTTATAATTAAGGAAGGCCGTACCCAAATTCCCCACACCGACTAAGGCAACAGGAGTACTTTCATCTTGATCTAACGTTTTACGGAAGAAACCAAGCAAATACTCGACATTATAGCCGTATCCTTTTTTTCCTAATGCACCAAAATAGGAAAAATCTCGTCGAATCGTTGCAGAATCCACCTTTATAGCCTCGCTTAATTCTTTGGAAGATACACGTGATTTTCCTTGGATATGCAAATTATTTAAAAAACGATAATACAGTGGTAAACGTTTCGCTGTAGCTTGTGGTATTTTATTTTGATTTGGCATCACTGATTCTCCTTACTTTCGATTAGTGAATGTGAGGTATCCTCATGAAGACTGATTCACCTATCTCTATTCTAACAGAAAAACACAGAAAAGTCGTGAACTATTTCACTAAGTAATCAATCGGTCACATTGCAGGACGAAGCTCTTTACGATAGAGCGAGACTTATCAGGATGTTACCAACCGTTTTCCACACGGTTCCGCCTTTAATCGTGGGGATTTTACGGACGGTTAGCGCTGTGATAAACTAAGGACAGCAGAGGTGAAAAAGATGATTTATTTACAAGTAAACAATCTCACAAAACAGTTTGGTGCAGAACTGATTTTGTCAAACATAAAGCTGGAAGTCAAGCAGCACGATCGGATTGCGATAGTAGGTCGTAATGGAGCTGGTAAATCCACTTTATTAAATATCATTTCGGGACAACTTGGGTATGATGAAGGAGAAATTCACAAACCAAAGGAGGTCTCGCTTGGCTATCTTGCACAGCACACTGGCTTAGACTCCAACGAAACAATCTGGCAGGAAATGCTGCAGATTTTTCAACACTTTCAACAAGAAGAACAAGCCCTACGCGAAATGGAAGCAAAGATGGGTGATCCTGATCTACTTGATGACCAGCAGGCATACCAACAACTGTTGACCAGCTACGATTTCAAACAAGAGCAATTCAAATTAGCTGGCGGTTATCAATATGAAACGGAAATAAAGGCAGTATTAAATGGACTGCATTTTCCAGAAAGCATGTGGTCTGCTTCGATCACATCATTGAGCGGCGGACAAAAGACACGGCTCGCCTTAGGTAAGTTATTATTAACCAAACCAGATGTGCTTATTCTAGATGAACCCACTAACCATTTGGATATTCAGACACTTACTTGGCTTGAAGGTTATATCAACAGCTATCCCGGCGCTGTCATTATCGTATCACATGATCGCTATTTCCTCGATAAAACCGTCGATATTATCTATGAAATCTCGCGTCATCATTCTACGAAATATCTAGGTAACTATAGTGCCTACTTACAACAAAAGGCCGCCAATTATGAACGAGATCTCAAACAATATGAAAAGCAGCAAACAGAAATTAAACGTATGGAAGACTTTATCCAGAAGAATATTGTTCGTGCCTCTACCACCAAACGGGCACAAAGTCGACGGAAACAGCTGGAAAAGATGGAGGTAATGGACAAGCCCGCTGGCGAGGCAAGCTCTGCCAAATTTTCATTTACGGTGAATCGCCGTAGCGGTAACGATGTTTTAAAAATTAATGACCTTTCCTTTCGTTATCAGGATAAAGATAGCAGCTTATTTAGTCAGTTGCAGCTTCACATGGAGCGTGGGGACAGTGTGGCGTTAGTAGGACCAAATGGGGTCGGAAAATCCTCCCTTTTAAAATTGATTATCGGTGCCTTACAGCCCGATACTGGTGAGATTCTATTAGGTGCTAATGTACAGATTGGTTATTATGATCAGGAGCAGACACAGTTACACACAAATAAACTCGTATTAAATGAACTATGGGACGAGTATCCTTTTATAGATGAGAAGGATATCCGAACTATCCTCGGTAATTTCCTTTTCTCGGGTGATGATGTCTTACGTTCTGTCTCTGCCTTAAGCGGCGGGGAAAAAGCCAGATTGGCGCTTGCCAAATTAATGATGGAAAAGGCCAATCTACTCTTACTGGATGAGCCAACCAACCATCTGGATCTGGACAGTAAAGAAGTACTGGAGTCTGCCTTAATCGATTACCCGGGTTCGATTCTATTCGTTTCGCACGACCGTTATTTTATTAATAAACTAGCAACCCATGTGCTCGAAATGCAACCCGAACAAACGACGTTATATTGGGGAGACTATGATTATTATATTGCCAAAAAACAAGAGGAAGAAGAACTAGCAGCACTACAACAGGCTGAGATAAAAACGGAGCAAACGGTAGTAACTAACAAGTCAGATTTTGAAAAGGAAAAAGAACTCAAACGGGAAAAGCGCAGAAAAGAACGAAGGATCATCGAAATTGAAAGTGAAATCGAAGGATATGAGCAGGAAATAGAAGAAATTGAACAACTGCTGTGTGACCCTGAAATATTTCAAGACCATGAGAAAACCACGGAACTTAACCATCAAAACAAGCGCTTGGCCGAACAATTAGAGGAACTTATGGAGGAATGGGAGACACTTCATGACTAATGGTAAAAGACATTTTGCGGGATGCAGAATGTCTTTTTTTGTCGTTAAATTACCCACAAGGTTATCCACTTATCAACTATTAGCATAGCAATTATTAAGAGAGTTATCCCCGTTATCCACAAAAATATCGAGTTTTATCCACATTTTTTGAAGCGAATACAAAACCTTTGCTGGGAAGGTTGCTGTTTTTTTATCCACTTTATTCGGCATGGTTTGTGTATAAGTGAAGTGTTTTTGCATTCGTTCCATTCTTATTGTAAGATGTAACAAAAGGAGCTGCATATATGATTATAAAACCATTAGAAAAATCAAAAGAATTAAGAATTTATCAAGCCTTGCAAGACCGACTTCCTTTTTCTTCTCAAGACAAGACCACCCTGCAAAATTTGCAGCAAGGCTACCAAGGTGAAACTCAATTAGAGTCATTGCTTACTGAAAGGCTTTCACCATCTGTTTTACTCCTCAACGATCTCTACCTTCAACTAGGCACGACCACTTTCCAACTGGATTCCCTTATCATCACTGGTGACACCATTTTCCTATTAGAGGTAAAACACTATGCTGGTAACCATAAGTACGAAGAAAAAAACTGGTACAAGCTCCCTCATCAAGAAATTACCAATCCTTTGTTACAAATACAACGAAGTGAATCATTGCTGCGTAGATGGCTGCAAACTCACCATGTCCATATGCAAGTAGAAAGCCGACTTGTGTTTACCCATCCACAGTTTTTCCTTTATCAAGCGCCCTTGTTAAAACAGTTTATTTTTTCTTCGCAACTGTCTGCCTTTATAAAATCCATGAACCGAGCAGCTCCAGCAGGAAAAAAAGAGAGAGAAGTAGCGCAGCAGCTGGTCTCTGCTGACTTAGGTGACTATCCCTATCCTGAGTTACCTGCCTATTCATTTACTGATTTGCAAAAAGGGATTCGCTGTCACTCATGTGGTCGATTGGCGTTATCCTCAACTGGTTGGAATTTAACTTGTTCCCGATGTGGAGCCGCCGATAACATGGAAGAAGCCCTATTACGACATATCGTAGAATTGCAGTTATTATTCCCAGATGATAAATTAACCTCAAAATTGGTGTACGAGTGGAGTGGCGGTATTATATCCAGAAAAAGGATAAAAAGATTATTAGAGAAACATTTTAAACCAGTTGGGGAACATAGTTGGGTTTACTATATCTGAATCATACGGTACTCGGATGACGACCATTTGCCATGAGTTCTACCGGATTTTGGGCGTCATTTCCGAGATGACGACCATTTGTCACGAGTTCTCTCCGATTTTGGGCGTCATTTCCGAGATGACGACCATTTGTCACATGTTCCCCCGGATTTTGGACGTCATTTCCGAGATGACGACCATTTGCCATGAGTTCTACCGGATTTTGGGCGTCATTTCCGAGATGACGACCATTTGTCACGAGTCCCCACAGATTTTGGGCGTCATTTCGTCGATGACGACCGTTTGTCACATGTTCTCTCCGATTTTGGACGTCATTTCCGAGATGGCGACCGTTTTCCCGACCCGAGTGCTTTTTTGGTCGTCATTCCCAAAAAAATAAGCAGAGACATTACATCTCTGCTTATTCCGATCGGCCGGCATATCGTTCCAGGCTCAAGCTGGGATTGGCATTTAAATCCAAATCGGCTCGATGTCCTTGTCGAAAGGCAACGGATCCGGCGGCAGCAATCATGGCTGCATTATCCGTACATAAAGATAAAGGCGGGGACATTAAATCGATCGTAGGGACTTGTTGGAATTTCTCCGTCATCACTTGTCTTAATCCTTTGTTGGCCGCGACCCCTCCCGCAACAATGACTTGCTTCACCTGATATTTCTCCGCTGCTTGAAATGTCTTTGCGGTTAATACATCAATCACACTGGCCTGGAAACTGGCAGCTACATCTTCTGGCGCTAACGTCTCTCCCTTTTGCTTGGCATTGTGTAGGGAATTGATAAC
Organism: Gracilibacillus timonensis; assembly: GCF_900086715.1. GTDB lineage: Bacteria > Bacillota > Bacilli > Bacillales > Amphibacillaceae > Gracilibacillus > Gracilibacillus timonensis. Next base: position 7,823 of record NZ_FLKH01000012.1, on the reverse strand, counting down.
CGCTGATTTTAAACCACTGAAGCTAAAATCTAGCGAACCTTCTTCCAGCCATGCCCTAGGAAAATCAATACTTGCACGTCCTTCTGCTGCTAACTTATCAATCTGCGGCCCACCTGGATACGGCAATTGCAGGGTTCTTGCAACTTTGTCATAAGCTTCACCGGCTGCGTCATCCCGCGTTTCTCCGACAATTTCAAAATCTCCATGTTTTTTCATCATAATCAATTCCGTATGTCCGCCAGACACCACTAAGGCCAATAACGGAAAAGCGAATTCCTTCTCCAGCCGATTGGCATAAATATGACCAGCGATATGGTGAACACCGACAAGGGGCTTTTGCTTGGCAAATGCTAATCCTTTGGCGGCATTCACACCGACTAATAAGGCACCAACAAGCCCTGGCCCTTCTGTCACTGCAATGGCATCGATATCCTCTGCCGTTAACCCAGCCTTCTGAAAGGTCTCCTCTAACACCATAGTAATCTGTTCCACATGATGGCGAGAAGCAATCTCTGGTACCACTCCACCAAAACGGCGGTGACTCTCAATTTGTGAGGCAACCACATTCGATATTATTTTCGTTCCATCTTTCACAATCGCCGCTGCTGTTTCATCACAACTCGTTTCTATTCCCAAAATGTATTCACTCATAAATTCACCCACAATACTAAAGCATCTTCTTGATTATCTGAATAATAATTTTTTCTAATCCCACCTGGTTTTAAACCAAACTTTTTGTATACCGCTTGTGCCCTTGTATTTGAAACGCGCACCTCTAGCGAAAGTCGTATGATACCATGTGCGATGGCATAGTTTATCACATATTGAAACAACACCGTTCCATAACCATTTCCCTGATAATTGGGATCAATCGCTATATTTGTAATCTGTGCCTCATCTAAGACCATCCATACGCCGCAAAATCCGATTACTTCTTGATCATTAGTCATAACAAAATACTTGGCATGTTGATTATTAGTTAATTCTTCTTGATACACATAATCAGGCCAAGGATCGGTGAACGAACGTCGATCAATCTGCTTCACCGCCTCCATATCGGCCTCTGTCATCGATCGAATGTCAATTTGTGTCATGTGGCTTCTGTTCCTTTAACCAATTTGCTTCTGCTTCCACTAAACGAATATAATTGGGCGTCAACTGATGTACAGGTGTCTCTGGATAGTAATTGCCCATTAATGCCAACATGCCCGGTCTCGGTAGATGGTCTATGCGATGTGGCAACCTCGCCAAGTCACCGAGATTCTCTTTAATAACAGCCTCATGTATGTCTATATCCTGACTGAAAAAAAGCACCGGACGCTCCAGCCTTTTTAATTGCTCTAGCCATGTCTCCATCGCAATATTTTGATCGGCTTCGAGTACCTGCATACCTTCATGATCTAACTGATATAAACCTGTATAAACCAAACCACGCCTCGCATCAAAAAAAGGAGAAACAGCAACACCCTTTTCCCTCACATTATACGCCAACAGCTCTAGACTGGATATGGCCACTATAGGTATACCTAATGCCCATGCCATCGTCTTCGCTGTAGCTAGACCTATGCGCACACCTGTGTAAGATCCTGGCCCCTTTGCCACAACTAGTCGATCCAATTGATCCGTCGTGATGTTACTCTTCTCCATCACATATTCAATTGCGGGCATTAAACCAATCGAATGATTTCGTTTCACATTGGCTGTATACTCCGCCTGTAACTCCCCATCTTTACTTATTGCTACACCCAATACTTGATTGGATGTGTCGATTGCCAGTATATTCATGCCTTTAGCTCCTTACATACCTTTTCAAAATGTGCATTCGTTGGCTGGAATTTAATTTGACGTCGATTGTCATCGATACGCGTTATCTCGATATTCAGCCTGTCCGCCGGCAAATAATCAGCAATAAAATGTGCCCATTCAATCACCGTAATCCCATGCTGTTGAAAATATTCTGCAAAACCAATATCTTCATCACTGTCTTCTAAACGATAGGCATCCATATGATAAAAGGGGACATCGCCCATATATTCTTTGACAATAGTAAAAGTAGGACTGTTGATCACACGCTTGACGCCTAATCCTGCGCCCAGCCCTTTGGTAAATGTCGTCTTACCAGCACCGAGATCGCCCTCCAGGGTAAGCACATCTCCTGGTGTTAACCCTTGCGCCAATTGATAAGCCAGCTGTTTGGTTTCTGCTTCCGTATTTGTTTCTATGATATATGCTTGCATTATCTCACCTTCTTAAATGGGTATAGCCCGTGTGATCCAGCTTGTTTACTTGATCCTGCTCATGAAGCCATACTCCCACTTGATGCTTATCTGCTTCCTCTACTTTACCAATCAGCGTAACTGGAATATTAGTAGCAACTGCTACTTTTTCCAAGACAGGGATATCTTTTTCCGGAATCGTGCCAATCAGTTCAAAATCCTCGCCGCCAGATAGGGACCACTCCTTTTGCTGATCCTTGCTAAAATCAGATAACTGCGGGTGTTTTGGTACTTGATCATAATAAATATGCAGTTTTACCTGAGAGGCTTCTGCTATTTCGTTCGCTTCGTTAGCAATACCATCACTGACATCGTTTAGGCTGATCCGTGGTAATGACTGACAGGCTTGTATAAAAACAGGGCGCGGCATGGGCATACGGTGACGATTAACCATATACCGATAATTCTGTTTGGCTTGTTCATCTTCCTGTAAAAGCACATGCAGACCGCAAGCCGCATCACCCAGCGTTCCTGTAACAAATACGACATCACCTGGCTTGGCATCACTTCGATATCGCGCTTTGTTCGCATGCACCGTACCAAATACCGTAATCGAGATACTTAACTGATCCCCAGAGACGGTATCACCGCCAATAACATCCATCTGAAACTGTCGGGCAAGCTGATCCATACCTTGATAGATCATACGAATATCCGACAATTCCCAGTGGTCTGGTATCACCATGGAAACCAGATAAGAGGTAGGTTTGCCTCCCATAGCTGCAATATCACTAATATTGGCTGCTAACACACGATAACCAATATGGAATGGTTCTGTCGTCTGTGACGAAAAATGAACGTTCTCCACCATCGTATCAACGGTCGTAATCAGATCTTCATAGGGATGACGAATAATCGCCGCATCGTCACCGATCCCTTTTATAATCGATGGCTGGCGATAGTATTTAGGGGTGATAGAACGGATAAAGTCGAACTCTTCCATATTTAGCCTCCCAATCAGATTTCCAACGCTTAGGAAACCCCTGTAACATACTAGATAACAATATCATACCAAAAGTTTCATGATACACACAATGAAAAGATTGAGGTGATATTCTAATGATGTATTCTTCTCAAGTAATAATATACCTTTTGCAATTTCTTGACCTGACTGCCATTTTCCCGTTCCATATTTCCAAATTCAAAAAATTTCACATTACGAATTCCAACAAAACGAAAGAGTGCCCTTTTCATAAGCGTCTTATGGGCATTGTGCAGCCATATCAATGGATAATAGGTCGGTCCTTTCATCGTGGATACACAAACTGCCGATTTTCCTTTGAGGAGGCCCTCCGGAAATAATCCTCCTTTATCCCGATAGGCAAAATTAGAAGCAAATAATTGATCAATATAGCCTAGCAACATTGCCGGTGGTCTTCCCCACCAAATCGGGTAAATAAACACCAATTTATCCGCCCAAACGATTTGATCTCTATACGATTGCAGCTCCAGATCTTTATACATGTGCCTTCTTTTTTTCTGATGATTAAATACCAGAACCGGATCAAAACCTTGCTGATATAAATCCAGCACTTGAAAAGAACGGACATCTGGATTCTCTTCACAAGCTTTGATCACCTTCTGCAAAAAAGCATAATTTAATCCCTCTTGGTTAGGGTAACTAAACACGATTAGTACATTCATTCTATCATTCCTTTTTCATTATCATTTGATAACTAAATAATAGCACCTTGCTGATTAGTTATCAAATGATAATTGTTTAATGATAATTTTTTTGGTATCTTTATATAGAAGAAAGGGTGAGGAAAATGAAAGATATCTCATTATTTCATAAATTCGTATCATTTTCGGCCGCTGTCCATCAAACCACACATGAATGGACAAAAATGGCCAAGCCAGAGACTCTTTCACAAGTACAATACAAGATAGTGGAATATGTAAAGATAAACCAACCCGTCACACCTAGCGAAATTAGCGATTGCCTGCACATGTCCATGCCCAATACAAGTCGAGAATTGAAACAACTCAAAGAGAAAGTTCTCATAAAAAAAAGCACCGATACCAATGATCGGCGCAAACACTATATTCAATTGTCTCAGCAGGGAGAAGTATTAATGAATGAAGCCTTCTCAATTATGGAAGTCTCTTTTCAAGAACGCATACAGCAGGTTTCCACCGAAGAGCTCGCCAAAATGGAAGAGGCACTTGATATATTGCAAGAGCGTTTTTTTGATTCCACTTCAACGGCCCGCAAACCTAGTCAATCCAATACCCAAGCGGATAAACTTTAATCAAAAAGGAACTGGAGTATACGCACAATCATAATACCTTGCTCCAGTTCATTCCCGCCATCATTCCACCCGTACGGTAATCCTTGTTTCTACATCCGAACTTACGTCTTTTACCATAATCTCTGTACTTCCAGGTTGTTCTCCGACAACCCTCACGCCGTCTTGTTCCTCGGTTAATGTGAGATATTCCTCGTTTTCCACACTCCATTCATAGTCTACCTGTTCTTCATTTACCCAATCAGGCTTGGCATAAGCAGTTAGTACATGTTCTTCTCCTACTTGAAGTTCTACTTTCTCCTCGTTCACAACAAGATATTCTATGTCACTATTTTCTGGTGTTTGCCGCCAGGTGGATCGTAAATGATAAGCAGTAAACTCCTCTATTTCTGCTGTACCTCCTTTGGTGTAAAGCTGTAATCCATGATTCGTTGGGGTCGTATAAATTAAATTAGTAAATACCGTTTCTCCATCATTGATAAACATTTCTACAGAGGATTCATCGACAAAACCATGGATTTCAATTTCTTTTTGATCAGCCTCATATGCTTCCTCGAACTTCGCCCCAAACGTGAAGGGTTCCCCGTTTCTATCTGTCAATTGTTCTAAACCAGCTAAGCTGCGGTCGAGAAATACTTTTTCTTCTTCCGGTTGAACACCGACGATGGTTTGTTCATCTTCCTCGCCCATTCTTAATCGAATACCGAGTTCCTCTAAGTCCTCCCAAGTCGCTTTTAAACGAAATTCATAATTGGTGCCATCAAAGTCTACATCATACGTGCCCTCTACTTCAAAAGGATCCAAGGAAAGTTCTGTCTCACGCAGTGTTTCTAGCTCTTCTATCGGCTGTTGCATAAGTTGAATGCGTCCATCGTTACTCTCTTTTAACGATAATTCTCTTGGAATCGACATTGAGCCCATCCATGGATCGGTTGGTGATTGATAAGGGTAGCGCCAATTTGCCATCCATCCCAGCCAAACACGACGGCCGTCCTCTTCTTGCATACCGGAAAAGCTCTGAGCGGCATAAAAATCCTGTCCAGCATCCGTGATCGTTACAAGTTCTGGATCCTGTTCATGAATAAATTGTGTACCATCAAATTCGCCAACGAAATATTGCGCAGTGGAACCATTTGTTTCCTCATTATCGCCTACACTAACATGCATCACCCATCTTTGATTATCCTCGTCACCGTCTACGGGTAAACGAAACAAGTCTGGACACTCCCATACAGCAACATGTGTACCATGACCATCGCCAAATTGACTTTGATATTCCCAATCAATTAAATCATCCGAATTATAAAAGGTAACACTTTTATCGGTTGAAACAATCATCACCCATTTTTCCGTTTCTTCATGCCAGAAAACCTTAGGATCCCGAAAATCTTTAATACCAGGATTCTCAATGACAGGATTTCCTTCATACCTTTCCCAGGTCCTTCCATTATCGTTGCTGTAAGCTATACTTTGCGCTTCTCCACCAGTTGTATTGGTATAAATCGCGACAAGACCGGTCTCCCCATCAAACAGACCAGAGCTGTCATTCCAATCCACTACAGCACTCCCGGATAATGCTTGACCTAACTCATCATGTTCAAGTGCAATATCCATGTGCTCCCAATGAACGAGGTCTGGACTAATCGCATGCGCCCACATCCCATTTTTTTGATGAAATAGGTGATATTCATCTTCATAGTAGATTAAACCATTAGGATCCGCCAAGTTACCTGAAAACGTTGAAAAATGAAATTGCGGTCTATGTTTTTCTGTATAGTAATCACTACCTGCTTTATATTCTATTTCCACATCGGAACCCCCCTCTATTATTTGACAGCCAATAAGAAACCCCATGCACATAAAGCCCAACATTAAGAATTTAAATTTCAGATGGTACTCCCCCTTTTTTTATTAGAAACACTCCGATGCGTCGATTATCCAAATCCCTCAGAAAAACTAAAAAAGAATTTTCCTCAAAAGCCAATATTTTATGAGCGCTCTCCTTTAATGCTCAAACAACCAAATGTTAGAAATCGTTTTCAAGTAATCTGTTTATGTTTCGGTCATGGAGAAGAGAAGAAAACAAAGCATCGCAAGTTTTAAAAATTAGTGTTATCTGACGATCTTGCAATAAGCTGTTGTCCTATGATAACAAATGCAGACAATCGAAAATTGGAAAAGTGTAGAAATGAAACTATACTTATCATGCTTTTTCATCAAAGCCTACCTCGCGTGGAATAAATAGTATTTTATAACAGATATTTGAATATTTTTAGGTAATGCCAGATAATAAGTGCCTCGGAGTGAAATAACTTATTAAACCATAGTTTACTGTCTTTTAATATGTATGTCAACCGGTTGACTTATAGATAAGAAATAGACGTAATTCTCCGTCACATCAGAACAGCGTTGCTAAGAGCCTAATCCCTGATTTTAGACTAACATTTTATTTGGTCTACAACCTTTTAGCCTATGCTTTCGGTTAGCTTTCAGTAAAAATTCTCATTTCAATTTTAATTCAGCATTACCATACTATAATATCACTCTAACATTTCCACAAAACTTGAGAATCTATCATTCTGCCTGATATACAGAACAAAAGCGCAAAGCGCCCGTTCAACTGGACTGAAGCGTAGGAGATAAAGGTAACACGGCGACGTTAGGAGCCGATGTTACCTTATCGTACGAAGCTGAGGGAAGTTGCGCTAGTTGCTGGGCGCTTGGAGCTGGACGTGGCCTATTGTTAACAAGTAGTTATCCACAAGCATTCCATTTTATAATTTCCTAACCAATAAAAAAAGGATTCCCTTATCGGCTCTCGATAAGAAAATCCTTTTGTATATTTATTAGAGTCAAGTTATGATCTGGCGGTCCGGACGGGACTCGAACCCGCGACCTCCTGCGTGACAGGCAGGCATTCTAACCAACTGAACTACCGGACCATTGGTTGCGGGGGCAAGATTTGAACTTGCGACCTTCGGGTTATGAGCCCGACGAGCTACCAGACTGCTCCACCCCGCGATGATATAAAATTAGAAAAAAATACTGCCTGGCAACGTCCTACTCTTGCAGGGGAAACCCCCAACTACCATGGGCGCTGAAGAGCTTAACTACTGTGTTCGGCATGGGAACAGGTGGGACCTCTTCGCTATCGTCACCAGACTTTCTTTCGATAAGGACAAGACATATTATAACGCATGCCTTATACGAAATGCAAGTGTTTTTTATATACTTTCAAAACTAGATAAGAATTCATCGGACAAGCCAACATCATGTATAGATAAGTCCTCGATCGATT